>CAWEOA010000008.1:765000-1127324 GCA_963810615.1 uncultured Gammaproteobacteria bacterium | reverse complement strand
CTGCACCGCCGGTGAGGTTGCCCACACCGCTGAAGGCCAAGCTCCCGGCCGTACCACTGTCGCCACCGGTAACATTGAAGGTCTCGCCCGCATCCACACCGGTCAGCGTGGCGTTCACCCCGTTACCCACTACCGCTTCGATGCCGCCAAAGGTGCCGGCGATGCCCGTCGCGGTACTGGTCTGTTGATTGATCGACACCGCGCCGAGCTTGGCGCTGAGATTCAGCATGTCACTCGTGCTCTGGCCGCCGCCGGCAATGCTGCCCGTCAAGCTGCCGGCGTCGGCAATCACGAAGCTGTCATCGCCCGCACCACCGGTGAGGTTGCCCACACCGCTGAAGGCCAAGCTCCCGGCCGTACCACTGTCGCCACCGGTAACATTGAAGGTCTCGCCCGCATCCACACCGGTCAGGGTGGCGTTCACCCCGTTACCCACTACCGCTTCGATGCCGCCAAAGGTGCCGGCGATGCCCGTCGCGGTACTGGTCTGTTGATTGATCGACACCGCGCCCAGCTTGGCGCTCAGGTTCAAGGTGTCGCTCGTGGTCTGGCCACCGCCGGCAATACTGCCCGTTAAGCTACCGGCATCGGCAATTACGAAGCTGTCATCGCCCGTGCCGCCCGTCAGATTAGCGATGTTGGTGAAGCTACCGATACCCGTTACCGTACCGGCATCAGCGCCGGTGATCGTCCAGGTGTTGGCGACGTTGTCCGCAATCAGCGTATTGACGCCGGTGAGACCACCATCAATCGCACCACTCAATGTGCCACCTGACAAGGTAAAGCTGTCGGTGTTGGTGCCACCCGTCAGGTTGCTGAAGCCGTTGAACGCCACACCGCCGACCGTTCCGGCATTCGCACCGGTGACCGTCCAGGTGTTCGCTACGTCGGCGCCCACCAGGGTGTCGTTGATCCCATCACCCGTCACCGCCTCGATGTTGGTGAAGTTCGTGCCGATCTTCGTCGTCACCGCCGCCGTCACCGCCGAGTAATCCAGCGTGTCACCCGCTGACTGGGTACCGCCGTCGATCAACCCGCTCACGCTGCCGCTCGCGCCCACCGTAAACGCGTCGTCGTTGCTGCCGCCCGTCAGGTTGGCGATGTGGCTGAAGGTCCCGCCGATGCCCGTGACCGTACCAGTGTCCGCGCCGCTGATCGTCCAGGTGTTGGCCACGTTGTCTGCGGTCAGCGTGTTCACGCCGGTCAGGCCACCGTCGATCGAGCCGCTCAAGGTCCCGCCGCTGAGAGCGAAGCTGTCGGTGCCGGTGCCGCCGACGAGGTTGCCCACACCGCTGAAGGCCAGCGTTCCCGCCGTACCGGCATCGGCTGCCGTTACATTGAAGGTCTCGCCCGCATCCGCACCGGTCAGCGTGGCGTTCACCCCGTTACCCACTACCGCTTCGATGCCGCCGAAGGTGCCGGCGATGCCCGTCGCGGTACTGGTCTGTTGATTGATCGACACCGCGCCGAGCTTGGCGCTCAGGTTCAAGGTGTCGCTCGTGGTCTGGCCGCCGCCGGCAATACTGCCCGTTAAGCTGCCTGCGTCGGCAATCACGAAGCTGTCATCGCCCGCACCGCCGGTCAGATTACCGATGTTGGTGAAGCTACCGATACCCGTTACCGTACCGGCATCAGCACCGGTAATGCTCCAGGTGTTGGCGACGTTGTCCGCAATCAGAGTGTTCACGCCGGTCAGGCCACCGTCGATCGCACCACTCAGTGTGCCGCCACTGAGCATGAAGCTGTCGGTGCCGGTACCGCCGGTAAGGTTGCCGATATTGGTGAAGCCCCCGGTGATGCCGGTCACCGTGCCCGCGTCCGTGCCAGTGATGGTCCAGCTATTCGCAACATTGTCGCCGATCAAGGTGTTGGTGCCCGTACCACCGTTGAGCGCACCGCTCAATGTGCCGCCGCTGAGGGTGAAGCCGTCGTTGTTGGTACCGCCCGTCAGGTTGCTGAAGCCGCTAAAGGCCACACCGCCTACCGTTCCGGCATTCGCGCCCGTGATCGACCAAGTGCTCGCCACGTCGGCGCCCACCAGGGTGTCGTTGCTCCCGTCACCCGTCACACTCTCAATGTTGGTGAAGTTCGTGCCGATCTTCGTCGTCACCGCCGCCGTCACCGCCGAGTAATCCAGCGTGTCGCTGCCCACTTGCGCGCCGCCGTCGATCAGCCCGCTCACGCTGCCGCTCGCACCGATAGTGAACGCGTCGTCGTTGCTACCGCCCGTCAGGTTGGCGATATTGCTGAAGGTCCCGGTGATGCCGGTCACCGTACCGGTGTCCGCACCGCTGATGCTCCAGGTGTTGGCCACGTTATCCGCAATCAGAGTGTTCACGCCGGTCAGGCCACCGTCGATCGCACCACTCAAGGTACCGCCCGCTAGCGTGAAGCTGTCGGTGTTAGTGCCACCAGTTAGATTTTCAATGCCAGAAAACGAAATGTTAGCGCTAGATATAGATCCGCTATCTGCTCCGGTGATAGCCCAAGTACTGGCACTATTCAGACCTACAAGAGTATCGGACCCGGTACCGCCGGTCACCGTTACAGTACCAACGGTTAAATTGGCGTTCCCCAGAGAGATGATGCCGCCTCCGCCTAATATTCCACCGTTAATCAGGAACGAGCCGTTGGCGCCATTATCGGTGATGGTGCCATCCAGGGTGATATTCTGCCCCGCGTTCAAGGTAAAAGTATTGGTATTGCTCCAAGAGATGTTGATCGTAGGATCTATAAAGCTAATGTCTTCAGCGGCGCCATTGGTGCCCGTGGCGCCGGAAGTGGCGATTGCCAAATTGGAGGTACTTAACTGGGTATTAATGTAGTCATCAGAGAAGGTATCAGCACCAGTTTGCGGGGTTGCGCAAGAAGCCCCGAGATGACAGATATTGACTGTGCCCGGATCTACCAACAGGGTCCCGGCATCGCCATGCGGCGCAGTTAAGTCGGCGTGGCCCGTTAAGGCAAGATGCTCCTTGCCGGAGACTTCCGCGTATCCGCCGTTCCCCGAATTCGCTCCACCCTGCGCACTGATGTGACCGTGGAATTCAGTCGCACCATCCGACCACACGGCAACCTTGCCACCATCGCCGTCGCTAACAGCGTTGGCAGTGATCTCGGCCCCATCGGCCACATAAGTATGCCGGGCATTTTGAATATCAGGATTGTTACCGTGGAAATCGCCGCCGATGCGGATGTTGCCGCCGCCGGTCAAACCGGACGCGTCGACGCGTGAATTACTGCCGAGGGTAACTTGGTCACCCAGAACATCGATATCGCCGCCCTTTCCATCGCTGGAACTGGCATCGAGCGTCCCGCCGTTGGAGACAGCCCCCCCCGTGCCCACCAAGCTGATAACTCCACCCTTATTTTCTATCCGGCCGGCCTTGATAATCCCGTCGTTATTTACCACCCGGCTGAATACATCTTGGGCCGCAGCCCCTGATAGCAATACCTGACCTCCATCAGCATTTATCTGCCCGCTGTTGTTGACCGCGGCCTGCACACCATCCTTGTTCGTTTCGACGGGGCCGTCGACCTGGAAGCGGATGAGACCGTCACCGGTGAAGTCCAGAACCGCCTTGCGACCGGCGGCGAGGTTCACGTAGCCCATATCCGCCGAGATAACACCCTCATTGCTGGCCGTGCCGCCCACCAGACTCACAGACCCGCCAGTGGCAGCCCGAATGAGGCCGCGGTTAATCACCGCCCCGGGCTCGCTACCGTTGGGGGCGTACAAACTGTAATCGCCCCGCATAAAGGCGTCGGTATCGAGCGCAAGGCTGCTTGCAACCAAGCTGCCCACATTCACACTGGCGGTTTTGCCGAAAAGGATGCCGCTGGGGTTGATCAAAAACACCCGGCCGTTGGCATCAATTTGACCAAATATCTGGCTAGGGTTTTGATCCAGAATGCGATTTAGGACGGAAGCGCTGGCTGAAGGCTGTTTAAATCGGACGAGATCATCGGCGCTGAGGTTGAAACGATCCCAATTGACGGCCATCGATGGGGTGTTCTGCGTGACGACCGTGGTGTTTGCATTAACCTGGGCAATAGCACCTTGACCGCCAACCACGACGCCACCTTCCGGTGCGGCAAACGAATTTGGCACAGGAATCAAGTAGATGGCTAAGGCAACAATTCGTACCCCAGCCCGTGCTACACGCCGTAATACAGACAAATGGCACTCCTACAAATAAAGACTATTTGCCGATGAGCGGGCTGCTCATATGGGCTTACTGGTTATTCCACTGCCCTCGGCCTCGCATGCTGGATACTTTGCAGCGCGCACCTCTGAATGTAACGCGCAAGAATTATACTGCAAAATACTGTTTACATTAAATTATTTCCCCTGGCGAGCACCGGAACTTAAGCTGGCCAGCCATTTTGCATACACAATCCATCGTGGCTCGCCGATCGGCAAAAACTTGTTGGCTGCCCAGATTTTTCTAATTACTGAGTAGTAAGTCCCATTATGACCCCCGGTCGTTCCGTCACGACACAGCTAAATCTTATAGATAATATTGATGTAAGCCTGTAAGTCCTTTACATTTTGCCCACTCACGCCCGTCACCGGCTTGGCCACATCCAAGCGCCCGGAAAAGCTTGCAGAATTGAAGCGTAACCCGGCCCCCACGCCACTGATACTTACGGAAGAGTGGTCCGTAGGAAGTGGATCATTTATGACGCCACCAGCAATATCAGCAAATACAGCAACTTGAAAGAGTTGCCCCCATGTGTAATGCCCAAACGCGGGCCTAGAGGCAAAACCGGGCGCTCTTACGCTCCACTCCAGAGAAGCAAAATACCCACTATCGACGAGATATTCGGATATCGGGTAGGCACGGACACTAGTTGGCCCGCCTAAGGGCATCTGCTCCATGGATGTCAACAAATCGTTGGAATATTGGCCACTTAGCGTAGCCAACAAAGTCTGATTGGCCGTAAACCTGCGCACATGGTCATAACGGAATTCCAGCTTGCTAAAATTGCCACCCGCGTGATCACCTGACCCGCCTTGGCGGCTTGCGGTCTGATCATTACTCCCAGCCATGGCCCCCAGAAACCCACCCACCCCTTGACTGAACCGTACCAAACCTACATTAACCCTTTTGAAATCAGCACTTAACGAATTAAAGCTATATTCGGCCGAAAATACGGCCAGTTTATCCGTAGTGCCTATGGGCGCGCTCAAAGTAGCCACCTTGCGGTAGAGGCCCACTCGACCGTTGCTGTTAAAGCTGATCGCACGCTGGAATGACCGGTGCCAAAACACATTCGCAATCTCACTGGCCCCAGATATTCCGCTCGCAGCAAGCTCACCACCGATATCGTAGGTGTTTTGGCTATATCCAAGACCGATTGAGTCCCGCACATCATTAAGAGGCCGCTCATAGCTCAAAGCACCGTATATTCCATTACTTGGGTCAAGGGTCTGCAGCACACTGCCGTTTACTGTGTCGGCTACACCCGTCAAATTATTTACTGAAAAATCACCCCGTAATCGATATTTACCGGTGAACTTGGATCCAAAGTTATCCATCTGAAAATCGAAATTCATCCGCTTTTCGTCTTTTACCTTCAAAACCAGATCCGTTGCACCAACCTCGCCCCCCGGTTTAAATACGCCGAATATCGATAACCCTGGATAATCAGTCAGATGTAATAGGGCACCCTCTACGGCGGGTTTATAAACCGGCTGCCCGATTTCGCCTCTAAACGGTTTGAGCAGCACCCTGCGCCCATACATTTTGTTATCTTCCACAAGGACGCGGCCCAATTTGCCCTCCAGCACTCTTACGGTCACCGCACCGTTGATGACCTTCTGTTCCGGGACATAGGCCTGGGCCAAGATATAGCCCTTCTTTCGGTAATAATTGGTTATATCCCCGGCAATAGCCTCTAATTGCCCAAGGTTTAAATGTGAATCCAGCAGTACGGTATGAGGATCATGCGACGCCGCCCCTGTGACAGCAGCGCCCGGCAGCGTTTTAGCAGCAGCGTTCTCTTCGTCGAAATTCGTGTTAAGAGCACGATATTTTTCAACTAATTTCCGCACATCACGGAGATAAAGCTTCGCCTTGGGGTGATCGACCACACCCTGCAACACAATCGTCCGCACATATGTCTTCTCTCCCTCGTCGCCCTTCGGTGCCTTTCCAGGAGAGGGAATCAAATCAAACAGATAATATTCGTCCTCACGCTTGGGTGGAGGCTTCATACGATCAGGCTCGACCGCCCCCGGAGTAGCACTGGGCGGTACACTGATCGGATCCGCCGCCATGGCCGCACAACTTGCAAAAAGACAAAAAAGTGCGATAAAAAAACCTCTGGCGACCATTAATTCTTCTTTCTTAGGCATTTTATTCACAGAAAATCATAAAGCTTTATCAAGTATCGACCGGAGAGCTGCACAATGTACCCGCAGACCTCCGGCCCAGCCCTCCATGAAACTGGATAACCCATCGGCATCAATGAGTTCACCTGTCATGGGTGACCGTCAAAGTTCACAGCGGAGGTATTTAATTTAAGAGAAGTGATGTCTGAATGTGGACATAACAAGTTAATCAATATTCGTAATATCTAACTATAACAAAGAAAATTGATCAATCGCCTCCCACCCCGGCAGGGGAAAAATTGCCCCATTCCTAACCATCAATAAAGGCTCAAGGCCGCAACTAGTGGAACATCAGCTCCTTGTATCCACCGGTATATTGTTCCCACAGTCACCACCGAATGGATCCGCACCTCACCTCCTCACATATAAATCCCATGTTTCGACACCCATATCGGCAATGAGGTTCGCAATGACTTAACGGAAGTGGCAGAGATGAATTCCAGTCATCTGGAAGGCATTGATTACTTATAGACTTTTCTGCGGAACAGATCATTACGCCGGCTTACCAACCTGTCAAGGAACAACAAACCGTCAAGATGATCAATCTCATGCTGGATGGCACGGGCTTCAAAGCCTTCACAGAAATATTGCTGCGTCTCACCCCGTTCGTTTATCGCCTCCAGGGTGATCCGTTCGGCACGTATGACATTCCCGGTAAAATCGGGAACAGACAGACATCCTTCCCGCCCCACTGCGAGCCCGTCCCACTCGGTGATTTCCGGGTTGATCAACACCAGGTGACCATGGTTGGGATTCTTAGGCTTAGCCGAGATATCGACGATCACGATGCGCTGGTTTCTGCCTACTTGAGGTGCCGCTATGCCTACCGCGCCGGGACCCGCGAGTCGGGTTTCCTCAAGATCGGCTACGAAGGCCCGCAATTCGTCATCAAAGTGCTCCACGGTCTGAGCAATCTCTTCGAGACGTGGATCTGGATAAGTGAGTATTTCCAACACCGCCATGCATTATCCCACCATGGTTTCGATGGGATGGAGCTTGGCTTCAATACCGTCACCCACCTTCATCACATCCAGGGCCGAACGCAAGGCCTCGAGACCTTCCCGAGCCTGTCCCTCGAGATGCATAATGTAGATAGGTTGCTCCGAAGTCCCTCCTACATCCGATTCCAGATTTAGGATATGCAAGCCCGCTCCCGACAACACATTGGTAACCTTGGCAACAATACCGGCGCGATCGGCGCCAAACACGGAAATGCGCACATCGGGGACGACATGCTCGTGTAAATGGCCCTCGATCTGATCGAGATGCATATGAAGATCTAAAGACTCGATCACGGGCCCCAGAATCTGCTCCAAAGATTTCAGGCTACCTTCGTACTGGACCATGAGCATGATGGTAAAATTGCCCCCCAGCCGCATCATAGAGGCCTCGCCCAGGTTACAGCCGCCCTCATAAAGCGCTGCGGTCACATGGGCGACGATACCCGGGCGGTCCTGCCCCACCACCGTCAACATATACCAGCGTTTCATCATGGTCTCTCCTCCGCGGCCACCTATTAGCAATTAGTTTATCTTCTCAATGTAGCAAGTTGTCTGCAATATAAAATCGCTAGCGCGAAACCAACCGCCATCCAAGCAGCCAACGATGATGATTCAGAGCCTTAGCGACGTATCAAACAAACTTAAAGTAACGCTTGCACGCAATTCACCCACGTGGGGCATCCAGCCAAATCAGGCTGGCCATGCGACCGGTCACCCCGTCCCGCCGGTAGGAGTAAAATCGCGCCGCGTCGCTTACCGTGCACCAATGGCCGCCGTATACCGCCGTGACCTGCACGCGAGCCAGACGCTGTCGCGCCAACAAATAGATATCCGCCAACCAACGCCCCCCCGGCGAGGGTGCGAAAGCGCTGGCGGCTTGCGGATCCTCGGCTATAAACGCGTCCCGCACCTCCTCACCTACCTCGAAGGCCTTGGGTCCAATGGCAGGGCCCAACCACGCCAGCAATTGGCTGCCGGGACGCTGCATGGCACGCACACCGTTTTCCACGACACCGGCGAACAAACCCCGCCAACCCGCGTGCACCGCGGCCACGCGCGTACCCCCACCGTCGCACAGCAACAGCGGCAAACAATCGGCGGTGAGCACGGCACACACTATCCCCGGGCGCATAGCAAAACCGGCATCGGCTTCGCAATCCGCTTTGACGGTGGCGGCGTCCACCACTACCGTCCCATGCACTTGCTGCAGCCACAACGGCATGGCAGGCAAATGCAGTGCCTCCAGCAAACGACGGCGATTCTCCGTCACGCAGGCGACATCGTCACCCACGTGCTCCGCCAAATTCAGGGAAGCAAAGCTACCTTCACTGATGCCACCGCCCCGGGTCGTGGTACAGGCATGCACCCAGGTCGGCGCGGGCCATTCGGGCATCAGCCAGCCCCGCTGTCCACCATCAAGCTTCGGACTCGGCATCGCTACGCAAGGCCTCCAGCAGTTGTTGCATATCGCCCGGCAGCGGCGCCTCCCACTGCAATGCCGCACCGCTCTCGGGATGGATCAAGCCCAAGACTCCGGCATGCAATGCCTGGCGTTTGAAGTGGCGTAACGCCTCCTGCAGTGCACTACTGCTGTCGGCAGGCAAGCGTAGACGGCCACCGTAGGTCGGATCGCCCACCAAGGGGTAATGCAGGTGAGCCATATGTACCCGAATCTGATGAGTGCGTCCGGTCTCCAGATTGACCCTCAAATAGGTATGACCGCGAAAACGCTCCAGCACCCGGTAATGAGTGACGGCCTCACGCCCGCTATGGACTACGGCCATGCGCGTACGCTCGCTGGGATGGCGGCCGACAGGCGCCTCGATGGTGCCGCCGGCGGTCATTACCCCGACGACGATAGCGAAATATTCGCGTTTCACCGACCGCGCCTGCAGTTGCGCGACTAAATGCGTGTGCGCCGCCAGGGTTCGCGCCACCACCAATAACCCGCTGGTATCCTTGTCCAGTCTATGCACCACCCCGGCGCGGGGCACATTGGCCAACTCCGGCGCATGATGCAACAAGGCGTTTACCAAGGTCCCCTCGCGATTCCCGGCGCCGGGATGCACTACCAGACCCGGCGGCTTATTGATCACGATGAGTGCACTGTCTTCATAGAGGATTTCGAGGGCCATGGCCTCTCCCTGCCATGGCACCTCCACTTCCACCATCGCAGTCACGCTAATATGCTCGCCCCCCCAAACCTTATCGCGCGCACGCAGCGAACGCCCGTCCACACTCACATGGCCGGCACGCAGCCATTGCTGCAAGCGGGTTCGGGAAAAATCCGGAAATAACGCCGCCAACACCTGATCCAGGCGCTGACCCGCCGCGTCGGCCGGAACGACGGCCGCCAGGTGCTGGGTATTGCTCTGCTCGGTGCTCACTACTTAATGCATACCCTGATGACAAAAAGACAAGTATAATGCCCAACCATTGGACATAATCCATAATTTCCGATATTGCCCCGGATTCTTCTACCCGCTACAACCGAGTTTTCCGCACTCAAGGGAAAGAATTGAGAATAGGGAATATTGCAATCAATTCATGAAACAGGATTCACAGCCACGACCATGTACCGTCTAGTAGTCTTCGTTTTCCTAAGCCTGTCGCTATCCGCCTGTGCCTTTTTTCACAATCCTGATGACAATCCGGAAAAATGGTCCGCCGAACAGTATTATTCCATGGCTAAAAAGGCCATGGACTCGGGTGATTTCAAACTGGCCGTGGATCGCTTCGAGGGTTTGATTTCCCATCATCCCTTCGGCCCCTATGCCCAACAGGCGCAACTGGATATCGCCTACGCCTATTACAAATACGACGAACCGGATTCCGCCATCGCCGCCGCAGACCAGTTCATCAAGCTCTATCCACGCCATGCGCGCGTTGATTATGCCTATTACCTCAAGGGGCTGGCACGATTTCCCAAACCCGAATTCCTCGAGAAGCGATTCTCGCTGGACATGGCGCAACGTGATCCGCGCACCGTGCGCGAGTCCATGCAATCGTTCCTGGAACTGACTCAGCGCTACCCCAACAGCCCTTACGCAGCCGACGCCGTGCAACGCATCATCTATCTACGCAATGCCCTGGCCCGAGGCGAGATGTACACCGCAAGCTTCTATATGCAGAAAGGCGCCTACGCCGCAGCGGCCAACCGCGCCAAATACGTCGTGGACCATTATGATCGTACCCCTTCGATCCCCGATGCCTTGGCGCTCATGGCCAGGGCCTACGACCACTTGGGAATGCCCAAGTTGGCGGATGATGCGCGCCGCGTATTGAAACTCAACTTTCCCGACCGCGACAAAACGAAAGTGTCGAGCCGCTGACGAACAGGACGTCATGGTGACGTGTGCACCGCTCCGCCGGGAACCCTCTCGGACAAGCCGCTTTCCTTACACAACGGATAGCGCTAACAGGCCTTAGATGGCGTCGTTACCTTCTTCGCCGGTACGGATACGCAAGACCCGTTCTACTGTGGTAATGAAGATCTTACCGTCGCCGATCTTGCCGGTACGGGCAGCTTGGGCAATGGCTTCCACTGCGCGATCGACGTCATCGTCCTGCAGGACCGCCTCGATCTTCACCTTGGGCAGAAAATCCACCACATATTCGGCGCCGCGATACAACTCAGTATGCCCTTTTTGCCGCCCAAAGCCCTTCACTTCCACCACCGTCATGCCGGTCACTCCGATCTCGGAGAGCGCTTCGCGCACATCGTCGAGTTTAAACGGCTTGATGATCGCTTCGACTTTTTTCATTAGTTCATCCCTTCTCCGACAATAATACCCGGCGTTGCGCTCTTGTGCGTAAGCACCGCCCTCGTCACCATTCTTTCAGCTTAAATTACCACACTCGCTAAGGATATATAAATCAACGGGCTTTCCCGGCACTTTAATCCGCAAGCTGTGCTTGATTACGATATCCGGACGTAATGGGATAGCGGCGGTCGCGGCCGAACGCGCGCCGCGTCACCCTCACTCCCGGCGGTGCCTGACGACGCTTGTATTCATTGCGGTTAACCATGGCCACAATCCGCATTACCGTTGCCGCATCGAAGCCCGCCGCGACAATCTCCTCCGTCGACTTGTCCTGCTCGACATACATTTCCAGAATGGGATCCAAAATGTCATACGGCGGCAGGCTGTCCTGATCTTTTTGATCCGGTTTCAGTTCCGCCGACGGCGGTCGTTCCAACACCCGCTGCGGTATCACCGGCGCCACCGCGTTGCGATAACGCGCCAGGGCATACACCATGGTCTTGGGCAGATCCTTGATCGGTGCATAGCCGCCGGCCATATCGCCATACAGGGTGGCATAGCCCACCGCCATCTCACTCTTGTTGCCGGTGGTCAGCAGGATCTTGCGCTTCTTATTAGAGATGGCCATGAGGATGACACCGCGGCAGCGGGCCTGAATGTTTTCCTCGGTGGTATCTTCCTCGGTCCCGGCGAACTCGTGCTTGAGGCTGTCGAGAAAGGCCTGAAACGCCGGCTCGATGGGGATGACATGATACTCCACCCCCAGGGTATCCGCCTCGGCTTGCGCGTCTTCGAGGCTCATGGCGGCGGTGTAGCGCGACGGCATCATCACCGCCTCGACCCGCTCGGCGCCGAGGGCATCCACGGCAATGGCCAGAGTCAGCGCGGAATCCACACCGCCCGACAGGCCGATCACCGCCCCTTGAAAACCGTTTTTCCCGATATAATCACGCACCCCCAACACCAGGGCGCGGTACACACTCTCCGCCTGCGCCGGGTGTTCATACATCACGCCGGGCAGCGGCTTCACCCCGGCGGCACCGATCTCGAAGTCGACGGTGTACAGCTCTTCCACGAACGGCCGGCCGCGCATCACGACACTGCCATCGGCCGCCATGACGAAGGACTCGCCGTCGAACACCAATTCGTCCTGACCGCCCACCTGATTTACATAGACGATAGGCATGGGCGCCTCCGCCAGCCGCTGGCGCAGCACCGCCTCGCGCTCCCCGCCCTTGAAGGCATGAAAAGGCGAGGCATTGAGATTGAGCATCATGCGTGCGCCCGCGGCTTGCGCCTGCAGCATCGGACCGGGCTGCCATAGATCCTCGCAGATAGTGAGCGCAACGGGCACGCCCCGGATGTCCACCACCACCGCTTCGCGGCCCGCTTGGAAGTAGCGCTTCTCGTCGAAGACGCTGTAATTGGGGAGGTGCTGTTTATGATAGGTGGCAACAATCGCACCATCGCGAATCAAGGAGGCGCTGTTGAACAAGCCTTCGGGGCCGGGGTCAGGATAGCCGACCACTACATCGATGCCCCTCACTGCGCGCTTCAAGGTCTCCAGGCCGCGCAGGACTTGGCGATGCAGACCCGGACGCAACAGCAAATCCTCCGGCGGATACGCGCTGAGTGTCAACTCGGGCAGGACAATGACATCCGCCTGCAACTCGTCACGCGCCCGCGCGATGGCGTCGGCAATCTTTATCACATTGCCGGCCACATCACCCACCAGCATATTGAGCTGGGCCAGTGCTATCCGCAGCCGATCAGTCATAGCGTACGCTTCAGGGAAGATGTAACGAAAAACGGGCAAGACGCCCTTGGGTAATCGTGTGTATCACTATACTTGTAGCCGTTTTCGCCCATTGTTTTCAGCCGGTGAAGAACTCCAACATCTTGGCACCGATCTCGGCCGGTGAACGGGCCACGCTGACCCCCGCCGCTTCCAGAGCCGCGATCTTGTCCCCGGCGGAGCCCTTACCGCCGGCGATGATGGCACCGGCATGGCCCATGCGTTTACCGGGCGGCGCGGTAACACCGGCGATGTAGGCCACCACCGGTTTGCGGACCTGACTGCGAATGTATTCCGCCGCCTCTTCCTCGGCGGTACCGCCAATCTCGCCGACCATGATAATGCCCTTGGTTTTACGATCCTGTTCGAACAGTTCAAGACACTCTACAAAATTGGTGCCTTGAATAGGGTCGCCGCCGATGCCCACGCAGGTGCTCTGTCCCATGCCGTTTTGCGTGGTCTGGAAGACCGCCTCATAGGTCAGGGTGCCGGAACGCGAGACGATGCCGATGGAACCCGGCTTATGGATTGCCCCGGGCATGATACCGATCTTGCACTCTCCCGGCGTGATGATGCCGGGGCAATTGGGACCGATCAGGCGGGCGTCGGAGGATTTCAAAACCGCTTTCACCTTGAGCATGTCGATGACCGGGATGCCCTCGGTGATGCAGACGATGATCTTGATCCCCGCATCCGCCGCCTCGAGGATGGCGTCCACGGCATGGGCGGCCGGGACATAGATCATCGAGGCATCCGCCTCCGTCACCATGACGGCATCGCGCACCGTGTCGAAAACCGGCAGGCCGAGATGGGTCTGCCCCCCCTTGCCCGGCGTCACGCCGCCCACCAGCTGGGTACCATAATCCAAGGCCTGCTGGGAATGGAAGGTCCCCTGTTTGCCGGTGAAGCCCTGACAGATCACCCGCGTGGTCTTATTCACCAAGATCGCCATCAGTGCCCGCCTCCCGCCGCCAGCTTCACCACTTTCTGCGCCGCATCGGTAAGTCCCTCCGCAGTGGTAATGGCCAGACCGCTGTTACGCAACATGGTCTTGCCCTGCTCGACGTTGGTGCCCTCCAAACGCACCACCACCGGCACCGTCACATGGACTTCATCGATGGCCTTGATAATGCCTTCGGCAATGAGATCGCAGCGGACAATGCCGCCGAAGATATTCACCAATACCGCCTTTACCTTCTCGTCGGAGAGGATCAGCTTAAAGGCCTCGGCCACTCGTTCCGCGGTGGTGCCGCCGCCCACGTCCAGGAAATTGGCCGGTTCGCCGCCGTGCAGTTTGATGATATCCATGGTGGCCATGGCCAGACCGGCGCCGTTCACCATGCAGGCGATGCTGCCCTCGAGGGGTATGTAATTGAGTTCGTGCTGCTGGGCGATGAGTTCTTTTTCGTTTTCCTGGGTAGGATCCTTCAAGCCCAGCAGGTCGGGATGGCGAAACAGGGCGTTATCATCAAGATTGATCTTGGCGTCGACCGCCACCAGTTCACCCTCTTTGGTGATCACCAAGGGATTGATCTCCACCAGACTGGCATCCTGTTCCATGAAAAGGCGATACAGACCGCTCATCACTTTGCTGAGCGCCGGAAACTGCTTCATGTCCAGTCCCAGGGTAAAACCCACCTGCCGCCATTCAAAGGGCTGCAGACCCACCACCGGATCGATGGCCAGGGTGAGGATCTTTTCGGGCTGGGTAGCGGCCACCTGCTCGATATCCATGCCGCCCATGGCCGAGGCCATGAACACCACCCGCTCGCGGGCTCGGTCGATGACGGCACCCAGATAGAGTTCCCTCTCCACTTGCGAGACCGGCTCGATCAACACATAGGTGATTGGCAGTCCGGACGGTGCCGTTTGATGGGTCACCAGTCGTGAACCGAGCATGGCCGTAACGGTTTTCTCCAACTCCGGGAGGCCTTCCACGATCTTCACTCCGCCGGCCTTGCCGCGACCACCGGCGTGAATCTGGGCCTTCACCACCCAGCGTTCATCACCCAAATGACTGACGATGGCCCGCGCCTGCTCCATGCTCTCCGCCGCGCCACCGCGCGGTATCGGGATCCCATAGGATGCGAATAATTGCTTTGCCTGGAATTCGTGGAGATTCATGCCCGCCCCTTATTGTTGTAATACGCAAAGAGCCACAAGCATTG
The DNA here is from genome assembly GCA_963810615.1 of uncultured Gammaproteobacteria bacterium. Lineage (GTDB taxonomy): Bacteria > Pseudomonadota > Gammaproteobacteria > DRLM01 > DRLM01 > JARRQJ01. The sequence continues at coordinate 1,112,199 of CAWEOA010000008.1, read as the reverse complement.
CGCTTGCAGCTCCTGGCTTATCGCTAACGGCTTATGGCTGGCCGCTAAAAAGGAATGTCATCATCAAAATCGCCGGCGGGCTCGGCAACGGACTGTCCCTTTTGCCAGGACCCGCCTGAGCTTTCATCACGCTGTGACGGCGCACCGCCGCCGCCCGCGCCGCCGCGGCTGTCCAGCATTTGCATTTCGCCGGCAACGATCTCCGTGGTATAGCGATCCTTGCCTTCTTTATCCTGCCACTTGCGGGTACGGAGGCTGCCCTCTACATACACCTTGGAGCCCTTCTTAAGATACTCTCCGGCAATTTCCGCCAAGCGATTGAAAAAAACCACATTATGCCATTCGGTGCGTTCCTGCTGTTCACCGCTTTGCTTGTCCTTCCAGGACTCACTGGTCGCGATAGTGACATTGGTTACCGCCCCGCCGCTCGGCATATACCGCACTTCCGGGTCCTTGCCCAGATTGCCGATCAAGATTACTTTATTGACGCCTCTTGCCATGTTCGCACCCTCGCTTTGTCAGCCACCGGCTAAAGCCAAAGCTTATCTTAGTTCAGCCGCTTTTTCATTCATGATCCTGCCACGGAAAAGGTCCGCAGGGCATCCTGGTCGAGTTTGGTCTTATCGACCTTCAAATAGGCCACGCCTTCTTCCACAATCACCACCGCCTCCGCCACCCCCGGCACCTGGAGGAGTCGCTCCACCAGCATCCCGGCCTCGGCCTGGCTTACCTTACCCACTTGCAAAAGCTGGCTGCTGAGGTAGCGCGGGGGACGCATGGTCGCCGCCACCCCCAACCACAGGGCCGCCGCCACCATGCCCATGCCGAATACCCAGGTGATGCCTTCCGCCCCCAGCAACCAGCCTCCCAGGGAGCCGCCGCAGAAGGCCCCCAGGAATTGGGAACTGGAATAGACCCCCATGGCCGTCCCCTTTTTATCGGGTGGCGCCATCTTGGCGATCAAGGACGGCAGGGTAGCCTCCAAGAGGTTGAATGCGATAAAGAACAGCAGCAAACCGGCGATGAGTCCGGCGAGATGCAGATGCTCGGACATGAACACCAGTTCGGCGATCATCAATAACCCGACCGCCCCGACGAACACCTGTTTCATCTTGCGGCGTTTTTCGGCGATGATCACGAACGGTATCATCACGGCCAGGGCGATCAACATCACCACCAGATACACGATCCAGTGCTGGCCGGTCGGCAAATGGGCATCGTCGCGCAGCGCCAAAGGCACCACCACGAAGGTGGAGGTGAGCAACAGGTGCAGGGCAAACACCCCGAAATTGAGGCGCAACAAATTGGGGTTTTTCAACACCGGCCCGAAATCGGCGAGCACCGGCTCGGCATCGTGGTGAATGCGGCTGGTGGCCGGTGTCGGCACCCACAGATGCAGGACGGCGATGGCCAGCAGGGCCAGAACCGCCGTCAGCCAGAAGATGCCGGGCACGCCGCCCATCCAGTGGTTGAGGACCGGACCCAGTACCAGGGCCACGGTGAAGGACATACCAATACTGGCACCGATGGTGGCCATGGCCTTCATACGGTGTTCCTCGCGGGTCAGGTCGGCGGCCAGGGCCATGACGGCCGCGGCGATGGCACCGCTGCCCTGCAAGGCCCGGCCAAGGATGACACCGTAGATCGTATCCGACATGGCGGCCACCACACTGCCGACAGCGAAGATCAGCAATCCCAGGGTTATGATCGGCTTGCGGCCGTATTTATCGGACAACATTCCGAAGGGAATACCCAATATCGCCTGGGTCAATCCATAAATACCGATCGCCAGACCGAATAATGCATGGGTAGAACCTTTCAGGTGCTCCGTGTACAGAGCGAACACCGGCAGGATCATAAATAACCCCAGCATTCTGGTGGAAAAAATGGCGGCTAAGGAAAGGGCGGCGCGCCTTTCCGTGTGGGTCATGTTCGCGTCATTCACTATTTACTACTCGCTTTTGCTAACGAAGACTCGGGGCGGGTATATTAACAGGTTACTCTGCAAGCGGAAAACTCAAGATGGATTATATTCATATTCGCGGCGCGCGCACGCATAATTTGCAAAATATCTCCTTAGATCTGCCCCGCGATAAATTGATCGTAATCACCGGACTCTCCGGCTCCGGCAAGTCTTCTCTGGCCTTCGATACCATCTATGCCGAAGGTCAACGCCGATACGTTGAGTCGCTGTCCAGCTATGCGCGGCAATTCCTGTCCATTATGGAAAAACCCGACGTCGATCACATCGAGGGCCTATCCCCCGCCATTTCCATCGAACAGAAATCCACTTCGCACAATCCGCGTTCCACCGTAGGCACGGTCACCGAGATCTACGACTATCTGCGCCTGCTGTTCGCGCGCACCGGCGAACCGCAATGCCCGGAACACGGCACGGTGCTCGCCGCACAAACCGTCAGCCAAATGGTGGATCAGGTGTTGGCCCTGCCCGAAGGCAGCAAATTGATGCTGCTCGCGCCGGTCGTGCAGGAGCGTAAAGGCGAGTATCACAAACTCATCGAAGAGCTGCGCAGTCAAGGCTATGTGCGCGCCCGCATCGATGGTGAGGTAGTGGAACTCGACAGCGCTCCCAAACTGGATCTGCGCAAGAAGCACACCATCGAAGTGGTGGTGGATCGACTCAAGGTACGCGCGGATATCCAACAGCGCTTGGCCGATTCCTTCGAGACCGCGTTGGGCATGGGCGAAGGCCTGGTCAAGGTAGTGATGCTAGATGAAAAAGCGGAATTGCTGTTCTCGGCGCGTTTCGCCTGTCCGCAATGCGGTTACAGTGTGGCGGAATTGGAGCCGCGCCTGTTTTCCTTTAACAATCCCGTCGGCGCCTGTCCCAGTTGCGACGGTCTCGGCGTGCGCCAATTTTTCGATCCGGAACGCATCATTCCCAATACCGAACTGAGCCTCGCCGGCGGCGCGGTGCGCGGCTGGGACAGGCGCAACGTTTATTATTATCAATTACTGCAATCGCTGGCCAAGCACTATCGCTTTAACGATGAGATTCCCTTCGCCGAATTGCCCGACAAGATTCAACAAGTGATTCTCTACGGCAGCGGCGATGAAGAAATAAAATTCACCTACTTGAACGAGCGTGGCGGCAAGATCACGCGCGCCCATCCCTTCGAAGGCATCATTCCCAATATGCAGCGCCGCTATCGGGAAACGGAATCGAATGTCGTCCGCGAGGAGCTGTCAAAGTATCTCAACTCCCAACCCTGTCCCGATTGCCAAGGCACGCGACTGCGTCGCGAGGCACGTTACGTATTCATTGCCGGCCACAACCTGCCGGAGGTGACGCACATGTCCATCAGCCGTGCCCATCAGATGTTCAGCACGCTGAGCCTGCCGGGACGCCGCGGCGAGATCGCCGGCAAGATCCTCAAGGAAATCTGCGAGCGGCTCAATTTTCTGGTCAACGTCGGCCTGGATTATCTGACCCTGAACCGCAGCGCCGACACCCTGTCCGGCGGCGAGGCACAGCGCATCCGCCTGGCCAGCCAGATCGGCGCCGGCCTGGTGGGCGTGATGTATGTACTGGACGAACCGTCCATCGGCCTGCACCAACGCGACAATCAACGCCTGCTCGACACCTTGAAACACTTGCGCGACCTGGGCAACACCGTGATCGTGGTGGAGCATGACGAGGACGCCATCCGCGCCGCCGATCATGTCGTTGATATCGGCCCCGGCGCCGGCATTCACGGCGGGCGCATCGTCGCCCAGGGCACGCCCCAGTCAGTCATCGCCAATCCCGCCTCCCTCACCGGCAAATACCTCTCGGGCGAATTGAGCATCGCCGTGCCGGAGCGGCGCGCCGCCAACGACCCCGCGCGGCAATTGCAGCTGCGCGGCGCCGCGGGCAATAACCTCAAGAATGTCGATGTCGATATTCCGGTGGGACTCATGACCTGTGTCACCGGCGTCTCCGGTTCGGGCAAATCCACGCTGGTCAACGATACCCTTTATCGCCATGCCGCGCGCACCCTCTATGATGCCAGCAGCGACGAACCGGCCCCCTGTCGCGAGATCATCGGTCTCGATCAGTTCGACAAGGTCATCAACATCGACCAGAGCCCCATCGGCCGTACGCCGCGCTCCAATCCCGCTACCTACACCGGCTTGTTCACGCCCATCCGCGAACTGTTCGCCGGAACTCAGGAGGCGCGTTCACGCGGCTACGGTCCGGGGCGCTTCAGCTTCAACGTCAAGGGCGGGCGCTGCGAAGCCTGCCAAGGCGACGGCGTCATCAAAGTGGAAATGCATTTTCTCCCGGATATCTACGTACCCTGCGACGTGTGCAAGGGTAAGCGTTACAACCGGGAAACCCTGGAGATCCATTACAAAGGCAAGAGCATCTTTGAAATACTGGATATGACCGTGGAAGATGCCCTGGTCTTCTTCAATGCCGTGCATATGGTCAAGAACAAACTGCAGACCTTGATGGATGTCGGCCTCTCCTACATCAAGCTGGGACAGAACGCCACCACGCTGTCCGGCGGCGAAGCGCAACGGGTCAAACTGTCGCGGGAACTTTCCAAGCGCGGCACCGGCCGCACGCTCTATATTCTCGATGAACCGACCACCGGCCTGCACTTTCACGATATTCAGCAACTGTTGATCGTCCTGCATCGGCTCCGCGATCAAGGCAATACCATCGTCATCATCGAACACAATCTCGACGTAATTAAGACCGCCGATTGGCTCATCGATCTCGGTCCCGAGGGCGGCGAAAAAGGCGGCGAGATTCTTACCGCCGGCACCCCGGAATACGTTGCCGAACAAGATACCTCCCACACCGGCTACTATCTGCGATCGGTGTTAATGCAGCCGGCGAGCGATCCATCCAAAAAATACGTCAGGAAGAAACGCGCCTAAGCACAAAATGAACCGCCCAAGGCCGTCCCAGCTTCATGCTCCTCACCCCACATCCATCATGAGCGCCGCGGCAATCATTCGAGCTTGCTTTTGCCTCGCCGGGCTGTCTCCTCGGGGAGACAAGCCGATAGCGCATTCCCCCGCCCAAAAGCTAGCTGGCATGATTGCATACGCGATAGCTTCGGAAAATTCCGCCGCACATCGCGGAAACTAAGCCCATGGTAAAATCCCCGGCGACGGTCCCCGCAACTTATCTTGCCGTCGTCTTTCGACGACAAATTTAAAGCCATTTATCGATTGCCGTTCCAAGTGTTGCGACTGGCAGGATTTGCTGGTAAAAACTATTCTTTAAATATCACGGCAGATTGCCGATATCTGAGTGTATTTCCAACACCGTCAAATTTTTTACGCTGAACCACATCCTTAAGGGAATTGGCTCTAGAACCAAGGAGATTGGCAATGTTCGACATGAATCCATTGAAGCGGAATACCGGCAAACCAACTGATACTAAAGAGGTTGAGGGCACACGCGCCCCCGTCGCCACCCCTAAGGCAGCCTCATATGAGCGCTCCACGGGCTTGGCCACCATAGGACCTTCCATCTACATCAAAGGCGATCTCACCGGCGAAGAGGACCTGGTGATTCAAGGTCGCGTGGAAGGCACTATTAACCTTAAGCAAAACAATCTGACCATCGGCCAGGAAGGCGACATCAACGCCAATATCTATGCGCTCACCGTCACCGTCGAAGGCACCCTTAAAGGGGACATTTACGGCGAAGAAAAGGTCGTAATCAAAAAGAGCGGTAACGTTAACGGCAACGTTACGGCACCTCGCGTCAGCCTGGAAGACGGAGCGCGATTCAAAGGCAGCATGGACATGGATTATAGAAAGGCCGAATCAGGCGCCGCGCGCAACGACACCGCCTCTGTCTTCAAGCTTGATAAGACTCCGAACACGCCGGACAAAGCGGCGATAGATGCCAAAGGCGCGATGAAATAAATCCTCCGATGCAGCGGTAATTCGGATTTGGTTATTCGGCGCGAGTGTGGGCTACAGCGGGTATTGATGCAATGTTGGTTAATCATGCAAAGTTCGAGACGAGAATAGCACCGTCGGGCATTCAGGAAACCAACTGCCCGGTGTTCGCATCGCTGATGGGTATCATGAGCAATGAACACAAATGGGTCATACTTGACCTAGGTCCCGCTCGAGCCGCCAATCTGGAAGTGTTATCGCGATTTCGCTGCAGGCTGTTTATCGAAGACACCCATGAATTGGTTTCGTCCTTCAGAGGGGATAGCGCCGAAGACAAGGCGGCATTGGCAAATTGGTTTGAACAATGGACTCCCGGAGTAAGCCCCGGATCAATCGATGTCGTGATCGCTTGGGATATCTTCAATTATCTGAATCCCGAGCTGTGCAAAGCCTTTATCGGTCTGCTTGCGCCGCTGTTGAAACCCGGCGCATATATCTATCTGCTGGTTTATTCGCAAAAGGATATGTCGGCGCAACCCATCCCGTATAAAATCATCTCAGATGACAGACTAGCATATCAGCCGCCTACGAAAGCAACGCGCCCCGCGCCACGCTTCAACCAGACGGACTTAAAAAAATATTTTTCTCAATTTAACGTCGTCAAGTCGGTATTACTGCGCAATGGCATACAGGAATATTTATTTAGAGAAATGCTCTGATAATTCCGACTATCAGCCGAGGTCCACGCGGCGTCATTCCGAAAAAAAGACCGGCCTCAAAAAAGACTCACAATCTCTTCAGCAGGCAACGGTCTACCGAATAAATAACCTTGCATAAAATCACAGCCGCAGGCCCTTAAAAAGGCAGTTTGCGTCTCGGTTTCCACGCCCTCGGCCACCACCTCAATCATCAGATTGTGAGCCATGGCAATAATAGTACTCACTATTTCCCTATCATCCTTATCATCGGAAATATCACGAACGAAGGAATGATCGATCTTTAGCACATTGATCGGAAACCGTTTCAAGTACGCCAATGAAGAATAGCCGGTACCGAAATCATCGATCGCCAACCGACAACCCATCGCGAACAACTCGGATAAGGTATCGGCGGTCACCATTGCATGTTGCATAAAAACACTTTCAGTGATTTCAAGCTCGAGCTGTGCCGGATCACCACCCATCAGTGCAAGAGCCTCCTCTACCGTGGCAATTAGCGACTTCGCTCCGAATTGACGAGCGGACAAATTTACCGCGATACGCAGCGACGGCCAACCGGCATCATGCCAGGCGCGCAATTGTGTGCATGCGGTCTTCAATACCCACTCCCCGACAGCGACAATCAACCCGGTCTCCTCGAGCATCGGCATGAATTCCGCTGGCATAACCATCCCTAATTCCGGATGCTTCCAACGCAGCAATGCCTCGACACCCACCAGCGCCCCGCTCATACTATTGACCTGCGGTTGGTAGTAAAGCTGAAACTCATTGCGTTCAAGTGCGCACCTCAAACTCGACTCCAGGGTCAAGCGTTCGAAGGCACGCGCACTCATCTCGGCGGAATAAAACTGGTATGTATTCTTGCCGATCTCCTTGGCGCGATACATAGCAACATCGGCGTATCTAAGTAGGGCACTGGAGTCATCACCGTCATTCGGATAGAGGCTCACGCCGATACTGGCGGTGATAAACAACTGCTGACTTTCGACCATAAATGGCGACAGCAATTCGTCAAGAACCTTCTGCGCAACTTCATGAACATCGCCATCTCGCGCCACGTCGTCGAGCAAGATCACAAATTCATCGCCGCCAAAGCGTGCGACCGTGTCATCACCCCGCACACAGCCACGCAATCGATCAGAAAGCTGCTGCAACAACTGATCACCCGCCTCATGGCCAAGGCTGTCATTGATGTTCTTGAAACGGTCCAAATCGATAAACAAAACCGCCAACAGGCGCCGGTGACGGCGGGCGCGCACCAGTGCCCGATTGAGGCGATCGAATAGCAAAACACGGTTAGGTAGATCGGTAAGAGCGTCATGTTGCGCCATATACTGGAGGCGCTCCTGTATCTGTATGCGCTCAGTGACATCCTTACCTGTCGAGACAAAATGGGTAATCCGGCCTTCGGCGTCCTTAAGGGGCGTGATGGTTTTCTCTTCATAGTAGAGCGAACCATCTTTGCGGCGATTTATGAAGACATCGTTATATACCTGGCCATCCCGAATCTTCATCCACAAGGCCGTATAGAATTCCGGCTTTTGCCGATCGGATTTGATAAGGCGAGGCGTTTGTCCCACGGCTTCATCACGCCGATACCCGGTGACATGCTCGAAGCCCTGGTTCACGTATTCAATTATGCCTTCCAGATCGGTAATGATGACAGAATCGGCGGTCTGCTCAACGGCGCTGGATAATTTGCGCATTTGCTCCACTGCCTGCCAGCGATCGGTTATATCTTGCAGCAATACCAATCCGGCCGACCTACCTTCCCAAATTGTTTTAGTCGAGGTTAATTCCACCGCGATGGAATCACCGCTTTTGGTTTTAAGTATGGTGTCATAGATGTTAGGTACGTCTCGACCCTCCATGCGGGCTCGATAATGCGTCGCCACCTTTTCTAATTCAGAGTCATGAACGATATCCTTCATGGCAGTGGTTCGAAATTCCTCGAGAGTATAGCCGAGCATATTGAGCAATTTGGAATTTGCGAATTCGTGCTTACCCTGATAATGGACCAGGACCCCGACATTGGCATCCTCAATCAGAGAACGGAAGTTTTTTTCACTCTGAATGAGCGCCGATTCCCAGCGCTTGTGCTCACTAATATCCGCCACCATGGCAAAGGCACCTGTATAATGACCCTGATCGTCAAATAACGGACAGGTATTCAACAAGGTCCATACTTCGGCGCCATCCTTGCGGATAAACTTGAATTCATGCTGTTCCGTCACCCCTTGACGGCGGCGCTCGATATTTTTCTCGGCAATCTTCCTGCTTTCCTCATCCATGAACATGAACAGAGACTGACCTTGCATCTCCGCTACCGTATAACCGAGTATCTCCTCCATTTTGCGATTCGCGAAGGTGGTACGGCCAATGGCGTCGACCTGCCAGATACCTTCTTGCGCTAATTCGACAATAGTACGATAGCGCTCCTCGCTATTTTTCAGTGCCGATTCCGCGCGAAGTTGATCGCTAATATCGGTAAACGATGTAACCGCTGCATAGGGTCTTTGCTCTCCGGGATGAATGAGGGGTTGGCTGTTTATCGATATCCACACCAACGACTCATCGGGACGATACACTCCCATGATGACACCGATCTGCGGCTGACCTGTCTTCAAGGTGATTACCGCCGGATGTGTATCGCCAGGAAACGGCGCACCATCCGGATGAATAGTACGCCAGCGCGGATCAATCGAGGTACGCCCCATGATTTGATCCTCATTGAGTCCGAGTATTTTTTCCGCACCGGGATTGCACGCCACAATAGCCTGATCGGGTTGCTGAATCACTATCCCTTCAGCCATGACCGTAACAATCGAACGGTATTTCTCCTCGCTTGTCTTGAGCTCTGCTTCGGCGCGCCTTCGCTCAGTGATATCGGTTATGCTTCCAATATAACCTTTGATCTTGCCGGACTCATTCAGCTCGCGTGTCGTTTGTGCAAGTATCCATACCACCCCTCCCCCCGGTTGACGGTATCGACACTCGATATTAAACGGAAGCTTATCCCGCACCGATTGGCTCCAAGCGTCGATTACACGCTGGCTATCGTCGGGATGCAGGGCACGGGCCCATCCTTGACCAAGGGCCTGCTGCATAGATAGGCCGGTTATTTCACAGTAACGTTCATTGACATAAATGCAGTTGCCTTGATCATCCGCACGGAATATCCCAACCGGTGATACATCTGTCAGTACGCGAATATGCGCATCACTGGCCAGCAAATGATCATAGTTTTCCCGCGCATCACGTTCGGATCGCACCAGCCTGTTAACCAGTGGCGACACTTGCCAACGCAATAAAAATATTCCACCCGTTAAAAGCACCAGCAGCAAGAACAATATAAATTCGATACCTCTATGAATTGGCTGGTATAACTCTTTGGTATCGACTTTCATTACCAAACCCAAACCCAGATCGGCAACCGGTCCATAAGCTGCCACAACATCTATATTGCGATAATCGCGTGCCGTGATTACACCCACCTGCCCCGTCAAAGCATAAGCCATCGGCAACGGCTTTCCCGCTTGCGTGCGAGGAAGCCGCGGGAAAACCTTCGAGTTGAGCGTAGTCGGAAAGCATTGCATGTCTTGCTCCAGCGGTGCACACAAGGCCAGCTCAGCTGACTTGCCTAAATCATGGACCTGGCTAAACATGTCATCGATACCACCCAATCTCTCTTCCGTGCTCACTGTTCCGATAAATACGCCGCCATCCATGATGTCGGCATCGACACGTAGAATCATGCTCCCATCCCTCAAGATGCGTGAGCGCGTTTTAGTCTTTTTGGAAGCAACGGCTTGGCCGTTTAGAGTGATATTGAGTTCGGGGTTCGAACTGAACTCGCCAACCCTGGCTATCTCATCACCATCGTGATCGTAGAAGGCAATGGCGGAAAAGCCGTTCGGCAGTCCGGCCTTTGCGGCACGAATAAATTCTCTACGCGCCTTTTGGCTGGACTTATCCTTATCGATGAGCTTCATCTCATCAACAAGGAACGGCCGGGTCGCAATTGCAGCGGACTTATCGATTCCGCTTTTTATAGTAAGGACAAGATGTTCAATTCGAACCTGCAGAGCCGCCTCCAGACCTTTTTTCAGGAAGTCCTCCGACTGGCGCTGCATCACGAAATAAACCATCATTCCGGCGCTAACCGTCAGAATGATCATGATCAGCACACCGACTGAATTTAACCGACGCTCTTCCTTGATAGTGCTCAGGATCCCCTCCCGCACTCGCACGCATTGATTATCAGGATCATATTAAAGATTAGTCACGCATAACAGCTTTATCTCACCGATCCTTAATCTAATATTGGCATATTACCGCATTTAATTTCCTACTAATGCTCTCAAACGTTATTTACAGGCGGCGCTTTAGCAACTTGCATGCGATAAACATGAGTGAAATGGGGTCTGCTCTGAGGAGATAGACGGCATATACCTTTACTCCCCCCTCTCTGGGATAGGTTAGGTGATTCCGCAGCGGGTAAGATAGTTATGCGCTGCCAGGATTTCTTCAGTGCCGCCCTGCTGCCTATGGCGGAACTGAAATTATGCGAAAATCGAGATCCTCTAAGCACGCTTTCGCATGCTAATCGGCTATCTCTGTAGAATTCGATCTTTGCGCTGTACTTCACAAGGCCCTCGTTAAATTAAGTGATCTCCCTGAATATACCTCGCACTTCGACTCCACTGCTTGAGCTGCATGGCAACTTGCGATTATAGTTGCCACGAAATCTGCTGCATTAACTTATATACAATATAAAATAGCCGAATAACAAAACAACATCGCCATTAACTCAAGAGGATAATCTCGAATGACTACTAGAAAAATGCCTGCTCGCCCTCTATGGATGGGCGTCGTCGTGGCCCCATTCGTGCTGAGCGCGACAGTAACACCGGCCAGCACCACCACTGTTTCTTCATTATCAAAATCCGGCAGCCATGCCGAGTTTATCTACGCCGCCAATCAAGCGGCCGAAAATGTCTCGGGTTATCGTATTGACCTAAAAGACGGCAAGCTGGTCAAGCTCCCCGGATCCCCGTTTATTTCCGGCCATTACCCCGTAGCGATCACCATGTCTTCGAACCATAGGTTCGTCTATGCCGCCAATCAAGGTTCGGCGAATATATCCGCATACGCGATTGACCCTGAAAACGGCAGTCTCCGCCCCGTATCCGGATCGCCGTTTAAGGTCGGCATTTATCCCGACGCGATCACCATCACACCCGATGACCGTTTTGCCTACATCACAAACGAAGATGGCAATATCGTCACTTCGTACAAAGTCGACGCCACGTCGGGTGCCCTGACAAAATCTGGCCAACCGGTACGGACCGGAGCACACCCCATTTCGGTGACCGTATCGCCCAACGGAAAATTTGCTTTCGTGTCGAATTTCAACGGCGATTCCGTCAATGCCTATCGCATCGACCAGCAGTCCGGCGCCCTGCTCCCGGTGACCAAGACCGCCAAAACCGATCTGCACCCCATCTACATGTCGGTCTCCAAGGGCAATCGTTTTCTATATGTAGCGAATTATGGAACAGCCACTGTTTCGGTCTTCCGGATCGATGCCGCCAGCGGCGACTTGAGCGAAATCGCCGGCTCGCCGTTTGTGGCGGGATCCCAACCCTATTCGGTGACGGTAGACCCCACCAACCGTTTTGTCTATGTCGCAAACTGGGGCAGCCATAACGTGTCCGCCTTCAAGCGGGATATAAAAACCGGAGCGCTCACGGAAATCCCGGGATCACCCTATGCGACCGGGTGGTTTCCGTACGCGGTAGTCGTCGATCCGAAAGATAATTATGTCTACATAGCCGACAACGGCGCCGGCACCATCTCCGCCTACCAAATGAACCCGGATAGCGGTGCTTTAAGCAAAATTCCAGGTTCTCCATTTAAAGCGGAGCCCGGACCCTACGCCCTCACCATCGGCGCCGTGGGCTCACCTTAGCGGATCGTTCGCCTGTAGAATGCCGTGCAAGCGCGTTGCATCCTGCACGGCATAGGCGTCTTCATCATTGTCGAAGTAGCAATAGACTTCGTGTCCCGCCCGGCGCCAGTACGCTGTCGACTCCGCTGATTTCGACCGTTCGAGAATATTGCTGGTAATAAGTAAGCCGCTGATTCGAGGTCAACCCCTCAGGATAAAATAGCCCCTGCAGACGTGCATATGACCACCCCGACGTGCCGACATGAATTCACTGATCTGACATGCGATTCAACCCGGCAGCTGCGCGGCTAATCTCTGACTCGGTGCAAGCCCACGAACTTATTGTTTGCATCGAATTCCATCTCAAAAACCCCCTGCACGCCGTCACCCGTCACGAATTGGCGCAAGACATTAGCGGGAAATTGTATGCTGCGGCCATCCAGGGACTTGACCACCACGGCCCGCGCCGTGCCTTCGTAATAGGATAGAAGCACATCCTGAGGGATGTTCAGCGCAAATCTGACCCTACTCGATTTAGCGTCCTGGCCGGTCAAGCATCTTCTCCTCGCTGGTTATAAAATATCTTTATACATTGGCTTTTTGCCCTTGAGAAGCGCTGAAATGTCTCCGGCCATCCCACAGGGCACGCGCTTGTAGCCCGCCGGGCTTGGGCATACACTGTCGATTTCCCGCTTTGCAAAGATTCCGACTCTTCAAGGAGAATGCAGTCATGGCCTTGACACCATCCATCATGTTGAAACTGGGTACGCCCGCCCCGAATTTCCGACTTACAGACACCACTGGCCGATTGATATCGCTGGATGACTTCAAAGATGCATCGGCCCTGCTGGTGGTGTTTATGTGCAACCACTGTCCCTACGTAAAACATATCCGCCCCGCCCTTGCGGAATTAGCACGGGAGTATCAACCCAAGGGAGTGGCGACGGTAGGGATTAACTCTAATGATGCCGAAAGATACATCGATGACAGTCCGGAAAAGATGGTCGATGAAGTCGCCAGCGCGGGCTACACCTTTCCCTATCTCTATGATGCGACACAAGAGACCGCCAAGGCCTATCACGCCGCCTGCACACCGGATTTCTTTCTCTTCGACAAGAATCGCAAGCTGGTATATCGGGGACAATTCGACGACAGCCGTCCCGGCAACAATCTTCCCCTGACGGGAAAGGATCTCCGCGCGGCGCTCGATGCCGTGTTGGCGGGCAAGACCATCGGTGGCGATCAGCAACCCAGCGTAGGCTGCAATATCAAATGGAAAGCGGGAAACGAGCCAAATTACGCGTGATTCCCCGGCGAGCAACAGCCGCCGAGACTACATGCTGGCGATATGCAGCGCGTCGGCAGCGGGAAATTTGTTGTTATAACGCGGTACCACTACGGCCATATAGCGCTCGACTTTCCGCACATACTTAAAGTCGGCGGCATCCATCACCCGGCGTGCGGCATTCATACCGATGTTGTAGGCCACCAGGGCCTTTTGGTCGCTATGCTTGTGCCGGCGCAGAAATTTGAGGTAGGCGGAACCAACACGGATATTGAATTCATCGTCGGTGATCAAGCGGGTGATCAACTGATCATCGGTGTGAAACTTCCCCAACTCCGGATGGAGACGCAACACATCGCGGGCCGCCACCACCTTCACCTGCATCACCCCATAGGAGCGCTTGCCGAGCGGCGCAGACAAATGCCCGAGACGACCCAACAGACCGGCGATGGTCTCTTGCAGCATGACCGCCTGCACCAAGCGGGCATGGGCCTCCCCGCCGTCTTGATAGCCGATGCTATAGGCCAGCCCCAGCAAGTCGATCTGTTCCGGGGTAAGCCAGCCCTTCCCCAGGGGATTCCACATGGTCTCACTGGGCTGGTTATTGGCCACCATCCGGAAATCGCCGCGGCTGGGGAGCCATGAAGTATCAAAGAAATCCTGTGCCGCGGTGGCTTGAACATCGGCGCTACCATCGTCATCGACGGCACAATTCAGATTAACCTCGTCCCCCAGAACCTCGATAGAATAGGAAGCAGACATTTGCGACAGGATACAGGCCAGGGCAATAGGGGTGGAGAACATCAACAACCGAGACAGATACCCCGTCTTCGAATAATGATGGGTGTTTACTTTAATGGGCTTCACGGCCTAGCCTCCACTTTTGGTTCGTCTTCTCGGCCATTTAGGCAGCAGTTGCCTGATAATCAACTGCCGCCGGGTGTCGTGAGTCCTTACCTCCGTTACGACTATCGCTGCCTGCGTACCCGCTAAATCCTGTCTATGTTTCCACCACTCAGTGTTGCCTCAAGGTGACAAAAGTGTGCACAGCGTCACAATTTTGACCATCGTGGAGCGGAGTTTAGCAAAGCCCATCACAGAAAGTATAGTTATAAGCGCTTGCGTTTTTATATATAAAATTATATATAGAACGTAACTTATTCCTCCGGCAAGGTTTTTAGCCGGATATACTTGAGCTTAACAATGCAAATTTTTTCCTTGACTTAGCTTGGTTTCGGAGATAAACGGAACACCGACACCACCCGCGACCCACAGACCATGGCCAGTAACTTATCCATCATTATCATGATATTACTCGCCTGGCTGCTCTATTTTGCCCTCCACTCGGCCTTAGCCTCCCTCTCCGTCAAAAACTGGGTCTCCGCCCGCTGGCCCCGCTTCACTCCTTATTACCGGCTCACCTATAACCTGGCCGCCACCCTGCTTCTGATCCCGCCCTTGTGGATCTTACACACCACCCAGAGCGCCCCATTATGGAGCTGGCACGGCCTTTGGCGGTGGGCAAGCGACGGCCTGGCCCTAGCCGCTATCGCGGGCTTCTGGTGGTCGCTGCGCTACTACGATACCCGGGAATTCCTCGGCCTCAGCCAGGCACAAGACCCCGGCCGGGGTCCGCGCTTCTCCTTATCACCCCTCCACCGCTACGTCCGCCACCCCTGGTATTTCCTCGGGCTGCTCATCATCTGGACCCGGGACATGGACCCCGCCTGGCTGACGAGCTGCATCGCCATCACCCTGTATTTCGCCATAGGCTCGCGGCTGGAGGAGCGAAAACTGGTGGCGGAATTCGGCGAGCTCTACCGTCGCTATCAACGCCACGTGCCGGGCCTGATCCCCCTCCCCGGCCACCATCTCAGCCGCGCCGAGGCCGAAGAGATCATCGCGTCAACTAATCAGGCACCCAGCTGATCCATTAGACTTGATGGGTTGCGACTTTCAGCATGCGATCAAAATCAATAATCAAATGGGATAGACAGATTCTGCCTAATACCGAAAAATACAGATTCTGTCTAATCCACTTTTATGACTACAGATGGTCTCGTGTACAGATAATTGGAATGGGGGGTTAATGCTAAAGGGTCGCCTAAGAGGGCTAATTAATGGCCTTATTTATGCGCATGAGGCTGGAGGTGACCTTAGCAGCTCAACAAAAGGCAGCGAACGTGAAGCCTTTATAAATACAATTCTAAAAAGCGTGATTGCCCCGCCATTCAGGGTTGGGAGCGGTGACATTATCGATACCCAAGGGAATCACAGTGGTCAACTGGACATCGTGATAGAACACGGAGGTGGTATTAGCTTCCCATTGGTTGCACATGAAACGCCCAGGTTATATCTGGCCGAAAGTGTTTGTGCTGTTGTTGAGGTTAAATCAAACCTGCCGAGCCAATGGTCGGAGGTTAAGTCAACCGCAGATAAGCTGAGTAAAGTCAAAAGACTAAATGTGCGGAATAACTCTAAACAAAGTGAATACGATCCTCTTCCACTTTTGGCTGTTGGCTACAAAGGTTGGTCGAGCATTGAAACGTATAAGGAAAATATCAAGGATAGCGGCGTTGCCGGTATTCTAAGTATAGACCCCACTATCTTTGTTCATAGCGAATCCTTTAGCGGAAACCATAGTGGAAAAGAAGAAGAGGCAATTTATGGATTTATCTTATGCCTTGAAAGTGCTACGAGCGACCGCTTTGTGAAGAAGCCGCCTTTTGCGAAATACAAAGGGTTGTTGCGTTAAAGTCGTCATAACAACGCGTTCGAGGCCGACGCGCCTCGTCAGCGCTCGGCTCAACGCGAACGTTCAAAGCATCACAAAGGTGCTGCGGATACCGCCCCGGGTCCCGTCGGCGCAGCCGAGCACCGCAGCCATTTTGGGGAGAAGCGCGCGGCTGTCTGAGCGCAGCGAGTTCCGCGCGCGCCCAAAATGGCGAGGAGCGCAGGGTAGCCCGAAGGGCCAAGGCGTCGGGCGGCCTTTTCTTTGGTGACTTTCTTTTGGCCGCGCAAAAGAAATTCACCCGCCCGCGGCGCGGATTGCCGCCCTGATTCATCCGTCCCCGCAGGGGACACCTCTTATTGATAGTTGTAAAGAACTCGAATCGCCTGCGACGATATTGAATTGAATCGCGGTCCCGTCCGCGAACACGGAATACTTTATCTTTGCGCGTCCAAAGAAAAGCATTCAAAAGAAAGGACGCTCGGAGTCCCCTGCGCTTCTCGCCGGGCTGGGCGTCGTCTACGGGAATTGGGGTGCCACCCCGTAGATGATCATGTTTATCCCCCTCCCCTTCAAGGGGAGGGCCGGGGTGGGGATAGGGTTTACAACAACAACTAAGAATCCACGGCCTTTGATAAACCCCACCCCCATCCTAACCTTCCCCCTGAGGGGGAAGGGACGTCCTAAATTAAACGCAATGCACATTCCGGTTACTACCCTGCTCGACGTAAACGGCGCGGATAGCCGTCCTAATCAATCCATCTCCCTAGGGGATGCTACTCAGACCCCTTCGGCAGGCTGCACCTTCTTCCTCATCCACGCGTAATACATGATGGGGATGATGATCAGGGTCAGCGCCGTGGATACCATCACGCCGAATATCAAAGAAATCGCCAGACCGCTGAAGATAGGATCGTCGAGGATAAAAAACGCACCAAGCATGGCGGCCAGCGCGGTAAGGACGATGGGTTTGGCGCGCACCGCGCTGGAACGGATCACCGCCTCGGCGAAAGGCGTGCCCTGTCGTACTTCCTGATTGATGAAGTCCACCAGCAGAATCGAGTTACGCACGATGATGCCCGCCAGGGCGATCATGCCAATCATGGAGGTGGCGGTGAATTTGGCGTCCATGAACAGGTTCAGCAAGGCATGGCCGGGCATCACGCCGATGATGGTCAGCGGGATGGGCGCCATGATGATCAGCGGCGCCAGATACGAACGAAACTGTGCCACTACCAGCAGATAGATCAGTATCAGTCCTACGCCGTAGGCGATGCCCATGTCGCGAAAGGTTTCATAGGTTATCTGCCACTCGCCGTCCCATTTGAGGCTGAAGCGATAGGGATCGTCCGGCTGCTTCAATAGGTACTGGCTGAGGACTTCGCCGTTCTCACCGGCGATAGGCGTCTTGTTCAAGCGCGCATAGATGTCGAACATGCCATACAAGGGGCTGTCCAGCTTACCGGCCATATCGCCGGTGACGAACACTACCGGCAGCAGGTCCTTATGGTAGATGGAATGCTCGCGCTGGCCATGAACGACGGTAAGCAGTTCCGACAGCGGCACCATGGCGCCCTTCGCGCCGTGCACTTTTATGTTCAATAAAAAGTTCAGATTGGCCTTGTCCGCCACCGGCAGCTCGATACGGATCGGTACCGGATATTTGACGTGAGCGCCGTGCAAATAACTCACATCCTCACCGCCCACCGCCGCGGCCACCGCCCCGGCGATCGCCTGCTGGCTGACGCCCAATAGCGCCGCCTTGTCGCGATCGACGTGCAGAATCAATTGCGCCTGCGGTACCTCCACGCTGTCGTCCACGTCCACCACGTCCGGCGTGGTCTCGAAGACGCTGCGCACCTTTTGCGCGACGCGAATTTGGCCGTCGTAGTCGATGCCGTAGATCTCGGCGACCAGCGGCGCCTGTACCGGCGGTCCCGGCGGCACCTCCACGATCTTGACGTTGGCGTTGAAGGGCTTGGCGATCGCCTGTAGCGGTCCTCTCACCGCCAATGCGATGTCATGGCTCTTGCGGTCACGGTGGTGTTTGTCCACCAGGTTCACCTGAATGTCGCCGACCTCGGCGCCGCTGCGCAGATAATACTGACGCACCAGGCCGTTGAAGTTGATGGGCGATGCCGTACCCGCATAGGTCTCGTAATCGGTGACTTCCGGCACGGTGGCAAGATAGGCGCCCAGGTCATGCAGCACCCGTTCGGTCTGTTCCACGCTGGTGCCTTCCGGCATGTCGACCACCACCTGAAACTCGGACTTGTTGTCGAAGGGCAGCATCTTCATCACCACCAGCTTAAACACGGTCAGGCTCACGGATAACAGGATCAGCACCATGACCGCCGCAAACAAGCCCCACCGCCGTGACCGCCCCTTGCTCTCGTCCAGAAAAGGTCCGATCAAACGCTGGAAGAAGCGATACAGCGGGCCGGAATGCGCATCACCGTGGGGCGCGTGATGCTTGGCGCGATGCAGCACCTTATAGGTCAGCCACGGCGTCACGATGAAGGCCACCAGCAGCGAGATGATCATGCCCATGCTGGCATTGATGGGGATGGGGCTCATATAAGGTCCCATCAGTCCAGAGACGAAGGCCATGGGCAGCAGCGCGGCGATCACCGTGAAGGTCGCGAGGATGGTGGGTCCGCCCACTTCGTCTACCGCAAAGGGTATGGCCTCGGCCAGGGTCTTACCGCCCAATTGGCGGTGACGATGAATGTTTTCAACCACCACGATGGCATCGTCCACCAGAATACCGATGGAGAATATCAAGGCGAACAAGGACACGCGGTTAATGGTAAAACCCCAAGCCCACGAGGCGAACAGGGTAATGGCCAGGGTGACCACCACCGCCGTACCGACGATAAAGGCCTCGCGCAGACCCAGGGTCAGCCACACCAGCACCACTACCGATATCGTGGCGAAGACCAGCTTCAGGATCAACTTCATGGCCTTGTCGTTGGCGGTGGCGCCGTAGTTGCGGGTCACCGTGACCTCCACGCCCTTGGGAATGAAGGTGCCTTTCAATTCGTTGACGCGCTGGATGATGCGGTCGGCGATCTCGACCGCATTGGTCCCCGGTTTCTTGGCCACGGCGATGGTGACGGCGGGAAATTCGCCTTTGGCGTCTATGCCCTTTTTATCCGCCGCCGCGCCGGTGCCGAAGCGCACATATTTCTCCGGCTGATCGGGACCGCGGCTTACCGTCGCCACGTCGCGCAGATACACCGGTGCGCCGTCGCGCATGCCCACCACCAGCGAGGCCACGTCTTCGGGGCTGCTCAACAATGTCCCGGCGCGCACCAGGATCTCCTGGTTGTTCGCCACCAACGAGCCCGCCTCGTGGGAGACATTGGCGGCGGACAAAGCCGCGCGCAGATCATCGAGGGCGATGTGATAACCGGCGAGGCGTTGCGGATCGAGCAGCACATGCACCACCTGATCGGCACCGCCGATGGTGTAGATGTTGCGCGTGCCCGTCACGCGCTTCAATTCCACTTCGATGCTGTGCGCTACCTGCTGCAAATCAAAACCGCCGCGCGCGGGATCCTTGGTCCACAGGGTCAGGGTGACGATGGGGACATCGTCGATGCCCTTGGGCTTGACGATGGGCTGGCCGACACCGAGATTGGCCGGCAGCCAGTCCCGATTCGAAAAGACCGCATTATAAAGACGCACGATGGCATCGTTGCGCGACTCGCCGACCTTGAATTGCACGGTAAGCACCGCCATCCCCGGCCGCGACACCGAATAGACGTGCTTGATACCCTCGATCTCGGAGAACACCTGTTCGGCGGGGATGCTGATCAATTGTTCCACTTCCCGCGCCGACGCTCCGGGGAAAGGCACGAAGACATTGGCGAAGGTCACATCGATCTGCGGCTCTTCTTCACGCGGCGTAATTAACACGGCGAACAGACCGAGCAGCAAGCCCAACAGCGCCAATAGGGGCGTGATTTCGGTGTGCAGGAACTTCTTGGCGATCGCGCCGGAAATTCCTAAACGTTCATTCGCCATGCGCCGCCTGCCGTTCCTTGAGGACTAAGCCGGCCTGTATCGGATCCAACACCACCTGTTCACCATCTTCCAAGCCTGACAACACCTCGATCATATCGTTGTCGCGCAGCTCTCCGGTACGCACCTGGCGCAAGCTGATGACACCGTCTTTGCCGGACACATAGACTGCGGTCAATTCGCTGCGCCTGACCACGGCTTGACGCGGCACCAACAGCTGCGGCGACTCTCCCGTGACGAAGGCCACTTTGACGTAGGTCCCGGAGCGCACTCCCTGTATACCCTTGGGGAGGTTCATCCGCACCTTGACGGTATGGCTGAGCGGATCGGCATAGGGAAATACCGTCAGGTGGTCTACTGTCACGCTGGGCAGCTTTTCGCCGGGAAAGGATATCGTGGCGCGGTCCTGAGCACTGACGGCGGTGATGAAACTCTGCGGCACCTGGACCGTGACGCGCAGGTCATCTACGGACAGGCCCGTCATCAAGGGCTGCCCGACCTGCACGGTCTCCCCCACCTCCACGTGGCGGGCGACCACAAAGCCGTCGTATGGCGCCTTGATCACGGTACGATCGAGCTGCTCCTGCGCCACCTTGATCTGAGCCTCGGCGGCCGTCAAGCGCGCCTCAGCACTGTTCAGCGCCGCGGTAACGCGATCCATATCCGACTGGGCCACCAGTTTTTTCGCGACCAGGTTCTTGATCCGCTGATAATCCTGGCGCGCTTCGGTAAGGCGGGCCTTGGCCTCAGCTTGGGCTGCTTTACCCTGGGCGAGCCGGGCGCGCTGCTCGTTATCGCGGAAGCGGATCAAGATGCTGCCCTTGGGCACAAAGTCGTCCACATCGAAGTTAATCTCCTCGATGCGCCCGACGAACTCGGAGGAGACGGTGGACTGGTGGACCGGCTCGACGACCCCATCCAGAATCTGCTCAGCGGCCACGCTCTGATAGCTGGCCGCCGCCGTCGCCAGCGCTGCTGACGCCGCAACGCCCAATGACGGCATCAGCAATAAAGCGACGCTGCTGGCAATAGCTAAAACAAGGGTTTGTCCCGCCCGAGGATCTCCCATAAGCCGCGTCTCCCTGGAATATAAATTATAATATAAGAATATCATAATATATGATTTAATCAATCCCTCACAGCCATCCGCCCACACTCCCGCGATATCCACCATATGCCGGGAGAATAATGAGGCACTCACTTACTCCTCTCCCTAACAGGCTGCTATAAATGGATTTTTGATACCTTCGCCTCCGGGAGAAGGTTAGGATGTGATGGGTAAAAACGCAATGTACTTATATCAATATCCTGTCACCTCTCCCCTTTTAAGGCGAAGGAATTCAGCAAGCAGAACATGGCGATGGGATTTTCCGGAATCCCCATCTGCGGCCGCCATGGTATAAGCGTTTCAACGCAAACCCCACCGGCGCGAATCTTTTACCTCGTCATGATGGTCAAAGTGGAACAAGGCGCCGGAAACCGCTCATACCCGCGCAATCGTTTTAAGCGCAAGCGCACATCAGTCACACGACGCAGCAATCGGCCGCTATTGGATAATAATCTCAATTCCCGTTACGCGAAGTCGCATACTGCTCTGCAAGATCATAGATAGGAGGATAGACGCAATTCTAGCTTGTTATGATGGCAATAATGACCAATGCTCGAGAACATCATCTGTCCCGCAACTCCGTTGCGGGTATTCGCAATTTGCGCGTTAGATGTCACCCTGTCGATCATAGCTTCGCCGGTGTATGGATGGAAATCCACCAGCCGATGCATTATGGTTGGCAAAATTAAAGTTGCAAAGTCCACCTTGAAAACAGATCGATATAAAAACACCTGGGGGATGCGCTGGGCGCGCGGGAAAATCCTATTGGTTGCATTGCTCTGCTTAAACGGCGTAGTTCCGACGCACGCCATGGAGCCCTCGCCAACCCTGTCACTCCCCGATTTCGGCGATGCCTCCGGCACCTTGATGTCGCCCCAGGAAGAACAACGCCTGGGTGAAGAGTTCATGCGTAGTGTACGTCGCTCGGTCAAAATCATCGATGATCCACAGGTAGAGGAATACATCCAGAATCTCGGTTACCGCTTGGTTGCCGGCGCCGATCCGCAACCCTACCACTTTACCTACTTCGTGGTGCAGGATTCGGAGATCAACGCCTTCGCCGGCCCGGGAGGCTATATCGGCGTGAACAGCGGCTTGATCCTGATCTCGCAATCGGAAAGTGAGCTTGCCAGCGTCCTGGCTCACGAAACCGCACACGTCACCCAGCACCATCTGCTGCGCTCATTCGACAAGGCCAACCGCACCAATCTTCCGGCCACGGCGGCATTGATCGCTGCCTTGATTTTGGGAGGCCATAGTCCGCAACTGGCGGAAGCGGCCATCGCCTCCACCGTCGCCGGTAGTCAACAGCTGCAAATAAACTATACCCGCGGCAACGAGCTGGAAGCGGACCGGGTGGGTATGCAAATACTTATCGCGGCGGGCTACGATCCCCGCTACATGCCGGAATTCTTCACAAGGATGCAAAAGGCCACCCGTTATTACGCAAGCGGTATACCTAAGCTGCTGCTCGATCACCCTGTGACCACGGCCCGCATCGCAGATACGGAAAATCGCGCGGCACAATACCCGCACGTTACGCCGCCGGATGATCTGGCCTTCGAGCTTATCCGCGCCAAGCTGCGGGTCATCACCGCGGATGATCCCGACCAAGAGGTTAAGTACTTCGAATCTGCACTTAGACAAAAGGAATACACCCACGAAGAGGCGGCGCGTTACGGTTATGCCCTGGCATTGCTGCGCAGTAATCAAATCGACCAGGCGCGGGAACAAATCAATTGGTTGTTGAAAAAATCTCCCAACCGCATACCCTACCTCATTGCCGAAGCCCAACTGGAATCGGCAGCGGACAAAGGCAAGGAGGCTCTCAAGATTTACAGTAATGCCCTGCAACTCTATCCGCGCCACTACCCCTTGACCATTCTCTACAGCACGGAACTGATGCACGAAGGACAAGCGGGGACGGCACGGAAATTACTTCAGGAATATCTGCGCCACCGCGCCCCCAAACCACTGGTCTACAAACTGCTCGCCCAAGCGGAAAACGACGAGGGTTCCCCTATTGAATCGCAGCAGGCCCTGGCGGAATACGATTATCTCAACGGCCAAACTCAAAGCGCCATCGAGCACCTCACCCAGGCATTACACATGACCAAGAAAGATGATTTTTACCACTCATCGCGTATCGAGGCGCGCCTAAACGAACTGAAGCAACAGGCACAGTTGGAGAACAATCAAAAATCACAATAGACCGAGAGGGGTGTGTTCAAGTCCTGCGCTCAGCGCCAAGCGCGGCGCGCACCGCCGCCGTCACTTGCGCCGCATCGGGAATCGACGCCGCTTCCAAAGCGCCGTTATAAGGCGTGGGTACATCGGCTCCCGCCACACGGCCGATAGGGGCTTCCAAGTCGAAGAAGCTTGCCTCGCTCAAGGCCGCGACGATCTCCGCACCGGCGCCAGCAAATCGGCAATCCTCTTCCACCACCAAGGCTCGGTGAGTCTTGGCTAGCGAGACTTGCAGCAAAGGCAGATCGATGGGCCGCAAACTGCGCAGATCTATCACTTCCACTTCGATCTTATCCTTGGCCAAGTCCTCCGCCGCCGCCAGGCATACATGCACCATGCGCGACCAGGTGATGAGGGTCATATGTCCACCCACCCGCTTCACCAAGGCACTGTGCAGCGGCGGTGGCTCGGCATCTTGATCGAATGGTCCCTTGGTGAAATACAACAGCTCATGTTCCAAGACGATGATGGGATCAACGTCCCGCACGGCTTGGCTCAACTGCCAATAGGCATCCTGCGGCGTGGCCGGCACCACGATGCGCAAACCGGGGACGTTCATCAAGGTATGCTCCAAACGCTGCGAGTGTTGCGCGCCCAATTGCTTGGCCACACCGCCCGGCATACGCACTACCATGGGCACGGCCAATTGTCCGCCCGACATATAGCGCAGCTTGGCCGCCATGTTGATCAGGGCGTCCAGGGCCAGTAGGGCAAAATTCACCGTCATGATCTCCACCACCGGCCGACCTCCCGCCAGCGCCGCTCCCACCGCCAGACCGGTAAAACTGTTTTCCGAAATTGGGGTATCACGCACCCGCCATTCACCGTACTTGGCATGGAGTCCCTGCGTCACGCGGTAAGTGCCGCCGATTAAACCCACGTCTTCGCCCATAACGAACATCGCATCATCCGCTGCCATGGCCTGATCCAGGGCGATGTTCATCGCCTCCCAGGTCATGAGTTCGGCGGTGGGTCGGGCGATGCCGATAGTCCCGGCATTTTGCGGACGATCGTGTTTGCTCATGGCGCCCCCCGATAAAGATTCAAGGAACCGCCATACACATCCTTGTACAGATCATGAGGCGGCGGACTCGCGAGGGCAAAGGCGACTGCATCTTCCACCGCCTGTTTAGCCTGGCCTTCCAGCTCGGCTATGGCGGCGGCGCTCAACCACTCCTCCTCCTCTACGCGACGGCGAAACAATTCCAGCGGATCACGGGCGCGCAACTCCGCCATTTCCAATCCGGAGCGATAGGCATCGTTGTCGGCCATGGAATGGCCGCGAAAGCGATAGGTCTCGCACTCGAGCAGATAGGGACCGAGTCCGTTACGCACGTGTTCCAGCGCCTGGCGGCTGGCCTCGTAAACCGCCTGCACCTCCATGCCGTCCACGCGGCGCGCCTCCATGCCGTAGGCGCAGGCGCGCTTATGAACTTCAAGCACCGCGGAATGGCGATGAATCTCGGTTCCGATCTGATAATGATTGTTTTCGCAGATGAACAACACCGGCAGCTTCCACAGCGCGGCCATATTGAGAGACTCGTGGAAAGTGCCTTGATTAACGGCACCGTCACCGAAGTAACAGAGCACCACGTCGCGACTTTCCACCATCGCCAGGCGGTAGGCGACGCCGATGGCGACGGGAAAGGTTTCGCCGACGATGGCGTAACCGCCGAAGAAACGCCGCTGGGTATCGAACAGGTGCATGGAACCGCCATAGCCGCCGGAGCAACCACCGCTGCGACCGAACAACTCCGCCATCACCGCCTGGGGCGGCACGCCGCGTACCAGGGCATGCACGTGTTCGCGATAGGTGGATACCACGTAGTCGCCGGGATCGGCGGCACGCAACGACCCTACCGCCACCGCCTCCTCGCCGGGATAGAGATGTAAAAATCCCGCGATATTGCCTTGGGTGTACTGCTCTGCGGCCGACTGCTCGAAGAGGCGGGCGAGTAGCATGTCATAAATGAACTGCCGGACGAGATCACGCTCCATGGATCACCTCCTCGATTTCATTACAGAGTATATCAACCGCGGTTATTTTGCTTGCATTTCCGCCTCTACGGTGTGCCGCGCGCGAATAAAAGTGCTGTGCGGCACGTGCAGCAGATCGGCGACCTTGCGTACCAGATATTCTTCGTGGTGGTCCTTGTTGAGATCGGCAAAGGCCACACGCCACATCATCTCGATGACCTTGGCCTTTTGCTGCTGTGAAAATTCCTTGTCCACCAACTGCGTGAATTGAAACAAGGATACCGAGCCGTCGACTTCCTCTTCCGCGATGGCCACCAATTCATCAGTCTCCTGACGACTAAGCCCGAACAGGTCCTGCATGGCGGACAGCACCGCACGCCGTTCCGATTGCTCAACATGAAAATCGGCGCGGGTCACTTCGATCAACAAGGCGGCGGTGGCCAGCCGCAGTGCCTGCTCATCGCTTTGCTGCCCCTCGTGCACCCGGGATTGAATATGATCGGTAAAAAACCTCTGAATGCGGCGTATCATTACTTCTCCCGCATAAAACTCATCTTTAAGACCTCCTATCGGTCATTGCGTTCAGCGTTCGGCGGACACGCTGGTGTTGCGCAGCAGACCGATGATATCCGCGATTCCGCCCTTGAGCGCTTCATCCAGCGCGCTTTCGCCGTTGCGGTTGCGTAGCGTGGTATCGGCGCCGGCCGCCAACAAGACACGCACCACATCGCGATGACCGCCCACCACTGCCATCATCAGCGGCGTCATGCCGGTTCCCGCGGATACATCCAAGGTTCCCGGCAAGCCCTCGTCGCCTTCACGCGCGTCAAGGTCGGCATGGTGCGCCACCAAGGCACGAACCATTTCCGCCCGTCCAGTCTTGGCCGCTTCCATCAGCGGGGTCACGCCCGCCGTACTCCTGACATCGGGATCGGCATCATGATCCAACAACAGCTTAGCAACATTCACATAACCCCGTTCCACCGCCCAGAACAGGGCGGTCTTGCCGGCAAAGCCGGGCACATTGGGATCGGCCCCCTTCTCCAGCAATACCTTCACTGTTTTCTCATAGCCGCCCTGCGCCGCCTTGCTGAGGGGTGAATTGCGCTCTTCCGGTTGGATCCCCATCACGGACCCCGCCGTATATGACGGCGCGCTGCGCTGGCCTTCATTGGGGTCGACCCCCTTGGCCAGCAACATAGCCACGATATTGTCCTGCCCTCGTTCCGCCGCCACTGACAGGGGCGTATCCCCTTGGGGATTGGCCAATTTCGGGTCGGCGCCATGAGCTAGCAAAAAGGCCACCACGTCTTCATGGCCGAGCTTAGCGGCCAGTATCAGCGCCGTATCACCCAGAGAAGCCGCCTGGGCGAGACCCTGTTGACTCAAGGGCACTTTCGCCCCCGTCCAGGTCCAGGCACGGTAACCGTGGGGCACACGATTGACATGTGCACCACGACCCACCACGGCCTTGACCGCTTCCACATTGCCGCCATAGACCGCCGCCAACAGAGGCGTTACCCCGGTGCGCGACACCGCCTCCGGGTCGGCACCGGCTACCAGGGACTCCAGGACCTGCTTGGCGTCGCCATGACTGGCGGCCATGATCAAGGCAGTATTAAGGTCGAGACCATTGTAGCTCAGCACCTCCATGGCTCCGCCCTGCATCAACAGCTTGGCGATATCCTGATTGCCGTAATCCTGGGCGACGGACAAGGCGGTCGCCCCTTGGCTGCTGCGCGTATCCGGTTTGGCCCCCTTGTCCAACAAGGCCTTGACGATTGCCAGCCAATCCTGCACCGAGGGACCCGTGGGTGCCAAACCGCGCTTGGCGGCATACATCAAAGGGGTATATCCGCTGTCAGGCGATTTCGCCGGGAGTTGATTACTGATGTTGGGATCCGCCCCGGCGCCCAGCAATAGTTTCACCACTCCCAGGTGCCCGTAGCGTACTGCGTTGAACAGGGCGGTCTCACCCTGCTGATCCTTGGCATTCACATCTGCGCCGGCATCGAGCAACAACTTGACCAGTTTGTCATCATCGTGGAGTGCCGCCGCCATCAGCGCCGTGCTGTGTTCGTGGTTTACCGCCTTGACCGACGCCCCCGCCGCCAGCAGTTCCTGCACGATATCCACGTGCCCGCCGCCCGCCGCGGTGATCAAAGCGGTATTTCCCAGATAGTCCGTTACCGACAGCGGCAGATGGTGGTCCAGATACGATTTAACGACATCCTGCTGTCCGAAGCGCGCCGCCTTGATAAAGTTGGCCGCCACCTCCGGGTCCACCGAAGGCGGCGTCTCGGACTTGGTCACATTCTGCTTGTCGGCGGCCACCGCCTTGGGCGGTGCGGCAGTAGCAGCATCCCCGGCACCCGCCCCCGCGGATAAGAATATGCACAAACTCATCAACAGTCCCCAACCCACACGGGCGTGTTTATTGGTTGCAATCGACATGACGGTTTCCCCCTCTGGGACCTCAGCTGTATTTAATTAGTTCTTTTTTTCTCACATCCTGGACAAACACCCATCCAAATTAAGCTTAGCATCGCGGTCTACTATACCACTCTCACCGGCCGCATTAACGGCTCACTGAGCAGCGGCGCCCTCGTCGCTTTCATAACGCTCCCAGATACAAATGCCCCCGTTTTTTTGCGCCATTGCCTGAAGATAGCGCCGGTGGGCCGCCAACTCCTCCGCATTAGCGCGGATCACGGGCAAGGCTGGGCGGTCGGCACTCAGCTGGGTCACGACCGCCACCGCGGCGGCGCCATTCTCCCGAGTCCCGTCCAAAGACAGGCTGACCTGCCCCCCGGTCATGGCCAGATAGACATCCGCCAGTATCTCAGCGTCTAACAAGGCGCCGTGCAATTCACGCTGGGAATTGTCTATCCCATAGCGCTTGCATAGCGCATCGAGGTTGTTGCGTTGCCCGGGATGCAGCTGGCGGGCCTGCGCCAGGGTATCCAGCACGGAACAAAAATCGGCGATCTGGCCGGATTCCTCCCCCCATAATTTCAGCTCGTGGTTGATAAAACCCACATCAAAGGGGGCATTATGGATGATCAGCTCGGCCCCGCGGATAAACCCTAAAAAGTCTGCGGCAACTTCCGCGAACCGCGGTTTGTCCTCCAGGAAATCATTGGTGATGCCATGAACTTCCACCGCCGCCTCATCGATGTCGCGATCCGGCTGCAAATATTGATGATAGCGATTACCGGTCAAGCGCCGATTGATCAGCTCGACGCAGCCGATCTCGATGATGCGGTGCCCCTGGGAGGGCTCGAGGCCCGTAGTTTCGGTATCCAACACGACTTGTCGCACGAAAGACTCCTAAAAAAAACCAGAGACTCCCTCTCCCTCATGGGAAGGGCCGGGGTGAGGGATTCAATAATTATCCCCGTCAATCTGTCCTTCTCACAGGGGGAGAGGAAACAATACCTTTTAGACTGAATCTTGCAACTCATCTATGGCCTGATTGGCCAGACTATCGGCGCGCTCATTCTCCACATGGCCGGTATGCCCCCGCACCCAGTGCCAGCTCACCTTATGCTTGCCGACTACCTCATCCAAGCGCTGCCACAAATCCACGTTCTTCACCGGTTTTCGGTCCGCAGTCTTCCATCCCCGCCGCTTCCAGTCGGACATCCATTCCGTGATACCGCGCTTCACGTACTGGGAATCGGTGGTCAGCGCCACTTGGCTGCGGCGCTTCAGTGCCTCCAAACCCGCAATCGCCGCCATCAGTTCCATACGGTTGTTGGTGGTATGTGGCTCGCCGCCGTACAGGGTCTTTTCCCGACCTTTATAGCGCAACACCACCCCCCAGCCGCCCGGACCCGGATTTCCCCGACAGGCCCCGTCCGTGTAAATTTCCACCACATCATCCACTCCCCACACTCCCTCTGGTCGGTTTCGCCACATCCACGACCAAGCGCCGCTGCAAGCGCCAGCTGCGCAGCTTGATCGGCGTCAGCGTCGCCATGCGCTTTTGCGCGACGATGATATTGACCCCCGCCAGAATCGGCCACGCGCGTATTCCCGCTTTATCCAGAAAACGCAGACGGCGCATGATGCCCTCGTGACCGACGGGCGGACGGAAAAACAGCGGCACCACCTGCACGGTGTCGAAACCCAGCAATCCCATCCAGTCTTTCATGCGCGTCACGCTGAGAAAGCGTCCGCACCAGGGAAAGCGCTTGCTGCGCCACCTCACCAAACGCCACACCCCCCACAAGCTCCATGGATTGAAGGCGACGATAACCACATGACCTTCGGGAATCAATATTCGATCCACTTCACGCAACACCTCATGCGGATCCTTGGTGAACTCCAGGGTATGCTGCAGCACCACCACATCGAGACTGTCGCTTTGTATGGGTACCATTTCGGGCATCGCCACCACATGGGGATAATCCATCCCCTGGGGAGGATCCACGTCCATGACCACACGCATGCGGATGCGGCTCTCGGCCAGGATATCCCGCGGCGCCACCCATCCCAGTTGCAGCAGATAATAGCCGAATAAATCCTGCAAAACGGCGTCCAGGGCCGTTTGCTCCTGCTCGAGCAGCGCCGTACCCAGCGCATCCGCGAACCACGCCCTCAGCATCTCGCGCCGACCACAGAGCTCCGAAACACTGTTGCCTAAACTCATGATCAATACGTTCCTGTGTGGGCCATACAGAATACGCGTCTATCGTTATGGAGACCACCCATGGTTGACCTTAGCGTCGACGGCTGTCAGCATTCAATGATGGACCGAGTACATGCCGTCCCGGCATTTAGGGACAATTACATCTGGTTGTTGCGCGGTAGCGCGAATCAAGGTAACGAGCAAGCAACGGCCATCGTCGACCCGGGCGACGCCGCCCCGGTGTTTCAGGCATTGGAGCGGCTTGATCTCGTCCCCGTTGCAATCCTCATCACCCACCATCACTCCGACCATATCGGGGGCGTGAAAGAATTGTGCGCGCGCTTCCGGATTCCTGTGTATGGCCCAGCGCAAGAGTCCATTCCGGACATCACGCACCCATTAAAGGAAGGTGACCGTGTTGCGATCTCAGGATTGCCGGCCTTCGACGTGCTCGAAGTGCCGGGCCATACCGCCGGGCATATCGCCTATGCCGGGCATCAATCGCTGTTTTGCGGCGACACCTTGTTCGCAGGAGGTTGCGGACGCTTGTTTGAAGGCACCGCGGCACAACTCTATGCGTCTCTGCTAAAACTCTCGCAACTGCCCGACGACACCTGGATTTATTGTGCCCATGAGTATACTCTCAGCAACCTCAATTTCGCCCTGGCAGTAGAACCCGACAATCCCGTGTTACAACGCCGCCTTCAACAAATCCGCCAATTGCGCGAGGATAACGAGATCACTCTCCCCTCCCGGATGGGGGAGGAAAAGTTGACCAATCCCTTTCTGCGTTGCCAGACCCCTGCGATCGTGGTCGCGGCGGAACACCATGCCGGTTCACCCCTATCACCCGGAGTCGAGACCTTTGCCGCCCTGCGTCGCTGGAAGGACCACTGGCAAGGCTAAACGATCAAGGATTTACGCCGATGATTAAGGATAATCGACATAGTGAGGTCCCCTCGACCGCATCTGACGCGTTCGCATCATGCTGCCGCCCGTTTACGTATAGTCGGCTGCCCTTCGCCCGGCAAGTTTAGGATGACTTAAACGAGGCGTGCATTTACGTGCCCTCCACACGGAATTTGTTATTTTTGAATTAAGACACGATATATATGGAAGCCACAGAGCAACATTAGCATTATGGAATATATGAACAACAAAAATCTCTTGCTTGCCTACCTTATGGCGACGGTCCTGTTGCTAGGCGGTTGTGCGTTTCACGTCCAGCGTCAGACGGCGGAACAAGCCCGCGTCGATGTACCGAATCCCCCGGGTCAAGCTCAAACCTTGATGCCGATCGTGGCGGCGAGGGATCCTCTCCTTGACGACTCTGGAGCAATACTTAATCCGCCGTTTCCGAAATTATCGGATCACACCTGGATAAGGGATCTTGCCTCCACCAACGAATTATCATCTATTCCTTCATCCTCCTCAGAAGAGGATTCATCCCAGGCCGGCGATGATGGGGACACAACTGAAGATTCCGGCGATTCGGATGCGCAAGCCGCCGGCGACGATTCCGGCGATGATGACTCCGACTTGTGGGACCGAATTCGTCAGAACTTTGCCTTCCCGACACGGCAAAACGCACGCATAGAGCGTGAGACAAAATGGTTCAGCCATCACCAGGATTATCTCGATCGTGTGGCGGAGCGTGCACAACCCTATCTGCATTACATCGTCAGCCAGGTGGAACAACGGGGGATGCCCAGCGAACTCGCTTTGTTACCCGTGGTGGAAAGCGCCTTCCAACCTTATGCCTATTCTTCCGGACGTGCAGCGGGTATTTGGCAATTTGTTCCCGATACAGGGCGGCGCTTCGGCCTGAAATTAAATTGGTGGTACGACGGGCGGCGCGATATTGTAGCCTCCACGCGTGCGGCGCTCGATTATTTGGAATATCTGCACAATACCTTCGACGGTGATTGGTTGCTGGCCTTGGCCGCCTACAACTCCGGCGAAGGCACCGTGCTCAAAGCGATGCATTACAATCAACGCCACCACCGACCCACCGATTATTGGTCGCTGCGGCTGCCTCGCGAGACGGAGCAATACGTACCACGCCTGTTGGCCTTGCGTGACATCGTCGCCACCCCGAAAGAACTGGGCATCAGTCTCAAGCCCATCGCCGACGAAGCCTACCTCACCAGCGTCAAGATCGATTCACAACTGGATCTCGCTACAGCCGCCAAGCTGGCAGGCATGGACTTAGAGGAACTGCACCAGCTCAATCCCGGTTTCAATCGCTGGGCCACCGGCCCCGACGGCCCACATCGCCTGCTGCTGCCCCTGGATAAGGCGGCCAACTTCGCTATCCAGGTTGCGGAACTCTCGCCCGAAGATCGGGTACATTGGGTACGCCACCGCGTGCACCGCGGCGAGACCCTCGGCGGGATCGCGCATCATTACAAGACCACGGTCCGCGTCTTACGCCAGCTGAATAAAATTAAAGGCCACTACATCCGCGCCGGGCATTATCTGGTTATCCCTATCGAAGACAACGCCGCCGGAGGGGGACGATCCGCTCTCGCTGAAATTGCCGACAGTAACGACAAAACCATTCATACCGTAGCATCCGGAGATAATTTGTGGATACTGGCCCGGCGCTACGGTTCTACGGTGAAACAGTTGTGCAATTGGAATCGCATCTCTCCGCGCACCTTATTGCGTCCTGGACAGCAAATAGTCGTAAGCATGGGTTCAACGGCGGGGATTACGCCGGCAAGCCTGCGTATTTTTACCGCATCCGATGAAGTAGCCAAACCCCGCAAGATTACCTATCGTGTACGCCGAGGCGATTCCTTAGCGCGCATCTCGCAACGCTTCAAGGTCACTATCCGTCAACTAAGAAAATGGAACGGTATAAAAGGCAACAAATATCTCCAGCCCGGACAAGAGCTCACCCTCTACGTAGCACTGACCGCCGATTCAGAACGAGGCTAGAGGACTCGACACAAACTACATCACGTTGTTTGACAGTCCCCAGTGATGTGCAAGCGTTTCCAGGTTTGAATCCTGTGGCTGTTGAAGATAAGCCTATCGCGTCGCCCTGCAGCTACGATACTAATCAAGCAAATTGCCGAATCAACAGCTTGTGGGAATATCAGCGTAAATCACTGTAAGATTTTAATAATGTGGATTTTTTAACTTGAGTTACCGACAATTCTCCGCTACATTAAACTCGATTTACAGTCAATGTCCGCTCAAACATATACATTGGACGCTTTTTCAGGAAAAAGACAGATTGAAAAATCGCGATGTAATGGCCGTTAAGCCGCTGAAGACCCGTCCAGCTGTCAAGTACCGCTTCGCTATGACATCAGTTTTGGCCAAGCCCGCGATTTCCGCGACGGCATTGATTGGGCAGCAAGGGTAGGACACTTGGCTAATCATTTCTGTAATCACTACAGCATTTGGAGGTAGGTATGAAAGCGATGGTATGTGCTGCCGGTTTGATGGCGGCTGTAATAGCGACACCCTCATTGGCCACGGATCTAACCACATTTGAGCAGCAGGTAAGCTACTCGATCGGCTATAAGATGGGCAAAAGCTTGAAGGAGCAAGAAGAAAAAGGTCTGAAAGTCGACTTGGATGTTCTCAAGGAGGCGATCACGGACACGGTGACCGGCAAGCCACTGCAATTAACAGAAGATCAAATGAAGGCCGCGTTTATAGAACTTCAAAAGCAAATGCAGGCAAAAGCTCGCGCGGCGAAAGATAAATAAGCCTCTCCGTTCTAGAACGAGCCCATAAAAACCAAGCTGAAACGTAAAAATGGGTCAAGTGCGCTTGCGCCCATTTTTGCTTTTTCTGTTCCTAAACCAAGCGCGAAAATATCGCATCAGACCCTATTTAAATCTGCTGGGCTGATTACGCGGACATGTGCATTTAAAGTAAGCCGCGGACCCCAAATGCGTCACCGCCAATCATCCGCTCACTAGAACCTGGACGGACGGCGCATCACTGTCATGATGACCCTGCCAAAACCACGAATTCACCTCAACTCCCGACAAAAAGATTGGGAACATCCGTCTCCACAATTTACAACTTAATCTTTAACCTGCAAAAGAATGAACACGGACGCGCGCACAATATCACCGATCATTGCCTTCGCCATATAAAAAGCAATTGACGCTATGAGTGTCGCTTAGTTTAGTGTAACGCGGATAACGCTCCCGGCAGGCTTCGGTCACATGTGGGCAACGCGGATGAAAATGACAACCCTGCGGCGGATTGACCGGCGAGGGTAGGTCGCCCTGCAAATGAATCACCTCCCGTTGCGTGGCGTCATCAAGGGTGGGCACCGCCGAGAGCAGGGCCTGGGTGTAAGGATGCTTGGGATTCTTGAGCACCTCTTCCACCCGCCCCTGCTCGACAATGCGGCCGAGATACATCACCGCGACGGTATGGGCAAGATATTCAACCACCGACATATTGTGGGTGATGAACAAATATGCCAGACCCAATTCGTCTTGCAGACCTTTCAACAGATTCAAGATCTGCGCTTGCACCGATACATCCAGGGCGCTGGTAGGTTCGTCGCACACAATCACCTTGGGGTTGACCGCCAAGGCACGGGCGATACAAATGCGCTGCCGTTGGCCGCCGGAAAACTCGTGTGGATAACGGTGCTTGGCCTCCGCCGAAAGGCCGACCTGCGTCAACAAGGCATCGATACGCTGTTGCCGCTCGGAAGCGGAGGTGCCGATGTTTTGCGCCAGCATGCCCTCCTCGATGATATCGCCCACCATCATGCGCGGATTCATGGAGGAATAGGGATCCTGGAAGATGATTTGCAGATCGCGGCGATGGGGGCGTAGTTCCCACGTCGTCATATGGGTAAGTTCCATACCGTTGTATTCGACGCTGCCGGCCGTGGGGCGGAGCAATTGCAGGAGTGCCTTCCCTACCGTGGTTTTACCGCAACCCGACTCGCCCACCAACGCTACGGTGCGACTGCGCTGCAACTCTAAGGATACTCCATCCACCGCCTTGACCTGGCCGACTACCCGTTTGAACAAACCCTTGTGGATTGGAAAGTGCACCTTGAGGCGACTCACGTCCAGGATGGTCTTGCCCGCTTCCAAGGTCTCATTCGCGGCATGACCGATAGGTACGGTCGGCGCGGTCTGCCGCTCAGGCTTGGCTATTGCAGTATCCACCAGGTGACAACGGGCGCCATGACCCGGCTCCGCTTCCAGCCAGCGCGGCGCCTGATCGCGACAGGTCTGCCAGGCATAATCACAGCGTTCGACAAAACGACAGGCGGGAAATTCCTGGGCGAGGGACGGCACGGAACCGTGAATCACCGCCAGAGGCCTTCCGCGTTTGGCCTTGGCCGGCACTGAGGCAAACAGCTTTTGAGAATAGGGATGAAGCGGACGGGCGAAAAATGCCTCGCGCCGCGCCTGCTCAACGATATGCCCCGCGTACATCACGGCAACGTGATCGGCCATGCCCGCCACCACGCCGAGGTCATGGGTGATAAGTAGGATGGCCATTCCCATATCTTTCTGCAACTGCTGCAACAGCTCCAGGATCTGGGCCTGGATGGTGACATCCAAGGCGGTGGTGGGCTCATCGGCGATGAGCAGCTCCGGCTCACCCGCCAAGGCGATGGCGATCATCACCCTTTGCTTCATGCCGCCGGAAAGCTGATGGGGATAGTCATTGTAACGGCGCGCCCGATCCGGGATCCCCACCGCATCCAGCAACTCCAGCACCCGCTTGCGCATCTCGCCTCCCCGCAAACCGCGATGCCGCCCCAACACTTCTCCAATTTGCTCGCCCACCGTGAGCACCGGATTCAATGAGGTCATGGGCTCTTGAAATATCATGGCGATCCGGCGCCCGCGTACGTTTTGCATCGCCATCTCGGACAGCGCCAGCAGGTCCTGGCCGTCAAGCAACACCTCACCCGAGACATTGCCCTGCGCCTGTTGCGGAAGCAATTGCATGATGCTGAGCGCGGTCATGGATTTGCCGCAGCCGGATTCGCCCAGCAAAGCAAAGGTCTCGCCGCGCCGCACGTCGAAACTTACGCCGTCCACGGCGCGAATCGACCCCTTGCTGCTCGCAAAATAGGTCTTGAGGTCGCGAATCGATAACAGCACGTCGTTCTTAGGCACCTATTGTTTCCTCAATCTGGGATCGAATGCATCACGTACCGCGTCGGAAAACAAATTCGCGGCCAGCACTAATACGAACATCAATACAAAGGCGGACAACAAAGACCACCATACGACGGGATCGCGAGCCATTTCCAAGCGCGCCGCATTGATCATATTGCCCCAACTGTTCATGGTGGGATCCACACCGACACCCACATAGGACAATACCGCTTCCGCCAATACCAGGCCGCTGAAGTCCAAGACCACCGAGATCAGTACGATGTGCATCACATTGGGCAGAATGTGACGGACGATGATGCGGAAATGTCCGACGCCGAATGCGGATGCGGCCTGAATATAATCTATTTCGCTGAGCTTCAGGGTCTCCCCCCGCAATAAACGGCACAAGCCCGTCCAACTGGTAATACCGAGAATGATGCACAGGAACAGCAAGCGCATATCCGCGCGGTAAGCGATGATATCGAACATTTCCGGGTGGGTTTGCATAAAGACCTGCAAGGTCAGTATCGCCGCCGCAATCAACAGGACCCCCGGAATGGAATTGAGCGTGGTATAGATATATTGAATGAGGTCATCCACCCAGCCGCGGAAATAGCCCGCCATGATGCCGAGCAACACCGCGAAAGGCAGCATTACCAGGGTGGTCAGCGTGCCTATCACCAGGCCGGTACGGACACTTTTCAAGGACTGATACAGAACGTCCTGCCCGACCTTGTCGGTGCCGAACACATGGTATTTGACGCCGAGATCGGCGCCCAGCGTTCCCAACAACATGAGTATCCCGACGGTAACCAGGATCACATGCCAAGGCAAGGCCATCCTGCCGCCGATCATGTCGCCGATGATCTGCCCCATACCGCGACGGTGACGCAGCGCCAATATTCCCACCAACAGCGCCGCCACAACCAACCACAACCCTATCCCCTGCAAGAACGCGACACCGGCCGTGGACATGATATCGGGCCAGCGGTCCCGTTCCGGGTCGTGCAGGAAGGCGCCTCCGTATTTCAGGCGCGGGTAATCGCGGACCGTCTTGCCGTCCGCGCCTTCCATGGTTTCCTTGCTATATAGATGGGTGGCGAACGGTGCCGAATAGGTTTTCTCCACATGGTCGCGCAAGGGCTGCAACACGACATCCAGGATACTGGTCACGTCAGAAGAATAATGGGCTTGAGCGCTTTTGGTGTCGCGCTGTAATTCTTGCTGGAAATGGATCGAATCCAATAAACCGATAGCGACATAAACGAGCAACACTACCAGCGATGCCATGGCCATGCCGCTCCGCCCCACTTGCCGCCATGGCGCACGCAACGGCTCCTTGCCCCGAGCATATAAGATGAAAGCGATGATCACCGCCACCAACAGGTAGATCAGGGCATCGGTCCAGAGTATGACGGGCTTGAATGCCATGGCAGCGCTATCCTAAACGGACCCGCGGGTCGACCAGGGTATAAGAGATGTCGGTCAACACCAGACCGATGATGTACAGGACCGAGCCGAGAAACACCATGGCGCGAACAATCCCGAAGTCCTGGGAGTTGATAGCATCGATGGTATAACTGCCCAGACCCGGAATACCGAAGAACGATTCGGTGATCAGACTGCCCATGAACAACAAGGGCAACACCACCACCGCACCGGTGAGGATGGGAATCATGCCGTTCTTCAACACATGCCTGAACAGCACCAGGGGTTCGGCGAGGCCCTTGGCGCGCGCGGTGCGTACATAGTCCTTACCCATCTCCTCCAGGAATATAGTCCGGTACCAGCGCGTGCCGCTGCCTATACCGCCGATTATCCCGATCAACACCGGCAACACCACGAACTTGAAGGCATCGACGCCACCCTGGTAACCCGAGATGGGGACCAATTGCAGTAATTTCCCGATCAGATACTGGCCGCCGATGATATAGAACAGACCGGAAATCGACATGAGGACCACACACAGGACCACGCCCCATAAATCGATGTAAGTCGCTCGGAAAAAGGCGATGAATAATGCGAAGCTGATATTGGCCAGGATACCGATGATGAACACCGGCACAGCAATGGCAAGGCTGGGCCACATGCGTTGGCGAATGTCGTAGCCTATATCCCTGCCGTCGTCCGCCGCGCCGAAGCGGAAGGCAAACAGGGTCAGGGATTTCGTATAGAAGATGGTGTCGGTAAGTTTATCGAGACCGTCGGCTTCGCCGTTATACAGCAGCGGCTTATCGTATCCGTGTTCATGTTTCCATAACTGAATGGCCTCGGGTGTAACACGTTTCATACCGAGCTGCATGCGCGCCATATCGTCCGGGCTGTTGACCACGAAGAACAAGGTAAAGGTGATGAGGTTCACCCCGATCAGAATGGGTATGGCATAGAGAACCCGCTTGATTATGTAAGTGAGCATCGTCGGCTAGCCTCTCTTGATCGGCGTATGCAAACGTCTGCGGTAAATCGCTACCGCCGGCAAGGAACCCAACACCAGCAGCAGGATTACCACGCCAAACGGCCATAGCACCGGCTGGTTCCACTCCAGCTGTTTACGCGCGCGCAGTTCAGGATCGATGCGCAGATATTTAAGGGTGTTATTGGCCATGAGGTTGGGCTTGGCATTCTTTAACCATGCATGGTAAAGACTGAAGCCCTTGGGATGAAAGCCCCACACCCAGGGCGCATCTCGGCGGGCGATATCCACCATGCGGTCGATGACCGCCTGCCGTGCCGGACTATTGGGCATATCCTTCATCTGGTCGAAGAGCTTGTTGAATTCGGGGTTATCGTAATTAGAGGCGTTTTCGCCTTGTGATTTCACCTTGGCGTTGGGCCCGTAGAGCAGAAACAGAAAATTCTCGGGATCGGGATAATCCGCGTTCCAGCCAAAGAGATAAATCTGGGCGCTGCCCTTCTGAATCTTGTCCTGAAAACGGTTGTAGTCGGTGTTGCGTATATCCAATTGCACGTTGATCTTCTGGAATTGCTTGAGATACCAATCCAGACGCGCCTTGTCGTCGGGGCCCGTGGCGGTGATATCGAGGTGCAGCAGCAGCGGCGCGCCGGTCTTGGCGTCCACGCCGTTGGGATAACCGGCCTCCGCCAACAGCTGCCGCGCCACCGCCAGGGATTTGCGCCGCGGTGCGCCGTTAACCCAATCATACATGTAGGGATCCATCCCCTCCTTGCCGTCACGATAACCGAAGATGCCCGGCGGGATGGGCCCTTGCGCCGGGATGCCGCGCCCGTTGGCGAAGATGGATATGTATTCCTCCTGATCTATGGCGATGGACACCGCCTGGCGTAACTTGCGCCCCCGCTCATCCAGGCCGCCCACCACCGGATCGAGCATATTGAACCCCATATAATAGGTCGAAGCGCCTATCGCCGTCTCCAGCCGTATGCCTTTTTTCCGCATTGCCTCGGTCAGGACCGCCTCGCCCTGGCTGCCGACATGCACCGCCTGGTCGAAACTGTCCGAGCTGATGCCGGAGGAGTCGTAGTAACCCTGCAGAAATTTATTCCAATACGGAATACTTTCCTTTTCCAGGCTGTACACTACCTTATCCACGAACGGCAAGCGCTTTCCCGCATCGTCGAGCAAGCCCGCCTCTTTGTCGCCGGGATCGCCTTCGCTGGGATAAGTCTCAAGATGAAAATTGGGATTGCGCTCCAGCACCATTCTACGGTTGGGGTTGTTGACGGTAAGCATGTAAGGCCCGGTGCCCACCGGATACCAATCCAGAGTAATGTTTTTTTCAGCCATGCCGGGCTGGGCATAGAACTGATCCACGTCCTTGGGCAGCGGCGCGAAAAACGGCATGGACAGCCAATAGAGAAATTGCGGATAGACGCCGCGAATCTTTATGCGGTAGGTATAACGATCCACTACCGTCGCCCCTTCGAGCGGATACTTATCGAGATCGAGAAACACCTCGCCTTCGCCCTGGGTCTTTTGTTGAACCAAGGCCTTCTGCAAGGTCTTCTGGTATTCCTTCATGCCGACGATGTGGTCACCCATCAACCCCACAATAGGCGAGTGCAACTGCGGATGAGCCAGGCGCTTTATCTCATAGACATAGTCCGCCGCGGTCAACTCGCGACTGCCGCGTTTGGGAAAGTCCGCAAGCGTGTTGATCTTGCCCAAATCCGCCGCGGTCATATGCCGATAGAGCGGCTTGCCGTCGGCATCGACGGCGAAAGCGGGATGAGGCTGATAGCGGATACCGGGACGGATATGAATGTCATAGACCGTATAGGCCACACTTTGCGGCGGCGCATCATCCGCCAGGTGCCGGCCCTTGTTATCGTAAAATTCCGCTTGCGGCATGGCTTCGACCGTAGCGGGGATCAGCGTATAAGGGCGTTTCAAATACTGATATTGCAGGGGGGGTTCATAAATCTGGCTGATGAAACGATATTCATTGGCGGCGTAGGAGCGCGCCGGATCGAGATGCTTGGGTCGCGCATCAAAGGCGGCAAACATCACATTACCCCGCAATTCGCTGGCGGAATAAGGACTGTTCCACGGCGTATCGCCGCAGCCTGTCACCAGCAATACGACCCACAAGCCAAGCGCCAGACCGCCGTATCGTCTTAACCGCGCAAAAAAATCACCCAGCTTCATAACCTGCCTGTCACGGAACCTCTTGGTTGCGCATCCACCGAATTTTCACCCTGCCTGTCTGAGACCGCGC
This sequence comes from uncultured Gammaproteobacteria bacterium, assembly GCA_963810615.1. Lineage (GTDB taxonomy): Bacteria > Pseudomonadota > Gammaproteobacteria > DRLM01 > DRLM01 > JARRQJ01. The sequence goes on along the minus strand of CAWEOA010000008.1, from coordinate 1,070,848 downwards.
ATCAGTATATACGTTTCGGCACCGGACGTTCATGCTGTACTATAGCGGTCATGGGCGGCCCCTTCCCGTCACGGCCGATTTTCGGTAGTGTACCGGCAACAAGACCGGAAGCGGACCGGGCGGAAAACCTGCTCGAAGCCGATATCGAAGGATAATGATCAAAGGATATATGCTATGGGATTTCTAAAGGATAAACGAGCATTGATTGTCGGTGTCGCCAGCAACCGCTCCATTGCTTGGGGTATTGCGCAGGCCATGCATCGCGAAGGGGCGGAACTCGCCTTTACCTACCAGAATGAGAAACTGCAATCCCGCGTGGAAAAATTTGCCGCCGAATGTAATTCGGACATCACCTTGCCCTGTGACGTGGCCGACGACAAGCAGATCGAGGACGTATTCAACCGCCTGGATGACTACTGGGATCATGTCGACATCATCATCCATTCGGTGGCCTACGCACCACGCGAAACCCTGGAAGGCGACTATCTGGACAATCTCACCCGTGAAAGTTTCAACATAGCCCACGAGATCAGCTCCTACAGCTTCGCCGCCCTGGCCAAAGCGGGCCTCAATATGATGGAAGGGCGCAACGGCGCCCTGCTCACCCTGAGCTATCTCGGTGCGGAAAGGGTGCTCCCCAATTACAACGTAATGGGCGTGGCCAAAGCCAGCCTGGAAGCCAACGTACGCTACATGGCACAGAGCCTGGGACCGGACGGCATTCGCGTCAATGCCATCTCTGCAGGACCGATCAAGACCTTGGCCGCCTCGGGGATCAGTAATCTGCGCCGCATGCTCAACACGGTGGAAAGCAGTGCGCCACTGCGCCGCAACGTCACTATTGATGAAGTGGGGAATGCCGCGGCATTTCTGTGCTCGGACCTCGCCTCCGGCATCACCGGCGAAATTCTCTATGTAGACAGCGGTTATCATATCGTGGGAATGAGCGCGTTCGACGACGGGTCGGGAAAGAATGAATCCGCCGCCGACTGACAAACAAAGCGCCTACGGCAAAACGACGGCCGAGTAATGCCCCATAAACATGCCGTCATTCTGTTGAGTTTAATTATCCTCGGCGTTGTCGGCGGCACGTTTTGCGGATGGTATTTCGGAGCGGCGATGGAGAGCATCGCCTGGCTGGGTACCCTGTTCCTCAACGCCCTGAAAATGCTGACCCTCCCTCTGATCGTCGCGGCGGTCATCAGCGGCGTTGCTTCTTTGGGGGACGTCCGCAAACTGGGACGGCTGGGGGGTGTCACGATCCTCTATTTCGTCATCACCACCGGCGTCGCGGTCATTATCGGCTTGGTAATGGTCAATGTCGTTCAGCCGGGTGTGGGTCTGGAGCTACACGGCGGGGCAATACCCGAGCAGGTTCGCGCCAAGGCCGGCACTGGCATCGCCGACATCCTACTGGCCATGATCTCCCCGAATTTGGTGGCCTCCGCTGCGGATATGCAGCTTTTGCCACTTATTCTCTTTGCCATCCTCCTTTCCGCCGCCCTTACCACAGTGGGCGACAAAGGCCTGCATGTCATCGCCTTTTTCGACGGCCTGAATGAAGCCTTAATGAAAGTGGTCATCTGGCTGATGTATCTCGCCCCGGTCGGCATCTTTGCCCTGGTCGCCGCCCGGCTGGGCAAGGCGGGCGGCGGAGACGCCTTTTTCGCCCAACTGTCCGCGGTGGCGTGGCACGTAGTCACGGTACTGAGCGGACTTGGCCTCCATTTCGTCGTTCTGGCCTTGATTTTGGTCCTGGTCGCCCGCCGCGGTATGGCATTCCTCACCAACCTGTTGCGGGCCCTGTTGACGGCCTTCGGCACCGCCAGTTCCTCCGCAACCCTCCCTATGACAATGGAATGTCTTAGGGAGAATAAAGTGGACGAGCGGGCCATCCGCTTCGTGGTGCCGCTGGGCGCCACCGTCAACATGAACGGTACCGCCCTATATGAAGCCGAAGCAGCCCTATTCATCGCCCAGGCCTACGGTATCCACCTCGGCTTAGGCCAACAGGTGATCGTGTTCGTCACCGCCACTCTGGCCGCGATCGGGGCCGCCGGCATCCCCGAGGCCGGCTTGGTCACCATGGTCATCGTCCTGAGCGCCGTGGGTCTGCCCCTGGAAGGCGTGAGCCTGCTTCTGGCCGTTGATTGGTTCCTGGACCGGTTCCGCACTACCCTGAATGTCTTCGGTGACGCCGTGGGCGCCGCAGTGGTACACCGCTTTTTACCGGAATTACGCCTATAGCCAACTACTAATATGCGAACTCCGTCACAAAAATTCCATCCATATTCTTTATACTGATCTAAACAAGATAATTATGATCTTATATTCTCAATTCACCATTAGCCGTTCTCCACGCTATACCCCCTAGCAAAGGAGTCTTACATGCCAGTCAACTCAGTCACATCCCCTATCGATCTGATCGCCAGCAGTCGCGGTAAGCTTCAGCAGGAGCAACAGGAAGTTCATCAGTCCGGACGCGATGCCACCCCCGATAATGACAGCGATGATCAAACCACCCAGGCGGCCAAACCCACCGTCAACACTTCAGGACAAACCATAGGAACTATCATCAATACCAAAGCTTGAATGCCATCCTCCACAATGACATCCAAGAGATAATTCCACAGCGTATGATATTAAGAGTTTAGATTAGCCTGATACCGCTTAAGCGGCGCAGTTTGTTTCCTTGGCCGAGGCCGAGGCCAATGCCTAGGGCAATGACAGATGCATCTTCATGGATGGCGGATTGTAATTGTTCACCCATCATGAAAACGGCGAGAATATCCCGTGAGACTTCATATAGACAGAGCGGCTACCGCAATCCGGTCACCGCTCTGCTGCGGCTATACTGGCTGTTAGGGGGCTGATAATCGGCTACAGCTTATCCGGATAGCTCTCTATCTTCATTTGTGACCTTAACGCGTCCACATATGCCTTAAAGACAGCTTGGCCATGCTCGCGTTCCAGGGAAGACTTTAATGATTCCACCGTCTTTTTATCGGCACTGACCGGATCACCTTCTTTTACTGCATAGAGCCCATATACCGCGAAATCCCCCGACGACAATGCTTGCCCATCAAAAACGGGCTTGGTGTCGGCTGAAGGAATAAGGTGGAATGCGGCATCTCTAATTTGTGGATTCACCTTGGCGTCTTCCCGGCCAATGTAGCCGGGCCGTTCCCATTTCACTTTGAACTGCGCCGCCACCGCTGCCGCGTCCTCGCCTTTCTTGATACGGCTTACAAACTCGTCCCCGGCCGCTTTGGCCTTGGATTTTGCCGCCTCTATGCGCAGCAGCTGGCGAATTTCATCACGAACATCATTAAGGGGGCGCAACGCCGCCGGCTTGTGCTCCTTCAAATGCACTACCACCACATGATCCTGGGTCAACTCAATGGCTTCACTATTCTTGCCGCCCTGCAAGACATCATCTGAAAATGCCGCTGTTCTGACCTTGGGATTGGAGGCAATCCCTACCCCGCCGTCACGACTGAACAAGCCGCTGGACTGGATGGGTATGTGCAGTTGTTGTGAGGCTTCGGTCAAATTGTCGGAATGCTCGAACGTCACATTGGACAGGGTCTCGGCCTCGGAATAAAACTTGTCTTCGGCTTTTTGACGCTTGAGATCGTGCTCCAGCTGGGCCCGCACTTGTTCAAAGGGTTTACGCTCGCCCCCCCGGATACCTTCAAGCTTGATGAGATGGAAACCGAATGTGGTGCGCACCGGGTCACTGACTTCACCGACCTTGAGGGCAAAGGCCGCTTTCTCAAAGGCCTTATCCATAACGCCGCGGCCGAAAAAGCCCAGATCCCCGCCTTCCTTTGCGGAGCCGGGGTCTTGAGAATACTTCTTAGCCAATACGGCAAAAGACTCACCTTTACGGATACGGGCCAATATATCCTCAGCCTTTTTCTCCGCGGTCTCCACTTTCTCCGGCGACGCATCGCTGGCCACTTGGATCAGGATATGACGTGCATGCCGCTCTTCCGGTGTAGTAAAGTCGGCCGCACGCTCCTGGTAGCGTTCGCGCACGGCATCTTCCGTTACCTGGATGTCTTTAGCCAGGCCATCCACCGATAAATCCAGATAGTTGACGCTGACTTGTTCGGGAGTACGGAAGCGATCGGGATTATCCTGGTAGAATTTCTCAACGGCTTTGTCATCGACGCTGACAGCGCCGATATAAGATGATACCGGCAGCAGCGCATAGCCGATATCCCTTTGCTGTAACTTAATACGCAGCAGGGTATCCAGCTCTGTCTTAGTCACGAAGGCACTACCGCCAACGCCTTGGTTTAATTGTTGGATGACCAGGTCATTACTAACCGTTTTTTCAAAACCACCGACCGACAGGCCTTGAGACCGCAGCAGACGGTGGTAGATTTCGGGGTCAAATTTCCCCTTGGTCTGCAGGTTGGGGATCGCTCGAATCTCGGCACCTACGCGCACGGCGCTCATTCGCAGACCGGCATCATGAGCGCCCTGTACCAGCACTTCACGATTGATCAAGTTTTCCAGTACTTGTTTCTTGAGCTGCTTATCATCGATTAGGGACGGATTGAAATTCTTACCCATCATCGCCTTGATGCGGTCTCTCTGCTGCTGATATGCCCTCTGAAATTCATTAGTGGAAATCTTCTTGCTATTGACCACTGCGACGTTCACCTCGGCATCTGTTGTCTGATACTGGTGAATTCCCCACAACGCAAATGGGATAACGAGCAAGATGACAATTGCCCAGGCAAACCAACCCTGGGCGCGTTCGCGGATGAACTCAAGCATGACCGGTTACGCTCTCCCTAATTGTTAGTCAATACCGGGCAGATATCGACGATCAAAGCTTACAGGATTGTAATTGGGCATAAATAGTCAACATTAAAAAAGGCGCCCCTCCGTTAAAGAAGCGCGCCCTTGTATTTATGGCGGAGTGGACGGGACTCGAACCCGCGACCCCCTGCGTGACAGGCAGGTATTCTAACCAACTGAACTACCACTCCCAGACACATGGTGGGTGCTGAGGGGATCGAACCCCCGACATTCGCCTTGTAAGGGCGACGCTCTCCCAGCTGAGCTAAGCACCCGAGCAAGGACGCTATTGTACGGCGTCCTTGAGGGCTTTTCCAGCCTTGAATGTGGGGATTTTTGCAGCCTTGATGGCAATAGCTTCTCCGGTTTGCGGATTACGGCCGGTCCGGGCAGCGCGCTCCTTGACGCTAAAAGTGCCAAAACCTACCAGGGTCACCTGATCGCTTTTCTGAAGCGCACCGGTGATAGACTCCACCATGGCATCAACCGCGCGGGTCGCCGCCACTTTCGAAATATCCGCCGAAGCTGCAACCACGTCGATTAATTCGGATTTATTCACTTTATGATCTCCCCTTTTAGATTTAGTGATGCCATTCACGCGATCACTTGTCGAACCTCTGAACCAAATGCTGTGCAACCACCCCGAAATCTCCTAAGAGATACACACATATCAAGGTCAGCCATCAAAGCTCGATGCCTCACCGCTAAGGCCAACGCGTATCGGGGGATAAATAGTTTCAGCGCCTGTAGAACGCGCTTTTATACCCTCTGCACGAAAGGCTGTCAAGTTCATCAGCCTTCTAAATCCACAATGTTAATTTATATATATAAAGTGATTTTCAATTTTATTTTTGTATACCGCGCATTATAGCGTTCGTAAATAATCATACATATAGCTAGCTAATTTTCTTCCACAAAAAAGAAGTGCCGCATTTTCAGCGGCACTTGCACAAACACTGTATTACTTAGTACATATCTAATGAGCGCGGATCTGGCTGCCTTTCTTAGCTTTACCGCCCTTTTTTGTCCCCCCGCGCGGCGTAACCGGCTCACCCTCTATTAAGCGCGGCTGGGGCATGTGCTGCAAGGCCAACTCAAACACCTCGTCGATCCATTTTACCGTTTTAATTTCCAGATCCTGTTTAATATTCTTCGGGACCTCGCTCAACTCCCGCTTGTTTTCTATCGGGATCAAAACAGTGCGGATACCACCGCGGTGAGCGGCTAACAGCTTCTCTTTGAGTCCGCCAATGGGCAGTACTTCACCGCGCAGGGTGATCTCTCCGGTCATTGCCACGTCGGCCCGCACGGGTATGCCACACAAAGCGGAAACCAGCGCCGTACACATACCGATACCGGCACTGGGACCGTCTTTGGGAATCCCGCCTTCCGGCACGTGGATATGAATATCATTCTTCTGATAAAAATCGGACTCGACACCAAGCATCTGCGCGCGACTCCGAACTACCGTCATTGCGGCTTGCACAGACTCCTGCATCACCGAGCCCAGCTGTCCCGTAATAGTAAGTTTACCCTTGCCTTCCACGACTGCCGCCTCAATCGTCAGCAACTCACCACCGACTTCGGTCCACGCCAAGCCTGTCACTTGACCGATCGCATCATGCTCTTCAGCTCGACCGTAGCGGAAGCGTTTAACGCCGAGGTATTTCTCCAGATCGCGTGATTTGACCACGACCTTTTTCTTAGAGGGTTTCAGCAGGATTTCTTTCACTACCTTGCGACAAATCTTGGCGCATTCGCGCTCCAGATTACGCACGCCGGCCTCCCGCGTATAGTAACGGACGATATCGCGCAGGACCTCCTCGCTTATAACCAGCTCATCTTCCTTTAGGCCGTTGGCCTTGATCTGCTTGGTCACGAGATAACGCATGGCGATGTTGACCTTTTCGTCCTCGGTGTAACCGGAGAGACGAATGACCTCCATACGATCCAAGAGCGCCGCAGGAATATTGAGGCTATTGGCCGTGCACACGAACATCACGTCGGAGAGATCGTAATCCACCTCCAAATAGTGGTCGTTGAAAGTATTATTCTGCTCAGGATCGAGCACCTCCAACATTGCCGATGCCGGATCGCCACGAAAATCCATGGACATCTTATCCACTTCATCCAGCAAAAAGAGCGGATTGCGCGTCCCTACCTTGGCCAGATTCTGAATGATCTTGCCGGGTAAGGCGCCGATATAGGTTCGCCGATGACCGCGAATCTCCGCCTCGTCACGCACGCCGCCCAAGGCCATGCGCACAAATTGACGATTAGTGGCACGAGCGATAGAGCGTCCCAACGAGGTCTTGCCCACACCGGGAGGACCTACCAGACACAGGATCGGACCCTTGAGTTTATCGACGCGGCTCTGCACCGCAAGATATTCCAGGATGCGTTCCTTGACCTTCTCCAATCCGTAGTGATCCTCCTCCAGCACCTTTTCCGCTTCAGTCAGATCATGACCTATCTTGGTCCGTTTCTTCCATGGCACGCTTACCATCCAATCGATGTAATTGCGCACCACGGTCGCCTCAGCAGACATCGGCGACATCATCTTGAGTTTATTCAACTCGGCCTTGGCCTTGGCCTTGGCCTCCTTGGGCATCCCCGCCTTGTCGATCTTGCGGGCCAGATCTTCCAGCTCATTGGGCACATCTTCCAATTCACCCAATTCTTTCTGAATGGCCTTCATCTGTTCATTCAGATAGTACTCGCGCTGACTCTTTTCCATCTGCCTCTTGACCCGACCGCGAATCCGTTTTTCCACCTGCAGCAAATCGATCTCGGACTCGAGGATAGCCATCAAACGTTCCATGCGGGTACGCACATTATGAATCTCGAGAATCCCTTGCTTCTCCTCGATCTTGAGTGACAGATGAGCCGCGATGGTATCGGCCAGACGACCCGGTTCGTCGATGCCGGCCAATGAGGACAGTATCTCCGGCGGCACCTTGTTATTGAGCTTCACATATTGATCGAACTGACCCAGCACGGCGCGCGTTAATACCTCCGCTTCACGCTCTTCCGCCGCCACGGCCTCCAAAGGCTCAATCTCGGCGGTAAAATAATTGTCTTTCTCGTGGAGATTGGAAACGCGCGCGCGATCCGTACCCTCCACCAACACCTTGATGGTGCCATCGGGCAATTTCAACAACTGCAAGATACTGGATATGGTACCAATGTCATAAATATCCTCCGCACCCGGGTCATCCACAGCGGCACTGCGCTGAGCAACCAGCAGTATTCGCTTATCGCCCGCCATTGCCGCTTCCAGCGCCTGGATAGATTTCTCGCGGCCGACGAACAACGGAATCACCATATGGGGATAAACGACTACATCGCGCAACGGCAATACGGGCATTAGATCCGCCTGCCGGGAGACCACTTTTGATTTATTACTCTGACTCTCCATGGTGGAGTACCTCACTAGTAAGATTATGTTTGCGCTGATGCGAGCTACTGACTCTGAAAACAGGGGAAGGTAACCATCACCCCCGAATTATGAATAGCCCCCAGACCATGTCCCAACTCTCCGTGGTGGGGCAATCTACACCCTTCCATTTGTATCATTCCTATCGACCGAAGCGCACAAACTCTTTACGACAAAATACCAAAAACATTCTTTGATTATAGATGTGGACGATGACAGGCAAGTTCAAGTGATATTTTTCATTATCTGACTTAGACTAGCCACCGGCATGAGAAAATCCCGTTCGCTCAAAGAGGGCAATCGGAAACATCTCCCTTCCGCACCTGCTTCCGGGGCGTTCAGAGAAGCGAACACATAACGAAGGCTCCCCGGCGGGCAATATGCTGCTGAATTCCTTGCCACAACAAGAGGCTCAGCAGATCCACTCAAAGAGAAAATACAGAACAAATGATGAAAAAAGGGGGGAAACACTTCCCCCCGGTTAACATGCTAGCAGCAAATCATCGGCAATAAGCCGAGCACATCACTCCGTCTGCCTTGCAAGACGGGGTGCATCCGTCCCCTCATAAATCAGGATAGGGTCGGATTCGCCTTTGATGACGCTCTCATCGACAATGACCTTATGAACCCCTTCCATGGACGGCAATTCATACATGGTATCCAGCAGGACATGCTCCATGATGGAACGCAGTCCGCGGGCACCGGTCTTGCGATCCATAGCCTTCTTGGCGATGGTCAACAGGGCGTCATCGCGAAATTCGAGCTCAATGCCTTCCATATCAAAGAGTTTGTGGTATTGCTTGGCCAAGGCGTTCTTGGGCTCGGTCAGGATCTTCACCAAGGCGTCCTCGTCCAGCTCATCCAGCGTGGCGACGATGGGCAGGCGGCCGACAAACTCGGGTATCAGGCCAAACTTGATTAAATCTTCCGGCTCGACGTTATGTAATACTTCGCTGGCGCTCTTGCGGTCCTGGGTGCTCTTGATCTCGGCGGAAAAACCGATACCGCTCTTCTCCGAACGAGAGCGAATGATCTTCTCCAAGCCTGCGAACGCACCGCCGCAGATAAACAAAATGTTTGCGGTATTGACCTGCAGGAATTCCTGCTGGGGATGTTTCCGCCCGCCTTGAGGCGGCACAGATGCGACCGTACCTTCGATCAACTTCAGCAAGGCCTGCTGTACACCTTCTCCCGACACATCGCGGGTGATGGACGGATTCTCCGATTTGCGGGAAATCTTGTCGATTTCATCGATATAAACAATGCCGGTCTGGGCCTTCTCCACATCGTAGTCGCATTTTTGTAACAACTTCTGGATAATATTTTCCACGTCCTCGCCGACATAACCGGCCTCGGTCAAGGTCGTGGCATCGGCGATGGTAAACGGCACGTTCAACAGCCGCGCCAGGGTTTCGGCCAAGAGCGTCTTACCGCTGCCGGTCGGCCCGATCAGCAGGATATTGCTCTTGGTAACCTCCACTTCATCTTTGGCGGGGTCGCAATCCAGACGCTTGTAATGATTGTATACGGCCACCGACAAGACCTTCTTGGCCTGACTCTGGCCAATCACATACTCGTCCAAGATGGTATTGATTTCACGTGGGGTGGGAAGTTTGCTCCCCTTTCCGGATGAGGTCTTATCCTGCATCTCTTCCTGGATGATATCGTTGCACAATTCAACGCATTCATCGCAGACAAATACTGAAGGACCGGCAATCAGCTTTCTTACTTCGTGCTGACTCTTACCGCAAAATGAACAGTAGAGTAATTTCTTGCCTTCGTCGCCTGAACCGTGTTTGTTGTCGCTCATATGCTACCTCGTGCTTGCACCGGTCCCCCTGTTATATCTATATCAGGATGCAGGCCGGTTCCGCAACCCACTTATCATCTGTACCCCCGGGGAACCCGTCCGGAACCGCTTAAGCTTAAGGCCCTATTCAGCTATCTGCTTGCGCGAACTGCACACTTCGTCAATTATCCCATACTCCTTGGCTTCCTTAGACCCCATAAAGTTATCCCGGTCCGTGTCGGTCCGGATGCGCTCCAGGGGTTGGCCTGAGTGCTTGGATAAAATAGTGTTTAAGCGCTCGCGGATCAACAAGATTTCGCGGGCATGGATGTCGATATCCGATGCCTGGCCCTGGAAGCCCCCCAGGGGTTGATGGATCATAATCCGGGAATGGGGCAGACAAAACCGCTTACCGGCGGCCCCGCCGGCCAGCAATAAAGCCCCCATGCTGGCGGCCTGACCGATGCACAGCGTGCTGACATCAGGCTTAATAAACTGCATGGTGTCATAAATGGCCATACCGGCGGTCACGGCCCCACCGGGAGAATTGATGTAAAAATGGATATCCTTGTCCGGATTTTCCGATTCCAGGAACAGTAATTGAGCCACTACCAGATTGGCGGCGTAATCTTCCACTGGTCCGACTAAGAATACGATGCGTTCTTTTAGAAGACGGGAGTAAATATCATAGGCTCGCTCCCCTCTCGCCGATTGTTCCACCACCATGGGGACTAAATTCAAGGCCTTGGTGGTCATGCTGTCGCTGGCATATCGAGTATCGATCATTCCATTTTCCTTTACTGGTCAATCATATATATTGTACTTCTAATACACCTTACACGTTAGACTGTGTGTAAAATCGTCACATATACACTATCGGCACGGCGGATTAGACGGTTAGACAGCAAGGGTCATGGTTCAATTCCCAGCGTAGCGTCATGCTTGGAACCGCATCAAGCGTTGACGCGCCGCGAATTAACCAGCTCTTCAAACGACATAGGCTTGTCCTGAACCTTTGCCTGGGTCGCCAACCACTCGGCAGCCTGGTCTTCCAATACCAAGGCCTCCACGTTCCCCAGCCGCTCCCTGCGGGCGTAATACCACGCCACGACCTCATCGGGGCTTTCATAAGCGGTGGCAAGGGCATTGACGGTGGACCGCACCTTCTCGGGGTCGGCCTTGAACTGATTCTTTTTGATGATTTCCGAAAGTATCAATCCCAACGCGACTCGCTGCTGAGCCCGTTCCTCCAGAGCTTCCCCAGGTTCTTCACCACCACGATTCGACGGGCCAAGGCTATCGGCTTGCTCCTTATTAATACGAGAGATCTCTTCGTCGATGAGCACTTTGGGCACCTCTATCGGATTTGCCGCCATGAGGGCAGTCATCACCTGCTCCTTAACCCGCTGTTTAATGGCTTGATCCAATTCACGCAGCATCGTCGCCTTTATTTCGGCGCGAAAGGCCTCCGCCCCCCCTTCCTTAACACCGTAGCTCTTGAAAAATTCTTCATTCAAGTCGGGCAGTTTGCCTTCGGCAACGCCATGGATCTTCACGTCAAAATGCACCTGCTTGCCGGCCAGGTCCTGGGCATGATAGTCCTTGGGAAACTGGATATCGAAACCCTTCTCATCGCCGGCCTTAAGACCGAGCAAATTGGAATCGAATTCACCCAGCAAGGTGCCGGAACCCAGCACTACCCCATACTCCTTGGCGCTGTTGCCCGGGAATTCCTTGCCATCGAGGGTGCCGGTAAAATCCATCACCACGCGGTCACCTTCCTGGGCGCCCCGGCTTACCGTCTCCCAGGTCTGGCGCTGCTTGCGCAGGTTCTCCACCATCTTATCGATATCCGCATCGTTGATAGACGCACTCGGCTTCTCTATCTTAAATTCGGCGGGCATTTGGATCTCAAACTCGGGGTAAACTTCAAAGACCGCGGTATATTTGAGGCCATTGCCCGGCTCTTCGGCTTGAAATTCGAAATGCGGCATTCCCGCCGGCCGCAGCTTTTCCTTATTGATCGCCTCATAAAAGCTGGAGTTCGCCAATTCATCGCGCACCTCCTGGCGAACACTACCACCCCAGCGCTGCTCGACCACTTTGAGGGGGACCTTGCCGGCGCGGAAGCCGTCCACCCGCACCCGCTGACTTAAAGACTTCAAACGATTTACGATTTCTTTATCGTATTGTTCGGCGGGCAACGCCACGGTCAAGCGACATTCCAACCCTTTCGATGTGACCTCTACCTGCATGTTCCTAGCCTCATTACGCCTACAATTCAAGAAATTATAGCGAGTTTATCATTCTTATCCAAAAGTTTATTTATCGATTCTTATGGTGCGAAAGGAGAGACTCGAACTCTCACGGGTTACCCCACTGGAACCTAAATCCAGCGCGTCTACCAATTCCGCCACTTTCGCATCCCACCGCCGGAATCGTCAAAACAATAAACTCGATGGTGAACTTATCACTTCACTCAGCATTCAAAACCACTCGCTCCCCAATAACCTGGCCGCCTTGGCCCGCACTGATGGTAGTCCACGCCGCCGGTTCTCGTCAGATTGCCCCTCATGCGGCGAGGCTTGCAACACCTCTCTCAACAGAGCAGTTATAGCCGAACACGGCGGGATACCCATAATAATGATTGTCAGGCTGCAAAAGCCCCGTCGGGATTGGCGGATGAATAATCATGTTGAGCGTGGATGCACCACGGCGAACCTGACGGCAGTGCAATGCGCCTCTCGGTGGCTCGCCTCCTCGTAGCATGCTCACGCGTGATGCTTTTTAACTTACCAATATATTTGGTGGGCCGTGTAGGGATCGAACCTACGACCTATGGATTAAGAGTCCACTGCTCTACCAACTGAGCTAACGGCCCGCGTATGAAAATTATATCCTCAAATAATATGATGAGCAGCCCGGCAAAAAAGCAAATTGGGGTGGACGATGGGGCTCGAACCCACGACAACCGGAATCACAATCCGGGGCTCTACCAACTGAGCTACGCCCACCATTAACTTATAATCCATGCGCCCACTCAGACCGACCTGGATTCGGACCTGCATCATATCATGTGAGTGGCGCGCCCGGCAGGACTCGAACCTGCTACCCTCGGCTTAGAAGGCCGATGCTCTATCCAGATGAGCTACGGGCGCAGACGCTGTTTCCCGGTGCCGCCACACGCTTGCATACTCAAGCGGGAATTGGTCGGGGTAGAGGGATTTGAACCCCCGACACCCTGCTCCCAAAGCAGGTGCGCTACCAGGCTGCGCTATACCCCGCACATCGTAATTCCCCGCCCTCGCGCTCCTCTCCGCGGAGAGTACCCGCCCGTACGAAACCGGCGATAATACGCACCACTTAAGGATACGTCAATTTCCGCTGCATCCGGAGCGTAATTCAAACATCTACCTTGAGACCGCGCCATGCGAACAATAGTGCTGCCGCGCTGACCACTGCCGCGGCAGCGAAGCTGAACACACCGCCGCCCGAGGCCCAAGTATAACCGCTATACAGCGCACCCACCGCCCCACCTGCCCCAAAACTCAGACTGCTATACAGGGCTTGCCCACGTCCTTGATGGCGCCCGCGGAAATAGCGATGGATCAGCTGGATGGCTGCACCATGATATACCCCGAAGGTGGCGGCATGCAGCAACTGGGCGATGATCAATATCCACGCACTGTCAATGCAATAAGCAATCAGCAGCCAGCGCACCACCGCCAGACTCAAACTGCTGAGCAGCAGCGCGCGTAAGCCAAACCTCGGCACCAGACGTGGCATCACGAGGAACACGGCAATCTCCGCTATCACCCCCAATGCCCATAGCTGGCCGATGGCGCTACGCGTATAACCGTGGTCCTGCAGGTATATAGAATAAAAGGTGTAATAGGGGCCGTGACTGGCCTGCATCAAAAAACACACCGCCAGCAAGGCCACCACCTGGCGCTGACCCAGCACTTCGCGCAACGGCACATGTCCCTGCGGTTGAGGGCTTATACCTCGCTCCGGCACCCACAGGCTGCTCAACCAAATCGAGGAGAACAAAACCATGAGCACCGGCGGCAACAAACCGGTGCCGAAGCGGTCCAATAACGGCCCCAATCCCGCCACGCTGGCGATAAAACCGATGGAACCCCATAGGCGAATACCGCCGTAGCGGTGAGCCTGGCTACCGAGGTGATTGAAGGTAGTCACCTCGACCTGCGGCAGGGAGGCGTTCCAGAAAAAACTAAAGCTCACCACTACCAGCGCCAACCACCAGAAGTGCTGAGCAAAGAATACCCCGCTGAAGGCCAGGGCGGCGGCCAGCGAACCCAGCTGCACGATACGCATGCGCCGCCCGGTATGATCGGCGAGCCAGGCCCAGACATTGGGCGCCACAATCCGGGTCATCATCATCAAGGCCATCAGCTGCCCGATGGCCGCGGGGACATACCCCAAACCTTCCAAATACAAGGACCAGTAGGGGATAAACGCCCCTAGGGTTGCGTAGTAAAAGAGATAAAAACCGGAGAGCCGCCAGTAGGGGACCGTCATCGCGTGCACGTCGGGCACCCGGTCAGCAGAACAGTGACATCGCGCCGCTACTCGGGCGCGCCCGGGGCACGGGCTGGGATTACAGGGGTTTGCGAATGGACGTCGAGGTTCTGGGCGCGGTGGCGCAACATATGATCCATCAAGGTCAGCGCCATCATAGCCTCGGCGATAGGCGTGGCGCGAATCCCGACGCACGGATCATGGCGCCCGGTGGTGACCACCTCCACCGCCTCGCCGCGGATATTTACGGAACGCCCCGGCAGGCGAATGCTGGAGGTGGGTTTCAAGGCGATGCTGCACACGATGGCCTGGCCGGTGGAGATGCCGCCCAGGATACCGCCGGCGTGGTTGCTCAAAAACCCCGCGGGCGTAATCTCATCGCGGTGCTCGGTGCCTTTTTGTTCGACGCTGGCGAAACCGGCGCCGATCTCCACGCCCTTCACCGCATTGATGCTCATCATCGCCCTGGCGAGTTCCGCATCCAGGCGATCGAATATGGGTTCGCCCCAGCCGGGCGGTACACCGCCGGCCACCACCGTAATCCGCGCCCCGATGGAATCGCCCTCTTTGCGCAAGGCATCCATATACGCCTCCAACTCTTCCACCTTGGCGGCGTCGGGGCAGAAGAACGGATTATTGTCCACCTCGTCCC
The DNA here is from genome assembly GCA_963810615.1 of uncultured Gammaproteobacteria bacterium. Classification (GTDB taxonomy): domain Bacteria; phylum Pseudomonadota; class Gammaproteobacteria; order DRLM01; family DRLM01; genus JARRQJ01. Next base: position 1,055,614 of record CAWEOA010000008.1, on the reverse strand, counting down.
AATCGAAGGCCGCGGGACGAATCGGACCGAGCTGGGCCAGATAGCCGCGAATCGACACGCCGAAGTGTTCACGCAGATACTTCTTGGCGATGGCACCCGCCGCCACCCGCATCGCGGTCTCCCGCGCCGAGGAACGGCCGCCGCCGCGATAATCGCGAAGCCCGTATTTTTGTTGATAGGTGTAATCGGCATGCCCGGGGCGAAAGCGATCCATGATCTTGGAATAATCCTTGGAGCGCTGGTCTTCATTGTGAATCACCAGGCCAATGGGCGTGCCGGTGGTCTTGCCCTCGAACACCCCGGAGAGGATCTGCACCGCATCCGATTCGCGGCGCTGCGTGGTATGCCGCGACTGTCCGGGCTTGCGCCGATCCAGATCATGCTGAATGTCCGCCTCGCTCAGCGCCATGCCCGGCGGACAACCGTCCACGATGGCGCCCAGCGCCGGGCCGTGACTCTCTCCGAAGGAGGTAACCGTAAATAGAGTACCGAAGGTATTCCCAGACATAGGGCGCTATTGTAGCGGGTAAGCAGGCAAACGTCTTGTAGTCGATCGCATCCGGCGCCGTCGACATGGGTGACACCGCCGCCGTCCTGCGATCACGACCACGCTGATAAGGCCCTGAGAATTACATACACTGGTTCAACATCATTATCGGACCTGCGGCAGACTTCGAACGGCATGTCCGTACCCCATCTCCGTGCATCGAGTCGCCGCCCGCTGTGCAGAATGAACAACGCCAGGTTTGCATATCACGTTACACACCGCCCACAACAGCGACGATGCACCCCACCATTGTCTGCTCCAACCAGGACACCCGTGCCGCAAAACTCGCCGGCAATATCCCGGTTGCCGGAACCGAGGAAGAATGACTATCATTCACGTGGCAATAGGCCACAGCAGAGCTTGGCTATATGCCCAGCCCATGCGATTAAGGAAAAACCGTCAATAAATGATGCGGCACAGTGCAACGGCGCCGCCGCGCCATCCCCAGCCCTAAGCAATGATTACCTTCACAAAACTTGCAGACAAAATTTGCAGGCTGCAAAGTTCGGTTAGCCGTCAAGTCAGGCCATTGTTGAGAATAATCATAATTAATCAACAAGTTGAAAATATGGCAACAAAATTGCTCTAGTTTGCACAGCCGAGTTCTTCGAGGAGTACCTTATGTCCGATTCTCAGCAAGTTAAGGCTGCCGCCGTGCAAGCCGAGGCCAAGCCCTCCGGAATCAAAATCCAGGTATGGGACAGGTTCGTGCGCTTTTTCCATTGGAGCCTGGTCATTTCCTTCGCTCTCTCCTATTGGAGCGCCAAGGCGGGCAAACATGAACTCCATGCCGTGCTCGGCTACTTCGTGGTGGGCCTGGTGCTGGCCCGCTTGTTCTGGGGCCTGTATGGATCGCGCTATGCGCGTTTCAGCAACTTTATTCACGCCCCTGCCGCGGTATTAAATTACCTCAAGGCAATCGCATCGGGTCATCCGCGCCGTTATCTCGGCCATAACCCGGCCGGCGGCATCATGGTCTTGGCCTTGCTCGCCACCCTGGCCTTCATCACCTTCACCGGCTTGACGGTGCTGGCGGTGATCGATTTCGACGGTCCGCTGCTCGGCATGATGAAGACGCTCACCGATCAAGAGGCCTATGCCGCCTGGTCATCCCATGCCTACGCTGTGAATTTCATCCTGGCCATGGTGGGACTGCACCTGCTAGGTGTGATCCTGGCCAGCTTCCAGCACAAGGAAAACCTGGTGCGGGCCATGGTCACCGGCCTCAAGGACTCCAACGCGGAAACGGACACCGGCCCCGCATCCCAGCCCGAAACCGTGGGCAGGCAGGCGACGGTTTATTCCAAGCTGGCGGAAGGCAACGAAACGATTTAACGAAGTGAAACTGATAACCATGACAGAAAGGAAATTGATGAAAGCGTTGTTAATAGGGTTGGGCTTGATGATTGCGACGTTCACGGCGCAGGCGGACAAGGCACTCGACACCGTCCCGGTTCCTGCGGACACGCCAAGACTGGCGGCACATCAGGATTGGTTACAACTGGCGGCCAACGACACCGACGGGGACGACACCATGGCCAAGCAGGCGATGGGTGCGCAGCCCGCAGCGCAAAGCGCGGAAAACGATTGGTTCACGCCCAATAAGATACACAAATATCTGGGACTGGGATCAGTGGGCCTGGCAGCGCTGGCGATTCTGGCCCCGAAACCCGGCGAAGAAAATAATACCAGCGGCGAGAAAAGCGAAGGCGGCATCCATCATGACCTCGCCGTCGCCGCCACCGCATTGGGCGCCGCTGCCGTAGCCACCGGCTTCGCTTTCCATTATAAAGATATCGACTTGAGCAAGGGCTTCAAAGATCCGGACAATCTGCACATGCTGCTCGGCACCGCCGCCGAACTCGCCTTTCTCGTCGCCGTCAGCCAGGCACCCAACAGCGGCCATGTCGCCCCGGGCGTATTGGGCGCGGTCGCCATGGTCACCGCCATTAAAATCGAATGGTAGTTTTTTCGATGACTCGGAGTCTCAACATGAAAAGAAATTCCTGGCTGCTGTGCGCCTTGCTGCTGTCCTTGCCCATCGCGGGACAGGCCGGCATCAACGACACGATCGAGCACTTCAACCCGCAACATACGCTGAGTTTCAGCGCGGAACGCGGTGACAAGCTCTGGCATCAGAAGAACACCGGCAAAGACGGCAAGGAGCGTGATTGCACCCTGTGCCACGGCACCGATCTGAAAAAATCCGGCAAGCACATCAAGACCGGCAAAGTCATCGAGCCCATGGCGCCTTCCGTCAACAGCAAAAGATTCACCGATATCGACAAGGTCGAAAAATGGTTGCTGCGCAATTGCAAATGGACCTTCGGCCGGGAGTGCACCAATCAGGAAAAAGGCGATCTCCTAAAATATCTTTCTCAGTTTTAAGTTTTAACACAAAGAGGACGCAATGAAAAAATCCGTATTACTATTAACCGCCCTAATGTGCGCCGGTGTCATTCCGTTGAGTTACGCCGACGACGATGGTTCGTCCTGGCTGTCTATTTTCAGCCGCAAACACGAAATCGCCCCGGCCACCGACACCACTTATAAGAAGGAATGCGGTTCATGCCATTTCCCCTATCAGCCCGGCTGGCTGCCGGAGAGTTCCTGGCGCAAACTGCTGAGCGGCGATGCCCTGGCGGACCACTTCGGCGAAGATGCCGAACTGCCGAGCGCGACCCAGCAACACATCCTGGACTATGCGGTGAAGAATTCGGCGGACAAATCGCCATACAAACGTTCCAAGAAGATCATGGCCTCGCTCAACAAGGGCGAGATTCCGACCCGCATCACCGATGTCACCTATATCCGCCGCAAACATCACGAGATACCCGTCAAACTGATCAAGGGCGACAAGGTCAAATCCTTGAGCTTCTGCGACGCCTGCCACACCAAGGCCAAGGACGCCGTCTTTGATGAAGATACGGTAGTGGTGCCCGGCAAGGGCAAATGGAGTTGGTAACCCTGTTCGTTATGCGCGCGGTGAGTTCGACGCACCAGCCAAGCCGATAACGACAACAGACATCTAGATGCGGAACTGCCGGGGCCGATCGGGTCCCGGCATCCTTTAAATTCTATCCCGCGACGACACCCTCGGCTTCTGCGCCGTTACAACGCCCATCCCGTAGTACCTACATGATTTTGGACATGTCGAAACCCCAGCGCAGCGGGTCTTCTACGGATTCGATCTTGTCTTGAGAGCGGGCGAGATCGACGATCTTCTGGGGGATGGGACCTCGCGACTTGCCGGAAAAGAACACCTTGACCTGCGGTTTCAACAAGCCGGCATTGGTTTGATCGGTGACCACGCCCAGCCGCCCCGACTGCAGCTTGACCAAAGTCCCGGTGGGATAAATGCCCACGGTCTTGACGAAGGCCTGAAATATCGCCTCGTCAAACTGCCCTTCCTTCCACTCTGCCATCTTGCGCAAGGCCGTGGCAGGTTCCCAGGGCTCTTTATAACAACGCTCGGAGGTGATGGCATCATAGACATCGCACACCGCTCCCATCCGCGCATACACCGACAAGGCCTCTCCGGATAATTTATCGGGATAGCCTTTGCCGTCGACGCGCTCATGGTGATGACGGCATACATCCATGGCCGTCTCATCCACGTCATAACTGGCCTTCAATATCTCCCAACCTTTGACCGGATGTTGCTTGATGATCTCGAACTCCTCATCCGTGAGGCGCCCCGGCTTATTGAGTACTTCCTCGGGTATGCCGACCTTGCCGACATCGTGCAACAGACCCGCCATCCCCAAGGAGCGCAATTCCTCGCCTTCGAAGCCGCGCTGGCGGCCCAGGGCTATCATCAAGGCACAAACCGCCACCGAGTGCAGATAAGTATAGTCATCCTTGTTTTTCAAGCGCGCCAGAGTCAGCATGGCGCCGGGATTGCGTATCACCGAACCGCTGATCTCGTCCACGAGGGTAACAGCCTCGCTCACCTTCAAGGCATTGCCCATACGCGCCTCTTGGAACATGGACATCACGGCCGCCTTGGCCTTGGCCTGAATGTTACGCGCGCGTACCAACTCCTGTTCCAAGGAAACCCGAATCTCTGTTGATGTCTCCTGGGAAACCGCCTGCAATATCGGCGATTCCTCAATCCGGGCTTCGGCGACATCCAGACCCTTGGTGGTGTCTATCCACACCTCTTTAATGCCGCAGGTCTTCAGCGCCTGCAGATCCTTGTCGTCATCAAGCAGGAATGCAGACTTCCAGAACGGATGATCGAGCCAGCGACCGCCCAGCTCATCGATAAACATTCCGAGTCGAATATCGTTAATCTTGATCTTTTTACGCACTGCCCCAGCGCTCCATTCACCCTTGCCACCAAACTTCCATTAATGCCCTTCGCAACCGTCCCCTAAGCAAGGATGATCGCGACAGCAGCTTACTCGACGCGTCAGGGATACCCCCAAGTACTTATAATGTATATAAATCCGAATGCCATCAGGCATTGACGGTGCGTAGGAGTAAGCAATTATTATTAACGGCAGCACCCGGAACCGGATTAGAAATTACTTAGAGGATGTTACAAATGAGGAAGTGTAGACGAGGACTGTCTTAACTAAGACATTGCATCAACGGCGGCCCGCCCCTGCTTGACCCGAAATCATATCTAATTGATATTTATCATAAATAAAGCCCAAGGGGCAAGCGGACACAAATGCAACCCACAGCGGACATCCGTCATCCTGCCACAGCGGATGACAGACGCCCGCCAACCAGCCACCTATCCGCTTTACATGGAACCATTCATATCATCATGCTTATCCATTTTGTCGTCCATGGTTTTTCCCGAATCCTTCATCATCGGTTTTTGCATGGAATCGTCCTTGGATTTCATATCACTCGACGCGCACCCGGAGAGGCACAGCGCCGCTGCGACACAGATGGAAGAAAGCACAACCGCCAGCCTTTTAGTCGACATATCTAAGCTCCTCTTGTGAATACCCGATCACCCCGCATTCCACAACAAAAAGTTCTCATGCCGATAACACAATGGTCACAAAACTATCACGGACTGTTCGCAAGGTCGCCGAGCACCCGGAGACATCAAACGACCGGCATGGATAGGCATTGTGCACGACACGCGGCTATTTCCAGATGGCCGACGATTCATTACAATCATCGCCGCTCCTTAGTCAACAATATTCCACCGCTGACGATATCAATCTGACTTTTCCAAAATATTGGATCCCACGCCGACGGGTATCGCGCCCGCATCAGGCTTAACAAAAAATCAATGCCCAGTAACAACAAAGCCCTCATTTTAAGCATCGCAGTCGTCTTGGGTTTCTCCTGCCCCGCGGCATGGGCCAAGCGCAACCCTCATCACGCGACCGCGGCCGGGCAACACGCACCGCCGGCGGCGACACTCTCACTGAGCGGCGCCGACGCAACGGTGGCCTTTTCACCCAATGGCGATGCCACCAAGGTGATTGTCACGGCCATCGCCGCCGCCAAGAAGCAGATCCTGGTGCAGGCCTACGGCTTTACCAGCCCGGCGATCATCACGGCCCTGGGCCAGGCGAAAGCACGAGGTGTCGATGTGGAAATCATTCTTGACAAAATCAACAAATCAGTCCGTTATAGCGGGGAGCATTATCTCAAGAATCACAACATACCGGTATGGATCGACGACTCCGTCGCCATCGCACATAATAAAGTTATGGTAATCGATAGCGACAGCGTCATTAGCGGGAGTTTCAACTTCACTCGATCGGCCCAGCAAAGAAACGCCGAGAATGTGTTGATCATCAGCCACGCCCCGGCCCTGGCGCGGTTATACGCCAGGAACTGGACTTGGCGAAAAAGCGTCAGCCATGGGGATAACTAAACACCAACTCACAGGGAGATCACTGTGAACAAATATAATGTGTACGCCGCCGTTATGGCCGGCCTGATGATGACGGGTGCGATCACAAGCGCCGTGGCCGAACCCTTGAATATCAAACCGGGCTTGTGGGAAATGACCGTCCGCGGGGAAATGCACGGCATGCCGCCCATACCCGAAGAACAGTTGCAGGGCTTGAGCCCGCAACAACGTGCCGCTATAGAGAAAATGATGGCGGAAAGCGCCAAACCCCATATCCGTGAACTAAAACAATGTATCACTCAAGCAGATTTGAACAAAAGCGAAGACCTGTTCAATGCGGATCAATCCGGCATGAAATGCAAAAATAAGCTATCCAAGCATTCCGCCAAAAGCATGAGCGGCACTATTGATTGCGCCAAAGGTAATACCCGGTCCACCGGTGACTTCACCTATAAGGCCAAGGACCGCGAACACGTCACAGGCAAGGTCTCCATGACCGTCACCAACGGTGCAAACACCATGACTATGATAGGCACCATGTCCGGCCATTGGCTGGGCGCGGAGTGCACCAAGACCAAATGACCTCGGCAGCGCAGCGCCGGCTCGCCCGGTAGGGACAGGGTTAATAGGTTCTAGCGGTTCCGCATATGATCCGCGGTATTGCGCAAGGACTGCAGCAAGTGATTGCGCAGTAATTCCTCCATCTCCGTTTCCGCCAGCGCCTGTTCCATACACCTCAGCCAGGCGTCCCGTTCCACCTCACCGATGGGAAACGGCAGATGCCGTGCCCGCAGGCGTGGATGGCCGTATTCCGCCTCATACAACGGCGGTCCGCCCAACCAACCCGACAAGAACTTGAACAACTTATCCCGGGAACCCCCCAAGTCCTCGGGATGCAAGCCCCGTATTTGCGCGGCCTCCGGCAAACTGTCCATCAGATCATAAAAGCGGTCCACCAGTTTGCGAACCGCCGCCGCCCCACCCAGACGTCCATAAGGCGATAACTCAGCCATGATCAATACTCGAAGAATTAGTTCTCATTTAAGATCGATTCATTCACATCACCCCACACAGCCATAAACGATATCATGTCCCGGCTCCAATTGTATGACAACTCCCACCATCCTACTCGCTCCGAATCCAGCGCCCGCCCTTATATATGAAAATCCAAATTCCGCATCGATTGTCATTGCGAGAACGACGATTTATGCCGTTTAGGCAATTTATGCATTGTGGAGAGAAAACTTCACTCCGGCCAGGACCTGCGTCTGGTAATCTTAACCGGGCATAGATTTCCAGAGAGCACTTATCCCTTCTCCAGGAATGACACGGGTAAAGACATCGGAACACGCGACATGAATCGCCTGCAGCGCTGGTGGCATCAACGTTTTTTACGCAAACACCGCATCCCTCTGCCGCTGTGGGACAGCGCACTGTCGCAAGCGGCGATCATGACACGGCTCGACCCCGCCGAGCGGCATCGTCTCAGGGAACTGGCCAGCCGCTTCTTGCATGATAAGAGCATCGTCGGCGCCCAGGGGCTAACGGTTACGAACGACATGCGCGTGATGATCGCCGCCCAGGCCTGCCTGCTGATACTGAATCTCGATCTCGACTACTTCGACGGCTGGCAAGAAATCATCGTCTACCCGGACAGTTTTATCGTGTCCCGCGAGGAACGCGACGAGGCCGGGGTAGTGCATCGCAGCCGCCATGCCCTGGGCGGCGAAACCTGGGGCCAGGGTCCGGTCATCCTGTCATGGGGCGACGCCCAAGCCGGGGCCCAGCTTCACCGTCACGGCTCCAATGTCATCCTGCACGAATTCGCCCACAAGCTGGATATGTTGAACGGCGCCGCCAACGGCATGCCGCCGCTGCATCCGGACATGTCGCGTCCGGCTTGGACCGAGGCGCTCGCTGCAGCCTACGCCGAGCTCCTTCAGCGACTTCAACACAATCACCACACCGCTATCGATCCCTACGCCGCCACAAATCCTGCGGAATTTTTCGCGGTGGCGACCGAGATCTTTTTCGAACTGCCGCAGCTATTGCAGGAGACCTATCCGCAAGTGTACGAAGTGTTCAAGCAGTTTTACCGACAGGATCCGCTCACCAGAATACAAGCCTTGTAATCGATTCCCGCCGAACATGATTTCGTGGACCGAGCGCGGCCTTAACCTTCTCGGCGTCATTTCGAACGCGGTGAGAAATCTGGCGCGTACCGAGCGCAGCACTGTCTTAGTCGATTCCCCCTGCGGCGAAGATTTCTCGCTACGCTCGAAATGACAAAGCAACTCGATGCACAACGCCTTCACCACCCTATTTCATACTCTGCCGGCGACTACCGAATAACACCACCCATGTTATTATTATTCCAATCATCAGAGGACATACCATCTTCAATCCAGCCGCGACCACCTCTGCCCGCCGCCTCTCTCCCTTGCGGGAACTGTGGCCTTTTCTGCGACCCTATCGCCGCCACATCGGCCTGGCCTTCCTGCTGTTGTGCCTGGGCTCCGGCACCATCCTGGTGGTACCACTGGCGTTTCGCGATCTCATCGATTTCGGCTTCGGCCAGGGCACCGCCCGCGGCGGCGGACTGCTGGGTAATTTGGATCTCAACGCCCACTTCATCGCCCTGTTCGGTCTGGCGATGCTGTGGGCTTTGGCGGTCTCCATGCGTTACTACACCGTCACCTGGGTGGGCGAGCGCGTTACGGCGGACCTGCGCAGTGCGGTTTATGCGCGCGTACTCAAACAATCACCGCAATTCTTCGAGACCTTGCAGACCGGCGAGGTATTATCGCGACTCACCGGCGACACCACTTTGATCCAAACCGTAGTGGGCAGCTCCGTTTCCATGGGCCTGCGCAGCCTGTTTCAATTCACCGGCGGCATGATCATGCTGGCGGTCACCAGTTTTCATCTTTTCTCCCTCAACTTCGGCCTTATGGCCCTGCTGGCGCTGCCGCTGTTTGCCATCGGCCGTAAACTGAAAAAGCTGTCGCGGGAATCCCAGGACAAGATCGCCGATGCCTCGGCCCTGGCCGGCGAGATACTCAACGCCATGCCCACGGTACAGGCCTATACCCAGGAACAACGGGAAGGCAAACGCTTCGCCGATCGCGCCGAAACCAGCTTTATCGCCGCCGTGCGCCGCACCCGGGTACGCGCGGCGCTAACGGCCATGATGATCACCGCCGTCATGGGATCCATCATCTTCGTGTTATGGGTAGGCGCGAACCAGGTGCATGACGGCAGCATGAGCGGCGGTCAACTGGCATCGTTCATCCTCTACGCGGTATTGGTGGCGGGCGGCGTTGCCACCATCGCCGAGGTGTGGGGCGACATCATGCGCGCCGCCGGCGCCACCGAACGCCTGCTGGAACTGCTGCGCGCCGAGCCCGCCATCGCCGAACCCGACGTCGCGCAGCCGCTGCCGCAACCCCGCCAGGCGGCGATCCGCTTCGAACATGTCAGCTTCCGCTATCCGGCGCGTCTGTTCACCGCCGCCCTGGACGATATCAATCTCGAGATCGCGCCCGGTGAAAACGTGGCGCTGGTCGGACCTTCCGGAGCGGGCAAGACCACTCTCTTCCAATTGTTGCTGCGTTTCTACGACGCCTCCAGCGGCTGCATCCGACTCAACGGCCTGGACATCCGCGAACTGTCCCTGCACGAGCTGCGCGACAAGATCGCCATCGTCACGCAGGACCCAGTGATCTTTTCCGCCGACGCCATGGAAAATATCCGCTACGGCCGGCCGGCGGCGGGCGATGACGAGGTAATGGCCGCCGCCCGTGCGGCACAGGTGGAAAGCTTCATCGATCAGCTGCCGGAGGGCTATCGCACCTTCCTCGGTGAACGCGGCACCCGCCTGTCCGGCGGACAGCGTCAGCGCATCGCCATCGCCCGGGCCATCTTGAAAGACGCGCCCTTGCTGTTACTGGACGAGGCGACCAGCGCCTTAGATGCCGAATCGGAAATCCTGGTGCAACAGGGACTCAACGTCGCCATGGAAGGCCGCACCACCCTCATCATCGCCCACCGCCTCGCCACCGTACAGCAGGCCCATCGCATTGTCGTATTGGAGCGAGGGCGCATCGTCGAGATCGGCACACCAGCAGACCTGCGCAAACAAAGCGGACTCTATGCGCGGCTGGCGAGCCTGCAATTCGATGTGTGATGAGGATATGGTCTTTTTCGACCCGCAAAAAAAGAGGGCCTAGCGCCCTCGGAAAAGCAATACAAACGAGCAGATTACCATCCTGCCATTCTTATTGAATTAACAGTCTCTTCCTTACTGCGATGCTTTTTGTATTCGTCGAAGCAATACCGCCTCTCACCCTCGGCCGACAAGGTCATTCTGTGCATGAACAGCCCCTTCACGGCGCGATAATCTTCCACGGCCGATATCTTGCCCTGACAGATATAGCAAAATTTAGTCATATGTCACCCTCACTCTCCAGGACGTACTGATGAAGATAATAATAATAGTCGGCAACTTGATGGCTGAATGAGCCTAAACGCCGTGGTCATACCCAATACATCGGGTACTACATAATGTATCGCCCTTAACAACTAGCATACCGATACCGCAAGGAGATAACACACAATTTACTAATGTGTAATATTTCCCTAATGTTCTATATGTCATTAATAATTAATAGAATCAACCGCGGCACAAATTATCTCATCCTTACAGACGATCGCAAGTCGCAAAGACATGGCTGGATTTTAAATTGCTACCACAAGGCATAAATCCTTGGCACCCTCAATGCCGCCCCTCGCCTCCCATCTTCACCACCGTTTGCTCGCCTGCAAACAACTTGCGCTGAAACAACTCAAACATCATCGCATAGCAAATCTGCGCCAAGGATGCATTGTAACGATGCCCTTCATCGCGAATGAACGCATGTTCGGCGTTGAATTCATGCCAGGTGAAATTCACACCGGCGTCGCTCAAGCTGCGGTATACAAGCTCGCGCCCTTCCTGGGGAATGTGCGGATCCTGCTTACCGTAGATCATCAGCATTTCACCTTTGATCTCCGGGATGCGGTCCAGGGTATTATCGTTCATCCCTTTGCCCAGCGAGCGCTTGTGAATATCGGTGGCATAAAAACATACCGCAGCAAGCACATCCAGATTCATGGCACAACGAAACGCCAAATGGCCGCCGATACAGATACCGACGCAACCCAGCTGGCCGCTGCATTCGGGCAGACCCATGAGATGGTCCAGCACCACTTGGGCATCGTGATCATAAGCCGCCAAGTTCTTTTCTATCTTATAGCGATTACCCTTGTCGGTGCCCTCTGGGGTATAGGGAAATGCCGCACCCGCCGGCTCGAATTCATGAAAAATCTCCGGGATCGCCACGAGATAACCCTGACTCGCCAGCAGCCGCGCCGTACGCAGGATCGGCCCCGTCACCTGAAAGATCTCGGAAAACAGCACCACTCCTGGATAACTGCCGGCAACCGCGGGACGAACCCGGTGAGTACGCATCAATCCGGTGGGAGTTTCAAGGTCAACGTAATCTTCAGTGAGGATCATGATTTATTCCTAAGTATGAATTTCAAAGAACGAAATGCGTCTCAGCCAGCAAGCAGCGCAGCGATCAGCTTCTTATCACTCACGAACAGGATTCTCGCTCATGATCGCAAGTCGCGTCACAGCACGCTAGCGTTTGGGATCTTCGGCGGATGGCGGTGGCATATGCGCCCGGGTATGGACTTGTTTGCGCGTCTCTTCATCACGCCAATCTTTTAGCTCTTTGCGAATGGGCTCGCCGCGACCGATCTCCCGGCCGACGTAATACCCAAGGGCCAATAGACCCATACTGACAAAAACTCTAAAGATCATAAACACTCACCCATGCTCTCGCCTGCCCCCACAGCGGTCGGCGCCGGTATATAGATCGTCAAGACGCCTTCTCAACGCGCCTTAAAGATACTCCTATCAACCGCGCGTGGCGAGCACCCACATGACGGAGGCATAACGCACTGCTTTATTTTCTCCGAACCGCTGCGGCACACTGCCATAATTCCACGCTCACTGAAAAACTTACTCTATAATCGTCCGTGTCTCCAGTCTTATGACGCGCACCACACTGATCATTGTGTCCAGTCGCGCCCGGAACCATCACCCATGTCTTGTTCATTGCCGCACTCAAAAATTCCCGGCCCGACTCTACGCCATCCAGCATGGTATGTGGCGGGAATGCTGCTGTTGGCGGCGTGCAGCGTACCTTACACGCGTCCTGAGTTACCGGACAGCGTGACACCGGTGCTATACCAAGATCACGCCGTCATGGCCGACGGCTATCTGTTGCCCGTAAGCGTGTGGCGGCCGCCCGACGGCACCCCGGTGCGCGCAGTGGTGCTCGCCTTGCACGGCTTGAACGATTACCGCCACGCCTTCGCCGCCGTCGGGCCCGCGCTCGCGGCACACGGTATCGTCACCTACGCCTATGACCAGCGCGGTTTCGGCGAAACGCAGGCGGCCGGTATGTGGCACGGCGGCCGGCGCCTGGCCCAAGACATGCGCACCATGGCCAAGCTGTTGTGCAGCGCCTACCCCGATCGTCCCCTGTACGCCATAGGCGAAAGCCTGGGCGGCGCGGTTTTGCTCAGCAGCCTGCAGCCGACACCGCCCGCTATCGACGGCATGATCCTGATCGCGCCGGCGGTGTGGGCGCGCGGCACCATGCCGCTGCTGCAGCGCGTAAGTCTCTGGCTGGCCGCGCATATCATGCCCGCCGAGACCGTCACCGGCGGGTTCTTGCACATTGCCCCGTCTGACAACACAAAAATGTTGCGCGCCCTCCATGACGACCCCTTGACCATCAAGGCCACCCGCATCGATGTGCTGTATGGCAGCGCCGACTTGATGGACCGGGCCTACACGGCCGCCCCCCGGCTGCTCATGCCCGCCTTCATCCTCTACGGCAAACACGATCAGATCATCCCGCCCCAACCCGTCTGCTCCATACTGAAGAAACTGCCCCGCGGCGAGCAACGCCGCTGGCGCATGGCATATTATCCCGACGGCTACCACATGCTCACCCGCGACCTGCACGCCGCAACGGTAATCACAGACATCGAGACCTGGCTATTGAATCCCCACGCGGCCCTGCCGTCCGGCGACGAGCTATTGACCGCCACTCAGACCCAACCGTCTTTTTGCGAACAATAACCCGCCGCATTGTAGTGTCATATCGATTCCGAACGATTTAGGATCTGAGCTTGAACCGTACTCTGCCCCATGATGTCGAACAGTGACCATTCCCCGGATAACACTGCCAAGTTCACGAGATCTGAGCCCAGATATAGACCCATCTTAAGCCAAAAGGAGTAGAGTTATTTAAAGGGCAAATCCCGTTTCGTTCTCAGCATCATTCACGCTGCCGCAGTCCGGAACGTAGCGGCAGCGTCGGCCTGACTATTAAATTAGGAGGTGGACGGTCATGAAAAAGATCGTGGTGATAATGGCGGCATTATTGACGGCTCCAGCCGGCTATGCCGACGATTGGTATGTGGGCGCCGGCCTGGGGCTGGCTCGCGCCAAAGATGCTTCTCAGAATGCCTCGGCGGGCACGTCGACGCTGACGCACTACGGCATCACTGACATCACCTCTCATAATGACAATTCGGGAGCACTGTCGATCTTTGGCGGTTATCGTTTCAGTCCACACATCGGCGCGGAACTTGCCTACACCTATTTGGGATCCTATGACATGCACGGCTTCACCGCGCCGGCCCCCACTCTTCCCGCCGGACGGGAAGAAAATCGGGCGGATGCGTTTTCCCTGGCCGCCGTCTTTACCGCCCCGCTCAATAAAAATCTCTCGTTATACGGAAAATTGGGGCCAACGCTCACCACCAACGAAGAGCGAACCTGCATCAGTAATGTGTGGTGGTGTGATTCCAGCTCCGACGTCAAGACCGGCTTGATGTTCGGTATCGGCGGCGCCGTCAGTTTTCCCGGCCTCATCGGGCAACTGCGCCTGGACGCCGAACGCTTCAATAATGTCGGTGACAGCAGCAGCGAGTTCACCGCCGGCCGCTTTACACTGTTGCAGCTCCAGTATGTCTATTCCTTTTCACGGCGATAAACTCAGGGTGGGAAACTACGACCCTTTAGCGCAGCCGGCCGCGTTCAAACCGTCTCAGCCGCCGGCCGTTGCGCCAGCCAGATAATGTGTCGCGCCCCGCGCTTACCGCGCGCGCGCACCCGCAGCTCTTCCACCTCAAAACCCGCCTTGAGCAGTCGGCCGGTAAACGCCGGATCGCGGCCGGCCGACCACACGGCCAATACCCCGCCGGGACGCAGGGCGGCGTATGCCGCGGCCAAACCCTCGCAGCCGTACAGCCAGTCGTTACCCGCATGGGTCAAACCTTCCGGGCCGTTGTCCACGTCCAGCAGGATAGCGTCATAGGCGTGCGGCTGCGTCATGATCAAGCGCGCGACATCGCCCTCGCATACCGTGACGCGCGGATCCTGCAGCGGATGACCGGCAAGCTCGCCCAGCGGTCCATGGTTCCAGGCCACCACCTCCGGCACCAGTTCGCACACTGTCAGCCGCGCCGCGGCACCGAACTCGCGCAGTGCCGCGGCCAGCGTAAATCCCATACCCAATCCACCGATCAGCACATGGGCTTGAGCTCGCCCCGCCACCCGCGCGCAGGCGAGTTCCGCCAGCGCCTCCTCTGAACCGTGGCTGCGGCTGTTCATCAACTCGCCGCCGCCGCCCAGCCTGATGGAAAATTCGCTGTCGCGTTGATGGAGCGACAGCCGCTTGCCATCGATCGCCACCCGCGCCTCGCCCAGCAATACCCAGGGTATCATCGCCACCTCATTGCATTACTTACCAACCGCACGCGCCGCCGACCGTGCACCTTACAGGCCAAAGCGTCCTTTGAATTTTCGGATACTTTCCGCACCCGGGTCTTTTCCGAAGACCGGCACGATGCGCAGAGATACGGTTTCCCCATTAGCCCAGGGCCACCAGGCGCAGCATAAAAAACATTCCCGTCCGGGGCCGGAGCCAAAGAGCTGCTGCCCCGGCATCAGACCACCGAAATGACTTTTCATTTCCTGCACGGCGTCCGGCGCCGTATCAATAGTAAACTGATCCCACACAGCGGCGAAAAGGCCTCTCAAGACATCGCGGACCTTCACTTGATCAGCCGCACCGAATTCAGTCAACACAGCGCCAAAGCGCTCATCCCATCTCCACGACCAGGCGGGAAACGCCTCGAACAAGGTACTGCAGATAATCTCGTCTGAACTCATCGTCCCTCCCTGAATCTGCATTGCAAACCCCGGTCCCATGTCTACCTTACCGTAGCAAGACGACACGGTTAAGTTGAGATGATCACGCCGCGTATCAGTCACCACCGGCCGGCAGTGTGCGCAAATACAAACGCTCCACCTTCTCTCTGGCCCACGGCGTTCTCCGCAGAAACTTCAGGCTCGACTTGATGCTGGGATCTTGATTGAAACACTTGATATTGATCATGGCCCCCAATTCCTGCCAGCCATAATGCTTCACCAATCGCGTCAGGATCATCTCCAGCGTCACACCATGCAGCGGGTTATTGACCCGGCTAATATCGCTCACGCCCTTACGCCGTACTATGAGCGGCGCGCCCAGTGTGGGGGCGGCTATTCACCGGCCTTACCCTCACTCAATTCCGCCCGCTTCACCCGGATCCTACTGCCGCCTACCTCCTGGGCGTTAAGCGCCTTGATCGCCACCTTGGCCTCACCGACCCGGGGCATTTCGACAAAACCGAAGCCCTTGGATTTGCCGGTCGCCTTATCCATCACCACCTTGCAGTACTGCACGTCGCCGTGGGCCTTGAACAAGGCCAGCAGTTCATCTTCCGTCGTTTCACGGGACAGATTTCGCACCAATATTTTCATACTCTCACCGTCAAATTAGTCTCGCCGCGTCACCCGGGCGGAAACATAACAGTCTCCAGCCCCACCGGGTCGCCCCACTCGGCGCCCAGTATAATCCCAGCCGGCGTGGCGCGCTGATTAATTTGGGGTTTACACCTTAACCCCAGGCCCGGCGGTTACGCTAAACTAGGCGCGGCGCAACCCGCGCTTCATACCCGTCCGAGGCCGGCCCGACTTTCCATGAGATTGAATAAATACATCAGCGAGAGCGGTCTATGCTCACGCCGCGTAGCGGATGAGTGGATCGCCCGGGGGCGGGTCACCATCAACGGCCGGCGCGCCGAACTCGGCAGCCAGGTCGACGAAGGCGATGAAGTGCGCGTGGACAAGCGCGTGATCGGCGTACGCAAGAAACGCCGCGTCTATATCTGTCTCAACAAACCCGTGGGCATCACCTGCACCACCGAACGGCACGTGGCCGGCAACATCATCGATTTCGTGGGCCACGCGGAGCGCATCTTTCCCATCGGCCGCCTGGACAAAGATTCGGAGGGCCTGATCCTGCTCACCAACGACGGCGACGCCGTCAACGGCGTGCTGCGTTCGGAAAACAATCACGAGAAGGAATATATCGTGACCGTCGACAAGCCGCTCAGCGATACCTTCCTCACCGCCATGAGCAGCGGCGTGATGATTCTGGACGAACGCACCAAGGCCTGCAAAGTCAGCCGCGTCGACAAATTCACCTTTCGCATCATCCTGACGCAGGGACTCAATCGGCAGATCCGGCGCATGTGCGAGGTATTCGCTTACGAGGTACGGCGGCTGCAGCGCATCCGGATCATGAATATCCGGCTGGGTAATCTAAGGGTCGGCCATTGGCGCAATCTGACGGAAAAGGAGCTAAGTGGTTTATTGGCTGCGCAAGGCAAGCCGAACTCCAGCCCGCGTAAACACAGTGGCGGCGCGCAATTTACACCGAGAAACCGCAAGCCGGTATAGACATGCGTTACACCTTCACGCCGAACAGATTCCCCACGCTTGCGGTCAAGGCCATGGCCAGTGCACCCCAGAACGTCACCCGCGCCACGCCGATGCTGATGCGCGCCCCGCCGGCGCGCGCCGCGAGCGCGCCCAAAACCGCCAGAAACACCAGCGACAACCCAGCGACCACCGTCACCAGGTGACTTTCCGGAGCCATGAATGCCGCTGCGATCGGCAACGCCGCGCCGACGAAAAACGTGGCCGCGGAAGCCAGAGCGGCCTGGATCGGCCGCGCGCTGACTTGGTCGAATATCCCCAGTTCATCGCGGGCATGGGCTCCCAAGGCATCATGGGTCATCAATTGCTCGGCAACCTTATTCGCCAAGTCGTCATCCAAACCCCGGCCCACATAAATCTCGGCCAGCTCCTGTTGCTCATACTCCAGATTATCATCCAGGTGTTTCTGCTCCAGCTCCAGATCGGCCCGTTCCGTATCGGCCTGGGAACTGACCGAGACATACTCACCCGCCGCCATGGACATCGCGCCGGCCACCAAACCCGCCACACCCGCCAGCAGGACATCGCCGCGCGCCGCATGCGCGGCCGCCACACCGATCACCAGACTTGCCGTTGAAACGATACCGTCATTGGCCCCCAACACCGCAGCGCGCAACCAGCCGATACGATGGGAACGATGCGCTTGATTATGATCCATGTAAACTATCCGCTATTCTGTTGCGTGTTAAAGAATGAAACCTCTTGTGTAGCCACGGACGGTCCTAGATATGATCGCCGACCTATACTGCACAGTATAAACTCTAAGCCACTTCATATTTGTACCTTCCCAGTCCAAGTTGCCCCCTCTCCCTCCGGGATTTATGCCCTTTAGGGTAGAAGGCTGGAGTGAGGGGATAAATCGCTAAGGAAGAGCCGATAAATTTGTCAGTTTTAGCATGCCTCTGTGTCATTTCGAGCCTAGCGATTCATGCCCAGTGGGTAAAATCAAATTTCAGAGTCGCAAAACGGTGCGCCTACATGCGGCCACCACTGCTCTTTGCCTATAAACTCTGCCCTTTCATCGCTTCACTGCCAACACCCCATCACCGCTCAACTCCGCAACGAAACCGGCCTTGCGTAGGCGCTTCGCGACTTCATTGGGCACATCACGACCGCTGGTCAACTTGTTAGGAGAACCGGTGTAGTGAAACAGCCTACCTTTGGGCTTCAATACCCTGGCCAGTTGATCATAAAAAACCTGGGAATACAGTTCGCCGGCGATGCCGAAGCGCGGTGGATCGTGCAACACGGCATCGACCGCGGCATCGGGCAACGATTCGATCAGTTCGCCAATATCACCCAGGCTTAAACTCAATACATCATCGGCATCGGGCGACCAGGGATTCAAACCCCGCAACCACAGCACGTCGGGGTTCTTCTCGTAAGACAGCACCCGCCTGGCTCCGCCCGCAACACACCACGCGGCAAAATACCCCAGGCCGCCGCAGGTATCCAGAATCACCTTACCCCGCGGTTGAATCAGCGCAACCTTGCGTTGCGCATCCTCATAAGGAGAAATTTGCGCCGTGGGCAGCATCTTGATGCCGTCGATCTCGAAGGTCGGCGGGCCCCACTGGGTCGGCACCAGCTTGATCAATGCAGTCGTGTAGCGCGACACGGGCTCGAACGAACCGTCCGTCCAGTAATAGATGGTTCTATCTTTGCAATTATCGAGGTAGGGAAATAATTGTCCTTGCCGGATCCAGCCCTCGGCGCGCAGCTCAATATCCTCCGTCGAACGGCCCAAATCGAGCGAGAACTTGCAATGAGACTCGCCGGCCTGCAGGGCCCCGCGCAATCCCTCGTGCTCGCTCAAGGTCAACAGCGGCCCGCTCAAATCCAGACTGGGCAACACCGTTGTCAAGCGCTGATCCCCTCTGTCCCTCAAAGCCGTTTGCCAACCAGCGTCGGCTCCTTATCGGTGCGAGTCTCCAGTTTCAAATAACTCACCAGACGCACGCAGCCTTCCTTATGCAACATCGCGTGTATCTCGCCCACCACGGCGAGAATCTCATTCAAGTCCCCTTCAATATTAGTACCTGAGGCATGAGTCTCCACAAGGAAATCGCGCTTGTTCAGCAATCCCACGACCTGCAATATTTCGCGGCGAACGGAGACGCCCTCGCCGATAGGCACGACCTGTAATTCAGCGGTAGCTTTCATGTTCGCATCTCTCATGATGCCGATGGGATAGACAAGATCAGATCTTAGCGCGTTGGTATTGCGGTGGCCACTCGACATCGACGCGTAAGGCGGCCGCCGCGTGCAGCGGCCAATAAGGATCGCGCAGCATCTCGCGGGCGAGAAACACCGCATCGGCCTGGCCGGTGCGCAGAATGTGCTCGGCCTGTTCCGCCGCGGTGATGAAACCGACTGAAGCGGTGGCGATGCCCGCTTCACGGCGAATACGTTCGGCGAAGGGTGTTTGATAACCGGGACCGGTCGGGATAGTCACCCCGGGTATCATCCCGCCGCTGGAACAATCGATCATATCCACACCGAGTTCCTTCAAGCGCCGGCACAGCTCCACGGACTGATCCGCATCCCAACCACCTTCCACCCAATCGGTGGCCGAAATGCGGGCCAGTAAAGGCAGGTCTGCCGGCCACACCTCGCGCACTGCGGCGGCGACACGCAACGGCATACGCATGCGATTTTCCAGAGGCCCGCCATAATCATCGCCGCGGCGATTGGCCAGGGGCGACAAAAACTCATGGAGCAGATAACCATGGGCCATGTGCACCTCGACGCAGAGAAAGCCGGCGTTACGCGCTCGCCGTGCGGCGACGACGAAGGACTCCACCACCGCATCCAACTCCGCCACACTCATCTCACGCGGCGCCGCATAACCGTCGGCAAACGGCACAGCACTGGGCGCCGCGGTCGGCCATCCGCCGGTTGCCTCTTCCAACGGTTTTCCGCCGCGCCAGGGCAGATCCGTGGCGGCCTTGCGCCCTGCATGGGCAAGCTGGATAGCCGGCACTGCACCCTGTTCGTTGATGAAGCGGGTGATGCGTTTAAAGGCTTCGGAATGGGCATCGGACCAAATCCCGGAATCGTCGGGCGAGATGCGGCCCTCCGGCGTCACCGCCGTGGCCTCCATCATCACCATCCCGGCGCCGCCCACCGCGCGGCTGCCCAAATGCACCAGATGCCAATCGGTCGGCAAGCCGTCGCGGCTGGAATACTGGCACATGGGCGAAACGAAAATACGATTGCGAAAAGTGACCTTACCGATCTTCAAAGGGGTAAATAACTGACTCACCTGGCTGACTCCTTTCACAACTGCTGTGCAGGGATGTACTTAAGCTTGCCTTATCATACAAGAGTTCTGAGCGACTCCGCACACGCCAACGCGCTTGCCCGCTAGCCAAGGCAGCACAGATCGACTTGTCATCACCAGCATCGACATGGGATGTCGAGCATTAACGTCTCATTTCGAGCGCAGCGATTTATGACCTGCGGCTAGAAATCTTACTGCGCCGGCATCATCTCGAGCAAGGTATCGCAGGATTTCTCGCTGCGCTTGAAATGACACGACAACACGAGTGAGGCCATTCGCAAGCAGATATAGCTGAAGTAATTAAACCAATCGCACCATCATTGCGGCGTATGCACTAAAGACGCCAGCACCGGAATCCGGACCGAAAAAGTACCATCAGCCAGTCAGAGCCTGGATACCGTCGTGCGCCGGTATATCGGCAAGTCCACCTGCAGTAGGCTCTAGGTAATACCGTCAGCGGCGGCCCCTACAAATCCGCAATTATTGAAGCCTCCTCGCCTTAAAGTAGCGCCCCTTTATTTTCCCCGTCGTGAGTAGAGCCAACGCCCGATCCGCCGTGGAGCGTTCTATGGCCACATAGGCCTGGTGATCGAAGATATCGATCTTGCCCACCTGAGTTCCTGCGATGCCCGACTCGGCGGTCAGGGCACCCAGGATATCGCCGGGCCGCACCTTGTTCTTACGTCCGCCGTCGATGCACAGCGTCACCATAGGCGGCCGCAGATCGGGCTTGTGCTTGACCTGTAAGGTTTCTATGGCCGCATTGTTGATGGGAGACTTTTGAAACTCCTCGATGGCATTCACCCGATGCGACTCGGCGGCGATATACAGGCTCAAGGCCAGCCCCGCCTTCCCCGCCCGACCGGTGCGACCGATGCGATGAATATGCACTTCCGGGTCCTGGCTCATCTCGAAGTTGATCACCGCCTCTAGATCCTTGATATCGAGACCGCGCGCGGCAACGTCGGTGGCCACCAGGATCGAACAACTCCGGTTGGAAAAGCGCACCAGCACCTGGTCACGATCGCGCTGCTCCAGATCGCCGTGCAGGGCCAGGGCGCTGAAACCCTTGTCCTGCAGCGTATCGGCGATCTCCTGGCATTGCTGTTTGGTGTTGCAGAAGATCACACACGACGCCGGATGATAGTGACCCAACAACGCCACCAGCGCGGCGAGGCGCTTGCCGTTGCCGCTCACCTCATAAAACAGCTGCTCGATCTTGGTGGAGGTGTGGGTCGCCGCCACGCTGACCCGACTGGGTTTTCGCTGCATGGACGCGCTGATCTGCTTGATCGCCTCAGGAAAGGTCGCGGAGAACAACAAGGTCTGCCGGGTGGCGGGCGTGGCGGCCACGATCTCGGCGATGTCATCGTAAAACCCCATATCCAGCATCCGATCCGCCTCGTCCAACACCAGGGTCTTGAGCCGCTCCAGCTTGAGCGCGCCCTTGCGCAGGTGTTTTAGCACCCGCCCCGGCGTACCCACGATGATATGGGCACCGTGTTCCAAAGAGCCCAGCTGCGGTCCGGCGGGCACGCCGCCGCACAGCGTCAGTAGTTTTACGTTGGGGATGAAGCTCGCCAGGCGGCGAATCTCCTTGCCCACCTGATCGGCGAGCTCCCGGGTCGGACACAGCACCAGGGCCTGCACATTGAAATCGCGCGCGTTCAGCCGGTTGATCAGACCGATGCCAAACGCCGCCGTCTTGCCGCTGCCAGTCTCCGCCTGAGCGATCAGATCATTGCCCTGCAACACCGCCGGCAGGCTTTGCGCCTGAACCGGCGTCATGGCCAGATACCCCATGGAGTCAAGATTGGCCAGCAACGCGGCCTCCAGGCCCAGGCTCGAAAAAGAAGTCGTCATAGCAAATTACCCAAAGAAACCTGAAATAAATGCCCCCGGTCATCACCGGGAGTTATGCCATTAAGGAATATCAAAATTATCGCCCTCTCCCTCCGGGAAGAGCGCAGCGAGGGGCAAAACCGTTGGGGTGAGGGGATAAACTGATGTATTTAAACACCCCCACCCCGCCCTCTCCTGGGTGGGAGAGAACGTAGAATCAATCGGCCATCCTCAATTCAATATGTCAAACCGGTCATAGTGTAGCGGAGACCGGCAACCGGTGCGCTTAAATCAAGGCAGGCCTTGCAATCCATGCCCTCCGCCCACATCTAGCTTTACTATGCCTCGTTATGCTCTCAGATGCTCAATCCGCCCCATAATCGCTTATCATGACCCTCATCCAACCCTAGCCTGAGTCCGTTACCCGCCTTGAACACCGTCATCACCCCCCGGCGCCTCAAAAAGCACCCATGAAGACCCCGAAACGAATCGAGCCCCTCGTCCAGGACGGTCTCGTCGACGAAGTCATCCGCCAGCTCATGAGCGGCAAGGAGGCCATGGTCTACGTGGTGCGCTGCGGCGAGGACATCCGCTGCGCCAAGGTCTACAAAGAGGCCACGCAACGCAGCTTCCGCCAGGCCGTCGATTACACCGAAGGCCGCAAGGTCAGAAACAGTCGCCGGGCCCGCGCCATGGCAAAAGGCGCCCGCTACGGACGCCAGGCTCAGGAAGAGGCGTGGCAAAGTGCGGAGGTCGACGCCTTATACCGGCTCGCCGCCGCCGGCGTGCGTGTCCCGCAACCCTATAACTTCGCCGACGGCGTACTGCTCATGGAATTGGTGACCGGTGACGATGGCAACGTCGCACCGAGGCTCAATGATGTGGCACTGACGGCGGAAGAATCCCGCGCCTACCATACCATCCTCATCAAACAGGTGGTGCGCATGCTCTGCGCCGGGATCGTCCACGGCGACCTGTCGGAATACAACATCCTCATCGGCAACGAAGGCCCCGTCATCATCGACCTACCCCAGGCCGTCGATGCCGCCGGCAACAATCACGCCTTCGCCATACTCGAGCGCGACGTCAACAACCTGGCCGCCTACTTTGGCCGCTATGCCCCCGAACTCCTCACTACTGACTACGGCATGGAGATCTGGTCGCACTACCAGAGCGGCGAACTCCACCCGGAGATCGAACTCACTGGCCGCTTCCGGCGCAACGAAAAAGCGGCGGACGTTAACAGCGTCATGCGGGAAATCGACGCCGCGATCAAAGAAGAAGCCGCCCGGCAACGCTACAAGCAGGAAATGCAGGAATAGCGAAAAACCCAAGGCCGGGATGATCTCGTCATTCCGGCGCACCCCTGAGAAAACTCAGATTTATTCCACGGTGTCATTTCGAACAGAGTGAGAAATCTTGTCTTTTTCAGGTAGATACCTTAAACCCGCCATTACCGGCCCGCACTCAATTTGATACCATGAGACATATCAATCAACCCCAACCCGAGGCCAATTAATGTACGGTGAACATCACAACAACCTGATCGAGGAATTCCCCGAATACCAGGATAAGATCCATGACCTCAAGGTATCCAACTTACACTTCAGTAAATTATTTGAAAAATATCAGGCCATCGACAATGAGATCTATCGTATCGAGGAAGAGATAGAAACACCCTCGGACACCTATACCGAAGACCTGAAAAAGAAACGCCTCAAGCTCAAAGATGAGCTGTATGCACTGCTGAGGTCCGCCTGAGGAACAAGTCCTGGAGGTTTATCCGGCGAGCCTGGCGACTAATAATGCGGCGAATGATTCACCTGAGTTGATCGCAAAGCTATCGCCGGTCAAGCAAGCCCCTCACAGTACCGGCGCCATCACGCATCGCATCCCGGAGCGGTCAAAGCGGCATCGGTTTCTTATCCAGGAGCCTGAGCAAGCCGCGCGCAATGCGATAGAGCACCCATAGACCCGCGACCCAGGCAACGATAATCGCGAAGGGGATGCCCACAAAAGTAACGGCAAGCAGCATCGCGACCAGCAACCATGTTACCGCGAACCAGAAGGTCCGAATCTGCCAGCGGAAGTGGGATTCGAGATAACTGTCCCGCACATCATCGCGCTTCACATAGTTGATGATCACCGCAATGATGGACGGCCAGCCGGTTACGAACGCCGTGACCACAAAGGCCGGCGTCAATATTCCGCCCAGCGCGCTGAGCGCGTGCAGACCATAAATGATGTAGGTCAGCGTCACCAGCCCATCGGCCTCAGCCAGCGGCGCATACTGTCGAGTATCATGATTCATGCAATTCGAACCCAGTCATGCTGTGATGTCCCGGCAACCAGGATAACCGTATCCGCTCCAATATCTGGATAGGAGTACCTGACAATTCTACCTCTGGCGGCGTCAAGAAGGATCTGAATTATGCTTTTGATGTCATTCCGGCGTAAGCCGGAATCCAACGTGAATCAAGGCAACAGCCTATAGTCCGGCTCAGAATACCGGACTCCGCCGACATAACGGCAATACTGTGCCTATGGGCTGTTGACGACCCTACCCGGGATCAGTCCTTTTTTTGTTTGCCGTCGAGCATGGATTTAAGGTCCGCAAATGGATTGAATGTAGCGCTCGCGCCCTTGCCGCCGCCGGTACCGGTATTGCCCCGCTGCGCCTCAATCTGGCGCTGATGCTCGTTATCATGGCAGTACATGCACAACAATTCCCAGTTACTGCCATCGGTCGGATTATTATCGTGATTATGGTCGCGGTGATGCACCGTCAACTCTTGCATATTCTTGTGCGTAAACTCGCGGCCACAGCGACCGCAAATCGGCGGATACATCTTCAGCGCCTGTTCGCGATAACCACGATCCCGCAGTTCACGGGCGCGCCGCGATTCGGCCACTACCTGATGCAACTTGTCTTCATCCGCTTTTGCCACACTGACCTCCACATCGCCGTTGGTCTACTTTTCCTCCCCATGTCGGAAACCGCGAAGCGGCTTTACGACGCACACATACCCCGCCCAATACGGCATAAGAATATCCATATTCCGATTCTGCATCCAGTAATGCGTAGGAAATGCGGACCCCCGATCGGCACGGCGCGTCTTCCGAACTGGCGGCAACAGAACATCTTTTTCAGATTAAGCCGCTTAAGGAAGCCTCGATGAATGTGTCGTTTCGCGCGGTGGCGAGAAATGTTCTTTTAGTTGCGCCACGCTCCCCAATCTCATTCCTTCTCCACAGCACCTATACAACCACCACAACCAACCATAACAAACCCTGTAGAATAGCGCGCATGTACAAAGGCGAACGATTCAACAGTATCAGCCATCTCATCGGTGCGGTTTTCGCGTTGGCCGGTGCCGCGGTACTCGTCACCTTCGCCGCGATGAATGGGGAGGTCCGCAAGATCATCAGCTTCAGCGTCTACGGCTTCACCCTGTTCCTGCTCTATCTCATCTCCACCCTGTATCACAGCCTGCGCGGTCCGGCTAAACCGATATTTCAGATCCTCGACCACCAGGCCATCTACCTGCTGATCGCAGGGACCTACACCCCCTTCACGCTCATCACCCTCAAGGGCGCCCTGGGCTGGTGGATGTTCGGCGCGATCTGGGGGCTGGCGGCATTCGGAATCGTCCTGGATGCATTGCCGCGCAAGGGGACACGAGTGGTGCCCATCATAATCTACCTGGTCATGGGCTGGCTGTGTCTGTTCGCCCTGAATCCGATACTCGCCGCCTTGCCGCCGGCGGGCTTCCGCTGGCTGCTGGCCGGCGGCATCTTCTACACCACTGGGATCGTCTTCTTTATCCTTGACCACTGGTATCCCAGGTGCCATGGAATCTGGCATTTGTTTGTACTTGCCGGCAGCGCCAGCCACTACATCGCGATATTGCTCTACTTGTGAGGCATAAGGGTGTCAGTTTTCGGGATAGCAGCGGCCTCAGACCACGGCCTGGATAACTGCCAAGGATTCCATATATCTCCCCGTTCTTTCGCAGAGATGGGGAGGAACGAGGGAAAGCGCCACTGTAGCTTTCACCCGGCAAACGCACACCTTGTATTCACCCAACGGAACGTATACCTCCAAACGCCAGAATACCCCTCCTTTCATCAAGGAGCGCTCCCCCGAAGGGGGGACGGTTTGGATATAACCCGCCAAGCGCCTGCCAACAAAGCACATCACAACCCCATGACAGCGTCCTCCAACCGGACCACAATAAACCAAGCCTCCTCCCATGGAGAACAGTCAATGCCCGGCAGCGTGCAAATCCGTTTCTATGAAGAATTAAACGACTTCCTGCCACCCGAGCAGCGCAAGATCACCTTTCATCACCCCGTCAAACAACCGGGATCGATCAAAGACATGATCGAAGCGCTGGGCGTCCCTCACACCGAAATCGACCTGATACTGGTCAATGGCCGCTCGGTAGATTTCAACTATCCGGTGCAGTACGGTGATCGCATCAGTGTCTACCCCGTGTTTGAATCATTGGACATCACCCCCGTGACCCGCCTCCGCCCCGCGCCCCTGCGCACAACACGCTTCGTGCTCGACACCCATCTCGGCCGACTCGCCGCCTATCTGCGCCTGTTCGGATTCGACACCCTTTATCGCAACGATTATGACGACCCGACCCTGGCGGATATTTCAGTTAAAGAACACCGTATCCTGCTCACCCGCGACAAACAACTGCTCATGCGCAAACAAATTACCCACGGCTATTACGTGCGCGCCATACAACCCCGCAAACAACTGGCGGAAGTATTAACCCGTTTCGACTTGCACAGAACCCAGCGACCCTTCACCCGCTGCATGCATTGCAACGGGGAAATCAAACCAGCAGCAAAAGAAGAGATCGAGTCGCGCCTATTACCTCGTACCAAGGCTTGGTACAGCGAATTCTGGCAATGCGCGCAATGCCACAAAATATATTGGAAGGGTTCACATTACCGGC
This sequence comes from uncultured Gammaproteobacteria bacterium, assembly GCA_963810615.1. Classification (GTDB taxonomy): domain Bacteria; phylum Pseudomonadota; class Gammaproteobacteria; order DRLM01; family DRLM01; genus JARRQJ01. The sequence goes on along the minus strand of CAWEOA010000008.1, from coordinate 1,028,188 downwards.
GCATGCAACAGCTCATAACTGCATTCAATGAAAATGATGATTCTGGTTGATTTATAAGACTTCTAATACCTGGTTAGGGGTAAAACCCCCTGCTATCCCATGAACTCTTCTCCCGATGGGAGAAGAGACGTTCCAGCTGGGCACATCATATCCAGAATGACCGTCACCTTATAATCTGCAGCACCCATCTCTTAAATACATCCACCTCGAATGATGAATATTGGACAGCAGCGGTAGCACCGCCCTTTTACCATTGTGATACCGTCTCACGACTGCGCACAGGGATCTCTTATGAAAGAAGGCTTTACTTGTTAATTCGCAAGGCGCTGACAGATTGCGTAGCAACAATTTTACTGTTCTATTCCTAATGTGCGTTATCATCATCGCCGTATTGAATATTCGGACGTTAGATTATGACTCGCGCACTAAGTCGGATAATCGGAGTGGGTCGTTGGCGTTTGCCGGCTCTATTGGCATTGCTGGCGATATTCATATCCGGGTGCGCGGTGATAAGCAGGCGGCCTGAGCCGCCGCAAGTGACGCTGACCGGCATCGAACTCACCAGCGTGAACCTGTTCGAGCAAAGCTTTCGCGTGAAGCTGCGCTTGCAGAATCCCAATAATTTCGAATTGCCGCTCGATGGTTTTCAGCTCGACCTGAAATTGAACGGTCAGCCCTTTCTTTCCGGCACGAGCACAGACTCGGTGACACTGCCGCGCCTGGGTTCGGCGACGGTGGGAATGGATGCCGTGAGCAAGCTCTCGGGCTTATTCCAGCAGATAAAAGCCATCGCCTCGGGTAAAACTCAAATGGTGCGTTATAGTCTTACCGGCAAGATACATCTGGTGCGTCCGCTGCTCTCGCTACCTTTAAAGGATGAAGGAGAGTTTGATATATCTTGGCTTGAGCAATAGGGCAAATAAGATAGCGCCACCATTATTCGGAATTTCTCCCGGTGCCCCCACGTAGCACGTACGGTATGAACATGCTAAGGACGCGCTATACAGGGCAAGATGTTGACAACCATGCATCCGTTGAAATAGGTACGCCCAATCTTGTCATCCTTATCACATTGTCGGGTTGACGGCTCTAACCGGAGAGATCCTGGCTTGTGGAACACGCTTCTTCCCGTCATTGCCCCGAGTTCGGGATGGGAGTGAGCGACATGATCTGGAGTTTGCGCCCTGATATTTTGCATCAATCACCCGAACGGGCAATGTGGTCGCTTTGAATATTGCGGATTTGGCAGGGTGGGCGTTTAAAAAGGAAGAGGTGAAGACACCTCTCCCTTCATACAGCCTGAGGTTCACATCAAACAACTCTGCGAACGGCTACTGCATCTTAGCGCTGCAGTATCGTTATACAATCAAACAACATACCCCACAGGTCAAGCCAGCCCATTAGAAACCACCGATAAATAGGGTTGCCCATGCCTCCGACTTCTGGTCATGGCCGACAGTGGCGTTGTTGGTGGTGATAGACTGAGCAACCGCACCCCACGCAAGAGCATTAGCTATAGTACTGGCGTTCTGCTGGACTTGTGAAAGATTACCGGACTGACTGTTAGCACCCTTATTGAAACTGCTATCGGCGCTATGATTATCATCCCATTGGAAGGAACCAATCTGGATGTTGCCGTTGGCGTTGGTACCGCTGACAGTGGAGTCACTAGTACCGTACACGATTGAGGAGTTGGCCGCGCCATAAACGCCGTCCAAGGCTTCGTCGCTAAGCACAACCTTAGCGGCAAACGCCGGTGCTGACAACAAGGTCGCTGCAGCCATACCGGCCACAAGCAAGGCAATGGGCTTCATCTTCATAGATTCTTCTTCCAGTAACCTTTAATACGACGAGTTATTAATTGTCGTTATAAAGGTCAAGCAAACTACTTGTAACCTAATATGTGTTCATCACTGCCGGGAAGAACACATCGATTGTCAATCGCTCAGCCTCCGCATAGCCGGAGGATCAGAAGGTTTGTCCCAGTCAGCACACTCCGACCGGACAGACAAAATATGTAGATTGATTAATACACGTATTCCACAACATGCACCATCCATGAAAGATTGCTGTCAGTTTTGTAAAGCGCGTTAAACGGCATTAAGCGGGACTGAAAATTCCAATCAACAACATAAGGTTATTAAATAATATATTGATATATCATTCACTTATATTATAATTGATGATCGGCAACGTCCCCGACACTAAGGCAAAGCAGGAGGACCAACGCGCCTCGTCCTGCATACTCCGGAGGAAATCACCTTGTCAGCAGATGTCAGGAGTACAGCCTAGTCCACCGGGTTGTGGGTCGACAGACAAGACCAAAATTAGTTCAATTATATGCCGCGCCCATACCGGCAGATGCCACAGCACAGGTGCGGCGCGCGTCTCCCCGCATCCCCACACCATCAGCGCCAAGCCATGCAGGGATAGCAATGCATACACACCCTTCCAGGACCGCTCACACCCATCGTCGCAATAACACCCCCGGAATTAGAGACGCCGGATTCCGCGTCTCTGCTGCGCGAGGCGCGGAATCACAAATCGTTCGGGCCTTCTCTATATATATATCCCTTACCACATCAAATCATCCGGGATCTTATAGTCCGCGTAAGGATCATCCCCGTCCTGCTCCGACTCGGCGCCACGGTCCGAAAGGAGAATGCACTGCGCATCACGCTGTTTGATCTTCTCCGCCACGGGCATCGGCACCAGCTCGTAGCCCTCCCCGACTTTGGCGATAGCCAGACGACCAGACATAAGATGTTTATGCACCTGCTCTGAAACGTAGAGATGCTTCACCACATTGGCGTCAGTGAAGTTGTAAATAATATCACCATCATGTTCTTTAACCCGATTGGTCTCGATCAGCTGCCTCACCTGGGCGGCAATGGCCTTGCGCTCAATCTCCTCCTGTTTCTGCTGGTTAAGCTGGCGGTCGCGTTCCACCTTTTCGGCATGAGCCTGCTGGGCCAACAGCGTGGCTTCGCCCAACTTATCCGGCGATCCTCTTTTGGTCTTCTGCTTCTGACTTTTGTATTGGCTATGCTTGACCTGTTGCGCCTTGTTTTTATCAACCAGGCCGATCTTCTTCATCTGCTCTAAAAGTGAATTCCCCATGGGGCGTACTCCGGATAATTTAAATAATTGCCAAGAAATCTCTGATTAATTCGGTTTTATCATTTCGACCCATGGGATTTACGCCCCGTGAATATTTATTCTTCACGGGCTGTAATCCTGTGTCTCGCCTATTCTATACACCCCCAGCAGAAGATTAAGCTCACCGTACTTTAATGCTTGCGCTTATTGCAGGGTAGGTCCTGCGGTCTGCTGTATGTGCATAACAGATCCATTATGCGCCACCATCAACCAACCCCGCCCATCGCGTCGATAGACATTCGTAGCAAACACTATCGCCCACTGGCCAGCAACGCCGGGCGTGCCGATGTGTTCCTCCACCATATGCACAACCAGATCATCGCCGGTAATTCGCTGTATGATATTGATTCGAATATGAGGCACTTCGGCACCGCTGAATATACTTTCCCAACTACTCAAAATGTCTTCATAACCTTTGATGGGTTCAGCACCGGGATGCACGCAGACGGCGTCATCCCTCGCCCACAGTGTTTGCATGGCCTGAAGGTCACAATGGATAAAGGCGGTGTAGAAAGCGGCTTCGACTTCATCGGCGGAGGCGTATCCTGCTTTAGACTTTTTCATTGCAAAAACAATTCTTGAAAAATTCTGTAACGACATAGTAATTGCAAATGGAGTCGGCGCCAAATGAATATCATCAATCGCCATCGCCACCGAGCCCTTATATCCCAGCGCCTGACGATAAGCGAGAAGCGGGCTACCTTCAATTCAGCCGTGAAAAGAGACTGTTAAGAACCTTTGCTCGCACATCATTTCAAGCGCACGTTAATACCCCATATCTTTCCCCTCTCCCTCTTGCAGGAAAGGGGGGGACGCGAAGCGGACGGGGTAGTGATTGCTAACGTAACGCGTACTATGCACGCATCAGCTCAGACACTTTTCTGGAAGGCCTCGCCCCCTTTACCACGTTGAAAGCCAACCCTAGCGACAAGTCGCTGCTGGATGGCGGCCTCCGCCGGCATGACAGCAACTGCGCAACTGTCGGGAGAGGGGACAGGAACGATTCAGTCCCAGCTCAGGGTTCCGGGACCCCGCTACGCTATGCACGCAATAATCCGGAATCTAGTATTCAGCCCGGTCTTAGGGTAAGGCCCTGACCCTCTATCTATACGGATTGAAAATACTCCTTACCGCAGGCCGACACGGGCAGCGCCAGCTAGGCATAAAGCGGATAGTGTCTTGATTCCCGGAATTTTTGTAGCCCCTTACAATGATCGCCGCGCCAAGGGCCTGATTCTCACATTATTTATAGGGAATAATTCGGCCTGGACAAAGAGCCACCATTTTATATAAACATGTACATAATGGGGGGAACGGAAGAGTTATAAATACCGGAAAGACTCAACGACCGCCTGAAACTCACAGGATCGTCATTCATGTGCGACCGGCAGATAACAAAGGGGGAAACAATGGGGTCGCCCACGCAGATTCGTCGCTCTGAACGTCGGTCGAGATTTCACCATCATCTGCTTGCGCTGTTTTTCCTTATCGTCGCAAACAGTGTGCCGACAGCGACCTGGGCAGCGCTAGCGGGCGACCAGAACAAGGGACCGGAATTATGCCAAGGCATCGCCGGCGCCGCGTACGCCGTCAATGTTGCATTGTCCATAGCCGCACCGCCGCCCTTTGACCAGATCGGCGATGTCCTGGCTTATATCGCCAACCTCAATCTCAAACTCTGCCAACCGCAGATAGAGGCGCCGCCTGACCAACTCGGCGTCGAGCCCGATTCCCCGAATGCCTGTGTCCACACCTTCCGCCAGTCGACCACGCGCGCCGAATACCAGAATATTCTCGGCGCCCCCATACCGTTGTCGTATCCGTCGAGCTGGGGCGATCTCGGTACCCCCAAGACCTACCACTTCAACAGCGATGCCGACGTGCGCCTGCTCGGTTATGAAAAAAGCAACGGAACAGTGCAACTGCATATCGGTCGTAACAATTTGACATGGCGCGCCGACACCACGCTATCCATCATGGACTTCGTACCCTTTCATATACCCAAACTCCCTTCGGGCACCAAGGCGCAGAAAGAATTAGTAAAAGCCTCACCCCCGTTGCGCAAAGTAGCGGAAGAAGGCTTCAAGGCCTACGCCAAAACCGTGGGCAAAAGGGCCGGGGAATTCGTAGTCGAAGAAGGCGCGTCTTACGCTATCGACCAGGTCATCGGCATCAATTTTCATCAAAGCCAGCTGGGCATCTTCGACGACATCTACAACACCGACAATCAAAACGTGTGGGTGTACGACCGCATCCCGCCCACCATCGCCACCAATACCGACAACAACAGCTATGACGCCAAGACCGCCGCCATCCTGCACTATGACAATAACAATCAGATCTATTCCCTGGAGGCCTTCCAGCCCGGCGGCGTCACCTCGACAACCGCCATCAACGTGGCCCAGGGCCTGCTGAACTACAGCGACACCTGCGACACCCACCTCACCCTCAGCCACAGTACGGTGCCAAACCTGTGGTCGGTGGGCAACGAAGTGGACGTCACCTGGACTGTCTCCGATCCGGGGCCGGTACACGCACCGCTGATCGTCAACGGCGTAGCGCAGGATGACGGCGGCCACAACACCGCCCAGGTAACGCAGCACTTCAAGGTGCAGGACACCAACCCGCCCATCCTGCTGGCGCCGCCCAGCAAGGTGGTCGAGGTGCCGGCCGGGACCTCGTCCACCACGGTGCCGCTGGGCAGTCCGCGCGCATTCGATCTTGTCGATCTTGACAGCAACATCAGCAACAACCACAACAGCACGTCGTTCGGTCTGGGCCTGACCCCGATCACCTGGACCGCCACCGACAGCTCCGGCAACAGCAGCCGGGCGGTGCAGCTGATCAATGTAAAGACGCAGGGCACCAACTCGGTGCCGGTGGCCCATCCGCAGACCGTGGCGGCCACCTCGTTCAAGCCGGTGGACATCACCCTTACCGCCAGTGACGCGGACTATCACCCCAACGTCGGCCGCTACGACCCGTTGACCTTCTCCATCGTCACGCCGCCGCACAACGGTTTCTTCATCGCGCCGCTGTTGCCGTTCTTCATCGACGACTACCGCCTCGAGGCGTCGATCGCCAAATTTCCAAATGACCAACAGCAATCCGATCCCAAACAGTACTGCGCTACCAATAACAGCAATCCTACCGGCACCTGGAACCTGAAATATCCTTACGCCCCCACCTGGATGACCGTCGACGACCAGGGCAACACTTACGTCATCGACACCGGAATCGTGAAGTGCGATGCCAACAATGATCTCATCCCCGACGGGCGAATGGTGAAGTTCGGCGCGGACGGTACCCTGCTGGAATCGCGCTCTTCAACCGATGAAGCGGACATCTTTGTCGACAACGCCAGCAGCCTGCTGTTCGTACTCAAAGTAACCGGCGTGGCCTATGAAGGCGTTGTGAACGTCTACGACAAAGATGCACCCGACTTCGGCGTCCCATCCGGTTCGTCACCCGGCATATTGGACCTGCGGGATTCAGGCGGCAACGGGGTATTCCCCGGGGTACAGAAGCCGGTGGCCATCGCCCAGGACCATCAAGGGGTGATGTACGTCATGGACAGCAGCGGTGAGATCAAGGCCTACAAGGCGGACTGGAGCAATAGCAGCGCACAATACACAGCGCGACAAGCCTATCTGGCGACCATTCCCAATCAATTCGGTTTTCCCAATGTCCATGACATGGCGGTGGACAGCCACAACAACCTCTATATCCTGGACGACCAGCATATCGTCAAACTCAGTGACGGGAGTTTCGATTCGAACGGCAACTTCATCCCGCCCCAGCCCGTAGGCTGGATGGGCAAGTGCACCGCTAACAAGACCGACACCGTGGCCTGTGACATTAAGCATCAGCGCTCCATCGGTTTTTCCTGCACCGATGCCCTCTGCGACGCACCGACATACGACGCCGGCGACCAACCCGGACAGTTCAGTCTTCCGGAGGCCATCGCCGTCGATCCCAACGACATTCTCTACGTGGGCGACACCGGCAACAACCGCGTACAGCGCTTCACCCCCGACGGCTATTACGCCGGCCAGGCCAAAGCCACCGGCCAGGGTTACGGCTTCATCCTCGGCGACTTCGACCGTGTCGACAACATCACCGTCAATTCCAATAACTTCTACATCCTCCAGACCCAGGACCCCCAAGGCGGCAATTCGGGGCTGTTGCACGTGTTTCAAACCACGCCCATCACCCCCATCGATGACAGCTCGGCCAAGGTCACCTACCAGTCGAAGAACAACTTCCAGGGCACGGACAATTTCGTGTTCGCCGCCAGCGACGGCCTGGACAGCGGCCAAGCCACGGTCACCGTCAACGTCACCCGCGACTACCGACCGCCGACTATCCCTCATCCGCCCGGCGCACAGACTCTGCAGGAAGACGGCTCGGTGGTGGTCACCTTGACCGGCAGCGACCCCGACGGCGCGCTGGACGTGTTGAGTTACGAGATCGCCACGCCGCCGGCCCACGGCGGCGCCAACATCGTCGGCAATCAACTCACCTACACCCCGGCGGCCAACTACTTTGGCAACGACAGCTTCTCCTACCGCGCCTTTGACGGACGGGATTACTCCGATCCGGCGACGGTCAACCTCACCATCAACTCAGTGCCCGACAAACCCGAAGTGACTCTGGACGCACCGGACAAGGCCGGCACCGGTTTCTACATGCATCTCGGTGTCACCGTATTCGACCCCGATCCCGGTGCGGACCATCGCATCAGCATCGACTGGGGCGACGGCAATACCGAACAGGACGGTCAGGTCACGGTAAACGGCCAACCCGTCAGCGGGCCGGTTCTCAATCCCGACGGTACCCTACCGGACAACGTCGATACCACCGGACCGATCTACTCGCGGGGCGCCAACGGTTACGGCAGCCTCAACGCCGACCATGCCTATTCCCAATCCGGCACCTACACCATAGCGGTGTGCGCCACTGACAAGGGACCGATCCCGCAGGAACTGGCCTATACCCAAGCATCCAAGGGCTGCGGCCAGACCACTATAACCATCGGACCCAGCGTGGCCTACCACTTGACTTCCGACACCTCGGCCCAGGACGTCAACCCCGGCGACACGGTGAGCTTCTCGTTCACCCTGCAAAACCGTCCCTTCGACGTCACCCCCACCGATGGCACCACAGGCATGACCGACACCAACGTCGTCGTCAGCGGCGAGGCGTCGTCGGGCTTGACCAACCTGCGCGTCCCGGCCCCGCCGGCCGCCGTCGATCTCGGTAACCTCGAACAGACCTGCACCATCACCGGTACCAGTTACAGCTGTGCACTCGGCACCGTACCCTATGACAGCAGCGGTGTCGTTCACCTCATCGCCGACGTAGGCCCGCTAGCGCCGGGCGGCGCGCAACTGTCGCTGAGCGCCAAGGTCAACGGTAGCGCGCCGCAACACGAACAGACCACCGGCGCCGGCCAAGTCCACGTCGTCGCCAAGGACACCCCGCCGCACCTGGCATCAGTCACCCCGAACACCGGCGACACGACTAACGGCACGCCCGTCACTCTCACCGGCAGCGATTTCCAAGTGGGTGCGGTGGTGTATTTCGGCACGCAGCTGGGCAAGGTCACCGAGACCAAAGACTCCCAAACCATCACCGTCCTGGCCCCGGCCGAGGACGCGAGCGTGGTCGATGTCAGCGTCGTCAACCCGGATGATAAGAGCGACAAACTGACCCAGTCCTTCACCTACCCGGCCGCCGTGGCCAGCGGCAGCACCCCTGGCGGCAGCAGTGGTGGTGGCGGTGGCAGTCTCGGACTACTGACACTTGGCGTATTACTGATCCGTATAAACAAGAGAGTAAGAGCGGTCGACAGCTAACGCCGCCCGAATGCTTGTACCACAGGCGAGAGTGACGTCCCCCTGCGATCGTCACCCTATTTCGCGAAACCCGACGCGACGTACCTGGTCGGTTGCGAAATTGTCGCGACGATTGCTGTCTGCGGCGCCTGCCTTTGTCCTGCATTCGCCACAACCCGCGCTAACGCGCGGACGCCGACAAAACTCGGCCAGTCGCTCGCACCCCGCTTCGCACACCATGCGCGCGTCGAATGTGCCATTTCGAGCATAGCGGGAAATCCGGACTCATCGACACATCACACCGCCATTCGGCCGCGCACACTAAAGGCCGAAAAAGGCAGTATCAAGTAACTCACTGAATTTAAGGCACTAGATTCCGGATCTGCGCTGTGCCACACCCGGAATGACAAATCACACCAACCTTCCCCGCTTCCGTTTCCTAATGAGTATCGTAGAATTAAACAGTCTCTGATTAATGTGTCATTTCGAGCGCAGCGATAAATTTTTTTGCCACAGGATCCTCTGTAACTGGCGAGATACAAAATTTCAACCCGCGGGGCATAAATATCCCTTCGATCGAAATGACTAGGACAAATTTAGCAGAGGCAGCTTGCATAAATTTGCCGTTGCCGGAGACCGAACGCATGGCCAACCCAAGAATCGCGGAGGCGATTGCACTCATGCAGGGCTTTGCTGAGCGCACCGGGCTAAGCACCGGGCACACACCCCGGCGCTACCTGTGGACGGACGCCTTCGCGGTCTGCAACTATCTCGGTCTGGCGCAGGCAAGTGGAGAACAAAACTACACGGCGCTGGCACTGCGACTGGTCGATCAGGTCCATCACACCCTAGGCCGACATCGCGACGACGACCCGCGGAGCGGATGGCTCAGCGGCTTAAATGCCCACGAGAGCGAACTCCACCCGACCCGCGGCGGCCTGAGAATCGGTAAGGGGCAGCCCGAACGCGGTCCGGACCAAGCCTTCGACGAGCGACTGGAATGGGAGCGGGACGGCCAATACTTCCACTATCTAACCAAATGGATGCACGCCCTCGATCAAGTCACCCACGCCACGCGACAGCCAGGCTTCAACCTGTGGGCGCGAGAACTCGCCAAGACCGCGTTTAATACCTTCACCTACCTACCCTCCCCCAGCGGCCCGCGCCGTATGATTTGGAAGATGAGCATAGACCTGACACGAGCGCAGGTCCCCGCCATGGGGCAGCACGACCCGCTTGACGGCTACATCACCTACCTCGAACTCCTATCAACCGCCGCCGCACTGCCGGTGGCCCTCGTCGGACCGAAGCTAGTCAAAGAAATCAGCCAATTTGCGGAAATGCTCGAAAACGGAAAATGGATGACCGCGGACCCTCTGGGCATCGGCGGTCTGTTGACCGACGCCTACCGCGCAGATGGCTTGCTGCGACTGGATACAACGTCCGACCACCATCTCCTTGAAATCCTGCTCGCGACCGCACTCACCGGTTTACAGCAGTACACCGACAGCGGCGAGCTACGCCGGCCGGCCGAGTACCGGCTGGCCTTTCGCGAACTCGGTCTCGCCATCGGCCTGCACGCCGTGGAATCCCTGTGGCAAGCAGCCAACGGCGAAACGACTCACCCCGCCACATGTCTTGAAGTGCACACACTGCTCCAGGCGCTGTTTCAGTATGTACCCTTGGCTGACGAAATCGAGACATTCTGGCGCAATCCGGAACATCGCAACACCAACACCTGGACCGAGCACCGCGACATCAACGATGTCATGCTGGCCACCAGCCTGGCGCCACAAGGATTTCTACTCAAAAAAGATTTATCCTCTTAATTTCCGTTCATTCCTTCCCCCGGGAGGTGAGGAGTAATCAGAACAAAGTGCAGCGCTATCGATTATCTGTATAGTTCCCGACCTGGCACGACGCTATTCGTCATGCTCGACCGCACCCACATCGCCACGACGGCCTGAACTTATCCGCCGTTCGCCATAATACTCGCGCCGCTTTTTACTCTCCCCGCGCACTCATACTCATCATTGGGTTTATCATCTTTATATTATCGCCGGATACCGGCTAAACCGCACGGAAAAAAATAGCAACCCATAAAATCCAGAGTGATTTATATTTAACCACTACGCCGACATACCGGATATGATTTAATGTCTCTAAAAGGCGGGCATGATGCGACTGAGCAAGTCAACACAGCAAGTACTGATGCACCCCGCAGACTTTGGGTTGCGAACGTTAAGGGGATTTATCAACAACCAGGGATTACTTCTGGCAGGCGCCGTTGCATATTATGCGCTGTTGTCGGTATTGCCACTTTTGATTCTATCCGTAATTGCCCTCTCGCAGCTCTTCGACCAAGCAGTGCTGCTCAAAACCCTGGGTCGCTACCTGGAATGGCTGGTCCCTAGCCAGTCCAATGCCGTTTTGCTCGACGTATCCGGCTTTCTTGAGAAACGGGTTTCCTACGGTGCAGTGCTGTTAACAACGATGATATTTTTCAGCTCTCTCGCCTTTTCAGTGCTGGAAAAGGCGATATCCGTAATATTTCCCCATCGTGGAATCGAAAAAAAACGCCATTTCATAGTATCAGTCATTCTGCCGTACTTTTTTGTTTTATTCCTTTGTATCGCCATGCTCGGTGTGACAGTAGCCTCCATCATCCTGCAGGCAATGGCCAAGGAGAGCATCCATTTATTCGGTCACTACTGGTCTCTTCGCGGCGTATCGGGCATGCTTCTCTATCTTCTCGGCTTCGGCGTGGAGACTCTACTTCTTACCGTTCTCTACTTGGTCCTTCCCGTTGGACGGATACAACTCCGCCATGCCCTTATCGGCAGTCTCATGGCTACGTCACTTTGGGAAGTAATCCGCCGTATTCTCTTCTGGTACTTTTCGACACTCTCAAAGACGAGTGTCGTCTACGGCTCGCTGACCACTGCCGTAGTCGCATTGTTCAGCATGGAAATCGCTGCAATAGCGCTGCTGCTGGGAGCCCAAGTCATTTCAGAATATGAGCGACTAGGACAGGAAAACCCCTGAGCGAGTAGATAGACCGTTCACTTTCCGCGCCGCCGACAATCCGATATCAATCGATACCGTTGAAATCTTGTTTCCTAGGTAGATCATAAAATCGTATCGCTCGCAGGGTGACCGATTTTTGACACCCAGAAGCAACTAAGTGCGCTGCTTAACCTAAGCTATTTTATTGAGAGTTCCTTCGGTTATTCCCATTAATTTCCATTAAGTTACCGGAAAGACACGATTCCTCACGACGACTCTAAGCTATACCCAGCTGGCAATTACGAATCTTCGGACCTACAGTGTAGTAGAGACGAAAATAATGGGGGGGGGTCGCCGATATGAAAGCAATGCCTCAATTTAAAGTCATCACGCTTGTCTTGTTATTGTCTCTGAGTTTTATCGTCGTAGCCGATCAAGTAGTCAATGATGATGCGATCGTAATCGGCTCCCTGTGCGTAGGCGCCGATTGTATCGACAATGAAGTCTTCGATTTCGACACCATCAAACTAAAGACCGGCGATCCCAAGATCCGGTTTCAGGATACAAGTAATTCAGGCGCCTTTCCCACCAATGACTGGGAAATGGGTATCACCGACCACGGCGGCGCCGGCCCTGTGGACTTTTATATTAATGACCTGGACAGCACCAGCTCTGTGTTATTGCTGGAATCCGGGGCATCGGGCGGTGTGGCGCTGGGTGCGAACTCCACTCTCGAGCCGAATGCGATATCGGTCGGTTCCGTAACCGCTGAGCGGCGTATCGTCAACGTCGCCGCGGGCACCGACGACGCGGACGGCGTCAACATGTCACAGTTCAACACGTTCAAAACCCAGACCGAGGCCGGTGTCGCAGGCGAAAAAGCTGCCATTGACGCTGACCTAGTCACGCTACAAAGCAAAGTCGACGCGATCAATACGCGCATCGACGGCTTAATCACGCGCCTGGACAACTTATAGGCACAGGAAGCGGCTTCCACATCTTCCGGATTGCCGCACTAATCCAAGTACCAGATCATAAGAAGCTATGCATATGCGAACTGCTGTTGCCATGCTTATTCTGTCGGGCCTGCTAACGGCCATCACCGGCAGCGCCGATCAGGTGTTCAACGATAACCTGATAGTACAAGGCGTGATCAATACGCCCGCTTCAGTATGCGTGGGCAACGACTGTATAAATAACGAAATCTTCGACGGAGATACCTTACGACTCAAAGAAAACAACCTGCGTATCCGCTTTGTCGATACCACGGCGCCGAATGCGCTCGGCCAAAGTTGGAACATTACTGCCAACGGCTCGAATAACGGCGGCCGTTCTTATTTCAACATCGAACTCAAATCGCTGGAAAAGGATACCGTGTTAATCAGTGACGGCACCTATCCCGCCTATGATTGCTCGCAAACCCCACCCGTCGCAATCATGCAAACCGTACCGGCCGGAGATCCGGTGATGCAGCTCGTTTTTAATTCAACCACACTTACTGACGAATGTCAGACAATACCTGATTACACTGTCAAACCAATCATCCAACTGGGGACCACAGCCACCAATGGAGTCGCATTGGGCTATGATAGCCAGTTGACACAAGATGTTCTCTCCGTGGGCAAAGCGGGTCTTGTACGCCAATTAAAGCATGTCGCCGCGGGTATCGCAGATACCGACCTGGTGATTACCAAGACCCTGAACGACTACTCCCCCTACGCAGAGCAACACGCAAAGATCACAGCCATGAATCAACAGCTGGATGCCCTAAATACCCAACTGGATGGCATAGAAACGACCCTTGCCGCCGCAGAAAATAAACCGCCTTCCGCACCAGTATTGATATCACCGGCAGATGGAGCAACCAGCCTCAATCCTGCCTCGATAACCTTGACCTGGGTACGCTCCAGCGATCCGGAAGGTGACCCGGTGACTTACAACACGACCTATTGTAATAACCAGGATTTCAGCGGCTGCAGCCCGGTATCGGTCGCCATGACAGCCACCGGCGTTCTGGTTGCCGCCTTAGGCGGCGGGACGGGCGTACTACTGCTTGGCGTAGTGACGCCGGGACTGCGCAGGAAACAAACACTGATAAACGTCGCAGCAATCGCCATCGCTGCCGCAATCATGACGGCATGCGGCGGCAGCTCATCCGGCAACACCCTGAGCACCACTATCAGAAACTTGGACCCGTCCACCACCTACTACTGGAAGGTAAGCGCCAGCGACGGCGCCAAGACCACAGAAAGTGAGGTCCGTAGTTTTACCACGCGATGATATAAACGTTCTTAGCTCTCACTCTCAGTCTTACTACACACAAGATCCGCAATCCGGCATTGGATTAAACAGATCAATATATCCAGCCCCCTATTCCCCCGGTAAATGCGGGTGCCGCAATAAATCCACACGAATCGGCATCAAGAAGTGGGCACCATCATCACTAAGGTGACGTTCAAAGCGTTGCTTAACCAGGTCATACACCTCTTCATCGAGGTTGTGCTTGGTATGCGTGACCTTGAGTATTCTATTTTCAAAATCAGAAAAACTTTCGAATTTCATCGGCGAATTAAAAAACGTTTGTTCGACCAAGTCAAACAAGCCGCCGTCCACCGCTTTCTTTACCGCATGGAAGGCCGCCTCGCGCACCTTTTGTTCGTCGTGAAATAAACGCAGGATTTCATTAAACGCCCCGGCAAAGACCGGCTCGGATATATACACCAGACCACCCGGCTTCAAAACCCTGCGAATTTCCTGCATCGCCATATCCATTAAATCCAGTGGCACGTGATGCAGAGACTTAAACATAAACACTACATCAACCGATTCATCTTCCAGCGGGATTTCCTGCGCACCGGCCATACCGAATGTCACATTGGGAAAATCCGTTATCTGCAAGTTCTTTCCATGGGCGATTTCATCGACTTCAAACGCAGTAATTTTTCGGTCCGTACCGGCACTCGCAATGATGCGTGTGATTTCGGCACTGCCACAGCCTAACTCCAGAATGTGCTTGTTATCCAGCGCCAACAAACGATTATATATTTCCGCCTCAGGGCAGCTAACATCAATCTGTTCTACAGTAATTTTCATTTATCAACCTCTTGCTTTAGACGCGGATGCCTAGACCGCTGCCGCTAATATTAGAACCTATTAAACTAAAGAGGCGGCCTTATAAAAGCTGATAATTGTTAAGCGCCGAAATACCGCGTATCTACTTCATATCCTGTAGCCGGGCCAAATAGTCGACGAGGGCTTTGACCCTGGCGTTAACCCTGGCCTCCCGATTAGCAAAGGTTTCCGCGGAAACATCCTGGGGACGATCCGTCTCGTTGACGAGGAACTCCTCGCCCCACACAGGCATCAAACGCGGCCCATGGGCCGCCACTTCCCATCGGCCGTCAACGATTTCATTGACTCGCGCAACGGGAAAGACGCCGCCATTATTCTTCGCCAGCATCGTCAAGTCCGCCGGCTTTATCGGCAGCGCCAGTGCTTGCGGTCCATCACCCTTCCCGCTCACCCCATGACAAGCCGAACACTTAGAGTCGTACTCCTGTTTACCGACGTTGCCAGTCGTCAGCGTCGCACACCCAGCCAGCATGAAAGATAGCCATGCTGCAATTCCTATAGTCGCGGTTAGAGCTTTCATGACTTCCCTCCCTAAAAAGCTAAACCAACGGCGAACAAATTCATTTGCGTGCACGACGATAAGCATATTCCGGCATCACCATTCCGCCAACCCCTGGTATTGTATTCCCGCTGAGTGGGCTGCCATTCTTAGGCTACAAAATAAAGGAAGGCCTGAATAATTTCTCTAACGTCATTCCGGCAAAAGCCGGAATCCAATAACTACCCGAGTAAATAGCACTGGATTCCGGGTCTCCGCTACGCTGCGCCCGGAATGACGAATTATCCAGAGTTTCCTAAACATGCTCAAACAAATCCGTCCTTTTAGGCGATTTTACGCCACACACTCGCCAGCCACGGCTGTTGGTCGCGGGGAAGCCCAGCCGGTCGATAATAATGCATCAGCTCGACAAAACCTGCGGTATGCATATAACTGCGCCAGGTCTCCAAATCATGATAAGCGCCATACCGCCCACCGCTCCAACCTTCCTCATTATTGCCGCGCGGGTTCGAGCTGAATAACACTCCGCCTTGTTTCAGCGCCGAGTGCAGCGACAGCAGCAGCCGGGGCAGCGCCTGACTCGGAACGTGAAACAACGAGGCATTGGCAAACACACCGTCAAAGTAGTCAATCGGGAGTTCGGCGTTAAGAAAATCCTGCAGCCACACCTCGCAGCCGCTGTAAGACCGCGCCATTTCGGCAAATCGGTCAGCACCCTCCAGACCCACAGCAATATGGCCGCGCTCGGTAAATGTTTTGAGATCACGCCCCGGACCGCAGCCGACGTCCAGAATCGTAAAAGGCTCTCTCCCCTCAATATGGTCCAATAACGCGAAAATATTCTGATCAACATCGTGATCGATGGTGCCGGCAAAAAAATCTTCAGCCTTCCGGTTATAGTAATCCAGCGTTTGAGCGGTGAGATCTTTGAGAGCTTGCGGGGTATGCTTCATAACAGTTGCTGGCATTTCTGACCGGCCTAATGCTTAAAGAAATATCCTGGGAGCCACTGATTAATTTGTCATTTCGAGTGCCGGCGAGAAATCCTTTTCTGGCGGCTCCGCTAAAACCAAAGATATTCCAGACTTCCACCCAAAGGGCCACAAACCCCTTCGTTCAAAATGACAATACAAAGGAAGGCCTGAATAATTCCTATGACGTCATTCCGGCGAAAGCCGGAATCCAGCGCTTTTAAATCAGCAGGCACTGGATTCCGGGTCTTCGCTACGCTACGCCCGGAATGACGAATTGTTCAGAGGCTCCCTAAATTATTCAGACCTCCCCTAGGCGATTTTAATTCTAACAAGCTTCATATAGTCAAACACCATACCCGCCACAGTCTCAGTGTCAGGATAATAGGTCAGGTTAACCCGTTGGCCTTTCAGGTTTTTATACCGTTCCCTACGTCGGTATTTAAACGGCACATCGCAACCTTCGATCATGATGGAGTTCAATACCCAATCGCCCTTGGCTCTTTGCACGTGTGATACCACCATAGCCATCTCTGTATGGGTAAGGTGCGGGTGTTTTTTGATCAGTTTTTTAGAAGATGATTTCATAAAATTCAGCGACATCCATATATCGACTATTCTACACAAACATCGGGTTTATTGCGCTGCCCCAGATACCGCTTAAAATAGCAAGATACCGAGCCTTTAGACACCTTCGTCAATTTCTGCATCAGCGCAAAAGCAACGTCAGCCATCGCATGGCGCTGCTCAATATCCTCAAGCATGGCCAACCAGAGATGCGCCGTCATCTCCGCATCCGCCAGGGCACGGTGAAAGTTGCCATCATTGGGCAGCGCTTTATACTTCACCAGCGTTCCCAACCGATGGTTGGGCGAATCCGGATAGAGACGGCGGGCGGCCAACATGGAACAGGCAAACGACCCAGAATAACGCCGCTGAATACGCCGTAACTCGGCATCCAGAAAACGTTGATCGAAGGAAGCATTGTGTGCCACCAGATCATAGTCTCCGATAAAATCGGCGAACTCGTCCATCACCTCAGCGCAGGGTGCCGCCTTCCGCAACATCGCATTCGTAATGCCGGTGTAATCTTCGATAAATCCGTCGATACGCCGCCCGGGATTCATCAGCCGCTGAAAACGATCTGTGATCACGCCCTGCTTTAAGCGCACCGCGCCGATCTCAATCGCACGATCACCCTGATTGGGAGAGAGACCGGTGGTCTCGAAATCAAGGACAATAACGGTTTTGGCGCTGGACGGTGAAGGTATATGCATTTGTTAGTGGCCAGTTAAGCAATCGAGTCTAACGCGCTGAAGTCACATATCCTCCCTCTCCCACCGGGGAGAGGGAAGCGAAGGGTGCGGGGGTATTAGTGCTATTTGTGAAAAATAGTGCCCGATTGATTTTACGCAACATGCCAATTTAGCAATAGGATCTACGTATCCACCAAGCATTGCACCGCAACACAACCCCTCGGCTAAGAGCCGAAACCAGTGTCTATCCCCAACCAATTCCATACCGACTCAAATATTTCTGTTTTTCTTGATCAAATCGTAGGCATGCTGAATTTCTTTTGCCTGTTCGGTAGCCATCGCAATCATGTCTTCAGGCAGGCCCTGCCCGATCAATTTATCAGGGTGATATTGGCTCATCAGTTTGCGATAGGCGCGCTTGACCTCCTGATCGGTGCTATCTTTAGTGACGCCCAAGGCCTTGTAGGCGTCATCCAGTGATGATGCTGAAGTGGCCTTACCCCCTCCGGCGAAGTGGGACTGATTCAGCACCATATCCAGCAGTTGCTGGAACGTGGCCCGGTCATAACCCACCCGGCCGGCGATATCGAATAGCACCGTCTCTTCAGACGGATGAAGATGCCCATCCGCCAGCGCCATCACGACCAAATAAACCAGCAATACATACTTCAGATTCCTGGTCTGTCCGTTAACGGACATGAACCGCTGATAGGTCGGCCCGATGTCGAAACCCGGTTCGGCGCCCTGCTTGAACCAGGCAATGGCCTGCTGGCGATGCGCCGCGGTCATGCCCAATTTCTGCATGAACGCCTCGGCATGGTCGATCTCCTGCTTTGAGACTTGCCCATCGGCCTTGGCCAGCTTGCCCATCGAGATAAACAATGTCTCGAGGAAAACCGCCTGACGAAGCGTATTCTGCAACGGGTTCAACGCACCGGGGCCATACGCCCTGATGCGATCAATAAACGACCCGACAAATAAGCCGAAGAGCGCCCCGAAGAACCCGAAAAAGTAATAACCTGCAATAAAACCTATGAACTTGAACAAGACAACCCCAGTAAATTATTTTGGATTATTTGCCGTCATTCCGGCGAATACCCTAAAGGGCATAAAAGCCGGAATCCAGAAACTCCCTGCATTAAAGGCACAGGATTCCGGGTCTCCGCTACGCTATGGCCGGAATGACAAATTAATCGGTGCCTCCCTAACGAACCCCCAACAACTCCACATCGAACACCAACGTCGCATTCGGAGGAATCACCCCGCCCGCGCCACGCGAACCGTAGCCGAGATCCGGGGGAATGATCAAGGTCCGCTGGCCACCGATCTTCATCCCCGCCACACCCTGGTCCCATCCCTTGATAACCTGACCCGCGCCGAGAGTAAAATCGAACGGCTGGCCGCGATCGCGGGAACTATCGAATTTCTTTCCCTTATGGTCAGGTGCACCCTCATCATAGAGCCAACCGGTATAATGAACGGAAACAGTCTTCCCGTCCGTCGCCTCCTCACCTGAACCAACGACCACATCCGTCTTGCTCAATTCCGCCACACCACTCGCACTCATCCTGGTCTCCTTATTAGATTCAACTGATTTAGAACAACCGTTCACCGAAAATAAGACCACTGATAAAAACACAACCAGTGGAAGAAAAACAAAGCGATTCATCCTCTATTATCCCCTTAAAGAATACCTTGAATAAAAATGGGTCCAGCACTCTCTTCTAGCGTTCTTCCAGCAATTTGCTCGCGAAGCGGCCGTCGCGGCCCTCAGGGTCGGTACTGACGACCAGGTTCAGATAACGACGGTATGTGCTGTCATCAGGCTTGCCACGCTCCACCAGCGCCGCAGTCATATAGGTCGCCGCCTTGAAACCCGCCGCCATCCCGTCAAAGGTGCGATGGGTGAGGATCTCCTGTAACAACCGCTTGCCCTCATCATAACGATTGAAGAAGGACGGGATATGAATAAAGGTGTTAGCCGCCACCAACAAGGTGTCGAGGTATCGGGGTGAATCCTGATATGCGCTCGCCGATAGTCGCTTGAGCGCCCTATCGATCTCGCCCAGGCCCTCATCGGTCAAGCGCCCCTTTTCGATGTTGTTTGCGGCGTCCCTACCCTGCAGGGTCATGCAGGCGCCAAGATACGCCATGAACACCGGCTCCTGCGGATGACTGTAGCTCAACGACCTAAAGCGCTGGAGCGCGTCACGGACCGCATGCTTGTCGCCATCCACCCCGCGCAGAAAGATGGCGCGGGCCTCGGTAAGCTCATGATCCATATCCGCCGCATGCGCAGGCCATACCGCCACCAGCAGCAAAAGCCAAACAATCCGCCTCAACATCACGCGATTCCTCCAAGCCATGTCATCTTTGCTCCGCCCCAGAACTATAGCTAGCACCCGAGGTATTCACAATACGCTTTCCGGGTCACCTGAGCCCCAACACACTTATGGAAGCTCTGATTAATCCTTGAGTCATTCCGGAGAAGCCGGAATCCAGTGTTTCGACGTGTTATTTCAACCCCCCACCTATCTTGTCATTTCGAGCGCAGCGAGAAATCTTACCCCGCATTCCAACGAATACCCTCCAAAAGGCATAAAAGCCGGAATCCAGAAATTGAACAATCCCAGCCACCAGGCCGACCTTCAATAATCTTTTGCCACCACCCTTCACGCCTGCCATACTCCATAGTCCGCCTCGTGCAGTCCGATCGCCAATTCCACCTCCATTTCGCATGCCGCATCATAGGGCATCGGGTTATACACCTCGTAGAGCTCCGGCAATAAGTGCAAACCGTATTCCTTCGCGAATCGATTGGCCTGAATACCGGCCTTGTGCTTGTCGAATCGCACATCGGGATCCAACCCCGTCATGCCGACGTACAGGCACGGCTTGCCATAGTCGTAATCCGGATTGGCCTTTTTGAACTTACCTTCGTAAAGTACGTCTTTCGACAGTTCTATCACGTAAACTTGGTAATGGTTGCGACGTCCCATGCGGTATCTCAAACTGATCTGGCTTGACTATCTTCATGCTCGCCAACATCCCAAATCCAGTCCAGGTTTTTTCCAAGCCTGGCCCTGTTAATCATTATTACTTTTCCGACACTGTGTTATTTCCAACTTTCACCCTTCTATTGTTATTGGTATCCCGACTTCGGCGAATAAGCGTATTGTCTTCTAAGCTTTGATACGACTTTGCTAATCGATCATAAAGCAGCACATTCACCGTTGCGGCTAAATTCATACAACCTATGGTGGGCACGTAAACAACATCATCGGCTCTATCGATAATATCCTGGCTTATCGTGCCATCTTCCGGGCCGAAGAAATAAAACGCATTATCCGGGTGCTGGTACTTCGGCAGTGTAATCGCATTTTCGGCAAATTCCACGCAAACGACTTTCATGTCCTCCGGCACAATATCCATGAGACATGGTGTTTCAATTAACGGAATAGCGCGCCCCACATTACGGCGCATATCCGGAATATCTGGATTACGCATCAATGCGCGCGTATACCGTTTACCTGTATAAAAAACGCTATCAACCTGAAAGTTACCGGCAGCGCGCATGACAGCGTTAACGTTATCCGGGCTTTTGGGATTGATTAACCCTATGTAGATTTTTGATTCATTCATCGCCTGATAACCTACCAAAGGAGGCACCCATTAGCCGGCCCTTTAGGCCTTATTAATTACTCGCCTGCCGCCCAATATTTAGTATTTTCTTGCATCGCGGATAGTTCCTGCATCCCCAGAAAGCTCCACGACTGCCGTCTCTCCTGACCATTTTGACGCCGCAAGTCGGGCATGTGGGCGTCATATAATCCCCTTGCGTCGCAAAGCGTAGCAACCGCTGCTGTGCTTCCTGTGGCAGTCGCTTAATCATCATCAGGAATAATGTGGTATCAATCAAGGTAATTTGGTTTTTCCGTGCAAACTCCTTGGCATCATCGGAATATCTGCTGGAGGTCATAAAGAACCCCTTCTCGACCTGCTCGCTGGCCATGACACCACGCAGTTCACGTAGGGGCGATTATATCCCCGCGCTTAGATTTCTCACTGCGCTCGAAATGACACTGAAGAGAGGGGCGGAATGAGACGGGTGGGGACGAAATGACAACAAATAAGCGAGTTGGTGAAGTGGGCGTTCGGCCATGGCGGCGCGTTCTGGTCAGGATGGCCAGGGGAGTTCACCGTCGACGCGGAATAGCTCCAGCGGGAAGTCGTAATCCTCCCTGCCGTGGGCGGGATGGAAACGCACGTGCTCGGCGGTCAGTTCGCACAGCCAGGGGTCCTGAAACACCGGGCGGGTAGTGGCCAACGCCGCTGGCGTGAACAGCGCGACATTGATGCCGTGCTCGGGATCGCGGGCGGAGGGATATTCGAAGGCCTCGATCTCGGCCTCGCGCATGGTCGCGCCCAGTGCCTGGGTCGTTGCGTAGTCCGTCGGATGGATGATGGCTCGGATATGAGCAGCTAAGGGCGGGTGCTGGAGTCGCAGCCCCCGCTCGGTGCGATAGTCGGCACCGAACAAGGTGTGCTGGGTGTCGAGCTTGCCCGGCGGCGGTTCGACCATGCCATACCAAAAGACGAAGCGGTAATAAGCGGCTTCCGCCAATACCGTGCGGGTCTCCAGGGAGGCATAAAAGAGACTGGGCTCGCTGCGCTTGCCGAAGCGGGAGCCGAATTTCAACGGTGGATAACGGAAGGGCGTGGCCAGCAGGTAGTGGAGGTGTTCGGTGCCGCGGCGCAGCGGCGGCTTGATCTCTTCCAGCATGTCTTCCAGCACGGCCTGGTGGGCGAGCGAGCCGACCAGTTGGTTGGTGGCTACCTGCTCCTGGCTTTCCACTAGGCGCCGCAGCGTGCCCACGAGCCGGAGCGGCGGCGTCGCCACCAACAGGCCAGCCCAATCGATCATTCAGAGTTTGCCCCGGATGGCATCGAGATATTCGAGGACGGTGATCAAGCCCTGCACGGTTTTTACCTGCCGGGCGGGGATGCCGCCGGTGTGGCGGTTTTCGGTGTGCATCCAGTGGCTCATTTGTTCGGCGTTGCCGCCGGTGAGCGCATACAGGGCGCGGTAGCAGCGGATGAACAACAGGGCCAGTTCGCCCGCCTTGCTGCGCGGGTCGACGCGGCCGCGGCTGATGGCGCTGCGGTCCTTGCCGACGATCTCGCCGAGATCGCTCTGGCTGAGACCTAGGTAGCGGCCGGCATTCACGAACGCCTCCGCCAGAACGCCGGCCTTGTCGGGTTGCGCTGCGGTCGCCTGGTTCATGGTGCCTCCTGTTACGGGTAGTGCTTTATGCACAATATATACTAGTATCGTGCGAAATGCACGTTATTATAGCTCAGGGATCGCAAGGGCACGTTTTGGATGTTGGGGTCAAGCTTGGCGCGGATTTCAAATTATTATTCTAAAAACAATGTTTAATATGTTTGCGGACAGCCTGTATTGGCGGGACTGGGCGGGGCCTTAAGGTTTCTCCCCGCGGTCAAAATGACAAGCAACAGGCACTGGATTCCGGCTTCCGCCGGAATGACAGGCCACGGGTTGATCGGTGGCTAGTGGGGCTGGACCTCGACCTGCCCCAACCTGCCTTCCACCAGTTTGATGCGTTCCGCGGTGGCAGGATGGGTGGAGAGGAAGCCGAGGGCGCTGTCCGGGCCGGCCGCCTTCTGCAGTTTGCGGAGGATGATGGCGTAGTACTCGGGGCTGATGCCGGCGCGTTGCAGGAAGTCCAGGCCGTAGCGGTCGGCTTCGGTCTCGTAGTCGCGGGAGTATTTGTTGTTGATGAGCATCACCGGGAAGGTGGAGGCAGCCTGCATTACGGTGTTGGCGTCGCTGGTGAGGCTGAACATCACCAGGGTGATGGCGGAGTTTTCGACGATGCGGCGCATTCCGTGTTTGTTGACGATGTGGCCCAGTTCGTGGCCGAGCACCGCCATGATCTCGCGGCGGTCGTCGGCAAGCTTGACCAACTGGTCGGTGACGACGATGAAGCCGCCGGGCAGGGCGAAGGCGTTGGGGCCGGCGCGATTGCCGTTGCGGAATAGCAGCACGATGTTTTGCTTATAGCCCTGCGCCCGGAGCAACGCGTTGAAGTCCCGGCGGATGCGGTGTTGGGTGTCGGCGTCCAGTTCGGTGTCGGTGAACACGAAGCGGTCCAGCACTTCGATGCTGTGGGTGCCGATGGCGCGTTCCACGTCCGGCGGGATGAGGGCCACCGCCCGCTGGGACAGGGCGGGGACGCCGTATTGGAAGAACAGCAGCACCGAGACGACTATCAGCAACAGGGCACCCACGGCGATGCGCGGGTCGTGTTCCAGTTTGTGGATGAAGGACGGGTTGCGGCCCAGGCCGGCGGCGGTGATGGCGCGGTCGACGCCGTCGTTATCGATGGTGGTGAACGCGGCGTCGTTGTCGAAGTGGATGTGACGCGGGATGGTGCCGAGCCGCGCCGAGATGCGCGCCGCGGCCAGGGATCCGCTGTGTTCGCCGTCCGCCCAGATGACTTTGTAGTTACCGTCGCTGCCGAGGATGAGGCTCGCGGGGTTTTTGCGCGTGTCCAGGCCGTTGTGGTATTCGCCGGCGATGATCATAGGCTTAAGTCCAGGTCGAAGAATTCGGCCAGTTCTTCGCCGACGGCGCTGGCGCTCTGCCCCGGGCCGCCGGTGAAATTTTCGGTGCCCTGCGGCGCCAACAGGCTGGTCTTGCTCATTTGATAGCGCATCAGGCGCACCTTGGCCCAGGGGATGAGCAGCCCCAGGGTGCAGACGATGGCGATGATGTTGGTCAGATACAGCAGGAAGATCTCGCCGACGCGCAGCCGGCTCGCCAGCTGCGCCGCGCCGATGCGCAGGGCGCTGAGTACCAGGTTACGGGTCCAGGTGATGTAGGTGACGAACAGCAGCAACTCGACCAGGAGGATGAAGAGCATGATCAAGATGGGCGTGACCACCGAGCCACCCGCCGCAGAGCGATGGACACCCATCACCTTGGCGGATGACAGCCACACGCTCATACCGCCCATGATTACCAGTCCCAGCATAACGACGAACAGCGTCTTGATCAGCAGACCATAGAAATCCTTAGGACCGGCGGCAAAGCCGAAGGCGGTATCGCCGAAGCGGCGCGGGGCAACGAAGGCGCGCTTTTGCAGGTAATAGAAATACGGGAAGACGATGAGGGCGGCGATGGCGATGATGCTAAATATCATCTTCACCTTGCCTCCGTCTTCAGGGGACAGCTTCGCCGGGGGACTGGCGGGCAGCGTCGAGATCCCGGCCAGATGGAACATGGCATAGCCCGCCCCCAGCAGCAGCAGGGGAAATCCCAGATAGGCCGCGGCGATCTGCGGATAACGGCCTTGGTAGGAAAAGGTGAGATTGCGATAGGCGGAATTGCGCGAGCGGAAGGTCAGGGTCTTGACTAACACCCAGGGGAAAAACACGGCGAACACCGGCAGCAGCACCAGGTTGGCGAGCGGATAAAAATTGGCGGCCAGCCAATAGCTGCCGAAGGCCAGCACGGCGATGATGCGGCCTTTGAGGATGGCGATGGGACTGCCGAGGAATTCGAACGAGGAGCCGTCGAGATAGGTGTTGCCGTAGAAATAGCGCAGCTTGCGCACCTTGGCCCAGGGCGAATAGATGCCCAGGGTGACCAGGGTCAGGGCGAGATTGACCACCCAGATCTTGAAATACTCCCTGGCGTTGCCGCGAAATTCGAAGGGGATGGGCTGGGGAGCGGTGATGGTCGGTTGCGGCTCCGGTGGCGGCGCGGCTGCGCGAATCGACCCGCCCTCTTTCCATGCGTCGTCTGGCGGCTCCACAAACCAGGTCTGCCCCTCTACATCCTTGTCGGTCACGCCACCCTCCTCCCTATTAGGTTAGCAGTTTGTTGACATTCCCTCCCACTCCGGGAGGTGAGGCGGATAATGGAAACAGCGCGGTGAACCTTTTAACAGGTTATTTGCCCTTTCGAGCGGCAGCGAGAAATCTTGGGCGGATGAGAAAGCAACTATAGGCAAAAGATAAGATTTCTACCCGCGGGGCATATATCACTTCGTTCGAAATGACAACGCTAGGTTAATCAGACCTTCCTAAGTGACCGCGGCGCCCGTTCGCATTTGGATTTTTGAAAATCCTAGCACAGGGGAATGGAGATAGGATGAATGATTGCAGTGACAAGCACTGTACCGCCCATTGCGGATGGCTGAGGCAATATGTATCAATCTCTGATTTGAGGGTGGACCATTCTTCCGGGCACCGCGCGGCGGAGACCCGGAATCCGGGAACACCCTATGTATTAGCGGCGCTGGATTCCGGCTTTTATGCCCTATAGGGTATGCGCCGGAATGACGAGTAGCTCAGACCTGCTTTAATGCTATTTGCCTTTCTTGGATTTCTTCTCGGCCCGTTTTTCCATCAGAGTCTTGGCCGGTTTCTTCTTGGTTTCTTTCTTGCTGTCTTGTCCTTTACTCATGACGCCACTCCTTAATGTTCGAAATCACGCCGTCGGTGACGGCCACAAAATACTATTTACACCTCTCCGCTGCAATATAGCAGACTCGCCGTCCCACGGTGACGTTCGATGTGATGGAGGCTCGGGGAGGTTAACGAGTAGCCTGGGTTGAGTGTATTTTTCGAAACCCGGGGATTGTTCATCACAGACAGTGGATTCCCGGGTTTCGCCGTCGCTCAACCCAGGCTACATGTTGGTTGCTTTTAGCGCTATGACATGGGGGCTTTAAGTATGACCCGGTCTACTTCGATCCGCTCATCGTCGTCCGCCAGCCAGACTTCGCCATCCTGGATGGTGCACTGCAGCTGCATGGTGCGCTGCGCCAGTTTGGCCAGGGCCTGGGTGGTGGCGGCCGGAAGATTGATGACTGTGAGGTTTTTGATGCGTTCAAGTTTGCCGTGGTTCTGCTCCCACCACAGGTCGGCGCTACGCCCACCGTAGGTGTAGATGATCACCCGGGCGGCGCGGCCGCAGGCCTTGCGGATGTCTTTTTCTTCGGGCATGCCCACGTCTATCCACAACTCGATGGCGCCGGTCAGGTCCTTTTGCCACAGGGCGGGTTCGTCGTCGGTGCTGAGTCCCTTGCCGAAGGCCAGTTCCTCTTGGGCGTGCAGTGCAAAGGCCAGCACCCGCACCATCATGCGTTCGTCCGTTTCCGAGGGGTGGCGGGCGATGGTGAGGCCATGATCGTGGTAGTAGTGCCGATCCATGTCGGCGATCTGCAGATAGGCTTTGAAGACGGTCGCTTTGAGGGCCATGGGCCGGCTATCCAGCCTGCCGCGCGGCGATTAGGGAGCGTTTTTTCCGCCGCGAGAGGCTCTTGATAGCGTGCTCGCGCCGCGCGGCGGCGGCACGGTCGGCACAGTATTCCTGATACACCAGCACCACCGGCCGGCGGGCACGGGTGTACTTCGCCGCGAGCAGGTCGCTGTTATTGTGTTCCTCCACACGACGCACGGCATCGGTGGCGATGCCGGTATACAGACTGCCGTCGGCGCAGAGAACCATGTACACACACCAGGATGAAGACATGCAGATCAATCCCATTATTAATTATTATCCAGGCAATCAAACCGGTCTACTTTGTCCCCGCACCCTTCACCTCGCTCTTCCATTAGAGTTTTATACCCTTTAGGGAGATGGAATAAAAAGCCTGGTTAATAGTCGCTCAAAAAACCTCGCAGCAATTTACCAGCCCTTAAGCAATATGAACAGGCGCAACGGCAAAGCGTCCTGCGTTTTTTCTCCGAGAGGAGATCGCTTGCGTCTTTCGGCAGTAGTGTTTCACCATTCCCCCGCCACCCATGCACTTACCGTTCGGGCTTGATAAACTTGAGGGTGAAACGATCGCTCTCGCCTATGCCCAGGTATTTGTCACGGTCTTCATTTTTTAAGGTCAAGGTGGGCGGCAGTGTCCACACCCCTTTGGGGTAATCTTTGGTATCTTTCGGGTTGGCGTTGACTTTGCTGCCGGCGACGAATTTGAAGCCGGCCTTTTCCGCCAGACCGATAGCGTAATCCTGACTGACATAACCCGATTTGGCCTTGGGATCTTGCGGGACGTTGGGGTTGCCGCGATGTTCGACCACACCCAGGATGCCGCCCGGTTTTAAGGCCTTGTACATGGCGGTGAAGACCTCATCGGCATAACCGCCATTCATCCAATTATGGATATTGCGAAAGGTCAGCACCATGTCGGCCGATCCCGGCGGGGCAATCGCGGTTTTGCCCGGCGGGGCGAGGACGGTGATGTTCACCTTGCCGTACACCGCCTTATTACTCTCCATTTTTTCTTTGAATCGCCGGGCGGTTCGTCTGGCATATCGGGACTCCGAATCCGGATCGGTGCCCGCGGCATAATAACTGCCGCGGTCTTTCAGCAACGGAGCGAGGATCTCCGTGTACCAGCCGCCACCGGGGAAGATCTCGACCACGGTCATGTCCGGTTTGATGCCGAAGAAGCCGAGCGTCTCGAGCGGATGGCGGTATCGGTCACGGGCCTTGTTGTCCGCCGAACGCTGATCGCCGTTGATGACGGTCTTTAGCGCGGCAGCGCTGTCGGCGGCGAATGCCGGCAGGGTAATGATCAGCAGTGCGATGCTGATAATGTTGATGAATTTGGGTAAGCGTTTCATGTCTCCTCCTTCATCACGGAGTCTATGTGGATGTTTGATACGTCAGCTTATACACCATTTTTCGTAAGACTGGTTTCTAATATCAAAATGCGGGAGATATATTAAGGATTGCCTGAATCATTTGTCATTCCGGGCGTAGCGTAGCGGAGACCCGGAATCCAGTACTCCCTCTGAAATAAAGGCACTGGATTCCGGCATGCGCCGGAATGACGATGTAACCAAAAGACTTTCCTTAACGCGGCGCAACTGGTAGTAATCCACTGGACATTCGTCATCCCGCCCCCCCCTTGAAGGGGAAAGAATTTAAGCAAATATGCGCCGGCGCTAGCCGTGTTTGCGCTCAGGAACGACGCTCAGGGCCTGTTCGAAGGCCGCAATGGGGATAGGTTTACCGAACAGATATCCCTGGAAATTCTCGCAGCCGTGATGTTCCAGTATGCGGCGCTGCTCTTCGGTCTCCACGCCTTCGGCTATGACCTCTAATCCCAGTGTCTGGCCCATCTTGATAATGGTCTGGGCGATGATTTCATCGTTCTTATCGACGGCGATATCGCGCACGAAGCTTTGATCGATCTTGATTTGACTCAGCGGCAGTTTCTTCAAATAGGAAAGCGAGGAGTAGCCGGTGCCGAAATCGTCGAGGGCGAACAGCACGCCGATATCCCGCAGGCTCTGCATCTTGGCGATGGACTGTTCGATGTTTTCAAGAAACATGCTCTCGGTGAGTTCCAGCTCCAGGCGCGTGGGATCGATGCCGGTCCTGTCGAGGATCTGCACCACCTGCTCGACGAAATTGTCCTGGCGGAACTGCTTGGCGCTGATGTTGACCGACAGTTTGAGGGCGCGCGTCGCCTCATGCGCTTCCCAGGTCCGTAGCTGGGCGCAGGCCGCCTCCAGGACCCAGGCGCCGACAGGTAGAATCAGTCCGGTCTCTTCGCACAATGGAATGAATTCTCCCGGAGCAGCCAGGCCGCGCTCGGGGTGGATCCAGCGCAGCAGGGCCTCCGCGCCCAGCGGCCGCCCGCCGCAGGCAACCCGCAGCTGGTAGTACAACTCGAACTGCCCCAGGTCTATGGCCTTGCGAATATCAGACTCGAGTTTTACCCGCTTTTCAAAGGCGGCCTGCATCAGCGGATCGAAGAAGCGCGCCAGGCCGCGCCCCGCCTTTTTCGCCTGATACATAGCCATGTCCGAGCGCTTGAGCAGTTCGTCGATCGTGTCCTCGCGGCCGCGGAACAGCACGACACCGATGCTGGCCGTGCCAGTGTACTCCCGCTCCTGCAGGTAATAGCGCTTGGCCAGTGTCCGCAAAATCCTGTCGCTGGTTAACTTGGCATGGGCCGCTGCCTGTTCCCGGTCCGCGCCGATGTCTTCGAGGATGATCACAAATTCGTCGCCGCCGGGGCGGGAGATGGTATCGGTTTCGCGCAGCACCGCACCCAGTCGTTGCGCCACGGCCTGCAGCAGTAGATCGCCGTATTCGTGACCCTCGGTATCGTTGAGGGTTTTGAAGTGATCGAGATCGATGAACAGCAGCGCACCATAGATCTTGTTGCGGGCACTGACCACTAGCGCCCGTTCCAGCCTGTCGTGGAGCATCCGCCGGTTGGCCAGCCCCGTCAGCGAGTCATAGTAGGCGAGATAGGCCACCTTCTCCTCGGCGCGCATGCGTTCGGTGATATCGACCGCCGCGCCCACGGTGCGCACCGGACGGCGCGCCGCGCCCTCTCCTTCGAACAGGGTTTGGGAACGACTCAGCACCCAGCGCATCTGGCCGTCCTGGCGGATTATGCGGTGCTGGACGTCGAACAGACCGTCTCCCTCGGGATCATGAGCGCGTTGCACCGCCTCCCCGATCCTATCCAGATCCTCGGGATAGACGTGGGAGAGAAAACCCTCCAGGGTTACGGGTTCGTCCCTCCCCATGCCGTAAATGGCGCGGTGCTCGGGGGACCAATAGACGGTGCCGTTCAGTTGGTCGTGATCGAAGATGCCGGTATTCGAGACGCGTATGGCCTGATGCAGGCGTTCTTCGCTTTCGCGCAGCGCCGCATCGGCCCGCCGCCGGTCGCTGAGGTCGCGCGTGAAGGCGATGGTATATTCCTGATCGTTGTAGCGGACACGGTTGACCATCACCTCGACGGGGTAGATGCTGCCGTCTTTGCGCCGGTGCTTGGATTCGTGGCGCCAGGACTGCTTGCCCCGCATGGCCTCCATTCGGGCCGGCCAGTCTACGCCGACGAAATTCGGATCAAAATCCCAGATGTGCAAACCGACCAGTTCCTCACGGCTATAGCCCAGACTATGGCAGGCCTGATCGTTGACCTTGAAGACGCAGCCATGCATGTCGATCCAGAACACGCCGTCGCTGCTATGATCAACGGCTATCTGGATCATCATCAGGGCTTCCTCCGCCCTTCTGCGCTCGCTGATATCGCGCACCACGCTGAAGATGCAGCGTTCTCCGTCCAGCTCAATCAGGCGCGCACTCACTTCCATCGGCACCACCACACCATCCTTGCGCACGTGAGAAGTCTCGAACACCGCATGACCGCGATTCATCACATCCTTGAGTCTGTTGGGCACCACTTTGGCGAAGTCCGGCGGGTCCAGCTTGGAGATATGCAACCCCTGCAGCTCTTCCCGGGTATAACCCAGGCGCTCGTAGGTGGTGCGATTGAGGTCCTTGATGTGCCCGTCCAGGGAAAGGATGATGAGGCCGTCATTGGCCATGTCAAATAAGAGACGATATGTCTGATCTTCCATATTTGTTTTGAGTGTTTTTTGATCGTTATTAGCCATGGGCTTAAATGTCGTTCATCCAGCATCCAGATCAGGTAATTGTGGATTGCGCCGCGTCACAACTGTTGTGCCTAAAGCCATACTGCAAATTATCGGCGTGCGCCCTGATTACTCGACTGAGTGCCGGATTTTCTTCTGAGCTGTCATAGGGATGTAGGCGGATCGCAGTCGGCCGGCGCCGGTTCAGGCGCCCTCCTCATCCTCATAACGGGAGGGAGTGAAAAAAGGTCCGCAACTTCAATGCAATTATCTTAAGACGAAACACTATGCTTACATCGTCATTCCGGCAAGGGCCGAAATCCGGTAACACATTGATTTAAGGTCACTAGATTCCAGGCCTCTACTACGCTATACCCGGAATGGCATAACGCGCATACCCCTCATCCGTTCCGTATCATTTCGAGCGGTAGCGATTTATACCCTATGGGTGGAAATCTCAGGACCCTTTAGCTCTAAACCGATTACTCGAATTGCGCAACCGGAAATACCCAGCGGTCTTCCGCGCCGCGGGTGTGGGCGCGGGTGAAATTGATCTCGGTCGGTGCGAGATAGAGAAACCAGGTCTGTTGTGTCTGCGGTTTTTTTCCGACGAAGGTCTTGGCGGTGAGCAAGGCAACGTTGGCCTCATGTTGGGCATCTCGCACCGATTCGTAGCGGATCACTTCGATGCCGGCCTGACGCGCGCGATCGGCCAGGGCTTGGGTATCGCCGTAGTCATCGGGCTTGATCCAGCGTTTGCGGTCTTTGTTCAAGGGTGGTCGGGTCAGATCCAGTTGCCGCTGGGTAGCATAGCGCGTGGAGAACACCGTCAAGCGCTCTTCCAGTCTGGGCAAGGCGGCATCGGGAGCATCGCGAAAAAATTTGAGCCGCCAATAGGCGAACTCGGCCAGGGCGGTGCGGATCTGTTCCGAGGCGTAGAACACTCCGCTGTCGACCAGGTAGCGGCGAAAGCGCGAGCCGTGGGGTGCGGGCGGGTGATAACGGAACGGTGTCTTGAACAGGTAATGCAGTCCCTCGGCCTCGGGCGGATAGGGCGGCTTGTCCGCGTCGAGCAGCGTCTCCAACAGATCGTGCTCTTCCAGGGTATCCACCAGCTTGCGGGTCGAGGCGCGGTGTTGATCTTCCACCGCCCGCCACACCGATCCCTTGGCGGCGCGCGCCTCAGACGCGAGCGCGGTAAGCGTCCACATAATCCACCGTCCTGGTGAGTCCCGAGACCTGAGTGAGCAAGGCGCGGGGTTTGTCGTGCAAGGCGCTGTTGTAACTGTCCAACCAGGAACGCAAGGCCTCTTCATCTCCGGCCATTATTGCGTCCAAACCGCGGAACAGGCGTACCAGCAAGGTGGCGAGCTCCCAATCTTTACCGCCGGGCGCCAGCCGATAGGCGCCGTTGCGCATGCGCGAGATCGAGGCGGGACTCACCCCCAACACCTGGGCGAGGATCGCCTGATTGAGCTGCATGATGTCCGCGGCACGCAACACCGCCTTGGTCAGGACCTGGCCGGGCTCGGGTTTGGCACTCTTGTGTAGCAGCATGGCGGCCCTCCCGCTTATATTCTTGTGAAATTATATTATTAATTTATTTCATAAGCAATATCGCCGGGTTGACGGGGTTTTACACCTGATTCTTCATTAACCGACTGATTTAAATAGATTCTGTCATTTAGAGCATGGCGATTTACGCCCTATAGCTAGAAATCTTTGGCAGGCGTCTACACGCATACCCGCAAAAGACAAGATTTCTCTCTTCGTTCGAAATGACACTGAAATGGTGACGGCGGCATCCGGCCGGCGGCGTGATACCCGGTCATTAGTATTGTGTCACTTCAAGCGCCAGCGAGAAATCCTAGGCAAATGTCTACGCATATTTCAGAAAAAACAAGATTTCTACCTATAGGGCATAAATCACTACGTTTGAAATGACACAGAGTTCCCTGTCTGGCTCAAGGGCAAGTGGGTTGCAGACGCGCGGCACCGCATTACTGCGAGGCGTAGTATGCGGCGAGGTCGGCGATGTCTTGATCGTCGAGTTGTTTGGCAATGGCGTTCATAGTCTTATCGCTGCGCATACGGTTCCGATAGGCTCGGAGCTGTTCCTCCAGATAGCCGGCCGTTTGGTCGGTGAGGGGAATGCGCCCCTTGCCGTCTAGGCCATGACAGCCCGCGCATCCTCTCGCCTTCTCCCGTCCCGCATCGGGATCGCCGGCAGCCTGCGCCGCAGCGGCACACAACAGCAGCACTGTGACCATAACCCCTCTAATCAATTGCGCATTGGGTTTCATGTCTGACTCCTAAACCTGC
Organism: uncultured Gammaproteobacteria bacterium; assembly: GCA_963810615.1. Lineage (GTDB taxonomy): Bacteria > Pseudomonadota > Gammaproteobacteria > DRLM01 > DRLM01 > JARRQJ01. Next base: position 994,557 of record CAWEOA010000008.1, on the reverse strand, counting down.
TTGATTTGTTTCTGCAGCCTGCTGATGGTCTGTGCTCATTTTGACATCTCGCGTCATTTCGAGCGATGGCGATTTATGCCCCATGAGTAGAAATCTTCGACTGATGTTTATGCATCCATCCGCAGGCAATAAGATTTCTCACTGCGTTCGAAATGACACTGGGATGGGTACGGTAGCACTCGGCTGTCAAAATGATACCGGGTCGGTGTAAACATGTCATTTCGAACGCAGTGAGAAATCTTAGGCCGCCGTGGATCTATACGCCCGCAAAAGAAGGGATTTCCCGCCATCGCGTGAAATGAAAGATTGCCGAATTCACACATTCAAGACAACAATTACGTCAACAACAATACCACCCGGCTATATGCCGAGGTCTTCGCTAAGATCGCGCCGCTCCGGGTTCACAGATATCACCAGCGCATCCTTCTTTTCCCTCCACCACTTCTTGATTTCCTTTTCCCGGACAAGCGCCGCCTGCACATCGGGCGTCTCCTCGAAATAGACGAGTTTCCCCACGTTATACTTTTCGGTAAAGCATGGAACGACCTTGGACTTGTGCTCGTATATTCGACGCGCAAGGTCATTGGTAACACCAACGTACATTACTTTATTGTTCCAGTTGGTCAACAGATAGACGTAATAAGAACGCTCCTGCATTGCGACCCCTCTGGAATAAGATCTCTCACTACGTTCGAGATGACACCACTCGGCTCGATGGGGCTCGATGGGGCTCGATCATCAAAATTATATCGGGCATTATTATCGTGTCATTTCGAGCGTAGCGAGAAATCTTAAATGTCGGGGTATACCGATCTGCGATTTAATATTTCCCGCTACGCTCGAAATGACAAAGCATCGGTAAAACGAAGTACTACAGACAAAATGACAGTCGCAACAAGCAGCCCGCGCTTATTTATATCACCTTCGAATAGCGCTGATCGCGGCTCTCGCGCAGGTAACGGTCGAAAACCATGCAGACATTGCGGATCAACAGGCGTCCGGCGGGCAGAACGCGGATGGTGTCGGCGTCCAGGCTGATCAGGCCGTCGGCGGCGATATCGCGCAATTCTTGCATTTCCGCTTCGAAATAGCCGGGAAAGTCGATGCCGAAACGCCGGGCGATGGCCGGCATGTCGAGTTGGAAGTGACAGATGAGCTGGGTGATGATCTCGCGGCGCAGCAGGTCGTCATCGTTGAGTTTGACACCGCGCAGAATAGGCAGCAGGTCGGCATCCAGGGCGGCGGCATATTCCTCCAGGGTCTTGACGTTCTGGCTGTAGGTGTCGCCCACCTTGCCGATGGCGGTGATGCCCATAGCGACCAGGTCGCAGTCGGCGTGGGTGGAATAGCCCTGGAAGTTGCGGTAAAGGGTGCCGTCGCGTTGCGCCACCGCCAGTTCGTCGTCGGGTTTGGCGAAGTGGTCCATGCCGATGTAGACATAGCCGGCGGCGGCCAGGCGCTCGCTGCACATCTTGAGGATCTCCAGCTTGTCGGCGGCGGACGGCAGGTCCGCCTCGTTGATGCGCCGTTGCGGCATGAACAGCTCGGGGAGATGGGCATAGTTGAACACCGACAGGCGATCGGGATCGGCGGCGATGACCTTGTCTATGGTGAGCGCGAAGCTCTCCAGGGTCTGGAAAGGCAGGCCGTAGATGAGGTCGACGCTGATGGAGCGGAAACCGAGGCGCCGCGCCTCCACCATGACGTGCAGGGTCTCCTCCTCCGACTGGATGCGGTTCACCGCCTTTTGCACCCGCGGGTCGAAATCCTGGATACCCAGGCTCAGACGATTGAAGCCCAGCTCACGCAGCACCGCCAGGGTGGCGTCGTCCGCCTCTCGCGGGTCGACCTCGATGGAATACTCGCCGCTGTCGTCGTCGCGCAGGCGGAAATGCTCGCGGGTCTTGGCCATCAGGGCGCGCATTTCGTCGTGGCTGATGAAGGTGGGCGTGCCGCCGCCCCAATGAAGTTGATCGACGCTGCGCGTGTGGTCGAACAGCGCGCCCTGCAGGGTGATCTCTTTATGCAACTGTTGCAGATACGGCGCGGCCCGAGCGCGGTTCTTGGTCACTACTTTATTGCAGCCGCAGTAGAAGCACAGGGTGTCGCAAAACGGGATGTGGAAATACAGCGACAACGGCGCGGGCGGTGTCTTGGCGTTGGTGGCCAGCGCCGCATCCCGGTAGTCGGCGATAGTGAAACTGCTCTGAAATTGCAGGGCGGTCGGATAGGACGTATAACGCGGACCGGCCTTGTCGTAGCGTCGAATCAAATCCGGATCGAACACCAAAGACTGCAACATACGTTTATCCCCCCACTCTAAGCGCGGCCTGCATTATCTTTATAACGTCATTCCGGAGCATACCCAGATGGCATAAATGCCGGAATCCAACAATTCCTGAATTAATAGCCCTGGATTCCGGGCCACTGCTCCGCCCGCGATGACGAATTAATTATTCAAACCATCTATATTTATATTGTAGGGCAAATATCGAATTAGGGAACCTCTGATTGAGATGTCATTTCGAGCGTCAGCGGGAAATCTTGGCTTTTAGGGCTGCATGTAATCGCAGGCTAAGATTCTACCTGTAGGGCATAAATCGCTGCGCTCGAAATGACTCATTAAAAGCTTCTCCGATTCAGACTAAGCCTCACCCTCATCACTGAACAGATCGCGGTATTCGGCTAAGACCGAGCTTTCGAGTAGGAATACCCCGCCGCCGCCATTGACGAAATCCAGCCACACGAAGGGCACTTCGGGGAAGCGTTCCACCAGGGCCTCTTCGCTGTTGCCCACTTCCACCACCAGCACACCGTCCGGCGTCAGATAATCACCGGCCTCGCGTAGGATGCGCAGCACTACATCCAGCCCCTCTTCCCCCGCCGCCAGACCCAGGCGCGGCTCGCGATGATATTCGGCCGGTAAGCCCGCCAGTTCTTCACGCCCCACATAAGGCGGATTGCTGACGATCAGCTCGTAGTGCCGGCCGTGCAGTGCGCTGAATAGATCGGATTGAACGGCTTGCACCCAGTCTTGAAGGCCGTGGCGTTCGATATTGATAGCCGTCACCGCCAGGGCGTCCGGCGAGATGTCCACCGCATCCACCTCGGCGTCGGGAAAGGCATAGGCGCAGGCGATGGCGATGCAGCCGCTGCCGGTGCCGATGTCGAGGATGCGCGTGACTTCACCCTGCAGCCAGGGCTCGAAGCCCTTATCGATGAGTTCGGCGATGGGCGAGCGCGGCACCAGCACCCGCTCGTCGACGTAAAACTTCAGCCCGGCAAACCACGCCTCGTGGGTGAGATAGGCGGCGGGCAGACGCTCGGCGATGCGCCGCTCGATGAGCTCCACCACGTCGCGCCGCTCGCTCACGGTGAGCCGGCCGCGCGTCAATTCCGCGGGCAACCCCGGTGGCAGGTGCAAAGTGTGCAACACCAGCTGCAGGGCCTCATCCACTGCATTGTCCGTTCCGTGCCCGAAAAACACCTCGGCCGCGTTGAACCGGCTCGCCCCCCAACGCACGTAGTCGCGCAGGGTGTGCAGTTGTTCGATGATGTCGTCGTTATCGGTCGCCATGACGTTCTCGCTCTCAAGGTAAGCTGCACATAATAAACGAAACATCGTACGGAGAGTTGTCCCCGAAGGGGCTGGGTGGGTCCTTACAATTTCATGCTATTTCAAAATCTACCCTTGCGGGTCCACGTTTCCCTCAGGGATGACGCAAGGCGCACCCGTTCAGTATATCCCGCCCACGCTTAAGTTGGTGATCTGTAATATCATAGCCCTCTCTATGATGCTCACCGATACGCCACGCCCCGCAGTTAAGACCGTTTTCCCGACCCGGTCACCCTGCCAGCCCCGCCCTCCTGCCTGGTTGAGTTCGTGCTTGCGCTGCGCGGTGGCCCTGTTGGTGCTGTTCAGCCTATTCAATCCGGGCAGCGCCCACGCCGGCCTGAACGTTAATGTCGAGGTCAAAGGCATATCGGACGAACTGCTCGCCAATGTGCTGGCCTATCTCAGCATCGAGCAGCAAAAGTTCGACCCCAATCTCACCGAACTGCAATTGCAGCGCCTGCACCAGCGCGCCGCAACGGAGATTACCAAAGCCCTGCAACCCTTCGGCTATTACGACCCGCAGATTCATAGCTCGCTGCAGCATAGCGACGACCGCTGGCTGGCCCGTTACGATGTCGACCCGGGACCGCCGGTGCATATCACCAGCATCGATATCCGGATAGAGGGCGAGGGTAAAGACAATGCCAAGTTCCGCGCAGTGGCGGCCAACTTCCCGCTGCACCGCAACGAGGTGTTAAATCAGCCCCTGTACGAAAAGGGCAAACGGAACTTCCAGCGCTTCGCCAGCGAGCACGGCTATTTTGATTTCAAGTGGCAGAAGAGCGAGATCGCCGTCGACCCGGTGGCACACACCGCGGCCATTACCCTGCATATCGACAGCGGTCCGCGCTACTACTTCGGTACGGTCGACTTTAAGCAGAATGTGTTGCGCCCTAGCCTGATCCAGCGCTTCGTCCCGTTCGAGACCGGCGACCCCTATGACACGGCGCAACTGCTCGACCTGCAAAGCGCCTTAATCGACAGCAATTATTTCCGCAACGTGGAGATCAACCCGCGGCGCGATCTCAGCAAGGAACATCAAGTACCCATCGATGTCGACTTAACACCTCGTGACAAGCAACTCTATACCGTCGGCGTCGGTTACGGCACCGACAGCGGGGCACGCGGCAAACTCGGCTGGGAGAACCGCCGCATCAACGATCGCGGTCACCGTTTCAGCGTCGAGTACAACAGTTCGTCTATCCTGGACAGTCTCACCGCCCGTTACATCATACCGATCCGCAATCCGCGCAGCGATCAATTCGCCATCACCAGCAAAGTGAGTAACGATTACCTGCCGAACAGCAAAAGCGAAACTTTTTTGGTGGGTGTCAGCCGCAGTGTCGATCGCGGCAATAACTGGTTGGAAACCCTATACCTCAATTACCAGACCGAGAATTATTCAATCGCCGGGGAGAGCGGTAATTCCGTGCTGTTATTGCCGGGTATCACCATGTCCAAGGTCAGTGCCGACAACCGTATCTATCCGCTGCGCGGCATCCGCCTGTTGGTGGACGTGCGCGGCGCGAATCCCGCCGTGATCTCCAATGCCCAGTATCTGCAGGTGCGCGCCCAGGTGAAATTCGTACACAAACTGTTCGGCAAGGGCCGCATCCTGCTGCGCGGTGACGTGGGTGCGACCCGCTTCGGCGCGCTTCGCAACCTCCCTCCTTCGCAGCGCTTCTTCGCCGGCGGCGACCAGAGTGTACGCGGCTACGCCTATAACAGTCTGGGTCCGCACAATGCGGCGGGTCAGGTGATAGGCGGTGAACAATTACTGGTGGGCAGCGTCGAATATGAACAGCGATTCACCGACAAGTGGAGTGCCGCCATCTTCTACGACACCGGTAACGCCATCAATGATTGGCAAGATGCGCTCAAGGAGGGCGTGGGCTTCGGCGTGCGCTGGCGCTCGCCCATCGGTCCGATCCGATTCGACCTGGGCTTCGCCATCAGCGACCCGGGCACGCCCAAGCGTCTGCATATCAACGTGGGACCGGACCTGTGAAGGTTTTTACTCGTCTCATTGCCCTCCTGCTCACCGTGCTGAGCGCGGCCTTGCTTGTCGCCGCCTATCTGCTGTTCTCGCCGCAGGGGCTGGAATGGACGTATCGCTTCGCCGTCACCTTGCTGCCCGGCGAACTCAGCATCCAACAACTCGAAGGGCAATTGCGCGGCCCGATCCGGCTGAGCGGCGTGCACTACCACAACGATCAAATCGATGTGCGCCTTGCGCAACTCGATCTGCAATGGCGACCCGGCGCCTTGGTGGAAGGCAAACTGCACATCAAGGACCTGAGCGTCAGCGGGCTGCATATCCTGCGCGAACCGTCCGCCGCGGGCGCCACCGCCGGGCCGCTGCCCGATATTCGCCTGCCACTGGCGGTGCAAATCGATCACGCCGAACTGCATGACTTCCTGCTCGCCACCCGCGGCGACAACCCCGGCTTTGTCATTACCGACACCGAGCTGCGCAACGCTGCCTTACGCCGCAACCGGCTGAGTCTCGAACAACTGACGGTGACTGCGCCGCAGTATCGTTTTAGCGTGGCAGGCAATATGAAACCGCAGCGCGACTATCCGCTGGACCTGACAGTACAGTGGTCGGCGGAAGGCGGCGACTACGGAACGCTGGCCGGCAGCGGGCACTTCAGCGGCGATCTGCATAAGATCGATGTCCAACACCAATTGACCTCTCCGGTCCGCGCCGAGCTGCGCGGCGCCATCACCGATCCCCTGGACAAGCTCGGCTGGCAGGGCGAAGTGAGTTGGCCGGCGATCGATCTGCATGCGCTGCATGCCCCATGGCCGGCGCTGAGCGTGGCCGGTAAGGTGCACGGTTCGGGGAATTTAAATCATGTGCAGGCTGAGGGCGAACTGCACAGCCTCTACCAGAACGTGCACGCCGACCATCGCTTCCTCATCGATTATGACCATGCCCGGGACACGGTCAAAATACGGCGACTTACCACTACCTTGCGCGAAACCGGCTCCACTCTCGCCGTGCACGGCACGCTCTCCCAGCTAAGCCAGGCACCGCGCGCCGAACTGGCGGGCGACTGGCAAAATCTAAGCTGGCCTTTGCAAGGCGAGACCGCGATACACAGTACATCCGGAACATTCAGCGTAACGGGCGGCATGGATGACTATCAGTTACAGCTGGCGGGTGACGTAGCCGGTAAGCAAGTACCGAGCTCCACCTGGTCAATTAGTGCCGTAGGCTTGGCGCAAGCTCTGACCATCACCCGTGCCGACGTGCAAACCCTAGGCGGCAACATAAACATCAGCGGCCAGGTCGATTGGCAGGCGGCACCGCACTGGCGGATGAACATTCAAGGTCAAGACCTCGATCCTGGTAAAAAATGGCCGGCGTGGCCGGGCCGACTGGCCCTGGCTGCCGACGTGGACGGCGGCCTGGCGGACGATACCTTGCGGACGCAAGTGACACTGAGCCGCCTGCATGGCGAACTCAAATCCATCCCCGTGGATGCGGATGCCGCCTTGAGCATGCGGGGCGATCGCATGCATCTAAGCAAGTTGCGCATCGATTCCGGCGGTAATCGCTTGACCGCCGCCGGCACCTTGCAGGATGAATGGGACCTGGAGTGGCAAGTCAGCGCCGCGGAGCTCGCCCGGCTGCTGCCCGGCAGCGGCGGCACGCTGCAAGGCAGCGGTCGCGTTAGCGGTGCGCGCCTACGCCCCACCTTCACCGCATCGCTGGCCGGCCAACACCTACGCTTCGCCGACAATCGCATCGGCAAGCTCAGTCTGGTCATGGCCGTGGATACCCAGGGACAGGTCCCATCCACCGTGGAGATCGAGGCCAATGATGCCGACTTCGGCGTTCGCCATATCGACACTGTCCGCTTGAGCGCTGACGGTACGGCGCAGCACCACCAGGCGCAGTTATTCGTCAACTCGCCCGCCGCCACGCTGGCAATGACGCTCAGCGGCGAGTACCGGCAACAACTGTGGCACGGTAGCCTGGATCGCATCGACCTCGACATCCCGACGTCGGGACACTGGCAGTTGGCCGCACCGGCGGCGATCTCTATCGCCCAGGCCGCGGCCCGGTTGCACGAGCTCTGCCTGCAACAAGACAATGCCCGGCTGTGCGCCGCCGCCAACGCCAACGCCGCTAACGATTGGCAACTGCGCACCAGCGCCCACCAGCTGCCGCTGAGCCTGTTCGAAGCGTGGTTGCCCAGCGGCAGTGCGCTGTCCGGCAAGCTGGACGCCCAGGGCCGGCTCGGCGCCACACCTACCGCGCCGATCAGCGGCGAGGTAGAGATCAAGCTACAGGCGGGGGTGATCTCCCCCGCCACGCTGGGAACGAATAAACCGACCGCTCAAATCGCCTACCACGGCGGAGAATTCAAGGCATCCCTGGATGCCCAGTCTTTCAACGCCAATGTTCACATCGACCTGGCCGATGGCGACGTGCGGGGAGCACTGCGTATCGACCGCGCGGCCTTACCCGCGCCGCTGGGCGGCGGTGAGACCACTCGCAATGGTGCGCTGGTGGGTCAACTCCAAGGCGATATCCGCGATCTCAGTCTGTTGCCCGCTTTCATCCCCGGCATCGAGCATACCCAGGGTCATCTGTTCTCCACCTTAAGCATCGCGGGCTCCTGGGATCGCCCGCGCGTGATCGGCAAGCTGCGTTTGGAAAACGGCACGGCAACGATTCCATCCCTAGGACTCAATCCCGAGGCCATTGATGTGGTGATACGCGGCGATGAACAAGGCCGCCTACATATGGATGCACAGTTGCGCTCCAATGGCGGCAGCTTGAATCTCGGCGGTGATATCCAATACGTCCGGCCTCAGGGTTGGGACATTCAAGCCCGGCTCAACGGCGAGCGCGCCGAGATCGTCAACACCCCCGAGTATCACATCCTGGCCACGCCCGACATAAAACTCAGCGTGAAGGGACACCGTATCGAGTTGAACGGCGAACTGTTCATTCCTGAGGCCAATCTGCGCCCACGGGACGTAAGCGGCGCGGTCTCGGCCTCCGACGATGTGGTGATCGTGAGTGCAGAAGGCGGCGGACCACCGGAAAAGCGCTGGCAAATCTACACAAATCTGCGCATCCGTCTCGGCAATTTCGTCAAGTTCAGCGGTTACGGTCTCAGGGGTCTGCTGAACGGCGATTTCACCTTAAACGATGAACCGCAGAGACCCACCGTGGCCCGCGGCGAATTAAGTGTCGTCAACGGCGAATATCGCGCCTACGGCCAGAAGCTCACCATAGAACGCGGTCGCTTGTTATTCTTCGGCGGGCCGGTGGACAATCCCGGGCTGGACATCCGCGCCGTGCGCAAGGTCCAGACCGTCACCGCCGGCATCATGGTCCGCGGCACCCTCAAGTCACCCCAGGTGAAATTGTTTTCAGAACCGGCCATGGCGGAGACCGACGCCCTGTCCTATCTGCTGACCGGGCAACCCATGAACCAGGCCACCAACACACAAGGTCAGCAAATGTACGGCGCCGCCTTGTCGCTGGGTCTGGCGGGCAGTGGACTGCTTGCCGGTCAAATCGGACAACGCTTCGGCATCGATCAATTAACGGTGGAATCCGGCGGCAGTTTCGGTACCGGCGCACTGGTCATCCGCCATTACCTGTCACCCAAGTTGTATATCAGTTACGGCGTCGGACTCGTAGAACACTTAAATATTTTCCTCATGCGTTACCAGATCAGCCGCATTTGGGCGCTGGAGGCGGAAAGCGGCACCCAAAGCGGCGCCGACCTGTTGTATACCTTGGAGAAGAAGTAGCTGGCTTTGTAATTTAATGGCGGGACGAATCAATCATTCTAAAACGCCATAACGGCCGCAGATCATTACACGTCGCTGCTTGCCGCCATTACTCGAGACGAGTTGTTTCACGCGGCGGCAACGGCACACAAGATACCCGCGCAAGAGATACCGGCTATACGTATCATTTCGAGCGCAGCGAGCAATCTTGGTGCAGTGGCGTCAACCCAAAATCATTAAGATTTCTCGCTGCGCTGGAAATTACATTGAAAGACCTGGGGGTAACACGGAAATACTCGAGTGAAACTGCCTGAGCTGACAAGTCTTAAGCCGCGGCGCTGGAATCCGCGGCGGCAAAGCGATTATCATTACCTCCTTTAACCACAGCGCCATTCCGCAGCGGGATGGCCCGAATATGAATACCAAATCGATTTCGAATTGCGGGAGACGTCTAAATGCCTAAGCTAAACGCGCCATCATCCGCGACGGACGAGTGGTCCTTCGCCTGCCATCTCAGCGAGGGCGCGACTGGCAGCCTGGTATTGATCGAGCATAAGGGGGGCAAGACCCGCGTGATCCCGGTGGAGCGCGCGCCTGCCAGCGGCCTGGATGAAACGCAGCGGCCGGTATTGATCGGGGTCGATGCCGACAATGCCCTGTTGATCATGGATGCGGTAGGCAAAGAGATCAACCGTCACCAGCGCCTGCCCGAGGACGCGGTGGCGACCTATGCCTACGTCGATCCGGCCACCGCCACCTATTGGATGGTGAATGACGGCGATAAAGACAACGGCATCGATCTGCTCAATTGCGGTAACAGCGGTTCGCCGGTGATCGTGGTCAAGGGTCTCGGCAATACCCAGGCGGCGGAAGTGATCAAGGTGATCTGTTTGGGACGCGGCCATCACGTCACCATCTTCGTCGCGCCGTCAGAGCAGGCGCCGCAGGTCCCGCGGCGCGTCTTCGCCAGCAATCTGCTCGATGGCACCCTCTCGGTCATCGGCCACGACCCGGCGGATAGCGCCACCTTTCTCAAGCTCATCACGACCATCAATCTGTCGGACCCGCGCCACGAGGACGGCAAGCGCGAGGCGATCCCCAATAACGCCTTCCCCCACGGCATGGTGTTCTCGCCGCTCACCGGCAAGGTCTACAACATGAACAACGGTTACGGCACGGTGGCGGTGATCGATCCTCTGACCAACCACGTTGAGACCAGCGTCGCCATGAAGGTCAGCAGCAATCTGTTGCTGAGCCCCGACGGCCGCTTCCTGATCGGCAAGGGCGCCGACCGCAAGAGCGATGCGGAGCACGTCATCGGCCGGCTGTCGATCATGGATGCGCTGAGCAATACGGTGACCGGCACGCTGGAGCTGCCCGACTTCTATCCCAGTGTGTATCGCTTCAGCAGTGACGGCCGCAAGCTCTATGTCACCACCGCCGCTACCGGCAAGGGCAAACAGAAGGACAATCTCAAGCTGGATACCTTATTGGTGTTCGACACCTCGGCGCTGCCCGCGATCAAATTGATTAAGGAAGTGCGCGTCGGCCGCGCCGATTGCGGCCGGCGTCCCATCGCCTTCCTCAACCAGGGCCGGCACGGCGTACGAGTGTTCGTCCCCAATAGCAGCGACGGCACCCTCTCCATCCTGGACGGCGCCGACGATAGCGTGCTGGAAACCGTCAATCTCGGTAAACCTGACCTGGCGGAGATTAATTTCTCTTTCTGGGCCGGTCTGAGTTATGGCGGCTGACACCCGGTCTAGTCAGCATGCTCCACGTAGTGGTGCTTGCCAACCAGCTTGACGGTACTCGCCTGCGGCCCGTCTTCGCCCAGTTCCTCCGAGAACGAAACCTCCGCACCGACCGCCAGTTTTTCGAAATCGCCGTTAAGCACGCTGTTGCAATTGAAGTAGATGTCGCGATGATCGGGCGTCTCGATACGACCGTAACCTTCCTCGACGAACAACTGTGAAACGCGCCCGTAAGGCGTGGCGGCATGGACCTTCACTTCGCGCCGCCGCTGGCGCACATAACTTTCCAATTGACGACGCGCGGCGTTGAAGGCGTCGCGTATCGCCACATAGGCGTCGGCATGGGAATGATGCTCGTGGGGTTCGCGGCTGACCACCAGTTCCTTGCCGGGAACCGTAATGTCGATGCGCGCGTGATAGAGATTACCCGCCTGATGATGCCGGTGCTGGGCCTCCACCATCACCCGGCAACTCATGATCTGATCGCAAAATTGATCCAGCTTTCCGGCCCGTTCCTCGATATTGGTTCTCATGGCTTCGGAACCTTCCATGTTCCGAAAATTTATCTGCAACGGCAATTTCATAAATACCCCCGATTCTTATCGCTCTACACATTGATAATAGACTATTTGAGGGGTGTCCATTCCCCTCGCCATGCCCGGACGGTCAAGGGAATAGCCCAGCGGAATCGTAATATTTGTATCGCCACCGGCTTGCAGTTACTCTATGGAAGGCAGGCAGTTCACGGCAGTAAGCGCAGTCAATCCATGGAGATAACGTGATGACCGACAAAACTTACAAAATAATCGAGATGGTAGGCACTTCCAGTAAGAGTTCCGACGATGCCATCAAGAATGCCATCACCCGCGCCGGGCAAACCGTGCGCAATCTGGACTGGTACGAAGTCATTCAAAGTCGCGGCAGCATCAAAAAGGGCAAGATCGCCTCTTTTCAGGCCACGCTGAAGATCGGTTTTCGGTTGGAATAGCACTCTGCGGCACGCAAACGGCCGCGAGCACCGCACAACTCAAGCGAAGTGGCAGAGGTAGTCGATCAGCTCGGTCACTTCGATTTCGAAATGGGAATGGCCGGGGATGCTGAAACTTTCTCCGGCGTTGTATTCACGCCATTCGCCGCTGTCCGCCAGCTTGACCCGACAACGGCCCTGGATCAGGTCCATCACTTCCGGCGCCTCGGTATTGAAACGATACATCCCGGGTAACATGACGCCCAGGGTCTTCATCTCACCCTCGGCGGTGACGACGGAACGGCTGGTGACCTGTCCGCCGTGATAGACATTGGCCCGCTTTTTCACTACCGCGTTCTTAAATTCCATATCTCCATCCCATCCTGAATCATCATTCACCCCGGCGCCGCCACCGGGCCAGATACTGTACGTTATTATATGCCCAGGGGCTGCGGTCGGATATGCCGTTCAAGGGGGCTGGCCATGGGCCTGTCAATAAACCCGCCCCCTTCCCTCTTGGGAAATCGCTCAAGAATGGGTACACTTGGCAAACAAAAATAGCATTAAATCACCTAGAGTTCATAGGCTTTTAGACAGGGGATTACCGGGACCCTTTACGGCGATGGTGATCGAATCACGTAACAGGAGAAGTACTACTATGAGTGGTCATTATCATCAAAGAGAGTTAAAGGATATATACCGTTCCAAAGACATCATGTTCACCGCCATCGGCGTTATCTGCACCTTCGCCGCCGCCATTTGGTTCGCTAGATTCTTCACCGGCTGGGCCGGCATCTAAATTGAAACAACCCCCCGGCGGTCATCCGGCCGCCGGGGTTGCTACCTCTTCCCACGACACATCAAACGCACCCGGATCGATACATCCTTGCGAACGCTGGTTCTCGATGTCAGTGAGGCACAGTTACCGTGTCATTTAGAGCGACAGCGAGAAATCTTAGACGGGTGTTTGTACGCATACCAGTAAACATCAAGATTTCTCACTTCGTTCGAAATGACAAGTTGTATTGGCCCGGCTGTATTAAACACAACCGGCTGTGATTTGACCTGCCATGTCAGGCATGCGCGCGTATCCACTGCACCAGCTGGGGCAACTGCATGGCGCCGGCCTGACGCGCAACCTCGCGGCCGTGCTTGAACATGATCAGGGTCGGGATGCTGCGTATCGCCAGTGTGCCCGCAATCGCCTGCTCCTCCTCGGTATTAAGTTTGGCGAGGCGCATCTCGGGTTCCAGTTGCCGGGCCGCCTGCGCAAAAACCGGCGCCATCATTCGGCACGGTCCGCACCACGGCGCCCAAAAATCCACCACCAGCGGGATCTCCATCTGCTTCAGGTGTTTTTGAAAATTGGCGCCGCTCAATTCCAGCGGCTGACCTTCGAATAGCGCCTGTTTACAACGACCGCACTTCGCGCCCTGGCGGATTCTGGCCAGCGGCACGCGATTGGCGGCATCGCAATGGGGACAAACGATCTGTACATTTTCACTCATCGTCGCACGACCGGGAATGGGAGTTATCTCTAAAATTGGGGTGGCTGGCGAAATTACAAGGTCAGCCGCGGCGCGCGAACCGCAGGAAGCCCAGACCGGGCCTGGCGCGTTCCGAAGGATGATGACGTTGTTGCACGCCACCCCCATGATCAGCAGATTGCCGGTGGCCAGGGCCATCAAAACCGGCAACCCGGCATCGGTGAGCGATTCCAGGCAGGCAATAATCCATCTACTAGTAAAAGACGAGATTTCTCACTTCGTTCGAAGTGATTTATACCCTATGGGTAGGAATCTTATAGCGTGCAGGTGGTTGCAGGGACGCCAGCCAAGGATTTCTAGCCACAGGGCACAAATTCCGTTGCTTATGTGACGATCGCGCCCAATCGGCGACGAGACATTGATCAGAATGTTCTCACGCCACCGGCAGCCAACCGCCGCTGAAGGTCTTGAGATCCTCGTCGTTCAAGCGTCCGCCGGCCGTCAAGCGCGTCAGCAGCTGACGGGTAATCTTGTACGGCTTGCCATCGGCATCCTGATATTGCCATTTACCCTGAACACACAATTCGAACAGGGTCGCCATGATGTCGTCGAGCCGTATGGTGTATTGCTGGGCAAGCCGCCGGTAATCCTCCAACGTCAACGGCCGGGCGAGCTTCCCATACTCTTCCTTGACCATGGCCTCCAGGGCCACGTCCCACTTGGGAACCGCTATCTGTTCTTCCGAGGCTTTGTCATTCGGCATTTGTTACTCCTTGTCGCGACCCGCCATCCATGCGGGTTCTTAAAAATTGATTATATAGCAGCACTCATAGCGCTGTCGTCACATACGCCGCCGGGATGATCAGTCCTGTTGCACGCGGTAACCTTTGGCCTTGAGCAATTCGACGATGCCGTCGTTGCCCACGAAATGCGCGGCGCCCAACACCACGAAATATTTTCCGCCGTGAGTGAGGAGCCGATCCAGCTTGTCGACCATGGCCGCGTTGCGCTCGGTGATCAGCACCCGATACATGTGTTCATCGGTCTTGCTGGTATTGCGAAACTCTTCGTTCAGCAGCTGATCGATCTTGTGCGCATCACCCGTCTGCCAGGCCTTAAGGGTATCGACCAGAAAGGCGCGACCCTTATCGATATCATCAAAGGTCTCTTTGAGCATCTCCTCCTGTTCGGCAGCGGAAAAGCCGTTGAGAAAGTCCATCTGCTGTTGAAAGGTCTCCAACTGGATGATGGGTTTGTGTTTGTCGGCCAGTTTCATGAAGTGATTATCGATGCCCAGATTCTCGTCGAAGCCGAAGCGCTTCAAGGCCATGCTGGTCAAGCTCAGCGATACCAACCACGGCTTCTGCCGCTGCACCGCCTGCGCCGAGCTGCCGAACTTTTTCATCACTGTGTCGAGTTGCCGCCAGGTCGCGGGGCTGAGCACCTGCGACAACGTGGTGCCGTCGCCGTACATGGCCTTGGCGGCCACAGTCTTGGCAATCTGGGTGGGCGTCAGGGCGGTGATATTGGTTTCCACTACCAGGGCCTGCGAGGACTCGAAGGCCTGGGTCATCTCCGCCGGCAGGGGGTACAAGGCCGGCGTACCGAAATGCAGCGACCCCAGCAGATAGGCGCTGCCCTTGGGTCCGGTCACCGTCCATAACAGATGATGGCCGGAGGCCGGATATGCCTGGTCCAAACTGCCCTTGGCCAGGTCATCCGCCCCGCAGGGCGGGCCGTGCAGACCGGGCGCCGCGGGCACATCCGGACATTTGGCCAGTGCCGCAGGCATTAAGGACAGGGCGAACAGCGCCGCCGCCAGCGGCAACAATTTTCTGATAACGCGTTTCAACATGGGTTTAGACCGTTAGGACTCATCGTTGGGCGGAATTAAATAATCACGGTAAGTCATGGATATGCTTAAATATCCGCAGTGGCGCCTGCGTCATGGCTATCGATAGGACCATTCTTTTAACATCCAAACCCATGGGACACAAGCCGCCCTTGCCGAATACCGCGCGGCGCTTTAGCATTAGCGCCCAGTTCACACACGCCGCTCGCTCGCAAAGGCTTTCACCATCTCCCATGACTCATGATCCCTCTTCAAGCATGGCAAAACGCGTCGGCTTCGTCAGCCTGGGCTGCCCCAAGGCCCTGGTGGATTCGGAGCAGATCCTCACCCAGCTGCGCGCCGAGGGCTATGCCATCAGTCCCAGCTATCAGGACGCCGATCTGGTGGTGGTCAACACCTGCGGCTTCATTGATGCGGCGGTGGAGGAATCCCTGGAGGCCATCGGCGAGGCCCTGGCGGAAAACGGCAAGGTGATCGTCACCGGCTGCCTGGGTGCCAAGGGCAATATCGTCAAAGAGACCCACCCCAAGGTATTGGCGGTGACGGGCCCTCATGCCCTGCCCGAGGTGATGCAGGCGGTGCATCAGCATCTGCCGCCGGCCCACGACCCCTATACCAGCCTGATCCCACCGCAGGGCATCAAACTCACGCCGAAACACTACGCCTATTTAAAGATCTCCGAAGGCTGCAATCATCGCTGCAGCTTTTGCATCATTCCCTCGCTGCGCGGCGACCTGGTAAGCCGCCCCGTCGGCGAGGTCATGCAGGAGGCGGAAAATCTGGTGAAGGCGGGCGTAAAAGAACTACTGGTCATCTCCCAGGACACCAGCGCCTATGGCGTTGATCTGCGCTATGGCACCGGATTCTGGGGCGGCAAACCGCTCAAGACCCGCTTCGTCGACCTGGCGCGGGCGCTGGGCGAGATGGGGGTGTGGGTGCGACTGCATTATGTCTATCCCTATCCCCATGTGGATGAGGTCATCCCGCTCATGGCGGAGGGCAAGCTCCTGCCCTATCTGGATATCCCATTCCAGCACGCCAGTCCGCGCATCCTCAAGGCCATGCGCCGCCCCGCCGCGGCGGAAAATACCCTGGCGCGGATTCAGCAGTGGCGGAGTGACTGTCCCGATATCAGCCTGCGCAGCACCTTCATCGTCGGTTTCCCCGGCGAGACCGAGGACGATTTCCAGCAGCTGCTGGCCTTTCTCGAAGAGGCTCGCCTCGACCGCGTCGGTTGCTTCACCTATTCCCCCGTGGAGGGCGCCGCCGCCAACGCCTTGGCCGAGCCGGTGGTCGAGGAACTCAAACAGGAACGTCTGGAACGCTTCATGACCGCCCAGGCGGCGATCAGCACCGCCAAATTGCAGCAACGTATCGGCCAACGCATGACCGTATTGGTGGACGAGATTATCGACGAGGGCCTTATCGCCCGCAGCTATGCCGACGCGCCGGAGATCGACGGCGTGGTATTGATCAAGGATGCGGAACAGGCCAAGGCCGGTGATTTTCTGGAGGTGGAGATCACCGAGGCGGATGAACACGACCTCTATGCGCGGCCTGTTCCTGCCGCCTGATTACCGTCCATACTGCAGTTTCATTTCGAGCGTAGCGAGAAATCTTAGTATTCGCCATGATCCAAGCTTGGCGGGACAAGATTTCTCGCTACGCTCGAAAGGATAGATTGATGTGTCTTCCCGAAAACCAGCTAATACCCTCAGCAAAAATTCATTAGGTATTCGTGCTCATCCGGCTTCTGCCGCAGCTTTTGCCTCTCGCTTTGACGCCGAAATTCGGTAATCAAGGCCGTCAGTTTAGCCTGGGTGTGATCACCGGGGTTATGAACAAAATGGGCGATATGGCGATTGAGTTCGTGTCTCCACCAGTCAATACAATATTCTGGTTTCATAAGCCTCTCCTCAATACAGTTTTTTCACTCACAGTGAGCAAGGCCTATTCAACAGTTTTATTATGACGTTTTTATTACGGTTTTGTGAAAAAATCGTGACCCGTATAGTCCATGTCGCGGCCGCTGAACGGACAGCGGAAGCGCAAACCTATCGCGACCAGTTGCATGCCGTCGCGATTCTTGTTGTCGTTGCCGTAACGAGGATCGCCCATTATGCCATGGCCGATCATGGCGAAATGGCGGCGAATCTGATGTAGACGCCCGGTGGTGATGCTCACCTCCAGCGTCGAAACATCGCTAACGGCATCGTATTCGAGCAGGATATAACGGCTCAGCGCCGCCTTGCCGTCCAAGGGCAGATCGATCTCCCCCTCGCGCTGCTGCACTTCACCGCGTACCCGCACCCGGTAGCGCTTGGCGATGCGATTATCGCGAAACAGTGCCGACAAGCGCGCCGCCGCCTGCCCGTCATGAGCGACGAGCATCAGCCCGGCGGCTTCGCGGTCGAGGCGATGCACAAGAAACACCAGGCGCCGCGGCTGAAAATGATTTTCCACCTGACGCAACAGGGCGCAATGATCGCCGTACTCCGTTCCCTGCGCCATCAGTCCCGCCGGTTTGAACCAGACGCTGTAACGTCGCTGGTCATCCACGCACTGCGCCGCGGGCGGTACGATGCGCAGCAGGTCCGCATCATAATAGAGTTCCACCACATCCCCTGATTGCAGCGCGGCGCTGGCGCGGCGCAAACGCCGCCGCTTGCCGCCCTGCCTGCTGATCCATACCGCACCCTTGAGCATGGCGTCCTTGAGCTTACTCTTGGACAAAGAGGTGTGTTCCGCCAGGTAATCACAACAGCTGCGCGACGTTTCGGCGGCTATGGTTTTTTTGAAGGAGAAGCGTTGCTGGCTAGTCATCACGGTAGTTCGCTTGGGGTTTGTCGGGGTGAAACGGGTGAATGACATTGAAATCCGCGCTCAAAACCTTAATATGCCCATAACACGCCATGCATCACAACAAGGTATTACCATGAATCAATCGTCATCGGCCTTCGACGCCACCGCCGCCAATTTTGACACAGAGGTCCTGGAAAAATCCCGCCAAACCCTGGTGATCGTGGATTTCTGGGCCGAGTGGTGCGCGCCATGCCGGGTGTTGATGCCGCTCCTGCAGAAACTGGCGGAGGACTATCAAGGCAAGTTTACGCTGGCCAAGGTCAATACCGACAAGGAACAGACCCTGGCCGAACAATGGGGTATCCGCAGTCTGCCCACCGTCAAGTTTTTCAGGGATGGACAAGTCGTCGACGAGTTTCTCGGCGCACAACCGGAATCGGTGATCCGCGATATCATCGAACAATATCTGCCGCGGGAATCCGACGCCTTGCGTGCGGCGGCGCGCACCGCCATGCGCGACGGCGACACGGCCCGGGCCTTGCGCCTGTTACATCAGGCCCTGGACCTCGACCCGGAGCAGCTGGCGGTCAAGCTCGATCTCGCCGATGCCTTGCTGCATGGCGATAAGCTGGAAGAAGCGGAAAAACTCCTTGAGCTTCTCCCCCTCCAGCAGCGTGAAGAAGAAACGGTAAAGGCCCTGGCGGCGAAGATCGAGCTGGCGCGGGCGCAGCAATCCGCCCCGCCGATCTCCGAGTTGGCGGCGCGCGTCGCCGCGCATCCCGATGATTTAGCCTCCCGGCAACTCCTCGGCGCCGCTTGTGCGGCAAAAGGCGACTATGCCGCCGCCCTGGAACAGTTCTTCGAGATCATGAAGCGCGATCGCCGTTTTGACGATGACGTCGGCCGCCGTAGCCTGCTGAACGTGTTCACGCTCCTGGGCGATGAGCACGAACTGGTACAGCAATACCGGCGCAAGATGGCGAGCTTGCTCTATTGAGATTCCGCCAGGATGCGGCGATAGGTCGCACAGCCTTCTGCGCCATGGCACACCAGATAGACTTTGCGGATGCGCGGCGCCTCGCGCAAACAGGTCTTTATCGTCGTAATCGCTACCCGTGCCGCCGCCTCATAGGGATAGCCGTAAACCCCGCAGCTGATGGCGGGAAAGGCGATGGTCGCTACGGCGTTTTCCGCGGCCAGCCGTAAAGACTCGCGATAACAGGAGGCCAACAGTTGCGCCTCGCCGTGACCGCCGCCGTGCCACACCGGCCCCACGGTGTGAATGATATAGCGCGCCGGCAGACTATAACCCTTGGTCAGTTTGGCGTGACCGGTGGCGCAGCCGCCCAGGGTCCTGCACTCCTCCAGCAGCGCGGACCCCGCCGCGCGGTGGATGGCGCCGTCCACACCGCCACCGCCCAACAGCGAGTTATTGGCGGCGTTAACGATGGCATCCACGACCAGTGCGGTGACATCCCCCTCAACCACCTCGATGCGATCGTTCACGCCGCGTTCCTCCTAACAACCATCGTTCGGGACAACATCAGCTATTGATATGCTTCACCAGCAGCAACATCAATTTCCAAATATTGATCAGACGTACCCGCTTCCTGAATTTGGGACTGTCGGGATAATCCCTAGCGATGATCTTCAGCCGGTGTATCCAGGTGTATAACTTGTCGAACAGCTGTTCGGTGCTGAAACCACTATAGGTCTTGAATTGCGGCAGATCCTTGAGCAGGCGCGATGCAAGCCGTCCTCTGTGCAGGGTATTGAAATCGAAACCGTCCTTGCTCGCCGCCTCATAACAGCTGACCTGTAAGGCCACTATAACCTTGTCTATGCCCTCATCTACTGCACCGTTCTCGATGTAGACGGAGATTTGATTGATATTGTTTTGTAACTCCCTGAGCAGTTCGCGGCGTTGTCCCCGTGACTGCTTGATAAGGGTATTGATCGCATTGATCCCCGGCGTCAGGGACATCAAGCCCGAAAATATGGATTTTATTTCCACCCTTTCCTTCTCTCTCTGCCCGCAGTTTTTTATGATGGCAGCGGCCCACCGGAATGGCCAGCGGCGCAGCAGTATCCACACCCTGGCAATGCGGATTCATGCAACTGTTTATGAATAATTACCAATAAATTAAAAGACTTTAGCGCGGACGCTGCGCTTCCATATTTAGGCTTGTGCTAATATCCGCCGCCGTGTCATCCCGTTCGCGGGCATGAGCGTCAGTTTCTTTGCCATTCACTACTATCACTAAGGAGCCTGTATGAAACGCACTGTTGTGGCCTTTGCTGCTGCAGCTATTCTCTTGGCCGGTTTAACCGGATGCGGCACGAAAGAACGCGATGCACTGCGTGCCAAAGTCGCCACCCTCGAATAACAGTTGACCCAGGCCAACAGCGGCCTCGCCGCAAAAGAATCCGAACTCACCGAATTGCGCGGCAATCTGCAAACCGCCCAAACCCAGACCCAGGCGAAAATCAACAGCCTCAACGCGGAATTGTCCCACACCAAGGCGGAATTGCAGAGGGCCAAGCACCCATCCAAGAAAATCAAAAAGAATAAATCATGAGACCGAGCTTGCAACAACATTATTACTCGGCCATATTTTAGCAATGCAAAAAAGGCCAGGCTCTCAACAAGCCTGGCCTTTTTTTAGTTTATCGAAACTATGGGGCGCTATCAGTAATTGATGTCCACCGCCACCAGCTGCTTTTCGCGATTTTCATAGCTCACCATCACCTGACCTTGAGCATGTTTGGCATTGCTCAACATCTCGCGGCTGGCGGAAAACACGATGGGTTTATTGGTTTCGGCATCCCGGATGGTAAAGGTGCCGGCCACCGGATCGACTTTGGTGACCTCTCCCACATGCTTGTTCTCACCGGCCATTTTACAGGCCCATCCCGTGGCACTCACCGTCATCAAAATAACGGAAGCCAGCACTGGTATCAAAACTTTACGTTGCATCACGGTGTCCTCCTGAACGTATGACCGATTATTCGACCGTCATTTTAGCCGAACGTTGCCTTAAATTTACGCGCTCGGCCCACAAAAATCTAATGTCCGTAAATTTACCCTGCCCTATCGCACTCGCGCTGCCGCGCCGTGCGATTCTCTCCGGACCGAGCCATCACAATAAACATAATAAAATCTTCAACTTAATAAATATACCCGCGACATATCCCTCCATAAAATCAGCCTATATTCAGGGGGCGTATTTCCCTTAGCGATACTGTACCGGGGCTTCAATCTCGGGGGCAGCGGGCCGATACAGGGAAGTACCTCAACCGATGCATCACAATGAACAATCGCCGCCAAACCCTGCTGGTTAATGCCGTTCAGCAACGCCGTTTTGTAATGGGCGCCGTGCTTACCGGTATAATATTGATCAATCTCGCGGTGATCCTAACCGTGATCTTCAATCCGCTGCTCCTCGAAGCGGTCGAAATCAGCCACCTTATGTTCCTGGTCGGTGTCGAAATCGTGACGGTTTTCGGCATCGCCTATTTCAGCCTGATTCTCAGTCACAAGATCGCCGGCCCGGCCCATGCCCTGGCCCGGGATCTGAAGCGACTGGCGGACGGCGACCTCACCGTGGAAATCCATCTGCGTGATGGCGACTTTAATATGGAGGCGGCGGAAGCGCTCAATTTTACAGCCGAGATACTTCGCTCTAGAATGAAGACCATTAAAGCGGAACTGGTAAAACTTGAAGCACGGCGAAACATCGATGAAGATACGCGACATACAGTCGAACAACTCCTCCACGAGGTTGCCTATTTCAAGACGGAACCCGACTTCGGCTCAGGCCCATTTAGCGACGAAGTCTTCATTACTGCAGGACCTCAGTCGGAGGAATTACTAAAAATGCATAAACCTCTGACCGGCGGGTAACATGGATGTTCGCCAAAACGGCTTTACTCTGCTTGAAACCATGATTGCGCTGAGCATCGTCAGCATCCTGGCGGTGGTCGCAGTACCATCGTATCTAGACTATGAGGTGCGTGCCAGGATCAGCGAAGGCTTCAGCCAAGTAGAACCGGTCAAGGGCATGGTGATGGAATATCACGAAACCAACGGGACGTGGCCGAATTCAAATGCAGCCGCCGCGGTGGATCCACCGGCCAGCTATCAAACGAATTATGTCGACAACATCAGCGTCACAGGGAATGCCGCCGGCGCTACCGTCACCATCACCTACAGCATCCCGGCCTTGGGCGCCAATAACACCATCGCCTTAACAGCGAGCAATGGTACCGGCAACGTATTCGAGTGGTCATGCAAGCACGGCACAGTGATCAACAAATACCGCCCCGCCGCCTGCAAGATCTGACCACCGTATTTCTTTCTTCATTGTCCGAAGTAGCCTACGCTTCGGTCACTGCGAAACCGCCGGGGCAAGTCACTCCCGTGCCGCCCAAGCCGCAGTAGCCATCGGGATTCTTGGCGAGATACTGCTGGTGATAGGCCTCCGCATAGTAAAATTCGGGGGCGGCGATGATCTCGGTGGTGACGGTGCCATATCCGGCAGCATCCAGAGACTGCTGATAGGCCTGCCTGGCACTGAGTGCCAGCGCCTGCTGCGCATCCGTATAGCTATAGATCCCGGAACGATACTGGGTACCGACGTCGTTGCCCTGACGCATGCCCTGAGTGGGATCATGCGCCTCCCAAAAAACCTTGAGCAAGCGCTCGTAGCGACAGACGCCAGGGTCGTAAACCACTCGCACCACTTCATTGTGTCCGGTCATGCCGCTGCAGACTTCCTGGTAGCTGGGGTTGGGGGTGTATCCACCGGCGTAGCCTACCGCGGTGGTAAAGACGCCCGGCACTGACCAAAAGCAACGCTCCGCCCCCCAAAAGCAACCCAGGCCGAACATCGCCATCTCCATTTCCGCCGGGAACGGCGGTGCTAGAGGATGACCGTTAACGAAGTGCCGCGACGGAACCTGCATTTTTTCACTGCGCCCCGGCAAGGCCTCCGCCGCACTCGGCATCCGAGTCATTTTGTACCTTTCAAACATGGCACCCTCCATAAAAGATATTCACCACCCCACTTAACACACCTGCATAGAAAGGCAGAGCGGGCTCACTCTAGACTCCCAGCCGGGCCAAGCGAGACCCGGCAGATCGGACCGCACGACGACGATTCCACAGTCATCAAACCCATATGTCACCCTGACCCTGGTCGCACTGGGATTGCTTTGACAATTGACCCTGGGCCGCCGGGTAAACAAGCCCTACTATGCTCTATCTGTGGATCGTCGGGAATAATGTGGAGGGGGACGCCATGGGCCGCAGCCGCTGCGCAGCGTCTTATTCGTTGTGCGCAAACGGCACCGATACACAGCGATCGCTTGCCGGGCGGGCGGATATTATATTAAACGGAAGGAAAACGCGGCGGCACACCTTAGCTCTAAACTAGGTGCCCGCCGCACGCGAGATGTGATTAACCTGCGGCGTAGATGAAAAAAACGGACATTGCCGCCAAGCCCACACCTAGGGCGGTGCTGACAACGGCAGCAACCGGCATGCAGGCGATGCCCGCTACCATCGACGCAAACACCATCGGAATGCTCTTTTTTTTCGTAGTCATATATTCCCCTTGTTGAATTGATCCAAGCAGTGTTACGACCTATGCACTATTTTTATTAAGGCCCAAGCTGTCGGGGGCAGGGAACATACTGGATTCCAAGCTTTTATTGCTCTTACAGCCCCGTCCGTTCAGCAAGCAGAAGCGTAAGTAAAACCAGAGGAAAATGCAACCGGCCGCGGAGTGCCGGGCACCGACTATAGCGGCACTTTTTAGGCTAACAGCTCAAGATTTCGAAGCTAAGCCTCTCTTACCCATAAAAAAATTATCTATATTCGACCCTGGCGCGAGGTGACAGATTTGACGTGACTGGCTATAGTGACCGTCCGCCACTGGAGTGTAATGGCGCATAAATTTCCAGGTTATTTCCCTATACCCACAACGTAAGGAGACACGCAATGAACGGTAAACACCTGTTGGCACCGCTTCTACTGGGATTGATGCTCGTATGCAGCCCCGCCGTCATGGCCGGCCCCGCCATCCAGGAAATGGCGAATATTATGATGGAGCTCCATCATTATCCCAGCGATTCGGAAAAGGCCACCCTACAAAAGATCATCGACGACAGCGCATCATCCCAGGACGAACGCACCATCGCCACCGCATTGATGCATATGCATCACACTGTCACTGACGGCGATAAGGCCAAGCTCATGGACATCGCCAACAACGACATGGCCCCCGCCGCCGACCGCAAGATGGCGGACATCCTCGCTCACATGGAGCACAAGGCCAGCGCCGACGACAAGGCGGTATTGGAAAAGCTGAAATAGGAATCCGGCAGACATAATCCCATCACGAGGGCCGGCCACTAAACCCATTGTGGTTGATAGGCCGGCCTTCGACTTTGGGACAGGGAGATCACAACCGCTTGCGGATGCGTTCGTAACCCCGCCCGATCTCCTCCGCCAGCAGCTTTACCGCTTCGAACACATCCCGCGATGCCGCTTGTGTCTCCGTTCCCACTACCTTGGCCTTGGCGCGCAGGTGTTCCAATTTTTTCTCCAGCTCGTCCCATTCCTGCAGCGCTTCCGCCTTACCCAGATGCAATTGCACCTTGATGGCGTCACGCTGCTGCTTCAGCCCTTCTATCAAGGCTTCTATATCATGCAACGACTCCGTCATGGCTCCTCCTTACATGTTTCCCACAGCTAACTTCACTGACTTAAACCCGGGCGGAGATAGCATGCCGATCCACCCGAGGTATACCCTTGGGCCGCATTCACTTGCCATGAATCGACCCTAGTATCCATGATACGCCGATTTAAGGCCGGAGAACCTTCCCATGTCCCCTCGGAAACGCGGCATCCCGAACAGCGCCGGCTCCGCCGCGCCACGTAAGGAACTCAAATAATACGGCAGTGCCGCTTGCCTCGCCCTGTGGCGGCGGCGCCCGCAAGATATCATTCGCATCTAGGGATCTGTGTGCTAGCCAAGGAACATCCTCGCCTGAGCTGCGAGGAATGGCTGCCGCTGCTCTGAAACGACAGCGCGCTACGGCTGCCGTGTATTTGGGCGGCGTGGAAAAACCCTACAACCTCGGCGCGATCCTGCACAGCTGTGCCCATTTCGGGATTCGCGTTGCGGAGGGCGGGACCGAACACGTAATGCTGGTCCATCTGCATCAGCCGCTGCAGCAATTGGGGCGGCGGCAAAGCGGTTTTGAATTTCTGGTCACTGCCGCAGGTGAGGGCACTTCTCATTATCTGCACGCGTTTCGTGAGCGCTGCGTGCTGATTCTCGGTAACGAGAGCGAGGGTATCAACCCGGCCTTATACAAAGCGCCGATAAGCTGCTGCACATCCCCGGCAGCGGTGAGGTCGAAAGTCTTAATATCTCGGTGGCCTGCGGCGTCATCGCCGCGGAATACCATCGCCGGCACCATGCCGGCGCCGCGGCGCGCCGCAAATGATCAGCGGCGGCGCACAGACGCCGCCGGATCGATTATTCCGGCTGTTCCCCAGCTCCGGCAGCGGACACCAATACCTCCTCCCCTTCGGCGATGTCCTGCGGCGCCGTCGCCTTCATTCGTTCCCAAATATTCTCCGCGAAACCGACACCCACTTCATCGTAATAGTAATAGGCCACGTCGGCGCCGGCATCGATAATCGCCTTTACTTCTTCGGGGAACAGCGCCGTGGCGCAGATTAGGTCTTTATAACCTGCAAGGCGCAATTGCCGTGCCGCAATGGTGTTGGCCTCGCGATCCGGAATGGCCAGCATGATGGCACGCACCCCGCTCAGATCGATGTTTTGCCACAGGCCGGGGTCTTCGGCGTCGGCATACAGTACTCGCCGTCCCTTGCGTTTATGCTCCTCGACCTTACCCGGATCCGAATCCAGGCCCACCACCCGCTGTTTGCGTTGGGTAAAGAAGCGATAGGCGCCCGCCCCGACACGGCCCATACCGATGATCAAGACGTTGGCATATCCCACATGCAGCGGCTTGTCATCCGGGTGGCGCCGCGGCGATTCGAAAGGCACTAAGCGGCGTTCCAGTACGCGATACAAACCATGCGCATAGCGATTGAGCGGGGCCGCTATGGCGAAAGACAGGGCGACCGCCACCGCCAGCATCACCAACCAGTCGGAATCGAGCAAACCGTTCTTAACCGCGAGATTCGCAACGATGAGACCGAATTCACTGTAGGTGGCGAGACTGAGCGCCGCCAGAAACGCAGTGCGCGCGCGCAAGCGGAACAATACCGACACGAAGAAAAACAACACCGCCTTCACCGGTAACAACAAGGCCAGCAGTATCGCCCAACCCAAGGTATCCAGGGACGGCACGCCGTACATGCCGATCTGGAGGAAAAACCCGATGAGAAAGACCTCCTTCAGGCCCCACAGGACATTGCCCATTTCCGTGGAACGGCGATGGGTGGCGATCACGGCACCCATCACCAGCGCACCCATTTCCGGACTGAGCCCCACGGACTCGAATCCCGCGCCGCCCACCGCTAAGGCCAACACCAGACCGTATAGCAGCAACATCTCGCCGTGCCCGCACCATTCGAGGATTACCAGGAAGGGTTTGCGCAACAAGGGCAGGGCCAGTACCGCCAGGGCCCACGGCGAAGGAACATGCCCGCCGGCGCCGGCGAGTACGGCGACCGCCACGATGTCCTGCACCACCAGTATCCCTATGGCCACCCGCCCGTGAAAGGCGCGCAGTTCCTTTTTCTCTTCCAGCACCTTGGCGGCCACCACGGTGCTGGAAAACGACACCGCCAGGGTAATCAGCGCCGCCGTTTCCACGCCCAGCCCCAAGGTCCAATGCAGCACCGGTCCGATGAGCAGGGCGATCAACACCATGTGCAACAATGTGCCCCCCCATACTTCGGGACGCACCAAGCTCTTCCAGCGCAATTTCAAGCCGACGCTGAACAACAGCAACAATACCCCGGCGTGGGCCAAGCGGGCCAACATCTCGCCTCCCGCGAAACCGAAGGCGCTGAGCGCGAAGCCTGCCAGCAGATAACCGACCAAGGGCGGCAATCCCAGGGGACGCATCAGGAAACCGAGGACAAAGGCGAAAGATATCCAGACCGCTTCCATGTCTTGTATCGCTTATAATTCGTTTGAGGAAACACTGCTCAACGAGTCGTTCCAACACCGTAGTCTGTACTACGTCATTGCGAACGTCGCCGGCACATCTAATGCACAGCCGCCCACCGTATCGGCGCCAAGCGCGCAACATACATCGGCCGCCCATAATTTTAAATTAGGAACGCTCTGATAAATTTGTCATTTCGAGCGCAGCGAGATAGCAATATTTCTTCTCGCAGAGCAAAAATACCCGCAGGGCACAAGTCCCTTCGCTCGATCAGCGCTTCCTTAGCAAAGCCTAGCTTACCCTGCCAGCCTCTGTCTTTATATCGGCAAACATGTTAAAAATGCCCTTTTATAGGGAGAGTCTCATGCGACGTGCAGTTATAGCAATAGTAGGAGCGGTAAGCGCCATGGCGTGCCTGGGTTCATCCCTGGCGGTGGCGGCGGATCAAGCGGAACAAAAGACCGTCGAAGCGCTGTACCAGGAAAAGGCCAGTCTCAGCGGCCATCATGTGCAACTACGCGGCAAGATCGTCAAGGTCAATAATGCCATCATGAACCGGAATTTCCTGCACCTGCGGGACGGCACCGGCAAGGAAGGCAGCAACGACCTGACCATTACCAGCCAGGACACCGCCGAAGTGGGCGATGAAGTGGTGGTGAGCGGCACCATCACCGTCGACAAGGATTTCGGCGCCGGATATACCTATCCGATCCTGCTGGAACAGGCCTCGGTCTCCAAGGTCGGACACTGAACGGCAATCATCCCTGCATGACCGCCGGCAGCGTCGGCGGTCTGCATTTCCCTCACTGAGACAACATCCAGATCCGCGAATGGGGCTGCCCCGTTCCCACACTCACCGAGTCCAGCGGCGTATCGCTCTCCCCGTCCATAATCACCACGGTCCCCGCGGCGGAGTGTGACGAGAATATCCGTTGCGTGCGCCCTCCGACCGCATGAAACGCCAGGGCTCCTGATGGGCCGAGTCTGAGCTCTTTGATCAATTCCAGCTGCGGCAGGGCGCGCATATCGAAGATCAACACGACGTCGGTCTTGAGATTGCCTTGCTGTTGCGGACTGCCGGAACTGGCCGTGGTGAGATACAGCTTGCTGCCCTCCGGATTGTAGTAATACTTGCTGATGTAGATATCGGGTAGATCGAGGCTGGCGACCACCTGCTTGGCGGACACGTCGAACACGCTCAGCTTGCCGATCACATGTTCCGGATCCGATTTACGATCCGCGCCGCGGCCGATGAGGTAGCGGCCGTCGGGCGAAGCGAACAGGTTGCTGTGGCCCTTGAAGGGGATGCGTTCTTCGATTTCTGCGCTGAGGGGATCGATGATCGCGACCGTCCCGTAACCGTTATTGAGGTTATACAACTTCCCGCTATGCGCGGAAAAGGCCAGGCCGTGGGGGAAAGCCTTGTTCGGGACGGCTGTAGCCGTTCCGCCCTCTTCCTTGTCGGGCTCGCACAGATTGATGGTCTCCAGTACTTGCAGATAAGTCCCCGTATCGCTCGGATCATTGCCGATCACCGAGAGGGTGCCGTCCTGCAGATTACTGATGAAAGCACGCTCCGGAACCTGCGGCGCGCTCGGCGTGGGATAGGTGAAGGCGGCCTGATGATGGCCGCGGCCCACGCAGATGGTCTTGAGCCATTTAGCACGCGAACTGCCGCTGTGCTCCACTACGGTGACCGAAGAACCACTGTCGCCGCAATTGAGGGTGTCGTTTCCCGTTGCCTTATCGCCGTCGTTCATGAACCAGTCACGGCTGGAGCGCGGATCGCTGTAGAGATGGGCGGGAAAGGTATCGGCGGGAAAGGCGTCCGCGAGCCGAATCTCTTTGCTGAGTGGATCCAGGAGCACAATCCGGTGGTCCTCGGCCACGCCGATCAAAATCGGTTTGCGGGCGGCATCGGCCCCGCTCTCGGCTGCGAGCGGCAAGCCCGCTACCGTGATCTTTCCCGCCGCACTTCGGATCACGCTGATGGATCCAGTATGGCGGTCACTGCCGTAATAGGCCAAGGAGAAATTCATTGCCTCATCTGTCTGTCTATCCGTCATCCCGTTCGCACCGTAATCGTTTCATAGCCTTGCGACATCGCCGGCCATTATAGCCGACATCCGCATCTTTGGATTATAAATCCTGACTTTAGCCGCAAAGCCCGGCAGCCGTCGCTGCTGCATGCGCCATGCTCAACAGCGTGCAACGCTACCCAATGTCCTGCTGAAATCAGGCCGACCGCCGATGGTGCGCGGGGTGAGATTGCCCCAGCAATAAACAAGGGTATAAATCCGCCCGTATCACTCGAAAATGAGGGCCGGTTCTCGATTTAGAATCGATCAAATGGCCCTGTATAGTGTTTCTCAAAAAAATCGAGTAGAATCGGGCTCGCTGCAGTGTAAAGTGTAGGTGGTTTAAGCTGTTATCCTTCAGAAGTTTTCCGCGAAAACTCCCGATTCACCACATGCAGTCTACATATTGTTAATTTTAGTTTGAGGTAAAAGTAATGGCTACAGGTACTGTTAAGTGGTTCAATGAATCTAAGGGTTTCGGCTTCATCGCGCAAGACAACGGCGGTGACGATGTGTTCGTTCACTTCCGTGCTATTTCCGGCGACGGCTTCAAGACTCTGGCCGAAGGTCAGAAGGTGACTTTTGATGTGGAAAAAGGGCCGAAGGGATTGCAAGCGGCCAATGTGGTAGTTCAGTAAACCACACCATCGCATAATCAACACAAGAACCCTGCGCAAGCGGGGTTCTTGTTATTGACGGCCTGCGTGATGGCGGCTAAGCCGCCGCGGGCTGCGGGCCGGGTATGTGCTGTGTCGATTCGCGCCTGTTTCGTGTGGATCGTTTTTTCGTGCCGTCGCAAGAATCATATTGCGCCGTGCTGTTGCGCCTGACCTTCCCTTCGCCATCTACCCTGTTCATTGCGGCTGCCTAGCACCAGCATCAATTAATCCACTATCCTGAACCGCGGGCACGCGGGGATTCGTTAGACACATGAGACGCCGAGATCAAGCACCGACCAAGGCCGCCCCCTACATCACTCCGGAAGGCTACCAAGGCCTGCAGCATGAACTCGATGCGCTGTGGAGACGGCGCGCAATAGTCACCCAGGCACTCGCCGCGGCCGCGGCCGAGGGCGATCGCTCGGAGAACGCGGAATATATCTATCGTAAAAAAGAGTTGCGCGAGCTAGATAGGCGTATTCGTTATCTGCAAAAACGCCTGCCTGATCTTACCGTGGTGTACGATCCTCCCACTGATCGGCAGCGCATCTATTTCGGTGCCTGGGTGACGCTGGAAGACGGCGCAGGCCGGCATATTCAATACCGCATCGTCGGTCCCGATGAATTCGATATCAAGCGCGCCTGCATCAGCGTGGATTCGCCCTTGGCGCGGGCCTTGTTGAAGAAGAGCGTGGACGATGAGGTAACCGTCACCACCCCTAAAGGCGCGCTTACCTATTACGTGGTCGACGTCAGCTATACACCACCGGCCGACGAGGACGGCCTTAACAGATCCTAAGCCCTCACTTCATCCACTTCGAAGATCAAGCGGTCCTTTTTACCCCGCCGTCCCCAGGCGATCACGTTGCGGCCGATGATCGTCGGCCAGCGCCGCCCCCCGGCGAGACGCGGATGCCAGAAGATCGGCAGCAACCAACCGAATTCATCCTTGCGAAAGTAGGCAGGCACCATCCCTTCCAGCAAGGCCTTGACCATGGCGCGTTGCGGGGCGTCCGCCTCGACGACGACCGAACGCTCTACCGGGGGATAGTCATAAAAGGCAGTGACGCGATAGGTCTTCATCGCATCCGTCTGTAACAGGTACGCATCGCCACGACTCGATACATTGCCGGCTCTGAACGGCACTACGGTGCCCGGCACAATCGTGTTCATATATCGCCTTTCTTTCCCGAACTAAACAACTGTTCAAGCTGCTCCCTGGCGATATCGGCCTCTGAGCGTGAAACAGCCCTAGCATTACTATCTGTTACCTCGACGGTGTCGGCGCCGAACAAGGCATCCAATTGTGCCCGCGCCGCCGGGGAAATTGTATCGTCACGCCCCCGGTAGGCGTCGGGCTTCACCGCAAAATAGGCGCAAAAATTAGCGCGCTCCTTATCCCGCACCTGGTCGGCAATGGGTTCACGGCAACTCATCGCCACCCGCGTATCGTAAAATTCGCACATGCGGCACACATGCAAATCGGCCCGGCACGCCGAGCACTCCGCCACACGGGCCACGGGTAAAGGCTGGTCCACCAGCGGCGCCCCGCATTTCCAACATACCAGCGTAGCCGTCATCACCCGCCACCTGAAACAGGCCGTGTGCGCCGGACATCGACGCCCCGACCCGCTATTCACACCTTGGCATAGTTTACATCAAAATACCAAGCGACCGGATAGGCCAAGGGCGGCTGCGGCGGTGCGCCCCGTCCGGCCTGCCCCCCAGCGCCGAGGGGCCGCCATACCGGGCCGAAGCAATTGATTTCTCAACTAAGCCGTTCAAGATAGTAAAGATTGATCACCTAGGACCCGCTCTTGTACTATGACGAAAATCCTTCGCCCATTCGGGGATCACGCATGACGAAAACAGGCATCCGCGGCACGCTTCATATTGCCGTCATGATAAGCGCCATGGCCACGGTCACCGGCTGCAGTTCCACCGCCACGCACTGGTCGGACGCCAAGCAGCCGCCGTCCGGCTATGAGTTTTCCAACGGCATGGCACCCTCCAGCGAGGGTCCGCCACCGAGCTGGTATGCACGACGATTCAACCTGCCACGGGGGCTGGGCGAGGCTATCAAGCAATATCGCGAGTCCGTGTGGGAGCGCGGCCCGGGGACCTTCGCCTATTTCGTGGGCGGCAAGTTCTACGCCCAATATCAACCTTGGCAGCACTATCTGCAGATCCGCAGCGATAACGAAGGCCAGGGCAACGTGAGCTGCCACTGGGACGCCAACGGCGTCTTGACCATTAAGGAGACGGGCGGCGGC
This sequence comes from uncultured Gammaproteobacteria bacterium, assembly GCA_963810615.1. Lineage (GTDB taxonomy): Bacteria > Pseudomonadota > Gammaproteobacteria > DRLM01 > DRLM01 > JARRQJ01. The sequence goes on along the minus strand of CAWEOA010000008.1, from coordinate 962,150 downwards.
AAGGCGCCGACCGGTGCGGAAGCGACATGCAAACAGCTCCTGGGCCAACTGGAGAGTTACGTAGCTCCCGCGTGGCTGGTGGCCCATAACAAGCCTTGATGTCACGCAGCGCAACAATGCCTAAGGACGGGCCTCGGCATGGACAGCGTCACCAAGACCTAATCCGCCGATCCCTGCGCCACAGCGCCACTTTCCCATGTCCGCCACCACCAGCATCCCGCGCATCACTGTTTCCGAGCTGATCGATCGCTACGCGGTCCTGCTGCTGGATGCCTATGGGGTGTTGGTGCACGGCGGCGGCGCACTGCCCGGCGCCGTGAAATTCATCGAGCGGCTCAACCGCAACGGCAAACCCTATTACATACTGACCAACGATACGGCCAAGCTGCCCACCACCGCCACCGCGCGCTACCGCGGCTTCGGACTGGAACTCAATGCAGAGCGCATCATCAGCGCCGGGGACTTGCTCAAGGATTACTTCGCCGAACAGGGTCTGATGGGCAAACGCTGTGCGGTGCTGGGTCCGCCGGACAGCCTGCGTTACGTGGAAATGGCGGGAGGAAACGTGGTTGCCTCGAATGAGGACTTTGAGGTACTGGTAATCGCGGACGAGAGCGGTTTTCCCTTTCTGGAAACCGTGGACCGGGTGCTGAGCACCTTGTTCGCCCGCGTGGATGGTCAGCAGCCTGTCGCCCTGATCCTGCCCAATCCGGACTTGATCTTTCCCACGGCTGCCGCGGGCTTCGGCCTGGCAGCGGGCAGCATCGCCCTGCTCCTGGAGGCGGCCTTACAACTCCGTTATCCGGATCGTGACGACCTGCGCTTCGCCCGCCTCGGCAAACCCCACACCCGAATCTTCGCGGCGGCGCAGCAGCGCTGCGGCAGCCGTGACCTGGTGATGGTCGGCGATCAATTGCAGACCGACATCCGCGGCGCCAACGCCTTCGGTATCGATTCGGTCTTGATCACCGGCGGGGTCAGCGGCCCGGCAGCGCAGACTGTGCTCGCTGCCGGGCCGCAACCGACCTATTGCCTGGATTCTCTGCGGCCCTGAGCGACCGCTACTCAGCCGACATAGGAACGCGAACGCTGACGACGCTGGGCCTCGGTGGAGAGCACCGGAGCACCGCGACCCATATCGCGCTTGGGACGACGGTCATCCTGACGATCCTTGCCAAACGCACCGCGCTCGCCGCGCGCCGCGGCGGGCCGCGCCGACGACGGCTTGGCACTGGCACCTGCGAATGATGATCGGCCCTTGGGCTTGCCGCGCCAAGCAGGCTTATTGCTGCGGCCGCCACGGGGCTCGGCTTGCTTCGGTTCGATTCCGGGGATGCTCTCCCGGTCCAGCTTGCGGCCGGTCAAACGTTCAATACCGGCCAGCTTCGACCAGTCATCGGGACCGACCAGGCTGATCGCCACACCGTTGGCACCGGCGCGACCGGTACGGCCGATACGGTGAATATAATCTTCGGCCACCATGGGCAGATCGAAATTGATGACGTGACTGATACCCTTGATGTCGAGTCCGCGGGCCGCCACATCCGTCGCCACCAGCAGCTTGACCCTGCCGTCGCGCATGCGTTCCACGGTGCGCTTACGATCCCGTTGTCCCATATCGCCATGAAGGGCGGCACTGGCATGGCCCTGATCCGACAGGGTCCTGGCCAGCTGGTCGGCGCCGCGCTTGGTGGCGGTGAAGATGACCGCCTGGGTCAGTTCGCCGTCGGCCAGGTGATGGGACAACAGGCGATGTTTATGGCCGATATTATCCGCCTGATGAATCCGCTGACTGATGGAGGCGTGACGCTCGTGATTCGCCGCCAGCTGCACCCGCTCCGGGTTTCTCAATAATTGCTTGGCGATCGCCAGGATCTTGCCTTCCAGGGTGGCGGAAAACAGCAGGGTTTGACGGCTGGCCGGCGTCGCCGCGGCGATGAGCTTGATGGCGTCGATAAAGCCCATATCCAACATGCGATCGGCCTCATCCAACACCAGCATTTCCAGGCGGGAGAAATCCACGCGGCCCCGCTCCATATGATCCATCAGGCGCCCGGGGGTCGCCACCAACAGATCCAAAGGCTGCTGCAGCAGACGCATCTGCGGCGGATAAGGCATGCCGCCCACCACACTGCCGTTGGTAATCTTGCTGAAGCGGCTGAACTGGCGGATATTGTCGTTGACCTGCATGGCCAACTCCCGGGTCGGGGTCAATACCAGCACCCGCGGCCCGTTGCCGTGCACCGCCGACGGGGTGGCTAGGCGCTCCAGGGCCGGCAGGACGAAGGCGGCGGTCTTGCCCGTGCCCGTCTGGGCCGAGGCCATCAGATCGCGACCCGCCAAGACCAGAGGAATGGCCTGGCTTTGTATGGCGGTGGGCTCGCTGTAACCAGCGGCTTCGATGGACTTCAACAGATTGGAATTCAGATTTAATTCTTTAAATGACACAATAGATACCCCGGCCGCCGCGTACGGCAGACATTAAGTTTAGATAAATACGAACGTCAGCGAAATTGCGTGCTAGGCCATCACATCGCCTGGTTCAGTTCAGTAGGCGGCCGGTACTGCAAGGCCACCATACGTCCCAACCAGTAAACCAATGATGTGAAACCACAGAGGGAAGGTTAGAAACGTCTCGATCCCCACAAGGAGGAGTGCGGACTATACACATTTGACCGGGGAAATACCAGGTTTTTCATTCGGCCGCTGAATTGCCGCGTCAGGCCTTGCCGTCCGGCTTCGCCCGCTTATGACTGGCCAGTAGGCTGCGAATGCGCGTGACCGGCACCACCTGACCCTGATCGATACCTTCACAGCGCCTGAGCTCGGCCCGCCACGTCGTCCGGGAGCCAACCACCTCCGGCCAAAACGGATAGGTACGACACTGCAGCGGCCGTACGCTATAGATGCGGCAGCGGTTATCTTTGTCGAGAAATACGCAGTGGCCGCCGCCTTGATTATTGATCACCAACTCACCCTGCGGGGTGCGGCGTAAATAACGGCGCTTGAACCAGCGCAGCGTCACGCCCAGCCGGCGGCGAATCGCCTCGGACTCACCGACGTTGAGAAACACGTAATAGTCGGGATCGCCGCTGCAGCATTGCCCGCAGCCGGTACAGTGAAAACGCAAGGGCGTTTGTTCGAAATAACTCATCAATCTCTATTCCGGCGCGCGAACGCCGCCAAGCTGCGGTGCCGCCGACGGCGCGGTATCCGTCATGGCGATCTCATGACGAACCGTGGTTCGATCACCAACAAACGCTGATTCGCCGACTGCCGTATCCAGGTGCAGCGCTGCGTATAACGGCAGCATAATTGCCTCGATTTGCATGCGCGCCGCAACCGACAGGATCGCTCGCGGCGGTTTGCGCTCGCGGCGCAGATGGTGCTCGATCAGGATCGCCCGCAGGAATTGCAGGCTGTGCACGACGTGGGTGTTCATATCGCTGATCAGGTATGCAAGCTTGTCGGCGAACAATGCATCGCGCCGACAGCCGTCCAATATCCCCAGGCGCAACACCCGCTCGATGGCGGTGAAGAAACGCTTTTGCCCGCGGTGAAGATTCGGATCGTTAAAATACTTATAAGCATGCTCCAAATCATGCACCATGAAGGCATAGGCGTTGGCCTTGGTGAGCACCGGCAGCAGCATGCGGGGATACTGCGACAAGATGGTCACCGGCCGCGTACCGCGCACCTGCATCTCCAGCACCTCCTCGGGGGCCGGAATGTGCTCGCATAAGGTCAAGGGCCAGCTCTTGCGCAACCAGGCACACAAGGCCGCGGGCACATTGGCTATCACGCCCAGGAAGCCGTAGCGCTGCAAACAATGCAGCAGCAGCCCCCGCGCCTCCTCATCTTCCATCCCCTGCAGCTGGTGCCACCAGGCCAAGGGATCGGGCCGGGGATCGTGCTTGTACTTGCGCGCGACACAGCGTTTGCCGTGCATCGCGATCTGCCAACACAGAAAATACAGGGCGCCATAGACGGCATCACCGAGCTCGGCGGCGCGGCGGCGCTGCACCAAGTGGGTGATGCGCTCCCGCAGCACTGCGCTTTCCGTATGTGACGGCCCGGTGATAACCCGCATATTATTTCATTCCCGCGCCTTGACCTGGACGCCATAGCATGACAGGGAAGCCACCCCAAGAGCAATTTTTCGGCATCCGAATCATGGCATTGCGAGATCACGGACAGTATGCCGTGTATGCCCGCCCGCCCCGCGGCGAACAGCGGAACCGGCCCGGTCAATAAAACAGCGGAAGGTGTCGATTACTTAGGACAAGTTAACAGGCCCTAGATCAGGAGGACGCTTCCCGCCCGAACCTGCCCGGGCTTCGACCAAGGACTCGGCATGACAGGAATAGCGATGATGTTCGATCACGAAGACCAGCTCAATCCGCTGGACCGCAACATCGGCTTGGCGAAAAAGCTGGAATATATTCACGCCGCCCTCAAAGAACGCTTTCCGTTCATCTCACGCATCGCGGCCGCGATCTACGATTCTGACACCGATCTCTTGAAGACCTTTGTGCACAGCAGCGGCGGCGATGAACCCCTATCCCATTATCAGGCCAAGCTCGGCGAGTCGCAGTCGCTGCGCGAGGTCCTGGAGAAAGGTCGCCCGCGGGTGGTGAACAACCTGGAAATTTTCGCCACCGCCGACAAGGAGCACGCCAAACGCATTTCCGAACAGGGCTATCACGCCAGTTACACCATGCCCATGTACAGTTCCGGCAATTTTCTGGGCTTTCTGTTTTTCAATTCCTACGCGGACGCACCGTTCAGCGAGGAGACCTTGCGTCAGATTGACCCTTTCGGTCATCTCATCTCGCTGACCATCCTCCACGAACTATCGTCCCTGCACACCCTGTTGGCGACCGTCAAGACCGCCCGCGACATGGCCCATGTCCGGGACAACGAGACCGGCACCCATCTTGACCGCATGTCGCGCTATGCGCGTCTGATCGCCAACAAGCTCGCCGACAGATACCAACTTAGCGATGAATTCATCGAGAATATCTTTATCTTCGCGCCCCTGCACGACATCGGCAAGATCGGCATACCCGACGATATTCTCCTCAAGCGCGGCAAGCTTTCGGAGCAGGAACGCGAACTCATGAAATCCCATACCTTGAAGGGGCGCGAACTCATCGACCGCATGCTGGGCAATTTCAAACTCGACGGCCTGCAGCACATCGACATATTGCGCAATATCGCGGAACTCCATCATGAATCCCTGGACGGATCGGGCTATCCCTACGGCCGACAAGGCGAGGACATTCCTCTGGAATCGCGGATAGTCGCGGTAGCCGATATATTTGACGCCCTGACCAGTCGCCGCCCGTATAAACCGGCCTGGACGAATGAGGAGGCCTTCGCCTTCCTAGGGGATTTCGCCGGCGCCAAGTTGGACCCGGATTGCGTGCAGGCCCTGGCGGAATGCCATGCTGAGATAGAGGAAATCCAACAACAATTCAGAGAAGACCCGGTAGGTTGAGACGGCCGCCTCCTGCGGGGCGTGCCGACATTCTCCGCCGGCTATACAACGCGCCGTTTCAATCAGACAAGGCCTTTTTGAGCGGATCGAGATATTGCTCGTAGCGTTTCCATCGCTGTACCGATTTGCGATACATGGGTTGGCGGACCTGATTGTAACTGGCGGTGGTCGCCGCCCGCCCGCTCTTATGGAACGTCAGGCATTGTTCATCCCAGGGCAGACCGCAGAACGCCACCATCTGCCGGGTGATCGTCTCCTGGTCGGCGACCAAAGTTTCATAGCTCACCTCCAGCATGGCAATGTCCAGAATCTCCCGCCAATGCGCCATGAGGCGTTGGTACTGTTTGTAATAGTGTCCCAAGTTCGCCAGATCGGTGCTGAAGGCCAGGGTCGTATCCTGAAAGCGGAAATTCTGGAAGTAGCACGACAGACAGGTATCGAGTGGATCGCGCAGACTGTGAATGACCTTTGCGCCGGGAAACAGCAGCGCGATCAAGCCGAGAAATTGAAAGTTTTGCGGCATCTTGTCGGTAACGAATTCCGCGCCGCCGGACAAGGTCTTGACCCGCTGCACATAGTGGCGCGCGAGTTCGGTGCAGGTTTGCTCATTGAGAAAAACCACACCGCGCGGGTATCCCTTAGTCGCGCCGTGGGGGCCGCGCAGTTGGCCGGCCAGATTCCCGACATCCGACAATTCTCCGCAGCCGAAGACTTGAGGATGGCTGGCGAGGATTTGCTCTATGAGGGTGGTACCGGAACGCGGCATACCGACGATAAAGATCAGATGATCTGCCCTCTCGGTGGCGCGCGGCGCACGGCGCATGAAATCCGCGCTGAAGACTTCCATGATGGCGTCCGCGAGAGCGGCGTAGGCTTGCTGGTCAAAGCCGCTGCGCGTCATGCCGTTGCCCAGGAGGGCATGATGAAAGGCGCGATCATAATCACCGGTGGCATCGAGTAATCTGGCCAGTTCGAAGTGCAGCGGAATCAGGACATCCGTATTTCCGGCCAGATCATGGCGCCCCAGCTGATTCTCCAGCAGTTCGATCGCCTGCGCGCTGCGATCCAAGCGTTGGCTCACCGCGGCCAACACTATCGCGATATCCGGGGTCGCCTGGCCCGCATCCAGCAGTGGTTTGATCCGGGCATAGGCCGCCTCATAATCTCCCTGCTTTTCGTACACGCTGGCCTCGCCCGCAATCAGCCGGGCATTATCCGGCTCGATCTGTTGCGCCTGGCGAAATGCCTCCAGCGCCTGAGTAAATTTTCCCTGGCCGACGTAGATGATGGCGATGTTGTAATAGGCCTCGCTATGCGGGGTCATCTGCAGCAACTGCCGGTAAACCGCAATGGACTCCTCATCCTTGGCCTGCAGTTCCAGGGAGCGGCCCAGGTTGTAATAAGCGCTGGCCAGTCGCGGTTCCAGTTCAACGACCCGCCGAAAGCAGCTTTCGGCCGGCGCCATGGCCTTAAGCTCGATATTGATGGTGCCCAATCTGAACCACGACTCCGCATCCATGGGATCGATCTTGCACACTTCCGCGTACAGATCCCGCGCCTCCCCCAGGCGATTGTCCTTGAGTAATGCCAGGGCCTTCTTTTTCTTGGCGTGGGTACGAATATTTTTTTTCATGAAACCGATGTCTATCCGGTTACTGCTTCTTGCAGGCCGACTGCCGAAACCGGCCTCCGGCGCTGCACTGCGGCGAGTTTTGCCGAATCCTAGTGCTGGAAATTAAATTGACCTTGGAAAATACCCGATGGAATATGTGGCGTCCAGGATATTTTACCCGCGTCGGGATCACCCTTAATCCCTGGCGCGGGGATTTCCCGTGCCGCTATTCAGCTAGACGATACCCTCGAACAATACGCTCGACAGATAACGCTCACCGGAATCCGGCAGAATCACGACGAAGGTCTTACCCGCAAATTCCGGCAATTGCACCAGGCGTGCCGCCACCACCACCGCCGCACCGCAGGAAATGCCGGACAAGATACCTTCCTCCAGCGACAGGCGCCGGGCGTATTCGATCGCCTCTTCATTGCTGACCTGTTCGACGCGGTCCACCACCGACAGGTCCAGGTTGTCGGGGATAAAGCCGGCGCCGATGCCCTGAATCTTGTGCGGGCCGGGTTGCAGAGGCTGGCCGGCCAGCTTCTGGGATATTACCGGACTGGCGGCGGGCTCCACCGCCACCGTAGTGATCTGCTTGCCGCGCGTGTTCTTGATGTGGCGCGAGACCCCGGTGATCGTGCCGCCGGTACCCACCCCGGCGATGAGTACGTCGACCCCGCCGTCGGTGGCCTCCCAGATCTCGGAGCCGGTGGTCTGCTCATGGATGGCGGGATTGGCCGGATTGCGAAACTGCTGCGGCAGGAAATAGCGTTCCGGATCATCGGCTGCGATCTGATCCGCCTTGGCGATGGCGCCGGGCATGCCTTTGGCGCCTTCGGTCAACACCAGATTGGCGCCGAAGGCCTTGAGAACCTTGCGCCGCTCCAGACTCATGGTCTCGGGCATGGTGAGGGTCACCTTGTAGCCGCGCGCGGCGCATACATACGCCAGAGCTATACCGGTGTTGCCGCTGGTCGGCTCGATGATCTCCATCCCCGGCTTGAGTAGGCCGCGCTGTTCCGCATCCCAAATCATTGCGGCGCCGATGCGGCACTTCACCGAGTAGGCGGGATTGCGCCCTTCGATCTTCGCCAACACCAGGGCCTTATTGGGGTCGATCAGCCTATTGAGTTTGACGAGCGGAGTATTCCCGATGGATAAAGAGTTATCGTTATAGTAGTGCATCGTCATATCCCCCTTTACTTAAGGCCAGAAGGTCAAAGACTATAAAATACCTCGGCGTGAATTAACAGGGAAATCCGCATTCAAAGCTTTAAAAAATACTCGCCCACGGGGTAAACAATAATGGCATGAAACAAGGCTATTTTCCGAAAAATTATAAGTCGACGGCCAGGCGCCCAATGCACGCACTCCGCGGGCTCCGTCGGCAACGACCTGTCACCGCCGGCCGGCGGTTCGCCACCATCATATAAGTCACTGAGCGCGCAATTTTTCCGTAAGCCACCGGCGACGCATCCGCGCCCTCGATATCCCTCTTGCTAATGAGGGGGAAAGCACCTATACAACAAATCCCGCTGCATATTCATGTTAAAGTTGATCGGTTAAATCCGTACGAAATTTCCGATAACGTGCAATGCTCAGCAACAGAGAGACGATGATGAGCCGTGACGAAGAGCAATTAAATGCCCTGCACAGACAGGGTCTGGCCCTGCTGCAAAATAATCGCCTCGAAGAGGCCAAAACGCTGTATACCCGCATTATCGAAATCAGGCCCGAGGATGCCGATGCCTGGTATAAGCTCGGCACCCTCCAGGGGATGCTCGGCAATATCGATGAGGCAGGCAACTGTTGTCGCAAGGTCATCGCCCTGCGGCCCGATCACAGTGAAGCTCATGCCAACTTGGGCAATGTCCTCTCCTACAGAGGCGCACATGCTGAAGCGATATCCCATTACCAAACGGCCGTGCGCATCAACCCCGGCAATGCGCCGGCCTATAGCAATCTCGGCAATGCCCTGAAAATTTCCGGTCATCTGGACGAGGCCATGGAAAGCTATAAACGCGCCATCGCCGTTAACCCGGCCTATGCCGTCGCGCATTTTAATTTCGGCATTGCCCTGCAGGAAGCGGGACGACTGCAGGAAGCCGGCGACTGCTTTCGCCGCGCCGTGGCGCTGAACGGCAATTATGCGGATGCCTACAATAATCTCGGGATGGTACTCAAGGCGCAAGATAATCTGGAAGAAGCCAAAGCCGCGCTGCAACAGGCGCTGACCATCAAGCCGCAGTATGCGGAGGCGATGTACAATCTGGCCAACGTCTATCTGGCACTGGGCCAACTGAACAACGCTGTCGAACATTTCCGGCGGGCGCTCGCCATCAAACCGGATTATGCGGATGCCTACAATAATCTAGGGACTGTCCTCAAGGAGCAAGGTCATACCGCGCTCGCCATGGAAAATTACCGGCAAGCCATCACCATCAATCCGCAACATGCCGGCGCCTACAATAACCTGGCCATACTATTCAGAGATGAGGGGCAGACGGCGGCGGCCGAGGAGATGGCGCAGCGCGCCTTGCAAATCCGACCCGATTTTGCGGATGCCTATAACACCCTGGGTAATATTCGCAGCGGGCAGGGCAAGCCGGAGACTGCCGTGGAAATGTTCGAAAAAGTGCTGGAGTTCGCCCCCGATCATGTCTCGGCACACAGCAATCTGGTGATGATGATGCAGTATCTGCCCCGCTATTCGGCAGATGATTTGCTGGCGGCAGCCGTGGACTGGAATACGCGTCACGCTCGCTCTGTCCCGCCCTTGGCACCGCCCGCCAATTCCCCCGATCCGCAACGCCGTCTGCGCATAGCGTATATATCCGGTGATTTTCACAATCACCCGGTCGGTTACTTTTTTGAAGCGGTGCTGTCCCACCATGATAAAACCCGACATGAAATATTTTGTTATTACAACGGCAATCACTCCGATGCGCTGACCGCACGCCTGCAAAAAAACGCCGATCGTTGGCGCGAGATCAAGGGCCAATCCGATCAGGTAGTAGCCGAGCGCATCCGCCAGGACGGCATCGATATTCTGGTCGATCTCTCCGGTCACACCCAGGGCCATCGTTTGCTGGTATTTCCCCGCCGACCGGCCCCCGTCCAGCTCACCTGGATGGGTTACTTCGCCACCACGGGCGTGGACGGCGTGGATTACATTATCGCCGATCGCTTCGTGATACCGCCGGCAGAAGAGCGATACTACTCGGAACAGGTAGAGCGTCTACCTCACGGCTATTTATGTTTTACGCCGCCCGAGCTGCCCATCGCGGTCGGCCCACTTCCGGCGCATTCCCGAGACGCGATCACCTTCGGCTGCTTCAATAATCCGGCGAAGATCACCCCGGACGTGATCGCCTGCTGGTCTAGGCTGTTGCACGCCCTGCCCGATGCGCGGCTGCATCTCAAATACAAATTTTTCGCTGAAAGCGACGCCGTACAATATTTCCGGAACGCCTTCGCCGCGCACGGCATCGACACGCAACGGATCCGCTTTTCCGAGCAATCGCCGCGCCCTGAATATCTCGACAGCTACAACGGCATAGACATCGCCCTGGATCCGTTTCCCTTCAATGGCTGCACCACCAGCGTGGAAGCCCTGTGGATGGGCGTGCCGGTGATCACCCTGAGCGGCGACCGGTTCGCCGCTCACATGGGGGAAAGCATCATGAAGAACCTTGAGCTCTACGAGTGCGTCGCCAACAGCCCTGACGACTATCTGGAAAAGGCCATCACCCTCGCCGCCGACCTCCCCCGTCTGGCCGATCTGCGCGCGGGCTTGCGCGCACGCCTGCTGAATTCACCGTTGTGCGACGGACCGGCTTTCACACGGGACCTGGAAACACTCTACCGCAAGCTGTGGATGAACTGGTGTCAGGCCCGCGACACATCCCGCAGTACATCGTAACCGCCTCCTATGATTTCGGGCGCAGACCGGGGTGCGCTTACCTGCCGCTCACGGTGGCACCCGCTGCACCCACGGCGACGAACGTCCCGTTCGCCGTAATCCCGTACAAGGCGTTAGATCCGGCGGCGGTCAAGGTCCATGAACCGTCTGCGCCGCTGGTACTGTAGGCGATGGCGCCTAAATCCCCCGCCGCTACGAAGGTGTCATTGCCACCGAAGCCAATCGCATATAAAGAATTGGTAGTGGGGCTGGTTTGCTTGGTCCAGGTGGCGCTGTCGGCACTGGATATAATGGTGCCGCTATCGCCAACTGCGACATAGGTCCCCGCACCGTAAGCCACTTGCCATAGATCGTTGCCAGTCCCCGTGTTACGCGGCGTCCAGGTGATACCGTTATGGCTGGTCAACATCTTACCTTGTTGACCCACCGCAATAAAATCACCATTGACATAGGCAATGCCGTACAAATCCTGAGTCATTCCCGAAGTCCGCGGGGTCCATGGACCGGTGATGATCTCGCTAGTGGTGGAGGTAGGGTCGTTGTTGCCGGGGTTGTTGGCGCCGGCGGTATTGGTCGCAATGTATCCACCGCTGCCAATGACAACATAAGTCCCCGCGCCATAGGCAATCCCATTCACTGCCCGACCGGCGTTCACGGCAGTGGCCTCCTTCCATGTCACGCTATCACCGCTGGTAATGACCGAGCCGTTAATCCCTAAGGCCACGAACCGCGTCCCATCAAACACGACCGCGGCCAGAGATTTGGTCAATCCGACTGGAAGCGTCAAGGCCTGAGTCCAGGCAGTGATACCGCCGGTGCTGGTCGGGCTGTACTGGGACGAATAGACCACGGGCGATATATTGTCAATTGCAACACCGACGGCGACCAAGGTGTTGCCGCCGGAGGCGACGCCGCGCAGGGCTTGGACGGCGAGCGGCGGATTAACCGTCCAGGAAAGCCCCGTGCCGCTCGACCCCGGTGTCGCGCTCACTACCGGCGTGGGCAATCCCGCCACCCCGCCTGAATTGGTGGCGGTGAGGATAAACGAATATTGAGTTTGGTTGGTCAGGTTAATTAACGTGTATGGAGAAGTGATAGACAGCTTCAGACCTTCGAAATCACTTTCGGTCACGTTCGAACCCACCTTAAAGTACAGGTCATAGTACTGTCCGGGGTGAGAATCCCAGGTGATCACTACCTGGCCATCACCGGGGGTGACTTTAAAATTGGTGACGGTCGTTGAATAGCTTGTCGAGGAACCGCCGCCGCACGCCGCCAACAGCAGGGAAAGTATAGCGACACTGGCTCGGAAGTAGCGGACCACGGCAACACCATTGTTACTGAACGGATTAAGCTTAAGGAAGGTCTGATTTATTCTTTTGACGTCATTCCGGCGAATACCCAATAGGGCACAAGAGCCGGAATCCAGAAACTCCCTGCATTAAAGGCACTGGATTCCGGGTCTCCGCTACGCTACGCCCGGAATGACGAATTAATCAGAAAATCCTTAAAGTAAACAGCAAGACTCGCAGATTACCCGATCGACAGTCGCGGCCACAAGCGTTCGCGGTTCAAACATCGGACAAGTAAGAGCAGATTAAGGCACGAATCAAGCGGCTGAGATACTTGCCGCCGACATTACTTCCGGCCACCGCTGCTTCCGTCCACCGGCGTCCCCGCACCCCCCATCGCGATAAATTGCGATCGGGGCCGAAGCGCACCGAGTAAAATTTGCGTGGTTGGGATAGTCTGAGGCGCCCAGATAAGCACTCGCGGCGCTACGGCCCCGCAATCCGTCGTTATTGCAACAGCGGGTGATCCTTGGGCAGCTGCTTCGAGTACCAGATGGCCAGTTTATGCCGCATGGATTGCTGCGACACCTGATCTTCAGGCAGCGCTTGAATAAGCTTATCGCGAACGAACAGTCGATAGAGGTAGAGGATCTTGTCGCTCGCCGAATCCGTCGCGTCGAACTCGGCGGCACCGCGCGCTTCGGCGTATTTCACTCCCACCGCTATCGCCGCCTTCACCAATTCCGCTTCGTGTTTGAGCTTTTTCACTATTGCCCCGTAATCGTACCGGCTGGCGCTAATGGTAGCGAAGACCCGGCTGTTTGGCAAAAGACTGGACCGTAGACGGCATCCCCTCTTCGCATTACGACACATCATCCGCCACGATACCCGTCCGTCATCACATAGTGTTTGGCCTATATTTTTTCTCAATCCATCTTACGGCATCTACACGATGCAGACCCTCGCCACCTTGTCGGCGACGGGAAACAGTCTATCTCCTTGTTTACACTAACCTGCCGTGAAATCATTCGCTCGGGGCGACAAGCGAGAAACCAGTATTCATTCCTCCTGCAGATCTTGTATCGCCGCGCCGCAATATCCATACTATATCCGGCCATTTAAGCCCAGAAAACAGGAGATAAAGCGTGAATCCGTGCCCCTGTCAATCCGGTAAGGAATACGACACTTGTTGTGGAGCGATAATCAGTGGCAGGCAAGCCGCTCCCACCGCAGAGGTCTTGATGCGCTCCCGTTACAGCGCATTTGTCAAGAGCGAGATAAATTATCTAAAGGACAGCCTGCATCCCGATAGCCGTGCCGACTTTGATCCGGTCTCTACTAAAGATTGGGCTGACAATTCGGAATGGCTGGGATTGAAGATTATCAACACCCGCGGCGGAGGCGAGAATGATCAGGAAGGCACGGTCGAGTTCATTACTCTTTTCCGCATCGAAAACGTCACTTACGAACATCATGAACTGGGCGAGTTTAACCGTGTAAACGGTATATGGTATTACGTGGACGGCGAAATAATTACACCGGACAACCTTCAGGGATAAGACGCGAGCCCGACCGAACGGCATACGTCCAATACTGCCTATCGCCGCGCCGATCCGCTATACGCTGCCGCTGCAGCGTCGAAGTTGACCACGGGATCGAGCGGTTGCACCAGGACGCGGCGCTTCGAAAATCATTGCGCCTGCCGTCGGTTGGCTCGTCGATAATGTCGGCTTATTGTGATTCATTGCATACCCGCATCGCTGATCCCGGCATGCTTTCAGGGAATATCCTCGGCGCTCTCTTGTATCGCTGCATTATCGTATCCATACTATATCCACCGTTTTAGCTTGAAAGGATGGAATTGAATGAGTCTGTGCCCCTGTCAATCCGGCAAGGAATACGATGCCTGCTGCGGCCCGATCATCGGCGGCAGCCAAGACGCGCCCACCGCCGAAGCCCTGATGCGTTCCCGCTACAGCGCCTACACCAAGGGCGCCATCGATCATCTTACCAACAGCCTGCACCCGGATCATCGCGACGACTATGACCCGGCCTCCGTCGAACAGTGGGCAAACAATGCGGAATGGCTGAAGCTGGAGATCATCAAGACCGATGCCGGCGGAGAACGGGATGAGCAAGGCAGCGTAGAATTCATCGCCACCTATCGGGAAAAAGGCGTCACCCACACCCACCATGAAGTGGCCGAATTTAGCCGTCTCAACGGCAAATGGTATTTCACGGATGGCAAACTGGTCTCACCAGGCACCGTCCGCAACTCAAGCCCCAAGGTGGGCCGCAACGATCCCTGCCCGTGCGGCAGCGGCAAGAAATACAAAAAGTGTTGCGGATGATTGCGTGATAATGGGAGCAATGAATCCGTCATTGCTCCTGTTTTCATTTAAAGCAACAGCGCTTCAACCTGAGAATATGGCGAGCCGCTGTTTTAGGGCCTGTTAACACTATCCATGCCGATAGCGGGCCGTCATTGGCATAAGCAAGCCTGAGTTTACCCAGGCCTCGGCCGGAGCCACCCTGCTTCAACGGACTTATCATCCCGACTGTCTAGCCTGCTCCCGTTGCTCGGCCTTATTGTTCTGGGAGGCGATGTCCGCCTCGAACAGGCTCTGCAGTTCTTCCGCAGCATCTTTGACGCTTTGGATCATCTGGGTTTCGTCATGATAGATAGCGTGTTGCCTGATCAGCGTCGCCTCGTCGTATTCCCTGAATTTCGCGATAGAGGCCGCGACTTCCGCTTTGTCCAGACCCAGTCCGCCCAGCACCTGTTCCGCCAGATGCAGGCTGGAGAAGTAGGTCTCACGCACGAATACCTTAACGCCCAGGTCCATCAGTATGTGGGCATGATGGCGGTTACGGGCCCGCGCATAGATTTCCAATTTCGGAAAATTGTTTTTTATCGTTTCGGCGATCTTCAGCGAGGCCTCTACATCATCGACCGCCAGGACGAATATCCTGGCCTGCTCAATATGGGCGGCGCGCAACAGGTCGATGCGCGAGGCGTCGCCGTAATACAGCTTGCCGCCGAATTTGCGCACGAAGTCCACCTGGTTCTGGCTGATCTCCAGGGCGGTGAAGGGAATATGCTTGATACGCAGCAGACGGCCGACGATCTGCCCGACACGGCCGAAACCGGCGATGATCACCGGGGTACCGGGATCGTCGATACGGTCGAACACCGGCTGCGCCCGACCGTCCAGCCAGGGTTTCAGCAGCTTCTCATTGAACATGAACAGCAGCGGCGTCGCGGCCATGCTCAAGCTCACCACCAGGACCAGGGTATCCGTGAGGGACTGATCGAGGATGTGATAAGACGTGGCCGCGGCGAACAAGACAAAGGCAAACTCCCCGCCCTGCGACAGCACAAAGGCCAGGTTGCGGGTACAGCGTATGGGCATGCGGAAGCCGATGCCCAGCGCATAAAGCACGATGAACTTCACTATCAACAAAGCCGCGACCAAAGCGAGCACCATTAGCGGGCGCGACATCAGCAGTCCGATATTCACCGACATGCCCACCGAGATGAAGAACAGCCCCAGCAGCAGCCCTTTAAAAGGCTCGATATTGGCCTCGATCTCATGGCGATACTCGGAATCGGCGAGCAACACTCCGGCGACAAAGGCGCCCAGGCCCATGGACAGGCCGGCCATATCCATCAGCAGGGTAGAGCCGATAACCAGCATGAGGCTGGTGGCGGAAAAGATTTCGTGACTGCCTGACGCGGCGACCAGACGAAACAGCGGCCGCAACAGATAACGTCCGCCCGCCACCAGGACGACGATGGCCACCACCCCGGTAACGACTTTTTGCGTCACGTTGGTGTCGGCACTGACGGCGTCGCTCACCCCCAGCAACGGCAACAGGGCCAACACCGGGATGACCGCCAGATCCTGAAAGAGCAGGATGGCGAAGGACGCGCGGCCGTGGACCGTACTGAGCTGCTTTTTCTCGGCGAGAAGCTGCAGCACAAAGGCCGTGGACGACAAGGACAAGCCGATGCCTATGATGCCGGCGCTTTTAATGTTCAGACCCAGCGCCGTGGCGGCCACGGCGAACAGCACGGTGGTGGCGAGCACCTGCACCAGACCCATGCCGAAGATGGAACGGCGCAGCACCCACAGGCGCGACGGCTGCAATTCCAGCCCGATGATGAACAGCAACAGCACCACGCCGAGTTCCGCGAAGTGCAGGATGTTTTCCACGCCGGTGATCAAGCCCAGACCCCACGGTCCTATGATCACTCCCGCCGCCAAATAACCCAGCACCGAACCGAAACCGAGCTTGTTGAAAAAGGTCACGGCGATGATGGCCGCACCGAGAAAGATGAACGCTTCTTGCAGGAAACTCATGGCGCCGGCCTTTTTATGTACACCTAATCAAATGCTAATGGCGTGTGTCGGAAAGTCTTATTCTAGCCCGCCTCCATCTCCAAAAGGAGCGTATCAGAGGCAAATACATAGAGCCGATGTGGAGACATTTCACCTCTCCCCGGCGCCTCTGCTGGTGCTTACCGTACTTAACTATGCACCTCAACCCCAGTCGCCGCCTTCCGTAGTAATGTGCAGGATTTCACCGCAATGTTTACAATGGATGGCATCGCCCTCGTGGCGGCTGAGACCGCAGGTCGGACATTCATAACGCACTTTCTCGGGGCGAAAGATGGTTTGAATCAGGCGCAGGAACAGCGATATGCCGAAGATCATTATGAGCACCGCCAGGATATGGCCGCTGGTGCCCACCAGGGTGATGTCGCCGAAACCGGTGGTGGTAAGGGCGGTGACGGTAAAATACAAGGCATCCACGTAATCCTTGATGGCCGGATTATGCTCAACCTGGGTGACATAGACGATCGCGGTCACCACGAAGATGAATACGAGCAGATTGATCACGCTGAAAATCACATCCTCATGGAGGCGCACATAAGGGGATCGGCTGCGCAGGCTGCGCAATACGTGGTAGGAGCGCAACAACCGCAGAGCGCGGATCACCCGCATGAATATGAAGTTACCGACCACCACCGGCGCCAGCAGGGAAACGATGACGATGAGGTCGGCCAGGCCCGCCAGGCCGAAGGCGACTCTGAAACGCTGCTTGCTGATATAGATGCGCGCGGCAAACTCCACGAGGTAGATGATGCCGATCACCACTTCAAGGCTGTGAAATCCATCGCCATGGTGATAGAAGGAGGCGGCGATAAAATATCCCAGCGTGAGCACATCGAAAGCCAGCAGGCCCCAACGAAACACATCGGAACGGCGCCCCGTTCCGTTGTAGAGACCGTTGATATAGCCGTAGAGCCTTCCTTGCGCGCTCGATTGTGGTGTGGTTTTCTTGCCCATTCTTCTCAGCGAAATTGAGTAGTCGAATCGATGGGTGAGAGTTTAACACCTCGGATGCGCGGCCGGAGTCTCGAAACTCGCCGGTGAAACCGTCTAGCTTGTTCGCATGCCGCAGGCGCACTTGAGGTAGCCGCTCCGCTTGGGGTCGGCGGGATTATCCGTCATACTGCGCAGCACTGCTCGAGCTAACAGGGAGAGGAGACGACCATGATCGATCATGTCGGCGTACGTGTCGGTGACTATCAACGCAGCAAGACCTTTTTCCAGCAGACGCTCGCGCCGCTGGGTTATGGCATGGTGATGGAGTTTGATATGCCCGAAGGCAAGGTTGGCGGCCTGGGAGTAGGCGGCGCCATGCCGGATTTCTGGATCACCCAGGGCGAGGCGCAACGGCCGCCGCTGCACGTCGCCTTCAACGCCGAGAACCGAGCCGCCGTGGATGCCTTCTATCAGGCCGCCATCGCCGCCGGCGGCAAGGACAACGGCAAACCGGGCCTGCGTCCTCATTATCACCAAGACTATTATGGTGCATTCATCACCGACCCGGACGGCAATAATATCGAAGCGGTGTGCCACAAGCCGCAATGACGGCAGCGTGCGGCCAGGGCAAGAGCCGGATTTTATTTAAACATTCGCCAAATGACACCGATAGTAAAATACTGCTTGGGATGGCGTAGCCTCCCCAACGGCGGGGAGTAGGTAATTATACGGAATGACAGCGATGCTGGCTGATGGCGCACACGGCGTCCCTCCCCTTCTCTACTCGAACCCGCCGCAGCCAAACTGGCGCAGACCTGCACGGCATAGCGGGCGCCCCAGATACTTTAAGTTATTGGTAAGATTGGGTTCTTGTCGCCCACCATGAAACAAATCAGCCATTTCAGCGTCCAAAAGACGGGATATCCGCGGCAGGGCTTAATTTCGTGTCGCGGCACAGCCACAGCATTGATATAGACCGTGAGCATACAGGGACATTAGTGATTAACAACACCCGTGACCATGGCATTACATATACACAGAAGGGATCGTATTCATGAGTGTTAAGTCGAGAATTGCCGACACGTCCAACAAGCCCCGCCCCACCGTAAGTCCCCAACTCCTATCCAAACCGCACATGTGGCGGCAATGGATAATGTTGTTCGCGGCGGTCATCATCGGCGCCACACCGCTGTTAGGGTCGGCGCAAGACAGCGGCAACGACACGCTAAAGGTCACGCGGGTCACCCTGGACAACGGCCTGCGCGTAGT
The DNA here is from genome assembly GCA_963810615.1 of uncultured Gammaproteobacteria bacterium. Taxonomy (GTDB): domain Bacteria; phylum Pseudomonadota; class Gammaproteobacteria; order DRLM01; family DRLM01; genus JARRQJ01. The sequence goes on along the minus strand of CAWEOA010000008.1, from coordinate 943,219 downwards.
GATCGTACCTAATCCCATGGCGCCCGTGGTGACCACCACGGTGAACTATCTGGTGGGGTCCAATGAGGCGCCCGCGGGCTTCCCCGGCATGGCGCACGCCATGGAACATATGATGTTTCGCGGCAGTCCGGATCTTTCCGCCGATCAGCTGTCCGCCATAGCGGCCGGCGTGGGCGGCAAGTTCAACGCCACCACCCAGCAAACACTCACCCAGTATTTTTATACCGTGCCCGCCGATGATCTCAACGTGATACTGCATGTGGAGGCGTTACGCATGCGCGACATCTTGAGCAGCGAACCCCTGTGGAAGCAGGAACGCGGCGCCATCGAGCAGGAGGTCGCCGCAGACCTGTCGAACCCCCAGTATGTGCTGTACACCAAGGTGCTGAACCATATGTACGAGGGGACGCCTTATGCCCATGATGCCCTCGGCACCCGACCTTCCTTCGATCGCACCACCGCCGAGATGCTGCATAAATTCCACAGTGACTGGTATGCGCCCAACAATGCCATTCTGGTGATCGGCGGCGCAGTGGATGCCGAGCAGGTCCTGCCCGTGATCAAGTCGCTGTTCGGAAAAATCCCCAGCAAAAAGCTGCCGCCACGCCCAGCGGTCAAATTGAAACCCGTCAAACCCGTCACCTTCCATCAAACCACCGATCGTCCCAACGGCATGACCACCGTGACCATGCGCATGCCCGGTTTCGACAGTCCGGATTACGCGGCGGCTCTGGTGCTCGGCGACGTTCTCAACAGCCAGCGCGCGGCCTTATATGACCTAGTGGTCAAGGGCGACGTCCTGGATTCCGGCTTCCAGTACGAACCGATGCCCGGGGCCGGCATGGGCTCGGCGGCGGTGATGATCCCGTCGGGACAAGACCCGCAACCGTCGTTAAAGAAGCTGAAGAACATCATCGCCGCTTACGCCAAGAACGGCGTCCCCGCCGACCTGGTGGCGGCGGCCAAACGCCGCGAGCGCACCGCGGTGGAGTTTCGCAAGGACTCGGTGTCCGGCCTGGCGATGGTATGGTCCCGCGCCCTGGCATTGGAAGGCCGCCACTCCCCTCAGGAAGACATCGACGCCATCGAGCACGTCACGGTGGCCGACGTCAACCGCGTCGCCCGTACCTATCTGGATTTGGATCACACCGTCACGGCGATACTTACCCCCTCACCCTCGGGCAAACCCGTTTCCTCTCAGGAATTCAAGGGTAACGAATCGTTCTCATTGAGCCACGTCAAGGATGTGGTGCTGCCGAAGTGGGCGAAGGATGAACTGGCGCGTCTGCCCATGCCCGAATCCACGCTCAAGCCCATCGTCTCTACACTGGCCAACGGCATCCAGTTGATCGTGCAGCCGAGCGCGGTGAGCGACACGGTAAGCTTGTACGGCGGAATCAAGAGCAACCCCAATATGCAAATGCCCAAGGGCAAAGAAGGGGTGGACGGGGTTTTGGCACATTTGTTCTCCTACGGCACTACGCACCTCGACCGCCTTGCCTATCAGAAGGCCATGGACGATATCGGCGCTGAAATCGGCACCGGCATCAGTTTTTATGCGCAGTCGCTTTCGGAAAATTTCGAACGCGCCGTCGAGTTGATGGCAGACAATGAACTCAATCCGGCCATGCCCAAGAACGCCTTCGAAATCGTAAAACGTCAGGGTGCCGGGGCGCTCAAGGGCATGCTCGTGAGTCCGGGTTATCTTGCCCGGCGTGCCCTGAATCAGTCCTTGTTCCCGGCAAGCGATCCGACCCTGCGCGAGGCCACGCCGGAAACGGTCAGCGCCCTCACCCTGAAGGACGTGCGCAACTATTACAAGGCGGCGTTCCGTCCGGACATGACCACCGTAGTAGTGATCGGCAATATCACGCCGAAAAAGGCCCGCGCCATAGTGGAAAAATATCTCGGCGGCTGGAAGGCCGAAGGACCCAAACCCGACGTATTGCTGCCCACCGTGCCGCCCAATAAGCCTTCCGCCACCCGCGTCCCCAACAAGAGTCAGGTCCAGGACAGGGTAGCCTTGGCGCAGACGCTGGGGATGAATCGCTACGATGCCGATTATTACGCCCTGCAGTTGGGTAACAACGTCTTGAGCGGCGGATTCTATGCCAGTCGCCTGTATCGGGATCTGCGCGAAAAATCCGGTTTGGTCTATTACGTCGGCTCGGCCATGAATATCGGCCAGACCCGCGGCGTGTTCTCGGTCAATTTCGGCAGTGATCCGCCCAACGTCAACAAGGCGCGAGCCCTGGTGATGCGCGACTTGACCGCCATGCAAACCAAGCCCGTGAGTGATGAGGAACTCCATCAGGCCAAGTCTCTCGCGCTGCGTGCCATCGCCCTGGCGGATGCCAGCCTGGGCGGCATCGCGCACCGCCTGTTGACGCTCTCGATGCTGGACCTGCCGCTGGACGAACCGGCGCGGGCCGCACGGGCATATCACGATATGACTGCGGCGCAGGTGCAGGACGCCTATAAGAAGTGGTTGCGCCCCGGCGACATGATACAAGTCACCCAAGGACCGCCGCTTTAGGTAACCTGCGGCCGAAAAGCGGACCACATGAGCGGGAGGCCGATTTGCCGGGTCGTTGCACGCGACTCAAATCGCCTCCCGCTCCCCTCCCAATGAATCCACACGCCATGCGAGCGCTATGCTCGTGCGGCGCGGCTTATGCTGTGCGCCGATCGGCCCGAACCGTATAGCCGACCGTCATCAATAGCCGCCTTCAAGTTAATTACACCTTCCAGATAGCCCTGCAACAAAGACAATATGCACAATGTACACATTGTTCGCCGCGCTACGACATGAGTCGCGCGAACGGAATACGATCAATTTGGATTTGCAATAACAGCTTACGAAGGATTCCCGACTCTGGCACGCACATTGCGATAGTCCCTGCGAACCATAATGCAGGAGTAACGCCCATGAACACCAATATCAATACATCTGAACAAATCATCCGCCCCATCATTTCCCTAATGATCGCCACCGCGGTATTGTTGATGCCGCAACTGCCGCCGTGGGTGACGCTGGTGGCAATCTATCCGTTCTTCACCGCATTGATCGGCTGGGATCCGTTCTACGCCGCCTTCGATTTCTTCCGTAATAGACAACAAACTCATGGCCTTTCAACCCACGTATCCCACGGCGTTTCCGCGTGACGACAGCCGATGTCTCCGTATAACGACAGTTGCGCCGCGCTAAACATCTAAAATACCCTCCCCCTTCGTGAGAGTGCTGCACGCACTCTCACGCTTTTTAAGTTGATCCGACAATAACCCGGTTTTTTAGGGATTATGCCGGTGATGAATCGATGAGCCCGTGTTTGCCGCGCAGGTACGGCAACGGTGCGATTTCCATGGATCCAATAGCGGCCACTGTGACGCCTGTCACGGTAGCCAAGGGTACGGTAACGTGTATCCTACGGAACCATTCATTTCATCCGACGTCGTACGTGATTGATAAATGGACTGCTAAGCAGGAAGGGATTTTTTTTCTATAATTACTAGGCATGGATAACTGAGAACAAGCTTGCTTGGCTTCGAATCAGTCGTCATATGCCTGTCACTGTAGTTTGATATAGAAAGACATGATGACATCTTTATCCATCGCCAAAGGCATGCCCCCGCTAAGCACTGCAGCAAGCCCTGCGCTGTCGTCCGACCAGGCCGCCGTCATACATGCCGCAGCGCAATTGATCGGTAAGTCACTCGATCTCACCGTCAGCATCGGTGCGATGCTGAAACTGCTGGCCGAATGCCTGCACCTTAAGAAGGGGCGGGTCATCCAGGCCGACCCGGAAAGCGGCCTGCTGCGCATCACCTACTCCCACGGTCTCTCCGCACAGGAAATCACCAACGGAATTTATGCCATAGGCGAAGGGGTTACCGGCCGAGTCATGGCCAGCGGGGAGATCGCACTGGTGCCGGACGTGCACGAGGAACCGGCCTATATCGGGCGCATCTCATCCATCGAATCCACGCGCATCCTGCCGGCTTACATCGCGGTGCCGATCATGCAGAACGATGAATGCATCGGCGTCCTGGCGGTACAGCGCGAAACCTTGAATCTGCCGCAGTCCGTCGGCGATGTCTATGTCCTGCAGATCACCGCGGCCATGATTGGCCAGATATTGCACATCCATGCCCTGGTGAGTGAACGCACCGGCGAATTACTGCGCGAGAATGCGCACCTCAAGCGAGTCAAGTCCATGGAAGACGCCGCCGTGCACGGCATAGTGGGCCAAAGCCCCGCCTTGCGCCGCGCCTTGAGCGAGGCGGAGAAGGCGGCGGCGTCCGCCGCCACCGTGCTGCTCATCGGAGAGTCCGGCTGCGGCAAGGAACGTTTCGCGCGCATGATCCATCTTGCCAGCGCCAGACGCGACAAACCCTTCGTCTGTATCAATTGCGCCGCCATTCCCCCCAACCTGCTCGAAGCGGAACTGTTCGGCCACGAGAAGGGCAGCTTCAGCGGCGCCACCGCCATGCGCAAGGGCAAGTTCGAGATCGCCGCGGGCGGTACGCTGTTCCTGGACGAAATCGGCGACATGACCACCGACCTGCAAGCGAAATTGTTGCGGGTGTTACAGGAGAAGGTCGTGCAGCGCATCGGTTCCAACACGGAGATCCCAGTGGATGTGCGCATCATCAGCGCGACCAACCGCCAGCTCAACGACGCGGTGAAGACCGGCGAATTCCGCCTCGATCTGTATTACCGCCTCAATGTCCTGCCCATTCACCTGCCGCCGCTGCGGGACCGGCAAGGCGACATCGAACTGCTGGCCTTGTATTTCCTGGCCCGTTACAACCAGCAGCAGCATCGCAACGTGCTGTTCACCGACGACACCTTGCGGCGCCTGGAAGCGTACGACTGGCCGGGCAATGTGCGTCAACTGGAAAACGTCATCGAGCGCCTGGTGATCATGTCCGATGTCGAGTTCATCGGCAACGCGGAGATCGACCGCATCCTCGACGCGGAGACTGCGATCACCATCGACGATCTGGAAGGCGACAATAGCAAACGCCTCGCGCCCACGCCGGATGCGAGCACAGCGGAATCTTTCAAACCTCACAAAAAAGTGTGCACCGGCGAGCGCGCCAGAATTATCGAAGTATTGCGCGAGTCCGACGGCAACAAGACGCAGGCGGCGCGCCGCCTGGGATTGAGCACTCGCCAACTCTACTATCGCCTGTCCAAACTCAAGATCGAGCTCTGATAGGTTTCAAACCAATGTTCAGCTGAGAACACGCCGCCGCGACCGGACGATCGCAGCGGCGGAATATTATTTATCGTCACCACGCATACCGCTGTCGCTGTCCTCCGGATCCTGCATGTCGTTATCGTCACTCGTATCGTTCATGTCATTCATATCGTTGTTGTCGCCCATCCCTCTGTCGCTTTTCATCTTCTCCGACATCTCCAGGCATTTTTTTACCCAGGCATCCACCTTCTCCCCCTTCATACCGTGCTGTACGGCCATAGCCTTGCACTGCTCTTCCGTGGGTGCCTTTCCATGCATAGCGCCTTGCTCCTCCGCGACGACGGACCAAGACAGAAAGGTAAGGGCCAGCGCTGCGCCCAGTGCAATGTTCTTCATGGAAAGCTCCTTAATAACTCAAAGAATGAGAAATCGTCCGCACGCCGACCGGTATGGTCGACGCACAGTCCAATGTAATCGAGCGCCCGTAGCCTGTCGATAGGCATAAGCTGTGCGAATGTATGTGATTGTGAAATCACGCGAGCGCCCACCTTGGGAATATATGATGGCGATAAAAGCACGGTCTACGGATTTGAGGCAAAGCTTAAACGCTAGAGCTACGTGTGATTGGAAGACGCGAGTTGCATACGATTACCGAGCAGACCAAAATGTACCGGCAACGTGCCGGGCTCTATCCCTCCCCGGAACCTCGGCGCAGGATGAGGGAATTTTTCACAGCGACTCTCCCCTCACCCCAACCCTCTCTCGGAGGGAAGGGAGAAGCGCGAACTATTTGCCTTTAGCCTTGGCGCTGCGCCGCAATCGCGACAACAGGCGGCGCGCCATCTCCCCGAACAATTCGGTCTGGGTGGGATGGGGATGGATGGCCTGGCCCACCTGCTCCAGGGTCATATTGGCGGACACCATCATCACCGCCTCGCCGATCAGGGTGTCGGCGTGGTCGGCAAGGAAATGCACGCCGATGATACGGCGGCTCTGCTTGTCGGCGACGATCTTGATCAGGCCCAGGGTCTCGTCGGTGATCATGGCCTTGGCGTCGACCGCCATGGGCACCTTCACCTCCACGGCGTCGATGCCCTTGGCCTTGGCCTGTTCCACGGACAGACCGACGAAGGCCGCCTCGGGACGGGTGAAGATCACGCCGCAGTCCTTATCCTGGTCGTATCGCATATCCTCGCCGAGGATATTGGCGGCGGCGACCCGGCCTTGCTGGCCGGCGGTATGGGCCAGCATGTAACCGCCGATCACATCGCCCACGGCAAAGATGTGTGGGACGCTGCTGCGGCCGCGCGCGTCGACCTTGATCACACCCTTGTCCACCGCCACACCGGCGTTATTCAGTTCCAAGGGTTCCAGCACCGGACGCTTGCCGGTGGCCACCAGCACGTAATCGCATACCACGTTATTCTTCTTGCCTTCGCCGTCCTCGAAGCTGAGCTGCATCTTGCCGGGCTTGCCCTTGATCTCGCCGACCTTGGCGCCGGTGTGTATGGTCAGGCGCGGATCGTCGTTGAGGATCTGAGTGAGGTTCTTGGCAATCTCCGGTTCCACCTCGGCGAGGATGCGCGGCTGCGCCTCCACCAGCACCACCTCGGTACCGAAATCCTGGAAGATCTGCGCCATTTCCACCCCGATGGCGCCGCCGCCGATCACTGTCAGGGACTTGGGCACGTCCTTCAGCCACCACACGGTGTCGGAGGTAATCACACCACCACTTTCCAGACCCTCGCGAGCACCGGGGATGGGCGGCACGAAGGGCGGCGCGCCGGTGGCAATCACCGCGCAGCCGAAGGTGATGTGTTCGCCCTTGCCGCGATCGCCGGGTTTGGCGCGGGCGTGACGCTCGTCATTATTGCCCGAGGTATCGACGAACACGCGATGGTCGGTCTCGAAATGGGCATAGCCCTGTATGACCTTGATCTTGACGCCGGTGTCGGTCTTGAGCGCCATCTCGCCGCGGGTTTCTAAAACATTGCGGCGGGTCTTTTCCAATTTCTCCCAACTCAAGCGCGCTTCGGTGGTGCCTTCCACGCCCAGGTGTTCGTCGTGAATGCGATCACGCATACGGTCCGCCGCGGCGCGCCAGGCCTTGGAGGGAATGCAACCGCGCCACAGGCACTCGCCGCCGGGGAAGGGCGCGTCGTTGATCATCGCCACCTTGATGCCGTGCTCGGCCAAGTCGCGGGCGCAGTCTTCACCGCCCGGTCCGCCGCCGATCACCACCACGTCATAATCCCAATCGCCATCGGGGATGGCCGGACCCATGGGCCCCATCCACTCTTCAGGCTGTTCGATCACGGTCTTGAGGGTAGTGAGAAACACCGCCACCTCGGCGCCGTTGGCCACGCGATGATCGGCAGTGACCGTCAGCGGCATGCCGTCCTTACCCGCCGTGGAAATCGCCAGGATCGCCGCCGTACCCGGCGTCGGGATGGCATCGAAATAAGTAACGCCCATCATGCCCATGTTGGAGACCATGAAGGTGGGGTTGGCGTATTCCTCGGGGGCGAGACGGCGCTTGCGGGCGCGCTCCACCAGGCCGCCCCAGGCCTCGTTCAATTCTTCCAGGCTCTTGGATTCGCAGTGGCGCAACACCGGCACCACCAGACCGCCGCCGTCGGCGGCCACCGCCATACCGATGTCTATGGTGTCGCGTTCCACCAGTTTGTCCACCGGCTGATAACACCAGTTGATGCGCGGATTTTTCTTGATCGCCTCGGCGCAGGCCTTGGCGATGGCCACGGTCACCGACACGCCCTTTTTCTTGGCGGCCTTGATCAAGGCCCCGGGCTGAGCGTTCACCGACACGCGGAAGGTCGGCATGGTCAAGGACGCGGTCATGGAATGGCTGACCGCCTTCTCCATGGAACTCATGGGCCGGCCGTCGCCCGGCACCTGCACCTCGGGCATGATGTGGGCGGGAACCGGCGCCACCATCTCGGCGGCGCGATGCACCGGTTGCGCGTGCAGAACATCGTCGCCGGTAATCACGGCGTTGGGTCCGGTGCCGCGTACATTATTGAGATTGACGTGCAACTCCCCCGCCAGCTTGCGGGCGTAAGGCGTGGCCTGTTTGTTGTCGGGACGCGCCACCGGTTTGGCGGTGCCGGAGAGCTTCGGTGCGGCGGCGGCTTCACGTTTGACCGGCGCGGCTGTCGGTGCCGCAGCGGCGGCACCCTGTGATTGCGCCGGGGCGGCACCGGCGGCGATGCTGCCCTGCTGCACCTGTTCGGCGCTCTCTACCAGATAGGCCAGCACGCCGCCCACCGGGACAACGCTGTCCACCTCGGTGCGCGGACCGGAGAGATAACCCTCGCGGAATACCTCCACGTCCATCACCGCCTTGTCGGTCTCCACCGTAGCGACGATGTCGCCGCGCGCGATCTTATCCCCGACATTCTTCTCCCAACTCACCACCAAACCTTCGGTCATGGTGTCGGAGAGCTGCGGCATCTTGACGGTATAGGTGGCGCCGGCGGGCGCTGCGGCTTCCTCGACACCGCCAGCGGCGGGAGCATCATTATGAGGAGCGGCAGCCGGTTCCTCGGCAGGCGTCGCGGCCGCAGCAACGGGCTGGGCGGGAGGTGCTGCAGCAGCGGCAGCCTTAACGGGAGCCGCGGCGCCTTCACCACTTTGCACCAGCTCGGCACTCTCCACCAGATAGGCGATGGCCTCGCCCACCGGCACGGTGGCGTCCGCCGGCGTGATGGGCCCGGACAGATAACCGTCGCGGAACACCTCCACATCCATCACCGCCTTGTCGGTCTCCACCGTGGCGACGATATCGCCGCGGCTGATCTTGTCACCGATATTCTTTTCCCAGCTCACCACCACACCTTCGGTCATGGTATCGGAGAGCTGCGGCATCTTGATTACGTAGGGTTCGGACATTAACTGGCCTCAAGCTGCGAGTCACAAGCTTAAAACTAAGAGCCGCACTTTATGCCTTGGGCTTAAAGCTTTCAGCTGTTAGCTTTTAGCTGAAATCATCTATTTTCCAAATATCTTACGCACCGCCTCGACCACCCGCTTGGCGTTGGGGATCGCGGCCTTTTCCAGATGATGATTGTAAGGGATCGGCACGTTCGCCGCCGAGACCCGTACCGGCGCCTCATCCAGGTCGAAGAAACATTCTTCGTTGATGATGGCGATGACCTCCGAACCGACGCCCACCGGCGCCTCCGCCTCTTCCACTACCACGGCGCGATGGGTCTTGCCCACTGATTTCTTGATGCCGGCGCGATCCAGGGGATTCAAGGAATAGAGATCCACCACCTCGGCATCGATACCGTATTCCTTGGCCAGCTGCTCCGCGGCCTGCATACACCAGTGCACGGAGATATTGTAGCCGAACAGGGTGATGTCCTTGCCGGGACGGGCAACCTCGGAACCTTCCAGGGGATGGAAGAATTCGGCGTCGGGCACCTCGCCCTTCATGTTGTACATGAGTTCGTGTTCGTTGATGAACACCGGATCGTTGCAGCGCACCGCGGACTTGAGCAGACCGTAGGCCTGCTTGGGGCTGGACGGCGTCACCACCCGCAGGCCGGCGATACCCATGAACACCTTTTCCATGCGCGCCGAGTGCTGCGCACCCAATTGATGGGCGGTACCGCCCGGCGAGCGGATCACCACCGGCGCGGTCAATTGGCCGCCGGACATGTAACGCACCTTGGCGGCGGCGTTGACGATCTGGTCGGTGGCCAGCCAGGCGAAGTTCACCGACATGATCTCGATGATGGGCCGCACTCCGAGGAAGGAGGCGCCGATGCCGAGACCGGTGTAACTGTTTTCGCTGATGGGGGTATCGATCACCCGCTCCGGTCCGTATTTGTCGAACAGCCCCTGGGTGGCCTTGTAGGTGCCGCCCACCACACCGATGTCCTCGCCCATGCAGATCACCAGCGGGTCACGGCTCATTTCCTCATCGTGGGCGCGGCGGATCGCTTCCCAATACATCATGATCGCCATCAGTGCGCCCCTCCGTGTACGTAGGGATCGTTTTCCCCCAGCACATACTTCTCCAACTCTTCCAGCTTGGGCTCCGGCGATTCCTCGGCGAACTTGATGATCTCGTTTTCGATCTCTTCCAAGACTTCGTCATCCATCTCTTTGTAGTCGTTCATGGTGATGGTCTTCGCCTCGATGAGACGGTCGCGCAGCATGATGATGGGATCGCGCTTGCTCCACATGCGTTCTTCTTCCTTGGCGCGGTAGGCGTTGGAATCGGACATGGAATGGCCGCGGTAGCGGTAGGTCATCAGCTCGAGGAAGTACGGACCCTTGCCGGAGCGCACGTGCTCCACGGCAACCTTGGCCGCCTCATAGACCTTCTCCACGTCCTGGCCGTCGGTCTGCACCGCGGGGATGTTGTAACCGACCACGCGCTTGTACTGATCCACCACCGCGGTGGAACGGTCGATGCGGGTACCGATGCCGTAGAGATTGTTCTCGCACACGTACAACACCGGCAGCTCCCACAGGCTCGCCATGTTCATGGACTCGTGGAAGGTGCCCTGGTTGTTGGCGGCATCGCCCAGGAAACAGATGGAGATCTCGTCGCCGCCCTTCATCTTGATGGCCTTGGCCATACCCACCGCCAGGGGGAAGGGACCGCCCACCAGGGCGTAACCGCCCATGAAGTGCTTCGCGCCGTCGAAGATATGCATGGAACCGCCGCGCCCCTTGCTGGAGCCGGTCTCCTTGCCGTACAGCTCGGCCATCACCTCTTTGGGATCGGAGCCGCACAGGATGGCGTGGACGTGGTCGCGATAGCCGGTGATGACGTAATCATGACCCGGGCGGGCCGCCGCCATGACACCATGGACACAGGCCTCTTGACCGGGATACAGGTGTAAAAAACCGCCAATTTTGCGCTCTACATACGCCTCGTAACAACGTTCCTCAAAACGTCGGGCAAAGAGCATATTACGGAGCAGCCGTTTCTTATCCGCGGCATTCATAGGAATCCTTACGTTGATCCTTGTGAAACATTTGGTTAATGAATTGGAAACCGGCACTTAACAGTGACAGCCACCGCCGTCGAAGCCCCCCCTAGGTTGCCTTACGGCGGCGGAAACGCGGTATGATCGGGTTTTTGCGCCAACAGGTCAAGCCAGACCGCAGGGAAGGGACTGCACCATAATGGAAAAAGTGCTTATCAAACAAAATAAAAACCAACTCAGCACCCGGGAATTGGACGCCTTGGACCACGCCATCCTGGTCCTGCCGGCCAAGGACTGGCCCCAAATCCCTTATAAAGAAATCCTCACGCGCCGAGCCCGCAAACTGGGCAATGCCAACGGCCCCCAGGTCACCGAACTGCCCAACGCGCGCGACACCCGCGTCAGCTGGGCCACCGTCACTCCCGACATCTCCAGCTTCGAATTGCTCACCCTGGCCCGCAAACTGGTGGCGAGTCACTGGAACGCCGCACCGACCCGCATCGCCCTGGCCGCACCCGGCGTGGAGCCGACCCTGGCCGCGCAGGTGATGGAAGCACTGGTGGCGGCCTTGCTGGCCAAGGCCACGCCCCTGCCCAGCTACAAGAGCAAGAACAAGCCCGAACGGCCTCTCAAGCACATCGTGCTGTACGGGATCGCCCACAAACTGGATCTCAGCCGCACCCTGGCCGAAGCGGAAGGCAATCACCTCGCCCGCAGCCTCACCGTGCTGCCGCCCAATGAACTCACCCCGGCGCGGTATCGCCAGCGCATCGCGGCGCTGGCCAAGCAACACGGCTGGCAAATGAAATTTCACGACATCAAGGCCCTGCGCCGCATGAAGGCCGGCGCCTTCCTCGCCGTGGCGCAAGGCGGCGCGGCCCAGGACGACGGCATCGTCCATCTGCGTTACACCCCCCGCACCAAGTCCGCAAAACCGGCGCTGGCCCTGGTGGGTAAGGGCATCTGCTTCGACACCGGCGGCCACAACCTCAAACCGGCGAAGCACATGATGGGCATGCACGAAGACATGGCGGGCAGCGCCGTGGCCCTGGGCACCCTGCTGGCCCTCACCCAACTCAAGGTGAATTTCCCCGTGGACTGCTGGCTGGCCATCGCACAGAACATGATCAGCCCCACCGCCTACAAACAAAACGACGTAGTCACCGCCCTCAACGGCACCACCATCGAGATCGTGCACACCGACGCCGAAGGCCGCATGGTGCTGGCCGACACCCTGGCACTGGCCAGCAAGGCCAAGCCGGGCATGATCATCGACTACGCCACCCTCACCGGCACCTGCGTCTATGCCTTGGGTACGAGTTACAGCGGCGCCTTCACCAATCGCAACACGCTGGTCAACACCATCATCGATGCCGGCGTGGCCTCCGGCGAACGGGTATGGCCCTTCCCCACCGACGCCGACTTCGACAAACCCCTGGAGAGCGACATCGCCGATGTTAAGCAATGCACCCTGGGAGGTGATCCCGATCATATCCTCGCGGCGCGGTTCTTGAATCGGTTTGTAGACGACAAGATTCCTTGGCTGCACCTTGATCTGGCGAGTGCCAGTAATAAGGGAGGGTTGGCGCATATTGCCACTGCTACTACTGGGTTTGGGGTGCGGTATACGTTGGAGTTGGTGTTGGAGCGGGAGGTGATGAAGATTAAATAATCAGCGCAGGGTTCACTGATCGACTTGATGATGATGCACGGGTTTGTAGGGCGTAGCCACCCACAAATACCGTCGGGAAAGAACCTGGATCGTTATTTTTCATCCTGTTGAAAGGGGACAACATATGGGAGGTATATTTTTTTCAAAATTATTTACAGTCTCTTTGATTAAGTGCGCGACCGGAGAGATTCGACCTACCGACCGCATGGCTCGTAGTGGCAACCTATTGTTTTTACAATATTATATATCAATAACTTAGAAAACCCGCCCCCATCCTTCTTTTCACTAGGCTTTGCTGAGCACCGTCAGAAATCGTGGAAACTCTACGAGTTCATTCTGACTTTAGCTGACGATTCACGTGTTATTGATCGACTGCACGCGGTTAATTTCGAACCTTTGACACGGTTATCTTGAGCATCAGCTTCTATGGCCGATTCAAATTTTCTTTTCTGTGGGTGAATTTACTTCTATCAACTTGGATTAAATACGCCGAGCGAGTCACGGCCATACTAATCTAAGACCTCAATATTCTACTCATTCCACTATGCCATTAAACAACTGCTCAATTCCTTCTGGGGGGACTGGCTTGCTGAAATAATAGCCCTGCGCTTCATCACAACCCTGCTCCTTCAGATATGCAAGCTGCTCAGGAGTCTCTATACCCTCCGCTATCGTATGCAAACCAAGATTCTTGGCCATACTAATTATCGCTGCAACGATGGCTTTGTCATCCAAATCTGTATTGAGATCGCGCACAAAAGAACGATCAATTTTGAGTTTGTGTATCTTAAATCTCTTTAGATAATTCAGTGATGAATAACCTGTACCAAAATCATCAATAGCGGTGCGTATGCCGAGCTCATGTAGTTTGTCAATCACGGAGATTACCTGTTCGGGGTCATGCATCGCGACTCTCTCTGTCAGCTCGAATTCAAGACAATACGGGGGTAATTTTGTTTCCCCAAGTATGCTGCTTACAAGTGTTAATAGGCTGGGATGACGAAATTGCACTGCCGACAAATTAACGGCGATGAATATGGACTGACATCCATCATCAATCCATCGTTCAAGCTGAGTTACTGCAGAGCGAATTACCCATTCTCCGATAGCCACAATACTTCCAGATTCCTCTGCCACAGGTATAAATTCCTCGGGTGAAACCATACCTAGTTCTGGACTGTACCAACGCAACAGGGCTTCGACGCCAACAATATGCTCATCTGAAAGTGACACAATAGGTTGATAATGTAACTGGAACTCACCTCGCTCTAATGCGATGCGTAATAAATTGGCCAAACGCAAACGCCGGTCAGCACGAACTTGAATCTCTGGTGTAAAGAATCTATAAATATCTCGGCCTTCATGCTTTGCTCGATACATCGCCGCATCGGCGCTCTGAGAAAGCGTTTCTAGGTTAATGCCGTCAATGGGGAAGATGGCAATACCTATTGACACCGTTATAAAAAGATCATACGGATCAATTCGGATGGGTTCCGATACGACATTTTTTATCTTTTGAACGACCGTAACAGCTCCCTGATCATCGCAGCCTGGAAGCATCACAATAAATTCATCCCCGCCGTGACGTGACGCCACATCTTGTTCACGCATCACGCCTTTCAAACGAGTTGCCACTTCGGCTAATAAGACATCGCCTATAGTATGGCCAAGCGAGTCATTAACATCCTTAAATCGATCAATATCTATAAATAATATAGCCATATGGCCGCTACTACGTTTCACCAATGTCAATGCATAATCGAACTTTTCGGCGAGTTGGATACGATTAGGAAGTCCTGTAAGGACATCATATTTGGCCAAATATTGAATACGTTCTTCGGCAACCTTAAGATCAGTGACATCGCTAACAATCACGGCAAACTGACCGATTTGTGGACTAAAGACCCTAACGTGATACCAGCGACCCAACTCCCTAGAATAATTCTCATATGATGTAGGTTCTCCGGTCATTGCGACACGTCCGAAAACTTCTATCCAATAGAGCTCGGTGCCAGGAAGAACCTGAAGAACGGTGCGGCCAATGATATTCCCTGCTACGAGTCCCGTTAATTTTTCATAAGCAGGATTGACTTCGATAAATCGATAGTCGACAACTATTCCTTGCTCATCACATATAACATCATGCAAGGCAAAACCTGTAGTCATATTGTCGAACAATAGGCGCCATTTTTTCTCGCTCGTCAGAATCTGAGATGATTCTTGCTTGCGATCTTTTATGTCACGAACAATGGCGAAATAGGCTATATCAGCTCCCCATATTATTTCCCTGTTGCATACCTCAACAGGCAAAATAGAGCCGTCTTTGCAGATCATTGCTGATTCATAAATAAGATAACCATCACTTTGAATCTTGGCAAATCGTTCATCAAGTAAGGCAGAAAATTCCTGGGGAACGAATTCGTTGATATTGCGGCCCACTATCTCGTATTTCCTATAGCCTAACTGCTCATAAGCAACTTGATTCACTTCTTTTATGATGCGATTCTGATTTAGCAGAAACATGGCATCGGGCGCGAGATCAAATAACTCTTTGAAAATCTCGCTGCCCGATTCGCGCCGCTCATTTGTTTGAACCCAGTTTGCCATTGTTTAATACGCTGCTTGGTCCATTTACTTATAATTTAGTATGGCAATGTGCCAAATGATGAACTCTGCACACATTCATACGCATAAAATCACGAAGGTTGCCTATAAATAGCGGTCATTTGTAATATTCTATCAAGTGGCCACCAAGGAGCGTCACTGAGCCGTAGCGCCGCGATTTGTGACTCCTCTACATTTCTCTACGGCAACAATTGTCGCCAGGCACCGGATTCTTAGTAACCCATTGACTGAGCTTGGGAAAATCAACACAGGAATAATTGGGGTCAGATCACAGTTTTCTCTAAAATACTCGGACTACAGAACATAATATATCGCGCCTTCCTCTTCTACTCTTGGCCGTCCTGTTAGACCTGGCCTAGCCTGACGCTTTGTCATCTGCTCAATTTTATCTTTGAAATCATCTCTTCCTAGCACCAACTCCTGATTAAGGGTGCTGCGTATGTCATGAATTTGGTCTGGCTCCATGTGCGCCCGAAACAATTCTCGGTACGCAGTTTGGCGCTCTTCATTACCAGCCCCTAGCCCTTTGTAAATTGGATGGGGTTGTATAAACTCATTGGGCCGCCCAGTTGCATTATGAGCATAACTAGACCAACTATATTCTCCCGGATGCATGACCATCTTGGCACGTACAGGATTTAGTTCGATATAACGCATGCAGGTTAGCAAATAGGCCTCGCTATCTACCAGGCAAGCTTTAAAACGGCCCTCCCACAGCGTTCCTGAGCGATGGTAGGTATGATTGATATAGCGAACATATTTTCTTCCGAGATCTTGCATCATATAAGTTACGCCGTGCGGGTTACCGGGCGTAGCTAGTATATGCACATGGTTTGTCATCAATACATAAGCATGTATCGCCACATAGTTTTTCTCAGCCGCCTCACGCAAATCATGCAGATAGCGATGATAATCCGCTACGGCATAGAAGCAGGGTTCTCGGTTATTTCCGCGTTGAATGATATGTTGCGGTATACCAGATAACGCAAATCGTGACTTTCGTGCCATCTTCCACCTCCTTGTGGATTAGGCTTATGATGAGCAGCTATATTAGCAAAAACTGTGATCTGACCCCGATTGATGTGATCTGACCCCGATTGATTCCATGAGTTTATCCAAACCCGTTCTAGTACTGCAATTGCGCCCCGAAGACGATGCCTCGGACAGCGAATTCGAGGCGTTTCTGAAATACGGCGAACTGGATGATGCCGATACCCGCCGCATCCGCATCGAAAATACCGGGATACCCGAGTTGTCGCTGGAAGATTATGCTGCGGTTATCGTCGGCGGCAGCCCTTTCGATATCAGCACGCCACAGGAGCGGAAAAGCGCCATCCAGACACGGATCGAATCCGACTTCAGGCGTTTGTTCGATGGAATCCTCGAGCGCGATTTCCCGTTTCTCGGCGCCTGCTCGGGTTGCGGCCTGCTCGGTTCGTACCTGGATACGCCAATTTCAAATCGATATGCCGAACCGGTGGGCGGCGTCCGGGTGATGCTGACCGATGACGGCAAACGCGATCCCCTTCTGGCCGGATTTCCCGAACAAATCGCCGTGCTCTGCGGTCATAAGGAAGCCTGTGACGAACTGCCCGCGGGTGCCACCCTGCTATTGACCGGCGAGGCATGCCCGGTACAAATGTTTCGTGTCGGTAAAAACGTCTATGCAACCCAGTTCCATCCCGAGGGCGATAGCGAGGGATTTACCGTTCGCATCCGAGCCTACAAGCATCACGGCTATTTTCAGCCCGAAGAGTCCGAGACCCTGATTGCCGCGGTCAACCGCCAGGATACGCCCTACGCCCGCGAAATCCTGCGCCGTTTCGTCGAGCGCTATACGCCGCAGTCACCCTAATCGCACAGCCACAAATCGAGCGAGCCAGCACCGCACTGCGATTGAATCGAGCGCAGGCTTCGTAAAATAGCTACTGGCCTCTCGTCATCTATTACAATTTTTGCAGACAGAATTTGCGGACTGCAAAAATAGTAGGCTCAGAATCCCACAAAAATTCTATTAACCTAATGATATACCTATAATTTATATATTGGCTTCAGAAATGCATTAACTATCTGAGCCACTATTATTTACCCTCCGGAAATAATAGTGGCTAGCCTCGGTAGGCTGGGCGCCTACCTCAATCTATCGGGGCGCTATCTAATTAGCACCGAAGAAGAATGCTTTAAGCGTGAAGGCAATATAAAGACATTGTGCATGTCTGCCGAACACTTTTTCTATCATGGTCTAATCTCAGATTTAGGAGAGTTCAAATGGCAGTAAATAGTATTTCTGGAACAATTTCGCAGATGCATATGGCTAACACCCAGCAGGCGAAGGTACATCGTGATAGCGATGGCGACAATGATGGCAGCAAAGCGGGGCAAACCGAACAATCTCCCGCACAACAATCGAATGTTTCTTCGGTTTCGAGAGTCGGCACCAACATCAACACGAAGGCTTAGCCATTAAAATGAAATGGGGGGCAATCCTGCCCCCCGCACCGAGCCGCACAGCAACTCTCCTATCAGCCTCGATAGTCTCGTTGTTGGTTCCGGCACCCAACCGCTTCTGGGATTTCGCCTCTACCAGATTGCTTTGCTCAATTTCATTTTCCCGTGCATCTTAAGAACTTTTATTCAATTGAATCGTCTCTTATTTAGATATCACGCCCATTAGATAATTTCGATTATTAATGGACTCAGCCAACCGCAGACACAGCCTTAGGATTTAGCATCGGAATTAATCAAGACGCAAGACCACTATAAGGGAAGTAAAAATCATGAAATTTATTACACAAAGAGCAACACTATTACTGACGACGACGGCCGCATTGGTCAGTCTATTCTGGATCACGGCGTTCACCGCAGAAGATGTCACTCAAAGAAAACCCACCGAAGCGCTTAACGCTCCTGCCATAACAGCAGCGCCCACCAGTATTTATAAAACTGCAGCCACCATGAATGCAAATGGAATCAGCTTACGCCAGGGTAAAAATGGTTGAACCTATATATGCCTAACAACATATATATTGTTGCAGGCCCTCACTCAGGTTTAGCAATGGCCCATTAAAAAGAAAAACCGTGACAAATTTATTTTACTCACTACGCTACTTATTACTCTTCCACGCATTTTGGCGCATCCTTTCATCAAATCTTGAATTCCAATTAATAGTGCGCCAATAGAGACAGGAAATTAGAGGCTACTGTTCCGCCGGACCAAATGCATCGTTTTCTTGACCGACGAGATGCCTGTGCCGTGAACCCGCGCATACCCCACCCAGGTAGCTGGGTAGCCATTGATCCCCATGACCTCCATCAGTCGAATTTTTGGACTGGGCTTTTCCACGTCGACATCATAAAAGGGCATATTCTCTTCTCGCAGATTTTTTCGCAGCTTCGCGCAAACGGGACACCAATCCGTCCCATACAAGACGATTCGTGGTGATCCATCGCTGTTAAAATGATTCCTGAAGATGGCTTTTTCAGTTCTGGTCAAATAAGTATCGCCAAACACCGAGCCGAGTAGAGACGCAATATCCGGTTCGTAATGCCCGACTGTGTTTTGATTTCCCGCTGCTATCAAGGGCAGTCCGGGTTCGTTGAAGGATTTCCACTCTGCGTAGGCGTCGTCTTCGATCGAAGGATCGACAATCCACTGTTTGAAATTGACGCCGCGTCTCGTTAAAGACGCTTTCGCATCGCTGCATGGTTGCCCACGATTAGGCGTCGTGAATAACCAGACTTCCGCTTCTCCACTTGCTGTGGCAGCTGCCGGCACGCTCGATAGAAAATCACCACCAGGGAGTCCGAAATGCTGGTAACCCGAGTATCCAGCCCAAATCATAACGCCCCAAAATAGGATCTTTTTTATTCTTGCGCACTCTTCACGCTTTCTCTAAATACTTGGATTATCTCAATAGCCCTTTTAAATTTTGTTCAGGGTATCGCACTCGCTGCGCTCACAGGTTTTCTCGCGGGCCGTCTTTAAGGCATTGGCATACCATTCCAGCTCCGCCAAAAACTTTCCGGCACGCCCATACCAGGCTTCATCGAACGGTTGGCCCTCATCATCAAAGGCGCTCTGCACTCGCGGCACCGGGAACAGCGAGGGGATGCTGGACATGCCTAGCTCCGCCAACATGGCACGTAGTGTCATCGCCGCGCGGACTCCTCCGAAAGAACCCCCTGAGTAGCATACGATGGCGGACGGTTTCCAGAAATACTCTTCCAAAAAATAATCCAAGAGATTGCACAGGGCCGGCGGGATCGTATGATTGTATTCCCCAGAAACGATAATAAAGGCATCTGCAGACTTAATCAGAGCGGCCAATCTCTGTAACACCTCCGGCGCTGCTTCCGGTTCGTATTCCTTGTACATTTTGTCCAGTAGCGGAAGCGGGTTCTCAAGTGGATCTATGAGATCGACGTCGTGCCCACGTTTGCGGCATTGGTTGACGATGAAACGGGCTGCCCTGATACCCTGCCGGGCAGTGCGAACAGAGCCATAAAAGACGACGATCCGAAGGGTCATGAGTCAATCCGGTGTTGGCCTGTGGGAACTTTATCATTCCGTGTATGTTGCAGCAAAATCCCGAATGATAAATATTCGAGGTCCGATCACATGATAGGCGATGGGGTCAGAGCTTGAACTTACCCATTTCTCCTGGGAACGATGAGGTGGACGGCACAATAATATCCCGTTTGGCTCTTTCGATGAATTCGAGTATCTGTCTATGGGATGCTGGCCGGGTCTCCGCGAAATTAAGCTGCGCCACCCCGAGCTTTTAATTTAAAAAATGGTTGGATAGTGTCCAGATTGAAGGTTATATTTGGCCGGGGTTTAAATCTTTTGAGTCCTTATAATGTCGGCCTGACGGTCGATGTTTTTCAAACCCTGGATTCCGGCCTACGCCGGAATGACGATAATTGAATTAAAGCTGAATTAAGGGGGTAGCTCAGAGCCCTTTAGTTGATGTGGCTGTTGCCCGCTTGCGGGTTACGGAAATAATCTATGGGGACAGGACGTCGTAGTTGTCGCTGCCGTAACATGTGACAAGCGCTTTCATGCCGTCGGAATCCTCGAAAAAGCTGAGGTGGCCCGGATTCGTGCAGCCTGCATCCACCGGCAGAGTGGTGTTGGATACCACGCTGCCGTCGGATGCGATCTCGGTCACCGTCCAGGTGTTGTCGTTGAAGCCGGTGCTGCCGATACGCACATCGCCGTTTGTCAGCACGACAAGGTCAAGATCCACCGGCCCGTCGCCGACGGTAACGTTGCCGATGATGGTCGGAAGATTGGCACCGTCCCACAATGCGATCGTCAACTCGTCGCCCGCGAACGAGGTCACGGCGCAAACCGACGCCGCGCAGCGAATGCGACGCGCATCGGGACCGACCGCGCCCACGTCCGTCGGGGCCGTACTGTCGCGCGGGGCGAAAAACAGCCGGCCCGCGCCGGGTGCCGCAACGCGCGTAACCACCAGCACCGGTCCGCCGGCCGTCTGTTCGAAGGCCGACACCTGTGTACCGCCGCCGATACCACTAGCAGGAATCATCTCAGAGGTCGGCTGATAACTGCCGGCCGTGGAATCGAATGCGACGAAACTTACGCCGAAGGTGTCGACATACAGCTGTTCATCGGCCGTCAATGCGCCGCCGGCATTGCTGACATCGGTGATCTCATTCCCAAGGGTAAGCACGAAACTGCTGAAGTCGCCATCTGCAGGATAATAATAGTCTAGGAAAGGACTGGTACCGAAAGTGAAGATGGTCGCGGCGCTATCCGCTCCCGGCGGGTCCTGCGAGATCGGAACGGCGCCAAAGAGCGGTGCGGTGACAGTCTTGGTGCGCTTGACTTCACCCGTGGTCAGATCACTGACCACGTAACCTTCGGCACCGGAAACACCGCCAGCATATCGCCACTGAGATTGGCGAAGCTCGATCCCAGCAGAATAAGCTGTTCCAATTTGGTCAGACCGCCGGGGGCGTTATGCAGGCCGGTTGCAACGGTGGGCTGCGCAGGAGTCAAATTGATGCATTCGACTGAGGCGGACGCGTGGATAACGATATCGTCGGTAGGATAAACGATAGATTCGTTGATGTCCTTTTGAGCCACAACCTGAAAAATTTTTGCCAGGCTGAGGGCTTGTAATACTACGTTTACTTTTCCAGTACCTACGCCCGCGCATGTGCCGATTACCGTGCTGCTCGTCTCTCGCCCTTCGTTCACTGCAGGAGCAATCGTAAATCCCGGAGGATCGAAGTCTGTCACTGGGATGGCCGGCGAAGTCCATGAAGAGTTAAATTCGCCTGTTCCGTCGGCCTGGCTGTCCTTTGATTGTATTACGGTCGCTGTGACGGTAAATTCACCCCCCACGGATACGGTAGACGGCGATGCCTCCAAGGTCACATTAAGCCCTGTTGAATGGGCTACCGCCAGGCTCGAAAAATGATTAATAGGCCCGCTTACCGTGATACCGTTGGAGTCTATGGTTTGATTCACCGGCCCTAGCAGTTCCAACGTACCGTGGCTGTCGCTGATCAAACCAATGAGGGGTGCGCCATCCGGCGGCGCGGTACTTCCTAGGGTGTGGACTTCAACTGTCGCTGGCGTGGCGAACTGCAACCCGTCGGGCTGCATATCGTAAACTTTCAGTACCGACGGGTCCTGCAACTCCGCCGGGATGTCGTTACCGCTAACCTCGGTCATGGTGATCTTGGTATCGTCGGCGAGCGCGCCCGCCGGAACAGTGAGCGTGGCGTTGCCGTCGCTGGAGGTCAGCGAACCACCGGCGGATCCGATAACCGCGCTGACGGCGGTGCTGTCGCCAGACGATGATCCGCCACCGCCGCATGACGACAACAGGCCGATTAGCAAGACACCGAAAAGGCTCGAGAGTATTGGCGTATTTCGTATTATTGCCATTCGGGTGCCCCCCTAAGAGCGTGAATCCGGGAAACAGGCCGCTCTCCGTTCGCTGTTTCGCAAAGCGAATTATCCCGCAACCCTGTATCCGTCTCTGTCCGGCAGCATCCGGATTAACAAGAACATGCCGGACTTTTTCTATATTTATCGGTTTTCTTTAACCTACCGATGATCAGTGTAACGATACAAAGAGTCGACGCGCCCCCTACATATGTATAGGGCCGCCCGATGAGGGGACGTGTTGGTCGATTGCTGAGGAGAATGTGAGAAGCGGCATAGCCGGCGGATCATGTCGGTCTGGCGGCGGACACCTGAAAATAACCGGAGTCAAATCGGAGTGTTGGCTAATATCCAGGAAAGGCGACGGATTTATTTTCTCACCTACTATCATAAAATAGCCGGAGAAAATAAATCTGGTTTTACGCGTACACTTCTCCAGGAGACACACAATGCATGTCCTGATTGTCTATGGATCCAAAGAAGGGCAAACGGCCAAGATAGCCGAATGTATGGCACAAATCATTCGCAACCGGGGCCTACAGGCCAGCACCTATTCCGGAAAAGAGATACAGGCCGGCTTTGCCACGGACAGCTTCGATGCCGCCATCGTGGGTGGTTCCATTCATGTAGATAACTATCCGGCTTATTTGCGCAGATTTGTCACGCATCATCGTGACTGGCTCAACACAGTACCCTCGGCGTTTTTCACCGTGTGCATGGCCATCCGGAGCCAAAACGCCGATGAACGCGAAGAGGCCAAGAATTACGGCAAGCGCTTCATCGATACCACTCGTTGGCATCCAACCATCATCGACACCTTTGCAGGCGCCGTGAAATATACCCAATACAATTTCATCACCCGCTTCATCATGAAAAGGATCGCCAAGCGCGAAGGCGGCAGCACCGACACCTCCCAGGATCACGAATATACAGATTGGGATGCCGTCGCGCGTTTCACCGACCGATTCCTGGAAAAGATATTAGAACCTAACTCAAAATTGGATTTTTTCTCAAAATAAATTGGGCACCTTTTCCGCAAACAGCGCCAATACCCCCGCACCCTTCGCTTCGCTCTTCCCTCAGGGAGAGGGCGGGGATGAGGGGATTAATACATTGTAAGCTTATGATCAACCCCCTCATCCTGTCCTTCTCCCGGAGGGAGAAGGGACTAAAATCATTTTCTCACCAATCTGCAACAGCTAAATATTTCGTGACACGTATAAATCCAATTTCAAGATGAGTTCTAGTCACTGCGTAACCCAAAGGGTCGGATTGAAGCTTCCTCAGTCGGTTGTTTGGCTCGCCGCCACAAGCACCGCGTCGACGCGATAGCGGGTGGGGAAAAGACGTTTCAGAGCCTGAATCTTCGGCAGGTCGTTGACGACGATATAGGGATAGGTCGGATGTTGTTCCAGGAAGTTCTGATGGTGGGCCTCAGCCGGATAAAAGGCTCGGCCTGATTCGATCCGGGTGACGATCGGGGCATCGAAGACGTGCGCCCGGTTGAGCTGAGCGATGTACGCCTTTGCAATACGCGCCTGCTCCACGTCCCTCGGGAATATGGCCGAACGATACTGGGTGCCGGAGTCCGGGCCCTGCCGATCGAGCTCGGTAGGGTTGTGGGCTACGGAAAAATAGATCTGCAGGATGCGCCCGTAGCTGATCCGTCGGGGATCGAAGGTGATCTGCACCGATTCCGCGTGCCCGGTTGTACCCGTGCTGACCATGGAGTAGTGTGCGGTCGCCTCGTCGCCGCCGGCATAACCGGAGACGGCATTACTCACGCCCTCGACATGTTGGAAGACCCCCTGGACACCCCAGAAGCATCCCCCGGCTACTACGGCGACTTCGGACGTCGCCCGTTCCGGCACAGCGTCGACTGCGGGTGCCGGGATCACGCGCGCCTCCTCGGTGGCAGATAAAGCGAGTCCCACGCCCAACAATAGAAGCACCGCCGCCACACTCACCAGCACCGATGGCCTTGTCAACATGAGTCAGACCTCCGATTGAAGTAACGAGTCATTACGATATTGCCCGATAGAAAGCGTAGTTTGTATTGGACTTTATTGCATCACGAATACATCACGAAAGTATCCATTTTTGCATTCATTTTCATATACTGATAAATGATTGAAATAATAGGGTTAGCTCAGAATTATTTATCTATGTAACGGGGTGAAGCCTGCCCTCATTTTTATAGGTTCGGCCGCCTCTCTACGCGACCGAAAGAGGTCGGCGATGACTGCACAACTGAAATGGATAGACTATCCCCACGCGGGCGGCTCCCAAACCGCCGCCTCTGATTTCCCCGCACTAAAGGATGCGGCGCTGTTGGATGCCTACTCGGCCACCGTGGTGGGCATGGCGGAGCTGGTCAGTCCCGTGACGATTAAGAACGGGTCGGCCAGCCGACGTCGATCCGCGTGCTGCGCCGCACCTAAATCCTGGACCTCGCCATCACGCCGGTGGAAATGGCGGCGCACTGAAGCCGGGGTTTCGGTATAGTCTAGGCCCTGTCCCAACGCGCCGTGACCATGTCCGATCAGCAACTCACCTATCAATCCTTAACCCCCGACCTGATACTCGATGCCGTGGAAAGCACCGGCGTGCGCTGCGACGGCCATTTCCTGGCCTTGAACAGCTACGAGAACCGCGTCTACCAAGTCGGCATCGAGGACGCCGCGCCGCTGGTGGCGAAATTCTATCGTCCGGGGCGCTGGTCCGACGAGGCGATCCGCGAAGAACACGCCTACGCCCTGGAACTGGCGGAACGGGAAATCCCGGTGGTGGCGCCCTCGCGCGATACCCGGGGCGAAACCCTGCATCACCACCAGGGCTTCCGTTTCAGCCTGTTTCCGCGCCGCGGCGGGCGCTGGCCCGACCTGGACAACCCGGACAATCTGCTGTGGCTGGGCCGTTTCATCGGCCGTATCCATGCCGTGGGGGCGATAGAACCGTTTCATCACCGCCCCACCCTCAGCATCGAAAACTTCGGCGAGGAATCCTATCGTTACGTGCTCGAACAGGGTTTCGTCCCCGCCGAGCTGCAACTCGCCTATCGCAGTCTCGCGGAAGACGTATTGAAACAGGTACGGCACTGCTATGCGCGCGCCGGCGAGGTGAGCCTTATCCGCCTGCACGGCGACTGCCATCCCGGCAATATCCTGTGGACAGAGGGCGGCGGCCCGCATTTCGTCGACTTCGACGATTGCCGCATGGGTCCGGCGATCCAGGACCTGTGGATGCTGCTGTCCGGCGAGCGTCGCGATATGACCATCCAGCTCGCCGACATCCTGGAGGGCTATACGGAATTTTTCGATTTCAATCCGCGCGAACTCAACCTGGTCGAGGCCTTGCGCAGCCTGCGCATGCTGCACTACTCGGCGTGGCTGGCGCGGCGCTGGGAAGACCCGGCCTTCAAACAGGCCTTCACCTGGTTCAACTCCTCGCGTTACTGGGAAGAACAAATACTCGCCTTGCGCGAACAGGCGGCCTTGCTGGACGAAGAACCCTTAAGCTGGAACTGACACGACCTGCGCATTGGGCAGCGGCTCCGAGGCGAATCGGGCAGCGAGGAAGGCCGGGATACGCGACTCCAACCAATAGTGCGGCGCCCACGGTTGACCACCGACGAATCCCACGTGGCCGCCGTCGGCGGCCAGCTCCAGCGTCAGCGCCGCGGAGAGTTCCCGTTCCCCGGGCAGCACCGTCGGCGACATGAAGGGATCATTCAGGGCATGTATCACCAAGGTCGGCGTGACGATTTCGGATAGATACGGTTTGCAGCCGGCGCGGGCATAATAATCGTCCGCGCCGTGAAAACCGTGCAAGGGCGCGGTGATGCGGTCATCGAATTCCCATAGACTGCTTATGGCAGCAATCGTCTTGTCATCCCAGGGCAGCGGCATCCTAGCCGCCTTGGCGCGCATTAGCTGTTGCAGACTGCGTAACATGCGCCGTTCATAGACGCGGGAAAATCCCTGATGGACCCGCGCTGCGGCATTGCCGAGATCGAAGGGCACCGATACCGCCGCCGCTGCGCTGACCGGCGCCGCCTCACCCTGCTCTCCCAACCATTTCAACACCACATTACCGCCCAGGGAATAACCGATCACCGCCAGCGGCGTGCGCGGCTCGCTGCGTTGCAGCATGGCGATAAAGGTATTCAGATCGCCGGTCTCCCCGGCATGATAGCCGCGCGGCAGGCGATTGGGTTCACCGCTGCAACCACGAAAATGCATGAGCGCCGCGCGCCATCCCCGCTGGGCCAGCGCCTGCAACATGCCGCGCACATAGTGAGACGTGCTGGAACCGCCCAGGCCGTGCAACACCACGACGATGGGGCCCCGCTCCCCGACCCAGTCCACATCGATGAAATCGCCATCCGGCAATTCAAGCCGACGGCGGCGGATCGGCAAGCGCCATCTGCGCGGCATCAGCGCCGGCCACACGGTTTGCAGGTGGGCGCCGGGCAACCACCAGGCGGGACGAAAGGTTGCAGGGATTATTCGCCGCGGCCTTTCGTTCGCATTGGAAACACCGGAAAGATTCGTCATCGCATGACCAAGCCGCCTAGCCGCTCCGTATTCTCGCTACCGTTCGTGGCATAATGAGCCTAGCCTCGACTAAGATAAAGTCCTATGCAAACACTGACACTCACCCGCCCCGACGACTGGCATCTGCATCTGCGCGACGACGCCTATCTGGCTACTACCGTTCGTCACAGCGCCCGCCAGTTCGGCCGCGCCATTGTCATGCCCAATCTGAAGCCGCCGGTGGCGACGACCGCGCAGGCCGAGGCGTATCGCGCCCGGATCCTCGATGCGTTGCCCAACGACGCGCAGTTCCAACCCCTCATGACCTTGTATCTCACCGACAACACCCCGCCGGAGGAGATCCGCCGCGCCAAACTGAGCGGCATTATTCACGCCGTCAAACTCTATCCCGCCGGCGCCACCACCAACTCCGACGCGGGCGTCACCCGGCTGGAACATACTTATCCGGCCCTGGAGGCCATGCAGGAGGCGGGCTTACCCTTATTGGTACACGGCGAAGTCACCGATCCCGAGGTGGATATCTTCGATCGCGAACACCTGTTCATCGAACGGCAGCTCGCGCCCTTGATGGAACGCTTCCCGGGCTTGCGCATCGTCTTCGAGCACATCACCAGCGGCGAGTCTGTGGATTTCGTCATGGCGGCGCCGTCGAACATCGCCGCCACCATCACCGCCCACCACCTGCTGCTCAATCGCAACGACATGCTGGTGGGCGGTATCCGCCCCCATCATTATTGTTTGCCGGTCTTGAAACGCGAGACCGACCGCAACGCCTTGCTGCGCGCCGCGACCAGCGGTAATCCGAAATTTTTCCTGGGAACCGACAGCGCCCCGCATGCGCGGGCCGCCAAGGAAACCGCCTGCGGCTGCGCCGGAATCTACACGGCGCACGCCGCGGTGGAATTCTATGCGGAGGCCTTCGAAGCGGCCGGGGCCTTGGACAAACTGGAAGGTTTCGCCGCCTTTTACGGCGCCGATTTCTACGGGCTGCCCCGTAATAGCCGAAACCATCACCCTGATCAAACAGACCCAGGTTATAGATACGTCCTTCCCCTTCGGCGCGGACACGATCGTGCCGTTACGCGCCGGCGGGACACTGGCCTGGCGGATGCAAGATCCAGCCTCTGATTAATTCGCTGGTGTCATGTCAACCGAAGGGATTTGCCCTATGGGTATTTGTGTCCTTCGGGTAGAAATCTTATATCTTGCTGACTATTAGATGTCTGCAGCAGAAGACCGACACCTCATAAACAAGCAATAAGATTCCTCGCTATCGCTTGAAATGACAACCAAATCAGGCTCCATAGAACATCGCCACTCCATAATGAATCTCGATGACACCTGAGTATGGCCGGGCGGGATGAAAGGCCGAAAACTTAAGTAGCGATGCGATTTAAGTACAGGAAAATCAAAACGCTCAGGAAGGTCTGATTAATTTTTTGTGTGTCATGCCGGCGAATACCCTAAAGGGCATAAAAGCTGGAATTAAAGGCACTGTATTCCGGGTCTCCGCTACGCTGCGCCCGGAATGACAAATTAATTCAAAGGCTCCCTCAATACACCGGAGAAATGCGATATCCCCGCTGGCGCAGAAGATGGAGTACCCCCTGATCGCCCGGCAGCAAACCCGCGTCGATGGCGATAAAGGCGTTTTGTTCTTCAATGCGCGGCATGATGCGATTGACGATACGCAGATTTCGATCATCGATCATGTGCTGTTTGAACGCGTGTATGAGTCGCTGATTATCGCTTAACAGAAATTCGCCCTGCAAGGCGGCGACGCCGCCCAGGTCACCTTGGGTATAACGCCTGACCATCTCCTTGTTGGTGCGGGCAAGCATGGTGTAATGATCGACTATATCTTTGAGTATGGCCACCTGATCGTCGAGACGGATATCCGCGAAGATCGACACCTGTTCATCCGCGGTTTCAAGGCCGTGGACATTCTTGCCGTCGCTCAACGCCGCACCGTAGAGGATAACATCCAGGAAAACGCCGTCTTGCTGTTTAGGCATAGTCAGCGCAGTGAACACTACCCAGGGCTTGAGCTTTAACAGTAACGGCGGCGCAACCCCGTGCTTGCTCATCAGTACCGCAACTTTGTTGAAATATGCCTCGCCCAGCAAAGTGCGCAGGTCCGGCCCTGAATTAATGAACATCGCGGCGGTCATGCGCGCCAGCGCGGCTGGATCCGGAATCAATTCCATGGCGAAGACATCGGAGAGTTGAAAGGCCTGCACCACTGCCGGCGGCAACTGCATGACCCGCGGATCCTCCGAGTTGATGGTGGCGAAGACATAGCTGGGACGCAGGCCGCTGCGTTCCACTTTCCACAATAACCCCTTATGGAAATTTTGAGAGCCGGGCGCATAGTCCTTCGCGCCGATGTCGATGCCGGCGGATAAGGCCCATGCCGAATTGACGATACCTAGCGTCACGATCATGACCAAGCACGCTGCGCGCGCTACCGATGGTAAAAGTACTCGCATCATTGCCATCTCATACACCTTTCATCGCCGGCCGATTTCCGAATCGGAGTGAAATCCCTGCTTGCTACGTCGCCAAATGCCCGCAAATCCCGTATTCTGTCGGGATGAACTCTCCGGAATCTTTACCCATCTCCAAGCGTTTCCGCGGTTTCCTTCCCGTCGCCGTCGACGTGGAAACGGCGGGATTCAATCCCCAGACCGATGCCTTATTGGAAATCGCCGCCGTCACCTTGAGCATGAACGAGGCGGGGCGTCTGGAACGCCAGCAAACCTTCGCCTGCCACGTCCAACCCTTCCCGGGCGCCAATCTCGATCCGGCAGCGCTCGCCTTTACCGGTATCGACCCACATCACCCCTTTCGTGATGCCTTGCCCGAACAAGAAGTTTTACAAAGAATTTTTCAACCGATCAGAAAGGCCGTGCGGGACAGCGGCTGCACTCGCGCCATTCTGGTGGGGCATAATCCCTGGTTCGATCTGGCGTTTGTCAATGCCGCGGCGCAGCGCACCGGCATCAAACGCAATCCGTTTCATCCCTTCAGCGCCTTCGATACCGCCACCCTCGGCGGGTTGGCCTTCGGTCAGACGGTATTGGCGCGTGCCGCCCAGGCGGCGGGAATCTCCTGGGACAGCCGCGAAGCTCATTCGGCTATTTACGACGCCGAGCAGACCGCGGAATTGTTCTGCCGCGTAGTCAATCTGTGGGGATCGTTGCCTGTCAAAGAGGACGATGATTTCGTCGCCAGAATAGAATCAAACTGACGGGGAATATCCGCTGCCTGCGGCGACGCTATTGCCTTGCAACTCCATTCCGGCGAAGAGCACTCAACACCGCGTCATGAAGATGAACCGCCAAGATTGGGCAAGCGGACCGACACCCGAAAACCGCCCAAGCTCGGCGAGCGGTCGAAGCCCATCTCGCCGCGATAGTATTCCACGATCTCGCGGGCGATGGACAAACCCAAACCATAGCCGCCCACCGACTCGTCCAGCCGCATGCCGCGCGCCGACAACTGTTCCAGCTTTTCCTCCGGTGCACCGGGACCGTCATCCTCTATACTGAACGCCAGACCCGAACCGGAGGTCACCGTAAACACCACTTTGCCCGCCGCCCATTTACAGGCGTTATCCAGCAGATTGCCGAACAACTCCAACATATCTTCCCGTTCGGCGGGATAGGCGAGGCCGGGCGGAATGGTCCAATCCACTTCCAGGTTTTTATCGCGATAGATCTGCTTCAGCGCCGTCAGCAACAAGGGGAGTTCTTGACGCACATCAAAGCGTCCTCCCGGGTTCGCCGCCCCGGCCAGGCGCGCGCGCTTCAATTCGCGCAAGATGAAACTGCCGATCATGCCGCTCTGTGCACGCAACTGCTCATGCAGCTGTGGATGGGCGCGCAGTTCATCGCTATTCAACAATTGATCCAGGGCGGTCAACGGCGTCTTCAAGGCATGGGCCAGATTCCCCAGGGCATTGCGCGAGCGTTCCAGGCGATCGCCCAGGATGGTGATCAGGCGATTGATCTCCAACACCAGCGGCACGACCTCCGCGGGTACCTTGCCGGTCAATTCCTGGACCTCGCCCCGCTCCAGGCGCCGCAGGTCGCCGCGCACCTGCTCCAGGGGACGTAGTCCGCGCTGCACCACCCACATCTGCAAGGCAATCAGCCCCACCAGGACGGCGCAGGTGATCAGTACATAACGCCATTGAAAGACGCCGAACTCACCCTCGATGGGTGAGTAATCCTCGGCCACTGCGATGGTCAGCAGTCGCCCGCGCTTTTCATAGCCGGCCACCAACATAATCAAGGGCTGGCGTTCCGGACCATGGGTTCGCGTCAGGGTATATTGACCGGCCGGGACCGGCTTCACCTCCAGGAGATGATCCAGCAGGGAGCGGGAACGAATGACGAAACCCTCGCTGATCACCTCATAGTAGTGACCGGAAAACGGCCGTTTGAAAATCGGATCGGCGCGATCCACGGCGACCACCGGGCGTTGATCGGTATCGAAGACGATGCCGGCCAGCAAACCTTCGGCATCATGGGTCAGGCGCGAAGCGAAATACTCCTCGGTGAGCTTGCGCAGGGAAACGTTCACCACCAGCCATTGCGCGGCGAACAGCACCAGTACCGTCACCACCAGGCCGACCGCGAGACGGCCTTGCAATGAACGCATTAATCCAGGGCTCCGAAGACATATCCCTGTCCACGACGCGTAGTGATCAATTCCTTGCCCAATTTATGACGCAAACGATTTATATAAACCTCCATGACATTGCTGTCCTTGTCCGAATCGAAATCATAGACATGCTCGGTCAAACGACTTTTGGAGAGAATCTGTCCGGGATGCAGCATAAAATAACGCAGCAGACGAAACTCGATACCCGTGAGTTCAATCTCGACGCCCTTGTCGGTGAGTACCGCTTGACGTTCCTCGTTCAGAGTCAGGCCCGCCACATGCAGATTGCCGGAGGCCTGGCCATGACCACGGCGTATCAGGGCATTGATACGCGCCAGGAGTTCTTCCACATGGAAGGGCTTGCCCAGGTAATCGTCCGCGCCGGCCTTGAACCCCTCCACCTTTTCGTGCCAGGCGTCGCGGGCCGTGAGAATGATCACCGGGACGCGATTGCCGTGCTGGCGCCAGTTTGCCAGGACCTCCAGACCGGAACGTTTGGGGAGTCCCAAATCCAGCACTATCGAGTCATAGGGTTCCTCGTCCCCCATGTGCTCGGCATCGATCCCGTTGTCCGTCAGATCCACCGCAAAGCCGGCGTGCCCCAGATCTTTCTTCAGGCGCTCACCAAGCACCGCGTCATCCTCTACGACCAGTATCCTCACTTATCTTCTTCCTTTTCGTGATCGATGAGTTCCCCGCTGCGGGCATCGTAGTATGTTTCCCATACCTTGCCGCCGTCATCCAGGATCTCGATCTCGTAGATTTCCCGCCCGTCAATGGTTTTCAGCTCGGCTTCGATCAGTCTGCCCGCATGCATGGCCTCGGCTTTGATGATCAGCTGTTCCAAGGGCGCCAGGTCCTTTAAGTTTGTTTGTAGGTTCGGCTCCAGCGGATCGGCCATGACCTCATGCCCGCTGCCTAACATCCCCATGGCAACCATGGCCAGCCCAATGGCAACAAAGCCGCTCAGTATCGAGATAGTCTTGGCAATAGGCTTAGGGGCGCTCATCGGCTCCGCACCTGCGGAACGCTTGTATCCACTTACCATCGACCACGTCAGATTCTCCTTATGCAGAATACTTTCCACCACCACCCCGGCTACATGGATTATTACCAGGAATATGGTGAAATTGGCAAAGAATTCGTGCAATCCTTCAAACACGTCCTCCACATCCCGGCCTGCACCCGCCATCAGCCCCGCCAGCGGTCCGGCATGATTATCGGCGGCGTAGAGCACCAGACCGGTGATACTGAGCAGGGTCAGCATCAACAACAATAGTATGACCATCCAGCCGCCGGCCGGATTGTGCCCCAGGTAGCGCTTGGCATCGCCCTGGAAGGTATCCCATAGAAATGACACCACCCGCGACGGCGCGAATGCAAAGTCGGAAAAGCGGGCATGGGCCGAGCCCACAAAACCCCATAACAAACGGAATATCAGCAACCCGACCACCACATAGCCCGCCCACACGTGGGGCAGCAGCAAATCCTCATCATCGGTGAAAAAGGCGACGGTAAATGCCGCCACCAGTGTCCAATGAAATATCCTGATCAATGGATCCCAGACCCTTACCTTGTCATTCCCGTTATCCATACCCGCCTCCATTTTTAATAATAAGTATTCTTTAGTTATTAATTGGAAGCTTAATACCCGATGCTGAAGCCAAGCTTAATCCACAAGGACTTCAGGGAGAAGAAATGGGAGAGTTAACGGTGACTTACAAAATAAAAAGGGGCTCTGACGAGCCCCTTACGCTAAGGATCTGTAACGAGAGCCAATCAGCCGGCGGCCACACCGGCCTGCTGCGACTTTTCCACCGCCGCCTTCACCAGTTTCTGCAACTCGCCCCGTTGAAACAACTCCAGCGTGATGTCGCAGCCGCCGACCAGCTGACCACCGATGAACACCTGGGGAAACGTCGGCCAATTGGAGTAAGACGGCAAATTCCGGTGCACCTCGGGATTCTCAAAGATATTCACGGCGGCGAACTTCTCGCCGCAGGCCGCCAGGGCCTGGGCCGTGCGCGCGGAGAACCCGCACTGCGGAAAATCGGGGGTGCCCTTCATAAAGATCACCACCGGATTCGTTTCAACTTGTTGCTTAATAAATTCCATTACTTCCATTGACTTATACCTCGAAGATTTGACCTGACTCACTCATGCATGTCCAAGAACGTGTCGGCGGCGTGCGCCTATACAGCATCAAAACGCAGATTACGGTGATATCGAATTGTCTCATACTTTACTCAGGATCTACAATTACGCCCCACGCCCCGCCACCGGGGGTGTTCACCACCAAACGCTGCCCCGCCCGGACATGGAGACTCACCTTGGCGGGCAGTGCTTCATCCAGCAAATAATTGCTGCCCGCGGCACCGGCCCCGCCGCCTTGTAAACCCCAGGGCCGGTGGCTGCGGCGCTCGGTGATCAGCGTCACCTCGGTATCCTCCAGGAACTCGAACTCACGCACCAGGCCGTCCCCCCCGGGCCGACGCCCCACCCCGCCGGAGCCATGGCGTATGGCGTAACGGCGGATGCGTAAGGGGAAATGCATCTCCAGGCTTTCAATAGGCGTGTTGCGGGTATTGGTCATATGGGTCTGCACGGCGCTCAGGCCGCCGCCATCGGGTCCGGCCCCCATGCCGCCGCCCAGGGTTTCATAATAATCCCAGGGGCGCGAACCGTGCCGCGAGCCCATGGCGATATTGTTCATGCTGCCCTGGCTCGCCGCGGGGATACGCGCGGGAAGGGCCTGGGCCAGCGCCCCCATGACCACATCCACCACCCGGGTGCTGGTCTCCACGTTGCCGGCGGCCACCGCAGCCGGGCGCCGGGCATTGAGTAAACACCCCGGCGGGGCGCTGATGGTGACGGGCCGGAAACTGCCGGCGCAATCCGGCAGGTAATCGGGCATCAGGCATCGGAAGACGTAATAGACACCCGCCGCCGCCACCGACAGGGGGCAATTGATATTACCGGCCACCTGCGCGGCGGTGCCGGTGAAATCCACATGCACCCTGCCGGCCGCGACGCGCACCTCGGCGGCGATCTCTATATCCCGATTCCCCAAGCCGTCATCATCCATCACATCGCGGAATGCATACACCCCGTCCGGAATTTCCTGCAGGGCGCTCTCCGCCAAACGCTCCGCGTAGTCATTGAGCGCCGCCAGCCCGCGAAAATAATCCTCGACCCCCAGATCCGCCACCAACTCGCCCAGACGCCGTACGCCGCTGTGGTTGGCGCTGATCTGGGCGGCGAAATCACCGCGGCCGTGGGCGGGATTGGCGGTTTCGGCGAGGATGGCGGCCAATAGTTCTTCCTCGATTTTCCCGGCGCGCATCAAATAAGAGGGGGGAATGACCACGCCCTCTTCCGCCAGACTTCGCGAAATGGGCATGGATCCCGGTGACTGCGCGCCGATGTCGGCGTGGTGGGCGCGGTTGGCCACATAGCCGATCAGGACTTCGCCGATGAATAAGGGGGCGATAAGCGTGACGTCGGGAAGATGAGTGCCGCCCAGATAGGGATCATTGACGATCACCATATCGCCGGGACGCCATTCCAGACTCCCCACGATGCCCTGCATGGCATAGGCCATGCTCCCCAAGTGCACCGGGATATGCGCCGCCTGTGCGCACAGCAGTCCATGCGGATCGAATACCGCACAGGAAAAATCGAGGCGATCCTTAATGTTGGACGACAGCGCGGCACGCTGCAGCACCGCCCCCATTTCGTCGCACACCGCGGCGATGCGGCTGGAAAACAGGCTGAGTTCGATCGGGTTCATAGCGTTATGATATACAACTTCCATGCCCAACCTTAAGCGATCGTCACCAGGAAATGCAGCTTGGCCCCCGCACCCTTCGCTTCGCTCTTCCCTCAGGGAGGTGAGGCGGAAAAAGGAAAAGGTCCAGTGAACCTTTTCCCCGCTGAACGGGTGCACACTGTTTTCGTGCACCCCGGCGGGATAACAGGGGCGAGGGGATCAATGCTCGAACAGCATTGCCTAGGGAAGGATCTGAATAATTCTTTACGACGTCATTCCGGCGCACGCCGGAATCCAGCCCCATGAATTAAAGGCACTGGATTCCGGGTCTCCGCTACGCTACGCCCGGAATGACGAATTAATCGGATCTTCCCTAGTATTTACTCCCCTCATCCTGTCCTTTCCCCCCAAAGGGCATAAATTCCGGAGGGAAGAGCGAAGCGAAGGGTGTAGGGAACGTTCCAAATATGTCTAAGAGCACACGAATGGAGCTTGTTAAGTTCCAGACAAAATGACGCATTCCACCGGCGCCGCCTGGAGCTTGAACTGAAAACCCGAGTCCTTTAGACTTGGTCTCACTTGCACGACCCGCAAACCTTACCTATTTGCCATTCAAACATGCGTCCCACGACGGGAATAATTTACTTTTCTTCAACCGAACACGATGTCGCGGCGTAAGCGAGCGTGGCGATGAGTACACTGGACAGAGATAACAACAGGAGAACGAAAATGGAACATAAATTACCCGAACTGCCTTATGCCATGGATGCCCTGGAGCCGCATATTTCCCGCGAGACTCTGGAATTCCACTACGGCAAACATCACAAGACCTATGTCGATAATCTCAACAAGCTCATCCCCGGGACCGAGTTCGAAAAGCTGTCCCTGGAAGAGATCATCAAAAAATCCTCCGGCGGTGTCTTCAACAACGCCGCCCAGATTTGGAACCATAGCTTCTATTGGAATTGCCTGAGCCCTAAGGGCGGCGAACCCGGCGGTGAGCTGGCCGCCGCCATCAATAAATCCTTCGGCTCCATCGATGAGTTCAAGCAGAAGTTTTCGCAAACCGCCATCACCACCTTCGGTTCGGGCTGGGGCTGGCTGGTGAAGAACGCCGCCGGCGATCTGGAGATCGTCAGCACCGGCAATGCCGGCTGCCCGCTCACCGACGGCAAGAAGCCGCTGCTCACCTGCGACGTCTGGGAACACGCCTACTACATCGACTATCGCAACGCTCGTCCCAAATACGTAGAGACATTTTGGAAGATCGTCAACTGGGACTTCGTCGCCAAAAACTTTAAAGGCTGACAAGGTCTTTTCGCTGCATTGCCGGAGGATGCGCTGCAACATGTGCATCCTCCGACAAACGGCAGGGTTGGCGAGAGAACCTGGCGCGATGCAACAAACGCCCTGCCCGTCCGGGGCCTGAACGTTATAAGATTTCTCGCTGCGCTCGAAATGACACAATAACAATGTCGAGACATCGCTCCGATGGCTGGGTACTCACTCACCGTCTCAGTGTCATTTCGAACGCAGTGAGAAATCTTCATTCCGCGTCACTATCCGGATAATGAATCTCTAATCGTAGTGCACTAATCCCTGTGTTCGAAATGACAATGCGGCATTAACGATCATGCCGTGTTT
This sequence comes from uncultured Gammaproteobacteria bacterium, assembly GCA_963810615.1. Lineage (GTDB taxonomy): Bacteria > Pseudomonadota > Gammaproteobacteria > DRLM01 > DRLM01 > JARRQJ01. The sequence continues at coordinate 906,196 of CAWEOA010000008.1, read as the reverse complement.
TCGCAAGCGTCACGCTGCGTCCGGCAAGTGCGTGATCCAGAATCCTTTCCCCCCTGCGCCTGGATGTTCATAAAAATTCAAGCGAGTGCCATACAACTGTCACATTACATGCTTACAGTTTATCCGCGCAGCGGCGAATTGACCGCCGCAAACAGCTCAACACAGCATGGAGGCGTCATCGTCATGGAACACCGCTGGAGCAAGCGTAACCCGGTTTGCTTGGATGCCTTCGTCTTTCATCGCCTTTCCGGATTGATACCGGCCAACATTCTCGATATCAGTCTGGAAGGCGTCTTCATCGGGGTCGAACATCCTGCGCTCCCCGCACAAACCATAGTAGAACTCAGTTTCGCCTTGGAGATCGACGGCAAACAGACCATCCAGCAAATGGAGGCCTTTGTGATCCACCGCAGCCGTAATGGTTACGGCTTGATGTTCAAGGATTTTCGGCGCGGCGCCTTTCAAGCCCTGGCAGCCACACATTATGCGGCGTAGCCGCCACCTACGGCTCACGCAACACAGTCCGGTGCGCGTAATATTACGTCACAAAACTGTCATATTGCGCAGGTAGACTGCCGCCTGAATGACAGGACACCAAACAAATCCCTGTGCGTCTACAAAGTGTTGTACCCACCATCATATGTTTGCAATACACCCATCGGAGAGAAATAAGGAGCTCGTTATGTTGAAAAAACTGACTAATCACCTCATCGTAGGTGCCGCATTCATGGCCATCGGCGGCCTGGGCGGCGCCATGGCGGCGCAGGTAACGGAGATCGCCGGCGCCGGCGCCACCTTCCCCTACCCCATTTATGCAAAATGGGCCGATGCCTATCATCAGAAGACCGGCATTAAACTCAATTACCAATCCATCGGTTCGGGCGGCGGCATCAAACAGATCAAATCCAAGACCGTGGACTTCGGCGCCTCCGACGCCCCGCTCACCAACATGGAGTTGGATCAGGCCGGCCTGATGCAATTTCCCATGATCATCGGCGGCGTGGTGCCGGTCGTCAATATCCCCGGCATCAAGGCCGGTGAAATCAAAATTTCCCCCGCTGTGCTGGCGGACATCTACTTGGGCAAGATCACCAAGTGGAACGACAAGGCCATCACCGATCTGAACAAGGGTCTGAATCTCCCCTCCAAGGACATCAGCGTGGTACACCGTTCCGATGGTTCCGGCACCACCTGGATCTTCACCAACTATCTGACCAAGGTCAGTAAGTCCTGGGCGGATAAGGTCGGTAACGACAAGGCGGTCGCCTGGCCGGTCGGCGTCGGTGGCAAAGGTAATGAAGGCGTGGCCTCCTATGTGAGCCGCATCAAGGGTTCCATCGGCTACGTAGAATATGCCTATGCCCTGCAGAACAAGATGACCCACATCAAGCTGCAGAATCGCGACGGTAACTTCGTCGATCCCACCAGTGAAAACTTCCAGGCCGCAGCGGCCAATGCCGACTGGGCCCACGCCCCCGGTTATTACCTGGTGTTGACCGATCAGCCCGGCAAAAGCGCCTGGCCCATCAGCGGTGCCAGCTTCATCCTGATGTATAAGAACCAGGCCAAGCCCGACGTGGCCCAGGCCGTCTTGAAGTTCTTCGACTGGTCATACCACAATGGCGGCAAGATGGCCGAGCAGCTGGACTATGTACCCATCCCCATGAGCGTCGTCAAGCTGGTTGAAAATACCTGGCAGAGCGAGATCAAGGGCGGTAACGGCCAGGCGGTGTGGAAATAAGTGAAGGTGTGATAAGCCGGCGGCATATTATATAATCCGTCGCCTCGACAGAGGCGGCGGAAATATAAGCTGAAATGGGATAAACTCCCCGGCTGATGACTTTAATAATCAGAATACCGTCGTTACTGCATTGTCATCATATTGAAATTAAGGAAGCTCTGGGTTATTCGTCACCCCTGCGGAAGCCGGGGTCCAGATTCTTGATAGGCATGGATTCCGGTTTTTATGCCCTTTGGGTAGTCGCCGGAATGACGGAATAGGGATTCAATCAGAACTTCTTTAAGATTAGCGCGGGAGGGTTATGCTTACCCCTCCCGCAATTGTTTTTATAAAGTTCTTGATGTGTGAGGGGAATAGTGTGAGCAGCCCACCCGCAGCAAACCTCTTGGCGTTCAACTTCCGTCTTGGCGGTCTCGTTGACGGCCTCTTCAAGAACATTACCCGTCTGAGCGCATTCATCGTCTTTGCGATGGTGGTCGCCATCGTGGTCTCGTTGTGGATGGGGGCGCTCCCCGCCCTGCACAAATTCGGCCTGGGCTTCCTCACCAGCACCGAGTGGAATCCGGTCACCGAAAACTTCGGCGCCCTGCCCGCGATCTTCGGCACCCTGGTCACCTCGGCCATCGCCATGCTCATCGGCGTGCCGGTCAGCTTCGGCATCGCCATATTCATCACCGAATTGTCACCGCAGTGGTTAAAGCGCCCCATCGCCACCGCAGTAGAATTATTGGCGGCGATCCCCAGTATCATCTACGGCATGTGGGGATTATTCGTGTTCGCCCCGCTATTCGCCGACCATGTCCAACCCTGGCTTACCGATAACCTGGGAGATATCCCGCTGGTCGGCCTGCTGTTCCACGGCCCGCCCATGGGCATAGGCGTGTTCACGGCGGGATTGATCCTGGCCATCATGGTCATCCCCTTCATCTCCTCGGTGATGCGCGACGTGTTCGAGGTCGTGCCGCCGCTGCTCAAGGAATCGGCCTACGGCCTGGGCTCCACCACCTGGGAGGTGGTTCGGCATGTGGTGCTGCCCTACACCAAGGTCGGCATCGCCGGCGGTATCATGCTCGGTCTCGGCCGCGCCTTGGGCGAGACCATGGCGGTCACCTTCGTCATCGGCAACGCCCATGAAATCAGCGCCTCGCTGTTCATGCCCAGCAACACCATCTCCTCCAGCCTGGCCAATGAATTTACCGAAGCGGTTGGCGCAACCTACACCTCCGCCCTGTTCGCCCTGGGCTTGATCCTGTTCGTCATCACCTTTCTGGTCCTGGCCGCAGCCAAATTGTTGCTGCTGCGCCTGACCGCCAAGGAAGGCAAGCGGAGCTGAGACCCTGCCATGAATCTTTATACCCGTCGCCGCATCATCAATGCCTTCAATCTCAGCGTCTCGGTGGCGGCAACCGTCTTCGGTCTGTTCTGGCTGATCTGGCTGTTGTGGACCCTGTTCGACAACGGACTTCATTGGCTGCGCCTCGACGTATTTACCAAGATGACACCGCCGCCGGGTAACGCGGGCGGGCTGTCGAATGCCATCGTCGGCAGTGTCATCCTCACCGGTGTCGCCACCCTCATCGGCACGCCGCTGGGTGTCCTGGCGGGCACCTTTCTCGCGGAATTCGGGCGGTATTCGAAGTTGGCCTCCATCGTGCGCTTCGTCAATGACGTACTGCTCAGCGCACCGTCTATAATTATCGGTGTCTTCGTCTATGAAATGATGGTGGTCACCATGGGCCACTTCTCGGGCTGGGCGGGGTCGATGGCCCTGGCCCTGATCATGATTCCGGTGGTGGTGCGCACCACTGAAGACATGATGCGCCTGGTCCCCGACACCCTGCGCGAAGCGGCCGCGGCACTGGGCGCGCCGCGTTGGAAGGTCATTTCCGCCGTCGTCTACCGCGCCTCCGTCACTGGGATTCTCACCGGGGTGCTGCTGGCGGTAGCACGCATCAGCGGCGAGACCGCACCGTTGCTGTTCACCGCCCTGAATAATCAGTTCTGGAGCACCAATATGAACAGCCCCATGCCCAATCTGCCCGTGGTAATCTTCCAATTCGCCATGAGCCCCTACGAAGATTGGCACCACCTGGCATGGGCCGGCGCCTTACTGATCACCTTGAGCGTCCTATTTATGAACATCGTGGCCCGCACGGTATTGCGGCCGCGTAGACGGGAGAAATAAGACCCATGTCCTCTAAAGAAGGCACGCTATCATTTCAACTTACGGCCAATACCGAACCCCAAAGGACCACCATGGGAAAGAAGGAATACGTCGCACCCCCGACCGTAGACCATGCTTCCGAGGAGCCCGCGTCGCTCATCGACATCGCCAACCCCAAGATCGTGATCCGCGACCTGAATTTCTACTACGGCAAGTACCGCGCCCTGGAGAGCATCAACATGCAGGTCGCCGAGAAACAGGTCACGGCCTTCATCGGCCCTTCCGGCTGCGGAAAATCCACCCTGCTGCGCAGCATCAACCGCATCTATGAGTTGTATCCCGATCAGCGCGCCACCGGCCAGATCCTGCTGGACGGCGCCAACGTCCTGGAAAAGCGCCAGGACCTGAACCTGTTGCGGGCCAAGATCGGCATGGTGTTCCAGAAACCCACGCCCTTCCCCATGTCGATCTACGACAACGTCGCCTTCGGTATCCGCCTCTACGAGAAACTGTCACGCGCCGAAATGGCCGATCGTGTAGAATGGGCCTTGAGCAAGGCCGCTCTGTGGAACGAAGTGAAGGACAAGCTCAAGCAGAGCGGTGCCCGTCTGTCAGGCGGTCAGCAGCAGCGCCTGTGTATCGCACGGGCCATCGCCGTCAAACCGGATGTGCTGTTGCTGGATGAACCCGCTTCGGCCCTGGATCCCATTTCCACCGCGCATATCGAGGAGCTGATCGACGAATTGAAAAACGATTACACCATTGTGATCGTCACCCACAACATGCAGCAGGCCGCCCGCGTCTCGGACTATACCGCTTTCATGTATCTGGGAAGTCTGATCGAGTTCGATGACACCAACACCATATTCACCAATCCGCGCCGTAAAGAAACCGAGGATTACATCACCGGTCGTTACGGCTAGCGCAGTACTATAGGGCCCACAGCGTTATGGACAAGATCAGTATCGGTCAGCATATTTCCCATCAATTCAACGTTGCGCTGGAAGACATCCGCAACCGCGTCCTCACCATGGGCGGCCTGGTGGAGCAGCAACTCACGGATGCGCTCCGCGCCCTGATGAACGTCGACACCCGCCTCGCCGAGGCCGTGATTACCGGCGACTACAAAGTCAACGCTCAGGAAGTCGCCATCGATGACGAGTGCGTGCAAATCCTCGCCCGCCGCCAGCCCGCCGCCTCCGATCTGCGCCTGATCATCGCCGTCATCAAGACCATCACCGATCTGGAACGCATCGGCGACGAGGCGGCGCGTATCGCGCGCATGACCCTCAGCCTCGCCGAGGCCGGCGGTGACGATAAGCGCAATCCCCATTTCTACATCGAACACCTGGGCGACCAGGTCAAGCATATGCTTCACGAAGCGCTGGACGCCTTCGCCCGCATGGATCCCGAGGCTGCGGTAACGGTATGGCGCCAGGATTTCAAGGCGGATCAGGAATACGAGAGCATCACCCGTCAATTGATCACCTACATGATGGAAAACCCTTCATCCATTCCCAAGGCGCTCGACGTCATGTGGTCGGCCCGCGCCCTGGGTCGCATCGGCGACCGTTCCCGAAACATTTGTGAATATGTGATCTATCTGGTACACGGCAAAGACGTGCGCCACACCAGCCTGGAACACATGGAAAAGGAAGTCCGGGATCAAGGCGGGCGCTGAACGCCCCCGTCAATAAATAACGCTCGGCCTTGATACGTGAAACACTAATGAAACCACGCCCCCCCTTCAAGGAGGGGGTGAGGCGGAATCAGGAAAAGATCCACTGGATCTTTTCTCCGCCGAACGGGTGCAATGTATTTTTTGCACCCCGGTGGGCATTAGAGCATTCTCTTTGTCCCCTCCCCTTCAATACCCAAAGAGCATAAAGGAGAGGGTTAGGGTGGGGATGGGGTTAACCCCTGCAAGCACAACCCATCCCCCTCCCATCCTCCCCCTTGAAGGGGGAGGAGAAGATTCTTTCAAATGTTTGAGCTATGCGGCTGGCTTTCACATGAGCCAGCTCTTTGTTTTAGATCCTCTCATCCTGTCCTTCCCCCTGAGTACCCGCAGGGCATAAAGGAGCAGGAACGAATTATTCAGCGCCTCCGTATCATTTCGAGCGCAGCGGGAAATCTTAACCATCCAGATTTGCAAAGGCGTCGCGGAATAAGATTTCTCGCTGCGCTCGAAATGACAGCCTGGGCTTGTGCTACGGGGCAGACAAACTTATTACTTGCTGCCGCTCAGCACTTGGTCCACCGGGCGCAGTATCTCTGAGGACGGGAAGTCGCAGCTGAAGGTGCTGCCCGCACCCAACTCACTGCTGATCTCCAATACGGCATTGTGCCGTTCCAGCACGTGCTTGACGATGGCGAGTCCTAATCCGGTGCCGCCGCTCTGGCGGGAGCGCGCCGTGTCCACACGGTAAAAGCGCTCGGTCAAGCGCGGGATATCATGCTCGGCAATACCGACCCCGGTATCCTGCACCTGGAAATGGGCACCGCGAGCGTCGGCAAACCAACGAATGGTGATGGTTCCGCCGCCCGGCGAGTAGCGCACTGCATTGGACACCAGATTAGTGAAGGCGCTGCGCAGTTCTTCCGGATTGCCGTGCAGGTGCAGGTCCTGTTCCACCTCGATGCGGATAGCGTGCTTGCCGCCGCTCAAGGTCTTGACTTCGTCGGCCATGGTATCCAAGAGATCAGGCACCGCCACCTGCTCCAGACGCACCGGGCGCTGATCGGTCTCCAGACGCGACAACAGCAACAAGTCATCGACGATGTGCTGCATACGCGACGTCTGCTGACTCATCAGTTGCAGGGCATGCTTGCGGTCCTGGGCGCCGATGCGGGGAAAGTCGCCCAGGGTCTCGAGGAAACCGCTGATCACCGTCAGCGGGGTACGCAGTTCATGGGAGACGTTGGCGACGAAGTCGCGCCGGACTTGTTCGAGTTTGTGCAGGCGGGTATTGTCACGCGCCACCAGCAGCAGCTGTTCATTACCATACGGCACCACGCTCACCGCCAGGATCATCCCCTCGTCGTCCGGCGCGGGAAACTCCACCGAATCGCCGAAGCGCTGCGCGCGGAAATGCTGGGTGAAGACCGGATGGCGCACCAGATTCATGATGCGTTGCCCGATATCCTGCGGCGCCCGCAAACCCAGCAAGCGTCCCGCCGCCTCGTTGAACCATTCGATCTCGCCGCTGGTGCGCAACACCACGGTGGCATCGGGCATGGCGGCGGTGAATTCGCGAAAGCGATGGAGGTATTGCGCCAAAGTGCGCTTGCGGCGGCGATGGTGCTGGCGCAGACGATAGAGCTGATAATACACCTCGCCCCACACGCCCTGCCCGCCGCGCGGCGGCTGACCGGCGCCGGCGCTCAACCAGGTTTCCAAACGGTATAACTTATAGAGATGAAAGACCAGATATCCGACCGTTACCAGCCACACCAGCAAGGCCACATGGCCGTTGATCCATCCGAGCAACAGGGCCGCCGCCAGCAAAGCGGCGACCAGTGAGAGCTCGGCGACCCAGGGATTAGTCAAGGTTTAAGCCTGCATGGAAAACCGGTAACCCGAGCCCCGCACCGTCTGGATGAGACGCTCATAGCCGTGGGCGGCCAGTATCTTGCGCAATCGCAGGATATGCACATCCACCGTGCGTTCCTCCACATAGACATCCCCCCCCCACACCCTGTCCAGCAACTGACCGCGAGTATAAACCCGTTCGGAGTGGGTCATGAAAAAATGCAACAAGCGGTACTCCGTCGGCCCCATGGACAGCACCTCATCTTGCACCGTCACCCGATGGCCGGCCGCGTCCAAGCGCAATCCACCCACCTCTATCACTTCAGCTGTCACATGCGGTGAAGCGCGACGCAGTACTGCATTGATGCGCGCCACCAGTTCACGCGGCGAAAAAGGCTTGGTGACGTAATCATCGGCGCCGCTGTCGAAACCCCGGATTTTATCAGACTCCTCGCCGCGCGCGGTCAACATAATGATCGGGACCTCGCGGGTGAGCTCACTTTTTTTCAGCTGGCGCGCGTATTCCACGCCGCTGATGCCGGGTAGCATCCAGTCGAGTAACATCAGATCCGGCAGCTGTCCGGCGATCCGGATCTGGGCCTCGCTGGCGTCGCTGGCCATGGCCACCTCATAGCCGGCCTTGCGCAAGGCCATAGCCACCATCTGCTGAATTGCCGGCTCGTCTTCCACCAACAAGATATTCACGGCCATATATAATCATCGCCTATCGATCAAAGCGTTACGATTAGACTACAGTAATGTTACAACCATGTGACCTACACTGCAGCAATCCCCTCAAATCAGCGGGAAACCGTATATAACCGCAAATACCTGCAATTGGGCCTAATAACAAACCATAAGCCCAAGGTTTGCCAGCCAGGGAAAGAGCTTGTAACATTGCGCCTTTGGGATTTCCGGCAGCCCCGGTGGAGCTGCCTTTTTGCATTTAACGGGCAGGCAAAGGTATGTCAGAGGCACTCATGTCAACATATGCACGACTCCCGGTCACCTTCGAACGGGGAGAAGGCGCTTGGTTGTGGGACACCACGGGCAAGAAATACCTGGACGCCCTCAGCGGCGTGGCGGTATGCGGCCTGGGCCATGCCCATCCGGCGGTGGCCGAGGCGCTGTGCGACCAGTCCCGCCGCCTGGTACATACCTCCAATATTTACGGCATCGCCAAACAGCAAGAACTAGCGGAACGCCTGACCCAATTGAGCGGCCTGGATAAGGCGTTTTTCTGCAATTCCGGAGCCGAGGCCAATGAGGCGGCCATCAAGCTCGCTCGCCTCTACGGCCACAAGAAAGGCATCACCATCCCCACCATCGTGGTGGCGGAAAACAGTTTTCACGGCCGCACCCTGGCGACCCTGACCGCCACCGGCAGCCGCAAGGCGCAGGCCGGTTTCGAGCCCCTGGTACGCGGCTTCCTGCGCGTGGCCTACAACGATCTCGAGGCCCTGCAGACCATCGCCAAGAACAGCCCCGATGTTGTGGCGGTGCTGTTGGAGCCGGTGCAGGGCGAAGGCGGGGTCAATGTCCCGGACGACGATTATCTTGCCGGTGTACGGGCCTTATGCGATCAGCAGGGCTGGCTGATGATGCTGGACGAGGTACAAACCGGCATGGGCCGCACCGGTAAGTGGTTCGCCTTCCAGCACACCGCCATCGTCCCGGACGTAATGACCCTGGCCAAGGGCCTGGCCAACGGCGTGCCCATCGGCGCCTGCCTGGCGCGCGGCGAGGCGGCGGAGGTCTTCAAGCCCGGCAATCACGCCACCACCTTCGGCGGCAATCCCCTGGCGTGCAGTGCCGCCCTGGCGGTGCTGGATGTCATCGAAAAAGGCAAGCTGACGGCGCGCGCCGCCGCACTGAGCAAACGCATGGTCACCCGGCTGCGCGACCGCCTCACTCATTGCGATGACGCGGAATGCAAGATCGTCGACGATATCCGCAGCCTGGGGCTGATGATCGGCATCGAATTGCAACGCCCCTGCGGCGAACTGGTGGGCAAGGCCCTGGAACAGGGACTGCTCATCAACGTCACTGCAGAGCGGGTAATCCGCCTGCTGCCGCCGCTGATCATCAGCGATCAGGAGGCCGACCAGATCGCCGACAGCGTGGCGGAACTGGTGATAGCGTTTGCGCGCGACAGCGGCGCATAACTCCATTCCGATGACGGTACGTCATTTCCTTTCATTGCTGGACCTATCCGCGGCGGAACTGCGCGCGCTCATCGCGCGCGCCGGCGCCTTGAAGACCGAACGACTCAACGGCACCCACTACGAACCCCTGAAAAATAAAGTGCTGGGGATGATCTTCGAAAAATCCTCGACCCGCACCCGCGTCTCCTTCGAGGCGGCGATGCTGCAATTCGGCGGTCACGCCATCTTTCTCTCGCCGCGCGACACCCAGCTGGGCCGCGGCGAACCCATCGAAGATACCGCACGGGTGCTGTCGCGCATGGTGGACGTGGTGATGATCCGCACCTATGAACACGACAAGCTGGAAACCTTCGCCGCCAATTCCCGGGTGCCGGTGATCAATGCCCTAACCGATCGCGAACATCCCTGTCAGCTATTGGCCGACATGCAGACCTATTTCGAACACCGCGGCGACATCCGCGGCAAGCGCGTGGCCTGGTTGGGCGACGGCAACAACATGAGCCATTCCTACATCCACGCCGCGCAAATCCTGGAGTTCGAACTACGTATCGCCTGTCCGGATGGTTATCAACCGGACCCCGCAATCGTCAGCGCCGCGGGCAAGCAGGTCAGGCTGATCAGTGATCCGGCCGCCGCCGCCGAAGATGCGGACCTGGTGGTCACCGACGTGTGGGCCAGCATGGGTCAGGAACAGGAACAAATGGCCCGCGGCGCCGCCTTCGCCGCCTATCAAGTCAACGCCGCGATCATGGCCCGCGCCAAGCCCGACGCCCTGTTCATGCATTGCCTGCCCGCCCATCGCGACGAGGAAGTCACCGCCGAGGTCATCGACGCCCCGCACAGCGTTGTATGGGAAGAAGCGGAAAACCGCCTGCATTCGCAAAAGGCACTGTTGGAGTTGTTGTTGTGTAACACAGGGGAGAGATAATCTCCGCCATGGCGGGGTCTCCCGACTACAATACTGTTGTCATTTCGAGCGCAGCGAGAAATCTTGCTAGGTGTATATCTGATCCCCGCAGTACAGATTTCTCGCTGCGCGGGTTTTATGATTCCTTGTTTTCCCTAAAGCATGTAGCCTGGGTTGAGCGTGAGCGAAACCCGGGAAACACAACGCCGCGCCCAAAAGGTCCCGGGTTTCGCGGAAGGCGCTCAACCCAGGCTACGTACTGTGCAGTCCGGAGACATAGGCCTCCCCTGTTAATTGTGAAGCGTGAAGAGATTTGCTCCGTGCGGTGGGATTAAACAAGAATGTTGGCCATTCCGAATAAGTCACGGCATGAAATGGGAGAGAATAGAGTTTAACCCGCTGAATACCCCATCCCCCTCCCGGCCTCCCCCTTGAAGGGGGAGGAGAAGATCATTGCGGGGTTCAAGTGCGCGCCTCTCCATTTGAGACAGACAAAGCAACAGTTGGCTGATATCTGATCTTCTTCTCTTTGTCCCCTCCCCTTCAAGGGGGAGGAGAAGATAACTGCGGGGTTCAAGTGCGCGCCTGCACTTGAGACAGACAAAGCTCGCTCGGCTGAAATTGCTTCTCCTTGTCCCCTCCCCTTCAAGGGGAGGGCTAGGGTGGGGATGGGGTTCACGCCTGCCAGACACAACCCATCATTGCGGGGTTCAAGTGCGCGCCTCTCCATTTGAGACAGACAAAGCAACAGTTGGCTGATATCTGATCTTCTTCTCTTTGTCCCCTCCCCTTCAAGGGGGAGGAGAAGATAACTGCGGGGTTCAAGTGCGCGCCTGCACTTGAGACAGACAAAGCTCGCTCGGCTGAAATTGCTTCTCCTTGTCCCCTCCCCTTCAAGGGGAGGGCTAGGGTGGGGATGGGGTTCACGCCTGCCAGACACAACCCATCCCTCTCCCGGTTGCCCCCTCGCTTCGCGCTCCACCTTTATGCCCTGGGGGTATTGAAGGGGGAGGAGAATATTTCCCCTTCGTTGAAGTAATAACAAGTTGTTAAACTTATAAGTAAGGCCTAAATAATTCCTATGACGTCATTCCGGCTTTCGCCGGAATGACGAATTGTTCATAGCTCCTTACACTTAAGCCTTAAGTCGATCCGCAGGGAGTGCACCACACTTTGGAAACCACCACGCTTTGGTCACCCGTACTGCTCACCCTGCAACTCGCCACCTACACTTCGGTGATCCTGTTGCTCATCGCGACGCCACTGGCCTGGTGGCTGGCGCGCAGCACCGGCCGTATCAAACCGGCTGTCGAGGCCGTGGTGGCCTTGCCGCTGGTGTTGCCTCCCACCGTCCTGGGTTTTTATCTGCTCATCGCCCTGGGGCCGCATGGGCTGATCGGCGCGCCGTGGCTGGCCGTCACCGGCGACACCCTGAGCTTTTCCTTCACCGGCCTGGTCATCGGCTCGGTGCTCTATTCCATGCCCTTCGTGGTGCAGCCGCTGCAAACCGCCTTCGCCGCCACCGGCGAACAACTCTTGGAGGCCGCCGCCCTGCTGCGCGCCTCCCCCTGGGATCGCTTTATCAGCATCGTGCTGCCCTCGGCCAAGCGGGGCTTTATCGTCGCCGCCACCCTGGGCTTTGCCCACACCGTAGGTGAATTCGGCGTGATCCTGATGATCGGCGGCAATATCCCGGGGAAGACCCAGGTATTGTCCATCGCCATCTACGACCGGGTCGAGACCCTGCAGTACGGCGAGGCCCACGCCATGGCGGCCGGACTGTTGCTGTTCTCCTTTGCGGCGCTGCTCCTGGTCTACGGGCTGAATCGCCGCACGCGCGCCGGTACCGTACAATGAACGGCGTCGCCACCCAGGCCATGCTGCATATGCAACTGCGACTGCGCCGCGGCAACTTCGTCCTGGACGTCAACGATACCCTGCCCCACACGGGCATCATCGCCCTGTTCGGACCCTCCGGGGCGGGCAAGACCAGCCTGCTGCGCTGCCTGGCGGGACTGGAGCCCACTGCCGAAGGCGTGCTATCCCTGAACCACACCACCTGGCAGGATCAGACACGCAAGCTGTTCGTCCCGCCTCATCAACGCGGGATCGGCATGGTGTTCCAGGAGGCGCGCCTGTTCGATCACCTGACAACCCGGGGCAATCTGGAATACGGCTTGCGCCGCGCCCCGGCCGCACAACACCGCCTCACTCTCGAAGAAGTCGTCACCGCCCTGCATCTGGAACCCTTGCTCAAGCACGCGCCGCAGCAACTCTCCGGCGGCGAAGCTCAGCGGGTCGCACTGGGGCGGACCCTGCTGGCGAGCCCGCAACTCCTGCTGCTGGACGAACCGCTATCGGCCCTGGATCGGACCCTCAAAGACGCCATCCTGCCCTTCCTGGCGCAACTACCGAGACGTTTGGGCATACCCATCATCTATGTCAGCCACACCCTGGACGAAGTGATTCGGCTCGCCGATCATTTGCTGTTGCTGGAGGACGGCAGGATAAGCAGTCACGGCCCGCTCGCGGACATGTTTCAGAGGCTCGATCTGTCCCTAGCGCAGCGGGATGACGCCGGGGCGGTGCTCGAAGCGGAGGTCGGCGCCCATGACGATCACTACCACCTCACCACCCTGGGCTTCGCCGGTCAGCAACTGACCGTAAGCCGCCTCGCCTATGCGATCGGAACCCGCCTGCGGCTGCAGATCAAGGCCCGTGACGTGAGCCTGACCCTGCAGCCGCCCGCCGACACCACCATCCTAAATATCCTGCCCTGCACCATCAGCGCCCTGGCATCGGCCCGTAGTCCCGCCCAGACCTTGATAAAGCTGGAGACCGCCGGACAAGTGTTGTTGGCACGCGTCACCCGCAAATCCTGCGAGCAATTGGATTTGAAGCCGGGAATGAAGGTTTATGCGCAAATCAAGAGTGTGGTCTTGGTGGCGTAGTTCAGCGAAGAAATGCTTTCAGGCACGAATCACGACCCGCGTTTTACGAAAAAAGACAGGCTAGATTGAGGATCAACTCTTGCTCTATTTTGATATGACTTAAAAGATAGGATTTAAAAAGCATGGCGCAAAAAGAAACGGCGGCCCAAAGGCCGCCGCTTAATAAACAACAATCTCGTTGTCGTCTGTAATGCCTTTATCTAACTTTACGACGACGCATGGCACCCAATCCAGCCAAGCCTAGGCCAAGCAGCGCCATGGAGGTAGGTTCAGGCACGGTGCCGCCCCAACTGTCGGGGGCGCACTGAAACTGATCTGATCTTCAAACACCCACCAGCCAGTACCTCCGTCAGGCAGGCCGGGAAAGTTTACAACCCCAGTGTCATTGGTAACCGTTACCGTGCTGATATTGGTGAAATACGTCGTACCCAACAAAGTGTTGTTCGCATCAAAATACTGACCGAAATAGGTATCACCAGGTCCAAAACCAGGGTTGGCAATCGGACTCTGACCGTCATTCTCGAAATCGAAGACACCCAGATTGCCTATACCAACCCCACTGAGAGCAATGCTATCGATAGTATGGCCCGAGTTATTTATCACCCCGGTCAAAGTATCTTCAATACCGTCAGTAGAGGGTACTGAGCTGTCCAGCAGAGTATCGATCGAACCATCCGCGTTGAAGCGATATACCAAGGCGCAACTGTGGGCGATACCAACAGTCGGGCAGTTCGTCAAACTGCCTGGGTTACCTGGGCAACATTAATCACTGTCGCGGAGGCAGCGCCCGCCGCAAACACACCGCATAGAATCAAAGACGCCTGCAGCAATCTAATATAGTATTTCATCGTTATGCTCCCGTTCCCACTCTAGTCTAATGGTCTAATGGTCTAATGGCCGTTTGGTCGTTCAAAATTACTATTATTCTAAGCTCGAAAATCTGAGCAATTCTGTTGCTACAGAGCAGAAAGCATGGTTCGTGCCATTATTTTTCATACTACAAAAACAATCTGTTATAAACACAGCAAAACGCTCGGCATTAAAAATGTAAATTTTTCCGACAATCAGGAACACCATTAGGCTTACAGCCTGATTACGGAATGGCTATTTAATTTAATGGATCAAATGCCAACGGAGCACCAAGCTTAATATGTGATTTCAGCGTCACCAGCACAATAACGACCGCTGGATTTCCCGCCTCGATATTCATATCTATGGCTAAGAATTAAATAGGGGACTGTATAAATGATGACTTCCCCACCCTCAATAAAGGGCAGGGAAGTATTTCGCGGGGTTTTAAAGCTTTACGGCAGCAGGCCGGAAAGGTAATTAGCCAGCGCCTTGATCTCGGTATCCGAAAGGCCCTTGGCGATATTCTGCATCATGCCGGCCGGGTCATTGGCGCGGGTTCCGGCGCGCAAATCCGTCAGCTCCTTGATGAGATAATCGCGATGCTGGCCGCCGATCACCGGGAACACTGCGATATTCGGCGCCTTGCCCTTGCCGCGCTCGCCATGGCAGTTCACGCAGCCGTATACGTTCTTGGATGGAATGCCGTTGTAAAAGATCTCCTTACCCTGGTCGGCCAGTTTCTTATCGACGGGAGCCAGCGGCTTGGAGGCCATCTTTTGCGAGTTGAAATAGGCGCCGATATCCAAGGCATCCTGTGTAGATGCCACCGTCGCGGCCATGCCGGCCATAGTCTCGTTATTGGCGCGCAAACCCTTTGAGAAATCGTTAACCTGCTTGGCAATGTAGGAAGCATATTGGCCGGCCAAGCGTGGGAAGGTGGCATCCTCGCTGTTACCGGTCCCGCCATGGCAACCCTGACATAATCCTGATTTATCCGCCCCGGCTTTGGGATCGCCCTTCATGGAAAACGTACCCAAATCGGCCTGTGCCGAACCGAATCCCATCACCAACATAACCGCTACCGCCCACATCACCTTATTCCGCATTTTTCACCCCTTCGCTGCTGACGGAATACCCCGTGTCTTAGTGCTGACTTTATCGTTGTTAAGTCGAGTCACTGTATATTACAGGCTCCACGTTTTCCGTCAATCCATATGCCCGATTTCTCAACCAAATTAAGGGGACATCCACCGTACATTTCGGCAAAAGAGACATTTACCCGGGAAATCGCCAATAAATACATGCTTACCGCTGCGCCCAATCGGACTGCCCGGAGAGCCGGAATCCAATGCCTATAACTGGTGGGTCTCACTGGATTCCGGCTTTTATGCCCCCTCAGGGAATCTGCCGGAATGCTCCAACATAAGTACTCACCCCTCCTCTGGCGCAGGGTAGTTTTAGTCTAAATTTAATGACGGCAAACTTAAATCGACAGCCTCCACTTGTCATACAACTGTCGGATTTTTTAACACTTTTTGATCAGCGCACCCCACTCACCGTCCCACTAAATAAAAAAATATATGTAAAACAACACGAGGTAAATCTTGGTCCGAATCCTGCTACTACATAGCGATACCTGGCTCAGATGGGTGGTAATCGATTATTTGGGGATCCAGCACAACCACAATAAGGCAATCACAATAATAAAAATTTATGCGGCCTAATGGCCGCTTTTTTATTGGGCGCTCTTTGTTGATAAATAGGTGGCGGCAAAACAGCCGGAGCGTTTCAAATAGGCTCTCACCATACCCTCCATATCATGCACCGCCCCATAGCCTGGGAGGCATCCTTCACCTCACCGGGAGAAGGGGAGAAAAAGAATATAACCATCCCTTTGAGAACATAGTTTCCCCTTGGCGGCAAACACCATCCGCTTTCAACATCCTCGATTAAGGAAGGTCTGCTTCATTCTTTTGATGTCATTCCGGCGCATACCCTGAAGGGCATAAACGCCGGAATCCAGTAAACGCTGAATTAAAGGCGCTGGATTCCGGGTCTTCGCTACGCTACGCCCGGAATGACGGACTATTCAAATCTTCCCTGACCAACCACCGATTTAGTACGAATCTTAGAAACCTTATAACCCTGCCTTGGCAAGCAAAGCCTCCGCATAACGAATGGGAATGGCATAGGAAATACCGCTGGGTTTTTGCAGCACGTTCTCCTTACTCTCCTGCACAAACACCTTGTTGACGACACCTATCACCGCACCGGTATCAGGATTGTAAAGCGGACTGCCGCTGTTGCCGGGATAGGCGGTGGCATCCAATTGAAACACCATGTAGGGATGCTTGAGTTTACTCACCAGCTCGGTGGTCAGCTCCCTCGAGTTATCCAGCGGGATTATCTCCGGGGTAATGGAAGAAACAATACCGCGGTGCGTCACCGGATACAGGCCTAATATGGCACCGATGGGAAAACCGGTAAACGCATAGCGTTCACCCTCCCGCACCTTGTCGGAATCCCCCAGCTTGAGCGGCGGCAAGGGGGCATCGGAAAACTTCAGCAAGGCCAGGTCGTGCTCGGGATCCGCCGCCTCCAGCACCGCCAAACGCACGTCGGGATCTTCCCCGGTGCCGGCAAAGATCGCCAAGGTCTCCTGCTTGGGAGTATCGATTACTTTCGGTATCACATGCAGATTGGTGATCACGTGGCGGCCGTCCGCCACCACAAAACCCGTCCCCTGCAAACTCACGGCAGGCTGGCGGGTACGCTGATAGGTCCCCACACCCACAATGCTGGGCTTGATAACGGCGACCGTATCCGCCAGGTCGCCGGCCGAGGCACCCGTCCAAGACAGGCAAGTCAGCAGTGAGACTGCAATCACCAATTGCACCCGATGACGCAGCAAGGATATAAATGACATGGTGCTCTTCCAAATTTAGGTTTCAGAATCGAATACGGAAACCGGCGAAACAGGGTCCTGAACGAATTTACCATTACACCAATCCTTGAGCAGTCGCGTCTTACGTAAAATTTACACCCATCTGAACGCGTCATTTTTAGCGCAGCGATTTGTGCCCCCCAGGGTAGAAATCTGGTTCATAGTTATTCCCATCTAGTGCAGTGCTTCATTCTTATTGGGACCTATGCAGTACGATTCGCATTCTCATATGTTTGTTATAACGTCCCTTCTCCCTCAGGGGAGAGCGAAGCGAGGGGGGCGCAGCCGACAGGATGAGGGGTTATGCTCATAATTTCGCTCGCCCCCCTCACCCCAACCCTCTCCCGGAAGGAGAGGGGGATGCTCTGATAAGTACCAGCAATTACGAAGCAGTACACTGGATCCGAGAATCAGATTTCTCGCCGCGCTCGAAATGACAAAACCGGACGAAACGATACCACGCAATCGATACACCAGACCCCAGCAAATGCCTACCTTACCGCAGGCCGCGACGGTGGCCGTACCGCACCGAGGCCATGGCGACGCGGCGGCGTAACAAGCATTCCCACGCTCAACAACAAAAAGAACAGAGAACCCGATTCGCGTTTCGTCGATAAGACTGTCCACGACCCCTACCACGAGAAACGCCGTCAAGGAAGCGAACAGCGCTACACCGAGCGCATCATTATGCCATCCCCATTTGAAGACGCGCGCCACCGAATAAACGACCATTATGACGAAGAGGATCAAACCTATCCAACCCTGTTCAAACAACACATGGATGAATAGATTCTTGGCATGCCATGCCAGGTGACTATCGGTCGAGAAAAACCAATGATTCATCCCCTGGCTGAAATCGCCGTTGACCAGCAGGGCATGGCCCGCGGCATCGCTGAGGCTGACATTATCCACATCCACCACCGTCCCTTTGCGGCCATTGAACATCGACAGCTTCACCGGACGGGGAAAGAGACTGCCCGGCGGCCCGAACTTCTTGGTGCTGATGCGAACCGTGTAGTGTCCCCACTGCCCGGGTTCGGCGCTAAGTCGCACGGTATTCCAGTCGCACTTAAAAGAAGCCAGCAGTGACTTCTCACACAGCGGCACGGTCAGGGAGGCCGGCTTGGATGGACTGCGCAGATCCAAAGTCAAAGTATATGATTGGTTCGGTTCGACCTTGACTATCTGTTCGAAATAGAGGGACTCGCCGCTGCCGAGGCGCAGAAATTCATTACCGTCCTCGTGATGGAAGGCATAGGTAGCGGGCCGGGTCGCCACACGCGAACCCCAGAAATACGCCCGTGCAAAAGAACCCAAGCCCTCGCCCAGGATCAAATCGTGATCGCGGGACAGGATGTGCAACGCATCCCGCCAATGATAGATGCGCGTCCCGGCATCCTGGCCGATGGTCGCCAGACGCGCCTCGTTGAATTTGCCGGTGATAATCGGCCAGGCGACGACAAACGCCGCAGCGCAGAATAAAACCACGGCGCCGATGCCGAGCAGGCGCCGCCGCTGATTGCGCAGCATCAGGCGCGCGAAACCGAAGGCGGCAATCAGCGTCGCCAGGATAAACGCCGCCTCCCCGCCGCGGGAAAAAGTCACCATTACGCTATACGCGCCCAGACCGTAGATGCCTGCCGCCAGCACGGTCGTCGCGAGCCGGCGTTGCTGCCAGGCCCACAGCAGGACGAACGGCAGAGACATGGCCAGATAGCACTCGATGTAGGCGCCGCCGATATGCATGCCGGGAAACGAACCGGTAATGCGATAGTCAGTGGCGAAATTCAACAAGCCGGAAAACGTCACCCGCTCCCACAACACGTACACGATCTCCGCCGTCACGCCCAGGCTCATGCCCAGCGCCAAACGGCGTGCGGCGCGCGCCGGGTCCTCCCATTGCCGGGCGAGCAAGGGCAGAAAGGCCAGGGCGAAGAACAGGCCTTTCGCCGCGCGCAAGGCGTTATAGGGGCTCATGTAGCTGCTAAAGGCATTGTCGTCCAGCGGCGCCAGCGGCCACAGGCCGATCAGCACACCGAGCATGGCCGAGACCGCGAACGCCGCCAGCAAACGCAAGCCCATGCGGCGAAAATTACTGAGGGGACCGGGGCTCAAACGCCAATAACACACCCCGAGGGTCACCAGCAGCAGGGTATCGAATTCCGACCAGAACATGCGCCCGGAGTGAGGGGCGAAATCCAGTAGCGGCAGCAAGGCCAGGATCCACACCGGCCACGCCCCCGGATTCAGGCGCAGCAGCCCGGCATAAACGACGAGCGCAATGACCAGCAACAGCGGCCGGTAAGGATCCGTCACCGCCGCGACCAAGGCTACCAGCAAAACGGTCACCGCCACCGTTTGCAGCCGGGTCAGTGGCTGACGCGTCCGCTCATACGGTCGCTCACCACCCGAACTACCGCTTTCAGCCATCTCGCCCATCTGCCCTGTCACGGCGGATCCGGTTGTCGATGCGCTCCTGAAAAAGAACTGCAGCACGCCGTAGGCGGTTGCAGCCGCCACGGCGGCGATCAACACATTGGTCGGATCGGGATGCTCACCGCTAATGAACAATTTGCCTGCCTCGACCACGCAGGCGGTAACGGCGGCAGCTGCAAGCGGCACGAACCAGCTCCGTCCACCGGCAGCTGTGCCCCCCCCAGCCCAGCGCCACAACCATATCGCCGCGCCGATAGGCGCATAGAGGCCGAACTGATAGATCACGCTCACCACGGCCATCGCCTCGGCGGTGTAATAGTGATAATAAAAAGGTAGAAAATGCAGCTCGGTCAGCCGCCGCCCGGCCTCCGCCCAGCCCAGCCAATGACCGGAAAACCAGCGATTCAGGTCCAGCAGTACGAACCCATAGGGCACGGCCATGACAACTATGGTGGGCCGCAGATACGGGAGCGCCTTGTTGACGTAATACCAGGAGAAATTCCGGAATAGGATAACCCCGAGCACCACCCCGACCCCGCGGGTCAGCACCGACATCCCCTGACTGACCCCCGACGCCAAAAAGAACTGGCTCACTTCGATGATTAATCCCAGGCCGAGACCGGCATACAGCGCGGTGCGAAAATTCCAGCGGCGGTCCTGCCTGAACAGCATGTCCAATAAGGCGCCGACGGGCATCACGGCCACGACCTCCGCGATGAGCTTGACCAGGCAGATGAACCCTCCCCCGCAGTTGGCCAACAGCCAGTGGGCATGGCCATTAGCCAGCTTGGCGGCCAGCACTCGGCCTGAAACGGTGAAATCGTAGGGGAATAGACTCAAGGCGATGTACGCCAGAACATACAATACGGCGGTCGATTGCACCGCCGCGGGACCGCCCGCCATGATCTTTACGCCGAGAGCGCTGAGACGCCGGCCCGCCGACTCCCACAGCGCGACGCCTATAACGGTTCCAATGACCTCGGCGATGATGTCATTCAAGGACACCGTACGCGGAGCAAACCAGATCTGGGTGAATTCCACCGCCACCGCCAGGGTCGCGCCGGCGGCAACCACCAACGCTATTCGGCTCACATGCCGTGCGACGTGTGTCCGGCCATGCGCCAACCAAGCGTTGGCAAAAAACGCGAAAGGGATATACAGAACGATATTGGCGATCCAATCCGCGCGCGACGCCACTCCCAACTTCAGATAAGGAATGTGTCGAAAAAATGCCCAGGCCTCGGCCAGGGTATGGTGTCGAATTTCAAAGGGTAAGAGACTGCCGTAGACGATGAATAACACATTCACCACCACCGCATAGAAATATACCGTGCGCTGATTAGCCATCTAGGTCATTTTCTCCGGACAAGTCCGATCCACTCAGTTACTGGACTCTACCCGCGTATTGTAATCGCCTTCATAGCCCCGCGGACATCGACACAAGCCCTGCGCTATTCCCCATGTACACGTCGCGTGGTGAGGGCAGTTCATCCGCGGCCGCCGAAATCCCAACCCACAGCGAGAACCGCTATAACTGCTTATGTCAGCAATTACGCACCAGCCTTCCAGAACTAAGAGACTATCCCGATATCCCGCAGTTATAATCAAAAAAACTAAGCGATAGCATTTGGATCATAGTGGCTAGCGTTAACAGGCCCTAGTACGCCTCGATTTCGACAATACGACTGTATCCGGCCAAGGCGCTATTCACCACCACCCGGATCCGGTCCGTCGTCACCGCCGGAAAGCTGAAGGTCCGCCACACTTTATTGTTGCCCGTTACGCTGCCGCCGGGCACCGTCACCCACGACCCACCGTCCCAATACTGCACGTCGTAGGCCGTCACGCCATACCGCGTGAAGGTCATGCTCGTCGTCGGGTCCACCGGGTTGCTGTAGTTGTCCTGAAGCGTGAACACATCGATCTCACTGATGGTCTGCGTTCCCGCGAAGTTGATCTGCGCCCAGTCGGGCCACACATTCGCCGATGCGTCGTTCCAGCCGCCGCCACTACCCCAATTCATCCCTTGCGATCGCCGTCGTTCATCGCCGCCACCGGATAGCCCGCGCTGTAGCTCGACGAGGCGCTCGCCACGCCCCCGTTCGCCTGCGCCGCCACGTTCACCGCTGCACCGCCGCTTGGGCTCACCGTTACGTTCACCGGCGACGATACCGTGCTCGCCCCTAAGCTGTCGTAAGCCTTGGCCGTCAGCACATAATTCCCGGCCGGAACGTTGTTCCAGGTATAACCATACGGTGAAGCCGTGGCCGGCGCCATCAGCGACACCGTCGGCGGAGGGTTGGTCAAGGCGTCACACCTGAGTAGTCCCAAGTAGCGCGACCATCATAGAGGGTGAAGGCCATGCCGTCGATGCTAACGCCTTCCAAGCCGACGGCGCTGGCAGGCACGCTAAGGCGCACCCACTGGCCCGTGGGCGGCAAGGCACCCACATATTGCCGGCTAACGGTGCCATTCGTACCCCATGAGATTTTGTTGGCGCCCCAGTACGCACGGTGCCCCCAGCTGCTGCCGGTATGCCATTGCAGCATCACTTCTGTGGGTGGGTTGGCGGGGTCCAGATAGACATAGGCGAACAGGGTATCGCCGGTGTTGACGGTCAGTGTGGTAGTGGTGCCATAGAAATAGTGCTGGTGCATTCCTGTTGCCAAGACGGACTGATGGGCCAAGGAACCCGAATAGGGCGTGGGGTTGGCGCTGATAAAATTCCACCCTTCCCCGCGCCAGCCAGAGTGGCCCCGGGCGGCACGGCATCGTCCACCCACACAATATCAGCGCCAGGTGCGGACGCAACCGTCACATTCACCGCCGCCGAGGTGGTAGTGGCTCCGAGATTGTCATAGGCCTTGGCCGTCAGCACATAATTCCCGGCCGGGACGTTGCTCCAGGTATAACCATACGGCGACGCCGTGGACGTCCCCAGCAAGGTCGTCCCCTGGTAAAACTCCACCTTCGCGATCCCGTCACTGTCCGCCGCATCCGCCGTCAGCGCGATCGTCGCCGGTTCCGGATACATCGCTTATCGGCCGGCGCCGTCAGCGAGACCGTCGGCGGAGGGTTGGTCGAGGCAGTCACACCTGAGTAGTCCCAAGTAGCGCGACCATCATAGAGGGTGAAGGCCATGCCGTCGATGCTAACGCCTTCCAGGCCGACGGCGCTGGCAGGCACGCTAAGGCGCACCCACTGGCCCGTGGGCGGCAAGGCACCCACATATTGCCGGCTAACGGTGCCATTCGCACCCCATGAGATTTTGTTGGCGCCCCAGTACGCACGGTGCTCCCAGCTACTGCCGGTATGCCATTGCAGCATCACTTCTGTGGGTGGGTTGGCGGGGTCCAGATAGACATAGGCGAACAGGGTATCGCCGGTGTTGACGGTCAGTGTGGTAGTGGTGCCAGAGAAATAGTGCTGGTGTAGTCCTGTTGCCAAGACGGACTGATGGGCCAAGGAACCCGAATAGGGCGTGGGGTTGGCGCTGATAAAATTCCAGGTTGCCGCCCCGAGTGGCTGCGGGCGGCACGGCATCGTCCACCCAAACAATATCAGCGCCAGGTGCGGACGCAACCGTCACATTCACCGCCGCCGAGGTGGTAGTGGCTCCGAGATTGTCATAGGCCTTGGCCGTCAGCACATAATTCCCGGCCGGGACGTTGCTCCAGGTATAAGCCATACGGCGACGCCGTGGACGTCCCCAACAAGGTCGTCCCCTGGTAAAACTCCACCTTCGCGATCCCGTCACTGTCCGCCGCATTCGCCGTCAGCGCGATCGTCGCCGGTTCCGGATACGTCGCATTATCGGCCGGCGCCGTCAGCGAGACCGTCGGCGGAGGGTTGTTCGAGGCAGTCACACCTGAGTAGTCCCAATTAGCGCGACCATATAGACTGTGAAGGCCATGCCGTCGTTACTAACGCCCGTCCAGGTCCGTCGGCGCTGCCAGGAACGCTGAAGGTCCGCCACACCTTACTGTTGCCCGTTACGCTGCCGCCAGGCACCGTCACACATTGACCGGCTAACGGTCCCATTACTGCACGTCATAGACCTTGTTGGCGCCCCAGTACGCACGTGAAGGTCCCATGCTCGTCGTCGGGTATGCCATTGCAGGATCACTTCTGTAGTTGTCTTGGCGGGGTCCAGATAGACATCAGGCGAACAGGGTATCGCCGCGTGTTGACGGTCAGTGTGGTCAGTCGGTGCCATAGCATTCGTGCTGATGCGTCCTGTTGCCAACCGCCGCCACTTGGCCCAATTGAACCCGTTGCGGTCGCCGGCGTTCACCGCTGCACCAGAAAGCTCCACACTGTCTCGACGAGGCGCTCGCCGACGCCCCCGTTCGCCTGCGCCGCCACCCACACAATGTCAGCGCCGGTGCGGACGCAACCGTCACGTTCACCGGCGCCGAGACCGTGCTCGCCCCTAAGATCGTCGTAGGCCTTGGCCGTCAGCACATAATTCCCGGCCGGGACGTTGCTCCAGGTATAACCATAGGGCGACGCCGTGGACGTCCCCAGCAAGGTCGTCCCCTGGTAAAACTCCACCCGCGCGATCCCGTCACTGTCCGCCGCATCCGCCGTCAGCGCAATCGTCGCCGGTGCCGTGATACGTCGCATTGTCGGCCGGCGCCGTCAGCGAGACCGTGGGTGGGGTATTAATCAAAGTAGAAATTGCATCACTTATTTGAATCAATGGAACGACCAAACCGTTTCGTGCGTCGGTGATAGGTAATCCCGTGGTTTGCAGTGCGGTTAATGCAGCGTCGACGCTCAGCGTGGGGCTTGCGGACTTAAGCACCGCCCATGCCCCCGCCACGTGCGGGGTTGCCATGGAGGTCCCGCTGGCATACCCATAGGCCCCTCCCGGTTTGGACGAGTACACCGAGCCACCAACGGCCAATAGGCTTAAACCCACCGCACTGTCGGAATAACTTTCCACCACGCCCGACTTGCTCGTCGCACCGACGCTGATTGCGCTGGAAATGCAGCCCGGAAAATCGATTCCCGCCGTGCTCGAGTCATTGCCGGCGGCGATAACCGTGGCGATGTTTGCCGACTTCAGGGAGTTGATCGCGGCGGTCATTGAAGGCGAATCGCTATCGCAGGGTACCGTAGAGACTCCTCCACCCAAACTCATGTTCACCGAGGCGACAGGATATGTCGTACGCAGGTTGTAAACATAATCCAGAGCCAACAACAGGTCACTCAATGAGGCAATGATGTCACACGGCCCCTGCGAGCAATCCTCATGAAACACTTGCACCGCAATCAAGCCCGCGTCGGGCGCCATCCCACCCGCGTTCACGCCGAGAATACCGCGCTTGCCGGCAGCGATACCCGCAACATGGGTTCCATGCCAGCAACCTAAACTTGCGAGTGCACAAGGTGCCCCGGCGCCCGCGCCAACCTCAGATCGACTGACCATTGGGGCAAAGTGAAATCCCGCCGGTACCGGGAGACGAAAAGCAGGCCTCGGATACAATTTTCCCCGAAAGAAATGGATGGGTCCCGTCCACGCCGCTATCCACGATGGCCACATCCTGACCGGCACCGGTGAATCCCGCATTCCAAGCACCGACCGCGTGCAGGATGGTCGGCGTGTCGGTCAAAACCGGATGGAGAAGGATGTCTTTTTCCACGGTCTTGACATTCGGATCCGCCAACAAACGCGCCAGCGCCGCTTGGCTCGACATGCATAGCGACGTAGGGATGCGATCTCATTTTCTTGATATGCCGGGGACTATAGGACGACATCCGTGACACGAATGCATTCTGCACATTGGCGATATCCGCTTCCCGCTGCCGCTCGGTTCGATTCCGTGCATTCAAGCCCGCTTGCCGGGGCAGGGTCAAACCGACTATTACGCCGACCTCCCCGGATTTCCGAATCCCTTCATCGAGATCCGGGCGGTGTGATTTCTCGTACGGGCTAACTGCATTGGGCCTCGCCGTCGGCATGCCCTGCCCAATGGCAGCTCCACCCCAAACCAAGGCAACGAGCATCAGAACAAAGCTCATCAAGCCATCTTTTGTTGGTTTCATTTGCGACTCCAGCCCAGGGGAAACTAATGCGGACGTTATGTTAAAGGGATTTTACCATCCTCCCCGGGCTGGGAAGACAATCCGACCGGACAATAACCTTTATTCAACCACTCGATCACCCTTTCAGTAATATAAGGCGTCGCAAGGTCCGGTGGCATGCGCCACTATAATTTCCTGCGCTCGACCTATATCCCGACCAATTAGACATGCTTACTATTTAAACAGATAATCTGCTTGATTGTATTGAAACAATAAGAGAATTTCACTGTGTGACTTTATCATAACAAAATGTTAGCCCCCTCTCCTTCCGGGAGAGGGCTGGGGCGAGGAAAGATAAATAAAATAACTTCATGTTTAATACACCCCCTCACCCCCTCCCGGAGGGAAGAGCGAAGCGAAGGGTGCGGGGACAAAGACGACCTATTTAATTGCCGGGTTGATAACCGTAGCCATCCTCGCGGTGATTGCAATGGTCGCGGGCTGGAAGTGGGGCTTCACCACCCCAAAGTCTTTCAGAGACAAGAGCATCTTGCCGCAACTGCCCGCCCCGCAAGAACTGGCCCCGGTCAGCTTGCCCCATTCCCATCACAGTCATCCGCGCCTGCCGGCCCCAAGTGCCGCGGACCTTGCACGACTACAAAAAGAAAATTCCCGTTATCTCTCCGCACAAAGGCAGGAGACTAGAAGCTATCTCAAAATTGGATTTATTCGTGTCACGAAATATTTTGCTGTTGCAGTTTAGTGAAAAAATGCCGCCTCGCCGACGCGGGACCGCCCGCCATGACCTTCAAGCCAAGAGCGCTGAGACGCCGGCCCGCCGACTCCCATAGCGCGATGCCAATCACTGTTCCAATGACCTCGGCAATGAGGTCATTCAAGGACACCATACTCGGCGCAAACGAGATCTGGGTGAATTCCATCGCCACGGCCAGGGTCGTCCCGGCGGCGACCACCAGCACGATACGGCTTAGGCGACGCGCGAAGACTCCCGGGCCATACGAAAACCATGCAGCAGAGAAAAAGGCGAAAGGGATATAGAGGACTATATTGGCAACCCAATCCGCGGGGGGGCGTACCCCCAACTGCAGATAGGGAATATGCCGGAACAATTCCCAGGCCTCGCCGATATTCCTATGCCTGATCTCAAACGGAAATAGGCTGCCATAGACGATAAATATCAAATTCGCCAGTATGACCAGGAGTAATTAAGTACGATTGTTAACCAACTCAGGCATTTCCCAGCCATCCAAATCAGCACGGGCGTGTGGTTCAAGTGATTATTGTAATGTCCCCTGCTAATTGGCAACTACCACTTTAGCAAGGCCTAATTAAGTCCTAACAATGTCACGACGACAGTGCCCGGCCTACTCCCAGAACGCGACACTATATTGACCTCAAGATCACATCAACGCAACAAAGAACAATTTAATGAATTTAAAATCATCAAATCCAGGTAAGATATAAAAATAGATGAATTAAGAATTTATGCACTATGCCGTCAATGTAAAGTCAAACAACAGCGCCTTATCAATGTCATACTTTGATCTGAGAATCAATCGACATAATCCCGTTAAATGAGAGTCTCTTTCCAGTGAAAAATCCACCAAACCTGGGGGCCAGTATACGCAAGGGGAGCGCCTGGCTGTTTATTGGCAATACGGGCAACCAAATACTCACTTTTCTCTTCGGCATCGTGCTTGCCCGGCTGCTGGCCCCCGAGGACTTCGGAATGCTGGTCACCATCTCGGTGTTCACCGGACTCGCCGGCTTCATTTCGGGCGGCGGCATGGGACAGGCGTTAGTACGCGCCAAAGAAGTGACAAAGCATGATTACGACATAGTATTTACTTTACAAATTGCCATCGGCAGTCTAATTTATATCGGTTTCTTCTTAGCTGCCCCCTGGTTCGCAAAGTGGTATAACACTCCCGTATATACAGATCTGCTACGTGTCTCCGCCCTGTCATTCATTTTTCGCCCGTTCGTCAATTTACCCGGTAGCATTTTATTTCGAAACATGCGTTTTAAAGCGCAAGCCGCAGTAAGGATAACCAGTTTGCTAATTTCCAGTACTATTAGCATCGGCATGGCCTATACCGGATATGGTGTATGGAGCCTGATTATCGGCGGCATCGCCGGCTCCCTTGCCAATATGGGCATGCTTGCTCCTTTAGCTAAATGGAAACCTGGTTTATCTCTAGATTTACATCGGTGTCGAGATATCGCACGCTATGGCGTAATGGTGTCAATCAATGACATTGTGGTCTATCTCCGAAGTCAATCCAGCAATTTCGTCATCTCCCGTTCACTAGGCGCTGCATCGGTCGGTCTCTTCAACAAAGCAGATAGCCTTGGTCAAATCCCCTTCATAACTATCAGCGGCTCAGTTTACGACCCCGTATTCCGTGCCATCGCCAAATCCACGACGATACCGATTTAGTCAAGTATCTTTTCTGCGGAGTATCAAGTTGATCGTCTCTATAGCTTTCCTGTTTATGTTTTGCTGTTTTGGCTGGCCGATGACATAATTTTCATTTTGTACGGAACAAAGTGGGCTGGCGTAGCGGCGCCACTATCCATTCTCGCGATCGCCGGACTTTTTAGTCCATAGGTCATCCCGCTGGAGCTTTGCTGGCCGCTATAAACAAACTGCGAAAGGAATTCATAGTCCAAGTGACATCATTTGTCACCGTCATAGTAGCGCTCGTTCTTGGCATACCCTATGGTATCACCGGCGTCGCTTGGGCACTGGTCGCGTCCCACGCTGCAGCAACCTTCCACATAAGTCTAATTGCCAGCAGATCCATAGACATCAGGCTTACCGACATAGTTGGCGCAGTCCTGCCCGCTTTCTATCAAGGTTGCATAATATTATTGGTATTAGTACTACTGGATATTGGTAGCCACGACATGATTGAAAGCCCCGCTGTTAAGATACTCATCTATGGCGCGATAGCATCAGCAGCCTTCCTCCTATCTCGAATTTTTTTCCTCTTCGCTGACTTACGCTCGGAGTCCAAAAAATGGCTGGGGTTCATTGGGATTAGGGGCAAAAGTGTTTAGATACAGGATCAAAGAACCCCATGAGCCATAACATCAAAACCATCGCCTTCTACCTTCCCCAATTCCACCCCATCCCCGAGAATGATGAGTGGTGGGGCAAAGGCTTTACGGAATGGACTAACACAGCTAAAGCGAAACCGCTGTTTCGGGACCATTACCAACCGCATGTCCCATCCGATCTCGGATTCTATGATTTACGACTGCCTGAAACGCGCATTGCGCAAGCGGAAATGGCACGCGAATATGGAATCGATGCCTTTTGTTATTATCATTATTGGTTTGCCGGTAAACGTCTTCTCGAGCGTCCGTTTAACGAGGTACTAGAATCCGGACAACCCGACTTTCCCTTCTGCCTATGTTGGGCCAACGCCACATGGACTGGTATTTGGCATGGCGCTCCTAACCGTATACTCATCGAGCAAACTTATCCCGGACAATCCGACTATGAGGCCCATTTTGCGGCACTTTTACCCGCCTTTCGCGACCCACGCTATATAACCATTGATAATAAATTACTGTTCCTGGTCTATCGCCCGCTCGATTTACCGGACGCAATTCACTTTGTAAGTATCTGGAGAGAACTTGCTACAAAAGCCGGATTGCCAGGATTATTTCTCGTCGGCGTCAACCACAACAGCACTTGGCTGCCAGAAAGCGCTGGATTTGATGCAGCTGTCTTACAAAAATTACCTTTAAAAGCACCTCGTATCCCTTGGAAATATGCTTTACTCAAAGCACACCACTTCATAAAAAAAGCCAACCTCACCATCTACGAACACAGTGAGATAGCAGATACTTTTATACGCAAACACAAAGCTAACTATTTAGAGTTTCCTTGCGTGATCCCAAATTGGGATAATACTCCCCGATCTGGTATGAATGGCCTCGTGCTGCATAATTCTACGCCGGAATTATTTAAGCAACAGCTGGCCACAGCCATACAAAATGTTAGCACCCTTCCCGCAGAACGTAGAATTATATTTCTTAAATCATGGAATGAATGGGCCGAAGGAAATCACCTAGAGCCAGATCTGCGCTTTGGCAAGGCATATCTTGAAGCCCTTCACGACATGCTGGCAAGATAATTTTATGAGCGATTTCGATAAACCCATCTTCCTATTTTCTGCCTCTTGGCGCTCCGGCAGCACCCTATTGCAGCGTTATATTACGGCCTCAGGAGAAATTCTGGTATGGGGTGAAACCGGTGGCGCTCTCAATGCTCTGCGTGAGGCGCTGGCAGGCTGGGAACAAATCACGGCTGACAGTTCCCGCCGCTTCGCCAACAGCACTGGCGGCAAGGGCGAACAATCGTACAATAAGTTTATTTCCACCCCCAAATCCGACCATGCTCAACAATGGATAGCCAACCTGACCCCACCCTACGCCGAAATCGTCTCAAGCATGCGAACCATGCTGCTCGATCTCTATGGGAAACGCGCCGACAGCACTGGGATATCCACGCTTCGGCATCAAGGAAACTCGCTGCGATCTAAGCACGGCGCATTATCTCCGGACTATCTTTCCAGACGCCAAATTCGTGTTTCTGGTACGAGATCCACTTGCCGTCATGCTCTCCATCAAGCGCCGCAGATGGATGGGACGACCGGCGAGCCATGCGACTCTGCGTTACTACGCCAACCATTGGCGTACACTCGCAGCCCAATTTCGGGAAACGGACCTCGGTTTAACTCTGCGCTATGAGGATTTCATTTCCGACCCAACTCTTCGAGCCAAGCTTTTGGACTACTTAGAGATCGGCAACCATCCACCGCAGAACTTCATCGAGAACAGTAAGGTGGATTGGACCGCAAACGTCAAATCCGACCTGACCCGATGGGAACGGACAAGGCTACTCTACTGGTTATCTGACGAGATGAAGCGATGGGATTATTAATATGATCGACCCTATTTCTCAATATATTCATCGCCGTGCTGGCCAACACGGACCTGTTATGATTATGTATCATTCCATCGTGTCGGGAAATATCAAGCCAAAATGGCCTTGGGGAGCCTCATTGCAGCGTTTTAGAAGCCAATTAGATTTTCTTTCGGCCGAGGGATGGGCAACCCCAACCATGGCGGAGCTTGTCGCCACACCCACGAAATGGATGGACCGCACCGTCGTCATCACCTTCGATGACGGTTACGTGGATAATCTTATCGCTTGGGAAGAATTGCAAAAACGTGATATGCGCGCAACCTGGTTTATCGTATCCGGCTCGATCGGACGGGAACCTGCCTGGGCGACCGATGGCCGCCCCGCGGGCCGCCTACTCAACACTACCGAATTGCGCGCCATGCAGGCAACCGGAATGGAGATCGGCTCCCATACGGTCAGTCATGCTCGCTTGACGGAAGTTAACGATCAAGAAATGCATACAGAATTGCTCGAATCCAAGACAACACTAGAAGATGCACTGGGCAATAAAGTAACAAGTTTTGCCTATCCTTACGGGGCCTGGGATAGACGCTGCGTGAACGCAGTGCGAGAGGCCGGTTATCGAGCTGCCTGTACTACCCGAACCGGCTGGGCATTACGCGACGACAATCCGTACCAATTACGCCGCCTGACCATATACAATACAGATACGTCCAGCAGCTTAGCGCGCAAACTTTATTTCGGTAGCAACGACGTTTCCTGGCAAGCCGTCTCACGCTACGCCTTAAAGCGCGGGGCACTCCGTATGCGCCGGTAGATCAGCATGAACCCCAGCGTTTCCATCATCATGCCCTGTTACAATGCTGCCGCGCACCTATCGCAGAGTATCGGCAGCGTACTGACCCAGACCTTCTCCGACTGGGAACTGATCGCTGTGGATGATGGATCCGGCGATGATACTCTGGCTCGCCTGCAGGCTTGGACAGAACCGCGGTTGCGTGTACACGCGCAGCCAAACCAAGGCGTCAGTGCCGCCCGGAATGCCGGTCTGGAGCTGGCGCGCGGCCAATACGTGGCCTTTCTAGACGCAGACGACACTTGGTCGGCCACATTCCTGGCAACCTTATATGCCGTGCTGCAAGCCCGCCCGGATGCGGTCTTGGCATATTGTGGCTGGCAAAATATCGGGCTGCCGGGGCCACGCGGCGAACCTTTCATCCCCCCCGATTACGAAACGCCGGCCAAACGCGAAACCTTGTTTGCCGGTTGTCGCTGGCCTATACACGCGGCCCTGACCCGGCGAGAGGCTATCGTCACCGCCGGCGGCTTCGACCATCGTATGAAAAATGCCGAGGACTATGCGCTCTGGCTGAATATCGCCGGCACCAAGACAATTGTGCGCGTACCCGAAGTGCTGGCTTATTACCATTTTCACGGTAATGACCAGGCTTCCAGCAACCGCGCGCGCGCCGCTCTGCATCTACTCGAGGCACAGCAGGCTTATCTGGCGAACCATGCGGATTTTGCAGCGCATCTTGGCCGCGACCGTCTCCGTGAGTTACTCTACGGCAACCTACTGAAACAGGGTTATGAGAATTACTGGAAACGCGACCTACCTGCCGCGCGCACCATCTTTCGTCGCGTGATGCGTAACAGGTACGGCCATGTCAAAGATTGGATTTACATGTTACCCGCACTGCTACCCATATCCATACACAGCCTACTGATCAAAATCATAGCCAACGACCCGGATAAAAAATCAGAAAACCCTAGCCAAATCACCATGAAACTAACCTATGCATTCTGCACCTACAATCGCGCCGATCGCCTGGAAATCCTGCTAGCCACTATGCGTAGCAAGGAATGTTCGGCTCCATATGAAATTATGGCAGCCAATAACAACAGCTACACTAATCTGGATGAGTTGGCCACCTATCCCGGAGGCACTCTGTGCTATGTCACCGAACCCCTGCAGGGCATCGCGCCAGACCGGAATAGGACAACCGAACAATCTTTGGAGAGCAACATCCTAGTCTTTATAAATAACGACAAAATACCGCAACCCTGGTTGCTACTGGCAGCCCGCGGTGCATTCCAATTTCCTGAAAGACAGGAAGTCATTCTTGATAATCATACCAACTTCAGTCATAAACTGATCTGGTCGAAGCGCCGCCGCATGACTATTGACGCACTGCTCAAGCCTGGATACGAGAGTAACTGGAAACGTGATCTGTCCGCTGCTCGGGCCATTTTTCGTCACACGATGCGTATCCACCGGGCTGACGCTGGCCTGAGACCAACGCTTGGTGAATTTCTAAGCACGACTATGCGCAAATCCGCTCAGTCAGACAGCCATACCCCAGGTAAACACTGAATGCTTATTACCGTTGCAATTCCCACCCACAACCGTCCAGCGCTATTGCGCGAAACACTGATCAGTGTTGCTGCTCAGACCTACGTCGATTGGGAAGTAGTGGTGGTTGACGACGGTTCCACTCCACCAGTGTTCGAATCTACACTGCGAGAACTGATCGGTGAACGCTTTATTTTAGTCCGGCACGATCAAGCTCAAGGTATTGCCTCCGCCAAAAACGCAGGGGTCGCCGTCGCACGGGGTGAGGTAATATTTCACCTGGACGATGATGACCTGCTTTCCACCACAGCGCTTGAACATATTGCCGCAGCGTATGCCCGTCACCCCGAACTAGAATGCCTGTTTGTCAATGTCGAGCCATTTGGCGCGCTCTCACCAGGCACCGATGCCAATCAGTCTCAAGCCCTCTCCAGACTTCTGGAGCGCGCGCAAGGCAGGGAAGAAAACGGCATTATTTTCTTCCACAGCGACCTCTTTGCCGCATTGCTAAAATCCGTTCCGATGGCAATGCAGCATCCTGCCGCACGCAAAAATCTGTGGGATAAAGTTGGTCCCTTGCGAAAAGATAGTTATCTACCAGAACCGGAATGGGCGATGAAGTCCGCGTTGGCATGCAAGCCGGCACTGTTGCAGCAATATGCCTACCTAGCCCGCATGGACGGACAAAATTATGTTTCGCGGACCACACAAAAGGAAAAGCATATGCTCGCCGCAATAGACATCCGAAATAGTTTGCTCACCTGGATCACCGAAAATCCTGCATTTGCGGAATACACCCATGCGGTAAAACATAGCTTGGCGGATGTTTACTTTGATATAGCCTATCATCGCCAACGCAGCGGCAACGGCAGGACTGCATGGCGGGCTCTGATCGCCTCGCTTATCACGCATCCGAAATGGCGTATCATGCGCCTTGCCTTGCGCCTCATATTTCCTCAATTTAAATGTCAAAAGGTTGGCTAAGCATGCCCCAAGTCATCGTCGCATTTTGCACCTATAATCGTGCATCACGCTTACCTACTCTTATGAAGGCTTTACGTAGCGAGACTTGCCCGGAGCCATTTGAAATTCTGGCTGTGAACAATAACAGCCAGGACAATACTCTTGCCGTGCTGGAACAACTGGCGCGCGAACCAGGCGCAACTCTGCGCTATGTCACCGAAAGCCAACAAGGCATTGTCCCGGCCCGCAACAGGGCAATTGATGAATGCCTCTCCGCCGAGTACATGCTCTTTCTCGATGATGACGAACTGCCCCGCCCCGGCTGGCTGGCAGCTGCTCATCATGCCCTGACGCAAAATAATGCAGAGTGTGTGGGCGGCCGGGTGATAGTCAATTTCGCACCGCACCAGCGACCGCGGTGGTTGAGCGACGAACTGCTGGGATTTCTTGCGGAAGTGAATTACGGCGAAACCCCATTCTGGATTAATGACGCCCGAACACCAGTGTGGACTGCCAATGTTGCCTTTCATATGAGCATTTTTCGGGCTGATCCGACACTTCGCTTCGATATACGTTACAGCCGCGATGGCCATGCCGTGGGCGGCGGCGAGGATGCCGTGATGTTCCGACGCCTGCTTGAACAAGGCGCAAAAATGCTTTACGTTCCAAACATGGTAGTTGAGCATTTCATCGATCCGTGGCGGTTGCGGCGCAGGTACTTTCTCAAACTTCATTACGCAGCCGGACGGCGGGTAGGACGTTATGAACTCAAAGATTACTCTAACAGCATACTAGGTATACCACCTTTCATGGTGTTGCTTGCTATACGCCAATGGGCGCGTGCTACCGCCATGTATTTGAAACGCGACCCTAATTCTTTACGCCAGGCCATGAATGCAAGCCATGCAACAGGTCAGATTGAGGGCTGCTGGTTGCGTTGGCGGCAAGGGTCTTGACCATGAAGAAACCCATCAGAATCAACGTCGCTTGTCGCTACGATCAACCCGACGCAATGAATGCCAATAACTGCTACTACACCAAGATCTTCCCACATTGGCTCATGCATTACCGCCCACTCA
Source organism: uncultured Gammaproteobacteria bacterium (assembly GCA_963810615.1). Taxonomy (GTDB): domain Bacteria; phylum Pseudomonadota; class Gammaproteobacteria; order DRLM01; family DRLM01; genus JARRQJ01. The sequence goes on along the minus strand of CAWEOA010000008.1, from coordinate 871,116 downwards.
TTGCACTACAGCAGTTTTATCCACGTTTCGACTAATGACACCCAGTCTTACCATCCTCATTTGCACCCATAATCGTGCCCAACTGCTCGGCCGCGTGCTTGCCTCACTCAACGCGGCGACGCGCCCGAGCAGTTGGCAGATACACATTCTGGTGGGAGCAAACAAATGCAACGATGACACCGTCACTATATTGCAGGGTTATCAGCGTGAAACTGCAACACATGGTTGGCTGCCGCTGGAATGGTTCGAGGAACCCATTCCAGGGAAATCCCATACGCTTAACCACGCCATCAACCTACTCTGCGACGAGGCGATAGCCTTGGTGGACGACGACCACCGAGTAGATCGCGACTATCTCGCCAACATCTGCAAAGCCCTTGAAACTTATCCGGAAGCCACAATATTCTGTGGTCGCATCATTCCTGACTGGGATGGCTCAGAACCCACCTGGGTCCACGACGACGGACCCTACCGCATTTATCCGCTACCTGTACCACGTTATGACCAGGGCCTGTCCCCCGCCGATCAGTCTGGAACACGGCCCCCTACCCGGTGGCGGCAACTTATTCTTGCGTACCGGCGTATTCGAGCGGGCATAGGCGATTTCTCCACCGATCTTGGCCCGCATGGACATGACCTAGGTGGCGGCGAAGACAGTGAATTCGTCCTTACTGCCTTGCAAAATGGCGAGCAACTTCAATACGTGCCAGGAGTGCTACAGCACCACTACGTGGATACTGAACGGCTTAAGTTTAATTATTTGATGCGTAAGATCTATCAACGCTCCCGCTCCGTTTCCGGATACATCATACCGATGGCAGCGTTCCGCTCTACATGTGGCGCAAGCTGATGGAATATGGGCTAAGAGCTGCTATACCGCTGAATTGGTCACGCACCCGCTTCTATCTCATGCGGATAGCATCAACACTAGGGGAAATACGCGGGCTACATGAGGCCCCCGAACAGGATCTTCCTCATGAAAACACACTACATCCCAAGCCACAATACACCTGGCCATTGGCCTTCCTTATTCTGGTCATGATTGGTGTGACTGGATTAGTTTTGGTAGTCCCAAACTCAATCCTGCTATCAAATATGGCTAGCCTGTTCATTGTCACATCCCTGCTAACGGTCGGGCTTTCCCTTAAATCCCTGATGAGCTTTTCTCTGACCGGTCCGCAAGTACGGCAGGAAATATTATCCCACTTTCGCTATTATTCGCTCATTGCTTTCGTTCGCTTGGCAGGCTATGCCTTTATCATGCTGTTACTCCAGGCAGGTACCGGCACCCTGATTTATGGCGCTGCTGTTTACGTGATGCACCAACACGTTTCTCCCTGGGAAAGTGCCATTTCGGGACTTATCTCAGTCGCGCTAATCACCGGGCTGCAATTCTGCCGACACCTGCTCTTGTTGCCCGCCAGCCTGGTCGCTTCATCTCATTACCGCATGAGCCGTTTGTATCCACTCTGGCGTTTCCTTAGCCCCATGCGTTTGCGTCTGCTGACGGGATTGCTGCTGATTCCCGTCATTGCTTTGGCATCTTTGCTTGGTATTGCCCTGGCCGATGATGGAAATAGAGCGGGACTATTAAGTCTGAGCGCCTTCGTAGCAGCATCAATAATCCTGTATCTATGGCTGCGTCCCGGCGTTTACCCTCAACCAGTAACTCCCCGCAAAAAATCAGTACGCCCCAACATACTCATGATCGGCTGCGACACGCTACGGGCGGACCGGATTGGCCCGGAACTTACTCCATTCATAAATCGTTTCGCTCGCGAAGGTACTCATTTCACCCAATGCTATGTGCCGTGCGCGCGAACTGCCCCCAGCCTGATTTCAATGCTGACCGGTAACTGGCCCCATAAACACGGTGTTCGCGACAATTTCGTAGCAGATTCCGATACCCAATTGACCGTATCGACACTCCCCGAATTGCTCCGCAAGCAAGGATACACCACCAGCGTCTTGTCTGACTGGTGCGGATCCGATATGGGAAAATTTTCTTTTGGTTTTGACTACGCGGACTTACCTGAGGATCAATGGAACCTGAAATTCTTTATCCGCCAAGGCCCCAAGGATTTACGGCTCTTCCTATCGTTATTTACTCACAACGCTTTCGGGAAGTTTTTCTTGCCGGAAATTCATTACTTGGGCGGAGTCCCGCTGACCGATGAACTGGGCGTGGAATCCTGCCGCCTGCTCAATCGCCTGGCCAAGGAAGATAAACCCTTCCTGCTCAATGTGTTCTTTTCTACAACTCACCCGCCTTTCGGCTCCGAGTATCCGTACTACACGCTGTATTCTCCGCCGGAATACGCGGGAGAGTCCAAGTTCGTGATGTCGCGCCTCACCGATCCCTGGGAAATAATCCGCCGCCAGGCGGAACCCCGTGAAGCCTTCGATCTGGATCAGATTATCCATTTATACAACGGTTGCGTACGCCGCTTCGACGACGAGGTTGAACGAGTATTACGGCATGTCGATGCCTGCGGGCTAGCGGAAAATACCATCGTCGTGCTCTATTCCGATCATGGCATGGAGCTCTTCGAACACGGCACCTGGGGGCAAGGCAATTCCGCCATCGGCGACCATTCGGCCCGCGTGCCGCTGATCATAGTGGATCCCCGTAACGATAAGGCCCGGCAAGAGGTGGGTGATGTGGTGCGCAGCATCGATGTAGCCCCAACCTTACTCGACTTGGTGGGGCTACCGCCTGTTCCGGAAATGGATGGGGTCTCTCTACAGCCTTACATGCGAGACCCCGAAGCGCACTTAGAATTGGATGCCTACAATGAAACCGGCATCTGGCTGGCCGACATACCCGGCATGCCCAAAGAGCATCTGCGCTATCCCAATCTCCTGGAAATCCTGGAAGTACCGAACAAGTCCACGGGCACCCTGGCCATCAAGGCGGAATACCAGCGCGCCATCATCGCTGCCAAAGACAGGATGCTGCACAGAGGTCGCTGGAAACTGGTTTATCAACCGCTGATTAAAGGTGAGCGAATCAGCCTGTATGACACCGATACGGACCCTGAATGCCGCCACGATGTCTCGGCGGCCCACCCCGATATCCAGGCCAAACTATGGAACAGTCTGAACGCGATCATGGCGGCAGACACATTAGCCCTCATAAATAAACCAAACTGAATCCCGCTGCCGCGGAATAATCGCAGGCAATCACTCAGGCGGACAAAATCGGCAGTATGGATTAGATGGTGTTCCGATGGTAGTCTCGTCCGGTTCACTACCCCCCTTGGCATCGGCATGTTCGGATGCTTTTGGCGTTGAAGAGGAACCACCGGAAGCGACGTCTGGTTTTTTATCGGCAGCCGGTTCAGTCGCGGCATACGGCTCAGGATAAGGCTTCTTGCCCCCAAGCTCATCATAACGACGCCTCAGTACCCTGGATTCTGGGATATGACGCAGGCCTTCGGTAATAGTCTGCAGCGCCTGTTTCTGTTGCTCGGTTCGCTTATAGTAATCGGCCAAAACAGTATAGGCTTCGATTAGCTTGGGATTCATTTCCAGCGCCTTCTTCAAGTCGTTAACAGCCTGAGCATCGTTACCCATCAGGGTCAGTACCCGGCCGCGATTGAGCAATATTTCCGGCATGAGGCTGAAGCTGGGCGCGGCATGGCTAACCATATAATTGAAGTTGTTGAGGGCGTTTTGTAGATTAAATTTTTTATCCTGTGGGCTAAGGGCGCGGTAGTAGCGGTTGAGAAAATTCAGTCCCGCGCAATAGTGGTGCACATGAGAAAAATCCGGCCCCAAGGTTCGAGCCCATAATTTATATTGCGGACTACTCGGACCCAACTCCATTTTAGCCATACAATAGGGCGGCAAGCTAATCATCTCAGCACTTGTCGGTTTCCAGGGCTGCAAAGCCTGGGCCTGCATCGAACTCAACCCTAACAACATCACAAACGCTAATTGTAGCCAGCGCATCATACTATCTCCTCGCAAGTATCTGTCGTTCAGTCTCGTGCGCCACGGTTTTCCATGAAAATTGACTACTAGCTCTTTGATAGCCTGTACGTCCGAGGCGTTCGGCGACAGCCTCATTTCCCAGGATACGCAAAAGCACTCCGGACACATTTTCCATGCGGTCCGCATCAATTCGATAACCCGTGCCATCTTCCACCACTGCTGAACCAGTACCTCCTGCCATTCCGGCAATCGCGGGTTTAGCGCAAGCAGCCGCTTCCAGAAACACCATCCCGAAACCTTCCGTATCTCCATTGATTTCACGGTTGGGCATGGCGAAGACGTCGCAGGCATTATACCAACGTGGCAAGTCATCGGGGGCGACATGGCCCAGCATATGGACGCGCTCCGCTACACCTTGTTCACGCGCCAAATCAAGCAGATAATCCCGATCCTCGCCGATACCGATCAGTGCATACTGTACATCCAATCCCTGCTTCAATAATTCAGGCAAGGAACGGATCACCATATCGAACCCCTTGCGCCGACTCAAGCGCCCGACCGACAAGATAAGCTTTTGGCCCGAGCACGAGTCCGATACCTGCCCTTAAATCTTCACAGGGTAGCCCGGGCCTGTAGCGATCAGTATCGACTCCGGGATTTATAATCACGATTCGCTCTGGCATCACACCCAACTTCAATAGTTGCTCACGCGTGAATTCACTGTTGGCCACTACCTTGTCGGCATGGCAGTAGACGAAGCGCATTACCTTGAACTTACCTGGTTGTCGCCATGTAGTGATCTCTTCACCATGCGCATAAATCACCACTGGAATGCGCGAGATCCGCGCCACCAGCCAGGCCACCAGCCCTTCGGGTAGAACGCGGCCTGCATGCACTGCCTCAAAGCGATTCCGCAGAGCCAAAGTCAGCGAGCGCGAAAAGAAACGCCAATACATCACCAGGGATTCAGGCTTGAGCCAGGGCACCCGTTTCAAATCGAGGCGATGAACGGTATTCGGATGTTCCGCATCCACCTTATCTGCTCCTGCCACGCCGGCGGTGACGATGTGAATCTCCTTACCACCGAGGCGGCGGTAAACCTCGGAGAACCATACAGCGGTCCCGCCCTTGGTAGGTAGAAACAATTCCGTCAGAACCAGTAATCTCAGAGGCTTTTTCATCCACGCACCATTGAGAAAATGTCACGAAATCCTGCAACGCCTGGGTTTTCCCACAAGGTCGGCGCCACCGTAGCCGACCGCTGCCGCCTTACGGCCCGCGCGCAACAGCACATAGCCCAGGTTCAGCCTGCCTTGGCGCAAGCGTGCCAGCACCCCGCGACGGATCGCGGTGGGATAGTTACGTGATTCTGCGGCCATGGCCACAAGGGTACGCACATTATCGGTTTGCGCTCGCAAGGGATCACGGCGCGTAGCGCTCTGATCGTGAATGAGATAGGCGGCCAAGGGCACGCAGACGACGCCGACCCGCCGGCTGGCGGCGCACAGTCTGGTCAAGAAGTACACGTCCTCGCAGACGCGGAACCCCACGGGATATCCGCCCAACTTTAGAAAAGTTTGACGCGGCACGGAAAGAGTATGGGTATCGCCGAAATGATCGGCGACAAAGACTTCGAAATCCGCATTCATCATAATTATCTCGGATGCAGCACCTGCCTTTTGCAGCAGGACTCGACCGGACACATGCTTTTCCATGGACCCGGATATTCGGCTGCCGTCCGGTCGGACATAATCGTAATCCCCGGTGAGAAAATCCAGTTGCGAATCGCGCATGATCCACTCCGCGTGCAGCCGCAGGCGATCAGGATAATACCAATCGTCGGCGTCCAGGAAGGCCAGCCACTCCCCGCGCGCGATACGGGCGCCTGCATTGCGGGCAACGGATACACCGGCATTGTCCTGATGAGAATAGCGCACCGATTCTCCGTAGCGTTGTGCAATGGCGGCGGTGTCATCGGTGGATCCATCATCGACAATGATGATCTCTAAAGGAGGATAACTTTGCGCCAGCACTGAATCGATAGCGCGCGCCAAGGTGGCAGCGCCATTATATACCGCAATAATCACTGAAAAATTGGGGCCGCTCATCGTTGCCTCAAGCCTTCACTGGGGACGAATTCTCGGTTGCGGCAGTAAGGCGCCGCAACAACACAATCAATAAGGCCAGGCCCGTAAAGCGGGCGATGCGCCACACTCGCGCTTCCTCGTGGATTCGCCAACACCATGCCTGCAAGCGAGGGCGTATCCCGAAATCGAAGATTGCCACTTGTCTCTCGGTCATAGTCTGAGCCAGTGCCTCCGTGCTCATGAATAATAGGTCAGGATATCGTTGTAGCGCCCCTTCCACTACCCGCGCCAATTCCGCATAGGATCGTTCCGCCATTGCTGGGTCATCGACAAAATTAAAGCGATGCATCTCCAATAAGGTCGGCCGCCCGCATCGAGTCTTGATCTCCAGGGCCGTCCAGGCCCGCTCGGCGCTATGGCCTTTGGCCGGCTCGAAATAATCATCACGAACTATATATGTGAGTCCTTGAGCGTTGCGCATACCATTGCGAATGCTGGCGCCGGACGCCATCAAATCACCTCGCGCGTCGCGCCCTGTATATCGGGTCCCGGGCGTGACGATTGTACGCACACCATTATTGGCCCAGGCGCGTTCCACATCCATGTGACCATACAAAGGTCGGAGGCACCACCACTGCAGGTATATGACCGAATACCTGCGTAAAGCAATTCACCTCTTCAGTAGCCGCCGCTTCAATTTGAGGCCACGGATGTGGTTGGGAAGGCAACGCCGAGGCGTCGATCCAGCGACTTTGTAACGATGCGGGCAAGGCCTCATTACGGGGAAACTCGCTGTTCAGCCACGAGGCCAGCTTTACATCGGTTTTTGCCGCCGCCATCACGGCCGGTGGCCAGTAATGCTCCATACCGTGAAGCTGCACTGAGAATACGCCCTGACGTACGCCCTGCTGAATGACGTCACGCATCTCGGCGAAACGTGCATCGGCCAGGGTTAAGGCGATGTAGTGATCACCGCCATCTTCCTGCATCCGCCGCTGGTCGGGAATCGCCAGGATTATTCCTAAAGTCGTGACGGGGTGATGTCCCTCCGAGTCGCTGTATTTTCCCAGAATACGCGCAAGTCGTTGTAGACGTTGAGCATGAATGGGTTCACCCGGTCCCCAGTCGTCGCTCTCAAAGATAAGCACGGGACGCCGCAGTACGGGTTCCAGCCATAATTCCCGCAGAGTGGCGCCGTGCCGCCAGATAACAACAAGCGTTGCCGTCAGCAACCAGGCCGCCAAAATACCAAGGATAATCATTCCGTCCCCGGCTGAGATTCGTAACCCATCGCCTTTGCCACCGCAGTGACCGACGGCAATACCCGCTCGATACGTTCGCAATTACGCCCATCGCGCCATTTGTCCGGGCGAATCTCGGAGAAGGCATTGTAGGGCGTCGCCATCACTTCAGCACATTGGCGTTCAAGTGCGGCAGAGAACCTGATGCCCGCCGCTTCGAAGGCCTGGCGGAAACCGGATACCGAATCGCGGAGCAGATCTTCATAAAAGATCTCCGTCCACTGCCGCGTCGGAACCAGCTCACGACACGCGACTAAAGCCTCATTCATGGTGCGATATTGCAACGCACAGACCTCTTCGAGCGATGCATTGAGGTAATCACGCCATCCCGGCGGTAAGAAAAAACACCAGCGGTTGAAAGACCCGCCATCCACCGCCACTGTTGCCGGCAGGATATGAGACCAGGTGGCGAATTCATCGGGCTTCCGCCATCCCTCCATCAAAGAATTGAGGTTATCGCCGGGGCTGCGCTTGATATAGACAAAATGGGCGTCGGGAAACAAAGCATACAGGTAGGGCACACACAGGCCGTTCTGGTTGTTCTTATCCACGAAGCGGTGCCGGCCGGTATGGACGTAGAAATATCTCGCCACGACCTCCCTGTCGCGAGGGGAAGCCTCCGCGGCCGTCAAGGCATGGCTGCGCCACTGCTGTTCGGCAAGGGGGTGTAGCCCTGCCCAGAAATCGTGGGTCTCGCACTGCAGTGAGCCGAGTTCTTCGGCCTCGGAGAAGGTCTTATAAACCAGTGTCGTACCCGCCCGGCTGCAACCGACGATGAACACCGGGCGGGATATTGCGACCGGAGAAAGGCTCCAGCGGAACCCGCGCATCGCCCGCACCAGGCCGCGGCCATGGTGACGCAGGGTTTTGACCACTTTTTCTTCCAACTCAGCCACCGCTTGCCTCATTACGTCATAACCACTTCATTATATGGCATTTATCAAACAGACACCCACATTATTCCGTTATACTATCCGTCTCGAATGCATACATAACCTACGGCAGACTGTCGGAATAACCAACAGGCAAAGACTATGAGCGGCATATGTGGTTGGTTCGCCCCCGGCCCCACGGCATCCCCATCCGATCAAATCGAGGCTATGGCGCGAGCGCTCCAGAGCCCATTGACGGGGCAGATCGTTCAGCGTAACGCTGCAAATCACGCCTTGGCCGTGATTGCACCCCGAATCGAGAGCGGTTCGCTGTATCAGGATGACGTCCTGTGGGTAGCGTGCGAAGGGGCCCCTTACTTTAACGAGGCCGGTCTGATGAAGCTTTCCGCAGACCGAGGGCCGGCCGCTGCTCTGGCGGACAACTATCGCCGTAAGGGTCGCCTCTGTCTCCAGGATATCCATGGCGCGTTCTCAGTGGCCATATACGATTTAAACACGCAACAGGTGCTGTTGGCCGTCGATCGTATCGGTATCCGCCCCCTGTGTCTGACTCAGATCGAAGGGGGTGTGGTATTCGGCGCCACCACCGACAGTGTCACCGCTCATCCGGCCGTTTCTAACCATCTTGATCCGCAAGCGCTCTACGACTATTTGTATTTTCACATGATCCCCAGTCCACGCACCATCTACACAGGCGTGGAAAAACTCATGCCTGGCCAATTCGCCCTTCTTGAAAATGGACGGATTCGCAAGGAATTTTATTGGAGGATGGAATACCGCGATACAGACGGCACCCCACAACAACAACTCGCCGAGGAATTCCGCGGACTGCTACGCACATCCGTACGCCGCGCTCTGAGCCAGCCGGCCACCAAGATCGGCAACTTTTTGAGCGGGGGCACCGACAGTTCCACCCTGGCGGGAATCGTCACCGAGATCACGGGCGCACCCGCCGAGACCTACTCCATCGGATTCGAGGCCGATGGTTTCGACGAGTCGCACTATGCGGATATCGCCGTCAAGCATTTCGGCACCCGTCATCACAACTACTATGTCACACCGCAGGATGTCGTGGATGCCATCCCTGTTAGTCGCCCGCGCCTATGATGAACCCTTCGGCAATGCCTCGGCGGTACCCAGTTATTACTGCGCGAAAATGGCCAGAGAAGACGGCGTCAACCTCATGATCGCCGGCGACGGCGGCGACGAATTATTTGCGGGCAACGTCCGTTACGTCAAACAACAGACCTTTGAACACTATTACAAACTCCCGGCACTGCTGCGCCAAGTCCTGATTGAGCCGCTGGCCATGCATACCCCCGGCGTAAAACATGTACCTCCGCTGCGCAAGCTGCAAAGTTACATCGCCCAGGCGAAGGTCCCCCTACCCGACCGCCTGGAAAGCTATAACTTTCTCCATCGTTCTCCCGCACACGAAATATTTCAGGATTCGTTCCTGGAGATGATCGAACTTGATGAACCCTTGGAAAATATGCGCGAGGTCTACCAGCGCGCGCAGCACAGACTCCACGCTGCACCGCATGCTGCATCTGGACCTGAAAAACACCCTTGCCGACAATGATCTGCGTAAGGTAAATCGCATGTGCGAAATGGCAGGCACCGCAGTCAGCTACCCCCTACTCGACGACGCAATGGCGGAATTTTCCGGGAGGGTTCCTGCGGATCTCAAGATCAAAGGCTCCGCCTTGCGCTATTTTTTCAAGGACAGCCTCAAGGATTTTCTCCCACCGGAAATTCTGACGAAATCCAAGCATGGTTTCGGGCTGCCCTTCGGGCTATGGCTCAACCAGCATGCCCCGCTAAGGGAACTGGTGGGCGACAGCTTGCAATGCCTGCGACGCAGACAATACATCAACCCCCGCTATATCGATGTCTTGCTCAACGAACAACACCGTGAACATGCCAGCTATTACGGCGTCATGATTTGGGTGTTAGTGATGCTGGAACAGTGGCTGCAAAGTCGCGGCATTAACGCCTGATTCAAGGTATATCCGATTATTTTGTCATTTCGAGTGCACGCGATTTATGCCCTAGGGTAGAAATCTTGTTTTGGCATAATCATGACCTGCAAGAGCGGATAATAAGGCAATATCTCGCATCCATAATGCTCGCATAATCTGATTCATTTTCCCGCAAAACGCCCGACTACGGCGCCCTGCTGCCGGAGACCTCGAATATCCCGCGCCTCTTGCGCCGGAGCTGTAATCGACTGCTCCGACAATTTCTGCACTTGAACCTTCAGTAAGATAACGATGGCTATCAGGTGATAATAGAGATCGAAATAGGCCAGACCAAGAAACGCACCACTGGTCGCGTACCCAATCACACTCACCTGAACCATTCTCGCGAGATCGGCCATCCATTGTCCGTCCGGGTGAGTTCCGGTCATCTTTGCTATCTGCGAACAACTGCGCCAGACAAACCAACCCAGGAGCAGGAATAGAGACAAGCCTACAAAGCCGTGCTCACCCAAGACTTCGAAATAAATGCTGTGGGCATCATGTACGTTCGTGGGTTCGGGAGCATAACGAGCGAATAGATCACGGGTAAACGACTGGTTGCCCCCACCCACCAGCGGCCTGGCCTTGGCGAGGTTGTAGGCAAACTTCCAGGCGTTGATTCGTCCCTGTGCTGACGCATCTTCCTGGTAGTTCTGAATACTACTCATGCGCTCATGCCAGGATCCCGGCATGAAAAAGAAGGCGGATACCGCCACCACCCCCAATATGGACAAAAGTGCAAAACGTCTGCGCGTCTTCCAAATCATTATTAAGGCCATCACTACCAGGCCCAGCAAGGCACCACGCGATTGCGTCCCGAATATCGCCACAATGGTTAAACCCATAGCCGCCATCAAGCCCCATTTCACCCAAATCCTTTTCGCCTGAAGATGCAGGTAACGCATGAGTGGCATGGTCATGATCAAGGCCAAACCCATTTCATTATTACCGCCAATGAAAGTACGAGGAGGCCCCAAGACATGATAGCCACCACCACTGGTAATAGTGAATATACCGCCCTTGACGCCATAAAACCCCAAGGACAGTGCGATGATCCACACCAGCAATTCTATCCGCCGCCTGTCGATCATCAACATCATGGTCACGAAGGTCATCAATTGTATCTTGATCACCTTGATATATTCCGTTTGGGCAAGGTCGGGGTGCAGAGCGGTGAGCGTCGTTATCCCCATCCAGGCGATAAACATCAACAACACAATGGTCTCACGGGTAATGGGGATCTTTTTACTCTCGCGGGAAAACAGCATCGCCGTCAAGGTTGTGATAGCTATGATCATGGCAAACGGAAAATCTGCCGCGAATCCCCACGAAAGGCGATGGGGATTCATATATCCTATCCATGACCACATCAAGATCCCAATGTAGGGTCGATAGAGGATTAAGGGCAAACTGCCCATCACGACCATCGTTACGAATAGATCACGCATTACTTTAACGCACCTTAATGAGTTGCCGCTGTCACCCTGCTCACAACATATCGGTATTTACCCGATGCTTCCCTGGGTATGTCGTTTACGCGTTCAATCCGCACATTTACATCCTTACCCAAACGCTGTTTAAGACCCTGCACAATACCTTGCATATTTTCATCAGCGAAACTTTCATTAGTCACCAACTGCACTCGCGTCTCATGTAAGGATTCTTGCACAATTCTGAAGGTCTCCACACCTGGAATGTCGCGGATCACGTAAATCAGCGCCAAACCATGCATAATACTGCCATCCGCCGCCATCACAAAATCGGTGGCTCTTCCCTGAATCTCTTTTAATAGCGGCAGGCCGCGCCCACAGGAACAGGCCATATCGTCCACGACAGCTACGTCACCGGTGCGATAGCGAATAAAGGGAAAATCGCCGGTGGCTAAATGAGTTATCACTACTTCGCCCTCGTGGCCGGGGGGAAGGACCTTACCATCGGCGTCAATGATTTCGACGATTATATCCTCGGCGGTAATATGCATACCCCCCGCCGGGCATTGATGGGCTATGAAGCCCGCATCGCGGCCACCATAACCATTGGCCACAGGACAGGCGAAGGCCTGCTCGATGCTCACCCGTTGATGATCGTACAGGCGCTCAGAGGTTACGAATACAACCTTGGTCCCCATATTATCGAGACGCTTACCTTGCTTGGCGGCATGTTCGGCTATCAGGCTGATCGAAGATGGATAACCGAACACCATGCGTGGCCGCACCGTGCGGAGCGTATCGACGAATTCATCTAACCTGCGCTCCGACATTTCGAAGGCCGGGAGCAAATGACTGCGCAGCAGCATATCGCGCAATACGCGAAGACGGTCCTGCGAACCCAACTCAATCGGCGAACCCCATACCACGATCTCGGGATCTCCGATGTCCACACCCCACCAACGGGTGGCCCGCCACTTGGCAGCCACATCGTGACTCACCCGCTCCTTACCTATCCAAAAGATCAATGGCTCTCCACTGGAACCACCGGTGTTAAAACGGGTCAAGCCTTGCGACTGTTCGGATTTTAAATCATCACTGTTGGCGCGGATTATGGATTTTGTCAGAAATGGTATTCTACTCAGATCGTCCAACGCGTCGATTGCACCATCAACCATCCCAATTTCATCGAGAACTCGCCTATAGTAAGGTACGTGACGATAAGCCTGCTGCAGTAGCCTGCGCAGCCGCTCTAGTTGTAGGACTGCCAGCTTATCGCTCGACCACCACTGGGTCTCTTCCATCTGTCGACGTATATGCACCGTATCATGGCCCTTCAGGCTCTCGTGCACAGGAAAGAGAAAATTCGTCACCAAACGTGTATAGAGATCAGTCATGACCTACCCCTCTGACGGCCAATACCCGATCGATCTGAACGCTCAACTCTTCACATACCACCCGCACTTCCGGCTTAATATCCGGCGATTTACGGCGGCGTATGGAATTGGCGAAGACATTACTTGCCATTCGCGGCGTATAGCTCAGCCCCAAAAATGAAAAGACTTTTTTAAATTGTTCCTGAGGATTGGTTACCAATGCTTCATATCCAACCGGCATTACTCGCGGATCCTTATCCAGACTCTGTTCAAAAAATAATATATTACGAAAATACCATTGCAAGGCCGCCGCAGTGGCATCATTTATCTCGGGGTGCACCAGCTTTTCAAGTAGCGAAAAAGTTTCATCGGACATCCCCCGCCCCAACCACCAGCCATCATCGCCTCGATTCGCAACTATGCGTTGCACTTGCTTGGCCTGGTTGCGAAATGAAACCAACATGGAGTTCACCACATCTTCGAAATTGCGCATCACCCATAGTGCCTTGGCCGGTGAAAACTCGTCCATTAACGATCTCAGCTCCTGCAATTCACACAAAGCCTTAATAATGAATATCGGCGCTGGGGAATGCTTAGCCAGATCATGGATCACTGCCCTATCTCGCATTTGATAATTATCGAAGGCACGGGGATCGCTCTCGTGAAAAACAGCGCTCTCATAACTTCTTTCAAGAACATCCATCATCATGTTTGTTCCGGAACGTTGCATTCCCGCCACAAACACATATCGTCTTTCCTGAGCCTCTCGGGCAATCAAACGGTTTGTACGCTGTATTATTCCTTTGCTGGTCAACAGACAATCCCGTGCGGTTTTAGCCCGCACTCTTCGCCAGAATGTCTCAACCGCCATGGTTCATGAATCCTTTTTCACGACATATACCTTCGAATTCCCCGACCAATATCGCCACCCGTTTAGTCCAATCATTATCGCGGGCATAGGCGATAATGGCGTTACTATCCCAGCCCTTTAGCAAGGAGGAGGAAATCGCCTCCTGCAGCGCTACAGAATCGCCGAAGGGTATAATTCTGCCGTACCTTTCGTCGCATATCACCTCCCGATTTCCACCTACATCGGTAGCCACGACCGGCAAGCCACAAGCCATCGCCTCAAGCAATACATTGGCCCAACCTTCATTACGGGTAGCGAGAACAAATACGTCGGCGGCCGATAAGGGAGCACGCAACTTCTCTGACGGCATTGCTCCTAGAAAATACACAGCCTCTTTCAATCCCAACTGCGCAACCTGCGCCTCGAGCCGCGCTCTCCAATCCCCCTCCGCACTGGCGCCACCGACAATCAGGTAGATCAAATTCGGAAATTCTCTACGCAGTTCAGGCAGCAGCTCTATCACCCGATGAAATCCCTTGCGCTCCACCAGACCACCAACGGTAATCAATAATGGAGCATCGGCCGGCAAGCCCAGCGACGCACGCGCTTCGGCCTTGTTTATCGGCGAAAATTTTTGGCTGTCGACTCCGTTACCCACCACAAGGATTTTATCGGCGTCAGCACCCAGAGTTGTAACATATCGTTTAAGGGATTCAGCCACGGAAAATACCCGATCCGCGCACGCCAGGGCCTGCACGATCCGCCGCCGCCGTGCCGGATATTTTGACAAAGGAATCTCCGTACCGCGCAAGGTGATGGTTACCGCCATCTTGCACCACTTACCCAGCAATGTGGCTGCATAACCGTCCGGGTAGGCAAAATGCGCATCTATGATATCCAGGCCCTGCTGTCGTTGCAGGCGCGTCAGTAGCCGGTAACTGCCCAGGGCCATAAAGAAACCATCCCATGCCTTGAAGAAGCCGGGGATCGAAAAAAAACGCGGATGATACACGTCAAAACCCTGTTGTACCTCATGATACGGCGCAACAGGGCGAAAATGGCGACGGAAAAGGCGGATCAGCCCCTGAAAGGGAAACCAGGGTACCGGCGCCACCACCACCAAGGGCAACTCCTGTCCCACGCGAAACATGCGCTCGCGAATGAATACCCCGGCATGGGGTTGTCCGGGATGGGGGAATAAGGTGCTGAACACCACCAGGCGAGGACGGCACTCGCTCATGCAGTGCGTCTCGACGCGGCAAGTGCCTCATATACGGCTTGATAGCGAGCTACGCTCGCCTGCCAATTGCGTTCCTGCTCGACGAAGTGTCGTGCAGCGGCACGGAGTGCCGGCCATAGCTGATGTGCCTCCAGGACTTGTAGCACCGTCGCTGCAAGGTGTCGCGCATCACCCGCGCGGAATAGACAGCCGGTTTCGCCGTCGCGGATCAACTCACGGTGACCGCCGACATCGGAGGCTACCACCAGCCGCCCCTGGGCCATGGCCTCCAAGGGCTTAAGCGGCGTAACCAGATCGGTGAGCCGCATCGACAGACGCGGATAGACCAGCACATCCACCAGGTCGTAATAATGCTGCACCTCGCCATGAGCAACACGGCCGGTGAATATAACCTTGTCTGCTACGCCCAGATCCTGCGCTTGGCTCTTGAGATTTTGTTCCTCTTGACCACCACCTACTAATAACACCCTGATGTCCGGTCGTTCGGCTACCATGTGTGGCAGGGCGTCTAACAATAGCGACAAACCCTCGTAGGCATAAAACGAACCGATAAAACCCAATACCGTCTTGCCTTCCAAGCCCAATGATCTCGCCAATTCAGGGTCAGGTACGGCACCTACCTGGAAATGCTCGATATCGACTGCATTTGGAATCACGGTAACTTTCTGATCGGGGATGCCGCGCGCAATGATATCACCGCGCAAGCCTTCGCAAATACATGTCACCGCATCAGCGCGCCGCAGGACATTCGTCTCGAGGGCGCGCGTGGCACGATAGCGGGTGTCACCTTCTCGGCAGGTACCATGATCCACCGCTGCGTCTTCCCAAAATGCCCGCACCTCATATACCACAGGAATGTTGAATTTCTTGGCAGCGCGCAGCGCCGCCATGCCGTTGAGGGCCGGTGAATGGGCATGGAGGATATCGGGTTTCACCAATGGAATCACTTGCGATAGACGCCGGGAAAGACTGTTGATTACGGCTAGTTGGTCGAATACCGGTAGGCGCGAGAGAACACCACTTGGAAGCTCTGTCCGATAGAAATGCAGTCCCTCTACGTCTTCCTCCAACGATACCTCTTTGCCTTGAGACGCCAACTCAGCGGCATGCTTGGCGCTGGTAATGTGCGCGGTCTCCCAGCCCAGCTTGCGCTGCTCGCGCAGGATAGCGCGGGAACGAAAGGTGTAACCGCTGTGCAGGGGAATTGAGTGATCGAAAATATGGAGGATACGCATTTTATTCACCGCAAAGACGCAAAGAGCGCAAAGTTTCAATGCAAAACATTTCTATCAATTTTTAACAACATTCGTAATATCCTGCCGCAATCCTGGTGTATTGACATTGAATAAAATTTTATAAGTTATTAACGACACGTTTAATGCCCTGTCGCAATTGTGGCGTATTGAAATTAATCAACAATCCTAGCTTGAGATTGGCTAACCTTAGATAGGTTAGCAATTGTGCTGTATGAATTGGCAACATGGACTCTACGGCTTTTATTTCCAAAATAACAAGGTTATCAACCACCACATCCAGTCGATATCCACAATCCAGCCTTATTTCCTTATAAGATACCGGCAGTGATTTCTGACGTTCGTATGTGATGCTTCTAGTTTTCAGTTCATGACATAAACACTCTTCATAACTCGACTCCAATAACCCGGGCCCCAATTCACGATGCACCTCGATGGCCGCCGCAATAATATCCCTAGATAAGATATCCTCTTTCCTATCTTCATGCATCTCCGCGTCCTTTGCGTCTTTGCGGTCCTTCCTACTGTCGGCGTAGGAAAGCCTCGAACATCACTACTGTCCATAACGCGGCACTGTAGTCGCGCCGGCCGGATTGATGTTGTTCAACCATTTCCTTGAGAAATCGCTGGTTGAAGATACCGGTATCCTTCAATGTCGAGCCCAGCACTGCGTCTCTGACTCGTTCGCGCAAGGGACCGCGGAACCATGCGGCCAAGGGCACGGAGAATCCCATTTTAGGTCGATAGAGCACCTCATTCGGCAGGTAAGGTTCCAAGGCCTTTTTGAATATGTACTTACCCTCGCGGCCATGCAGCTTCATCGCCGGCGGTAATCCGGACCACCACTCCATGAGTTTATGATCCAACAGCGGTTCGCGCACTTCCAAGGCATGAGCCATGCTGGCGCGGTCCACCTTGGTCAGGATATCGCCCACCAGATAGGTCTTCATATCCAGATACTGAACACGTGATAAGGGATGATCCGGCGCGCGCTGTGCATGCTTGCGCATTACTTCGATGGCATGGTAGCCCTGCAGCTCGCCGCGGAAGCCCTTGCTGAACAAGCGGGCTCGCATGGCATCGCTCATGACCGAGACGCCGTGAAAATAGCCTTCGACGCTGTCGCGCGCCAAGGCTTCAAATGTGGTCTTGGCGCGAAATATCTTGGGCGCCCAATCGGCTTTTGGATAGAGTCGCCCCAGAGTGCCGAATAAGGGACGTCGCAGACTGAGCGGCAGCATGCCGCGCATGCGCTCTTCATAGGTATGCCAGCGGTAACGGCGATAGCCGGCGAGGTTCTCATCGCCGCCGTCGCCGGACAAGGCCACGGTGACGTGCTTGCGCGCCAGCTGACAGACGCGGTAGGTCGGCAGTGCCGAGCTGTCCGCATATGGCTCATCGTAAACACCGGCCAAGGTGTCAATCAGATCGTAGTCTTCGGACTCGACTTGATCCACATAGTGATGGGTTTTGTATCGGCTTGCCACTTGTGCGGCGAATTGCGCCTCGTTGAAGGCGGGATCGCTGAAGGAGATGGAACAGGTATTCACCGGCTCCGCGCTCACCCCGGCCATCATGGCCACTACCGCACTGGAATCCACGCCACCCGATAAAAATGCACCCAGGGGCACCTCCGCCACCATTCGGATCTTGATCGCCTCGCGCAGCCGTTGAATTAGCTCTTCAGACGCTTCCTGTTCGGAGAGTTTCGGCAAGGATTGGAAGGGTATATCCCAATAGCGGCGCAGCTTGGCCGTCTTACCGTCACGCTTCAATAACAGGATATGACCCGGCGGCAGCTTCCTCGCCGCTTTGAATATGGTCCTGGGTTCGGGGACGTAGCCGTAGGCAAAGTATTCTTCCACCGCACGGGGCTCGATGTCGCGGTTCAGGCCGGGGTGCCTCATGAGCGCCTTGAGTTCGGAGCCGAAGATAAATTGGTCGCCGGGCAGCAGTGCATAATAGAGCGGTTTAACGCCGAGACGATCGCGGGCCAGAAACAGGCTTTGCTGGTTGCGATCCCATACGGCAAAGGCGAACATGCCGCGGAATCGGTCGACACAGTCCTCACCCCACTGCTCCCAGGCGTGGACGATGACCTCGGTATCGCAGCGCGTGCGGAACTGATGGCCGAGCGCCTGCAATTCCGTCATCAATTCGGCAAAGTTATAGATTTCGCCGTTGAAGACCACCACCACCGAACCATCCTCGTTAAACAGCGGCTGCTGGCCACTGGAGAGGTCGATAATGGAAAGACGGCGGTGCCCGAGTCCGATCCCCGGCTCGGTATGCAAGCCACCCTCGTCGGGTCCCCGATGATGCTGAGACTCGTTCATCCGATTCAGCAGGTCCTTATTGACCGTGCGCTGCCCGTTGACGTCGAAAATTCCTACGATACCGCACATAAATAATTCTCTGGCTATCAGCTATCAGCTATCAGCTATCAGCTATCAGCTATCAGCTATCAGCTATCAGCTGAGCATATAAGCCTGAAAGCTCATCGTTAGTTAAAACATGACCCACCTGAGACGGCTGGCCTTATTAGTTTTCGTTCCTTCCCGCATATACAATTCTCCCCCCTTCAATACCCGTAGGGCATAAAGGGAGAGGCCGGGAGGGGGATAGGTTCCGTAGCAGGTTTAATCCCATCCCCTCCCTTACCCTCCCCTTGAAGGGGAGGGAAACACTAATTGTAAAATTCCTCTATAAAACCACCGCGGAGGTAAAATATCTTCAAGCTGTCTGGCATAGCCGGAAGCTTACATCTTCGATTTAATTTCTAATTTCCGCTGATCGAAAAACGCTCTCGTACACTCGTACGTATTTGTTCACCATCTCATCAATGCCGAAGGTCATTTCGACGCGCTCGCGGCCAGCATGGCCATGACTTTTTCGCAAGGCCTGATCACGCAGATAGACTTCAATGGCATTCGCCAAGGCGATCGGGTCGGAGGCTGGTACCAAGGCACCGCTGACGCCTTCAGTAATCAATTCACTGTTGCCGCCTACTCGTGTCGCCACCACCGGCAGCGCGCTGGCCATGGCCTCCAGGATGGTGTTTGAAATCCCTTCCGCTCGCGAAGGCAGGGTAAAAATATCCATACAACGCAGCATATCCGCAATATCATCCCGGGAGCCCGGCAGCCAGGCGCAGTGGGCAAGCCCCGCCGTTTCCAGCATATCCAGCGCCTCACGACGCAAGGGGCCGTCGCCGATCATGACCAGGCGCAGCCGATACTGACTAAGACGGTCACGCTGTGACAAATGAATAAAGGCGTGGACTAAATTTAACGGATCTTTTACCGCCTGCATCCGCCCGACCGTCCCGATGATTACCGTGTCGGGGGTAGCGAAGTCCGTCACGGGCAGATCCTCCCGCACGGGCGATGCCGGGTGAAACCGGACTGTATCGACGCCGTTATAAATCCTGGCGATCTTGGCGGCATCCACCCTGATACGCTGCCGTAAATAACGATCCAGTTCATCGGACAGCGGGATATAGCGCTGGACCAGATAGCGATAAAAGCGGCGCAGCCATTGATACTTGCGATTGCCGCCATCGATGTCATGCACGTCCCAACCGTGCTCCCCGTGTACACGCCCCGGCACGGCGGCCAGAAATGCCGGTAGTTGCGCCTCCAAAGCGGATAGATTACGAGTATGAACGATATCGGGACGCAGGCGGCGAAACAGGCGCCACAGCCGAAAATATACGCCTATGTCCTGACCCGCCCGCTTGTGCAGGGCATACAAGTCAACCGCATCGTGGGTGATCCGCCGCGAGAAGTCGGTGTATTCAGTCATACAGATCACTGCATGCCGATATTGCGGGGTACGATTGATGAGATTGATCAAGCCGTTCTCCAACCCGCCCACATCGAGACGGTAGATAACGTGAGCGATCAGCGGCCGCAATCGGGTGTCCGTATCCATAGTAGATCTTGTGAAATCGGCCTGCGGTGCGGATCGAATCTCTTCCTCGCCCGGCGCAATCTCCTGCGCTGCTCTATTCATGCTCGGTGTTCTCTAGGCTCGTTTCAATAGAGGGTTGCATCACCGTCATAAATGACTTGAGCACGTCCTCCGCCTCACCGGTCTCCTCTGTAAAGGGGGTACTGATCACTATGGCGGCAGCGTCTCCCTTCTCACCCAGGAGCTTGGCTTTGGCATCCCACAGTTTCGCCAAATAATGATTGGTCGTCGTGCGACCATTGACCCAATACCAATACCACACCAGCAAATCCTGCCCCTCGGACCGCATTTTCGCCAAACGCACCTCCCAGCGCTTGCCGTCGATACTGACTTCGTAGGGTGAATCCGCTGTTTGTCTCCATACCGGATCTTTTTGCGGTATCAACACATTTTGGGAGTTGATCAATTCCGAACCCTGACGCTGTCGCCGGTAATAAGCCATGTACACGCTCACCCGCTGCGCGCCGTGCTGATAAGTTTGATCCAGTGCCGCATCGGTCCCGATATAACGTGGCCGCCATGTGCTGAGCGGTCTGTCCGTGACTTGCCATCCTCCTTGCGGCACAGGCGTCGCCAGCGACACATTGATCGGAGCATCGGCCGCCGTACTCATATAAGCCCCTATAGCAGGCCACATTGCCACCACAACCAAAACGGCACCACTTACCGCCAGGAATGACTTTTGCGATACAAGGGTGGGCGGACGGGAAGGAATTTGAGCCGATTTTCCACCGCTCTTTTCATCGCCAATGTCCTCACGCCAGAAAGATCCCAACCAAAACAGCAGCAGCATTACCAGACCAAAGAACACCCAACCGTAAATTATATGATCCACGCCCAAGGCCAGACGCATATCGCTCAAATGCGCGATCATGACAATCATATAGGCACGCAGGCCGTTGGCAATAACCGGCACGATCACTGAAGCGGCGATGAATAACAGGCGCCGCCACAGGGTCCGGTAGGTCAAATAGGCATACAAACAACCCAGTGTCACCGAGGCGATAAGGTAACGAACTCCGCTACAGCCCTCCACCACCGACCAGCGGCCACTGGGGATCTCGAAAAAGGTACCTTCGTGATATACCGGAATCCCGGTAAGCTGCAGGGCCGATACCGTAAAGTCCGCCGTAAAATCCATCATGTAGGGGATCAATTCCTCCCCCATCGGCACAGCAAATATCAGGAATGCCAGAGGAAAGGCAATGGCCCATGTCACCTGCCAGCCCAGAACGGTCCACACCAGTGTCGGAATCATGGCCATCATCGCCAATTGCTCCAGCACCAATACACTGGCGGAGTGCGCCACCAACCATACCAGCCCCAAACCTATCAGCAGCGGGATTCCCCACCAGTTGGGGGCCGGCGTGCACTGCAAGAGGTCTTTGCGCTTTTGCCAAATTAAATAGGCGCTGATGGGTAGTATCAAAAAGCCATGAGTAAAGGTCTCGGAGCGGATCCAAATCGACACCATCGACCAGCTGGTTTGCCAGAAGATGGCGAACACCGTAAGGACCAATGCAATGGTCAGGATGGCGGGGGTTCGCCATAGTTGGCGATGTTGGGCTAGCCCGTTGGGCATAGCGGACGTTTCCGGTAATGCATCGGTGGTATTCGGTGGGACTTGGTCGACCATCACTTACCTCTCATAACCACGGCTGTCGTAAATTTATCCATCAAACGCTTAGCATTCTGTGTATTCACCAAAGATTACATCTGCACTACAGCCTGTTAGCCTTGCTAAAAACCCCATCCCCTCCCCAACCCTCCCCTTGAAGGGGAGGGTGAATATATTAGGCTGCCATTCCCTTGAAGGGGAGGGTGAATATATTAGGCTGCCCTTCCCATAAAGCGGAGGGTAGATAATTTCGGCTACCCTCGAATTGAAGCGGCGAATAAATCAGAATTTTCCTAACATAATGCTGAAAAATACCTCTCTTCGTCTTTCCGCTCTTCACCTTCCCCCTCAGGGGGAAGGTTGGGATGGGGGTGGGGTTTGCAAAGCCTGCCATATCGATTCCTTGACCACTTCCAACTCATGCAAAACTTCATTATTCCAAAATCGAAGGACTTTAAACCCAGCTCTTTCAAGGTCCGCTGTACGACAGCCGTCTTTCTCCTGAAACTCGGCATGCTGGCCACCATCCACCTCTATAACCAGTTTCGCTTCCAGGCAAACGAAGTCCAAGATGTAGTCTCGAAACGGATGCTGCCGACGAAACTTTTGGCCGTCCATTTGACCTCTACGCAAATTTCGCCACAGCAGCTGTTCCGCCTCAGTCATATTATTTCGCAAAACACGCTGCAATTTATTTTCGAGGATCTGCTTGTTTGTTTGGCCTTTCATGTCAGCGACCCCATCCCCATCGTGCATACCCGCCGGGGTGCTTAGAATGTACCCTGGCGGAGAAAACTTGGTGCTACGCGGCCCACTCACACGACCGTATAAAGGCCGGCACTTCCCGTGAACTGCTAAAACTCCATCCCCGCCCCAACCCTCCCCTTGAAGGGGAGGGGGCTCATTCATCCTGCACCTCTACTCTCAGGAGCCGTAGAACCCATATTTTCGCTCAAGGATTTTACAGCTGTATTGCTATTTAGCACTGAATATTCGGGCGAAGTACCTTCCAACAAGGCCTCGAAGCGCTTCAAATTGCTCTCCCAGCTATAATCGCTCACTACGCGGCGCCGCGCCGCGTCGGCCACGCTCTGCGCGCTACCCCGCAAGATAGCGCAAACCCGGTCGGTGAAGGCCGCTGCACCCTCCGCCACGACCACTTCCCGGTCAGCCTGACACCGGATTCCGTCCAAGGCTTGGGGGGTTACCACCACCGGCCTGGCCATGGCCATGGCCTCCAGGACCTTATTCTGTACCCCACGGGCGATGCGTAACGGCGCCACCGCCACGCGGGCATGGGCAAGATAGGGACGAATGTCCTTGACGGTGCCGGTCACCGTAATACCAGGCGCTTGTGACAATTGTTGTACGGCATTACTCGGCCGTGCTCCGACGATATAAAAATGCGCCGTCGCGTGGCGTTGCCGCACCGCCGGGAAAACTTCCCGCGCAAACCATGTCACCGCATCCACATTGGCCCAATAGTCCATGGCGCCGGTGAACACGATGGCCATTTCCGAGGCCGCATAGGGAACGGGATACTCCTGGGTCGGATCGAAATAATCCACGTCGACGCCATTATGAATGTCCCATACTCGCGCCGCCGCTTCAGGGGCCAGCTGTTTGAACAACTCCGCTTCGCTGTTTGAGACAAATACGCTGGCATCCATCATGGCCGCCACGTGCCGTTCATAGCTCAATAAGGTGCGCGCCTCGCGCCGATAAATCCAGCTCATGGGCCAGGCTTGCGATTCGGCGTACTGCCGCCATTTATCCGAATCGATATCGACAAAATCGACGATACGCCGCAGATGACTGTAAGCCGGTTTCTCCAGGTACTGCGCCATGGCACCGGAGAAGATGATCACCCGGCGTACCGGTCGCTCCTCCAGCAGACGATCGACCCACGCCTGTAATGCAGCGTCGCGATAGTAAGGCAAACTCAAGGGAGTTTCCCCCAATAAGGCCGGCAGACTGCGCAGCTTAGCGCGCCATGGTGTCAGGCGTACGAAATAACACTCTCCGACCATCGCCTGCAAGGCATCCACATGACGCCAATCATCTTCATCGTCGATAAACGCAGCCAGATGGACACGATAATCACGCTGTAATTGTTTCAATAGATTGAACGAACGCAGCTTGTCCCCCTTGTTGGGGGGATAAGGAATGCGGTGAGTCAAGAACAATAATTCGTTCACGTCCTTACCCGAGATTCTTTACTAAGTGCGGACCGATTACCTGGGTGACGGCCAGCGGCAAACGCTTCCACAGATTGATGAATAAGCGATATTTTGGATTCAACGGGTTCACGTCCGGAACGGTATGGGCCTTTATGAGCCGATATTCATAGTGCAAGGGTTCGGGCTCGAAACCCCAGTTCTTCTTGAAACTATAGGAACCGGTACCCAGCTTGCTGCGTCCGTAATCAAAGATCCGTATGCCCCGCTCCGCAGCGCGTCGCATCAAATCCCAATACATAAAATCATTACCCTTGTATTCCCGGGCCATCTCGCTGCCGCCGCCGTAATAGGGCAGGACCTCATCGCGAAAATAGAAACTCAGCACGCTGGTAATCACGCGGCTGTCTTTGGTAACGGTAAGAATTTCGCAGTCCTCAGTAAAGACTTGTTGCAGTATCTGGAAATATTTCTTGGCGAATACCGGCGTCCCCAATTTGTGCACGCTGCGTGAATAGGCGTCATAAAATCGTTCGACGCCGGTATCGATCTCCCCCTGCAAACCGGCCTCGATGCCCTTGCGCACCATGGCCCGTTGTTTGCGCGGAATGGCCAACATGTTCTTTTCGGGATCGGGATCGATCTCTTTGCGAAAGGTCACGTAAAGATCGTCCTTACGCGGCCACTCGGGGTGCCGCGGAGCCCGGTTGCGGAATTCCAGATAATCTACCCCGAGCTCGCGGGCGACGGACTCGGCCTCATTCTCTAAGGCCTCTGCCGCCTCCGGCGTAGCGGCCGCGACACCGCCGTATACGCAGAACGGCGTGGAGCTCAGATAATGCCCGAACAAGCGGCTGCGAACGTGCCCCAAAGGCAGAACCCCTTCGATCTGGCCGTCGCGCTCGGCATAGAGGAAATAGCCGCGATGGCCAAAGGCACGCTCCAGCACCTCTTTCCATCCGGCACGATGAAAAAAACTCGCCTGCGGACAGGCGGCGACAAAGCTGTCCCAGCGCGCTGTGTTGTGCGCGTCGAGAGATTTCACTACCAGCGCGGCCTGCTTGGGGATTGATGTTGGCACGGTTAGATTCATTTTATAAATTCGGATATTGCCCAATACACTTCGTCTGACAGAAAAAATGCAACAGATCCCATGATTAATTCGTTCCTTTCCGTTCACCAAGGTTCTTCTCCTCCCCCTTGAAGGGGGAGGTTAGGAGGGGGATGGGTTGCTTGGCAAGTCTAAACCCCATCCCCACCCTAGCCCTCCCCTTGAAGGGGAGGGGACAAAGAGAATATATGATCTTCAGCTATCAACTATCACCGTCCGATTAATCGGGCTTCCTTATGTCGACTGAGTGCGCGAATCAAGAAACACCTGATCCATACGTCCCCAACTAAATTCTCCCATCAGCCTGCGTAAGCGCTGTTCCATTACCGCCAGATTCGTGTAATGGCGGATACGCGTTTTCAGTCCGATGCCTTGTTGACGCGGCTGGTCCGGATCGATTTCCCAAGGATGAAAATAAAAGATGCAGGCCTGCCGATCATGTTTATTCACGCGGCGCATCGCCCATCGTGACCAACCGTACGGCAGTAGGCGAAAGTAGCCGCCGCCGCCGCAAGGAAGCTTCTGATTGAGCAGTTCCACAGTGGTGATGGGGATTTCCAGAAGATCGCCGCCTTGGTTGGGATAAAAGGGAAAACGGGGCGCGGTCGGCATGCCGTAGAGATCATGGCGTATGGGATAGATGCTCGAGCTATAGCGATGCCCGGCTTCCTGCAAGATCTCCAGGGCCCACAGATTCTTAGCGCCTATCGAATAGCTGGCGGCGCGATAACCTCGGATCTCAAGCCCCGAGAGGTCTTCGAGCAACCGTTTGGTGCGCACCACATCCTCCCGAAACTCCTGTGGGGTCTGCTGCGTCACCCTCACATGGGAATAACCGTGACTGGCCAGTTCATGCCCCGCCGCAACGATACGGCGCACCAATTCAGGATACCGCTCCGCCACCCAGCCCAGCATGAAGAAAGTGGCCTTTACATCATGATCGGCGAACAACGCCAATACTCGGTCGGTATTGCGTTCCACCCGGCACGGCAAGACCTCCCAGTCCTGACGCCGGATATGCTTCTCGAAGGCGGAAACGTGGAGGTAATCTTCCACATCCACCGTCATGGCATTGGTTATCATGTTCTGCATCACCAACTGGACCGTTTCTCACCGCAATGCCGCCACGCCAGCCGTGGGAGACTATAAATTATTAGAACCTATCTCAAAATTGACATGTTGCTAAAATCAATCGGGCAACTTTTTCGCATATAGCAACTATACCCCGCACCCTTCGCTTCGCTCTTCCCTCAGGGAGAGGGGTGGGGTGAGGGGAGTAATGCACTTCAACTTCTTGATTTAACTCCCTCTCATCCTAACCTTCTACCCTAAAGGGCATAAATCCCGCAGGGAGAAGGAACTAAAAGCATTTTTTTCAACAATCGTTTCGGGCATAAATCTCGTGACACGAAGAAATCCAATTTTGAGATAGGTTCAGTCCGCCCCACTACTTGAT
Organism: uncultured Gammaproteobacteria bacterium; assembly: GCA_963810615.1. GTDB lineage: Bacteria > Pseudomonadota > Gammaproteobacteria > DRLM01 > DRLM01 > JARRQJ01. The sequence goes on along the minus strand of CAWEOA010000008.1, from coordinate 844,398 downwards.
AATAAATCTTCTCCTCCCCCTTCAAGGGGGAGGCTGGGAGGGGGATGGGTTGCATATTAGATGTTAAACACCATCCCCACCCCGACCCTCCCCTTGAAGGGGAGGGCGGAAATAAACCGTATCGTACTTTGCGTCTTTGCGGTGAACTCTAGGGGCTACTTGCCCCTCGCCGCGCTACCCGTGCTGGGAGAGGACACCACATGGCTGAGGTCATGGTGCAAAACTTCCGCGATGCGCCGAGCCGCATGACCGTCCCACAACTCCGGGACGCGGCCCGATTTACCGCCAGTTGCCAGTATTTCGGCAACGGCCCGCTCGATGCGCTGAGCATCGGTACCCACGATGGTATTGGTGCCTTCTTCCACCGTGATCGGACGCTCGGTATTATCCCGAAGCGTCAGGCATGGAATACCCAGGGCGGTGGTTTCTTCCTGAATCCCGCCGGAATCGGTCAATACCAGACGCGCCGCGGATATTAAGCCCAGCATCTCCAGGTAACCCAACGGCGGCAGGCGGAGGATGCGGGGATCGTCCAATAAACCTGTCAAACCGGCCGCCTCAATCCGATTCAAGGTGCGGGGATGGACTGGGAACACCAGGGGGACTTGCTCGCTGATCCGCCTCAGGGAGGTCAATAAACGCCGTAACACCTGGGGATCGTCAACGTTGGACGGACGATGTAAGGTCAACACACCGAAGCCGGCCGGCGCCTCAAGAAACAAATCCGGATCCGGAGCCGCCGCCAAGGTCTCGGCCGCGGGGATCGCGTGTGGGCGTTGACCGAGCAGGGTATCGATCATGACGTTGCCGACAAAATGGATCCGCTGATCGGCTATGCCCTCACGCAACAAATTCTCCCGGGCCTTGAATTCGGTGGTAAACAACCATTCGGAGATCTGATCGGTTAGCACCCGATTGACCTCCTCCGGCATGCTACGATCATAACTGCGCAAACCGGCCTCCACATGTGCCACAGGGATGCCTTTCTTCGCTGCCACCAGCGCGCAGGCTATGGTGGAATTTACATCACCCACGACCAACAAGGCTGCGGGTGCTTCCGCATCCAATACCGGCTCGATGCGTCTCATGATCTCCGCGGTCTGCTCCGCGTGGCTCAAGGAACCCACTTCCAGATTGATGTCGGGGACGGGAATACCGAGTTGCTGGAAAAACCGTTCGTTCATCGCCACATCGTAGTGCTGCCCGGTATGAACGAGTCGCGTATTCAGTCGAAACGGCTCGGAGCGTAGCGCGGCGATCACCGGCGCGATCTTCATGAAGTTGGGCCGCGCACCAACCACGCACAACACGGTAGATGCCGTCTCGGCCATCACACGTCCCCAAAGTCGTCGCTGAGGATAATGGCACGGCGCAGACGCGCGGTTTCTCGACGCAATGATTCCTCCAAGTCGATCACCCGTTGCTCTAAATGGGCAAGGCGGGTTTCCATATCGGCGTCTGCGGGCAGCGGCTTCGCACTCTGTGCAGAGCCGCTCCGGGCTGCAGGCTGCGCCCGCCTGGCCGTCAATGTGCCGCTGGTTTTCTTGTCCTTGGACTTGTTGTCATTGTCTTTGGTATCACGCATAGAAGGTGTCGCAATAAAATCGTCGCTGGAGGTCTCTTTTTTCAACTCTTCTACCACGGTATTGACTTTATCGGCATCAAACTCGTGAATCTCCTCCAAGACGCCGAACAGCAATAAGCGGTCGCAAAGCGTATTGATGCGGCGTGGTACACCGCCGCTGTATTTATAGATATCCGCATAGGCGGCATCGGTGAATTTCGGGTCCCCCGCCCATCCCGCCGTCCGCAGGCGATGCTCGATGTAACCGCGGGTCTGCTCTTCGTCCAATGCTTCCAGGTGATAAGCCGCGATCACCCGCTGCCGCAGCTGCTCCAAACCTTTGGCCTGGATGGTGTTGCGAAATTCCACCTGGCCCAGCAGGAAACTTTGAAACAACACCCTACCGCCCAGTTGAAAATTTGACAGCATACGCAGTTCTTCCAACGATCGGGGCGGCAGGTTTTGCGCTTCGTCCACCAACAACAGCACGCGCTTGCCCTGGCGCATGCGCGAGGTCATAAAGGTCTCGAGATTTTTCAGAATCGTCGCCTTGTCCAAGCCTTCATGGGCAAGACCGAAGCTGGCGGCCACCATGCGCAAGGTGTCATCCGCTTCAAGCTGGGTCGTCACCAGTTGAGCGGCAACCACGTTTTCCTTGGACAAGTCATTGAACAGGGTATTGACCAGCATGGTCTTACCGGTACCGATATCTCCGGTAATGACGATAAAGCCTTCGCCCTGGGTCAGACCATATCGCAAATAGGACATGGCGCGTTTATGACTGGGACTGCCGTAAAAAAACTTCGGATCCGGACTCAGCTGGAAAGGTCGCGTCGTCAGCTTGTAGAACGATTCATACATAGCAATTCCTTAAAAACGCATATTGACTTGCAGTGTCACCCGATTTTCCTGGTAATCACCACCACCGGCCGAGCTGTTTTTTTCCAGATGCCGACATTCCAACGATGCGTTCGTATGCTTGGTAATTGTACGGACAAGGGCTGCCGTACCGTACCATAAATCATAACGCTGGCTGAGATTTTCCTGCTTGGTTCTCTGCCAGCTCCCGCTGAGTTTTGATTGCAGATGCTGCGCAACTCGCCAGTTCCAGGAGGCCCGCGTTCCCACCACATTTTCAGTCAGGGGATTCAGGATGTACTCACGGCGCTCCTTATAAGCCCCCAATGAGACGTTGCTCTTACCGGTATTCAAGGTAACGGTCGCCTGCGAGCGCTTGCTGATAAATTCGTCGTTCACCAAGCCAAATACGTTTCTTGCCAGGATCACCGGGAAGCCGGTGCCCGGATCAATCACAATATTCCCCTGGCTGTCCTGTATATAGAAAAATTGCTGCCCTAAAAACTGTTGATACTGGAGATTGTTTCGTTGTTCACGATAGCTTGCCCGCCACGTGGTGCGTCGCGTGGAATGGGACAATTCGGCGGTCCAGGTAGAGCCCACCTTCGTACCCACACTTTTATCGCTGTAACCGATGTGAAGGGATGTGCGGTCTATTGGGCTCAGCATCAAATCCGCTGTGCGATAGTTCTTGCCAGTTGTCGCGGATGCGGTAATGTGACGGGAAGGAACCCATTCCAATCCCGCGCTCCAATAGGAACCGTTAGCCGCAGTGGCGTTGCTTGAAACTGGAACCTGGTTATCCTCATACCCGCTATATGCCAGGAAGTGCAACGAGCGTACTATGCCGTAGCGCATAGTGAGTGTGGCGCTCTTGGTATGTCTATCGAAAGCGGAACTTTGCTGCAAATCTTCCTGCCGATAGTTAAGATTCCAATTCAAACGATAAAAGCTGGGCCCGCTATTAATACCCAGGGAATAACGCTGGTTCTGCGCACCGGAGACGTTCGCGTTTTGATATTCAACTCTGTCGATATCATAGCGTAGCTCGGCGTCGGCGTAAGACTTCATCCTTAGCTTCAAATATGGACTTACGCCATAAGTAAATACGTTCGCGGTATTGCCGGGATTAATATTGTCCAGACCAACGCTTTCCTTGCGGATTAATAATCTGTTGACTGATGGAACTTCTGGCATCCACAAAGAAGATATTCTTCAGCAGCTCGGCATTGCCGTTGGCGGCAAGTTGTTGATGAGAACTATTACGGCCACTGTCATTGGCATATAAATAATTCTGCAATCGGTAATTGACCTTAACTTTGATGCGCCCCCCTTCCCCACGCAAGCCAAAACCGGGATTAACACCCGTAACAAAATCTGTGTTGGTTTGACCAGGCGGCGCTAGGGTTATGTTATCGGTATAGACTTCCTCTAATTGCAAGGTGGGATGCAACTGCCACTGAGCGGCGTACACGGAAGTTTGCCCTGAGATCAGCAAGACGAGACACAGCAGCCTGCCCTTGCTGTGTCGAAACATGTCCAGCATCCTGCCGGGATCGGATACCCCCCACATAGGCCCTTACTCGCCGTATGCCTGATAACTACCGTAGTAATAATCCGCACCGAACGGTTTGCCGCTTTTGTTAAGCACGAGCCCGACATATTGATTGGGATTCAATAGCGTCAACGCCTCATTGAGTTCTTCGCGCTTGGTCTTGCCAGCCTCTACCACCATGACTACCTGCCCCATCAGACCTCCTAAAACAGCCGCTTCGCTGGTGGCCAGCAAGGGAGGTGAATCGAACAATACCACCCGGTCCGGATAACGCTGGGCCAATTCCTTGACCAGCTGCAGCATGCTCTCGCTGGCCAGCAATTCCGTTGAATGTCCATGCCTCCTCCCTGATGGCAGGATGCGTAATTTAGGCAAGCTGGTCTGCAAAATCAAATCACTCAGCGGCCGATCGCGATCGGCCAAGTAATCCACCAGCCCCGCGGTGCCGGGATAATTCAGGACCCGGGCAATGGAGGGTTTGGCCACATCCGCATCCACCAGCAACACCGTCAGATCGCGTTCCAAGGCTATGCTCAAGGCGAGATTTATCGTCGTAAACGTTTTACCTTCGCCGGGTCGGGCGCTGGTCACCATAATGAGATTGCTATTGGCAGCGTGGAGGGCGCCCTCACCGAAGGCATTCATCAACAGAGGGCGCTTAATATGCCGAAACTCTTCTGCAATCTGGCTGCGCTCAGCGTCCGGGGTGACCATCCCCATCTGTTTCAGCTTTTCGAAATTCAATTCGATGCGGGGTTGCGATCCTTCGTTGCCCTGTAATTCCGCATCCCGCAATTTAACATCTGCTGCCTTCGATACCTCGGCCGTGGCTTGGGCTTGAGCCCTTTTTTTCTCTTCCGCAGGGACATCCTGGCCGGTCTGGCTGAGTTTATCAATGGCTCGCTCTATCGTACTCATCACTTAAACACCTTTATAGCAAGCCCTTAATATGGGCAACCGGGTTGATACCGAGGATTTGCATAGCCATCACCGCGCTATAGAAGCCCAGCAATATCACTATGACGAAGCTGAATCCCAATAAGTCCATGCGCTTTCTCCGCGACTGATCATCAGTCCAGATCATGGACACACCGCCCAATACCGGCAAATTGGTTGCCTCCATAAGGGTGCGGCGGCTTTCGAAGGTGGGGTTCAGTTGCGCCAGGAAGATCGCGAAAACCAGGCCTGCAGCAATTCCGCCTGCCAAGGCGCCCGAAGTCAATAATGGCCGATCGGGTCCCGATGGGGTCGGAGGCACATAGGGCGGATCCACGACCCTAAACTTCACCGAGTCGGTATTTTGATCCATTTGCTGGGAAAGACTCGCCGACTCACGCCGCGCCAACAACAATTCGTAATTGCGCTTCGTCACATCGTAATCACGATTTAACTGCTTCAGTTGTTCCTCCACCTCGGGAAGAATATTGACCAGTTTCTTCAATTTATCCACGCGTGCTTCATGGGCGTTGACTCGCGCCTTTAAGGCCGCGACATTGGCATCCGCCTCGCTCAGGGCCAGCTTCAATTGAGCCTGATAAGGATTGGCGGCTTGCATACCATCTCCATCCTGGCCGCTCTTGGCCTGCGCGGCCAGCACTTCCTGTTTTTGCTTTTGCAGATCCGCGATGGTGCGCTTTACCGCAATCACATCAGGGTGCTGATCGGTATATTTAAGCAACAACTCATCCAGCCTGGACTGCAGATTATTGATACGGGAATCCAATTCCGGCGTAGCGCTGGTGGAGGTCGGCGTGGTAGAAGCGTACGCAGGCATGGAATCACTGTCTTTCAGTTGACGCGCCAGCTCCTTACGGCGATCTTCCGCTTCTTTTAATTGCAATTCAGCCTGTTCCTTGTCGCCTATGGCCGCCTGCAGATTTTGAAAGTAGTCGCTGCCTTCACCCGGCATCATGCCTATGTTGCGGCGTTTAAAATCCTTCAAGCGATCTTCGGCCGCCACCAGCCGCGCCTCGTATTCCTTTATCTGCTGATCCAGAAAGCTCTGAGCGCTGTCTGAATCCTTTCTCGTCGCACCCAAGGTGTTTTCGACGAAGATTGTCAATAAAGACTGCACAACCTTTTTGGCCAGTTGAGGATTGGAATCCGCATACTTGATCTTGAATAAATCACGCGCCCGCGGCACCTCCTCAAGCTCGATTTTGCCACTCAAGCATATCCAGCAGATCGTCCATCTGACCAGGCGTTTTCGCCTTGAGATCGAGGTCCGTCATGCGTGCCACCTTTTCCAGGTTTGGCCGGCTCAGCAGCGTTTTGGTAATGATGCCAATTTGGGACCTGACATTGCTGTCGACTGCGAGTCCGCGCATCAACGGCTTCAAAATAGACTGGGTGTCCAAGTACACCCGCGCCGATGCCTCATATTGATCGGGCATGATCTGAACGAAGACCCAGCCCCCGATACAAAGCGGCACAGCTACCAACACCATGAACCAACGGTACCGCCAGGTACTGCGAATGTGACTCAATATCTGGGTAACAATTTCTTGCATTACAGTTCCTTGATGGCCCTTCCGTTCACGAAATCAATCCTTAGAACCATGACTCGGGAATGATTAAGGTATCTCCCGGTAACATATCGACATTTGCCGTAATATCTCCATCCTTGATCAAATCGTCGATATGAACAGTAAACTGGCGTTGTTTGCCGTCCACCATCCGCACGACGGAGGCCTGATTGCCGGCCGCATACGTCGTCAAGCCGCCCACTGCAATCATGACATCCAACAAGGTCATGCGCTGACGGTAGGGCAAGGCTTGGGGCTTGGCCGCTTCGCCCACCACACGAATTTGTTCGCTATATGGGCCGATAAACCCGGTCATCATCACCGTCACCATAGGATCCTTGATGTATCTGGCAAGCGCCTTCTCGATTTCACGGGCGACTTGGGTGGGGGTCTTACCCGTCACGGGCAGATCCTCGATCAAGGTCGTGGTTATCATCCCATCAGGTCTCACGATCACCGAACTGGACACCTCCGGATTGCGCCACACAAAAATGCTAAATGTATCGCCGGGGCCTATCAGATACCGATAGTTTGCAGGACTGGTCGTGGATGGAGGCACGCCTATGGAAGAAGGCAACAGCGGATATGTCGTTGCGCATCCGCCCAAAAGCATCATCATATTCGCGGTTACAAACACTAATATAGTTCGCATCCAAGAAGTTTTTCTTATCACGTTACGCCCCTCAGCATGGGAAAACTCAATTCTTAGATAACCAAATAGTCTTAACTTATCGGTTATTAACGGAGTATCATGAATTAACTAAGTTTTTAATTATATCAGCTTCATGTAAGACCTACATATAAATCGCGTGCGCATTTCTCGTAAATTCTATCGATTGCGGCGAGGGTGCTTGGTCCTCCGGCCACCCTGGACCTTCGGGAAATATTCGAAGTAATTCCGCAATATCCCGATCGCCCTGTGGATACACGGCAAATCAATTTCCAAAGCAGGATATGTCATGAACAAGCCACCTTAAGGTAGGTCTGAATAATCGGCCATTCCGAGCGCAGCAACGACCTGGCATCCAGTATCTTTATATTCAATACGTTACTGGATTCCGGCGCGCGCCGGAATGGCATCACACACCAAATCGGACCCTCACTAACAGATTGATAACAAATATAAATATTAGTTGCCAACCACAGGATTCATAACCCATTAAAGAATTACGCTCCTAAAGCCTGTTACCGCCTCGCGCATTCGGAAACCCGCTATTTGATTTGACCGTTATATCAACAGCTTGGCCGTCGAACCAAAGTCAGCGCTCGATCGGCCGAGCTTTGCTCGATCAATCAATCAAAAGATATACCGCAGTTCGGTATAGATACGGTCCTTGTCACGGTACTGCCCAAACAAGCCTGTCTGGACACCATCAAAGAAATCAGCCCCCACTACCCAACGCCAACTACCGTTAACCGTCCAAACGAACCTGGGACGCGCCATCCAATCTCCCCGGCTCAAGCTGGCAATGACCAACAATTGCGGCTCCAAGTTGCCATCCATAAATTTGGTGCTTGCGTAGAAACTTGCCCCGGATTCGACCTGCTTGGCGAACATAGAGGGGTCGTGATCGGGAAACCAGCGTTGAAATAATTGGATATTGAGTCGCGAGCTGCGTGGCAGGCTGTATTCCAATCCCACCACATAATCCAGGTTATCCTTCTGAACGATACCATCGATGTCGCTGAGCTGATTGACGGCGAACCAGCGATCATGGGTATACACTATTTCGGCCTTCAGGACCGTATCAACATAACCTTTGGAGAGGGTGCCGCCGACCTGCTGGATGCGCTTGTGATCCGGCGAAAAAACAAAGGTCGGCACGGGCGTCGTGACCACTTGCCGGAAGAAGGTGGGGGACGTGTCCATGCTGCTGTAATAAAAGGCGGACAGGTCCCACCCGTTTATGAGATCGGAAAGACGCAGACCATAATTGCTGTCCGCAAGAGCCCCCGCGGGCCGATGCTCACCGGTAATGGTCACCCCATACCCGGGCGGCGGCGGCATGGGATAGGGATAAAATTCCGATCCCGGCACACCGATATTATCGTAGGTGGGGTAAGGGATCCAAATCGCCTCACCGTGAAAATTCCCCTTAAAAAATTCACTGCGCACCGCCCACTGCGGGATACGCAAAGTATCGAACTCGGGCAACACGAACTCCCGTAAATCCTTGGCGGAAACCACATCGGCGAAAAACAACCCGATCATCTCCCCCCAAATAATCTGCTGACGCCCAAGACGGAAATCCCAATTACCCGCGGAGATATCCACATAGGTCTCACGCAGACTCTTCTCCAACTGCTGATCATCTCTTACAGTCGTCGGATAATAATCATTCAGATCAAACACGGCGTCGTAGGCGATGCGGCCACTCACTTTCCATGTCATATCGGCTGTGAAGTGCCCCTCCGAGCCCAATTCCAGCATATTTCGAAACTTGGAAAGATGTCCGGGTGACGATACCGCGTATGCCAACTCACTCTGAAAAAAACCGGTGAAACGGGAGACCGACATGCCCTGATCCGTATCCAGCCCGAACAAGTCCTCCTCGTCAGCCGCTTCCGGCTGCGGAGAAAGCGCGACCGCAGCGGGCGCCTTCTCCACCGCCGAAGCGAGAGCTTCTTCCGGCTTTTTTAGCGTAACCGAAGGCCCTTGCTCTGGCGGCATATCAGCGAGGGCCTGTCCCGTCGAAGAAGAGTGCGGTATAGCCGGCGAGATATCTTCTTCGCGGACATGCGTCAGCCGCCAGTCGGCCGTCGCAACTTTGTCGTATTGACGGACAAAACCATCCCGAGCCTGTCCCATTGCCCTCAGACGAGCCAAACCGTCCTCTGCCGCCCCTCGGTCCGGATAAGGACCCACCAGGAGTTGTACCAGCGTGCGGTTGTCGGCCTGAACCACGTTGCGCAAACCGACCGAAAATCCCGACAAAACCAATGACTGCGCCATCTTATCGGCATAGAACGTCTTACTATAGGTGGCGGTTTGAACCCAATAACCCGCCCATACCGTTTGGCAAAACGACCACAGTAATCCCACCAGAAATATATTTAGCCAGACACGTTTATGCATTGGCAACGCTATCGGTCTGGTCAAGCAGTTCTCCGTCGATCATATTGATTACTCGATCGGCCAATGCCATCACTTTGGGGTCGTGGGTGGAAAAAATGAAGGTCACACCCGCTTCACGATTGATCTTATTCATTAGCGAGAGGACTTCCTCTCCCGTCTTATGATCCAAATTGGCGGTGGGTTCATCGGCCAGAACGATCTTAGGGTGCGTAGCGAGCGCCCGAGCAATGGCTACCCGTTGGCGCTGCCCTCCACTCAACTCATTCGGTCGATGGTGGGCGAATTTCTCCAACCCCACCACATCCAGATAGTGGGCGGCCGCCTCTCGCCGCTGTTTCTTATTCAGCTCTTTGTGTAGCAACAATGGGTATTCGACGTTTTCCTGGGCAGTGAGCACCGGAAGTAAATTAAATGTCTGGAAGACAAAGCCAATGGTATGCGAACGCAATTCCGCCAGTTGATCGGGACTACGCCCGGTGACATCCTGTCCGTTCACTTCGATAAAACCGCTGCTGGGCGTATCGATCAAACCAATGAGGTTGAGTAATGTCGATTTCCCGCTGCCGGAAGGGCCTGCGATGGCTAGAAACTCACCCTCTGTTACGCATAGATTAACGCCCTTTAGCGCCTGAATGTGCTGTTTACCCAGCACGTACTCTCTGCAAAGGTTCTCAGTCCGCACCACGCTCATCGGGAATCCTTGCTACCGATAGCCGAGAATCGGGTCCTGTAAAAAACGGTTTTTTTCACGGCTGCCCTGTTTTGGATGAGAGCTGCGCCTTAAGCTCACCGGTAATGAAATCAAGCAATGCCGCCATATCGCCGTTAAGCTTCAGACCCTCCTTGGTTATATAATACGCGGCTCGTTTACCGTGATACTCAATTTCCTCTCCCGCTTGCGTGAACTCCAAGCCGACCTGAAGGAGATATCGGACAAGACGCGGCTCCATCATAGCGAACACTCCGCTCATGCCCCTGATAATGCCCATGGCCGCAGCGGATAAAAATAGCCCCATGGTTATATAGGATGTTTGATGCCGGCGCTCCGCCTCATTCTGCGTCTGCTGCTCGTCGAGCTGCATGGGGATCGGCGTGCCTTGTTCACCCTTACGTCGCCTGAACTCAGCAGGCACGGCTAATCGCGATATCTCCCCAAATGACCCGCGATGCGACAATACATTCTCAACCACTGCGGGATAAAGACTGTCCCGACAAAATATTTCGAAGGGCAAGGATGGGGAATTTGCGGGATCGCTATACACCAAACGCACACAACCGGCGTACATACCGCTGATCCGATGCTGCATCAGACAATGCGCGGAAAATTTGTCGAAAATATCGGATTCCAGGCCATTGGGAAATTGCTCTTCCCGCTCCGTGCGCATCTCCTTGCAATAGACCTGATATCGAATTTTGTAGACCTCGTCTCGCAGAGCGGGCGAATCCGCAACTACAACTCGAAAGTATTTGCTGAATGATGCCACTAGGTCCGGGGCCGTCATGACAACGCACCATATTCAATTTCCATATATTTTTCCTCGTATATTGAGGTTATGGTACAAAACAGCCAATCCATTACAGCCCTACCTTTTATATAGTCATGCTCTCTTAGGGAGTCTCTGACTGATTCATCCCTCACCCTCAGGGAAATGGATGGACGAGGGGATAAAGAGTCCTTGAGATCCCATGTCACGCTCAAAAACCCACCCCGATCCCGAACCACCCCCCTAAGACGAGAGTGAATAAACCCGACTTCCCTTGGAAAACATCTAATCACAATCCTGGTTACCGACCCCAAAAAACAATATTCCTCGACCCCGCTCACCGTTTTCACAAATGAGCGATAAACTCTCGAATAAGAGCCTGTCATACAGACAGTTACCATGTTACACCGCATTTTTCGGAGTGTCGCCCTAAATGCTCGGGGTATGTTTGACGAGCTTAGCGAATCTTGCCGCACAAGACTGCCCTGCAATTCCATTCCTTCCCCCTCAGAGGGAAACTGAAAATGAGGGTGGAGCACATGCTCCGCATGCATGATTTTCTCCCTGCTCTCTCACCCACCTCCTAGGGCCTGTTAACACCATCCATACCGCGGCGTTGCTGCCCCAAATGCGGCCAGGTAAGGCGCGAGGAGAGAAGTTTGGTTGATTCCAAATGAACGACGAGCAACGCGGCATGGCCGCATTTGGAGCGCAACCCGAAGGGACGGGGCCATTTTGCCGCGATACGTCGTTGCCGCTCGCTTATGTACCGCAAGTACACGGCGTTCGCGGCGCCTTGCCTCGCGCAAAAATGGCCTCCGTCGCCGCGGTATGGATGGTGTTAACAGGCCCTAGGTCAAAGCTTGCTGATAGTCCCCGCCGCCGGGTTTACCTTGCCAAATTACAAACCAAAGATTAAACGCATTTTGTCGCCTATCCCCTACAACTATTTTAAATTAAAAACAACAAGTTAATTATCTCTGCATGCATTGTGTCGTCACATGGAGACAGCTTGTCACTATTGCCCTATATTGCTAGGGTTATAAGCACTTGAATTGTCCAATTAAATCTTGCTCGGCACATTTATTGCTATACCCCTGATATGAGATTGCTAACGAGAATCCGATAGTCATGGCTGAGACCTGAATAAGATTCACTGGCATCTAAAGGAAACAAATCAACGACAATACCGCATAATTGCAATTAACTTTTTAGCCTCGCACCGGGTGCGGCCGACTCTACCGGCCGCTGACTGAACGGACAACCCGGAATAGTGAGCTAATCAATGGGAGTCACGATGTTCGACAAACATTTTGAAGCTGTATTGGCCGATTGTGAAGAAGGGAAACGCCTCCACTACAAAATCCGTTACCAAGTTTATTGCATAGAATCCGGCTATGAGGACTCCAGCGCTTTTGCCGACGGCGAAGAAAAGGATGAATGGGATGAACATGCAGTTCACTTCCTGGTTCGCTCGAAGGCCACCCGGGAATGGATAGCCGCGATGCGCCTGATAATACCCGATGATCAAGGCGGACATCCCGTTTTTCAGCTCTGCGATATCGACAAATCCATTGCCGGTAAGACTCACGGTTCCACAACCGGCGAAATTTCAAGACTGTGTATCATCAATTCATTCCGGCGCAGGATGCCACCCGGCCGGCCGGATGTTAACCAGGAATCCATGGCCGCTCATAAAAGCGCAGCCCTTTACCAAATAAGAGAGCGCTGCAAAGAGCCATTAATCGTATTGGGCCTATTCCGAGCGGCGGCTCAATTCAGCCGCGAGCACGGCATTCCTTACTGGTATTTCCTCACTACGTCCGCCCTGGCCAGAATGGTCAAACGCATGCATATCCACATGCTCAAGGTTGGAGACTCTTGTTTCCATAACGGCGAACGCCATCCGTTTTTGGTAGACATGCGAGAAGCAGTTGAATCTGCCCGTCGCGGCTCCGGCGCTCTCGCCCAGATGCTGGACAATCAGACAGCGTACCTGCGCTACTCCCAACTCGGCGATGACGCGACCGAAAACGAAGAATCCATCTTCCTCCAAACCCACGCGGCGTGAATCCCACTCCTGCGTATTTTTGTGAAAAGCGAGAGTGTTATCTCACCTAAAGCTTTCGCTCTGATTGGCGGATAATAATAAGCAATTACCCTTGGGGGGCTGTCGGACATATAATGGGACAGCCCTGCCGCTAAAGGAGTTAACGGCTTATGAGCAATACGACGTCGTATACATTTCGTCTATATATACATTTCCTTGCCTGCCTCCTGGCAGCGGCAATCCCTTTTAAGACCGCGCTCGCGACGGACACCTCCAACAAACAGGCGGAAGAAATACTCCGTCACTCGGATGCCATCCGTTTTCCCCAGACCAGCTTTGAAACCAATGTCACCATTACTACGCGGACAGCGGAAGGGAAAGATGAGACGTTCAAGTATAGGGTCCTTTCGCGCGGCAATGACAAGACCCTGGTCATCACCACCGCACCGCCGACCGACCGAGGGCAAATAATGCTAATGTCGGGACGCGACCTGTGGGTATACATGCCAACTATTTCTCAACCGATCCGCCTGCCGCTCGCCCAGCGATTGACAGGTCAGGTAGCAAACGGGGATCTGGCGCGAGCCAACTTTACTGGCGATTACAAACCCACGATTCTGCGCACCGAAACTATCAAGAAACAGAACTACTATGTTCTTGAACTTACGGCCGTGGATCGCAGCGTGACTTACCATCGCGTCATCTACTGGGTAAACCGCAGCAACTCACGGCCCTACAAGGCTGAGTTCTATACCTTGTCGGGGCGCCTCATGAAAACCTGCCTGTATGAGGACTTCGCCCCCATGGCCGGGGAACCACGGCCAACGCGCCTCGTGATGAGCGACGCCCTTCATAGCGGCGAACAATCAGTCTTGGAGTACAGCGACTTACAACTACGTGAAATACCCGACAAATACTTCACCAAAGACTATCTCAAAAAGCTGCAATTAGTTTTTATTTTGTCTGCTGAGATGGCATCAGATATTGTAACGTAGCGCCTCAATTATCGGGAGCCGAATCACTCGCCTTGCCGCAAAAAATGACGCTAATAGTGCCGCCACATAACCGATCACCATACTCATAACAATCACCGACGGCACCACACGAATAAGTGCCGTATAGCCGCTGCTCATGTTAGGCGGCGGCGGCATGGGAATGCCGATTGCAGAAATGGCTTTCGCACACAACACGCCAATCACTGCTCCAGCGATACATCCGAACAATCCAAGCAAAGTATTCTCCACGAAAATCAACCAAAGTAAACTGCGGCCGCGATTGCCGAGCGCCATGAGCGTGCCAAATTCCCCGGTGCGCTCATACATCGCAAGGGTGATGCTGTTGAGCACACCTAGAAACACCATCACCGATATAATGAGCTTCATGACACCAAAATAATTGGTATATAATTTTACGGTCTTACCATAAAAATCCGTCAATTCGAGCCAGGTCTTCACTTCGTACTCATCGGCCGGCAATCTCGACTTCAACGCTGCAGCCACATCGGTGGTAGCCAACGTATCATCTAAAAGCAGAACCAGACTGTGCACACCCTGGACGGCTAATAAATCCTGAGCAGCAGGCAACAATATTCGCACGGCATGATCATCGTAATCTTTTGATAAGGTGTGAAAGACGCCCACCACCTTGAAGTCCAAGCTATTTAAGACTCCGCCCGGCGCACTCACCAGCAATGTTGCGTAGTCTCCCGGCTGGAGTTGCAGTGCTCGCGCAACGCCTTCCCCAAGAACTATGCCGTAAGCATCTCCATCAGTCAGCGCCCGTCCTTCCGACCAGGTAACGGCTCCCCCGAGTTCGCTCTCCTTGTCTGCTTCCACACCCTCGCCTTGCACCGGCAAATCCGCCTGCGTATTGTTCAAGGTAGCGCTAAATTGAAGCCGCTCCATGACCTTTTTGACATGAGGAAGCTTGCTGAGCTGCTGAGCAAGGAGATCAGGATTTTGGATTAAATAATGATATGGGTCGCGACGCCCTTGGGAGTAATATCCGGTCTTATAGACTTGAATATGGCCCACTTGGGAATGAATCGTGGATTCGCGCAATTGCACAAACATGTCTTCCACGAAACCTCCACTCAGAATAATCACTGTAACACCGAAAGCGATGGCCGCCAGCGTAAGTCTGGTACGTACCTTATGCCGGAACAAATTGCGAAAGGCCAACTTGAGCATTGCAGACTCCTGCTATCGATTGTGCCGTAAGGCATCGACGATCACTAGACGCGAGGCCCGCCAAGCAGGGTAAAAACTCGCAACGGTCGACGTAACCACGCTAAGTAATAAACTTCCCGCCGCAATTTCCGGTGTGACGAAAATCTTGGCATCAAAACCAAACGCCGTACCCGGTGCGGGAGGCATATGAAGACCGAGCGCAGAAATGATTTGCGCAAGCACCCAGCCAAAGGCTAAACCTGCTACAGCGCCCAGCAATCCAATGAGCATCCCCTCACTCACAAACAAGCCCACGATTCGCCTACGCCGGCAACCCAGCGCGAGTAACGTCCCGATCTCACCAGTACGCTCTAACACGTTGGCAACCATGGTATTGGATAGACTCAATACAATGATGATGGCGATCATCGCCTTGAGTATATTCATTTGCCTCGAAAAGAGGGCTACGGTCTTATTATAAAAATCGGCCAGTTGATACCAAGGAGTAAATTTAATCGCCCCACTCCCATCATGAGTGAAGTTTGCTTGCAAGTACTTCAGAACCTGATCGGTTTGCTCAGTATTATTTAGCAATACGACCCAACTGTGCACTCCGGATACATTCACTAAGCGCTGGGCCAGGGGTAACGGCACCCGCAGGGCATAATTATCGAAGGACTCGGAGGTGGTATGAAATATGCCCCGTACCGTGACCTCAATAGCATTTATTCCCCCGTTAGGCTTTGTAGACAACAAAACCACGCGATCACCGATTTTGGCCCCCAGATTCCTGTTCAATCCTTCGCCGAGAATAACCCCCTTGTCATCTCGAGATGCCAAATCTCTGCCACTAATCATGGTCAGCTGCCGACTTACGCGCGCCTCTGTTTGCGGCACCACTCCTTCACCCATAAATGAAATCGTATTATTTCCATAGCTGATCAACCCGGTGAATGCCAACCGGGGCGTCACAACTTCAACTCCAGGAATTTTTCTAACCGCATCAATGACGGTGCTAGTCTCGGGCATGAGGTAATCAAATGGCTTGGCAAAGCCGCCCTCAAAATATCCGGGGCGGGCGATCTGAATGTTCCCCAAGCGTGATTCGATTACACCCTGCCTGCCTGCCCAATAGGCCCATTCGATGAAGCCCCCCGCCAATAGCAGCGCGATTACGCCGAAGGTGACGGAAGAGAATGCAGTTAGCGAACGCCTGCGATGACGAAACAGATTGCGAAACGCAAGCACCATTTCTATGACATCCCTTTTTTAGTCACCCTGATCAGAATATTCCATTAACATAATGCGCCTATTACATGGAGCTCTTAGTCATATATAGTAGATAGTCATCTTTCCCCTCATACTATTATAGGCCCAGCCCCTAATCACTTTAGCCCAAACTGCGACACCGGCTAAAGTTCCAGTCGGCTGAAATACCGTTCAAAACCGATCGCCGGAACCAAGGAAGGAAGCCACCTTGAATTTTAAATTTGAATATGACCTGGCATTCTCACGTAACATCGGCTGGGTATCTCCTGCTGAACAAGCTGCCTTGCGGAACAAAAGGATCGCTATAGCGGGCATGGGCGGGGTAGGCGGCTTCCATTTGCTGAGCATGGCCCGATTGGGCATTGAGAAATTCAACATTGCCGATTTCGACCATTTCGAATTGGCTAACTTCAATCGTCAAACCGGCGCAGTCATGTCTTCCCTGGGTAAGCCAAAAGTTGAAACGCTGGCGGATCTTGCCCAAGACATTAACCCTGGAATGGAAACCCGCGTATTCACCAATGGTGTGGATGATACGAACTTGTCGGAATTCCTTACAGGTGTTGATCTCTACATCGATGGACTGGATTTCTTCGCCTTCCAGGCGCGGGAAAGGGTATTCGATTACTGCGCCAGCCAAGGTATCCCCGCTATAACGGTGGCGCCGCTGGGCATGGGGGCGGCCCTGCTCAATTTCCTACCGGGCGGCATGGGATTCGAGGATTATTTTCAACTGGCAAATCACCCGGAACTGGAAAAAGCCATACGTTTTTTAGTGGGATTAGCCCCTGCGCTACTGCAAAGGTCCTATCTAACCGACCCCCGACACGTCAACCTCGCAGAGCATAAGGGTCCTTCCACGGTAATCGCTTGCCAACTTTGCGCCGGGATCGCCGGGGCCGAAGCTCTCAAGATCCTATTAAAACGAGGCAAGGTCTTGTCTGCTCCTCATGGCATCCAATTTGACGCCTACCGGAACAAAATGGCTCACACGTGGCGCCCCGGAGGGAATAGACATCCACTCAACCGCTTAGCTATCGCTATCGCGAAACACCGACTAGGTGTTTAAACCCGTTAATGGACCGCGCCTGAGCTCATGGGCAAGATTCACACTACGGGTTTGCGCGCCAAGACATTGTAGCAGTTACCAGTCACAGACTCCGATATCAGCTCAAACCCAGCATCCTGAATTCGTTCACGAATATCCCCTTTCTGGTAGGGGGTATAAAGAATGCCCTTGCGAATACCCCAGCGATTGATCCGTTCAGCGATCCCCTTGAGGAGCCAAGGCCCCTGAGGAAAAAGCAGAACGTTAGCAGCAAGGGTGCCACCCGGTTTCAATACTCTGAATATATCCCGCAATGCCCCGTCTACCTCCGGAAGGCAGTGAATGGAATTGGCAATATTAGCGGTATCGAATTCCGATTCAGAAAAGGGTAGCCGGGCAGCGTCAGCGAGGCGCAGCTCGATCCTGGGGCTGTTCTTGAAACGATGTATCGCCCCGGCCAGCATGGCTTCCGCGTAGTCTATGCCTACGATGTCGACTTCGGGCAAGTTGTGGCGCTTTCGCCAGCGCAAGAAGAGTTCGAGAAGAGTGCCGGTGCCACAAGCGATCTCTATGTGGTTTCGGCCAAAGTTGCTCCCAAAAAAACGTAGCTGTTGGCCCAGAGTGCTATTGTAGGCAAACGTCAGTATGAAAAAGCCGCGGATGTCGTACCACCAGGGAGGGGCATCGTAGGCAGCGGCGATTTCGTCGCGATTCTTGCCGGAATGAGGGTCCATGCCTGTCATATTCGATTAAATCTCCATAGGATTTCGCTTGGAGGGCTGATCAGCCATACCATGCATCCCGAACTTACGAAGCTAGATAATACTCTTAACCATTACCTGAAAGGTGATATCGGCGGGAGGATCGATGCGCCAACCCCGCCGTCAAGGTTCTGTAGAGGCTCTATGGTGTCGGATATTTTTACAACCCTCTTAAGGCCTCGCGCACCCAAAATATTTTTTCCCATTAAAACAATAAGTTAATATGTAAATAAATTCTGGCACGCTGCGTGCTTTACATTAAGCATCAAGCGACGAGAACCCGGACCTTGTAATTAAACTAACTAAGATAGATATGGAGAACTGACATGAAACTTGTCCTAAACAGTATAATGGCCGCCATGCTCGCCGGCGCCGCAGTTCCGGCCCTCGCGCTCGATGCTGCCATAGACGCCAAGGATGTTACTATTCAGGAAAGCGCCGTCACCGGCACGCCTAGCAGTGTCCTGACCGCCGATCAGCTGAACGGCAATTACACTGAGCTGTTTAGCACCACCAGCCCCACCACGTTCAATACCCTCGCCTACTTTAATGCAACGGGATGGACGCTCAACGGCGGGGCAGTGCCAGCCTACCTAAACGGCCCAGCTACCAACGGCTACAGTCTTTACGCCGTATTCCAATCGGATGGTAGCTTCAGCACAGCCGGTAGCAACGTGACTTTCAGCGGTGGTAACGGCACGCTGCAGTTGTGGGCCGATGCAAGTCAGGATACGACAAAGACGTTGCCAGGCACAGCGATTGGTAAGACCATTGCCGATATAACCCTCGGCAATACCGCCGACGATCAGCTGCTGGGCACCGCAAGCCTCTTGTCTTCGGGTAACGGGCATGGTTTCGCCGGTCCCGGCGCCAACGGCGATTTCGAGCTGGTTTTCGGCGACTGGGCTCTTAGCAGCCCGGCTGGAGATAACTACTTCACGGCCCCGCGCCCCTTCTATATGGTCCTGGACCTGAACGGCAACTTCCAATCCTTTGACCCGACCTCGGCCACAGATATCCTGTTGCCGCAAAGCTCAGCCAATGCCTTCTTCACAGTTCCTGAGCCGGGCCCCTTGGCTTTGATGGGCGTGGGTATGGCTGCGATGGGCTTGTCGCTTCGCCGCCGCAAAGGCAAAGCGAAAGCATAAGCAACATAAACAGTTGAGCTACACCATAAGACCCCAGGTAAAACTGGGGTCTTTCTTTTTGGGCCCATACAAATACGTTACCCATGTATATGTAAGAGGTGCCTTGCCCCAAAGTACTTTGACCGATAAGGCGACAATGCCGGCGCCAAGATCTCAGAATAGATGGTTTCGTCATGGCAGGAGTCGGGGGACTTTTGAGGTATCCCCTTTAAGCGTCAAACTCAATTCTTGCAGTGCTTATTCAAGGAATCCCCCTCACGGCAGGGTCGGTCTCATTGCACTATTACGCCCCCGGTAAATTCCCTTGTAACCACAGACTCCACCGCTCGTTTCTCGCCCGGCAACCGCAACCGTATAGTCGATTATTATCCTCCGTTACTTGCCACCGACTCATCATGCTATGTCATAGCTATTGCCCTCTCGGCCGGTGACAGTCATGTCATATGCTCGTGGTCAGGTGGAGAATCAATGACCAAGATTTTATTGCTCTGCTCCACCCTCAGGGTCGAACAGACATCAATTCGTTACTGGCGTAATTGCGCTACGATAAAGTGCAGTACTATCGGTATAGACTTTGCGAAGAAAACTTGGCGAGGGAATTACACCCTGCCCGATTATAGTTGAACGGACACGGCATAGATGCAGGCTCCTACGGCTCAGGCAGTGCGCTTATTCCAGACGCTTCCATTTAGATGCCCAGAAATCACATTCCCTTAAGCATCACCTTGGCGTCCTCCAATCCGGGGAAATTCTGGCCGGTGGCAATTGCGGCTTCCAATTCCTTTTTCGCTTCAGTCTTGTCTCCGGAACGCGATAATGCCACCGCGAGGTGATAGTGTATGACGCCCACGTTTGGTGCACCGGTCGCTGCCTTACGCAACAGATCCAAGCCGCGGGGAATTTCTCGCTGCTCCACCAATATCCATCCAAGGGTATTCTGTATCCCTGGATTCCCAGGCGCCAATTTAAGTGCCTGCTCGGCAGTTGCCTGGGCACGACTATCCTTTTGGCGTTGATAGAGAATGGCCAAATTATTGAGAACCGGGGCACTTTGCGGCACCAAGTTCAGCAACTGTTTGTAGCGCATTATGGCATCGCCGTTACGATTACTGGCCATATAGTAGTCAGCGGCATAGGCAAGTACATCGGCGTCTTTAGGATTCTCCTGAATCCAGGATGTCAAACGCCGATCGGCTGCTTTGTCATCGCCTGAGCTGAGCAGGGCTCGATGGAGCTTAATCAATCCCGCCGAACCTGCCCCCTTTGCCAGTGCCTTCTCGTACGCTTTGACAGCCTGAGAATAGTGCTTTTGATCCACCAATATGTCGGCCTCGCCGATGTAGCCGATAGGCGAGCTGGGCAGCCGTACTTGCAATTGCCTGGCAACCTTTAAGGCCTCTTCCTTATTACCAACTGCCGATTGAGTGGCACCTAGTAAACCGAGCGCTTGAGAGCTGTTGGGATTGGCTTTCACTGCTTTATTGGCGAAATCCAATGCCTCGGCATTATCCTTCTTCATCAAATAAAAGTTCACCAACTTAATATAGGGCAGCATGACGTCAGGCTGGGCCGCTACGGCTTTTTTTAGCCAGTTGGCATATTCCGCCTCCTGATGCTGGGTGGCGCAAGTTCAGCCAGGGTCAACATAGCCTGTACATTGTTTTTATCCTTTTCGAGTAAGGCCTCGAAGCGTTTGCGTGCCTCTCCCGGCTTGTTTTCCTGCAGGTCAAGCTGGGCCAGATTGGCAACCGCCGGGAAATATGTCGGCTGGATTGCCAATGCCTGCTCGAAGGCCTTACGGGCCTTTGAGAAATCCTGTTTACCCATCAGTGCAGTTCCTCTCAGATTGAGAGTGACTGGATTGGGTCCGAGCTTTTTCTCCATATTGGCGATTGCCGCCAATGCCTGATCATATTCATTGCGCTGAAATCGCGTTACGATAAGAATCATATCCGCCGGAGATTGTCCGGGGCTTCTTTGGCCACGCTCTCCAATTCCTTTATAGCCCGTTCGGTCTCGCCCGCACCTAAGTGACTGATAGCCAGCTGCGTTTCCACTTGTTGGGCTTTAGGGTTGATCTCTATTGCTTTCTGCAAGTACTCGGTTGCCATGGCGTAGTTTTTTGCCTTCAACTGCGCCTCCCCTGCAAGCGCCAGCGCCTGAGCATCCGCGACTCGGGCTTGAGTAACGGCTGAAGCGTATCCAAGGCCTTGTCCGTTTCCCCCAATTTGAGTTGTGTGGCAGCAAGAACTCTGCGGGCATAAGCATTGCCGGGATGCTGCGCAACAACGGTACTAAGATCTCTGAGGGCCTGCTCATATGATCCTTGGACAAACGCAAGAGCCCCGCGCAACAGGATACTGGGCAGATGATCAGGCGCCCCTTTGAGCACTTCCTGAACAGCATCCTGAGCATCTTGAAACTTACCCGTTGGAATTGCACTACGGCGAGGGCATAGCGGACCGCCAAATCCTTGGGGGCAATTTTTAAAGCCGCATCAACTTGTGCTTTGCCGCATCGAGCTGACCGGCCTCCAAATCCATGGACACCAAGCCCAGGTGCGCAGAAACATTTTTTTTATTGGTCTGTATAATATGTTCATATGCAATCCGCGCCTCCTCATCCTTATTTTGCGCTCTTAAGATGGTCGCCTTCATGAGCCATCCCTTGGTGCTATTTGGCTCCTTAGACAAGGCCAAATCAGTTTCGCGAAGCGCTCCATCCAAGTCATTTTGCATAGCCGCCAATCTCGCCATACCCAAATAAGCATCTGCGGAATCGGGATATTCCTTTAGCGCATTTTCAAATGCGGACCTTGCATCATCAGATTTCATTAAGGCAAGGTACGCATTTCCACGCACGTTATAGACATCAGCCGCCACTTTACCTTTGCCGTCATCAAGCGCCTTGATGGTATCTATGACTTTCTGATACTGCCGCTGAAGCAGCAGCGCTTGGCCCATAGCAGGTGCAACATAGTTTTTATCTACCCCAAGATCTATCGCTTTATGCAGTTCAATTTCTGCTGCAGCCCCCTCCCCTCGCGCGTTGAGAATCTGCGCCATCAGTAAGCGCGCCTCACCGTTTTTGGGGTCCTTTTTAAGTGCATTTTTTAAATCAATTAGCGCAGCCTGATCATTACCGTTCTGATGCTCATGCCTGGCCTGGGTGAGATAATCGTAGCTGCTTTTCGGTTTGGAACAACCGGTAACAGCGAGTGCGCTGATCACCACAAGCAAACACAGCGAGAGCAATTTTATTCTTCTCATTGTAACTACCATCGGGAAAATTCTCCGTATAGGGCACCGCACATGGTCAATTAATTTTGGCGAAATGACTTATTAAGCAAAATTTATCAAAAACAACAAAGTAGGCCGCATAATACTGAATATAGTCGCTCCCATATTCAGAGATATATATTCCGGCAACCTGCTGATTGATCGATTCGACAAGGGAGAAATCCTTCAACGAACCGTTCCAGATGTTATTACCGACATTAGACTTCTTACCAACTCAAGGAATGACAAAACAGCCGGCCTTCCCGAAAGCTCGAGGAGCCACTTATATCCGCTTTGCGTAAAACATTACTCATTTTTGATTTTACTAAGCAAAGCCTTTGCCGACTCAATTCCGGGGAAATCCTGTTTCTCATCGAGCAAGCGTTCTAATTCCTTGCGAGCCTCGTCTTTACGTCCGACTTTATCAAGCGCCACGGCCATGTGGTAGCGAATTTCAAGCAGATGGGGCGCACGCATGCTGGCCTCTTGCAATAAATTTACGGCCCGCCCACTGTCACCATGCTGAACTAACAGCCATCCCAAGGTATCTACGATCGCCGGCTCCTCGGGCTTCAATTTATAGGCGCGTTCGGCGGTATCAACGGCGCGGCTATCGCCCACTTCATTGTAGAGCCATGCGAGATTATTCAATGCGACAATGTTCTGCGGTTGCGTCTGCAGTACCCGCTCATATTGGGCGATAGCATCCTTGTTTCGTTTTTCCGCTTGGTAGGCATTGGCTAGAGCCATGGTCACCGTCATATCTTCCGGATGCTCTTTGGTCCACCGCAGCAATACGTCGCTCGCATCCGCCGCCCCTAACTTACGTCGGACTTGATAGAGTTTTATTGACAAACCGGCACTGGCACCGTGCTTGTAGGCATCCTCATACGCCTTGGCGGCCATATCAAATTTGCCGTCGTTCAAATGAATATTTCCTTCTACTTCGTAACCGGCACTCATGTCGGGATGCTGTTTTTGCAGGCGTATCGCCGTATCGATCGCCTCTTTTTTTTGTCCTTGTTCGTATTGGATTGCAGCCAACATCATCATCGCCGCCGGGAAATCTGACTGTAACTTCAATGCCTTGTTAATATTTACTCGAGCAGTGTCCAGGTCTTTATCCTTAACCTGGGCCGTCGCGAGCGAATAAAAGGCCTGCGCCGATTTTGGATTCAGATCCGTTAAGCGTCGAAATGACGCAATAGCATTACTAGTCTGATTGTTGGCGAGCTGAACCTGACCCGCAACCTCCAAAGCCATCGCATTATCAGGATTGCGGCTGGTGATGTCCTGAGTTACAGCCAGGGCCTTGAGCGCTTCTCCATGCGAAAGATAATACCTGGCGAGTAAGACACCTGGCACAACGGCATCCGGCACTTTGGTTCGCGCCTGCTGTAACCAATGTAACACTCCCTCCTGGTCACCGGCTTTATCTGCCAAGCGCGCCATTCCCGTCAGGGCCTCGACATTTTTATCATCCTTATCTAGGATCGCTTGGTAATGGCGTTTAGCGGCTTCATTATTGCCATCCGCCTCATCGATTTTCGCCAAGTTAGCATGCGCCGGGGTAAAAGACGGATCTATCTTCAATGCCCGTTCGAATTGTTTGCGCGCGGCAGCGTTGTCTTTTTTTCCTAAATAGGCGCCACCCATCAAATTTGCTGCGATCGGACTTTTAGGCTGTTTCTTGTCCAATGCCCGGGCGGCCTTTAGGGCTTTATCGAATTCATGCCTTTGCAGATGGCTGAGCACCAGAAGAATATCGGCCTGATCCCCTTCCTGCCCCAAATCTACCGCCGACGTCAATTGCGATATGGCCTGGTCACTCTCCCCCGAGGCCATATAGCCCAGCGCCAATTGAGTACGAAGTCCCGCAGCATTAGGCGCCGCAGCCACGGCCTTCTTCATATACTCAACGCCCTTGGCGGAGTCTCCCTTATGCATGTAGGCACTTCCCAACAGCGATAAAATCTGTGGGTCGTTGCCATTTTGTTTTAGAGCGACATCCAAGGTCTCAATGGCACGATCCGGCTGCTTGAGCTTAATCAGGGTCGCGGCGTACAGCTTCCGGCCAGGAATATTTGCCGGGGAACTGTTTATAAAGCGCTTCAAAGACTCCGCCGCCTGCTCCAATTCACCGCTGTTATACTGGACGGAGCCCAACAACAAATAAGCGGGGCCATAATTGGGCGCCACCGCCACCACTTGATTCAAAGCGTCTTCCGCCGGACCCATCTTCCCCTGTTGATACGCGGCGAGGCCCTTCAAATAATTGGCCATCGGATGACGAGGAGCCAGTTTCAACACCGTAGCGATGTGTTGAGAACCTTCGTCATACTTTTTCTCGGCGATCAACATCATTGCCGCACCTAATTGTGCGCTGATATTTTCAGGCTCCAGATCGATGGCCTTTTCAAATGCCTTTGCACCCGCTGAAAATTCGGAGCGTTGGCGGTGCAATTCTCCTTTCATCACCCAAGCTTCAGCCGATTGCGGAAATTTCTTAACCAACTCGTCAACCTGCTTCGCAGCGGCATCGGTCTCTTTGCGCAATAATTCAGTACGTGTTATTCCAAGCCACGCCGCCTGGGAATCAGCATCAAGCTTCAGAGCCTCTCTGTATTTTTTCTGCGCCTCGTCAGCCTTCCCCAACCCGATATACGCATCTCCCTGCATAGCAAGCAGCGTTGCTTGGATTCGCGGCGAAGCGCCTTTCTCCGGCCTCACTTCATCCAATACTTTCTTGTACTCTCGCTGCAAAAGATAGGCTTGACTTATCAATGTCATTAGCTCCTCAGGCTTGGCGCCCAAGTCTTTCGCCCGTTTTAATTCCTTTTCAGCGGACGCTCCGTCACCGATTTTAAGATAACTTTGCGCAAGCAATATTCGCACCTGCGGTTGATTGGCGTCTTGTTGTAAAGCGTTTTTCAGCTGGATGATGGCGGCTCGTTGCTCACCCTTCTGCTGATATTGCTTGGCTTGTTGTACGTACTGATCGATAGTGGCCGCATAGACTGACGCCCCCCCCATGCAATACAGAGCGCATATCAATTTAACGCACCAGAATTTTGCAGTAGTTTTCACGAGCGAATCTCCGATTTCTAAGTCTGAAGGACTTTCATGGATCACCCCCGGAATGGAGGGACATTTGGATCAAATCATCCAAACAATGGATTATTTATTGGTTGGATTTTAACCCGTATTTGTTCATCAAGTCATAAAAAGTGGGGCGACTCACCCCCAAAGCCTCGGCCGCTTGGGAAATATTGCTATTGAACAGACTCATCGCCCGTTGCACGGCAGCACGTTCTGCCGCCTCACGGACTTCCCGCAAATTCAAATTTAACGCAACGCCGCTCGCAGAATCGGAGAGTTCCAGTTCTTCGGCGGTAATACGATTACCCTCAGACATGATCACCGCCCGCTTCACCCGGTTCTCCAATTCCCTCACATTCCCCGGCCATTTATATGATTCTATGGCCTCCACCGCATCCGGGGTAAACCCGCGAAGATTTCTGCGATGTTCTTTACTGAATTCATCAAGAAATGTCCTTGCCAGTAACAGCGCATCGCCGTCACGCTCACACAGCGGCGGGATACGAACCGTGATTTCGCTGATACGGTAATAGAGGTCTTCGCGGAATCGCCCTTCCTTCACCAGTGCGGGTAAATCCTGATGGGTAGCGCAAATTACTCGCACATCCACCGGTATTTCCTGACGGCCACCCAGTCGCTCAATAATGCGTTCCTGGAGAAAGCGCAGCAATTTGACCTGCAGTGTCATGGGTAAATCACCCACTTCATCCAAAAAGAGCGTACCACCATCTGCATATTCGATCTTGCCGCGCGTCTGCTTGGCCGCACCGGTAAAGGCGCCTTTTTCATAGCCAAACAACTCGCTTTCGAGGAGGGTGTCCGGAATAGCTGCACAATTGATCGCCACATACGGGCCTTTGACGCGGGTACTGAGATCGTGCAATGCGCGGGCGATCAACTCCTTACCCGTGCCGCTGTCACCCAACAGCAAGGTCGTCACATCCGTAGGCCCCACTTTTTCTACCGTCCGGCACACCTTCAGCATCTGGGGGCTGGCGGCGATCAAACCCGTCAACGGTGAAGATACCTGCCTGACTTGCAGGCGACGATTCTCATTCTCCAGTTGATGGACGTGAAACGCGCGCTCCACGATAAGGCGCAGAATGTCGGGGTCAATGGGTTTCTGATAGAAATCATAGGCGCCTATCCCTACTGCGCGCACGGCGTTCTCCCTATCATCATTGCCGGAAACTACGATCACCTTGGTATCGGGGTCTGTCTCGAGGATTTTCTCTAGGGTGGCAAGACCTTCGCTGGCACCATCGGCATCGGGCGGCAAGCCCAAATCCAAGGTCACTACGGCAGGCCTGTGTCTTGCGATCTCGGCCAGCGCGGACGCACCATCTCCCGCTACGATGACATTAAAGCCATCCAGGCTCCACCGCAGCTGGCTTTGCAATCCAGGATCGTCTTCTACGACCAATAATGTGGCTTGTTCATCACTCACTTGTAACCTCGTCGCACATTATGCTCGGCTAACGCCATCAACCTTCGCCATCGTTCTTTGCCAAGGGCAGCCGAATCCGAAAACAGGTTCCTACGCCAGGTTCGCTTTGAACATCCAATTGTCCCCCCAGCTCCCGGACAAATTCCCGTGCCTCATAGGCACCGATGCCCATGCCAGATCTCCCTTTCGTCGAATCAAAGGGTCGAAACAAGCGATTACGGACAAAATCGCCATCCATTCCACAACCAGTATCGCGCACCTCTATAACGGCCATTACGCCGCTGTTCTGCAATACCACCTCGACGCTACCCTCCGGCGGCGTTGCCTCCTGGGCATTCTGAATGATATGACCGAGCACATCCGCCAATCGGTCCCGCTCCACCCTCATAGTGACACCCCGGGCATGACACTGCAGCACCGGCATAGGGGCCTTTCCTTGATGGGCGGCAACAACCTCAACCAACAATTTTTCCAAATCAATTTGACTTAACCTGCCGCGATTGACCGTACCCGAACGCAACTGGTTCAGCAAGTGATTCATCTTAGTCGCCGCATTTTCGATGGTCTTGAAGGCATCTTCCACAAATTCAGGCTTATGTCTGTGTTTAGCCGCATTGTTTACGACCAATGACAATTGAGCCACCACATTTTTCATATCATGAATCAAAAACGCCGATAGGCGGTTAAAGGCCTCGAACTGGCGGGCATTGACCAAGGCCTCTGCCGCCTCCATCTGGGCAAGATGGCTGGCGGCTTCTCTGCCTGCAGTCTTGAGCAGATCATTATCCTCCCAATTACAGGCCCGTGGCGCCCTCGATTGCGACAGCACCACGAAACCGGCCAGCCGATCGTGATGCATCAGCGGCACGACCAGCCATGCCCTCTGCAAGGCAGTCAACCATTCAGGCAGTTGCAGTCCCGCATAAACCTCCGGTTTCTCATCGTATTCATTCAAATTGATCACCCACACACGCGTGGTAAGAAACCGCGCCAATGATCCATCGACATCCTCATGGACCGATCCTACTTCCGACATATTCCATTGGGTGACAAAGTCATAACGACCCGGCTCACGCTGCCACCACAACGCCCCGCCCGGGCTGTCCATAATATCTGCAAGGGCCGCGATTGCCCTCTCCCGTAATGGAAGTCCCGGCTCACCTGCCGACAAGGTACGGATAAAGCGCAGCCACTCTTCACGATAGTCGTATTTGTAATTAAAAAAATGCTTATTGAGAAATACCTTGAGTTTAGCCTGGACCTGGCCAGAAAACAGAATAACCAACAGTACCAACAAGGCGCCGAATAGAAATACCGCCTGCGCCACGTGCCCCCAACTACCGCCATAAATCCGCACATACATCCCGCCCGCCGCCATCGCCAACAGGTAGATCCCCGCACCCAACACTGCGCTACTGTGAAATACAATACGGCGCGAAACGAATACGTCCAGCGACCACTCGGGGTTACGCGCGGCTGACACGGCGATCAACGGCACCAACAAGACATTGATCAAGCCCCTGGCCTGCCATAAATCAATATCGATACTCTTGAACAACAGGGCATCCGAATAGAGAAAAAAATCATATGCAAACAAGCCGCCTATGCCAAAGCAAAGGTATTTAATCGCCCAGCGACTCTCCGCACGCGTGTTGCGAAACAATTGCTCCACTAAGACCAAACCCACTACAGCCAATGCCAGATGCCCAAAAATGCGTGCATCAACGCCGATTGCCGTACTGGGTGGTTTAGCATTTATGTAAGCGCTAATGATCAGCGAGACCAGCATTACACCAAGCAGCGCAAGGCCTGCCAACCACCAACGCGCCCTTCCAAACAATAACCCCCTCAAACCTGATTGCGGATTAAGGAGTTTTATAAGGAATATTGCCCAGATAAGGCCACGCAGCACTTCAAGTATAGCCGCGGGAAAAAACAAAACAATTATGCCCGCTTGCGCCAACGAGATCGCGGTTGCCCAAAATGTAGTGACGAGAGTGGCTGCTGTCAGCAAGGCCCCCTGCAGGTGTCCACGCCAGCTGGTAATCAATAGCAATGACAAGAGAAGGAAGGCGCCTGCTGCGACGCCGTAACTGAGGCTTGCTATATTCATAATTGCGAATGCATCCTGCTTACTCTCATCCCCACGGATTGCAGTTCATCCGCAGCCTTCCGCGCGGCGATATGTATAGACATAAGAGCCTTAGAATAATCCCTCATCCCAGGCGCAGCGGAGACTAGGGATCCAGGGCTTACAGCGCAACACTGTACTGAATTTCGGCATATGCCGGAACGGCATCCTGGAAATTATCCGGACTGCCTATCTATCAACGTGCACCACGCCCCCACAGCACCACTTCCGCCGTCTGCAAGAGAATCATCAGATCCAGAAACAAACTATAATTCTTCACATAATACAAATCATATTGCAGTTTCTGCACAGCATCCTCTTCTGACGCACCATAGGCATAGCTGATCTGAGCCCAACCCGTGATCCCCGGTTTGACGCGATGCCGTTCCGAGTAGAACGGGATCTGCGCCGAAAGCTGCTCCACAAACATGGGTCGTTCCGGCCGGGGTCCGACAAAACTCATATCCCCTTTCAACACATTGAACAGCTGCGGCAGTTCGTCGATACGGGTCTTGCGCATGAATGCACCGATCAAAGTGACGCGACTATCATTCTGCTGCGCCCAGCGGGCGACGCCATCCGCCTCCGCATCTACCCGCATGCTGCGGAATTTGGTGAGCTGAAAGAGCCGCCAGTTTTCCCCCACCCTGATCTGATGATAAAAAATCGGACCGCGGCCGCCGCTTTCGAGATAGATCGCGATCGCCGCCATCACCATGAACGGCCAGGTCACGATCAATACCAGCAGGCTCGCCGCCACATCAAAAATCCTTTTGGTGATCACGCGCAGCACACCGTAACGAAAGCCATCCGAAAATATCAACCAACTGGGGTGAAGCAATTTCAATTCGACCCTGCCCAATTGCCGTTCGATAAAACTCAAAATATCCATCACCTCGATGCCCGCCATACGGCAATCAAGGATCTCATGCACGGGAAAATTTTTGCGCCTGTCTTCCACGGCTATCACGACCTCATCCACATTCAGCGATTGCGCCAAATCCAGCAGGACCGTATCGCGTCGGATAATCAACTCGGGATTCACTTCATCGTGTTCGCCCGGTACGTGCACATAACCGACGATATTGCAGCCGCTCCGATCGGATTTGCGCCGCAGACCGGCGATAGCCATGGCACGTTTACCGGCCCCCAGCACCAGCACTCGCCGCGCCAAGGTATCCTGGTCTACCAACCGAAAAAAAACGACACGGACCAATACTATGCCTACCAAGGCGATCCCGAAAGCCAATCCGAATGCGCCGCGACCCAAAAAGGTGCTGGGGAAGGTATAGAATATGAAGGACATCAAGGCAAAGCCGATGAGGGCGCTGATCGCCACCCGCAGCATCATGCCTCCCATGCCTTCCCGGGAATTACGCTGATACAGTCCAACCACGATCATGGCGGACAACATCATCATGGCAAACAACCAGGCCTTGGTGGCGATGGGTTCGACTTCGGCGCGCCCGTGGATATCGTCCATAAAACGCAGCCAAACACCTATGTACACGGCAGACACTATAACTGCAAATTCCAACAATCCCAGGACGATGAAAGAGCGCGGTATGTAATGACGAAATATTCTTATCATCGGCCTGCTCTACCAAGAAAATATTGCCAGCCGCGCCCCATCACTTTGTCGATGGTTTGGCAAGCATCCAACAGAATTGCTAACAACCTTGTTCTCACTTAGTACTTTCCCTATTCGGCTTCATCACTATACCCAACGACTTCCAGTCCCTGATAAACACAGTATCTAGTAAGACTTCCTTTATAAATGCCGGTCTATGCCACGCAGCTTGAGGCCCCAGGCAAATAGCGAAAAGATCCGGCGGTTGGCTTGGCGCAGGCGACCGACCAACAGTTGGATGAGCTCCTTAAAGATCGGATAACCCAGTTCCGGATGGGCATCCAGAAAGGCCATGAGCTGCTCTCCTTCCAGGACCGCCAATTCGCAGTCCGTGAGCGTGACCACTGTCGCCGAGCGCGGCTCACCGTCGAACAACGGTAATTCGCCGAACACCTGACCCGCGTCCAGTTCGCTGAATCCCGGATGGACAGTGCGATTGTCGTCCAGATCCACGTTACCGACCACCCGCACCGATCCCTTGAGGATCAGGTAGACTTGCGATCCGTGATCCCCCTCGCTAAATACCGTTTCATTGGCGGCAAACGTCCGTCGCGCCCATACCACCCCCTCCTCGAAACTGGGATGGTCAAACAGCTTATATAACGCATTCTTCATGAATTAGTCACCGCCGCTGAATTCCATGCCTACTATAACGGCTTTCCCCTAACGAAAATTACCTGATTTTCGCCTAATCCCGGTGCAAGCCGCGGCGGCATGGCTACATATCCTCATTTCTGCTAAGCTTTCCGCCTTGGCGATCGTTACAGCAATATTGGCACTCATTCACACCTGAATATCTCCTCATGAAAGTCACTATTTTCGGTTCCGGATATGTCGGCCTTGTTACCGGGGCTTGCCTCGCCGAGGTCGGCAACCATGTGCTATGCGTCGACATCGACGCCAATAAAATCAACATGCTCAAGCAGGGTCGGATCCCCATCCATGAACCCGGACTGGAAGCGGTGGTGCAGCGCAATACCGAAGCCGGTCGCCTGAATTTTACCACCGATATAGAGGCCGGGATCGCCCACGGTCTCTTCCAGTTCATCGCGGTGGGCACCCCCCCGGACGAAGACGGGTCGGCGGACCTGCAATACGTGTTGGCGGTGGCGCGCAGCATAGGCGAACACATGAACGAACACCGTATCGTCGTCAACAAATCCACCGTACCGGTGGGCACTGCAGACAAGGTGCGTAGCGCAGTGAGCGAAGTGCTCGCCCGGCGCGGCCGGGACATCGCCTTCGACGTGGTGTCCAATCCGGAATTCCTGAAGGAAGGCGCCGCCATCGACGACTTCATGCGCCCGGACCGTATCATCATCGGCACCGACAACCCGCGCACCACCGAGTTACTGCAAGACTTGTACGCACCCTTCAACCGCAACCACGACCGCGTCATTGCCATGGATATCCGTTCCGCGGAATTGACCAAGTACGCCGCCAACGCCATGCTCGCCACCAAAATCAGCTTTATGAATGAACTGGCCAATTTGGCGGAACGCCTCGGAGCGGATATCGAAGAGGTGCGCATCGGCATCGGTGCCGACCCCCGCATCGGTTATCACTTCATCTATCCAGGTTGCGGCTACGGCGGCTCCTGCTTTCCCAAAGACGTCAAGGCCCTGGAGCGCACCGCACGGGATTGCGGCTATGACGCCGATTTGCTGCGCGCCGTCGAAACGGTCAACGAACGGCAGAAACACCTGTTGTTCGCCAAGATCACCCGCCACTTCGGCCCGGACCTGCGCGGACGCACCATCGCCCTATGGGGCCTGGCCTTTAAACCCAATACCGACGACATGCGCGAAGCCCCCAGCCGCGTACTGATCGAATCCTTGTGGGGCGCGGGAGCCCGCGTCCAAGCTCACGATCCGGCGGCGATGGCGGAAACGCTACGCATCTACGGCGAACGCGATGATCTGCAGCTGTGCAAGACGCCGCAGGAAACCCTGCGCAATGCCGACGCCCTGGCAATCGCCACTGAATGGAATATCTTCCGCAGCCCGGATTTCGCCGCGCTCAAGGCCGCACTCAAGCAGCCCGTTATCTTCGATGGGCGGAACCTATACAATCCTCAAGCTATGGAGCAAGAAGGATTTAGTTACTATGCGGTCGGCCGCGGGAAATAATTTGCCAGCTGCTGTCAGCGATGAGCTTTCAGCTAAGCTAAATGCTGATAGCTGATAGCTGATAGCTGATAGCTATAGATAGCGATATTATAAGGAATCACCATGTTCAATGTCGATCAAGCCAAGATAGCCGTTATCGGTCTCGGATATGTGGGCCTACCGCTGGCCGTGGAATTCGCCAAGCACTTTCCCACTGTCGGCTTCGATATCAATCAGGCGCGCATCGCCGAACTCCAGGCCGGCAAGGACAGCTCACTGGAAGTGGAACCTGCCGAACTCGCCCAGGCCACTCAACTCAGCGTTACCGCCGATCCGGCGGCCCTGGAATCCTGTAACGTCTATATTGTCACCGTTCCCACCCCCATAGACCAGTACAAGCGCCCGGACCTGCGCCCCCTGATCGGCGCCAGCCATACCGTGGGCAAGACCTTGCACAAGGGCGATGTGGTGATCTACGAATCCACGGTCTACCCCGGCTGCACCGAAGAGGATTGTGTTCCGGTCCTGGCAGGGGAATCGGGACTGAAATTCAACCAGGATTTCTACGCCGGCTACAGCCCCGAGCGCATCAATCCCGGCGACAAGGAACATCGCGTCACGTCCATCAAGAAGGTCACCTCCGGCTCCACGCCCGAGGCGGCGGATTTCGTCGATGAACTATACCTTCGCATCATCAAGGCCGGCACCCACAAGGCCAGCAGCATCCGCGTCGCCGAAGCGGCCAAGGTCATCGAAAACACCCAGCGTGACGTCAACATCGCCTTGATCAACGAACTGGCCCTGCTGTTCCATCGCTTGGGCATCGACACCCTGGAGGTGCTGGAGGCCGCGGGCTCCAAATGGAATTTCCTACCGTTCCGCCCCGGCCTGGTGGGCGGCCACTGCATCGGCGTCGACCCCTATTACCTCACCCACAAGGCCCAGGAGATCGGCTATCACCCGGACATCATCCTGGCGGGACGCCGAATCAACGACAATATGGGCGCCCATGTTGCGGAGCGGGTGGTGAAGTTAATGACACGCAGCCGCATCCAGGTGGTGGATGCCAAGGTCTTGGTGCTGGGTCTGACTTTCAAGGAAAACTGCCCGGATATCCGCAACACCCGCGCCATCGATATCGTCCGGGAACTGGAGGGATATCATGCCCAGGTGGACGTCTACGATCCCTGGGCCAATCCCGAAGAGACACATCACGAATACGGCATAAGCCTCATCGCCAAGCTGCAACAGGGAAGTTATGATGCGGTGATCCTTGCCGTCTCCCACCGCCAGTTCAGCGACATGGGCATTGAGCAGATCCGCGCCCTGGGTAAATCCGCACACGTATTATTCGACGTCAAGGGGCTGCTGCCGGCGGATCAGGTGGATGATCGGCTGTAAAATAGCCGTTAGCGTTCAGCTGTCAGCGATACGCTGAAAAGCTTTTTGGTACCTTCTCTCTCAGGGATGATGCCCTTTTGAGCAGAAGAGCAGGATGAGGGGATTTAGAGAAATAATCATTATTTCATTATTGCCCCCCTCACCCCAGCCCTCTACTCTCAAGGGGCACCGAGGCCTAAAGGAGAAGAAGTATTTTAACCGGCTGTCGCGCTGATAGCTGATAGCTGATAGCTGATAGCTGATAGCTGATAGCTGATAGCTGATAGCTACAACAAAATTCTAGTAACTTATCGAGAACACTATGCGCATTCTAGTCACCGGCACCGCCGGATTCATCGGCAACAACCTCGCCATCAAGTTGCTGGAGCGCGGCGATGAAGTCATCGGCATCGATAATCTCAACGACTATTACGATGTCGGTCTAAAAAAGGCGCGACTGGCGCGTGTCGCCGCCCACCCCAAATTCACCGAGTTGCGCATCAGTTTGGAGGACCGTACCGCCATTGCTGAGGCCTTCGCCAAACACAAGCCCCAGCGCGTGGTGAATCTGGCCGCCCAGGCCGGGGTGCGCTACTCCATTGAGCATCCTGAAACCTACATCGACAGCAACCTGGTGGGTTTTCTCCACATCCTGGAGGGCTGCCGCCACCATGGCGTCGAGCATCTGGTCTACGCCTCCTCCAGTTCGGTCTACGGCGCCAACACCGCGATGCCGTTCTCGGTGCACCACAACGTCGATCATCCCATGAGCCTCTACGCCGCCACCAAGAAGGCCAACGAACTCATGGCCCATACCTACAGCAGCCTTTACCAACTGCCCACCACCGGCCTGCGCTTCTTCACCGTCTACGGTCCGTGGGGCCGCCCCGATATGGCCTTGTTCAAATTCACCAAGAATATCCTGGAAGGCAAGGCCATCGACGTTTACAACCACGGCAACCATAAGCGTGACTTCACCTACATCGATGACATCGTCGAAGGCGTGATCAGGACCCTGGACAAGCTGCCGGCCCCCAATCCCGATTGGAACGGCGACGCCCCCGATTCCGCCACTAGTTATGCGCCCTACCGCATTTACAATATCGGCAATAATCAACCGGTGGAATTGATGCGTTACATCGAGGTACTGGAACAGTGCCTGGGAAAGAAGGCGGAAAAGAACATGCTACCCCTGCAACAGGGCGATGTGCCCGCCACCTATGCCGACATCGACGCCCTGTCGCGTGACGTAGGATTCCGCCCCGACACCCCTATCGAAACCGGCATCGCCAATTTCGTCACCTGGTATCGGGATTATTACCAGGCATAACCGCGGCAAATTCGCGTTTGGGACAAATAAAAAAGCGGGCATTTAGCCCGCTTTTTTCGACTGTACTGCACTTCTCTCTTTGAAGCTTGCTTTGCGCTATCCCTATTCTCGTAACTATAAAAACGTCCCTTCTCCCTCCGGGGAGAGCGAAGCGAGGGGGGCGTAGCCGACAGGATGAGGGGAGTAATTAACATTCATTCCACCCTCAGCCCGCCCCTCTCCCGGAGGGAGAGGGGGGCAAGCCTGAAAAGCACCAATTGGGGCGCACTACACACTAAGTCGTAAAGACTTAGTTGACCTTGGGCTCCAGCTCGCCCTTGTCGTAACGCTTGACCATCGCCTCGAGTGACAGCGGCTTGATCTTGGAGGCGTTGCCGGCGGTCCCGAAGGCCTCGTAGCGGGCCTTGACGATCTCCTTCATGGCCTTAATGGTGGCGGTGAAGAATTTGCGCGGATCGAACTCCTTGGGATTTTCCGCCATGGCCTTACGCATGGCGCCGGTGGAGGCCATACGCAGGTCGGTGTCGATGTTGACCTTGCGTACACCGTGCTTGATGCCTTCCACGATCTCTTCCACGGGCACGCCATAGGTTTCGCCCATGTCGCCGCCGTAGCTGTTGATGATCTTCAGCCATTCCTGGGGCACGGAAGAAGAGCCATGCATCACCAGATGGGTGTTGGGGATGCGGGCGTGGATCTCCTTGACGCGCTCGATGGCCAGGATATCGCCGGTGGGGGGGCGGGTGAATTTGTAGGCGCCGTGGCTGGTGCCGATGGCAATGGCCAGGGCGTCGACCTTGGTCTTCTTGACGAAGTCGGCGGCCTCTTCCGGATCGGTGAGCAGCTGGCTGTGGTCAAGAGTGCCTTCGGCACCGATGCCGTCTTCCTCACCGGCCATACCGGTCTCCAGCGAACCCAGGCAACCCAATTCACCTTCGACGGACACGCCGCAGGCATGGGACATTTCCACCGCCTTGCGGGTAACGTCCACGTTGTACTCGTAGGAAGCCGGTGTCTTGCCGTCATCCTTCAGGGAACCGTCCATCATCACCGAGGTGAAACCCAGTTGGATAGAGCGCTGGCACACCGCCGGGCTGACGCCGTGATCCTGGTGCATGACCACCGGGATATCGGGCCATTCTTCCACCGCGGCCAGGATCAGGTGGCGCAGGAAGGGCGCACCGGCGTATTTACGGGCACCGGCGGAGGCCTGCACGATCACCGGACTGTCGGTCTCGGCTGCCGCCTCCATGATGGCGCGCATCTGTTCCAGGTTGTTGACATTGAATGCCGGCACTCCATAGCCGTGTTCCGCCGCGTGGTCCAGCAACTGGCGCAAAGATATCAGAGCCATAACGATCTCTCCTCAATTGTATGTAGTTAACGTATTTTACCTTGTAAATAGCGCTTGGTAGCAAATCCCGCCGCTACGGCCAAACGGCCTTATTCAACGGCCGCCACGATATCGCCGACCCGCACGACCTTCATGGCATTGGTTCCCCCGTTGACACCCATTAAATCACCCTTGGTGATGATAATCAGATCGTCATCGCGCACGGCGCCGCGCCGCACCAGTTCATCGATGGCCTCCTTGTTGACCACGGGATGGTGAATGCTGTCGACCTTGAAGCTCACCGGATAGACGCCGCGGTAAAGAGTCACTTTTCTACGGGTCGCGGCATGGGGCGTCAAGGCATAAATCGGGATACCGGAACTGATGCGCGACATCCACAGCGGTGTGGCGCCGGATTCTGTCAAAGCGGCGATGGCGCTCACCCCCAGGTGATTGGCGGTATACATCGCCGCCATGGCAATGGCCTCGTCGATGCGCCCGAATTGGGTATTCAAGCGATGGTCCGAGGTCCGAGCGATGGCTTGTTTTTCCGCCTCGCGGCAGATCCTGTCCATGGCCGCCACCGCCTTGGCCGGATATTTACCCGCCGCGGTCTCCGCGGACAACATTACCGCATCGGTACCGTCGAGCACGGCATTGGCGACGTCGAAGACCTCCGCCCGCGTGGGGATGGGATTTTCGATCATGGATTCCATCATCTGGGTGGCGGTAATCACCACACGGTTCATAGAGCGTGCCACTTGGATGATGTGCTTCTGCACCGCCGGCAATTCCGCATCCCCGATCTCCACCCCCAGATCGCCGCGTGCAACCATCACCACGTCGGTGCTGGCGATAATCTCTTCTATAGCCTGTACCGCCTCGGCGCGTTCGATCTTGGCAACGATATCGCCCTGACCGCCGGCGGCACGCAACAATTCCCGGGCCAGGTGAATATCCGCCGCGCAGCGCGGAAACGACACCGCGATATAATCCGCCTCGAGTTCGGCGGCAATCTTGATATCGGCGCGGTCCTTGTCGGTGAGGGCCGCCGCCGAGAGGCCGCCGCCCTGGCGATTGATACCTTTGTTGTTGGACAGATCACCGCCCACCACCACCTTACAGATGATCTCGCCGTCGTCGACCTTCTCCACCCACAGCACGATGCGGCCGTCGTCCAACAACAGGGTGTCGCCGCGATTGACGTCATTGGGCAGCTCTTTATAGGCGATGCCCACCCGTTCCCGATTGCCCTCGGTGGCAGGACATTTGGCGTCGAGGATGAATTGCTCGCCTTCCGCCAACTTCACCTTGCCGTCCTTGAAGCGGTCGATACGGATCTTGGGACCCTGCAGATCGGCCAGCACCCCCACTTGCCGCCCATGGGCCTGGGCGCGATTGCGCACCATCTCCACCCGGCGACGATGGTCGTCGGGATGGCCATGGGAAAAATTGATACGCACTACATCAACACCGGCTTCGATGATGCCATCCAAGGCCTTGGCATCATCGGTGGCCGGACCCAGGGTCGCCACAATCTTGGTTCTTCGTAACATAGTTTTTTTAGCTCTCAGCTATCGGCTGTCAGCTTCAGCGCTAAGCTGAAGGCTGATTGCTTAAAGCTGACTGCTTATTTCGCCCTTTCTTCTAAAATGGCCACCGCGGGCAACGTTTTACCTTCCAGGAACTCCAGGAAGGCGCCGCCGCCTGTGGAAATATAAGACACCTTATCCGCTATACCGTACTTGTCCACTGCCGCCAGGGTATCGCCGCCGCCGGCAATGGAAAATGCTGGACTGGCGGCGATCGCCAGGGCCAAGGTCTTGGTGCCCTCGCCGAACTGATCGAACTCGAACACGCCTACCGGACCGTTCCACACAATGGTTCCGGCGGTTTTCAGCTTATCCGCCAACATCCTGGCCGTCTTGGGGCCGACATCGAAGATCATATCGTCGTCCGTCACGTCCGCCACGTCCTTGATCGTGGCCGCCGCAGTGGGGGAAAACTCCTTGCCGCACACCACATCCACCGGGATGGGCACTTCGGCGCCGCGCGCCTTCATTTTGGCCATGATCTTCCTGGCATCGTCCACCAGGTCGTGCTCCGCCAGGGACTTGCCCACCTTGAGTCCCGCCGCCAGCATGAAGGTATTGGCGATGCCGCCGCCGACGATGAGGTTGTCCACCTTGTCCGCCATGGAATCCAGGATAGTGAGTTTGGTGGAAACCTTGGATCCCGCCACAATGGCCGCCAGCGGCCGCTTGGGGGCCTGCAGCGCCTTGCCCAGTGCCTCCAGCTCTCCCGCCAGCAACGGCCCGGCGCAGGCCAGGGAAACGAACTTGGCCACCCCGTGGGTGGAAGCCTGGGCACGGTGCGCGGTGCCGAAGGCATCCATGACGAACACATCGCACAGCGCAGCGTATTGCTTGGCCAGGTCATCGTTGTTCTTCTTCTCGCCCTTGTTGAAGCGCACGTTTTCGAGCAGCACCACCTCGCCGGCGGCGACCTCCACACCCTGGAGGTAATCCTTCACCAGACGCACCGGCTTGCCCAGTAATTTACCGAGATGATCGGCCACCGGCTGCAGGGAATTGGCCGTCGCTGATACACGCCCTCTTCGGGGCGCCCCAGGTGGGACATAACCATCACCTTGGCACCGGCCTTCATGGCGCGCTCAATGGTGGGCAGGGTGGCGCGGATACGCGCATCGGAACCGACCTTACCGTCCTTCACCGGTACGTTGAGGTCGGCGCGGATCAACACCCGCTTCCCGGCCAGATCCAAATCAGTCATCTTGATTACGGACATGAATGCATCTCCTGATGTTTGAAAAGAAATTTGGCGAAAGCGTCCCTTCGCCAAATTGCTCTCGATGAGAGAAGGCATGGGAGTAAACTCCCATGCCTTCCTGTCTAGCTCACTTTCAGATCACGACTTGGCAACGTGCTGCACCATGCGCATCATGTTGCAGGTATAGCCGTACTCGTTGTCATACCAGGACACCACCTTGACGAAGGTGCCGTCCAAGGCAATGCCGGCTCCCGCATCGAAGACGGACGGCATGCTGACGCCGCGGAAATCGGTGGACACCACCTTCTCTTCGGTGTAGCCCAGCACGCCCTTCATCTCGCCTTCCGAGGCGGCCTTCATCGCGGCGCAGATATCCTTGTAGGTGGTGGCGTTGTTCAGTTCGACGGTGAGATCCACTACCGACACATCGGAGGTCGGCACGCGGAAGGCCATGCCGGTGAGCTTGCCGTTCAACTCCGGCAGCACCACACCCACGGCCTTGGCGGCGCCGGTGGAGGACGGAATGATATTTTCCAGGATGCCGCGGCCGCCGCGCCAATCCTTCATGGAGGGGCCGTCAACCGTCTTCTGGGTGGCGGTGGCGGCGTGCACGGTGGTCATCAGGCCGCGCTTGATACCGAACTTGTCGTTCAGCACCTTGGCCACCGGCGCCAGGCAGTTGGTGGTACAGGAGGCGGCGGACACGATGGCCTGGCCTGCGTAGGTGTCGTGATTGACCCCATAGACAAACATGGGGGTGTCGTCCTTGGAAGGGGCGCTCTGCACCACCTTCTTGGCGCCGGCATCGAGATGCTTCTGGCAGGTTTCCTTGGTAAGGAACAGACCGGTGGACTCGATGACGAGGTCGGCGCCCACTTCGTTCCATTTTAGATTGGCGGGATCACGCTCGGCGGTCAAACGAATCTTCTTACCATTCACGATCAAGGTATTGTTGTCGATGCTGATGTCGCCCTTGAAGCGGCCGTGCACCGAATCATAACGCAGCATGTACGCCAGATATTCCGGCTCCAAGAGGTCATTGATAGCGACGACCTCGATATCTTTAAAGTCTTGTG
The DNA here is from genome assembly GCA_963810615.1 of uncultured Gammaproteobacteria bacterium. Lineage (GTDB taxonomy): Bacteria > Pseudomonadota > Gammaproteobacteria > DRLM01 > DRLM01 > JARRQJ01. The sequence continues at coordinate 803,290 of CAWEOA010000008.1, read as the reverse complement.
CGACAGCACGGAACACCATGCGGCCGATACGACCGAAGCCATTAATCCCGACTTTGATTGTCATGTGTCTTCTCCCGGTAGTGGTTAAATAATCTAATTATTAACTCTCAGCCTTCAACCGTCGGCGAGCAATGCTCAACTTAGCCGACGGCTGAAGGCCGATGGCCTACAAAAGCTCGCGGACCGACGCGACCACGTTCTCCGCCGTGAAGCCGAATTCCTTGTACAACAGGCCAGCCGGCGCGGATTCGCCGAAGCGGTTGATGCCGATGACCTTGCCTTGATCGCCTACGAAACGGGACCAGTATTCGCCAACCCCCGCCTCGATGGCAACCCGCGCCGTCACCGACTTGGGCAATACCGATTCCTTGTAGGCGGCATCCTGGGCGTCGAAGACGTTGGTGGAGGGCATGGACACCACGCGCACCTTCACGCCGCCCTCGGTCAAGGTCTTGGCCGCAGCCACGGCGATCTCCACCTCGGAGCCGGTGGCGATGACGATGGCCTGGGGAGCACCCTGGCAATCCACCACGGTGTAACCGCCGCGACGGATGGCGGCGATCTGCTCGTCGCTGCGCGGCATATGGGCCAGGGCCTGACGTGAGAACACCAGGCAGCTGGGGCCGTCGGTGCGTTCCACCGCCGCCTGCCAGGCAACCGCCGATTCCACCGCGTCACAGGGACGCCATAATTGCATATTGGGAATGATGCGCAGGCTGGCCACGTGCTCGATGGGCTGATGGGTGGGACCGTCTTCGCCCAGGCCGATGGAATCATGGGTATAGACATAGATGACCCGCTGCTTCATCAGCGCCGACATGCGCACCGCGTTGCGGGCGTAGTCGGAGAACACCAGGAAGGTAGCGCCGTAGGGGATGAAACCGCCGTGCAGAGCGATGCCGTTCATGATGGCGGACATGGCGAATTCACGCACGCCGTAATAGATGTAGTTACCGTCGGACACGGTGCTGCTGATGCCCTTGGCGTCCTTCCACAAGGTGAGGTTGGAACCGGCCAGATCGGCGGAACCGCCCACGATTTCCGGCAGGATCGGGGCAAAACCACCGATGGCGTTCTGCGAGGCCTTGCGGGTGGCGATCTTCTCGCCCTTGGCGTTGACCGCGTCAACAAAGGCTTTGGCCTTGGCGGCCCAATCCTGGGGCAACTCACCCTTGATGACACGACGCTCGAATTCGGCGGCCAGGGCGGGATGCGCCGCCTTGTACTGGGCGAACTTCTCGGCCCAGGCGGCCTCGGCCTTGCCGCCCTTGTCGCGGGCGTTCCAACCGGCATAGATCTCGTCGGGCACCTCGAAGGGCGGATATTTCCAGCCCAGGTTTTCACGGGTGGCGGCGACTTCTTCCTCGCCCAAGGCCGCACCGTGGCAGTCGTGGCTGCCGCACAGATTGGGGGCGCCCCAGCCAATGACGGTCTTGCAGCAGATCATGCTGGGCTTGTCATTCACTGAACGCGCTTCCAGGATGGCCTTTTTCACGGACTCGGCATCGTGGCCGTCCACGTCGCGCACCACATGCCAGCCATAGGCCTCGAAGCGCTTGGCGGTATCGTCGGTGAACCAGCCTTCCACATGGCCGTCGATGGAGATGCCGTTGTCGTCCCAGAAGGCGATGAGTTTGCCCAGGCCCAGGGTCCCGGCCAAGGAACAGGACTCATGGGAAATGCCCTCCATCATGCAGCCGTCACCCATGAAGGCGTAGGTATAGTGATCGACAATCTTGTGACCGTCGCGGTTGAACTGGCCGGCCAGCATTTTTTCGGCGATGGCCATACCCACCGCGTTGGTGATGCCCTGACCCAGGGGTCCGGTGGTGGTCTCCACCCCGGGGGTGTAGCCGTATTCGGGATGGCCGGGGGTACGGGAATGCAGCTGACGGAATTGCTTGATGTCCTCGATACCCAGGTCATAGCCGGTGAGGTGCAGCAGGGAATAGATCAGCATCGAACCATGACCGTTGGACAACACAAAGCGGTCGCGATCGGGCCATTTGGGATTGACCGGGTTGTGGTGCATGAAATCGTTCCACAACACCTCGGCAATGTCCGCCATACCCATGGGTGCGCCGGGGTGGCCGGAATTGGCCTTTTGGACTGCATCCATACTCAAGGCACGGATCGCGTTAGCTAAGTCTCTGCGAGATGGCATGTAAATCTCCTAAATGAAAGAACCAAAAATCGATTATTAATGTAATTATAAAAACTCAAGCTTCCGCGCCGAATCCCCTGACGCGATACGCGACTATTCGTTATCTGTAACGGGAGATGGGCACGCCGCACACCGACACCTACGGCATGCGTATCCCATGCGAATTGCTCGCGGCGCCGCGGAAAATCTAAGCCGGCCACCACCTTGAAGACACCCCCCTCTCGATGGGGATATGCCATATCGCCCACCGGTCAGAACGGGTAATTTTCGCCTACCTGCCCCGTTTGAGCAAGGCGTATCTGCATAAAGTCTATCCCGATCACAGGTAAGCCCTTGAGTTAAGTCACCCTCTTACATATGGAACTCGACTGGAACTGTTAGGCTCGACACGTTAATATACGTGCCCCAACGTGGCCAACCACCCCCGGATAAATACGCGCTGGGGCAATCGCTAACAATCATTAGGCATGAATGCAGACGGACTAAATCGCGCCGTCGTATTACTCGCGAGGACGACAGCATATGAGCAACTGGCATCTATTTACTTCCGAATCCGTATCGGAAGGCCACCCTGACAAGATCGCGGATCAAATTTCCGACGCCATCCTGGACGCCATCCTGATCCAGGATAAGAAGGCCCGCGTCGCCTGCGAGACATTGGTCAAGACCGGCATGGTGGTCCTGGCCGGTGAAGTCACCACCGAGGCCTGGGTGGATGCGGAGGCGGTGGTACGCCAAACCATCAAGGAAATCGGCTACAACAGCTCGGAAATGGGCTTTGACTGGGAATCCTGCGCCGTGCTCAGCGCCATCGGCAAACAGTCCCCGGACATCGCCATGGGCGTGGATGAATCGGACGATCACGAACAGGGCGCCGGCGACCAGGGGATGATGTTCGGATACGCCAGCAACGAGACCGACGTGCTCATGCCCGCCCCCATCACCTATGCCCATCGCCTGGTACGCCGCCAAGCCGAGCTGCGCAAGAACGGTACGATGCCCTGGCTGCGCCCGGACGCCAAGAGCCAGGTCACCATCCGCTATGACGGCGCTACGCCGGTGGGTGTTGACGCCGTGGTACTCTCCACCCAGCATAACCCCGAGGTGAGCCAAAAGAGCCTCGTCGAAGCGGTCATCGAAGAGATCATCAAGCCGGTACTGCCGGAGGAATGGTTGTCCAAGGACACCAAATACTTCGTCAATCCTACCGGGCGCTTCGTCATCGGCGGCCCGGTGGGCGATTGCGGCCTGACCGGCCGCAAGATCATCGTCGACACCTACGGCGGCATGGCCCGCCACGGCGGCGGCGCCTTTTCGGGCAAGGATCCCAGCAAGGTGGATCGCTCCGCCGCCTATGCCGGCCGTTACGTGGCCAAGAACATCGTGGCTGCCGGCATCGCCGACCGCTGCGAGATTCAAGTGTCCTACGCCATTGGCGTCGCGGAACCCACGTCCATCAGCATCGACACCTTCGGCACCGGCAAGGTCAGCGAAGAGCGCATCATCGAGCTGGTCCGTGAACATTTCGACCTGCGTCCGCGCGGCATCGTCGCCATGCTCAACCTGCTGCAACCCATCTATCGCCAGACCGCCGCCTATGGCCACCTGGGCCGCGAGGACATCAACGTCCCCTGGGAAAGCACCGACAAAGCTGAGGCGCTGCGCGCGGCGGCTGGACTATAATTCACTTACCGCTTTCCTTGAGGGGCGCTGCAGCGGAATCCCCGCCAGGCTCGAGGAAAGCGGCTCTGTAAAACGGCGCTCTTAGGGAAGACCTGGTCAATTCCACGTTCCCCCTCCCCCGGGGATTTATGTCCTTGGGGGTAGAAGGCCAGAGTGAGGGTGTTGAATTCTTCAATTTACCCCTCGCCCATGCCCTTCTGAAGAGAACGTCAAACCAGATCTTCCTTAGATAATTAAGGAGATCACTATGAACGCTGTCGTTAAACCCGCCGGGGACTTCAAGGTCGCCGACATCAATCTGGCCGACTGGGGCCGCAAAGAACTCAATATCGCCGAGACCGAGATGCCGGGTCTGATGGCGCTGCGCGAGGAATACGGCGCCAGCAAACCACTCCAGGGCGCGCGCATCGCCGGCTCGCTGCACATGACCATCCAGACCGCGGTATTGATCGAGACCCTCACCGCCTTGGGCGCGGAAGTGCGCTGGGCCTCGTGCAACATCTTCTCCACCCAGGACCACGCCGCCGCCGCCATCGCCAAGACCGGCGTTCCGGTGTTCGCCCACAAGGGCGAGACCCTGGACGAGTACTGGGACTACAGTCACCGCATCTTCGAGTGGCACGACGGCGGTACGCCCAATTTGATCCTCGACGACGGCGGCGACGCCACCTTGTTGCTGATCCTGGGCGCCAAGGCCGAAAAGGATGCCTCGGTCATCGCCAAGCCGACAAATGATGAAGAACGCGCCTTGTTCGCATCCATCAAGAAGCGCCTGGAGACCCAGCCCGGCTGGTATTCCAAGACCCTGGCCAATATCAAAGGCGTCAGCGAGGAAACCACCACCGGCGTACATCGCTTGTATCAGATGCAGAAGGAAGGCCGCCTACCCTTCCCCGCCATCAACGTCAACGACTCGGTAACCAAATCCAAGTTCGATAATCTCTACGGCTGCCGCGAATCATTGCTTGACGGCATCAAACGCGCCACCGACGTGATGATCGCCGGCAAGATCGCCGTGGTGCTGGGTTACGGCGACGTAGGCAAGGGCTGCGCCCAGGCCTTCCGCGGTTTCGGCGCCACAGTGTGGGTCACCGAAATCGATCCTATCTGCGCCTTGCAGGCCGGCATGGAAGGTTATCGCGTGGTCACCATGGATGAGGTCGCCGATAAGGCCGACATCTTCGTCACCACCACCGGCAACCTGGGCGTCATCACCCACGACCACATGGTGCGCATGAAAAACAACACCATCGTGTGCAACATCGGCCACTTCGATTCAGAGATCGAGGTCGCCGCCATGCGCAAATACGAATGGGAAAACATCAAGCCGCAGGTGGACCATATCATCCTCCCCGACGGCCGCCGCATCATCCTCCTGGCGGAGGGCCGTCTGGTGAACCTAGGCTGCGCCACCGGCCATCCCAGCTTCGTGATGTCCAACTCCTTCACCAATCAGGTGCTGGCCCAGATCGAGCTGTTCAAATACGGCAGCAAGTACGAGAAGCAAGTCTACGTGCTGCCCAAACATCTGGACGAGCATGTAGCACGCCTGCACCTGAAGAAGATCGGCGCCAACCTGACGACCCTCACCCAGGAACAGGCCGACTACATCAGCGTGCCGGTGGAAGGTCCGTACAAGCCCGATCATTATCGCTACTAAAGGCATGCGTTGACCGCAGGCTTCAAGCTGAAAAACACGGGATATCCGCCTTTGTTTTCTGCTTTTAGCCTGCGGCTTTCCGCTGACAGCTAATTTATGAATTCCCAAAAACCCTACCCCAAGGCCTATAGCATCGAGTTCTTTCCGCCCAAGTCGGAGGAAAGCGCCGCCAAGCTGCGCGATACCTATACCCAACTCGCGCCGCTCAAGCCCTGCTTCGCCTCGGTGACCTTCGGCGCCGGCGGCTCGACCCAGGAGCGCACCTTCGATACTGTGCGCGAGATCAAGCAGGAGACCGGCATCGACGTGGCGCCGCACCTATCCTGCATCGGCTCCACCAAGGACAACATCCGCCAGATACTGAGCAACTACAAGGCTCAAGGTATCCGCCACATCGTCGCCCTGCGCGGCGACATGCCCTCGGGGATGCGCGAGGCCGGCGAATTCCGCTATGCCAACGAACTGGTGGCCTTCATCCGCGCCGAGACCGGCGATCACTTCTTCATCGAGGTGGCCGCCTACCCGGAGTTTCACCCCCAGGCGCTCAACGCCCAGGCGGATTTACTCAACTTCAAACGCAAGGTCGAGGCCGGCGCCGACGGCGCCATGACCCAGTATTTCTACAATCCGGACGCCTATTTCCGGTTTGTGGAAAATTGCGAAAAACTGGGCATGGAACTGCCCATCGTGCCGGGCATCATGCCCATCACCAATTACATCCAGCTGGCGCGCTTCTCCGATGCCTGCGGGGCAGAGATCCCGCGCTGGATACGCAAGCGCCTCGAGGCCTTCGGCGACGACCTGAAATCCCTGCGCGCCTTCGGCATGGACGTCACCACCAAGCTGTGCAGCGACCTGCTGGCGGGCGGCGCGCCGGGACTGCATTTCTACACCATGAATCAGGCGGGTCCGACCAAGACCCTGTGGCGGGAACTGGGGCTGGGCAAACAAGCCAAGTAGGACTCTGTCTCAACGCATCGATCCACTGCCGAGCGGCACTGACACCCGCAGGTGGAAGTACCGGCGGAAAAGTCGCAACATATCCGCGATCAACAAGCGCGCAAGTTCCCATGCCCAACTGGCCGTCACCAAGCTCCATCCCGCAACTTGCCACCGGCGAAGTTCATGTCTGGCGAATAGATCTCGATGTCCCCGATGACCGCTGGCAGGCGCTGACATCACTGCTTGCCGACGACGAACTCGCCAAGGCCCAACGCTTCCATTTCGCCAAACACCGGCGCCGCCATACCGTCAGTCACGCCGCGCTGCGCATCCTGCTCGGTCGATACCTCGCGCGTCCGCCCCGATACATTGACTTTAGCCACAACGCCCACGGTAAACCGCGGCTCGCAGGTGACGACCAGAGACTAAGATTCAATCTTTCCCACACCGAAGAGATCATGCTCGTCGCTTTCGCCCTGGACAGCGAAGTCGGTATCGACATCGAAGCTGTAACGCGCAACGTCGATTATATGGGGGTCGGCCAACGCTGGTTCTCCGCCCTGGAAAGCCGTACGCTACAGTCTTTGCCGGAACACGAACGCGGTGACGCCTTCTTCCGCGCCTGGTGCCGCAAAGAGGCCTATATCAAGGCCCGCGGAGAAGGCATGTCGCATCCCTTGCAGCGCTTCAGCGTGGCGCTGGACAAACATCAACCACGACTCGTCGAACACTTAGACGACAGCCGCGAAACCCGCCGCTGGACCTTTATCGATATTGACGTGGCGGAAAAATATCGGGCCACGGTCGTTGCAGAAACCGCCAACTGGCAGGTTGACTGCTATCGCCTGGATATGTCGCTATATAATCCCTGATATCCACCCGGCGAAAATTATCGGGCCTATTCATTGATGCATCTATACAAGCCTTGGCACCCCGGTGGTTCATCTGTATCTTGAGCCCATGAACAATAGCGAATTGATTGATCGCGACCTCCAGGTCCTGTGGCATCCCTGCACCCAGATGAAGGATTATGAGACGCTGCCGCTCGTTCCTATCCGGCGCGGTGAGGGAGTATGGCTGGAAGACTTCGACGGCAAACGCTATCTCGACGCCGTCAGTTCCTGGTGGGTCAATCTGTTCGGTCACTGCAACCCGCGCATCAATACCGCACTCAAAGACCAGCTGGAAAATCTCGAGCACGTGCTGCTGGCCGGCTTCAGCCACGAACCGGTGATCGCGCTGTCGGAGCGCCTGCTCAAACTGGCGCCGCCGGGACTCAGCCGTTGCTTCTATGCCGACAACGGCTCCTCCGCGGTGGAAGTGGCGCTCAAGATGAGCTTTCACTACTGGCGCAACCGCGGCCAGCCCGCCAAGACCAAGTTCATCACCTTGAGCAACAGTTATCACGGCGAGACCCTGGGGGCGCTGGCGGTGGGCGACGTCGCCCTCTACAAGGAAACCTATCGCCCGCTGCTGATGGAGGCCATCACCGTTCCCTCCCCGGATTGTTTTCACCGTGCGGCCGGCGACTCATGGGCCGCGCATGCCGCGCGCATGTTCGAGCACATGGAACGCGCCCTGGCCGACCATGCCGAGCAAGTGTGTGCGGTCATCGTCGAACCCTTGGTGCAATGCGCCGGCAACATGCGCATGTACGATTCCAGCTATCTCAAATTGCTGCGCTCGGCCTGCGACAAATACGGCGTACATCTCATCGCCGATGAAATCGCCGTGGGCTTCGGCCGCACCGGCACTATGTTCGCCTGCGAACAGGCGCAGATCACCCCCGACATCATGTGCCTCTCCAAAGGCCTCACCGGTGGTTATCTCCCCCTGGCCGCGGTACTGACCGGCGATGAAATCTATCGGGCCTTTTACGACGACTATCACAAGCTCAGCGCCTTCCTCCATTCCCACAGCTACACCGGCAACCCTCTCGGCTGCCGCGCGGCCTTGGCCACGCTCGATATCTTCGCCGCGGATAATGTCATCGAACGCAATAAGGACCTGGCCGCACACATGGCCGCCGCTACCGTCCATTTCAGTGATCACCCTCATGTAGCAGAGGTACGGCAACAAGGCATGATCGTCGCCGTTGAATTGGTAAAGAACAAGGCGACGCGCGAAGCCTATCCCTGGCAGGAACGCCGCGGCCTGCGCATCTATCAGCATGGACTGCAAAACGGCGTGTTATTACGTCCCTTAGGCAACGTCGTCTACTTCATGCCGCCCTACGTGATCACGCCGGAGGAGATTCAACTGATGGCGGAGGTAGCTTGGCAGGGGATTCAGTTGGCGACCGCTGATTAATTCAAGCAATGTGGATTCAATTCACCACCGGCGTGGGTAATTCGAATTAATCCTTAATGAAGGGGTCCCCTGCGGGGACCCGGGGCGATAACCGGAACGGTCATTATCCGCTTAGACGTCCCTTCCCCCTCAGGGGGAAGGTTAGGATGGGGGTGGGGTTTATCAATCGTTGGGAATTCTCATGGCGCGGCTGAAAACCCCATCCCCACCCCAGCCCTCCCCTTGAAGGGGAGGGTGAAAAAGCATGGATCATTCTGGAGTGGCACCCCGGGTCCCGTAGGCAGCGCCGAGCATCGCAGCCGGGCCGGGGATCAAGCGAGCTCTGTCTGAGCGAAGCGAGTTAGCGAGCGCCCGGCACGGCGAGAAGCGCGGGGAACTCCGCGTCAGCGGAGCGCCGACTCCGGGCGCCCTTTCTTTTGAATACTTTTCTTTGGGCACGCAAAGAAAAGTATTCCGTCCTCGCGGACGGGACCGCGATTCAATTCAACATCGCCACAGGCGAATCGAGTAAACGTTATACTGTCAGCTCAGAGCTAAAAATCGATTGTTGACTTTATGCGCATTCCCCGCATCCACCATCCCGCACCGCTGACCAGTGGCGCGCGCATCGAACTGAGCGATACCGCCGCCAATCATGTCGCGCGGGTGTTGCGCCTGCCGGTGGGCGCACCCCTGACCCTGTTCAACGGGTCGGGCGGCGAATTCGAGGCCACCATCAACACCATCGACAAGCGCCGCGTCACAATCGACGTCGGCGGCTTTCAAGATCAAGAGCGCGAGCCGCCCTTGCAGATATGGTTGGCCCAGGGTATCTCACGCGGCGAGCGCATGGACTACACCATCCAGAAGGCGGTGGAACTGGGGGTGAGCCGTATCGTGCCACTGTTCACCGAACACTGCGGGGTACAACTCAGCGGCGAGCGTCTCGAGAAACGTATCAAGCACTGGCAAGGGGTGGTGATCAGCGCCTGCGAGCAATGCGGACGCAACCGCATCCCGCGGGTCGATACGCCTGTTACGGTGACACAGTGGTTGGCAAACCCCGGCGAGGGCCTGCGTCTGGTGCTGGCCCCCGACGCTGAACATTCTCTGGCGCAACTTCCCGCTCCCAGCGGTCCCATCACCCTATTGATCGGCCCTGAAGGCGGCCTCTCGGATCAGGAAATCGCCACAGCCAAACAGGCGGGTTATTCCGGGCTGCGGCTGGGTCCGCGTATCCTACGGACTGAAACCGCCGCCGTAGCGGCCCTGGCGGCCATGCTGGGGACATGGGGGGATTTTCGTTAAACGATGCTGACACGCCAAGATACGCGCCGGTCATGCCCGACTTCCAGGGATCGGCGCAACGCCCTAGCTGCCGGGGGTATAACTGTCATTAATTTGCTATGATGGCGCCATCCCGGCCCTCGCTCAGGGCAAGCAACGATCTGGTGGTAACCTTATGAGCATAGAACACTTACACGCCGTTCCCCATCTGACTACCGCGCTCACCGGGCCGCTGCTCACCATCGAGCAACACCTGCTGTCACGCCAGGCGGCGATCGAGGCATGGTTCCGTAATCAATGGCTGGAGACCCCGGCGCCGTTCTATTGTTCGGTCGACCTGCGCAACGCCGGCTTCAAGCTGGCACCGGTGGACACCAATTTGTTTCCCGCAGGCTTCAACAATCTCAATCCCGCCTTCATTCCCTTGTGTATCCAGGCAGTGCAGGCCGCGGTGGAACGGGTATGCCCCACCGCCGCACGGGTGTTGCTGATCCCCGAGAGCCATACACGCAACATGTTCTATCTGGAAAGCGTAGCGACGCTGCGCGACATCCTGTACAAGGCCGGCTTCGATGTGCGCATCGGCAGCCTGCTGGAAGATCTCCACCAGACGACGGATATCAGCCTACCCTCAGGCCGCAGCGTCCAATTGGAGCCCCTGGTCAGGAAGGGCGCCAAGCTCGGCGTGGAGGGATTTATACCGTGCGCGGTATTGCTCAATAACGACCTCTCCGGCGGCCGGCCCGCGATCCTCGAAGGACTGGATCAACCGATCATCCCGCCCCTGGACCTGGGCTGGTCAAACCGCCTCAAATCGAATCACTTCCACCAGTACCGCAGCGTGGCGCAGGAGTTCGCCGAGTTGATCGACATCGATCCCTGGCTCATCGACCCACTGTTCCTGCAGTGCGGCGAGATCAATTTCACCAAGCGCGAGGGCGAAGACTGCCTGGCGAAAAACGTCGACGCGCTCCTCACCAACATCCAGCGCAAGTATGATGCCTACGGCATCGACAAGCGCCCCTTCGTGGTAGTCAAGGCCGATGCCGGCACCTACGGCATGGGGGTGATGATGGTGCATTCCGCCCAGGAGATCCGCGAACTCAATCGCAAGCAACGCACACGCATGGCGGCCAGCAAGGGCGGCCAGGAAATCACCAAGGTGATTCTCCAGGAAGGCGTCTACACCTTCGAGACCTGGGGCGACAATCAGGCGGTGGCGGAACCGGTGGTCTATATGATCGATCACTTCGTAGTGGGCGGTTTTTACCGCATCCACACCGGCCGCGGTCCCGATGAAAATCTCAATGCGCCGGGCATGGCCTTCGAGCCGCTGGCCTTTGCCGAATGTTGCAACACCCCGGACCGCAACCGTGCGCCGGATTCCCATCCCAACCGCTTCTATGCCTACGGCGTCATCGCCCGCCTAGCCCTGATCGCGGCGGCGCGGGAAATTCACGCGGTCGCCGACACCCAGCCTTGAATGCCTGCAGAGATGCGTCTCGCGTGAACATCGCCGCCCGCAATTCACGACACGAAGTAGCCCTATGACCATAAAGCTCGGGGTGGTGATGGACCCCATCGGCACCATCAACCCCAAAAAAGACAGCACCCTCGCCATGCTCCTCGCCGCGCAAAAGCGCGGCTGGGTGCTGTCATATATGGAACTGGGTGATCTGTCGCTGCGCGACGGCAAGGCCTCTGCCTGGATGCGGGAGCTCAGCGTCCAGGACAGTCTCAGCGACTGGTATCGCTTCGATGCCCACAGCCTGCGGCCCTTGGCCGAGCTGGATGTGATCCTGATGCGCAAGGACCCGCCGGTAGATTCCGAATACATCTATGCCACTCAGATCCTGGAATTGGCCGAGGCTGAAGGGGTGTTGGTGGCCAACAAACCGCAGAGTTTGCGCGACGCCAATGAAAAGCTCTACACCGCCTGGTTCCCGCAATGCACACCACCGACCCTGGTCACGCGCAGCGCCGCGGAGATCCGCGATTTTCTCACCGAACAGCAGGACATCATTCTCAAACCCCTGCACGGCATGGGCGGCCATTCCATATTTCGCCTCCACGGCAGTGATCACAACATCAACGTGGTGATCGAGACCCTCACCCAAACCGGGGCGCGCTACGTGATGGCACAACGCTATTTGCCGGAGATCCGCGACGGTGACAAACGTATCCTGATGGTAGGCGGCGAACCCGTGCCCTATGCCCTGGCCCGCGTCCCGGCGCCGGGCGAGACCCGCGGCAATCTTGCGGTCGGCGGCAGCGGCGTGGGCGTGCCCTTGAGCGACCGCGACCGCTGGATCTGCGCCCAGGTGGGTCCGGCCCTGCGCAATAAAGGCCTGCTGTTCGTGGGACTGGATGTGATCGGCGACTATCTCACCGAAATCAACGTCACCAGCCCCACCTGCATCCGCGAACTGGACAGCCTGTACGGCCTGGATGTCGCCGGCCAGTTTATGGAATGCCTGGAACGGAAACCCGCTCAATAAGCGCGAGCGATCAAATCCGGATGAATCCCTCGCCTTCAAGTAAGTTCTATATGATTTACCGCGCAAGTCGCAAAGTGCATTATCCGTTGTTAACAAGTTCCTCAAGATCGGCCGTCGTTCGCTTATCGGGATGTCATCCCGGCGCACGCCGGGATCCAGCAACGCGCCGACACCACCGGACTCCGGCCCTTGTGCCCAACAGGGTATTCGCTGGAGTGACGCCGCTAGCATGTGTTTCGACATGTTAAATCGACAGCGAACGCTGCACTCTCTGGTCAGCTGGAGCCTCGCTGTCTGCCTTGCCCTAAATCTCAGCGCCTGTAGCCGTGACGCCGAACCGGTCCATCAAGAACAGATCCTGGTGTTCGGCACCCTGGTGGATATCACCCTGTGGGGCGTAAACGACGACCAGGCGCAACAGGCCACGGCGGCGGTGATCCGCACCCTCAACAAACTGCATCATCGCTGGCACGCCTGGGAGCCCGGCCCGCTCACCGAGATCAATGCGCGCCTGGCGCGCGGCGAAACGGTGACGCTGGAACCGGACCAGGTGGAGGTGATACGCGGCGCCCGGGAACTGTCGCGCCAGAGCGGCGATCTGTTCAATCCCGCCATCGGCCGGCTCATCGGCTTATGGGGTTTCCACAGCGACGACCGCCCCAGCACCCTGCCCCCGCCTGCGCCCCAGGCGATTCAACAGTTGGTGGCGCAGCATCCCAGCATGGAGGATCTGCACTTCGACGGTAATAAACTGCGCAGCGACAATCCGGCCGTGCAATTCGATTTCGGGGCCTACGTAAAGAGTTACGGCGTGGATCGCGCCATCGACCAGCTGCGCCAACACGGCGTCGCCAACGCCATCATCAACGCCGGCGGCGATCTGCGCGCCATCGGCAGCCGCGGCGACCGCCCATGGCGCATCGGCATCCGCGACCCACGCGGCCCCGGCATTCTCGCCTCAGTGGAGATCCGCGGCGATGAGAGCGTGTTCACCTCCGGCGACTATGAACGCTTCTTCGTCTATCAGGGCAAACGCTACCATCACATCATCGACCCGCGCAGCGGCTACCCCCCCGACGGCGCCATGTCCGCCACGGTGATCTATCCCGGCGGCGGCGTAGGCGGTGGCGCCTCCACCGCCCTGATGGTGGCCGGCCCCAAGGACTGGCTGGAGGTGGTGCGCGGCATGCATCTCAAACAGGCCATGCTGGTGGACGCCGACCGCAAGGTCTATCTCACCCCGGACTTGGCGAAGCGCATCCACTTCGAGGTCGATCCGCCGCCAACTGTTATAATCGGACGGCCATGATGAAACTGACGCGGGCCGATTGGGTCGTAGTGATACTGGCGGTCGCCCTGCTGCCCGGCTTGTACATCCATTTCTGGGGGGGGCAAGGACCCGCCACCGCGGTGCGCATCTCCGCCAGCGGCCAGCAGGATATCACCCTGCCCTTGAGCAGCGAACGCCGCATCAACGTCCACGGTCCGCTGGGTGACAGCGTCATCGAGATCCACGCCGGGCGGGTGCGCTTCGTGTCATCGCCGTGCCACGGCAAGCAATGCGTCCACAGCGGCTGGCTGTCCCACAGCGGCGAATTGGCCGCCTGCCTGCCCAACGGCATCATGGTCAGCGTCATAGGCCGGGAGCGGCAGTTCGACAGTATCAATTTTTAAGTCGTTTAAATTAATCCGCGACTGCGCCGTTAGGACGATAGCGGAACACGGAAGAACACTCACTATCGGCATCATGAGCATTACCGTCCCCACCACCCGCCAAGATCACCGCATCGCCTGGCTGACCGCCCTGGCGATCACTATTCATATCGCCGAAAGCGCCCTGCCCAGCCCCTTGCCCGGGATCAAACCGGGCCTGGCCAATGTGGTGACCATCGTGGCGCTGATGCAATACGGCTGGGGCACCGCGGCCTGGGTGGCCCTGCTGCGGGTGTTGATCGGCAGCCTGCTGATCGGCACCTTTCTGTCCCCCACCTTCCTACTTAGCCTGTCAGGGGCGGTGGCCAGCATCATCGCGCTGCGCATTGCCAGCTGGGTCCCGGGGCGCGGTTTCGGTCCGGTGGGTTATTGCCTGCTGGCCGCCATGGCCCATATGAGCGCCCAATTCTTCACCGCCTACTGGGTATTCATCCCCCATGCCGGCCTGTTTCGCCTACTGCCGGTCTTGATGACCGCCTCCCTGATTTTCGGCGTCACCAGCGGTATAATCGCCCAAATGGCCTTACATCGGCTGCGCCCGGCCGAGGAAACAGCACTGTGAACACCCTCGCCTCCCCACCGCCACCGACCGTCACCGCCAGCGACCGGCTGGGACTGACCTTGTTCTTCTCGGTGGTCCTGCACGGGATCATTATCCTGGGGGTGGTCTTCAGCCACACCGATCCCATCAAACCCCAGACCAACCCCACCCTGGAGATCATCCTCACCCAGACCAGTAACGCGCCGAAACCAAAAGAGGCCGATTACCTGGCACAGGCCAACCAGGACGGCGGCGGCAATGTGGATAAACGGGTCCGACCCACACGCCCCCGTGCGGCGCCGCTATCCGCGCCGTCTCCCGGTCAAAGCGCGGTGATGAGTCTTCCCCATGAGGCCACGCCGCAAAGCCCGAACACCATGGAGGTGTTGACCACGGATCAAGCCGCCGAGCACAGCGTCAACACCACCAAGGAACAGGTTCAACCCCAGAGCGACATGCCCAGCGCGGCGCAACTGATGATGCGCAGCCAGGAGATCGCCAAGCTGAGCGCCGATCTCAGCGATTCCCTGCAGGCCTATTCCCACCGCCCGCGCCAGCGCTACATCTCGGCACGCAGCCAAGCCTTTCGGGATGCCGCCTATCTCGAGGCATGGCGGAGAAAGATCGAGCGCATCGGCAATCTCAATTATCCCGAAGAGGCGAAACGCCAGAATCTGTCGGGCCGCCTGATACTGGATGTGGCCATCAACACCGACGGCAGCGTCCACAGCATCGAACTGCGCCGTTCATCGGGCTATAAGCTCCTGGACGACGCCGCTATCCGCATCGTACGCCTGGCCGCGCCGTTCGCGCCGCTGTCCGCGGAGATGCGCAAAGACACCGACATCCTGCATATCACCCGCACCTGGCAATTCCTTGATGACAACAGTTTCGCCTCGGGAACGTAAAAATCGCCGCATTTCCGCGCCTCGGTCTCAGCCTTTGCTTGTCAGTCGAATCTGATTCGGTGAATACTATGTCCATGACAGAGCACTTTTCCCTCACCAATCAGTTTCTGATTGCCATGCCCGCACTCGACGACCCCAATTTCCATGGCACGGTCACCTTTATCTGTGAACATAACGATCAGGGCGCCATGGGGATTGTCATCAATCGTCCATTGACCATGACCCTGGGCGAACTCCTGGACCAGATACAGATACCAACCCAGACGGATGAGATCGGCAGACAGGCAGTGTATATGGGCGGGCCGGTGCAAACCGACCGCGGCTTCGTATTGCACAATCCCGTAGGCGAATGGGACAGCATGTTGCGCATCAATGATGAATTGGGAATCACCACCTCCAAGGATATCCTGCAGGACATCGCTAGCGGATCGGGTCCCGGGCGGATGCTGGTGGCCCTGGGCTATGCCGGCTGGGGCGCGGGTCAACTCGAGCAGGAACTGGCGGACAATGCGTGGTTGTGCGGACCGGCGAATAACAACATTATCTTCGATACCCCCTGGCAGCAACGCTGGGAAGCCGCCGCGGCCTTGATGGGCGTCGACCTCAGCCAGATCTCCGATCAGATCGGGCACGCATGAACCTGGAGCCCGCCACCGTCCTCGGTTTCGACTTCGGCAAAAAACGCATCGGTATCGCAGTGGGACAGACTCTCACCGCCAGCGCGCGCCCGCTGGAGACCGTGCGGGTGCAAAACGACCAGCCGGACTGGGAAGCCATAGCCCGCCTCATTCACAGCTGGCGACCCGCACAACTCGTCGTAGGCCTACCCACGCAACTGGATGCCAGCGAACACCCGCTGGCGGCGGCGGTGCGGCAGTTTGCCGCTGAATTGCAGCGCCGCTACGCCTTGGAGGTACACTTGGTGGACGAGCGCCTGTCCTCCCATGAAGCGGCGCACATCGCCGTGGCGACGGGCGGGCGCGAAGCGCCCCATAGCCAGGCCGCCAAGGAAACCCTGGACCGCATCGCCGCCCAGGTAATCCTGGAAACCTGGCTGACCGAACAAGCCTATGGGCGACGATCCTTATGAAAGACATCGAACAGCTGCTGGATAAAATGGCCGCGGGACTGCGTGCGCAGCTAGATGTCCATCAGGCAGCCAATCCGCTGATGATCGGCATCCACAGCGGCGGCGTGTGGGTGGCGGAGCGTCTGCATGCCTTGCTGGATCTGGAGGAGCCGCTGGGTCAATTGGATATCTCCTTT
This sequence comes from uncultured Gammaproteobacteria bacterium, assembly GCA_963810615.1. Lineage (GTDB taxonomy): Bacteria > Pseudomonadota > Gammaproteobacteria > DRLM01 > DRLM01 > JARRQJ01. Next base: position 786,339 of record CAWEOA010000008.1, on the reverse strand, counting down.
TACCGTGACGACTTCACCCGCATCGGACTCAACCCGGCGGTGCGTCCCTCCCAGCTGCCGTTTACGGTGGACGGGCGGCACATCATCCTGGTGGACGATGTGCTCTATACGGGCCGCACCATCCGCGCCGCCCTCAACGAAATTTTCGATTATGGCCGGCCCGACTCCGTGACCCTGGCGGTGCTGGTGGACCGCGGCGGCCGGGAATTACCGATCCAGGCCGACGTGATGGGAACGAGCATGTCATTGACCGCCCATGAACATGTCAAATTGTCGGGACCGGAGCCTCTGCAATTAATTATTAAACAAACACCTTGAGCATCAGCCGAACTCGGGGGAGAATTCGTCCACGGACGCGGGCGATGAAATACGGACAGCGTTAACACGCCCTAAACAGGCAAGGAAATACCTTCAGCATCATGATGTCGCGCAACATTCAACTCGACGAGCAAGGGCGCCTGCGCCACTTTCTCAGCATTGAAGGCCTGAAACGCTCGCTGTTGGTGGATATCCTCGACCTCGCCGAATCCTTTGCCGGCGTCACGGAACAAGCGGTCAAGAAGGTCCCCTTGCTGCGCGGCAAGACCATAGTCAATCTGTTCTTCGAGGCCAGTACCCGCACCCGCGTCACCTTCGAGCTGGCGGCCAAACGCCTGTCGGCGGATGTGCTTAACATCAATATCGATGCATCCTCCACCGTGAAGGGGGAAACGCTGCTGGATACCTTGCAGAACCTGGAGGCCATGCATTGCGATATGTTCGTGGTGCGCCACGCCGACAGCGGCGCCGCCCACTTCATCGCCCAGCATGTCCTGCCCCACGTGCATGTAATCAATGCCGGCGACGGGCGTCATGCCCATCCCACCCAGGCCATGCTCGATATGTTCACCATCCGCCGCGCCAAGGGGGAATTCGCCCCCCTGACCGTGGCCATCATCGGCGATATCATGCATTCGCGGGTGGCCCGTTCCCAGATCAATGCCCTCACGACCCTGGGCGTCAACGAGGTGCGCGTCATCGCCCCCAAGACCCTCATCCCCAAGGAAGTGGAGACTCTGGGCGTGCATGTCTATCACGATCTGCGCCAGGGCTTACGCGATGCGGACGTGGTGATCGCCCTGCGCCTGCAATACGAGCGTATGCAGGGGGCGATGCTGCCCAGCGAACATGAATATTTCCAACTCTACGGACTCACCGAGGATAAACTGGCGCTGGCCAAACCCGATGCCATCGTCATGCACCCCGGCCCCATCAATCGCGGCGTGGAGATCGCCTCCGACGTCGCCGATGGACCGCGCTCGGTGATCCTGCAACAAGTCACCCACGGCATCGCGGTGCGCATGGCGGTGATGGCCATGACCATGGGCAGTACGCCCGGGAAGGACGGCTGATGCGCCTGTGGATTCGCAACGGCCGCCTCATCGATCCGGCCACCAAGCTGGACGCGGTGCAGGACCTGTGGATCGCCGACGGCCGGATAGTCGCCAGCGGCTCGGCCCCTGCCGGTTTCGAGGCCGAGCGCAGCATCGATGCCGGCGGGCTGGTGGTATGTCCGGGTCTGGTGGATATGTGCGCCCGACTGCGCGAACCGGGCCAGGAACACAAGGCCACCATCGCCTCCGAAACCGCCGCCGCCGCCGCCGCCGGCATCACCACCCTGGTCTGTCCTCCGGATACCGACCCGGTGATCGATACCCCGGCGGTGGCCAATCTCATCCAGCGCCGCGCCCAGGCCGCGGGCAAGGCACGGGTCCTGACCGTGGGCGCCCTGACCCAGGGACTGGATAGCACCCAACTCAGCGAAATGGGGGCATTGAAAGAGGCCGGCTGCGTGGCGATGAGCAATGCCGGCCGGCCCATTGCCAATACCCTGGTGATGCGCCGCGCCATGGAATATGCCGCCACCCATGACTTGACGGTGTTCCTCCATGCCGAAGACCCCTGGCTCAGTAATCACGGCTGCATGCATGAAGGCCAGGTCAGCAATCGCCTGGGGTTGGCGGGAATTCCCGAGGCCACCGAGACCGTGGCCGTGGCCCGCGACCTGGCCCTGGTGCAGCAAACCGGGGTGCGTGCCCACTTTTGCCGCCTGACCACCGCCCAGGCTGTGCGCATGGTGGCCCGAGCCCAATACGACGGCCTACCCGTCACCGCGGACGTGAGCGCTCATCATCTGCACCTCACCGAGATGGATATCGGCGACTTCGACAGCCAATGCCACGTGCTGCCGCCGTTGCGTACCCAGCGGGATCGCGACGGCCTGCGCGGCGGGCTCGCCAGGGGGACGCTGCAGGCCATCTGCTCCGATCATCAACCCCACGAAGCCGATGCCAAGCTCGCCCCCTTTGCCGCCACGGCAGCGGGGATCTCCGCTCTGGACAGCTTGCTGCCCCTGAGCCTGCGGCTGGTGGAAGACGGGGTGATGAGCCTAATGGAAGTCATTGCGCGCCTGAGCTATCAGCCGGCGCGACTGCTCGGGGTGGAGGCCGGCACACTCGGCGTCGGGGCCGTAGCGGACTTGTGTCTGTTCAATCCGGATGAGGAATGGGAGTTCGCGGCGCAACACATGCACAGTCGCGGCCGCAACACCCCCTTCAGCGGCTGGCAGTTCAAGGGCCGCACGGTCATTACGGTCTTCAGCGGAAACATCGTGTTCGAAAGAGAGACAGCCCCGCCCGGCAAAGAGTAACGGCAACGGCTGATGCGAAACGCTTAGATCAGGCTCTTGCTCTTATGCCCGGTGATGGGGACGTCCTCCTCACCTTCTTCCCGTTCCAGACCCACTTGACCCATGCCGTCGGCGAATGAGTGCGGATCCACGCCCTTGCCAAGCTTCACCATGAGGCGCACCTCGTTGGCGGACTCGGCGTTGAGCAAGGCTTCATCGTAGCTGATCTCGCCCTGGGCATACAGTTCATAAATGGCCTGATCGAAAGTGCGCATGCCCAGATCCGCGGAGCGCTGCATCAAGTCTTTCAATACATGCGTTTCACCGCGGCGGATGATATCCGCCGCGAGAGGGGTATTGAACAATACTTCCAGGGCCACGCGCCGACCGTTTCCGTCCAGGCGTGGAATGAGGCGCTGCGCCAATACCGCCTTCAAGTTCAAGGACAGATCCAGCAATAAATGATCACGGCGATCCCGCGGAAAGAGATGCACCACGCGATCCAACGCCTGCGCGGCGTTGGTAGCATGCAAGGTGGCCAAACACAGATGTCCGGTCTCGGCGAAGGTCAGGGCCAGCTCCATCGCCTCTCGGGTTCTGATCTCGCCCAACAGGATCACATCAGGGGCCTGACGCAAGGCATTACGCAGCGCGGATTCGAAAGATTCGGTATCGATACCGACTTCACGCTGGGTGATGATGCAACCGTCGGGCTGATGGACAAATTCGATGGGATCTTCAACACAAACGATATGTCCGAAACTGTTACGATTGCGATATCCCACCATGGCCGCCAGGGTGGTGGATTTACCCATGGCCGTGGCGCCTACCATTAAGATCAAGCCGCGCTTGGTCATGCTCAGTTCTTCGAGCATGGTGGGTAATTGCAATTCATCGAAGGTGGGGATGTGGGTTTCGATGCGGCGCAGCACCATGCCTATATTATTCTGATGATGAAAGACATTGACGCGAAAGCGTCCCAAGCCCGGGCGCTGCAGGGCAAAATTGCATTCATGGGTAACCTCGAACTCGACCTGTTGCGTACCGCTCATGATGGAATAAGCGAGGTCGCGCGCCTCTTCAGGCAACAGGACGTCTTGATCCAATTTCTCCAGCGTACCGTGAATTTTCAGACTGGGGGCCGATCCCGCTGTTATAAACAGATCGGAGGCGCCATATTGCACCATTGTATGGAGGAAAGTATCGATTTGCATAGCTTATCTCGATCGGCCTTCTCCGAATCCTCCATGGGGAAAGTGGCCTTTGTAGTTGATCATCTTCGGCCTTGTAACATAAGGGAGTATAGCTGAATTCAAGCTTAATGCTCCATCACCGCGGCAATAACATGTAAAGAAATCCGACACATTACTCCATAGAGTTCAGGAAAATACGCGTTAACATTTCAGTGCGACTTTATTCGTTTTTGTATTTGTATGAATAACATCCGCCGAAAATATATCAAGCCCGCGTATGCCCGTCGTCATTGCGCTTAGCCAAAAAAATCTCTAAACCCTGGGCATTGAGCTCCAGGTCCATGGACAATAATTCCACCATCCGCTGACGTGGCAAACGACAGCCATGGGCCTGCAGGGCAGGCAAGAGAATTTCCTGCAGGCCCGCGACCAGCCGCGCATTGCGATGTTCTCTCGCATCCGCCACAGAGTTCGCCAGATGGACAAAGCCATCGATCATGCGATGCAATTGCGCTGCCAAGCGCGGAACATCCTCCACACAACCGTAGTGAGTGAGATACATGCGTTCGGGATTGAAGCCCAGCAAGCGATCGATGGAGGCATGCAGGGCCTCAGGATCGAATTGCACCGGGGTAGTGGTGGGAAAAATAAACGGGCCGTGCTGCGTATCGAATTCGCGATAAGACAAACCGAAGGTATCCCCGCTAAAGACACCGCGGCTGCGCGCATCCCAGATGCAATAGTGATGACGCGCGTGTCCGGGCGTATCCACAAACACCAGCGCCCGACCGTTCAGACTCAGCTCGAAGTTATCCGGCGCCGCGACCACTCGCTCCGCAGCCACCGGCACGATATCACCGTACAGACTGCGAAAGCGCTCTTCACCGTACACCGCCGCGGCCCCGGCGATCAATTTAGCGGGATCGATCATATGCGGCGCGCCGCGAGGATGTACTACCAGCTGCGCCTCGGGTAAGTGTTGCAGCAAGGACCCGGCACCACCGGCGTGGTCGAGATGCACATGGGTGACCATCACATAACGCACGTCATGACGGGCGATGCCCTTGTCTTGCAAGACCTGCAGGATACGCGGCACCGAATGGGCTGTACCCACATCCACCAATGCCGCCTGTCCTTGCGCGACGATCAAATGACTGGCATCGAATCCCGGCCGGCAATAGCCGGTATCGATGGTGGAAATACCGTGACCAATGTCCTCGCACAACTGATATTCCATTACCCCGTACTCACTTAAGCGATTCCAATTCATAGTAACAGCACCTCGCTCCGGCGTCCGCCCTTGACAGTGCGCCGCCTCAGACCGTACATTGCCCCTGCTTCAAACCTCAGGTGTCCCTCCCCCTTCACAGGGCGGGATCAAACGGGAAGCCGGTGCGTTCCTCGCGAACAATTCCGGCGCTGCCCCCGCAACGGTAGGTGAGAGTAGGCGGATCATTTGGCCACTGCGTAATACGTGGGAAGGCGATCCGTCGGGTCATCGATGACATGACCCGCTCACGAGCCCGGAGACCGGCCTGCAGGTTGAATTGAGTTCAGCGTTGCGGTGGGCAATGCGCGGGCGGCCGTATCTCATTGCCTCCTTGCCGTTCTTCCTCCGTCGCTGATGATTTTATTCGCGCGGGTGTGCGCATAACAAAAAGGAAGAACTCATGTCTCGTTTCACGCTGCGGCCCATCACCGCCGGTTTGTTGTTTATTTCATCTGCCGTAATCGCCGCCGAACAGCCTATCGTCGTCACCGCGACGCGCACCGCACAGATCGCCGATGAAGCCCTGGCGCCGGTGATCGTCATCGACCGCGCTCAAATCGAGCAAAGCCAGGCGGTGGATATCGGCGATCTTTTGCGCGAACACGCCGGGCTCGACATCGGCCGCAACGGCGGCCCCGGTCAGCCCACCTCTTTATTCATGCGCGGCACCGACAGCAATCATGTGCTGGTGATGGTGGACGGCGTCAAGATCAATCCCGGCACCATCGGCGGCGCAGCCCTGCAGAACATCGATCCCGAACTAATCGAGCGCATCGAGATCGTCAAGGGACCGCGCTCCGCCCTCTACGGCTCGGAGGCGGTGGGCGGCGTCATCAACATCATCACCCGCCGTGCCGCAACGGGATTGGATGGCAACGCCTATGCGGGCGCCGGCCGCTATGGCACCCGCAAGACCGGCGCCGGTCTGCATAAGGGCGGCGGCGATTATCGCGCCGGCATCGACGTCGGCTACACCAAGACGGACGGCTTTCCCACCCGCACCACTTCCGACATCGCCAGCGGCTACGACAATCGCAGCCTCAATCTCTATCTCGGCAAGCGCCTGGGCAAGGTGGACGTGGAATTAAGCCATTGGCAGGCGGGCGGCACCAGCAATTATCTCGATTACTTCCTCGCGCCGCTGTCACAGGACTTTGCCAACCGCGTCACCGCGCTGAAGCTGGATGCCGCACCCTTGGACAACTGGACCACAACCTTGCGTATCAGCCGCGCGGTAGACAATATCGATCAAAACCAGAGCAGCGACTACGCCCATACCCGCCGCGACAGCGTGGACTGGCAGAACGACCTGCAACTCACCACGGCGCAACTCTTCACCGCCGGGCTGTATGCCTCGCGCGACCATGCGTCGAGCAGCGTATATGGCAGCGGCTTCGATGACAAAACCAAGGTCAAGGCCATTTATGTACAGGATGATGTGAGCCTGGGACGGCACCGCATCCTGGTGGCGGCACGCCACACCGACCATGATGCCTTCGGTAACCGTACCACCTGGGACGGTGAATATGGCTATCACATCACCGCGCGCACCCGCATCAGCGCCGCGGTCGGCACCGCCTTTCGCGCGCCGGATGCTACCGATCGTTTTGGTTACGGCGGCGATCCCAATCTCCTCGCGGAGACCTCGCGCAATATCGAACTGGGGCTGCATCATCAAATCAACGCTCAGCAATCCCTGGCGCTGAGCGCCTTCGACAATCACATCAAGAATCTCATCGAATACGATCTGGCCAGCAGCAAACTGATGAACATCGGCCGCGCCCGCATTCGCGGCATCGAGGCCAGTTACGATCTTCAGACCCGGCCGTGGGGCGCCCATATCGAAGCCATCGCCCAAGATCCCAAGGACGAGGTGAGCGGCGAGCCGCTGGCACGCCGCGCCAAACATACTGTGACCGCATCCCTGTTCTACGATGTGGGCCGTTATCGCCTCGGCGCGGATTGGCTGGCCACCGGTAAACGCAAGGATTCACCGTTCAGCGATGTTTATAATGCCGGCTATGGCTTGCTGAATCTCACCGCCCTGATGCATATCAATCAACACTGGTCGCTGCAAGGGAGACTCGAGAATGTCACCGCCCAGCATTATACCCTGGCGGACGGCTACAACACGGCGGGACGTTCCCTGTATGTGGAACTGCGTTACGGACACACAGGCTGATACGAGCATGAACACGGGCATGAGCCGCTTTATCCTGCTCTCCGCCGCCCTGCATCTGGGTGTGCTGGCCGCGCTGGGCTACAGCCCGGTGCGGCCGGTGCAACGCCTGCCATCCACCATAACCGTTACGCTAGACGCGTCGTCCGGGATGACGACTAATGTCGCTCGCCATGGCCCTGCACCCCAAGCCTCTGTCATCGCCAGCAAGAAGAGCAGCAGCATTAGCATCAAACATTCCGCGCCGCCCAAATTGGCAAAGAACTCACCACCGGCAAGCCCGAAAAATGTTCCCTCATCGACCCTGACGCACGCATATAGCGATAGCCTCGCAAATGATCGCGTGAATGAGGTCGGCAACGACTCACCCTCCCCTGCCGCGGAACAAGCGCGCGAGGAGCCAATTGCAGACGCAGAAACACACGATGACATCACACAGCGGCCTCCCATTTCGTACATTCAACATTTAGATTTAGCTTCGCTGACATCCAGGCTCGCCGGTCAGTTGCGCGATGCCCTCGCGCCTTATTTTGCTTATCCCATGATGGCGCGCCGCAACGGCTGGCAAGGCCAGGTCCGGGTGGGCCTGCGGGTGGAGGCGGACGGCCATTTGAGCCATGTACATATTGCCCATTCCTCCGGCTATCGCCTGCTGGACAGCGCCGCCCTCGCCACACTCAATCACATCAGCGCCGTACCCCAGGCCGCCGGCTGGCTGGAGGGACGGCACTTTGATATGGTGTTACCCATCGACTACCGGCTGATAGACGGACAGAGTTAGGATTTATGCAGATGGGCAAACGCCTCTCCAAGATCATCACCCGCACCGGCGACAACGGCACTACCGGCCTCAGCGACGGCAGCCGCGTCGCCAAGGATGATGTGCGCATAGAAGCCATGGGCGACGTAGACGAACTCAACAGCCTGCTGGGCGTCTTACTCACGCACGACATCCCCGAACCGAGCCGCGCCTATCTCAGCCGCGTCCAACACGAACTGTTCGATCTCGGCGGCGAGCTGAGCCTTCCCGGCCACACCCTGATCAAGGCCGATGCCATCCAGCATCTGGAAAAGAATACCGAATTGCTCAACGCCTCCCTGCCCCCGCTCAAGGAATTCATCCTGCCGGGCGGCACGCCGGCCGCGGCGGCCTGTCACGTGGCACGCACCGTATGCCGCCGCGCCGAACGCAGCGTGGTAAGCCTAATGCAGCACACCGAAATCAACGAATACCTGCAAATCTACTTGAACCGCCTCTCCGACCTGCTGTTCGTCATCGCCCGCATCCTGGCCCGCGGCGACGGCCACGAAGAACTGCAGTGGCAACACGACCGGAAATGACTTCGGGAAGGCCTGGATAATTCCGAACCGTCATCCCGGCAGATACCTGATAGGGCCAAACAAACTTAATTCCTGCCAACCCGAAATTCTATGAGGAGCAGATCAGCATGAAACAACCCGTCGTGGTCATCGGTATCGGAGAACTGGGCAGTGTCTTCGCCCGCGGCCTGCTGCGCTGCGGTCATCCGGTCTACCCCATCACCCGCGATATGGATATGGCCAAGGAAGCCACAACAATCCCCGACCCCGTCCTGGTATTGCTGGCAGTGGCAGAAAATGACCTGCATCCCACCTTGGAACAAATCCCCGAACCCTGGCGCGACAAACTCTGCCTACTGCAAAATGAATTGTTGCCACGGGATTGGCAAGCCCATACCCTCCACGATCCGACGGTCATCACCGTATGGTTTGAAAAAAAGAAGGGCCAGGACGTCAAGGTGCTGCTGCCCTCACCGATTTACGGCCCGCACTCCGCCACTATGCAATCGGCCTTGGCCGCTGTAGACATACCGGCAAGCACCTTGACCACGCATGATGAACTGCTGTATGAACTGGTACGCAAGAATATCTATATCCTCACCATCAACATCGCCGGCCTGATCACCGGCGGCACCGTCAGCGAGCTGTGGCACGACCATCAAACCTTAGCCCGCGAAATCGCCGAAGAGATCATCAGCATCCAGGAGTGGCTCACCGATGAAGAGCTGTCCCGTGACCACTTGATAGAAGGTATGCTCGAGGCCTTCGCCGGCGATCCGGAGCACAAATGCCTGGGGCGTACGGCGCTGTCGCGCCTGCAGCGGGCATTAAGTTATGCGGATGAAACGGGTTTGGCGACACCTAAACTTCGGGAAATTTATGCACGCAACGGAGAAAAATAGCATACAGCCCTATAATCTATTTGGTTTAAATTTTTCTTAACCGACTATAGCGGAAAAGTAGTCTGGTCAGCGACTATTCGCAATGGATGTAGCCACGGATATTATGATTAACCGTTAGCGATCTTATGAAACCCAGATTTCACCAACTCAACGAAGGATGGAATGCCGAGCCCTATGTTCCCAGCCCTGTTATCGATATTCAGGCTCAGGATCTTGTACTCAGATTCCATGTTAATGCATTTCAGTTTCCGGAGTTTGAGGAAGGAGAAATCGGCGTCCTCCGTTTTGTGCGCTGTGAACGTTATCGCCTTGGCCCCACCAATGACGATGGCTGGTACGGCGGACAATGTCGATTCAGCAGGCTGGCGCCGGAGTGGGGTGAGTTTTATATAGTTCAGGGTGACGCCGGAATACTGGACGCGCCTCTAGACTGGCAAGCCGTTGCGGCCGCCAGCGGCAGCGGGCGGCATTTCTTGTTCTACTTCCGTGACAACACATTTGAATGTGTCGCCAAACAATGCATAATCGACCCCGGATCCAACAATTCGTTACAACGGACCGGAAAAATATTACACATTCCATCGGCTACCGAACTTGAACCCTCGGCGTATCAGAGGAGACGCTTGTGCCGGTCGTGACAGGCTATATTACTAATGGGACCCCAAAGTGGAAAGCCATCTGCCTTCGACCAAGAACGGACGGCTAGGCCAAGAAGGCTAGACAACAGTCCGTTCTGGATCCTGCCGTCAGCGCCAGCACTATTGAGATTGTCATACGGACGCCCGTGAAAGAGTTTTCGAACAGCAAACGTTTCCCGTGTGAATATCAACATCCAAGTATAGAATGTCCTTGCGCGAAGACACGGCTATTTCTTGCTAGCCCACTTATATTTTCCTATCAGCGAGATACAGATGAAGTCATATCTTTCAATTATCGGCGCTTTGTTTATTGTTACCGGTCTTGTGATTGCATATTTTATCGGGGACAACCCATTTCAGTCGCAAGACTTGCAGGCATCGAGCAAGGCATACGTCGAGGCGAATGTTCCCGCGATCATTTCCACATGGTCAAAGGACGAACTGCTAAAAAGAGCTTCACCGCAGCTACTGAAAAGCATCAACGAAAATCCCAAGCAGCTGGACCGACAATTTCAAAACCTGTCAAAACTTGGAACTATGCTAAGTTTCGGCGACGTAAAAGGCTACGCCACTAATTTCACCACAAATCAGGACCGTATAGTCATTACCGCTTCTTACGTTGCCACTGCCAAATTCAAGAATGGCGAAGGGCATATCTCCGTCCGTCTCATTCAATCCCATGGCCAATGGCGATTCTTGCTGTTCAATGTGGATTCACCACTGTCTCTTAAATAAGCTGAATCCATAATCCGCCCAGATCTCATTTGAGAGGAACGCAAGCAATCCCAAGAATTCCTGAATATTCCGAGAATATTATGTTTATAGGCATCATCAATTCAAAGTTACGCTACCACTCCGTCAACACATAAATCCTTTCCAGCAAGCGACTCAAGCCCTGATCTTGAAAACGCGGATTGGCCGCCAGAATATCCTCGCTGCAAAGCAGCTTTATCTTAAAATAATCCTGGTATAGCACAGCAACTTCCTGCTCTGTGACTGCGAAGGGCGGACCGCCCATCTCTGCCTGGAAGTAATCCATAGTCACCAAGAGCACTTTCATCTTGCTCGGCAAGATGCTGCGCAGCTGCGCGGCATAACGCTGGCGCATAGCGGGCGGCAGGGCAATCAACGAGGCACGGTCGTACACCGCGGCAATTCCTGCCACATCATCGGCGCTCAGGTCGAAGAAATCGCCTTGGAGTATTTTGATGTCTTCGCTCTCCCACAGGGTAAAAGCCCCATGCGGACGCTGAGTCACCGTCAAATTGTTCTCGACGAAGAAGGCCTCCACGGCGCGCGGCACGATCTCCACGCCGATCACGGAATATCCCTGGTCACGCAGCCACAGCATGTCGCGGCTCTTGCCGCACAGCGGCACGAACACCGTGGCGCCCGGCGAGACACTCAGGCTGGACCAGTAGCGTTGCAGGTAGGGATTGACTTCATCTTGATGAAAACCGATGCGGCCTTCATCCCAGCGGGCTTGCCAGAAATCGCGATTCATTGTTGACCTCACTTCAATGCTGAAACCAATATAGCTTTCGAGGAAAGCCTGATTAATTTCAGGCTATCATTTCAAACCTGGTAATTCATGGGATGCGGGCAGAAATCCAGTTTCCGCGACCCCATGGGGGGCCATGGTGTCGCAAGATTTCTCGCTAAGGTTCGCAATGACACATCAACCATAAATTCCTCGATCATCGAATCCCAATCTTCTTCCGAAAGACAGAAAATTATCACCCTCTCTTTCCTGGAAGGTAGTGGCTGAGTTCGTGATACAAGCACCGCACATGCGGCAAAGATCACGCTCCGCCACATCATAAAACATTCACGAATGGACGTCCCGTTCCCGGGCCGTTACAATGCCAGACTTTTCGACAAGGTCTCTTCATTATCATGACCAAACATAGCAAATCCGTACGCCATAGCAGCGGCAAGACCCAAGCCGAGCGCGCCGATCGTCATATCCTTTATCAGCATTCGGTACAGGCCCCCGACTTCGAGATAGAATTCTTCGAGGACCGCTACAAGGAATTGCGCGGCAAGAAACCCAAATCCATGCGCGAAGATTTCTGCGGCACGGCGCTGTTGAGTGTGGAGTGGTGCAAGACCCATCCCAAACGCAGCGCGCTGGGAGTGGACCTGTGCCAGGACACGCTGGCTTGGGGCATACGCCATAATCTAAAGCCGGCTGGCCGCGACGTCGAATCTCGGGTCGATTTGCGCCATGCCAATGTGCTCGATGTCCATGAACCCAGGGTGGATGTCACCTGTGCCATGAATTTCAGCTACTGCGTGTTCAAGACCCGCGGTGCGCTGCGTCACTATTTCGAATCCACCCATCGCGGCCTCAAGAAAGACGGCATCTTCGTGCTCGATCTGCTGGGCGGCAGCGAAACCATGGGCGTCACCGAAGAGGAACGCGAGGTGGAGGGCCAGAATTTCACCTATGTCTGGGATCAGGCCAGGTTCAACCCCATCACCCATGACTTCCTGTGCCATATCCACTTCCGTTTTCCCGACGGTTCGCAGCTGCGCCGCGCCTATACCTACGATTGGCGGCTATGGACCCTACCGGAGCTCCGCGAGGTGCTCATCGAGGCTGGATTCTCGCGGGTCCATGTATTCTGGGAGCAGTTCGAAGAGGATCCGGAAGACAGCGATGAACTGATCAGCACCGACGAACACCTAGAGACCCTGGAAGCGGAAAATCAGGAGGCGTGGATCGCCTATATCGTAGCGGAGGCATGAGCCGCCTGCTTAAAGCTGAAAGGTCCATTCTTTCTCAGTGAACTCGACGCCGTATGCGTAGCAATGAGCATGGGAAGAGTAATACCTTCCCCCATTGATCTCCTCGCCCTCTCCCGGAAGGGGAGGTCTTATCAGCAAACTGTCAGACCTCGATGCGTTGCTCAAGGCCTCTCAGCAGATGCGCGAACGCCGTGCCACCCAGTAGCCAGCCCGCCGTGACGCCGCCGGCGTCGGCCACCATGTCGAGGTACTCGAAGTCGCGATACCCGCTCCAGCCCTGCAGGTATTCCAGGGCAATGCCCAAGGCGATGAACCCCAGCCCCCACCACACATGGAAATGGCGTTGATAGAGCTGCGCGAACCAGCTCATCATCGCAAAATAGGCAAGCGCATGACCGATCTTGTCACCCTGATTCATATCGATTTCGATGGGATGTGGCGTAAGCGACATATAAATCACCGTCGCGATCAGCAACCAGCCGATGGCCGACCACAGCTTGAACCAGCGCAGGTCCCGGTGCATAGATATCAATCCCACAGCCACGCAGCGCCGCGTACACCGCTGGCATCACCGTATTGGGCGGATACCAGGCGGGTGTCGACGCGATCGGAAAATACATAGCTGCCCCACAGCCGCGTCACGCTGGAATACAGCCGTGCAATATTGGACAGCCCGCCACCCAGCACGATCACATCCGGATCGATGACATTGATGACGCCGGCCAGACCGCGCGCCAAGCGGTCTTCATAACGTTCCAGGGTGGCGATACACGCCGGATCTCCGCGCTCTACAGCCTGTACGATCTCCATGGCGCTTAAGGTTTGCCCGCTTGTGTTGGCATGATCGCGGGCCATACCCGGTCCGGATAAAAAAGCCTCGATACAACCGTGCTTACCGCAGTAGCACTGCGGTCCGGGGTGTTCCGCATCGCGCGGCCAGGGCAAGGGATTGTGCCCCCATTCCCCGGCGATGCCGTTAACCCCCTCCAGCACGCGACCGCGCACCACTACCCCGCCGCCAGTACCGGTACCGATGATCACTCCGAACACCACCTCCGCACCGACCGCCGCACCGTCAACGGCCTCCGACAGGGCGAAACAATTGGCATCATTGGCCACTCGCAGCTCCCGGCTAAGTAATGCCGCCAGATCCTCCCGCAGCGGTTTGCCGATCAGGCACTGCGAATTGGAATTCTTGATCCGACCCGTCGCGCGCGAAATCGCGCCGGGGGTGCCTACACCCACACTGCCGCGTTGGCCGGTGTGATTTTCGATGTCCTGCACCAGACCCGCCACTGCGGCGAGAGTACCTTGATAATCGCCTACCGGTGTCGGCACCCGGTAGCGCAGCAACTCGCGGCCGTTATCATCGAGGGCGATGCCTTCGATTTTGGTACCGCCCACATCAATACCGATGCGCATGTTCACGGCCTTCCATCATCCGCACGGCGAATGCGATCCAATTGCGCACACAAACGGCGTGCACCCTTGAGCAGGCGCGGCGTGGGGCGACTGATGTCATCGGATGGAATCACCACCAGATTGCCGTCACGCACCGCGCGCAGTTGCTGCCAATTCGACCAATTGGCCAAGGCCTCGGCGGCGGACCGATCGGAGGCGGTGACAATGGCCTCGGGATTCGCCGCCAACACCGCCTCCAGAGACACCCTGGGTACCAGGGCGGGCAAGCCGGCAAAGATATTTCGCCCGCGGCACAAATCGATCACCGTGCTGATCACCTGCTTACCGTTCACCGTCATCAAGGGTTCATGCCATACCTGATAAAACACCGACACCTTTCGGCGTCCCTGGTAGTCATGACGCAGCGCGGCAATGTCCCGGCGGAATTGCATCGCCGTCTTTCCGGCCACGTCCTCCGTACCTGCTATACGACCGAAGGCCACGATTTCATCGGCAATCGCTCCCAGTGTCCCCGGCTCTGTCACGAATACCCGCAGGCCGAGCTGCTCGAGTTTGGTTATGGTTCCCGGGGGATTGCCGCTGCGCCAGGCCAGCACCACGTCGGGTTTGAGCGCCATCACCCGCTCGACATCGATGGCACTGCTGTCACCTACCCGTACCACCCGGCGGGCCGGTGCGGGAAAATCGCTGTAGGCCACCGTCCCTACCAGCCTCGCCCCTGCCCCGGCGGCAAACAGCAATTCGGTCAGGTTCGGAGCGAGGCTGACGATGCGCTGCGCCGGCCCCTGCAATACCAGCTCCCAGCCGCGGTCATCCGCGAGCGCGATCTCGGCGTGCACGGCGGCAATCTGCACCAGCAGCAGCACAAGCATCAGTAGGCGCGTCATGGCAGTTTGCCGCCGTGAAACACCAGTGTAGGCGCTTGTCCGGCGACGGTCTTGAGGCGGGACAGCGAGGCATAGTCAATCTGAATGCGGAATAAATTCTTGGGCGTGATGCCCAGCGTCAGACCCAGCACGGCACGGATTATGCCAGCATGACAGACCAGCAATACGTGCCGACCTTGCTGAGTATTGAGCAGGGCTTCCCAGGTCTGCGCCACCCGCGCCACGAACTCCGCCATGGATTCGGCACCGGCGGGCATGAAGTCTTCAGGATCATGGCGATAACGCCGGTAATGCTCGTCATCGCGCTGCTGTATCTCTTCGGGCGTAAAGCCTTCCCAGGCACCGAAGCGGATCTCTTTAAATCCGGGTTCGAGGCTGCAGGGCAGCCGGCGCTTGTCCGCCAACTCGCGGGCAAAGGCGCTGCAACGCTGCAAGGGCGAAGAGACCACCTGCTGCCAGGGAGCGGCATCGCCCACCGCTGCCCACATCTGCCGCCAACCCAGTTCGCTGAGGGGATCGTCGGTTTGGCCACGGAAGCGGCGGCCGCCCTGAGGTTCGCCGTGGCGCAGCAGGTCCACAGTGGTAACGACACGAGTGTCAAGAGCGCCGCTCTCACTCACTACGATACCCAGGTACCCAGGGTAAGCACAGCGATGAGCGCGATAGTGAGCACCAGGGTTCGCAACACCAGTCCCAGGGCTGCGCGCACGTAGCTGGCGCCAACCACCCGGGTCTCATCCGCCGCCAATTCCTGTTCCAATTGCAAGGCTCCCAAGCCGCCGCAAATCAACAACAGATGGTTGTTAACCAGCCAATCGCTCTTCCAACCATAGTCTTCCTTGCGCAAGGCCTCTAGCGTATCCCCAAAGTTGCCGGTCAACGCATAACTCAAGAGCGTGAGGCGCACCGGGATCCAGGCGAGGATGTGATGCATCAGGAGCACCGCATCCTTGAAGGCATCCTCTTCGCCCTGGCGCAGGCATTTGTCGCGCAACACGCAGGCAAGCCGATACCACAAGGCCCCCAAGGGCCCCAGGATGACGAACCAGAAAATCACACCGAACCAGCGCTCATGGGCGGCGACCACGATACCTTCGACTACCGGCCGGCCCAACGCCCTCATCTCAACCGGTTCGGCCGTCTCTCCGTAAATCCGACGCGCATAACGCTGCGCCTTGTCTTCGTCGCCCTGTTCCCATGCGTTTAGAAAATGGTGGACGTCCGCATCTAGATCGCGTGGCCCCAAACAAAACAATACTACCAGCACCGCAAAGATGAGGCCGAGCACGGCGAAAATCTTGACGAGCAGGACATGCGCAACCGCCACGACGAACAGGGGCAGCGCCATTACCGCCAGCATGACGAAGACGCCCGACGACGAGCGGGCCGCGCCGTTGCCGGCAAGGCGGTCGACCAGCCGTTCAAACCAGGTGAAGGAACGCAGATCTGCCAGGGCGGTCCACACCCGCTCAATAAATAAAGAAAGTACGATTACCAGCAATGTCATGGGGTCTAGTTTTACGTTTGTTTGGAAAAAATCAAGGGGGGTCCATCATTAAGGCGCGCAGGCGCCGCCATTCAAAATACGGACCCGGGTCGGTCTTGCGTCCGGGCGCGATGTCGCAATGCCCGACGATGCGCTGCGGATTCAGCGTCGGATAGGCGCGCAACAAGGCCCTGCATATTTCCGCCAGAACCCGGTATTGCACCTCCTCGTAAGGCTGGTCATCGCTGCCTTCCAGCTCGATGCCGATGGAAAAATCATTGCAACGCTCGCGCCCCTCGAAACAGGACTGTCCGGCGTGCCAGGCACGGCGATCAAAAGGCACATATTGCACTATTTCTCCATCGCGGCGAATCAAGACGTGGGCCGAAACTTCCAAGTCCTGGATCTCGCCAAAGTAGGGATGGGCATCGGCATCCAGGGCATTGCTGAACAGGGCATCGATCCACGGGCCGCCGAATTCTCCCGGCGGCAGACTGATGCCGTGGATGACTAACAGCTCGGCGGCGCAGCTTTCCGGCCGCTCATCACAGTTCGGTGACGTCACGCGCCGCGCCGCTGACAACCAACCCTCGCTGATGGAAAAGTCCGTCACGCCTGACCCGTGGCCCTCACCGCCAACACATCACAGTGCGCCCCCTGCAGCACCGCGCTGGCGGTCGATCCCAACATCCGCGCCAAACCGTGGCGACCGTGACTACCCACCACGATCAGATCCACACCCTGAGCCTCGGCCACCCGTAGTATTTCCAGCTTGGTCGATCCCAGTTCCACATAATGGCTTGCCTGGTCCGCGCCGAGACTGTGGGTCAACTGCTCCAGGCGTTTGCGAGCGTTGTCCATGAGTTGCTCTTCGACGCCGGCTAGCGGTGGCAACATCAGCTCCGCGTCCAGTGCAACCGGCAGGTACTCAACGACGTGAATCACGCTCAAGCGGGCGGCGTAGCGATTAACCAGATCCATGGTGCGCTGCAGCATTGCCTCGCTGCCGGAAGAAAAATCCACCGCCGCCAACAGGTGCTGGTAAGCCGTCGCTGTCATTCTCATACCTCCGGCAAAGAGTGCATAACCAAGACAATCGCTATTATACGCCGATCTTGTCAGCGGAACGCCAGCTATGCGGCGACTTAGCGCAACACAGAAATGGAGGAAACGTGCCGTGCCACGGCATGACTGGTGCGTGAGTCGTCCGCCACCCCGTTTAGACTCGGCATATCCTCACGCACCGCGAGGCGGTCAGCGACGTTTTGCTGTTGCAGGGCCGCCACAATTCGCGCTTGATGCTCTTCGCGAGCATACGCCAGCGGGGTGTAGCCGAGGGTATTCTTGATATCGGTCTGTGCATTGCGGTACAGCAGCATATTTACCGCCCACAAACGCCGGTACTTCACAGCGTCGAATAATGCGGATTCATGTTTATTGTTGAGTTGATCGACATCGGCGCCGGCATCCAGCAGATCCTGGACGACCGGGAAACTGCCCTTACGTACGGCCTCTATCAACGCGGTGGTACCCCAGTGAGTGTAGGCATTCACGTCAGCACCGTGGCGCAGCAGATATTCCACCAGCGTGACGCGGGCGTAGCGCGCCGCATATATCAATGGGGTGTTACCGGTGAAGTCACTGTGATCCAGATCCATGCCCTTGCTTACCAATCCCTTGACAGCATCCAGATTCCCGGTCGATGCGGCAATGATCATGGCCAGCTCATCGCGCGGCGGCGAAACCACCGCCGGTCCGGCACTGGCGGCGCTGATCGAAAGAAGCACGCCCAGTGACAAGGCTAGAATAATTGTGATGTGGCGGTTATTAGACGTTATGGACGACATGGTTTCCGGTCGTTTTATTCTTGAACGTCATTGTGCCGGATTTAACAGAGGCGTTAAAGACAAAAACGGAGCGGCATCGCCTTGCAGTGATGACGTAGCAGGCGAAAAAAGAAATCCCCGCAACTTGCGCCGCGGGGCAGGAGGTTAGAAGATTTGCTTGTCCTTCCCCCGGTTACTTCGGGGTACGGCGATTTGCGATATTACAGCTGGAAAAAAACCCCCGCAGCTTGCGCCGCGGGGGTAGGGTTTAGAAGCCTGGCAGTGTCCTACTTTCGCATGGGATCTCCCACACTATCATCGGCGCTGAGCATTTTCACTTCCGAGTTCGAGATGGGATCGGGTGGTTCCCGCTCGCTATGGCCGCCAGGCAAACTGTTAAAGCAGTCGGCATTCGGCACTCGGCCTGCAGCCAACAACTTAATTCGGAAAACTGTAAAGACGTATGGTTGTTGCTTTGACTTACCATACCCAAACTGCTTGGGTGTTATATGGTCAAGCCTCACGGTCAATTAGTACTGGTTAGCTTCATACATTACTGCACTTCCACACCCAGCCTATCAACGTCGTAGTCTTCGACGGACCTTAAGGGACCTCAAGGGTCCAGGGAGATCTAATCTTGGGGTGGGCTTCCCGCTTAGATGCTTTCAGCGGTTATCCCTTCCGTACATAGCTACCCGGCAATGCCACTGGCGTGACAACCGGAACACCAGAGGTATGTCCACTCCGGTCCTCTCGTACTAGGAGCAGATCCCCTCAAATCTCCAACGCCCACGGCAGATAGGGACCGAACTGTCTCACGACGTTCTAAACCCAGCTCGCGTACCACTTTAAATGGCGAACAGCCATACCCTTGGGACCGGCTACAGCCCCAGGATGTGATGAGCCGACATCGAGGTGCCAAACTCCCCCGTCGATATGAACTCTTGGGAGGAATCAGCCTGTTATCCCCGGAGTACCTTTTATCCGTTGAGCGATGGCCCTTCCATACAGAACCACCGGATCACTAAGACCAGCTTTCGCTCCTGTTCGACGTGTCTGTCTCACAGTCAAGCACCCTTATGCCTTTGCACTCAAAAGCGCGATTTCCGACCGCGCTGAGGGTACCTTTGTGCTCCTCCGTTACTCTTTGGGAGGAGACCGCCCCAGTCAAACTACCCACCATACACTGTCCCCAACCCGGATAACGGGCCTAGGTTAGAACCCCGAACACGCCAGGGTGGTATTTCAAGGTTGGCTCCACGCGGACTGGCGTCCACGCTTCAAAGCCTCCCACCTATCCTACACAAGTATGCTCAGAGTCCAGTGTAAAGCTATAGTAAAGGTTCACGGGGTCTTTCCGTCTTGCCGCGGGTACGCTGCATCTTCACAGCGAATTCAATTTCGCTGAGTCTCGGGTGGAGACAGCGGGGCTATCGTTACGCCATTCGTGCAGGTCGGAACTTACCCGACAAGGAATTTCGCTACCTTAGGACCGTTATAGTTACGGCCGCCGTTTACCGGGGCTTCGATCAAGAGCTTCGCCTTGCGGCTGACCCCATCAATTAACCTTCCGGCACCGGGCAGGCGTCACACCCTATACGTCCACTTTCGTGTTTGCAGAGTGCTGTGTTTTTAATAAACAGTCGCAACCCCCTGGTCACTGCAACCCCCTTCCGCTCGGAGAGCAAGTCTCTTCACGTAATGAGGGCACACCTTCTCCCGAAGTTACGGTGCTATTTTGCCTAGTTCCTTCACCCGAGTTCTCTCAAGCGCCTGAGGATTCTCTCCCCGCCCACCTGTGTCGGTTTGCGGTACGGTTCCACATTATCTGAAGCTTAGAGGCTTTTCTTGGAAGCATGGTATCGACCACTTCGCTCAAAAGAGAGCTCGTCATCACGCCTCAGCATTGACCTCCCGGATTTGCCTAAGAGATCTGCCTACACGCTTAAACCGGGACATCCAACACCCGGCTGGTCTAACCTTCTCCGTCCCCCCATCGCAATAATGTGAAGTACAGAAATATTAATCTGTTTCCCATCGACTACGCATTTCTGCCTCGCCTTAGGGGCCGACTAACCCTGCGCCGATTAGCGTTGCGCAGGAAACCTTGGGCTTACGGCGTGCGGGTTTTTCACCCGCATTGTCGCTACTCATGTCAGCATTCGCACTTCTGATACCTCCAGCATGCCTTACGACACACCTTCACAGGCGTACAGAACGCTCCTCTACCACGCCTACATTCCGAAGAATGTAAGCATCCGCAGCTTCGGTATACGGCTTAAGCCCCGTTAAATCTTCCGCGCGGGCCGACTCGACCAGTGAGCTATTACGCTTTCTTTAAAGGGTGGCTGCTTCTAAGCCAACCTCCTGGCTGTTTATGCCTTCCCACATCGTTTACCACTGAGCCGTAATTTTGGGACCTTAGCTGGCGGTCTGGGTTGTTTCCCTCTTCACGACGGACGTTAGCACCCGCCGTGTGTCTCCCGTGATTGCACTTCCCGGTATTCGGAGTTTGCATCGGTTCGGTAAGTCTAGACGACCCCCTAGCCGAAACAGTGCTCTACCCCCGGGAGTGAGACACGAGGCGCTACCTAAATAGCTTTCGAGGAGAACCAGCTATCTCCGAGCTTGATTAGCCTTTCACTCCTATCCACAGCTCATCTCCTACCTTTTCAACGGGAGTGAGTTCGGGCCTCCAGTGGGAATTACCCCACCTTCACCCTGGCCATGGATAGATCGCCCGGTTTCGGGTCTATTCCCAGCGACTAAACGCCCTATTCGGACTCGGTTTCCCTAC
>CAWEOA010000008.1:0-760000 GCA_963810615.1 uncultured Gammaproteobacteria bacterium | reverse complement strand
ATGACGACTTAAGCGGGGAGGCCATCACCATCTTCAGCGCCGAGGGTTGCCGTGACCTTTCCGATTTAATGGGCTATCAGACCGACCTCGACCCCCTCACCGAAAAGGAGGTGTTGTTCGATGTCAGCAATATCCTGGTAGGGGCGTGCCTGAACGGCATCGCCGAGCAACTCAACGCCAACCTGAGTTTCTCCGCCCCCTCCCTGATCGCGGAAAACGCCCCGGCCCGCACTCTGCTCGCCCATGACAATTTACCGTGGGATTATGCCTTGCAAGTCGAAGTCAACTTCACCCTGGAACAACGCAACTTCATGAGCCACCTGGTCATCATGATGGCCGAGGACGCCATAGGCTCGCTGCAACAATCTCTGGACGCCTTTTTCGAAACCGGCTAAGCCTCTATTTATGAGCGCACCGGCATCAAGTCTTACGCCAATTCTTGAATGTGCAATCGATCGTATTAATATCGGCGTTTTCATCATCAACACCCGCATGGATATAGTCCCGTGGAACCACTTCATGGAACTCAATAGCGGGCGCTATTCCAATATGGTAGTCGGCCGAAATCTGTTTGAAAGTTTTCCCGTTCTACCCCGCAAGCTTGTAGAAAACAAAATCAAAAGCGTCTTTATCCTTAAAAACTTTGCCTTCTCCAGCTGGGAACAGCGGCCATAGCTGTTCGGATCGAGACGTATTGCGAGCCCCGGTCGCTGTGATGGATCAGGGCATCATCTGAATCAGGCTGCCGGGCGTACAGTGCCTGCTCCAGCGCGTCGAGCACGAAGTCCGTGGTCATGGTGCCGCTGACCCGCCAGCCGACGATACGCCTGGCGAAGACGTCGATGACGAAGGCCACGTATAGCCAGCCCTGCCAGGTCGACACGTACGTGAAGTCCGACACCCAGAGCTGGTTGGGACGATCGGCTTTGAACTGGCGATTGACCCGGTCCAGCGGGCAAGGCGCCGAGCGATCAGGTACGGTGGTGCGAATTGTCTTGCCACGGCGCGCACCGTGCAAGCCCAGGTGACGCATGAGCCGCTCCACGGTACAGCGCGCCACGGGAACGCCTTCGCGGTTCATCTGCTTCCAGACCTTATCGGCGCCGTAGACCTGCAGGTTGGCCTCCCAGACACGCTCAATGTGCACAACCAACATCTCATCACGCTTGGCCCGGGCGCTGCGCAATTCATCTTCCGCCATAACCGCCCGGTTACCGACGGAGTTGAATATATGCATCAAGACCGCACCTTCATACCCATCAAAAATGACAAAGATGAAGTCGAGCATATCTGCGTAACCGTGGTCGACAGCACGGATGTCGCCATTTATAAAAGAATGCATAAGGAAGCCCTGCACTCCCTCGCCGAGGCCAGCCAGAGCGACAGCCTGACCGGCACCTTCAACCGCCACTTCCCGAAAGAATCCATCGCCGAAGAATTTAACCGTGCGCCTCGTTGCGGTGGAGAGGAATTCTGCATACTGCTGCCGGAAACCACACTGGAAGGTGCCCAGGAATATGCGGAACGCATTAGATGCACTATCGAGGAGACGAGCATCCTCTATGGAACAACCGCCATTCAGACGACCATCAGCAACGGCGTCACTCAATACCGTGACAAAATGACTCGCCATGAAGGACTCATCAAAGTCGCGGATGACGCCTTGTACCAAACCAAGAACTCGGGCCGCAATTGTGTGTGTAGCGCGGACCCACCCAGCCTCCCCGCCATCGCCGTCCACGGTAGCCGACTCTGATGTCTTACTCGATACCTTTGAATGCGGCAGTAGCTGAAAGCCCAGACTCCGCTCTTGTCTCCGTATGGCTACACAACCCCCTCTCGACTGGTTCTCTATAATCAGGCACCATAGCGAGCACTTTGAGTGTGCCCTAATTGTGATCTATGTCACTGCAATCACCGCCAGATTGGTACTATCATGGCCAGCGTGGTGCGTTCCGTCCGGAATGGAAGCGCGACAATTGACGAAACGCATATCACGGGCTACCTTAACCACACCGCTGGATAAATTGGACGATAGCCGCCGTGTCAGATGACGGTCAGGCATTGGAACGGATTACCATGACGCAAGCTACCCCTACCATGCGCAAAGAAAAATTCACTCACAGGCACTGGCTGTTGCTTGGCATTGCCTTAATTGTGTCGGGCGTCATCATCTCCACTTATACCGATGAAGCGGCCGCCAACCGGCCGGAATTGACGGATGCGGCCTCCCGCGCCGATGCGCCCTTAAGCGATACGACCGACTTGAGCGCTTCGGCTTCCGCAGCAACGGCTACCGACAGCACCGCCGTCAAGCAACAAAGCTCCGTCCCTGCCGATACGGGAGGAGAATGGCAGACCATCAAGGTCAAACGCGGCGACAATCTATCGCTGATTTTCTCACGGCTGGGCATCAGCCCGCAGTCGCTCTACAACATATTGACCCTGGGCGACGAAACCAAGACATTGAAACGTATTCGCCCCGGGCAGACCATCAAAGTGGAATTGGCGGAACAATCGCAGTTGCTCAGACTCATGTATGAGATCGACCCCGTCCATTCCTTGCAGGTTTGGCAAAACGACGGCGACTATAAGAGCAAACTTATAGAACGTCCGGTAGAACATCGGGTCGCGCATACGTCGGGAGTCATCAACAGTTCGCTGTTCGAGGCCGCTCAACAGGCAGGATTGTCCGACAGAATGACTATGGAATTGGCCGGCATCTTCGGCTGGGATATCGACTTTGCCTTGGATATTCGAGACGGCGATAGTTTTTCGGTGATCTACGACGACCTGTACATCGACGGCAAAGAACTCCGCCATGGCGACATCCTCGCCGCCGAATTCACCAACAACGGCACTACCTATCGCGCCCTACGTTTTACCGATGCCAGCGGCCATAGCGACTACTACAGCCCCGACGGCAAGAGTATGCGTAAGGCGTTCTTGCGCACCCCGGTGGAATTCAGCCGGATCAGCTCTTATTTCAGTACGGCGCGCTACCACCCCATTCTCAATCGTATCCGCGCCCATAAGGGCGTCGATTACGCCGCACCCATCGGCACGCCGGTCAAGGCCACCGGCGACGGCAAGGTAGTCTTTGTGGGGCGCAGGGGGGGCTATGGCAATGCCATTGAACTGCAGCACGGCGCTCGCTACAGCACTCTCTATGGCCACTTGTCCCGTTTCGCCCGCGGCCTGCATCGCGGCGATCATGTCCATCAAGGCCAGATCATAGGCTTTGTGGGCATGACCGGATTGGCCACCGGACCGCATCTCCACTATGAGTTCCGTATCAATGGCGTACACCGCAATCCGCTCAAGGTGAAATTCCCGGACGCGGCGCCCATTCCCGCGAAGTACAAGCAGGACTTCATGACCGCTAGCCGGCGCTTCCTGGCGCAGTTGGAAGCCATTGACGGAACGTCGTCGGTGGCCCTAAATGATCGCTGATGCGATCCCGCAAGCCTTTATCTAATAACAGCAGGGTCGACGCTGAACTGAGCTTTCAGCCGGCCGCCGAGGTCCTCTGCAGTAATGTCTGAGTATTATATCGGGCTGATGTCCGGCACGAGCATGGACGCGATCGACGCCGTACTCGTCAACATGGACAGGCGTGTTCCCGAATTACGTCATCAGCTCAACGCCCCCGTCCCCGGCAAGCTGCGCACCCGCCTTACCGCCGCCGTTCAGGGGGAAGCCGTCACCCTGAGCCATCTCAGTGAACTGGATGTACGCCTGGGCCACTTGTTTGCCGATGCCGTCGAGAGCCTGATACAGCAGAGCGGCATTGCTGCCAAGTCGGTGCGCGCCATCGGCAGTCACGGCCAGACCATCTATCACCGCCCCGCCGGCCCATTTCCCACCAGTATGCAAATCGGCGACCCGAACGTCATTGCCGAACGCACCGGCATCACCACCGTTGCCGATTTCCGTCGCCGCGACATGGCCGCAGGCGGACAAGGCGCGCCTCTGGTCCCCGCCTTTCACGAAGCGGTATTCCGCTTGAACGACAGGAACAGAGTGATAGTCAACATCGGCGGTATCGCCAATATCACCGTCCTGCCGGCCGATCCGCTGAAAAAAATAAGCGGCTTCGATACCGGCCCCGGCAATACGCTGATGGATGGCTGGATAAAAAAGCAACAGCGCAAAGGCAAGGATGATAGCGGGCGGTGGGCCGCGAGCGGGGAAGTCGACGAGGGCTTGTTGGGCAAAATGCTGAAGGATCCCTATTTCCGTAAAGCAGCGCCAAAGTCCACCGGACGTGAATATTTCAACCCGGCCTGGCTGGATAAGCTACTAAAACGTCATAAGAATCGCATCCTGGCAAAACATGTGCAGGCCACATTGTGCGAATTGACCGCCAGATCCATCAGCAATGCCATCCATGACTACGCCCCCAATGCGAATGAAGTGCTGGTATGCGGCGGCGGCGTGCACAACCTATCCCTCATGCTGCGCCTGCAGATGCTGATGGACGATATCAGGGTGGTTTCAACGGAAGAATTCAACACCGACCCGGACTATGTCGAGGCGATTGCCTTTGCCTGGCTGGCTAAACAAACCCTGGAACACCGCGCCGGCAACATCCCATCCGTTACCGGGGCACGCCACGGGGTGATCCTGGGAGGGATCTACAACTTCTGAAATAAAATTGACCTTAGATTTCTTCCCGGAGATCTAACGCAACATAAGGTCGAAGCGCTTCCCCGGTATAAACCTGAGTGGGTCTGAATATCCGGTTATAGCGCAACTGCTCCCGCCAATGCGCCAGCCACCCCGCCGAGCGCGCCACGGCAAAGATCGACGTAAATTGATCGGGAGGAAAGCCCATCTCCGCATAGAGAATACCCGAGTAATAATCGACGTTGGCATAGACGCCTTTCTCTGCCAAGCGCGCCTCCGCAGCCTCTTCCAGCGCCAAGGCCGTTTCGAACACGCGGCTCATTTTGCCGCCGCGGTAATCCACTAATTTCTCCACCAGGCGCTGCAGGATGATGGCACGCGGATCCTTTACCTTGTACTCGCGATGCCCCATACCCCAGATCTTCTCTTTGGCAGCCAATTGTTTGTCCACCCACGAGCGCGCATTCTCCGGGGAACCGACTTCATGCAGCATTTCCACCACGCGCTGATTGGCGCCGCCGTGCAAAGGACCGAATAAGGTACCGACGGCCGACGCCACCACTGCGCTAGGCGTAGCCAAGGTCGAACCGGCAACCAGGGCGGCGAAGGTCGAGGCGTTAATGGTGTGCTCCGCATGGAGTATCAAACAGGTGTCCAATATCTTGGCGATAAAGGGGTCCGGTTCAGTACCATGCATCATGTACAGGAAATTCTGGGCGTAAGTCAGATCGGTGCGGGGTGCAATGGGATCATAACCATGTCGAATGTGTTCCCACATCGCGACCAAGGTCGCCATGCGCGCGATGATGCGCACCGACATGCGATGAATATACTCGAGATTCTGCGCGACATTGGGCCCGGTCAGCCGCTCGGTTCCCGGATAAAACATACCAAGGCTGGCCACTGCGGTCTGCAGCATCTCCATGGGGTGCCCGGTGGCCGGCAGACTTTTCATGATCGAGCGGATGTTGTATTTCACCCGGCGGCTGCGCCGTAGCTGCTGATCGAACAAGGTCAACTCAGCGACCGAAGGCAGACGACCGTCCAGCAACAACAGGGCCGTTTCCTCGAAGGTACTGTGTTCCGCCAACTGCTCGATAGAATAACCTCGATAGGCGAGTATGCCTTTTTCGCCGTCTATAAACGAAATATTGGATTTGGTGGCGGGCACACCCTCCAGCCCGGGGACGTATTCATTCATTTTTAAGCCATCAATTCAGTAATAATGAAGAGTTCCAGAATAACAAAAAACGCTTCCGGGCGTGGCCCCGCCCGGAAGTCCGTTCAGATTACCTAGGATTCAAATTAGCTATGGATTAGGGAGGGTGGATCGAGATTAAGCGGAAAACGACGAGCCGCAGCCGCAGGTGGTGGTGGCGTTAGGATTGCGAATGACAAACTGCTCCCCCTGCAAGCCTTCGGAGTAATCGATCTCGGCGCCAACCAGATATTGAAAGCTCATAGGGTCAATCAACAGGGTCACGCCACAGTTCTCCACCGTGGTATCGCCTTCATTCATATTTTCATCGAAGGTAAAACCGTACTGAAATCCGGAACAACCACCACCGGTGATGAACACGCGCAATTTCAGGTCGGTATTGCCTTCTTCATCGATCAATTGCTTGACCTTCTTGGCAGCAGCCTCGGTAAAAACCAATGACTGCGGTATCTCAACGGCAGGTGCACTCATGGCCTATCTCCAGTTCGTTACAACACTTGCCGTATATTATCCCTTTTCCGAGAGGGCTTATCAACTTTAGCGATCAACGACATGGAATTTTTCGATCTTGCGCTCGGCCGGGGTAAGCGCCTCATTATCCACCGCTGGCAACAGCACCTGCCCCTTTTCCTGAGCTACATGAATCAGTTGCCCGTTTACGGAGGCGCCCATGGCCATTTCTATACGGGTGTAATAGATATTGCCGGTCACCTGGGAATTGGGGGTCAGTTCCACCGATTCCGTCGCTCTTACATCGCCCACCACCGCACCAGAGATCACCACCTGAGGAACCTGGACCTCGCCTTCTATCCGGCCATGCTCACCTACCACCAATAAGGCCATGCTGTCGCCGTTGGCCGCCATAATGTTGCCGCGCACCGTCCCATCCACATGCAGACCGCCGCTGAAGGTCATATCCCCATCGACACTGGTGCCTTCCCCTACTAGGGTCTCTACCTTGGCCGACTTGCGCTTACTGTTGCTGTTAACGTTGTTTCCCCACATAACGCACCTCCTGTTAACTTAAGATATCCTGCCAGGCAAACACCTCATCAACCTCGGAGTGCTTTGGCGACTCCACCGACACATGGACAACCACTCGCGTCGGCACAAAGTCCGCTGGCAAACTAATATCCCCCTCCAATTCTCCAAAATATTTAAAGTGAAATTTTCCTACCGCGTCCCGGCCCGCCATTTCACCAAACGAATATTCCTTTTGTATTTGATTTAATAATCCCTGCACCGTAAGTTTAACCGTGCCGCTGGTCGCACGTTTTTCCTTGGTCATTTGCACCAAGACCAATTTATAACTGTAGCCCCGATCACTGCCGTTACCGCTGAGCTGCAGATTCTGGATCCGCAATCCCTGACCCGCATCCTGCGGCGTCGCGATTCCCCGATAAAACGCCACCTCTTCCTTGAGCTCTGAAATTTCATTCTGCATGGATTCAAGAGATGATTTGATCTCCGCATAGGCCTGCTGATCGACCTGCTTTTCGCGTTCAAGATTCGCCAACTGCTGGCTCAACAAGCTGTTGCTCTCCTGCAAAGTATAAATATTGCTCTGCAGCTGGTCCTGTTTACGCGAAGCGGCTTGACTGTCGAATCCCGCCCGACTTCGGCCGTAGTCAAACAGACTCCAGGCACTTAGCGGAACGGCCACCACCAGCACGCCGAACACCACCCACTTGCGCCACGGGTGATAGGCAGTTACGACTAACTGCTTAGCACTCCGAAACATAGGTCATCTCATCCACCCTACTGTGGCGGCCGGAAGGACAATTTACTTTAGACGACGCCATATATATGGTCACTTCAAGGCAGCAGGGCGATGGCGTGCAAGCCCAAGCCTTCTTCCAGACCGAAGAGGATATTCATATTTTGCACCGCCTGCCCCGCCGCGCCCTTGACCAGGTTATCAATAACGGACAAAACCACCACGGTATCCCCCTGTTGGGGACGATGTACCGCGATCCGGCACGTATTGCTGCCCCGTACGCTGCGCGTTTCGGCGCTGGAGCCCGCCGGCAACACATCCACACAGGGCTCTCCTTGATAGCGGGTTTCGAAGAGTTTCTGCAGATCCACCTCCTCTTCCCGCAAATGCGCATACAGGGTGGCATGAATACCCCGGATCATGGGGGTAAGATGGGGGACAAAGGTCAGACCCACCTCGCTCTCGCCGAGCTGAATCAGGTTCTGACGGATCTCGGGCATATGGCGATGGCCGGCCACCCCGTAGGCCTTCATGTTCTCGCTGGCCTCGCTCAACAAGTAGCTCAACTCGGCCTTACGCCCCGCCCCGCTCACTCCGGATTTAGCATCGGCGATGAGATGGCGCTTATCCACCACGCCGGCCTCCACCAAGGGCAGGAACCCCAAGGTCACCGCTGTCGGATAACAGCCCGGATTGGCCACCAAGCGCGCGCTGCGGATGCTGGCGCGGTTCATCTCCGGCAGTCCGTAGACCGCCTCCGCCAACAACTCCGGACAGGCATGGGGAATGCCGTACCATTGCTCCCACAGCGCCGAATCTTTGAAACGGAAATCGGCGGCCAGATCGATCACCCGCACCCCGGCCTCAAGCAAATCCCGCACAATGGTCATGGCGGTACCGTTAGGCGTGGCAAAAAACACCACATCGCACTGGCGCAGCAAGGCCGGATCAATATCGGAAAATGCCAGATCCACGAAACCGCGCAGATTGGGAAACATGGCGCTCACCGCGGAACCGGCCTCGGAACGCGAGGTAATCACCCGCAATTCCACCTGAGGATGCTGAGCCAAGAGGCGCAGCAGTTCCACACCGGTATAACCGGTACCCCCCACGATGCCGACCTTGATCATATACACACCCTCAATATCCCATACCCTTGGGATAATAAGTAATTAATTGGAGTACCGTAAAGGGCAAAACCACTTAGTGTCGCCGATTGGAAACAGCATTTTTATCAATGTGGTAAAAAGCACGGGTGATATAGGCAATCACCGCGTCGATTTGTTCATCACTCAACACCGTCTTCCATGCCGACATGGGCGTGTTTGCCACGCCGTCGCGAATCACCTGCTTCAAACGCGCCCGGGTCATACCCGTCATGGCCTTGGTGTCGGTCAGATTGCGGGGATGCGGCTCGAGAAAGTGACCTATCCAGTTGCCCGCCGTGCCGTCGGCGGCGTGACAAAAGGCGCAATTCTTCTGAAACAGCCGTTCACCCAGACCTTGCTGCGGCGACAAATCGGAAAAAACCGGTGCCTTGTCGTGGCGAGCATAAGGCGTTGCACCACTGACCGCATCCGGGGCCGACTGACCGGGGCGATAACCACCGCGCGGATAGGACACGGAGCGCGGGTCCCAAATGGCTCCCGAGTCGCGTACCCGCGCCCGATCATGGCAGGTAATACAACCGCTCATGAACAGGCGTTTGCCTTCCTGCTGCTCCGGCGTCAGCTCCGCCCAGGGCGTATCCAGCGGGATTTTGCCCAGGGCGAACGGATAGGCGGCGCCGTAACGGCGCTTGTGATCCGGCCAACCGTTGGCCGCGGTGTGATAACGGGTATTGGCACCAGACTTGCCCGCCATGAAATTGTGACGCACGAACTCCACCACCGCGACTATATCATCGGGACTCAGCAGCCCCGCGAAACTCTGCATCGCCGTATCTTGGCGCCCATGGCTTACGGCATCGATCATCTTGTCCCGGGTGAGCTTGGCGGGATCGGCGGCGGTGAAATCCCGGGGCGGCGGCGATAGATAGGTGCTGGCCAGGGTCTTGGCATTCCCACTGTAGCCATGGCAGAAATAACAGCGCGCGTTATAGATCTTGCGACCGCGACTCAAAAGCGCAGCATCAGCTACGGCTAGGGCTTGAGTTTTTTTTTATGCGGAACGGCAGTCTGCTTGTCATCGGGGTGGACGAAGGCGGTAAACACGTACTCCGCCACATCGGCGATCTGCTGATCGCTCAGCACCTTCCCCCATGACGGCATCACCGAACCGCGAATCCCGTCACGCACGGCGCCAAACAGCGTGGGTCTGTTTAAACGAATGCGCGATTCGATGGAGAGGAAATTGCGCGGCTTGGGATTGATGAAGCTCGAACGCGGCCCCTTGCCGTTGCCTTTTACGCCGTGACAGGTAAAACAGTTATGGTCGAAAAAGCGCCTGCCTTTTTCGGCATCACCCCGTAGTCCATCGGGGAAGGGCAGGGACATATCGGCCTGCGCGATATGCGGGTGATCGGCCGGCTTGACCGCCTTGCCCAAAAACGAGGCGCGGATGTAGTCCACCACCGTCGCGATCTCTTGCGTTGACAGCCGTTTGCGAAACGACATCATGGCGGTGCCGGGACGACCATAGGTCACGGAGGTGATCATCCGCTCCCGGCTCAATTCGTCGCGCATCGCCGCTGTAAAATTGCGCGGCGGGGGATTGAGACTGGACTGGGTCCACACCGCCCCGCTGCCCTGATCACCATGGCACACCGCGCAATGACGCACGTACAGCTGCTCGCCCTCGGCAATCTTGGGCGGCAAGGCCGCGTTGGCCTTGCCCGTCATAAAGGTAGTACGGATATAATCGACCACCGCAGCAATCTCGGCCTGCGACAACCGCGAGCCGAAGGCCATCATCGCGGTGCCGGGGTTGCCAGCGTTCACCGAATGCAGCATCCGCTCGCGCGTCAAATCGGCGCGGGCCCGGGCGGTAGTGAAATCCGTCGGCGGGGCACTCAGGCCGCGGCGCACCCGGGTATCGCCATTCCCTTTGTCACCGTGGCAGATCACGCAGTGCTGGGCGTAGACCAGGGCGCCGTCGACGGCCGCCACGGCCCCCGCTGAGCCCGTCAGGCCGGCGGCGGCTAGAAACCATGTCAGCAAAACAATACGGATACGCCTGTCGAAAATCATGACTATCCCGGATCAACCATATGGGAGACTCGCGCACAGCGAGCATTCGGCTAGATAACGACGTCATTGTGGCGGAAAACGACGATTTGCGCTACCCTTCCCGGACGTTGCAGGACAAAGGGGGCTGGCCCCAGTCTACTGAAAGATAACGGGAAGGTTTCTGCAAACAGTGGCACATCACGGATCACATACGAGCACTGAATTCCGGGCGCGCAATAGGAGAATCCACCTCGCCCGCACCTGGTTGATCTCCATGATCGCCTGTGCCGGCCTGTTTCTGGCCGGTGGGATAGCCCACGCCCCGGCGGGAACAATCTTGGGCACCAAACACGACTTCACCGGCCTCAACAAACGGGTTGGCGTGGTGGCCATGTCGGGCATGGCCTTCTCCGACTACGGCTCGCCGTGCGTATATTGCCATCTGCCGCCGGACCGCAAACAGGCCGACAGCAGCGCCGAAGGCGGCAATCCGGGCTGGAACCGCTTCGTCCCGGCCCAAGGTGCCTATGACCTCTACGACAGCCGCACCCTGGACAACAAGGTCCGTGCTCCCAGCCCCATCAGCTTGCTATGCCTATCCTGCCATGACGGCACCATGGGCGTGGACATGACGGTGTTCAAACCCGACGGCTGGGCCACCAGCAAGGAAGCCACCCTGCACCTGCGTCTCAACGGCGCCAACGACCTGATGAGCTGCGGCAAATGCCACAATGGGCGTGTGGCACACAGCATCGCCATTAAACATATCGGTACCGATCTTACCAACGACCATCCCTTCTCCATGACCTACGCCGGACTCACCAACAAGGATCATGATTTCCGCGCACCGAATAGCCCTTACGGTTTTGACAACGGCGTCAAAATCTATGACGGCAAGGTGGAATGCGCCTCATGCCATAATGTTCACAATCCCGATGTGAAGCTGCTGTTGCGTACCCGTGCCGACCGCCTGTGTGAGACATGTCATATCAAGTAGCCGGCAGCTAAGCAGTCAGCGCATGAAAACCCATTTGGCAGGAACCATCCCGCGATGAAAGAAAACGCAGGCGCTTTGACCCGGTGGCGGTTTGCTCCCATCTTGCAGGTCCTGGCTCAGAGCTGTTTATTACTGATCTTGTCGGGCTGCGCCTCCGCGCCGCCTCCGCAAAGCTTCGATCCCGCCCCCGTCTATCCGGCACCGCCCGACAAGCCGCGCTTCATCTATGAACGCACCTTGCAAACCAACGAGGATGTGGAAAAGATCACGGGCCTGGAGCGGCTCAAGATCATGGCCACCGGTCGTGCACCACAGGTGCAAGGTTTGGTGAAACCCTACGGTGTCGCGGTTCATCAGGGACGCGTCTACGTCACCGATACTGCGCAAGATGCCGTGCTGGTCTTCGACATTCCCGGCGGACACTTCAGCCAATTCGGTCAGGATGAGCCGGGAAGACTGCATAAACCCATAGGCATTACCATCTCAAAACAGGGTGAGGTATTCGTCGCCGATGTCACGGCGCGGCGGGTACTGGTCTTCGATCTGGACGGCCATTATCTGCGCACCCTGGGCAGCGATGAATTGCTGCGCCGTCCCGTGGGCGTGGCCGTCAGCCCCGACGGAACCCGCCTCTACGTAGTGGATGTGGGCGGCATCAGCAACAACGATCACCGCGTCCAGGTCTTCGACCCGAAAACCGGCGCCCATCTGCAGACCATCGGTACCCGCGGCGAAGGCAAAGGCCAATTCAACTTGCCGCTGCAAGCCGCCACCGGCCCCGACGGCACCTTATACGTGGTCGACGGCGGTAATTTCCGCGTAGAGGCATTCGATCCCAACGGCAAATTCCTGTTCACCTTCGGCGAAGTGGGCCGTTTCCCCGGGCAATTCGCCCGACCAAAGGGCATCGCCACGGACAAGGATGGCAATATTTATGTGGTCGACACCGCCTTCGGCAACGTCCAGATCTTCAACAAGGAAGGCCATGTGCTGATGTTCATCGGCAACCGTGACCGCGCCGGCAAACCCGGGAAATTTTTTCTCCCGGCCGGCGTCGCCGTCGGCGAAGACGGTCGTGTTTACATGGTGGACCAATACTTTCGCAAGATCGATATCTTCAAGCCGCTACCCGGTGAAATCGCGGCAAGCGCCGCCACTCATTAATCAGTCACGGAACCGCTTTCCTCCTAGGGGTTATTATCCATAACAGGCTGAGAACCCCAAGGCGTTTGCCGTAGCCAACTCGCAAACTCATCAGCCTCCAAGGCCTGGCTGATGTAATAACCCTGCGCGGAATCGCAACCCCATGCCGTCAAGACGTCGTAGGTCTGCTTGTCTTCGATCCCCTCCGCCACCACCTGCAAACCGATATTGTGCGCAAGTTCGATGATGGAGCGCACGATCACCGCATTATTGTCATTATCGCTCATCCCGATGATAAAGCTCTTGTCAATCTTCAATACCTGCGCCGCCACTTGTTTGAGAAAGACAATCGAGGAATATCCGAGGCCGAAGTCGTCGATGGAAAGCGTTATCCCCATGCCCTCCAAGGCGCGAAGAATTTCCAAGGCCCGCGCCGGATCGGTCATCATCGCCGTTTCCGCGATTTCAAAGGTGACTTGATGGTTATTGTCGGGGCGCAAAATTTCCGCCACGCTCTCCGCAAAGCCGCCGTCATGCAGGTTATATCCTGAAATATTGATCGCCATGTCGAGGTCGATTCCCGACTGCCGCCAAACCCGATGCTGCGCCATGACTTGCTGCAACACCCATAAAGTCACCGCCTTGATCAGTCCGGCCTGTTCGGCCAGCGGGATAAATTCGCCGGGATACATCAAACCCCGGCGGGGATGGCGCCAGCGCACCAAGGCCTCTGCCCCGCTGACACGACCGGTTTGCAGATTCACGATGGGTTGATAATAGAGCGCCAATTGCCGGGCCTCGATGGCGGTGTGCAAGTCACCCATCAAGGAGAGATTATGTGATGAAAACTGATCTTTGGCCGCATCGTAGACCGCAAATCCCGTTTTGTCGCGCTTGGCCTCGTACATCGCCATATCCGCCCGCTTCATCAGTGAACTGCCGTCACGACCGTGCTCGGGAAACATACCGACCCCCAAGCTCGCCCCCACCGGGAATGAACGCGTCTCCAATTCAAAGGGACGGCTCAAGGCCGTCAACAGCTTGGTGGCGATATGCGTGGCGTCATCCAGGTCCGCCGAAGGCAATAACAAGGCAAACTCATCCCCGCCCAGGCGCGCCACCGTATCCGATTCGCGCAACACGGCACGCACACGGCCGGCGACCTGCTGCAAGATCATATCGCCGCTATGATGACCGAGGGTATCGTTGATCTCCTTAAAATGATCAAGATCCATAATGATTAAAGCCAAAGAGCGCTCTTCACGCGCCGCGGACAATATGGCCTGGTGGAGACGATCTGAAAACAGCGTACGATTGGGAAGATCGGTAAGCCCGTCATGCAGGGCTTGGTACTTGATTGCTGCCATTTGCTCCTTGCGCTCGGTGATATCGCGGGCGATACCGATAAAATGGCGCCGGCCATGCAACCGCATCTCGCTCACGGCAAGATCGATGGGAACGATCTTGCCGTCCTTGCGTTGCCCAATGATCTCGCGCCCCACTCCGAAGATGCGCGAGGGTTCCGGCGTAAGGAACGTCTCTAAAAATTGCCCCTGTCCGTCGCCGGAAAGCGGCGGGATCAGCAGCTTGATGTCCCGACCCAGCAACTCCTCAGGTAAATACCCGAACACCCGGCTCACCGCCTTATTCGCCGATTCGATGACGCCTTTCTCATCGATAGTAATGACCGCGTCCACGACATTATCCATCACTGCGCGAATGCGTGCCTCGCCGGCGATCAGCTGTTGCTGCATGCGATTGAATTGCACAGCCACTTTACCCAGCTCATCATGTTGCTTCACAACCAGCTTGGTATCACGGTCGCCTAGACCCGCGCGACCGATGGCGGCCTGCAGGCGGACGATCGGTTTCAGCACACTCGAACGCAGCACCAGCCACATGGCAAGCCCCAGGATGCTCACCAAGCTCACCGCCACGATCCACATACGATAGCGCATGAGATCGATGCGCTTCTCCGCATACTCCGTAGAGAGCGATAACTTCAACACACCACGCAAGGAATTTTTATCGTAGCCGTGACAAGTCAGACACTCGGCATGTTGCTCGATGGGCATAAGCAAGGTCACGACCCCGGTGGAATTCCAATCGACGCCGAGCTTGCCGCGCAGGGATTGCTCGAAGGCGCTGGAAGCGATACGGTTCTTATGATGGGGCGTGGTAGGCTGGCGCTCAAAGCGGGGAGTGCCCAGATATTTGTTGACCTTGTCCACGGTACTCAGATCGGTGAAAGCTTCTTCACCGTTGCGACGCAGTATCTCGATATCGATGATGCCCGGTTCCCCCTGCATCCTGTCCAACCAACTGCGGGCCAGCGTCCCTTGGCCGTTCAGCATCAAGGTTTGCAGACTGGCCAACAAGGTGCTGGCGTGCATCTCGGCGTCTGTCACTTCATCGGCGCGCATCGACTTGGTGATTTGCCGGTCCAGCCACAGTCCGGCGATCGATATCAACAGAAATAACACCGTGGAAATAACCAGTGCCAGACGGACCCCCAAGCTCCTCACCGATGCACTCCTTTTTCGCCCTTATCGTCCGACAATCACGAGCCCTGCAACGCTCATCAACCCCTATCGAGGCACCGAACTGTCCCCCGCCGCGCACCTGGCTGTTCGGTCGACATGTCTTGCCCCCTCCGAGGCAATTTAACATAGCCGAACCCCGGTCTTTTACAATTAAGGCAGAGCGGGAAATTTGGCAGAAAGAGATTTACATCCGGCCGGAAGGCGTGATGTGCGCCACGCCGCCGAAGCTGCCGACCCACACGCTGCCGTCGGCTGCATCGGCCATGGAAAAAACGTTATCGGCGAAGAGACCTTGTTCCGTGGTCACCACCGAAAAACTCTTGCCGTCGTCATTGAGACGGGCGAGACCGCGGCTGGTGCCGGCCCATACCCGGCCCTTGGTATCTTTATAGAGCATGAAGATGTGATTGCCCGGCAAGCCGTCCTTGGTGGTGAAATTATGCCAGCGGTGCCCGTCGAAGCGCGCCAGCCCCGCACCCCAGGTCCCGCACCACACTACGCCGTTATTATCCACCACCATGGAAATGATGTAGTTGGGATTGTAGGCGACATTCACTCCTTGCAAACCCTGCTCCGCCTTTTGTTGGGCATGATGGCTGGAGGCGAGTCCGGGGTCGTCAGTGAATTGGATGGCATCCTTGACCGCCGCGAAATCCGCGCCCAAGCCGTCGCTATGCTGCCAATGATCCCACTTGCCGTCCTTGTAGCGCGCCAGGCCGTATTCGGTGGCGAACCACATGGTACCGTCCTTGCCTTCATCCAGACCGTACACCCAGGGATTGGGCAGGCCGCCGTTGGTATTTTCCACGGTAAAGGTTTGCCACTTGCTGGGATCATCCAGGTCACCGCCCTTCACCCGGTTGACCCCGGACCAGGTCGCGATCCACACATCGCCGTTGCGGGCCTGCAAGACGTCGTAGACGAACTGGTCGGCCAGGCCGTCCGGAATATTGATGTTATGCCACTTGTCGGCGGCGGGATCGTATACCGACAGACCGCCGCCATAGGTCCCCACCAGGATGCGCTTGCCGAGCTTGCTCACATGGAACACGCCGTTGGAAAGAATCCCCGGTATGCGGTTATTGAACACCTTGTACTTGTCCGCCGCCGCATCGTAACGAATCACGCCGCCGGAAGTGCCGATCCACACGATGTTACCGTCAGCAAGGATGCTCTTGACGTTGCGATTGCCGATCTCGAAGTGAGTGAATTTGCTGTCGGCGCCGAACACCACTGAGGAACCGGACTCGGGAATCATGGGATGATTGGGCGGCATGACCGCACCGGGCTTGAGCGACCCCGCTTCGGAAGCAACCGCTGCGGTCGGCGCCAGCGCCGACTTGTGGCTACCGAACTGATAGGCGCCCACTAACAGCGCGCCCACTGCAATCAGGATCACCGCCAAACCACGACCGTCAATCTTCACTTCGCTTTCCTCTTCAGCCGTCAATTCAATCCGCCGCCACCGGGCTCTAGCGGCCGATGCGCAC
The DNA here is from genome assembly GCA_963810615.1 of uncultured Gammaproteobacteria bacterium. Taxonomy (GTDB): domain Bacteria; phylum Pseudomonadota; class Gammaproteobacteria; order DRLM01; family DRLM01; genus JARRQJ01. The sequence goes on along the minus strand of CAWEOA010000008.1, from coordinate 743,095 downwards.
CACACCCTGCTTGGTGCCCACCCAGATATTACCGTTGGGCGCCGCCGCTACCGCGTAGACACTGTCGCCGAACAAGCCGTCTTCGCGACTGAGGGTCTGCCAATGCTTCCCGTCGTAACGCGACACCCCTTTATTGGTGCCGAACCACCACGCGCCGTCTTTGTCCCGGCTCATACTGAACACGATATTGCCCGCCAGGCCGTCATGCGTCGTGTAATTGTGCCATGTCTTGCCGTCGAAACGACTCACCCCGCCGCCCCAGGTACCGACCCAGATATCGCCGTCGGGCGCGGCCTCGATACAGAACACATAATTGGGATTGTAGGTGGGCTCACCGTCGACCAGCACGCTGAGGTTGTGACGCGAGCGGGTGCCGAGACCGGTATTGAGACTGATGGGCAGGTTATCGTCATTGGGCGCGCCCATGCCGTCCTTATGGGTCCAGGAGCGCCAGTGTTGGCCGTCGAACATGCTGACGCCGCCTTCGGTCCCGAACCATACCCGCTTCTTGGCGTCCACCGTGACGCCGTACACCCATTCATTCACCAGCTGATCCACATAGGTGGTGAACTTGCCGGTGGCCGTATCGAAGCGATTGGCGCCGTACCAGGTACCGATCCAGATCACCCCCGGCTTTTGTTCGGCGAAGTTGTACACCCAATAATCCGCCAGACCGTGCATAGGAAAATAGGTCTTCCATTTGCCGTCCTTGTACCGGGACGCGCCGCCGCCGTTGGTGCCGAACCACTTATAACCCTGGCTGTCGACGAAGATGGAAAACACATACTCGTTGGCGAGCCCTTCCTTGCGGGTAAAGGTATGCAGCGGATCGCGCGTGGCCAGATCCACTTCGTGCACCCCCACCGAGGTACCCACCCAGATGCTGTTGTGGGCGCGATCCACGGCCAAAGAACGCACATAGACGTCGCGTCCGACGCCGAAGGATTCCAGCACGCGATACGAAGCAGAGGTCTTGACCGGCTTCTCCACCGCCGACGCGGCCGCCATTTCCTGGGCGGCGCTGCAGGCGCTGGCTAGGACCAATACCGCAGCGGCAGCGGCGCCGATCCGCAAACCGCTCATCACTGCAGGGTTCTTAAATACGCGATGACATCCAGGATGTCATTCTCGGACAATCGTCCCTGAAAGGCGGGCATCATGCCCTTGCCGATGCTGATACTCTTGACCAAGGCGAGGTCCGACTGCATCAGGCGCTGATTACGGGAAAAATCGGGAATACCGGGCGCATTGGGAACGCCGCGATTACCGTGACAATCGCGGCAATATTGACTGTAGATCTTGGCGCCTTTGTTCTGATCGGCCGCCTGGACGGGAACGGCCAACCCCAGCAACAGCAGATTACATACCAGGACGATCAGCGCCGTCCGGCCGCGCGCGCGAGTTGCCTCACTCAATGCTTCGACCATCATAAAAGCCTCGTATCATCTCTTCAGGGAATAGGCATGTTAACAAGCGGCGGCGGGTGAAGGAAGCCAGGCGCTCAGGATGAGCCGTAAACACCCCTGGGCAAGTCCCGCAGACTATCGCCGTCTCCACGATAGGCGGCCTCCAGGGCCTGCATCATCCGCGAGTTATCCCAGTCTATCGCACCCACCACGCGCCCCAGCAAAGTGCCGTCCGGAGCGATGAAAAACGTATCCGGATAGGCCTTCATCCCCAGCACGTTTTTGGCGATGTCCAAATTCCGGTCTAGGAAATTGACGTAAGTGACCCCTCTGTCACGCAGGTATTCGCGAACCGCGACATTATCCTGGTCCAGGGAAAGCCCCACGATCACGAAACGCCCCGCATCCAGGCTGCGACTCAAGCGCTGCAGACTGGGCAGCTCCTTGCGACAGGGCGGGCACCAGGTCGCCCACACGTTCAGCACCACCAGCTTGCCGCGAAAAGAGGCCAGCGGGACTTGCTTGCCATCAAGGCCCTGCAAACTCAGGGCCGGAAAGGCTTGCCCCGTCACCAGGCGATCTGGGGGCTTGGATTCAGTGCAGCCCGCCAGCGCGCATATCACCACTATCGCCCAAGCGGCGCCGCGCCACGGTAGACGGAACTGCGCCATCGTCCTTCCTCAATGCAATCGGGCTCGCTGCAGCCTTTGGCTCTTACCTTTTAGCTGAAAGCTCACCGCTGACAGCTGATTATGGCACCACGGAATTGATCTTGACCTGCAGCCCGGAACTCCCCACTTGCACCACGTTAGTCAACCCCTGCAAGTCCCCACTTTGCGGCATGGGATCGCCGGATTTGGAGATACGGGCACCGACGATCACCTGGGAAAAATCCGAGAGATGCGCCATCGGCGTCGGGGCCATGGAGTCGTCCAGATCAAACTTGATCGGCAGATCCTTGACCTGGGCGCGGAACGCGGCCAGCGGCATGGGCGGCCCCTGTGCGGCCTTGGCGAAGATATACACGGTATCGGTGGGCGCCGCCTTGCCCGCCAGATCCGGACTCAGGCTGACTACCCCCGCCACCTTGGCGGTGGCCGCAGCCGCTGACTGGGCGACCGGCGCCGGTGTCTTCCCGCTGGCCAGATTCTGCGCCTCGGCGATGATGCTCGTCACCTGCTGGGATTCTTTGGAGCCCGGCGTCATCTGTTTCAACAAGCGATTCCAATAGGCAATCGCACCGGGATAATTACCGTCGTTGTAGGCCGCCGTCCCGGCCAGCCACAGACTCTTCTCATGATTGGGATCCAGCTTCAAGGCGCGCTGCACCATTTCCATGGGTTTGCCCTTGAGGGTCTGGCCGCTGGTCATGGCCAGGGCATCGGCGTAATCGGCGAGCAGGTCCGGATCGTTGGGAATCATGGCCACGGCCTTGTCCAGGGCGCCGATCGCGTCCTGATAGCGACCCAAGGCCACATAAGAACGTCCCAGCATCCGCCAACCGTCGGCGTCCTGGGGATTCTTCTCCAGACGCGCCGCCAGGCCCTGCACCATGGCATTAATCTGTTCCGCTGTCACAGCATGGGCGGGACCTTTGCCGGCCTGCTCGGCAACGGTGATCTTGCCCGGGGACAGGGCCGCGGGGGTTCCCTTGATCAGGTAGATGAAAACCGCCAGCAAGGGCACCAGCAGCAGCACGGTAATGGCGGCACCCCGTCCTTCACCTTGGTCATCCTGCACCAGCTTTTGATTGACCTCGGGTGTGACATCCTCCAGCAGGCGCCGCTCCAATTCCACCTGACCCTGCTCGAATTGTTCCTGGCTGAGAATGCCGTTGTTGAGATCCGCTTCCAGCTCCAACAATTGATCTTTGTAAATCTCCAGATTGGAACGATCGCGCTGCACACCAACGCCATCGCGACGACGCCACAGGGGAGGTACGATAAACAACAACGCCGCGGCGACCAATAACGCCGCGACCACTGAAAATATAATCATGGCCTATCTCCCTCTGAGGCCATCGCCGCCTTGCTATCCTCTGTGTTCTCTTTCAACAGGCTTTTGACCCGCGCCTGCTCTTCTTCCGAAAGCGGTGTCACCTTCACCCGCTCGCGTCGCCGTCTGATATTGAAAATCAACAGGCCGGCGCCCGCCACCGCCAGGACGAAGGGCGCAACCCATATATAGGCTGTGATTCCAGAAAAGGGCGGACGGTAAAGAATAAAATCGCCGTAGCGCGCCACCAGATAATCCTTCACTTCCTGGTTGGTCTTGCCTTGCTGGACCAGTTCGCGAATCTTGACCAGCATATCTTTGGCAAAATCCGAATGCGACTCCGCCAAAGACTCGCCCTGGCACACCAAGCAGCGCAGCTCGCCGGCCAGCTGCATGACCCGCTCCTGCAGGGCCTCATCGCCCATAACCGGCTCGGCCACCTTGGCGTAGACATTCACGGACCAAGCAAACAGGATCAACAACACCGCAAACAACTGTTTCATCCCTTTAGCTTCCTCACGATAGGCATAATCTCATCCTGCCAGACGGTATCTGTGATCGGACCGATGTGTTTATGGCGGATAACGCCCTGGCGGTCGATGACGTAGGTCTCGGGCACACCGTAGACACCGTAATCGATGCCCACCTGCCCGTCGGTGTCGAAACCGTTCGCCACATAGGGATTACCGAACTGCTGTAACCAGCGCAAGGCATCTTCACGTTGGTCCTTGTAGTTCAAACCGTAGATAGGCACCTCGCCGGCCTTGGAGTAACGCAGCAACACTGGATGCTCCTCACGGCAGGAGACGCACCATGACGCCCACACGTTCAGCAACCACACCTTACCGCGCAGATTCGCCGGCGAAAGCGTCTGACTGGCATTTTGCAGTTCCTGGAGCTTGAAGGCCGGCGCCGGCTTATTCAGCAAGGGTGTCGGCACCTCGCTGGGATCCAGCGCCAGCCCCTTCCACAAAAATCCCACCAGCACGACAAACACCGCCAGCGGTATCAAAAAGCGCATCATCAGGACTTCACCTCCGCCCTGGTCAACACCGGTTTGGGTGTGGCCGGCGGCACGCTGAGATCCCCACCGGTCTTCAGCATCTCCCGCTGCTTACGCGCCAAGGTGCGGTAGCGGCGATCGCTGATGGCCAGCAAGCCGCCCAGCGCCATCATCACGCAGCCCAGCCAGATCCAGCTGACTAGCGGCTTGTAATAGACGCGCACGCTCCACGAGCCGTTACCCACCGGCTCACCCAAGGCAACGAACAAATGGCGGAACAGACCGCTGTCGATCGCCGCGTTGGTCATGGGTTGACGCTGCACGCGATAAACACGTTTCTCGGGATGGAGTTCCTCCAGCGGCACACCGTCCTTGAACACCTTGATGATTCCGCGGGAAGCCTGATAGTTGGGGCCGGGGACACTCATCACGCCGTCGAAGCGGAAGGTATAGCCGCCGACCGTCACGGTATCGCCGATATTCATGCGCACGTCTTTGCCGACCTCATAGCCGCCGATCACCGTGACCCCGAGGATGAACACCGCCACCCCGAGATGCGCCAGCTGCATGCCGAGAAAGCTCTTGGGCAAGCCGGCCAGGCGCCCCAACCAACTCCGATCGGAGTGGGTGCGCTGCAGGCGATCCCACATCCCCTGCCCCACGGAGAAGATGATCCAGAAGGCCATCAAGATACCGAGGCTCACCAGCCACGACCAATGACCCAGCACAAACGGCATGATCACGGCAATGATGACCGAGCTGATGCCGGCCCACTTCAAGCGCGCGGCCATCTCCGGCACATTGGCCTTTTTCCATTTGGCGATCGGTCCCACGGCCATGAGAAACACCGCGAAAAACATAATGGGTACGAACACCAGATTGAAATACGGCGCCCCCACGGAAATCTTATTGGTCGGCCCCAGCACCCCGACCGCCACCAAGGCATCGACGAACAGCGGTGCCAGCGTTCCCAGCAGCACCGTCGCGGCCGCCGTGGTGAACAACACATTATTGGCCAGCAATAGCGATTCACGAGACACCATGGCGAAACTGCCGCCCAGACCCACCTTGGGCGCACGCCAGGCGTAGAGCATCAGCGAACTGCCGACCACGATCACCAGGAAGATCAGGATGAACAGACCGCGCTTGGGATCGCTGGCGAAGGAATGCACCGAGGTCAAGACGCCGGAACGCACCAGGAAGGTCCCGAGCAGGCTCAGGGAAAAAGCGAAGATCGCCAGCAACACCGTCCAGCTCTTGAAACTGCCGCGCTTCTCCGTCACCGACAAGGAATGGATCAAGGCGGTGCCCACCAGCCAGGGCATAAACGAGGCGTTTTCCACCGGATCCCAGAACCACCAACCGCCCCAACCCAATACGTAATACGACCACCAACTGCCCAAGGCGATACCGCAGGTCAGGAACATCCAGGCCACGGTGGTCCAGGGGCGCGACCAGCGCGCCCAGGTAGCATCCAGCTTACCGCCCAACAAGGCGGCGATGGCGAAAGCGAAGGCCACCGAGAATCCCACATAACCCATATAGAGCATGGGCGGATGAATGGCGAGTCCGGGATCCTGCAGCAGCGGGTTGAGATCCTGGCCGTCGGGCGCCGCGGGCAACAAGCGTTGGAAGGGATCGGAGGTAAAGATGATGAAGCACAGGAAACCCACCGACACCAGCCCCATCACCCCCAGCACCCGCGCCACCATCTCTTCCGGCAGATGACGGCTGAACACCGTCACCGCCAGCATCCAGATGCTCAGCATCAGGATCCACAGCAGCAGCGAGCCTTCATGGCCGCCCCACACCCCGGCGATGCGGTAGATCAAAGGTAGGGCCGAATTGGAATGCTCGGCCACGTACAACACGGAAAAATCGCTATGAATAAAGGCGTAGGTCAAACAGGCGTAAGAAATGACCACGAACACGAACTGACCCTGCGCCACCGGACGCGCCAAGGCCATCCAGCGGGGAATCCCGCGGGCGGCGCCCACCAGGGGCAAGGTTCCCTGTACCAAGGCCATGCATAAGGCCACGATGAGCGCGAAGTGTCCTATCTCTGGAATCATAGCTTGTCGCCTCCTTCATTCATGGTCACCGGCATGCCCTTGGTCTTGTCCTTCTTGGCCTCTTTCAAGGCCTGGGCCACTTCCGGCGGCATGTATTTCTCATCGTGCTTGGCCAGCACCTGCTCAGCATGGAACACGCCATCCGGCCCCATTTTGCCGAGGCTCACCGCCCCGGTGCCTTCCTTGAACAGATCGGGGAGGATGCCTTTGTAGGTCACATTCACGTTCTTGGCGAGATCGGTCACCACGAAGTGCACGGTCAGGCCGTCGTTTTCCCGCTTCAGACTGCCCTTTTCCACCAGGCCGCCCAAACGAAAACTGTGGCCCTCCGGCACCTTGCCGGCCACCACCTCGGAGGGACTGAAGGCAAACACGATATTGCTGCGAAAGGCGTTCAATACCAGGGTGGCGGCAACCGCCACGCCCGCCAAACCCACCAGAATAAAAGTCAAACGTTTATGTCTGGGCTTCATTTTTCACCTCGATGCGCATCCGAATCCTACGACCCAAGCGCTGGGTAATAGTTCGTTTTCTCAACACTAACAACACGATTTCCAAACCCAAAAAAAGGGCGGTCACCCCGTAGGAACCCCACACATAAAAGGCATAGCCTCCCATGGCGAAGAAATTGCCGGCACTGCCCCAGTTCATCGTTGTTTACCCAATTGTGCCGCCACCCATTCGGTATCGCCTTCCGCTTCGAGGATCTCGCAGCGGACCCGCGCCAATACTACCGCAATGGCATACATCCAAAATGCGATGCTCATCACCAGCAAGGTGGTCAGCATGGTGGCCTCCATGGAGGTGCCGCTGGTAAAGGAAATGGACGCGCCTTGATGCAGGGTATTCCACCATTGCACGGAAAAATAAATGATGGGGACATTGATCGCGCCGATGATGGCCAGCAGCCCGCTGGCGCGGGCGGCGCGGCGCGGGTCATCGATGGCGGCCTTCAGGGACATGAAACCGATATACAAAAACAACAGGATCAACTCCGAGGTGAGCCGCGCATCCCACACCCACCAGGTTCCCCACATGGGTTTGCCCCAGAAGGAGCCGGTCCACAAGGCCAGGAAGGTGAACAAAGCGCCGGTGGGCGCCAGGGCCGAAGCCATCATGGAAGACAGGCGGGTATTAAACACCAAACCGGCCCCGGCATAAACCGCCATCACCAAATAAATGAACATGGACATCCACGCCGCCGGGACATGGATGAACATGATCCGGTAGCCTTCGCCCTGTTTATAATCGGTGGGGGCGACAAAGAATCCCATATACAGGCCGATGGCGGTCAAGACCACCGCCAGTACCGTAAAATAAGGAATCAACTTACCCGCCAAGGGATAGAAACTCGCCGGCGAGGAATATTTAAACCAGTTGATCGTCCGCACTTCCAAGCACCAAACTGTTATTCCATTGAAATCCTGAGCGCCCAACCCGTAGCCCAGGGCGTAAACACCAGGGCCGGCACCAAAATTGCCCCCAGCAGGGACAGATGCGCCTGGGCACCCAAGCCGGTCACACTCGCTTCCACCGACCCCGCGCCGAAGATCAGCACCGGGATGTACAGCGGCAGCACCAGCAGCGACACCAACACCCCGCCGCCGCGCAGTCCCAGGGTGAGGGCCGCGCCCACCGCCCCGACCAGACTCAGCACCGGGGTCCCTAATAGTAAACTCACCACCAGCACCACTAGCGCCTGGGCGGAGAGGCCGTACTGCACCCCTAACAAAGGCGCCATCAGCACCAGGGGCACGCCGCTCACCAGCCAGTGGGACAGGACCTTGCCCAAGACCAGCACCGCCAGGGGCCGCGGCGTCAACATCATCTGCTCCAGCGAACCGTCGATGTAATCGGCGGAGAACAAGCGCCCCAGCGACAACATCGAGGCCAGCAAGGCCGCCACCCACACCACCCCCGGCCCCATGAGCCGCAGAGTATTCATCTCAGGCCCGACCCCGAGGGGAAAGAGGCTTACCACGATCACGAAGAAAAACAGTGTGGTAAGCACATCGGCGCGGCGCCGCATCGCCAAGGTCAAATCGCGTACTACAACCCACCACAAGGCCGTCAACATGATCCGCCTCGCTCAAGAACCGAGACGGATATGCCGCGCACGGTCGGCGGTAATCTCCACCTCCTGATGGGTGGTGAGAATCGCCATCCCGCCATTATCAAGGTGTTCGATTAATACATCCTGAATAGTGGCCACGGCCTTCACATCCAGGGCATTGAACGGCTCATCCATAATCCACAAGGTCCTCGGGGCCAACAGCAGACGCGCCAGCGCCACCCGCCGCTTTTGCCCTTGAGACAACACCTTACCGGGCAATTCGGCACACGCGCTCAGTTCCAGGCGCTGCAGGGCCGCCATGGCCCGCTCGTCACAGTCATCCGCCCCGGACAGCTGAGCCATCACCCGCAGATTCTCGAAAGCGGTTAACTCATCCTTCACGCCGTTGAGATGCCCCACATAGGCCATCTCGCGGTGATAATCCTCGCCCAGACGCCTGATATTCTCGCCGCGCCAGCGGATCTCGCCCGCCTCGGGCAGCGCCAGCCCACATAAGGTCCTGAGAAGCGTGGTCTTTCCGCTGCCGTTGGGTCCATGCACATAAAGCAGTTCACCCGCCGCCTGCGAAAAGCTCAAATCCTGAAAGAGGCGGCGCTCACCGCGCACGCATACCAGATCGACAACCTCCATCATCCCCGCGTGGGCCTTCTTGGCGCAAAATAGCGGGTGAGTATAGCAAGTTGCCCCGGACCTGTCCCGTCTTCGAGTAGCTGTTATTTCACTGACTTAGCGACTGAATGAAAACCCCCTCTCCCTCAGGAGGTGAGGCGGAAAAAGGAAAAGGTCCAGCGGACCTTTTCACCTCCGAACGGGTGCACGTGGTTCTAGTGCACCCCGGCGGGAATAGCGGGGGTGAAGGGATCAATAATACGATGGCTTACTATTTATTAGCCCCTCATCCCGCCACGGTGGAGTGAGTTCTAAACAACAAGCCCTCAGCGACTCCGGGCAATGCGGAAACCGTTGCTGGGATCGTTCATTTCCGGTGGCGTACTGCCGCGCACCGCCGAGCGCACATACTCGGCCGGACTGTTCCAGGCGCCGCCGCGCAACATACGCCGGCTGCAATCGCCGCCGCTCCAGATCGCACCGTCCTGAGGCGCATTTTTATAATTGTCATGCCAGCAGTCCGCCACCCATTCCCAGACATTGCCGTACATATCGAACAACCCCCAGGGATTGGCCTCGCCGCGACCCACGGGGCGGGTCCCTATATCGCCCTGCTGGCCGAACCAGGCAAAGCGATCCAGCGCCTGCTCGTCGTCCCCGAAAAACCATTTGCCGGTAGTGCCGGCGCGGGCAGCGTATTCCCATTCCGCCTCGGAGGGCAGGCGATATAAAGAGGTGCCTTCCCTGCGGTTCAATCTCTCGATAAAGGACTGCACCTCCAGCCAGGTCACCTGATCCACCGGCCGCTGCGGATGCTTATAGGTACTGGGATTGTCGCCCATCACCGCCTGCCACTGCGCCTGGGTGACCTCGTACTGGCCGAGATAAAACGGCGCCACCTTCACGATATGGGGTGGCAGCTCGTCGGCGATGCCGTCCTTAGGGTCGCCGCCCATGAGAAAACTCCCGCCGGGAATTGCCACCAGTTTCATGCCGATGGAATTGGTGATGACCGGCGAATTCGAGGCGGTGGGATTCTCCCGCCGCACGTCGGGCAATACCGCCAGAATCACCGCCACCACGATCACCACTACCACCGGGATGACGATGTGAAGCCCACCCATACGTTGTTGATTCATTCACTCTCCTAACTACCGCCATGTCATAGCGCCCTTCCCCCCAGGGAGAGGGCTGGGGTGAGGGGAGTTAAAAACAATACTTTGATCGTTTATCCCCTCATCCTGTCCTTCTACCCATTCGGGCACCGAGGTCCCAAAAGGAGAAGGGACGTTCTTCCCGAACATTTCTATCCGAAATAACTGTCCGCGCTTGGGAATGTACCTCTCGAGGCGCGGCTAACTGCAACCGAAAACCGCTAACTAGACATCGCTCACAGCATTGCGGTAGCCACGGCTCATCACGTGGATACACCGTCCCTATCGAACTCCCGCATAATTTCCCTTCCGCTACACCGGATTTCAAACCACAGAATGCGCTATGATAACCGCCACTATTTCTAATCGCCAGCAACACTTACGATGCAACAGACCAGCAGCCACCGCCACCCCATCGCCGCCCTCAAGACTCATCTGCAACGCACCATCGTCGGCCAGCAAAAGCTGGTGGAGCGCTTGCTCATCACCATCCTCACCGAGGGACATCTATTGGTGGAAGGCGTACCCGGCCTGGCCAAGACCACCGCGGTACGCACCCTGGCCGAAGGCATGGCGCTGCGCTTTCAACGCATCCAGTTCACCCCGGACATGATCCCCGGCGACATCACCGGCACCGATATCTTCGTCCCCGCCGACGGCCACTTCCGTTTCATCGAAGGCCCGCTGTTCCACGAGATCATCCTCGCCGATGAAATCAACCGCGCCCCGCCCAAGGTGCAAAGCGCCCTACTGGAGGCCATGCAGGAACACCAGATCACCGTGACCGGCACCACCCGCAAGCTGTCGGACATCTTTCTGGTGATGGCCACCCAAAACCCCATCGAACAGGAAGGCACCTACCCCCTGCCCGAGGCACAGCTCGACCGCTTCATCATGAAGGTGGAACTGGACTATCCCAACCCCGATGACGAATTGGAGATCCTCCAGCGCGATACCGCGCGCCTGCGCGGCGACAACGCCGTTCCCACACAAGCGGCGCTCAAGGCCGAAGAAATCCTGGCGGCGCGCCAAGCCGTGAACCACATATATATAGACCCGATGCTGGAGCGCTACATCGTCACCCTGGTGGGCGCTAGCCGCGACCCGCAGCGCTGGGACGATGAACTCCACGCCTGGCTGGCCCGCGGCGCCTCGCCGCGCGCGACTTTAGCGCTGGCGCGCTGTGCCCGCGCCCGCGCCTACCTCGCCGAACGCGATTTCGTCGAACCGGCGGACATCCTCGACGTCGCCGCCGACGTGCTCAACCATCGCATCGGCATGAGTTTCGCGGCGCGCGCCGAAGGCGTGAAGCCGGCGGAGGCGGTGGCGCGGATAGTGGAGAGGGTGCCGATTCCGTAAATAGCTTTCAGCTATTAGCTGTCAGCGATTAGCTTTAACAGCAAGTGCTGGCCAAGAGTATTTCTGGAGTTCAATCTGATGGCGGATTCAAACAATTCTCGTATGATCAGTTTTTATATTCCGGAAGACCCTGGACTCTTAGGATCGCTGGGAATTATAGCTCTTCGACATGCACATCTTGATCACATCCTTCGTATGACAATAAAGACATTAAGTGACGTCAGCGTCCAAGAGGCATTGGACGCAACAGAATTTGAAAGCTCAAGCGGACTACGAAGGCGCATTAGAAAACTTGCAAGATTAAAATTGGGCGAAGGGAAAGCGCTTATTAAACTACAAGCCTTATTAGAACGTTGTAGTCGCGCCACAAAAAGACGGAATGAACTCATCCATAATATTTGGGCTCGTGAATTGGATGGAGAACCTTTAATGCGCACTAATGACCACAACTGGAAGTCGCTTCCCACCATTGAAGAGTTGAATGCCCTTTCGGAGGAATTGACTATACTCACTAATGAACTTAACGACGCCCGATTATTGGGCTTTCTCGCAGAAGCACTCGCAATGAGAACACAGAACTCATAGCCTGAGGTAAACGAAGTAAAGCCCGGGTTACATAGTTTTATTCTGACTGCTAAATGCTAAATGCTGATAGCTGATAGCTGATAGCTGATAGCTGATAGCTGATAGCTGATAGCTGATAGCTGATAGCTGAATAGTAAGTAGCGTATGACTCAAACCATGAACGATCCACTACTCTCCATCGCCGAGCTGGAAAACCTGCAACGCCAAACCCTGCAGTTTCAGGCGCGGCAGAGGCGGCCAGTGGCGAGTCGTTTCACCGGGCCGGTGGTGTCGCTGTTTCGCGGTCGCGGCATGGAACTGGAAGACCTGCGCGCCTACCAGGCGGGCGACGACGTGCGGCACATGGAATGGCGCGCCACGGCGCGCAGCGGGCGGCCTATCACCAAGGTGTTTCGAGAGGAGCGGCAACGATTGATGTACATCGTCATCGATCGCGGACCTACCATGGCCTTCGGCACCCGCCGCGAGATCAAGGCGGCTACCGCGGCGCGGGTGGCGGCCTTGCTGGCCTTCTCCGCCGTGGCGCGCCAGGAGCGGGTGGCGGGTCTGGTGTTGAACGGTGACGGCGAACAGGATTTTCCCGCCACCCGTACCCTGGACGGCGCCTTGCATCTGTTGCGCGCGGCCGTCGCGCCGCTGACGGCGACACAGTCATCGCACTTCGAACTCGCCTCTTTGGAAAGACTGGATCGCGGCGTGGAACGGGGCAGCAGCATTTATCTGATCAGCGACTTTCAGCATTTCGATGAACGCCAGCTCTTGGTGTTGCGCCATCTCGCCGAACGCTGCGAGCTCACTGCGGTCCATATCGTCGATCCCGCCGAGGAACAGCTCATCGCCATCGGCAGGACGCGGTTCCGCGCACCTGACGGTAAACTGTATGTGGTGGATACCGACGATCCCCGCCTGCGCGAACGCTACGCCGCGATGATGGCGGAGCGCACTGCGGTACTGCAGCGCAAGCTGCTCGGCGCCGGGGTCGGCGTGGTCCGCATCCATACGAACGACGATGTAGTGAGCCGTCTGGATCAATTGTTATGAATGCACTGACGCGTTCATTAAAGGAATGCCGATTCATACTCCCTCCCCTTCAAGGGGGGGAGGGGTGGGGATGGGGTATAAGATACGTCATGGAATTTATAATGCCAGGTAAACACCACCCCCATCCTGTCCTTCCCCCTGAGGGGGGAAGGGACAATTTTCCTGAAGTTCCTTGACGGAATATTCGCGGACTGCTTATGAAAGAAGGCGTCGCCTTATCACAACTCGCCGATATCCTGCCGCCGCCGGCCCCCGGTGGTCCGGACTGGATGCTGCTAGTCCTTGTCGGCATCGTCTGTATAGTGGCCGCGGCAGTCTTAGTGTGGTTGTGGAAAAAACGTCATTCACAGCGGCTAAACTTGCCCGCCCGCGAGGCGCGGCGGCGGCTCGCTGCCCTGCGCAGCGCATGGCAATCGCACACCATCAGCGATCGCGAAGCGGCCTATCGTCTGACGACGCTGTTGCGCCTGGGGTTGGCATTACCACAACTCAACACTCAAGACCGTCCAAGCACGGTTGAGGATGACACCTCGTGGCGGGAAACCCTGGAGGAACTGCATGCTCTGCGTTATCGCAATCAGGCGGAATTAAGCTTGTCATCCCAATGTTTCGAACGTGCCGCAAGCTGGCTCGCCGCTGCGCAACGGCAGGCGCGCTGAACCATGTTCGCGTTCGCCTCCCTCTGGTGGTTACTGGCCCTGCCGCTGCCGGTGCTGGTATGGCGCTGGCTGCGCCGCCGAGCGCCGCGCCGCCGGCCCGCCGTATTTCATCCCCATGCGCAACTGCTGGCGCAACTGGCGGCGGAATTGCCGATCCGCGCGCGGCGCCTGCCGTGGTTGTGGCTGGCGGGCTGCATGCTGTTGATCCTGGCCCTGGCGCGGCCGCAGTGGGTGATCGTGCATCCCGATGATTATCCCGGTCGCGATCTGATGTTCGCCATCGACGTATCGGGTTCTATGCGCGCCGAGGATTTCGTCGTCGACGGCCGGCGCGTCAACCGCCTCGACATGGTAAAGGCCATCGTCGATCGCCTGCTCGCGCAACGTCCGGGTGATCGCGCCGGTCTCATCGTGTTCGGCGATGATGCCTTCACCCTCACGCCGGTCACCCACGACCTCGCCCTGGTGCGCAGCCTGCTGCAGGACATCAAGAATGGCATTGCCGGCGAGCGCACCGCCCTCGGCGATGCCATGGCGCTGGCGGTGAAACGCCTGCGCGACCGGCCGCAGCAGTCGCGGGTGTTGTTCCTGTTCACCGACGGCACCAACACCGCCGGCCAGTTCTCCCCCGCCGACGCCCTGGAACTGGCCAAGCAATACAAGGTACGCATCTACACGGTGGGCATCGGCGGCTCGGGTATCGTCGCCTATCCCGGCGGGCCCAGCGGCGGCACCATCGCCTCCGAACTGCCCCTGGACGAAACCCTGCTGCAGCAAATCGCCACCGAGACCGGCGGCCGTTATTACCGCGTAAAGCACAGCGACGATGCCAAGGCCATCCTCGCCGATATCGACAAACTGGAGACCGTGGATATTCATTTGCAGAATATCGGCGAGCATGACGACTGGTATTGGCTGCCCTTGCTTCTCGGCCTGATACTGTTGTTGTTCGCCCAGCGCCGCGGTACACGCGAGGTATTACCGTGAACGCCTGGCTGAGTCATCTGCACTGGAGCGAGCCTTCATGGCTATTGCTGGCGCTCATCCCCTGGCTGGCCCTGGCCTGGCGTAAACGCCGTCCGCCTCACGATAAACTCACCGACTTCGCCGACCCGCCCCTGCTGCCAAGATTACTGAGCGGCGCGACACAACGTCCCATGCGTTCCGTCGCTCTATTCGTCGCCTGGACCTTGGCGGCGCTGGCCGCCGCCGGTCCGTACTGGCAACCGCAACAGCCTAAGCAAGCGCAACAACGCGGCGCCGATATCGCGGTGATCGTGGACATCTCGCCGTCCATGGCCACCGCCGATATCACTCCCAACCGCCTGGCGCGGACCAAGCGGGAATTACACGACTTCACCAAACTGCTGGGCAATGATCGTGTCGGCCTGGTGGCCTTCTCCGCCAATGCCTACCGCCTGGTGCCGCTCACTACCGACTACGATGCCTTTCTGCGCTTCATCGATCTGCTCGACCCCGGTCTCACCGCCCTGCCCGGCTCCAACCTGGCGCGGGCCCTGGAAGTGGCGGGACAATTGTTGAGCAGCAGCGCCGAACACAGCCGCGCCGTGGTGCTGCTCAGTGACGGCGAGTTTCACGATCCCGACACCCTGACCGCGGCGCGCCAACTGGGGAAACAGCATATTCCGCTATACGTGATCGGCGTGGGCACGGACGCCGGCGGCCCGGTACCGGACAGCGACGGTCACTTCATCCGCTATCAAGGTCAGGCGGTAATCTCACGGCTAGATCGCAGCGGTTTACAAACCCTGGCCAGGACCGGCCAAGGCGCTTACTTCGATTTGCAGGATGACGACGGCGAGTGGCGGGCACTACTGGCACAATTACACGAGCGCACCCGCGTGGCGGCGCACGCCGCATCGCAGCCGCTGCTGCAAGGCATCGCGATCTATCCCTGGCTGCTGGGCGTGAGCCTGCTGTTGTTCCTGTGGAACGGCGCACGCCGCCGCGAGGCGGTAGCAGTATTGTTCCTGCCGCTGCTGTTACCCCTGTTATTGATCTGGCCTACACCCGGCGATGCCGCAAGCTGGAACGAACAACGCGCCTACGAAGCCCTGCAGCACGGGCACTATGGCCGGGCGCAATCTCTGTACGGCAAGATGGAAACTTACAACGGCCGCATGGGTGCAGGCGCGGCCGCCTATCGCCTGCAGGATTGGAAAACCGCCCTCGCCGCTTTTCAAGATGCAGTACAACACGCCGATGACGGCGGACAAAAGGCCCGCGCCCTCTACGATGCCGGCAACACCCTGGCGCAATTGCATCGCTTCAAGGCGGCCAGCGACAGCTATCAAGCGGCGCTGCGCCTGCAACCCACTCTCGACAAGGCGGCGCTCAATCTCAGCCTGGTCAATCAATTCCTCGATGCCGACCGCGGCGAACAAGCGCGCAAAGACGCAAAACAATCACTGCTGCCCGCGCCCGCTCCCAGCAGCACCGATGCCGAGCAATTGGACCGCCGCCGGCGCGGCGATGATCGCAGCGCACTCAGCAACGCCCCCGATGCCGCTCGTGATGAATCGCCCCGGCAACAAGCTGGGTTACGATCGGGTCTAGGCGCGAACGACACGACTCCGCCGCGCGAAACCCATGATGAGCGTCTGCAACAAACCCTGGCACTGTGGCGCAGCACTACGAACCAGGGCAGCGGCTCACCCGAGCTGGAATCTTTACAGGACAATTCCGCCGACTTCCTGCGCCGCCGCTTTCGCCAGGACGATTACGGCCCCCAGGTGATGATCATCAAAGGCAAACCATGGTAACGCGCTATTTCGGATGTGTACTCATCGCGCTTCTGGCGTTGCTCAATCTCGCAGCGGCGCAGGCCGCCGAGTTCAGCGCCAGCGTCGATCGCAAGGAACTGCTGCTGCAAGAACATGTGGTGTTGACCCTGTCCCTGGTCAACAGCGATACCCGGCTGCGCGCCGAAGGGATATCGCCCAATGTCGACCTCAGCGTACTCACCAAAGAGTTCGACATCGGCACGCCCCATGTGGAGAATCGCTACAATATCTATCGAGGCCAGGGACGTTCCACCTCGGCGTTGAGCGTCGATCTGTTTCCCCGCCGCGCCGGACGTTTGACCATCCCCGCCTTCACGATCGACGGACTCAGCACCGCCCCCATCACCATCGTGGCGCACACCTTACCGGCGGGGAGTTTGCCGGAGATCTTCAGCAAGGCCGGGGTCAGCACGCAAAGCGTGTGGCAACGCCAGCAAGTGGTCGCATGGCTGGACGTCTATCACCGCATTGAGCTCAAGACCGCCAGTATCGGCGAATACATCGAGACCGAACCCATGGCGATCGAACTCATGGAACACCAGGACCTGCCGCAGAGCGAACGCAAGGAAACGGTGCGCGGCGTCGCTTACGGCGTGACCCGCATCGCCTGGGCCTTGTTTCCCAAGCAGAGCGGCACGCTCACGATTCATCTGCCCGACGTATGGGCCGTCACGGCGGACGGCCGGAAATTGCGCCTGCCCCATCAGCAACAACGCGTGGAGGTGAAGGCCCTGCCTGAGGACGTCAGCGCAGATATCGCGGTGGGCACCCCCATCTTGACCCAAACCACACCCAGCCCCGCACCGACCATCAATAACATCAGCACCTGGACCGTCACGCTGCGCGGCCCCTTCAGCCGCTTCGCCCTGCCGGACACCTTGCCGCTGGCGGCCATGCCCGCCCATATCAAGGTCTACAGCGATCATGCACAACGCAACACCGAAACCGTCACTGCCGGTCTGACCTCGGTCGTCAGCTACACCTTGTCGGCCCTGCCGCAGGACGGCGGGACATTCCAGCTGCCGCCGCTGCGCATCCCCTATTTCGATACTGCACGCGGCATCCTGGCGGTGACTGAATTACCGGGCGCGCGTTTTACCGTTCCCGGCGGTGCTGCGGATACGGCGACACCTTCAAGCCGCGCGACGCCCACCGTCGCCACGCAAGGATCTGCGACAAGCGGCGGCGACAATGCACTCATGTGGCAGCTCGCGACCTTGCTGTTCGCGGCGCTGTGGCTGGTGTCCATGATCCTGCTGTGGAGGCGACCGCGCACAAGCCTTCCTGAGGCGACCAATGATGCGCCGGCGGCGCGGGTACCACCGCCACCGGCGATCCATCACCCCTTGCAGGCGCAACTGCTCACCGCTTTCGGCAGCCGCACCCTGGAACAGGGCTTAAGCGCCTGGGAGCGCCACCATGGCCGCGACGAGCAACTGCGCGCTACCGTCCGCGCCGTGCAGCAGCTCTGTTACGGCAATGGCGAGGACACGGACAACGCTGCATTGTGCCGTGCCGTAGGAGACGTCATCACGAAGATTCGCGCACAGGCGACAAGCGGCGCTATGGCCGGCGATGATCCCTGGCGACCCGAATCCTTTACCGCGAGTCCTGCGCGCAAATAGCATTTATGGAGTGGATGAACTGAACCGTCGCACCGCCGAAAACCGGTGTCCAGCAACTATCTCCATCAAAGACGCCGGATTCCGGGTCTCCGCTACGCTCCGCCCGGAATACCGGAATAATCAGGGCCTTTAAGGTAGAATGCATTTTTTGAAATCATCCCCGAAATGAACGCCTCCTCTACCTTTTTCGCCACCACACCCAAGGGCATCGAATCGCTGCTCGCCGCGGAACTGCGCCGCCTGGGCGCCGCCAGCGTCCGCGAGACCCGCGCCGGCGTCGCCTTCGAAGGCGATCTGGCCGTTGCCTACCGCTGCTGCCTGTGGTCGCGGCTCGCCAACCGCATCCTCCTGCCCTTGGCGCGCTTCGCCGCAGCGAGCCCCGAGACTCTGTATGCGGGCGTGCAAGCCATAGCCTGGGACGAGCATCTATCGGTCGACACCAGCCTGGCCATCGATTTCACCGCATCCCAATCCAAGATAACCCACAGCCAATACGGCGCCCTCAAGGCCAAGGATGCCATCGTCGACCAGTTCCGCGAGCGCTATGGACGACGTCCCGATGTGGAGCGCACGCGACCTGCGGTACGCATCAACATTTATTTGCACAAAGACGAAGCGACCCTCAGCATCGATCTATCCGGTGAAAGCCTGCACCGGCGCGGCTATCGCAGCGATGCCATGGCGGCGCCCATGAAAGAGAATCTTGCCGCCGCGGTATTGCTGCGCGCCGGCTGGCCCGAGGTCGCCAAGGCAGGCGGCACGCTGCTCGATCCCTTATGCGGCAGCGGCACGCTATTGATCGAAGGGGCATTGATGGCGGCGGACATCGCCCCCGGGCTGGCGCGCGACTATTTCGGTTTTCTCGGCTGGCGCGGCCACGATGCCTCGCTGTGGCAGTCGCTCAAAGAGGATGCCGTCGCGCGCCGCGACGCGGGCCTGCCGCAACTGCCCCCCATCATCGGCTATGACGCCGATCGCCAGGCGGTGCGCGCCACCACGGATAACATCGCCCGCGCCGGACTCGGCACCCATATCCATGTGGAACGCCGCGAACTCGGCGACTGCACGCCGCCGGACACCCAGCAGGCCGCGCCGGGACTCTTTGTGACCAATCCGCCCTATGGCGAACGCCTCGGCGAAGTCTCGGAACTGCAGTATCTGTATGCCCATCTCGGCGAACAGCTCAAGACCCACTTTAACGGTTGGCGTGCCGCGGTATTCACCGGCAATCCCGAGTTGGGCAAACGCATGGCACTGCGTGCACGCAAGATCTATTCACTGTACAACGGCGCCCTGGAATGCAAGTTGTTGTGCTTCGATATCACCCCGGAATGGTTTTTGACCCCGCGCGCCATACCGGAGCCGCAAGCGATCGGCGACGCACCGCTCACCCCCGGCGCTGAGATGTTCGCCAATCGCCTGGGCAAGAATCTCAAAAAACTCGGCAAGTGGGCTGAGCGCGAAGACATCGCCTGCTACCGGCTTTACGATGCCGATATGCCGGAATATGCCGTGGCCGTGGATCTCTACCAAGGCGAACAACGCTGGGTGCATGTACAGGAATATCAGGCGCCGAAGGGCATCGATCCCGCCAAGGCGGAGGCGCGGCTACAAGATGCACTGTCCGCCATTCCCCGCGTGCTGGACATCACAGCCGCGCAACTGTTCTTCAAGGTGCGCCGCCGCCAGAAGGGATCGGCGCAATACGAAAAACTCGCCGCCGAAAAACAATTTCATGAGATCGGCGAAGGCGGCCTGCGCTTCCTGGTGAATTTCACCGATTATCTGGATACGGGTCTGTTTCTCGACCACCGCCTCACCCGCGCCATACTGCGCGAACTGGCGCCAGGCAAGCACTTCCTCAACTTGTTTGCCTATACCGGCACCGCCACGGTCTATGCCGCCGCCGGCGGCGCGGCCGGCACCACCAGCATCGACATGTCGCGCACCTATATCGATTGGGCGCGCAAGAATCTGGCACTCAACGGTTACAGCGATACGCGGCATCATTACATCCAGGCCGACTGCCTGGAATGGATCAAACTGGCGGCGCACGACAAGAAACGCTACGGCTTGATATTCCTCGACCCACCCAGTTTTTCCAACTCGGCACGCATGGACAACAGCTTCGATGTACAACGCGACCACGCGACATTGCTCAACGCCGCCGTCCGGCTCCTGGCGCCGAACGGCATATTGATCTTCTCCAATAACCTGCGCAGCTTCAAGATGAACCACGCGGCGCTGACGGGATTGCGCATAGAAGACATCACCCGCAGCACCATCCCGGACGATTTTGCGCGTAATCCGCGCATCCACAATTGTTGGAAAATATCCGTTATTTCCTAGGCCACGCAGCGCGCGCCATGTCGATTGGTTGATTTATACAATGAGCTCGACGACGGGACTATGGATTGCCTCACTTCCGCGCTACAATCTCAGCAACTACCAACGGTCTGAATAGCCCTCTCTCTCCGCTAGTGGGACGGCATCAGGGAAAGGTCTGTTATGGTCTTAGTCAAGCGTATCGTACTGGATGTGCTCAAACCCCATCAGCCCAATGGTCTGGAGTTCGCCAAGGCCATCGCGAGACACGGCGCCGATTATCGCGTCACCTTTACCGTGCAAGCGGTGGATGAGAAGACCGAGACGGTACAGATCGTCATCGAAGGGGACAATGTCGACTTCGATGTCATTTCTGAGACCATTACCAATCTCGGTGGATCATTGCACAGCATCGACGAGGTCGAGGTGAACAGCGTAGTGGAAAAATAAAGGGTCGCACTGAGCAGCTATGAAGATCTTCGATCAACTCGGGCTGTTCCTCAAGATCAGCGGCTCCCACACCATCGCACGGCGTTATTTCGTGGTCAACGGCTTCGACGGTGTGTTGACCATGCTCGGCATCATCATGGGTTTTTACATCAGCGGTGAACCCAACACCAAGGTAATCATCAATGCCTGCCTGGGCGCAGCCGTGGCCTTGACGATCAGTGGCTTGACCAGCGCCTACATGAGCGAGGCGGCGGAACGCCAGAATTCACTACGACAGCTGGAACAGGCGATGGTCTCGGATCTCGGCGACTCCGCACACGGCAGGGCCGCGCGCCTCATGCCCGCCCTCATCGCCTTGGTCAACGGGCTGGCGCCGTTATTGCTCTCATTACTGATCATCTCGCCGTTGTGGTTCGCCGACTATTTACCGCTGCCACCGTTGGCGGCCGCGATCGGCACCGCCTTTGCGGCGATCTTTTTCTTGGGTGTATTCCTGGGCCAGATCAGCGGCGTATTCTGGCTGTGGTCCGGACTGCGCACCCTGCTCATCGCCCTTCTGACCTGCGGCATTATCCTGATGCTGGACTAAATTCTCGCCCTAGCCCCTCTTCTTATATTGGAATGGTGTGACTCTCATCAAGGGGAGTTCACTTGACTTGGTTTCCCTCAGCAAAAATATTTTCGCAACGCTGTAAGGAATACCCACCCCCTGCGACTAATTGAACGTATGAGGCAAGTTAGTCACATACATAAATATATTAAGGAAAGGTTTAAATTTTTTGATGTCATTCCGGCGCATACCCTAAAGGTATAAAAGCTGAATCCAGTAGTTCTCTGAGTTAAAGACACGGGATTCCGCTACGCTACGCCCGGAATGACAAATCATTGAAGAGCTTCCTTAATCAATCATTAACAGCAACAGGAGATAGACATGCGTAAAGATCTGATGATGCGCTCCGCCATAGCCGGCGTGCTTGCCTTGGGCGGCCTAGCCGTGGCCGGACAGAGTTTGGCCGATGACATGAAGATGGGCATGGGCAAGCCAGCGATGAAGGCAGGCTATGAAAAATGCTTTGGCATCGCCAAGGCCGGGATGAACGATTGCGCAGGCAAGGGTGCGCCTCACGCCTGCGCCGGCCAGGCCACCATGGACAAGGACGGTCATGATTTCGTCTACCTGCCCGCCGGCACCTGCGGCAAGATCTCGGGCGGCTCTACCAAATCCTCATGAGAGAGGTGAGGCCAACACAGAAGATCCCGGCGCAAGCCGGGATCGGTTTGCGCAGCACGCATCATCGCGAAGTGTTGCACGACAAACCCGCGGTGGCGTGGCTGGAAATACACAGCGAAAACTTTTTCGACGCCGGCGGACCGAACCGTCGCTATCTGGATGCGGTTCGTGAGCATTATCCTCTTAGCCTGCACGGCGTGGGTATGTCACTGGGCTCCACCGATCCGCTCGATATGGAACACCTCGCCAGGCTCAAAGCGTTGATCGCACGCTGCGAGCCCGGCCTGGTCTCCGAACATCTATCGTGGAGTTCCGTCGCGGGACGCCACATGAACGATCTTCTCCCTCTGCCCTACACCGAGGAGGCCTTGAGCCACATCTGCCAAAGGATCGAGCAAACCCAGGATTACCTCGGACGACAGATTCTGATCGAAAATCTTTCCAGTTATGTGCGTTTCAATCATTCGACGCTGCCCGAATGGGAATTTCTGGCGGCCGTGGCAAAGCGCACCGACTGCGGCATTCTGCTGGATGTCAACAATATCTACGTCAGCGCGGTCAATCATGATTTCGATCCTTATCTTTATATTCAAGCCATGCCTTCCACGGCCATCCAGGAAATCCATCTGGCAGGACATCATGATACCGGTGATTGTCTGATCGATACCCACGGCACGCCGGTCAGCGACAAGGTGTGGCAACTGTATCGCTATGCCCTGCGTTGCCATGGCAGCAAACCGACATTGATCGAATGGGACACCGATATCCCCACCCTGCCGGTATTGCTGCAGGAAGCGGCCAAGGCAAAGGCGATCATGGAGGCGACACACCATGTCGCTGCGTGACATGCAAACGGCATTCATGTCCTCGGTCTTCACCCGGGACGAGACCGCCATCGCCGTATACCTCGAATCCGGGACAATGCCGGGATCACCGCGCATGGCGATCTACAGGAACAATGTCTACGCCGCCCTCAGCAAGGCGCTGGAGGCGATCTATCCGGTCATCCTGCGCCTGGTCGGCGATGAATTTTTCAAATTCGCGGCAAGACGCTACATCGACGCCTATCCTTCGCGCAGCGGCGACCTAAACCGCTTCGGTACCGACTTCGCGGAATTTCTCAGCACATTCGAGCATGCCGCCTCACTCCCCTATCTGCCCGACGTGGCGCGTCTGGAATGGTGTTGCCATCAAGCCTACTCGGCCATCGACGATTCGCCGCTGAATTTACACAGACTCGCAGCTGTTCCGCACGAGGACTATGGACGACTGCGTTTTCGACTCAACCACGCCAGCCAGCTGCTGCGTTCCGCCTGGCCCATCGATGCTATCTGGCGTGTGAATCAAGCCGACTATGAGGGCGATCAAGCGGTGGACTTGTCCTCGGGTGGAGTCAACCTGCTGATCCAACGCCGCGAAAACCGGATGGTACTGATAACGCTCAGTGAGGCGGAATGGCAGTTCCTGGCTGCACTCAACGACAGGCAAACCTTGGAAGCCGCCTATGGGTGCGCCATGCGCGCCGACCCTGCTGCCGATCTCGGTGCCTTGCTGCACACCTACGTCAGCCAGGCCACGCTGGTGAATTTTTTCCTATAAATCCTGAAGAGACCCGTGAGATGCATATCGCAACCCTACGCAAACTGACCAGCCCGGCGATGACGGCCATCAAAGGCCTGGATTTTCTCAGCCCCGCCGTCGACCTGGCCGCCCGTCTATGGCTGGCCGACGTCTTCTGGAAATCCGGTCTCACCAAGATAGCCAGTTGGCAGACCACCCAGATGCTGTTCAACTTTGAATATCACGTGCCGCTGCTGCCGCCCAATGTGGCCGCTGTACTCGCCACTTCGGTGGAATTAGGCGGTTCGGTACTGTTGGCCTTCGGTCTCGCCTCACGCTTCGGCACCGCCGCGCTGTTGATCCTCAACTTCACCGCGGCCATTTCCTATCCCGACCTATCGGAGAGCGGCCTCAGGGATCACATCTTCTGGGGGATTCTGCTGACGCTGTTCTTCTTCCACGGCCCGGGCAAATTGTCCGTCGACTACTGGCTGCGCAGGAAGTTGATGTCGGTAAGAACCGCCTCTCCCTAAGGGATTTATGCCCTTTAGGGTAGAGGGTTGGGGTGAGGGAGATCAATAATGTGTCATTTCGAGCGCAGCGAGAAATCTACTCTCGAGAGCTATATGGCAATTAGATTTCTCGCTGCGCTCGAAATGACACGATGAGATTAATCGCGCCTTCCCGATAGTGAAGCAGAGCTAAGCATCACGCTCCTTCTGTATCCCCGCGCTGCACCATCAACAGCGTTCTGATCCGCTGCCGCGCATCATCGGCGAGTTGCAATTGATTGAATGCCTCTCCCTGTAGGGCAAAGCGCTGTACGGCCTCGGTCAGCAGGGTCATCTGTTTCTTGAAGTTGCGGCAGGCGTCGCAGATGGCAAGATGCATGCGCAAGGACACCTGCTCGCGCCAACGCAACGGCCGTTGGTACGAGACGGTGATCAAGCGAGCGGCTTCTCTACACATCATCATTGCTGTCTCTCCGCATATACCTCATGTCACTCTCACCCTGCCTAAGCGCGCTGTCCCAGCCAGTTTATCTCCAGACATTCCTTCAAACGCAGACGGGCACGGTGCAGGATGACCCATATATTAGTCGTGGAAACCCCCAATACCTTACTGGCCTCGGCGCCCCCCACCCTGTCCATTTCGCATAGACTGAAGGCCTGGGCCTGGCGGGCCGGCAGTTCCTCGAGACAACGGCTCAGGGACTCCCAGAACACTTGTTGTTCGAAGGCGGCGTCGGGGTCGCCCCAAGCGGATGGTGGCTGGCGCCAGTGGCCGTCCGCCTCGAATAGCAAACCCTCCAACTCATCATCACCGAGATCGCCCTGATCCAGACTCTGCTCCCGCACCTGCTTGCGCAGATAATCGACCACTTTGTTGTTAAGAATGCCGATCAGCCAGGTACGCTCCGAGGAACGGCCGGCGAAGCGTTCGCGCCCCTTCATAGCGGCAAGCAAGGTCTCCTGTACCATATCTTCCGCCGCCATGCCGTCGCGCAAACGAAAATAGGCATGACGGTACAAGGCATCGCCGTGTTCGCTCAACCATTGTTCCGGTGTGGAGATAGGAGGTGAATCCGGGTTCATTCCGCGTCGTGTCCGCCTAGGCTTGAATCAGCCGATAGTATTTCACCCGAGATTCTTATACGCACGCTTTCAAGCTTGGCGGCGTATGGCCCGCGCTCGGTTATTATCAATGCTCAATCCGAGTTTCACGGCACCGGAGTCATCATCAATTCCTGGCCATGGGGATTGACCGGGGCGTCGTGGTCCGGGCTGTTGCGTTCCGCCCATTGCTTGCCGCGATCGTTGAGGAATTTCGCCTCTTCCGGCGGCAGGGGGCCGCGCTTGAGGCGCGTCTCCCATTCCCAGAGCGCGGAGCGAGCACGGCGTACGTAATCCTGGGCATTGGGATCGGAGGGTGCGAGATGGATGTAGGTGCGCATCGCACCCACTGCGCCTTCGAGATCCTTCATGCCTTCCAATGACACCGCCAGACCCCAGTATGCATTGGCCTGGTAGGGCCGGATATCGATGGCGGCGTTGAAGAAGTCGCCCGCCGCCTTGTACTTCTTCAGACCCAGGAGGGCAAAACCCATGTTGACGTAGGCCTCGGGCATGCGCGGCGAGAGTTCGATGACGCGGTGCAAGGCGGTTATGGCGTAATCGTATTGCTTGGCGTGCAGCATCATCACCGCTTCCTGAAAACGCTTGGCGATCTCCTTTTCGCGCGCGGCGGTGGCGTGGGCGCGGGGGTGTTGCGCGGGATCGATGGCCGCGACCTTGTTCTTGGGCTGCAGGGACGCCAGGTCCGGGCTGCGGCTCATGGTCACCAGCAAGGCGACGATACCGAGCAGCAGCAGCACTGCTGTAACCGCCGTGACGCGCTCAGTGGATCGCAGCAGGGATGAATCGAGCACGGCAGCGGTCATATCACACCTTTATGCGCGGCCTGGCTGTAGAACGGCGCGCCGAAATAGGTAAGAAAGGCCAGGACGAACACGATGCAGATGAAGATCGCGCCGGCCCGGATCGGGATGCGGTAGGTGAGACGGGCATGTATGGCGCCACCCAGCGCCAGCCAGGTAAGAAACGCAGAGGTCTCCAAGGCGTCCCAGGACCAGTATCTTCCCCAGGCGTCTTGCGCCCACACCGCGCCCGCCACCAGCATCAGGCTGTCGAAGATAAAAGCCAGCAGCATGAACCGCCAGGCGAAATGATCGAGGATGGTGTCGCTGGGCATGTGACGGAACGATGATGCGAGGCGTTGATTGGAACGCAACAGGATGATGCCGGCCAGGGCGGTGCCCACCATGCTCAGGCCGAGAAAGATCTTGCCCATGCCCACGTGCACCCACAGCCAGTTATTGGAATAGGTGGGCGGAAACGGCGCATCCACCGGTTGCAGCAACAGGATCCATATTCCCAGGATCCACATCATGGGTAACGCTACTGCGGCGCTGGGACGAATCACCGGAAACCGCCAGTAGGAAATACCGTAAATGACGCCGAGGCTGAACAACTGGCTCATCAACAGTTCGAACAGATTGACGAAGGGGCCGTGACCGATACGCAGCCAGCGATCGGCCAAGGCGGCGCCGAGCAGCACCACGCCGCCGATGATGAACAGGAACACCTGATTTTCATAGGAGCGGTTGAGGGCGGCGCCGGCCGACTGCCCGCGCACGAACACGCTGCGTACCGCGATGAACGTCGCCAACGCATAAGCTGTCAGGCCCGCCCATAACCACGGTAATTCCGTGGCGGTGCTGATCTCGCTCATATCGCATTCCCCCTTGGAGAAGAAGTCCGTACCACCGCCTCGCCGCTCACGCGGCCCATGGTCGCCCAGCTCGCGCCGAACTTGCGCCAGAAATGGGCGAATAAACCCAATATGCCGATGATAGCGGTGACGAACAACCAATGGAGGGTGGGATCGTAGAAGATCTTGTAACCCATCCAGGTGGACAACCGCTCATAGCGCAGAGTACCGCCCGGAATCTTCACGCTGTCACCCGGCTTCAATTCCTTGCGCTCGGAACGGGTATTGACTACCAGCACCCCTTGCGTCTTGCTGCCGTCCAATACCCACGACGCCTTATCGGTCATGCCGGTGGTGAGGCGCAACCAGAATTTAATCTGCGGTCCACCCGGTGGCGCCCAGCTATTGTCCTGTTTGAATTCGAACAAGGGATAGGATGGCATATGCACCGAGCCGGTCACCGCCTGCCCGTTATCCGGAATCCAGGTCAGGATGGGAGCGAAGCCTTTATTAAAAGAGGTGTAAAAACGGTAACCGTCGATCACCAGCGGTCGATCGTCGCCGACGATTTTCGTCTCCCAGCCGCCGCGCCCGTCCGGCACCTCGACCTGGCTGCGGGTGTGTCCGCGCATCATATGCGCAGCGTAATCCACGGTATAGGGGCCCTGCACGAAGTGCACTTTATCCAGTTCCCCGCTATGCCACGGCCCCTTGCGTTGATCAAACAGGCCGTCGGTCGAGAACGCTGTGCCTTGCAACAACTCTACGTGGGCCTCGTAACGGGTGAGAAATCCCACGGCGCTGAGTATCACCACCCCTAGTAAACCGAGATGAAACACCAGCAGACTGGCGCGGCGATGAATGCGTGGATTGACGATGATCGCCGATAACAGGTTCAAGGCCAGCACGGCCATGGGCACCACCAACACCCACACCGGCATGTTCATGGGATTGCCGTAACTGAGACCCGCGCCTATGGCCAGCAATATCATCCCCGCCAAGGTCAGGCGCAGGGACGACAGGGGACGCAATAACGTTCTCATGGGATGTTGTTGCAGGTTTCGCTTGCAAAGCCGTTCATCCAGTTGATGCCTGTCAATCCATTACCCGGCGGACCGGCGGAACCGCAACTCACCGGGGTCCACTCGCCGCTGCGCTGGAAATTCACCACCTTCAAGGTGCTGCCGTTGTAATACGGACCTTTGTAATAGCGCTGCGGACTGGGCGTGCGCACCTGGGTACCCGCCGGTAGTCCCGCCTCGGGACCGACATCGTTCAAATTGGCCAGGAAGTTTTTGTTCTTCCAACCGTGCGGCACCGCCACATGGCAGTAGGTGCAGCGGAAGTTGCGCACCACACCCTGCATGGCGTGACCGGTATGCAGATTGGTATTGGGGGTACCCACGCAGGCCGAACCGGCGCCGTTGCGTCGGAAACCGCTCTTTACCGTAATACCCGCAGCGGGAGTCCCACTGGGGAAAGACTTGCCATAGTAGTTATAGTTGTGGCAGCGGAAACACAGGCCGTCGGGTTGATTGGTACCGGTCTGATTGTCCCACGGCCCCTTCAACAGGAAGTCGTTGCTCGATCCGTGCGGTCCCCAGGGATTGCCCTGCTCGCCGCCGCGGGGCACCGCGCCGTCGTTGACGTCGGTATCGGAACCGTGGCAATCGGTGCAGTACATGGTCTGGTTACCCATGCCGCCTGAGATATTGAAGGGCGAGCGCCACAGATTGACGTTGGCATTGCCGCGCTCCGCCGGCGTGCGCCCCGTCGGCTTCACCACGGGATGCCAGGCGCGATGATTGTTGGCCAGATAATTCACCGTATTGCCGCCGCCGTCCACCCCTTTGAAGGCGCCGCTGGGGGTAGACATCTCCTGGGGCGGACTCGGGACACCCGTGCCTTCATTATTGGGCAGGCGTCCGGGCGCCTCTCCGCGCTGACTGTCCGGCGACTGATACTCCATGGCCACGTTGGTGTACTGATACATGGAATTGGTGCCGGGCGGGGTGGTGCCCTTGGACATGCCAAGAGGCGGCGGCGAGTTGAAGGCGTAATTGGAATGGCACTTCAGACACACCTGATATTCTCGGGTGACATAGGGCGCGTTGACGGCAACGCTACCGCCCACGCCGGGGTCACCGCGCTTGACCTCGAAGAAGGTCGGCTCGCTGCCGAACGCGGTAGACGGCCAACCGCTGGGCTCCACACCGAACGCACCGCGCAACACCCCCGAGGCCAGGTTGGTATGCAGGCCGGGCGGGGTCCCGGGATAGGCCGAGGGATTCTTGGCGATCTGATTCAGGGTGTGAGGATGCGTCCCTTCCGTGTCGGGCGTGGTGGTATCGTCGTTGAACAGGCGATTTTTGATCACTCGATGGGGATTGTGGCAGTCGGTACATTCCGCATGGCGATTATTCAAATCGCCCTTGCCCATATTGAGCTGCGCCTCAATGAAGTCCTTACCGCCCTGCTGATTGTGGAAGGGACCGGTACCGATATCATGCATCTCCTTGCCGGCGGCCTGATCGGTGTTGGAGATGGGCATGTGCCGCGGCAATTTGGTGAAATCGGTCTTGATGTCGGGGACGCCGAAGCCCGGACGCATGGACTGATTGCGCAGGGTTCCGCCGTCGGCGGAGTGGCAGGCGTAACAGGTCTGCTCAATGGCGGGATTGCCGCCCACATGGTATTTGGCGCCCTCGGGAGTGACCGCGATCGGTCCGTCAGTGCCTTCACGCAGGATGCGCCGCGATCCCTGCACGGTATGCGGATCGTGGCAATTCAAACAGGCCGCCTGCCATACCTTGGTACCGCGCGGAAATTCGCGCAGATCCGCCGCCGGATCGGCGTAATCATAGGTCGCCACCTTGCTGTTGGCGTGGGCCGAACCCACCCAACCCGCCTTGTTGTGACAGGCGAGGCATATGATGTCGTTCTGCTTATTGAACTGGCCGGCTACCGGGTCCGAATTTTTTTGAAAGCGGTTGACGCGCAGGAATTTGACATTCTCCCCCGAGGTGTCCCGGATGTGGGGGTCGTGGCAAGAGATACACTCCACGCGGTTTTCTTCCAGGGGCACCAGGGGCGCCTTTTCGCCGCGCACCCGGTTGTGTACCTGCGTCGCCACGGCGGGATCGTAAAGCTCGCCGTCACGCGCTGCCTGCGCACTGTCGAAGGTAAACGAGATGGGGTGATCGTTGGTCAGATCCACGCCGATCTTGCGGGTAAAACCCGTGGTCTCGCCCAGGCCCTGGGGAATGGTATCGCCCGGCCCTATCCCCGGGCCGGTAAAATCGACCTTGGGATTTTCGACACGATTGAGTACGTTGACCTCACCCAGGGCCAGGGTGCCGTCATGACAGGACAGACACAGTTTGGATTTGGCGCGCGGTTGACCCAGATCGACGGCATCCAGCGAACCGGATGTATAAGTCTTATAGGTGGCCTTGGACAGATTGCGGTTCCACAAGGGCGCCTTGGGTGCCTTGGTGGCACCGTGGGGTGTATGACAGAAGGCGCAGATCTGCGACTCGCTGGCGGCGGCGGCATTACGCTGCGCACCGTTGGGCAGAATGGGAATGACCGTGGCCGAGAAATTGTGTTTGGTATTACGGATATCGGCAATGCGCTCTGCCTGCGCCGACCACGCGGCCAAGGTCAGGACGATCGCGACCAAGGCGAGGACTCCGCTGTTTCGCAGACTTCTTTTCATGTCCCCTCTTTCAGATACTGGAGAACTACAACTCGTCCATTGAAAGTATCCGCGACATAGATCCGATCGCGCTGGTCGATCCAAACGCCACCCGGCTGGTAAAATTGACCCACCCCGCTACCGGTCCCCCCGATCGGCAACAATAACTGACCGGCAGCGTTGAATATTAACAAATAATCGAAATAGGATTCTACCACATAGATGTTGCCGTCATTGTCCGCGGCAATACCCTTGGGACGCGGCATATCACCGACGAACACGCCCCGCCTGCCGAACACCTTCAAAGGCTTACCGTCCAGGCTCAACACCTGAACGCGGGCGTTCAGGGTGTCGGTGACATACAGCTTATGGTTGGCGATGGACAGGAAGGTCGGGGAGTTGAATTGCCCCGGCGCCACACCGCGCACGCCGATGGTTTGAATC
This sequence comes from uncultured Gammaproteobacteria bacterium, assembly GCA_963810615.1. Lineage (GTDB taxonomy): Bacteria > Pseudomonadota > Gammaproteobacteria > DRLM01 > DRLM01 > JARRQJ01. The sequence goes on along the minus strand of CAWEOA010000008.1, from coordinate 711,732 downwards.
AGTTTGCCGTCGGCGGCGAAGACCTTGATATCGTGAGCGTGGGTTTCGGCCACATAGATGCGACCGGTGTCGGGATCGCGGGCAATACCGGTCGGCCAGGACAATTGGCCCTTGCCGATAGTCCCCAGCGGGTGGCCGTCATGATCCAAGCGCACCACGTAACCCCATTGGGCGTCGGCCACCAGGATCTCACCGTTGGCGCCGGGGGTAATGCCGATGGGGGTCAGAAAGCGGTCCTTGGCGGTGGCCATCTCCCATACCGATAATTTCCCCTTAACCTCGATCGAATACATAGACCGCCTCGCGACTGACGTCCGTGACATACACCCGGCCCGCCTTATCCACCATTACCCCTTGGGGACGCTGCAGCACCACCGGGGTGTGTTTGCGGGAAGACAGCCCCACCAGCCATTTGAAAAAGCGCGTACCGGTGGAGGCAATGGATTGTTGTTCATCGAGCTGGATGTTCTCTTCGCCGGTCAATGAGCCCACATAGCGATAACGGGGCTTGTCGGGGACGGGCGGCCATTGCTCCGCCGCCGCGGGATCGACCTGGTAACGCAGAACGCTGTGCGTGGAGGCGCATCCCGTCATCAATACCGTAAGACAGACCACCAACAGGATGCTGGCACGAGTAGCGATGGTTAACACATTACTTACTTGTTTCTGCCGGCGGAGTACCGGCGGTGATCCTGAATACCTGAATGCGGCCGTTGAGGCTGTCCGCGACATATAAGAAACCGCTTTCCAGCGTCACATCGGTAATACCCTTGAAACGTCCCGGGCTCGCGCCGGTACCGCCTACCGTGGCCAGTAAATGGCCGTGTTTGAATATCTTGATGCTGTTATCGAAGAAGTCGCTGACATAGGCGCGATCATCCATCTTATCCACGGCGATGCCGTTGGGAAACACTATGGTGTCGTCGTCGAAGGCATAGCGGAATGCGCCGCTGTTCTGATCCAGGACCTGACCGCGCTTGCCGAGGCGCGCCGTGACGTATACCCCGTCCGGACCGCGAGTCATGGCGGTGATATTGAGAAACTCGCCGTCTTCCATGCCGCGATCACCGATCATGCGCCACAAGTCGCCCGCGCTGTTGAATACCAGGACATGATCGAAAAGACCGTCCGCCACATAGACATCGCCGGTTGCTTCATCCACCGACACCGCCACCGGCCGGGCGAGATTCAAGCTGTCCTTGAAGGTTTGCAGCAGTCGGCCGCTACGATCGAAGTGCAGAACCTGACGGCCGCCGGCATCGGCGAGGTAATAGGAACGGTCGGCGGCCACGTAAATATCGGGCACGTCCCCTGTCACCACACCACGCAGATCTTTGAGGACGCTCATGCGTTTGCTGAAATCGTCGTACAGGTACAGCAAGTCCCGGCCTGCATCCACGATATACAGATTATGATCGCGCACCGCCACGGCCACCGGCCGTTGCAGGCGCTGATTGAGATTGCCCACGAAATCATTGCCCATCATCCCGCCGGTAATGGTCTCCGTGGGATACAACCAGGCATTGGTAGCGGTCAGTTGTTGCGGCTGGGCGGCGGGGGTTTGCGCTTTTTGCGAGGCGCTAAAGGCCGTGCAGCCGCCCAAGGCGGACAGCGTCGCCAAGCCGCACAGGACTAACGCAAGCCGGGTGATTCGCGTGGTACTGAGTGGCATCGTCCGCAATTCATGGTGGGGGGAAACGCGACCTTACCGTGGCAAACACCGCAGTATTTGCCCTGGATGATGGCTGACATGGTGATGGGATTCCCACCCTTCTGGGGCAGGAAGATCGCCGGATGGCAGTTGGCGCAGGTCAGCCATTGGGTGTGGGGCAAATGGGGAAAGCGCACATTGGGCATGGAGCCGGTATTCTTGAAGATGATATCGAAATCGATGGGATACATGATGCCCTTGCCGTCTTTGCTCATGCGCGGCTCGATCAAGTCCTCGTTGAGCACCTTGACCCAGTTGATGATGCCGGCATTGTCCCGCGGGAAGTTCTTCATCCCTTCCGAAGGCTCCTGCAAAACCTTCACCGCGCTGTCCGTGGGATCATGGATGCCGTCCTGGGCGAGGGGAACCACCTGCCCCATGGTTTGATAGTGCATCCCCCGGCTCCAGACCGGCGCGTCATCGGCGGCGTAGGCATTCGTTGCCGCAAGCACACATACGGAGCTCATCGCGGCGAAGCACAAGGATAATAGGTCCCTCCAGCCGTTTCTTTTTATGCTTGTCATACTTGCGAGCATTCTCGACCCCTAGCGGCCCCTCGACAATCCCGAGCCCTGGTAATATATCGTCTTTTCAAGTAATTCGAAACAGCTACGGCTTGTCGCGGCTCTATTGCGCGCGGGGATTGCCCATGGAGCCGGGTGGGTCGCGCGAGGATCCATTTCCCCGCAAGACTCCGATGGCCTTTGCCGGCCGCGGCACCACATCTTGCTCTATTTGTTATTGTACCCCCGCCATACGCAATGCCCGCTGCAGACGTTCAGTGGCGGCCTGCAAGGCCATGATGGCCTTTTTATGTTCTCCCTTTACCGCCAAGACCAAGGCTTCAAGTTTTATCTCCTTGGCGCGCTTGGCAAGCACATCCATCATGCCCACCGTTTGCTCGCTGGGCTTGCGCTGTTCAATGGCCAGCGGAATCAGTTCTTCATAGCTGGTGTAACGGGACAGCTCATACTCATACTCTTCCTTAGGCGTGGCAAAGTTTTTGTCGTAAACGACGGTTTGTGATTCGAGCAATGCGCCCAGTGCCGCCGTCAACATATCATTAGCGTTCTTAAGCGGCTTGACCGCCTCCGCATACCGCTCCTTCGCGGCCAGGCCCTTCGCTTGCTGCACGAGCGAATCGAATTGCGCCCTGTCCAGCGCCTTGCCGGTTTTCGGAGTCACTCCCCGGGCCACGTTTTTTTTGTAGGATTTATCAAAACCCTGGACTTGATCCAGCAAATCCGAGTAACGCGCCTTGTAATCAACCAGGCTCGCCTCGTCGGGGACCAGGCGGGTCGCCGCGCTCATCAAACGCAAGGCCTCGTTCACCGCCTCCATCGCAGCAGTTGTATCGCCGCCGGCTAATGCGGACTTGGCCTTGCCGAGCTGCTCCTTAGCACCGGCCGCGAAACGCTTGGCCTGAAAATTATCGCTGCCCTCCACCCGTTTCATCGGCGCGGATGAATTAATCACCATCTCGGCATACATCAACTTCTGCTTGACCTCGGCCGCGGTCACCTTGATTCGTTCGACGTGGGCAACAGGACGCTCGCGCGGCTCAGCCCCGATCGTCACCTTGTCACCGGCATTGACGACATGGATCTTGCCACCCATGTAAGGGTGGTTGCGGCACTCGTAGTACAATACGGAGGGCGTCGACGCTCCGGGGGTAAATGACACCACGCCGCGATAGGTAAACTGCCCTTTTATACCGTCCGTCACCGTCCCCACGCCCCGGCCGACAGGGCTGGTAGTGAAATAAAAGTCATGCTGTACGTTGGTATTCACGAGGAAGGTATACGTCACACCCCGCGTCAGCACCAATTCCTTACCCTGTACTCCGTCCACGATGAAACCGATGTCATGGCCTTGACCGTACTCGGGGTGACTGGGATCTTTTTTTCCGACGGTGACGGTAAACTCACGCGACACGCCGTCGGCCACCACGGTCATGGGCTTGGGCGGCGACGCCGCCTCGGAGACCGCGGGTGGTGTTGCAGGCTCGGCTTGCGGCGGCGCGAGGCTGGGGGCGGCCTGGGTCGGAGCTGTAACCGGCGGCGTCATAGGCTGCGCACTCTCGGGAGGGCTAGTCACTGGGGCAGTCAGCGGCGTTATGACAACGCCGCTGCCCGTCGCAGCCTTCTCGGGCGCTTCCGTTTCGCGGGGACTTGGATTACTTGGACTGACCGGACTCTCCGCGGCGGTCGGGCTCGCCGCCGGGGCGGGCGCGGCGGCAGGCGGCGGCTCCTGCATGGGCCTCCAAGGAATGGCGCACGCGCTCAGGGTCGCGACCAGGGTAACTACGATAAGCAGTTTAAGCTTGGCGTCCATAATCCTCTATACGTCTCCTTGGTATTGAATAGCCGGCACGAAGCACGATTGCTTATTCCACACCCTAACGCACCGCAACACCAGCGAGCATCTCACCGCGGAGCTCCCCACAGGGAAGAAATAAGACGCCGCTACAGGAGGGTAGCGACGTCTTACTCAGTGCTTAACGCCAAGGATTCTTGAGCGATGCCTCGCTCAAGGGCGGTGTCCAATCCGCGGGCTTGGGCTTGGAATGGCACTTCTTGCAGGTCAAGGTCATGATGGGAAACGACACCTTGCCGTGACAAACGCCGCATTTTTGTCCGAGCAGGATCGCGGACATGTTGATTTGGTTGGCGCCCTTTTGCGGAATGAAGATGGCCGGGTGGCAATTGGCGCATGCCAACCACATCGTATGCTGGCGGTGGGGGAACACCACATCAGGCACCGAGGCCTTCACCGGGCGGACGATGTCCAAATCCATGACGAACGGCTCCGCGGTGGGATCCGCTCGGTCCCAGCGGGGGGCGATCTTGCCCTCATCCAGGGCCTTCACCCAATCCACGTGATTCCCGAAATCGGTTTTCGGCAAGCCCACATAGGCATCTTTAGGGGCCATGAGCACATGGGTGCCTTCATTCTCCGGATCGTGGTAACCGTCTTCCGTTGGCGGCGCATTGGGATCCTTTTCCTTATGCAGATTACGATTGAACGTATTGGCCGCCGACACCTCCGCCACCATCATGGGCAAATCCGCCTGGGAGATGACTTCATTTCCTCTCTCCACCACACCCGTATTCGACGCGCTCATGGCCGGCGAAGAGACGAGTAAGGTCGCTATAAAAGCACCGTATAGTTTATTTCTAAGCTGTTGACTCATGATCTCGCTCCTTAACATATCGCCGTTATTTATTGGTTTGTGGAGGCTGTTGAACTGTCGCCTTCAGGGGCTTATACGGAGGGGAAACGAGACGCTGCACGGTACTGCCGTGAATATGGGTCGGCGTGCCGGGAATACCGGAGTGGCACATATTGCAGTTTTCCACCGACCAGGAGATCTGGCCGTTGTGGCAGGCGCCGCAGAACTGGCCATTGATGATCTTGGCCATGGTGATCTTGTTGCCGCCGGCCTTGAACTTGAAGCCCAGGTCCGCGTGGCAAACCTTGCAGCGGAAACGAATACGGTGAAACCAATGGGGGAACACTACCGGCCGCATGCCCGCCGCGTCGGCGTAATTATTGATAATGACGTCCGCATATTCCGCCTTGGCGGGGGTAATCACCAACATCGCCAATCCGGCCAATAAGCCAAATACAGCGAATCTCCAATTTATTTTATCGTCATTATTACGGGACATCATGCGGGCCTCCTCCGTTATTTAGTGCGTATTATAATTAATAAATCGCGTTTCGGGTAACTCTCACCTTAAAACCGGCGCATTATCCGGAAATATAAAATCCTGGAATTGTTGACACCATCATCCAGGATCCGATAACTCAAACTGGTATCCACCAAGCCAATGGTGTAATCCAGACGATTTTCCCACTCGTCGCGATTTGCGCCCTCGCTGGTCGAGGCCTGTGACAGACGGAGATTCGACTGAAACTGCAGGCTGGGTACACCGAAAATGCGCATGTGCTGGTAATTGATCTGGCCGGTGGCCGAGGTGTCGGTATGGTTATTGGGTCCGCCGGTGAAGTCACGGTGTACGGTCTGGAGGGTTAGGTCTCCGGTCAAGGAACTGAGACGATTGATATTTTGCTGCCGGGAGGCCTGGAAATTTATCAATTGCTGCGCATCCCCCTGCCCGCCCAGGTCCCGGGAATCCGCCAGGCTCAGCTGCAATAAGGTGGTGCCGTTCCCGGCCGATTGATTCCATCCCAGGGTGGCGCTGTGATCGAGGCGATTGATGGCATCGCCGCCGCCAGTCTGCAGATCTTCGTTGATCGACTGATTGATGCTGAAGCGGAGGGTGGATCCTTGCCCCGTCCACCAGGTCTTCTCCGCGTCATGTCCCAGGGACAGGGTCAGCGACTGCTGACTGGTATCCGGATCGTCCTGATTATCCACGGCGCCGTTGGCGAACCACTGATAGGTGAAACCCTTGAGGAGCGCCAAGTCGGACTGATACAAGACGCCCAGATGCTCCGAAGAAGATCCCTGGGAAGCCCCGGTCACATCCGCCTTGGTGAGGGTGGCGCTGCCGTCGAAACGCAGGCGCTGGGTATATTGATAAAAGGCCCCCGCTGAGCCGCTGAAACTGCGTTGGTCGCTGGATTGGGCGGTATCATGCCCCTTCATCTCCATGGCCCGCAGCCCGCCGCTCACCGTCCAGCGCTGGTCGGTGGGACGCCAGAATATATAACTGGAGGCCTGGGCGATATCGGTCACCGTGGTATCCACCAGGCCGGTCGCCCCGTCGAAGGTGGTATCAAGGTTATAGAGGCTCGCCGTGGAATCGACACGCAGGGCATCGGTCGGATAATAATAATGATTCACATCCACCAGCAGGTTGTCCTGGTGGCGGTCGGTCTGGGACTGATCGACATTCTCCACATTGGCCCTGGCCAGCAGACGCTGCCCCGCCGGCTTGTAATCCAATTCCAGACCCACGGTTTTATCGGTATAGGTGCCGTTCACGTCGGAATTCCAGGTGCGGTTGCCATAGCGCGCCTGGATGCGATGGCCTTCATCGGTGATATAAGACTGGCTCACATCCAGATTGGTGGTCTTATAGTCCTCGCCCGACAAGCGAATCAGAGGATTGTCGATCGTGGTGTTGTCTACGCGGCTGTCGGTGGCCTGGTAAGAGAGCCGGAACGGGGTCTGGCTCTGGGGAAGGACGTTGAGCACCGCGTCACCGCTGAGAATCTTGGAACTGCTGCTGGCGCTAAGGTTACCGTTCTGGGAATCCTTGAGATCGGAGTTGTCCACCGCCATAGTGACGCCGCCTTCCGCGGTGGCGAACCACGGCTGCCAGATATATGAACTGGCGCGCAGAATACCCAGCAACTGGTTGCTGGTAGAGTCGCTCAGTTCGGTATTCAAGGAGCGGTAGCTGTAACCGACGCTACCTGACATATCCACGGGCAATGCCATGACACCGACTGACCAGAGGAGCGCGCACAACGGCAACAGCCTGATTATGCATTCCCCGGCGCGGAATGTATCTCCGGCATTCACGAATCTCATTTTTATTGTAAGCGCCTCTTAGATTAATTCTTAACCATCCCCGGCGGGGACGCCGATTCCGCGCCCCTATTGTCACCCCTGCTTTGCGAATCACTTGCCCATCGCTGTTCCCACATCATAGGCAACCCGCAAATCGCACCCCCCGATGGATAGTACTGCCTAATGCCCCATTCTCAGCGACATCCCCGCACCTTAAAACAACACGCACAAGCCACGCAACTGCACGAAAACACGCGCCCCGCTCACCTGAACCAGATGAGTGGGGAAGCTATCTCGCGGAGATAAGGAAATAACCTCATTCCCGTCATGTCACAAAGCGGTTTGTACTCTCTTGCCTCTTATCTCTCAGTCATTAATCCGGTCGATCAAGCCAACATTACGGCACTATGACGCTGATGCTCACTTGTTATGGCAAGTGAGGCACACGGCGCTGCCGGCGGGATTAATGCGCAAGAATGTAGGGTTTTTATCCACATGAGGATCATGGCAAGAGGCGCACTCCACATAAGGCTGCGGCTCGCCCACATAGGCGCCGCGGGTCGCCGTCCGAGTATAGAGTTTCATATCGGTGCGATCGAAACCCGGCGTTCCCTCCGGCGTATTGACCCACCATACCCGGCTGGTACCTTGAATCTCAGAGTTGGGGTGATGAAAATCCTTGTCCGTCCCGGGTCCGGCGGGATTGATCAGCGAATACCCTCCACCGGCGAATTGAATTCCGATGGGATGATCGTTGGTCAGATCCTTGCCCAGGTTGGTCACGGTATTCGGAAAGGCGATGCGGCCCTCGGTACTGCGGGCCTGGCCGCTCCATTTACCGTTATGGAAACCGGGAACTACCGTCCCCGAGCCGGGCTCATTGATCAAGGCATCCATCGCCTGGGTACCGTCATGACAGGAAAGACAGGCGACCGACACCGAACCGACGGGTTCGATCTTGCCGTCGAGGGTCGTGGTGCCCAGCTGATCGTAGGTTTCGAAACCGGTAGGAATGATGTTGCGATTCCACAATGGCACTGCCGCCTTGGCATCCGCGCCATGAGGGGTATGGCAAAAGACGCAGATTTCCTTGGTCCCGCTGTCATTGCTGGCCGCATTCAGGCCGGCCGCACTCAGATTATGTTTGGTGTTAAAGACCCCGCCATAGGCCAACCCGCTTCCCAAGCCCAGGGCAAGCACCACAGCCAAGCATTGGATCCGATATCCCCTCATCATCCGTCCGCCCCCATTCAGGGATTCTTCTAAACCAGAGATTTTGTCAAGTTAGCTGCCAGGTTACAAGCGGGAAAGGCTAATTCGCTTCAAGCATCAAGTATCTCCATACAAAAAGAGGGCGCATCTATCTACTAATAGTCATGCCACGAATAGACGTGTTTGGACATGAGCGGCGCCAGGGCGGCATCTATCCCAGATATCAAGGCTCCGTGCCCCGGAGAACAGGCAGCGATTTCGACTATATCGAAAACTGCAACAACGGCCCGCCCGACTGGGGTATCAGCGTGTAGCGCGACCTTCCAACAGGGCTACAGCGCTTGATCATCCAAGCGCACCTCCCGAAACCACGACGCTTAAGCATGCCGGCGCTGCCCGCAGAGAATTCGTGGGCCGTCCGCATACGATGCCGTCAAGAACATAGTCTTTAATTGAGGTCGGGAGGGATATTCATCTCAGCCTCTATACCTGACATAAATGTGGGGGCGGACACCGCGCCTCTCCTAATCATTTCCCAACGGCGATTAAATACTGACTATTGCTGTCTCCGACATGAGCATGTTGCGTCAAAACGACAATGCACATATATGTTGCGCCAAAAATACGCCATTCATTTATTTGTCATCGAATTGTCATATTTCCAACCTATCCTGTGCGCCAGCTGCAATCCGGACCCCGACCATCAACAGGGATCACCCGCTTGCACTGACGCGGCGGCCGGCCCGAAGAAATGCGTACAAGGCCAAAGCACTGAAAGGTGATGCTGCATGCTGCGGCGTCAAGATGGAAATTATTTAAATGCATTTAAATGAGAGGAGCATAACAGTATGCGCAAGCAGATTTTGACAGCAGCCGTCATGGCGGCCTGCGCGGGGATGAGTTTCACCGCCTTGGCCGACGAATCCACCACCGTGGGTGGCAAGGCCTATATCGATTTCACCAGCAAAACCCAAAAAGATTCTACAGGGACAAAAGTCGATAACAGCGGCATAGGCTTCGACGTTAAGCGTTTCTATGTGGGCGTGGATCATGTCTTCGACGACATGTATTCCGCCAATGTAACCACCGATTTCACCTATGATTCAGCAGTCAACAAGACCCAGGTCTTCGTGAAGAAGGCCTACCTGCAGGTGAAGTTTTCCGACGCCGCCAAACTGAGGGTCGGTTCCGCGGATATGCCCTGGATCCCCTTCGTGGAAGGCATCTACGGTTATCGATATTTGGAAAACACCCTCGTTGACAAGCTGCATTTCGGCAACTCCGCCGACTGGGGTGCCCACCTCAGCGGCAAGGTCGCGGGCGGCATGGTGAATTACGCGGTATCCGCCGTCAACGGCAACGGCTACAGCAACCCCGCTCGCTCCAAGAGCCTGGACTTCGGTGGCCGGGTGTCTGTCATGCCCGTAAAGGGTTTGACCGTCGCCGCCGGTTACTATAGCGGCAAGCGCGGTCATAATACCTACGCGAATGCCAATGCCACACCGCCGGTAACCGTGCTCACGGCCAAGCGTACGGACGCATTGGTGGCCTATGGCTACGGTATGTTCAAGGTCGGTGCCGAGTACTTCAGCGCTAAGGACTGGAGTGTCACTTCATCAGCAGACAAGGCGAGTGGTTATTCCGTGTTCGGATCTGTCGCCGCACCCGGGGACACCGTAGTCTTCGTCCGTTATGATTCAGACAAGCCCAGTAAAACCGGTTCACCCGATATGAAGTCAACGTACTACAACGCTGGCGTATCTTTTGCGGCCCGCAAGAATATCGATCTGGCCGTAGCCTTCAAGAATCAGAAGGACAAATCTACAGCCGGAGACGCCAAGAACACCGAGATCGGTGTCTGGACTCAGGTGAAGTTCTAACACTTCACTGCTTATAGGAACCGGCATCCCCAAGGCCTGCAAGCTGAGGGCATGCCAATTCGCCACGGACGGCGTACCCCATCTCCCTTTTTCAAGATCCGCTCAACGCGGATCTTTTTTTGCCTGCAAAACGATCCCGGCAAAGCGTTAAAAAGAAGGGCGCCCGTAGGCGCCCGATGTTTCACGACACTGTTCTATTTTTTACTTGGATGAGAACTTGTGGTTGATACCCACCGAGAAGGCGCTCATGTCCAGGCCCGTCACTCCGCTCGGGAAGGTAGAGCCATAGCTGGAGCTGGTATCGCTGATCAAACCAAAGCTGGCATTGCTGTCATTGCTGACCTGGGTGTAGAGGGCGTAGACGTCGGTGTTCTTGCTCAACGCCTGGGAGACGCCCACCGACGCCTGCGTGGCGCCGGTCTTATCGCAACCGGTACCCCCGCACTTGTCGATGTTGCCATAGGCCAGTTTCAAGGTGGTCTCGCCCATCTTGTGCGACGCATTGACGTACCATGCGTTACGATCCTTGACGGTGCCGCCCATATCGGTATTTTCATAGATCAGCGTGAGGGTGGTGGCATCCATGATAGTGTAGGAACCACCGACTTTCCATGCCAGGGCGTCCTTTCCAGCGGAACCCTGCTTATTCAGGGACTCGTAGGCGGCCGCCACGTTCACGGGACCATTCTGGTAGCGGCCACTGATGCCGTAGGCATCCTTATCATTTTCGGTGCCGGTGATGGGCAGGTTGTCGTTACCACTGGTAACTGGGGAAATGCTGTAGGCCAAGGCAGCCTGGAAACCGCTCATGTCCGGCGTCACGTACTCAAGGCTATTGCTCAGCAGCAAATCATGCCCATAACCCATCACCGCGTTGTAATCGGCGATGGTATTGGCGAAGTTGTCCAGCGATTGAGTGGAACTCTGGTAAGGGGTGCTGAGCTTACCTGCCAGCACGGTGCCGAAACCACCACCCAATCCGACGAAGGTCTGGCTGTCAACATTGTCGGTACCGAATTTACCGGTATCGAATTGCACGCCTTGCTCAAATTGCCAGAGGGCCGACAGGCCATTACCCAGATCTTCATCGCCTTTCAGACCGACGTAGGAGGTATTGCTGGACAGACTCATCTTCGAATCTTTATTACCCGCGGATTTGTCATTATTGTTGATGAAATCCACGGAGGCGCGGGCCTCGCCATACACTTCCACGCCGGCCTGGGCCGCTAAGGGCGCAGCCAAAGCGATGACAATACCAGCTGCGATTAACTTCTTGTTCATCGTAATTCTCCCTGTCCAGATGTATTTATTGAAATAAGACCCCCAAGCAACTTGAGAGTGGGCAACATCTTAAAAAGCTATCTGCTGAAACGCAACATCCATAATCCAGAAAAAACAACAACAATGTCACAATTTGTCACAAAAAAGACAGAGCCGAGGCTTGTGTGAGCAATCTCGCCTGTGTTATCAGTCGGGCAAATGCGCGAAGATGGCGCAGCCCCCATGGGAGAGAGGCTGCGCCTTGGAAAATCCGCGAGAGTCGTTAAAGAATTGAAGGACTAGGGCAACTCTGGTCGCTGGATCTGCTCCAGCCTCTTGTCCGTCAGGCTCTTGATGAAGGCGACGAGATCCGCCTGCTCCTTTTTGCTGAGCTTGAGCGGCTGGATCATCGGGTCTTGGTTTGACCCCTTCTTGGGATTGCCCCCCCCATTGTAATGCGCAACGACTTGCTCGAGGGTCGAGAAAGCCCCGTCATGCATGAAAAAGAGGAACGCCCCCGAATTATAAAGTGACGGCGTCTTAAACTTGCCCTTGTCCTCGTCCTTCTTGGTGACGTCATATCGTCCATAGTCCTCGGTCAACGGGCCGACCTGCGGCACGCCGATGTTGTGGAACCCATTGTCCGTCAACAGCGGCGGCGTATGACAACTGACACACTGAGCCTTGCCACGGAATAGTTCAAAGCCGCGCTTGGCGGTAGCGGAAAGAGCCTTGCTATCGCCCTTCACATAGCGTTGGAATGGGGAGTCGGTGGCAATCAGGGTGCGCTCATAGGAGGCAATTGCCTTGGCCACATTCTGGGGGGTGGCGGCCTCACCGAAGACCTTTTGGAAAGACTTCTTATATGCAGGAATGCCGTTGAGCTTCTTGACCACCAGATCAATATCGCCGCCCATTTCTCCCGGCGCCGTAATGGGCCCCATATGACCGGGCAAGGCCCCGGTCTGCTCTTCCAGGGAGGCCGCCCGGCCGTCCCAAAACTGCGTAGTGTAATAGCCAGCGTTGACCCAGGAAGGCGCCCAACGCCCTAGCTCACCACCATGACCGAAGGCCCGCGGGGTATGGCCGCCGCCGCCGGCAAAGGGCAGGTGACAACCAACACAGTTGATGGAATCGCCCTTAGACAGGCGCACATCGAACGTCAACTGGTGACCCAAGGCTATTTTGGCCTTGGACTGCGGGTTGTCCTTGGGGATGGGAACCTCGGGAAGTTTCCATGCAGACAAATCCTCGCCATAACTTGGCGTAGCTGATATCAGACCAGCCCCCAAAATGCTCAAGGCTATCAATGCTGGCGATAAACTGGATTTACACGCAACCGATTCCTTATACTGCTGTCCCTTAGAGCCTTTGTGACCACGCCATGTGAAGTTGTTGCGTATTTTCGAGATCATTTTGAACTCCTTCCGTAGCTGAAATATCCATCACTCATTAAATTCTGATATTAAACGGCGGCTAATTTCACGTAAACACGGAGCAGCACCTCATGAATCAACAACACTTTCATGGAACAAACAGGATGTATTGAGACTGATTGTGCAACCCTCCCCTAATCCTGCTCTATCTACACCCTGCCAACAAGGAAAATATCACGGAATATTGGGCTTTTCAGCCCTCCTGACGCCCCAGAAGCTGCGAAATTTTCTGTCAGATTTATAAATTCCCCGAAACTCTCCAAATGACTGAAAGAGTATAAATCTGGGCTCTCGCCTGCTGGCAAAGGAAAATGCAAGCCTGTACACGCACGCGCAAAAGAACTATGCGAATTCTGCAATATTTATGCGGAAAGGTTTTGCACGGATGCAAGGTCCCGCTGGGAGTGGAACCTGGGGTGCGGCTCAAGCAACACGCAACATAACCATCTCAAAACTGCAACAAGGCAACGCCGCATAAAAAGCGCTCGCGTTAATATGGCTTAACGGATCTCAGGCGGGAAGGTTAGCCTTCGCTGCGCAAATATCCGAACTGGATTTCTACACCTGTCCCGAATCTTGACGCCGATTGCGAATAGATCAACTGCTTGGGCTTTGCCAATTGACGACTGACCCGGATTGAATCGATATAAACAAATGGCAGAAAACTGTTATGACGTTACAGTATGCTTTGATCAGTGATGCTCTCGCATGGATTATCAATACCCACTCCGTCAACAGATAAGCGCATCTATTCTATCCGGGCTGTAGATTAAAAGCTGAGAGATACTGAGTCGCGGACGGTCAGCCATTCTTCCTCGGCAGCATTGAGTTCCCTTATGGCTGCCTCGTCAACTTGCGGCGCCCCAAGAACGGATTTCCGGGCATTGACGGCGTACCAGGCGATTTGGAGTCTTTCAAACGCCTGATACACTCTATTCGCGACAGCATCCTGCGCGATGTAATGATACTGTTTATTTATTGTTGCCATAGTTCAACCTTTAAATATCTTTTCAAAGAGAAAATCCTGCAGCAAATTCGCTTGTGAACAACTGCATACTTGCCCCTCTATTGCTCATTCTAAAAACCAAGACAGGGTGCTCCTCGAAAAAGAAGTGGCGTCGCAACACCTGTCTTTTCGACAATGACTAACTTAGGCCGCTTTCTTATAAGCGCCGCCGGCAGCTTGTTCCTCTGGACGGTGGAGGCTGCTGAGCGTCGCCGAAGTCTGATCAGGCGCCTGTTGGCTAAATGCCTTGATGACGGCAAACATAGGGTCCCAACTGATCGCTGCCGTCAGTCCTGCATATATGCTGACTACAACCAGGCCAAAGGTTGCAGCGGGTGAAATTGCCGTGAACACCACCGCAACCGTAATCAAGGTCAGCGCCACAATCATGCGATTCACACGATCGAGTGGGCCTACATTTTCCGCGTTAGATAAATTCATATCTTGATAAGTCATGGTCGTTAACTCCTTCGTTTAACCATTCCTGCACTTCAGGATTGGATACATTTAAACAAAGGCGGGTTAATCCAGACTGAAGCGAAGTTAAATTTATTATTAATAAATAGTGGCTGACGGCATGCGTGGCATAGCCGGGGACCTATCTCTGTCTGTTGACCATGAACTTGCGGCGGAGATGGGGCTAGATGGCTGACGGCGCACTCCAGCGCCTACCCTGCTCCATATAGCCCTAACAGGGAAAATATCGCGGAGAAACGCCTAATTTGGAGAGGAAGGTGCTGAGCCTACAGATCTACAGGCAAGGCTTAACGGGTCACAGGCTAGAGGGTTACCTGCGGCTGCACAAAAATCTGATTAAATCTTCAGCTAATGATTAGGTACAATTCATCTCGCATCAATTACTGATTGAAGCTTCACTTCGGACAGCGAGCCATTCCGCCTCGGCGGCGTCCAGCTCTTTCAGGGCAGCCGCATCGAATTGCGTAATTCCATTGGCAGCACGCCTTGCCCGTACAGTCCGCCAAGCGACTTGGAGTCTTTCAAACGCCTGAGCCACTCGATCTACTGCAGCATCCTGTCCGACAGGATGATGTTGTGCATTAATAGAAACCATGCGTACTCCTTTCGAGCAAATTTCCATATTGAGCAACCAACAGCGAAGACAGTATTTGAGGATGTCGTTTGCTCGCGTACCCGCGAATGAAAACACCGTGGGAAGACGCAATTTCCATGCAGAAAACATCTATGAGGAAAAATAACGAAAACACACTATAAAGTCGCTGAATTTTACTGAATTTCGCTTTGGGAACAGTCGCCGTCCTGCGCCATATTTGTGCGCGCATCGCGCAACAATTACAGTATTCACTGATGACGTGACAACTATGTTATCGGCCTGAAAAAAAGAAAGGCAGGGTGCGCTAAGGGGAAGGGGAGCCGCGCAACGCCTGCCTCTCTGGCTTGGAACTCGTTTAAGCCGCCTTCATATAGCTGTCGAATACAGTCTGCTCCTTGTAGTCGGCAGAGGCAGCCAGCGGTGCCGGAGACAGTACTTGCGCCCGCTGACTAAGTGCCTTCACGACGACAAACAGAGGATCCCAACCGGTCACAGCAGTCAAGCCGGCATAGATGCTCAGCGCAACTATGCTGGAAACTGCAGCGGGCGCAATCGCCGGGAACAGCACCGCAACCACTATCAGGGTTCCCGCCACGATCATGCGATTGACGCGATCCAGCGGCCCTACATTTTCCACTTTGGACAAATTCGTACCTTGATAAGTCATGATCGTGAACTCCTTGGTTTAACCATTCCTGCTTTCCAGGATTGGACACATTTAAACAAAGGCGGGTTAATCCAGACTGAAGCGAAGTTAAATTTATTATTAATATAAATGGGAAGTTATGGCTGTTACTACGAGATTGACGGTCGCGGCTTAGTAGGATCGATGAAGCACATCCGGCAGAGGCCGGACAAAGAGACTGGACGAGATGGCTGATGGCTCAGTCCAGGGACAACCTCGCTCTAAATATTTACCCTGCAAACAGGGAAAATATCAGGGAAGTTCGCCGTTTCCAGCCCAATTAGCGCGCCCACCCCCGTTAAACTAATTGATAAATATGTTAATTATAATATTCCCTAAAAATCCCAACAGGGAATAATATTGCGCGATCAGGGAAGCTATAACCCAGTTCAGGCGCTAACAGGGAATTTAGCCAGCCCCTTCTCCAGAATGCTTGAATACGCCGTAATGCTAATGATATCTGGGGAACAGGTTCAGCTGGAAAATCCGAAGCGCTGCCGTCACGGTATCCGCGAAGACGACTGCACCCCCACGAAGTCAGGGACTGACCGTCACCTGGCTCGCCCTTCCTGAGTTATTCCCATCTTGAAGTTCAGCTACTGTGTGATTGATGTCGGCAACAGCACCCACCCAGAATTCCCAGGCGGAACACTCGTAGGTATGACGCGGTCGACAAGGCCTTGGTGGTCAATGCCAACGAGGCCAAGGTGGTGAAATTCATCTGTAAGCATTATCTCCGCCTGGAAAGCGTGAAAGGACTCATGTCTCTGCTGGAGGAAAGGAGCATCAAGAGTAAGCGCCGTATCTCCCAAATTGGCAATCAATCAGGGGGGATGAAATCTTCAGAACTGATACGCAATGCCGGCAAACACCCGCGCCTTCTTACCATCACTGCCCTGGGAGGCCACGGCGCGCGTTAGCGGTTTGCCCACTTCCAAATAAGTGGAGAACCCAGCACTGGCCACCCGCAGGCCCAGGCCGCATGAAGCGAGGGACATCCGATCGACAGCGGTCTGCGGATGAAGCTGCCAGACCGCGCCGAGATCGTAGAATCCATAAGGGCTGATGAGCCAGTGGCGGGTCATATCCGATTTGCGGTATGCCATTTCCAAACGCCCTGCCAGGCCATGGTCGCCGGTGATTTCCGAGGGATCGTAGGCACGGCCGAATAGCGCACCGCCGATGCTGTAGCGCTCCGATCCCGGCAGTACATTGGCTGCATACTGGCCGTCGACCCGGGCGGACAGCTTCCAGTGACGCCTGATAATGCGCACATAGGCGTAATTGATACTCAATTTGCCGAAATCCGGGCGACCGACACCGGCTCCGGCTTGGATATCCAGCACCTCACTGCCGGCGATCTTCAATCCCTGGGTAAACGACAAGCCCATGACATGGGTCACGGCTTCTTCAGGCCGGTAGATGCGGCGGTAACTCAATTCAACACTGTTGAGGCGATCCTCCAGGCGTTTGACACCGAACAGGTCGGTACGCGAGTGGTAGCTGATGAGCGCCGCGCCCAGATAGGTCGAAGCATTGGCCGCACGCCGCAGCGGATACAGGATTCCCAGGCGATAGCGGTGGTTCTCTATGTATGTATCCATGGGCTTGAGAAGACTGCCGGGATTCGAGGTCGTGTGAGCGGCACCGAATTGCAGACGCGCCCCCCTTGACCCGATCAACCACTCGGTGCTGAGATCGTAATAATGCAGCTCGCTTGTTTCGGAGGTGGTGGCCAATTTCAGTTGATAGATTTCATGATGCCCCGTCAGGTCGAAGGCCTGCAAGGCCAGCACGCCCTGTATGGGGCCGATGTATTCACTGCCGTGGTTGTCGACGCTCAATCCACCGGCGAAGCGCTTTTGCTCGGCGCGCAGTTCAAGCTCGTAGGCGCCCAACGGATCCGCCAGCACCCGCACGTAAGGATGCAGGCTGAGACCCGGCAACGCCGCGAGATTCTGGAACGCCGCATCCAGGACCTCGCGGCGCAAAGGCCGATGCTCCATGACAGGCCGCAGAATCTTTTTCAGCAGCGGGTCCTCGGTACTGACCGCACCTGACGCGCGCCAATTGGAAATATAGCCTTCGATCACACGGATGCGCACGATGCCGAACTCGATGCGTTGCGCGGGCAGGAAGGTGTGCGACAGGAAATAGCCTGCATCATGGTATTTGCGGGTAATTGCATCCGCGATCTGGCGCAGATCGTCTACGGTCGTCCGTTCGCCCAGATAGGCCTGATAAAGCGGAAGAAAATCGATGCTGTCAAATTCTGTCGCCCCTTCCACCAAGACGCCTGTCAGCACGAAGCTCTGCTGCTTCATGGTCACCTGGGTCTTGGCGGCTTGGGGCATCTGCGCGGCTTGGGGCGCGGCCTGAGTTGACGGCATGCCTTCTATTTGTTTTTCGATCTGCCCGGGGCCGAAACCCTGCGGCAATGCGGATGCGGCAAGCACCTTGGGCGCATGCTCAACATTTGCAAGCATTACAAGGCATAGAGCCAATCCCAGCCAGGACAGTCGCCCGAACCCATGCCGACGGTTAAACCATACTTTTTTAAATGAATAAATTATTAATAAAATATTAAAGGACATAGTATTTATTAAAGTCTCTCAAGCAGCATCCGAAACCTACTTTATAGAGGGAGAACGTGGTGCAAAGGACGGCAAGTGTCCAGTGACGCGATTAAGCCCAAGTCCTTACATATCGCGATATCAAAGAGGTCCCTCATGCGCCTGCCTGCCCCCGGATTCTTCTTATTGCTCATGTTGTTCATGCTTGGTGTATCGGTCGCCGACGCGGATACAGTACGACCGATGTGGACGGTCGTCGAGGTTTCGGGCGCGGTCGACATCAGGGACGCCGGTAACAACAGGCTGGGCATGAAACCCGGTACGAAGCTGAATGCGCCCTTCGCGATCATAACCAGCGGCGACGGCCATGCGGTGCTTGCACATGGGCAGGATCGATTGACTGTAAGCCCGGATTCGCGCGTCGCAGTTCCGCAACCGACAACCGCCGAATCGGGGATCATCACCCGCATCAGACAAACGCTGGGCTCGGTACTCTATCAGGATGAACATCGGACTAAAGACAGTTTCGAGGTCGACACGCCTTATCTAGTTTCAGTCGTCAAAGGCACTACATTCAATATTCGCGTCACGCCCGATGACACCACGGTGGCCTTGATTGAGGGCAGTCTCTTTTTGCACACGCCGGATATGAAAGCAGAGTTATTGTTGAAGCCGGGCCAGGCCGCTATCAAGACCAGGCTTAGCAAGGGAATCATCCTGAAGGATCAGCAATCGCTATCGGCGCCGCGACAGGGAGCTATCACCGTCGCTAAAGACGGCGAAGCCCCGACATCAAATATGACCACAGATCAATTCCCTGGCGGTGCTCGCCCATCCCGGAGTAATTCCTCAGAACATTCGGTGATGACGGACATAAGCAATATGGACACTGTGGATAGGCTCTCAACGAACTGGGATATCAGCGCCATAACCGATATCGGCACGAGAGTTGATGGCGGCAATCTGGTCGATCTCGGCGCGAGTGTTAGCGGCGTCTCATCCAGCGCCGCTATCAGCAGCGGTTCCTTGGTCGATCTGGGTACCAGTGTCGGCGGAATCTCGACAAACACCAGCATCGGTAGTGACAGCGTGATCGATCTCGGCACCAGCGTAGGCGACGTTTCCACGACCACCAGCATCGGCGGCAGCTCAGTAGTCGACGTGAGCGCCAGCATCGGCGGTGGATCACTAGCGGATCTCGGCACCGGTGTCGGCGACGTCTCGGCGAGCGCCAGCGTGGGCGGCGGCAGCGCGGTCGATCTCGGCGCGAGCGTAGGCGGCATCTCCGCAGGCGTCACCGTTGGAGGTAGTGGCAGCCTCATCGATCTTAGCAGCAACGTGACCAGCACTTCACCGACCACGGATCTCAGCAGCACTACTACAACCGTGGCTCCCACAACCCCAACTACAACCACGACCACTACTACCACCCAGCCATCAATCCTGGCCCCCCTGATCAGCACCATCACCCTACCCGGCTTGTAACAAGCCCGTGCGCATCAGTCTACGCCGTCGAAATAATGTGAGCACATCCATCACCCCCCCGCCAACCCCATGGAGCAGATTGCACTCACCCGCGGCACTCGCGCTCTACGCGGTGCTTTTCGCTATCATCATGGGATGGCTGCAACCCTTCGAGCTGCGCCTCCTCGACCTGCGTGCCGCGTTGACACGACATACGGTCGACAGCGACGTGGTGTTGATCGAGATTGATGAGCACAGTTTGCAGCGTCTGCAAAGTTGGCCCTGGCCGCGCCGCTATCATGCTCAATTGCTCGATGCGCTGCGCGATGTCGGCGTGAAAGACATCTTTTACGATGTGGATTTCAGTTCTGCATCGTCCCCCGAGGATGACCGGCGTCTCGCCGCCGCCTTGGCTAACTATCCACGCGAGCGCATCATGCTCCCGGCATTCATTCAACCGCGCAGCAGTTTGGAAACGGGCAGTCTATTGGATTCCATGCCTCTGCCCACCCTGCGCAACCACAGCACTCTGGCATCTGTGAATCTGCATCCCGACGACGACGGCCTCGTGAGACGCATTACCTCTTCGTGGCGAATAGGAAGTAACAACGTGACGCTCGCCGGGATCCGCATGGCTGGATTAAACGATTACCGTCAGGCAGGCGTTCAAATCGACTACAGTATCCGCCCGGAGAGTATCCGCCGGCTCTCTTTCGCGGATATTCTCGCAGGTAACTTCGATCCCGGTCTGTTGCGGGATAAACATGTCATCGTCGGCGCGACCGCGATTGAACTCGGCGATAAGCTTCCGGTGCCCGTGTATCGCTCCCTACCCGGCGCAGTGGTACAAGCCCTCGCCTACCAGACGCTGCGTGAAGGTGGACTCCACAACACATCACACACCGTCGATGTCTCCCTCGTTATCTGCCTGGCCTTGTTCATAGGTACCGTATTCCGCCGAACAAACTGGCTGGGCGCGTTGCTGTCGGTCTCCGGAGTGACCCTCGCCCTGCTGGGCCTTACAGTTTATGTCTACCGTGAATGGCACCTCGTCATGGCCGGCGCACCGCTCATCATGCAAGCGGTACTCGGTTACGGTTTTTTTCTCGTCGCGCGCGTAGAACAACAGCATCTGCGTCTGCTGATTCAGGCCTTCGATCTGCGGCGCAAGGATACCCTAATGTCAAGTGTGGTCAATCACAGTATCGATGCGATCTTCACCGTCTCGGGCAGCGGACTGATAAAGTCCGTCAATCCGGCGGGACTTTTGCTGTTCAATACACGTGCGAATAGCTTGATCGGCAGAGACATCGGCGAACTTGTCGTAGATCTCGCTGAATCCACCGCAATGACGGACTCGCTGAGTGCGACCCTCGCCAAGGCTAGCGGCACGACGGAGCGGCAGGCCCGACGCCCGGATGGTACGAGTTTTCCGATCGAATTGGCATTGAGCCGCATGGACCTAGACGGCGAAGTCGTCTATACCGTGTTCATTAGAGATATCACCGAGCGCGTCAGGCAGCGCGAGACCCTGGAATATCAGGCGACCCATGATTCACTCACCGGCCTTGCCAACCGCTATCTGCTGAATCGCACCCTGCACCGGGCGTTGCACGCTGAGGGGAGGGAACGGAATAATATCGCCCTGCTGCTCCTGGATTTGAACAAATTTAAAGAGATCAACGACGCACTGGGCCACGGGATAGGAGATCGAGTGCTTAGTCAGGTCGCCGAGCGCTTCAGCGACTGTGTGGATGAATCCATGGTGCTGGCCAGGATAGGCGGTGACGAGTTCGCCGTAATGCTGTCGGAATCGGAAGATAAGCAGCACGGTATCGAGGTGGCCGAAGCGCTGCTGGAATCCCTGGCGCGGCCATTCATGGTCAGGGATGTCGCACTGGAGGTCGGCGCGAGCATCGGTATCGCCTACTGTCCCGCTCATGGCAATGATGCCGCCACCCTGCTGCAAAATGCCGATACCGCCATGTACGCGGCCAAGCGTGCTGGCGCGGGGGTCTCAGTTTATCATCCCGAACTCACTCAAAAGAACCTGTTACGCATGACCATATCAACCGGCCTGCGTCAGGCTATGACAGATTCCAAGCTGGAGATGTATTACCAGCCCAAGCTGGATCTGGCGACAAACCGGGTGATGAGCGTCGAAGCCCTATTGCGCTGGAATCATCCGCAACTGGGGTTCATCTCGCCGGAAGAAATTGTCGATGTCGCGGAGAACACCGGGCTTATCTGGCCATTGACGGAATGGACGCTGCAAAGCGCCCTTAATGATACCCGCGCCTGGTTGGGCATGGGTCACCAAATCCGCGTGGCTGTCAACCTGTCGGCGCGCCTGTTGCAGGATATGAACTTGATTGAGCGGATCGACTCCTGCCTGGAATCTTGTGGTGCAGACCCGCAATCGTTGAGTCTGGAGATTACCGAAAGCGCGATCATGAACGACCCGGATCGCGCCCTGAAAAATGCCAAGACCCTGTCCGCCCGTGGCATCCATCTATCCATTGATGATTTTGGCACGGGCTATTCCTCACTGTCGTATCTCAGGAAACTACCAGCGGACGAATTGAAGATCGATAAATCTTTCGTCATGGACATGTTGAACGAGGGTAATGATCTACTGATCGTCAAATCGACTATAGAGCTGGCGCACACCCTAGGCCTCAAGGTGGTTGCCGAGGGCGTGGAGAGCGAGGCCATACTTGGTACCTTGCGCGATCTCGGCTGCGATGTTGTGCAAGGCTATCTCATCAGTCGTCCAATACAACCCGATAAGATGACGCAATGGTTGGGGGGACATTACGGTAAATTAGTGCTTACCCGAGCGTCAGGTCGCTAAACCGGATACTCTCTACTTGACAGTACCTATTGCGGGAAGGATCCGTATTGTTATATCAGCTCGATGTCTTATTACAATAAAGAGTCGGAAAATAGACAACCCGTAAAGTCTCATCAATCTAATTGTGTGACAATATGAGCGTCCTTATTATTATAAATGTCCCGGCACTGGCGCCCATCTATCCCCTTTTAGGGTGTACAAGTATCGGAAGAAATATGCCAACAAAGTATGAACCACTCGAGCTACACCTCCGCACAATATCTCCGGACGTGCAAGAGATAACCCTCTCATTTCCAGAAATTGAGCGGATTATTGGCTCGCCCCTTCCAAAATCATCAACCGAACATCGCGCGTGGTGGGGAAATCAACGAGAGTCGAAGTCGCGACCTCAAGCGCACGCGTGGTTGTCAGCGGGATTCCTGGTCGATACAGTAAATCAACGCCCCTCCATTGGTTCTGTTCGTTTCAAGCGCAAATAGACTTTCTAGAACGGTCATTCGTGTAGTTCCGTTCGCCAAGGTCATTATCAGAAAACATAGCTATGCCGTATTACAAACGTGCTCGGCCGTAATTCGGCATTGAATGTCCGATCTCAGTAATCCTGACCGTCCGCTGTGGTTTGCGATCTGACCTTTAACGCTTAAGGGAGTGAAAGATGCGCGGAGCCGTACCCAGATTCATCACCTCGGGCACCAACTTCGAGCAGCAGGGTCGGCGCCTGATAGTTTATGCGGCGGATCACTCGTCTCGATAATCAAGGCGATGTTTCCAGTGCCGACGTAGGTACCAAGCTGCACCAATTAGCAGAATCATGGCAATGGCGGCGTCGAAGCGATGGAAATAGTCGCCCAGAGTGTGCCAGTTCTCGCCTAGTTTTAGCCCTATCCAGCCCAGGCCGTAGCACCAGATAAGCGAGCCGATGAAGGTATAGATCACGAAGGGCAAGATAGGCATGCGGCTAATGCCAGCGGGAAGCGCAATGAAGGTGCGGATAATGGGCAGGAGGCGGCCGATGAAGACTGTGATGCCGCCGTAGCGCGCAAACCAACGGTCCGCCAATGCCAGGTCACGGCGCGAGATCAGCAAATAGCGCCCGTACTTATAGACCAAGCTGCGCCCGCCGTAGATCCCAATGAAGTACGCAACCAGCGAGCCAAGCACGCAACCGCTAGCACCAGCGACGGCTACGCCCCACAGCGAGAACTCTCCCCTATAAACCAGGTAACCGGAGAAGGGCATGATGACTTCGGACGGGAGGGGGATACAGGCGCTCTCGACGGCCATGAGCAGCACCAGGCCGCTATAGCCTAGACGTGCGATGGTAGTGACTACGAATCCGCCCACCAGTGCAATTACGTTCTCGATCATGCACTTATTGTAATCATGTTGGTGCAGTCACACATAACAATTTATGTTGGTTTACTGCTCGGGTCTGAAAGCGCACCTTCGACCCGCATATACAAAGGTCTGCTTCGGGTCGAAAGTGCCAGTTCGCGTTGCACCGCGCCTACTTCCGAATGCGGCCAATACCCGCCTTTCGCTCTAATGCGCTGGAATGTCCGCTTTTATCACATGAAAGAATTGTTAAAAATTGAATGTACAGTCTCTTACTGTGACTGCCAAATCAGCAAACCCTCTTGATATCCTGCTACCCACGCATCGCATTGTGTAGTACCCATAGTGTACGGCGGTTCATGGCGTATGAGAGAACCATTGATGCGGTTGAACCGGTCCCGTAGAGCCGCTAATACTCCCGCCCTGTATTCAAGCGAACGCGACTCCCCAAGTCTATTGAAAGCGGTTTCAAAAAGACTATCGGGAGTACTAATAGTTTTTGCGTCCATCATGGTTACAATTATCCTATTAGTTTATGTCTACTATTTGGCTGACATGTTCTCGGACTGCATACCCCAATGTCGCAATCCCTACAGCAAGCTCAAATATCTAGCACCCGCTAGATGAATGGATCCTGAATGGAAACTGTTTGAGGCTGAACGGGTAGGTAACAATCGCAGTTTAAAAGTCTGAAATCGTAGCGGGTGTGAGTGATGGCCAGAACGCTCGCGCTAGCAAAGACGACAGAATAAACCCAGTTCGGCCGCTAAGGGAGCGGGCGGTGTCATTTCCGCAGTCGATACCATGAGTTCACAGTGGTCGATGAAGTCAACGTAGGCAGCTTCCGGCACTTCAGTAAGTCGAGTGGCTTTATAGCTTTTAACCAGGTGCAACACCGCAGGCAAGGGTAGTTTCCCGGCACACCTGCGGAGATCGTCCAGAGTTCTACGTTTATCTTGGTCCATAAAACACCCTTCCCCGAAGGATGGTTTAAAAATAGCTCAGGTATGTGGATATTGTCAATAATAATCCAAAAACAGTAACTTGCATTCTTGAATCGAATGACCGTTTTGGGTCACCCCGTCCTTTACTAAATAATTAACTATACTAACCTAATAATCGGAATTTCGATGATGCCGACACATCGAATAATAGGCCGTTGGGTTACAAACTCAGACTGTCTATCGATACCGCTCTATTAAGCGGTTACCTTACTTGCAGACAGGTAACGAACTGAGCCCTACAAGCAAGGCAAGAGTCGGTCGTAGGGCCAGGTGTAACAGCCTGGCCTTACGTTTTTATATAGCAGTCGCTTCCCTTAAAACCATATCGCCGCCTGTAAGCATAATATTGACCCTTCCTTGGTTTCTGGGAACCGATTATCGGGGGTAGGTCGGATAGTCTTAGCAAGAGCCAACCAGGGCTGCCTCAAGCGTCTCCAGAATAGAATCAGCAACACCATTGGCATTTTATGTATTCGTCTCTTCGTGGTCTTTGGCGATGGTCACGCGTAACACCAAATTCCAGGTTCGGTCAGAACCGGTCTTTCGCCTCAATTAGTCGGAAGGTTCCGACCTGGCCACATCGTGGTGCCCTGTTCTAAAGGGTCAATTCGCAAATAATAAAGAGAGGCCGTGAAGGATACCTAATGGGGGAAACAGTAGATCGGCAACAAAGTCACCCCACTTATCATGTTCGATATCAAACCACAGGGCATAACCGTAGGCCATCAGGGCCGACGGAATTAATGAAACTATAAGGGGCGCAAGGCCGCCTCTACTCATCGTTGACACGTTCGTCTTGAACGCTCTCATCGATAGGTATGCCTCCGGTTTGTAAGTCCCCCCCCTAGAGTCCTGTTGGACGTTGAGCGGATTCTTAAAACCATAGATCTTTAGTCAAGAATAGTACATGTTTGGCTGATTTGCCACGCGACAGCGCGCGGCACAACCCATACATTGTTATTAGTTTGTGTTTGAAGGAGTCTGACGAGACTTAGAAAACCACATGCGATTGCGCTTCAAGCAAGAACAGTCCGGCCTGAGATTCGACACCCAGAACGCCTGATTTGAAGATCCATTCACGGTCTAGGGCTGCCCTTGGCCATATGCGATCTCAACACACTCAAATTGAACGTCAGCTTCTGTTGCAAAAAAACGCGGCCAAAGGCCGCGGAATTATATTTGATAGTTAACTTTACTTAAGAATTGGTGCGATCAGCCCCACACTTTAACCATTGAATAAATAGCGTACAGGATCATCATGATTACGGCGGCGGTTGCCAATAGGCTGCCTTGATGTTCTGGAATCTGAGATTGCATAGTCATTTTCTCCTTCGCTACTGAATTTATATCTACTATCAGGCAGCTACTTTCCGGTTTTGATCGTGGTGTGATCCTGCCAGACTGTGATCATATTCGTAGCCATTATCCGGCTTGGGATGGTGCCCTAGTGCAGAATCCACCTCGTAGGGTAGTGTTCCACACTGGTTTCGTCCTCCATCGATGACGCAAGTTTTTGCACCGAAGAGGTGGTAAATGGGGTCCCATCCCATCATTGTGGTCATTAAGGGATAGACGCCCAACAGGATTGCACCGGCCGATACCAAATCATGCGTAGTCGTTAGGGCAGTAAAAATACCATACGCCATTAGGACGCCACCGCCGAAGAAACGAACCATCCGGTCAACAAGACCGATGTTTTCAACGGGGGCGATCTTACCTGTGATTCTGCTCATGGCAGTCACCTCCTCTAAAAGTGAAATAATTGGATTACGGACTTCCTCTCCGCAACATTATCTGACTCCAATGATGGGTTATTATCTGTGACAAAGTCACATACTGCATGAGTTTGGATTCAAAAGTACCTGGGTGGTAACAGTACCCCATCAGATTTACTAACAAGTGATTCCCATTCAGCCGAGTAAGATGGTAACAAGCAAACTCAGATATCAGACTTTGGATTTGGCAACCCAATGCTCAGCAGGGGTCGATAGCGCCAATTCGCAGTGTCCTTCGACTATTTCCGCCTCCGGCCATGAGCGGACGATTATCGTGGAGTTAGGGCGCACAAGTACGCCGTTGCCACCGAGGGCGGAAATCGTCGATCCCCGCAGCGAGAGACATATCTAGCGCGCGCGTTTGAAAGCGGGGCGCTCGGCGCAGTGCTTGCACCACGCCGCCACGCGCGGACGGCCCTCGAGCGGCAAGCCGAGCTGGGTCCCGAGCAGCAGCCAGCTCGCCGCGGCGACATCCACGAGCGAGAAGCCACCCATCAGATAGTCACGACCCTCGAGGCGCTTTTCGAGCGTATCGAGCACCCGGTCGAGCTGCGCGCCGTTGTACGCCGCGGCCGCCTTGCTGCGGTCCTCCGGCTTGTACGAAACAGGCGAATCGAACCCGTGATACAGGTACTGCATCATGTAGGTGCCGATCTCGGTCATCGCCCACACCGTCCAGCACATGGCGTCGGCGTGCGCCTGCCCTTCGGACTCGGGCCACAGGCCCTTCGCCGCACCGTAGCGGTTGCCGAGATAGAGCAAGATCGCGCCCGACTCGAAGAGCTTGAGCTCTCCGTCGGCGAGCGCGGGGACCTTGCCGTGGGGGTTCACCGCCAGCATCTCGGGCGAGCGGTGCTCCTGTTTCTTCGCATCGAGTGGCACGTACTCATAAGGGAGCGCGAGTTCCTCCAGCGCCCAGGCGACGCGCGTGCCCGAGCTCATAGGCCAGGAGTAAAGCTTGATTGTCATGTATCCTCCTCTCTGTCGCGCGCCGGCAGCGCGTCGTGGAATACCTCGAATGTCTTCCACGCTGGAACCGGCGGCTTGTATTCGGGCCGGGGCGCGTATGCAGAATGCTCGAGCAGCTTCATCTTGTGAAGGTAGCGCGGGCAGTTCGGGAATATCAGCTCGGCGACGACGCGCACGATGAACACTGCCCCAGGAAACTCGGCGCGCAGCGGATCGTCCTCACGCAACCGGGCAGTGCCGTTGACGCGGATGCGATTCGGATTCTCGAAATCGAGAAACAGCAGGCCGACGCGAGGGTTGACCAGCACGTTGCCCCAGGTACGGTACATGCCGTTACCGTCATAGTCGGGTATCGCGAGCGTGCGCTCGTCAAGCACCCGCACGAACCCCGGTAGCCCGCCCTTGTACGAGCAGTCCGGCTGCCCTTCGGCGTCGGCGGTGGCTATGAAGAACATCGCCGCGCGCTCGATGAATGCCCGATCCTCGTCAGTGAAGGCGCTGTGTACCGTGACCTGCCTGAGGCGATCTGCGATCAGCCGCGTCTCGCGTGCATCCTGCAGTTGTCGCATCCCGTCGTGGTATATCGAATCGCTAGCCATGACTCCCCACCGCCCGACACTTTGATGCCTTTATTGATCTAGATAATTTCTTATTGTAATAGCAGGCTACGCCAACGGCTTGATGCTTTCAATCCTGGCAAGTGCGGACCCATACTTGCAGACTTTGAGAGCGGGTTCTTCGCCTCTTTCTAGGGTCCGCTCAGGGTCGAAACCGGGAATACGTGCTGTCGGCCAATCCCTGCCTTTCGCTCCAATAATAATCAGTGTCCGCTTTTGCCGAACCGGGTTGCAGGTGACTTTGGAGATTAGGAGGATCTAGCGATTGATACCCAAGAATTTGTCCAAAGGGAAGATCCTACTGGATTAGGCACAACATTTCGAAAGCGATGACTAAGAACCTTGGGCGCAATGGCTCAATACAATTTGCGGGGGATCAAACGAAAGTATAAATGGCGCAGCTTTCTTTAACGCGGTCAAACCCAGAATCTGCCGTGTTTGCCCCGGAAACACGGCAGCATCCACGTTTTGCAGGACACATTGATCATTTATGGTCAAGCTGGAAATGCGCCAAACCGGCACTAAAAATTCCTCGCCATTAGCCATTATTCCCTTGATGTCCCTAATATAATACGCCTGTCCGCTATTCCTTAACTGCTCCAGGGATTCCTGGTTAATAACCAAATACCCGGAGCCTGTATCTACCATAAAATCAGAATAAGCCAGATTTCCGAGCTTCCCTTTAATGTAAAACGTAGACGCGCCCTTTTCGTGAATTGGTACCACGACATCGTATTGCATCGCAGATACAGGGAGAGAAAGCAAACCAATCAGAATAAATATTATTTTATTCATTAATTTAGGATCTCATGGCGTTACGAGACTAGCTGTTTAGTCTATATACCCTAACACAAGGCAAGAGCTAATCTAGGTTACTAATCAATAGCCTTCAGCTCCTGTAATTATCAAGTGTATCGTCACGCCAGTCATCCTGGATGAATAAAAATCACCTGAAATTTGCATCAGGTCATATCTGGCACTGTTAATCAGTGGTGTTGCGCATATAAAAATGACGATAAATCGGCTACGGCACAAACTTCACTGTGCATAAAACGTCCGCAATTCGTCCTTATTATGAATTAGGGGATGTACATCGTAGTTTCTGTCATTCGATGATGCAGAAATGATTGCCATGGGTAATTTCTTGAGCGGAATTTTGTTGTTGTTCAGTACAGCGCAGTCATCTGCAACCTTTGCGAGTAATCAAAAAAAACCGGACCACGATCCCATCATGGCCCGGCTGGTATACTAAGAACTTACATTTTTCCGCTAATATCTATCTTTGCCTGGGTATGTATCTATCCGAACTCTCAATTTAATTACCTGGTAGTTAGTTGGCCGGTTCAAACGCGCTGAACTCTGATTTTTCGTACTTCATTCCTTTCTTAAGCGAATTTTTAGTAACACCTGAAGAAAGGACCCACTTATCTCCTTGTGATCGAAGTTGATTGATTGGAATGGCTGCATCCTTTTCACCCATACCCAGGAAACCACCCACACCGACAACTGCATAGACAGTGCTGTCGAGGTGATAGGTCACCAGTTTGTCTATCGTACCAACCGTATCACCCTTGGAGGTGATGACATCCTTGCCCTTATAGTCCCTGAGTTCGATCGCCACAGTATTGGGCATACCTATAGATCGGTTGATTGTTTGCCTGTCTGAGTTAGGCTGAGATTCATGCGTCATGCTATTGGTATCCTTATTCGTTGACATAGAGTCGGCCCATAAAGTGGTGCTAAGACCGACAGAAATTAAAGCCGCTACTGCGACTGCAATCGACGTTTTTTTCATACAACTTGCTCCTTGATTCGAATGGAATTCCGCTCCTGCTACATAATCGCCGCGGAATATAATTGTCAGATATCAGGCAACCAGCGAGGGATAAAATGCTGGTCTATCGAGTAGACTATCGAGTATCTGTCTCTATGACTGTGCGCTATCGAACTTAGGCGAGAATAAACTGAGACTGCTTCTGTCGCGGGTACAGGTGACTGCGTAGTTAACAGCCAAGGATCGAATATTTCTCTCACGTACCGGGGAGCGTACCAGTTTAGAAAACAGCTTACACCACCATCGGTTATAAGCTATTGGCAATCAAATCGCTTTCGGCAGTAGCTCAATGGTAGAACTGTATCTTCCAACTACAAATGGAGCTTCAGCTCGGGAGCGCCTGCAATCTGCCATAAAGTATGCTGGCTACGGCGTCGCGGCCTGCGAAGCAGCAAGCACAAGTCAGTCCACGGGTGATTGCTGCAGCTGATCTCACCAGAACGCCACCACATAACATCAAACAGTATTTTGATGTGAAAGACTAACAAGATTACCAGCGGAAAGACACAAGCTAGACAGGCATAGCTTAGACTGGTAGAGATGAATGTATAGAGTCTTAGAATAATTATTTAGAAGGATTATTTTCCTTCATCCGGTGTACGGATAAGATGATTTTTATCCTTCCTGCCCGCATCATTTCTTTCTATTGTCGATGAATTCTTCTTTCATAGCGACTTTATCTTTTACATTATGGTCATTACCGTGCTTACGATCATAATCTTGCGAGTGGTTTGATTTTTTTGTCATATAAATCCTTCCTTCAACACGCCGCCGACTGTCAACAGGCTTGCAACTGTGACCAGTCTAGATTGTCTAGACCCTGCGAACAAGCCACACGATAAGAGCGATGATAAGAATGGTTCCGATAATGCCGCCGCCGATGTACATGAGAATCTCCTTTGATAAGTGTTCCATGCTCATTAAAGCATGACTGGCGTGAACTGTCTGGGCGCTACCGTACAGAGTAAAGGAAGAATAAATGACCTTTTGCTCGGGTCCAGCGGACGTTTGCCGTTTGCCGTCAGCGGTCCGCTTCGTCACCGTCCGATGCCCCCGAATTGACCCCGGATAGGATTGCACTCATTTCGTCCGCCTATACCTAAATGGCGTAGACGTCAGGCTGACATCATTTGGCCACTGCTCAAGAATTTACAATGAACCGTTAATCCGACAGGTGGATTATGCGGCTTTCCCGGCGACATCCAGTGACATTTCGTAGTGATGGGATGCTGATGCCCTCTGTGTGCGCACTAAACCCGATTAATATGAAAGGGTTGTATTTGCCATAATTTTATTCTCACTAGGGTTCGGTACCGCACAGTCATGGTGACAGAGATTCGATAGTCTAATTCGTAGCCAGCATGATATCCCTCTCGGTTGACGGTTGTCGGCCAATTATATTCACGGTCATCTCCCTGGCATAAGCGGATTTCCACTCTATGAAGGAGAAAGTAAAATGAAAATTACACCCATTGCAGTCGCGGTAGCGACAATACTCTCAGTCGGTCCTACTACTGCTTTATGGGCCGAGTCTACGTCAACGGAAAACGGCAGTGATGCAGTGATAGGGTGAGCCAACCTACACGTACTCCGAGTACAGCAAATATTAGGCTAACGGATTATGTAGGCATGGATGTCATCGCCAGTAATGGCGACTCGGTTGGAGAAATTGACAACCTAGTGACCTATCACAACGACAACACTGCTGTGTATGCAGTCGTTGATGTAGGTGGTTTCCTTGATTTCGATGATGAGAAGGCAGCCATTCCAATCAATCAACATCGAGCACAGGGTGATAAATGGGTTCTCTCTTCGGGTATTACTAAAGATTCTCTAAAAAATGAGATGAAGTACGAAGAATCGGAGTTTAGCGCGTTTGAATCGACTAATTGACCCTCAGGCAATTAAATGGCGGGTTTGGATATCCATATTTACGGGAAATAATAGAGTTAAGCCTAGAATCCTTAGTCGCGGTATTAACCCACTCCTAACTACGGGTGGGTTTGTACCGAAATAATCCTAATTAGGTGTTATTACACCTCCTCAACCTTATGCTCACGCCACTGTTCGCCGCGGTATGAGTGCCACTCTCGGCATACGGCCAATATCTGCCTTACCCTCCAATTTGACTGAGCGTCTGCTTATGCGGAAATATACTCATCCATCGACTTGCGTCCTAGGCTTCGCGGACTATCCAGACTCTCTCAAAACGTTCTAGAGTTTTTGCCGAATAAGCGCGACGTACTCCAGGTCCTTTGTATTCTCGCAAACAGGGCTGAGAGTTCAATGGCGCGCCGCCCAGGATGGCTATTTACGCGAATATTTCCTTCCCACTGGCATGAAAAGCAGAGGCAGCGAAATCGATATACAGGCATGAATAAGCTCAGAAGGCGATCTATGACGCGACGGTGAATACGTATCAGATACCCTTCCCCGCATAGCGGGCAAGTCAGTTCAGAATTGCTGCTAACATCATGTGCAGCGCCATTATTGAGTTCATGGTATGCCATTGGGAGGACCTCCTCTTAAAAGGTCTATTTGTTCATCAGATAATGCAAAAATTAGCGTTAACTGCAAGTTGCTCGGAAACAGATCCTGACTCTGGTTTGGCAGGTCAATATAGAACAGGACCGCGTTTGCCAAGAACGTGTCAATTAAAGTTGTTGGTCACGATACTATTTGCGACCAAAGAGACATTGGCTGCTCCAGTAAAGGCGATGTTATCGTCGGTTTCCGGATCGTCCTCAGTGGCTTGGCAGGTATAAGCAACTGTATAATCTCCGGCCTCAAGAAAGGCGGCTGTGTACTTGTAGTTACCGGTCGCGTTATCAAGAATAACCTTGGCCGTGCTAACGGGTGGCGTCGCACTGCCGATATCGTCGGGAGTTACGTTTGAACCTTGATAAACATACACAGTGGGTGTGCATCCACTTGCCGTTGCCAGTGAATTGCTGACTGTCCCGGTGATTGCACTGACATGCAAGTTATTGACTAAGCGTAACGCCGGTTTAAGCATGTAGGTAGGATTGTTCGGATTGCCTGTCACGTGTACTGATTTACGCAGATCAAAATCAATAGTGAAGCTGACGTTTGCGTTAGCACTGACATCGAATCCACTTACCAATTTCAGGCCAGTCTGCGCCGCGCTGGGGATAGTAATGGGGTATGTTGCACCTGTGCCGTCTACGAGAGTCGCGTTATCAACTGTTAGCCGAATCCACTCATAATGCCCTGCGGGAAGCTTTTCATTATCCAACAATAGGTCACTGATGCCGCCGGTAAGTTGAAGCAGATCCAGTGACTTAGTGTCCGGCGTTGAGCACGGCGCTGTGACTACGGTGGAAGGTCCCCCATTGGGATCTTTGCAGAAGTAGAAGTTGTAGTTGGCTCCGCGATCACCGTTGTGTATTTCAATAGCACTGAATTCGACGATAACGCTTTGCGCCCCGTCTACTGGAGCATCGGTAATACCCAAAGTGATTGATCCAGTGCCAGCAGCGGTATCGCTTCCACTGTTACAACCGGAAAACATCAATGGGATGACTATGGCGGCGGTAACCCCGAGCAACAAATGGCGCTTAAGCATAGCAATACTTCCAATTCTTTAACAACTTAAATGTTAATAGCAAATATTAACCAATAACCCCGCTCGCAGGCTAATGCGAGGGACAAATACTGGCTCATCGGGTAGTCTATCGAGTATCTGCCTTTTTGACTGTGCGCTATCGAACACAAGCATAATTAATAGGGGTGCCTTATCGTGATATTGCTGGCGGATTCAACCCGTCCGTTGCACTAGCGAGTTGAATCCGCGGCTATTAATATGTAAGTGTCCGCTTTACCATTGGTGAAGTGCCGACATTCCTCAGAATGTCATGAAATTGATCTGATAGGGAATTAGCCCGATGAGTCGATTGAGCGCCGTTAAACGAGTTACGACTTTACCATACTTCGCTTTGCTCATCGCGCTGCTGCTTGGTGGCTGCCAGTCCATGTATTATGGTGCGATGGAAAAAATGGGGATAGAAAAACGCGATATATTGGTGGATCGTGTCGATAATGCTAGGGAGGCGCAACAGGAAGCCAAGGATCAGTTTGAATCGGCGCTCGAGAAGTTTATTGCTGTTACCGATTATTCCGGAGGAGATCTCGAGAAGCAATACAAGACGCTCAAGAGCGAATATGAGGATAGCATTTCGCGCGCAGAGGCCGTACGAGACAAAATCAAATCCGTTGAAGATGTCGCAGACGCGCTGTTTGAAGAATGGCAAGAGGAACTCAAGCAGTACTCCAGCGCTGATCTGCGCCGCTCCAGCGAGCGGCAATTAAAAGCCACCAAGAAATCTTACTCAACATTAATGACCGCAATGAAGGCGGTGGAGAAAAAGATCGATCCCGTACTCACGGCATTTAACGATCGGGTGCTGTATCTTAAGCACAACCTGAACGCCAATGCGATCGCATCCCTCAAGTCGCAGAGAAAATCGGTGGAGACTGATATTCAGGGTCTGATAAAGGATATGAACAAATCCATCGCCGAGGCAGATAAATTTATTAAGTCTATGTCCAAGAACTCCTAACTGCGGTTGATATTACCTTTCTTAAATTAACGTGAATTTGATACTGCCGGGTTCGTTGCTATTACATGTAAGGCGATCAAACTCCGACACCACAAATAAAGGTATGAATCTCAAATTAAGGGAGTCAGGTCAGACGTTCGGGTTGCGCCACCTATACCGGGACATTTAAAGCATTAACTGTTTGATTAATCTAAGTTAAACAGAAATCCGGCGGAGACCGGATACAGGGACGGGACTAGATGGCTGGGGGACCTGGATTCGAACCAGGGTTGGCGGAGTCAGAGTCCGCAGTCCTACCGCTAGACGATCCCCCAAGATCATTGAAGGTCGAAAGCTAAGGCATTCCTAGTAGATAAGCCCGACCAAGGGTTCCGGCTGATAGCCACTCGGGCCATCAGCCAGGCACAGTTAGCGCTTCGAGTATTGCGGACGCTTGCGCGCCTTGTGCAAACCGATCTTTTTACGTTCCACTTCGCGGGCGTCGCGGGTAAGGAACCCGGCCTTGCGCAAGGGACTGCGCATGGCTTCGTCATAAGCCACCAGCGCGCGGGCAATGCCGTGGCGAATAGCCCCGGCCTGGCCGCTGTTGCCGCCGCCGCGCACGGTGATGGTCAGATCCACGGAGCTGACCATTTGTGTCACGTCCAGAGGCTGGCGAACGATACGCCGTGCCGTTTCGCGGCCGAAATAGTTTTCCAGTGTGCGCTTGTTGATGGTGATCTTGCCGGACCCGCTGGTGAGGAAGACCTGAGCCGTCGAACTCTTGCGACGACCGGTGTTGGATAGAACCTGTTGTGCCATAAAATTAAATCCCGCCGAATAGTGTCAGGGTTAGATGTCTAAGGTTTGTGGTTGCTGGGCCTGATGGTTATGCGTAGGACCGGCATAGACCTTCAATTTACCGAGCATGGCGCGTCCCAAAGGATTTTTCGGCAACATACCCTTGACCGCTATGGTGATGATGTCCTGGGGAGCCCTCTCTATCATCTTCTCGAAGCTGAAAGAGCGCATATTGCCCATATAGCCGGTATGGTGATGGTACATCTTATCCATGAACTTGTTACCGGACACCCGTACCTTTTCGGCGTTCACCACCACAATGTAATCGCCGGTATCCACGTGAGGCGTGTATTCCGCTTTGTGCTTACCCCGCAGGCGGCGCGCGATCTCGCTGGCCATGCGCCCCAGGGTTTTTCCGTTGGCGTCAATCACATACCAGTCACGCTGTACGGTTTCCGATTTTGCGCTGAAGGTCTTCATTCCCATCAATCCTAAAAATAAACGGTTTTTTGCGAACGCGGGATTTTACATGAGGGCCAAGGGGGAAACAAGGGTGATGACGCGATCCGGAGAGAATGATGCAGAAATGCCCCAACATCGGCCAATTGCTAAGCTTGAATGTCATTGATCAGCGCCCGCCCCTCCAAACCGCGACCATGAATCCATACTATCCTTATAAAACAATATGTTATACGGAAATTGATCCTTCCCCCACATAGCGGCCCCCGACTCCCGAACGTTTTAGCAGGGCGCATGCCTGATCCGGCGCCGGCAAGCACGGCACCACCACGCCTGCCCGGAGGCTTGAACCGCCCTACCCCTCGGCCGTGGACACCGTAATGCCCGCTATAGCCTAAATCTGCAGGCGCTTCACGACCTGTCCGCGCATCAGGTGTTCATCGACGATCTCATCGACGTCCTCTTTGTCGACATAGGTGTACCAGACCCCCTCCGGATAGACCACGATCACCGGGCCTTCGCTGCACCTGTCCAGACAGCCGGCGCTGTTGACGCGCACGCCGTCCTTGCCAGCCAGACCCAGGCCCTTGATGCGATCCTTGGCATAGGCGCGCATTTCGGAGGCGCCGCACTGCTCGCAGCATTGACTGCCATCGTCCCGGCGGTTGGTGCAGAAAAAAACGTGGTGACGGTAATACATAGCACTTCAGGTTTCAGGTTGCGGAGGAAAAGCATACCATATGGAGATACATTCCATGATCGGCAGCCGGCACAGAACGGCCTTTGATTCTCGTTACTAGATTCTCACCACACGCCTTGCAATCCGACGACCGCAACCCGCAATTGCTCAATGCCACCGACCGCTGCGTAATGTGCGGAATGTGCCTGCCGCATTGCCCCACCTATCAGATCAGCCGCGATGAGGGCGAATCGCCCCGCGGCCGCATCGCATTGATCCAGGGACTGGTAAACGGTCGCCTGGCGCTCAATCCCCGCATGGAGAGTCACCTCGATCACTGCCTGGGTTGCCGGGCCTGTGAAGCCGCCTGTCCCTCCGGGGTGGCGTACGGTGACATAATCGATGGCGGCCGGGCGGTGATTCACGAACAGCGCAGGACCGCGCCCATACCACGCTTATTATTTTCGCTGGTTCCGCGCCCCAGACGCCTGCGCCTGTTTGGCCGCATCCTGCGGCTTCTGCAACGCAGCAAGCTGCAAGGCCTGGCCCGCGGCCTCGGTCTGACCCGCGCCCTGGGCTTCGCCCGGCTCGACGCCCTGTTGCCGCGCCTGCCGCCGCTCCCGGCCTGGCGGGACTATTACCCGCCGACGGGACCGCAGCGCGGCGCAGTAGGGCTGTTCCTGGGGTGCTTCGCCGATTTTGCCGATCGCCCGACCTTGAATGCCGCCGTCCAGATCCTCACCCACCTTGGCTATGGCGTGCACATCCCCCCTCGGCAAACCTGTTGCGGCGCCCTGCATTTACACCAGGGCGACCGCGACATCGCCCGACATCTTGCGGAATGTAATGCCGCTGCCTTCAACGGACTCCAGGTAGACGCCGTCATCAATACCGCCAGCGCTTGCGGCGCCACCCTGACGGAATATACGCGCAACGATTTTCCTCATCTGGACGCACCGATCTGCGATATCAACACCTTTCTCGCCGAAATCTCCTGGCCGGCGGAACTGGTGCCGGCGCCCTTGGCCAAGAAGGTGGCCATACATGATCCGTGCAGCCTCAGCAATGTACTGCATCAGGCCAAAGCGCCGTATCAATTGCTGGCGCGCATTCCCCAGCTTGAGATCGTGGCGCTGCCGGACAACCGCAGCTGCTGCGGTGCGGCAGGGAGTTATATGCTCACCCAGCCTAACATCGCCGATCGTTTGCGCGATGACAAGATCGCGGCCTTACGAGAACTGGAGGCGGACATGGTGGTGACGTCCAACCCGGGATGCGCGCTGCACCTGCGGGCCGGAATCGAGGCGGCGGGATTGAATTTCCCGCTGATGCATCCGATCGAGCTGTTGGCCAAGCAGTTAAACGCAGCGCGCGGTGCGTGAAGCGCGATACTGCGCTTGCCACTGGCCGCCTGCTACTTTATCTTGCAACACATGGACAGCAGAGACTATAGCCCTTTCGATCAACTCCTCATGCACATGGACAAGGCGGTGCGTACGGTATTCGGCGCGCCGCCGGTCACCGAGCGCCCCAATCCGGCGCAAGCTCAGCCCGAAGCGGAACTCAGCGCCGACCAACGACGCCTGGTCGCGGGATTGATGCGTGTCAATCATGCCGGCGAAGTTTCGGCACAGGCCCTTTATCAAGGCCAGGCCCTCACGGCCAAGCTCGGCGAGGTCCGCAGCAAGATGGAACGCGCCGCCATGGAGGAAAACGATCATCTCGCCTGGTGCGAACAACGGCTCACCGAGTTGGACAGCCATGCCAGCGTGCTCAATCCCCTCTGGTACGCCGGCTCCTTCGCCATCGGTGCAGCGGCGGGTCTGGCGGGTGACAAGTGGAGTCTGGGTTTCGTGGTGGAAACGGAAAAACAGGTGGTGCGACACCTGGAAGAACACCTGGAACGCCTGCCGCCTCAGGATCACAAGAGCCGCGCCATCCTCGAGCAAATGCAGGAAGACGAAGCCCATCACGCCACCACTGCGCTGCAGGCCGGTAGCGCCGACCTGCCGAAGCCGGTCAAACAGCTGATGCGCCTGACCTCGAAGCTCATGACCACGACTGCTTACTATATTTAGCGAACTTCTGTTTACTCTGTCATTCCTACACTGCGACTTGTGCCCTATGAGTAGAAATCCTGCTATATAGATACGCCAAGATTTCTCGCTGACGCTCGAAATGACAAAACCGCATTAGTCAGCAGTTCCTGAGCTTATAGCGGATAGCAGAACCTGCCTAGCTGCGCAGATTCTCCCCGTAGAAGATCTCCGCCATCTCTTTCTGCAGGCGCTGACTGATGATCTTATCTTCCCGCGGCGACAGATCTTCGCTGCTGATACCGAACAGGTAATTATCCAAATCGAAGCGCTTCAACATCATCTTGGTGTGGAAGATATTTTCCTGATAGACGTTGACGTCGATCAGCTGGCAGCGATCCTTGGTGTCCTTGGAGATGAAATCCTGAATGGAATTGATGCGATGATCGATGAAGTACTTCTTGCCCTTGACGTCGCGGGTGAAACCGCGCACCCGGTAATCCATGATGACGATATCCGACTCGAAACTGTGAATCAGGTAATTCAAGGCCTTCAGCGGCGAAATCCGCCCGCAGGTGGAAACATCGATATCCGCACGGAAGGTACTGATGCCGTTCTCCGGATGGCTTTCGGGATAGGTGTGCACGGTGACATGGCTCTTGTCGAGGTGGCCGACGACCGCGTCCGGTAAGGGACCGGGACCTTCTTCTCCTTCCCGCACCAACTGCTCGGACTTGATCGGCTCCTCGGATATCAGCATGGTCACGCTGGCACCCTGAGGATCGTAATCCTGGCGGGCGATATTGAGGATGGTGGCGCCGATGATGTCGGAGACGTCAGTGAGTATCTGGGTGAGGCGTTCGGCGTTGTACACCTCGTCGATGTATTCAATATAGTCGCGGCGCTGACTCGCAGTCTTAGCGTAGCAAATATCGTAAATATTGAAGCTCAGG
Organism: uncultured Gammaproteobacteria bacterium; assembly: GCA_963810615.1. Lineage (GTDB taxonomy): Bacteria > Pseudomonadota > Gammaproteobacteria > DRLM01 > DRLM01 > JARRQJ01. Next base: position 672,073 of record CAWEOA010000008.1, on the reverse strand, counting down.
GTCTTGGTAAGATTATTGAACCCATGCAACTTCAATTTCGTCAGCGGTTTTACCGGTGGATATATCGCCATCGCAACTCACTCAATATCAAAATCAAACACGGTGTGCCACGCAAGGTCATCACCCATCATTTTCCGGCCAGCGGCGGATGAAAAATCATCTGCACCACGATACTGCAAGGATCCAGACAATAAAAGCTCCGCGCCCCGTCGCGGTGAGTGCGCGGCGCGGTCTTCATCTTGACGCTATGGGCGAGCAGGAACTCATACCAGGCGTCCACATCATCGAGATGCGCCAGCATGAAACCGATGTGGTCCAGGCGCTGGGGACCGTCGGTCGCCACCCCGGCGGGCAGTCGGTGCAGAGCCAGATTATCCTGCCCGGAGCTGAGATAAACGTTATCGGGGTCGGGACGCCACTCCACGTCCATACCCAATAGCTCGACATAAAACCGCTCGCACGCCTCCAAGTCCGGCACGAACAACGCCACATGACGCATACCGATGGTCGCGGGAGGACGGCTCATATCTCTAACCCCCAGACTGAAAGGCCCGACATTATAAGCAAACTGGCCGGAGATGCCAGCGCTTAGCCCCCCACCGCATCCACAATCTCAAAATCGTGGCTGATGGCCACCCCGGCGCTGCCCAGCATGATGGAGGCGGAACAATACTTTTCCGCCGACAGGTCGACGGCCCGTTTGACCGCTGCCGGCGCCAGACCTTGCCCCGTCACCACAAAATGGACGTGAATCTTGGTGAACACCTTGGGTTCACTCCCGGCCCGCTCGGCATTCAGTTCGGCGACGCAGCGCGCCACCGGTTGCCGCGACTTCTTCAGGATATGCACCACATCATAGGCCGTGCACGCCCCGACCCCCATCAATACCAGCTCCATGGGGCGCACGCCCAAATTGCGTCCGCCGCCCTCCGGCGGTCCGTCGACCACCACGGCATGGCCGCTGCCCGATTCCGCCACGAACTGGGCATCCTCAACCCACTGAATGCGCGCCTTCATAGCTTACCTCCACGTTAACCCCGGCTAATACTCCCAAACCCCCGGCCGATATGATACCCGAGACGACCAAGGATCGTCGTTTTTGGTTAAAGAGGGCTACACCATGCCAGTATCAGGAAGATTCAAACCAACGGAAACCCCGGTCATCCAGCGATTCTTGACCCATTGCCACCGGCGACGCTATTCCAACAAGAATGTGATCATTCACGCCGGAGACCCACCCGATGCCTTGTACTACATCACCCAAGGCTCGGTGGCGGTGGTCAACGAAGACGAAGAAGGCCGTGAGATCGTACTCGCCTATTTGAACGCCGGGGATTTCTTCGGCGAGATGGGGCTGTTCGACAGCGAACGTCACCGCAGCGCCTGGGTACGCGCACGCGCGCAATGTGAAATCGCCGAAATCAGCTACAACCGTTTCCGCCAACTCGCCCAGGAAGACCCCGATATACTGTTCGCGCTGGCCTCGCAAATGGCCCTGCGTCTGCGCCGCACCAGCAATATGTTAAGCCGTCTGGCCTTCATGGACGTGGCGGGACGGGTGGCGCGCACCCTGATTGATCTGGCCAAGGAACCCGATGCCATCACCCACCCCGACGGCATGCAGATCCGCATCACCCGCCAGGAATTGGGGCGTATCGTCGGTTGCTCACGGGAAATGGTGGGGCGGGTCTTAAAGAGTCTGGAGCAACAAAACCTCATTTCCGCCAAAGGCAAGACCATCGTCGTACACGGCGCCCGCTGAGGTATCGATTCCAGCGGCAAATATCTCAGAGCAACAACCGCAATTACGGTATTTATGCCCTTTAGGGTATGCGCCGCATTGATACCTTCCTGCACGAAGCCGATTTCCCGACATTAAATATCCTTGGCGCAGCGAAAACCCACGTCCTCGGCGGTCATGTCTGGGGTGGCATACTGGCGGGCGGCGCCGCGGAAGAAATAACTGAGGGCGTAATGTCCGACGCCCCCGCCGCCGCCGCGGATGACCTTATATTTCTTGCCAAAGGCCTCGCTGTGATAGGTGGAACCCGGATAGGCATCATACCAGTCGGCCACCCATTCCCAGGCGTTGCCCGACAGATCATAGACCCCGTAGGGCGACTTATTGCGGGGAAAGCTGCCCACGGCGACGATCCCCTGGTCATTGTCCGCATTTTCGCCGGTATTGGTGATATCGGGGTCCCACTTATCGCCCCAGGGATACTCCAGGCCTGCGGGTCCGCGCGCCGCCTTTTCCCACTCGGCCTCGCTGGGTAAGCGCTTGCCGCGCCACTTGCAGTAGGCATCGCCGTCCTGCCAGGTCACGCCGGTCACCGCCAACTTATCCATGACTTGCTGCTGCTTGAACATGGCCGCGATCAGCGCCGCCTTGTCCATGGTCCGCGTATCCATGTCGAGCTTGAAATGATTGACGGCGATATTGCGCAAGGTGGCGACGTCCATGGCATCGGCCTGGCTGCGGGCGAGGCCGTAACCGTTGTAGCGCCAGGCTTCGGGAACGTGGCCCCGCCCCCTGGCCTTCAGCAGGAACTCTTTATATTCGCCGTTGCTAACCTCGTAGGTATCGATCTTAAAGCTATCGAGATGGACCTTGCGTTGAGGATGCTCGTTCACATAGAGCGGGGTCTCGAAACCGTACTGTTGCTGCAGGCCTTCCTTGTCGACCTTATTGCTGCCCATGATGAAATCGCCGGCCGGCACGACGATCATGGCACCCTCATCCATAGTCGCGGCTTGTTCGGCGGCGGCGGATTCGGGGAGCGAGACGCTATTTTTACTGCAGGCGCTCAGCGCAGCCACGGCAAAGATCGCCAGCACCCGGAAGACCCATCTACACATTCCAACTCTCCACCCTATGAAATCTCCAATTAATGTGTCATTTCGAGCGCCGACGAGAATCGTATTTCAGCGGCGCCATCCGACACAATATGTTGCATGATAATACCCAAGCGCTCCGGTCGTCGCGATAACTGTGCCGGGATCGCCCATGAAGATTTTAATAATACGCACCGACATCGGCACATTATAGGGGAGCTGACAGCGGGATTAAGCGGAAAATATACTTGCCAATTCCTCGCCGGGATCGGCGGCGCGCATGAAGGCCTCCCCGACCAGAAAGGCCTGCACGCCTTTGCCGCGCATTAAGGCGACATCGTCGCGGCTGTGAATGCCGCTCTCGGTCACGACGATGCGGCCGGAGGGGATCTGCTCGAGGAGATCGAAGGTGGTCTCCAGGCGGGTCTCAAATGTACGCAGATTGCGATTATTGATGCCTATGAGTTGCGTATCCAGGACCAGAGCGCGCCGCAACTCTGCGGCATCATGCACCTCGACCAACACATCCATGTGCAATGCGGCGGCGAGCTGCGCCAGCTCACGCATGTTCGCGTCGTCCAGGGCCGCGACGATCAACAGGATACAGTCGGCGCCGATGGCCCGCGCCTCGTACACCTGATAGGGGTCGATAATGAAATCCTTGCGCAGCACCGGTAGCGCGCAGGCCGCACGCGCGAGTCGCAGATTTTCCTCGGAGCCTTGGAAGAAGTCGGCATCGGTCAGCACCGATAGACAGGCCGCGCCGTGGTGCTCATAGCTGGCGGCGATGGCCGCGGGGTCGAAATGCTCGCGCAACACTCCCCTGCTGGGAGAAGCCTTTTTGATCTCGGCGATCACCGCCGGCTTGCCCGCCGCGAGTTTGCCGCGCAGCGCCGCCGTAAATCCCCGCGGCGGCGGCGCGGCGGCGAGCCGGTCGCGCAATACTTCCAGACTCTGCAGGGCGCTGCGCTCCGCAATCTCCTCGGTCTTGCGTTGCAGGATTTTTTTCAGAACATCGGAAGGGGTGGGCGTCATGTGCGCACGTGTGCCGCTGTCATTTAAATTCATTGCTGAGCTTGACCAGATCGTCCAGCTTCTGCCGCGCCGCGCCGCTGGCGATCACCGCACGCGCCTTGTCCAGTCCCTGCTCCATGGATTCCGCCAAGCCGGCGACATAGATGGCGGCCCCGGCGTTCAGCAGCACAATATCCCGTGCCGCACCCGGCGTATCGGCCAACACTGCTTGTAATATCGCCAGACTTTCTCCGGCGTCTTTGACCACCAAGGCGTCTAGCACAGTGCGCTGCAAACCAAAACACTCGGGATCAAGGGCGTAGCACCGCACCTTGCCATCCTTGAGTTCCGCCACCTGCGTCGCCGCCCCGATGCTGATCTCGTCGAGGCCGTCTTCGCCATGCACCACCAGCACGTGGCGGCTGCCCAAGCGCGCCAGCACCTGGGCCAGCGGTTCCAGCCAGTGGGCGCTGAATACGCCGATCAGTTGATTGGGCGCAGCGGCGGGATTGGTCAGCGGACCCAGTAAATTAAAGATGGTACGCACCCCCATCTCGCGGCGCGGACCGATGGCATGCTTCATGGCGCCGTGGTGTAGCGGCGCGAACATGAAGCCCACGCCGAGGCGGTTCACGCACTCCACGACCTGCGCCGCAGTGAGATTGATATTGACGCCGGCCGCCTCCAAGACATCGGCGCTGCCGGAACGGCTGGATACGGAACGGTTGCCATGCTTGGCCACCTGGGCACCCGCGGCCGCGGCGACGAAGGCACAACAGGTGGAGACATTGAAGGTGCCGCGCGCATCCCCCCCGGTACCGCAGGTATCCACAAGATACGCTCCCGCCACCTCGACCCGGCTGACCAGTTCGCGCATCACTTGGGCGGCGGCGGCGATCTCCTCCACGGTCTCGCCCTTCATGCGCAAGCCGACCAGGAAACCGCCGATCTGCGCCGCGGTGGCACCGCCGGTCATGATGGTGCGCATCACCTCGGTCATCTCGGCGGCGTTGAGATCGCGGCGCTCGGTGACAGCGCGAATGGCGGCGGGCATATCCATGAGGAAAACTTACAAGAGTTAAGTGGTGACTAGCAAGTTAAATCTTCAAAATCTCTATATTTATAAGCTGCTATGCTCTGATCGCAACCTTCATTTCCAGGAAATTCTTCAACATGGCATGGCCGTGCTGGGTGAGGATGGATTCCGGGTGAAACTGCACACCTTCCACCATCAACTCGCGATGACGCACCCCCATGATCTCATCCACCTGGCCGTCGGCGGTTTCGGTCCAGGCCGTCACCTCGAGGCAGGACGGCAGGGATTCCTTGGCAATGATCAGCGAATGATAGCGGGTCGCTTCGACGGGATCGGGCAAGCCGCGAAACACGCCTACACCGCTATGGCGGATCGGCGAGGTCTTGCCGTGCATCACCTGACGGGCGTGCACCACCCGGCCGCCGAAGGCCTGACCGATACTCTGATGGCCCAGGCACACACCGAGGATGGGGACCTTGCCGGCGAAATGCAGAATCGTCTCCACCGACACCCCCGCCTCGTTGGGCGTGCATGGCCCCGGCGAGATGACGATGTGGTCGGGCTGCAGGCCTTCGATCTCCGCTACCGAGATCTGGTCATTGCGAAATACTTGCACGTCGGCATGCAACTCACCCAGGTATTGCACCAGGTTGTAGGTGAACGAATCGTAATTATCGATCATCAGTAACATGTCTTCACCCCGGCTTCACCGCTGAGGCGCCACCGTCCAGACCGGCCTCGACCATGGCCACGGCGCGAAATATCGCGCGGCCTTTATTCATGGTTTCATCCCATTCGGTAGCGGGTACCGAGTCGGCGACGATGCCGGCGCCGGCCTGAATATTCAACTGTCCGTCTTTGATGACGGCGGTGCGAATCGCGATAGCGGTATCCATGTTGCCGTTCCATCCGAGATAACCCACCGCGCCGCCATAGATGCCGCGCTTCACCGGTTCCAGTTCGTCTATGATCTCCATGGCACGGATCTTGGGCGCACCGCTGAGGGTGCCGGCGGGAAAGGTGGCGCGCAAGGCCGCGATCGGGCTCATACCCTGGCACAAACGGCCGGTGACATTCGAGACGATATGCATCACGTGGGAATAACGCTCAACCGCCATCTGCTCTGTCACCGCCACACTGCCCACCTCGGCCACGCGTCCCACATCGTTACGACCGAGATCGATAAGCATCAAGTGTTCGGCACACTCTTTGGGATCGGCCAGCAGATCCGCTTCCAGGGCCCGATCTTGTTCTTCGCTCGCGCCGCGCGGCCGGGTGCCGGCGATGGGCCTGACCGCGACCATGCCGTCTTCCACGTGCACCAGGATCTCCGGCGAGGAACCGACGATGTAAAAATCCTGGAGATTGAAGTAAAACATATAGGGCGACGGATTGAGGCTGCGCAAGGCCCGGTAGAGATCCAACGGCGATGCCGTAAACGGCACGCTCAGCCGTTGCGACAACACCACCTGCATGACGTCGCCGTCGATGATGTACTCTTTGATCCGCGCTACCGCCTTTTCAAATCCCTCGCGGGTAAAGCCGGACACGAAATCCGCCTCCTTATGTACCTGCTGTGCCGGGTTGACGCTTTGATTGCGCGGGGTCGCCGCCTGCACCTGCGCCACCAGATCATCGAGGCGCGCCCGGGCCTGCTCATAGGCATCCGCCATGGTGGGATCTGCATGCACCACCACATAGAGCTTGCCGCGCAAATTATCGAATACCACCACCTCGTCGGACACCAGCAGCAAAATGTCCGGCGTCTGCAAGGGATCCGCTGCGGGACAATGGCTCAGCCGCGATTCGACATAGCGCACCGTGTCGTAACCGAAATAACCCACCAGGCCGCCAGTGAAGCGCGGCAGGCCGGTGACATTGGGTACGCGAAAGCTTGCCTGATAGGACTCAATCCAGCTCAGTGGATCGACGTCGCTGACGGTTTCGATCACTTCACCGTCGCGCAGCAGGAACAGATCCTTGCCACGCACTTCGATGCGGGTGCGACACGGTAAACCGATGATGGAATAGCGGCCCCATTTCTCACCGCCCTGCACGGATTCGAGCAGATAGGAATAAGGGGCGTCGGCCAGTTTGAGATAGGTGCTGAGCGGGGTATCGAGATCCGCCAACACCTCGCGCATCACGGGAATGCAGTTGTAACCCTGGGCCGCCAGGGATTGGAATTGTTCATGGGTCATGCTTTTACCTTTCGGGGAAACGATTCAACGCAAACAGACGAATGCAACGACGGATCAGCGCCACCATCGCCAAGTTTCTTGTCTGTTCCATATCATCGCCACCCTCATGACCCTCGTCGTCCTATGCGACCTTGGCGAGCAAGCCGGACAACTGCGCCATGGAATCGATGACCGCATCGGGATGCGCATCGCGGATATCCCGGCCGTGATTGTAGCCGTAGCTCATGCAGATCACCTGAAATCCGGCGGCCCGCGCCGCTTTAACGTCGCTGATGGAATCGCCCACCATGAGGGCGTGATTCGGTTCAACCTTGAAGAATCGCGCCGCATGTAACAACGGCAGCGGATCTGGTTTCTTGACCGGCAAGGTGTCGCCGCTCACTACAATCTGAAAATAATCGTAGATGCCAAGATCCTTGAGCAGCGGTTCGGTAAACGCCGCCGCCTTGTTGGTGATGCAACCCAATTTATAGCCGGCATCGTGGAGAAATTGCAGGCCCTGCTTCACGCCGGGATAAAGACAGCTGCGCTTGGAAAGATTCTCTTTATATAACTCAAAATAAATAGGCAGCGCCTTGTCCAACAAGGCCTGATCGGGCTCGCCGTCGAACCGATCGAGCAAGGCCCGCTTCACTAGCCGCTCAATGCCGTTACCCACCCACTGCCGCACCTTGGCCTCGCCTCGTGCCGGCAGACCGAGTTGCGCCATCAAGGCATCGACGCAGTAGGCGAGATCGGGCACGCTATCTATCAGCGTGCCGTCCAGGTCGATCAACACCATCTGCGGCTGATTGATCACAACGCTCATTTACCCACCTTGGCCAGCTCGGCGCGCATCGTCGCCACCACGCTGTCATAACGATGGGGATCGGCGTCTTTGCCGGCATTGAAGATCGCCGAGCCGGCGACGAAGGTATCCGCACCCGCCTCCGCGATCTCGCGAATGTTGTCGGTCTTGACCCCGCCGTCGATCTCCAAACGGATGTCGTAACCGCTGTCGTCGATCAAGCGGCGCGCCTCGCGTAATTTATCCAAGGTGGCGGGAATGAATTTTTGCCCGCCGAAACCGGGGTTGACCGACATCAGCAACACCATGTCCACCTTATCCATGACATACCTCAGATAATCCAGGGGCGTGGCGGGATTAAAGACCAGGCCGGACTTGCAGCCGCATTCACGCACCAGTGACAGGCTGCGGTCGATGTGTTCGGAGGCCTCGGGATGGAAGGTGATATAGGTGGCACCCGCCTTGGCAAAATCCGGGATGATGCGATCCACCGGCTTTACCATGAGATGGACATCAATGTCCGCGGTGACACCGTGCTTACGCAAGGCCTCGCATACCAGGGGGCCGATGGTCAGATTCGGCACATAGTGATTGTCCATCACATCGAAATGGACGATATCCGCGCCCGCGGCGAGCACGTTGGTAACCTCTTCGCCGAGTCGGGCGAAATCCGCCGAAAGGATGGACGGTGCAATTTTATAATCTGACATAGCTATCTCGCTCTTAAGTCGCTGCTCTTCAATTCATTTATTTACTCGCCAGACTGGCCGAGGACGAACAGCGACTTTACCCGATTACGGAAAAATTTTCACGCCAGCCCCGAGGGCGATTAAAGCCGCGAATTAAAGCGGTCGATCTGCATGTATGACTATCATGGCTTAGCCTGGATCCACTATATGTCCGCCAGAAACGCACTAAGGCATTGGCTTGCTTTGATTTGCCTGCTCCTGACATGGCCGTTACCCCTCAGTTGGGCCGCTGACGCGCAGCCCCCTAATCCGGACGCAGAACTGGCGGCCGCCATCACCGTGGGAGAGCCTCAGTGGCTGGAGGCCGACGGCACACGCTTTTTGGGGATTTACACCCGATCCACGACCGGCAGTTCCCTGGGCGGGGCGATCATTCTGCCCAGCCTGGGCAGGACCCCCGATTGGCCGGATGTCATCGCCCCGCTGCGTAAGGCGCTACCGGCCCACAGCTGGAATACCCTGGCCATCGAACTCCCCATGCCCGCCAAGGGCGCTGACAGCCTGTGGCAGCTGGAGCCGTACTTCACCGCCAGCCGCAGCCGGATCCAATCCGCCATCAATTATTTTCAGCAGCAGGGCATCACCAACATCGTGCTGATCGGCCATGGTCTGGGCGCCGTCGCCGCCGCGGTATGCGTCAGCGGCAACGACCCCTTAAAGGTCTCGGGACTGGCGGCGATCAGCCTTGGGACTCCACCCGGTTCCGAGCCCAAATCCTACAGTCCCGGCCTTTTGGAAAAGATCCATGTCCCCATCTTGGACATTTACGGAAGTCGTGACTTCGATGAGATAACCGCAAGCGCCGCCGCGCGGGTAACTGCGGCGCGCCGCGGGGGACTCGCCGCACTGCGTTCTCAGCAACTAGAAGCGCTGAAGCGCTCCCCCCAGGCCCGCCTCCTGAGTACGGACCACAACGGTTACATTGCCTATCGCCAATTGAAATTGATGGGCGCGGATCACTCATTCCGTGGTGCCGAACCGACCTTGATAAAACGCATCATGGGATGGCTGAAGAAACACTCAGAAGACGGAGAATTGAATACCCTCCAAACCGGCAGCGGCTAATGTCGCTGTGACGGAAACACCAAACGCCCAGGGCAAATAGCAAAACGCCATCGGCTGGCGATGGCGAATGCATACAACTTTAGTAAATCCGGCTTTAGGCGCGAATCAAACCCTGGCGGGTCATCGCCCATTTCACCGCGATCCAGCACACCACCGCAATCCCAACCGTGAAAAGGATGTCCGTGATTGAGGTCATCGGGATGTGGTAGAACTTGGGTGCTACTGAACCGGATATCCAGGTATAGCGTTCAATCCAGGTACCGAGCACGATCGAGCCGCCGACCATTGCGATCACCGGTGGATTATGGCGATTCGGGTTAATTGCCAGTGTCACGAACGGGATGACGAACTTCAGCGCCAGGAAAGTCCACCACAGCGGCCCCAGATCGTGATACATCATATACCAGTAACGGCCCATGTCTTCCGGCAAACGCCCATACCACATAATCAGATACTGGGTAAAGTAGAGGTAGGTCCACAGTATGGTCATACCTAACATAAATTGCGCCATAAAATTCATGATATGGGCAGGCATTTCCTTGGCCAGCTTGCCCGAGCGGATCAAAAAGTACAGCACCACCGAGAAGAAGCCCAAGAACATGTGGAAGTTGCTCTGGAAATGATAGAAGCCATAGCTGTCACTGCGCCATCCCGGGAACTGGGTCATTTCGAAGTCCCAAGCCACCATCGTTCCATACAGTACGTAGGCAAAAGGAATCAGCAAGGCGATGTTACGAAAACGACGCTGCACGGCGTAAGACTCATCCACCTCGCTCAGAGCCTGATATTTGATGAACAGCCGGTACAAGCCCCAGATAAACAGGAAACCAATGATTTCACGCGCCATCAGAAACGGCATGCTGCGCCAGCCATTGGGAATTATAGGATCGCCGAGGGGGTTCTTGGTTTCAGTCACCCACGCGAAGGTTGAACCGCTCTTAGCCAGCAATACCACCAATAAAATCCCCGCGATCGGAAACAACACCGACATTGAACAGGCCAAATGCCGGACGGCGAAGCGCCATTTACCGTTACAGAGATGCAGTATCGACGAGAACGTCACCCCGTTCAACGCGATATACAACACGAACAGGAAGTCGGTTGTCAGCACGGACCAGCTACCGAAATTTTGCATGTTAACCCCTCAATCTTGTTTGCGTATTACCAAGACCCGCGTTACATCTAGTCCGATTTCGCCGTATGCAGCTGGTCATGATTAAGATCCGGGGGATCCTTAAGCATGCCATGCTTTACATAATTGACCACATCCCAGCGCTCCGGCACCGTAAGATCATTGGCACCGCGGTGATCCGGGCGCGCCATCGGATCGCCGTAGGCGGGCATCACATAACTGCCGAAGGTGATGGTGCCGAAGATCCATCCTTCCGACAGCTGCTTCTGCGCATAATCTTCGCGGAGATTGATGGCGCCGATCTTTTCCGTTACCGGCGAGTTGGCGCCACCCGTTAACCCATGACAGGCGGAACAGTAAATCCTGAACAGGTTACGGCCTCTACCTATAGACGCTTCGGTGGGAGGAGTTGGATTCTTCAAATCCTTGGCCTCGTCCCGATTATGAATCTTGGTCGGGAAGCCGCCGACCGGTATCGAGCGCTTCGGAAACGGGACCATCTCCAGCTTGCCGTCCATTTCCACCGGCTTTTGCGGCTTGATACTAGGCTGATTCATCATATCCTGTGACCAAGGCCAGGCAAAGGCAGCGCTTGGTATAAGCAATCCAAGTAAAACAACCGTTAACAATCTCATCGCACGACCTCTTCCCGGAGTTCCACTACCTTGTGCTGCTGGAACAAGCTCTTCAGGGCTTGCACATTCTTCTCATCTACTTCCAGCAGTACGCCCACTTGATCCAAGCTGACCATTTCACTGTAAAACGTATCACGCCGTCTCAGCATGCGGGCGCTGAGCAAGAACGACACGACGGTAAATACCACCCCGAACAGGATTAGCATTTCATAGGTCAGTGCAAAGTTGGAGGGTAGCGGAACCACTGCCTTACCGCCCTGCGGCTGCACCAGGAAGGTAGCCTGTGCGGAAGCGAGCATGAGAAACCCGAAGGTCATGCCGAACACCGCCCCCATCAAGGTGAACTTGGGTATATGGCTGGGGCGTTCACCCAGCACTTCTTCTATTTCCGGGTGTTCGATGGGTGACTTCAAGGTCACATCGTCGACGGACACCCCCTGTATCTTATTGTCGCGGATATCGGCAATTGCAGCGAAGGCTTGGTCGAAATCGCTGAATAACCCCATTATGCGATGCTTGCTCATTTTTATACTCCCTAAGCGCCCGGCATCTCTGTGGCGGGTTGCTGATCCGAGGTGCGGCGGTGGAAAGCCATCGCCTTATCATCCTCGACAGCGCGGCGGCGGTGATAAACCATCTCTTTCACTTCGTACATGGAGACTGACGGGAACACCTTGACGAAGATCAGGAACAGCAAACCAAACCAGCCGAAACTGCCGAACACGATCGCCCATTGCACGATACTCGGCCACAACACGCTCCAGGCGATAGGTTGATACGAGAACGACAGTGTCGGCGAGACGATCATCCAACGCTCCAAAAACATGCCCACGTTGAACAGTAAGGAGATGACGAACATGGTCGGCAGGTGCGTGCGCACCTTTTTGAAGGCCAGGGTAAAGGGCAGCACCGAGCCGAAAAACACCATCATAATAAATAGAGGTGCATAGTGACCGGTGAACTTGTCTATCAGCACTTCCTTCGTCGGAATGTCATCCCCGTACCAGCCCGTGCCGAACTCGATGAATAGCAGATAGGTCCACGCCATGGCGATAACGAAGGTCAGCTTGGCGGTCTTCTCCAGAATGGGAATGGTCATGTATTTCTCAAAGCGGAAGAAGTAGCGCAGGATGATGAACAGCGTGATGATGGCCGCACACCCCGAATACAGGGCCCCCGCCACGAAGTAGGGCGGGAAGGTGGTGACGTGCCAGCCGGGCATGATGGACATAGCGAAGTCCGCAGACACGATGGAGTGCACCGACACCGCCAGCGGAATCAGGAAACAGGCCATCAGCAGATAAGTCTTGCGGAAGTTACGCCATTGCCTGTCGGTGCCCTCCCAGCCCATGGACAAGAAGGTATAGAGCACCTTGCGCCAGCCCCTGGCATTATCGCGGCAGATGGCGAGATCGGGGATCATGCCGATGAACAGGAACGTGGCCGATGAACTCAGGTAAGTGAAGATGGCGAAGGCGTCCCACACCAGCGGCGAGCGAAAGTTGGGCCAGGCGCCGCGATCGCTGGCATAGGGCAGCACCCAATACATATTCCACAGACGGCCAAGGTGGATGACGGGAAACAGGCCGGCGGTCATCAGCGAGAACGTGGTCATGGCTTCGGCGAAGCGATAAATCGGTTTACGCCAATCCGCGTGGATGATATGCAGAATCGCCGAGAGCAAGGTTCCCGAGTGGCTCATGCCGATCCAGAAGATGAAGGTGGAGATGTACAGGCCCCACATCTGCGGCCAGTCGAGATCAGCGGTACCGATACCGGTCTGGTATTGATAAACCTCCCCCACCACCGCGCACGACAGCAAAAGCAAGCATACGCCTACGGCCACCCAATAGGCCATGCGTGGATTCTCCAGACTGCGCAGCACATCCTTATTGATCTGGGCCCAGTGAATCTGTTCGTTAATGTCTTTTGTTTCCATGTCTCCCCACCAACTTCTTGGATTGAAAGCCCTGGCTATACGCCGCACATGGCGTCCCGCCGTTTATACTTCGCGCACCCTCTCCAGAAACATGATCTTGGGATCCGTATTGAGATCCTCCAGGACCCGATAACCCCGCAAGTCGGAATCCTCCTTCTTTTTCTCGACTTCACCCACCTCTACCTCATTGAGTTTCACCTCATGAGCCGCCCACATCTTGCTGACCTTGGTATCCGAAACCAGCAGGTCACCGAAGACAATCGCGGCGGTCGGGCAAGACTGCTGGCATGCTGTTTGGAATTCGAAGTCTTTAACTTTGCGATCTTCCATCCTGGCATTGTCTTTCGCCGCGCGAATGCGCTGCACGCAGAAAGTACATTTCTCCATCACGCCCTTGTCGCGCACCGTTAGATCGGGATTGAGCTGTAGATGCAGCGGCGCCGGCCAGGAAACGTCGTAATAAGACCAGAAGTTGAAATAGCGCAAGCGGTACGGGCAGTTGTTGGAGCAATAACGCGAACCGATGCAGCGGTTGTATACCTGGGCATTCAAACCATCCGGCGTGTGATAGGTCGCCGCCACCGGACATACCGGCTCGCAGGTCGCCGACATACATTGCTGGCAGTTCATCGGTAGGAAGCTGGCACCCTTTTCAGCGTAATCGCTGGCCGGCAGTTCGGAGCCTAAATCAGGCTCGTCCCAGTAACGCTCAATGCGCATCCAGTGCATCGCCTGATGCTTGGCGAAACGATCCGGCCCTACCACTGCCAGGTTGTTTTCCGCATAGCAGGCGACCGAGCAGGCGTTGCAGCCGATACACTTGTTGAGGTCTATAGCCATCCCCCACTTGTGTTCGTACTTACCTTGGAAGAAACCGCCTTCCTCTCGACCGCGCCGATAGGATGACCAATCTGCGAGCAAATTTTTAAACGACATCCTTACCACCCCCTTCAGTACGTCTGAATACATCCGCGGTTATCGTCGCCACCAGCTTGCGGCCGTGTTGCGTATCGCTGCCGCCGAGCTTCATCAATGTCTCATTACGCCCGGACTTGGCCACTTTGACGCGCGTACTGTACATGGCCAGCTCGCCCGTCTTGCCTTCACGTACCGGGCTGAGGATCTTCAGCGGATTGACGCCGCGCCCCTTGGCATAGCGTCCGTATTCCGTGTGACCCTGACCCAGAGGGACCGCGATGGCATCGGGATGTATGCCCTTGAAGATATAGACTCTGGTTTCAATCGTGCCCTGAGCAGAGGTGATTTTCAGGTAATCACCTTCTTTGACCCCAAGCTTTTCGGCCGTTTTCGGATGCATCTCGGCCCAGGAATCCCACACGACCTTGCTGATCTGATCCGGCGCCTCTTGCAGCCAGGGAATATTGGCGTGGCGTCCGTCCCACATACCCAAACGGGGCGAGGGGATCAAATGATAGGGATATTCCGCATTGGCGCTGTAATCGGGCACATTGACCGCCACTGCCTTGGCCGTAAGTGTGGAAGCTTGCTTGCGCTGCACCTCTATCAGACCCTGCTGCACGGCCTGCTGCCAGAAGGCCTCGTCGCTGGCCGCACCCTGCTTGATGTCGGCCGGAAGGCTGGCAAAGGCCTGTTGCAGATAGGCGTAATAGTCTTTGAAGCCACCATACTTGCCGGCGTCGCGGTCCTTGAGCAGGGCCAGCATCACATCGCCGAAACTGCGCGTCGTGGAGGGGTAGAGCGGCTCCATCACCGGCTGTTGAATGCTGATGATACTGCCGTCGCCCTGATAGGCGGGCACATGGGTGCCCCACTCTTCATATTGCGAGTAGATGGGCAGCACCACGTCGGCATGCATCGCCGTTTCGTCATGGAAGTTGGTGAGCACCACCTTGAACGGCGCTTTATCCAGTTTGTCGCCCAAGGCCAAGGCGTCAGGGGCGGTGAAGACGGGATTGGTTCCGTAAATGAACACCGCGTCATGCTCGCCCTTGTCGAGCGCATCGGCAAACGCCAGAAGATCTCCGGTATTACCTTCCTTGGCCACCAGTTGGCTGAAAGGAAAAGCGCCGCTGCTGACGATGGTCTTGCCCACATTGCCCAAGATTATATTGAGCAGCATGGCCGCGGCGGCCGTATCATAACCGTGTTCCTGGCCTTCGGCCGACATCCCGCTCAACACCAGGCTGGGGCTGCGCTCATTCAGCCAGGTCGCCACCTTGGTCAGGCGATCGCCCGGCACACCAGTGATATTGGTGACCGTATCCAGGTCGTATTTGGCGATGGTGCTGCGCACCTCGGCCGGCAACTGAGCGCCGTCACGGTTGAATTTACTCAGCAGTAGATTGGCGATACCCAGCGCGAACACACCTTCCGTACCAGGGCGGATCGCCAACCACAGATCGGCGTTACCGCCGGTCAGGGTCATCTTCGGCTCGACTTGTACCAGGATCCCGCGCGGCGCTTCACGGAACTTGGCGTACATCGTGGAGAAATGCACCGGCGACTGCCAAGGACCGAGGAAGTCCGCACCGAACGACAATATGACCTTGGCCTGATCAAAGCGATAGCGCGGCAACGCCTCGCCCAGGACCTCACGATTCACCGCCTGGGAAACGGAGGTGTTCACCACCTCGTGCACATAATGAGACTTGGAGCCCATGGCGTCCAAATGAGCCTGCAGCAGCACCGCCTGGTGACCGCTGACGGTGCCGGTAAACCAGGCGACTTTGCTGCTGGACCCCAGCTTTTGCTTGATGGCGTCCATGGCCTCGTCCCAGCTCGCCTCCACCAGGCTGCCGCCTTTACGCAGCAGCGGCTTGGTCACGCGGTCCGGGTTGTAATGATTCTGCAATCCCGACTGCCCCATTTGGCATAGCTTACCGCTCGCATCTCCGGCAGGACTGCGGTTGATGGGTGATCCGGGATTTCCTTCTACTTTGAGAACACGCCCCTCGCGAACGCGGCCGTGGATACCGCAGCCGGCCGGACATTGCCGGCAGGTCGAGGCATACCACACCCCGATGCCGGGGATGGCGTACTCTTCCGGAATAACATAAGGAATGACATTTTCCTTACCCTGCTCAAGGGTGATGTAGCTGGGCATATCACAACCGGACAAGGCTGCCGCACCTGCTGCACCCGCACCGCCCCAGCCCATGATCTTGAGAAAATCTCTGCGGTTGACCTTATTCCCACTCATAAGCAAACCATCCATTCCAGTGATCAGCTCGGCGCAAATCAGTTCGCGCCACCCTACGAAACAAATTCAGCACCCATGCACTAATTATTATTTATGACACTTCCAACAATCATGGGGACCGTTGTTCGCTTCATGGCATCGCACACAAAAGCCCATATTGAGAGGCTTCACCTTTCTTGCCACTACCATATTCTTAACTTCACCATGGCAAAAGGCACATACCTCATAAGCCTTCTCAACTTTCATCCCCGGATTACTGAAGATAAATCTCTTCAAATGTTTCTCATGGGTAAAGTGCACAAAATCAGGCACGTCGTGCACCTTCTTCCAAGGCGGCGCTATGCCCTTTTCCCAATACTCGGTGAGCTTCTTGATACGGGGTTTGTCGGTTGCAATAACCGAGTGACAGCCCATGCACTTACTCAAAGGCGGGATGCCGGCCACCTTGCTGCGTCGCGCATAGGTATGGCAGTACATGCAATTAATTTGATTGACCTTGGTATGAATATAGTGAGGGAACTCGATGGGCTGAACGACGTCCTTGCCATCATAGCTACCCTTGGGCGGGACCGCATTGGGCACCTTGAAGCCGTCATCGGCGTAGCCGCCGTCATAACTGCCTTCAGGGGGTGGGCCGTTGGGCACACTAAAATCTCCCTGGGCGTATACCGCCCCGGAATGCATCAACACGACCACTGCAATGAACAGCGAAAGGAGCGACATCATGAAAGCCCCCGCTTTATACCCTAAATGATCAGTTCCCAAACGCTGCCATGAACCACGATTATTGACTGACATCTTTCCCCTCAATCGGTTTCTGGTTCCATTCCCAGCTCAGCGGCCGCCGAATCAGAATTAAGACCGGCCCTAAAACTACCGCTGGCACAGACCAAAATAGACTATATGCTTGGGATTCCGCTTGTTCAGCCGCAACCATGATTACTCGGAGAGAATCATGGCCCAACGCGCGACTAATAAGCAGCCATGGGACAAGACACAAAGAACACCCCTTATCCCCTGTATATCCGAAACAGCAGCGTTTACACGCCCTAAAAATATCCCTTAAACTTCAGTTGATATAGTTATTTTTTGTTTACGTAAAACACCGAACTATCTGCCACCATCCTAGTCGGGTTTTGAATCCTAGACCAACTTAACGCACCGTGTCAACGCTCATAAAAAACCACTGCTAATCAATATAATTTAGAGCCTCTCCAAAGCGACGCAGCGCCCTGCGAGGCCACAAAGACTACTCAAATTTCCACCCTTGATCAAGTTTTTCTAGATACCGCCCCAACATTACAAAATGAACGTCCGTTCAGGTACGCGGAAAAGCCTATAAAAATAGCCCAAAAGGCCCATATCTCAGCAAAAATTTTAACGGCACATTATGTAAAGATTTATGCAGCCGATTTTGCCTATATGGGGTTGGCAATCTCGATAATGTGGTGCTGCAACTTATAACGACTTGCCAAGTGATCACACAGCGCGCGTACGCCGTAGCGCTCTGTAGCGTGATGACCGGCGGCAAAAAAGTGAATATTCATTTCCTGGGCAACGTGAAAGTTCTGCTCCGACGCCTCACCGCTGAGATAAGCATCGAGGCCGGCCGCCGCCGCCGCCTCGATATATTTTTGCGCCGCCCCGGTACACCAACCGATGCGCCGTATCGGCCGTGCGTCCCGTGCGGCAATATGCAAGGGTTCCCGCCCCAAACTGCGCGCCACGTGACGCGCGAATTCCGCGCCGTCCACCGCCTGGGCCAGCTCACCATGCCAGGCGATGCCCGATTCGGGGCCGAAACAACCACTCACATCCAGACCCAGAATCCGCGCCAGCTGGGCGTTGTTGCCATAGAGCTCATGGGCGTCCAGCGGTAAATGATAGGCCAGCAGATTGATATCATGCTCAAGCAGCAATGCCAGGCGCCGCCGTTTCATGCCCACCACCGCGGCCACCTCCCCCTGCCAAAAATAGCCGTGATGCACCAGCAGGGCATCGGCCCCCGCGGCCAGCGCCGCCTCCACCGCACTGAAACTGGCGGATACCGCACTGGCCAGGATGCGGATCTCGTCGCGCCCCTCCACCTGCAAACCGTTGGGGGCATAATCCCGAAAACGATCGATCTGCAGCAATTCATTGGTATAAGCTACTAATTCGTCCCGTTTTACCATGCGCTTTTCCTTTGGTTACGCTAATATTTACAGCTGAGTCGCCGGAACGCGCTCAAGCACTCGCGCCCACCCGCCCGGCAGTCGATAAGGATGAGGGTTAGTGCATATTCCCGAACCCCGAGTAATGTATTGATGTCACCACGTAAAATATTCGTCTTCCTGCTGGATGCCACCCTGGCTGGACTGGCATTCGCCTTTGTGCTGCTGCTGCTGTTTCGTCCGGAGACCTTCAGCAACCACACCACGGTCACGATCCAGGAGGCGCCGCCGCACCCGGCGGCATCCGCGCAAAATGCCGGCCCCTCCGGCCCTACCGCATCCTACGCCAATGCCGTACAGGCCGCCGCCCCCGCGGTGGTGAACATTTATACTACCAAGGTCGTCACCCAACGCAGCCCCGCGTTTTCGGACGACCCGCTTTTCCGGCGCTTTTTCCAGGGCGATTCGGGGGTTCCGCGGCAACGCCTGGAATCCAGCCTGGGTTCCGGCGTCATCATCAGCACCCAGGGTTATATACTGACCAACAATCACGTCATCGACGGCGCGGATGAAATCCAGGTCGCCCTCACCGACGGCCGCAGCGCCTCGGCCTCTGTAGTGGGCACCGATCCGGAGACCGACCTGGCATTGTTGAAGGTCGACCTCACCAATCTACCCACCATCGTCTTCGGCCATGCCGAAGAATTACGGGTGGGGGACGTGGTGCTCGCCATCGGCAATCCCTTCGGCGTTGGACAGACCGTCACCCAGGGCATCGTCAGCGCCACCGGCCGTCAACAGTTGGGTATCAGCACCTTTGAAAATTTTATCCAAACCGATGCCGCCATCAATCCGGGTAATTCCGGGGGCGCCTTGATCAATACCGAAGGGCAACTGACCGGGATCAACACCGCTATCTTTTCCCGCTCCGGCGGCTCGCAAGGGATAGGCTTCGCCATCCCGGCCAACTTGGCCAAAACCGTCATGGAACAGATACTCCAACAGGGGAGAGTCATTCGCGGCTGGCTGGGGATCAATGCTCAGGATATCACCCCGGATCTGGCGGAAACTTTCGGGATACACAACCACCAGGGCGCCATCGTGTCGGGCGTCTATCCGGACAGTGCCGCCGATCACGCCGGCCTGCTACCCGGTGATGTGTTGATGGCGGTTGAGGATAAGACCGTGGTCGACGCGCGCTCCGCTATGAACATCACCGCCTCACTAGAGCCGGGTTCGCGAGTGGATCTGGCAATAATTCGCCAGGGCAAATCCCTGACCCTGCACGCCACCATCGGCGAACGCCCGCCGGTTCAGCGGCAATAAGCCCTGCGCGCGGGCGACACCGCTACGAAGGCGTCTGGTTCTCGTTTTCTTCCTTCACGACGCCGGAGGAAGCAGGTTCTTCCTCCGCGTCGTCGCGCAAGACCATCACCCGCGAAAAAAACAGGCCTAACTCAAACAACAGCCACATCGGCACCGCCAACAGGGTTTGCGAGATCACATCCGGCGGCGTCAGTACCGCACCGATGACGAATACCGCAATGACCACATAAGCACGCTTCGCCGCCAAGGCGGCGGGCGTGGTGACACCCGCCCACACCATCAGGATGATGGCGACCGGCACCTCGAAGGCCAGCCCGAAAGCGAAAAAGATCGTCAAGGTGAAATCCAAATACTTGCTGATATCGGTCATCACCGTCACCCCTTGGGGCGCGGCGCCGACCAAAAAGCCGAAGGCCAGCGGAAACACCACGAAATAGGCAAAGGCGATCCCGCTGTAGAACAGCACGATACTGGATATCAACAAGGGTATGGCAATGCGCTTCTCGCGGCGATACAGCCCCGGCGCGATGAAACGCCAGAACTGATGCAGGATATACGGCATCGACAGGGCGATGGCCAGGACAAACACGAATTTGAAGGGCGTCAGAAACGGCGAAGCGACCTCGGTGGCGATCATGGTCGCGCCGCTAGGTAGGCGCTCCAACAGCGGCTTGGCCAACCAGGAATACAAGTGATTGGTGAAGGGAAACAGCACCGCGAACACCAGCAACACACCCAATATCATGCGCAACAAGCGATTGCGCAGCTCGACGAGGTGCATCATGAAGGGCTGCTCTTGCTGCGGGGTATATTTAGGTTTACGACGATCCATGATCTTGCTTGGCGACGGGGGCTTCGCTGTCTACGCCTACGGCGGGGGAAATCTTTTCAACGGCATCGCTACTGCTGCCGGCTTCGGCAACTTGTTCCGGAGAGGACGGCGGCGCGGCGCGGCGATGGGGATCAAGGTCTTTGTGGAGTTCGGCGACCTCCATCTCCTTGGTCATCAGGCGCTTGATCTCATCGGCCTTGTTGATCTCGCGTTCGAACTCGGTCTTGACGGCGCCCATGAATTGGCGGGCCTTACCCAGCCATGAGCCGATGTTACGCACCAGCGCGGGAAACTCCTGCGGCCCCACCACCAGCAGGGCGATGACCGCGATCAATACTATTTCCGAAAAACCGATGTCAAACATGACCGTGCCGTCATGTCTTGGTTTTGCTGGATTCTTTACTCGTCACTTCACCTTCGATGGTCGTCCCGGATTGTGTATGCTCGACATGCTCCGCGGCTTGAGCGTCTCCGGCTTCCTTTTCATCACCCATGGCGCTGCGGAAACCTTTGACGGCACCGCCCAGATCGCTGCCAAGGGTACGCAAGCGCTTGGCGCCGAACAGCAGCAAGACGATCAACAGGATAATCAACAACTGCCAAATGCTAATGCCCATCTAAGCTCTCCCTATAAGTCATTGCGCGAACCGTCGCATGATCGTCGATCACGCTCTCAGGCCGCATCTTCCCGCCATTCTACACGGACGTGCGGCACACACCCACTAGCACGCCTACAAAAACAGCGTATCACCTTGAATTCTCGAATAACAAATTATTTGTCGTGCTTGCGCGACGCCTTTTCTTCCACACCGGACACGCCGAAGCGTCGCGCCAGCTCGTCCAGGACCTGCTCGGGACGCAAACCCTGCTGGGCGAGCAACACCAGGGTATGAAACCACAGGTCGGCGGTCTCATAGATGATCTTGTCCGCCGCGCCGTCTTTGGCTGCCAGCACCGTCTCGGTCGCCTCTTCGCCGATCTTCTTCAAGATGGCGTCCAGGCCCTTGGCGTACAGAGCCGCGACATACGAATCGGCGGGATCGGCCTGCTTGCGCGACTCCAGGACCTCGGCCAGGCGCTGCAATACGTCAGTCATGATGACCACCTTTATAAATGGCGTGCGCGTCTTTCAATACCGGATCCGCCTCCACCCAGGCATCATGTTCCAGGCGCCGAAAGAAACAACTATGGCGGCCGGTATGACAGGCGATACCGCCCACCTGTTCCACTATGAGCAACACCACATCGCCGTCGCAGTCGAGGCGGATTTCCTTGACGATCTGTTCATGCCCGGACTCTTCGCCCTTATGCCACAGGCGCTGCCGCGAGCGCGACCAGTACACCGCCTTGCCGCCGGCGACGGTCTGCTGCAGGGACTGGCGGTTCATCCAGGCCATCATCAACACCCGGCCGCTACCCGCCTCCTGGGCGATGGCCGGCACCAAGCCGTCGTCGGTCCAGTTGATCTGAGTTAGCCACTGGTCGTTCATGGTCTGTCACACGCCTTTAAAGACGCACCTCTATGCCCTGGGAGGCCAGGTAGTGTTTGGCCTCCGCCACCGTATATTGGCCGAAGTGAAAGATGCTGGCGGCCAGTACCGCATCGGCGGCACCCTCTTTGATCCCCACCACCAGATGATCCAGATTCCCCACCCCGCCGGAAGCGATCACCGGAATGCTCACCGCCTCGCTCACCGCCCGGGTCAGGGCCAGGTCAAAGCCATCGCGGGTACCGTCACGATCCATACTGGTCAACAGAATTTCACCGGCCCCGTATTCCATCATCCGCCGCGCCCACTTCACCACATCCAAGCCCGTGGCCTTGCGCCCGCCGTGAGTAAACACTTCCCAGCGCGGCTGAGCGTCATCACTACCGACGCGTTTGGCATCGATGGCTACCACAATGCACTGCGCGCCGAAACGTTCCGCCGCCTCGCGCACCAGTTCGGGATTGGCCACCGCCGCGGTGTTGATCGCCACCTTGTCGGCACCGGCATTGAGCATACGCCGAATGTCGGCGGCGGTGCGAATCCCGCCGCCCACCGTCAAGGGAATGAATACCTGGCTCGCCACCTCTTCCACCACATGGGCCATGGTTTCACGGTCTTCGGAGCTGGCGGTGATATCGAGAAACACCAATTCATCGGCGCCTTGCTCGTCGTAGCGCTTGGCGATCTCCACGGGGTTACCGGCGTCGCGGATACCCACGAACTTGACGCCCTTGACCACCCGGCCCTTATCGACGTCCAAACAGGGAATGATGCGCTTGGCCAGTCCCATGATGCTAACTCAGCTCGTCCGCCACGCGCTGGGCTTCGACCAAATCCAATTCGCCTTCATAGAGGGCGCGCCCAACCACCGCGCCCATGATGCCTTCATTGGCCACCGCACACAGCCGGCGGATATCCTCCAGGCGCGCCACGCCGCCCGAGGCGATGACCGGGATATTGATGGCGCGCGCCAGATTAACCGTGGCATCGACATTGACCCCGGTCATCATGCCGTCGCGACTGATATCGGTATAGATGATCGCCTCCACGCCCTCGCGCTCGAAACGCTGGGCGATGTCGATCACGTCATGATTGGAAAGTTTGGACCAGCCATCGATGGCGACCTTACCGTCCCGGGCATCCAGGCCCACCATGATGTGCCCTGGAAACTCCGAGCAGGCATCGCCGACGAAGTGCGGCACATTCACCGCATTGGTACCGAGGATCACGAAGCTGACCCCGATCTCCAGATAGAGTTCGATGGCATCGTCATCGCGAATGCCACCGCCCACCTGAATGGGGATGTCGGGATGGGCCTCGGCGATGCGGCGAATGGCACCGGCATTGACCGGCCGGCCGGCAAAGGCACCGTTGAGATCTACGATATGCAGGCGCCGCGCGCCCGCCTCCACCCAACGGTCGGCGATCGCCACGGGATCGTCGGAGAACACCGTATCATCCTCCATGCGCCCCTGGCGCAGGCGCACACACTTTCCATCCTTGAGATCAATGGCGGGTATCAGCAGCATAACGATTTCCTCGAGCTCCCATTTGAATCATGATTGAATTTCTTCAGCCCAACCGGCTGCGCTCAGCCCCGCCCGTCCCAGGCCATGAAATTGGCAAGGAGCGTCAGACCGGCCTGTTGACTCTTTTCCGGGTGAAACTGCACTGCAAAGATATTGTCGCGGGCCAGGGCCACCGCCACTTCCCGGCCATAATGCACCGTGCCCGCCACCAGCTGCGTATCGCTGGGCACGGCATAGTAGCTATGAACGAAATAAAAGCGGCTGTCTTGGTGTATCCCCTCCCACAAGGCGTGGGGGTGGGTTTGTTGCACCTTGTTCCATCCCATGTGCGGAACCTTGAGACGTTCTTTGGTAGCGGGATCCACCAAGGGGATGGGAAACCCTACCACCCGCCCCGGCAGAATGCCCAGACCCGAGGTGCCGCCGTTTTCCTCGCTGAAATCCAGAAGGGCCTGCATCCCCAGACAAATGCCCAGGAAGGGTTTGGTCGCCGCACACTCGCGGATCACTTCATCCAATCCCAGGCGCTTGAGTTCGGCCGCACAGTCGCGCAAGGCCCCCACACCGGGGAATACCACCCGATCGGCACGCCGGATCAACTCGGGGTCATAGGTCACCCGCACGTTCAAGCCGCCGCTCACATGCTCCAGCGCCTTGGATACGGAGCGCAAATTGCCCATCCCGTAGTCGATTACTGCAACGACATTCATGCTGATAACCTATCGCGGTACCGCTATTCCGTTTTTATTGGTGACGTTCACAATTTCCCCTTGGTGGACGGCAACACCCCTTGCATGCGCGGATCCCGTTCCAGGGCCATGCGCAAGGCGCGACCGAAGGCCTTGAACACCGTCTCGGCGATATGGTGACTGTTGACGCCGCGCAGGCCATCGATATGCAGGGTCACCTGGGCATGATTGACGAAGCCTTGGAAGAACTCGTGAAACAAATCCACATCGAACTCGCCTATACGCGCGCGACTGAATTGCACGCCGTATTCCATTCCCGGACGACCGGAGAAATCCACCACCACCCGCGACAGGGCTTCGTCCAAGGGCACATAGGCATGGCCGTATCGGCGGATGCCGCGCTTGTCCCCCACCGCCTGCGCGAAGGCCTGACCCAGGGTGATGCCGATATCCTCCACGCTGTGGTGGGCGTCGATGTGCAAATCTCCGTCGGCGACGATCTCGATATCGAACATACCATGACGCGCCACCTGATCGAGCATGTGCTCCAGGAACGGGATCCCGGTCTTGAATTGGGACACGCCGCCGCCGTCCACATCCAGCTTGACCTGAATCTGGGTCTCCAGAGTATTGCGCTGCACGCTGGCCTTACGCTCAGACATGGTCCGCCTCCGCGAGGTAGAAAGTGTGTGTAACGCTAAGCATACGCCTCAATCGCCCTCATTTTACCGATAACACCATACGTAATGCGCTCAAAAAGGCGCGATTCTCTTCAGGAGTGCCCACCGTCACCCGCAGGCAATCCTGCAAGGCGGGATGCGAACCGTGCAGGTTTTTGATCAACACTCCGACCTGCTTGAGCCTTTCAAAGATCTCAACGGCCCGGCCCGCCGTCACCCTGAATAGGATGAAGTTGGCCTGACTGGGATAGGCCGTCACGTCCGCCACCGTCTGCAGCGCGGCGAACAGCGTCTGCCGGTCGGCGCGGATGCGCTTGGCCTGCTCCAGCAACATGGCATAGTGCTCCAGGGCGAACTCGGCGCTCACCTGGGTCAACACCCCGATATTGTAGGGCAGGCGCAGTTTGTCGATCTCCTCCAGCCAGGCCGGCGCGCCCACCAGGTAGCCCAGGCGCAAACCCGCCAGACCCAGCTTGGACACGGTACGCAAAATCAACAGATTTTCATAACGCGCCAGGTAGTCCATGAAACTGGCGTCGCAGAAGGCGGAATAGGCCTCGTCCACCACCACCACCCCCGGCGCCGCCTCGATCAAACTGCAGATATCCTCGGCGGCGAATAAGTTCCCGGTGGGATTGCTGGGATAGGCGATGAACACCACCGCCGGACGCTGCGCGACGATGGCGTCGCGGGTGGCGGCCACGTCCAGAGAGAAATCCGCGTTGAGCGCTACGCTGTGATAGTTCATGCCGACATTGGCGCTGATGATCCGATACATGGAAAAGCTCGGCTCGGGGGCCACCACTACCCGGCCCGCACCGCCCACCGCCATGAGGATCATCTGAATCAACTCATCGGAACCGTTACCCAGCAGCACGGCGCTGGCAGCAGGAATTTTAAAGGTATCCCGCAAACGCTGTTTGAGATGCGCGGCACCCGGGTCGGGATAACGGTTAAGCGTCACCTCGCGCAGGGACTCGGTCCAGGCCTCCACCATCTCCGGCGGCCAGCTGTAGGGATTTTCCATGGCATCGAGCTTGATCAAGCCCTCGGCGTCCGGCACATGATAGGCGCGTTGCGCCCGCACCTCCGGCCTCACCCACTCCTGAATGCGCGTATTCATGCCCTGCCCCGTGGCGACATCATTCACCGTCCTCCGCGTTCAGGCGATATTCGGCGGAACGGGCGTGGGCGGTCAGGCCTTCGCCGCGCGCCAGCAAGGAGGCGGTACCGCCCAGATTGCGCGCACCTTCGGCCGAACACATGATCAAACTGGAGCGTTTCTGAAAATCATAGACGCCCAGCGGCGAGGAAAAACGCGCGGTGCGCGAGGTGGGCAACACGTGATTGGGCCCCGCGCAGTAATCGCCCACCGCCTCCGCGGTATAGCGTCCCATGAAGATCGCCCCGGCGTTGCGAATACTCTTCACCAGCGTCTGCGGATCCGCCACCGACAATTCCAGGTGCTCCGGCGAAATGAAATTGGCGACCTCGGCCGCTTCGGCCAGATCACGCACCTGAATCAAGGCGCCGCGGATTTGTAACGATTTTTCGATGATCGCGGCGCGCTCCATACCGCGGCAACAAGCGCGCGATGCTGTCCTGCACCTGATCCAGATAGGCGGCATCGGGACACAGCAAGATGGATTGCGCGTCCTCGTCATGCTCGGCCTGCGAAAATAAATCCATGGCGATCCAGTCAGCGGGCGTGTGGCCGTCGCAGATCACCAGGATCTCCGATGGACCCGCCACCATGTCAATGCCCACTTCGCCGAACACCATGCGCTTGGCGGTTGCCACATAGATATTGCCGGGCCCGACGATTTTGTCCACCTGGGGAATGGTCTGGGTGCCGTAGGCCAGGGCCGCCACCGCCTGGGCGCCACCCACGGCGAATACTCTATCCACTCCGACCAAGGCCGCCGCCGCCAGCACCAACTCATTCAATTCACCGCCGGGGGTGGGCACCACCATGATAATCTCGCGCACCCCCGCCACCTTGGCGGGCACGGCGTTCATCAATACCGACGAGGGATAGGCCGCCTTGCCGCCCGGCACATACAAGCCCACTCTATCCAGGGCAGTCACCTGCTGGCCAAGCAGCGTGCCGTCCGCCTCCGTATACGACCAGGTTTCCTGCTTTTGATGCTGGTGATAGGCATAGAGGCGCTGCATCGCGGTTTCCAAGGCACCGCGAGTCGCGGCGGGAATACCCTGCAAGGCTTGGTGCAGACGCGCCGGCGGGATTTCCAGCTCTTGCATAGCGCGCGCCTGCAGGCGATCAAAACGATTGGTATAGTCGATCACCGCCGCATCGCCGCGCTGCCGCACATCGGCGAGTATGCCTTCCACGGTCTTGGCCACCGCGGCATCAGACACCGATTCCCATGCCAGCAACTGTTCCAGCTGCGGCCAAAAATCCGCATCCGCACTGTGCAATCGTTTGATAGAGATCGTACTCATAGAGGTGCGCTCCATTCCGGATCCTTACTTGCCGCCCGCCGCGCGCTGCTCCACCGCCTCGGCCATGCTGCGGATGAAGGCCTTGACCCGTGCATGCTTCATCTTCATCGCCGCCTTGTTGACGACGAGGCGCGAGCTGATATCGGCGATGTGCTCCAGGGGTTCCAGACCATTGGCCCGCAGGGTATTGCCGGTGTCCACCAGATCCACGATCAAATCCGCCAGCTTGACCAGCGGCGCCAGCTCCATGGAGCCGTAGAGCTTGATGATCTCCACCTGCTTGCCCTGCTCGGCGAAGTAGCGACGCGTGGAGTTGACGTACTTGGTGGCGATGCGCAGCCGCGCCGCCGCAGTCCCGGCGCGGCGCGGACCGGCCAGCATCATGCGGCACTGGGCGATCTTCAAATCCAAGGGTTCGTACAGACCGTCGCCGTCGTATTCCATCAACACGTCCTTGCCGGCGATGCCCACATCGGCGGCCCCGTATTCCACATAGGTTGGGACGTCGGAGGCACGGATGATGATCAGCTTCACGTCGTCCAGGTTGGTGGGCAGGATCAGTTTGCGGCTGGTGGCCGGATCCTCCTGGGGAACGATGCCGGCGGCGGCCAGAAAGGGCAGGGCTTCTTTGAAAATCCGCCCCTTGGAAACTGCGATGGTTAGAATGTTATTCATAACTTA
Organism: uncultured Gammaproteobacteria bacterium; assembly: GCA_963810615.1. GTDB lineage: Bacteria > Pseudomonadota > Gammaproteobacteria > DRLM01 > DRLM01 > JARRQJ01. Next base: position 643,656 of record CAWEOA010000008.1, on the reverse strand, counting down.
TATAGTAACTGCGAACAACCGACTCAAGGTCGCATCCGTCAGTCAGGCATACGCCGGATACGCGCCCCCAGTTGCGACAATTTCTCCTCGATACATTCGTAGCCCCGATCGATATGATAAATACGATCGACGGTGGTCTCACCCTTGGCCACCAAGGCCGCCAACACCAGACTGGCGGAGGCACGCAAATCGGTGGCCATCACCGGCGCACCGGTCAGGCTCTCCACGCCGGTGACGATGGCGATGTTGCCTTCGAGGCGGACGTCCGCCCCCAGCCGCTGCAGTTCCTGGACATGCATGAAACGATTCTCGAACACCGATTCGGAAATGGTCCCGGCACCTTCGGCGATGCTGTTCAGAGCGCAGAACTGCGCCTGCATATCAGTGGGGAAGGCGGGATAGGGCGCGGTATGCACGTCGACCGCCCGCGGACGTCGGCCTTGCATATCCAGCGTGATCCAGGTATCCCCGACCTCTATCGTCGCCCCGGCTTCGCGCAGCTTGGCCAGCACCGCCTCCAGGGTGTCGGGACGGGTATCTTTAAGCTTGACGCGCCCGCCGGTCATGGCGGCGCCCACCAGATAGGTCCCGGTCTCGATACGGTCCGGCAGGATACTGTAAGTGGTGCCGTGTAAACGCTCTGTACCTTCCACCACGATGGTGTCACTGCCTGCCCCTTTAATCTGCGCGCCCATGCTGTTGAGGCACTGAGCCAGGTCCACCACCTCGGGCTCGCGGGCGGCGTTCTCGATGACGGTGGTCCCATCGGCGAGGGTCGCCGCCATCATGATATTCTCCGTCCCAGTGACGCTGACGATATCGAAAAAGATCCGCGCCCCCTTGAGGCGCTTGGCCTTGGCGTGAATATAACCGCCCTCCACCTTGATCTCCGCCCCCATGGCCTGCAGACCGGCGATGTGCAGGTTTACCGGCCGCGAGCCGATGGCGCAGCCGCCGGGCAAGGACACCACTGCTTCGCCGTAATGACTCAGCAGCGGACCCAGCACCAGGATGGAGGCACGCATGGTCTTCACCAATTCATAGGGGGCGTAGAATTCCTTGATGGTGCTGGCATCTGCCTCGATGGCCATCTTTTCATCCACCACTAGGCGTACGCCCATGCGCCCCAGCAACTCCATGGTGGTGGTGATGTCGTGGAGGTGGGGGATGTTGCGCACCACTACCGGCTCATCCGCCAGTAAGGTGGCAGCCAAGATCGGCAGGGCGGCGTTCTTCGCCCCGGAAATGCGGATCTCCCCGTTGAGAGGCGTCCCACCGGTGATAATTAGTTTGTCCATACGCTATTCATTAATTAAGAAGGAAATCATCCCCGCCGCCCATTTCCGTACTCAACCAGCAACGGCGGCGACCCAGGCTTCAGGCCTGCGCCTGTGCCCACTGCGCACGGGTATAGGTCCGTATGGTCAAGGCGTGAATATCGCCGCCCATCTTGTCCCCCAAGGTGGCGTAAACCAAGCGATGTTGTTCCAGCAAATTCTTCCCGACAAAGGCCTCCGAGACCACGACGGCATCGAAGTGACGCCCGTCGCCGGACACCTGCACTTCAGCGTCGGGCAGTCCCCGCTGGATCATGGCTTGAATCTCTTCAGATTGCATGTTGCACTTTATGTCGATAACAGAGGGCACATCGGTTCGCTAACAGCATACCCGCTCACCCGGTGTTTTGACAGCCTTAGGCCCCTAATTTTTCGGTTGATTTACCCTGATCGGCAAAGGGAAGCACCGCCTCCAGGCCGCTGACGCCGGCGATGGCCATAAGCTGCGGCGGTGCATGCAATAAGGAAATATCCCCACCCCGCTTGCGCACCGACCGCGTCAGATCGATAAGCAGGGCGATGCCGGCGCTATCGACCCGCGTGATCCCCGCCAGATCCACCTGCACCTGCCCGTCCCCACCCAAGTCGCCGTAACCGGCGCGCAATACATTCGGGACCGTGGCGAAGGTCAAATCACCGCTGATCGCATAACGACCCTCACCGCTGCGGCTTATCCCGGCCTCGCTCACTGCGCCCCATCCTGCTTGTTGCGGCTGGCGAGCGAAGCGATCAACTTGTCCAAGCCGTCCTGGCGGATTTGATTGGCGAAGGTGGTACGGTAGTTGGTCACCAGACTGACGCCGTCGATGGTCACATCATAGACCTTCCATTCGTCGCCTTTGAGGTAGAGAGAGTAATCGATGGGTATGGGGAAACCGCCCGGTTGATCCACCTCGGTGCGGACCGTGACATCGGTTTGCTGCGGCCCGCCGCGGAACGGCAGATAGGTAAGCTTGTTGTCCGTATAAGAGGACAGGGATTTGGCATAGGTCCGCACCAGCAGCGTCCGGAACTGCTCCACGAATTCCTTGCGTTGTTGCGGTGTCGCCCTGCGCCAGTATTTCCCCAACACCCAGGTCGACATACGCTCGAAATCGAAGTGCGGCAACACGATCTCGTTTACCAGTTCATAGATGCGCCCCGGATGCGCATCAATGACCTTACGCTCGGCACGCAACTTGTCCAGCATCTGATTGGCGGTCTGCTCCACCATAGCCTGCGGCGACTGGACGGCCCATGACGGCGCGCCACTCAGCATGCCCAGCAGCAAAATCAAGCTCATCACCCACCGTTTCATTGATCGACTCCCGTGACATGTAACAGTTGCGCCACATGCATATTGTAATCGAAGACCGTCTGCAGATACTGGGTATGGGCCAATACGTACCCTTGAAATGCGGTCACCACCTTATCGCCCGCAGTTTGTCCCGCCTCGAAGTCGGCGAAGCTGGCGATCATCCACCGCCGCGCCGAACGGCTGGCGTCCTCCATATGCGCCACCGCGTCATGATAGGCCTCCACCTGGTGATACTGTTCCGCCACCTGATAGGGAATACCCTCGCGCGCCTGGGCCGCTTTGGCGATCAAGGCATTCAACTCAGCCTCGGCCTGCGCCACCTGCGCCGACTGCACCCCGCTGGTCCAATCCCACTTCAGGCCGATCACCGGACTCAGTCCGTAATCATTAAACGGATCCGAGATATAGGGATTGTCGAGATGGTCCCGATTGGGGGCGTAGGATAAAAACCCTCCTACCCCGGCATAAAGATTGGGTCTAGAATTGGCCTTATTGGCCGCCACGAGGGCGCGACGCGCGCGCAGTCCCGCCTCCACCTGGATCATCTCGGGACGCTTGGCCAAGGCCTGCTGTTCCAAGGCCGGCAAATCCATGGCCGGCATCTCCACCGGCGCCAGGGCGCGGTCGGCCACCGTCAAATCGCTACCCAGCCCGGCCCCGGTCAACACCTTCAAGCCATCCAAGGCCACATTCTCCAAGGCGCCGGCCTCATCCAGATAACGACCGATCAAGGCCGAGCCGGATTGCAAGGCATATAAATCGGACTGCCGCACATTGCCGTTTTGATCGTGCAACCACTGCTTGACCAAGTCGATGGTGCCGTCGACGCGCTTTTTGACATCGCTCAACAGCCGATCGCCGTCGCGCGCGGCCAGGTAGCCGAAATAGGCACGTTTCACATCCAGGACCGTTTCGCCGCGTTTCAGACGTACGTCGCCTCGCTTCACCTCTACGTTGGCTTTTGCCGCTTTGGTGTAATTTTCGATCTTGCCGAAGGTATAGAGGGGTTTGACCACGGACAGGGTAACGTCGCCCCACAGCGAAAAACCGCTGACGTCATACCGGTCGTTGCGCAGTTTGCAATCGCCGGCGGCACATGAACCATTCTCGAACAAACCGCCGTTTACCGCGGGCGCGATGCCGAGAAAGCTATTCAGATCGAAGGCCCAGCCCTTATGCCCCTGGGCCTCATCCACCATGGCGCGAGCGGCATCCACCAAGTGGTTGACCTCCTCGATGCGCGGATCATGATTCAGGGCGCGATCGACGGCCTGATCCAGCGTCACGGTCTCGGCGCGGGACGCGCCGCACCACACGGCTGCGCAAAACAGCACAACGACTGCCTCTCTCACTTGGAATCCCCTTCCGCCGCCTTGCTGAACAGTACCCGGCCGATGATCTGCTCCAGGATCAGCGCAGACTGGGTGACCTTGATACGGTCGCCGTTCTTGAGATTATCCATCGCGCCCCCGGGCTCCAGACCCACGTACTGCTCGCCCAATAAACCGGAGGTAAAGATACTGGCGCTGCTGTCTACCGGCAACTTGTAATTACGATCGAGCTTGAGCGTAACCAGGGCCTCGTACAATTTATCGTCATATCGGATGTCTGCCACCCGCCCCACATTCACGCCCGACGCCGTCACCGGGGAGCGCACCTTCAAACCGCCAACATTATCGAAATAAGCGGTCACCTCATAGCCGTTATCATTGCTGAGCGTGCTGATGTTGCTTACCTTCATGGCAAGCATGAACAGGGCCGCCAAACCGGCCACCACGAACACCCCCACCATGATCTCCACCGTCTTTGTCTGTCTCATATCAATGATTTCCGAACATTAAGGCCGTCAACACGAAATCCAATCCCAACACCGCCAGGGCGGTATGCACCACGGTTCGGGTGGTGGCGCGACTCACACCTTCCGAAGTCGGCACCGCATCATACCCCTCGAACACTGCGATCCAGGTGGCGACAATTCCGAACACCGTGCTCTTGATCACACCGTTCAGCACATCGTCGTACAGGTCCACATGGGCCTGCATCTGGGACCAGAAAGCGCCCTCATCTACCCCCAGCAAACCCACCCCCACGAAGTAGCCGCCCCACACGCCCACCGCACTGAAGATGGCCGCCAGCAAGGGCATGGCGATGGCGCCGGCCAGGAAGCGCGGCGCGATCACGCGGCTTATGGGATCCACCGCCATCATCTCCATGCCCGACAATTGTTCGGTGGCCTTCATCAGCCCGATCTCGGCGGCCAAGGCCGAACCGGCGCGACCGCCATACAACAACGCCGCCACCACCGGCCCCAACTCGCGCACCAGCGACAAGGCCACCACCACCCCTAAGGATTGCGCGGCCCCGAAATCCACCAGGGTATTGTAACCCTGCAAGCCCAGCACCATACCCACGAACAGGCCGGAAACCACGATAATGACCAGGGACAACACCCCGATGGAATACAGTTGTTGGATCACCAACCGCGGGCGTAACAGCAAACCCGGCAAACCCGCCAGTATTTGCAACAAGAACAGGTTCCCTCTCCCCAAGCGCTGGAAGAAAGCGAGTCCCGCTCGGCCCAGTCGCGCCAGCCATTCCACCATCAACCGTTACCCGCCAAGAGATCCGTCGCATAATCCGCCGCAGGATAATGGAACGGCACGGGCCCGTCTGGCAAGCCCTGCATGAACTGCCGGACCCATTCGGAGTCCGTATCCCTCAATACCTCCGGATTACCATGGCCCACCACTTTGCCCTCGGACAACACATATATATAGTCGGATATCGACTCCGTCTCCTGCACATCGTGGGACACCACGATGCTGGTCAAGCCCAGCGCCTCGTTCAAGCGATGAATCAACTGGACGACGGCCGCCTTGGAAATAGGGTCCAGGCCGGTAAATGGCTCGTCATACATGATCATCATGGGATCCAGGGCGATGGCCCTCGCCAAGGCGACCCGCCGCGCCATCCCCCCCGACAATTCACTGGGCATCATATCGCGGGCACCGCGCAGGCCCACCGCCTGCAGCTTCATCAACACCAGGTTGCGAATCATACTCTCCGGCAGACGGGTATGTTCTCGCAGCGGAAAGGCCACATTATCGTACACGTTCAAATCGGTAAGCAGGGCACCGCTCTGGAACAACATTCCCATGCGCTTGCGCAGGTCATAGAGGCCGCGATGACGCAGCTTGTTGACATCCTGACCGTCTACCGTAATGGTGCCGCGTTGGGGGCGCAGCTGGCCTCCGATCAACTTGAGCAAGGTGGTCTTGCCGGTGCCGCTGGGACCCATAATGGCGGTCACCTTGCCGCGCGGGATATCGATATCGACGCCGTCGAAGATAACCCGTGAACCGCGCGCGAACGACAGCCCGCGTATTTTCACTAAAAGCGATTCGCCGTCTTGCGATACCATTCTTGTTCTTAATCTCCTGACCTGTGTCGCTCATCACCCGCCACGGGGACCCGCAGGCTGATAAGGATAACCGGAAACTCGGTAGCTGGCTATCACACTACCTATCTGCGCGGCACGCGTTACCATAGACACCATCGGCGCAGACCTTTGGAGGAACGACAGATGGCTTATTTCACCAAACGCTATCATCCGCCCGGAACGGCTCCCGGCACCTTGACCGCCCATGAATCCCAATCGACGCGGCCGCTCAAGCTGCAGTTGATAGAATACAACGCTACTGTCCTGAACGAACGCCAGGAGATCCCTGCCCAGGAATGCAAGGCCTACCTCGAACGCGAAACCATCACCTGGATATATGCCTACGGTTACGCCTCACCCGAATTACTTAGAGAGCTGGGGGGAATGTTCGGCCTGCATCCCTTGGCCCTGGAAGATGTGCTGAACACCGGTCAACGACCAAAACTGGAACAGTACGATCAGCAACTGTTCGCGGTGATGAATCTGCCGATATGGCGAAATGACGAATTGGACACCGAACAAATCAGCCTGTTCTTCGGCAAGAACTACGTGATCAGCTTCTATAACGGTGAGCATGATCCCTTCGAACTAATACGCAAACGCCTGCGCGCCAACGGCAGCCGCATGCGCAGCCGCGGCGCCGATTATCTCTTCTACACCTTACTCGACGTCATCATCGACCAGGGCTTTCCGGTCCTGGAAGATCTGGGTGAATGGATCGAGGATTTGGAAGATGACCTGCTCAACGCGCCGTCCCGCGACGTCCTCTCACAGATCCACGAGTTGAAACGCGACCTGCTGCTGTTGCGCCGCATGTTGTGGCCACAACGCGAGGTGATCAATCAACTGTTGCGCGAAGATCACACCTTGATCGATGAAGCGACCCGTCCCTATTTGCGCGACTGCTACGATCATACCGTGCAAATCATGGATCTGTTCGAGACCTATAGGGAAATGGCCGCCGGCATGCTGGACGTGTATCTGTCCAGCACCAGCAATCGCCTCAACGAAGTCATGCGAGTACTCACCGTAATCGCCACCATATTCATCCCGCCCACCTTTTTAGTGGGCGTGTACGGAATGAATTTCATCAATATGCCGGAACTGCATTGGCGATACGGTTATCTCGGATCGTGGCTGATCATCGTCGCCATGATCGGTGGAATGTTACTGTACTTCAAAAGCAAGAAGTGGTTTTAAGGGCGTGTGCGATGCCGGAAAGCGCTGTTCGCCACCCACCCCAATATCGCCCCCACGACCAATAACAGGAAGATCAATAATACCCTTGACATGGACAGCGTCCAAAATAGCAGCCGTACGTCCACCACTTGGGTATTCTGCAGGGTGAACAGCGCCACCACACCCACCAATACCAGAATCAGCGTCAATTTAGTCCTGTTCATACTAAATCATCCCCGCGGTTATCGGCAGATTCCTAGCGTATCACGTCCCGGCGATGGTCATCCGATCGATCAGCACTGATCCCGTGCGGGTATTACCGCGGGTCTCGACGTCGCTGCCCACCGCGACGATACCCTTGAACATATCGCGGAGGTTGCCGGCGATGGTGATTTCCTCCACCGGATGCTGGATGGCGCCGTTCTCCACCCAGAAGCCGGCGGCACCCCGCGAATAATCGCCGGTAACGATGTTCACCCCCATACCCATCATCTCGGTGACCAGCAAACCGCTGCCCATCTCCTTCAGCAATCCCGCCAAGTCGTGGGAACCGGGATCGATGGTGAGATTGTGCACGCCGCCGGCATTGCCGGTGGTCTGCATCCCCAGCTTGCGCGCCGCATAGCTGTCCAACACATAACCCTGCAACACGCCCGCGGTGATGAGATCACGCGCCTGGGTCGCCACACCTTCGCTGTCGAAGGGCGCACTGCCCAGGGCCTTCTTGAGATGCGGCTGCTCGTGGACATGCATGAACTCGGGAAAGATCTTTTCACCGAGCTGATCGAGGAGGAACGACGACTTGCGATAGAGGCTCTCGCCGCGCACGGCGCGCACGAAGTTGCCGAACAGACCGCCGGCCACGTCCGCCACGAACAGCACCGGCGCTTGGCGCGTCGACAGGCGCTTACCGCCCAAACGCCTGACGGTGCGCTCGCCGGCGCGCTGCCCGACACTGCGCACCGCTTCCATATCATCGCTGTCGCGCGCCACCGTATACCAGTAATCGCGCTGCATACCGTGGCCGTCATCGGCGATTACGGCGCAACTGACGCTGTGTCGCGAACTGCGATAGGCCCCCAGGAAACCGTGGCTGTTGCCGTAGACGCGATTGCCGGCATGACTGGACACCGTTGCCCCTTCGGAGTTGGTGATGCGCTTATCCACCGCCTGCGCCGCCGCCTCACATTCGGCCGCCATCTCGATGGCGCGTTCCGCGGACAGCTCCCAGGGATGAAACAAATCGAGATCGGGAATACGCGCGGCCATGCGTTCGGCGTCGGCCAGGCCGGCGCAGGGGTCTTCGGCGGTATATTTGGCAATGGCGCAGGCGGCGCCCACCGTCTCGCGTATCGCCTCCCGGGAAAAATCCGAGGTACTGGCCGAGCCTTTGCGCTGCCCGAAATATACGGTGACACCCAGACCCTTGTCGCGGTTATGTTCCACGGTCTCGACCTCGCCGAGGCGCACCGTCACCGACAATCCGCTCTCGGCATTCACGCCCGCCTCCGCCGCGCTCGCGCCTTGCCGCTTGGCCTCATCGAGTATGGTCGCGACGATGGACTCCAAATCCGTGTGACTCTGCGTGGCTGCTTGCTTAACTTCGGTCATTATCCTCTCCATTACTTGATCGTTCTCCGGCGCGCCACTTTCGGCGTCAATTGACACGCACTCGCTGAATTCTCCGAGTGGTTCGCATTCCGGCAAAGGGTGGCACCAGCCTAGCCGGTTTCACCGTGCCGTGCCAAGCAAAAACCGCTCACGGTAAATTATCGCCGTCCTTCTCGCTCATTTGCACCGGCCAAGACGCGAAGCGTCGGCTAGCGGATGTCAGCGACTGCACAGTGGCTGGGCAGACCGGTCAAGTGATCGCGACGGGCAAGGAGAATTATCAATCCGACGGCTCCCACGCTGCTTGCAACCCAATAAGGCCCAGCCTTAGCCACTCAAACGCCCATCATATCCGTGGTTTCCGGAAAATACACTCAGACTGTCCAGCCCCCGTAATCATTACTTCATACTCGGGCATGACAATGAGGCCCTCGCTCAATCCCAAAGTAAGGAGTCGGCCTCATGACCAGAAAAAAATTGCTTCCCCTCGTGGTATCTTCACTGCTCGCCTCTGCCGCGCATGCAAGCGTCGATCTGATTGCCATCGGCACTATCGATGGCGCTTACGAGGACCTCGCCGCCCAAACCGCCGGCCCGCTTGAAAACGGCGTACCCGGCAACCGCCTCGGCGGTATCGGCTCGGGCCTCGCCTATGCGGGCGGCACCACCTTTCTCGCCCTGCCGGACCGCGGCCCCAATGCCAATTCGTACAACGGTCTTGTAGACGATGCCGTGTCCTACATCGACCGCTTCCAGACCTTCAATCTCAGCCTCGCCCCCAGCGATCCCGGCTCGGCCTTGCCCTTCACCCTCACGCCGACATTGCGCGCCACGACCCTGCTGTCGAGTCCGACACCGCTGGTCTACGGCAGCGGCACGGGTCTGGGTTACCAGATCGACGGCATCACGCCGCTCGGCTCCGGCGCACCGGCATTGAATGCCGTGAACCACACCCATTATTTCACCGGACGTTCGGATAATTTCGATCCCGCGCTGCCGTCGACCAATCCCGCCAACGCCCGCCTCGATCCGGAAAGCCTGCGCGTGTCTCGGGACGGCAGGAGCGTGTTCATCTCCGACGAATACGGCCCCGCGGTATACCAGTTCGACCGCATGACGGGTAAGCGCATCAAATCGTTTGCCTTGCCCGCCAACCTGGCGATCACCCACCTCAGCTCCCAGAAAGCCGTGGAGAAAGATAATTCTTTGAATCCCGTCGGACGCTTCACCAACAAAGGCATGGAAGGCCTCGCCATCACCCCGGACGGCAAGATGCTGGTGGGTATCATGCAGGCCAATCTGGAACAGGATAAGAAGAAGAGCCTGCGCATCGTCACCATCGACATCCACAGCGGCGCCACCCACGAGTATGCCTATCAACTCAGCGACGGCTCGGGGGCAAGCGACATCGTCGCCGTTAACAATCACCAGTTCTTGGTGGACGAACGCAAGGGCAACGGCATGGCCGATTTACCCCTGCCTACCGACACGGCCTCCGCGGCCGAGGTCAAGGATCTGTATCTGATCGATCTCGACGGCGCCCAGGACGTGACCGCGTTGAGCGGCGACCTCTCGAGCTATGCCGTCCCCAAGACGCTGTTCGTGGACTTGGTGGGTAAACTCAATGCCGCCGGCATTGACAGCTATCTGATCCCGTCCAAGACCGAAGGCCTGGCCTTCGGCCAGGACGTAGTCATCAACGGCGAGACCAAGCACACTTTGTTCATCGCCAATGACAATGACTTCCTCGCCACCATCGCCGATCCGCTCAAGCTGCCCGGTGACCCTACGCGCGGCAGCATCGCCAACCCCAATCAATTCTACGTGTTCGCCTTCGGCGATAGCGATCTGCCGGGTTTCCAACCGCAACAGATCAGAACAACGCACGATCAGCTGTGCTCCGACAACGGTGCCGACTGGGATGACTGGGAACGCGGTGAGCACTGGCAACACTAAAGTGGCTTAACCCAGCACGCCACCTCAGGCAAACGCAGGTTCGGTGACGGGCGAATATCGTCCGTCACCGAACCTGATCTTTAAACGCACGATTACGACGCCATTCCGTACCGAATCAGTGCAGCCACAAAATGATTGCGCCACAGCGGTGCGGCATTTTGCTCCGCATCCAAGCATCCACGAAATATCCCGCCACCCAATCTGTGTTAAGGGTTTGAAACTAAGGATATTAATATACCTTTCCCCGCCCGCGCGACCGCCTGCCCGGCTTTGCACAGATATTGCACTACTCCTCTCAGGAAACCAACAAATCAAGGTATACAAACGTGGATGGCCAGTTACTCGTTTCGACATCCGAACGTCGCGGTGAAACCGAACGCACGTCATTGACCCCGATCGCCATCAAACGCGCCTTTCTCGACAATCTTTTCTATGTGCTGGGAAAATTTCCGGCACTGGCCACCCGCAATGATTACTATATGGCCTTGGCCTACGCAGTGCGCGACCGCATGCTGCAGCGCTGGATCAGCACCGCCACCGCCTATACCAAACAAGGCTCGCGCACGGTCTGTTACCTGTCCGCGGAATTCCTGGTCGGCCCTCATCTCGGCAACAACCTCATCAACCTCGGCATCAGCGACGCCGTCAAGAACGTGGTTACCGAACTGGGACTCGATTTCGACGAATTGCTGCAAACCGAGGAAGAGCCCGGCCTCGGCAACGGCGGCCTCGGCCGTCTCGCCGCCTGTTATCTGGATTCTCTGGCCAGCCAGGAGATTCCCGCCCTGGGCTACGGCATCCGTTATGAATTCGGCATCTTCGATCAAGCCATCGTCGATGGCTGGCAAGTGGAAAAGACCGACAAATGGCTGCGCTTCGGCAATCCCTGGGAAATCGTCCGCCCCGAATGGGCGGTGGAAGTAAAGTTCGGCGGCCATACCGAGCGCTACATCGACGAGCATGGGCGGCAGCACAGCCGCTGGGTGCCCGGCAAGACCGTCAACGGCATCCCCTACGACACCCCGATCCTGGGTTATCGCAACCATACCGCCAACACTTTGCGCCTGTGGTGCGCGGAGGCCCCGGAATCTTTCGATTTCTCGGTCTTCAACCGTGGCGATTATTACGGCGCGGTCAACAAGAAGATCGTCTCCGAGAATCTCAGCAAGGTCCTCTACCCTAACGACGAGCCTATCCAGGGCAAGGAATTGCGACTGGAACAACAATTTTTCTTCGTCTCCTGTTCGCTGCAGGACATGCTGCGCATAATCCGCGTGCAGAAAATCCCCCTGACCCGCTTCCATGAAAAATTCGCCGTGCAGCTCAATGACACCCACCCGGCGATCGCCGTCGCCGAACTGATGCGCCTGTTGGTGGATGAGTACGGCGTGGATTGGGCGACGGCATGGGACATCACCCGCCGCACCTTTGCCTACACCAATCACACCCTGTTGCCCGAGGCCCTGGAACGCTGGCCCCTGGCTATCTTCGCCCGGGTATTGCCCCGCCATCTGGAGATCATTTATGAAATCAATGCCCACTTCCTAGACGAGGTGCGCATGCGCTTTCTCGGCGACGAGGCGCGAATCGCGCGCCTGTCCCTGATCGATGAAAGCGGTGAGCGTTACGTTCGCATGGCCCATCTGGCCTGCGTCGGCAGCCACACCATCAACGGCGTGGCGCAATTGCATTCGCAATTATTGCAGCAGGACGTACTCAAGGATTTTCATGCCCTGTGGCCGGAAAAATTCTGCAACGTCACCAACGGCGTCACGCCGCGCCGCTGGCTGGCGCTGAGCAACCCGCGACTCTCCGGGCTGATCACCGAGGCCATCGGTGAACACTGGCTCAAGGACCTGGATCAATTGCACGCTCTGGAACCCCTGGCCGAAGACGGTGTGTTTCGCGATATGTGGCGCGGAGTGAAGCATGCCAATAAACGCGACTTCTCCGGCTTCGTCAGCAAGCAGACCGGCATCCTCATCGATCCCGATTCCCTGTATGACGTCCAGGTGAAACGCATCCACGAATATAAGCGCCAGCACCTCAACGTACTGCACATCATCGCCCTCTATAATCGCCTCAAATCCGATCCGCATTTCACCATGGAGCCGCGCACCTTCATCTTCGGCGGTAAGGCGGCACCCGGTTATCACATCGCCAAGCTGATCATCAAACTCATCACCGCAGTGGGCGACGTGATGAATCGCGACCCCGGCATCCGCGACATGCTCAAGGTGGTATTTCTGCCCAATTACAACGTCACCAACGGCCAGCGCGTCTATCCGGCGGCCGATCTCTCCGAACAGATCTCCACCGCCGGCAAGGAGGCCTCGGGCACCGGCAACATGAAGTTCGCTATGAACGGCGCGTTGACCATAGGCACCTTGGACGGCGCCAATATCGAGATCATGGACGAAGTCGGCAAAGAGAATTTTTTCCTGTTCGGCCTCACCACCCCGGAAGTCTATGCCCTCAAGGCGCAGGGCCATCGACCCTGGGAGTATTATCACGGCAATCCGGAACTGCGCGAGGTCATCGAACTGCTGCGCGGCGGTTTCTTCTCGCGCGGCGACACCGAATTATTCCGTCCGCTCATCGACGACCTGCTCCGCTCCGACCCCTATCTGGTAATGGCCGATTATCAAGCCTATGCGGATTGCCAGCGGCAGGTCAGCCAGGCCTACGGCGACAGCGAACACTGGGCGCGAATGTCCATCCTCAATACCGTGCACTCCGGCAAATTCTCTTCCGATCGTTCCATTCGCGAATACTGCGACACTATCTGGAAGGCCGCGGCGGTGCCTATCAAGCTGCTGTCGCAAGCGGATGTCAAGGTAGGTGTAATTCAATAAGCCGATAACATGTCGATGTCGCCAGCGCCGGCATCACCTCGTCCAGGCATCATTCTGCACCACGACGCGATAACCATCGACGTCCTCGAAGGTCATGCCGCGTACCTCCCAATAGGGATTGAATGCCGTGACTGTGCGAAATCCGGCGGCCGTCATCCGCCGACAACGCCGCTCCCATTGCGCGCGCTCCGGAACATAGAAGACCAGCAGCTGCTCTTCGCTGGGCGCCGTGCCGACACGATGACCGGGCTTGGAAGTGAATTCGAGGTGATAGCGCCAGTCGGTGTGGCCGAGGATGACACCGTCGAAACCCTGGTGATCCTTGAATTCCCCCAGCACTTCCAACTCCAGACCCGCGCAATACATATCGCAGACCACGTCGAGATTATCCGTCGCCCGCGCTACGCGCATAATCGGCGCTACATTCATATCTTCACGGCCTCATCGCGCCGCAGCCGGCGATGGCGGTCCACCCAATATCCCCACATCACCAACAGCCATTGCGCCTGACCCACCCAGGCTAAGGCGGTGACACTGGGCGGCGGCGCGCCGAAGCTATTCGCGATCTGGATGAAGACCAAAAAAACGATCAGTGACCACAGCCCCCATTTGCCCAGCGCATCGTCTGCTCGGGTGCTGCGCAGATATAGCAGTACACCGGCGGCAAAGATCACGAGTTCCAGCACCAGTTCCACCCTGGGGTATGACCATAACGCGAAACCAAAGCGTTGGGCGCTCCCCGGATAGAGCGGCAAATCCGGATAGTGCACGATCAGATCGAGCAGCCAGTGACTGAGCACCAGCGCGCCCAAAACCCAGACCGCGCTGCGGCTGCGCCGCAGTGCATAATAGATACCGCCAAACAATGCGGCCCACACCAGTACCGCCAACAGGCTGTGCGAGATCGGGTAATGCACGAATTCCAAGGGCGGTCCCTGTACCGGCCCGCTGATTATGCGCACCCGCTCCACACCCAACAGCAGCAAGGTCGGCCACAACAGATCGACAAACTGTGCCGCCAGAAACAGAGTGCCCAACGAGACTCGCGGGGCAACCGCCTTGGCGCCGAAGCCAACCCCAAAATGACCTAAAAACATCCGCTCTCCAATACTGCCGACCACACCCGGCGTCACATTACCCCACTCGCTGCGTCTCGAACCCTCACATGAACATGAAAACTCGAGCCACCATGATGCATGGCGTCGTAGCGTTAGCTTATCGAATGGGCCGTGGCCTGAGCCAGCAACCACTCACGAAAGGCCACCACCTTGGGGAGCTGGCGGCGGTTGGGCGGCGCCACCAGGTGATAACCGTGATCGGTGGGTAGCGCCCTGTCCAACAAACGCACCAGGCGCCCGCCGCGCAACTCGTCGGCCACCAGGCTGTGCCAGGCCAAAGCCACGCCGAGTCCGGAAGCGGCGGCTTGGATAACCAAATTGATATCGCCATAGTCGCGGATATGCAGCGGCGCAGCGATCTCCACCCCCAAGGATGCCAACCAGGTATCCCAATCGGGGAAGGTCGGATCCCATTCATGGGAATCGTCATGCAACAAGGTACAGCTCAGCAGATCCGCGGGACGCTTGATCGCGGCCGCCAAGGTCGGCACTGCCACCGGCACGATCACCTCGGTCATGAGGCGCTCGGCATCCAAACCCGGATACGGCCCCGGCCCAAAGCGCAACGCCACATCCACGTCTTCCACCGCGAGATCCACCAGGCGCCGGGTAGCCAGCAGGCGCAGCTCAATATCCGGATGACGATTATGAAAATCATCCAGGCGCGGCACCAGCCACCGCGCGGCAAAGGCCGGCGGCACCGACACCACCAGCGGCCCATCGCGCTGCTTGTCGGCCCGCAGCTGCGCCGCCGACCTCTCCAGACGATCAAAGGCCTCGCTGATCAGCGGCAGGACCCGCGTCGCCGTTTCGCTGAGTGCCAGGACCTTCCCACGCCGGAACAAGCTCACCCCCAGACTGTCTTCCAATTGCTTGATCTGCTGGCTGATAGCTGCCGGGGTGACGTGCAGTTCCTCCGCGGCCCGGGCAAAGGACGCGTGCCTAGCGGCAGCCTCGAAGGCCCGCAGGGCATTCAATGAGGGCAAACGCCGAGTCATTAGATTTCCTTAACCACTGTTTTAGAAAGTCTAGTTTGTACAGTGCAGTTACGTCAATTACGCTACATATTCGCCAAGTATTACTGAATCGAGGATCAATATGAGCGCAACACTGGTCTATCCCCTGGTGGCCTTATCCGCCTTGTTCTGGGGGGCGAATTTCGCCCTGGCCGGCCCGGTACTGACGGACCTGCCGCCGCTGTGGGCGGCGGCGCTGCGTTTTGCCCTGGGCACGGCGGTGATGTTGGGCCTGGTGGCGTGGCGCAGCGAGGATCTCATCGCTCCGCTGCGCCGTCATGCCAAGGTCTATGTCCTGCTGGGCTCGGTCGGCATCGGCGGCTTCAATCTGCTGTTCTTTTTCGCGCTGCAAACCACCTCCGCGGCCAACGGCGCCCTGATCATGGCCACCAATCCATTGCTGACCACGCTGCTGGCCGCCGTGCTGTTGGGTGAGGCCTCTAGCCGGCGCCAACTCGCGGCATTGCCAGTGGCACTCATCGGCGTAGTAGTGGTGATCTCCGGCGGTAACCTGCATCATCTGGCGAACCTGCAGGTAGCGCGCGGCGACCTGCTGATGATCGGCGCCGACGTGATGTGGGCCTTCTATAACATCCTCGTACGCCGCTATCTGCCTAGCGGTTCCGCCTTGACCAACACGACCCTGGTGATGGCGGCGGGCATGCTGCTGTTGCTGGCGGTGGCCATAGGCAGCGGTGAGAGCGTACACCTGCCCAGCATCAAAGCGGGCGCGGCGCTGCTGACCATGGCCGTTGGCGGCACCGTGATTGCCTATCTGTTCTGGAATATGGGCATCGCGCGACTCGGCGCCGGCCGCACCTCTCTGTTCCTCAATCTGGTGCCGGTATTCGCCATGCTGGTCGGCGCGCTACTGGGAACCGTGCCCAGCGAGGTCCAGATCATCGGCGGTCTGCTGGTGATCAGCGCGGTGAGCATTGCCATGCTGCCGTCGCGGCGTTTGGCGACGAATTGAGACACTAGTCGGTGAGGCCTTTCTAAACATTGCGAGCCTCGCCGACGCCGAGTCACACGCCGCTTAACCAGGGCCCGATCAAAGTGTCACCGTCTTTGAAAACAACCTGAGCACGATCACCCCGACCACGATCAGCGTGATGCCGATGATCGCCCCGGCATCGAGCGCCTGCCGGTAGATGAACCATCCAGCCACTGACACTAATGCCACACCCACTCCGGCCCAGATGGCATAGGCAATGCCGAGGGGAATAGTACGCAGCGTGAGCGACAGGAAATAAAACGCCAGGGCATAACCCACCAGCACCAGCGTCACCGGCCCCCAGCGACTCAGCCCTTCCGCGGCCTTGAGGGCTGAGGTGGCCACGACTTCGGATAATATGGCGACAGCGAGATAGAGCCAATGCATTAGGGACAGATCCTGAGGCTGGGGCTAGAAGAGGTGTATGGCAACATCCAAGGCAAAAAGTGCCCATCAGCCATGAGAAGAAGCGCCGCTATCATCGCCCATCGCCGAGATTCTGGGAAGTCCGCACGACGTTTTATCCCTGTGGTCACAAGAAAATTCCGCCCGCCATCAGCCTCGCTTGAGATTCTTCTATAATCATTTTAGTTAACAAAATCTTGCTCCGCCCATCCTGGCGCCGACGGCGGAGTTTCCAACCGCCTGCCAAGATGACCGATTAATGATGAAACGGCGGCGATAGACCACTATGTTACGCGGGAGCTTACTCTAATCAAGAAGATGCAAAGGACAGCACATCACCGGGCCTCGCCAAGCCCTGGGTTGCACCATCAATCTCAGAGTCGCCCACTTGGGCATCATCATCTACTCCTACTGGTGCTCCTGACGACGTTGTGGATACCCTGTGCCCATGCCGCAGTTCAGCAGATCGTTAAATACCGAACCGACAAATACATTAGTGCTGCGCGTCTCTGAAGACATCGGTGATGATGAAGTCATCGGCGATGCCGGCAGAAGCCGCCTTGGCTTGTTGGCGGCCCGCCCTGGGCAGTCCGTACATAGCCTCAAGGGTGCGCAGGATATTCACGTGGGTGATGCCCTTACCCTCGGCATAGTCGCCGGATTTGACATGCGCCCCGGCGAACATGGTGACAATGCGGTTTTGCAGCGCCGAACATTGCTCGCGGTCGGAGGCGACGCAGGCCTGCGGGTCGGTCAACCCGAAATGCCCGCCCCTATCTTCAGTCTCGTCGAAGGTTAGGACCAAGAGACTGTTGTGCTGTTTTGCCCACTGATAATAGGGATCAATGTATTGCCTTAGCCAGGCATCACCCGCGGGAATACTCTTTACTCTGGGACCGTTATGCATATCGTTGCCCAAATTGGGGATGACGAAGGCCACGGTCGGCAGGGTGTGATAATCGGCGGGATCCCGCGGAAAGTCCGCAAACCTGAGATTGGAGGACGTCGCAAGCGTAGTGCCGTTGGGCACATTGGCGAAACTGATCCACGGAACGTGCTTGCGTGCATAAAGACCCTTATCGTCACCACTGAAACCGATGGCCGGCAGGCTTTCGGCGTAACCCTTGAACGATAAGCCTTTAGCGATCAGTTGCCGCCCAAGATTGGCGGTCGTAAACGGATAGGCGGAATTGTTCCACTTGGACGGGATACGATCCAGGAAACCGACATTCTGGTTGTCTCCGGAAAACAGCCAGAAATAATTGCCCTCGCTAAAATGTTCTTCGGCATAGGCGCGGGTGAAATTGGCGCCTTCCCGCTTCAGCACATTGTTGATGTATTCCGCTGCCGGATTGCCGACGATCTGTTCGTAGCCCTTATTCTCCTCGACCACGATGACGACATGATCATAGATCGGCAAATCCGCCGGCCATGAGAGGGCGTCAACCCCGGCAAGTGCGGAGCGTGCCTGATCGGCGCCCGCGGGCCGGACGTCCAAACCGCTCGCAGCCAATACGACGATTGCCAGCACCAGATACTTCATATCATCCCTTTCCGTTCCTCACCGTCTAATCGGCCACCCGCACCACCACGAATATGAAGGCCGCGCCCAAGCAGGTAATGCCGATCAGACCGACGGCGGTCAACGAACGGGCCTCGGAGTGCGCCTCGGGGAGAATATCCGAGGCGGCGATATACAGCAGGAAACCGGCGAAGAATCCCAGATAGAGCATCAGAAAGGAGGGAGGCACCTGGAACAGTAAGGTCGAAGCCGCACCCAACACCGGAGCGAGCGCATCCAACACCAGCATCACCGAGGAACGGCGCAAGGTGTTGCGATGCAACAGCATCAGACTCACCGTATTGAGACCGTCGCAAAAATCGTGGGCGATGACGGCAATGGCCACCGCGACCCCCACCGCCTGCGAAACTTGAAAACCCAGCCCGATACCGACACCGTCCATAAAACTATGGCTGATCAAGGCCAGCGCCGACAGCATGCCCACCTTGGGATGATGATGCGTGGCATAGTCGGCTTCGTGACTATGATGGACCAGCACGAATTTCTCCAGGCTGTGAAACAGCAAAAATCCGCCCACCAGGGCGATCATGGCGCCGGTGACGTCGATGTCTTGATCGTGGGCCAGCTGGTGAATCTCCGGCAGGAGGTCGAAACTGACCACGCCCAACAGCACGCCGGCGGTAAAGCTGAGGATGAAGTGCAAGCGGTCGCGGAACTTGATGGCCAGCAGTCCGCCACCCAAGGTCGAAAAAAATGTGGCGAGTGATAGCAATATGGCGGTCATGGATTTATACGCAACGGGTCCCGGAGATATTCGTTATCGAAGTATTCATCCTCGCCTACTCCGGCCGTTCGATAGTATCACCACCTGTGCCGGACACAATAGTCGCAGAGGCTCCCCCTGGAAGGCCGGCGCGCCCACATCCGGGCAGCTTGGCTGCCGCAGTTCGACTCGCGGTCACCGGAGACCGACCTGCGCAGTGTCCAGCGCCGGTTTGCCGGGCGCCGTGGTCAAAGCTTATCTGACAGTAAAAGCAACACGCATCCCATGGCGGTAATGGCTGATAATCTTGTGGTCTTCCATTTCCACCTTGTTGCAAAACAGTACGTACTTGCCGCGGGGCATATCCATGGTCAATTCCCTGACCTCTCCGGGGCGGATTTCCTCGATCTCACCGATCGCCTCGCCCGCCTTATTTTCGTCCAAGCCTTTTTCGTGAACCGGCAAATTGTGCACCGGGACATCCGTCTTAATGATTATGAACTCGTGATCCATATGGCCGTGGTTGGCGACCTTGAAAGTGACCCGCCCTTCGTCAACCGACATTTTATCCGGAAGGATGAACCATTCCTTCAAAACGACATTGACCACCCCACCTTCTTCGGAGTGATTTGATTCATCCTGAGGGGATTCGCCATAGGCGAAGGAGCTCGACACCAAGGCAACCAGTTGTAACGCAATAATCCAAACCCATTTGCCGGCTGGTTTGACTATGGCCATTGACAGCCACCTTTCACTATTCATCCTGAAAATTAAAGAAGTTGGTGGACTGCGGGCAGCATAACTGCCCGCAGCGCGTTTCGTCCAGAGATACCGCTGCAGCGCCAGTTTAGATTTCGCTTAACTTACACTCCAACAATAAAGACAGGGGTATCCCCGACTTCGGATCGAGCGGTTCGATAATCGATTCTATATAAAATCCGCTGTTTGTCAGCAACGCCGACCAGGATGTAAGGCTGCGGAAATACCAGGGCATAGCCTGAGTGAAACGCGCTTCCAAGCCGGCGAAAGATTCGACGCGCCACTCATCCGGATTGCCATCGCCCCCACCGTTCCCGGGATGCAGGGTCTGAATCAACAGCGACCCGCCCGGTTCCAGAAACTGCTGCAACTGCCGCAAAACCGGACCCACATCTTCCTCGAGCAGCGAGAAGTTGCAGACGATCACAGGAAACACTCCGAGAGCCGGTCGCAGGCTTGCCAGTTCGGCATAGGAAGCGAGGTGAAACTCGCCCTTGCCCGATTGCCGCGCCGCCGCAATCAACGCCGGGGAGGCATCCAGGCCCACCGCGGCGACACCGGCCGCGCCCAAGGCACGGCACAACCAGCCCTCCCCGCAGCCCACATCCAGGACCCGGCCGGGCTTGAGGGCCATAGCGGCATTCACGATGGCGTCATCCGTCGCGACACGGCGGCTTGGTATCAACCCACCGCGCACCGCCTCTATCCACGCCTGGGCATTCACCCGCCAGCTTCGCATCATGAGTGCGGCATTATCGGTCACCGACCTCATCCCCCCTGAGAACCAACTAGCGGGCCGCCGCCGGGTGGACGGCGACCACGCCATACGTCGCACCCATCAACGTCCGTACTTGGCCTTAAAGCTGGCCTTGGCGATACGATTAGCGTGCACCATGTAGCCGATCAAGGCCGGACTGGCCTCAGCGGGCACATCAAGCTTCTCCACCTTGAGCGCATTGACGGTGAATATATAGCGATGCGGTTTATCACCCGGCGGCGGACAGGCTCCGCCGAAGGCATGGGTACCGTAATCAGTGCGGCCCTGCTTGGCGCCTGCGGGCAGATTGGCGCCGCTCGCATCCCCCGCCCCTTCCGGCAGCGCGGTGACATCGGCGGGAATGTCATACACGACCCAATGCCACCACCCAGACCCCGTCGGCGCATCCGGATCATAGATGGTCAGGGCGAAGCTTTTCGTCCCCTTGGGAGCACCGTTCCATTTGAGCGCCGGAGAAATATTCTTGCCGGTGCAACCGAAGCCGTTGAACACCTGATCCATGGACAGCGTGGAATTCGGCTTGATGGTGGGACTGGAGAGTTTAAACCCGCCCGCCTGCGCGGCAGTAACGCAGCCAAACAGCATCAGACCGAAGATGACACTCGCTTTTTTTAACATATTGCACTCCTTGTCTTGGTAATGGGGGGGGGTACGACTCATAGAGCTTGGCATCGACAATGAACACACAATAGCAGCTGCGGAAAGATTAGCTCGCCCCTTCCCGAAAGGCAACGCCGCGATGCCTGCAGGATGTCCTGCACCCGATCTTCAGATATCACCTGCGCGGCATGGCTGATGCAAAGAAGCCGAAGCATGCAAACTTGCCTCTGGCGCTAATTCTATTTATTTCGCTTATCACGAATATAAAGCGCCTTGGTGTTGCCGTCGCCGACCTGCCTTTCCTCCGTATCAAAAAGCTTGGTTGCGGCAACCAGCTCGCCCAGCTTTCCATAGCCGTAATTACGCGGATCAAATTCGGGCGACTGCTTGGCAATATTGCTGCCCACCGGTGCAAGATGCGCCCAGCCGCTCTCATCGGAGGACGCCTCCACCGCGCCGCGCAACAGGTTTACCAGCCTCGTATCCTGCTTTAACTCGCTGCTGGACTTCTTGACGATCTGCTTGCTCTCATCGGTCTTGGCGCGCAGGACCTCCGTATAAATGAATTTGTCGCACGCCGAGACAAAGGCGGAGGGAGTCTTTTTCTCGCCGAAGCCATAGACCAGCAATCCCGACTCCCTGATCCTGGATGCGAGTTTGGTAAAATCACTATCGCTCGACACGATACAGAAACCGTTGAAATTACCGGTATACAGCAAGTCCATCGCGTCAATGATCATCGCACTGTCCGTGGCGTTTTTTCCGGTCGTATAAGCGAACTGCTGGATGGGCTGAATGGAATGCCGCAACAAATCCTCTTTCCACCCCGCCAGCCTTGGTCCCGTCCAATCGCCGTAGATTCTCTTGACGTTGGCCGTCCCATAATTCGCTATCTCCGCGAGCAGACCATCGACGATGCTGGGTTGGGCATTATCGGCGTCTATAAGAACGGCCAACTTGTCGGTGCTTTCCATAGCATTATTTCTCCTATCACTCTATCGCCATCGGCAAGCGGAGTGCGCCAAATCCGCCGAATGTTGCAGAATCTGATCACGCCGATGCTGCCGCCTCATTCCTCGCCTTCCAACACCAGTCCCACCTTGAATTTGTTTCCCTGCAATAAATCGCGGCAAGCCGCCGCTTGCTCCGCCGGGACGTAGAAACCCAACCCCGGCAGCTCAACCAAGCCCCCAAACAGCGACGAACGCAGGAAAGGCGTAGGTTTGACGATGTACGTCATGCCATGTTGAGCGAAAAGCTTCTCGACGCCCGTGGCCTCCGAGGTCTTGCCGGCAATGTATACCAGCACCAAATTCTGTTCTTCCAATTCTTGGGAGTCGCTATCTGACATAACTTGTAGCTTAGCATGCTAATTATTTCGAGGCAGATTCCCGGACGATGGCACGTACGCAAGGGTAAGCCGACGAACTGGAAGTGCTTGTGCGGTGAAACCGGGAATCGCCGATTCCCGGCTCCACATTCGAAGCTCGGCTTAGTGTTGTCAGGATCAGCGCATGCGACCACCCCCCTGCCCCACACCACCACCGGGACCCATACCACCTCTTCCGGCGGGTGGCTCGTCAGGCAGGGTCACACCTCGCACCTTGGCGCGCTCTTTCATCTGCTCATGATGTTCGTTGCGGATTCGTTCCCGCTCCTCGGCGGTCTTCGCAGCGCGGAGCTTGGTCCGATATTCGGCGCGCTCCTGTCGGGTCATGAGCTGGCTGCCATAGACCTGATCTTGATTTTGGGTTTGGGTTTGGGGCATGTCCTGAGTTCGCTCCTGATCAGCCGCCGTCGCGAAACCAGCAGACAATAAAAGGGTAGCAGCCAACGCAGACACCAGAACCGTTGCTCGCATCTTCATGATGACATCTCCTTTATCGGGTTGTATGGAGAGGATGTGCGCAGCCATTCCAACCCGTTCAACGGCCACGCCTAACGCCCACCTTGCTAAAGGGTTGTCACTAATCCGGCCAGGGAATAGTGCGCATTATCCACGCACCTTCGCCTCGCTCTTCCCTTCGGGATTTAAGCGCTTTAGGATAGATGGCTGGGGTGAGGGGATAAATAGCCATAAAATATCCCCTCATCCTGTCCTTCTCCCTAAGGGAGAAAGAACCTCACTGGACTAAAGTACGCACTATCTACCGGTTTGCATCAGGCGCGGCCGACATACAGCATGACCATGAGAACCGCGCCCAATAACGACACCACGCCATTGACAAGCATTCCCCATTTCGGCGCATAGCCTTGCGGAACCTCTGCCGGCTTGAGCGTCCTGAGCACGGACAAATACTGACGAGAAGAAAAGGCCGCCGCGAACACCCCCAGCGCCATGAACGCCTGGCCGAGCCAGAATGTCACGATATCACCGCCGGGACTCGCATGCGAAGGCGCGACGACCTTCAGCAGAAGCCCCGCCCGCTCAACCACGAACCCGAACGCAATGAGCCCCAGGCTGGTTCTGTTCCAGGCAAGCAGCGTCCGCTCCGCAGCAAATAGAACGCGTGGATCGTTAAGGTCTGACACGCTTTCTCCTAAGCGCATAAGGTTTGATATGAGCGGCTTGACAGCCTACCGATGGAAGTTCACGTCCCGATTCTGCGCTTTGTCAGGCAGTTTTTCCATCATCAAGGTCATTCCCTTTCTCTCGACCACCGCGAATCCCATACGTTCATACAGTCGCTTGGCGGGGTTGTCATCGAATGTAGCGAGCTTGACGCTTTTCTTGTCGCTGTTATCCAAAATACGGTTGAGAATATCCGAACCTATGCCATGCCTTTGCCAGGCAGGGGATATCTGGATGTTGTCGATATAGATGCTGTCTGGTGTTCGCTTAACGCTTATGTAACCCGCCCGTCTCCCGGCTATGATAACCATGGTGATGTTGTTGAGCTCAAAGCCATTCCGGAATTCGGCCGCCATCCATCCGCCCCAGTGTCGGCAATTTAGGTCATACATATTCCTCTTCGTCAAACGATAGCAATATCGATAATCTTCTTTGCTTGCCGGGCGTAATGTGTAATCCATGGTTCACCGCGCATACTCGGTAACTGTTCAGCTCGATGAGCTTCAAATCAGCACCATGAGGCCTAGCAATTAAGTTATGGGGCGCAGCGTCCTTCACGAGCGCCTAGTTAGGCGTATCTGTAGGATTGATTTACGTAATATTGCCTTCATTTACCCAATGTTCCTCCGTGATAATTACTAGAGGAATCCCTTCATCACGATAGCTCATAGCTTTTTCTATTTTTCGTCCATAAGTTTCGTGGGCCCAACTATCGGTAACGTATGTGCCGAGGATCAGATAATTTAGTTTTTTTGTGACGCCTTTGGCGTTGATGCCACCTAAAGATTCGATTACTTCTTGGCATTGCTTTCTAGTGCCATAGGCACATGTACCGGTAAACAAAAACTCCATACCTTCAAATATTACAGGAGGTAGAGGATGATCTATTGGTAGTGAAGTTGTTTTTGCTAATTCACCAATTTCAGATGGCTCGCCATTAATCTTATAAAGCAAGGAGAGTAATTCGGCAGATTCATCTGGGTCTAGAACACCGTCCTCCAGCATAGATTCAACCTTACTCAAAAGATTTATAATTACCGGATTATCTGTATTTAGACGACTTTGAATAAGCCAACTCAATAGGAATTCTGTTTCTGATTGGTCTACTTTTCCATCAGCAACAAGACCTTTGCTGATTCCTATGAGAGTATCTATTTGCCTGCCATCAATACCTTTGCGATTAAATTTGGTAAATAGATCCATTCAAGCCCCCATCCTTATGAATCTGTTTATTACGCCTAACTCTTAATTATGCGGCACTTTCGCCGTATAGCCTGGAAAACCTACGCCGCCTAATCCGGCTTGTCAATTTCAAGCCATTGTTCTACATGAGAGTCGCACTGACAAACGCGGCGTGTTGAACTCGCTTGATGTATGATGCATACCCTATGAATCACGACGAAGACCAAGACGAAAACGAATTCGAGCCGCCCTCCAAGTCGCAGTTGAAACGCGATGCGGAGGCGCTGCAAGAGATGGGCAAGACCCTGGTGGAGCTGCCGGCAGCGCGCTTCGCGGCCATGATGACCAAGCTGGACCTGTCGGAGGATCTGCGTGAGGCGCTCACCACCTGCCGCGCCATTCATGCCCGTGGCGGGCGTAAGCGCCAATTGCAGTACATCGGCAAGTTGATGCGCGGCATCGATGCGGAGCCGATCCGCAGCGCACTGGAAGGGCTGGAAGGCAAGGACCGCGCGGAGACGGCGCTGCTGCATCGCCTGGAACACTGGCGCGAACGGCTGATCGCCGAGGGCGATTCGGCGCTGGCGGAATTGCTGGATGAATTTCCTACGGCGGAACGGCAAGGCCTGCGGCAGTTGGTGATGAAGGCGCGTAAGGAGCAGGAGGCGGGTCAGCCGCCCGCGGCGGCGCGGGCCTTGTTTCGGGTCTTGCGGGAGTTGATGGCGGATCAGGGAGACTAGGTAAAGGTGTCGTTATCCTAAAACCCCATCCCCACCCCGACCCTCCCCTTGAAGGGGAGGGTGGATAGAACAGATCTTCACTAACTAACCCGAGTTTCCTATTTCACACCGCTTAAGCCGAGCCGGTGCCGCCCACGGTGAGGCCGTTGATGCGCAGCGTCGGCTGGCCCACGCCCACGGGTACGCTCTGACCTTCCTTGCCACAGGTGCCGACGCCGGTATCCAACTCCAGGTCGTCGCCCACCATGCTGACACGGGTCAGCACGTCGGGGCCGTTGCCGATCAGGGTGGCGCCCTTCACCGGATAGGTGACTTTGCCGTTTTCGATCATATAGGCCTCGCTGGCGGAGAACACGAACTTGCCGGAGGTGATGTCCACCTGGCCGCCGCCGAAGTTGACCGCGTACAGGCCCTTGTCCACCGAGGCGATGATCTCCTGCGGGTCATGGGCGCCGGCCAGCATGTAAGTGTTGGTCATGCGCGGCATGGGCAAATGCGCATAGGATTCGCGGCGGCCGTTGCCGGTGGGTGCCACGCCCATGAGACGCGCGTTCATCTTGTCCTGGATATAACCCTTGAGCACGCCCTTTTCGATGAGCGTGGTGCATTGGGTGGGCGTACCCTCGTCGTCGATGTTGAGCGATCCGCGGCGATCGACCAGGGTACCGTCGTCGACGATGGTACACAGCTCGGAGGCGACCCGCTCGCCGACGCGGCCGGAAAAGGCCGAGCTGCCCTTGCGATTGAAATCGCCTTCCAGACCGTGACCGATAGCCTCGTGCAACAGCACGCCGGGCCAACCCGGTCCCAGCACCACGGTCATGGTGCCGGCGGGGGCGTCGCGCGCCTCCAGATTCACCAGGGCCTGGCGCACCGCCTCGCGGGCGTAACCGAGGCCGCGGTCCTGATCGAGAAACATTGCGAAGCCGACGCGGCCACCGCCACCGGACGTGCCCTGCTCGCGGCGGCCCTTGTCTTCCGCCACCACGCTGACATTCAAACGCACCAGCGGCCGCACGTCGGCGGCCAGGGTGCCGTCGCTGCCCGCCACCATCACCACGTCGTGGACCGCGGCCAGGCTCACCATCACTTGTTTGACGCGCGGATCCTGTTTGCGTGCCTCGGCATCCAGGGCCTGCAACAGTGCGATCTTGTCTTCCGCCTTCAGGGTTTCGATGGGATCCAGCGGTTGATACAGCGCCTGCTTGCCGCGCCGCGACCAAGCCTGCACCTGGCCCTCCTGACCGAGGCGGGCGATGGCCCGCGCCGCCGAGGCGGCCTGGGTCAAGGCGGGCAACACGATCTCGTCGGAATAGGCGAAACCGGTCTTCTCGCCGCTCACCGCCCGCACCCCCACGCCGCGCTCGATGCTGTGGGCGCCGCTCTTGACGATGCCGTCTTCCAGGGACCAGGCCTCATGGCGGCTGCTTTGGAAATACAGATCGGCGTTGTCCACCTGGTGAGTGAGCAACTGGTGCAGCACCCGCTCCAGGTCGGTTTCGCTCAAGCCCGCCGGGGCGAGGATCATGTTGGCGGCTAAATCAAGGGCTGCGGTCATGTGCTCGAATCTTCCTTTGGTTAAGACTGCTGCAAATCACAGTGTCGCCCGCTATGCCGGAAATCTTCCGGGACAAGCGGCCGTCCACCTGTGCTACAGGGGACAACTATTGAGACCAGCGTATTTTATTACAGGTTCAAACTATCGGCTTGGAAAAAAGCGCCGCGCTTTACAGCATTGCTAAAGAATGCATTGTGTACCTTCTCCCTTAGAGAGGAGGACAGGAAGAGGACATCAATAAAGCGTCGTTTTATTAATCCCCTCACCCCTGCCCTCTCCCTGTGGGAGAGGGGGTATTTTTAGCAAATGCAGCGGCTACAGGGTAACACAGCTTTCAGGCTGAATCGCGCTGCGCCTCGTCGGGCAATACGCACAACAGGCGACGGTGTTGTATGGTGGGGAAATTGCGGCGAATACTCTTCAAACGCGCCGGCTCGATATCGGAGCTGACCACGCCCGAGCCGCGAGGCAGACGGTCCAGCACCACGCCCCAGGGATCGACGATCA
The DNA here is from genome assembly GCA_963810615.1 of uncultured Gammaproteobacteria bacterium. Classification (GTDB taxonomy): domain Bacteria; phylum Pseudomonadota; class Gammaproteobacteria; order DRLM01; family DRLM01; genus JARRQJ01. The sequence continues at coordinate 615,468 of CAWEOA010000008.1, read as the reverse complement.
TGCTGTCGCCGTAGGTCTCGCGACCATTGGCGTGGTAGCCGCCCTGCGCCGCGGCGATCACATAACTCAGATTCTCCACGGCGCGGGCGCGCACCAGGATCTCCCAGTGTGCCATGCCGGTCACGGCGGTAAAGGCCGACGGCACCGCCAATACCTCCATGCCCTGTTCGAGCATGGCGCGGAACAGCTCGGGGAAGCGCAGGTCGTAGCACACCGCCAGCCCCAGCTTGCCGAAGGGGGTGTCCACCACCACCGGGCTATCGCCGGGTTCGATGGTCATTGATTCCGCGTAGTTCTCGCCGGTCTGGGCGATATGCACATCGAACAGATGCATCTTGTCATAATGGGCGACGCGCCGGCCGCGCTCGTCCCACAGCAGACAGGCGGCACGCACCTTTTTCGGATCGTTGGCCTTCAAGGGAATGGTGCCGCCCACCAGCCACACACCGTGGCGGGCCGCCTGATTAGCGAGGAAGTCCTGGATGGGGCCCGAGCCCTCCGTCTCGCGAATCTTGACCTTGTCCTGTTCGGAAAGACCGACCAGGGCGAAGTTCTCCGGAAGCACCACCAATTTGGCGCCGTGATCTTTTGCCGCCACCGCGATCAAGCGCGCCGCTTCCATGAGATTGGCGCTGATATTGGGGCCCGAGGCCATTTGCACCGCTGCTACCCGACTGCTCATATCATCTCCGCTCCTCGTACTGCCGCAAATGTATTCATTCGCAGTTGTTCACTCTTGCTTCAGTGCTTCTTGTCTTGCATATGCTTTTCCTGGCCCGCCACCGTGATCGGTGTCACGGTCGGGTTTGTCCATGGTCCGGTCACCTGATAGTCGACCTTGGTGATCTTATCAATCCCCGGCTTAAGGATCTTCTCCACCAACCACATGGCCGCCACTCCACCGATGCCGCCTGCCAGGGCTCCGGCAACGGGAAGACCGGCGCTCACATTGGGGATCACGGTCACCCGTTGATCATAATCCTCCGCCGCCAGTCCCACCCGCCCGTGGGCCTCAATACGCGCGGCGGGGCCATCCATGTACATGTTATCGGTATAGGCATTGCCTTTCTCAATAGTAAAGCTACCGGCCAGGGTGTCAAAGCTAAATCCCTTTTGAAAGAGATCGCTGAAATCCAGAGTGAGCCGGCGGGGCAGGGCTTGAAAGCTCAGCAGACCCAATATGCGGCCGGCACCCGGCTCCACCTCCAACAGCCGTCCGTCTTTGATCTCGAAGCTGATGGAGCCCACCGCCTTCGCCAAGGCAAACTCCGCCGGCGACCCCGGCCATTGCAGCTTAAAATCGGTATGGGTCTTGCCACCCTTGATCATCCCGGCGAATCCCAGGGCGGTGAGGGTATTCCCGGCATCGTCACCATTATAGGCGACCTGGAACGAGGAGCGCGGCTGATCATCTTCCATGATCCACTGCCCGCTGACCTTCAGATCACGTTGCGGGGAATGGGCATGCATATCGTTAAAGATCAAACCAGCGGGGCTACGGGTGGCGCTCACATGCAGTGCGCCCAAATCAAGATTGCCGTAATGAAAGCTCTTGGCGCTGATATCCAGCGGCCGCGCCTTTCTGGGATCGGCGCCGGATTCGGCGTCGGCGCCCTTCTTCTTATACCGTTCCAAGTACAAACGATCCATGTCCATCACCAGGGGCGCTTCCTGCGCATCGGGATAATGAATCAGGCCGGCCGCCTGTAGGCTGTCTATCTTCACATCCCAGGCGGCGGCGCTGCGTTCGGCTTGCAACTGGACCTTATCCAGTTGGCGCCCCTGCAGCTTCAAGGTGCCGAACGTCATATCCACGCGATTCACCACCGACGGTGCTTGCCTCTGTTTACCGGCGGTTTCCTTATTGAGGATTTCGGCCCACTGCGCTTCATCGAATTCCGGCAGCATCCCCACGACACGCATACCCGCTTGTGACGGCAGCACCGCGATGCCGGGACCCAGGCGCAGTTCACCGCGCCCCAGCTGCAATCCACTGTCGGTGCTGATCAAGGACAGCTGCGCGTCTACATCTTCTCCGTAACGCACATGAACGGGCTTCTCGGACTTAAGGGGCAACGGCATCTGCACCAACAGCTCACGCGTCTCCTCCCCCGTCTTGCCCATGGGGGCGGGCAGCTTCACCGCCACCCCTTGTAAGGGCGACGCCAGGTCCAACTCTACCCAGCCTGATTTCTGTGGCGGGATGCGCAACTCGCCATGCCAGGCTGCGACGCCGGCCACATAGGGGGCGAGCGGCACGGCGAAACGTTTGGCCATCGCCGCCGCGCCCATCTTTCCCTGCGCGCTGAAGATGGTGGTAGCTCCGTCTTGATCAGTCGTGGTCTTTGCCGAAACGCTTATCGCCTGCCCGAGCAAGTCGGCCTGAATTTGATCGGCGGCCAGTCCTTGCTCCGAGAAATTCAAGCTGCCGTTGATGTGCGTGAAATCGATCTTCGCGGCATTGAACAGCAGGCTGCCGTTACTGATCTGCAACACCCCTTTGATCCGCGGGGGCCGCTTGGCCAGCGGTAATCTCAAACTGAGTTGCAGGCGGCTGCCGCCGCCGGCGCTGACATCATTCAGATAGGCGCCCAGGCTGTGGCTCAAGGGACTCTCCGTAACATAGCGCACGGCATCGCGGGTCGGCCCCTGCGCCTTACCGTCCACCGTCAGCACCGCCGGATGGGCGGTCATATCCGGAATCGTCACCAGCGCCTGGGTAATCTCCGAATCCAGTGACTTGGCCGCTGTCGCATGGGCCTCGAAACGGCGACCGTGAAACAGTATTTCCGTTTCGAGTTCTTCCAGTCGCGGCCAACCGGGGGCATATTCCAGGATGCCGTCCGTCACATCGAAACGGATCTCGAACAGCCCTTTACCGTCGTCGTAGGGAAAATCCGCAAGCGGGCCGTAGATGCGGACACTGCCCCCGGACACCCGGCCGTTGACGATGGCCTTGTCCAGCCATGCCACTGTGCCGGCGGGCATGATCTTGGCGGGCAGATAACGGGAGACATGATCTCCCTTACCGTCGCCAAAGCTGGCGCTCAAATCCAAATAGGGCGAGCCGCCGGCCTGCGGTGCTTCCACATAGCCGGACATCTTTACCTGCACATCTTCATTGTGGGCGACGATATCCTCGGCCAGTACCCGCCAGCCTGCGCCGTCACGCCGCCAATAAACGCTGCCCGTCAGGGCATCCAGCGGCAAGGGCGCACGGAACAGACTGGCGAAATCCAGGGCCGCCTTATCGGTGGCCAGGGTGATCATGGCTTGATCACCGTTGGCGGTGATGACACCCGCCATGCCTTGCGCACCCGGCAAGCGGGAAACCGGCTGCCAGGCCAGGTCGGCGAAGCGGGTATGGAACAGCACCTGGGGAGCCTGCTGCGGCTCGCTCTGGTAACGCAGATAACCGTCGTCCAGTTCGCCCGTGGGCGCCATGGCCAGTAAATGTTCATGCAGGTCCGCCGGCAGGTCCCGGACGACACGCAGCACGTCCACCACATCCTCGGCGCGCAATTCACTGTAAGCCGACTGCACGATACGTCGTCCGCTGGCCTTGTCCTGCGCGTACTCAATCCGTAACTGGGCGGGTTTTTCGACCGCTTGCTGGTGAGCGATGACGAAATCATCGACATCGACTACCCACCCTGTCGCGCGACGTTGCCAGCGAAATCCTCCCTGTACCCCCGCCAGTGTCACCTGCGCCGGCGGCGGCGGCGCTGCGGCATCGGCCGGCTCCGCGGCTTGTGGGGTAATCTGCAGGGATTGGACATGGATATCCCCCTCTACTTGCTGCACGCCGTCGCCCCAAGTGCTCCATGCCCGGAAATCCATTACCCCGTCTGCGGCGGCAATGCCGTAGCGGGTTTGATCTCCCCACCATTCTCCGACACGCAAGGCGCTGCCGCCGGCATAGGCCTGGCCCAGCCATGATTGCGGATTGAATAGATCGCCCCGCACGTCCGCCGCCACCTGCAGCTCTTTACCGAGCGATGCGGGAAGGTCTACCGTGCCGTCCAGGCGATGGCGATCGTCTTGATTGCGCAATTGGAGATTGACGGCGGTGAATTGCAGCGTCTGGCCCTTAGGACGCAGATCGCGCCACTCTATAGAGCTGTCCTTTATGGCCAGTCGTTCCTGATGCTGCAGCCATTGTTCGAGCGCGCCTCCGCTCGGAATATCCCCGGCGGTTTGATTCGCCGCCGCAGCCAGGCCCATCACGCCGATACCGCCGTCCGCGCGCCTCACCACTACCAGATGCAGGCCGCTCACCGTCAACTGCCCCGGCTCGAATTGCCAGCGGCGCAGCGATTCCCACAGATTGATATCGATGCGCGCCGACGCACATTGCAACACCGTCTGTCGGCCTGTGGCATCCAGCACCGTGACAGCGCGCAGATCGAGACTGGGGCCCAGACCATGCCAGCCCGCCTCCAGGGCGCCGATCTTCACCGGTTGACCCAAGGCCTCGCCCACCCACGCCGCCACCTCATCGTGATACTTGCCCAACTCGGGGAGCAACAGACGCGCGACGCTGAACAGCAGGGCGACGCCAATGATAAGCGTCGCCAGACTCAGCCACAAAGTGGAAATAAGAAAGCGCAGCAGTTTCACATAAGACTCATAAGACGGGTTGCCAGGATTGCCCTACGCGTTACAAAACCTCTCTCGTCCATAACGGGCTACATCAAGACAACGTCGAATTGCTCTTGACTGTACAAGGCTTCCACCTGCAGTTTGATGGGCTTGCCGATGAAGGTTTCCAGTTCGGCCAGGCTGGTGGCCTCCTCATCCAATAACACATCCACCACTTCCTGCGAGGCCAATACCAGATATTGCTGCACGTCGAATTGACGCGCTTCGCGCAACAACTCGCGGAAGATCTCGTAGCACACCGTCTCGGGTGTCTTCAGCGAACCGCGTCCCTGACAGGTGGGGCACTGGCTGCACAGTACATGTTCCAAACTCTCGCGCGTGCGCTTGCGGGTCATCTCCACCAGGCCCAGCATGGATACCTCACTGATGTGACTCTTGGCGCGATCGCGTTCCAGATTCTTCTCCAAGGCCGCTAGGACCTGTTGTTTGTGATCGTCCTCGAGCATATCGATGAAGTCGATGATGATGATGCCGCCGAGATTGCGCAGGCGCAGTTGCCGGGTGATGGCGTAAGCCGCCTCCAGGTTGGTCTTGAAGATAGTCTCTTCCAGGGTACGGTGTCCCACATAGGCGCCGGTATTGACGTCGATGGTGGTCATAGCCTCGGTCTGATCGATAATCAGGTAACCGCCGGACTTGAGCAGCACCTTGCGCTCCAGCGCCTTTTGGACCTCGTCCTCCACGCCGTATAGATCGAATATCGGCCGCTCCCCCGGATAATATTCGATGCGCGGCGCCACCTGCGGCACGAACTGCTGGGCGAAGGCCAGGGCGCGCTTATAATTTTCACGGGAGTCGATGCGCACCTTCTCCACATCCAGATCCACCAGGTCGCGCAAGGCGCGCAACACCAGCGGCATGTCTTCATAGATGACGGAACCGGGCGTGGCATTCGCCACCTGCCGGTCAATGGAACCCCACAGCTTTTTCAGATATTCCATATCGGCGCGCAAAGACTCGCCGTCCGCCCCTTCGGCAGCGGTGCGAATGATATAGCCGCCGCCTTCCATATCGTCGGCCATGCCCGTGACAATGTCCTTGAGCCGTTGCCGTTCCGTCTCGTCTTCGACTCTTTGCGAGATGCCGATATTGCGCGCCGTCGGCATCAGCACTAGATAGCGCGACGGCACGGTGAGCTGGGTGGTGAGGCGCGCCCCCTTGGTACCCAGGGGATCCTTGAGCACCTGCACGGTGACTTCCTGGCCTTCCTTGACCAGTTCGGCGATCTGCCCCACCCGCCGCTCTTCGCTGGACGAGCATTCCGCCGGTTGATTGATAATGTCCGAGGCATGCAGGAAGGCGGTACGATCAAGACCGATATCCACGAACGCCGCCTGCATCCCCGGTAAGACCCGGCTCACCCGTCCCTTGTAGATGTTACCCACCAGACCGCGCCGCCGGGTGCGTTCGATATAGATCTCTTGCAACACGCCGTTCTCCACTACGGCGATACGGGTCTCCTGGGGAGTGACATTGATTAAGATCTCTTCGCTCATAGCGGCTCAGTGTATTTTTGAATAATATATTTTCAGGTTAGCAGGTTTAAGAATGAATGGGTTAATGGGTTTCGGGTTCATAGCGGACGCCACTCCGGCACGCAACCGCGCCCTTAATCCCGTATGCCAGTCAAGCCGCTCAAACCAAACTCCCGCAGCAATTCCGCCGTTTCGAACAAGGGCAGGCCCATCACCCCGGAATAACTCCCCTCCAATCGGGAGATGAACATCGCCCCCCGGCCCTGAATCGCATAGCCGCCGGCCTTGTCGGCAGGCTCGCCGCTGCGCCAATAATCTTCACATTCCTGCGAACTCAACCGACGGAAACTCACCGCACTGACACTGAGGCGCGTCCCTTCCCCGTCCCCGCCCACCAGCGCCACGCCGGTATAGACATGATGGGTCACGCCGGACAAGCGCTGCAGCATGGCGACGCCTTCCTCACGATTGCGAGGCTTGCCCAGGATGTCATGGTCGACCACCACACTGGTATCGGCGCCCAACACCCATCCCGCGTCCGCATCCGCCACGCGCGCATAACCCGCTCTGGCCTTATCCAGCGCCAGACGCAAGACATATATTTCGGGAGACTCTCCGCGATGCGGTTCTTCATCCACCGTCACCGCCAGCTGGTGATAGGCGACACCGATCTGTTCCAGCAATTCGCGCCGCCGCGGCGACGCGGAGGCGAGATACAAGTGCGGCGCCTGCCCGTTCACTCGGGCGTACCGCGATGATAGGGATGGCCCTGCAATACCGTCCACGCGCGATACAATTGTTCGGCAAGCACAACGCGCACCAGCATATGGGGCAAGGTGAGACGCGACAGCGACCAGCGCCTGTCCGCCCGCGCCACACACGCTGGCGCCAGGCCGTCGGCGCCGCCCACCAGCAAGGCGATATCCTGTCCGCTCTGCAACCAGCGCGACAGCTCGCCCGCCAGTTCTTCGGTAGACCACTCCTTGCCGTTCACTTCCAGGGCCATCACCTGACAGCCTTTGGGGATGGCCGCCAGCATCCGCTCGCCCTCCTGCTCGATCCAGCGCGCCGTGTCGTGACCCTTGGCGCGCTTGGGCGAGGGAATCTCAATCAGGTGCAAGCGGCATTCCGGGGGCATGCGGCCGGCGAATTCACCGTAACCCATGTTCACCCACTCGGGCATGCGGTGACCCGCGGCTATGAGATGTATGCGCACCTGATCCTTCCTTTCCGCGCCGGACTACGGCGGATAATTCACGCGTCCACTATGTTAGAAAATAAGCGGGCTTGCAGGGCAAGGCGCGCCGGGCCGCAGGCAGCGAAAGATCTACACAGCGGACAGGCCCTAAGACGAGAGGTTTGTCGCTATGCCGACGTTTCTTGACCGCGCCGTTCTTCCATTCCCCACAACTTTTCCAGTTGATAGAAATCCCGCGTAGTCGGCAACATCACGTGCACCACCACATCGGCCAGATCCACCAGTATCCATTCCCCCTCGCGCTCCCCTTCAACGCTCAAAGTCCGATAGCCGGCAGCCTTGGCCTTCTCCATCACATTGTCGGCCAGCGCCTTGACTTGGCGGCTGGAGGTACCGCTGGCGATTACCATGATGTCGGTGATGGAAGTGAGCTTATGCACATCGAGCACCATGATATCCTTGGCCTTGATCTCCTCCAAGGCCGCCACCACCACGTCTTTTAATTGTTCACTTTGCATTACTTCACTTTCACCTCTGATACAGACCCGTCATTTGAATATATTCCAGCACGGCGTCGGGCAAGAGATAACGCGCACTCTTGCCGTCGGCCACCAGGGCGCGGATGCGCGAAGCGGAGATGTCCAGTAAGGTCACCGGACAAAACATCAGCTTGCCCGCGGGCGATTCGCGCAACAGCGCCGCGTCGTCCACCTGCCGTTCCCGCACCAGATCGGCCAGCGCACCCTGCTGCGGTGCCGTCCAACCGGGACGGGTGGCCACCACCAGGTGACAGAGATCCACCAGTTCCCGCCAGCGCTGCCAGCGGTCCAGGCCGTGCAAGGCGTCCATACCGATCAACAAGGCCAAGGAAGATTCGTCACCCAGATCCGCGCGCAGGGACAACAAGGTATCGACCATGTAAGACGGCCCGTCGCGGTGTATTTCCCGCTCATCGACGCTCAAACCGACCTCATCGCGCGTCGCCAGCTGCAGCATGGTCAAACGCTGCTCGGGAGTGGCATAGGGTTGATCGCGATGCGGCGGCTGCCGGCAGGGCAGCATGCGCAATTCATCGAAGCCCAGCGCCTGACGCATATCCAGGGCGGGGCGCAAGTGACCGAAGTGAATCGGATCGAAGGTACCGCCGAGTATGCCGATCATGCCATTGGGCTGACTGCTTTAAGCTTATTTTCTGACATGCCCCTCACCCAGCACCACATACTTCTGCGAGGTCAGACCTTCCAGGCCGACCGGGCCGCGGGCGTGAATCTTGTCGGTGCTGATGCCGATCTCCGCGCCCAGGCCGTATTCGAAACCGTCGGCGAAGCGCGTCGAGGCGTTGACCATCACCGAGCTGGAATCCACCTCGCGCAGGAAGCGCCGCGCCCGGGAATAATCTTCGGTGACGATGGCATCGGTGTGCTGCGAACCGTAGCGGGCGATGTGCTGCATGGCCTCGTCGATATCCGCCACCACCCGTATCGCCAGGATCGGCGCCAGGTATTCCGTCGACCAATCATCCTCGACTGCAGCCTTGATATGGGGGAGCAGGTCGCGGGTGCGCGCGCAGCCGCGCAACTCCACATCCTTTTCAGCATAGAGCGCGCCGAGCGCCGGCAGCACCTGCGCGGCGACACCCTGCGCCACCAGTAAGGTCTCCATGGTATTGCAGGTACCGTAACGCTGTGTCTTGGCATTGACGGCGATGGCCACGGCTTTGTCGACGTCGGCCTTATCGTCGATGTAGACATGACAGTTGCCGTGCAGATGCTTGATCACCGGCACCAGGGCTTCGACGCTGACCCGTTCGATGAGACCCTTGCCGCCGCGCGGCACGATCACATCCACGTAGTCCTTCATGCGGATCAATTCCCCCACCGCGGCACGGTCGGCGGTTTCCAGCACCTGCACCGCCTCGGCCGGCAGCCCGGCCTGTTCCAGACCGGCGCGCACGCAGGCGGCGATGGCCTGATTGGAGCGCAACGCCTCGGAACCGCCGCGCAGGATGGCGGCATTGCCCGATTTCAAACACAGACCCGCCGCATCGGCGGTGACATTGGGTCGCGCCTCGTAGATGATACCGATCACCCCCAGGGGTACGCGCATCCGTCCCACCTGGATGCCGGAAGGACGGTAATTGAGGTCGCTGATGGTTCCCACCGGATCGGGCAGCGCGGCGATCTGCCGCAGGCCTTCGGCCATGGCGGCCACGCCCTTGGCGTCCAGACTGAGCCTGTCCAACAAAGCCGCGTCCAAACCTTGGGCCCGCGCCTCATCCAGATCCGTTTGGTTGACCGCCACCAACTGCGCGGCACGCTCATCGATCAGCGCCGCCATGGCCAGTAATGCGGCATTCTTGGCTGCGGTCTCGGCGCGTGCCGCGTGCCGCGCCGCTGCCCGGGCGCGCTGACCCACCTTCTCCATATATTCTTTAATGTCCGCCATTAGCGATCCCGACTCCGACACTCAATCTCAGTAAGCCTAAACCCAGTCTCATTCTTTGCCTCCCGGAAAAAACACTCCTTCCGGTCGCCGGACGGGCACATCTATATATGGCAAGTATAACCCGCTACCCGGAAAACGGCGCACGACCGATATGCATATATTAAGCTAGCTTACCCTACCGATCCCCGGATAGACATGACCTGCCCCTGACTCGGCGGTCTTTTTTGGCCGGTCATCCCCCGATCAATAGCTTATCCGTCATATAGCAGCTTTGCGCATGCGGCCGCCGCTATGCGAAACCGCTATGCGAAAGTGTAACAAATGCGTTTTTCCACGTTACACTTGACCCTCGAATTGACCTTCAGCCATACCCATCCGTAGAGAGATCTCACTATGAAGCTGCCGCACACTCTGTACCGGTCCATCGCCCTGCTCGGCTGTGCACTGGTGATCGCCTTGGGACTCAGCGCCTGCGGCGGCAGCTCGTCCGGCGTGGCGTACAGCATCGGCGGCGCCCTCTCCGGACTGGGTGACGGCAAAAACATCGTCCTGCAAAATAATGGCGACGACGATCTAAGCCTCGACGCCAACGGCGGCTTCAGCTTCGCCACCGCGCTGGGGGGCGGTAACGCCTATGACGTCACCGTGCTCACCCAGCCCGCGGACCAGACCTGCACCGTCAGCAACGGCACCGGCACGCTGTTCGGACTGAACGTGACCGACGTGGCGGTAAGCTGCGTCACCGTCAGCCGCAGCATAGGCGGCGACGTCTCGGGTTTGGACAGCAGCAAGAGCGTCATCCTGCAGAACAATGGCGGCGACGATCTTACCGTCAGCGCCGACGGCGGCTTCAGCTTCGCCACCGCGCTGCTAAGCGGCAGCACCTACAATGTCACGGTCCTCACCCCGCCCAGCGAACAGAGCTGCACGGTGAGCAATGGCAGCGGCACGGTCTCCGGCGCGGATGTCAGTGACGTGGCGGTGGTGTGCCGCACCTGGAACGGCGCCGCGCTCATCGAGCATGACGATGCGGGCGACGCCACCGCTCCTCAAGTCGCCGCGGACGGCAACGGCAACGCCGTGGTGGTCTGGGCGCAAGCCGACGGATCATCCATCACTCATATCAACGCCAACCGCTATGTGGCCGGCAGCGGCTGGCTGACGCCGATCCGCATCGACAGCGACAATGCCAATGCCACCTCTCCCCAGCTCGCCATGGACGGCAGCGGCAACGCAGTGGTGGTGTGGACGCAAAACGCCAAGATCTGGACCAACCGTTACACGGCCGGAGTCGGCTGGGGCACCGCGACTACCATCAGTGATGGGGTGGGCAATGCGTACCTCTCCTCAGATCGCCGTCGACACCAACGGTGACGCCGTGGTGGTATGGCAACAACTGGACAGCATCCAAAACGTCTGGGCCAATCACTATCTCGCGGGCTGGGGCTGGGACACCGCGACCACCATCAGCGATGGGACAGGCGACGCAACCGCCCCTCAGGTCGCCGCCGATACCAGCGGCAATGCCGTGACGGTGTGGGCGCAATCCGACGGCACCCGCGACAACATCATGGCCAATCGCTATCTGGCAGGCAGCGGCTGGGGCACGGCCGCGCTTATCGAAACCGATAACAATGGCGCCGCCAACCCTCAAGTCAGCGTCGCCGCCGACGGCAATGCGATGGCGGTGTGGCAGCAATCAGACGGCCTTCGTACCAATATCTGGGCCAATCGTTACACCGCCGCGTCGGGCTGGGATGGCGCTATGCTCATCGAGCATGACGATGCGGGCGACGCCACCGCTCCTCAAGTCGCCGCGGACGGCAACGGCAACGCCGTGGTGGTCTGGGCGCAATCGGATGGCATGCACAACAATACCTGGGCCAATCGCTATGCTGCGGGTAACGCGTGGGGGACACCGGCACTTATCGAGAGCGACAACGGCGGCGACGCCGCACTTCCTCAGATCACCGTCGGCGCCAACGGCAACGCCGTGGCGGTATGGCAGCAATCCGATTCGACACGCACCAACATCTGGAGCAATCGTTACACCGCCGGCGCAAACTGGGACACGGCGACTCTCATCGAGTCCGATGATACGGGGCCTGCATCGCTGCCGCAAATCACCGTCGGCGGTAACGATCAGGCTATCGCGGTATGGGAGCAATTCGATGGCTCGCATTACAATATCCAGGCGAATTTATATCGCTAAGCGATAGTGTTGCGCCTGTTCGCAGGCATGCATATCAGCAACCCGGAGTTCGCGCTCCCGCACGTCGCTTTCGGCAAATATGGATTTTTGTGCGGCTCAGCTCTGCGCGCAGCGTGCATACGGCCGCCGCCTCAGCCGGCTATAACCCCGAACGCAGATTTCTCACATCCTGCAACATAGCACGCAGAATATGACGGGCTTTGGGGTTTCGCAGCGTCCTGCGACTTGACCTGTTGGCGTGAATATACGCCGGTTGCAATACCTGTTGTTCGACGAATTGCCGGAACATTGCGTGAATGGCATGGGTATCCATGCGCTTGGCGCTCTTCACCAGTCTTTCGCCCGCATACAACACGGCATCGCCTGTGACGCGGGCATAGCGGTCAATCAAGGCTGCTCGCTCCCGCATGGTTTTCAAGACAACGCGGGGCGATTGACCACCGCGACTTGCCACGGCCGCAACCAAGCTTCGATACAGTCGTTGAAATTCCCTGATCTTTGCCGTGCGCGCCGGTGTCAGCAGAGTATCGCGCTCCGTGGCATATTCGGACTGCATAATCGTAACGAATTGCTGCGCCGGCATATCCTCGTCATGGCACAGATAATGGGCGGGCAATTCCCGCAGGATATCCCGCACGCAAAATATGGCGTCGGCTGTGATGCCGTCGTCGATCTTATATACACCGGATTTTGATTGTACCCGCTCGAACATGTGCAATATGGTTCTCAACTGCCGCAGATCGCGTCGCAAGCTTTTATTCCCGAGAATGATGTCGCGCTGCTTGTCGCTGTAACCGAGCTTTTCTATGAGGATAGTGTCCTTAGCGGCTTCGAATATCTCGTTGAATGCAGTTAATGTCGGATGTTTGGCGAAACGCCTGATCGATTTCTTATTGCCGGCGACGATGAAGTCGACGATCTGGGCGAAGGTTTGCACGATATACTTGGCCTTGTTCTTTTGCTCGGTGATGGTGGTGGACATCCGTTCCACATCGTCGTAACGATACTCGTGATGATAGAGACCGAACTGCCGCACCGAGCCGTAATCCAGGACGGCGCCGTTCATCAGAACGTTGTCACCGTCCCAATCCAGCCAGCAAAATATATATTCGCTATCGAAGACGGCGGCGGCACGCGCAAAATCCTCGGTTATGTGTTTCAAAAAAAGCCGGTACTTATTCTCGCCCTTCGTCGGCCGCGACCAGTCGCCGTTGGCGATCTGGCGGGCGATATGATAGTCGACGGCGGCCTTGAGTTCCGGCAGCCGGTTCTGCTTGAGCATGCGAAACAGATGCGCCGGCCGCAACAGATTTTTGTGGGCGCGCACATTGATCGCCGTGCCGTCTTCAAAGGCGATGATCGCCAGCGTCCGCTCCGTGGCAATGCCGTTTTTATGAAAGATGTCGCTCATCAATGCGGCACTTACCCCATCGACCAGATCCGCCTGACCGCAGGCGTAGGAGTTGCTGTCGTCGCCGGTCTGAAAGTATTCATTGGATATGGCGGTGGCGGGACTCAGGCGCGTGGCGCCGGTACCGCAGCTTGAGATGTCCCAAAGTCCGTTGCGGCTCTTAAAGCAGCCGTTCCAGATACTGCGACCGTCGCCGGAGGTCAGTCCTTTTTTACTGGGATGCTGGCACTGCAGATAACGTGTCGCCATAAATTTGTGCGGACGAATCTCCTGCTGTGAAAATTGCAACCGGTGTTCCAGATCGTAATCGTTGATGATAACCAGGCTGAAGGTGTCGAGGATGGCCTTTGACAGGGCGGCGTTGAGCCGGTCGGGATGTTGCTTGCCGATCAGGCCGATCTCTTTGGCTAGCTCAAAATTAAAATAAAATACCTTCCCGCCATGCCGCGTGCGCGCGGCATAATCAACATAGGCATCTGGAGAAACTTCACGCCAGGGATGCCGGCCATCTATTTTATGAAATTGCCGATATCGCATCCGACTCTGGAAAAATGAGTTATTCTTTGTAACTATCGGTAGCTTACGGGGATCGTTTAGTCATATTTAGACTACCCATGGACAGATTCGGACCGCCAGCATCGCCGCTATCCATATACAAACGTAGGTCCGCAAACCGTTCGCGTCAAGTTCTCTAATGGAACAGTTTCAAGAAAGGCGCCTCATAACGCCATTCTCAACTCCCGGAGAAAAACAACCGCGGCAATGTTTTATTACGATTTTTCAAGGAGAGCTGTCTATGTACATCGCCATGAACAGATTCAAAATCGCTAAAGGCCGCGAGGAGGAATTCGTCGCTATCTGGAAAAACCGCCAGACTTATCTCGATGAGGTGCCCGGCTTTCAGGAATTTCACCTGCTCCAGGGGCCGAGTTTCGACGACTATACCCTGTTTGCCTCTCACTCCACTTGGGAATCACTTCAGGCCTTTGAGGACTGGACGCACTCCGAGGCCTTTCGCAAGGCCCATGGACAAGCGGGCGCCACCAAGGGCGTTTATTTAGGCCCCCCGCAATTCGAGGGATTCGCCGCCGTAATTTAAATGTTCGTCACATACCACCCATTCTCTTCGCCAAAGCCTCTTGATTTGAGGGTAAGCCCGGCTACCTGCCCCTAAGGCCATGGGGGGCCAGGCGAGATTTTGCTGGGAGCAGGTCTGCTTTTCCCTTACAATCCTCAGAGAATATAGAGATAGTTCTGCTGCTAGGGAATTAATCGCCACCTGCGATGTCTTTATCCATCAGTGCATTCAATTCAAATAGGCGGGAGTGGGATATGGCGATACAGTTGCTGCGTGGGCATGTGATAGATATAACCTCGCCGGACAAGCATGGCGCAGGGGGTTGCCATATCGGAAAATACAACGTCAAGGTTTACAGTGACCTAGTCAGCAGTATCGGCAAGGGTGACGACATCCTCCTCGCCGGCGAGCTGCGCAATGATGTTTTCCATGCCCTGGCGGTGAAAAACGTCGACAAGGGCAAGACGGCGCAAATCGACGCTACCAATAACGTCCTGCTCATGGGTGTCAGCGCCTTTTTCTGCATGCTGGGATTCGTGCTGGGCCTCAAGGCCATCAACAGCGGTGGCGTCGTTCAGTCCATCGATATGGTTATGGCCTTCCTCGGCCTGATCGGCATGGGCATCACCCTGCGGCGCCTGTTCCTCATCACCCGCGCCGGCAATTGGGTCAGCCGCGCCGACATATGATTTCCCGTCCCTAACAGCAAAACGGCTGCGCACTTGGCATAACGGCCGCTGAATTCTCCTTGCCTTCTAGCGCAGCCCCGCCTTGCCGCGTACGGCTGCTCGATGATATACAGCGCCGTTCATGTCCTTCGGCACACCCCCCCGGTAACTGCTTCCCGCCCCGCTTGTGTCAACCGATTCGGGCCTCATGCGTTTTCAAGAACATGACACGGATTCAAGCGCACAGGGATATTTCGCATCACTGCTCAATCGGACCCAGGAGTACCCAAATGACCACCAACGCACGCCACTCTTCTACAACAAGCTGTTTTATAAAAAATATTTTCCTGATGGGTTTGGGGCTGGCCACCCTATTCCTGGCGGGCTGCGGCGGGGGAGGCTCTTCCGATCTCGCCACCAGCGCCGGAGATGTCAGCATCAGCCTGACCGATGCCGCCGGGGATTTCGCCGCCTACACCGTGGACATCACCTCCCTGCAGCTGGTCAAGCAAAACGGCACCAAAGTCTCGGCCCTGCCCACCACCACCCGGGTAGATTTCACCCAGTACACTGATTTGAGCGAATTTTTGACCGTGGCCAGCGTGCCTTCCGGCAGCTATTCCCAGGTAATCCTGAATCTCGATTACAACAACGCCGATGTCGAGGTACAGGATAGTTCCGGCGTGCAGAAGGCCACGCTACAAGACAGCAGTGGAAATCCACTCACGACATTGAGCGTAACCCTGGACTTGGCCTCCGGCAATCCCCTGGTCATCGCTCCCGGGATCCCTGCCTCCCTGGCGCTGGATTTCGATCTCAGCGCCTCTAATCAAGTGGCTCTCACTTCAAGCCCTCCCGTGGTCCAGGTGGAACCCTTCCTGGTCGCCGATTTATCGTTGGATTCCAGTCGCGAGCACCGCGCCCGGGGATTGCTGAAGGATGTGGACACTACCGCCCAGACCTTCGAGATGCACCTGCGACCCTTCGCCGTGCGGGAACGCGATTGGGGACTGATTACGGTAACCGGCTCATCAACCACCCATTATGAGATCGATGGAGTAGGCTACGACGGTACGGCCGGTCTGACTCAACTCGCCACCCTGGCCGCAGACACGCCGCTAATCGTTACCGGCACCATTGCCGGCAAAAAATTGTTGACCGCAACGGAGATTTTGGCCGGCACAAGTGTGCCGTGGACCAATAAGGATGTGGTGCAAGGCACGGTGATCAAACGTAACGGTGACACCCTGACGGTACGCGGCCACTACATCAACCGACTCGACGGCATTGCGATCTTCAATAGCGACATTGACATTAGCGTGGACAGCTCGACCAAGGTGACCGCCCCGCTGTCGAATCAAACCTCTCTCGACAAGGACTCCATTTCCGTCGGGCAAGCCGTCACCGCCTTCGGGACGCTGGATTCGACCGGCACGCCATACACATTGGACAGCACCGGCAGCGGCAATCTGGTGCGCATGGAAGTAACTCAGCTGAAGGGAACAGTCAATACTCAGAACGGAAACCTGCTGAACACTGATCTGGCGTATATCAATGGCCGCCGTATCGACCTCTTCGATTTCGCCGGCACCGGAAGTGTACCTGGTAACTATTTGGTCAATACAGGTTCGCTGTTAACGGGCACTAATATAACCTCAGGCGATATCGTCAAGGTCCGCGGTTTCGCGGAACCCTTCGGCCAGGCGGGCAGCCTGGGAGATGATTTCACCGCCATTTCGGTCATTAATCTCAATCAGAACCTACTGGCATCCAACCTGGCGCTACGCTGGCTGGGCGGCACGGCATCGGCATTTACCGATATAAGCAGCGACATGATCAACATCGATCTGAGCGGAGTCACTATCGGCAATCTGTGGCTTACCGACGTGAATGTGGGGTTGGGCGGCATCACTGCAATCACACTCAAACCTCAAGATGCGAGCAATGGGCATTACGCCATCAAACAGCGCGGCCAAGCGGGCATTACCCTCTACCGGAAGTTCGCCGACTTCTCCGCGGCTCTGACCATGGCGATGGGCAACGGCGCCAAAGTCGTGTCGGTCTTCGCACACGGCAGCTACTCCTCGGCGGACACTACCCTGAGTAGTTCGGGAGCACTGGTGTTACTGACCCGGTAAAACGGAGAACGCTGCCGTGTTGAAGGTTAGTGATGTCTGTATACGATAGGGCAAGGCCATGCCAAAACGGATATGCTGCGCAAGACCCATAACAATGGCGAGTCCATGGCGGAAAAGAGCTCTCAATCCGACCCGTCTCAGCGGCGCCTTGCAGCAGAGCACTTCCTGGCCGACGTCGAACAACGGGCCTTGCGCATGGCAGTAATCGCCACACGGCAGCGGGATGAGTCCATGGACATCGTTCAGGACACTATGATGGCCTGGGTAAGTCATTATCTCGATCACCCCCAGGATGCATGGAAGCCCCTGTTCTATAAAGTGCTGCAAAGCCGGATCCGCGACTGGCAGCGCCGCGCCATGGTAAGGCGTCGGGTAATGACATGGTTCGGGCGCCGCGACGACGATGGCGAGGAGTACTTCGACGAGCTGGACCTCATCGCCGATCCCCACGCCGCCGATCCGGCCGGCACCGTGGCGCAGCACCAGGCATTGGAGAAATTGCTGTACGCGCTGCAACGTCTGCCTCTGCGGCAACAGCAAGCCTTCATGCTGCGCAGCTGGGAGGGACTGGATGTGGCCGAGACGGCGCTGGCCATGGGGTGCAGCGCAGGCAGCGTCAAGACCCATCTATCCCGCGCCATGAGCAGCCTGCGCGAGGCTATAGGTGATAGTTTATGAGTGACGACCGCGACGAAAAGAAACTGCTGAAGCTGGGCCGTGACTTGTCGGAGCATTTGCTGCGCCAAACCGCTCAGCAAGACCGGGAAGCGCTCTTTCAAGCACGCCGGCGGGCAGTGCTGACGATTAAGACGCACGAGCGCAGTCACCTAAAGAGCGGCGGATGGCTTCCGGCAGCGATCGTCACCGGTATAGCGGCCTTATCCATCGTGATGATCTCACAGCGCTGGGATAGGCATCCCCTGCAGAATACGTCACAAGAACCCAGCGCCTTCCTGGCCAAGAACCTCATGGACGATGATGCGCCCTGGAACGAGGATCCCGATATGTTGCAGAACATGGATTTCAGCTTATGGCTGGATATGGCGGGACCCGAAGATGCGGGCTAACTGGGCATGCCTGGTGATCGGCGCCTCGCTGGCCTGTTGCGCCGCCGCCGATGAGGCGCTGTCGTCGGATTTCCTGGAATTTCTCGGCGACGGCTCCCAACTGGATGGGCAATGGATCGACCCCATGAGCATGCATGAATCCCCGGAGGTGTTTGCGGCATTGCCGACCGCCAAGCAGGAGTCTGAGCAGCATAGCAATCCCGAGCAGCCGGAGGATGGTGCTCCAGCCAAAGACACAGCGACGTCGCCTCATCATGACGACGGAGGAAATAAAGATGATTGATCATCGGTGGAAGCGTTTATTCAGCGCCGTCCTGTTGTGGGCGGCACTAGCGCCCCTGGCCAGCGCCGATTCCGATTGGCAGTCCCTGCCGCCGCCGCAGCAGGAACTACTGGCTCCGCTGCACTCCCACTGGGCACAACTCCCGGAACAACGACGCGAGCGCTTGATCAAGGGGGCGGAGCGCTGGGAAAAGATGTCACCTGAACAACGGGCGGCGGCACGCGAGCGCTTCCAACGTTGGCGCGCCCTGCCGCCCGACCAACGCGCCCGCCTCATGGAGCGCTTTCGGCGCTTCCAGAACCTGCCGCCGGATGTCCAGGACCGGCTGCGGCAACGTTATCGGCAATGGCAACAATTGAGTCCCGAACAGCGCGAGCGGCTGAAGACGCAATGGCAGAATGTCTCTCCCGACACGCGCCGGCAGTTGCGTGAAGACTGGTTGAGCAAGACGCCACAACAGCGCGAAGTGATCCGTCAGCAGCTGCGCGGCATGACACCGGAACAGCGGCGCAGCTTTCGGCATCAGTTACTGGACCAAGGCAGGATAAGGGAGCCCGCGCGCACGGGACCGCGAGGCAGATAAGCCAAGCGGATAGACTTTGCCGACACAAACGATTGCAATGCCGAATTAATTAGAACCACGGCGATTCACGAAATCATTGTACTGCGTTGCACCACGCTACTCCCCGCGATGCCCAGGGCCAGCTGGAGCAACTCATCCCAGAGATTGCCCGCCGTTACACCCTTGATGACGCGATCCGCCTGCCCCGCGTGGCGCAACAGGCGACGCAGGGTTTGCGGCGGGCAACGCTTGAGTGCACCGCCTACCAGTCGCTTACGGTTTTCCCATACTCTGTGCTTAGCGAAGAGCTGTTCAAGGGCCACTCCCCGCCGCAGCTCTTCGGCCATGATCGTCAGGGAACGAATCTCGCGGCTCAACGCCCACAACACCACTACCGGCTCTTCACCCTCGGCTTGCAAGCCGCGCACAATACGCGTCACCGTCGCTGCCTCGCCGGCCAGGGCTCTATCCACCAGGTCATAGACGCTATAGCGGGCGCTGTCCGAAACGGCGGCGGCCACCGCCGCGCTGTCCACCGTGCCCTTACCGTGCAGCAATGCCAATTTTTCGATCTCCTGGGCGGCGGCCAGCAGGTTGCCTTCCATGCGCTCCGCCAACATGGCCACCGCCTCCGCAGCGGGTTGCAAACCCTTGGCACGCATGCGCCGCTCGATCCAGGCTGGAAGCTGGGCGACGCTCAGCGGCCAGACCTGCACCACCACCCCCGCCTGCTCCAGGCTCGTGAACCATTTACTGCGCTGCGCATCCCTGTCGATCTTGCCGCTAATCACCAGCAACACATCATCGCCGGACAGCCGTGCGGCGTACTCTCTAAGCACCTTGGCCCCCGCCTCACCCGGCTTACCGCCGGGCAGGCGCAGTTCCACCAGGCGCCGCTCGGCAAACAAGGACAGGTTATCGCGAGCCTGTAACAAGGCATTCCAATCGAAGCCGGCCTCCACATTGAACAGCAGCCGTTCGCTGCAACCGCTTTCCCGTGCGCGCGCACGAATCGCGTCGCCGGCCTCCGCGACCTGCAGAGGCTCATCGCCGCTTACCAGGTAAATCGGCGCCAGATTCCTTTGCAGGTGGGCGGAGAGATGTTCGGGCTTGAGCTTCATGGTGCAGACTTGAGAGCGGATTGCAGGCGCATCATCATGCGACGTACCACATCGCGCCGCATATCCTGGACCAAACGCTCCTGCTCCACGTCTTTTGCCAACACGTCGGCCTCGTTAAAACTATAACTGCGCTGTTCGGACATGCTCTCCTTGGGGATCACATTCCCGCTCTCGCCGCGCTCCACCGCATAGCTGGCCGCATAGCGAACTTCATACTCTTCCACTTTACCGGTGGAACCCACCGACAGCACCCGGCGCTGAACGTCCTCGCCGATCAGATCGATCACCAATCGCGCATCCTTTTGCTCCTCCACCACCGACACACCTGAGATGGAAAGATAGTGACGCACTTCCTGCTGCAAGGGCCCGGCCGCGCCGGCCAGATAGGTGGGCGGCAGTTGTACCCGGCTGGTCTCGGTACCGCGCAGGTGGAAACCGCAGGCGCTTAACAGCAGCAGGCACGCTGCAGCGAGCGGCAAGACGGCGTCTCGCCATACGATAAGCGTCCGGCTTGTGCGCTTGCTTGGCACGTGCTGTCCGCTATCCTGCCACAACTATATTCACCAGGCGCCCAGGTACCACCACGATCTTTTTCACCGCCTTGTCCGTCACGAAGCGTTGCACGTTTTCCTCCGTGAGCGCGAGTTGTTCTATCTCCTCTTTGCCCGCGCTCGCCGCCACCTGGATACGCCCGCGCAGCTTGCCGTTGACCTGCACCACCAGTTCGACCACATCGCGCACCAGGGCGGATTCGTCGGCCACCGGCCACGGTTGATCGATTACGGCGTCGGCATGACCCAGGGCCTGCCACATGGCATGGGTGATATGCGGCACGATGGGCGCCAGCATCAGCGTCACCGCCTCCAAGGCCTCCTGCATCACGGCGCGCCCCTGCGGCGTGTCGTCCTCGAATTTATACAGAGCATTGATGAGTTCCATATTGGCGGCGATGGCGGTGTTGAAGGTATAACGCCGCCCCACGTCGTCGCTGACCTTGGCGACGGTCTGGTGCAGCTGATTGCGCACGGCGCGTTGCGCATCGTCGAGTTGCGCGGTATCGAGTGCCGGGGCCTTGCTGCGGCTGACATGACCCGCCGCCAATTTCCACAAGCGCTTCAAAAAGCGCTGCGCGCCGTCGACACCGGCATCGTTCCATTCCAGGGTCATCTCCGGCGGCGCGGCGAACATCATGAACAGGCGCACGGTATCGGCTCCGTAGCGCCGCACCAGGTCCTGCGGATCGACGCCGTTTTTCTTTGACTTGGACATGGTGCCGATGCCGCCGTATTCCACTGCCTGGCCGTCGTCCTTGGCCTTGGCCGCGACGATCTTGCCCAGCGCGTCGCGTTCCACCTCCACGTCGTCGGGTGAATAATAGCTAATACCCGATGATGCACCCTTGCGGGAAAATATATGGTTGAGCACCATGCCCTGGGTGAGCAGCTTGCCGAAGGGTTCGCGCACCTTGGTCAGCCCCAGATCGCACATCACCTTGGTCCAGAAGCGCGAATAGAGCAGGTGCAGGATGGCGTGCTCGATACCGCCGATGTATTGATCCACCGGCATCCAGTAATCGGCGCGCGCATCCACCATAGTCTTGCCGTCGTAGCTCGCGTAACGGAAGAAATACCAGGACGAATCGACGAAGGTGTCCATGGTATCGGTCTCGCGCTGCGCCGTGCCGCCGCACTGGGGACACTCGCAATCGAGAAATGTCGCCGATTTGTGCAGCGGATTGCCGGAACCGTCCGGCACCAGGTCCTCGGGCAGCACCACGGGCAGTTGCTCGTCCGGCACCGGCACATCGCCGCAGCTCGGACACTTGATCATGGGGATGGGCGTACCCCAATAACGCTGACGCGAGATGCCCCAGTCGCGCAGCCGCCAGGTGATCTTTTTCTCGCCTAAATTTTTCGCGGAAAGATCGGCGGCGATGGCGTCAACTGCATGTTCAAAAGCGAGTCCATTGTACTTGCCGGAATTCACGCAAACGCCGATCCCCTTATTTCCGTACCAGTCATGCCATTGATCTATCGTGAAAGGGAATAGACCACTACCGGCCCCACCACCAAGTCCGTCGCCATAACCGAAGCCGTCACCACGTCCTTCATGGGCGGTCTCCGAGATTTCGATAACTTGCTTGATCAGCAGGTTGTACTTCTTTGCGAATTCAAAATCGCGTTCGTCATGGGCCGGCACCGCCATTACCGCACCCTCGCCGTAACTCATCAACACGTAATTGGCCACCCACAAGGGAAGCTGCTCGCCGGTAAGCGGATGCGTGACGAACAAACCGGTCGCCCTGCCCTTCTTTTCCTGAGTGGCAATCTCCGCCTCGGTGGCACCGCCATGTTTGCACTCTTCGATGAAGGCGGCGAGTTCGGAATTATTCTGCGCGGCGTGCAGCGCCAAGGGGTGTTCGGCGGCGACCGCCACGTAGGTGGCGCCCATCAAGGTGTCGGCGCGGGTGGTGAACACCCACAGCACACCGCCGCCTTTGATGTCGTGGGGAAAGCCGACCCGCACCCCGTAACTCTTGCCGATCCAGTTCTTCTGCATGGCCCGCACCTGCTCCGGCCAGTCGCTGAGCAGGTCCAGATCCGCCAGCAGTTCTTCGGCGTAATGAGTGATCGCCATGTAGTACATGGGGATCTCGCGCTTCTCCACCACGGCACCGGTGCGCCAGCCGCGGCCGTCGATGACCTGTTCGTTGGCGAGCACGGTTTGATCCACCGGGTCCCAGTTCACCGTACCGGTCTTGCGGTAGACGATGCCCTTCTCCAGCATGCGCAGGAACAGCCACTGATTCCAACGGTAGTACTGGGGTGTGCAGGTGGCCAGTTCGCGGCGCCAGTCGATGGCGAAGCCCAGGGATTGGAGCTGGCCGCGCATGTAATCGATATTGTCGTAGGTCCATTGGGCGGGCGGCACGCCGTTCTGCATGGCGGCGTTCTCGGCGGGTAGACCGAAGGCGTCCCAACCCATGGGCTGCAGGACGTTCTTACCGCACATGCGCTGATAACGGCTGATCACGTCGCCGATGGTGTAGTTGCGCACATGACCCATGTGCAGCCGACCGCTGGGATAGGGAAACATGGACAGACAGTAGAATTTTTCCCGCGCCGGGTCTTCACTGACCTCGAAACTGCGGTTTTCCTCCCAATAGCGCCGGACGGCGTCCTCCACCCGGTGCGGCTCGTAATGCTCGTCCATCGTCTATTCCCGCTCTCAACGCTTACATAAAGGCGCAAGGATACCGTAGGCTAGACAAACCGAACAACATAACCGTGCGCTTGCCCTTTCCATTGTGGGGCGAGTCGGTCAAACTTATGCCCATTCGATCGATCAGGAGTAAAGACCATGACTTCCATCCCCCCCTCCAGCGGCGAGAAATTGGTACATGCCTATAACCGGATGATGGAACGGGTAAAAGATGCCCTGAAGCAAACCGAAAAGACCACCATGGAGGCCGTACAGTACAACATCGATCTGGCCAAGGAAAAGGCGGTGGAATTGGGTGAGCTTAGCCGCGAAGAGGCGGTAAAAATCGGCGACTATCTGCGCCGCGACTTGGAAGACGCCGGGGAATACCTAGCGGACAGCGGCGCCGAGCTCAGCTCCTGGCTGCACTTCGATGTGGAACAGGTGGAAGACCGGCTGTGGGAAGTCTTCACCGCCGCCGCGGATCAAACCAAGCTGGCCTTCCTGGAACTGGAGCAACGGGCGCAGCGGGCCTCCGAATACCATACCGGGGAACTCACCACCGTGGGCAGCCTGCATTGCATCGCCTGCGGGGAAATCCTGCATTTCCACGGCACCAGCCACATCCCGCCCTGCCCCAAGTGCCACGCCACCCGTTTCATCCGGAAACCGCCGCAACCCGCCTCGTAGCGGCTCCATTGAAGACTCCAGCGGTTAAAGCCGGAGCAATCGGCCCCTCTTCACTGGGGGGCTAAAGCGGATTACGGGGCCCTCCATTGGGAACGTCAAACCCTCCGTGATGAATTTGTGATCACTGCGTGATAGCGATGCGATCTTGCCGCGTTGCAATAGGATGCCGAGCTGAGCCGGTTACCGCGGGACGGTAACAGCTAAGCACGCTACACTACCGGTAGACGCCGGCTAACATCGCAGAACGCCATGATGCACAAGGTCCTAATCATCGAAGACAATCCCGATATCGCGCGCCTGGTGGCCATGCACCTCAAGGACATCGAGTGCGCGGCGGTCATCGCCGCCGACGGGGCGGAAGGGCTGCGGACCTTCCAGCGCGGGGAATTCGACTTGGTGGTGCTGGACCTGATGTTACCGGGTATGGACGGGGTCAGCGTCTGCCAGAAATTGCGCGCACTGCCGGGCTACGTACCTATCCTGATGCTCACCGCCAAATCGACGGAACTCGATCGGGTGCTGGGCCTGGAGGTGGGCGCCGACGACTATCTGACCAAACCGTTCAGCATTCCCGAACTGCAGGCCCGCATCAAGGCCTTGTTCCGCCGCGTCGCGGCCTTGAGCAGCCGCCAAGACCTGCAGCCGGCGGAAACCCTGAGCTTCGGCGCACTCTCCATAGACACCGGCAAACGCCAGGTCAGGGTCGACGGACACGACATCAATCTCACTGCCAAGGAGTTCGACCTGCTGCTGTTCTTCGCCCGGCATCCGGGACGGGTCTACAATCGCACCGAGCTGCTGGACAAGGTCTGGGGGTATGGCCACGACGGCTATGAACATACCGTCAACTCCCATATCAACCGCCTGCGCGCCAAGATCGAAAAAGATCCCGCCAAGCCCTGCTATGTGCTGACGGTGTGGGGCGTGGGCTACAAATTCGCCGAGCACGCCGCCTGAGATGTTGCGCACCCTCTACGCCCGCCTCGCCTTGGTGCTGGTGCTGCTGCTGGTCTCCATGGGCTTGATCTACTCGCTGCTCACCGTATCGGCGACCCATCATTATCTGCGCGAGGTCAATCAACAGCTCAACCGCAATCTCGCCCGCAATCTGGTGGCCGACCGCAACCTGGTCGCCGAGGGTAGACTCAACGAGGCCAAGCTCAAAGAGACCTTCCACGACTACATGGTCATCAATCCCAGCATCGAGATCTATCTGCTCGACCGCAACGGCAAGATCCTGTCCTATTCCGCCGACCCGGGCAAGGTCAAGCGCAAGCATGTGTCGCTGGAACCCATCCACGCCTTTCTGCGCAACGACGCCTACCCGGTGTTGGGCGACGACCCGCGCAGCTATGATCGGCGCAAGGCCTTTTCGGTCACGCCCATCCCCTCCGCCGCCAATCCGGAAGGGTATTTGTATGTGGTGCTGCAGGGCGAGGAGTTCGACGCAGTCAACAACGCCATCCGCGAGAGTTATTTCCTACGCCTCAGCGGCTGGGCGGTGGCGGGCAGCCTGATCTTCGGCCTGCTCGCCGGCCTGCTGATCTTTCACCTCCTCACCCGCCGCCTGCACCGCCTTGCCTGGCTGATGGATAATTTCCGCCTCAGCAATCTCAGCGCCTACGTGCCCTACGGCAAGGCCCCGCAGCGCAGCCCCGACGAGATCGATCGCCTGGGAACGACCTTCGACCAGATGGCCGAACGCATCATCAATCAACTCGACGAACTCAAGACCCAGGACACTCTGCGCCGTGAACTGGTGGCCCAGGTATCTCATGACCTGCGCACACCGCTGGCCTCCTTGCACGGTTATCTCGAAACCCTGCAGCTCAAGGCCGCCACTCTCAGCGCAGAGGAACGCCGCGAATATCTCGACATCGCCTTGCGCCACAGCGAGCGTCTCACCCGCCTGGTAATGGATCTGTTCGAACTGGCTAAGCTCGATGCGACCCGCACCCCGCCGCGCTGCGAACCCTTCGGTCCCGCGGAACTGGTCCAGGACGTGGTGCAAAAATTCCAACTGCGGGCGCAACAGCGCGGCGTCGCGCTCAACATGGAAATCAACGGCGACCTGCCGCTGGTGAGCGCGGAGATCGGCCTCATCGAACGGGTGGTGGAAAACCTGATCGAAAACGCCTTGGAACACACTCCCGGCGGCGGACAGGTGATGGTGAGCCTGCGTCGGGATGCCGGGCGCGTGCTCATCACGGTCAGCGACAGCGGCCGCGGCATAGCAACGGCCGATCTGCCGCGGGTCTTCGATCGCTTCTACCAGTCGGGGAACGAGCACCGCGGCAAGGGTCACGCCGGACTCGGCCTGGCGATCGCTAAACAGATCCTCGACCTCCACCACCAGACCATCGAAGTACGCAGCATGCCCGGCAAGGGCGCCGTCTTCACCTTTTCCCTGGCCGTCGTCTCTCCGGCGGCGATCCCCGTTTACTAGGTCTCAGACCGGTGAGGTCGCCGATAACGACGGCCTAGCGCGGCTCACGGCGGCGTAACAGCAGCCAGGGGATCAGCAACATCCCCGTCATCAATATCACCACCAGTGCATTGCCTACGCGGACATAAGGCGTCGCGCCCTGCATCGGCTGCACCTCTCCCGATAAGGCCGCCACCTCGAATTGCGGCGCCACCTTCTGCAGGCGGCCCTTGGCATCGACAATGGCCGTCACACCGGTATTGGTGGCGCGCAATAGCGGCCGCCCGGTCTCCGCAGCGCGCATTCGCGCGATTTCCAGATGCTGTTGCGGCGCGATGGAATGACCGAACCAGGCGTCATTGCTGACGTTGACCAGCAGCGTCGCCCGGGGCAATTCCCGGATGACTTCCTCGCCGAAGGCGTCTTCATAGCAAATGGAGATCCCCGCCTGCTGCCCCGCCACCGCGAGCGGCGGCTGTACCGCCGGTCCGGCGCTGAAGTCGGACATGGGCACTTGCATGAAGTCCACGATCCCGCCCAACAGGCTCTGCATCGGTAAATATTCGGTAAACGGCACCAGATGATGTTTGTGATAAAACTTGCGCGCGCTGCCCACGCTCACCATGCTGTTGTAATAACGCCCGGTCGCGGCATCCTCATACAACACGCCTATCAACAGATCGCTGTGATGCTCTCTGGCCTCCTTGCCCAGGCCGTCGAGAACGTCCTTGGCCTCGTCATACATCTCGGGCAGGGCGCTTTCCGGCCAGACGATCAACTGGCTGTCCCAGTGCTCACGGGTCAGTTTGGTATAGAGTTCTATGCTGGGTTCGCGCACGTCCCACTGCCATTTGATGTCCTGGGGAATATCGCCCTGCAGCAGGGTCACGCGCAGCGGCGTGCCTGTCGGCTGCGTCCAGGACACGGCATGCAACACGCCGGCAGCCAGCCATAGCACTAGCAGCGCCGTCCCCCACACCATACGTTGGCGGAAATCCGCGGCGATGATCAGTAACACCAACCACCCCGCCGACAGCGCCGCCGCCAACGATACGCCATAGACACCCGCCAGCGGCGCTACACCGGCGAGGGGCGAGGCCAATTGACTGTAGCCGAGATTCAACCAGGGAAAGCCGGTCAGAAACCAGCCGCGTATCCATTCGAACATCACCCAGCCGGCGGGAAACACCACCGCCAAGCGCCATGCCGTCGCCGCCGGACCGGCATACTGAAAAAAGCGCGCCAGCACGTATCCCAGCACGGCGGGAAACAAGGCCAGGAACGCGACCAGCAGGGCGGTGAGAAACAGGGACAGCGCCATGCTCACGCCGCCGTACTCGTACATACTGACGAATACCCAATTGACCCCGACGCCGAACATCCCCAGCCCGAACAGATAGCCGCGCCGCATAGCCCGCCGCCGCGGAACATCCAGCCACAGCAGGAACAGCAGGGCGGGAGCGAATACCGCCGCGGGAAAAAAATCGAAGGGCGCGAAGGCCAGGGGCAGACAGCCCCCGGCGATGAGGCTCAGCCAATCACCCCATTTCCCCATGAGCAGCTCGGCGAGGCGGTGATGGCGGCAGGAATACGGGCGTTGTGCGTCAACGGCGATAGGGGAACTGGCCATAGGGTCCGTGCGGCGGCGAAGAAACCCGGGACGCGCTACTGCTCTCCGCCGGCGGCGGCCTTGTCGGAAACGCCCACGCTGCGACGCTCGGTCACCTGCAACAGATGGATGCGGCGACTGTCGGCATTCAACACCTTGAAGCGGAAGCGGTCGATGCTGATCACTTCACCGCGGCGCGGCAACCGGCCGAAGCGGTTCATCACCAGACCGCCGATGGTATCGAATTCATCGTCGCTGAATTCGGCGAAGAAATACTGATTGAACTCTTCGATAGGTGCCAGCGCCTTGACCGCGTAGACGTTATCGTTGTGCTTCTTGATATAGGCATCTTCCTCGATATCATGCTCGTCGACGATCTCGCCCACGATCTGCTCCAAGACATCCTCGATGGTAACCAGTCCCGCCACGCCGCCGTATTCGTCGACAACGATGGCCATGTGATTACGGCTGGCGCGGAATTCCTTCAGCAGCACATTGAGGCGCTTGCTCTCCGGAATGAACACCGCCGGGCGCAGGATATCGCGCACATTGAAATTCTTGGCATTGTCCTGGCCGTAATAGGCCAGCAGATCCTTGGCCAGCAGGATGCCCACCACTTCATCGCGATTATCACCGATCACCGGAAAACGCGAGTGCGCCGATTCGATCACCACCGGCAGGATATTGTCCAGCACGGCATCGCGCTCCACCACCGCCATTTGCGCACGCGGCACCATGATATCGCGCACCTGCATTTCCGCGACCTGCAACACCCCCTCGATCATGGTCAGGGCTTCGGGGTCGAGCAATTCGCGCTGCTGGGCATCGCGCAGCAATTCCACCAATTGCTCCCTATCCTTGGGCTCGCCCAATAATGCAAAACTCAAACGCTCCAGCCAGGAACGCGATGACGTACCGTTATTTGTTCGCTCGACTGCCATGATTATCTAAATTAACACCTTTGCTGTTAAAACCGTCAAATGGGAACCAAGTCTCTGCGCTTCAAGAGGCCGACCGGACCTCTTTTTCCCCGGCATAGGGGTCCGCATAACCCAATGAGACGAGGATCTCGGCCTCCAGGCCCTCCATGATCTCCGCTTCGCGCGGTTCCTCATGGTCGTAGCCCAGGAGATGCAGGCTGCCGTGCACCGTCAAATGCGCCCAATGGGCGATCGCCGGCTTATGCTGTTCACTCGCCTCGCGCATCACCAGCGGCGCGCAGATGATCAGATCACCCAGTAGCGGCAGATCCAATGCCGATAAACTATCGAAAGGAAAAGACAAGACGTTGGTCGGCCCAGAACGGTGGCGATAGGTTTCATTGAGAGCGGCCCCTTCCGTCACCCCCACCACGCGGATGGTCAGCTCCCCGGCCTCGCGACGTCCCGCCAAGGCGGCGGCGACCCAGCGCTCGAAATCCTGGGGCGAGGGGACTTCGGCCTCCGCATCCGGCAGCTCTTCCTGAGCATATTGCACGTCCACGACGATGCTCATGTTCCCTGCTCCGCAGCGGGCGGCGGGTTATTCTCTTCGAAGCTCTCGTAGGCGGTCACGATACTCTGCACCAGGGGATGGCGCACCACGTCAGCGGCCTTAAAAAAAGTAAAGCTGATACCGTCCACATCCTTGAGCACCTCGACCACATGCCGCAGCCCGGACAGGCGGCCGCGCGGCAAATCCACTTGAGTGACATCGCCGGTAATCACCGCCTTGGAACCGAAACCGATACGGGTCAAAAACATTTTCATCTGTTCGACGGTGGTGTTTTGCGCCTCGTCGAGGATGATGAAGGCATCATTCAGCGTCCGCCCCCGCATATAGGCCAAGGGCGCGATTTCGATGATGTTGCGCTCCACCAGCTTGGCCACCCGCTCGAAACCCAGCATCTCGTAAAGGGCGTCGTAGAGCGGACGAAGATACGGATCGATCTTCTGCGCCAGGTCGCCCGGCAGGAATCCCAGTCGCTCTCCCGCTTCCACCGCCGGCCGCGTCAGCACCACACGTCCCACCTTCTCTTGCTCCAGGGCCTGCACGGCGCAGGCGACGGCCAGATAAGTCTTGCCGGTTCCCGCCGGCCCGATTCCGAAATTGATGTCGTTGTTGAGAATGTTCTGCAGATAGCGTTGCTGATTGAGGGCACGGCCGCTGATCACCCCCCGGCGGGTATGGATCGCCAAGGGTTCATTGGCCGGCTCACCGACACTGCCCAGGGCATCGGCCCCGGCTTGCTGCAAGACCAAATGCACCTGTGAAGGCGTGAGATTTATTTTTGCGGTACTGGAATAGAGGTTCTGCAGGACCTTGCCCGCCAGTTGCACCGGCGCGGGGTCACCAATCACGCGAAAGTGATTTCCACGATTGGTCACTTCCACCCCTAAACGACCCTCCACCTGACGCAGGTGTTCATCGAATTGCCCGCACAAGTTGGCGAGACGCTCGTTGTCGGCGGGTTCTAAGGTGAAATCGAAGGAATCTGGCTGGACTTTCAAATGAAAAGCTGAACAGGGAATTTAATCGGTAAGATAGTCGAAAATGACGCCGCTTGCAATGACCAAGCGCCGGTCAAAACCCTAGCGCCGTACTCTGAAATCCTGAAGAATCAAAATCTTGCATATACACCCCGCGCAGCGAATTGGGCAGTGCCTCGGTGATACGCAACGCGACCAGTTGCCCGGCCAGCCGCTTATCCCCCGTAAAATTCACCACGCGATTATTCTCCGTGCGCCCGCACATCTCCCGGGGATCCTTACGGGAGGACCCTTCCACCAACACCCGCTGCACCGTACCCACCATGTCCCGGCTGATCGCGTCGGTCATTTCGCGGATGCGCCCCTGCAGGATCGCCAGGCGGTGTTTCTTGACCTCCGGGGACACGTCGTCGGGAAAGCCCGCCGCGGGCGTCCCGGGGCGAGGGCTATAGATAAAACTGAAGGAATTATCGAAACCGATCTCTTCGATCAAATCCATGGTGGCCTGGAAATCCGCATCGCTTTCACCGGGAAAGCCTATGATGAAATCCGAAGAAAGACTGAGATCCGGCCGTAACGCCCGCAAGCGCCGGATCTTGGACTTGTACTCCATGGCGGTATGACCGCGCTTCATCAAGGACAGGATGCGATCGGAGCCGCTTTGCACCGGCAGGTGCAGATGGCTGACCAGTTTGCGCACGTCGGCATAGGTTTGAATGAGACTATCGGAAAACTCCAGCGGGTGGGAGGTGGTGAAACGGATGCGTTCTATGCCGTCGATTTCAGCCACGTAGCTGATCAATAAGGCTAGGTCCGCCTCTACGCCATCGTGCATCAGGCCGCGATAGGCGTTGACGTTTTGCCCCAACAGGGTAACTTCCCGCACACCGTTGTGGGCCAAGGTCGCGATTTCCGCGATCACATCGTCAAAGGGACGACTGACTTCCTCGCCGCGGGTGTATGGCACCACGCAAAAGGTGCAATATTTGCTGCAGCCCTCCATGACCGAGACATAGGCCGTCGGGCCGTCGGCGTGCGGGGCAGGCAGGTGATCGAATTTCTCTATCTCGGGAAAACTGACGTCCACCGCCGGCCGACGCTCGCGTTGCACCTGTTCCAGCATCTTGGGCAAGCGATGCAAGGTCTGGGGACCGAAGACTATATCCACGTAGGGCGCACGACGACGAATGTTGTCGCCCTCCTGGCTGGCGACACAGCCGCCCACCCCGATGACCACTTCGGGACGACGGTCCTTGAGCTCCCGCCACCTACCCAGCATGGAAAAGACCTTTTCTTCGGCCTTTTCCCGGATGGAGCAGGTATTCAACAGCAGCACGTCTCCCTCTTCCGGGGTTTGAACCAGGTGCAGGCCGTGGGATGCCGCCAGCACATCCGCCATCTTGGCGGAATCGTACTCGTTCATCTGGCAGCCGAAGGTCTTGATATACAATTTTTTGGTCATTAATGATCAACTTAATAATCAAGAAAACAAGCGGCCCATAAGCTACTACTTTTTCACTGGCGTTGCCACACTCGCAACAGCGACGGACCGCACCGGTCACGAGCCATTATGCTGATTTGCATACAAATCTGAAATCAGCATCCCCACCCTCGCCCTGGCATCACCGCCAACTGCAAGAAAAACAGGGACATTATCACAATATTAAGCAAGCCAATAATTTGCCTCGTAAAACTAAACTACTGCCACCATCGGCCGATGTTTTGTTAGCACCCAGCATTGACGGTGCCCCAATAAGGCATTAGCCCATAATGAAAATCCAATACAAGCTCCTGCTGTCGTTTTTATGCATCGCCGCCACGGTAGTAGTGGTCGGGTTCGTAGGCCTGCAAAACATCATCACCATAAAAAGCACCTATTACAACGCCTCGCAGCGCACCCTACCGCAACTGCTGAGGTTGGAAAATCTGCGCTATTACGGAACGCGGATCGTTTACAGCACCTCGCGCCTGGCATTGCTCAAATACGGCATCACCCACGATCCGGCGCAAACCACCGCCGACTGGCAAAGCGAACTGCTAGAACTGCAGGACTCTGCGATACGCCCTCTGGAAGAAGCCTTGAATGACTATTCGGCCTTAATCGATCAATCTTCCGCGGATGACAAATTGTATCTGATGGCCACCCGCGATGCGGCGCAGTTCGTCAAAACCAGCAGTGACAACATCGTCACGCTCTTGAAAAATAACGACACCGCCATCGATCTTACCGAAGCGCTCAACACCCTTGAAAACGGCGAGCACGCCTTCGAGGCGGCGCTGGATTCCCAGCTGTTTTATACGAATCAGCAACTCGCCAAGGACGACACTGAGGTCAATCAAACCATCGGCGATGCGGAAAGCATGCTGCTGTTCGCAGGCATAATGACCTTTTTATTCGCCATCACTCTCGGATTGGTCATCGCCCGCTCACTGGCGTCCCCCCTCAAGCAGCTCGTCACCTCGGCCGCGGAATTGGGACGCGGCCATTTCGACGCCAGGGCCCCCGAATGGAGCCGCGACGAAATCGGGCAACTCGCGCGCGCCTTCAATTTAATGGCCAACAATCTCGCCACTACCACGGTGTCCAAAGAACAGATGAACAACATCCTGCGCTCGGTCCCGGACGCACTGATCGTCATCAACGCCTGCAGAGACATAGAGTGGATAAATTCTGCGGCAAGCGCCTTGTTCAAATATCACGAAGATGAGCTGTTGGGCCGCAGCATCGATGATTTCATCGCCGATCCGCTGTTCGTCAGATCCATGCTCGACTCGCTGATCATCTCCCCCTATGTCCAGGGAATGGAGACGACCTTCATCAACAAAGAGGGCAGTCTCATCCCGGTCTCGATCTCATCATCATTATTCTCAGATCATGTGCATTGCGGCGGACTGGTGTTGGTCTTACAAGATATTACCGCGCGCAAAAAGACCGAGGATCATTTGCTCTATCTGGCCAACTATGACGCACTGACCAATCTACCCAACCGCAGTCTTTTGTTGGACAGAATCGATCGCGCCTTGACGCGCGCACCGCGGCACAACCAGCTGGTCGCCATCCTGTTTTGCGATCTGGACGGCTTCAAGCTGATCAACGACACCTACGGACACAACATGGGCGATCACATGCTGAAGATCGCCGCGCAGCGCCTCACCACCTGCATACGCGCCGAGGACACTGTCGCCCGTCACGGCGGCGACGAGTTCGTCGTTATCCTTAACGATTTGACCAATCAACACGACGCCTGCCAGGTCGCGCAAAAAATCATCAACATCTTTTCCAAGCCGTTTGAAATCCGCAACCATCAATTTTTCATCGGGGTCAGTATCGGCATCAGCATCTTCCCCAATGACGGCGAAGACGCGGAAAACCTACTCAAAAATGCCGATGTCGCCATGTATCGCGTCAAAGAACAAGGCAAGAATGCCTACCAGCTCTATTCACCCAACATGAATTTACGCGCCCAGACACGCCTATCGCTGGAAAAGGATCTGCATCGCGCCCTGGACAACGACGAATTCCTCATCTATTACCAGCCGCGTTTCCATGTCCCCAGCGGAACGGTCGTTGCCATGGAGGCCTTGGTGCGCTGGCAACATCCTACAAAAGGGCTTATCCCGCCCGAAAAATTCCTGGCGGTCGCGGAAGAAACCAGCCTGATCTTGCCGCTCGGCAAACAAATGCTGCGCAAGGCCTGCTCCGATTACGAGGGCTGGGTGACGGCCGGCCTGACGGTACCGCGCCTTGCTATCAACTTATCCGACAAGGAATTCAGGAATAGTGATCTGCTGTCCAGTCTAAAAAGCATCCTCAGCGAAACCCGCCTGCAACCCTCCAGCCTGGAATTGGAGTTAACGGAACGGATTTTCGCCGGCGACGTGAAGAGCACCCTCCAGACCCTGGAGAAACTGGAAGATGTGGGCGTCCATTTATGCATCGATGACTTTGGAACCGGTTACAGCTCCTTGAGCAAGCTGAATCACACTCCGATCCGCACCATCAAGATTGACCGCAGTTTCACCGGCAACATCTGCAGCAACGACGATGATACCACCACCATCGCCGCGATCATCGCCATGGCCAATACGCTGCAATTGGAAATCGTCGCCGAAGGCGTGGAAACCAAGGCGCAAATGGATCTGCTGCAGCGCCTGGGCTGCCAGACCATGCAGGGCTATTACTTCAGCCAGGCATTGAACCCCGATGCTGTCCCGGGGCTGCTCGCCGCGGAAATTAGCGATCAGCCGCGACGTCATTCTCTATAGGGCGGCTCCGCGCCGATCTTGTGGATACTCAAATCGGCGCCTTGATATTCTTCTTCCTGACTGAGGCGCAGGCCGACTACTGCCTTTAAGCCGCCATACACCAGCAATCCGCCCACGATCGCAATCGTGACGCCCAGCAAGGTGCCGGCGAGCTGCGACATGAGACTCACCCCGCCCATGCCACCCAGCGCCGTGCTGCCGAAAATCCCCGCGGCGATGCCGCCCCACACACCGCACAAGCCGTGCAAGGGCCACACCCCCAATACATCATCGATCTTCCACTTGTTCTGGGTAAGGGTGAAGGTCCACACGAACAAGGCGCCGGCCACGACACCGGTTATCAAGGCCCCCACCGGGTGCATGAGATCGGATCCGGCACAGACGGCCACCAAGCCGGCCAGGGGACCGTTATGGACAAAGCCGGGGTCAAAACGTCCTGCGACCAGGGCCGCCAACACTCCACCCACCATCGCCATCAAGGAGTTGATGGCCACCAGGCCGTTGACCGCATTGATGGCCTGGGCCGACATAACATTGAAGCCAAACCACCCTACCGTAAGGATCCACGCCCCTAGCGCGAGAAAGGGGATGTTCGACGGCGGATGGGCGGTTATCCTGCCATCCTTCCCGTAACGGCCATGGCGCGGCCCCAGCATCAATACCGCCATCAATCCCAACCAGCCCCCCATGGCATGCACGACTACCGACCCGGCGAAATCATGGAAGGCGGCGCCGAAGTGAGCTTCCAGCCACGCCTGCACGCCGAAATTGCCATGCCAGCTGATGCCTTCAAAAAACGGATAGATGAAACCGACCAGGATGGCCGTCGCCGCCAACTGGGGATTGAATCTGGCCCGTTCGGCTATGCCGCCGGAGATGATCGCGGGAATCGCAGCCGCAAAAGTCAGCAGGAAGAAGAACTTCACCAGTTCATAACCGTTCTTGTCGACCAGAACATGGGCGTTGGAGAAGAATGAGGTCCCATAAGCAATACCGTAACCGATGAAGAAGTAGGCCAAGGTCGACACGGCAAAATCGACGATGATCTTGACCAGGGCATTGACCTGATTCTTCTTGCGCACCGTCCCCACCTCCAGGAAGGCGAAGCCGGCATGCATGGCCAGGACCATCACCGCCCCCATCAGCACGAATAAGACATCGCTGCCCGATTTCAACGTCTCCATCTAACATCCCCTGTGAGCGAATTTGGCGCATTACCTAGCAAGAATCGCACCATTAAAGTGCGCTCAT
The DNA here is from genome assembly GCA_963810615.1 of uncultured Gammaproteobacteria bacterium. Lineage (GTDB taxonomy): Bacteria > Pseudomonadota > Gammaproteobacteria > DRLM01 > DRLM01 > JARRQJ01. The sequence continues at coordinate 579,238 of CAWEOA010000008.1, read as the reverse complement.
TAAAATCAATGGGATAAATCTTAAAAACGGCGGGATCTGTATTTAACGCGCCCTTATTTAGGGCAATAATGATTTTATGGCCCCATTTTGGTTCATTGCCACCTGATGACTTGATGGCAACGGCAGCAGTTGAGCGCATGCCGGCAGTGATGTTGCGCTACGCTTATTAGCGCCAGACCGGCAAGCAGGGGGCACTCGACAGAGTGTTCACTTTTTTATACATTATGTTCTTTATTTAGTAACAGACTTTAATGCCCGTCGCCACCCGAATACGTTCCCTGCGCGAATCACGCGGCTTTTCCATCCGCGCCCTGGCCGAAGCGGCGGGGGTAAGCCCCGCGACCCTGTCGCAGATTGAGGCCAGCCAGACCTCGCCGTCGGTAGCGACGCTGGAAAAGCTCGCCCACGGGCTGCGGGTACCGGTGGCGGCATTTTTCGCCGACGGCGAGGAAGGGACCAAGATCGAAGTCATCGATATGAAAGACTGCCCGACCTTCTCCCTGAGCGACGGCGCAGAGCTGATCCCCCTGGCGGCGCAGCGTCATGAATCCAGCTTCGAACCGCTGCTGGTCAGACTCAGTCCGGGCGGCCAGCTGGCGGAGCAACCCTTCCTGGTGGGGATCGAATCGGAATTCGTGTGGGTAAGGCGCGGGCGCGCCGTACTCCATTACGACGGTGACAATTTCGAAGTCGCCGAGACCCAGTCCGTCTACTACGATCCCCGCCGTTCGCACAACTGGCGTAATCCCCATAAACAGCTTTGCGAACTGTTGATAGTGCGGCAACGATGAGCGGCATGTCCTGGGCTCTGGCTGCACTGTTGTCGGCGCTGGCGGCATTCCTGGCCGGCTTCCTCTTGAGTGCCGCCCCCAAGTACCAGCGCCGCCTCGTCTCCGGTTTACTTTTGCTGTCAGCACTGACGGCGCTGGCCGCGGGGATAGCAGGTCTGCTCTCCGCCACAGTCGAGACGAGGCTGCCCATCGGCCTGCCCTGGCTGGCAATGCATTTTCGTCTCGACGCCCTCGGCGGTTTTTTTCTGCTGGTGCTCGGCTTGCTGCTGGGCGCGGTGGCATTGTATTCCGTCGGCTATCTGCGGCAACTGGAAAACCAACGCAGCCTGACGCCGCTGTACATCTTCATGCCGCTGTTCGTCACCGGCATGCAAGGTGTGACGCTCGCCGATGACGCCTATACTTTCATGATCTTCTGGGAGCTGATGAGCGTCGCCTCCTATTTCCTCGTGACCTTCGAACACGAGCAGGACAGCCATCGCAAGGCGGGCTTCCTCTATCTATTGATGGCCCATCTCGGTGGCCTGCTGATCCTGGGCGGTTTCGCGATCCTGTATGCGGCGGGCGGTTCCTTCGAATTCGACGCCATGCGTGCCGCATCGTTGACGCCGCTGTGGGCATCGCTGGCCTTCCTGTTGGCATTGAGCGGTTTCGGCATGAAGGCGGGCTTGATTCCCTTACACGCCTGGCTGCCCGAGGCCCACCCCGCGGCCCCCTCCAACGTGTCCGCCCTGATGAGCGGCATCATGATCAAGGTGGCCATCTTCGGGTTCCTGCGCGTGATTTGGGACCTGGTCGGCCTGCAACAGGCCCACTGGTGGTGGGGCGGCCTGGTACTGGTCATCGGTTCCGCTTCGGCGGTGGGGGGGATATTGCTGGCCCTGCAACAAAATGACCTCAAGCGGGTGCTGGCCTATTCCTCTGTGGAAAACATCGGCATCATCGCCATCGGCCTGGGGCTGGGAATGATCTTCGCCCATTATAATTACCCGAGCCTGGCGGCGCTGGGCCTGGTCGCGGCGCTCTACCACACGCTCAATCATGCCCTGTTCAAGGGACTGCTGTTCATGGGTGCGGGAGCAGTGCTGCACGGCGCCCATAGCTGCGACATGGGACAGTTGGGCGGCCTGATTCGGCGCATGCCGCGCACCGCCGCCTTATTCCTGATCGGCTGCATCTCTATCTCGGCGCTGCCGCCGTTCAACGGTTTTGTATCCGAATGGCTCACCTTTCAGGCGGCACTGATGGCACCACAGCTGCAAGGTACTCTGCTGTCGGCCCTGATCCCGTTCTCCGCCGCAATGCTGGCCCTGGCCGGTGCGCTGGCGGCGGCCTGTTTCGTCAAGGTCTTCGGCATCGTCTTCCAGGGAATGCCGCGCAGCCGGGCGGCGGCCGAGGCCCGCGAAGCCAACGCATGGATGCAGCTCGGCATGGCGATACCCGCCGCCTTGTGCCTGCTGCTCGGTATCTTTCCGGTATGGATGCTGCCGCTGATCGACGCCGTACCCAAGACCCTCATCCATGCGGAGCTCGGCGCATCCGCGGCCGGCAATGCCTGGCTGTGGCTGACCCCCATCGCCCAGGAACGAGCGTCCTATTCACCGTTCATCGTGCTCATGGCCTTGCTGCTGGCCGGGTGCACTTTCCTTGTCATCCATTACCGCTACGGTAAAAAGCGCCGGACCGAGCCATGGAGCTGCGGTCATCCCCATCTCAATCCGCGCATGCAATATACCGCCGCCGGTTTTTCCCAGCCGCTGCGCCGGATCTTCTCTAATCTCTACCAGCCGCAGGACAAGCTGCTGCGCTCGGATCACGGCCACACCCTGCTGGTGAAAAAGCTTCGCTACCAGGTACATGTCCAGGACCTGCTGTGGCGCCATCTGTACCTGCCCGTCAAGCGCTTCATCGAATGGCTGACCCGGCGTGTCGACTGGCTGCATCACCGCCCGATTCACGGCTATCTCGCCTTCACCTTCGTGACCCTGCTGTTACTACTGGGGTTGCTGCTATGAACCTGTGGCTGTGGAATCTCGCCGAGGCAATGCTGATGGTCGGACTGGCCCCGCTGGCAACCGCCCTGGTAAAGCTATTGAAGGCGCGGTTACAAAACCGCCGCGGTCCGTCACTGCTGCAAGGCTACCGCGACCTGGCCAAGCTTTTCGCCAAACAGCCGGTGCTGGCCGAGCAGGCCTCCTGGATATTTCGGCTCGCCCCTTACGTGATCTTCGCCGCCACCGCACTGGCGGCGGCCATCGTGCCGGTGATCCTGGTCGCAATGCCCCTGACCGCCGCCGCCGACGTCATCGCCCTGGTGGCCCTGCTGGCCCTGGCGCGCTTCTTCACCGCCTTGGCCGCCATGGACGTGGGCACTGCCTTCGGCGGCATGGGCGCCAGCCGCGAGATGACCTTCGCCGCACTGAGCGAGCCCGCCATGCTCATGAGCATTTTCGTGTTGTCCATCGCCGCGCACAGCACCAACCTCAGCGCCATGATCGATGCGGTATTGAACTCCGGACTGGGTCTGCGTCCGTCACTGGCCTTCGCCCTGGCCGCACTGGTGATGGTAACCATCGCCGAAACCGGCCGTATTCCGGTAGACAATCCAGCCACGCATCTGGAGCTGACCATGGTCCACGAAGCCATGATCCTCGAATATTCCGGACGCTACCTGGCCCTCATCGAGTGGGCCAATCAGATCAAACTGCTGCTGTTCGCCACCCTGTTGCTCAATCTGTTTCTGCCGTGGGGAATGGCGCAGGACAGCAGCCTGGTATCTGTGCTGATCGCCACCGGCGCCTGGCTGCTCAAGTTGCTGCTGCTGTTTGCGCTGCTGGCCCTGTTCGAAACCTGGATGGCCAAGATGCGCATCTTCCGCGTGCCGGAGTATCTGGGACTGGCCTTCCTGCTGGCCATCCTCGGCATGCTGAGCCACTACATCCTGGAGGTAGGCGTGTGACACAGCCCGGCCTGTTACAGCAATGGGTGGTAGTGGCGGCGGCGGCCATGCTGCTGATCGTCTTCGCCCTGCTGGCACAACGCCACATGCGCGCCCTGCTGCGCTGGTTCGCGCTGCAGGGCGTGTTGCTGGCGCTGACCTCGGCCCTGGTCGCCTTCGTCGCCGGGGTGCCCGAACTCTATGTCTCGGCATTACTGGCGCTGTTGCTCAAGGGACTGCTGCTGCCCTGGCTGTTATGGCGCATCGTCATCCGACTTGGCGTGCACCGCGAGGTGGAGTCTCTGGTCAATGTCCCGGTAACGCTGTTGATCGGCGCGGCCCTGGTGCTGTTCGCCTTTTATGTCAGCCTGCCCATCGAGAAACTCTCGCAGCTGGTGACGCGCAACATCATCGCCATCGCCTTGGCCTGCGTACTGCTCAGCATGTTGATGATGATCACGCGCCGCAAGGCCATCACCCAGGTGGTCGCCTTTCTTTCATTGGAGAACGCCCTGTTTTTCACCGCCACCGCCGCGACCAACGGCATGCCGCTGGTGGTGGAGATAGGCGTGGCCTTCGATGTCTTGATCGCGGCCCTGATCTTCGGCCTGTTCTTTTTCCAGATCCGCAGGACCTTCGACTCCCTGGACTTGGAGCACCTGGAGGAAAAACAGTGAACCTGTTCGACCTGTTGCTGGCCACACCGCTGATCGCAGGCGTCATCATGGGCATGATAGGCCACCGGCCACGCGCGACCCTCTTGAACATCGCCGCCAGTGCCGTCACTCTGGCCGCGGCCTTGGCGCTGGCCTATCAGGTCCTGGAACACGGATCGTTCACCGCTCATGGCCAGGCGTTTTTCCTCGACGCTTATAATGTGTTTCTGGTCTCCCTGACCGCCTTCGTCGCCACCAGCACCGCCATCTTCTCGGCGCCTTATATGCGACATGAACAGGCGATCGGACGGGTGACGGCCGAGCGCCTGCGCCTCTATCACGCCATGTACCAACTGTTCATCTTCGGCATGTACCTGGGCCTCACCACCAACAACCTGGGTGTGCTGTGGATAGCACTTGAGCTGGCCACCCTGGCGACGGTGCTGCTGGTCTCCCTGTATCGCACGCCCGCCGCCATCGCCGCCGCCTGGAAGTACTTCATCGTGTGCGGCGTAGGCATCGCCCTGGCCCTGTTCGGCACCATCCTGATCTTCTCCACCTCTTCCGAAGTCCTGGGACACGACAATACCGCCCTGACCTGGACCGTGCTCTATGCGCACGCCGATCAGCTGGCGCCCGGCGTGATGACCATCGCCTTCATGTTCCTGATGGTGGGTTACGGCACCAAGATCGGTCTGGTACCCATGCACACCTGGTTACCGGACGCCCACGGCGAAGGCCCGACGCCCATCTCCGCAGTGCTCTCGGGACTGCTGCTCAACGTGGCGCTCTATGCCCTGGTGCGTTGCAAGACACTGGTGGACGGCGCCACCCACAGCGGTCTGGCCGGCAAGCTGATGATGGGCTTTGGCCTGCTGTCCTTGCTGGTGGCGGCCCTGGCATTGCACCGCCAACGCGACATCAAACGCCTGTTCTCCTTTTCCTCCATCGAACACATGGGACTGATGACCCTGGCCTTCGGCATCGGCACGCCGCTGGCCAATTTCGCCGGACTGTTGCACATGACCGTCCACTCGTTGGTCAAGTCCGGGATCTTCTTCACCGTCGGCCATGCGGCCCAGGTCATGGGCACCCAGCAGATGAGCAACATCCGCGGACTGGTGCGCCACCATCCCGGCATCGGCTGGGGGCTGTTGATCGGCACCATCGCCATCGCCGGCTTTCCGCCCTTCGGCGTGTTCACCAGTGAATTTCTCTTGCTGACTGCGGCCCTGCATACCCACCCGTGGACGGTGGTCCTGTTGTTGCTGGGACTGGTGCTGGCCTTCGCCGGCCTGTTTCGGCATGTGCAACCCATGGCCTTCGGCACCCCTCCGGAACAGGTGAACCTGGTACACGTCAACATGCTTCCGGTCTATATCCATTTCGGGATAGCGCTGTGGCTGGGCCTGGCCATCCCCGGCTTCCTGGCCGACTGGTACCAGACCGCCGCCGCCCTGCTGCAAGGTGCCGTCCGATGAGATTCGCATTACACGCACAGCTGAATACCCTGCTCACCCAGGGCGGTGTTGCCGCACAAGACTTCTCTACCGAACCGCCCAGTCTGCTCATTGCCATCGCCCAGTGGCAAGCGATGGCCAAGCTGGCTAGGGAAGCGAGGCTGCGCCTGGTAGCGCTGTGGGCGGTGGAGGAAGATGAATCCTTCACCATCCATGCCGCCTTCGCCCAGAAAGATCACGGCTATGCCCTTGCCTCGACCACCCTGGATGCCCACGCCAATGCCTTCCCCAGTATCACGCCCTACTACGTCGCCGCGGCCCGCATGGAACGCGTCATCCACGACCTGTTCGGCCTGATCCCCGACGGACATCCCGATACGCGGCCATGGCTCAAACACGAACATTGGCCGGCGAACGCTTTCCCGCTACGCAAGGCATTCGCCGCCGCTACGCAACTGCCGCGTGTCGAAGGTCGTTATCCCTTCATCGAGGCGGAAGGCGACGGCGTCTATGAGATCCCGGTAGGGCCTGTGCATGCGAGCATCATCGAGCCGGGACACTTCCGCTTTCTCGCCGTGGGCGAACAGATCCTCAATCTGGAAGAACGACTGGGCTATGTCCACAAGGGCATCGAAAAGACCATGGAGGGTCGCGATGTACCGGCGGGGGCGCGCCTGGCGGCTCGGGTCTCGGGCGATGCGACGGTGGCGCATAGCTGGGCCTACTGCCAGGCCGCGGAACAGGCTGCAGGTTTAGAGATACCACCGCGCGCCGCCGCGCTGCGTGCGGTATTGTGTGAGCGCGAGCGGTTGGCCAATCATATCGGAGACATCGGCGCCGTGTGCAATGATGCCGCCTGGAGCTTTATGCACATGCAGTGTCAGCGGCTGCGCGAGGACCTGGCGCGCAGCCATCTGCAGCTGTTCGGCCATCGCCTGCTCATGGACTGCATCCAACCCGGCGGTGTAACCCGCAATGTGGACGACGACGGCATACAGCTGCTGCTGACCCAGACCCGCGCCGTCGCCGCCGAGATGCGCGAACTCTACGACACCTATGAAAACCATACTCCGATCCGCGAGAGGGTCATCGATTCCGGTATCGTCACGGCAGCCGATGCCGCCGACATAGGCTTGCTGGGCTATGCCGGACGCAGCGCGGAACAGGACTGCGATGCACGCCGGGACGCGGCCTATGCCCCTTATGATTTCCATCCGCCGCGGGTCGCCGTATGCCGCGGCGGCGATGTGGCGGCACGTCTGTGGGTGCGCTTCGCGGAGATACAAGACAGTGCACGCCTGGTTGAAACACTGTTGCGCGAACTTCCCGACGGCGCAGTGTATACGGGATGGCACACACCGCAGGATGCAGGCTGCGGATTTGCGGTGATCGAATCATGGCGCGGCGAGATCGTCACCTGGCTGCGGCTGACGGCGCACGGCGCCATCGACCGCTGCTATATACGCGATCCCTCCATGATCAATTGGCTAGGCCTGGAACTGGCGGCACGCGAAGTGCCCGTACCGGATTTCCCGCTCAACAATAAATCCTTCAACTGCTCCTATTCCGGACACGATCTGTGAGACGGCGGACATGAAGATATTTCGCAAGATCCTGCGCACCGGCGTGATCACCGAGCCGCTGGCGCGATCTGACCCCGAGGTCGAGGATCTGGGTAGGCGGATCTCCGCGTTAATTCAGCGGCGCTATCGCGGCTCGCTCGCCATCCGCCAGGTGGATGCGGGCTCCTGCAACGCCTGCGAGCTGGAGATTCACGCCCTCAACAATCCTTACTACGATCTGGAGCGTTTCGGTATCCACTTCGTCGCCTCGCCGCGCCACGCCGACATGCTGCTGGTGACCGGACCGGTAACGCGCAACATGGAGACGGCGCTGAAGATGACCCTGGCTGCCGTCGCCGAACCCACGCTGGTGGTGGCGGTGGGCGATTGCGCGGCCTGCGGCGGCGAATTCGGCGTATCCTACGCCAGCCTCGGCGCAGTGAACAACGTCATACCCGTGGATGCCGTGATCCGCGGCTGCCCGCCCACCCCGTTGAGCTTGCTGCGAGGACTGCTTGCGGTCCTCGGACGCCATTCATAATTTCTAAGGAATCTCTGATTAATTTGAATTTGTCATTTCGAGCATCAGCGAGAAATGGCGATGATTCTGAGCGGTGAATTCAAGATGCTAAACGGCACCGCGACCTTAAACCGGCAAATATTGCCAAAAAGGCCAAGGTTTCGTAACCAAGCACCCCGCCGCCGCCGGAACTCGAACTCTGACTGGCCGCTGCCGTCAAACTCAGATTCTTATCGGGCGCCGCGGTGAAATTCTGGTCAACGCTATTATCGGTCACTTTGCTCAGGGATATTTTCTCCGGACTAAAGCTATAGCCGCTCAGTGACGGCGTAATATCACCGCTCCAATCGCTGGCGACGATGCATGAATAAGCGCCGTTATCCCCGCTGGCGCTGCATGTGGCCGCTGCCGAGGTATTCATCTGTACCCCGCTCAGCGCCATACCGTCCGCGGTGACCACCCCCGCAATCGAGATCATTTGCACGGCGGCGGATGCCTCAGGCGTATAGGCCGCCACATAACGGCGGGTATTGTTGAGAGAGCGGGCGTTATCGGCGGAGTTCGCCGCGTCCGTCTCCGCTATGCCGCAAGCCGCTTGCCCCCTGCACAGCCTGTCCGGGTTGGAAAACTTACCCACCTCGGGATCGACATAACTCATGATGGTGCCGAATTGCCCGGTAAGCCCGTAACCGAATGAATAAGGGTAAGCGCCATGACTACCGTCTTGCTGGGCCACCGTGGCGCGATCATGCACATTCCCCATATTGTGGCCAAGCTCATGCGCGAACGTATACGCCGAGCAAAAGTAGCCGCCGTCCCGGCCATCGCTTACCACCGAGTAGCCTTGATCACGATAAAGAGCAATGGATGCACCATTGGAGCCGCCCACCCAACTGATTCCGCACAAACCGCCCTGCGCCATGGAAAAGGGCCGGATGAGAGACACCAGGTCCGCGCCGTAAGCGTTGCGCAGCCACGCGACATTGTTATACGGAGCGCCGCCGTTGGTGATGGCATTCAAGGTATCGATGTTCGAAGAATTATCCGATCCATCGATCTTGACGACACCCACCAAGCGCAAACTGATATCCACACCGCTGTCGATATAGGCCTGATTGGCCAAGGCCACGAGATTTTGTATGCGGGTCTGTACCTGATCTACGCCGCCATAGCGGGTTTCCATTCCCGGGGTATACACCACCAACACATCGATGCGCGTCTTGGTGGCGCCGGCAACGGCTGCGGCTGCTATTGAAGTCGAGGCAGGACTCGTGGTCGCGCCGACGCCGGCCGCAACCCTGGTTTGTACGACTGCGCCGGCAATGGCGGATGCGGGTGCTTGGTCCTTACCGCCGAGGCCGTCGTTAGCGACAGGCACCACATGATGCAAATCGGAACCGTCGACATCGATCAGCCATTGTTGCCGGCCTATGGTTTTAATCAGGTACATACCATACGGAGTCAGTATCTGTCCCTGTGCACCGCTGGGAGAATAGGTGACGATCATACGGAAATCATCACCGAAATCCTTGAGATAACCAACGAAGGTAGTGGCCCCCAGATCCCCGGCCAAGGTGTTGTCATGGACCACGCGAAAATCTCCGGCGCCCGGCAAAGATACATCCACTTCAGCGTTGAGCGGCACATTGGCAAGCGCCGCCGCGTTGAATTCAACCGGATAGGAAACGCTGGCTGGCTTGTTGCTCTCAATATCGCTGTTCGGATCGAGGGACTTCTCCAACAGCGCCTCAGGAATTTCTTTAGCAACAGCCATGGATGGCGCGACCGCAGCGCGACTCTGTTTATACACGATATAGTCGCCCGCCTGCCCTAACAGCACCCGCCCGCGCGGCGTGTCGATAACCCCGCTCACCATGCCCGATATACCTTTGACGAAGGTGACTTTCAAGGCAGCGATTCCTGCGACATGGCCCTCCCAGCGCGTTACGACACCGCCGAGATCCACAGTCCGGGTACGATCATGCTCCACTGCAATCCTGCCTAGATGCGGCAATACCAGATCGTGCTTGGAATTCGGCGGATAGGCGAACAGCGCCTTGCTGTTCAGTGCAACAGGTTCGAAGTAACCGTCGGGAATATTCCCGATCATATTGGACGTATTGGAAAATGGCGCCAGTAAGGCAACGGCGCTGTCGGCGGCGAATACCGGCATGGTCAACGCCGCCATCATCACCCCAACAATTACTCGAGAGAAAAATTTCCCCATGCCGACGCCTGCTTTCCTGTTCAGTGGAGACAAGTAACCGGGGATCAGCACGAAGGATTGACCGGGGTACGCACCTATTCGCCGCAAGGGGCTGGATAGGCGTGGAGTTATCGGCAATCCCGCTGTCGTGGGGCATGCGCCCTTTAGACCGGTAACTTTGCGCCCCCGCCTTTCGTTCGGGTTTGCCTTTTACGATTCCTTACTTCGAGAGATTTATCGGTAAAACAATCTGCGGCTTAATAGATTTTAAGCGGCAAACCAACGGCAATTTTGGAAATGCAGACTCGATCACATTTCGACGCGACGTCATATCGAAAAAATGTGAAATGGGTCACAGAAGCTCATATCAAACACGCCGCAATCACTCTGTTTACAAAACCCGTCAGCAGCGCAATATGATTATCCACAATCCGGCGAATGCGAAATGTACGAAGCAACAGCGTCACCGTCCCTAGCAAGACCATCATGTCGTAACCGAACAGCGTATCGAGGACATCATTGCCCTAAAGGAACAGAGCGAGAATGATTACCAGGAAATGGCATTCCCGTATTGATGGTGTTTCAACCGATTTATGCTATAGATATATCTCCAACGGCGTTGGCCCGGCTATATATTGACCGAGGTCAAAACGTTACCATTGGCAATGCGAGTGTTTCCGGCGCGACATTTCACGCTCGGCTCGCTACACTCATACCCCGGCCCAAAACCGAACCGAGATCGCACTTCGCATGAACAAACGGATCAAGTTCCTGCTTCCCCTGCTTTTAATTCTCATCGCCGCCGCCACTGCCGGCTACCTATTCCTGCACCGCAGCGATGGCAACAACGCCGGCAATACCCTCACCCTCCACGGCAATGTGGACATCCGTCAAGTCCAGCTTGCCTTCAACGGCAGTGAACGCATTTCCGACATGCGCTTGCAGGAGGGAGATCGGGTCAAAAAGGGCGACCTGCTGGCCAGCCTCGATAAAACGCGTCTCCAACACGTCACAGATCAGGCCGCCGCCCGTGCCGCGGCGCAGCAGGAGGTCGTGACGAGGCTCAAGGCCGGCACCCGCCTCGAGGAAATCCGCCAGCTGCAGGCGGAGGTGGAGGCGGCCCGCATCACCGCCGCCAATGTCGAGCGCACCAGCCATCGTCTCACCGAGCTGACGACGCAGAAACTGGCGGCCCAGGAGCAGGCGGACAATGCCCGCGCCGTAGCGGATGCGGCCAAGGCGAAGCTAAGAGCCGCCAAGGAGACGCTACGCCTTGCCGAGGCCGGCCCGCGCAAGGAGGATATTGCCGCTGCCGAGGCGACACTGAAGGCAGACCAGGCGCAGCTGGCCCTGGTGAAGCGCCAGCTATCCGACACGGACCTCTACGCCCCGGCGGACGGGGTGATTCAGGATCGCCTGCTGGAGCCAGGCGACATGGCCTCCCCGCAGCGTCCGGTCTATACCCTGGCCTTGACCGATCCGCTCTGGATTCGCGCCTACGTCGGCGAAACCGACCTGGGCCGCATCCATCCGGGCATGCGCGCCACGGTGCACACCGACAGCTTCCCCGACAAAGGCTATGACGGCTGGGTCGGTTTCATCTCCCCCACCGCCGAATTCACGCCAAAGTCGGTGGAAACTCGAGAGGTACGCACGGACCTGGTCTACCAGGTGCGGATCTTTGTCTGCAATCCACAGAATCAATTGCGCCTCGGCATGCCCGCCGTCGCCACCATCGACCTCAGCCAATCCGCCGACGAGAATGCTGCCCAGCACAAGCCTTGCGGAGATCGCTAATGGCCGGGAGCGATGATTGCGCCCTGCATCTCGAGCAAGTCGACAAGCGTTTCAACGTCGGCAAGCGCACGGTCGAGGCGCTGCGCGGCGCCGACCTCAAGGTACGGCACGGCGCAGTCACTGGCCTGATCGGCCCGGACGGCGCGGGCAAGACCACCCTGATGCGCCTGGCCGCCGGGCTGCTGCGCGCCGACGCCGGCAAGGTGAGCGTGCTCGGCCTCGATGCCGACCGCGACGCCCTGCAGGTGCAATCCTCCATCGGCTACATGCCACAGCGTTTCGGCCTCTACGAGGACCTCACGGTGCAGGAGAACCTGGACCTCTATGCCGATCTGCAGGGCCTGCCTCACGAGGCACGGGCGCCACGCTACAAGGAACTGATGCACATGACCGGCCTCGGCCCCTTCACCGGGCGGCTCGCCGGTCGCCTCTCCGGCGGCATGAAACAGAAACTCGGCCTCGCCTGCACCCTGGTGCGCCCGCCACGCCTGCTGCTGCTCGACGAGCCAACGGTGGGGGTGGACCCGGTCTCCCGCCGCGAGCTGTGGTCCATCGTCTACCGGCTGGTACAGGAGGAGCAGATGACGGTGCTGCTCAGCACCGCCTATCTGGACGAGGCGGAGCGCTGCGCCGAGGTGATTCTGATGCACGAGGGACAGGTGCTCAGTCAGGGTCCCCCGGCGAGTTTCAGTCACCACCTCGATGGGCGCACCTTCGCCGTCGAAGTGCCGCAAACCAGCAGCAAACGCGCCCTGCAGAGCCGCCTGTCCAAAACAGAGGGCGTTATCGATGCGGTGATCCAGAAAGAGCAGGTGCGTCTGGTCCTGGCCGACGGCGTCGATCCCGCCTCGCTTGATGTCCTGCAAAGGTTGCACTACCGTCCCGTCGAACCGCGCTTCGAGGACCACTTCATCGCCACCCTGCACAAGGACCAGGCATCCCGCAACGTCGATGACACCGTAGCCCTGGCCGCTCATCACAGCGACAACGGCGAGGCCGTCATCAAGGTCGAACGGCTGCAGCGGCGCTTCGGTGATTTCTACGCGGTGAAGGATGTCAGCTTCGATGTGCGTCGCGGCGAGGTCTTCGGCCTGCTCGGCGCTAACGGCGCGGGCAAGTCCACTACCTTCCGCATGCTCTGCGGCCTGCTACCGGCCAGCGGCGGCAAGCTGCAGGTGGCCGGCGTCAACCTGCGCCGTGCCGCGGCCGTCGCTCGCCAGCGCATCGGCTACATGTCGCAGAAGTTCTCCCTCTACGGCAGTTTGGGCGTGGCGCAGAACCTGGAGTTCTTCAGCAGCGCCTACGGCCTGACCGGCGGCAGGCGCAGCAAACGGATCACCTGGGCCCTGGAGACCTTCGACCTGAAAGAACAGCGGGAGGCGAACAGCGGAGAACTGCCCCTCGGCTACAAGCAGCGCCTCGCCCTCGCCTGCGCCCTGATGCACGAACCGGATATCCTCTTCCTCGACGAGCCCACCTCCGGCGTCGATCCCCTCGCCCGCCGCGAGTTCTGGCACCGTATCAACGCCCTGGCCGAGGCAGGGGTAACCGTGCTGGTCACCACCCATTTTATGGAGGAAGCGGAATACTGCGACCGGCTGGCGATCATGGCCGCCGGCGAGATCCTGAGCCTGGGCACACCGACCGAGGTGAAGGCCGCCGCACGCAGCGAGCAGACGCCCGACCCGAGCATGGAGGATGCCTTCATCGCCCTGATCGAGGCACACGACGCGCCCGCGAGGGCCGCCTCGTGAACCAGGCAATGCAGCAGCGCGGCGGCGCGGCGATGCGCCTGCGCGGGCTGGTACGCAAGGAGTTCTATCAAATCCTGCGCGATCCGAGCAGCATCGCCATCGCCTTCCTGATGCCGGTGGTGTTGCTGCTCATCTTCGGTTACGGCGTCTCCCTCGACGCAGACCACGTGCCGGTGGCGATCGTTGCCGATCAGCCCAGCGCCGACACCGCTTCCTTTACCAGTGCCTTCGGCAACACCCGCTATTTCCAGCCCCTGGTGTTACCGAACCTGCGCGAAGCGGAGGCGGCGCTGATGGCGGGCAAGGTGAACGGCATCGTCCACCTGCGCGCCGACTTCGCCCGCCGCCTGCGCAGCAGCGAGGGGGCGCCGATCCAGGTGATCGTCAACGGAGTCGATGCCAATACCGGCCGCATCGTCATCGGTTATGCCCAGGGGGTCTGGGCCAACTGGCTGCAACAACTGGCCCGCTCCCGCGGCGAAGAGTTGAAGATGCCGGTGCAGCTGGAGCAACGGGTCTGGTACAACAGTGAACTGCGCAGCCGCAACTTCCTGGTGCCCGGCCTCATCGCCATCATCATGACCCTGATTGGCGCCCTGCTCACGGCATTGGTCATGGCGCGGGAGTGGGAGCGCGGCACCATGGAGGCCCTGATGGTCACCCCGGTGACGATCCGCGAACTACTGATCGGCAAACTCATCCCCTACTTCATCCTCGGCATGGGCGGCATGGGGCTGTCGGTGGCGATGGCGCTATTCCTGTTCGAGGTGCCGCTGCGCGGCTCGCTGCTGCTGCTCGCCGCCGCCTCGTCCCTGTTCCTGCTGGTCGCCCTGGCGATGGGGCTGCTCATCTCCATCGCGGCGAAGAATCAGTTCGTCGCCGGCCAGGTGGCGATCATCGTCACCTTCCTGCCGGCGTTCATCCTCTCCGGCTTCATCTTCGACATCGGCAGCATGCCTGGCGTGGTCCAGGCGCTGACCCACGTGATCGCGGCGCGCTATTTCGTCGCCATCCTGCAAACCATATTCATGGCCGGCAACGTCTGGCCGGTGATATTGCCCAACGCCTTGGCGCTGGCGGTGATGGCGTTGATCCTTTTCGCCATCATCCGGCGCCGGGCCCACAAGCGACTGGAGTAAAACGAACCGATGTCGAACATGTGGCGCCGCATCACCGCCCTGATGAAAAAGGAGTTCCTGACCCTGCTGCAGGACAAGAAGAGCCGGTTCGTCATCATCGGTCCGCCGCTTCTGCAGCTGCTGGTCTTCGGTTACGCCGCCAGCTTCGACCTGAACCACGTTCCCTTCGCCGTCTATAACGAAGACGGCGGCAGCGCCTCGCGCGAGCTCGTCGCCCTCTTCGAGGGCTCGCCCAACTTTTATCTGGTACGGCAGGTGCGCCAAGAATCAGAGATCGCGCCAATGATCGACAACAAGGAAGCGCTGCTACTGATCCACATCGGCCCGCAGTTCAGTCGACACTTGAGCCTTGGCGAACCGGAGCCGCTGCAAGTAATTGTCGACGGGCGCGACTCCAATACCGCGTTGATCGCCCTCGGCTACATGCGCACCATCGTCACCGACTTCAACGAACAGTGGGCACAGGCGCACAACTTGCAACCGCCGCCGGCAAAGCTGGTCACTCGCGCCTGGTTCAACCCCAACATGGAAAGCCGCTGGTTCATCATCCCCGGCATCGTCGGCCTGCTGACTCTCGTCGTCACGATGCTGGTCACAGCCCTGTCGGTGGCACGTGAGCGCGAACAGGGCACCTTCGACCAGCTGCTGGTCACACCGATGCACCCCACCGAAATCCTGCTCGGCAAAGCGCTGCCCGGTTTCGTCATCGGCCTGGTGGAGGCCACAGCGATCATCGCCATAGCCGTGTTCTGGTTCGATATCCCCCTGCGCGGCCACCTGCTTACCCTCTATACCGGGCTGCTGCTGTTCCTGCTCTCGGCCATCGGCGTCGGCCTGATGATCTCCTCCTTCGCCGTCACCCAGCAGCAGGGACTGCTCGGCGCCTTCCTGTTTCTGGTTCCGGCGATCATTCTCTCCGGATTCGCCACCCCCATCGCCAACATGCCGGAGGCGGTACAGACGCTGACCCTGCTCGACCCGCTGCGCTACTTCATGGTGGTACTGCGCGGCGTCTTCCTAGAAGGCACCCCGTTCCACCTGCTGCTGGACCAGTTCTGGCCGATGGCGGTAATCGGCCTGTCCACCCTCGCCTTCGCCGGCTGGCTGTTCCGCCACCGTATGTACTAAACCTCGTCAGGACGCGAGGAGCCATTCTAAATCGGAAAATTCGCAATGGAGCGCCCGGGCGTCTCCGAAGGTCAATCGATCCCAGTTGGAAAAGTCGACGCTCATAAACAATCGTATAGGCCGCAAGCAACTGGCTGGACACTGCCGTTACTATTAAATTCCAAGACATCCCACTACATGCAGCAACGCATCTTTAAGACCGTAGTAAGTGATATTTCAGTCTTGTTTAATCGCTGACTGATTAAATGTTATCCAAGCCTACTGAACGGCATCACGTGCAGAACGGAGGTAAGGACCATGACTCCTCAAGACTCTAAATACTCCGAGTTGGAAAATATGAGCAAGGCCGAAGGTATCCTGCGCGGCGTGGTCGGCATGACCGCGATCGAAGCCATGCTCGTCATTCCGTCCCTATCGGAGACGACGCTGGCCGTACTGGTTTCGATCAGCATCTATATCGTCATGACTGCGATCATGCGCTGGGATCCACTCTATGCCTTGCTCGGCAAGTTCGGCCGACAGACATCGGCAGCCACTATAGTCGTTACTCCGTTACCGGAGCTGCACTCTAAGGCCGAGATCGAAGTCGAAAACAAAAAGGCGGCCTGAAAAGCCCCTTTTCGCCAATCACTACTGGTGCACGGTCGCCTCTTTATTACTTGGCGGCCGTGCACGCCGTCATTGATCCACCAGCTTATAACCGCTGCCATGGACCGTAATCAGGTAGCGGGGATCGGCGGGATCGGCTTCGATCTTTTTGCGCAGACGGACGATAAAGTTATCGACAGTGCGCGTCGCCACTTCACGCTGGTGTCCCCACACTTCGGTCAACAGACTATCCCGTGATACCACCTCGCCGCGATGCGCGACCAGATAACGGAGCAACTCCAGTTCCTTGGCACTGATCTCCAACAACCCGCCGTCGCGACTGAGTTGGTGGCGCTTGAAGTCCACCACCGCCATCCCCACCGCCAGCGGCCCCAGGGGCTGTCCCGTAGCGCCATGACGGCGCAGATGGGCGTGAATGCGCGCCAACAATTCACGCAGCCCGAAAGGCTTGACGATGTAATCGTCGGCCCCGCCCTCAAAGCCTAGAACCTTGTCCATCTCCTCACCTCGCGCGGTGAGCATGATGATGGGTTGCCGCAGGCCATGGGCGCGCAGATCGCGGCACAGACTCACGCCGTCACCGTCAGGCAGCATCACATCGAGCAATACCAGATCCGGTTTGCCGCGCAATGCCGCTTCACGACCCTGACGCACCGTGCTCGCGGTCAGCAGTCGATAGCCTTCGATCTCCAGATTGTCCTTCAAGCCGGCGATCATCGCCGGATCATCCTCGATCACCAGAATCGTTGCCGGGATGCTCATGATTTCGCCTTATGGATGGGAAACCGGATAACGGCCTCGAGCCCACTGCCGTCCTGGGGCGCCGTCAAAATAAACTGCGCATGATGAACGGCGGCGATCTGCTCCACCAAGGCCAGCCCTAAACCGCTGCCGCTGGCGGGATCGGCTTCCTTGCCGCGCTCGAAAGGTTTGCGCAATCGTTCCCGGTCTTCGGCGGCGATGCCCGGCCCGCGATCGACGATGCGTAATTCCACGGCGCCGGCGACGACACTCAACATCACCTGCACTACGCCGCCCGCCACCGCGTACTTCACGGCATTATCCACTAGATTCAAAATAATCTGCGTAACACCATGTCGGTCATGGGCCACCGGCGGAATATCCTCATCCATGGAGATCTCCAGGCGCATACCCTGCTCTTCAACCCGCCAGCGATAGCTGTCCAATATCTCCTCCATGCTGCGGCGCAGGTCGGTCTCGGTTAAATGATAGAGAACGCCGCCCTGATTCAAGCGGGAAAAATCCAGCACGGTGTTGATCATTTGACTGAGGCGTTCGGCTTCGTGCAATAACACGCGATGATATTGATGCTGGCGCTGCTCGTCGATAATGCGGCGCAAGTACAAGGTCTCGGCGTACATACGGATCAGGGCCAGCGGCGTCTTCAATTCATGGGAGACATTGGCGATGAAACGATTGCGCAAATCCACCAGGGCATGTTCTCGCCGCACCTCCCGCCACACCGCAAAGCTCGCCATCACCATGGTAAGGATGACCGCCGCGCTCACACCCCACATCAAGGCGCCTTCACGTCGCATGCTGCGCGCCTCCACCTGATCGGAGGCGGTGAACACCAGCAGCCAGCCCGGCAGGACACGACCCACCGGCCAATTCAGGGCATCATCGTCCCAGCTGGCATCGGCGTCCTGCAATTGCACCTCACCGCCCAATTTGGCACTGAATTCCGTCAACAGCGGCGTCACCAGACGCTTGGTCATCACGGCCAGATTGAAGCGGATGAGGATCCAGCCCGCCGATTTGTCGATTTCGCTGACACGCTGCAAGGCGAACAAGGTCGGATGGCCGTCCAGCGTCTCTACGAAGGTATGTAGAATATAACGCCCTTCCCGGGCATCGATGCCTTCCAAGGCGGTACGCTGCGCCAGCCAGTCGTTGAGATGACGTTCGCGCGTGCTCTGCGGCATGGGAAAACTGTTTTTTACCCGCATGTCGGCGCCCAGGAAGATGACCTGTTCCACTTCGGGCGAAGCCTCGCGCAGCCGGGCGAAACGGTCCGCATCCACCTCCGCCGACGGGATATTTTTCAAGGCCAGAAACGGGGGACGCAAGGCTGTCAACAAGGTCTGTTCGACGCGATTGCCGAGCAAGGCCATGGTTTGCGCCTGCGATTCACGAATGGTGTCTTCCAGAAGGGTACGCTGCCCGTTCAACAATTTAATGGTCAGGCCGGAGATGGCGACAATCATCAACAGCAGTGCGGTGAGCAAGACGATAGAGGTCCGGGTGCGCATACCGCCCCCGGTCCGTCCGACACCTTGCCCCGCAAAGCCCTTGGCCTGCTTGGAAACCGAAACGCCGTTGCTCATAGCATTGCGTCAAATCCCTTTTCCCCGAAGACACTACAGCTATTGATATCTCAGCGCCTCAATGGGATTCAGGCGCGCCGCCTTATTGGCCGGATAAAAGCCGAAGAATATACCCACACCCGCGGCCACCGCGAAGGCCAGCAGGATTGAACTCAGGGTGATCACCACCACGGTAGCGGTGAGCATGTTGAGCGCAATAGCACCGCCCACGCCGATCATCACCCCCACCAGGCAGCCGGCGATGGAAATAATGACCGCCTCCAACAGAAACTGGGTGAGGATATCGCGCCGCCGCGCCCCGACCGCCATGCGGATCCCGATCTCGCGGGTGCGCTCGGTCACCGACACCAGCATGATATTCATGATGCCGATCCCGCCGACTACCAGGGAAATGGAAGCGATCGCACCCAGCATCAAGGACATGACCCGGGTGGTCTCCGATGCGGCGTTGGCGAGGGCGGTGAGGTTACGTACGCTGAAATCAGCATCCATGGGGTCTTTTATATGATGGCGCTGACGCAACAGCTGATTCATCTCGCGTTCCGCCGTCGGCATGACCTGCGCCGAAGTGGCCTGGACCATCATAAAACGCACGCTGCCCTGAAATTGGGTGCCGAACAATTTGCGCTGCGCCGTAGTAACAGGAATGAGGATGGTATCGTCCTGGTCGCGCCCGTCCAGGCTCTGCCCCTTGGGGGCCAGGACGCCGATCACCAGGTAAGGGCTCTTTTCGATGCGGATGGTCCGACCAATGGGATTCTCGTCGCCGAACAGATTCTTGACCACGGTTTCACCCAGCACCGCCACCCGGTTGGCGGCGCGCACATCGGATTCGCCGAACATATATCCCTCGGAGAGCGTCCATGAGCGTACCTGGGGATAACTGGACGTCGTACCGTCGATACGGGTGCTCCAGTTGTTCTGCCCGTAAATTACCTGCGCAGTGCCCGGCGCGATGGGCGCCACTGCCGCGATGGTCGGCAGATCGGAGATAGCCTGGGCGTCCCCCAGGGTCAGTGTCGGGGAGGCGCCGCCGCCCATGCGCACGCCGCCCGAGGTGGTCGAACCGGATAACACGATGAACAGATTGCTGCCCATGGAGGCGATGGATTGATCTACCTGGTATTGGGCGCCCTGACCGATGGCCAGCATCAGGATCACCGCCCCCACCCCGATCACCATCCCCAACATGGTGAGGAAGGTGCGCATGCGATTGGCCACCATGGAAGACCAGGCCTCGGCCAACATCGGACCGATCATGCGTTCCCCACTTCGCGGTGATCGACAGCACCGTCGTGGACGATCCTGCCATCGACAAAGCGCACCAGTCGGTCCGCATAGTCGGCGATATCTGCCTCATGGGTGACGATGATCACGGTGATGCCGTCCTCCTTATTGAGACGGGTGAACAGCGCCATGATCTCGCGGCTGGTCGCCGTATCCAGATTGCCGGTGGGCTCGTCAGCGAGAATGATGCGCGGCCGATTGACCAAGGCCCTTGCAATCGCCACGCGCTGCTGTTGCCCGCCCGAGATCTGGTTGGGATGCGACTTGCGAAAACTCCCCAACCCCACCTTATCCAGCAACTCATCGGCGCGTTTGCTGCGCTCCCCGTTATTCACGCCGGCATAGACCAGCGGCAATGCCACATTGCTCACCAGATCGGCGCGTGGCAAGAGATTGAATCCCTGAAAGACGAATCCGATGGTTTCATTGCGCAGGTGCGCCAATTCATCGGAACTCAGCTTGGCCACCTCATGGCCGTTGAGCACGTAGGAACCGCTGTTGGGCATGTCCAGACACCCCAGCACATTCATAAAGGTGGATTTGCCCGAGCCGGACGGACCCATGATCGCCACGAACTCGCCGATGGCGATGGTCAAATTGATATCCTTCAACACCGGCACCGCACCGGCCGCCGTCGTATATTGCTTATGCAAGCCGCTGACGCGAATGAGATCTTCCCCTGCCATTAAAACAGCCTCATGCGAAAACGGCTCGAGGAACGATCATCGCTGGCAGCCTGGGCATCTTCCACCACCACCTCATCGCCGGCCTTGATCGCGCCGGACAAGACCTCCGTGAATCTGTTATCGGTAATCCCGGTGGTCACGCTGACCGCCTTAAGCTGCTTACCCCGCAACACATAGACCGTGCCGCGGTTCTCCTCCTGGCGCTCCCTTCTGCCGCCCGGTTTAACGCTGCTCTCTTGGGGCTTGAAACGTAATGCCGCATTAGGCACCAGCAGAACATCGTGACGCTCGGCGGTGGTGATATTGACGTAGGCGGTCATGCCCGGCAGCAATATTTTTTCCGGATTGTTCACGCTGACCACCACATCATAGGTCACGACATTTTGCTGGGTGGTGGGATTCAAGCGCACTTGCTTGACCACACCCTGAAAAGATCTGGAGGGAAAGGCATCGACGCTGAAGCGCACCGGCTGCGCCTCGCGGATATTGCCCACGTCCGCTTCGGCAAAGCTGGAATCGATCTGCATCTGCCGCAGGTCCTGGGCGATCTTAAATAGGGTAGGGGTCTGAAAACTCGCCGCCACCGTCTGCCCCACGTCGATCTGTCTATCCACCACCACTCCCGACACCGGCGAACGGATCACGGTATAGCTGAGATTGGTGCGGTCCTTCTGCAATTGCGCCTTGGACAGTTCCAGCTGCGCCTGCGCCGCCTGTTCCGCTTGATCCGCCTGATCCAGTTCCTGCTTGGAGACGTATTCCTGCGCAAACAGATCGCGCGTCCTGACGGCATTGGCCGAGGCCAAGGCCAGCGAGGCCTCGGCGCTGCTGACATTGGCCTGGCTCTGTTTCACCTGCGCCTGAAACAGCGAATCATCGAGTTCCACCAATATCTGCCCCTGCTTGACCCGGTCGTTAAAATCCGCGTAAAGCTTTTTCACCGTTCCCGACACCTGGGTACCGACACTGACCAGAACCACCGGATTCAAGGTACCGTTGGCGGATACGGACTGAGTGATATCACCAGTGGCGAGCCGTTCGGTCTTGTAGCGCTCGACGGCGACCGGTTGCTGATTCTTATGCCAGAACGAGTAAGCAGCCGCGCCCAGCGCCAGCACCGCCGCCAAGGCGGTAGCTTTATTGAGCAAGAGCTTACGCATATCCATGTCGATATCTCACATTTTGATCGTTATTGTTTAAGGGGGGCTTGCCCGGCCGCAGGCGGGGTGATGGCGGCAAAGTCCAATTGTCCCATAGTCTGCGCCAGCGAGGCCTTGGCGATATACCAACCGTACAGAGACTGCACGTTTTGTTGACGGGCGCTGGCCAGGGCAGTTTGCGCCGTCAACACATCGAGGATACTGCCCGCGCCCGCCTTGTAGCGACCCATGGCGACACGCTCCGACTCGGCGGCGCTGTCCACCAGGTCGGCGCTGCTGCGCAAAGACTGGGTTTCGGTGAGCAGGCTTTGATAGGCCTTCCACACATCGAGGGCGATTTGCCGTCTGATGTTATCCCGTTGCGCCGTGCGCACTGCCACCTGTTCCTGCGCCGCCCGTACCCGGTAGGTGGTGTTATAGCCGGTAAACAGCGGCACGCTGAGGCTCACGCCCAACGCGGAGCTGCGAAACGGATCGGAAACCGAAGTATCGTTGTAATTGAGGTCGGCCGACAAGGACAGGCTGGGCTTGCCCGCGGCCTGGGCCGCCGTCACGCTGGCCTGCGCGGCCTTGATCTGCGCTTCCGCCGCCGCCAGGTCGGGGCGGTTAGTACGCGCCTCCTCTATCAAGCGTGAGACATCCCGCGTAAACTTTTCATCGGGGGTCCGCACCGCCGGTGGCGCAATCCTCACCGGCGCATCGGCGTCGAGCCCGATCACATTGGCCAGCACGCCCTGGGCATTCCTGGCATCGCCTTCGGCGCGGATGCGGTTCAGCACCGCCTGGGAATATGCGGTCTGCGCCTGCAATTTATCCGCCGGCGTACCGGCACCAACCTGGTAGCGCACCGTCGCCGCCTTCAAACTCTCCAGGGCCGACTTCTCCGCCTCCCGGTCAGCCTGTACCACGGCCTGCGCCGAAAAGATCTGGTAATAATCTTGCACCGCCGCCAGAAACACGCTCTGGATCGCGGTATCCTGCGCGGCGTTGGCGGCGATCAGCACTTGTTCGGCATTGTTTATCGAAGCGCTGCGTCCGCCGAAATCATAAAGCAAATAGTTCAGCGACAAGCCGACACTTTGCTGATTGTAGGAATTGGATGCGACCGTACCACGCCCGTTGGTGGCGTTGTGACTGAGATTGCCGTTGGCGCTCAGGGTAGGCAGATTCGCCGCCTTGCTCACCCCCAGCTGCGCCGCCTGCGCCCGGGCATTGGCCCAGGCTTCGTGGGTCTGGGGATTGTTGCACAGCGCCCGCTCCACCACGTCGGACAAGGACAAGGCCGTCGCAGGCGTAGCGGAAAAATCACAGGGCAAGGCCGCAGCCGGCTTGGCACTGCTGACCGCCGGCGACGGAGCAGTCAATGCTTGGGTAGAAAAGGGATCCGAGGCGGTCGCCATGGCGAAGGGAAAACAGCCGATGATCGTTATCAGCAGCAGTTGAACACCACGACTTAGTATGCTCATTCGCACCCCTGAGGGTCTCGGTCAATATCAGAAATCAAACACAGTGATATGAAACTTGGAGAATCACTATAGCATTGTCGCCGCACGGCGGTTTAATGCTCACGCGCAGAATCGACAAATTTAGTCGGGTGGAACGGGCGGGAAGTTCCCCCATGAGTCTCAAGCGACCTCAAGAACGAAAAATCCCCCTGGGAATAATCAACCCCAGGGGGATCTGTTTGTTCACCCGCAACTGTCTGCAGGCGCTGAGTTTTGCTTGCCTCAGACCTTATTTAGCAGGTTCGGCAGGCGCAGGAGCTGCGGGAGCAGCAGTAGGGGCAACAATAGGAGCCGCTGCGGGCGCCTCAGCCTTCTTTTCATGCTTTACGTGCTTGACGCGTTTCATGTGCTTCATATGCTTGTCCACGCAGGTCTTGACGTAGGCATCCAGCTTGTCTTCGCTGATCTTGTGCTTCTCGGCCTGGGCCTTACATCTTTTTTCCACGGATTTTGTCGATGCAAAGCTGGATACGGAAACGCTGGCTAACAGGGCTGCGCTGGCGACCAACACAATCAATTTTTTCATACTTAAACATCTCCTAAAATAATGACTCTTGAATGTAGGCTGGGGTCTTCATCAGATCACCCCTTACCCTACGTGGGGAAAAATCATCTCGATGATCTACCCAACGCTTGGCCAGCACTTTAGGCGCAAAGCAACGTTGCGGGAATCACAGCATTGTCACAGAATGTAAAAGAATGTAATGAGGGTTCGGGATAATTTCACATGGTCATTTCGAGCGCCGGAATTTACGCACTGTGGGTAAAACTCCTGCATCGCATAGGCCCGGCAGCCGCCTTTGCAACAAGATTTCTCGCTAACGCTCGAAATGACACGTCGATAAAAACTAGTTTAAGAACCGAACCGGCGGGTGCCCTGCGAACAACGCCACTCAAGCCATAATCAGCCACACCTAGCCGCTCATGATCTGAATCAACGCCTCGGCGGTCTTGAGACTGGACTGCGGATTCTGTCCGGTGATGAGATTGCCGTCGACCACCACATGGGCCTGCCACTGGGGAAGCACCTGCACCTCGGCACCCAACTCGCGCAGCTTATCCTCCAGCAAAAAGGGCATGAGCGTGTCGAGCTGCACCGTATGCTCTTCTTCATTGCTGAAACCGGTCAGCTTGCGGCCCTTCACCACAGAACTGCCGTCGCGGTATTTGGCTTGCGTCAAGGCGGCGGGGCCGTGGCACACCGCCGCGACCGGCTTGCCTTGTTCCATGTAATGCGACACCAGCTCGGCCACTTCGCGACTGTGGGGGAAATCGAACATCGTGCCGTGCCCGCCGGGGAAGAACACCGCGTCGTACTCGCTGACGTCCACTTCCATCAAGCGCTGGGTATGTTGCAATGCAGCCAGCGGACCCTTGACCGCCATCGCTGCCTGGTCCTCGGGGAGACTGCGCGGATCGATGGGGACCTTGCCCCCCTTGATGCTGGCGACCGTGACCAGATAACCCGCCTCGGCAAAACTCTCATAGGGCACCGCAAATTCCTCGAACCACAAACCGGTGGGATGCTGGGCATCGATCCGCGCGTAACTGGTTACAACAATGAGAATGGACTTGGTATCTTCCATGGGTATTCCTCCTAAACAACGGACAAGAGATTTGAGTGGGACGCTTGGGTGCGGAAGGAAATCACTCGCAGCGCTTCGATAGACACGTTATGGCACGCGCATGCTCACACGGCTTATTGCTTCATGTGATCGTGGATTTCCCGTAAAGTTTCCCTATAAACCTCGCTGTCAGTGCCTCCCGCCGCCACCGCCTCCCGGGCGTAACGTTCGCCCGCCTCCGGATCGCCCATCTTGGCCAGGGTTTGCGCCAGATTATTCAGGGCGGGGGCAAACCCTAGATGCCGTTCCAGCACCCGGCGGTAGGCCGCCTCCGCCGTCGGATAATCGCCGCCGGCGTACGCACTATTGCCTACCCCCATCCCTGCCCCGCTGCTGTCCGGCCACCGCCGCCAGGCGGCGCCATAGGCCTGCAGTGCCGTCCGCCAATCGCCCAGCTGCTCGATGGCCAAGACGGTACGTAGAAAAGGCAGTTGTTGCGCAGTGGCGGGCAGTTGCTCAGGGGACATCACCACCACGGCCCAGCGCTGACTCCGTTGCCAGGTACGCTCGAACAATTCCAGGGAAACCTCGTGACGTCGCTGCGTACCGAAGCGCATGACTACTACATCGCGTTGCAGGTCGAAGCCCACCACCACCGCGTAATGCCATACCGGATACCAGGACAAACCCAGGTTCAACAACACCAGCACCGGATGCCCGGCTCTAACCTCTTCCAGTACGGACTGAAGATTCCGGGACAGGACATAGGGCACCCGTCGGTGATGGCGGACGGCGGCTGTCAACTCGACCTGCAAACTACCGTGCCGCTGGGGAAGATAAACCTCGTCGCGCAACTGCTCCGGCGCAATAGTGACGCCGCTCCAGTTCAAGACCGTCGCCAAGGCTGCGGGACCGCACTGGTAGCGTTCCTGGGGAAAGAACGGCACCTGCTTCAACTCCACCGCCCGGGCAAGCCCATCCGGTGGCGCTTTCAACAAGCCCGTGGCTTGCAGCTGTGAGGCACAGCCGCCTAACAGTATCAGGCTTAGAAATACGCCGGCCGGCACCAGCCGGGCGGTGAGATTCTTCAGGTGATTTGCGATGCGCGCGGCACGTTTCAATGCACGGTTTTTTTTACGAAGGGAAAGATGTCGGTATAGCCCATGATATCGGTGAACAACAACACCAGGAAGATGAGCACTGCCACTCCCAAGATATCACCCCCCGCGGGTAAATCCTGTACACGACCGGCCATTGAATGCAACTCCTCGTCGCTGAGTGACGCGACCCGTTCCCGTGCGGCCTGAGGATCGACACCCATGGCAATCAGCTGCTGGCGCACGTCGTCGCGATCCAGAGTCGTGAGCAACTGCCCACGGTCCAAGACCGTTTGCTGGTGATCGATTACCGTGCCGGTCCCGACCATCCCGGCATAAGCAGGTGACTGCAGACCCAACATCGTCACCGTCATCAACATTACGCCGCCTATACCGCGCATCACATAAGCCATCATAGTCATCGTCGTCTCCCTTCGTCCTACTCGAATCAGCTGAAGGCCGCGTTGCAATAAACCTTCATCGCGGCGACTATACACCCGGCTGCACCGTTCAACCATGCCGCCCGTCGCAGACGCTGCAGGCGTATCTTACTATCTAAGGCAGCTCTGATTAATTTGGCACTTCAACCGAGGCGTGGAATCTAATATCTCACTGATTGTAGACGTCCCAGCAGAAGATTTCTCGCAGATACTCGAAATGACAAACTAGTCGGAGATCCCTAAGACTAGGCCGCACCCTTGGCCATCGGGCGGGATGGGTCGCGTATCCATTCACTCCAGGAACCGGCATACAGCCGGGCACCGCTCAGGCCGGCATATTCCATGGCCAATAGATTGTGACAGGCGGTCACGCCGGAACCGCACATATGCACTACTCGTCGCGGGGCGACAGGGCCAAGCAAGGCGGTGAACTGCCGCCGCAATTCCGCGGCCGGCAGGAAACGACCGTCCGCGACGAGATTGTGCTGCAAGGGACGATTCATGGCTCCCGGGACATGGCCCGCCACCGCATCGATAGGCTCCACATCACCGCGAAAACGCTCCGCAGCGCGGGCATCCAGTACCTGAATCGTCTGATGCAGCATGGCATCCTGCAGCTCCGCGCTGCCGATCCATTCCACCAAAGGCGGCTGTATCGTGAACACCGACTGGGCCGGTGGCGGCACCTCCGGCGACACCGCTCGTCCCTCCTCCAACCATTGCCCCCAACCGCCGTCCAACACTGCCACAGCGGCGTGCCCCAACCAGCGCAGCAACCACCACAGGCGCGCCGCCACGGCCCCGCCGGCATCGTCGTAAACGACAACCTGGCTCGCCGGAGTAATCCCCCAGGCACCCACTTTGGCGGCCAAGCGTTCTTTATCGGGTAAGGGATGGCGACCGCTATCGACCGTTACCCGCGCCGACAGATCCCGCTCCAAATGGGCATAGCGCGCGCCGGGAATGTGACTCTGCAAATAAGCGCGCTCACCGGCGGCCGGCTCGGCGAGCGCAAACCGGCAATCCATGACCACCCACTGCGGGTCAGCGAGATGTTGCGTCAATTCGTCGCTCGATATCAGTGTCGTAAACACCGTCGTCCTTCCGGTTTGGCTTGTTCACGCAGACGGCATATAAGC
The DNA here is from genome assembly GCA_963810615.1 of uncultured Gammaproteobacteria bacterium. Classification (GTDB taxonomy): domain Bacteria; phylum Pseudomonadota; class Gammaproteobacteria; order DRLM01; family DRLM01; genus JARRQJ01. The sequence goes on along the minus strand of CAWEOA010000008.1, from coordinate 551,451 downwards.
CTTTCGGATTTGCTCCGTCGTCAGTCCACACGATTCGGAAATCTTACACCAGATACCAGCCGGGAGCAGTCCGGAATGAGCTTTACCTGCAATCCACCCCAAATTTAGTAGGACTCGGAAAGCCCGGGACGGTACACTACAATAGGCCGTAGCGACGAGACCGGGAGCTGTTTTGTGAGATTGACCATCGAAGAATTCAGGGGCTGGGAACACAAATCCATCACCTTGCTGGGCATGAGCGGGGTGGGCAAGACCCGCCTGGCCAATATCCTGCGCAAACGCAACTGGTTTCATTACTCCGGCGATTACCGCATCGGCACCCGTTATCTCGGCGAGGCGATCCTGGACAACATCAAGCAGCAGGCCATGCAGGTGCCCTTCCTGCGCGATCTGCTGCATTCGGACTCCATCTACATCGCCAATAACATCAACGTGGACAACCTCAAGCCGGTGTCCAGCTTTCTGGGCAAGCTCGGCAATCCCGAGCTGGGTGGACTCGCCCTGCCGGAGTTCAAGCGCCGCCAGGAGCTGCACCTCCAGGCGGAAATCGCCGCCATGCGCGATGTGCCGGAGTTCATCCGCAAGACTCAAGCCATCTATGGCTACAAACATTTCGTCAACGACGCCGGCGGTAGCGTCTGCGAACTGGATGATCCGGAGACCCTGAAGGTGCTGGCGGAACATACCGTGATCCTTTATATCAAGGCCTCGACCAAGGATGAACAGGAATTGATCCGCCGCGCCGAGAGCGACCCTAAACCGCTCTATTATCGCGAGGCGTTTCTCGATCAGCAGCTGGAGATCTATATGCGCGATAACGGGCTGCCCTATGTGGCGATGATCGATCCCGATGCCTTCGTGCGCTGGATGTTCCCGCGCCTGTTTTATTCGCGAATACCGCGCTACGAGGCCATTGCCGAACAATACGGCTACACCATCACCACCGAGGAACTGCATGACTTGCAGGATGAAGGCGATTTCCTCAAGCTGGTGGAAACCGCGCTGCTCAGACAGTCCTAGGAAACCCCTTTGATGATTCTTCATCGCGAAGATGCGAAGGATGCAAAGAACAAAATGTCTTTCATCGCGCGCAGACCTTTGCGTATCTGCGGTGAAAGACTGTATTTTAAGATTTATCTTCAGTATTAACGTTAAGAGAGCCTTGCCCCATGCCGCTGGTCGCCAACTCCAATCTGCCCGCCTTCGACCGCCTGCGCCAGGAAGGCGAAACAGTCATACCCGGCGACGTGGCCCTGCACCAGGAGATCCGCGAACTTCACATCGGACTGCTCAACATGATGCCCGATGCGGCGCTGGCGGCGACGGAACGGCAGTTCTTCCGTCTGGTGGGCGAGAGCAATCAGATCGCACAGTTTTACATGCACCCCTTCACCCTCAAGGAGCTGCCGCGCGGCACTGAGGCCGCGGCCCATATCGCGCAGTATTACGAAAGCTTCGAAGACATCAAGACCCAGGGATTGGATGCGCTCATCATCACCGGCGCCAACGTCACCCAACCGAATCTGGACAAAGAGTCCTTCTGGGCACCGCTCATCGAGGTCATCGACTGGGCCTATGGCAATGTCACCTCCACCCTCTGCTCGTGCCTGGCCACCCATGCGGTGTTGCAGTTCCGCTACGGCAAAACCCGCCGCCATATGGGTTTCAAGCGCTGGGGCGTCTATTCCCATCGCGTGTTGGATCGTCATCACCCGCTGGTGCTGGGGGTCAACACCCGCTTCGACGTCCCCCATTCCCGCTTCAACGATGTCAGCCGCGCCCAGTTCGAGGCCGCCGGCCTGCAGGTGCTGGCGGAGAGCGCGGAAGCGGGCGTGCATCTCGCGGTGAGCGAGGACCTGTTCCGCCTGGTATTCTTTCAGGGCCATCCCGAATACGACATCATCAGCATCTTGAAAGAGTACAAGCGCGAGATACGCCGCTTCAGCCGCGGCGAACGCCAAGATTATCCGCCCTATCCGGACAATTATTTCTCGCTGCAGAGCGAGGCCATCCTTGACGAATACCGCGAACAGGGCATCGCCGCCCGCGACGCGGGCCGCGCCGGCCCCGACCTGCCGGAATCATTGATCCTCGATAGACTCGACAACACCTGGCACGATACCGCGGAAGCGGTGATCAACAACTGGATCGGCAAGGTCTACCAGATCACCAACCAGGACCGCCGCCTGCCGTTCATGGCGGGACTGGACCCCGATGACCCACTGGGACTGCGACGCTGACACCCGCCATTGCTATCGATTAGGCGGTAGAGATGCTCTTATTTAATTCCAATTCCGTCATTCCGGTGGATACCCTAAAGGGTATTCGCCGGGGTGACGAGTTAATCAGCGGCTCCTTAGAACTTGCTATAGATCTGCGCGCCCTGTTCCACGAATTCCTCGGCCTTCGCCGACATGCCTCTGGCCAAGGCCTCATCCTCCGATAAACCCTGCGACGCGGCGTAGTCGCGCACGTCCTGGGTGATCTTCATGGAACAGAAATGCGGGCCGCACATGGAGCAGAAGTGCGCCACCTTGGCGGAGTCCTTGGGCAGGGTGGCGTCGTGGTATTCGCGGGCGCGGTCCGGGTCCAGACCAAGATTGAATTGATCCTCCCAGCGGAATTCGAAGCGCGCCTTGGACAAGGCGTTGTCGCGGATCTGTGCGCCGGGATGGCCCTTGGCGAGATCAGCGGCGTGGGCGGCGATCTTATAGGTGATGATGCCTTCCTTGACATCGTCCTTGTTGGGCAGGCCCAGGTGTTCCTTGGGAGTGACGTAACACAGCATCGCCGTACCGAACCAACCGATCATGGCGGCGCCGATGCCGGAGGTGATGTGATCGTAGCCGGGGGCGATGTCGGTGGTCAGCGGACCCAGGGTGTAGAACGGCGCCTCGTCACAGACTTCGAGCTGCTTGTCCATGTTCTCCTTGATCATGTGCATGGGCACATGGCCGGGACCTTCGATCATGGTCTGCACGTCGTGCTGCCAGGCGATCTTGGTCAGCTCACCCAGGGCCTCCAGTTCGCCGAACTGGGCCTCGTCGTTGGCATCGTAGATGGAACCGGGGCGCAGCCCGTCGCCCAGGGAGAAGCTCACGTCATAGGCCTTCATGATTTCGCAGATCTCGGCGAAATTCGTATAGAGGAAATTCTCCTTATGGTGCGCCAGGCACCACTTGGCCATGATGGAACCGCCGCGGGACACGATGCCGGTGAGGCGCTTGGCGGTGAGCGGCACATAACGCAGCAGCACGCCGGCATGGATGGTGAAATAATCCACACCCTGCTCGGCCTGTTCGATCAAGGTATCGCGGAACATCTCCCAGGTCAGCTCCTCGGCCTTGCCGTCGACCTTTTCCAGCGCCTGATAGATAGGCACGGTGCCGATGGGTACCGGCGCGTTGCGGATGATCCACTCGCGGGTCTCGTGGATGTTCTTGCCGGTGGACAGATCCATGATGGTGTCGGAGCCCCAGCGGATGCCCCAGGTCATCTTCTCCACTTCCTCCTCGATGGAAGAGCTGAGGGCGGAATTACCCAGGTTGCCGTTGATCTTCACCAGGAAGTTGCGGCCGATGATCATGGGTTCCAGTTCAGGATGATTGATGTTGGCCGGGATGATGGCCCGACCGCGCGCCACTTCGGAACGCACGAATTCCGGGGTGATCTCCTTGGGCAGGCTGGCGCCGAAATCATGGCCGGGGTGCTGCTGCGCCAGCAGCTCGCGGTATAACTCCATGCGCTGATTCTCGCGGATGGCCACGTATTCCATCTCGGGGGTGATGAGGCCGCGGCGGGCGTAGTGCATCTGGGTGACATTGGCGCCGCTCTTGGCACGCAGCGGGTGGCGTTGGTGAGCGGCGAAACGCAAACTGTCCAAGCCGGTATCGGCGGCGCGGCGCCGGCCGTATTCGGAGGTCAGGGCGGACAGGATTTCGGTATCGCCCCGCTCCGCTATCCAGCGACTACGCACCTCGGGCAGGCCCTGGCGAATATCGATGTGCACCTCGGGATCGGTGTAGGGCCCGGAGGTATCGTAGACGGTGACCGGCGGATTGTGCTCCGACCCCATGCCCGCCGGGGTGGCGGCCAGGCTGATCTCCCGCATGGGGACGCGAATATCCGGGCGGCTGCCCTGGACGTAGATCTTGCGGGAATTGGGGAAAGGCCGGATGGCGGCCTGGTCAACCTGGGCGGTCTCACTCAAAAATACATCGGCGCGTGCGCTCATATCGCTGTCCTTAGGGTAGAAGGGATGATAAAGACGCAGAGCAGGCACGGTGCACGGCTTCCCTACGCCGGTATCAACCGGATCAGGTTCAGAGGGTGTTTCTCAGCCCGTAACGGGCACCCCTAGCCTGGCCAACGGACATACCGCCGTGGCAGAGGGCCAAAACTAATCCATGCGCGGCGGATTTGCAAGACAAAGGCCCTGTCCCTTGCCTAGTCCAGGCAAACCGCTTAATCTTGATGGGCTTTGTGTACTGAGGATAGAGGGATGATGAGCACTATGAATCTGGCCCAGGCCCGCCACAACATGATCGAACAACAAATCCGCCCGTGGGATGTGCTGGACCAGCGGGTATTGGAACTGATCGACGGCCTGCCGCGGGACAAGTTCGTACCCCCGGCCTACCTCAAGCTCGCCTACGCGGACATCAATGTCCCCTTGAACCACGGCCAGATCATGATGCCTCCCAAGGTCGAGGCGCGGATGCTGCAAGCCCTCAACATCACACCCTCCGACACCATTTTGGAGGTCGGCACCGGCAGCGGCTACGTCACCGCTCTGTTGGCCCGCAGCGGCAAGCACGTCTATTCCGTGGACGTCTATCCCGATTTTGTCGATAGCACCGGCCGCAAGCTGGCCGAACTGGACATAAGCAACGTCACCCTGGAAAGCGGCGACGCGGTCAGCGGCTGGGATAGCCACGGACCTTACGATGTCATCGCCATTACCGGTTCGCTGCCCGTGCTGCCCGATTCTTTCCTGCAAAGCCTGAAGATCGGGGGACGCTTGTTCGTCGTCACCGGACAGGAACCCGTGATGGTCGCCCGCCTCATCACGCGCACCGCCGAACAGGGATGGGCGGAGCAGACCCTGTTCGAAACCGTTCTGCCGCCGCTGGTCAACGCTCCGCAACCTCAGCGTTTCATCTTTTAACACTATCGGCGCTCGGTAGTATAATTCAGCCAGGGCCGCGTCTAGCGGAGCACTGGAAAGCATACGATGTTAGAGATCACAGCTCGCGAATTGCAGGAATACCTGGCGATCACCGATCCGCCGCCGCTGCTTCTGGACGTGCGCGAACCGCAGGAATTCGCCATTTGTCATATTGCCGGCTCGCGCCATATCCCCATGAATCAGGTTCCGCAAGCCCTGGAGCAACTGGACCCGGAACGTGAGACTATCGTAATCTGCCACCACGGCATGCGCAGTGCGCGTATCGCGAATTACCTGGAGCAGGTCGGTTTCGACAAGGTCATCAATCTCGCCGGCGGCATTCATGCCTGGGCCTGCGAGGTGGACTCCGACATGCCGACTTACTAACCAAAGGGAATTGCTATGACCCTGACCGCCACCCGTCGCCTGGCGATGCTGTGTTCTCTGCTGGCCGTGCCCGGCCTAGCCGGTGCGGACACCCTGCTGGATATCTATAAACTGGCCACCGCCAGCGATCCCCAACTGCGCCAGGCGGAAGCCGCCTACCAGGCGGTGGCGGAAACCAAGACCCAGGCCCGGGCAGATCTGTTACCGCAGGTCTCGCTGGGCGCCAATCTGACCCGCGACCGCCAGGAATACACCAGCGTCTCAGGTTCGCCCTTCCCCTTTCAGCCGACCACCTATTATTCCACCACCAAGGGTTATAGCCTGAACCTGACCCAGGCCCTCTATCGTCGCGACCTGTTCGTGCAGCGGCGGGAAGCGGATGCCTCCACGGCCCAGGCCCAGGCCAACTACCAGGCCGCCCGACAGGATCTCGAGGTCCGCGCCACCGACCGTTACTTCAAAGTCCTGTCCGCCGTCGACAATCTCGACGTCGCCCAGGCCGCCAAGAAATCCAATCAGCACCTGTTGGACCAGGCCAAGCAACGCTTCGATGTGGGCATGATCGCCATCACCGACGTGCAGGAGGCCAAAGCCGCCTATGACCTGTCCGTGGCGCAGGAGATCACCGCGCAGAACCAGCTGGCCATCGCCAAGGAACAGCTGCGCGAAGTGACGGGGAAATTCCACGCCAACCTCGACCCGCTCAAAGAAGACATCCAGCTGCCCTCGCCCGAACCGGCCGACGTGGAGAAATGGGTGGATACGGCATTGAAGCAGAACTATCAGCTCATGGCCGCGCAAGCCGCCGTGGACAAGGCGAGTGAAGACGTGGAGTTGAACCGCGCCGGCCATTACCCCCGCTTGGACGCGGTCGCCAGTTATGGTTACAACGATGTCAGTGCCGGATTGTTCGGCGGCAGCACCACCAATGACACGCAGATCGGCCTGCAATTCACCCTGCCGCTCTATCAGGGCGGCGGCACTTCGTCGCGGGTACGGGCCGCGGTCTATCGCCTGACCCAGGCCCGGGAGGCGCTGGAACAACAACGGCGCTCCACTGATCGCCAGGCCCGCAGCGCCTACCTCACCGTGCTCGACGCCATCAACAGCGTCAATGCCCTCAAGCAGGCACTGGTCTCCACGCAAAGCGCCTTAGATGCCACCCAGGCCGGTTATGAAGTGGGCACGCGCACTATCGTCGATGTCCTGCAGAGCCAGAGCAATCTTTTCGATGCGCAACGCAACTACTCCCAAGCCCGTTACAACTACGTCATCAGCTCTCTGCAACTGAAACAGGCTGCGGGCATGCTCGTCCCCGCCGACCTGGAAGAAATCAATCGCTGGTTGAAGTGATCGCCGCGCGGCGTCAGTCGTTGGCGCTGCGTTGAGTATCCGGCGTCGATAAATAAGGGATCAAGACCGCTTCCAGTTTCGCCATCGCCCCGCGGTTACGCTCCACCAATTCCCGTCCGCAGGAACCCGTCGAATCGCGCAGTTTGGCGTTTTCCAACAATCTCACCACCACCGTGGCCAGCTCGGTAACGGTCTCCACCCGTTCAGCGCCGCCGTGGCCGATCAAGGCGCGGGTGATCTCCAGAAAATTGAAGGTATGCGGACCCACCACGATGGGCACGCCCAGGGCCGCGGGTTCCAGAACATTATGCCCGCCGGTAGGCACCAGGCTGCCGCCGACGAAGGCCACGTCGGCGCCGGCGTAAAACAGCGGCAATTCACCCATGGTGTCGCCGAGGAACACCGTGACCTCGGCACCGATCACAGTGCGCGCGCTGCGCCGCGCCACGACATAGCCGCGGCGCTGACACAACTCCGCCACCTTGTCGAAGCGTTCCGGATGACGCGGCACCAACACCAGCAAGGCCTGCGGCAAACGCCTTTGCACCATGTCGAAGGCACTCAAGATCAACTCTTCCTCGCCGGCATGGGTGCTGGCGGCGACCCATACCGGTCGGTTCTCGCCCCACTTCCTGCGCAATTCCTCGGCGCGGGCTTGCAGCTCCGCGGGCAACTGGACGTCGAACTTGATGTTGCCGGTGACATGCACGTGCTGGGCATCCATCCCCAGGGCGATAAAGCGATCCGCATCGGGACGCGCCTGGGCGGCCAGCTCGGTGACATTGCGCAGGGTGGCGCGGGTCAAGCCGCGCACCCGACGGTAGCCCTGCGCCGAAGGCGCCGACAGCCGCGCATTGGCGAGGATCAGCGGAATTCCCGCGGCGCGGCAGCGGTGAAACAGATTAGGCCAGATCTCGGTCTCCATGATGATGACCGCGCTGGGCCGCACCCGCCTGAGAAAACGCCGCACCGCGCCGGGCAAGTCGTAGGGCGCATAGACGTGAAAGACCTGATCCGCCAACTGCTGCCGAACCCGCTCCGAACCGGTAACAGTGGTGGTCGTGACCAGCACCGGCACTTGCCGTTGTTCCCGCAGCCAGGCGATCAAGGGCAGGGCCGCCTGCACCTCGCCGACGGACACGGCATGCACCCATACAACCTCTGTCACCGGCAGGCGCGGAAAGAAACCGAAACGCTCCGCCCAGCGCCGGCGATAAGCAGGCGCGCGGAGACTGCGCCACACCAATCTCAAGATGACGAAGGGGACCAGCAGATAGAGCAATAAACTGTATATATAGCGCAAGATCAGGCTCGTCGATTTTTCAGTCCATTACCTTGTGATTCAGGGAACACTTGAATTCGCGCCCCTTCCCTGCTTCGACTCCGAGATCCAAAGCTTTACGCAGCCAGCCGGGCGAATTCGAAATCGGAGATTCGTATCTTCACGTCATCGCCCCCGGCATCGCCGACCCTCGTCCTGCGCGTATCTTAGCATGGCGCCTACATCCTGGTTTTTGGACAGCAACACGCTTGAACTGTAGAATTCCCCCTTTTCCGACGAGCCTCGTGATAAGCACAGCCCACTTCTCCTGGCGATTCCTCACGCCGCGCTACTGGCCCACCTGGCTGGTACTGGGCGTCATGTGGAGTCTCGCGCAACTGCCCTATCGCCTCCAGATGGCCCTGGGCCGCACCCTGGGCAGACTCATGGGACGCCTGGGCAAACGACGCACCCATGTCGCCCGGGTCAACCTCTCCCTATGCCTGCCGGAACTCAGCACGGAGCAGCGCGAACAACTGTTGTCCAAACACCTGGAGTCGGTAGGCATGGCCCTGGTGGAAACGGCCATCAGTTGGTGGACGCCGGCGCAGCGGCTGCGACCGCTGCTGCAGGTCGAAGGCATGGAACACCTGCACACCGCCTTGGCGCAAGGCCGCGGCGCCATGATCCTCATCGGTCACTTCACCTCCATAGAACTGTTCAGCAGGCTGTTCGCCCTGCTCACCCCCTTTTATGTCAGCTATCGCCAGAACAAGAACGCGCTATATGAATACATGCTGATCCGCACTCATCGTCACCACTGCGCCGGACTCATCCCCCATACCGACCTGCGCACCGTATTGCAAGTCCTCAAGCGCAACTACGCGGTGCTGTACGCCCCCGATCAAAACTACGCCGGCAAGCACAGCGCCTTCGTCCCCTTCTTCGGCATGCCCGCCTCCAGCATCACCGCCGGCTCGCGCGTCGCCCAGATCAGCGGCGCCCCTCTCATCCCGGTACTGGCGCAACGCCTGCCCGATGACCAGGGTTATCGCCTCACCCTGCAGTCACCGCTGGAAGATTTTCCCAGCACCGACGAAACCCAGGACGCGGCACGCATCATGCGTATCGTCGAGGAACATGTGCGGCAAATCCCCGAGCAGTACCTGTGGGTGCACCGGCGCTTCAAGACCCGGCCGCCGGGCGAAAAGGCAGTCTACTAGGACAACGAGCCAACGCAATATTTAGAACGAAAAGCGGCGCCGCATTGTCGACTCTACGTTCATAGAGAACAAAGAGTTGAAATTGACAGCCTCAGTTATGCGGCGTAGGTTTCGGGGTTATACGGCGAAAGTGCCGCATAATTAAGAGTTATGCGTTGAATAGGAAATGAAAAAGTACAACAAAATCGTCATTGCGTCGGAAATGTTTGAGCGCGCTCACGATCTATTCATTTCTGCAAAGTCTGAAATGGATTACGCGTCTTCGCTTCTACTCGCCGGCGCCGTAGTTGGGATTATTGCTCCCCTATTGGCCGAGCAGGGCGGACATCCAACGCATGATTTATTGGCCAGCATTGGTAACGCTATTTCAGATCGAGGTCATGAGAAACAGCATGCTGGGCTTTATCGCGCGACCTACAATTCTTTGAAGCACGCCGGAAACAACAGGAGAGGCATCAAGGCATCGGAAGATCTGGAATTCGTAACAGATATTCGGTTAGAGGCGGCTCATATGCTCGATGCGGCAAAGTCAGATTATAAAGAAATCAAGGTTTCCGACGAAGTTCGCCAACAGTTAACCCAAACGTTTATTGCTATTCTTGAGTCAGAGCATGAATACGCATAACGCGAACGTCATGCGCAAGAGATTCAGAGTACTTTAACTATTAAGAGGTCAGAGTCCTTATTGATCTTCACTCCTCCGCTATTGCATTTTGGACTTCCAGCCAGCGACTGTCGGCAAACACCACCGAGCTTGCCACTTGCCTCTCCGGGATTGACCAATATCTGCGCAGCAGGCCGTCTTTGTGCTGCTGCGGGACCAGGGTGAAACCCTGCCGCCGGTAGAACTCGATGGCCCAGGCAGCAGCAGCCCAGGTCCCGACCAGGATGGGCTTAGATGTGAGTTCTGACACGTGATGCAGGAGTCTTGTCCCTATGCCCTGTCCCTGGGCGGTTTGCATTACATAGGCGTGGCGTATCAGAACGACCTCCCCCTTATCCTGCATCCCCATCACACCCGACAGCTGCCCGTCTTGCTCCGCGCCCCAGAACAGAACGCCATCCGCGATCTCGTGAGCGAGTTCATCGTCCGGCATATAGGGTTCCCGCCAGCGGTCGGGCGGAATGACCCCGCGATAGGCCTGGGCGGCGTCGTTGATGATCGCCAGTATCGCCGCAAAATCTGCATCCTGAATTTTTCGGATCAGCATACCATCCATTTATCACCCCTTCCGTCTCCGACTTCGTAATGGCCGTGGCAATTTGATGCCCGCCTAAAATTTAGGTCGGCTCGGAATAATTCGTTTATGACATTTCGGCTGAAGCGATTTTATCCTAAGGCAAGAATCCGGCATCTCGCTGATTATATGACAGAAGCATGTATCGGAAGATTTCTCGCCGACGCTCGAAACGGCAAATTGCTCAAAGGCGCTTTTAATTATATCGACAGAACCAATACGGCGGAAAAAAGTCGTATAGCTTGAACGACTCTTACCAAGATGACCTTCCGTCATCTCACTTTCGCCCGAGGCGAATAAAAAATGAACTACTTGCCGATCGCGCCGCCGTTTTTCATCGCGCTGTTCTTGTTTTTCACCTTCATCGCCTTGCTGATCGAGCTGCGGGTCGTGCAGTTCGTCTACGAGAGTGTGGGTGTGAATCCGCGCCTGCTGCTGTCCTTGCTGTTGCTGTCCTTTCTCGGCAGCTATATCAATATCGGTATTACGCATTTACCGCCGGAGCGCATCTACGCCCATGGCATCGTGGATTTCTTCGGCATGCCGTACGTCATACCCATGGTGACCGAAGCGCCGGGAACGGTTATTGCGGTCAATGTCGGCGGCGCCATTGTCCCGACGCTGCTGTCCATCTATCTCATCGTGAAGAATCGCCTCTACACCGAGGGCCTGGTCGCGATTGCCATCGTGGCGGCCGTCGTGCACGTGATGGCACACCCGGTCCCCGGCGTCGGGATAGCCGAGCCGGTGTTCGTACCGCCGCTGATCGCGGCGCTGGCTGCGCTGTTTATCTCCCGCGAACACGCCGTGCCGCTCGCTTATGCGGCCGGCAGCATGGGCACCTTGATCGGAGCCGACCTCCTGAATCTGGATAAGATTCAGGGTCTCGGCGCGCCGGTCGCTTCCATCGGCGGCGCCGGAAAGTTCGACGGCATTTTCCTCACCGGACTGGTCGCGGTATTGTTGGCAAGTCTGGTGCGCCTCGGCCGCGGCCATCCAGTCCGACAATAATACAAATCTTCCCCGCTTGCATGGCCTGAAGTGGGAAAGATATTGTCCCATGAGCAAGTCATGGTGCTTGTACCTTTACCCACCGTTAAGGAGGACGAGATATGAACCCCTTTATTAAATTCATCACGGTCACGCTGCTCACCGCAGGCATGCTCGGCACAATGAGCGGTTGCGCCTATAGCTTCATGCACAAGAGTCCGCAAGAAAGAGCGGAAAAGATCGTCAGGAATATCAGCGACGAACTGAAGTTGAATGACGCACAACTGGGTAAACTCAACGCACTCAAGGACGAATTGCTGACCATGCGCAGTGACTACCGGAAAAAGCGCAGCGATACCAAAATGGTAATCGATGAAATACTGTCGCAACCCACCCTGGATCAGACGCGGGCCCTGGCCCTGATCAAGGACCGCACCCAGGAAGTGAATGACAAGGCGCCGCAAGTCGTGAGCGCCTTCGCCGCTTTTTATGATAGCCTCACACCGGAGCAACAAAAGAAACTCCATAATGAGGTCACTGAGCGGATGAAGCGACATCACGGCTATTGGGACGATGAGTAAGCGCTGGCTCGTGGTCCGTCCAAGCGAGGCACTGACACTACGATGATCGAATCCCTACTGTTAACCACGGCGCGTGTTTCCACCTTCGTGCAGCAACTGGCACTGACCAATGCCAGCAGCTTTTTCTTCGCTCGCGACGAGCGCCTGTTCCTGGTGACGAGCCGGCACGTGATGATCGATGAACCGAGCAAGCATTTCCCCGATCGTATCGAGATCGAACTGCACACCAATTCGGACAACATGGCGCAATCCACCGGATTCTCGATTCCGCTGTACCGCAACGGTCAAAGCCTGTGGCGTCAGGGCCTCGATTCGGCCGGCGAGGTCGACGTAGCGCTGATCGAGATCGAACGTCCTGCGCTGCCGGAATCAACGGTCTACCGGGCCTTCACGCCTCAACACCTGCTCGGCGCGCTCGACCAGGTCGAGGTGGGTACCTCAGCGTTGGTGGTGAGTTATCCGCTCGGTTTTCACGATACGCTGCACCACATGCCCGTGGTCCGGCAGGCGGTGATCGCATCTTCCTTCGGCCTGCGTTTCCAGGGCCAGGGCTACTTTCTCACCGATGCGCGCACCCACCGGGGCACAAGTGGGTCGCCTGTCGTTGTGCGCTCCTCCGAGCAAAAACCGATTCAAGGCGATCTACCGTGGACACTGTTAGGCGTGCATTCGGCGCGACTCGATGTGGGTACCCGCGACCTGGAATTGGACGAGGCCCTCGGCCTGAACTGCGCCTGGTACGCCGACATCCTGTTGACCCTCACCGATAACTGAACGCGGATCACATAGGGTCGCCCCGGGTCGCGAGCGGGTACGGCCCACCATAACCTGTCGGACGTCTTGTCAGTCGCGAGACGGCGCAGAACCTGTATCCGAATCTTAGATAGATTGCCCTCGACCTGGCATATCGAGAAATCCTTACTATACTTCTCAAGATAAGCGAGCGGCATTTTCCGCTCTTTTATTGTGTATTTATCTCATCCTAACAACTGAGGAGGCATGGCTATGCAATCGACAGTTTCCGAAAGTACCGGCAGCTATCTGGCAGCAATCGCCGTGGTCGTGTTGGTAGTATTGGATATCTCTTACATGGTTCACGTTTGGGGCTGACCATCCCAATCCAAAACTAAAAAGAACTGCCTTTTACCCCCCGGCCCACGGCCGGGGTTTTGGTAATGATAATTATTGTAGAGTTATAGTGCTCGCCCGCTTAAGTATTCGTCGGCGAGGCAGTTGGTGCGCATGACGGACTCACCCTCGGTTTCCGGCACCCTCCGCAGCGCTCCAGCCCAACTGCACAGCACGCTGATCTTACAGGCCGGACAGGGCCCGAACTTTCCACTGCCATACCACCACTCGTTTCCAGTTGAATGCAGGATGCCGGCGGAAGTGGAGGCGTAACGGGGGAGCGCTCTGCACGCGGAGAACGGCGGGCTGTAAATGAAATCTACAGCACGGCCCTACGCAAAACTAACGCGCTCGCAGAACAGGAAATAAATTGTAAAAAAGAAAGAGAGCCTATATCTTTAATACTGGATGACCGGCTCATATGGCGCCAAAGTCAACCTGCTTCCGTCCCGGTCTCCAGTAAGTCAGTTGCTTTTCAGGAGCAAATGCACCGCGACATAAAGATTCATCAAGGTAACCCGAAGCAGGAGAAAGGCCGGGGCATTATGAACTGGGAATTTCATTACCGCCAAGCGCCCAATTATCTTGAAATAACAATAAGTGGGCCTTTATCTCACGACGAACTCAACGCCATGGCCATGGAACGTTGGGCCTTGTTGCGTAGGTTAAATTGCAGAAAGTTATTGCTAGACTTCACGCAGGTAACCAGTGTTTTGAATACCGCTGACATTGACAGCCGCCCGGAACAATTGGAGCACGTCGGCGTTTTGAAGACGAATCACTCCGTGATGATAGCGCCTAAGGTTTACTTCAAAGAATTCAAATTTCTGGAGACAGTATGTACAAACAGGGGGTTTGATTTAAATGTATTTGATAATAAGGAAGATGCCGTTAATTTTCTAACTAGCATCTAAAGAAACGACGACCGGCAAACCCTACTAATAATGAAGTGAACGACTTTATCTCATGGATGGCGTCATTTCGCAATTACTGTAGGAGGACTGGTGATAGTCTTCCCATATGCTCTGCACATCCGGAGTGGACTATCATATTTTCACACGCGATAAACGTCCAGCATCATCCAATCGGCAGCTCGCTAAAACCCGGCTGACGCGTTCCAACTATCGAGTAAACTTCCACCTGCCATTGCTAATCAGCCACGGAGCCATGTCCTTCCAGGCTTTAGGCTTGCTTATGAAATAACCTTGCGCCATATCACAGTGCATTAGACTCAAAGCCGACAAGGTCTCATTGTCCTCGACTCCCTCCGCAATAACCATCAACTTGAGGTTGTGAGCCAACGCTATGGTCGAGCGCACAATGATTGCATCCTGCTCGTTCTTGAGCATATCCCTGACAAAAACCCGATCGATCTTCAACGCATGAATGGGAAACCGCCGTAAATAGGCCAGCGATGAATATCCAGTGCCGAAATCGTCAATCGACAGTTTAACGCCCAGATCCGCGATACGGGCGAGCAGTTTAACCGCGCCTTCAGCATCCTGCATCAGGGCGGTTTCGGTGATTTCCAATTCCAGCATGCCAGGGTCTACGCCGTTAATTTCGAGCGCCTCTTTAAGCACACCCACGCAACGCTCATCGACCAGATTCCGCACCGACAAATTGACCGCAACCGTGAAATTATAGCCCTCGCTTCTCCACATCGCGTTGTTTTGCAATGCTTGATGAATGACCTCTCGGGACATATAGTATATAAGCTCGCTGACTTCGGCCATGGGTACAAAGTTGTCGGGATACAGTAGACCCTGGCGCGGATGCTGCCAGCGAACCAGCGCTTCGAAGCCGGTAATCTCGTTGCTCCTCAAGTCCACTTTGGGTTGAAAGTGCAGGCACAACTGATTTTGGCGGATAGCACTGCCTAGCTCCGTCATTAATGCCAGGCGTTCGGGAGAGTGCTTATCCAGCGAATGATCGTAGAATTCGAATCCACAGCCTTTACTCTTGGCTTCGTACATTGCGACATCCGCCGAGCGAAGCAGCGCATGACTGTCAGCGCCGTCTTCTGGATAGACGGCGATCCCAATACTGGCATCCAGCTCCAGGAGCATATTATCTATGCTGAAAGATTGCTTCAGCGCATCGAGCAGCCGCTGCGCAAGATTCGCCAATTCAGATCGATCTCTAACGTCGCTTATCAATAAGGTAAATTCATCGCCCCCGAGGCGGCATAAAAGAATGTCCCGCCCGTCGAGCGCGGACTCCAACCTCGGCCCGATCTGCTTTAGCAGGGCGTCGCCCACAAAGTGACCCAGGGTATCGTTGATTTCCTTGAAGCGATCCAAATCGAGCAGCAGCAGCGCACCTCCAAAAACGTTATCCTTGCCGATTGCAAGCCGCTTTTCGAATTCAGTATGCAGAACAGCGCGATTCGGGAGTCTGGTCAACGTATCATGATGCGCAAGATATTCCAGCTCGGTCATGTGCTGTGCGTTTGCCAGCGATAAGGACACCGTCCTCCCGATCGCCTCCAATGTCTCTATTTCAAGCCCACTGAATTCGCGCTTTTCATGATAGACAAGGTTGACGCTGCCAAGCAGCTCTTCACCGTAAATCAGCGGAATCGCAACGCCCGAGACGAAACCTCGCTTGACCAACGCCGCTTTGACCGCCGGCTCGAGTCGAGGATCATCACCAAAGTCGGCGCTCACCAACAACCGACCTTGAGAGAGAGCGATGCCGCTGAGGCTGCCGGTTAAAGGTAGGACCGCACCGATCTGCATCAAGGTCCCGTTGAAACCATGACTGGCCGCTAGGCGCAGCCTCCGTTTTTCATCCTCCAGCAGATAGAATGCGACATGTGGCGTGCGGCTCATGCCGAGCAAGGCGCTCAGCGTTTGCTCGACGATGGTTTCCACATCAAACCCCCGGTGCAAACGCGATGACAATTCGTTCACTAAACGCAGGCTTTCGTTACGGGCTAACAACTCGTGCCTGGAATGGGCCAGCTCCGCCTCCACCCGTTTGCGACCACTGATGTCGCGGACCGTGGCCAGCAGGTGCGTTTCACCACTAAGCTCCACCACATTCAGAGTGACTTCGGCATCAAACGGTGAACCGTCGTAGCGAAGATGCTGCCATTCGAAAAACTGGGTGCTACCCTGAAACGCCGCATTTATCTTTTCCAGGGCCTTGTCCTGCGACAAGCGTCCATCTGGTTGATATTCGGGCGAATAACGGTAAGGCGTTTCGTTTATAATCTGCCCGCGGCTGCAGCCAAACATGTGCAGCGTCGCTTTATTGCAATCCACGAAGCGGTCGGCCTTCATCAGAAAGATGCTGTCGCCGGCACGTTCGAACAAGGCCCGGTAGCGGGCGCTTTCGTCCTGAAGGGCGCGTTGCGCCTGTCTGCGCTCGGTGATGTCCGATGCTATTCCCATATATCCGCTGATACTACCGTCTTCACCCCGCAAGGCCGTCACTGAAAGCAACACCGGGAAACGCGCTCCATCCTTATGAATGAATGTCCATTCACGCTCTTCGGCCAGGCCGTGACTGAGCTTGGCAACGAAGACCTCGAATCCGGGCTGTATAGTCACACCGAGCTCTTCAGACAGCTCCTTCGCGCGATTTCTAATCTCATCGGGATCATGAATGATCTCCGGCGTCAGCTTACCGACGAGTTCGTGTTGGGTATAACCAAGCATCCTCGACGCCGCTTTATTGAACGAAAGTATGGTGCCGTCGACAGCCGTTGAGAAGATGGTGTAGTGAGCTCCGTCGAAGATGGCCTGCTGTAATGAACTCAGATCCCTGTAGTAGGCGGCGTTGCGCCGCGTATCCTCATGGATCAGACGCTGCATGACCAGCTCGGCAACCGACACGGCATATCGCTTCTGCCATTCACTCCACAGGCGAGGGCTGCCGACATGTTCTATACACAAGACACCGACGACATTTCCCGCCTTGCGCAGCGTGGCATCCAGCATCGCTCCTATTCCCAGCGACTTCAGATATGTTTCTGAGTATTGGCGTGTCCTGTCGTCACTCAGAGCATCGCAAGCGGCTATGACCCGGCTGGTATCGAGCGCAGAAAAATATGCAGGATAATCCGCGCAGCGCAAGGACATCTTTTGGCTATGGGTACCAAGTTCACTATCGAACAGATCCAGCAGTTCAAGGGTGCTACGATCGTCGCTCAGCAGCCAGACGCTGACCCTTTGCACGTTCATTGCGCGGGATACAGAACTAGTGATATGCGCAATCGCCACTTCGAGAGGCTCTTCCCACAACGACCAAGCCTGCGCCAGCTGTAGATAGGCTTCGTTGAGCAGCGATTCATAGGAGGACAGCGAGAACTGTTCGCGTTCAATACTCATAAAGAGAATATCCTCCGCCGTCTCTAGCCCCGGCGTTGTCATTTATAGATTGCCGGCTAGTTCATGCAGCCGCCATTATTATTTTCAAAATGACAATCATCTATCGCATCACTGCTGCCGGTTTCGCAGGAACTGCTTATGAACCAGTCTTTACGGAAATGAAAAATGCATTTTTATTCTGTTGTTAATTATCAGCATAGGACAATTACTGTCTATTTTCCTCAATTTCATAGACTTTGGCGGCCAATACTCCGCCAAGCTTAGCTGATACCATTACTTTTTAAACGAAACATGAATCCACCCTGGTGATGTCCAACATGGGACAAGCTGCATTCAAACGGCAAAAAAATTATTAAAATAATGGTTTTAATGAAAGTGCTCGTCGGCACTCACCGAGAATTATGCCGAAGCGCGGAACGCGTCAGGCTGCATACCGCGCCTGATTTAAAAAGCGGGAATTCTATCTGGAGAAAAGTAGGAGGCGGGTCCCTGCTGGCGGGCTGCCTCGATGCCTACCAAAACGCTGTTGGCACGCGCACCCAGTGTTTATTTCGTTCATCAGAAACCGAACATGTGATCGAAGCTGAACGCGCCTTCTTGATTCACCAAGCCGTGATAACCGAACAGCCGGCAGCTCTGGTCGCGGATCATCACGTAGGCGCCGTTGCCCGCGGTCTGGCGGGTCTTGGCGTCGAACATCTCGCTGTACCGCCACAACAGTGAACCGCTGCACGGAATAGCCACCGAGCACTTGGCGATCTCCACCCCTTCCTTGTTGCACAGGATCAGGTCGGTGGTGGAATGGGGATGCCAGGTTCCCGAGCTGGGATAGATCAACTGGCACATGGAATCCCAGGGCGCGTCGCCGAGGCGCAGGAACAAGCGTGTGCTCAGGCCCGGCGGCGGACCGGCGTAGGACTGGGGCTCGTTCTTGTACACCACCGGGATGTTGAACATATGGGCGCCGAAGCTGGTCTCGGCGATATGGCCGTTTTCAATGGATTGATAACGGAACAAACCATGCAGCCAGCCGTCGAGCTTATCGCCCGCGGCAAGATCGTAGGCCAGCTCCACGTGACCGTAACCGCTGGGCAGGGATAGCTTGGCCTGAGCGAGCAAGGCATTCACATCCAGCAGGCTCATCTCGTTGCGCGGCATGCGCCCGAAGGCATGGCGCGCCACCTCCGTGCCCTTGGCATCGTAAATCACCGCCGCCAGCGCCAACTCCTGCTGGCAGGTGGCCATGGGCGTGGGCAGCACTTCGGTACGAAACTGCTGGGTGGGCAGGATCGGCGCGGGCAGGATATAACCCTTGCCCAATAGGCCGGCCACCTTGGGATAGTTGGGATCGTAGCTGAGGTCGCTGCGCTCTACATTGGCATGGGCGATACGGCTGCGGCCCTGGTGCTTGGAGATTTCGTAGCGGGGGCGCACGAAATATTTTCCCGCGCACACCTCGAGCTGCTCGGGCCAGCGCGGTTCGGGCAGCAGCTCCGCCACGTCCAGGCCATAGGTGCCGAAGGCCGGTATCTCTTTTTGCAGATAACGGGTACCACTGTCCTCACCCATCTTGCGCAGGCCGACGCTGCCGGCGGGAATGGGGATGGGCAGGCTGTTCTCTATCCACATCACTACCTTCTCGTCGTCTTGCGGCGCCGGCAGACCGCCGTAAAATTCCGACGGCCAGGAGTTGGCATCGTGGGTACAGGACAACACCGTCGGATCGTCGCCGTAGGTATCCAGCGCGTATTTCACGATGTCATGGCCGGCGACCCGGGTGATGTGTATGAACAGACTGCCCTCGAATTCCGCCAGGCCGAAACGCTTGCGCACTTCGGCGCTGTCGATGACGATGCTCCCCAGGCTGGGCGGCATATCCAAAGACCATTGCGCCAACACCCGACCTTCATGATCGAACAGGCACAGCCACATGCCCGTTTCCTTGGCGCCGTAACCGTGCCAGTAATTGCTGGTCATCAAGCGCGTATGGTGGCCGGCTTTGTCGCGAAACAGGGCAAAATTGGTCGCGAAGTTGAGCGGGTCGAGATAGCGCCGAGTGTTGGTAAGCATCTTGTCCGGCAGACGCATGCTGTCCAGCGTCACCACCTGGATGCCCTCCGGAATGAGATGCTGGATCTGCTGCACGTGACGCTGGGCGTCGAAGGCCACCACGAACAGCGCCTTCGCCCGGCACTGGGTCAACGCGGACACTGCCTGGGCATCCTGGCCGAACAAGTTACGGCCCACGTCTTCGACACGCTGCACGAATAGTTCTGTGACCTTCACGTCCTTGAGGCTGTGGAAATTGGCGAAGGCCTCGGCATGACCGAGCGGATCGTAGATCGCGACGGGACCGGCGGCGCGCAGCGCGGCGATCAAGGTTCGCGCCTCGTCGGCGGCCTTGGGATGGGTAAGCGCCTTGAACAGCGCATTACCCCCGGTAACGTTGCTGAAAGTGGCTATATTGAGGCCCATAGCGGTATCCTTGGGGAGTTATCCGATCGCACATATCTCGCGGACTTCGGTAAATTATGCCATTCCGGCCAGGAGTTTGCGACCGATCATTAAGAACGCGCGGACGCCTCTCAATAGAGAGTTGATCGCAATATCGTAATCGATATGCGTGTCCGTCCGCGCTATTTCAAGGACGCGGGTCGAACACTCTTGCTATGATACCGGAAGTTTTTGTCCGCATCCGTGAACATCGCCTCGGCGCGCGAAAGCATAGCGACCATACCGTGTTTAATGACCAAGTTCTTCAACTGTGCCTGAACAAGCTCGGCCGCCGGCCCTGCCACAAACTATCCCGCAGCGGCGAGAGATACTGATTAATGACCGTTAACCGCTGCTGGGTAATGACTGACGCCAAGCCCGGCATGGAAAACCAATGCCTGGGCCTGGCCGAGGCATTGGGCCTGGATGCGATCCGCAAACATGTATATCCGCGGCCGCCCTGGAAATATTTGCCCCCCGGCCTGTGGCTCACGCCTCTCCATGCCTTCACCGCCGACAGCGACCCTCTGGTCGCGCCCTGGCCCGATATCCTGATCGCAACGGGACGGGCAACGGTGGCCGCGTCCATCGCCATCCGCCGCGCCAGCCGCGGCCGCACCTTCACGGTACAGATTCAAAATCCGGGGGTGGCGTTCCGCCATTTCGACCTGGTGATTCCGCCACGCCACGATAATTGCACCGGCGCCAATGTCTTCCCCACCCGCGGCGCCCTGCATCGCGTCACCACGCAACGCCTGGCTGCGGAAGCGGCGCGCTTTGCACCGGCGCTGGCGCATTTACCGCGCCCCTTGGTGGCGGTGTTGATCGGCGGCTCCAACAAGATCTATCGCCTGACCCCGCAAATCCTCCATGAGCTGGCGGATAAACTGGCGACCATGAGCCGTGCGTCCGGTGCCGGCCTCGCCATCACCCTGTCGCGCCGTAGCGGTGCCGATGCCGAGGCGGTGCTGCGCGACAAGTTGGCGGATGTGCCCAAGGTGATCTGGGACGGCAAAGGTGACAATCCCTACTTCGCTTATCTGGGTCTGGCCGATCACATCGTAGTCACCGCGGATTCGGTGTCCATGGTGTCCGAGGCCTGCTCCACCGGCAAGCCGGTCTACGTGGTAGAACTTGAGGGCGGCTCTCGGAAATTTAAGCGCTTTCACCACGGACTGCGCGCCGACGGCATCACCCGTGAATTCAGCGGACAATTGGCAAACTGGCATTACCCGCCGCTCAACGACACGGCGCTCGCCGCCGCCGAGGTACGCCGCCGCCTGGCGCAACGCTGAACTCCACCCTTAAACCCGTGTTCGTTTTGTGGCAATTTGCTATAGTTAGCGCTTCGAAATTTCGCACTGCCGGCCGTCGCCCATCATGGCAGCCCGCCGGCGTAATACTTCGCTTCGGAGGGCATGAGATGTCGTTTCTCAATCTGGAAAAATTCAGGGCCACCCCGCTGACCCGCGACCCGTTTGAATTCATCATCGTGCCGGGTTTTTTGCGCCAGGAAGCGCGCGAGGCGCTCAACGCCGACTTTCCTGAGATCGCCAAACCGGGCAGCTATCCGGTGAGCGAGGTCAGCATCGGTGGGCAATTCGCGGCGCTGCTCAAAGAAATCCAGGACCCGGAATTCAAGGCCGCCATAGAAGAGAAGTTCGCCCTCGACCTCACCAACCGGCCGACCATGGTCACCGTGCGCGGCCGTTGCCAGCAGAAAGACGGCCGCATCCATACCGACACCGAGACCAAGATCATCACGGTGCTGATCTATATGAATCAGGGCTGGGAGAATGAAACCGGGCGGCTGCGCCTGCTGCGCAGCGCGGACAATCTGGAAGACATGATCGCCGAAGTGCCGCCCGAATGGGGCACGCTGCTGGCCTTCCACCGCTCGGAGAATTCCTATCACGGCCACAAGCCGTTCGTGGGCGAACGCCGCGCCATCCAATTGAACTGGGTCACCGACGCCGAGGTCGTGGAACATGAACTGTCCCGCCACCGCATGTCGGCGCGCCTCAAACAGCTCAACCCCTTCGCCTGAGACTTCATCCTCTTGGGATGAAGATGGTCAGCTCGATACTTTCTCCGGCTGCGAAGACGGCGCCCCCTGCGGCAGAAGGCTGTCGCCATAACGACGGCGCTGATGATATTCGTAGAGCTTGGCGTATTTGAGAAAGGCGTAGAACGCCCCCACCACGGACCCGATGAATCCCGCCCAACCGTTTAGGAAATTACGCTTGAAGATGTACAGCCGCACAAAATAGAAGGGCGGGTAAAACACCAGTATCCAGGGACTGGGCGCTTTTCCCTTGGCGACCTTGTCGGCCACCGCGCCGCTGGAATAGGCGTTGACCTTGTCGACCTTGATGCGCAGGTCAGTCTCGCTATAGTGATAGAAAGGTTCCTCAAGCCGCACAACGACACCGCCCACCTGGGGTGATTCGTGTACGGTGTGGGTACTCATGCGGCACTTGCTCCTGTCAAAGAAGCGCATAAAATAATTCAGGCGCGTCCGGGGATTATTCATCCGCCAAAATACCTGCTCCAGGCGAGGAAACTCATAGCCGTCGGCAGTCGGTCCTGTGCGCAGCAATTCGCGAATCCGCTCCTGCAAGGCCAGGGAAACCGCCTCATCTGAATCCAATAGCAAGGTCCAGCGATGACTGGCGGCATCGAGCACCATTTGTTTCTGTTTGCTGTACCCCATGAAGCTGTGCTGGGAGACGCGACACTGGTAGGCGCGCGCAATCTCCAGAGTGTCGTCGCTACTGAACGAATCCAGCACCACGATTTCATCCGCCCATTTGACCGACTCCAGACAGGCGCCGAGGGTGCGCCCGCTGTTGAAGGTCGTGATGCATACGGAGATTTTCTCCATGGCTATTTCCTCATCTGCTATGCGGCCGCCCGTCATCCCGCTATGACGTTTGCGTCACTGGACGGACAACACTTTTTGATAGACTCGTTCGGTCTTCTCCACCATCCGTTTTAAAGTCAGCTCCCGCGCGGCAAACTCCCATACCGGTTCGAAGGCGCGCCGCGTCGCGTCCGGATCGTGCAATGCGCGCTTGATGGTCTCCGCAAGCGCCTGCGGGTCGCCGTAATCCACCAGGAAATCCTCCGGTAGGATCTCCATGGCCACCGGGACACGGGTTGCGACGGCGATCTGGCGGACATGCAGACCTTCCGCCAGCACATAGGAAAAACCTTCCTTGAAAGATGAAATCACCATCATATCCGCGTTGGCCAGCAAGGCCACGATATCATCCCTGTAACCCGCCAACAGCACACGATCGCTCAGCCCCAGTTCCCGGACCAGCGCTTCGAGCCGGGCGCGTTCGGGGCCATCGCCGACGATGACCAGAAACCCCGGCACATCCACCCAGGCACGCAACAACAGCTCAAAACCCTTGGCGGCCACCAAGCGCCCGACCGCCAGCACCGCCGGTTGTGTAAGCTCCCTGCCCAAGGCTTCCCGCAAATAAGCAAGCCCGGTTCGCACCGTAGGCACGGGCGGCTCGATACCGTTGTAAATCACATCGACCCGCGGGTGCCCAAGCTGTTTCGCAGTATGATGGCTTACGGCGATGACCCGATCGAAAGAACGATACATGCGGGTGCTACGCTTGAAATTGTGGATGGTGGCGACAGTTTTGCTACGCAGCATGAGGCGCAATGCGCCGACCATCGCGGCGGCCTTATTGGCCTGGGCATGCACCACTTGCGGCCGGTGGTTGCGCAAAGCCCGGTAAAGTTTGAACAGCGCCGCGGGCTGATAGCGCCAAGCGCTGAGATCCAAGGGTTCCAGACGAACCTGCGAACTCAATTTGGACTTAAAGTCAGGATGGGCGATGGCGATCACGTCATGATGATCCGCCAATTGGTTGCACAGATCGGTGAAGTGGCGTTCCAAACCACCCCAACCGCGGCTTGCTATTACTTGGCATATCTTCATGCTATTCCCGGAGCGGCGCGTTCGACGGAAACTCAGACGGACTCGGCATGCCGCGGTGGCGCGGGCGCTTGCTCCAATTGGCGAACCGCGGCAAGCGCCCATCCCACCGCCAACCAAAACATCCCGCCGGCCCAATTGGAAAAGAAACTCCCCGTAGGACCCAGCGGCCACAGCTGAATGAACATCGATATCAACGGACCCATTAACCACACGCCGAAGCCATGGCTCGACGCCGCCTGCCACATTCTGTGGAACCAGGCGCCTATCAGCAACAGGAACCCCAGCAATCCTGGGATACCCGATCCCAGCGCCCATTCCAGATACAGGTTATGCGGATGCGTTCCGCAACGATCTTCCGGGCTCTGCGGCAAATCCAGGCCGGCGCAGGCCACCCGGAAATTCTTCATGCCGTCACCGAGCAAGGGGTGCTGCATGGCAAGGTGCAAACCGCTATTCCATATCATGCCATAGGGTGAGTCGGCCAAATGAACCACTGTATCGTAGGTCTCATCCACATGCCGCTTCATCATCAGCGGATTCAACAGGGACAATACCACCATGCCCACAACGCCCAGCGACAAGGTACCCCCCACCAGCATCCGCAACGGCCCCTTTTGCAGTACCGCTCCTACGACCAAGCCGAGCAAGGCCAGTAACAGCGCCATGCGTTCCCCACTCACGAAGATCGCCGTCATCAGCAACAGCACCAAAGCGGCAAAGGCGATACTCGGCATCAAGCGCCCACGACGCCAGCTGTGCCAGGCAAAGGCACCGAATACCGCGGGGAACATGAGCTTGGTGATAAATATACCGACCTTGGGCCGGTCGAACATCGCCGTAAGGCGCTCAGAGCTCCAACGCGGATGCCCGAAAATATCGCTGCCATGAACATACTGCAGCAGGGCATCGAACGAGGTAAACACCAACACGCCCGTCGTCACCCACAACAGACGGCGCATCCATACATCGTTCAATACCCACGCCTCCAGTGCCGCGGCAAAGATCAAGAATCGCAGCCAGGGCACCGTCTGACTGAATGACAGCGAACGATCGAAGGCGAAAAAACTGATGAACACCGTCCATAACCAGAGACCGACGGCGATCTTGAACCAGGCGTTATGCACCCATTGCCAATCCCGCTCCTTGAAACTGCTCACCAAAAACAAGATCGCCGTCAGCGACATGGTAGCGTCAACCGCGACCCTGCCGCCCATCAGGCACACAGGCAGAATCAATACCAGGATACGCGCCGCCAGCAGCAATCCGCCTTCCGCTCGAACGCTCATAGTTCTCCTTCTTTTGTACCGCTCATCAATTCCATGCGAATGGCATCGAGCCGCGCGCCGGTATGATGGATATCGAGGTGTTGCACGGCGCGGGAACGCGCCTTCTCTTGATAGCGCCTCTGTGTCTCGGCATCCTGCGCCAACTGCAACATGCGCTCAGCCCAGACCGCAGGGTCGCTGCTGTCTATCAGCAAACCGGCATCATCGAGGAGATGGGGTATACCGCCGCGCGGGCTTGCCACCACCGCGCAGCCGCTGGCCATGGCCTCGATGACACTGAGAGGACAGGGATCGTCCCAGAGCGAGGGAATGACGGCGATCGCCGCCTGCTGCAACCACGCCATAAGCTCGGTACGCGGCATATATCCGGTTAGCTCACCTTGCGCTCCCAGCGACTGCATAGTATCAATAACCTGTTGATCGTAGCCGCCCATCTGGGTACCTTTGCCGAAACTCCGCGCAGCCCCAACCAGAATGAAACGCCAGTCTTTCAATCGGTCTTTTAACGCTTGCGCCGCCTGCGCAAACAACAATCCGCCCTTTTCGGGAATCAATCGTCCGGCAAACAGCATCTGTTTGCGCCGCGGCGCGTCGGGGCTTGGCTGTATCGCGGCGGTATCGACACCGTTCATCACCACCCGCACCCTGGCGGCACAAGGATGCTGCTCCAAGCCGTCCAGCATGCAGCTGCGGATAAACTCGCTCACGCACACCACCCCAGACACCTGCTCCAGACATTGCTCGCGCTGCGACTTGTCGCGAATGCCGCGCATGGTGCGGGGATCGTTATGCAGGTACAACAGGATAGGTACATCGGGAAAGGCCTTGCGCACGGCAGCGACATGGACGGGACGGTTATGTATTTCAATATAGGCCGGCTCCAGCTCGCGCAATGCCTGAATCGCCCCCTGCACATAGCGGTTGGTACGCCGCCCATATAACCACGACGCCAGCGCCAGGGGGATGAAATGCGCCGGGGCAAACGGCTCGGCCACCGCCTCTCCCAGCACCTTGATCCGCGGAGCCAAGGCGCTGACCGCCAAAGCATCGCGCACGCAGATAGTGACGGCGCCCGCTCCCGCGCTCTGAAAGGCCTCGCCACGGGGTAACAAGATCGCCAAGGGCGCTTGCGCCGCGCCTGCCACACTCTTTTCAGCCATCATGCACTTTCCGCTCGGCTAGCGGCGTGCATGGCCGCGGCCTCTTCATATACCTCCAGGGTCGCTGTCAACATACGCTCCAAGGTAAATGGTTGTTGTGCAGGTACAAGAGGCGGCGTCCGCTGCCAGGATTTTATCCGTTCTATGATGTACTGTAGATCATCCAGTCGTACCAGCCCTTCGGGAAAAACCGCCGCGAGCTGCTCACCGACACCGCCATGATCATAGCCGATCACCGGCCTGCCGATGCTCAAGGCCTCCAGACTGACGCGGCCGAAGGCTTCCGGTTCGCGCGACAGCGATAAGACCACGGCGGAAACCGCCATTATCTCACGCAGATCGCTGCGATGTCCCAGCAGGGTAATTGACTCACCTAGATCTTTTTCCCGAATCAGGGTACGCAACTCGGCCTCGTAGTGGCGTTTGCGCGGGTGTGTACCACCCACTATCAAACCATGTACGAAGATACCCATCTCCCTTAGCCCCGCGATCACGGCAATAAAATCTTCGTGACCCTTGCGGCGGCTGAGGCGCGCGGGGAAGGTCAATATATACTGACCCTGCAATTCGGGATGCTGAGTTCGCCATGACGCCAGCCACGACTCAGGTGGTGTATAGCCATAGGGATAGGTCGCCGGATCGACGCCGCGATGGATGACGCGAATCCGCGATGCATCCAGCCACGGATAATGCTCCAACATATGGTCGCGAACCGCTGTCGAGATAGCGATGATATGTTCGCCGCGCACCATGATCGAACTGTACCAACCCGGCCGATAGAAACCATGCAGACTGGTCACCAGCGCCGGCCGCTCCGCAGCCGGCAAACTTTTCCAGGCCCCGTACGCGATCCACGCCGGCAGCCGCGAGCGCAAATGCAGGATATCCGGGCGCGTCTCGCGCAGCAAGCGCCTGACCCTGGGTATCCAGCGCAAGGTTGCCAAGCGCTTGGCGCCCACGCCCCAGTTCAGATGCTCGCTGCCTTCGGCTTGCAGCTGTTCCACCATGCGCCCGCCGGCGGAGATCACGATGGAGCGATGGCCTTCCCGGACCAGGCGGCGCGCTACTTCCAATGTACCGCGCTCCACGCCGCCCATCTCCAGGGCAGGCAGCACCTGCACCACGGTCAGCGCGCGTTGCGGCAGCCTAGACAAGTTCAACAGATCCTATCCAGCGCCGGAAAATCTCGGTCGCGCAGCGCGCGGATTCATTGAACGGAGGTTGCGGTGCATGCAAGGGAGCGCCCGCTTGCCAGGCCGGGAAAAACACCACCAGCCCTTCCAATGCCGCCACTTCGCGATTAGCTTTGCGACGCGGAATACTCAGGACTCCGATGGCGGCCCCGGCGGTCAAGGCTTGATAGATCACGCTCAAATTATCTTCGGTCAACCACACCTGTTCCGCATCCTGGATGCGGCCGAACAGCCATTTCGGATCGACCTCGTGGTGGGGAATGCAGAACACATTCTGGCCGGACAATTCCTGCAGGCGCCGTTCCGTCTCCATCGGGGTTTGCACGCTGGTGGTCAAATACCAGCGGCAATCGGGGTGCCGGGAGATAATCTCGGCGATCTGGGTGATGAGTTCATCATCGGACCAGCGGTACTGCAGCGCAGGCCCGCCGATCACCATCAAACCCGTCCCCACCACCTTGGGTCGCGGTGTGGTGGGCGGCGGCAGCATGCCGCGGGTGGCGATCATCCGTGACGAACTGCGCGCACCGTCATGGGCGGGCGCGATGCACAGATCGAAGCACCAGCGCGGCCAGGCGGGATTGCTCATAGTCACGATGCGTCCGCCGCGCGCCCAACGGGCGGCCAGCATCGCCCGCTGGGCATCGCGCCCGGCGCCGATCAAAATATCCGGATCGGGAAGATCGGCGGCGGGATAATGGCGACGCAACATGGAACGCCAGGCCTTCCCCGCCCCCACTACCGGCGCCGCATAGACACGCAGTGGACATTGCGTCTCCAACGCCTTGAGCAGACCGCGAGTCTGATCTTCGTATTGCGAGAGTTGACCGCGAAACCACCACACCACGACCTCGCGGGAGGTGCCGCGCCCGCTACCCTGGGTTTTGCTCACATACCACCGTGATCGCTCAGCACATAGTCGGCGCCGCAATACGGGCACTTGGCCCGACCGGTTCCCTCAATAGGCAAAAACACCCGCGGATGCGAATTCCACAAACTCATGCCGTCCATCGGACAATGCAAGGGCAGATCGGCACGCGTTACTTCATAACGATTTTGCGCATTGGGCGGAATCGTCCCCTTCTTACCGTGATCACTCGTTGCCATCTGTGTCATATCCCCTTCCCTTCCCCATAGCCGTCACTTCTTTTGGTCGCGAATTGCCGTCCCGCTCCCGATTACTCATCCGCGGCGCACTCACTTCACATAGGTCAACCATTCCGGATACTCGCTGCGCCGGCCATGCACTTGATCGAAGTACATGGTCTGCAGACGCTCGGTGATCGGGCCGCGACTGCCGGCGCCAACCTTGCGCCCGTCCACTTCGCGGATCGGCGTCACTTCCGCCGCGGTACCGGTGAAAAACGCCTCGTCGGCGATGTAGACCTCGTCGCGGGTAATGCGCTTTTCCACCACCGGCACGCCGAGCTCGGCGGCCAGGGTGAAGATGGTGTCGCGGGTAATACCGTCCAGCGCCGAGGTCAGTTCGGGCGTGTATATCTTACCGTTGCGCACGATGAAAATATTCTCGCCGCTGCCTTCCGCCACATAACCTTCCGCGTCCAGCAACATAGCCTCGTCGCAGCCGCTGGCCAGCGCCTCATTTAGGGCCAGCATGGAATTGAGGTAATTGGCGTTGGCCTTGGCCTTGCACATCATGATGTTGACGTGATGACGGGTAAAGGAGGAGGTGCGCACGCGGATACCGCGCTTGAGGTTTTCCTCACCCATATAGGCGCCCCACTCCCAGGCCGCCACCATGACATGGGTCTGCAATTTGTCGGCGCGCAAGCCCATACCCTCCGCGCCGTAGAAACACATGGGCCGGATATAACCGGACTCCAGCCCGTTGTCCCGCACCACGGCGCGTATCGCCTCATTGATGGTGGCCCTCTCGTAAGGCATGGCCATGCCCAGGATATGCGCAGACCGGAACAGCCTATCGGTGTGTTCCTGCAGGCGGAAGATGGCGGTCCCGCGTTCGGCCTTATAGGCGCGCACACCCTCGAACACTCCCATCCCATAATGGAGGGTATGGGTAAGCACATGGACCTTCGCGTCGCGCCACGGCACCAAAACCCCATCCATCCATATGACGCCATCGCGGTCAGCCATCGTCATTGCTTTGTTCTCCTCATATATTATTGTTGCTACTACGCGTAATTATTCGTCACATTCCAATAATGTCCGCCACACACGCATTACCGCCTGCCGTTGCTCGGCGAATGCGCGCGCATCGGCGACAATGGGTTCCTTCAACAAGGTAAGTTGATGCACTTTGGCCCGATAGACACGATAGATATCGCTCAACAAATCGGCATCCTGCGCGGTCATCGCGCCGGCTTGCGCCAGCCCCTCCAATAAGCGGATATTATCGGTGTAACGAAGGAGCTCGGGGTGCGTAAAGGCCCACGCCAATACGCCATATTGAACCATAAATTCAATATCGGCGATACCGCCGACATCCTGCTTCAAGTCAAATTTGGTGGCATCGCGCTGCCCCAGCTCGGCACGCATTCGTTCACGCATTTCCCGCACTTCTCGGCGCAGTTGCGCCCCATCCCGTTGCCGCCCCAGCACGTCACGCCGAATGGCGGCGAAGCGTTCCGCGACCGGGATATCTCCGGCCACCACCCGGGCGCGGACCAGGGCCTGATGCTCCCAGGTCCAGGCGGCATGGTGCTGATACTCGGCGAAGGCCGCCATGCTGCTCACCAACATGCTGGCGGCACCGTTGGGACGCAGGCGCATGTCCACTTCATACAGAACGCCCGCCGGGGTATGGGCGGTCATCATGTGGATAATGCGCTGCCCGAGACGCGCAAAAAACACATTATTATCGATGGCCTTCGCGCCTTGCGTACCCAGCTCCTCCCCTTCGCTGCCGTGCAGGAACACCAGATCCAGATCGGAGCCGTAGCCCAACTCTATTCCTCCCAGCTTGCCATAGGCCAGGATGGCGAAACCCGGTTCCACCTCCTCGCCGGCGATGCGGCAACAGGGAAGGCCATGGCGGTCGATCAAGTGCTGACGGGCGAGACGCAGCACGGCCTGCAGCACCACTTCCGCAATCTCGGTCAAGTGGTCGCTGACCACCATCAAGGGATAGGCGCCGGCCACATCCGCGGCCGCCACCCGTAAGGTATTGGCCTGCTGGAAATGGCGCAGCACCTCCATCTGCTGCTCGAGATCATCCGCGCCTAGGCGCGCCAGATCCGTAGCCAGTTCCTCTTCCAGGGCTTGGCGTTTGAGCGGCGCATAGAGGCTGCGCGGGTCCAGCAATTCATCCAGCAACAAGGGATGCAGCGTCAACAAACCCGCAATCCACGGACTGGCCGCACACAGGCGCACCAACTGGGACAAGGCCATGGGACTTTCCGCCAACAAGGCGAGATAGGTGGTACGCCGTGCGATCTTCTCTACCAGACCCAAGACCCGGCTCAGGGTGGTATCGGGATCACGGGCATGGGCAACCGCCCCCAGCAACAAGGGCATGAGATCATCCAAGCGCTCCCGTCCCCGCGCAGTGAGTTGCCGGCAACTGGGAGATTCGTGAAAGTGTCTGATCTGCGTCAACGTTGCCTCAAACTGCGTATAGCCGGCAGCCGCCAATACCTCTTGACCCTGGACCTCATTGAGAATGCCCGCCCACAGCTGGGTGAGATCGGGACCCGTGCTCGTCGCCGCCTCCGTCTGCGGGGCCGCGAACACTTGCTGGAAATGACCCTGCACCCGCCGGCGATGGCGATCAAGATCCCGCGCCAGCCCCTCCCAATCCGCATAACCCATGGTCAAGGCCAGGCGCAGGCGGGCCTGGGGATCGACGGGCAGACGATGGGTCTGTTGATCGGCATATTCCTGAAGACGATTCTCGGCGCGCCGCAGGAAGCGATAAGCCTCGGCGAGCTCCGCCCCCACATAGGCGGGCAAATAGTCACCCGCCACCAAGCGCTCCAACACCATCAGGATGGGGCGGATCTGCAGTTCTGTTTCCCGTCCGCCGCGGATGAGCTGGAAGGCCTGACCGATAAATTCGATCTCGCGAATGCCGCCGGCACCCAACTTGATATTGTCTGCCATGCCCTTGCGGCGTACCTCCGCCTCGATCAAGAGCTTCATTGCGCGCAGGGATTCATAGGCACCGAAATCCAGGTAACGGCGATAGACAAAGGGACGCAGCAATGCCATTAAATGCCTCCCCGCATCCCCATCACCGGCGACGACCGCCGCCTTGATCCAGGCATAGCGCTCCCACTCCCGACCGTGGCTTTGGTAATACTCCTCCATGGCATCGAAATCCATCACCAGCGGCCCGCTGTCGCCGAAGGGCCGCAGACGCATGTCGACGCGGAACACGAAACCTTCGGCGGTCGGGGTATGCAGCACATGAATCAAACGCTGCGCCAAACACGTAAAATATTCCTGGTTATCGACCGGACTTTTGCCGCCGTGGGTCTCCCCCGCTTCCGGATAGGCGAAAATCAGATCGATGTCCGAGGAAAAATTCAGCTCACCGGCCCCTAATTTACCCATGCCGATCACGATTAGGGATTGGCGTCCCCCGCCGCTGAGGCCGTGCGGCTCGCCCAGATCCCGTGACTGCCATCCATCCAGGCGCCGTAAGGCGCAGTCCACGCAGGCGCTGGCCAGGGCCGAAAGATCGGCCAGGGTCTCGGCCAAGTCGGCCCATGCCGCCAGATCCCGCCAGGCGATGCGCACCATCGCCTGGCGACGAAACAGGCGCATGGCCTTCAGCAGGGCAGCCTCGTCTTCCACCTCGTGTAACGCGACCTCCAGCTTCTTGCGATAATCGCCCTCAGCATATGCGGTGCTGAGATCGTCGGCGGCGTTCACATCGGACAGCAGGGACGGGGAGTGAATACACGCCTGGGCAACAAAGGCGCTCGCCGCCCATACGGCGGGCAGTGTCGCACTCAGCCGCTCATCGATATCGAAAGCGAGGCCCTGCGCCTGGACGGCGGCCCGGAATTGCTCCCAGTACAGCGTAACCTGCTCACGCTGAGAAGTCGGCAGCGCCTGGAGTTGAAGCGGGAAATTCATAATAGATACAAGGCAAAACCTAACTTGGCGGCAAAATCGCGACCCTCGGCACCTGCCGTCATCTTATCACCACTCAAGCCACCCCCGCTCAAGCCGATATTTCTCTAGGTTAACTTTCCTGCACTCCGGGAGCTGCAATGGAATTCCGCGATTACTTGAAATTCATGGTGCTAAAAGACGCCTCTGACCTTTATCTCACCATGGGTGCCCCGCCCATGGGACGTATCCAAGGCGTCATGATGCCGGTGGAAAACACGCCGATGAACGCCGATCGCTTACGCGACATTGCGCTGTCCTTGATGGACGAAGAAAAACGCAGAGCCTTTCAGAGTAATCCGGAGATGAATCTGGCGGTGTCGGAACCCGGCATCGGCCGCTTCCGCGTCAATATCTTCATGCAACGCAATCATGTCGGGATGGTGATCCGCGCCATCAAGACCGAGATCCCGGACTGGGAAGGCCTGGGCCTGCCCCCCATTCTCACCAAACTGGTGATGCAGAAACGCGGACTGGTGTTGTTCGTCGGCGGCACCGGATCGGGTAAATCCACGTCCCTGGCCTCGCTGATCGACTTCCGCAATGGCAACAGCGCCGGCCACATTATCACCATCGAAGACCCGATCGAATTCGTTCACCGCCATAAAAAATCCATTATCAACCAACGCGAAGTGGGCATCGACACCGTTAGTTACACCGAGGCCCTGAAAAACACCCTGCGCCAGGCCCCCGATGTGATCTTGATCGGCGAAATTCGCGCCCGGGAAACCATGGAACACGCCATCGCCTTTGCGGAGACCGGACATCTGTGTCTGTCGACACTGCACGCCAACAACGCCAACCAGGCCCTGGATCGCATCATCAACTTTTTCCCGGAAGAGAAGCGCAACCAGCTGCTCATGGATCTGTCACTCAACATCCGCGGCATCGTTTCGCAGCGCTTGGTACCGACCGTAGACGGCAAACGCACCGTGGCCGTGGAAGTGCTGCTGGGAACCCCCATGATCTGTGACCTGATCCTGAAAGGTGATGTACACAAAATTAAAGAAATCATGGAGAAATCGGAAAACATCGGCATGCAGACCTTTGACGGGGCCTTATACAAACTTTACAAATCCGGTCAGATCACTCTGGAAGAGGCCTTGCGCAACGCCGATTCGCAAAATAATCTGCGCCTGCGTATCAGCCTGGAGGAAAAGACCGAAGCACCCGTCCGTGTCGACGCCCAGCCGCCCAGGGCTGTGAAGGTAGCGGCGGCCGCACCTTCCCAGAATTCCGTCGCATCGGCGCTGACCTCGGGCCTGAATCTGAGCCTGGTCGATGAGGATGATGTGAAATCGAACCTGGGACGCTAATCTCTCCGCCCAAGATGTCGCCACAAAAAAAGGCCCTGACGTTTTCACGTCAAGGCCTTTTCGTTTGAGGCAATGAACTAGCGACGTAAGCGCTTACATCATGCCGCCCATGCCGCCCATACCGCCCATGCCGTCCATGCCGCCGGGCATGCCAGACTCTTTGTCTTCCTTGGGCGCATCGGCCACCATGCACTCGGTGGTGATCATCAGACCCGCCACGGAAGCGGCATTTTGCAGAGCGTAACGGGTTACCTTGGTGGGATCCAGGATACCCATCTGCACCATGTCCCCGTACTCGCCGCTGGCGGCGTTGTAACCGAAGTTACCCTTGCCATCCTGGACCTTGTTCAGCACCACTGACGGTTCTTCACCGGCGTTGGACACGATCTGACGCAGCGGTTCTTCCATGGCACGGCGGGCGATGTTGATGCCCACGTCTTGGTCATGATTGTCACCTTTAAGACCCTTGATCCCCACGAGGGCGCGAATCAAGGCCACACCGCCGCCGGGGACGATACCTTCTTCCACCGCAGCGCGGGTAGCGTGCAGGGCATCTTCCACACGGGCCTTCTTCTCTTTCATTTCCATCTCGGTGGCGGCGCCAACCTTGATGACCGCCACGCCGCCGGCCAGCTTGGCGACGCGCTCTTGCAACTTCTCTTTGTCATAGTCGGAGGTGGCCTCCTCGATCTGAGCCTTGATCTGCTTGATGCGGGCCTCGATATCGGCCTTCTTGCCGGCTCCGTCGACGATGGTGGTATTTTCCTTGGTTATCGTCACCTTCTTGGCATGCCCCAGATCATTGAGGGTGGCCTTCTCCAGGCTCAGGCCCACCTCTTCGGAGATCACCTGGCCGCCGGTCAGGATGGCGATATCCTGCAACATGGCCTTGCGACGATCGCCGAAACCCGGGGCCTTCACGGCACAGACCTTGACGATGCCGCGGATGGTGTTCACCACCAGGGTGGCCAGGGCCTCGCCCTCTACGTCCTCGGCGAGAATCATCAAGGGGTGGCCGGATTTGGCCACGCCTTCCAGTACCGGCAACAATTCGCGGATATTGGAGATCTTCTTGTCATAGAGCAGGATGTAGGGGTCTTCCAGCTCGGCGTTCATGCTCTGCTGGTTGTTGATGAAATAAGGGGAGAGATAGCCGCGATCGAACTGCATACCCTCGACCACGTCCAGTTCGTTGTCCAAGCCGGAGCCTTCTTCCACGGTGATGACGCCTTCCTTGCCGACCTTATTCATGGCATCGGCGATGATCTTGCCGATGGCCTCGTCGGAATTGGCGGAAATAGTACCTACCTGGGCGATGGCCTTGTTGTCGGTACAGGGCTTGGACAACTTCTTCAGCTCTTCCGTGGCCGCGATGACGGCCTTATCGATACCGCGCTTGAGGTCCATGGGGTTCATGCCGGAGGCCACTGACTTCATGCCTTCGCGCAGGATGGCCTGGGCCAGGACCGTGGCGGTGGTGGTACCGTCGCCGGCCACGTCGGAGGTCTGGGAGGCGACCTCTTTGACCATCTGGGCGCCCATATTCTCGAACTTGTCCTGGAGTTCCACCTCTTTGGCCACGGACACGCCGTCCTTGGTGATGGTGGGGGCACCGAAGCTCTTCTCCAGCACCACGTTACGGCCCTTGGGACCCAGAGTAACCTTGACGGCGTTGGCCAGGATATTCACGCCTTTGGCCATGCGGGCGCGGGCGTCGTCGCTAAAGCGTACTTCTTTTGCTGCCATATTCAATTCCTCCAAAAAATGTGCAAACTTGTTGTTTAGTCTTCCAATACGGCCATGATGTCGTCTTCACGCATCACTACCAGATCTTCGCCTTCGACCTTGACCTCGGTCCCGGAATACTTGCCGAACAACACCTTATTGCCGACCTTGACGTCCAAGTGACGCACGTCACCGTTGTCGAGAATCTTGCCGTTACCCACGGCGACGATCTCGCCACGAACCGGCTTCTCGGCGGCACTATCCGGAATCACGATCCCGCCCGCCGTTTTGCGCTCATCCTCGAGGCGGCGGATAATGACACGATCATGCAATGGACGAATCTTCATTCGCGAATCTCCCTTATTAATTAAAAACAATTGGTTAACAACGAGCCCAGAGCGCCCGCATGCATTTGTTAGCACTCGCGCTCAATGAGTGCTAATAATAATAGGGGCGAATCCGCCAGAGTCAAGGCTTAAGGACCACAATATTTTTTGGGGAGGGACTTGCCGCAACCCAAGTGCTCGGGGCTGGGGTCGGGTAACGCTAGTCTTTTTCGCGGGTAAAATCACCCTCGATGGTACGCGGCCCGCCACGCGGGGTATGGGGGCCGGGGCCGCCGGGTGGAGGGGCTTTGGGGAAAAGTTGCCGTATCAGGGTACGGCGCAGCACTGGGATCAGACATAAGACCCCCAGGGCATCGGTAAAAAACCCCGGGATAATCAGCAACACCGCACTGATCCAGCCGCTCCCGGCCTCGACCAGGGCCGAGGTCGGTAATTCTCCCCGCGTAAGGGCGAGGCTGAGTTGCTGTTGTAGCGCCATTCCCTGCATGCGCAACATCGCCACCCCCAGCATCGAGGTGGCGACCGCCAGCACTACCATAGGCAGAAACCCGATCCACTCGGCCACCTTGAAGAACAGATAGAGTTCGCCCAAGGCACCCAGCAGCACAACAATGGAAAAGTTCTGAAAAATCATTTTATGAAGGTAACGCGCCTAGTCGGTGAACTCAAGGCTTGCCTGCCGAGCGACAGTAGCCCGCCGCTTTGCTACAATTCACCGCTCCATGAGCAGCGACCATTGCGTAGTATTGAGCACCTGTCCCGATGCGACCAGCGCGGAGAACATTGCGCGAACACTGCTGGAACGCAAACTTGCCGCCTGCATCAACATCCTGCCCGGCGTAAAGTCCTTCTATACCTGGAAGGGCGTGTGTGAGTCCGGCGAAGAACATTTGCTGCTGATAAAGACATTAGCCAGCGCTTATCCGGCACTTGAACAGGCCATCCTCGAATTGCATCCCTATGAACTTCCTGAAATCATTGCAGTCCCAATTGCAGCCGGCCTACCCGGTTATTTGACATGGATCACTCAAAACACCGCTGCACCGATATAGACTACCGCGGCTGAACGTAAGTTCAGACAAGGAATAAGGGACTTCGTTAGCCATGACTTTCCAATTGATGCCATGCCCTTGAGCGCCCTTCGCTTTGCCTTGCCGCCGCTGCGAACCTGGCTCATTGGCCTGTTATGGTTGTGGGCGGGCATCGCCGGCGCCGCCGGCATCGATCCCAAGGATCTTCTCTCACCGCAGCAGGCCTTTCAGTTTTCCGCCCGACCCATTGCCGCGGATATGCTGCGGGTGCAATGGCGGATCGCCGACGGCTATTACATGTATCGGGACAAGATCCATTTCAAGTCCGACAACCCCGACGTCAAGCTGGCCGACCCGGTCTTTCCCGCGCCCACCGAAATCAAGAACGATGAATATTTTGGCAAAGAGGCCATCTACCGCGGCTCCCTGAGCGTCGACATCCCCGTGCTGCGCCAGCGCGGCAGCGACGCCCTGGCCTTCACCCTCACCGCCACCTCACAGGGCTGTGCCGACGCCGGCGTCTGTTTTCCGCCCCACCCGCAACAGGCCGCGCTGCGTCTGGCCGCCGTCGCTCCTCCCTTCGCCACCCCTCAGAACGAGAGCGAAAAGGGATTTTTCAGCGAACTGGGCGACCGCCTGGGACTACATAGTAATGATCAGAAATTCCTCGATCCCGATCAGGCCTTCATGTACCAGGCCGAGGCCACCGGTCCGAACCATATCCTGGCGCGCTGGCAGATAGCCAAGGGTTATTATCTCTACCGCAAAAAATTCTCCTTCACCTTGCGTGACGCCAAAGGCATATCCCTGGGCGAATACACCCTACCCGCCGGCGTCGCCAAAACCGATGAGACTTTCGGTCACAGCGAGGTCTACTACAATCAAATGGAGGTTGCCTTGCCTCTGCGTGTCAGTGCCGGCGCCGCCCAAACGCTGACTTTGGAGACTCACTACCAAGGTTGCGCCGACGCGGGTCTGTGTTATCCGCCTATCACCAAGAGCACGGCGCTCAGCTTGGCGGCGGCGACGACAAGCACCGGGGCCGCCGCTGCCGGCCCAGCCCCAGCATCCGCACCGTTCGTGTCCGAACAAGATCGCCTGGCGCAATCCCTGGTCAGCGGCAATCGCTTTCTGACCATCCTGCTGTTCTTCGGCGCGGGCCTGCTGCTGGCCTTTACCCCCTGCATGTTTCCCATGCTGCCCATACTCTCCAGCATCATCGTCGGCCAGGGGCCGCAGGTCACCACGCGCAAGGCCTTCCGCCTGTCCCTGGCCTATGTATTGGCGATGGCGGTCACCTACACCTTCGCCGGCGTGCTCGCCGGCCTGTTCGGCGCCAACCTGCAGGTCGCCTTCCAAAACCCGTGGATCATCGGCAGCTTCAGCGCCTTGTTCGTGCTACTGGCGCTGTCTATGTTCGGTTTCTATAACCTGCAGATTCCCAACAGCTGGCAGACCAAGATCAGCCAGATCAGCAACCGACAAAAGTCGGGAAGTGTCATCGGCGCCGCCATCATGGGCATGCTGTCCGCCCTCATCGTCGGCCCCTGCCTGGCCGCACCTTTGGCGGCAGCGCTTATCGTCATCGGTCAGAGCGGCAATGCCGTGCTCGGCGGCAGCGCCCTGTTCGCCCTCAGCCTGGGGATGGGCGTCCCCTTGCTGGCTATTGGTACCTCGGCGGGCAAATGGCTGCCCAAGGCCAGCGGCTGGATGGATGCGGTCAAGTCCATCTTTGGCGTACTGCTACTGGCGCTGGCGGTGTGGATGCTGGATCGCATCATCCCGCCGCAGGCCACCCTGGCCCTGTGGGGTATCCTGCTGGTGGTATCCGCCATCTACATGGGTGCCCTGGAACGACTGCAGACCGAGGCCGGCGGCTGGCAGAAATTATGGAAAGGCCTGGGGGTTGTGATGTTGATCTACGGCGGCGCCATGCTGCTCGGGGCGACCAGTGGCGGCAGCAGTCCCCTGCAACCCTTGCGCAGCCTGTCCATTGCCGGGATGCATACCGCGGCTGCGGATAACGGTGCCTTGAAGTTCATCCCGGTCAAGGGCGTAAAAGGCTTAGAACAAGCCTTACACACCGCCAGCCTCAGTGGCAAAACGGTGATGCTCGATTTCTATGCCGACTGGTGCGTGAGTTGCAAAGAAATGGAACATCAGACCTTCTCCGACCCCACGGTTCACAAGGCCTTGGAACAAGCCGTGTTGTTGCAGGCGGATGTCACCGCCAACGACGCCGACGATAAGGCCCTGTTAAAACGCTTCGGGATTTTCGGTCCACCTTCCATCATGTTTTTCGGAACGGACGGTGAAGAACGCCGCGCCTTCCGCGTCATCGGTTATCTCGGGCCACAGGAATTTTCCGCACACGTCACGCAGGCGCTCAATCCGCGGTCATGATGAAACCCAGCACTGCACTATTCAGTCTGGCCGTCGCGGTCACCGCCGTGGCACTGGGCATCGGGATCGTCAAATATTGGCCCACGGATCAGGCGCCGCCCGGCCAAGCCGGCCAGGAACCCCAGGCTGAAACACAGTCACCGATGATCAGCCGGGCACGACCGGATTTCACCATGCCCGATGTCACCGGCAAGCCGCGCAATATCAAAGAATGGGATGGCAAAGTCTTGGCCGTCAACTTCTGGGCCACGTGGTGCGAGCCCTGCAAACAGGAGATCACCGATTTCAATATCCTGCAAAAACAATACGCCAACAAAGGATTTCAATTCGTCGGGGTCGCGCTCGATGATCTGGACGCCGTACAAACCTATCTCAAGACCAGCACCATCGGCTACCCGGTATTGATCGGCGAAGATCAGGCCGTCAAAGTGGCCGACACCTATGGTGATA
The DNA here is from genome assembly GCA_963810615.1 of uncultured Gammaproteobacteria bacterium. Lineage (GTDB taxonomy): Bacteria > Pseudomonadota > Gammaproteobacteria > DRLM01 > DRLM01 > JARRQJ01. The sequence continues at coordinate 511,324 of CAWEOA010000008.1, read as the reverse complement.
ACCAGGGCGTCGTGCCCTACACGGCCTTCATCAACCGCAAAGGGCAAATCGCCTTTATCCAATATGGCGCCATGTCTCAGGACCTTGCCCGGCAGGTTATCGAATCTCTGCTTTAACGACTCACCCCTGGCACCTCTAAGGGCCAAGCTTACGGTATTTCGCGGCGATCTACCGCGAATGACCGCGAAGAGAGGCAAATATGGACAAATCCCATCTTGCCATGCAGAATGAGCGCCAATGATTGAAAAATACGGGAATATACCCCGCACGCTTGATCGGTCATCCTCGGTTCAAAGAAAAAATGGGCGAGTTTCCACTCCCTCGCCCTCAAGGATAGGACATGGCGACACTCCTGGTAATGCACGGACCCAATTTGAATCTGCTTGGTAGCCGGGAACCTGCGCATTACGGACTCACGACCCTGGATGCCATCAATCAGCACCTGGAGGCCATCGCCACCGCGGCCGGCCATCAATTAGCGAGTTTTCAAAGCAATGCCGAACACGATCTAATTGATCGCATTCACGCCGCGGGCAACGAGGGCGTGGCCTTCATTATCATCAATCCGGCTGGCTACACCCATACCAGCGTCGCACTGCGCGACGCCTTGCTGGCGGTGAAGATTCCCTTTATCGAGGTGCACCTCTCCAATATTTACAGCCGTGAACCCTTCCGCCGCCACTCCTATTTTTCCGATGCTGCCTTGGGAGTCATCAGCGGCTTGGGAGCTCAAGGCTACGAACTGGCGCTGCAGGCCGCCCTGCGGCATCTCTCGAATAAATAAACAACTTCATATGGATCGACATGGATATACGCAAGGTTAAAAAACTCATCGAGCTGCTGGAAGAATCCGGGGTCTCCGAGCTTGAGATCCACGAAGGCGAAGAATCGGTACGCATCAGCCGTCACCCCACCGGCGGCGCGGCGATGTACATGGCGCCGCAGCCGGGGATGGCCATGCCCGCCCCGGCTGCGGCGACACCTGCAGCGGCGCCGGCGCCGGCTGCTGAGCCGAGCATTCCCAGCGGCCACGTGGTCACCAGCCCCATGGTGGGGACCTTTTACCGCTCCTCCGCGCCGGGCAACAAATCCTTCGTGGAGGTAGGACAACGGGTCGACGTCGGCGAAACCTTGTGCATCATCGAAGCGATGAAGATGTTCAATCAAATCGAAGCGGACAAGGCGGGCTCGATCAAGGCCATCCTGGTCGAAAACGGCCAACCGGTGGAATACGGCCAGCCCCTGTTCGTCATTGAATAATAACTGTCACATATCAGGTCACGGTGTCCAAATCCATGCTGGATAAAATTGTTATCGCCAACCGCGGCGAAATCGCTCTCCGTATCTGGCGCGCTTGTCGTGAACTCGGCATCAAAACGGTCGCCATTCACTCCACCGCCGATCGCGACCTCAAACACGTGCGGTTGGCCGACGAATCGGTGTGCATCGGTCCACCGGCTGCCGCACTGAGCTATCTCAATATACCGGCGGTGATCAGCGCCGCGGAGGTCACCGACGCCGTCGCCATCCACCCCGGCTACGGCTTCCTGTCGGAAAACGCCGACTTCGCCGAGGCGGTGGACCGCAGCGGCTTCATCTTCATCGGGCCGCGCCCCGACACCATCCGCCTGATGGGCGACAAGATCTCCGCGATTGAAGCCATGAAGAAGGCCGGAATTCCGTGCGTGCCCGGTTCCGATGGACCGCTGAGTGACGATCCCGATGAGATCCAGGCCCTGGCCAAGCAGATCGGTTTTCCGGTGATCATCAAGGCGGCGGGCGGCGGCGGCGGGCGCGGCATGCGCGTGGTGCACAGCGAAGGAACGCTGCTCAATTCCGTGTCCCTCACCAAAAGCGAAGCGGGCGCGGCCTTCGGCAACGCCACGGTCTACATGGAAAAGTTCCTGGAAAATCCCCGCCACATCGAGTTTCAGGTGCTGGCCGACGGCCAGGGCAATGCCATCCATTTAGGGGAGCGCGACTGCTCCATGCAGCGCCGCCATCAAAAGGTCATCGAGGAGGCACCGGCCCCCGGCATCCCGGAGGAGCTGCGCAATAAGATGGGCAAGCGTTGCGCGCAAGCCTGTATCGATATCGATTACCGCGGCGCCGGCACCTTTGAATTCCTCTATGAAGACGGTAATTTCTATTTCATTGAAATGAATACCCGCCTGCAGGTGGAGCACCCGGTCACGGAGATGATCACCGGCATCGATATCGTCAAGGAGCAACTTAAAATCGCCGCCGGCGAACCTTTGTCTTTCAAACAGAAGGACATCGTCTTCTCCGGCCATGCCATGGAATGCCGCATCAACGCCGAGGACCCCAAGACCTTCACCCCCTCGCCGGGCACCATCAGCCTCTATCACCCCCCCGGCGGACCGGGCATACGGGTGGACACACATTTGTATACCGGCTACACCGTGCCGCCGTATTACGATTCCATGATCGGCAAACTCATCGCCTTTGGCGATGACCGCGATATAGCCCTGGCGCGCATGCGCACTGCGCTCACCGAGATCGTGGTGGAAGGCATCAAGACCAATGTGCCTCTGCATCGCGACATCTTGAGCGACGCCACCTTCAAGACGGGCGGCACCAACATCCATTTCCTGGAACAGCAACTCAAGGGACCCAGCTCATAGCCGCACGCTTTTAACCTGCCGCTAACAGCCGACTTTATGGCCTGGTTACGTATCACCATTGACAGCTCCTCCCACGACCCCGAGCAACTCTCCGAGCTGCTCGACGCGGCCGGGGCGGTTTCCGTCACCTTTGAAGACGGCGCCGATCAAGCCATCCTCGAACCGCTGCCCGGCGAAACCCAGATGTGGTCCAATACCAGTGTGACCGGCTTATTTGCGGCAGACGCCAATACGACTCTCATTCTCGACACCCTGCGCAGTGATCTCTCAGATCCGCTGCTGCGGACAAGCGTCTCCCAAGTGGATGATCAGGATTGGGAACGGGCATGGATGGATCAGTTTCAACCGCTGCGCTTCGGGCGCCGACTGTGGGTCTGCCCTCATTGGCACAGCCCACCGCAGCCCGAAGCCGTCAACATCCTGCTCGATCCCGGCCTGGCCTTCGGCACCGGCACCCATCCCACTACGGCCTTGTGCCTGGAATGGTTGGATGCCCAGGAGCTGCATGACAAAACCGTGATCGACTATGGCTGCGGCTCCGGCATCCTGGCGATCGCCGCCGCCAAACTGGGCGCGCGCCGCATCTGGGCTGTGGATTACGATCCCCAGGCGCTGACGGCCACGACAAATAATGCGCGCGCCAATCAGGTAGACGAGCACATATCCATCCACGCACCCGAGGCATTGCCGGCAGTAACGGCGGACGTGCTGCTGGCCAATATTCTCTCCGGCCCGTTGTTGGAACTCGCCCCCCGCTTCGCCAGCCTTGTCCGGCCCGGAGGAAAATTAGTACTGTCCGGAATCTTGACCGACCAAGCCGCCAGCCTGCTGGAAAAATATCGCACTTGGTTTAACATGGAACCGGCCACTACCCGGGACGAATGGGTTAGGCTCAGTGGGCAACGTACCGATGCCGCCTGTTGATCGTTCAGCATGAAGAATAAATTTAAGAAGGGAAGCTACACCCTGCATGTTCACCCAATGCCCGCAATGTAACACTGTCTTCAGGATATATGCCGAACAATTGGCGCAGGCGCACGGACAGGTGCGCTGCGGCCTTTGCGATCACAGCTTCAACGCCTTGGGACGCCTCTCCGAATCGCTCGCCAGCTTTGCGACTCCAGCCGCTCCGCCGGCTATCGAGACCGCGGAACCTGTTGAGCCTGTTGAGCCTGTTGAGCCTGTTGAGCCTGTTGAGCCTGTTGAGCCTGTTGAGCCTGTTGAACCTGTTGAACCTGTTGAACCTGTTGAACCTGTTGAACCTGTTGAACCTGTTGAACCTGTTGAACCTGTTGAACCTGTTGAACCTGTTGAACCTGTTGAACCTGTTGAACCTGTTGAGGCCGTTGAGGCCGTTGAGGCCGTTGAGGCCGTTGACTATGAGGAACCCATAACGTTCGAGCCGTCCTTCGAGATTGAAGAAATTGAAACGACGCCGGAACCGCTTCTTGATGCAGGCGAAGACCTGACTGAATCTCCGCCCCTGACGCCGCTTGAACCTGAAAGCAGCGCTGCCACGGCCCCCTGGGAAAATGCGGCCGTTACGCACCACGACACCCACGACGAGGCTACGGCTCCCGCTTTTCGTATCCTTGCGGACGATGCCGCCGACGCGCCGCCCCTCGCCCCGGCGGCAGAACAGCGCAAAGCCGCTACGCCGCTCTCGGACCAAGCCGACAGCAAACTACCCGATCTCGGCATCATTGCCGCGGAGCCGCGACGCATATCGACGACAGAAGCCGGCAACGGACGTTTAAAGACGGCCGTGTGGGCCATAACGAACATTGTGCTGATCGTGGTATTACTCGGGCAATACGCCTACTTCAATCGCAACGACCTGTCGCAATACCCTGAATTACGCCCGTGGCTGACACGTTTCTGTGCGCTGGTATCCTGCAATACGCCGTTGCGACGCGACGTCAGCCGCATCAGCCTCGTCAACCGCCTCGTACAATCCCACCCCAGCCGGCCCAATGCTTTGCTCATCGAGGCCACCCTGGTTAACGAAGCGGACTTTCCTCAACCCTATCCATTATTGGAAATTCGATTTTCCGACCTTAACAATCAACTCGTGGCCGGTCGTCGCTTCCGTCCCAGCGAGTACCTCCCGGCAGGCACCTCGCTTCAAGTGGGGATGCCGCCCCATCAGCCGGTACACATCAGCCTGGAGATTGCCGACCCGGGCAAGGAGGCCGTCAGCTTTCAGTTTGAATTGTTGTGATATTTACAGCGTGAAAAAACGCTCTAGCGAAGAAACACATCAGACGAGAGAAACAAAATCAATCATGTAAGCTCGTGATCACAAGCACCTCATGAAGGAAAAAAACTAAGTTAATCTCATAATGCATCATTGACTTTATTGCAACGCCTTTTGCATGCATCAATGCCCTTTATTAGCATGCCCGCTTGGGGGTATGATTACGGTCCTTTCCCCCTCGGACTACGCAACGCCTGCGAAGAACAATGCGCATCGGACCTTATACACTGCCGAACAAATTGATACTCGCCCCCATGGCGGGTGTTACCGACCGGCCGTTCCGGCAATTGTGCAAGGACATGGGCGCCGGGCTTGCGGTATCGGAAATGGTCACCGCCAACTCTCAATTATGGGGCAGCCGCAAGACGCAGCGTCGCATCGATCATCGCGGTGAAACCAAACCCCGCTCGGTACAGATCGCCGGCGCCGATCCTGTGATGATGGCCGAGGCAGCCCGCTACAACGTCGACAACGGCGCGGAGATCATCGACATCAACATGGGTTGCCCGGCGAAAAAGGTGTGTAATGCCCTGGCCGGCTCGGCCTTGTTGCGCGACGAGGCCTTGGTCGTGCGCATACTTGAATCCGTCGTCAACGCCGTCCCGGTACCGGTGACACTCAAGATACGTACCGGCTGGGATACTACGCAGCGCAACGGCATCGCCATCGCACGCATCGCCGAACAAGCCGGCATCCAAGCCCTGGCCGTTCATGGCCGTACCCGCGCCTGCGGGTTCAGCGGCGAGGCGGAATACGCAACCATCGCCGCCATCAAGGCGGTGGTATCCATTCCCATCATTGCCAACGGCGATATCGATAGCCCGGAAAAGGCACTATGGGTTTTACAACAGACCGGCGCCGATGCCATCATGATCGGCCGCGCCGCGCAAGGGCGTCCGTGGTTGTTTCGCATGATCCAACACTATCTTGAAACGGGCAGCTTGCTGCCGGAACCGGCAATATCAGAAAGACGAGATATTCTTATCGGCCATCTCCATCGCCTCTATGAATTTTACGGCGAACATACCGGTGTATTGGTGGCACGCAAACATATCGCCTGGTACAGTAAAGACCAGACCGACGTCGGAAACTTCCGACAAGCAATCAACGGTGCGACCACCACCACAGAACAACTACAACAAGTCCGGGCATTTCTGGATGCGGCGGAAGAAGGCGCCGCCCTCGCCGCTTAAACAATGATATGAACTCAATAATTAAACAGAAACCTACTTATCATGAGTCTGCAGTAGTGCAGGAAAGGCGCAAAAAACCTTTGAGCAGCGCCGTGCAAACCGCATTGACATGTTATTTCAGCGATCTGGACGGCCATCCGCCGGACGATCTCTACAATATGGTGATCAGCGAAGTAGAACGCCCCTTATTCGAAGCGGTCATGAATCATGTGCGCGGCAATCAAAGCCAGGCCGCCAGGATTCTGGGCATTAATCGCACGACCTTAAGAAAAAAATTAGAACTCCACAAACTGACATAACAGACGATGGCCGCACATTGGGCGGCTTCGTTTATTGGCAAGCATATATCCACTGACACGATCGAGAGTAGGGAGCATGGCGAAGATTCAACGCGCGTTGATCAGCGTTTCCGATAAGACCGGCGTTGTCGAGTTCGCCCGGCAGCTGGCCGCCCAGGGCGTGGAGATCCTGTCCACCGGCGGCACTTCCAACTTATTGCGGGACAACAGCATTCCCGTCCGGGAGGTATCCGACTACACCGGATTTCCTGAAATGATGGACGGCCGTATCAAGACCTTGCATCCCAAGATTCACGGCGGCCTGCTGGCGAGGCGCGGTGTCGATGATGAAGTCATGGCGCAGCACGGCATAGACGCCATAGATCTGGTGGTGGTCAATCTCTATCCCTTTGCGCAGACCGTTGCCCGCCCCGACTGCGATCTGGCGACGGCGATTGAGAACATCGACATCGGCGGGCCTACCATGTTACGCGCCGCCGCAAAGAATCATGCCGCGGTGACCGTGGTGGTGGACAGCGCCGACTACTCGCCGGTCCTGGGCGAGATGCGCGCCAACCACGGCGCCGTCGATCCTGCGACCCGCTTCCGCCTGGCAATGAAGGCCTTCGAACACACTGCGCAGTACGACGGCGCCATCGCCAATTATCTCGGCACCATCGCGGACAGCGGTGAACGCCGCCGCTTTCCCCACACCTACAATCATCAATTCATCAAGACCCAAGATCTGCGCTATGGGGAAAATCCCCATCAACAGGCCGCCTTCTATGTGGAGCGGCAACCCGCCGAAGCCGGCATCGCCACCGCCCGGCAATTACAGGGCAAGGAACTGTCCTTCAACAATATCGCGGACACCGATGCGGCGGTGGAATGCGCAAAGAGCTTCACTGAAGGACCGGCCTGCGTCATCGTCAAGCATGCCAACCCCTGCGGGGTTGCCGTGGGCCGGAGCCTGTTCGAGGCCTATGATCGCGCCTACCAAACCGATCCCACCTCCGCCTTCGGCGGCATCATCGCCTTCAATCAGACCCTGGATGCCGAGACGGCCGGCGCCATCATCGAACGCCAGTTCGTGGAGGTGATCATCGCCCCGGCGATTGCGGAGGATGCACTGCCCGTGCTCGCCGCCAAAAAAAATGTGCGGGTCTTGAGCTGCGGCCAATGGGCGACGGACCGCAGTCCGGAATTGGACTACAAACGCGTCAGCGGCGGCCTGCTGGTGCAGGATCGCGACAACGGCATGGTCAATCGCGCCGCACTCAAAGTCGTCACCCACCGCACCCCCGGCGAGACCGAACTGCGCGATTTATTGTTTGCCTGGCGCGTGGCGAAATTCGTCAAATCCAACGCCATCGTCTACGCCAAGGACGCCATGACCGTCGGCGTGGGCGCGGGGCAGATGAGCCGCGTCTATAGTGCGCGTATCGCCGCCATCAAAGCAGCGGATGCCGGCTTGCAAGTGCAAGGCTCGGTGATGGCCTCCGATGCCTTCTTTCCTTTCCGCGACGGCCTGGATAGCGCCGCCGAGGTGGGTATCACCGCCGTCATCCAGCCGGGCGGCTCCATGCGCGACGATGAAGTGATCGCCGCCGCCGACGAGCACGGCATCGCCATGGTGTTCACCGGCATGCGCCACTTCCGGCACTAGGCAAAAAAAAGGCGCGCCGAAGCGCGCCTTGAGAGTCAAAAATCTTAATCTCTACTGAATGACGCCGTCGATAACCTTCGGCGCATCCGTCACGGTGGGCTTGGTGCCCACATAATCGGCGTCGGTAGAAGCGCTGGGATCATGCAGTCCGGCGGAGTCCGGCAGGGTCAAGTTCGCGGCAGGCGATGCCAGACTCACCCCGGTGCAGCCCGCAATCTTGCTCAGACGCAGTTCCGAATCCAGGGCCTTAACGATGACCGGGATAGAACCGCTGGTAGTTCCCGTCAGCGTCATGGTGGCCCCATCCGGCAAGGCGAAGGCCGGCACGTAACGGGTATTCGGCCCGCAGTCCACCTCACTATTGTCATTTGGATTCACGCAGTGCCCCGGAATGCCATTCAAATTGCCGAAGCCATTGAACTGCAGTTGGATGGTCTTGCCCGCATAGCTGCCGTACTCCGCCCCGGTGGGCACGGTGTACGACACGTTTTGCGGCGGATCGAAGCTCACCACGCTGCTGTCACTACCCTTGACCAACCACAGGGACTGGTTCCACTGATTGGGACCGGTCTGCCAAGTGTAGTAGGTGGCAGGATTGGGGTCTTCGCAAACGGCAGTACCGGGAGAGCCGGGAGGACAGTTGGCATTCGAGAATGCCGTGGTAAACAGCCTTCCGCTCTGAACACCGTTCTGGTACTGGCCGGTGAACGCACTGGTGTTGCTGACATTTAAGACAGTGGTGCTTTCCGTAAGACCGCTAGCGTCGAAGCCGTAGGACACGGTGTTAGCCGAGCTGGCAGCCATGTTCCACTGGCTATCGGTACTATTACCATACGGTGAATTGGTGCCATCAAAGGCCGACAATGACGTGGCGGTGGGACAGTTATTCAAACAATACAGCGCCGTGGGAGCACCGGCATCGCCAGGGACAACGTCGGACTGGGAATAGTAATTGACAACGTCGCTACCGACATGCGCCCCGCCTCCATTGTGTGGCGGAATATTGATGTTACCGCCGAAGGACTGCGCCCAACCGAATACCGGCGAATTGTCAAATATCGTTCCGGTCACGGTTGCCGGCGTAGTGAGACTGGTCTGCGTGCAGCCGTTGTTCCCGCAGTTCTCGCTACCGGTAACCACGAATTTGCCCTGGGCATCATCCCATTGCATTGTCCAGTTACCTGAACCCGTCACGCTCGAGTCACTGGTCTGACCGGTGAGATCGCCCCAATAGCTAAAGGGGATACCATCCATCGCCGTAAGCGTCGATTGGTGTTGATCCCACTTCGTCAACTTACCGCTGTTCTTGTACAGCGTGTAGGTCTCTTGGTTGTTGGGCCGCTGATCGGTAATGGCGACATTGGACACTACACCATTCCCATAGCTATTCAGGTCCAGCCCTTGAAAGTTGACGCCCCAGTAACTGGCATAACCGAAATAGGTATTGCTGCCATCGTCCGCCTGCACCGGAAAACCGGGATTGGCCTGATCCACCCGGGTACCGTCATTGGCATCGTAGACGCCGTAACGCCATACCGACTTCTTGGCATTAGCCTTGGAACGGTCGAAGCAAACATCGCCCGTGCCCTTGACGCGACGAAACACCCCGGCGGGGAAACCTGTCTCGCCGTCGTCATAGGCGAAATTAAAAGTCTGCGATCCCGGAGGGTTGGTGGACCAATCCGGCACATTCATAGTGCCAGAACCGGAAGTGGTGGAAGTCGCCTGCAAGGTCAGGGCATTATTACTCGAATTCTGCCCGTTTTCAAAATAGTTGACGTCGGCGCCGTTGGCGTCGATGTAACCGTTGAACATGGTGGTCGGTGAAGCACCCGCGGTCTTGCCGATGTAGTCCAAACGGAACGTACCATAGGGTGGGTTATCCGTCGGCGACTGAGTGGCGCTGGCGTGCACATAGATGTCCATCGCCTGCCCCTCTTCCGTCATGGACATCCAAAAATTGCCTATCATGGGGTCGCTATTGCTGGCCCGAGCAACATTGACGGTAGCGGTCATATAGTTGGGGGCGGACGAGGCGCCGGTGGAATCAGAACTAGAACTGCTGCCGCTGGACTTGCCGCTATCGCACTTGTTCATGTCGATGAGGGCGATGTAGTCACCCTTGTTAACCATGTCTGCCGGCTTCATGGAATCCATGATGCACAGCACCATATTGAGGTTGCTGATCCCCTCCGAGGTAGCATCCTGCACATAGGAATTCTGTGGGTCGATGGCGTACGGCGAAGTCGACGACGGCGTTGCCGCTGCGGACAGCGGTAGCGCACCAATGGCCAATAATGAAAGTGCCAAGGACTTGTTGTTCAGTTTTATAAAGTTCATAGAATCTCCCTTCACTTCGCGGTTACAACAGAGACTTGAGCTGCTGTAGCCACACCGCTAACCGTGCTAGACGTAGTGGTGGTGCTGGCGGTGGAACTGGAACCGCCGCCGCAAGCGCTGAGAGCGAGCAAGCCAGTGATTAACAGGATTATTTTAAGTACCTTCATTACCAACCTCCCTAAAACCATTAAGATGGATCAAACGGGTTCAAATTATTGCAAGGAGGTATTCCAGCGGACCGGGACACCATAGCGCGCACTTCTAGCGAAACCTTGTTATCGCTCTTTAACGTACAATGTCGCCAAATCTTAAGTGCGTCTTATATAAACCCTGCTTTAAGGATAATTTGAGTCATTCATTACGCTCGCGAGTTTCGAGCTCTGTGTCTTTCACAAAAAAAACTGGGAGTACATCGCTGTACTCCCGGCACTGTGACTGAACCTTCCGTGGTGTCTATTCCCTGTTCGTGTTAACCATGCCTGAATCTTCGACGTGACAGATCAGGAATAAATCCCGTATCGGCCGGTTTTGATCTTTCTTTAGGGGAGCTGAAGTGCCAGGCGACTCCAACAGCGAGGACTACCGCATTGATGGTGTTAACAGCGGCTTTAGAAAACAAGCTTATTAGCTATTAAGGATTGCAAGGCGAGGTTTCTGAGCAAACTGATTGCTACGGGAATACCCGGCCCAAGCAGGCCCTCAGACCGAGCTCTGTATTACGTCTCGCCTTCTTCTCACGACATAAACAATCATAGTGACCAGCCATTCCAAGGACCAGGCCCCACCGCCGCTGCTGCCCACCGCGGCCGTAGTAGTCACACTGACGCTATTATTGGAAAGATCTGGGTCGGGTTGATTGGCGCGCGCCACTTTGGCGGTGAAGGTAATATCCCCTGCGGTGTTGGATACCGTTTGCAAGGTGGTGGTCGCACTGCCGCCCGCGGCGATGGATCCCACATTGCATGTCACTTGTGCGCCGCTGGCGCTACAACTCCCCGCCGGGCTTGCCGAGCTGAAACTGATGCCGCCGGGTAGTGTCGTCACCGTCACCACACCGCCCGCGTCATTGCTGGTGCTGAGATTGCTTACGACTACTTGATAGGTGAGCGTCTCGCCCGAGCCCACCGGATCGGGTGTGGCGCTGACAGCCACCTGTAAATCGGCGGTCACGGGAGAATCGATCAACTTGAATAACAGCGCATCACCGTTGCCTGCATTGTTCGGCTGAAAGGGATTCTCCGTCGGGAAATCCGTGGAGAAACTGCTGCCGGCCACATAGATCCCGCCGCTGCCGTCCAGGGCCACGCTGTTGGCCCAATCATCGTCGCCGCCGCCGAGATAGGTGGACCAGTTCAAGAAGTAGCCGGCTTTATCGATCTTGGAGATAAAGGCATCGCCCCAGTTGTTCTTGCCTGCGCCGAACCAACTAGTTTGCAATGCGGTATCCAGCGGGAAATCCGTGGAGGTGGTTTCGCCCACCACATAGGCGTTACCGTTGCCGTCCACCGCGATGCCGTAGGCGAAATCCTTGCCTCCGCCCCCCAGATAGGTGAGATAGCGAAGCTGGCTACTCAGGGGATTGCTGGGCGTGATTTTGGCGGCAAAGGCGTCGTAGCTGCCGCCGCCGAACTGACGCTGCACCGAGACACTAGGTATCGGCAAAGGATTGCTAGAGGTACTGGAACCGGAATTGGTTGCCCCTGCCACATAAACATTTCCACTGCCGTCCACAGCGATGGCCTGACCCTGATCCCAGCCGCCGCCACCCAGATACGTGCCATAAACCACAGCGCCCGAATTATCCAGCTTGAGGATAAACGCGTCGCCATTTCCGCCGGCGTGGTGTTGTTGAAAGCCATTCGAGCCCACCGGAAAATCCGTGCTATAGGTGATGCCGGTCAGGTAGGCCTCGCCGCCGCTGTTGACCGCGATCGCCGTCGCAGCATCCTCGTAGTACCCGCCAAGAAAGGTGGCGTATTGCTTCACCCCGGTGGGATCGTACTTCACCACGTAGGCGTCCGAGCAGGGAATCTTTGTTCCCGGGTTAGACGGATCATCGCAATGTTCGCCACCACTTCCGAGATTAAGCGCACCAATCGGAGCAGGAAAATCATTCGACAAGGTGGCGCCCGCCACGTAGGCATTGCCGAAACCGTCCACCGCTACGCCCAGCGCCTCCTCGGCCTTGCTCCCACCAAAATAGCTGGCGAATCCCGGCGTCAAATCGTTACTACTGAGTTTGGCGATAAAGGCGTCGATTTCGCCGCTATTGCTGGTTGCATCTGTCACAGGAAAATCTGTGGAATCCGTGTCGCCGACGATATACACGGCAGCATCGGCATTATCCATAGCGATGGCAAAGCCCCGGTCCGTGCCGCTGCCGCCGAGATAGGTCGCATACTGCAGCGTACCGGCGGCATTGAACTTGGCCACGAAGGCATCGGTGTCTCCGCCCGAAGTGGACTGACTGGCGGATTGGATCGGGAAATCCGCGGAAGCGCTTTGACCCACCACATAGATGTTACCGGCGCCGTCCACCGCCACACCCTTACCCTGATCGAGTCCGTTGCCGCCCAGATAACTGCTGTAACTCAACACCGGGTCGATGACCAGCGGCTTGCTGCGGTCATAGCTAGCCAGCTTCAGGCCCACTTGATTATCCGCCAACAATACATAGCCGCCCGCCACCGCCTGCCTTTCACCCGCCGTCTCTTGATATATGACCGGCTTACTCAGAGTCACGGCGCGGTGCGCCACCTGTAGGCGCAATCCCCCATCGTCACCCACGCGCAGTGCGTCCATGCCCGCCACCCGCAGGCGAATCGCTGCAGGATCGGCGCCCGGCGCCACCACCAGGTCATATTCCAAGTGTTGCTGCCGACCGTAGTAGACCAGGTCGATGCCGGGATAAAGATTGGGATAGCGCACCTTCTCATACGTGGGGATGTCGCGCTGCCAACGTTTGGGATTATTGCCTCGCAGGTAATTATGCTTGGCAGGCAATGCCACCATCCCCTGCACCGGCGACTTGGCGCTGGCGCCCTGCCAGGTGAAACTCAGCGGCTGCGCGACGCCGTTTAAACCCAGCACCGCCCCTTGTGCAGTCAGGAACAAGGAATAGCCGGGATTACGGGAGAGAAACAGCACCCGGTCGTCGCTCTGGCCGCGGTTGGGTTCGAAGGCCAGCGGCTGCTTGGCAAGGATAGCCTGAGCGGCGCCGGATGTATTATCGTCAAGTGCGAGCGGGACGCCGGATGGGCCTGCGACGCCGCCATACAGCCCCCACCACGCTGCACCCAGCACGGCGCTCCCTGCCAAAAACCAAGATGCCCACCATCCCCGCCGGGAGACTGCCACGCGCATGATCTTCACTCATCCACTGCCACAAGGTAAATCGATTCTAACATGTTCCTCCGCACCGCCTTCAGCACCACGCCGAGACAGCGCCGCGAGCATACGGTATCCTTTTGCACCCCAATCCGAAAACAGCAATCATGAGGCAAGCATGCAGGTTTTGATCATCGGCGGCGGCGGGCGCGAGCACGCCCTCGCCTGGAAAGCGGCCCAATCTTCCCGGGTGGATAAGGTGTTCGTCGCCCCCGGCAATGCCGGTACCGCCCTGGAGGCTAAGATCGAGAATGTCCCCATCGCCGCCGAGTCGGTGGCCGAACTGGTGGACTTCGCCCGCACCCGGGATATTGCACTGACCATCGTCGGCCCCGAGGCACCCTTGGTGGCGGGGGTGGTGGACGCCTTTCAAGCGGCGGGCCTGCGCTGCTTCGGTCCCAGCCGGGCCGCGGCGCAACTGGAGGGTTCCAAGGCCTATGCCAAGGACTTTCTGGCCCGCCATCGCATTCCCACCGCCGCTTATAGCAATTTCACCGACGTCGATGCCGCCATCGCCTACATTCGCGAACAGGGGGCGCCCATCGTGGTCAAGGCCGACGGCCTGGCCGCGGGCAAGGGCGTGATCCTCGCCCAGACGGAAGACGAAGCCATAGACGCGGTGCGCGACATGCTGGCGGGCAACGCCTACGGCGCCGCCGGTCATCGCGTGGTCATTGAGGACTTGCTCAGGGGCGAAGAAGCCAGCTTCATCGTCATGGTGGACGGCACGCATATCCTGCCCATGGCCACCTCCCAGGATCACAAGGCCCGCGACAACGGCGACCGAGGACCCAACACCGGCGGCATGGGCGCCTATTCCCCCGCGCCGGTCATCACCCCGGCGGTGCACGCACGGGTCATGCGCGAGGTAATCGAACCCACGGTGCGCGGCATGGCCGCCGACGGCATCCCCTACACCGGTTTTCTCTACGCCGGCCTGATGATAGGCCTGGACGGCACCCCGCGGGTCTTGGAATTCAATTGCCGTTTCGGCGATCCGGAGACCCAGCCCATCATGATGCGGCTACGTTCCGATCTGGTCGGCCTGTGCGAGGCGGCGGTGGAGGGGCGCCTGGATCAGATCAAGGCCCAATGGGACCCGCGACCGGCCCTGGGCGTGGTCATGGCGGCGGGGGGTTATCCCGGCGAATACCGTAAAGGCGATATAATCAGCGGGCTGCCGACGGCGGAGGCGCCGGACGCCAAGGTCTTCCATGCCGGTACCGCGGAGCAGGACGGTCAGATCGTCACGGCGGGCGGGCGGGTGTTGTGCGCCTGCGCACTGGGCGACAACGTCTATCAAGCCAAGCTGCGCGCCTATGAGCTGCTTCGTCAGATCCGCTGGAACGAGGTGTATTACCGTTCGGACATCGGCTACCGCGCCATCGCCCGCGAACAACAACGCTAAATACTCTTCGCTAATTTAGGAAAGACACCATGACCAAACCGTTTGTCGCTATCTTAATGGGCTCCGATTCGGATTTACCGGTGGTACAGGCCACCCTCGACACCCTGGGCTCGCTGGGCGTGCCCTATGAAGTCAAGATCACCTCCGCCCACCGTACGCCCGCCGCCACTCACGCCTATGTGAAAGACGCGGACCAGCGCGGTTGTGCGGTGTTCATTGCCGCCGCCGGCCTGGCCGCACATCTCGCCGGAACGGTGGCGGGTCTCACTCTGAAACCGGTGATCGGCATTCCCATGGACGGCGGTCCGCTCAACGGTATGGATGCCCTGCTCTCCACGGTGCAGATGCCGGGCGGCATCCCGGTGGCCACGGTGGCCATCGGCAAGGCCGGCGCCAAGAACGCCGCCTATCTCGCCGCGCAGATGCTGGCCCTCAGTGATAGCGACGTGGCGGCGCGCCTGCGCGAGGAACGTGAGGCAAATATGCACCAGGTGCAAAACAAAGATGCCGAACTGCAGAGCAGACTCAAGAACGCGAAAAGCGGTCGCTGACGCCACGCGCGACGCTCAATCATGATGGACTGGCATATCAAACGGGCGGCGGCGATCCTGCAGCAAGGCGGTATCGTCGCCTATCCCACCGAAGGGGTGTGGGGACTGGGCTGCGATCCCGGCAATGCCGAAGCGGTGCTGCGCCTGTTGGCGCTGAAACACCGTCCCTGGCAAAAAGGCTTGATCTTGATCGCCGCGAGCTATGAGCAAGTCGCACCTTTCGTCACGGCGACGCCGGCCATGTTGAAACGCGTGCGCGCCACCTGGCCGGGGCCGGTCACCTGGTTGTTACCGGCCATGGAGTCGACGCCGCCATGGGTGCGCGGCACGCACCGCAGCGTAGCGGTGCGAGTCACCGCCCATCCCTTGGCCGCGGCGCTGTGCCGCCGTTTCGGCGGCGCCTTGGTATCCACCAGCGCCAACCTGTCCGGCCGCCCCGCGGCACGGCAGCGTCTGCAGGTACAACGTTATTTCGGGGCGGAGCTGGACTACATCGTGCCGGGGTCCCTGGGTTCGCAATCCGGCACCACAGAGATACGCGACGCGCGCTCCGGGCGCGTGATCCGTGCCGCATGAATATAAGTTATAGGAGTCCATGGTAATGAGCTTGCCCGATATCGAGGCCGTCAAGGCGTATCTGTTGGAGCTGCAAGAACGCATTTGCAGCGAACTGGAACAGGAAGACGGCGGCGGCCGGTTTCGCGAAGATGCCTGGGATCGCCCGCAGGGCGGCGGCGGTCGCAGCCGGGTATTGAGCGACGGCACGGTGTTCGAGCAGGCCGGGGTAAATTTCTCCCATGTATTCGGCGACCAGTTGCCCGGCTCCGCCACTGCCCACCGTCCCGAGTTGGCCGGGCGCCATTGGCAGGCTATGGGAGTGTCCCTGGTCATTCATCCCCATAACCCCTATGTGCCGACCTCCCACGCCAACGTACGCTTCTTCATCGCCGAAAAAGCGGGGGCGGACCCCATCTGGTGGTTCGGCGGCGGCTTTGATCTGACGCCCTATTACGGCTTTGAACAAGATGCCATCCATTGGCACAGTACGGCGCGTGATGCCTGTGTGCCATTCGGCGAAGACGTGTATCCGCGCTTCAAGAAATGGTGCGATGACTATTTCTTCCTCAAACACCGCAACGAACCCCGCGGCATCGGCGGCCTGTTTTTCGATGATTTGAACGAATGGGGCTTCGATAAATGCTTTGCCTTTCTCCGCAGCGTGGGCGATCACTATATCCGGGCCTACCGCCCCATCGTCGCCCGGCGCAAAGATATTCCTAACGGCGAGCGGGAGCGGGACTTCCAGCTCTACCGCCGCGGCCGCTATGTGGAGTTCAATCTGGTGTACGACCGCGGCACCCTGTTCGGCCTGCAGTCCGGCGGGCGCACCGAATCCATCCTGATGTCGCTGCCGCCGCTGGTGAAGTGGCGCTACAACTGGCAACCTCAGCCGGGTTCGCCGGAAGCGGAGTTGTATGAGGTGTATTTGAAGGCGCGCGATTGGTTGGGATAGAAAGATTAACAATCAAAATGTTTCTCACCGCCAAGGCGCGAAGGGCACGGAGAAAAGCATAAGAAATTAATCAAAAAAATATTTTGGGCTCTTTACGGCAAATATTCTCTAATCTTCTCCCGGTGCACACGCCCCTTCGCAGGCAATGCTGAACCATTCACCGTCATCGAGACGCAGCGCAGTGAGTGCGCCGCCCCACACGCAGCCGGTATCCAGGCTATATACCCCCTCGCCTTGATAGCGGCCCAAGGTCGACCAGTGGCCGAAGATGATTTTGATTGTAGCGCTCTTGCGTCCTGGCACCTGGAACCACGGCATGATACCGGACGTCGTGCTGTGCGGCGCGCCTTTGTCGCGTAAAGCCAGACGTCCTTGGCCATCGCAATAGCGTAAGCGCGTAAAGCAATTGATGATGAAGCGCATGCGCTCCGCACCGCTGAGGTCATCACGCCATTGCGGCGGTTGATCGCCGTACATCTGTTGAAAAAATGCCTTGGCATCGCCGCTGCGCAACAGTTGTTCCGCCTCCGCGGCGCAGGCCTGGGCGATGACGAGATCCCATTGCGGCGGCAGCCCGGCATGAACGAGGGCATAACCCAAGCGCGCATCGTAATGAAACAAAGGCTGTTGCTGTAACCAGGACAAGAGGCTATCTCGGTCATAAGCCTCCAGCACATCCATGAAACTGTCCTTGGGGCGCAGGTGCGAAGCGCCGGCGGCCACCGCCAGCAGATGCAGGTCGTGGTTTCCCAATACCACCGTGGCGCGCGCTCCCAAGGACTTTACGAAACGCAACACTTCCACGGATTGCGTGCCGCGATTGACCAGATCGCCGGTAAACCACAGCCGGTCGTGCAGCGGATCGAAGCGCAACACTTCCAGCAGCTGCAATAATTCATCACAGCAGCCTTGCACGTCACCGATCGCGTATACGGCCATAGGGCTTTCGCTTCTCCTTAAACTACCAAGGGCGCGGAGAACGCCGGGGAATTATCGTCATTGCATGTATGACATATGCGGTATTTCAATATCAGATCCCCGGCCCGAATAAGCTTTCCCCATCTTATCCGCTTGAAGCTTATCCTTCCCCTTCCGGCGCCACGCGCAAGCAAAAAGTCACCGGCCCATCATTGGTAAGACCGACTTGCATATCCGCCCCGAATCGACCGCTGTAAACCTTTTGATGACTGCGCTGCGCTTGGGTCACCAGGTAGTCGAACAAGACCCGGCCGTGCTCAGGTGCCGCGGCGGGAGTGAAGCTGGGCCGCATGCCTTTGCGCGTATCCGCAGCCAGGGTGAATTGCGGCACCAGCAACAGGCCGCCATCGACATCGCGGACACAGAGATTCATTTTACCGTCGCTGTCGCCGAACACCCGATAGCCCAGCAAGCGCTCCAGGAGCCGGTCTGCCTGCGCCTTGCCATCGCCGCGCTCCATGCCCACCAACACCATGAGACCGCATCCGATGGCGGCGATGACCTCGCCTTGCACCGCAACCTGCGCCGCACTTACCCGCTGCAGCAACCCGATCACGCCAAAGACACGCTCATGGCGCGTGTGGCGCTCACCAAGGCGTCGACGATGCCCGGCTCCGTGGCGGAATGACCGGCTTCGGCGATGAGTTTGAATTCGGCTTGGGGCCAGGCTTGATGTAAACGCCAGGCGTTTTCAACGGGACACACCACATCATAGCGGCCATGCACGATGACGCCGGGAATGTCCTTCAAGCGCCGCGCATCGCGGATGATCTGATCGGGCTCCAGGAAACTATCGTTCATGAAGTAATGACATTCGATCCGCGCTAAGCTCAAGGCGGTACGCGGGTCGCTGAAGTGATTGACCACCGCGGTCTTGGGCTTCAAGGTGGAACAACGCCCTTCCCAGGTGGACCACGCCTTGGCGGCGGCCATGCGGGCGATTTCGTTATCGCCGGTGAGCAGGCGGTAATAGGCGCTCACCATATCGTCGCGTTCGCCGTCGGCTATCATCTTCACATAATCTTCCCAGAAATCGGGGAAAATGTGATTGGCGCCTTCCTGATAGAACCAGCGAATCTCCCACGGCGTGCACAGAAAGATCCCGCGCAGAATCAGACCCAATACCCGATCGGGATGCGTCTCGGCATATACCAGGCCCAAGGTCGAACCCCAGGAACCGCCGAACACCACCCAGCGTTCAATACCCAAATGGCTGCGAATGAACTCCATATCGGCAACCAGATGCTGCGTGGTGTTATAGCTCAACTCCGCATGGGGCGTGGAACGGCCGGCACCGCGCTGATCGAACAATACGATGCGGTAAATATTGGGATCGAAAAATCGGCGGTGAAACGGCTCACAACCCGAACCGGGGCCGCCGTGCACGAATACCACCGGCAAGCCTTGCGGATTACCGCATTCTTCGACATGCAAGGTGTGAACATTGTCCACACGCAGACTGTGATTGGCGTAAGGCTTGATGTCGGGATATAGGGTCAGCATGTTGTTCCGGTGCTACCTCTGCGACAATGAATCCTAAGAGTCTATGTTAACCGGAAACGACGCGGGACGACACCGACCCGCGTCTTTTGCACATGAGCGGATCAATCGTTGCTTGCCCGGGAGGTCCGTTTACGTTCGTGTTCCAGCAATTGCTTTTTGCGCAATCGGATATTGTTTGGCGTTACCTCCACCAACTCATCGTCGTCGATGAACTCCAGCGCCTGCTCCAGGCTGAGCCGGATGGGCGGTGTCAGGATGATGTTTTCGTCGGTACCGGCGGCACGCATATTGGTCAGTTGCTTGCCCTTGAGGGGATTCACCACCAGGTCATTGTCCCGCGAGTGTATCCCGATGATCATGCCCTCATAGGCCTCCTCACCCGGCCCGACGAACAAGCGGCCCCGCTCCTGCAGGTTAAATAAGGAAAAGCCCAAGACCTTACCCATACCGTTGGCGATGAGCACCCCATTGTTACGTTGCCCGAAACTGCCCCGCTTTACCGGCGCATAGTGATCGAAGACGTTATATAACAAACCCGTGCCTTGGGTGGCGGTGAGAAACTCGGTGCGAAAGCCGATCAGTCCCCGGGAAGGAATGATGAAATCCAGGCGCACCCGGCCCTTGCCGTCCGGCGCCATATTCTGCAGATCGCCGCCGCGGGTGCCGAGCTTTTCCATGACCGTGCCCTGGTGCTGTTCCTCCACGTCCACGGTCAATTGCTCGAAGGGCTCGTGCTTCTCGCCATCCACCTCCTTGACGATCACCTCGGGACGGGATACGCCCAATTCATACCCCTCGCGACGCATGTTTTCGATCAGGATACCCAGATGCAATTCGCCGCGACCGGAGACCCGGAATTTATCGGGGTCGTCGGTGTCCGTCACGCGCAGCGCGACGTTATGTAACAGTTCGCGTTGCAGACGTTCGCGGATCTGGCGCGAGGTGACATATTTGCCGTCGCGGCCGGCGAAGGGCGAGGTATTGACCTGGAAGGTCATGCTCACCGTGGGCTCGTCCACCATCAGCGGCGGTAAAGCTTCCACGGTTTTAGGGTCGCACAAGGTATCGGAGATGTTGAGCTCCTCGATACCGCTGAAGGCGATGATGTCCCCCGCCTGGGCTTCGGGCACCTCGACGCGCTCCAAGCCTAAGAAACCCAATATCTGTAACATGCGGCCGTTGCGTTTCTCTCCGTCGCGGTCGACGATGGTCACCGGCGAGTTGGATTTGATCTTACCGCGAGCGATACGGCCGATGCCGATCACACCCACGTAGCTGTTGTAATCCAGTTGCGACACCTGCATCTGGAACGGGCCGTCCGCGTCTACTTGCGGCGATTGCACATATTTCACGATAGTCTCAAACAACGGCGTCATATCGCCGGAACGTACTTCCTGATCGAGACCGGCGTAGCCCATCAGGGCCGAGGTATAGATAACCGGAAAATCCAATTGCTCTTCGGTGGCGCCGAGACGATCGAACAGATCGAAGGTCTGGTCCAAGACCCAGTTGGCGCGCGCCCCCGGACGATCGATCTTATTGATCACCACGATGGGCTTGAGGCCGCGGGCAAAGGCCTTTTGCGTCACGAAGCGGGTCTGGGGCATGGGACCGTCCACCGCATCCACCAGCAACAATACCGAATCCACCATGGACAATACCCGCTCCACCTCACCGCCGAAATCGGCATGGCCGGGGGTGTCGACGATATTGATATGGTAGTCGCGCCAGTTGACCGCGGTGTTCTTGGCCAGGATGGTAATGCCGCGCTCTTTCTCCAGGGCATTGGAATCCATCACCCGTTCCTGGGAGGGACCGCGCGAGGCCAGGGTACCGGATTGCTGGAGGAGCTTGTCCACCAGCGTCGTCTTACCATGATCGACGTGGGCGATGATGGCGATGTTGCGTAAGTTTTGAACCACAGTCATTTCCAGGATAGGCTAAAAGGTGCGGCATTATACAGGAAACCGCTAAGAACTGTTCTACCGGCAAGGCTTACAGAACGCCGCCGCCCAATAACCTACCGACCAGGAAGGTGACCAGGCCCGCTCCGCCCCCGATCAGCACCATGCGCAGACCACTCCACCAGGCGTTTTTACCGGTAAACAGGCTTAAGGCGGATCCCACTAAAAACAACGCGATAGCGGTAATTATGATCGCCGCCGCCATCACATGCTGCTCGCCGCCGAACAGGAAGGGCAGGAGGGGAACCGCCCCGCCGACACCGAAGGACAGAAAGGACGACCATGCCGCCCCCCAGGGGGAACCCAGATCGGCGGGATTTAGCCCCAACTCCTCCCGGGCGAGGGTATCCAGGGCCTGTTCCTTGTCCTTCATCAGCTCGGCGGCGACCTCATCGGCCTGTTCTTTGGAGAGGCCGCGGGCGTTGTAGATCAGCGCCAGTTCCTCCTGCTCCTCGAGGGGATACTCTTCCAGCTCTTCCCGTTCCAGTGCGATTTGATATTCAAACAACTCGCGTTGGGAGCGCATGGATACATATTCTCCGGCCGCCATGGAAAAGGCCCCGGCCAATAAGCCGGCGATGCCGGAGAGATAGACCACATGCAAATCCGCCGTGGCGCCCGCCACCCCCATAATCAAGGAAGCATTGGAGACCAGGCCATCGTTGACTCCGAACACCGCGGCACGCACATTGCCGCCCGCCTCCACGCTCTTGTGCCGACCACCGATCTCGGAGACCGCGGTGGGCATGGGATGGCCGCCGTGTACCGGCATGCCTTGATAGACCGACATCCCCCGAACCTTCATTGCTATAAGGATGGGGCGCACCGCCCGCGGACCCAGGACCCGGATCAGCTGCGCCACCAAACGGGCGCGCAGGCTGGGATGAAACGGCGGAACCCCACCCATATCCTTTTCCAACGCTTTCTCCCAGATGCGCGCCTGGGATTCCGCAGCGTCGGCCAATTCGGCAAACAGCGTGCTTTTGCGCGGATCGGTCTCCGCCCGGGTCACCACGCGGTATAACCAGGCCGATTGCTTTTCTTCAAACCAGTTTTTGACGGACATGGCGCGATCTATCCCGATTAAGGAAACTCGGCATGCAGCGGGGCGGGCTGGGTGAGCGGCCAACGCGGCCAGGCGCCGAAGCTCAAAGGATCAGACTGGCCGCTGCGCAAACGCTGATAGCCGGCGTAGGCGATCATGGCGCCGTTATCGGTACAAAATTCCAGGCGCGGATAATAGGTCTTGATGCCGGCGTCCCCGGACATTGCCTGCAAACCCTGGCGCAAACGGCGGTTGGCACTGACGCCGCCCGCCACCACTAAACGCTGCAAACCCGTTTGGACTAGGGCGCGGCGACACTTGATCACCAGGGTCTCCGCCACCGCTTCCTCGAAGGCGCGCGCAATATCCGCATGAACCTGCCCATCAGCATCACCCTGTGCCTTCAAGGTGGTGAGGGCAAAGGTCTTGAGGCCGCTGAAGCTGAAATCCAGTCCCGGCCTATTGATCATGGGGCGGGGAAAATGAAAGCGCTTCGGGT
The DNA here is from genome assembly GCA_963810615.1 of uncultured Gammaproteobacteria bacterium. Lineage (GTDB taxonomy): Bacteria > Pseudomonadota > Gammaproteobacteria > DRLM01 > DRLM01 > JARRQJ01. The sequence goes on along the minus strand of CAWEOA010000008.1, from coordinate 488,097 downwards.
CCCCGTGCTCGGCGAGCCGAGCCAGGGCGGGACCGCCGGGATAACCCAAGCCCAGCAGCTTGGCGGTCTTATCGAAGGCCTCTCCCGCCGCATCGTCCAAAGTATCGCCCAACAAGGTATAACGGCCTATCCCATCCACGCGCACCAATTGCGTATGGCCGCCGGAGACCAGTAAGGCCACGAAGGGAAAATCCGGCGGATCCTCTTCGAGCATGGGCGCCAAGAGATGGCCTTCCATATGATGCACCGCCACCGCCGGCACCCCCAAGGCCCAGGCCAGCGCCCGCCCCAGGGCCACCCCCACCAGCAAGGCGCCTACCAGACCGGGACCGGCCGTATAGGCCACGCCATCGATATCATGGCGGCTCAAGCCCGCCTCGCGCAGCGCCTGCTGCACCAAGGGCAGGATCTTGCGCACATGGTCGCGGGAAGCCAGCTCCGGCACCACCCCGCCATAATCTTCGTGTAAGTCGATTTGACTGTAGAGCTGGTGAGCCAGCAGTCCGCGCCCGCTGTCGTAAATAGCCACCCCGGTCTCATCGCACGAGGTCTCGATACCGATTATCCGCATAGGTCCGCCTGCAAAACCCGGATTTTGCCCATGCTATTGGGTATGATATCTATCAACATGATGAAAAAATTCTATAATCGGGAGTTTTGTATCCCGAATCGGGTCGGGGCTATCTGGGCCTGACCCTAAAAATGGAAGCTCCTCGCACATGATACAGGTACGCGGCCTCACAAAGGTATTCCCTAACGGCCTCACGGCGGTGGATAGCTTGGATCTCGCCGTAGCGCAAGGCGAGATCATGGGACTACTGGGCCCCAATGGTGCCGGCAAAACCACGACCATCCGCACCTTGGCGACCCTGTGCGGCTTTGATTCGGGCGAGGTGATCGTCGCCGGATACGATGTGGACAAGGAACCGGAAAAGATTCGGCAAAGCATCGGCGTCGTCGCCCAGAACACCGGCATCGACTACTTCCTCACCGGCAGGGAGAATCTGGAACTGCAGGGCCATCTTTACCGGATGCAGAAAGCGGACATTAAGCTGCGCATTGCCGAGCTTGCCAGCTACTTTGAGCTCGAAGCCAGCTTGGATCGCCAGGTCGCCACTTACTCGGGAGGAATGCGCCGTAAATTGGATATCGCCACGGCGCTGATCCATCGCCCTCCGCTGCTGTTCCTGGATGAACCGACCCTGGGACTTGATATCAAGAGCCGCAAGATGTTGTGGAATTATATTCAAAAGCTCAACGTAGATACCGGGCTGACCATACTGTTGACTACCCATTACCTGGAAGAGGCCGACAGGCTCGCCCATCGGGTCGCGATTATCAGCGGCGGCAAGATCCGCGCCCTGGGCACCCCCGACGAACTAAAGGGCAATATTGCCGGCGACGCCTTGACACTTCATCTCGAGCAACATAATTGGGCGGCGCAACAATTCGTAGCGGCCCTCAAGCAAACGAATTATGTGAAAGATTCGTTATGGGAAGGCAATAAACTTCATCTCTATGTCACCAATGGTGCGGAGAGCGTACCAAAGATCTCCGAACTGGCCGGCAAGCATTCGGCCCAGATCCTCACACTATCGTTGTCCCGCCCTAGCCTGGATGATGTTTTTCTCAAATACACGGGAAGCAGCATGGACGACAGCAGCGAGGAGTCCGGCAACGAGTGGTGGAAACAATGGGCGGGCAAAGGCGGGAGCGGCAAGTGGCAACAGCAATGGAGTCAGGATCAAGAGCAAGCAACCAGCGACAGCGGCCAAAACGATGAATGGCAAGAAAATCAGTGGCCCCAAGCCGATCAGCATGAGGACTCTGCCACAGCGCGGACCAGCGTAGCGGTCACGCCTGCCGACGACAAACTACCACAACACCAGTGGTCCGCTGAAGAAACGGCGCAATGGCAAGATCAGCAACAAAGAGCTGCCGGCATCGATCACGATGACGCTACCTCGCCGCCCGCACCTGACGACGCATCCGCTAAAGCCTGGCCCCACGAGGGGCAAAGCTCCAGCAAAGAAATGCCACAATGGCAAAACGTCCAGAACGATAAAAAGGCCGAACAAGAAGACGTCTCCGCCCAAGGCGAAAGCACGAAGAACAGCGGCAATTCGTGGCCCGACCAACAAGATTGGCTGAATGGTTCAGGCGACGACAAATGGGCTGCCGACAAGAATTGGTCCGGGAAGCCCTCTAAAAAATGACCCCTCCGGGATCCCCCGCCGCCCCTACACGAGGAAGGTTTATGCTTGCCGATACGTGGTACCTGTTTAATAAGTACATGAAGATTACCGTCCGCATGCCCATGTGGACCTTATTCACTTTGGTACAGCCGTTAATTTGGCTGATCATTTTCGGCCAGCTGTTTAAAAACATCACGCAATTACCCGGCTTTCCGACAAGCTCATATATTGATTTCTTCGTGCCCGGCGTCCTGATCATGACCGTATTGTTCGGTTCTTCATGGAGCGGAGTTAGCCTATTGCGGGAAATACAATCGGGCACTGTCGACAAAATGCTGGCATCGCCGGTTTCGCGGGTGGCCATTGTCCTGAGTCGGGTTCTGCATTCAACGGCTCAGGTCATAGTCCAAGTAGCCATCATGCTTGCGGTATCCTGGGCCATGGGCGCCCACCTCAACCTTGTCGCCACCGATCTCGGCTTGACCATGTTGGTCGTATTATTGCTGGGGCTGTGCTTTGCATCGGTATCCAATGGCTTCGCTATTGTCTTGCAAAGAGAAGAACCCTTGGTCATCATCGGAAATTTAATGACCCTTCCCCTGATGTTTTTCTCCTCCGCCTTGGTACCGACGAGCTTCATGCCGGACTGGATAAAATATATCGCGATGATCAATCCCGTTAATTACGCAGTGAAGGCGGTACGTGCCGTACTGGTCAACACCCCAAATATTTCTAACTATGGCTCATCCGTAGTTATTCTGATCCTCTTCACCGCCGCGGCCACTTGGTGGGCGGTAGCCGCATTCAATACCCAACGCGATTGAGAATGACCACCCCTGATACACCTTAGACCGCCCACCTCTACTCAACAACGAGACAAAGCGCTCCGCCTCCCATTAGCGCAACAAACCACCGAAACCGGATTGACGCAACGAAATCGCGCAATTAAAAATTCAGGCTTATGCCGGCCGATATGGAATATTTATGGTAGTCCCCCAGCGAGGGACTCTGGACACCCACCAAGGTACTGGCATCCTCGGAACTCAATATAAACCCTGTGGGCAAATTGGAATTATTTTGTTGATACCCCAGATTACTGTACAGCCTCATGGTGTCATTAACTGAATAATTAAGCCCCGCCGATACCATATGGAGTTTATTGACGCGGAATTCAGTAAACTTGGTAACAGAATCAGGATGCGTATATGCGCTATATACAAAGCCGTAAGATACGTTGGCATCCAACTTTGGGGCGAGATTCTTCGACAGCTGAAAATTGACGGAATGGCTGGTATACGCAAAATCATTACCGATCGGTTTTATATTTTGGTTATTGGAGTAATTATAATTTACCGCCCACGACCAACCGCTGGAACTCCCTTGATTGAGCAACGCACCTAGCGAATAGGTGTTTGAGTCATAAGCAGGGGAGGCATCAGCTTGAAACGTCCGGTAATTGGCGTTTACACGTAATTGACTGGGAGCCGCCTTCCGCTGCTCCTTAGCGGTCAAAAATGGCAACAGCGACCTCATCTTGAACCGCCGCACGGCGTCCATGTAAACGCTACTAGATTTGTTATAGTTCCTTTTTACAATAACACTGTCTGTTTGGCTGTAACTGTAGTTAGCTGAAAGATCCATTCCATGCCAGACAGTTTTAACAAAGGGATTTACACCCATCTGCAAAAAATCAAACTGTTGTTGGTGATAAATGGTATAGGTCGGAGAAAAGCTCAGCCCCCAATATATTCTTTTATCCGCAACCTTGCGCCGGTAAATAACGGAAGCGGACGTGCTTGAAAGCAATTCCTGGACAGGGTTGATTGGGCTAAGATTAGTGTTGCTGTCGAAATTCAGGGCGTAGCTCATATTGTAAGAGAAACCGCCTACCCGTTTCTGCAATGCCACAAGCCGCTTTTTTGCCGTATCCGATAGGCCTGCAACGCCGGTACGAGCGACTATTTGATACTGAGTTATCGCATCCTCTTCACGACCGCTTTGCTCATATGCAACTGCCAAATTCAATCGTGCGCCGATATGGCCCGGAACAATTCTAAGCACTTCTTGATATTCCAGAATGGCCTTCTCCAGATCTTCATCCCTCGAATAGATCAATGCCAAATAGAAATGCGCGATATAATTATCTTTATCCTTGGCTATGGCCGCCTTGAACTGTCCTTCCGCCTCCTGCAACTTTCCACGGGAAAATTCCACTTTGGCATTCACTGTCGCCACCTGCCTCGTCAAATTTTGCTTCTGAACCGGATCTTTTTCCAAACTCAAGGCATGATTATATGCCTCTATCGCCTTACCGGGCATACCTGCATCTTCATACAAGCCACCCAAGACAGCCAATGCCCGCGCATCATTAGGATCCAGGCGCACCACATTTTCAAATGCCTCCCGCTCCTCATCCAGACGCCGCAATTGACCGTATAACAAACCCAAATCCAACCAAACCTGATGATTGTCGGGACTTTCCTGCAATAAGGATTTATATAAAACAATACGTTCATCAGGCGTCATATCCCGCGCCAGATTCTCCCGTTCCTTTGAGCGAATATCGTCGAGCAATTTTGCCGCCTGTTGTCCCTGAGCCGTTTCCTTGCCGCGATTTATTACATCCTCGAATTCATGAACGGCATCATTCATGCGACCCAATTCCAGGTATAGAACGCCCAATCTGAGCCGCGCATCGAGATTATTCGGATTGTCTTCAATAAGCGAATGCAGCATATCCTGCGCATCCTGCATATCTCCCAAACCATGATAAACCGCCGCCATATTGAAGCGAGCCGGAGGGTTGCGAGGATCTATGGCAAGCACCTTTTCGAATTCACGGCGGGCGTCCTCCAGCCGCCCCTTCGCCAAAAGCTCGGCACCGTTCGCAAGCGTCACTTTAATCAGAGCGGTCCTAGCGAGAGGAGAATCAGGCGGAATCAGCCTTATCACTTGCTCATACTGTTCCTTACTCTTATCTGCATCGCCTTTTTTCTCAAAGACCTCGGCAAGATAGGCATGAAGCAAACCGTTACTTGGCTGAATAGTCAACGCATTCTCCAAGGTGGCTTGTGCTTCATCTAAGCGCCCCATCAAGGAAAGAGTTAAACCTTTATTCATCAAGGCGGGAATATCATCGGGGTAATCCTTCAAAACGCTGGAAAATTCCTGCAGAGCCCGATCAAAATTACGCTGCTTTCCGAATTTTTTTCCCAACAAAATATGGACGTGCTTGCTAGCCTCCTTAGCTTCCTGACTGACGGGCGCCATTTTCTCCACTTTCAGGTACATATCAACGGCCTGATCCGTCAGCAACAAAGTCTCATAGGTCTGCGCCAGGATAAAATGCAGCCTAACATTATTCGGCGCCAAAACCACGCTGCGCTCGAGATAGTCAAGTCCCTTCTGAGTATTATTCTGAATAAAATAAATAGTGCCCGCATAATAAAGCGCCTCCGCATTGGATCCATCCTTGCTCAGCACCTTCTCGAAATAGCGCAAGGCCTCCTCGTACTTCTTGTCCCGCAATAGTTTGTTCCCTTCCGCCAACAATGCTTTAGCACTATCGCCGGCGTTGGTTGGCGGCGCCGCCTCCTGCGCAACACTTACGGTCACCCCCAATAGAAGCAACATCGATAAAATGGCTTTTCTCAAAATATTTTTCACTGCACCATCATCATTCGAAATTAGAAAAAATCATTTTCCACCCATTGCACGATTTACCTAGTAATAAATAGTCGCCTTTATCAGCGCCTTCCAACCTTCAAAATTTAGCTTGAGATCACGATATTCATCGCCTCGCTCCACCTTATATTGCATGGCACCTGCTGCGTTTTGTATCAGAGGTAGCTCTAGGGCCAAATTATCGGTAGATTGAAAGTCGGTGGTTAAATTTCCGTTTCCAAGCTTGAGCGACTTCAACCCAAAGGCATAATCGCCTTCGACTCCCAAGGAAAACCAATCATTGATAAACCATTCTCCCCCGCCTCCTCCTTGAAGGAGCAGCAATCCGGTCGCGCGTGATTCCACCACCATGGATTTTCTAAAACTACGTGGCGGCCCACTCAGAAATAACACGGAAAAATCTTCGCGATAACCCACATCAAAGACGTCGTGCAAGGAGAAACTAAAATAAAAATCGTGGTGCTTGGGCTTATGTATTAGGTTATGGCGCCAACCAAGATAGAACTCGCTAAAGGAAACATCCCCCCTTCTTTGGGAAATAATCGACTCGAATGCGCCCTGAATGGGAAATAATCCGGATGCAGTAGCCGAGGAGGTCGCCTCCCAATTTGCCCCGCCGATCAATAAGGCATTCTTTTCATTGATACGCCACTGAAACTCCAACCCACCGATGGTGCCGGGACTCAGCTCTGGGAGCGGATTGCGATATATCAGCGGCACCGTAACGTTATTGTTATTTCCGAATTGATCGATCAAATTCGCCGTACCCACGTAAGGCGAAAGAAACTCACCTTTATTCAGCTGCTTTAGAGACGGATGGTATAAGCCCAAATAAGGGGAAACGCTCCAATTACCCACACCCTCAACAGCCCACACATTAGCAGCACCTACAACGGCGACTATCAGCAAGAACCCCCTAATAAGCTTAGACCGCATGGCCTTCCCCTATCTCGACGAAGCCGTTCGGGTGTATGCAAACAGCACCGGCAAGATCACCAATGCAGCCAGACAGCTGACTGCCATATAGGCAACGACGAAATAGCCCAATTTAACGTGAGGGGGAAATTGCGACAATAACAGCACTGAGAACCCTATCATCACCACCAAGGCATTAAGCACGATGGTTCTACCTACGCTGCGCATGGTCGCCTGGATCGCCGACAAGACATCATTGCTACGACTTAATTCTTCTCTGTAGCGAAAGATATAGTGCACCGCGTAATCCACGCCGACACCAATCGCCACCCCCGCCGCCAACGCCGTAGAAACGTCGAGAGGGATGGCGAAATAGCCTGCAACTCCCGCGACCAACAAGGTAGAGAAAATGAGAGGCGCCACCGTAATGATGCCCAGCCGAATCGACTTAAACATGATTATGGCGATCATCAATATCGCCAGCTTTGACAATAGAATAGATAAGGTTTGGCTGCCTATCAGCAAGTCGGCCCACACATAGGAATTATTGGCGGAACCGGCTAAATTCACTTTGACATTTTGTCCCGGGAACTCTTTATCAACATATCGCCTGGTTTGATCAATAATATCCTTTAAGGCACGAGTATGATCCGTCTTTATTGCGAATGTTACCAAGCCTTGGCGATAATCATAATCAACCAGCTCATCCAACTGCTGGGGTCGACCCGATATGGAAAGGAGAAACAAATATTCTCCAATTTGGGCGGCACTATCGGGAATCACATCGAATTGACTATTGCCGGCATGAAGGGTCTTATTCATATTTTTAATATAGTCGACTATCGACCTTGATCCCCCGACATAGGGCAAATGATCAACATAGTTCTGCAGCCCCTCAATATGACGCAGCAGATCGGGCGACTTGAAAATATCCTTTTTATCACCCTCCACAACCACATTCAGAAATATGGTGCCATCGAACTTATCGTTAAATACCTTATTAGCAACAACTACTTCTGAATCCTTCCGGAAATCACTCATCCAACTCGAATCCACATACAGTCTCGAAGCGCCTATTCCGGCGATCACCGTTATCACCAGCAACACAGCTGCCGCCGAGCGTTTATTGTCATGCAATACTCCGCCGGTTCGCACAAGCAATTTGGTCAACCGGGTTTGTTCGGAATGAACACGCAACGCCCTGCGTTTGGCCAGATATCCGCTTACCTTTGGCCTCAACAGAACCAGGACCGCCGGAATAAAGGTAACCGTCAACAACCAACTAAAGAAGATACCCAGCACGGTAAACAGCCCGAAAGTGATGAACGGCGGCATCTCCGCAAAGAGCAGTGAGAGAAAACCCACCGCCGTAGTAACGGAGGTCGTCACCAGAGGCCGTTTCAGACTCCTCATCACATCGGAAAGGATATCAGCACCGGGACGATGGGGATCAAGCACCACATAGTCGTAATATTGACTTAGCACATGAATTGAATCGCCGATACTGACGGCCACCAAGATTACCGGCAACATAGTGGAGATGGTGTAAAGAGGCACACCCAAGAGGGCCATTATGCCCATCGTCCAAACGATAGCCGCTCCCATCACGAACAATGGCAGCAGCACACCGCGCGCCGTCCTGAAAACAGCGAACAATGTGAGCGCTATAGCCACCAGCAGCATCGGAATCATTACCCGCATGTCCTTGATGGCGCTCATGCCGGATGAAACTTCTATTACCGGCCTACCGGCCAGATAAATTGTATCGCCGTTGTGCGCCTGTCCCTCGGCCGGTTTTTCTGCAGCCCTTTTATTGCCTCCTTGCTGCCATTGACCCCAGGAGTTATTGCCCTGCTGCCAGCCTGCTTGTCCGCCATTAGCCTGCTGCTCGCCTGGTTGAGCATCATTCTTTTTCTGCCAGTCGCCACCTCCGCCTGCGCTGGCGCACTCCTGCATGGCACTCCAGTCCCCTGTTTCCTGCGGGAGGATTTGGCATTTAATTTGGAAATAGGTCTTATAGCGTGTATCAATGCCTTCCTTGAGCTTGGCACGGATCATAGCTGCTTTACCGTCCGCGGATATCAGATTGCCGACAAACAAATCACTATTGGCATAGACCGTTTTTTTCAGCCGGGCGATTTCCGTTTCATCTTTGGGCACATGGGGCATTAAGGGTTCGGATCCTATGCTGGACTCCGTCCCAACGAATACAGTGGCGGTTGAGAGTGACGCCACATCAATAGGTCGATTAGCGATTACTCCGGGCAGGGCCGCGACTTTATCCGTGATACGCGCAATACGCGCCAAAGTTGCCGCATTGAAAATACCGTCCTTCTCGTTGACGATGCCGATAATCACCGAATCCTTTACGCCGAATACATCATCCACTTTTTCATCGTATTTTATGGCGGGATGACCCTTGGGAAGATAAACGCGCGCATCCGTCTCCCAATGCAACTGGGAAAGTTGCATTGCCAAATAGAGAGTAATCCCCAGTACCAGCGTGATAGTACTTTTGGGATATCGCGCCACAAGTGAATACAGATTATTTAACACCACACCCCCATCAAATTAGGTTTACACCACGCCATCATTATTTAGGCTTCCCATTGTTTATGGCCCCGTGCTCCAGCAGGCGAAGGTAAATAGACCTCAGAACGCATACTTGAATTCAAAAAATACACGATCGTTATCACGGAAGTTGCCTATAAATTGGGCTCGCTGCTCAGGGAATATCACATTACCCTGGCTATCGAGGAGTCCCGAAATCCCCAACTGAGAGGATCTTCCAAAAAACATATCCAGCCCGGCCCCAACTTGAAAATGATCTGTAATACGGAATGTCCATTTCGGTTTCAGATACACCTCCTCTAAATTGACCAGATATATAGCCAGAAGAGAAAATATTGTGGAACTGTCAGGATATTCCTTCCGTATAAATAGATTGATACCGGTATCAAATTGATCCTGAATGATCACCGGGTCATAATTGAAAATAATCCACTGCACAATGCTCGGCGAGATATCCGCGCCTCGCCAATTAAAATCCATCCCCAAACCCCATCTTAAGTGATCTCTTTGAAATTCTCCGTTCTTATCCAGCCAACCATCATGATTTTCATCGGCGTTGGCGACGGCAAAATATTTGCCGGTCACATAGGCCAGCTCGCCTTTCAAAATATAGGAACTCAGTTGCTTGACAAAAGTTGCCCCGTACATGGATAGACGGGTGTAGGTAGGAAAGAATTGAGGATCGATGGATTGATCAAGCAGGGCATGGCGAAAAATCACCGGAAAATCATCCCACGTGTAAAAATAGCTGAACGCCAGTTCGGTGTCCCATAAATTGGTATTTACCTTGTAACCGAACTCTGAATTCTTGTAATTAAAAGATTGTGGATATCGCGTACCGGGCACCTCCTGCAATAATTCCCATTCGGACCCAGGAGGCGCGGGCTTATGAAAGCGGATATCGGGTATCCATAAAAACTGATATGAAGCCTCGGGACGGTAATAGTCAAGCTTGGCCATCCACAGCGGGATGCGATAATCGAGCAGATCCGGCAAAATCAATTCCCGGAAATCCATCGGATTTATTTCATCGGTTATCCTGACCCCTTCCAGCACCCCCCACACGACAAATTGCTTGCCGAGTCGTACGTCAAGATTTCCCAAATACATGTCCGCATACAGCTCCCTGATCGCCGCCCCTGAGGCGTCCTTTTCTTTAGGGAGAGTTACGAGAAAGGCTAAGGGTTCTGATGAGTTGCGCTCAAACCTGGCGGCAATGGTGTCGTAATTAAACAGATTATATGCCATGTCATAGTACGCCCAGCCCGAGAAATTGAACTTTAAGTGAGGACTATAGGGATATTTTGCGTTTATATAGGCAATATTTCTGATTTTTGTTATCGAACGCGGCGCGCGATAACGGTAAGCGGTTTCATTCTTCAAGTATCCGCTAAGCTGCACATCAGACCAAAAGGGGGATTTCTTGTCCGGCTGGTTTGGCGCCGGCACCCCAGCTATCGATACGCCGCCAGCTGCTCCTCCCTCATTAGTCGCAGTATCCGCTAGCGCAATACGGCATTGCACTAACCATAAGAATACGCAGAACAATAGAGAGAATTGAACGAGCGGCCTACAGCACCTGTTTACAATGACTCCGAGCATATATCACACAAAATAACGTGTTCATCCCCCTGCAGTGAAAGGCCCAATGTCGCATAAACTCCCGATTCGACATTTTCCCCGCAAGCATCACACGCCGTTCGTCGGTTTAGCCTGATACGCTCCCACCCTAATACTTTTGGATATTTATTTGCCGCAATTTTGCCGAGCCTGTCTTGGGGGATCTCGGCATGATTATTCAATTGCATCGAAATCATCCCCGAATCGCTTTCGCCGAAAGCCCCCTCCAGAACTTTTCTGATCAAAATCGAGGCCGGTATCCCCAATCCGGCGGCGTGCTTTATCACCTTGTCCTTAAGCTCTTTCGGGACACGCGCTCCGAGGTACTCTTCTTTGCGCTTCATCGCGACAGTAAGCGCCTTGGCCCTCATGCTCTCACCTCGCCGAGAACGCGCATATTTTGTCGACATATGCATCAATCTTTCCGTTCTAATGTAATGCGCCCAATCAGGATAACACCCAGCTTCCGCCGAAGCATGGCGGCAAGGTATAACGTTGTTATACACAAGTCAACATCATGAAACTTACAGTCGATTCGATCTGAAATGTAATACGGGAAAGAAGACACGGCTTAGTTGTTAAGTAAGCGCAGAGCCGGCAAACCGGCGACCATCATTGACCGAGAGTTAATGCCCGCTCAGTGAATGCATCATCATGCAAACCCACATTGATTTTCACATCGGTAATACGGAATAGAGATGAATGGCCTGTTTGCAGATTTTTTACCAGCACTTCGCTCCAAACCCAAGCGGTACCCACCTGCTGCCATTTAATGACTTGCTGCTTAAGCGGAAGACCCTTTTTATCATAGTAATCCACCTGCCTCTTGACGCAGCCGTTCCAATCTTGCCCCTTCTCGAACCAGGATACGGTCTTGCTGTACAACCAGCCTTTCTGATTGATGGGCGTGCTTTCTACCGCAAAGAATTCTTTATCGCCTCTTTTCAGGACCTGAGTAAGCTTGTGCGTATCGGCATTAATATCCCGACTGCTGATATCGGCGTAGGTGAGATCCGAACCCAGGAAACTATCCCCCGGATCCCTGATAGCAACGCGGCGGATTTTCTTTAATACCGGAAGGTAAATCCATTGGTCGGCATTCTTGTCCGATGCTGCCGTATAAGCCCAGCGCATGAAAGCGGCCCCTTCGGCATCAGGCGGAAACTCCGTATACAGAACCATCTTATCCACGACACCATCGACCCCTTTGTAATCTTTCCAAAGCCGGTGGTAAACATTTTTTCTCTCGCTGCCATCCTTCTCACGCAGGGTAATGGTCAAAGTCGAGCGCTGGTCTTCGCCAGGATATTTATAATTGCATTGCTTAAAAATCTCATTTCCGGTAGGAATGTCCGTCACTGGTGCAGCGCATAGCGGCGTCGCCACGCCCATCACTGCCAGCATAGAAACGAATAAGCGTATCGAGGAACGAAGACTCATTGTAGCCCGCCTAAGGCTTTGTCCCTTGGATTAGAGTAAACGGACTCGGCTCAGGCAGCGGCCTGAAGCTCAGACCCTGAAAGCCAATTTCCGCCGCCCACTCCGCCACCTCTTTTGCAGAGTATGCACGTCCCGCCGGCGTATGGATCAGCTGATTGATCCCGATTAAGGCCGCAAGCAGCGGCCCGGACTTATCGACGTCCAGGAATTGTTCCTGGATCAAAATGGTCCCTCCCGAATTCAAGGCATCATACGACTTTTTAATGATGCTCTTGATGACCTCCGGACCTTCCTGGCTGATCATCGAGGACAGCAATACGACGTCATAACCTTTACCGAAGGCGGCGTCTAAATAATTTTCTTCTTTGGTGCCGACCCGGTCCTGCGCATTAAAATCCTTGATAATATCCCTGGTGACCCGCAGGGTCTGCGGCAAATCCATCACATCCGCTTTGAGCCCGGGGTTTTTTTCGCTGAGTACGATAGAAAATATACCCGGACCGCCGCCTACATCCAGCATTTTCTTGCGGCCCGTCAACGGCACCTCTTCCGCCAATAACTGCGCCTGCGGAATGCCGCGATATAACATCCCATAAATGTAGGTACGTGTGGCTTCCTCGCCTTTGTCGTGCTGCTTCTCGACTACAGGCCGTCCTTCCACCACCGCATCCCCCAATTTTGCCCAGGCGGGCACCCAATCCGCGAACATGGATACGATTCCCCCCTGATAACGGGGGCCGCCCTTAACCAGAAAGGTCTGGGCGATGTCGCCATTGCTGAATTTATCCCCACGCTTCTCAAGCAGATCCAAACCGACACAGGCAATCAAGATTAGCTCCATCCCCCGCTCATCGGCATGGCATTTTGCCGCCAGCTCCTTGACCGTTGCGGGGCCGTCTTTCAGTTGAGTAAAGACATCGAGACCGTGAGCGACGTGCAGCACGCTGGAATGCCAATAGGCTGAGCTGATACGCATCACCGCCATGGGGTCCGGACTATTCCATTGATGTTGGGTATTCACTGCATCTTTTCCTTCACGTAAACTCGTTGTCAGTATTTAACATACAAGATGAATGGGTGCTGACTGTGCTATTCACTTTTGAATTGATAACTCGCATATCGCACAAGATTGAATCATAACAATAACCTACTGTATTCGCAGCAACAACACGCCTGCCGGCCATCACTCACTCAATGCATCTAGCGTTGCAGGATTTAGTTGTCCGAAACCAGGGGTGGCCAGTTCCCCCTATGCTTGAGCTGAATTACGATTAGACGAACAGAGATAACGGCAGAGTAAGCGCATATCGCTTACGCAAAAAAAAGAGGGGGCGAAAGCCCCCTCTCTCCTTTAATCCAAACTAACTAAGACATCTGCCTAAGCTTAGAAGGTGGGCGCCGCACCAAAGACGGGGTCCCAGTTAAACGGACCGACAGCGGTCTGGTCAGAGTAGCTAACCGACGTCGCAGTCGTGGTGGGGTTAACGGTGTAACTTTGCGTACCAAACATCTGCGCGCCGCCCGTGGTGCCGCCCGTAACCTGCTGACCCAGCCACATCGCCTGGATGATATCACCCGTGCTGTAACTGACTGTTGTAGCTGGCGTGGCACCAGTCGGCAGCGCTACCGTTGTTCCTGCCGAAGCTGCCTGGAGCTGCTTCAGGAAAAACACTTGTTTATCCCCGGTAGCCGGGCCCGAACTCGGCGGCATATATACCGTTTCATTAAGGGTAATGATCGGATTGCTGTTGTCGGTGCTGTTATCCGTCAAATTAAACAGCATGGACGCCTTACCCGGGTCATCGATATTCTGGTCAACGGCGATTAGGTTTTCACTCACACCCTTAGCCCAACCTACATTTATCGCAGTGTCTCCGGTGAAGGTGCTCTGGTCGGCTGCTCCCACGGCTGGAACCGCAAGCACATGTGAGCTATCGGCGATACCCGTACCACCACCCTGCAGCACGAAGCTTTCATCGGCGAAGGTGGCGTTCGTTAAAATCGTACCATCCGCAACGGTACTGCCCTTGTCCAAAATGATGGTCTGGAAATAGGCATTACCAGTCGCCGTTTCGGTCACTTGCCGCTGCAAGAACCCGTCACCGGTAATAGCAGCGCCACACGTGAATCCCGACGGACAAGCATTAGTCGTAATAGTGCCGGCCGTGGCGGTATATTGGCCATAGCTTATCGGTGGGGCCGCAAACGCAACGCTTGAGGAGATCAGCATGGCTGAACCCATGGTTAGTAATACAGTATTTGATATACGCATCGGGATTTACCTCCTCAGTCATACTTCCCTATTCGACGCCACTCTCACAACATCGCTTCAGGCGGACCCATAATATTATTTTGCCAGCATTACTCATCTAAACTGCTGCGTTACGGGCGATTGATAGCATAAACGCAGATTTCCGTCAACCTTCAGGACTCCACACCTATGGCATCATTACCCTTCAACTCTTGTTATAAACTAGCCTTCTGGGGCTCTTTAGTCAAGCCACACTGGGCGATCCGCCAAATACCCATCCCCTGCACAACCCTAAATTAATTTCAATTAAAATAAATGCTTACTTAAATTCGCATAAACCATATTATTTTGACTCTTCCCATATTCCACCCTGGTAAGGGAGCCGTAATCGATTCTTAGCTGGCGGTACCATTGGACGGGGATATTCAATGCCGCAGTGAGGCATACCCGGATCGGGCCTACGTGGGAAACCACCGCAATCGTCTTGCCACGATGCTCTGAGATAATTCTGTGCACCGTCGCCGTCACACGGCCCAGCAAATCTTCGATGGTCTCCCCTCCCTTAGGCGTGTAGTGGACCGGGTCTTGCCGCCACAACTGGTAGGCCTCGGCGTATTGCTCGGCAATCTCCGCGAAGGACAGCCCATCCCACAGCCCGAAAGGACGTTCACGCAGGCTGGCCTCCTCAATCACAGGCACCTTTACCAGACCGGCAATGGCATCGGCCGTCATGCGGGTCCGGCTACTGGGGCTGGTATATATGACATCCACGGATTGCGAACGCAGCAACTCGCCCGCGCCCCGGGCCTGCTCCAGACCTTCGGCATTCAGGGGAGGATCCTCGCGGTCATCACAGTAAATCCGATCCGTCGGATAATCGGTCTTTCCATGGCGCACGTAGATGACGCGGGTGCTAAGTTCTTTTTCCCTCATGACACGGTCCCGGCCGATCTCAATAACGAATGAATATGTAATTAGAGCCTATTTTTGTCGTTCTTAACAGGCTTAAAGCGGGGCGCGTCTTCTCCGCCGATTTTTACCGCGTCGGCATTGGCCGGCCGCGCTTGCGCATTTTCCACATAATTACGGCGCCCGCCATAGTCGAAGCCATGCACGTGCTCATCATGAGTGTGATCGTGCAAGTGATCGTGGCCATGGGGATGGATATGCAAATGCACATGCTCGTGCTGATCGGGCCCATGGGCATGCCGATGGGCATGGAGAAACTTCTCGATGATCGAACGATGCTCCGCGTCCATTTGCCCGCTGCGCAGCTTTTCATGCAGCAATTCGTGGGTCATGAGCGCCAAGGGCAGCTCGAGATTATTCGCCTCGAGAAAAGACCGGTCATACAGGATCTCGCTGGCCGGTCCATCCGCGACGATCTTGCCCGCCACCAATACGAGGCAGCGATTGCACACCTCCAGGGCGATATCCAAATCATGGGTACACAATAACAAGGTCCTATCGGAACCCTGCAGCCAATTTATCAGACGGCGACGATTCAAGGGATCCATATTGGTGGACGGTTCATCGAACACCAATATATCGGGCTGATAGGAAAGCACCGTCGCCAGGGCCAGTCGCTTGCGCTCTCCGAAGGACAGGTGAAACGAAGAACGCTGCTCGAATCCCGTCAACCCGACCAATTCCAGCGCCTCTCGCACGCGCTCATGTATTTCACCGGGAGACAGTCCTAGGTTCAGTGGGCCAAAAGCCACATCATCAAAGACCGTAGGACAGAACAATTGATCATCGGGATCTTGAAAGACGATGCCTATCTTTCGCCGCACCCCGATCAGATTTTCACGCGTCACTTCGAGATCGCTGACCACCACCTTCCCGGCCGAGGGCATTTCCACCCCGTTCAGCAGGCTCATGAAGGTGGATTTCCCGGCACCGTTGGGCCCGATCAGCGCCACCTTCTCGCCTTTTTTGATCGTGCAGGAAATGTCCTGCAACACCTCATGACCATCGGGGTAGCTGAAAGAAACGTCCTCGACTCGAATTGCACACTGCTCAGCCATACAAGAGATCCGTATTCAACATAAATTCGCGCATAGCGGGCCCTAATACCAGCCCAGAACCGCCGGCCTGAAAACCCCCAACACATCCGCACCGAACAGCATAGCCGCCACCAGCAGGGCCGCTGCGGCCTTAAACCAATCGCTGCCATCCGCGGCAAAACTCACCAGGGAATGAAACTCTCCCTGATAGCCCTTGGACAGCATTGCCTTATAAATACGTTCCGTGCGCTCGAAACTGCGAATCAGCAAGGTCCCGATAAAATTGCCGACCACATGCAGGGTCCGCCGGTCCGCCCGTTTGACGAAACCGCGCGCGGCCATCGCCGTATCCATGCGCCGCATCTCCGCCAAAAACACAAAGACGTAACGGTAGGTAAACAACAGCATCTGCACGATGATCTTGGGACATTTCAGGCGTTGCAGCGCCAGCATGGAAATATCGAAGCGGCTGGAGCCGAAGATGGCATAGGCGGTCAGCACGATTGCAACGGCCTTGAGCACGATCAACATCGCCAGCCGCAGGCCTTCCCACGCAAACGGCAGGCCGACTATGCGAAATGCCGGCTCGCCGGGATAGCTGAGGGGCATGATGAGAAAGAAGGGCAACAGGAATATCAGTACCCACTTTACGCCGCCCGCCACGAAATGCGCCGGCAAGCCGGCCATCCACACCAACAGCAATGCCACTATCAGCGCGGCGACGCTAAGGGGAATGGCCTTGATCAGCGCCACGCCCAGGATAAACAAACCCAGCGAAAAGGTCTTAAAGCGCGGATCCCAACGCTGTATGGGTGAAGCTAGATGGGCGAAGCGATCTATATCAAGCGGCATAAAAACTCACGGTCGACATCCGGATGTGCGCGGCGTCACTCATGACGCTTTTTCAACGGACGCCCCGGCAAGCGGCGCCTGGCGCCTATACCCCGCCAGGATCTGCGGCTTCACCCGCATCAGGAATCCCGCACAGGCCCCCGCAACAATCGTCTCGATGATGATGATCGGCACATGCGCCGCCAATACCAATCCCGCCGTGGCCGCGAATTCCTGTCCGGTGGTGAGCAAGGCCAGAGCCAATATCAATCCCGATACTAAGACGCCGGTCCCACCCGCCAGGGCGCCGAACACCACCTCTCTGTGCATAAAGGAAAACAAATGCCGCAGCTGCCATACGCCATAGGCCAGCAGCCCGCCGCCGCCCATCATGACCGTATTCACCCCGATCACCGACACGCCCCCATGGCCGAACAAAATCGCCTGGAGGATGATTCCCAACATGATGGCGGGGAACGCCCGCATTCCCAGCACGATGCCCACCAGTCCATTCAAAATCAGATGGACGCTACTGGGACCCAGCGGCACATGTATCAACGAGGCCACAAAGAATACCGCCGTTATGACGGAAATCTTGGGAATCTCCTCCATGTCCATGCGACGCATGGTGATGGTCGCCAGGACTGCGGCCCCGGCAAACCCTGCAGCCAAAACCGGGCCGGAAAGAATCCCGTCGGATATATGCATTGCAACGCCTCAAAAATACAACTTTATCAAATGGCCAATAAATCCAGCGATGATGCGACCGACACCAACTCAAAGTAGCACCACCGCAAATCTTTTGCTATCAAGCGGCGCGGCGCGCTACCCGGCGCTATCCCTTACCTTTATTGACCCGCCGCGTTTCCTGTTTTGCCTTCAGATAGGCAACTATCCCCAGTATCCCCACGATAAAACCGATGCCGCCGACAATATCCGAAAAGCCGCGCCGCTCCTTCAACTCTGAAATCTCCCGGGCGAGGGGGAGCACGCCTTCCGCCACCGCCTTGCGTACCGCCGCCTCGGATATCCGGGCAGGAACAGCGCTGTCGCCGCCGGCAAGCGGCTCATCCACGCGCGGTGCCGTGTCCTGCGACGGGGGCGGGGAAGCTGTCGCCGTCGTATCCGCCATCTCATCATTAGGAATATCGTAAGAAGCCTGATGCCCCATGCCGGCGTTTAACACCACGCGCAACGCCTGCTGCTTACCTTGGGTGGGAAAGGTAAATTCGCCGTCTTCACTGGTTTGCCCCTTGCTCAGTTCCCGGCCGTCACTGGTATAAACCGTCACTTCACTGTTTTTGGCCTTAGAACCATCGCTGAAATAACCCTGAATATAGACCTGATCGCCTTCCACATAGGCGAAGACATTGACCTTATGGGCATAGGCAGTCGAGGCGACAACACTCAACAGCATCAAACCTAGACCGGTGACAACACGCTGCAGGAACATGGGCATTACCTATTTAACTTAAGCCGACGCCAAAAAGATGGTAGCACATTTATTTAGTATGTGTTACAGGCGTAAGAAAGTATAATTACTTTAATTTCATCGGCTTATACAGGAATAAATCAGCCATGGTGATGATCGTGATAGTCAGCCCTGGAGGGGATCGCCTTGCCGGTGGTGGCCATGGTCAGGGCACTATGCTTCACGCCGCGAATACTGCCCAGCTTGTCGGCAAACGCTTTCAGCAAGGCCCCTTCCCCTTGAACCACCAAGACCTCCAGGCAATTGTGGTGATCGAGATGGATGTGCAACACCGATTTAATCTCCCCGTCAAAGGAGTGCTGAAGATGGGTCAGCTGACCCATCAATTCGCGGGTATGGTGGTCATACACCAGGGTAATCGTCGCCACAGTGTCTTTGCCTGTCTGCCACTCCTGCTCGACGATTTGACCGCGGATAAGGTCGCGGATCGCCTCGGAGCGATTGGTATAGCCCTTCTCCTGTATTTGGGCGTCGAATTGCGCCAGCAAATCTTCTTCTATGGAGACGCCAAAACGAATCAAGGTACTCATGCGCTTCTCCTGCTCAGCATAAAAAATGAACGGGGATCTATGGTCCTGCAGAGTGCAGCACATCCATCAACATCGCGACAGCAACCCAAAACATAAGGGGCCGCATCACCGGAGTAAAGCGGCCCCCCAAATTCTTGCAAAACCCTCGCGAAAAAACCAGGGAAGTTCCGATTAATCCGGTTTTGTCATTGCGACCGAGGAGACTTGTGCCCTATGGGAAGAAATCTTGTATCTCGCCGCTTATGTTATAGACGCCACCAGACAGATTTCTCGCTGACGCTCGAAATGACAGCTTAATCGGATGCACCTAGGCTGATTGCTTGATGCCCTTGGCGCTGACACCCGGATCCTTGGTATTGTGCTCCACCCAGCGTTTACCGTCCTGTGTAGCTTCACATTTCCAAAACGGCGCGCGCTCCTTCAAATAATTGATGATGTAACGACAAGCATCGAAGGCATGGGCGCGGTGAGCGGACCATACCGCCACCAGCACGATCGGCTCGGCGACGGATATTTCCCCGACGCGATGCACCACCAGCGCGTCGATGACATCCCACTGCGCCGCCGCCTCCTGGCAGACCGCCTCGATATGCCGCTCGGTCATGCCGGGATAGTGTTCCAAAAACATCGAACTGACATCGTGGCCGTCGTTAAAGTCGCGCATGGTGCCGACAAAGGTCACCACGGCGCCGTGCTTGCCGCGCGGCAAACATTTCTCTTCATAGGCGCGGGTTTCCTGGTAGGGATCGAAAAGACCTTCCTGAACGATGACCTGCACGATCAGCCTCCCGTTACCGGCGGGAAAAACGCCACTTCATCGCCATTTTTCAATAGGTGGGAACTGTCGGTATATTCCATATTGACCGCGATCAAAACATTGCTGGGGATAGCCCGATTCGAGGAAACCTTGCCCCATAAATCTTCGACCGTAACGGCATCGCCTTCCAGTGAGACCGTTTCTTCGGCACGACCCATCTGATCGCGCATGTTTGCAAAATATCTAACTGTAATATTCATAACCCGCTCACATCTCGAGGATTACGAAGCAACCCGGCGCCAGGTGCCTGACTTGCCGCCGGACTTCTCAAGCAAACCGATATCCTGCATGACCATGCCGCGGTCCACCGCTTTACACATGTCGTATATGGTCAGCAAAGCAATTTGTACTGCCGTCAAGGCCTCCATCTCCACGCCGGTCTGCCCTACGCACCGCACCGCCGCCCTGCAGTGAACGGCGTTACTGTCCGGCTCGGGGGTCAGATCCAAGTCTACACCAGTGATACTGATGGGATGAGCGAGGGGAATCAGATCGGGGGTCTTTTTCGCACCCATGATACCGGCGACCCGCGCGATACCCAGCACGTCGCCTTTTTTATGCCCGCCCTGAATAATGAGTTCCAGAGTCTTGGCATCCATAAAGATGCGTCCCTCGGCAACCGCCTCGCGCTGGGTCACATTCTTTGCCCCGACGTCAACCATATGGGCGTCGCCGCTGGCGTTGAAATGAGTCAGTTTACCGTCCATCGCTCTCGCTCATTCCTCACTGAGACTCGCCGCAGTGCAGCATCGCCGTTCGCAAAAACTCAATTCCGACCGCTCGTTTCCAACCATCCGCATCCCGGAACGACTAACCGCCGATCTGAGTCATGCTCACCCGGCCGATATCGGCAATATTAACCCGCTTCACCGCAGAACGCTTCTTCGATTCGAAGCCGTCTCTGGCCTTTTCGGCGAACGCCTGGCGAAACGTATCAATGATCCCCTCATCGCCGTCGGTGGAGCGGATTATGCTCTTCAAGTCGTATTCATCATCGGAATAAAGGCAGTTACGGATGCTGCCATCGGCGGTCAGGCGAATTCGCGAACAATTTCCGCACAGGCTGCGGGTAAAGGCCGGGATAACCGCGATCTTGCCGGCATAACCCGGCACCTGAAAGATATGATGCTCGGTCCGCGTCCCTGATGAATCCATGATATTGGGATACATGGACTTCATCCGGTTTACCATATTCTCCGCGCTGGCAAAGTGCTCTCCCGACTCCCATATCTGATGGGCATCGAAGGGCATGAATTCGATGAAGCGCACGGTCACCGCCAAGTCTTTGGTCAGCTCACAAAAGGCCGGCAGCTCGTCTTCATTGAAGCCGCGCATCAAGACCACGTTGACCTTGACCCGCGGGAAACCCAGGTCCAGCGCCAAACGGATGCTGTCCAATACCTTCTCGACACCGGTACGGCGGGTGATGCGCTGGAATTTAGCGGCATCCAAACTATCCAAACTGATATTCACCCCGGTGAGACCGGCGGCCAAAAGATTTTTTGCATAACGGCTGAAGAGGATGCCGTTAGTGGTCAAGTGAACCGCTTTGATACCGGGGGTATTGGCCGCGCCGTCCACCAGCTTGACGATATCCTTGCGCACCAAGGGTTCACCGCCGGTAAAACGGACCTTCTTGATCCCCATGCGCGCCAAGGCGCCGATGACGCGGATGATTTCATCCGCCTGCAGGATCTGATCACCGCGCTTGAAGTCCACCCCTTCTTCCGGCATGCAATAGGTGCAGCGCAGGTTACACTTCTCGGTCACGGCGATGCGCACATAATCGAAGGTACGCCCGAACTGATCCTGCAAGGGTGGCAACAATATCGAGGGATCCGCCGCCGACCCGGATCTAAGCGTCTGATCCAGGTCTGAACCATCCGACGAAGCAATTTGTGATTTACTGTTGTAGAGCATAGGGCCTGCCTCTGCGCGTTATCGCGATTCTTCCCAGGGTCGACATACCTCTAATTTCACAAGCCAACCTAGCTACGCGGTACTACTAGATCTTTCAGATAATTCTGTACTCTCGCCGTCATCAAATGTTGATCTACTCGGGTACAGATCTTTTCGAATCAAACCGTTACCGAAAACCAGCCAGATTGCCTTGCTTCCCGTATCCTATCATGGAACACTTTGACACCAGCGGCGCACCGGCCTTCATCAGCTTATAGATCAGCGAAGCCATACTACATATATCAGTATGCTGATTACTACTATATAACTACTTTGCGCTCATACACGCGGGTTTTAAATACTGTCAGAATTCAATCTGCAAGTAAAGACAGCAAATTTCCATATTGGAAGGCACTTTAGCCAAACATTACACAACCTTACAGGCTGCACGAAACGCAATGAACCACTCACAAACAGACCTTGTTTCCGGTGCCTGGGGTATTAAATCCCCCATCCCGCACGATCGCTCCCATTGCCCACCGACAAGCTATAAAAACAAAGTCTATGTGTTCGGGGGCGGCGGACCGCAGTTCGCCAGCCTCAACTCCGTATATGCCTATGATCCCCTGATAAACCAGTGGGAGCGCAAGGCCGACATGCCCACCCTGCGCTCCGGCTCGGTCACGGCCCTCATGGGCGACCGCATCTATGTGATGGGCGGCGGCTTCAAGCAGGCGAACGGCCAATTCAAGTTTCTTACCACGGTCGAAATCTATTATCCCGACACCGACACCTGGGAAAACGGCCCCGACCTGCTCATGCCCCACGACTATCCCGCCGTTGCGGTATTGAACGGAGCGATCTACGTATTGGGCGGCCATCACCCCGATGCGACCAAGGCCGGCCCCAAGACCGACCCGGGCTTCGACTTCTGCGAACGGCTCAACCCCGCCACCGGCACCTGGGAAGAGATCGCCCCCTTGATCCAACCCCGCTTCGCCCTGTCCGCGGTGGTCGCCGACGACGCCATCCTCACCATGGGCGGCGTCGCCTTCACCCCCGAAGGCTTCAATAATTTTTCCTTAGTCGAACGCTACGACGCCGAGCACAACCGCTGGGTCTACGATGAGCGCTACACCCTCCCCTGGCCGGCCGCCGGACTGGGCGCCTGCACCCACAACGACCAAATCTATATCTTCGGCGGCTACAGCACCGACAACATCCATAATCGCGCCGCCCGCTTCGATCCGCGCGCCGGCAAGTGGCAACGCATCGCCGATCTACCCGCGCCGCGCGCCGCCATGGGGGTAGCCACCCTGGATAACACTATCTATTTAGTGGGCGGCTGGGCCGACGATGGCCGCACCCCGCAAGCCGATGTGTTCTCCTACACCGTCCCGTGATGCCATGGCATGAATGACGAACAACTGCGCCGCTACAGCCGCCAGGTCCTGCTCCCGGACATCGACCTCGACGGCCAAGAACGACTGTTGCAATCAAAAGTCCTGATCGTCGGCCTCGGCGGCCTGGGATCGCCGGTCGCGATGTATCTGGCCGCGAGCGGGATCGGCACCCTGGTATTGTGCGACCATGACGCGGTCGAGCTCTCCAACTTACAGCGGCAAATCCTCCACCGCAGCCGTGACATCGGCCACGGCAAAACCGAATCGGCGGCGGAAACCCTGCACGCGCTCAATCCCGATGTGCGGCTGATCACCCTCGCCGCCAAGCTCGAGGGCGAACACCTCCTGGCCGAGACGCAGGCCGCGGATATCGTGATCGATGCCTCGGACAACTACCCGACCCGATACGCCCTCAACGCAGCCTGCATCGCCACCCAAACCCCGTTGATCTCCGGTTCCGCCATCCGCATGGCGGGACAAGTCACCACCTTCCGCTTCGATATAGACCCCAGCCCCTGCTACCACTGCCTCTACCCGGATCAGGGCGACAATCGGGAAAACTGTGCCGACGCCGGGGTGTTGGCCCCGCTGGTCGGCATCATAGGCAGCATTCAAGCTGCTGAAGCAATTAAAGTTTTGTTAAATATAGGGCAAACCCTCCACGGCAGGCTCCTGCGCATCGACGCCCTCACTATGGCCTGGCGCGCTTCCATATTAAAGAGTGATCCCGATTGCCCGATCTGTTCA
Source organism: uncultured Gammaproteobacteria bacterium (assembly GCA_963810615.1). Lineage (GTDB taxonomy): Bacteria > Pseudomonadota > Gammaproteobacteria > DRLM01 > DRLM01 > JARRQJ01. The sequence continues at coordinate 463,696 of CAWEOA010000008.1, read as the reverse complement.
CCACGGTCCAGGCAGACACCGCCGCTTGAATACCGGTCGCTGTCCCGCTAGACTGTTGCGCCTTGGCCAGCCCCATGGCCAGAGGTTTTATTACCCTTAAATTTGGGCACAACGAGGTTATAGTACACATGCCATCAGTAAGAGTACGTGAAAACGAACCGTTTGAAGTCGCTTTGCGCCGTTTCAAGCGCACCTGTGAAAAGGCCGGAGTCCTTACCGAGACCCGCCGCCGTGAATTCTACGAAAAGCCCACCGCCGTCCGTAAGCGCAAAGCCGCTGCCGCGGTAAAGCGCCACCTCAAAAAGCTGTCACGAGATCGTTTGAACCGCGTTCGTCTTTACTGATATCGCCCCATGAACGAGGCAAGCGTGGGACTCAGACAGCGCGTCGAATCGGACATGAAGACGGCCATGCGCGCCAAGGACAAAGAGCGTCTCGGCACCATCCGTCTCATTCTGGCCGCCATCAAACAGCGGGAAATCGACGAACGCATCACCCTCGGTGACACGGACATCCTCGCGGTGCTGGACAAAATGATCAAGCAGCGTCGCGACTCCATCACGCAATTCGAGCAAGCCGGCCGCCAGGAATTGGCCGACAAGGAAGCGGCGGAGGTGGCGGTCATCCAGGAATACTTGCCGGCCGCACTGGGCGACGACGAAGTCGACTCCCTCATCGCGGAAGCCATGACCGCGAGCGGCGCCTCGTCCCCGCAGGACATTGGCAAAATCATGGCCTTGCTGAAACCCAAGCTCCAAGGCCGCGCCGACATGGGCCTGGTCAGCCGCAAGGTCAAAGAAAAACTCAGCGCTTGACCCCAACTCGGGCAGTAACAGGCTAACGCTTTCCGCCCCGTCGGCATACAATCTTCAACTATGGCCGGCCGCATCCCTCAGCAATTCATCGACGATCTCATGAGTCGCGTGGACATCGTCGACGTGATCGACTCGCGCGTTCCCTTGCGCAAAGCCGGCAAGGACTACTCGGCACGCTGCCCGTTCCACGAAGAGAAAAGCCCCTCGTTCACCGTCAGCCCCGGCAAGCAGTTCTATCATTGCTTCGGCTGCGGCGCCCACGGCACCGTGCTGAGCTTCCTCATGAACTACGAGCACATGGAGTTCGTCGAGGCCGTGCGCGAACTGGCGGCCAAGGCGGGCATGGAGATCCCGCAATCGGCATCCCCAGCGAATGACGGCCCTTCTCATCAGCCCCTCTACCTCATCCTGGAAAAGGCCGCCGAGTACTTCCGCCGCCAGTTGCGCAACCATCCGCAGGCGGTCGACTATCTCAAGCAACGGGGCCTGAGCGGCACCACCGCCGCCGAGTTCGGCATCGGCTTCGCGCCGCCCGGCTGGGACAATCTGACCCGCGAACTAGGCAAATCGCCCGGCGAGCAAGCCCAGCTCATGGAAGCGGGCCTGGTGGTCAAGAAAGACGGGGGCGGCTATTACGACCGCTTCCGCAACCGGATCATCTTCCCGATTCTCGATCGCCGCGGGCGGGTCATCGCCTTCGGCGGGCGGGTGGTGAACAAGGAGGACAGCCCCAAGTACCTGAACTCCCCCGAAACGCCGGTCTTTCACAAGGGCAAAGAACTCTACGGACTCTTTGAAGCCCAAAAGGCCCTGCGCCACGTCGACAAACTCCTGGTGGTGGAAGGCTATATGGACGTGGTCGCCCTCGCCCAGCACGACATCCGCTATGCCGTGGCCACCCTGGGCACCGCCACCAGCCTGGAGCACCTCGAACGCCTGTTCCGCCTCGCCCCGGAGGTCACCTTCTGCTTCGACGGCGACCGGGCCGGACGCGACGCCGCCCGGCGAGCCCTGGAAAATCTCCTCCCCGCCATGCGGGAGGGCCGCGACGCCCGCTTCCTGTTCCTGCCCGAAGGGGAAGACCCGGACTCCCTGGTGCGCAAGGAGGGCAAGCAACAATTCGAGGCACGAATTGCGCAATCTGTCTCATTTTCAACATTTTTTTATGAAGTCCTGACCAAGCAGGCCGACATAACCACCATCGAGGGCCGGGCGCGCCTCGTGGAACTTGCCAGACCGTGGCTGTCCAAATTATCAGCCGGGGTATTTAAACATATGATGATGATTAGGCTTGCAGAATTATCCCAGCTCAGCGCCGATGTGGTGGCGCGCAGCCTGGGTATGCCGGGACAACAGCCAGGCCCCGGCAAGCCGGTCCAGGCCGCTGCCCGGCGCACCGGCTCCCAGCAACGGCCAAGCAAATCACCGGTACGCTCAGGGATAGAGCTGTTGCTGCACACCCCGCAGCTGGCGAGCATCGCCGGCCAGGCTAAGCGATGGGAAACTCTGAATATTCCGGGATTGAGCTTGTTCATCGGCTTGCTTGAATTACTCCAGGTCCACCCCCATCTCCATAGCGGTGCGATCTTGGAACGGTGGCGGGGAACCCCGGAAGGACAGCAACTGGCCGAACTGGCGAAATGGGAGCCGATCCTGCCCGAGGCAGGCCTCGAGCCCGAATTCCGCGGCGTGGTGCAATGGCTGGATACCGAAGCGGCGAAACAGCGCCGCGACGAGTTGAACGCCAAATGGCAGCGCGAGGGCTTATCCCCGTCGGAAAAGGTGGAATTCCTGGAATTGCAGCGCCGCTGCACCGTCGGGACCACCACCCCCGCCGCACTGCACTGAAAGATTCGCAGCGAATAGCAATGTCGGGTAAAATGCCCGGCTAATTTTCCAACTTCTGGGTTGTACGCGTAATGAACTACGAACAGCAAGCGTCACAGTTAAAGTTATTGATCGCCCGCGGCAAGGAACAGGGGTTCCTGACGTATCGCGAAGTCAATGACCACTTGCCGGACGAAATAGTCGACCCCGAGCAAATTGAAGACATCATCGCGATGATCAATGACATGGGCATTCCCGTGCATGAAATCGCGCCGGATGCGGATGCCCTGCTGTTGGCCGACACCCCGGTGACCGACGAAGACGTCGCCGAAGAAGCGGCACAGGCACTCGCCAGTGTCGACAGTGAGTTCGGCCGCACTACCGATCCCGTGCGCATGTATATGCGGGAGATGGGCACCGTCGAACTGCTGACCCGTGAAGGTGAAATCCAGATCGCCAAACGCATCGAAGACGGTGAAATCCAGGTCTTGACCGCGCTGGCGCAATATCCGCAAACCATCGCCGAACTGCTGAGCGTATACCAGCGCGTCGAAGCCGGCGAAGTGCGCCTGGGCGAGGTCATCCGCGGCTTCAATGACCCGAATCAGGATCAAGACATCGCCGAACCCGTCGCCCAGAACCAAAACCTGTCGGACGATGACGACGAAGACTCAGATGAAGATGAGGACGACGGCGACGACAGTGCCGACGACAGTACCGAAACGGATAACAACATCGATCCGGAACAGGTCCGCCTGCGCATTGCCGCGCTCAAGGAAACCCATGACCAATGGAGCGCCATCGTCGCCAAGCACGGCAAAGATCACAACAAGGCCAATAAGGCCCTGGAAGAGATCAGCGCCAAGTTCCTGGAACTGAAATTGGCCCCGATGTTCATCGACAGCCTGGTGGGCAACCTGCGCTCCACCGTGGACCGCATCCGTTCTCACGAGCGCGGCATCATGGACATCTGCGTCAACTCAGCCCATATGCCCCGCAAACAGTTCATCACCACCTTCCCGGATCATGAAACCGATCCGACGTGGCTGGACATGGAACTCAAGGGCAAGCACAGTTATGCCGCGTCATTGGCGGAACACGCCGATGAGGTTCGCAAGATTCAGGAAAAACTGCGCAGCGTGCAACAGGTCTGCAGCCTGACCATCTCCGAGATCAAGGACATCAACCGCCGCATCTCCATCGGCGAGGCCAAGGCCCGCCGCGCCAAGAAAGAGATGGTGGAAGCCAACCTGCGTCTGGTGATCTCCATTGCCAAGAAGTACACCAATCGCGGCCTGCAATTCCTCGATCTCATCCAGGAAGGCAACATCGGCCTGATGAAGGCGGTGGACAAGTTCGAATACCGTCGCGGTTACAAGTTCTCGACCTATGCCACCTGGTGGATACGCCAGGCCATCACCCGCTCCATCGCCGATCAGGCCCGCACTATCCGTATCCCGGTGCACATGATCGAGACCATCAACAAGCTCAACCGCATCTCGCGGCAGATGCTGCAGGAGATGGGCCGCGACGCGACGCCCGAAGAGTTGGCGAAGCGCATGGAAATGCCGGAAGACAAGGTGCGCAAGGTCATGAAGATCGCCAAGGAGCCCATCTCCATGGAGACCCCCATCGGCGACGACGAGGATTCCCATCTCGGCGACTTCATCGAGGACACCAACGACATGTCGCCGCCCGACGCCGCCACCTTCGAGGGACTGCGCGAGGCCACCGAAATGGTCCTGGAGAGCCTCACCGCCCGCGAGGCCAAGGTGCTGCGCATGCGCTTCGGCATCGGCATGAACACCGACCACACCCTGGAAGAGGTCGGCAAACAGTTCGATGTCACCCGCGAGCGTATCCGCCAGATCGAGGCCAAGGCCCTGCGCAAGCTGCGCCATCCGAGCCGCTCGGAGCAGTTACGCAGCTTCCTCGACTCCGCCTGACGCGGACAACATCCAACCGGTGAAATGAACTAAAGGGAGGCTCTGCCTCCCTTTTTTCTGTCCGGTGCTGGCTAGGCCCGCCCGGTAACGTTATACTTTGCCCTTCTTCGGGGGCCTGTAGCTCAGTTGGTTAGAGCAGGGGACTCATAATCCCTTGGTCCTAGGTTCGGGACCAACTCGATTGAAAGCAAAAGGAAGCTTCTTTATTTTGCGCGCCCACTAAGGCGACTGGATGCGGGACTTGAACGTCAGGAGTGAACCGGGGATTGTCTGTCGGTTACAGGCAAGCGCAAACAAGCGCTGTCCACGCAACTGGCATTTCCTATCCGAGTTGTAATCTCGCTTTACGAATTTATTACTTCACGTCACCGCTTTTCTGAAACGACGCCTTTTCATTCCCGGCCGACGCATCCAACTTGACTACAGAAGCAGACTGCGCATCGTTGCGTGGCGCGGTTGATGTCGTGGGTTTGCAATCCATGTCCATGCTGCCTTTGAATTTCGCGCCCTCCTCCATGCTCACCTGAGGTGCTGTGATATTGCCGTGTACGTTACCGGTCTTTTTGACGATAACTCTTTCCTCGCCGAAGACGTCGCCCTTGAGAGTGCCTTCGATGGTGATGGTGTGCGCATGGACAGTTGCGTTGACTTTTCCTTCCTGCCCGACAATCAGGTTTTTCTGTTTGAGGTTGATGGTTCCTTCCACGTGACCTTGAATCACCAAACCCTCTTCGCCGCTCAGATCTCCCTTTATATGAATGGTGGGGCCGATCATGGCAAGGGTTGCAGGTTGTCCGTGGTTCTGGATTTTAGTCACTGGCGCCGCTTCGCGCATTTGTTCGCTGTCGCGTGACTCTGCGGCTCTTCCGGCATTTGATTTCAGGGGATTCATTTCGAACATACGCCTACTCCTTCGGGCTGTCTTTAATTCCGTCGATTGTGATATCTCGGCACAAGCTCGTGCATAGCGCTGGATATACCTCCAGATATCGACATCAGGCGGCTAGGGTTTAGCTATTTTTGCGCCGATTTTCTCCCGCCATGGCGATGGAGCGGTAACGGCATGGGAAAATCACGAATTTTGGCTCACATATTGCTATGAAGAACCTCACTGAATTTTTATGACGGTTTTCTGGCTCTGAATACGGGAGGTACTCTTACACAGCCAGGCTGCGTCGCCGACAATAACCAAGCAAAAAAAGGAATTCACAGTGACCGGCAAGAATGACGACCTCGAACTTGGACAATTCATCCCGCTGCATTATCACTACAACATGCTCAACGATACGGCTCGCATGCAGGGCTTCAAGGCCGCCCTGGATGTGGCGGTTCAGCCGGGCGCCAAGGTCCTGGAATTGGGCGGCGGCACGGGGGTGTTATCGTTTTTTGCGGCGCAAAAGGCCGGTAAGGTGTGGTGCGTGGAACATAATCCGGAGTTGGTCGCTACGGCCCGTAGCATCCTTCCCATGAATCCCAACGGCGATAAAATTGAAGTCATCGAGGCCGATGCCTTTGATTACCTGCCGCCGGAACCGGTGGATGTGGTGATATGCGAAATGATCCATGTCGCCATGTTGCGGGAGAAACAGCTCCCCGTCATCGCGTCTTTTAAGGAGCGTTATCTCAAAAAATTCGGCGGCCCGCTGCCGATCTTTATCCCGGAGGCCTTTATCCAGGCGGTGCAGCCGGTACAGCAGTCCTTCGATTTTGAAGGCTATCACGCCCCGACCATCCTGTTTCAAGATCCGACGTTGGCTCAGAGCAAGACCTTCGAACTTGCGCCGTCAGCCGTCTACCAAATGATCGCCTATCAAGATACATTGCCGCAGACCTGCGCGTGGAAGGGCCGCATAAGGATTGATTGCGGCGGCATCCTAAACGCCCTGCGCTTTATCACCAAAAACGTCCTCACCATCGCCCTTGCGGAACAACGGACCATCGATTGGTTCAGCCAATATCTTGTCGTGCCCTTGGCCGAACCGTTAATTGTCGAGACCGGCGAAGAGATCGAAGTTGAATTTTCCTATGCGGCGGGGGCCGCCTTCTCCGCTTTGACGTCGACTCTGAAAGTATCCCCCGTTCAGCCATCCGATTTTTACGCCGCCGTGAATCAGGCCCAACAGGTGAAACCTACGCCGCTCACTACCTAGCCGTGCTTGCCGCACCCCAAGCTCAACCACCCTGACCCGTCGGCGACGGCGGGGATCGGGCGAGATTGGTTATTGATAGTTTATTTAGAGGTAAGGCAATCGCCGCTACGAGATAGGTGATCCATGCTGCGCAACCTCCCCCGGGTCGCTCCACACTGCGCTGCGCCCCGTCCGGTATGGGATATTACGATCGGGTGGATCGTTACCAATCCACTACCCTGAACCACCATCCCCGCCTCGCATCCATCTGCGCTTCACAGATGCCGATTGCCGCCCACTGCGGCTTTATTAAAAAGTTTTGGGAACCCCCGCGCGGAACTGCGCATTTGACGACGAAAGCGCTAAAATAGGCGCTTCGTAATTCATGGACGGATTACACGGGAACTTGCCATTTTATTGACATCGTCATACTGCCATACTATACAAACTCCAACGGGTTATTCTGGCAAAACCCGGCTCGCCGGCGCTCAATAACTGACTGTTGTGACCGATATTAGTATAGATAATGACGACCAGCAGGAAGCATGAATCAATGGATTTAGTGAGGCTGACTATTCCCCAGCAAACCCCGACTTCCGGGGTTGCGGCCTTTTTCAATGCCGCCAAACTCGGCGCATGGCTGGATGCCTTGCCCCAGGCAAACCCCAAAAAGACGGGGCAGGAACTCCTGACGGCGCTTCAGAAAATCAATCGGGCGACGGCGCCTGCCAATCAACGCTTCCATCTCCTGGAACAATTTCGGCCTCTCATCACCGACATCTCGGATATCTTGCACAGGCACTATTCCGCCGCGGCGATCCCGCTTGACGATAGAAACCGGGCCACCGCTGAGCTGAACCACAGCCTCCTCGGCGAAATGGCCTACGGTTACAAGGCCGTGCTGTTGGCGACGGCCGACACCTCGATTACCGGCGCCAACCGCAATTTAGTGGTGGCATCCGCCATGCACGCCATGCACCATTTGTCCCGGTTATTGGTGGATACCTACTCTCTGTATTCACCCGAGCCCCAATCCCTGTGGCTGGAACTCCACCAAATTTACCGCTATGCGGAATACGAGGGCTTTTTGACCGACGGGCTTCCTCAGGCGGCCAAACAAAGCGACATTCGGTCCATCGACCACACTTACCGCCGCATCCTCATGCTCGCGCTCGCCAATCCGTATCACCTCATGCAGGGCGAATCGCTTCTGGTCTACCGCGAGCTGGACAAATGGGCCGGACATTGCCGCATCCTGCCGCTCGCCGCCGCCGCCACGCCTACGGGGCAGCTGTACCTGGACCTGGATAGCGATGAACCGCCAACCTATGCCCCCATGGGTAATCATCATGACGTCTATCCCGTCAATGGCCGCATTCTGGACATCACAGGGGTTCTCGCGGTCCTCGAGCAGCGCGGTAAGGAACTCTTGGTCTCGGCCAAAACCGCGTCGGGCCAACTCACCCTGGCGGGCCGCAAACTGCGCAATATGTACAAACGCCTCGCCGAGGCCTGGGGCATCCGCGTTGAACGGCTCTCGGAGCGCAAACTGAGTTCAAACCCCATCGAAATCGCCATCGGTATCAGTGCCGCGCATCATTTCGCCTGCCATGGGGTGGAATTCGCGCCGGAGGCCAATGAGATTGAGCTACGCAATCGCAAGCTCGGCAACAAAGGCCACGGACTGAGCCTGATGGCGGAAAACGATACACCGTGGGTTCAAGAAGATCACGCCCAACGCCTGGCCACCGGCATCCTGCAACCCCGCACCTCGCAATTTTCGGATGACTCGGCCAAGGACAAGTACAAGGATATCTGGGTAAAGATCTATTCCACGCAAGCCAATCATGAAAACAAGAGAAGCAGCAGCGGCAATACTAACCCGATATTCGAAATTACAGCCTGCCAACTGCATGACGAAAGCCGCGGCGGCATGGCCATGACCTGCAAAAAGGGCCACGGTCTGCGCCTGATGGTCGGCGAAATCATCGCCTTCAAATCGGATCACGCGCCCAACGCCGAGGATTGGAGCATAGGCGTGGTGCGCTGGTTACGCAGCGAGACTCAAGAAAAGTTGGCTCTGGGGATAGGCATACTCGCCGATGACACCCTGGCGGTGGCCGCCCGCGGCGTGAAGGGCGTGGGCAAGGATAGTGAATATTTCCGCAGTCTGATGATACCGAAACTCGACCCCACCCAATATCCGACTACCTTGATCACGCCGGCGGCGGTCTTTGACGTGGATTCGATCATTTTCGTCAATACCGGCACGGACGTCTTTTTTGCCCAGCTCACCCGCTTAATGGATTCCACCAACTCCTATTCATTGTTCCAATATAAAATCGTGGATGCCCCGTAACATGCTCCGTGGATACCTATTGCGGAGCGTAATCGATGTTAACGATGGTGATCCGGCGGAAAAGGAACTCGCATGAGTGCGCCCCCAAAGATAAAAGCCGAACCGCTCTACCGCCTGCTTAGAGAAGGCAAGGTCGAGGTGTTCAACCAGGAAAAGGCCCAAGGCAAGAGCTGCGACCTGACCAATTGCGATTTCCGCGGCCTCGATTTGCGCGACATCGACGCCGATGGGCTGGATCTTTCCGGCAGCTATTTTCGCCAGGCGGATCTGCGCGGCGTGGATTTGAGCAAGGCCAAACTGCAAGGGGCGAGCATCCACAGCGCCCGCATCGCCGGCGCATACTTTCCGCCCGAAATCGCCGCAGAAGAAATTCAGCTCTCCCTCATCCACGGCACGCGCATGCGTTACCGCGGCGCCTGAACGGGCGTCAGCTCCTCCAATAATCTCCGCAAAGGGCTTAATTCGGAATAGCGCTGACTCACCTCGGCCACATAAGAGAGGGTGCGCGGAATATCCGGCAAATAGCCGGGCTTGCCATCCCTATAATTCAGCCGGGCAAAGATCCCGATGGCTTTTAGATGACGCTGCACGCCCATAAGATCGAACCAGCGTTGAAACTGCTGCGGATCGACGCCTGCCAGCATGCCGTTTGCCTGGCTACCAGCGAGATAATCGCGAACCCACTGCAACACCCGCTCCTGCGGCCAGCGCACATAACAATCGCGCAGCAATGACACCGGGTCATAGGTCACCGGCCCGATCACCGCGTCTTGAAAATCCAGAACTCCCGGATTGCTCGTCTCCGTCACCATGAGGTTGCGGGAGTGGTAATCGCGATGCACCCATACCCGCGGTTGCCCCAGCGCCTCCTCGGCAAGCAATGCGAAGGTTTCTTCCAACACTGCGCTGAGCGCGTCATTGATCGTCAGCCGCAGATGGCGCGCCAGATACCAATCGCGGAACAGCGCCATTTCGCGCAACAATAAGTCCCGATCGTATGCGGGGATGCCGGCATCTTCCACCGGCGCTGTTTGTAACAGCTGCAAGGCCTGCAGGGCGTCACCGTATAAGCGCTCCACGTTTTGCTCGTTCAAGACCTGCAAATAGTGCACGGAACCCAGGTCGCTCATCAGCAGGAAGCCACGCTTCACGTCCGCTTCCAGAATGAGGGGCACATTCAAACCCAAATCGGACAGGGCGGAGGCGATGCTTATAAAAGGACCACAATCCTCCTTATCGGGCGGGGCATCCATGACGATCTGACTGGTCTTGCCGCTGGTCACGCGAAAATAACGACGAAAGCTGGCATCACTGGATGCGGGGACGATGGTGAAGTCGCCGAAGCCCAGTTCATCCTGTAACCAGTGCCGCAATTCCGCAAGACGCTCACTCATGACCGCTAGACTCCATATTGATCGGGATAGCGTCCGCTACGCGGCGGTGACGTCATCTCGAGTCTGAATTTGCCCATATCCGATCCGAAGATTGAAAGAAGGGGTATTCTATGCGATTTTAGGCAGCCTTTGATCGACGGTATAAGTGCATTTTGTGACTGTTCGCAAGCCGACCCTATTCCCGCTTCTGGCCGCAAGTATCGTGGTTTGGCTGCCTGTCGTTGCCGCCGCGGATCATATCAATTCGATGTGGGGTCTGTGCGCAAGCCCGTCGCCCGCCGTCGCGCCCGCTGACGACAGCTCGACCTCGTCCGCCGACTCTCCCACCTATTTGAGCAGCGACTACGGCGAAGGCAGGCTTAACGATATCTATACCCTCAAGGGGCACGTCTCGATCAAGCGCGGCTCCCAGCGCATGGACGCCGACAAGGCCGTCTACGACGATCACAGCGGCGTGGTGGATGCCACCGGCAACGTGCGCTTTCAGCAGGGGGGGCTGATCACCGAGGGGACCGCGGCACGCTTCAATCTCAACACCGGAAGCGGTCGGTTCGACTCCGCCCGTTACCAATATCTGGAACAACATGCCAGCGGCCGGGCCGCTACCATCGTCCGTGAAAACCAAAACGTCATCCGGCTGGAGCACGCCACCTACACCACTTGCGACCCGAACAAGGTCGACTGGGAACTGCGGGCTCGCACCGTCACCCTTCATCAGGACGAGGCGATCGGCGAGGCCTATAACGTCACGGTGCGTTTCAAGGATGTGCCGTTCTTCTATTTCCCCTATATCAACTTCCCGCTCAATGACCAGCGCAAGAGCGGCGTGCTGCCGCCGACCCTGGGTTACTCCAGCTCCACCGGCCTCGACCTCGGGGTGCCGTACTACTGGAACATCGCCCCCAATCGCGACGCCACCATCACCCCGCGCCTGGTGACGCGCCGCGGCATGATCGCCAAGGGCCAATTCCGTTATCTCAGCGCAGACAGCAAGGGCGAAATTCAGGCGGAGTACCTGCCCGGCGACAAAATCTACGGGGCCGACCGCGGCACCCTGTCATTGCAACACACAACCCAATTCAATCGCCATTGGAACACCAATGTCGATGCCAGCTATGTCTCGGACTACCGCTACTTATCAGACCTGGGCGACAGCCTCGCCACCGCCAGCACCACCCAGGTTGAACGGCGCATGGACCTCAATTACGGCGGCAACTACTCCAGCTTTCTGGCCCGCGTCCAGGGCTATCAAAACCTGGACCCCACCCTGCAACCGGCCTCCCGACCCTATGAGCGCCTACCGCAGCTGGTATTTGCGACCGCGACACCTAGCCATCCTTTCGGAACCACCTACCGCCTCGACGGCGAGTATGTGCGCTTCGAACGGGCGGCCAGCGTCACCGGCGTGCGTCTTAACCTTACCCCATCGCTGGCTTGGCCCCTAGAAACCCAAGGCTATTTTTTCATACCCAAGATCAGCGTGAACCACACGCAATATCAACTGAGCGGCCAGGCGGCGGGACTGACGAACGAACCCACGCGGACCCTGCCCATGTATAGCGTCGACACCGGGCTGTATCTGGAACGGGAAACGCGCTTCGGCCAACATAGCTTGCTGCACACCCTGGAACCCCGCCTCTACTATTTACGGGTGCCCTACCGCGACCAGAGTAATCTGCCCCTCTTTGATACCAGCACCTTCGACTTCAGCTTTTCCCAGCTCTTCCGGGATAACCGCTTCAGCGGCGCCGACCGCATCGGCGATGCCAATCAGCTCAGCGCGGCCGTCACCAGCCGCCTCATAGACGAAGACAGTGGCCGGGAATGGCTGAGCGGTTCCCTGGGTCAGATCATTTATCTGGCGGACCGCCAAGTCACCCTAGGGGGACCCGCCCAGACCCAACAGACCTCGGATTTCGCGGCCGAGGCCAGCACGCATTTCAGCCGGACCTGGTCGTCGAATATCGATGTGCTGTGGAACCCCGACAGCCACAAAACCGATCAGGGGAACTTCCAGTTTCAATACCACCTGGACGACCGGCGGATTTTCAATGCCGGCTACCGTTTCACTCGCGACCAGCTGGCCCAGACCGATCTCTCGTTCCTGTGGTTGCTCAACCCGCGCTGGCAACTGCTGGGGCGCTGGAACTACTCGCAACGCGACCACCGTTCCCTGGAAACCTTGGCAGGCGTCCAATACGAAAGTTGCTGCTGGATAGTCCGCGCCACCACGCGCCGCTATGTCAGCGATATCTCAGGGAATACCACCCACTCGCTCTATCTGCAGCTGGAGTTGAAAGGCCTGGCGAGTATCGGTCAATCCGCAAAGGATGTAGTGGAACATGATATCCTTGGCTACCGCTCCACGTATTAAAGAACCGCCGCCGAAACGGCAGCCTGATGCGCGGAACTCGACTCGACACCGCCGGTCTCAATCACTGCCCGATGAGGAAGTAACACCGCTTATGCTCCGTATCCTTTCCCTATGTTTTTTCTGGCTGTGCAGCGCGCTGCCGTATACCACGGCCTCTGCCGACACCGCGCCGGCCCCGCTGGAGCCCGTGGATAAAATCGTCGCCGTGGTCAACGATGACGTCATTACCGGCACCGAACTGGACACCCGCCTGCACTCCATCAAGGAGCAGCTTAAAAACCAGTCGTCTCCCATACCGCCCGATGCGGTGCTGAAGAAACAGGTGTTGGATAGGATGATCCTCGCCAGCCTGCAACTGCAATTGGCCGATCAAAACGGCATCCGCGTGGATGACGAGACCCTCAACCGCACCATCGAGCGCATTGCCGGGGACAACAAACTGTCCCTGACCGAATTTCGCAACGTGCTGGAAAAGGAAGGCTACGATTTCGCCACCTTTCGCGAAGACATCCGCCGGGAAATCCTCATCAGCCGCGTGCAGCAGCGTCAGGTCACCGACCGCATCATGGTCACGGAACAGGAGATCGATAACTTCCTGGCCACCCAGCGCGCCCAGGGCAACACCGGCGCCGAATATCATCTTGCCCATATCCTAATCGCCGTGCCGGATGCCTCCTCCTCCGAACGGATTCAGGCCGCGCACCAGCGGGCTGAAGATGTGTTGAAGAAATTGCGTGCGGGCGCCGACTTCCAGGAGACGGCGATTGCGGTATCGGACGGCCAGCAAGCCCTGCAGGGGGGCGATCTCGGCTGGCGCAAGGCGGGGGAATTGCCCACCCTGTTCGTCGACACGGTTACCCACATGAAGACCGGCGATGTCAGCGACCTGATCCGCAGCCCCAGCGGATTCCATATCATCAAGCTCTTGGAGCAGCGCGACGCGCAGCGCCACATCGTCACCCAGACCCACGCCCGCCATATCCTGATCCGCACCGATGAGCTGACCAGCGACGCCGCCGCGCAGGCGCGCTTAAAGGATATCAAGCAGCAAATCAAGGGCGGCGCCGACTTCGCGACACTGGCTCATCAATACTCCAACGATACCGCATCCGCCAATAACGGCGGCGATCTCGGTTGGGTCAATCCCGGGGAAATGGTGCCCAACTTCCAGACGCAGATGGATAAGCTGGCGACTGGTGAGATCAGCGAACCTTTTAAGACCGGCTTCGGCTGGCACATTGTCCAGGTCCTGGACAGACGACGCCATGACGACACCGATGCCTTCATCCGCAGCCAGGCAAGAGATGCCCTCCGCAAGCGCAAGATCGAAGAAGAATTGCAGTCATGGCTGGCCCGGCTACGCGATGATGCCTATATCGAAAATCGCCTGGGCAAGCCATGACCGGGTCTAAGCTTGAGGGTCTGCGCCACGCACAGTCGCGCTGAGCACAGCTATGGCCGCCTTGGATAACAGCACCACCCCGGCAAGCACGCCGCGCATCATCATCACCCCCGGCGAACCCGCCGGCATCGGTCCTGACCTGTGTATCGCACTCGCCCAGCAGCCTCACGCCGCCGAATTGGTAGTGGTGGCCGATCCGGCGCTGCTTGAGGCACGCGCCGCCCGGTTAAGCCTGCCGCTACAGCTGGAACCCGTGCAGATGGGACACGCCCCCGGCGCGCAGCGTCGCGGCACCCTCAAGATCATGCCGCTCGAACTGCGCAAGCCCGTCACCTGCGGCAAGCTCGATGCCGCCAATGCCCCCTATGTCCTCGACAGCCTGCGCATCGCCGTGCGCGCCTGCCAGGATCGACTGTGCTCCGCCCTGGTCACCGGCCCCGTCAATAAGGCGGTCATCAACAATGCGGGCATGCCGTTTTCCGGACACACCGAATTTCTCGCCGAGCTCACCAACACCCCGCAAGTCGTCATGATGCTGCTCACGGCAGGACTGCGGGTGGCGCTCGCCACCACCCACCTGCCCCTCAAGGAGGTCAGCGCCGCCATCACCGCGTCGCACCTGGAAGGCGTGATCCGCATCCTGCATCATGACCTGCGGGTGCGCTTCGGCATCGCCCAGCCGCGCATCCTGGTGTGCGGCCTCAATCCCCATGCCGGAGAAGGCGGTCATCTCGGCCGGGAAGAACAGGAGATCATCGAGCCGTTGCTGCAGCGCTTGCGCGGCGAGGGCCTGTCCCTCACCGGACCATTGCCGGCCGATACCCTGTTCATCCCCAAATATCTCGATCAGGCCGACGCGGTACTCGCCATGTATCATGACCAAGGCCTGCCGGTGCTGAAATACAAGGGTTTCGGTAATGCGGTCAATATCACCCTGGGCCTGCCCATCCTCCGCACTTCGGTAGACCACGGCACCGCCCTGGAACTGGCCGGCAGCGGCCAAGCCGACTGCCAGAGCCTGGAGGCGGCACTGAGCCTCGCCGCCGAGATCAGCCACCGCAGCGGGGCCGCCTGAGATGCTGAATACCGGTCACCGGCCGCGCAAGCGCTTCGGACAAAATTTCCTGCACGACCCTGCCGTCATCGAGCGCATCGTCCGCGCCATCGATCCCCATGTCGGAGAACATGTGGTGGAAATCGGTCCGGGCCTGGGCGCCCTCACCCGTCCCTTGCTGGCGGCCGCGGGCCGGCTGGATGTGGTGGAGATCGACAGAGATATCATTCCACTGCTCCAGGAATCCTGCGAGGGCTACGGCGAGTTGCACATTCACAATCTGGATGTTCTGAAATTCGACTTCACCTCCCTCGCTTCGGAGCACGCATTGCGGGTGATAGGCAACCTCCCCTATAACATCTCCACGCCGCTGATCTTCCACCTCCTCAAGCAACTGCACGTCATCCGCGACATGCATTTCATGCTGCAAAAAGAGGTGGCGGAACGCATGGCCGCGGCGCCGAACACGGAAGACTACGGCCGGCTCAGCATCATGGTGCAATGGCGTTGCACTGTGGAATTACTGTTTAACGTGGGTCCCGGCGCATTCAAACCGGCGCCCAAGGTGGAATCCGCGGTGGTCAAGCTCACCCCGCACCGCCAGGCCCCGGTTCAAGTGAACGACGAGAAATGCTTTGCCGGTTTGGTGAACCAGGCCTTTTCGCAGCGGCGCAAGACCTTGCGCAACGCCCTCAAGGGATTATTGACCGCGGAACAGATTGCATCACTCGCCATCGATCCGATGCGCAGGCCCGAGACCTTGAGCCTGGCCGATTACGCGCTGCTGAGCAATGCCGTAAGACATGAAAAGAGCGAGGGGTAAGGAAGGTACTGTAGTGCCGCCTACCCCTCGCTTCAGTAAAAACTCAATCGCGAACCGCTTCCACCTCGAGATCGAGATTCATCTCGTCGCCGATCGCCGGCAGGCCGAATTTCACGCCAAAATCGGAACGCTTGATCTTGGCATCGGCATCGAAGCCGCAACGATACTGTTGTTTCTTGGGATCCATGGGATTGATGCCGCAATGCATGCGTCTCACATGCAGGGTGACCGGCTTGGTGACACCGGAGATGGTGAGGTCGCCGTCCACCACCGCCGTCGCATCGCCTTTGGAAGGCTCGCCCTTGATGGTCACCTTGGAGGATTTATAGGTGATCTCGGGAAACTCTGTCGCATTGAGAAAATCCGGCGAGCGCAGGTGATCATCGCGTTTGATAAAGCCGGTACTCACCGACGCGGCATCGATCACTACTTCCACCGAGCCGCTATGCTTGGCCTCGTCCACCGTCAATTTTCCCGAGGTTTTCCCGAAGCGACCGTGCATGGTGGAAAAGCCGAGGTGATCGATAGTGAAATTGGGAAAGGTATGTAGCGGATCGATGGTAAAGGAATCCGCCGCCATGGCGGAAAAGGGTAATACGGCAAACACAAGGGCACTGACGATCTTTCGCATTTTCAACCTCCTGTTAATTTAACGATTGATGTTTTTAAAGCGGCACCCCGCCTGCTACCCGCCACACCAGCCACACCGCAATGGCGGCCGGCGCACTTGCAAGGATGATTGGCGTGAACATCTGTACCCAACGGGGCCACTGCGACGGTGCTGGTACACGAACACACACGGGGACCAAGGCCAGCATGGCCAGACTATACCACGGTGCTTTGGCGTAGACATGACCGGCAATGCCGATCAAGCCGCACAACAAGCCGGCCGGCAGCATGGCCAACGACCCCAGCTGGGTCTTGCGGCTTGCGGCGACCAATAACCACAAGGCCCCCGCCGCCGCACCGAGCGCAATGCCCAATTCACCCAATAATGCCGAGGCGCCTAACAACACCACCGCACCGGTGCCGAATCCCAGGGCCACCGCGGCGCTGCTGGCCAATCCGGGCTTGGCGCGCAACGATTCCATAGACGCAGCGCACCAAGCGCTGAATAACACGCTGCCAATGCCCAGCGACCACAACTCCAGTCCTTCACGGCGTTTCAGTACCGGCCAGCTCAACCACAACGCCGCCACGCCCGCCGCAATGAACAACACTACCGGCAACCATCGCCGACTCCAGGGATAGATATCCAGCAGCAAGCCCACACCCCCCGCAGCCAATCCCAAGGCGATGAGCTTGCGGGTACTGGTCCAGGGCTGAAATTGAAAACCGGCCACCACGTACACCGTGGCGATAAAGCCACCCAGCAAGGCCAAACCCGCCCAATACCAACCGAGACGATTGAGTATCAGTCCCAGCAGCAGCGCCACGCCAAAAGGGAGGATGCCGGCTTGAATCGCAGGATTCTGAAGTAATTCGTGCATTAGCCGTGACCAATCCCTTGGCTGATTCTAGGGGCTGTTAACAGACCCCGAGACGATCTTGCAGGCACAAGTCCTGACAAGTTCCGCTGGCACACAATGAATAAACAAGTTTAGAACGGTGGATGATAACTCAGGTAGACATCTCAAGGATAAGTACGACTATCCTTGTGATCGGCATGGCTCCGATCGAGATTCAGCACATCCGCGGGGGAACGCTCGGGCAGAGGCCCGCAATCGAAGCCGTGGAGGGCATCTAACAAACCTCTTTCGCCGTATACCGACGTCCACATTTGATTGAAAATTTTCATGCAGGACGACAGCGGATTGCTTGAACGGCGCCTGTCCATATCGATGCGCCACTGCAAACCCCGCAAGCGGGTCTGCATGCGGGGTGTGGCCCCGTCGATCAACTGAGCGATGGCTTCCTCGCGCCTGGCTTCGAAGGCCGCAGGATCGGTCTTTGCCAATGAGGCCCATTCCTCGAAATCGAAATCTGATCCGGTAGTCTGCGTCATGCCCATTGCTTTCGTTTTTCAGGCTTACCGGCATTCTAGCAAATTAGCGAATGTACACGACGACAAGTTGGCGCCCGTCGCCGCTCACTTCATAGCATATTGATATAAATAAAATTATTGCCTGATCCGGCAGTCTACGGGCGCGAAACAGGCCTCAAGCACCGGCCCGGAGTCGGGCAAGGGGGAAGAACTGTATGCACTTATGAAATATAGAAAAATCGCCGGCGGCGGCGGGCAGGATGACCTGAATATGAACAATCCTGACCCGAATATGAAAATTTTAATCGTTTGAAAAAATTGAAGTTTATGCGGCAGCCAAGGCCCGCGCCATGGCATTTAAATCCGTCATCCCCTCCAGGATCCGCCCCATCACCATCACGGTTTGAATTTCTTTAAGACCTAAGGTATCCAGGAGATGGGCGGGCAAGTCATTGGTGGTGGCGTCACCCATGTCCAGGCCACTCAGCATACGATCGGCGATCAAAACCAGGCGCGAATACACCGCATGGGGACCGTCATAATCCTCGCGATGATGCTCGCGTACAGCGACGATGATCTCTTCCGGCATATTCCACTGTTCCAGCAACCAAGCCCCCAACTCCCCATGCTCGATACCCAGGACGGCACGCTCATGATCGATGAGCGGGACATCGGGATGATCGCTGGCCAAATTGCTCAAAATGCAATACTCACGCTTGAATAAATGTCCCAGCAACAGGTGTCCGAAGTTATGCAACAGACCGGCGAGGTAGCTGAGTCCCGCCGGGGGACGTGACGATGAAGGCAGTTCCCGACCGAGCGCCTGAACCAAGGCGGCGCTGTACGTTGCATGACGCCAGAAGGCGTTTAATCCCAAGGGACCGATGGACGGAATCTTAAACGGCTGGGCGGTGGCAATCCCCAGCGCCAGATTCATTACCATTTCGAAACCCAGCACTCGCGAGATGGCGGTGTGTATGGAATCGATCTTCCCCTGGTAGGAAAAAAAAGGCGATCGCGCATAACGAATCACCTGTGCGGCCAGGCTGGGATCCAACTCCACCAACTTGGCGAGCATTTCCACGTTGGCATTGGGATCCATGCGCAGTTCTATAATTTTCTGCGCCATCTGCGGTAGTGCCGGTAGATCCTTGATCTGCTGAACACGCCGTTTGATTTCGCTTAAGGCATCGGGCTCGGTCTTTTCACTTTCCGTCGCGGCATCGGGCTGATCTGTAGCTTTTTCGGCCATCACCGGACTCGCAAAATCTCTCGCCAATCGAGCATTGCCCAGGAAACCAAAAAAATCTTTACCGCTGATTTCTATCAGACATGACGCATCTCCGGCGGAAAAATATACGGTTGCCGCCCCGACCAGAGAATCATCGACGATCGTCCTGACACCATAGGCTTCACCTATGGGTGCAACAAAACGGGGTAGGCAATCCGGGAATAGCGCCTTGATTTGCTCTTCATCGGCCAACTCCACCTTGCGATGCAATATCTTGCTCAAGGCGTCCGCATCGACCGCATGGGTGGCGGGTAAAATCACCAACAGCAAACCAAGCTCATCCTTGAGCACAACGCCCTTGGCTATGGACTCGGGTGAAATTCCTCCCAGCTCCGCCGCCTGCAGCAATGACATGAAAGAAACGTATTCATGAACATCGTAGATGATGCGCCTCTTATCGAGATAGGATTTGACTCTCTCGGCTATCGCCATCAACTGGCCCCTCTTGCTGATTAACCACCTTCCATCCTGGAAGGAATAGGCGGCTGAGCTCGCCGCCATTAGATCTAACTATCTTAGTTATCGGCCGCAACCCCTTGAGTTAAAGGAAGCGCTCCCAGTCGATGGGATTACAGTTCGCTTACGCTTAAGCTTGTCGGACGGCTTTACAAATAGCCGCCACGGAGCCCCGCCATCATTTTTTACTAATTGATTTATATTGATATTTACAAGACGGGCATGAGTATTGCTGTGACCCCTTTATACTCACTCGGAGGCTCCAAAATGCCAAAGCGATACAATGTTGACCGTCGCCAGACCCATGCCCATCCGTGGCTTAATATTCACGGCCTCCGCGGCAGAAGACGGCAACATCGGCGCGACAGCGATACCTCCAACCCTGCACTCAACCTGGATTGGCATCACCCTCACTTGCTTTACATCACGTTGGCGACCCTGTTTCTATGTTTTGCGGATGCACATAACACCCTGCAATTGCTGTGGGACGGCGCCGTGGAAGTCAACGGCTTTATGGACATGCTCATCCGGAAAAGCGTGACTTTATTTATAGGGGTAAAATTAGGTTTAACGGCAATCTGCCTGGTAATTCTGGTAAGCCATCATCATGTCACCCTGCTCAATCGCATACGTATCCGTCACCTGATTTACTCGGTATTCAGCATCTACGTAGTTTTAATCGGTTATGAACTCAGCATCTGGCCGGGGCATGGCATCCCCATGATCCTGATACCCAGCGACCTGAGCCCGGACTTTACTGCGAGCGGGCTGTTTGGAATGCTTTAATCACGCGCGGATTGGAAATCGCAACAGGGATTCAAGACGATGAAGTGCTGCAAACCTGCGCGTAATCGTCGTAGCCACTGAAGCTGGCGTTATCGCCGCACACCCGACACTCGGTATTGCGGGCCAGCTTGAACTGATTGAACGCCCCTTGCAGCGCGTCGTAATAAAGCATCTTGCCGACCAGCGGGTCACCCAGCCCGAGCAATACCTTGATGGTCTCCACGGCTTGTAGTACGCCGAGCACACCGGGCAATACACCCAACACACCTATCTCCGCGCAGGAAGGCGCCGATTCAGGCGGCGGCGGTTCGGGAAACATGCAGCGATAACAGCCCCCGCGGCGCTTTTCATAGCCCGGCCAGAACACGGTAATTTGCCCCTCAAAGCGGTAAACGGCGGCATGAATATTGGGAATACCCAATTTCACGCAGGCATCGTTGATTAAATAGCGGGTGGGCAGATTGTCGGAACCGTCCACCACCACGTCGTAATTGGCGAAGATCTCCTCGACATTGCTGCTATCGAGACGGGTCTCATAACCCACGATCTTGACGCGCGGATTGAGCGACTCCAACGCCTCTCGCGCCGAGGCGACTTTCGGCGTGTCGACGCGCGCTTCGGTATGGAGAATCTGCCGCTGCAAATTGCTGCGGTCCACCACATCATGATCGACCAAGCCCAGCGTACCCACACCGGCCGCCGCTAAATAAAGGGCGGACGGCGAACCCAAACCGCCGGCCCCGATCAACAGCACCCGGCTCGCCATCAGCTTCAGCTGACCCGCCTCACCGATCTCGGGCAGTAGCAAATGGCGCGCATAGCGTTCACGGGCATCGGCATCCAGGACCCGCGGCGTTTCGAAAGGCAGTCCGTTATTTTTCCAGCGATTGAAACCGCCCGCCACCGACTTCACATCCTGATAGCCGAGCTGCTTCAAGGTCTCGGCGGCAAACAGGGAACGCACCCCGCCGGCACACATCACCAACAAGGGTCGGTCCATTTCCGGCACGGCCTCTTCGATGCGCAGTTCCAGAAAACCACGCCCCATCCGCACGGCATCCTTGGGACTGCCGCCGGCCACTTCGTCCGCCTCGCGGACATCCAGCAACACCGCCCCTTGCTTCTGTAAGGCCAAGGCCTCTTCCGGCAGCACTTCGGGAATGGATATCTTTAACTCCGCCAGGCGGCGGTCTTTAGCTTTCATCGTTGACACCTTTCGCCCCATACCCGCCGTCACGGGGTCCATAATAGTCACTACATCTTTGAGATCTGATCCAGAGAAGCTCGGATTAATGCATCATTTCAAGCGCCGGCGATTTATGCCCTATGGGTAGAAAGCATATTTCAGCGGCGCCATCCGAAACAATGTGTTGCAATCTTTCTCCCATAGGTCGAATGACTCTGAGGAATGAATCAGAGTTTCCCTAAAACCTAAGGCCGACTTGTAGGTGATGTCGACGTTAACAACGCCAGCTTAAAACTCCGAAAGGATTGAGGCGCCATGCCAGCATCTCCCGATATATGGTTTCGGCAGCCGATTAATCTTACCATAGGCGCAAGCCGGCTCAGGGATTCAGTAAGCCCGAAGTTATCCGATCTATATAGAGCAAGTAGCGCTATCAACCGGTTATGCTCTCATCCGGGCGCCTGCGGCGAGGCGAGGCCGTACACTAAGCCCCGATTGACTTCCTTACCTATAGGCCTGTTGCAATGGAAGAACAACTTGTTAATGTGGCCACGCGGCTCATCTTTGCCTTGCTCGCCGGCGGCGTCATAGGTTTTGAACGCAGTTACCACGGCAGGCCCGCCGGATTTCGCACCCACATCCTGGTGTGCGGCGCCTCTACACTGCTGATCTTGGTCTCCGTATATCAATGGGACCTGCTCCCCAATGCCCCTATGGAAACCTTGCGCATCGATCCTACGCGCATGGCTCAAGGAATCATGACCGGCATCGGCTTTCTGGGGGGCGGGGTTATCGTAAAAGAACGCTTCACGGTGCGGGGCCTCACCACCGCGGCGTCTATTTGGATTACCGCCGCTATCGGCGTCGTAATCGGTATAGGCTTCTACTCGGCGGCCGGTCTGGGCGTCGCTTTGACCCTCGGCGCCTTGGCGGTATTCCGCTGGGTGGAGTCGGTGATGCCCACCCTGCGCTACGCAAAATTAACGGCCCGCTTTCAGCGGCAAAATCTGTTATCCCTGGACGAACTGTGCGATGTGATCAAGGCCCATGATATCTCTCCGGGCACGCCCAGCTATCAGCTGACCGATGAAGGCAAGATGTTCGAATACGAGATGACCATCCGCACTCAGGATTCCCTCAATCTCCTTTACCTCGCCGAAACCCTGAGCAAGATGGATGAGATCAAGGAATTCGGCATCATCCCGACCGGAGATTGAAAACCGCATGCCCCGCGCCACCTCAACCGGGGGAACCCTGCCCCAAGCGCATCGCTAATGCACTGAGACGTTCGGGCGTTCCCACATCGCACCACATGCCTGCATAGAATTCACCGCTGACCTGTCCCGCTGCCATGGCGTGCCGCAACAGCGGTGCCAACGGAAACACCCCGGCGGCGCAGCCGGCAAACAACTCCGGTCGATAGACGCCTATGCCGCTGAAGGTAAACCGCGGATCTCCTTCGGCATGCACCTGTTCCCCCGCCAGGGAAAAATCACCCAGTGGGTGATGGGCGGGATTGGCGACCAGCACCACATGCGCCAACGCGACCGCGCGTTCTCGCAAACTATCGAAGGGAAAATCGGTGAAGACATCACCATTGATGACCAGGAACGGTTTCTCGCCCATCATAGTCAGGGCATGGTGGATACCGCCGCCGGTATCCAGGATATGATCTCCTTCATTTGAATAGCGAATAGACAGGCCGTAGTGCCGGCCATCGCCCAGCAGGGTTTGAATCTGCTCTCCCAGATGCCCCAGGTTGATAACCGCCTCGCGGATGCCGGCGCGTTGCAGGGCCTTGAGGTGATACTCGATCAAGCACAGTCCGCCGACACGCAACAAGGGTTTGGGTGTCACGTCCGTGAGGGGTCGCATGCGTTCGCCGCGACCCGCCGCCAAGATCATCGCCTTCATCGCACTCCCCGCGACCGCCTATGATTATTGCCCTAAGCCCATTACAGACTTTCGGCCTTTTGCTCCCGCTGCAATAAGGCCTGCACCGCCGCGCGCGGATTCAATCCCTCATAGAGCACGCGACACACCTGATCGGTAATCGGCATTTCCACGCCGTGTTTACGGGCCTGTCCCTGCACCTCGCGGGCGGCCTTCACGCCTTCGGCCACCTGGCGCACGCTGGCGCAGGCCTCGGCCAAGGTCTGATCGCGGGCCAAGGCCAGGCCCACGCGGCGATTTCGCGATTGATCATCGGTACAGGTCAGCACCAAATCTCCCAAACCGGCCAGACCCATAAAGGTTTCGCGCTGTCCGCCCAAAACCACCCCCAGACGCATCATTTCAGCCAAACCTCGGGTCACCAATGCCGCACGGGTATTGGCGCCGAATCCCAGCCCGTCGGCGATCCCCGCCGCGATCGCCAGCACATTCTTAATCGCGCCGCCCACCTCTACGCCGATGACATCGTCGCTGGTATAGGCACGGAAATGACTGTTGCCCAAGCGCGCTGCCAGCGCCGCGGCAACTTGCGGCGCCGTGGAGGCCACAGTCACGGCCGTGGGCAAACCCAAGGCAACCTCGCGCGCGAAGGTCGGTCCGGAAATTACCGCCACCGGCCGGTGTGCTCCCAGCTCTTCTTCGGCAACCTCATGCAGCAGCTTGCCGCTATTAGGCTCCAATCCTTTACATGCCCATGAAATCCGCGCCTCAGCGGACAAATGGGGCGCGATCTCTTGCAACAGGGGACGAAAACCCTGAGTGGGCACCACCAGCAACACATCGCCGGCGGCAGACACTGCTTGGCGAATATCACTATGGACTTGCAGCTGTTCGGGAAGGACTATCTCGGACAGATAGCGAGGATTGCGCCGCGACACCATCATCGCCGCGGCCTGGGCGGCATCACGCGCCCACAGCCAGGTGGGTTGGCCGTTACCCGCCAACAGCCCAGCCAAAGCCGTTCCCCAGGATCCGGCACCCAGGACGGCAATCGGAGAGAGGGGCTTATCCATCTGTAGAATCTAACACCGCTTAAGCCGAGCCGGTAGGTCGCCCAGCACACGGAAAATGAATATCATCGGCGTCGCAGGCCCGGTGCCGGACGACGCTTACTCAATGCTTGCTCTCGCTCGTTTGCTCGGCATTGCCCTGCTCCAGATGCTGGCGATACAGGGACTCGAAATTTATCGGGGTGAGCAGCAGTT
This sequence comes from uncultured Gammaproteobacteria bacterium, assembly GCA_963810615.1. Lineage (GTDB taxonomy): Bacteria > Pseudomonadota > Gammaproteobacteria > DRLM01 > DRLM01 > JARRQJ01. The sequence goes on along the minus strand of CAWEOA010000008.1, from coordinate 438,712 downwards.
GCGGGAAACCGCCGCGGGTCACCAAATCGGAGATCACTTCGCGGGCATAGGGGAACAATACCTGGGGACAGGCACTGCCGGTTACGGCAGCCAGCTGGGGTTGATCATAACCCGAGATATTGAAAATGCCCGCCAACTGCACCTCCGCCAGAAAGGCGGTTTTATCCTTAAGCTTGGCGGTCACCGTCACTTCCAACACCACTTCGTGGGTGGTCTCATCCAAGGCCGAAGCCTTGTTTCCCAATTGCAGACTGATATCCGGCTCCCATTTTTCCAGGAACACTTGGGGAGAATTGGGCGTTTCGAAAGAGAGATCTTTAACATAAATTTTTTGCAGGACAAACTGCGTCTGTGTATCCGTCATACTCAATATCCCCCTAGGGCTCTAGCTTCAAGGTATTAAACTGAACAATCCCATGGCAATGTTATAGCCTGATTACGGACTCACCCCGTACTGACCATTCACGCTTGCCAGCGCTTATTTGACTACCGGCAGATCGGCGCTGCGCCATGCCATCATTCCACCGCTCAATTTATAGATGCGCCCGAAACCCTGCTTACGCAGGGCGGCACTGGCCTGCGCTGAACGCTGCCCCGAACGGCAATATACAATCAGCGCCTGGTCCTTATAGGACTCCAACTCGTCGAAACGCTTTTCGATCAGCCCGTTAGGTATATGCAGGGCATTGAGAATATGGCCTTCGCGATATTCCTGGTCTTCCCGTACATCAAGGGGCACAGCCCCTTCATGGTTGATTAAACGCACCGCCTCCTGGGGTTTGATATCCTGAAAACCCAAAAGCTTGCGTTTATAGACATCCATCACCAGCAGCACCGCTATCACCACCAGGGCAATCACCAACATCCAGTGATGAGAAACAAATTCGCTTAAATGTGCCATATGACTTTCAATATGCAATGCCGACGGCACCTTATCTCGCCGCGGCAAGACAAAGAGCGTCATTTATATAGAGCGGAATGCTGCTTATTCAGCTCGCATCGGCGCGACTAACGCGCATGACAGCAAAAGACCTCGCGCATCATTACGATCAAGCGCAGCATACGGCTATCGCCGATCCGGTAATAGACCCGATTGGCATGCTTGCGCGTAACCAAGATCCCCTTCTCCCGCAAGATTCCCAGGTGCTGGGAAATATTGCTCTGGCTCGTCCCCACGATCTCGACAATATCCTGCACACTGATTTCATCACTTCCCAGTGCACATAATATCTTCAGGCGCAGGGGGTGAGACATCGCCTTCAGGGAACGCGCCGCCAATTCGATATCTTTATCATCGGTAGGCAAGACGGTACTTATGTCATCCATAAGACAATAACCTCAGCGGTTGTAATTACCCGACTAGGTCTACCGTCCGTTGCAAACCTGATCCCAATGCTGCCTTTAAACGCGAAAGATTATACAATTAGCAGGCGGCCGAGCAAACTTAAGATTTGCATCGGCCGATTATTCGCTGCAAGCGTTAGGCGCCATCCGTGAAATCGGGTAGGGAAGCCGCGACTCAGCGCACTCGGAATTTCTTGGGTACGTTTAATAGATTATGAGCAAACTGACTGGTAAACCTGTAGTTTTAATCGTACTCGACGGCTGGGGCCACAGTGAAAGTAGTGAATCCAACGCCATCCTCAACGCCGAAACCCCGGTTTGGAATCGACTGTGGCAAGACTGTCCTCATCTATTGATCCGCTGTTCCGGTACCGACGTAGGCCTGCCGGCGGGGCAAATGGGCAATTCCGAAGTAGGCCATCTCAACCTCGGCGCAGGAAGGGTGGTATACCAGGAATTCACCCGCATCAGCCGCGCCATCAAGAGCGGGTTGTTCTATAGCAACCACACACTCACTCATGCCGTGGATCAGGCCATCGCCAATGACAAGGCGGTACACATTCTCGGCCTGCTGTCGCCGGGCGGTGTCCACAGTCACGAGCAGCATATCCAGGCCATGGCCAAACTCGCCGTGGAGCGCGGGGCCCAGCGGGTCTATTTACATGCCTTTCTCGACGGTCGCGACACCCCCCCCAAGAGCGCAGCCGCCTCCTTGCAGGCGATGCAGGATACGTTTACCGAACTGGGCAAGGGTCGCATCGCCTCCATCATCGGGCGTTACTTCGCCATGGACCGCGATCACCGCTGGCCGCGCATTCAGGCCGCCTATGACCTGCTCACTCAAGGCAAGGGCCACAGCGCCCCCGATGCCCTCAGCGCTCTGAACATGGCCTATGCCCGCGGCGAAAGCGATGAATTCGTAGAGGCCACCGCCATCGTCCCACCCGGCGAACAGCCCGTGACCATCGCCGACGGCGACTCGGTGATCTTTATGAATTACCGTTCGGACCGGGCCCGGCAAATCACCCGCCCCTTCATCGAAGAGGATTTCTCCGGGTTTCAGCGCGAGATCACCCCTAAGCTCGGCGCGTTTGTGAGCCTCACCGAGTACAACGAACAATTTCACATCCCGGTGGCCTTTCCGCCCGAGCGACTGCGCAACACCTTCGGCGAATACATCGCCAATCTGGGATTCCATCAATTGCGCATCGCCGAGACCGAAAAGTACGCCCATGTCACCTTTTTCTTCAACGGCGGCGTAGAACAACCCTATGCGGGGGAGGATCGTATCCTGGTGCCTTCCCCCGATGTCGCCACCTATGACCTTAAACCCGAGATGAGCGCCCCGGAGGTAACGGACAAACTGGTGGGCGCGATTGAAGGCGGACACTATGACGCCATAATCTGCAATTACGCCAATCCGGACATGGTGGGCCACACCGGCTCCTACGATGCGGCGGTCAAGGCCGTCGAGGCCATCGACCGCTGTCTTGGACGCCTGGTCGCCGCGGCACAAAAGACCGGTACAGAGCTGCTCATCACCGCCGATCACGGCAATGCCGAACAAATGCGTGACGAGACCGTTAATCAAGCGCATACGGCACACACCTGCAACCTGGTACCTTTCATATATGTGGGACGCCCCGCCGAAGCGGCACGCGCCACCGGCAGTCTGGCGGATATCGCCCCCACCATGCTCTATGCCATGGGTATCGACAAACCCGCGGAAATGAGCGGTCAGCCCCTGCTCAAGCTAAAAGACCACTAGGGCTCCGACCCGGGGCCGCAAGGGATACGGCAGAGAATTGAAGCGTTTCACCCGGACCACCCTCGTCGTAACCGGCCTATTCTTGTTAGGGATGGGGGCGCCGCTCACCGCAGCGGCCACAACGGATAGCGCACAGGCCAAAGCCAAAGCAGCGGAGCTCGAACGCCTGCGCCATACCATAAAAGAGCTGACCGATAATCTCGGCACGCTGCGCAGCCAGCATCATGATCAACTCAGCAAACTTCGCACCCTCAGCCATAAAATCAGCCGCCTGAACCATTCCCTTCAGAAACTGGAAGACCAGCGCCGCCAACAGGCCGATAAGCTCGCCCGGCTCCAGGCGCAAAGGCAGAACCGTCAAGAGCAACTGACACGGCAACAACAAACCCTGTCAAAACTGCTACGCGCCGCCTACCTGCTGGGCCAGCAGAGTCCCATCAAGATATTGCTCAACAGCACGGAACCTGCAACGATGGAACGCAGTCTCAGGTACTACGACTACTTTTACCGCAGCCGGGCGGAACACATTGCGGACATCAATAAGACCTTGGTCAATCTGAATTCCCTGGAACAAAGCATCCAGAACAAGCAACAGGATCTGGATACCCTGGTCGATCGCCAGCGCACCCAGCGGGAGACGCTGCGCAACTCGCGCGGCGAGAGAAATCAGCTATTGGCCGATCTCAATCGCGACATTCAAAATACCGAACAACGGCTTACCCAGTTAAAAGAGGATGAGAAATCCTTGCAGGAACTGGTGAAACACCTGGGCCGTGTCTTGGCGAACATACCCAGCCCAGGAAAATCCATTCACTTTGCCCGGCTGAAAGGGCGGCTGCCTCTGCCTGTCCAGGGCGCCATTGCCGCCCATTTCGGCGCGCCACGGCACGTGGGCCAGCTGAAATGGCAGGGTATCGTGATTAACGCGGCGGACGGCGCCGATGTACAAGCCGTGGCGGCAGGGCGCGTCGTGTTTGCCGACTGGTTGCGCGGCTTCGGCTTGTTGATCATCCTCGATCATGGCGACGGCTACATGAGCCTCTATGGTTACAACCAGGATTTGCGCAAAACGGTAGGCGACACGGTCAAGGCTGGCGAGATCATCGCCACCGTCAGCAACAACGGCAGCCACAACCAATCGGGCCTGTATTTTGAAATTCGCCACCAAGGTTCACCGGTGAACCCGCTACACTGGTGTAAGACGCGCTAAGGTCGATAATAGCCGTAACGCTTGTAAATGGAATCGGATAACTTGTATCCTCTACCGCTTGTTCTGGCCCACTAAATAGGCCTCGGAGTCATTCATGAAAGATAGTAAACGTAATTTTCTTGTCCTTTTTGTCGGCGTCGTTATGGGCGTTTCCATCGCCATCGGTCACGGCGTATGGGCGGACCGCAATGCCGCCGCTCCTGATAACACTATCCCGCTGGATGACTTGCGCGCCTTCACGGATGTCTTCGCCAAAATCAAGACCGATTACGTCGAGAAGGTGGATGACAAAACCCTGCTGGAATACGCCATCAGCGGCATGCTCTCCAACCTCGATCCCCATTCCACCTATCTGGATGCCGCCGCCTATAAAGAATTGGAAGTAGGGACCACCGGCGAATTCGGTGGTCTGGGCATCGAGGTCACCATGGAGAACGGCTTCGTCAAGGTCATATCCCCGATCGAAGACACCCCTGCGGCAAAGGCCGGCATCCGTTCCGGCGATCTGATTATCCGACTCGACGAAACGCCGATCAAAGGCCTGACCCTGAAGGATGCGGTGGATCTGATGCGCGGCAAGCCCGGCACCGATATTATGCTCACCGTGATCCGCGAGGGCGAAGAAAAACCGCTGAAATTCACCCTTACCCGCGCCGTGATCCAGGTGAAGAGCGTAAAAAGCCGCACCCTCGAAAAAGGCTACGGTTATCTGCGCATAACCCAATTCCAAACGCACACCCCGGAAAATCTCCTGGATGCGATCAACGCGCTCAAGAAGGAAAACGGCAAATTAAAGGGCGTCGTGCTGGATCTGCGCAATAACCCCGGCGGCGTACTCACGGCGGCGGTATCGGTGAGTGATGCCTTCATCGACAGCGGCTTGATCGTCTACACCGAAGGCAGAGTCAAGGATTCGGAACTTAAATTCAAGGCCACGCCCGGTGACGTATTGAACGGTGCCCCCATGGTGGTATTGATCAATGCCGGCTCGGCATCCGCTTCGGAGATCGTTGCCGGCGCATTGCAGGACGACCACCGCGCGGTCATCATGGGTGAAAAGTCATTCGGCAAGGGCTCGGTGCAGACCATCGTGCCCATCAGCGCCGACACGGCACTGAAGCTCACTACCGCCCGCTATTTCACCCCCTCGGGTCGCTCCATCCAGGCGGAAGGCATTGTCCCGGATATCCCCTTGAGCAACGTCAAACTCTCGGCGGCCGACAAGCCCGAGTTCGACCCGATCAAAGAGGCCAATCTTACCGGCCATCTGTCCAATCCGACGGAAAAGATCAATACGCTGAGTATCGACAACTCCGTATCGGACACCAAGGGCGGGACCGCGAAGAAGTCCAAGAATGATAAGGGCGCCAATGCCAAACCGGCACAACCGTCAGTCGGCAACGATTATCAACTGTATGAGGCCTTAAACCTGCTCAAGGGCATCACCATACTGGAGAAAGAAAAGAAAGATTAAGGAAGGAGAGCGCTGAACGTCGCGATCCGCACTGCGGAGCGGAGCGGATCGCGACCTAGGCACTACATGAAAAGAACTTCACTGATCTGCCTATTATTGAGCCTGTTACCTCTTCCCGGCGGAGCGGTGGAACCCTCGCTACCTTCTTCATACCCCCAGCCTCACATCGCCCTCATCATCGATGACATCGGGGATAATCTGCACTTAGGCCTGCGCGCCGTCCGCCTGCCCGGCAAGGTCACCTGCGCCTTTCTACCTCACACCACTTATGCCCGTCGCTTGGCGGTATCCGCCCACAAGCACAATAAGGAGATCATGCTCCATCTCCCCATGGAATCCGAGGAGGGCAAAGCACCCGGACCGGGCGCCTTGACCCTGGACATGACCCGGGCCGAATTCATCCAGACCGTTGACTCCGACCTCGCAGCGATACCCTATGCCAGCGGCATTAACAACCATATGGGCAGCCTCATGACCCAGCACCCCGGCGACATGCGCTGGCTGATGCAGGAGATCAACCGCCACGGCGATCTATTCTTTGTCGACAGCCGCACCACCGAGTACACCGTGGCCCAGCAGGTCGCCCAGGAAAGCGGCATCCCCAATGTGCGCCGCGACGTCTTTCTCGACAATGACCAGGACTCGACAGCAATCGCCGAACAGTTCTCCAAATTCATCACCCTGGCCAAGCGCCGCGGCACCGCCGTCGCCATCGGTCATCCCCACCCGACAACGCTGCGCTTTCTCGAAAGGCGCTTACCCCAGCTGCGTGAAGAAGGCATCGAACTGGTTTCGGTATCCGACTTGATCAAATTCAAACAACACCATCAAACGATCTACGCCGCTCGACCGCTGCTGATGGGTGCGGTCAAACCGGACATCACCGCCGAGAACACGCATCCCGCAGTCGTCACACCCTAAGCGGCGGCGTCGAGTTTTCAAACCGGCCCTCAGAGGCTATGCTTGAACCGTCACAAGCCCTTAAATCTTAGGAGGACGCACTATGGCCAAGGTTCTCGTTCCCCTCGCCAGCGGCTGTGAAGAATTGGAAGCCGTCACCATCATCGATCTGTTGCGGCGCGCCGGTATCGAGGTCATCAGCGCGGGACTGGAAGCGGCGCCGCAAGCCGTCCGCGCCAGCCGCGGCACCTTATTGACCCCTGACACCTCGCTGGATCAGGCATTAAAGCAGGATTATGACATGGTGGTTTTGCCGGGCGGTCAGCCCGGCACCGATACGCTCAATGCCGACCCGCGCATTCATGCCTTACTCGACCGCATGGCCAAGCATGAGAAATACATCGCAGCCATCTGCGCCGCGCCCAAGGTACTGGCAAGCGCCGGCTTACTGAAGGGGCGACGCGTCACCAGTTTCCCCGGCGCATTGGATCAGTCCCAGCGCGCGGCGGTGCGCTATGAGGAAGCCGCCGTGGTGCAAGACGGTCATATCCTTACCTCGCGCGGCCCCGGCACTGCCATGGATTTCGCCCTGGTCATCATCGAGATCCTGGCGAGCAGGACGAAACGCGATGAAGTCGAACAAGGACTGATGCGATCATAGCGCTGAGAAACGCATCGCAACGCGATCCAAAACGATATATTGACGTGATTGCGTTCGCTGGCAAGTTTCAGCGCATCACGTGACGCGCATCGACCTAAACAATCATGACGGCTCTTGCGACGAAGTATCCTTAGTCGCGCCCACCGGGCCAAGAAGCGATGAGCAAATAGGCCCCCGCCACGCCCAGCAACCAGGTGAGAATGGGCGCATTACCGAACATATTCGGCGAATAGCCGTCCAGCCCAAGAATGACCGCGGCGCTGATCAAGAACGCCGCGCCGGTGATGGCGAGATAAATGCGCTGCTGGCCGCGTTGCAAGGTGTTGCGGAGTTCCTCCCATTCGGACGGACTGACCACCACCTTGAGTTCACCCTGCTCGGCGCGGCGCAGCACGTCATAGAGCAAGGCGGGCACTTGCGGCAGGCGTTCCGCCCAGCGCGGCGCTTCGTCGCGCAGTCCCTGGAAAAAGGCGCGCACGCCGATCTGCTCACTCATCCAATGCTCTAGGAACGGTTTGGCGGTCTGCCATAAATCGAGATCGGGATAGAGGTCGCGGCCCAGACCCTCGATATTGAGCAAGGTCTTTTGCAACAGCACCAGCTGCGGTTGAACTTCCATATGAAAGCGCCGCGCCGTCTGGAACAGGCGCAGCAACAACTGGCCGAAGGATATGTCTTTGAGCGGCCGTTCGAAGATCGGCTCGCACACGGTGCGTATCGCCGACTCGAATTCCTCGACCCGCGTCCCGGCGGGGACCCAACCGGACTGCACATGCAGCTCGGCGACGCGACGATAATCACGCTTGAAAAAGGCCACGAAGTTTTCCGCCAGATAACGCTGATCGACGGGACTCAGGGTCCCCATGATCCCGAAGTCCACGGCAATATAACGACCCTCGGGTGAAACGAAGATGTTACCGGGATGCATGTCGGCATGAAAGAAGCTGTGACTGAATACTTGGGTGAAAAAGATCTCCACGCCCCGCTCGGCGAGCTTCTTGAGATCGACGTCTTGGCGCTTGAGCTCCGCCACATCGCTGATGGGTGTGCCGTAGATGCGCTCCATCACCATCACCTGGCGACGGCAAAACGGCCAATAGACCTCGGGCACATACAGCAGCGGCGAGTCCTGGAAATTGCGCCGCAGTTGCGAGGCATTGGCCGCCTCACGCAACAGATCTAGTTCGTCGAGAATGGTTTTTTCGTATTCCGCCACCACTTCCCGCGGCCGCAGCCGCCGCCCCTCGCGCCAATAGCGTTCCGCCAGATCCGCTACTACGTACAACAAACCGATATCGCGGGCGATGGTCTTGTGAATGCCGGGACGCACCACCTTGACCACCACGTCCTGACCGCTCAACAGGCGCGCCAGATGCACCTGGGCGATGGAGGCGGAGGCATGCGGCTGTTCTTCGAAGCTTTCAAACAGCTCGGCCACCGGCTTGCCGAGGGATTTCTCGACGATGACCCGCGCCTCGACGCCCGGAAAGGGCGGCACGCGATCCTGGAGTTTGGCCAGTTCCTGGGCGACGTCATCGGGCAATAAATCGCGGCGCGTGGAGAGCATCTGTCCGAACTTGACGAACATGGGGCCCAATTCTTCCAGGCTGCGCCGAATCCGTTCGCCGCGCGGCGGCATCTCCCCGCGAAACCAATGCCAAGGCAACAGATAGAGTAAAAAACGAATAGGGCGGAACAGGTGGGTGGCCAGAACGATTTCATCCAAACCGTTGCGCACCAACACCCAGTTGATATAGATCAAGCGCAAGGCCTGGCTGGGCCGTAACATCAACATCCATTCACCTCAAGGGTGGCCCCGACCCGGTACTTGCTAAGCGCGTGTTTAATGTTCATGCGGGTCGATCCGGGCCTGGAGTCGTTTGACGCGCGCATCCAAACGTTCCACATCATTGCGCAGCACGTCCACGGCGGCGAGAAATTTGTTCACCTCATCCCGTTGCGGCAATTGGCGGCTCTCCTCCTGGAGATACTCCGTCAGATCGCGGCCAAAGGTATCCGCGCTCTTGGCGCCCCACTGCAATGCATCCCGCACCAGGTTCCCAACCTGATGCGCCGCCGCATCGCCGACCAGATGAGATAATTGCTCCTCCCAGTCGATGTCGAGCTCACGCAGCACCGACTCGAAACGCTGTCCTAGAGTCACATCGCCGCGAATCTCCACCTCGCCCGCGAACAACAGACCGCGTTCCTCACCGATACCGACGCGCGCCAACGCCACGGGGGTGCCGCTGATCACGGCGTCTGCACTGCCGTCGAACTCCCGCAACAGCTGGATTCCGCCGCTGTGCGGCGCCATGTACAGGGTAATCCCCACACCGCGCAGCTCTACGGCGATAAGCTTGCCGGTCATACCGGCCAGGCGGGACAGAGTCTCCGGATCGAGACTCAGGTAACGATTCAGCGTGATTTCCAATCCGGCCAGGACGAGGGCGGGCACGCTCACAGCTTGTATCCTCGGTGCAGGGCCACGATGCCGCCGCTCAAATTATAGTAATCGCAATGTTTGAAGCCGGCCTCGATCATCATCCCCTTCAGGGTTTTCTGATCCGGGTGCATACGAATGGATTCCACCAGATAACGGTAACTCTCCGCGTCATTGGCCACCAGCTTACCCAGCCAGGGCAGGAATTTCGAATAGGCATCATAGAGCGGGCGGACCGGCGCCAGGGGTTTGGAAAACTCCAGCACCAGCAGCCGGCCGCCGGGTTTCAATACCCGGCACATGGCGCTCAGGGCGGCGTCGATGTGCGTGACGTTGCGCAGACCGAAGGCGATGGAGACGCAATCGAAGCTGTGATCCGGAAACGGCAGGCGCTCGGCATTGGCCAGCGCATGACTTATGTTGCCGGAGATACCGCGGTCCAACAGCACATCGCGGCCGCGGTCCAGCATGGCGTTATTGATATCGGTGGCCACCACCCAGCCGCTGCTTCCCACCCGCTCGGCAAAGGCGGCGGCGAGATCGCCGGTACCGGAGGCCACGTCCAGGACCGACTGTCCCGGGCCGACTCCGCTCAATTCAATGGTAAAGCGCTTCCACAGGCGGTGCACCCCCAGCGACATCAAATCGTTCATGATGTCGTATTTTTCGGCCACCGAGGTGAAGACGCCCGCCACCAGACGCGCCTTGTCCTCGGCCGCTACCTTACGGAAACCGAAATGCGCGGACTGATCGGATGGATCGTGCTTATTGCTCATATATGATCACGGAATTCGCCGGCGTTATGCCGGTGTTGCGCGCTGATATCCCGCCTTGGCCAGTTGGTCCAGGTATTCCCGCCATCTGGCCTCTTGTTGTGTTCCCAGTGTGTACAGCCAATCCCAAGAATAGATCCCGGTGTTATGGCCATCGTCAAAGTACAGTTTTACGGCGTAATTGCCCACCGGTTCGATGGCGGTGATGTTGACATTCTCCTTGCCCAGCTGCAACACCTCCTGTCCGGGCCCGTGACCACGCACCTCGGCGGACGGTGAATAAACACGCAGGTATTCACACGGCAGCTTGAAGCAGGTCCCGTCATCGTAGCTCAGCTCCACTATGCGCGAGGCGCGGTGCAGGCGAATATCGGTGGGATACGGCATGGTTTTCCTTTTTCCGACCTCTCTGCGAATAGCTTAAAGTATGTACCTGCTCATATCCTCATCCTCCGCCAGCTGGGCGAGCCGTTCATCCACATAGGCGCCGTCGATAACCACACTCTGACCCTGTTGATCGGGAGCCTCGAAGGAAATTCCTTCCAATAGCCGTTCTACCACGGTGTGAAGACGCCGCGCCCCGATATTCTCGGTGCGCTCGTTGACCGTCCAAGCGATCTCGGCGAGACGACGAATCCCCTCCTCGGTAAAGCGCAACTCCACGCCCTCGGTGTTAAGCAAAGCAGTGTATTGCTCGGTGAGCGAGGCATCGGGCTCCGTCAGGATGCGCACGAAATCATCCACAGACAAGGCGCTGAGCTCAACGCGGATCGGCAACCGTCCCTGTAGTTCCGGAATCAAGTCGGAGGGTTTGGAGAGATGAAAGGCGCCGGAGGCGATGAACAGGATATGATCGGTACGCACTACGCCGTGCTTGGTGGTAACGGTGCTGCCTTCCACCAAGGGCAATAAATCGCGCTGCACGCCCTCGCGCGACACATCGGGCCCGCCGTGTTCGCCGCGCTTGGCGATCTTGTCGATCTCGTCGAGAAACACTATGCCGTTTTGCTCCACATTCTGCAGGGCGCGGGTCTTGATGTCCTCTTCGTTGATGAGCTTGGCCGCCTCTTCGTCGGTGAGCAGCTTCATGGCGTCCTTGACCCGCACCCGGCGATTGCGGGTGCGCGAACCGGCCATGTTCTGGAACATGCTCTGCAACTGGCTGCTCATCTCTTCCATGCCCGGCGGCGCCATGATCTCCACGCCCACCGGCGCAACGCTGGTCTCCACTTCGATCTCTTTGTCGTCCATGTCGCCCTGACGCAGCTTCTTGCGAAACAGCTGCCGGGTGGTGGATTCCTCCGCCGATTCGGCGGCATAGCCGCCGCGCGGCCTCGGCAACAAGGCATCCAATACCCGCTCCTCCGCGGCGTCCTGGGCGCGATGGCGGACCTTGGACATCTCTTCCTCGCGGGTCAGCTTGATGGACACGTCCACCAGGTCGCGGATGATGGAATCCACGTCCCGGCCCACATAACCCACCTCGGTGAACTTGGTGGCCTCCACCTTCATGAAGGGGGCGTTGGCCAGCTTGGCCAAACGGCGCGCGATCTCGGTCTTGCCCACGCCGGTGGGTCCGATCATGAGGATGTTCTTGGGCGTGATCTCATTGCGCAATTGCTCGTCCACTTGGGAGCGTCGCCAACGGTTGCGCAAGGCGATGGCCACCGCCCGCTTGGCATCGCCCTGGCCGACGATGTGCTTGTCCAATTCCTGGACGATTTCTCTGGGTGTCATGTACGACATAACAGCTGTCCGTTCATGTAAGTAAGCCCTTCACTGTATTCGTATTCGACAGAAGCGGACCGCGATCATTGCGCGGCTTCCAGCTCCTCGAGGGTCAAATGATGATTGGTGTAGACGCAGATGTCCGCGGCGATGGTCAGCGCCCGCTCGACGATGGTGCGCGCATCCAGCTCGGTATTCTCCATCAAGGCCCGCGCCGCCGCCTGGGCATAGGGACCCCCGGAGCCGATAGCCGCCACGTTGTGCTCCGGCTCGATGACATCGCCGTTCCCGGAGATGAGCAGCGAGCTTTGTTTATCCGCCACCACCAGCATGGCCTCCAGGCGGCGCAACACGCGATCGGTACGCCAGTCCTTGGCCATTTCCACCGCCGCACGCACCAGATTGCCGGAATGCTTTTCCAGCTTACCCTCGAAGCGCTCGAACAAGGTGAAGGCATCCGCGGTGCCGCCGGCAAAGCCGGCGATGACCTTGTCGCCGAACAGGCGCCGCACCTTGCGGGCATTGCCCTTCATCACCGTCTGTCCCAACGAGACCTGGCCGTCACCGCCGATGACCACCTGCTTGCCACGGCGAACCGACAGTATCGTCGTGCCTCGAAATTGCTCCACGGGACTCTCCTCGCCGAAAAGGGGTAATATACACGCTTGGTCAAGGTCAAAAAAGCAAACACCCTGCAGGCTTGGACTCGATTTGGGGCGAAATGACTCATTTTCAATGTATAGCTCCTCTCCCCGCCTCGCGATTGGTATAGCAAGCCGATTCACTGCTAAAATACCACCCAAATCACGACAAAACGGCCGCAGGCAGCGGCACGATCACCGATAACGCGGGAGGAGTCCATACCATCATGTCTAAACTCGTCAAACCTCACGGCGCCGAGCAACTCAAACCCTTGCTGTTGGAGGGCGAGGCCCTGGCCGCCGAGCGCCAACGTGCCGAAGGTCTCCCTAAGGTCCGCATCAGTTCCCGCGAGAGCGGCGACCTCATCATGCTCGGTATCGGCGGATTTACCCCCTTGGACGGTTTCATGACCCGCGCCGACTGGGAGGGGGTATGCGACGGCATGAAGATGGTCAACGGCCTGTTCTGGCCCATTCCCATCACCCTGTCCACCGACCAGCAGACCGCCGACGGCATCAAGACCGGGACCGACATCGCCCTGGTGGACGGTGAGAGTGACGAGATCATGGCCACCATGAAGGTCACGGAAAAATACACCATCGACAAGGAGCACGAGTGCGCCATGGTGTTCAAAACCACCGATGCCGAGCACCCGGGCGTGAAGATGGTAATGGAGCAGGGCGCGGTCAACCTGGCCGGCCCGGTCAAGGTGCTCTCGCAAGGCCGCTTCCCCAGCGATTTCGGCGATGTCTATATGACGCCGGCCGAGACCCGCAAACTGTTCGCCGACAAGGGCTGGTCGACGGTGGTCGCCTTTCAGACCCGCAACCCCCTGCACCGTTCCCACGAATACCTGGTGAAGATCGCCATCGAGATCTGTGACGGCGTGATGATCCATTCTCTACTGGGCAAACTCAAACCGGGGGACATCCCTTCCGCTGTGCGCGTCAAGGCCATTAATTCTCTGGTGGAAAACTATTTCGTCAAGGACACGGTGGTGCAATCGGGTTATCCCCTGGATATGCGCTATGCCGGTCCGCGCGAGGCCTTGCTCCACGCCCTGTTCCGCCAAAACTACGGCTGCTCTCATCTGATCGTCGGCCGCGACCACGCCGGGGTGGGCGAGTATTACGGACCTTTCGATGCCCAGCACATCTTCGACGAAATCCCAGCCGGCGCCTTGGAAACCCAGCCGCTGAAGATCGACTGGACCTTTTACTGTTACAAATGCGGCGGCATGGCCTCTATGCGCACCTGCCCTCACGAAGGTTCGGATCGGCTGCTGCTGTCCGGCACCAAGCTGCGCAAGGCCCTGTCCGAGAATGGCGAGGTGCCGGCCGAGTTCTCGCGCCCCGAGGTCTTGGCCATATTGCGCGACTACTACGCCAATCTCGCCGAGCATGAGAAGGTAGAGGTCAAGCTCAGCGGCCATTCCGCCCGCTGAGGGCCGGGCATGGATCAAGTGAAACGGGGTGCAAGCCCCGTTTTCTTTGTCCGACTGTAATCATAATTATCAATACGACTTCTCGCGCATGATCTCCAGACTCCTATCCGCCTTGCCGCTAATGGCCGGGATCTTCATCACTCCTGCCACCGCGGCCCAGGAATCCCTGGCGGACTGGAGCAATGAATTTTTTCACGATGGACAAACGGTCGTGACCGCGCCTTTGCATTGGCAGACGCCGCAGTGGCAAAAAGCCGCGGGGCTGACGGTGATCACCGCAGCCCTGATGACGACGACCGACCAAAACGTCGCGGACTATTACGACCGCCATCACCACAAAGCAATGGGTGATGTCATGCAAGGCGTGGGAGATGTCCTGTCGCCGCTGGCATTAGCGGGATACTCCGCGGCCGTCTGGGGCGCCGGGCAGCTAGTGCCCAACGACACCCTCAGCCGCACCGGTTTCAAGATGGGGGAGGCGGTGGTGTATTCCTCATTGATCGCGGGCGGCATCAAGGTCATTGTCGGCCGCCCCCGCCCTTTTACCGGCGCCGACGCCCATGATTTTTCCGGATGGTCGTGGCAGGACAAGCATCAATCCTTTCCCTCCGCCCATGCGACGGCAGCCTTCGCCGCAGCGCGGGTGTTGTCGCCGCAATTGACACCCCTGCAACGCCTGGGCGCCTATGGCGCCGCCAGCCTGGTCACATACTCCCGGGTCTACGAATCCCAGCATTGGTTGTCCGACGTGGTGTTCGGAGCGGGCTTAGGGTACAGCGTGGGGAGCCTGCTGGCAGACGATGCCGCTCCAGGCCATCGGCAACAGGCAGGTTGGTGGTTCATCCCCACCGCCTCGGGTATGACTCTCAGCTGGCTGCAACCCTGGTGAGCAAGGCAATATCTTGATGAATAACCGTTTATAATGACGCTGGCGCATCCTTCTCCCATAACCTAAGGATAGCGGGCCTTGAGGCTACCCAAACATTCCGTCCGGATTATTGGATATCTGCACCCCATTTCGTGTCACACTATTGTCACAGTAGTGCAATAGTGTATGCAGGACTCAGGTCCCGCCCCATACCATGAACGATACTAACGTAAAATCTCCCGATCTCTATATAAATCGGGAACTTAGTTTATTAGAATTCAACCGCCGCGTGCTGGAACAGGCCAAGGATGAAAATGTCCCCCTGTTGGAGCGGGTACGTTTCCTGTGTATCTCGTCCACCAATCTCGATGAATTCTTTGAGATACGCGTCGCCGGGCTGAAGAGTCTCGCAGAGGCCGGCAGCATCCGCAGCGGCCCCGATGGCTTAAGCCCCCTGGAAACGCTGAAGATCATTCGCCAAAACGTCGGCCAGATGATTGCGGAGCAGTACCGCATCCTCAACGAGGCCTTGATCCCGCAATTGAGCGAACACGGCATCCGGGCGCTGCGCCGCACCCATTGGAGTGAAGCCCAGGATGTCTGGCTGCGCAAGCTGTTCAATAATGAACTACTGCCCATCCTCAGCCCCCTGGGACTGGACCCCGCGCACCCCTTTCCGCGCATCCTCAACAAGAGCCTCAACTTCATCGTATCGCTCAGCGGCAAAGACGCCTTCGGCCGCAACAGCCGTTTCGCCATAGTCCAGGTGCCCCGCGCCTTACACCGGATCATCTGGCTGCCTGCGGAAGAGACGGGCAGCGGCCCTCACGATTTCGTATTTCTGTCTTCGGTCATTCATGCCTACGTGGATCAATTATTTCACGGCATGAAAGTCAAAGGCTGTTACCAGTTCCGTGTCACCCGCAATAGTGATCTGTTCGTGGACGAGGAAGAGACCCAGGATTTGCTGAGAGCGGTAAAAGGCGAGTTGCTCACCCGCCATTTCGGCGACACGGTGCGCCTGGAAGTGGCCGATAACTGTCCCGATGACATCATCACCTTCCTGCTCAACCGCTTTGAACTCACCAGTGATGATCTTTATAAAGTCGACGGCCCCGTCAATCTCAATCGCCTGCTGGGGATACTGGAAAAAATAGACCGCCCCGCGCTCTATTACACACCGTTCACTCCGGCCTTGCCGGCGCGGTTTTCCGGAAGTCACGACATATTCGCGACGATAAGCGCGCAAGACATATTATTGCATCACCCCTTCGAATCCTTCGCGATCATCATAGATTTCATCCGCCAGGCGGCGGCGGATCCGCAAGTGCTGGCCATCAAGCAGACGCTTTATCGTACCGACCCAAGCTCGGCGATCGTCGATGCTTTGGTGGCCGCGGCACGGGCGGGTAAAGAGGTGAGCGTGGTGGTGGAATTGCGCGCCCGCTTCGATGAAGAAGCCAATGTCGCCCTCGCCACCCGCCTGCAAGAGGCCGGCGCTCATGTGGTGTACGGCATCGTCGACTATAAAACCCATGCGAAGATGATGCTGGTAGTACGGCGGGAGAACAATCGACTGCAGGATTACATTCATCTCGGCACGGGCAATTATCACTCCTACACCAGCCGGGTCTATACCGATTATTCCCTGCTGACCTGCGACAAGGCCATAGGCGAAGATGTGCATCGCATCTTCCTCCAGCTGACCAGTCTCGGCAAGGTGTCCCGTCTCAACCGCCTGTTGCAATCGCCGTTCACCCTGCACTCCGGCTTGCTGCAACGTATCCAGCGCGAGATGAAACATGCCCGCGATGGTCAGTGCGCCCGCATCATCATCAAGGTGAACTCGCTGGTCGAACCGCTATTGATTCAGGAAATGTATCACGCCTCCGCCGCCGGCGTGCAAATTGACCTGATCGTACGCGGCATGTGCTGTTTGCGTCCGGGCATGGCGGGGATATCGGAAAACATTCGCGTGCGGTCTATTATCGGGCGTTTTCTCGAACACAGCCGGGTGTTTTTCTTCGCAAACAACGGCCAGCCTGAGGTCCTATGCTCCAGCGCCGACTGGATGGACCGCAATATGTTCAAACGCGTGGAAGTTTGTTATCCATTGCAAGACCCCAAACTCCGGGAACGGGTCATCAAGGACCTGGAAGATTATCTCAAGGACAATCAGAATGCCTGGGCGCTGCAAGCGGACGGATGTTACGAGCGCATAAGCCCGGCTGAAGGCGAGGCGGCGATCAACGTGCAGAGAAATTTACTGATGAAGCTTTCCGAAAAACAAATCGCCATCAATGAAACACCAGTTTTACTCCAAGCTCAGCCAGATAGTCCGCCTCCTGCTCGAGATCGGCCCGCGTCAAAGGATGGGCATCAAGCCACTGCTTCGGAAAAACCAAAGACAAAGTCTTCTTCTCTGCCTTCAGTTTGAAAGACGGCAACTCCTTGCTGCTGCGGCTACGATGCAATAGCGTCGCCAGGCGCAGCAGTATCGCCAGCCCTTGTATCACTTTGGTCCTGGCTTGGCGCAACTCGTTAATGGCCTTGACGGGAAATCTGCGTCTATGGGCCAGCACCAGCAGCGCTACCAATTTTTGCTCCTGCAGGGAAAAACCGGCGAGGTCGGCGTTTTCGATCACATAGGCACCATGCTTATGGTACTGGTTGTGGGCGATGTCCAGGCCGATCTCGTGCAGCGTCGCCGCCCAGGCGAGCCAACGGGCACAGGATTCATACTCCAAGCCCCAGTCGCGTGCCAATTGCTTTAAACAGCGTTGCGCGGTTTTCACCACCCGTGCCGCCTGGTCCGTGTCCACGTGATAGCGCGCCGCCAGGTACTGCACGCTTTGGCTGCGGATATCGTTATGGCCGATACGACCCTGCAAATCGTAGAGCAAACCCTCGCGCAGGGCGCCGTCCGCGACCCGCATCTGTTTAATACCCAGGGCCTCGAAACATGCCAGCAGAATCACGACGCCACCGGGGAAAACCGCGGCCCGATCCTGGCTCAACCCCGACATCTTCAGGCGATTGATATGACCGGCATCGAGTAAGGCGCGTTGCATGCGCCGTAGCGCCGATAAGGTGATACCCTCGTGCTCCCAGCCGGCGGACTGAATGACCTTATCGATGGCGCGGATAGTTCCGGACGCGCCTACCGCGGCATCCCATCCCTGCTTACGATAAGCGGCGATTTTAGGTTCGAGTTCGAGCAGCGCAAACAACAACGCCTTCTCCCATGCCGCGGCGGTAATCGCGCCCTCTTTGAAGTAACGACGCGACATGGAAACGCAGCCCATGCTCAGGCTTTCCATGAGGCTGGGCTTGGCGCCCTTGCCGACGATCAACTCGGTACTGCCGCCGCCGATGTCGATCACCAGGCGTTTCTTTTCGTCCAGGGCCAGGCTGTTAAATACGCCCTGATAGATCAGGCGCGCCTCTTCCGTGCCTGAAACGACCTCGATGGGATGACCCAGCAAGCGCTCGGCCTTGACAATAAACTCGGGACTGTTACCGGCGCTGCGCAGGGTATTGGTACCCACCGCCCTCACACAGCCCTGGGGAACGTTGACGAGACGCTGGCCGAAGCGTTCCAAACATGCAAGGGCGCGGCTTTGCGCCTCCTCAGCCAGGCTCTGCTTTTCATCCAGACCGTCGGCGAGCCGCACCGGCTCGCGCAGGCGATCGATGATCTTAAGCTGACCGTTCTTGATGTGGGCGATGACCATGTGAAAGCTGTTCGAACCCAGGTCAATCGCCGCCACCTCGGTCTGCTGTGAATCTTGTCGCTGCAACTCCATCTTATCCGCGCTCATTGCCCACCTGCACAGCGGTGACCACGTCCCGCTTTCATTTGCGCAAAGCTCGCAGCAAGTCCGGGGTCAAAAACCATTCGAGCCGCGCCTGCCCCGGCTGTGACGGCATCTCCACCAAGCAGGCCGAAGCCTTGCCGAACTCGACGAAGGCTTTTCTTCTCCCGCTGAGGACGACACACAACCAGCGGCTCAGATCCGGCTCGTGCCCAACCAAAATCAAGCGCTCCACCGACTGTTGCCGCAACCATGCATTTAAGGCGGCGGCCCCCTTTCCCGGCGACAACACCGTTGTCTCGTGCAGCGATACGCCCGGATAGCAGGTCGCCAGGATTTCAGCCGTTTGCCGGGCGCGCAGCAAGGGGCTGTGGGCGATGAAATCGGCGTGCGGGAAAATAGTTCTCAATCCCCGCGCGCCTTTGGCCATCTTCTTCTTACCTTTGACGGTCAACGCTCTCTGCGCATCGGGCTGATCCGCTTGCGCCTCCTCGGCGATGGCATGTCGCACCACGACGATCTGCTTTGCGCTTGCCATATCCATGTGCTTATCCGAGGTCTCTGAACCAACTGGAGACATTATTACAGATACGTGAACGTTTGTGCGCTTCTCTCGACGGTCTAGTACGAGCGGCCTGCTACTGAACGGCCACGACATCACCGGATAGTGGGTGGGTAACAAGCAATGGTAGGGAATAATCGCGGAATTGCCTAAGCAGGCTACGATAACCTCAGCAAGATAACCGGACTATGTGACAAATGTATTACATTACCCAGCCCCTATAGCTCGAGGCCGGAGCTTGACCATTAAATCAGCCTCCCTGCGCCTATCTCGACTCTCAAATGAATGAAATTTCACTATCATAAAGAATAATTGCAGAGCCAAGATAGCTGATGAACGCCATAAAACCCAAAACGTCATCCCGCTCGAAGTCACGCGCCGTCCCTCGCCTCGGCCCTCAAGATTCGTTCATGGTGCGCAAGCTGGGTCTGCAGCGACTCCGGCATTTCTCCATCCTGATCTCCAAGACGGGGCACATGGGTAAACCCAAAGCCGTTCACGATATCCGAGTGGCCAGCCGGCGCCTGCAACAAATCCTCGATTATCTCTACCCGGCTCCCCGCCCTGCCGCCATTCGCCGTCTGCGAGGCCGTCTCCGTCGTTCACGCCGCATCTTGGGCAAGCTCAGGGATTATGACGTCTTCATCGCCTCCATAGACAAGCGCTTGAAATCCAAACGGCTTACGCAGCGGCCGCTATTGATCGAAATTCATGATCGGCTTACGCAGCGCCGCGTCAAATTAATGAAAAAAGCGCAGGTGCGACTCGATAGAGAAGACGTGCCGGGCCTTTGCTCACAATTGAAAAGCCTATTGAACAATGGCAGCCAACAAACCGATGCCGGGGCCTCCCCTCGGGCTCTGCCGAAGGTTATGGATACCACTTTGAATCGACTGTGGCAGGACTTTAGCGGCGAAGTTGCCGGCTCAGCGCGCGAACCGCACCCCGCAAACATTCACAGCGTTAGAATCAAGGCAAAGCGCTTGCGCTATTTGCTCGAAGTTGTCGAGGAACTCGGTCATCCCGATGCCGAAAAGGCCCTAATATGGTTGCGCCGGCTTCAGCAACATCTGGGCGACTGGCATGACTTGGAAGTCCAGGAGAAAATTTTGTTGAAGATGCACTCGCGCCGACCCTTTTTAGGTGCAGCGATGGAGAACGCCTCGCTTGGCGATTTAATAGACAAAATGCATACCGCCAAGGCGGATATTGAGCGGGTGTACCTGCAGATGGTAGACAACGACCGGGAATGGTCACAGCTGCGACTCTGGATGAGTGACTACCTTGTATCTTGATCCAGCATGACCCGACGGGGCGATCGTTAGCGTCACGCATTAAAAGCCCCTCACCTCCGGTGAGGGGCTGATCGACTTATTGAATCAAGATAAACAGCGCCCCGTCACCGCGGCGGATATTCAACAGCAAACCGCGATTGCTACCTCGAATGGCCTTCTGGAATTCCGCTATGGTTGCCACCGGTCGACGATTGACCGAGACGATGACATCATTCTTGCGCAATCCCGCCGCCCACGCCGGACTCCCCGGCGCCAGATCCACCACCACGATACCTTTCAGATGACCGTAATCAGGGCTGCCTTCCTCAATCGCGCCAAAGGTCGCACCCTGCAGACGCGGATTGATGCGTTTTCCTGCCAGCTTGTCCTGGACGGTTTCGGCGATAGTCACCTTGATGGTGCGCGTCTTACCGTCACGCACCACGTCCAGTGTCACCGTCTCACCCACCGGCAGCAAGCCGATGCTAGTGCGTAGCTCGCTGGAGGTCATCACCGGCTTGCCATTGACGCTGATCACCACATCGCCCGCCTTCAACCCCGCCCGCTCTGCGGGAGAATCCTTGACCACCTGGGAGATAACGGCACCTTGGGTCTCCTTGATATCGAAGGCCTTGGCGAGATCCGGGGTCAAGTCCTGCACCATCAAACCGACACGACCGCGATGCACCTCGCCGTGCTGTATCAATTGCGTCATCACCTGCTGGGTCATGTTGACGGGGATGGCAAACCCGATGCCCACATTACCGCCGCCCGGTGCAATTATCGCCGTGTTGATGCCCACCAATTCGCCTTTCAAATTCACCAGCGCCCCGCCGGAATTGCCGGGATTGATAGAGGCGTCGGTCTGGATAAAGTCCTCATAACCCTCGATCCCTAAACCGGTACGCCCCAGCGCGCTGACGATGCCGGAAGTCACGGTTTGCCCCAAGCCGAAAGGATTGCCTATCGCCACCACGAAATCACCCACCCGCAACTTATCGGAATCGGCCAAGGGCACGGCGCTCAGATTGTCGGCGGGGATCTGCACCACCGCCACATCCGTTTCGGGATCGGTCCCCACCAGCTTGGCATTGAGGCTGCGTCCGTCCTTAAGGGTCACGGTGATTTCATCGGCCTTCGCCACCACATGATTGTTGGTCAGCACATAACCGTGCTTGGCGTCAACGATGACTCCCGAACCCAGCGCTTGGGTTTTCCGCTCGCGCGGCATGTCGGGGACGCCGAAGAAACGGCGGAAAAACGGGTCTTGCAATAGCGGATTGTCTTGTACGCGCACGCGGCTTTCAGTAGCGATGTTCACCACCGAGGGCAACACCCGGTCCAGCATCGGCGCCAGACTGGGCAGCACCTCGCCTTGACTGTCTTGCGCCGGTAATGCAGCCTGTGCGCCTTGCACAAACCCCAGTGCATTGACCAACAATATCAAGGCTGCGGTCTTCATCAGAATAGTCTTTTTGGTTTTCATTGCAGTTTGCGATCCCTTCTATTTAAGTTCGCCGATCATGATTCTTCATCACTTCGGAAAGCAGGCCCTGGCCACGCACCACGAGCCAAAGCGATGGGGGGTTAGATGCTATCTCCCCTCCTGGGTTCAGCTTATTTTGAAGGAGAACCTGCGATCCGGCACCTGCAAAGGCGTCATTTAGCCGCGGTCACCCCGGGCGAATCTAAGGAATTACCGCGTTTTAGCCCTATAATCACAACCACTATATATTGTGGTAACGATTTTGCAGTGCAATTACCAATAATCACCGACAAAGGGGCCAAGCACCAACCTATAAATCACAACTATATAATTTTTAACAAAAATTAAAAGCCACCCATCTTACCAAAAAATTATTGACAGGCGCCGGCATCACGCCTAATCTTTTCATCCATCCCATATCTTGTGTTTGCGCCACGTCGACATAGGCGCCCTCATCAGTATGGCTAATCAAGGAACTTAAGGCATTAACAGCCAAGGGAGGGGGAAATAAGTAATATGAAGACTGCTCATCTGAAAGCCGTCACGGTGAAGGTATCCGACATCCCATACCAGCCCGCCTCACTCGACATCTGGGATAAAAAATACCGGCTCAAGGCCAAGAATGGCGAGATTATCGACGCCGAACTCGACGACACCTATAAGCGGGTGGCGCGGGCCCTCGCCGACGTGGAAGCCACCCCGGAATTGCGGGAACACTGGCATGACGAGTTCCTATGGGCCCTGCGTCACGGGGCCATCCCCGCCGGACGCATCACCTCCAACGCCGGCGCCTTGGCCTATAAACCGGCCACCTCGACCATCAACTGCACCGTATCCGGCACCGTTACTGATTCCATGAACGATATCCTGCAGAAGGTGCATGAGGCGGGTCTGACCCTCAAAGCCGGCTGCGGCATCGGTTACGAGTTCTCCACCTTGCGCCCCAAGGGTGCGTATGTATCCGGGGCCGGCGCTTACACCTCCGGCCCTCTGTCCTTTATGGATATCTATGACAAGATGTGCTTCACCGTCTCTTCCGCCGGCGGGCGCCGCGGCGCCCAGATGGGGACCTTCGACGTCGGGCACCCGGATGTGGCGGACTTTATTCGCGCCAAACGGGAAAACGGCCGTTTACGTCAATTCAATCTGTCGCTGCTCGTCACCCAGGATTTTATGGAGGCGGTAAAGAACGATACCCACTGGAAACTGGCCTTTCCCCTTACCCGTAAAGAAGCGGAGTCCGATCAACTGGACCTCAACAACCCGGAACAAGTGATATGGCGGGACTGGCCGGTGCAGGAGGGCTATCTCAGCAACGCAGCGGGACTGGTAGCCCACAAGGTCTACAAGGATATCCGCGCGCGCCGCTTGTGGGACATGATCATGTCGTCCACCTACGACTTTGCCGAACCGGGCTTCATCCTCATTGACAAGGTCAATGAGATGAACAACAACTGGTTCTGCGAAAATATCCGCGCCACCAACCCCTGCGGCGAACAACCCTTGCCTCCCTACGGCTCTTGCCTGCTGGGCTCTATCAATCTTACCAAGTTCGTGCGCGAACCCTTCAGGGAGCGCGCCCACTTTGATTGGGAAGAATTCCGCAAGGTCGTGGCGATATTCACCCGCATGCTCGATAACGTAGTGGAAATCAATGGCCTGCCACTGCAAGGGCAGCGCGACGAGATCCTGCGCAAACGTCGTCACGGCATGGGCTATCTCGGCCTGGGTTCCACCCTCACCATGTTGCGCATGAAGTACGGCTCCGCCGAATCCGTGCAATTCACCGAACAAGCCACGCGCGAGATGGCCTTGGTGGGCTGGGAAACCGCCGTGGAGTTGGCCGCAGAAAAGGGGCCGGCCCCCATCATGGAAGAGGAGTTCACCGTCACCGCGGAGATGTTGCGCAAGCGCCCCGAGATGGCTAGTGACGGCTGGAAAGCGGGCGATACCATCAAGGGCAAGGTATTACACGCACGCTATAGCCGCTATATGCAGCGCGTTGCCGAAGTGGCACCGGGACTGGTGGATCAAATAGCTGAAAAGGGCGCGCGCTTTACCCACCACACATCCATCGCCCCTACCGGCACCATTTCATTATCGCTGGCCAATAACGCCAGCAACGGCATTGAGCCCAGCTTCGCCCATCATTATTTCCGCAACGTGATCCGCGAGGGCAAAAAGAGCAAGGAAAAGATAGACGTGTATTCCTTCGAAATGCTCGCCTACCGGGAATTAATCAATGCCAAAGCCGTGCCGTTCTCGGAGAAGGAAGACGAACGCCTGCCGGAGTATTTCATTACCGCCGAGGATATCAACCCCAAGGAACACGTCGATATCCAAGCGGCGGCGCAGAAATGGGTGGACTCATCTATTTCCAAGACCGCCAACGTCCCGACCGATTATCCCTACGAGGATTTCAAGGACATCTATCTTTATGCCTATGACCAGGGCTTGAAGGGATGCACTACCTTCCGCTTTAATCCGGAAGCCTTCCAAGGCGTCTTGGTCAAGGAAAGCGACCTGGCCAACACCACTTATCGCTTCACCTTGGAAGACGGCTCCACCGTCGAGCTGAAAGGCAATGAGGAGATCGAATATGACGGCGAGATGCATAGCGCCGCCAATCTTTACGACGCACTGAAGGAAGGTTATTACGGGAAATTTTGAGTGATTCTGCCCCGACTGCAAGCCGATCGCTCAATAGAGGAGTTCATATATGGCTATTAAGATTGAAAAAAAGATTGTCAAATATGGCGTCATAAAAGAAGGCGATAAATCCGACTCGCCCGCCGTCACCACAAGCGAAGACGGTGACGACACTTCCAACGTCATTCATATGCATGAAAAGATCGAGCGGCCCGACGTCTTGCTCGGCTCGACCTACAAGGTAAAGACCCCTTTATCCGAACATGCGCTCTACGTCACCATCAACGACGTGATACTCAACCCCGATACGCCCCACGAATTGCGCCGCCCCTTCGAAATCTTCATCAATTCGAAGAACATGGACCACTTCCAATGGATCGTCGCCCTCACACGGATTATCTCCGCCGTCTTTCGTAAAGGCGGCGATGTCACCTTCCTGGTGGAAGAGCTCAAGGCAGTCTTCGATCCGCGGGGGGGGTACTTCAAAAAAGGTGGAAAATATATGCCGTCATTGGTGGCGGAGATCGGCGACGCCATCGAAAATCACCTGCGCATCATCGGATTGATTAAAAATGACGGTCCGGATGAACACCAACAAAAGCTCATTGCCGAAAAACGCAGCCAATTCGAGCAAAGCCAGCAACAACCACCCACAAGCGAGGAAAGCTCCGGCTTTCCTGACAGCGCGCAGCTGTGCATCAAATGCCACACCAAGGCCGTCATCATCATGGATGGTTGCCTGACCTGTTTGAATTGCGGAGATTCAAAATGCGGGTAATCCTCATGCTAAATCGAATATAAAAGGAAGGCGGCCTAGGCCGCCTTCCTTTTTACATTCAATCCCGCGCATCCCCTACCAACACTGACTACCGGCAGGGGTCTGAACACCTAAATAATTCAGCGTGAAGGTGCCACACTGGGTATCATTCATCACGGCCCCGGACGCCGGTGCCGCGGTGAGTGTATAGGTACTCGCCGTCGTGGCTACAGTAATCGTGTAATAACCCTCCGGCGAACTTGCCGGCACCGCCGGACATGCACCATTATTGTAAGCATTGTATTCCGTAAAACACCGCTCCAGGTTTTGCGCCGCCGTCATCAGCGCCGTCTTGGCGTCGGTACGCTGACTCTTCATTACTTGCGAAGTGTAGGCGGGATAGGCGATGGCGGCCAATATACCGACGATGGCCACCACGATCATGAGTTCAATAAGCGTGAACCCGGCTTCACCATCGATCCGACCTAATAGCTTCTGATTCCCATGCATTGCGATTACTCCCGAAAGGTCAACAACGACCTGCTCTATCTTCTTTCACCCGTTGCACACTCTAGTGATTTGCGTCCTCGCCGGACTCCCAGACTTCACTGATCACCGACTGTCCGCTCCCGTTGTTCCTGAGACGATATCCTATCCGCATCCCGCGCCGTAGATCACGCAAGGATCCGTGCTTTTTAGCCGCGGTATGCACCCTGACGGCAGTGGCAAGTCTATAAGTCGTATCGTTGATAACGATCGTTCGCTCCCTTATGTCGATGTGGGAAATCACCCAATCCGGCAAGGCATTGGCGCCAGATCCGGCCCCCATTAACCGCGTCGCCATCGCGGATGTCGAACATAAAGTCATGCAAGCGGCGACAAGCAGGCATCTCCATTTATTCATCAACATAACAATCTCCCGTAATAATGCATCGAAGTAATCACTTCTGCAGTTCATCCCAAGATAAGCGTCCTGTGCCGGCACCCTTGAGAGCTTCAATCTGACGCTGGTCGATGGTGGTCCCACCGGTCGTCTTGGTCCCGGCGGTATATTGCTTGTTGCCCAGGAAGGTGGGTGTGGTCGGCAACCCCATATTGAAGGTCTGCCCGCCAGGCGCCATGTTCGACAACAAATCACTGGAATCCACAACACCGTCATTGTTGTAATCGAATGCCGCAGTACTGGGTGGTCCGCCGTTGGCATACTTCACCGACATCAGCCAACCGCTACCCCCGGCCGAACACGCCGCCGTCGAAGGAATCATGGTGTTAAAGTAGACGAGATCGCCGCGTATCTTCGCATCGACCACCATCCGCTCGCCGCTGGCAGGTAAGTCCATATACCAGCCATATTGCTGACTGGTTCCGCTCGCCGAGTAGTTCACCGGATTATCCGTCGGCACCCTCACGTCCGAGGGGAATCCCGTAAGAAAGGTCTGCTGCACCAGATCGGTATAATCGAGCTGTTTCTGGCCGCGATCCCATACCCCGTAGAACGATTGGGTGCCCGACGTGGAGTTATCCGCAGGATCCAGGTATTGCCCGGTACCGAACATCACCAGCAAATTGGGTAGATTACCGCTGTCCGTCTCGGTGGGATGTTTGACAATCACCGGCTGACTGGTGATGGGCTGACCGGACTTGGTTGTAAACAGAGGCTTAGGTGTGGAGCCTTGCTTATAGGCTACAGCCCAATTGGCGGCATTGGTGTCCGACAGGTCGAACGCCCACATGTTGCCGTCGAGATCGCCGGCATAAACCCGGTCTGCCACCCCATCGCCGTTGGTATCCACCACCGCCGGCGTGGACAGTCCGTTGCGGCTGGAAGTGGTTCCCACATTGGTGCTGATCTTCTCGTAATCGGTCCCCAGCGTCCAAGTCCCGGATAACCCGCCGTCCAAGTAGAGGATTAACAACTGGGCCTGGCCGCTGCCACCCGGGTTGTCGTTATACCCGTTGCCGAAGATGGCCGCCCAGCGGCCATTGTTGAGCAGCGCAATGGTCGGGTTGCTGAAGGTGCTGCCGAGATCGGGATCGTTTGCAGAGCTGAACTCCCACAACACCACGTTCGCGGCGTTGCTCTCGGTAAATGTGCTCGGATCCGTCACATCCAGGGCAAACAAGCCGCGACCGCCAGCCCGCTCTCCACCGATCAGCACCGTTCTCCACGCCGGGCTGCCGGCGGGACTGGCCTTGGTATAGACATCCGAGACCGCAGGGGAAAGATCGACGAAATAGCGATGACTGTAGGCGGGATCCGTCAGAAAATGCATCCCCCCGCCTACTGCGCTGGAATAAAGATTACCCGGTATGTATCCCAGCACTTCCTGTCCGGTAGCGCTGTCGAAACCATGCAACATCCCATCGTTAGCACCGACATACACCATACCGGAACGCGCCGCCTGAGCGGCCTTATAGGCGGAATAAGGACTTGTAACAGGAAACGGCGCGGTATCCGGCCAGGGAAGGTCAGGCTTGCCTACATAGACAGGGGCGGAATCGACGATATCGCCGAGACGGCTCTGACGTACCCGGAAGTTATCACCAGTACCCTCGTTGCTGCGATCACCGCGGATGAAGTCGAGTCGGTCCGAGCCAACGGTGGCGCTGTCCAGACCGCCGCTGGGATTGGTCATGAGATCGGTCTGTTGCGCGGTGGTCAAGCTACTCCATTGAAAAGCCGCACCGTCGCTGCCGTTGTAGGTCAGGATCGTTCGTGGTGACGAGCCAAGGTTACGGCCGTCCATTTGCGTGGCGGCGCTCCAGCGGGACGTCGCACTGACGGCGCCGGACACGGGATCAAGCGGGTACGCCAGTAAATCACCGGACCAGTCACCGCTGTTGAACAAGGCCAAATAGAGATCGGTGTTGGTTCCGAGTGAGGTTGAATTGAAGGCGACGGCGCCGGCGGAGCCGGTCTGCGAGACGATATCGTTGGTAATAGAATCCATGGCATTCTGGAAGGCGGTTTGATTGCTGGCGAGGTATGCAACATTCGTCCCTCCCGCGGCAGCCATCTGATTCATCACATAGACGGCGCCGGCGTTTTGCAGCGTGTCGCCCAAACCCACCACATAGGTCTTGATGTCATAGGTCGTACTACTGTGAACGGTACTGCGCAGCGCGGTAATCGAGTTGATCGCATCGGTATAGGCGGCACCCAGCGTGTAGCTACCGCCGCCCGACGAGGTGATGGCGCGATCGGCATCCGAGTACAAGGACCCGCTGGTATTTCCGGTGGGCAGGCCGTCGGTGACCATGATCGCGAAATTTTTCTGGCAGCTGTAGGAAATCGGGCTTGAATGCCCTCCGTAAGAACTCGCAAAGTACGTCTTGGCGGAAATCAGGGCGCCGTTGAGCGGCGTGAACACCGCGCCGTTCTTCACCTCGCCGGAAGAACTGCTGTTGGTCTCCGCACCCAGCATGGTTTGCAGATTGTTATAGTGCGTGGTGGAATCAGCCTGCACCGCCTCGTTCAATGCGCCGGAGCCGGTGATATTCGAATAATATCCCCAGGCGCGGTTAAGCCACAGGATGCGGGTAATAGGCGGATTGCCCGGCAGGAAACCGGCATCGGTGGGCGTAAAATTCAACGTTCCCAGTGAACTGGCGAACGCGCCGCTTACCCAGGAACTCCCCGAGGTCGTTTTGTGAGATAGATAGGCCTTATAGCTTGTGTTCGGCGGACTACCGGTCCCGGGACTCAATCCCCACAGCTGATTCCCATAACCCGAACCGATATACAGAACGTCATTGATAGTGGGATCGTCTCCGGATTGATCGAAGGTGACATAGTTGCCGCCGGTAAACGGCTCGGGATTGGGGACGCACCCCCTGTTGCCGTTGGAGGCGGACACGCCGGGCGACAACTGACTGACGGGCGAACCGCCGACCGGCGCGCAGTCGTCGGTGAAGACCATGCCGGTATCGGAACCCATAAAATAACCATAGGTATTGTACAGCGACGGCGAACTGCTGGTCATGCCGTAAGTCATCAGCCCCCAGTTGAAGGAGGAACGGTAGTTGGTGATCGTGTTGCGCATGACTTGGCGGCCGATATTGCCTCGCGTAGCGGGATCGTTTCCCGCTATCAATTGCCCGGACATGGTACCGTCCATGGATTCGGAGTTGTCATAGATGGTTAACACATTGGGCAACACGGGCGTGGTGAGAAACAGCGGCGTTTGCGAAATGACCAGCGCCAGCGCATGTGGCGCGCCTAAGGCCAACAAGACTCCGCCCATGTATGCGACGAAACGGCGGCGCGCAGTCGCCGCGAGGATCGTGCTCCGGCTCAGGCCTTTATCGAATACAGTCCTTATCTGGTTAATCATGGTCGTTCACCTCATATTGCAAGGACATGACTGAAATCGTCTGGATAACGCGCTCACATACGCCTACCGTAATAATCCTGAAGAACTACCTGTGTAGTATCACTGCCCCCCGTCCCTCGAGCCGTTATTCGAAATGAATGCAGAGCGCCGGCCTGTTGATTCCCGTAGCCGCCGATATTCAGCGCCCCCCCCGGGCTCGGCACCACGCCCAAGTACTTGACGATGTAACGAGGCTGGTTAGCGACCCCGGAGATCGACCCCGAATAGGCGGCGGAATTGGCGGTGCTCCAGGTTGCCGTCGCGAAGTAATCCGGGTCAGCGGTAGCCGAACCATATAAGCCGCCCGTATTATTGAAGGCATTGGTTGATACGACACTTTCTACAAATGCCTCGGCATCGCGCAATGCGGATTCCGCTGCCTGGAAGGCCAGATCGTTGTCACGAAGATTTCCGGCCATCTTTTCCTCCAGCGTGGTGGTGCGCACGGCGGTGAGCCCCAGCAAGCTGAGGACGATCAGGATTAAAAGGCTGATGATGAGTGCGGATCCGCCCTCCCCGCCTTTAGCCGGGACATTGCAGAAATACTTCATGATGCTGACTTTCGTTCTCATATCGATCAACTGGTCCGGTTGCGCAATACAATAGTCGTACTAAACGTGTTGCGTATCCTTCGGTCACCGTTCGCGGTGGTAAGCGCAACGTTATCCTCCAGCGTACGCAGAGTAAGCGCCAATCGTACGCTGACCACATTCTCCAAAATGAGCCCAGCGGTGCCGGCCGGCACATAGCGATTGGCGGTGCCGTCGGCATCGGTATCCTCACCGTAGAGGATCTGCATGTCCTCTACACCTTCAACCACTTCTTGGTCGACACCGTCTTCGCTGCGAAACAGGCTGGGCTGTCCGCTGGCACCGCTCTGAATGGAATAGGTCACCTTACGGACATGGTAGATTGAAGAACCCGGAGGATATTGGGGCGGTTTGCTTGCATTCCCTGGAGCACCTACGCCGGTATTGACAACCACACTCCCGGATGCCGGTGTGGCATTGGATATCTGAGAAATATCCGCCTTGGTGCAATCACTAACCAGAATAATTTCAAACCGCTGTAAGTCATTTCCTGCCGGGGTGGCAAAACTTGCCGCAGCTTGACTGTGTGAATTGACATTAAGTCCGCTATTGTATGCACCCTGCAACGTGATGGTATCCGGCGCCCCTGCGGCACCGTCGGTACCGCTAATGCCGCCAAGGGTGATATCGACATAATTGCCCGGGTTGTTGAGATTGCTGGATACATTTGTAATATTACTATTACAGCCCCAAAACCCGGCCATGCGTATGTCGCGCCTCAGCATATCCACGGCGAAGCGCCCATTCTCCTGCAACCGCGAAGTGGCATCCTGAATGCGGTATGTCTGCTTGTTGCTCGCAAAAATCTGGATGACGCCGGCCATCAATATCAAACCCACCGTCATGGCCACCATCAGCTCAACCAAGGTCAGGCCAGTCTGATCCTGGCGCCATGTCGGATCTCGGGCAGTCCTGTTCATAATTGCACGCTCATCTTCAGACATTTCAATCCTCCGGCGCTGCACGCCGTGCCCGCACCGCCGTTACGATCGTCATCCCACATCACCGTGATGGTATACAGAGCGCCCGCCGCAGTGACCGTACCCTGTCCGGACGGAAGTTGTTGCGCCAATAGCGTATTCCACTGATAGGCATCGTACTGTGCCATCTGGACCGAGTTGCACCCGGCAGAAATACAGCCGGGGTCGGCGGGAATGCCGGAAATGTTGTTATAGGCGCCCGCCGTCACGCCCTGCATATTGGCCCGCATGCGATCCACCATGTCATAAGCAAGAAATACGGACTGGCTGCGTAAATACGCACTGTGGTTATTGCGTTGTCCAGTTACCTGCAAGCCCGCCAATCCCAGCAAGCCGACTGACAGCACAACCACGGCAATGAGCACCTCAAAGAGGGCAAATCCCTTGTTTGATTTCATGACCGTGGCGATCCCCATAACTATTCCTCGGGACCTCAGGGCGTACAACTTGCCGCGCCCGCATCGGTAGCGGACCAGTTCTTGGCCCGCCCCGTGGCGCTGATAGTGATGGCTTGCGCCTTCGCCCCAAAGCCGCGATCATCACACTCCACCATGATTCCAGACTGTATGGCGCCTGATATCAGCTGTGAACTACCTCGCGCCACGTAGGAAATATAGTTACTCACATTGGTGTCACCATTCAGGGTAGTACCAGCAGCCAAGGGACCATGCACCCGCAATAACGCCTCGCCAGGACTGACCGCAGCATCGTCGTTTGCATCCACAAAGGCGATCCATCCCTGCTCCCACCCGCCCGTGGCAGCGCAGCTAGCGCCATCGCCACTTTTGCAAACAACAATGCGCGAGCCGCGCTTGATAGCTTCGCTGCGCGCGTAAGTCAGCGCGGTAATGACATCGTTGGCCTGCGTAATCTGACGGTTATCCTTTATCACGGTACTGAAACTTGGCACCGCCAAGGTCGCGAGTATCGCCGCAATAGACAGCGTGATTATCAACTCCACAAGGGTGAACCCCTGATTGCGAGATAATCTAAAATCACGATTAGCAGCTGACTGATATTGAATTTTCATATACGACGATATCGGCTTTTAAGTTCCTGAGCTTTAGAGCTCATATAGATCTACCCGATGGTAAATTTACTCAATATTGAATAAGAATAATGGGAACTACGTCACACTTGGACTAATCGCATTTTCACCCTGGAATACCGACCTTGAAATACTCTTTCGAAGCATCCAAGCCGTCTCGTCCACTTTCAGCAAACATCTTTGCGCGGCCGGCAACCTAGACAGCTGCGGTAACCTTTAAGGCTTAGGCGCTCATTTCATCAGGAAATATAAATGGAGCATCAAAGCACCCTAAGAAGCGGATTACTCTTATCCTGAGAAGGCAATCTTCACATTGTTACCGCGCAAGCAAGCAACCCATTTAAGTCATTAGCGGCATATCGGCCGGAGCCATTAAAAGATGTGGCTTCGGTCTTTTATTCGCACACGGTAGCGCACCGCTCGGTCGGCGGCTGGGGAAACCTTCATGTTGATCGGATATTTCGAATCATCGCCGTGGAAGCGATGCTGACCGGTGCACGCTGGCGCGCCGCCATGTTGTTCGGCGGCTACGCAGAGGCATACCCATTCCTTCCCGGACCACGCCTCTCCGGGCGCGCCCCAGTCGCGTTGGCTATCTATATATCCGGCTGAGTGTTATGCGGCTCATGGCCATCCATCATGGACGGTTGATATTGTCATTCACCTGTGGCGTAGATTCCGATACTTCCCATTTACTGACGGCTCTGAATCCGACCGACACGACGTAAAAGATCCTGACTGTAAAGAGCTGCCGGGAAATTTAGTCTAGCCGTAAACATCGCAAGAGATATAGCTATTGATTTTTGCACTGCCAGGTGACAAAGCCGGTCGCCAACGCGACTGTTTTATGCATCAGCGGCTCACCGTACGCCCTAGCACCATTATTAGAGATATCGACAAAATCGATCCATTCATCCTGCCAATTGACTACACTTGTACTACCATCCGAGCTTGCGCATCCGTTACCAACACTGATTACCGGCGGGGGTAGAAGACTGAGCACCCAAATTGTTTAGGGTAAAGGTAGTGCACTCCGTATCTGCGACGACCGCGCCGGAAATAGGTGTAGCCGTGAGCGTAAAACTACTCGCCGTCAAGGTAGTGGCGACAATGGAATAATAACCCTCCGGCGAGGTTGCCGGCACTGCGGGACACGCGCCATTATTGTAGGCATTGTATTCCGTAAAACAACGCTCCAAATTTTGCGCCGCTGTCATCAGCGCCGTCTTGGCGTCGGTACGCTGACCCTTTCCTCACTTGCGAGGTATAGACCGGATAAGCGATGGCTGCCAATATACCGACGATGGCCACCACGATCATGAGTTCAATAAGGGAAAATCCGCTATGTGTTCGGCATCCAAACCCGCCCTCGACCCGCCCTAATAGCTTCTCATTTCCTTGCATGGCGACTTCTCCCGAAACATCAACAAGATTCTCTATACTTTTAACCCAGGTCGCGCCTTATTGATCATTGCCGGACACCCAAATTTCACTGATCACGAATTGTCCGCTGCCATCATCCGAGAGACGATAACCCACCCGCATGCCGGTCCGTAGATCGCTAAGGGATCCGAGCTTATGATCCGCAGTATGTACCTTAAGGGCAACATCAAGGCGATAGGCGGTATCGTTGATAACAATCGTCCGCCCCTTTACATCGATCTGTGAAATCACCCATTGCTGTTGGGAAAAGACGGCAGCGCCGCTTCCCGTTGATTGCGACGCCAGCGCCGGTATCGCGCATGAAACCATCCATGCGGTGATCAATAGGTATCTCCATTTTTTCATCGCCATAACGATCTCCTCAGAAACGCATTGAGGCCATTATTTCCGCAATTCTTCCCAAGACTGACGTCCCGTCCCGGCACCGGAGATCGCCTCCACATCTCGCTGGTCGATGGTGCTGCCATCGGTCGTCTTGGTCCCGGCGGTATATTGCTTGTTGCCCAGGAAAGTGGGTGAAGTCGGCATGCCTAAATCGAATGTCTCGCCGCCGATCGCTACATTCGATAGCGTCCCATTCGACACCAGGTCACCGCTATCCACGCTGCCGTCGTTGTTGTAATCGAATGCCGCGGTGGCGGGTCGCCCACCATTGGCATACTTCACCGACATCAGCCAGCCGCTGCCCCCGGCCGAGCAGGGGTCCGTCGAAGGGATCATAGTATTAAAGTAGACGAGATCGCCGCGCACCCTCGGATCCACCACCATCCGTTCGCCGCCGGCCGGCAAATCGATATACCAGCCATATTGCGTGCTGTTTCCGCCCGCCGCGTAGTCCACCGCATTATCGGTGGGCACCCTCACGTTCGAGGGAAATCCCGTAAGAAAGGTCTGCCGCACCAGATCGGTATAATCGAGCTGCTTCTGGCCGCGATCCCACACCCCGTAGAACGACTGGGTGCCCGACGTGGAGTTGTCCGCGGGATCCAGGTATTGCCCGGTGCCGAACATCACCAGCAAATTGGGTAGATTATTGCTGTCCGCCTCGGTGGGGTGTTTGACGATCACCGGCTGGCTGGTAATGGGCTGACCGGACTTCGCGGTGAACAAGGGGTTGGGCGTTGACCCGCTCTTGTAGGCCACGCCCCAGTTAGAGGCACTGGTGCTGGACAGATCGAACGCCCATAGATTGCCGTTGAGGTCTCCGGCATACACCCGGTCCGCCACCCCGTCGCCGTTGGTATCCACCACCGCCGGCGTGGACAGTCCGTTGCGGCTGGAAGTGGTTCCCACATTGGTACTGATCTTCACGTAATCGGTTCCCAAGGTCCAAGTACCGCTCAAGCCGCCGTCCAGGTAGAGGATGAACAACTGGGCCTGACCGCTGCCGCCTGGGTTGTCGTTATACCCGTTGCCGAAGATGGCCGCCCAGCGGCCGTTGTTGAGCAGCGCAATAGTGGCATTGCTGAAGGTACTGCCGAGATCGGGATCGTTGGCGGAGCTGAACTCCCACAACACCAGATTCGCAGCGTTGCTCTCGGTAAATGCACTCGGATTCGTGACATCCAGGGCGAACAAGCCGCGACCGCCGGCCCGTTCTCCGCCCACCAGCACCGTTCTCCACGCCGTGCTGCCGGCGGGACTGGCCTTGGTATAGACATCCGAGACCGTAGGGGAAAGATCCACGGAATAGCGGTGGTTATAGGCGGGATCCGTCAAAAAATGCATCCCTTTACCCACCGCGCTGGAAAAAAGATTACCCGGGATGTATCCCAGCACTTCGCCGCCAGTCGCACTGTCGAAACCATGCAGCATCCCATCGTTTGCGCCTACATACACGACCCCGGCGCGCCCAGCCTGGGCGGTCTTATAGGCGGAATAAGGACTTAAAGTGGGAAACGGGGCGGTATCCGGCCAGTTAAGGCTGGGGACACCCACGTAGACAGGGGCGGAATCGACAATGTCGCCGAGACGGCTCTTACGTACCCGGAAGTTATCGCCTGTGCCCTCGTTGCCGCGATCACCGCGGATGAAGTCGAGGCGGTGTGATCCCACAGTGGCGCTGTCCAGACCACCGCTGGGGTTGGTCTTGAGATCGGCCTGCTGTGCAGCGGTCAAACTGCTCCATTGAAAGGCGGCGCCGTCGCTGCCGTTAAATGTCAGGATCGTTCGTGGTGACGAGCCAAGATTACGACCGTCCAATTGCGTGGCCGCACTCCAGCGGGCCGCCGAGCTCACGGCACCGCTCACGGGATCGAGCGGATAGGCCAACAGATCACCGGACCAGTGAGTGCTATTGAATAAGGCCAGATAAAGATCGGTGTTTGTGCCGAGGGAGGTTGAATTGAAGGCGACGGCGCCAGCGGAACCGGTTTGCGCGACGATATCGTTGGTAATGGCGTCCATGGCATTCTGGAAAGCGGTTTGATCGCTGGCAAGATACGCCACGCTGGTCCCGCCCGCGGCGGCCATCTTATTCATCACGTAGACGGCATCGGCGTTTTTCACCGTGTCGCCCAAACCCACCACATAGGTCTTGATGTCATAGTTTGTACCGCTTTTGGTGACACTGCGCAGCGCGGTGACCGAGTTGATGGCATCGGTATAGGCGGCGCCCAGCGTGTAGCCGCCGCCCGTCGGCGTGATGGCGCGATCGGCAGCCGAGTACAGGCTGCCGTTGGTCTTGCCGGTGGGCAGACCGTCGGTGACCATAATCGTGAAATTTTTCTGGCAGCTATCGCTGATCGGACTCGAATGCCCTCCGAAAGAGCTGGCAAAGTAGGTCTTGGCGGAGATCAACGCGCCATTGAGCGGTGTGAATACCGCGCCGTTCTTCACCTCGCCGGAGGCGCTGCTATTGGTCTCCGCACCCAGCAAGGTTTGCAGATTGTTATAGTGCGTGGTGGAATCGGCCTGCACCGGTTCGTTCAATGTGCCGGCGCCGGTGATGCTCGAATTATATCCCCAGGCGCGGTTAAGCCACAGGATGCGGGTGATGGGCGGGTTGCCCGGCAGGAAACCGGCATCGGTGGCCGTGAAACCCCATGTGCCCAGCGCGCCGCTGAACGCGCCGCTCGCCCAGGAAGCCCCCGAGCTGGTCTGGTGGGACTTGTAGGGGTTATAGTTCGTGTTCGGCGGACTCCCGGTCCCGGGACTCAATCCCCACAGCTGATTCCCATAACCCGAACCGATATATAGAACGTCATTGATGCTGGGGTTGTCTCCGGACTGATCGAAGGTGACATAATTGCCGCCGGTAAACGGCTCGGGATTGGGCACGCACCCCCTGTTGCCGTTGGAGGCGGACACACCGGGGGTCAACTGAGTGACGGGCGAACCGCCTACCGCCGTACAGTCGTCGGTGAAGACCATGCCGGTATTGGAACCCATAAAGTAACCATAGGTGCTGTACAGGGTCGGCGGACTGCTGGTCATGCCGTACGTCATCAGCCCCCAGTTGAAGGAGAAACGGTAGTTGGTGAGCGTGTTGCGCATGACCTGGCGGCCGATATTGCCTCGGGTAGTGGGATCGCTCCCAGCGATCAGCTGGCCGGGCATGGTGCCGTCCATGGATTCCGAGTTGTCATAGATGATC
This sequence comes from uncultured Gammaproteobacteria bacterium, assembly GCA_963810615.1. GTDB lineage: Bacteria > Pseudomonadota > Gammaproteobacteria > DRLM01 > DRLM01 > JARRQJ01. The sequence continues at coordinate 400,885 of CAWEOA010000008.1, read as the reverse complement.
AGCACGTTGGGCAACACCGGCGTGGTGAGAAACAGCGGCGTTTGCGCAATGACCAATGCCTGCGCCTGTGGCGCACCGAAGGCCAGGAAGAGCACGCTCGCATAAACGAAGAAGCGATGGCGCGATCGCGGCATGAGGCCCGCTATCCTGGTCAAACCCTTACAAGCCATTACCTGTATTTTGTTAATCATTATCGTTCACCTCTATTGCAAACAGCATCGCGTTACCTGCCGCCTTGGCCTGCTCACATCCGCCTGGCGTAGAACTCCTGCAGCGTTACTTGCGTGGTATCCCTGCCGCCCGTTCCTCGGGCCGTTATTCGAAAAGAATTCAGACTGCCGGCCTGCTGATTCCCATATCCGCCGATATTCAGCGCACCGCTGTTCGATGCATCCTCGCCCAGGTATTTGACGATGTAGCGAGGCTGGGTCGCGACGCCGGCGATCGTCCCCGAGTAGGCCGCTGAATTGGAGGCGCTCCAAGTTGCCGCGGCGAAGTAATCCGGATCGGCGGTGGCCTTACTGTACAGCCCTCCCGTGTCATTGAAGGCATTCGTCGAGACAACGCTTTCAGTAAAGACCTCGGCGGCGCGCAACGCGGATTCCGCCGATTGGAAGGCAAGATTCTCGTCGCGAAGATTTCCGGCCATCTTTTCCTCCAATGTAGTGGTGCGTACGGCAGTGAGCCCCAACAGGCTCAGGACGATCAGGATTAAAATGCTCACGATGAGGACGGATCCGCCCTCTCGGCCTTTTGCTGGATTGTCACAATCCTGTTTCATAATTCCGTCTTCATATCAATCATAGAGCCCGGTTACGCAAGGCCACGGTGATAAAGAAATCTTGCCGAATTCTCCTGTCGCCGTTCGCGGTGGCAAGCGAAACGTTGTCCTCCAGCGTGCGCATAGTCAGCACCACTCGCACGCTGACCACATTCTCCATATTGAGCCCGGCGGTTCCGGCAGGCACATAACGATTGGCGGTACCATCGACATTGGTATCCTCGCCGTAGAGGACCTGCATGTTCTCTACGCCCTCCACCATCTCCTGATCGATACCGTCATCATTGAGAAACAGACCGGGCTGGCCGCTGGCCCCATTGGCGATGTGGTAGGTGAGTTTTCGAAGAGAATAGATTTGAGCACCGGTGTCGTACTTATGGGCGACCTTTGTTGCGTTTCCCGGGGAAACGCTAGCACCGGTATTCACTACAAGGTTTCCGGCAGTACTGGGATTGGTGGGATTGCTGATCTGGGCGATATCGCCGTTGGTGCAATCGCTGATCAAGACGATTTGACCTTTCTTGAGGCCGTTTCCAGCAGGGATATCGAGAGACGCGGCCGGTTGAGAATGGGATTTGACCCATATTCCGCTACCGAACGCGCCCTGCAAGACCAGCGTATCCGGCGCCCCGGCGGCACCGTCCGTTCCGTTAATACCACCTTGGGTCAGATCGACGGAATTGTAACTACCGCCGGTATTCACATTGTTGACCAGTGAACTCAGGGTCCTGCTGCACCCCCAAAACCCGGCCATACGGATATCATGCATCAGCATACCTGCGGCGAAACGCCCGTTTTCCTGTAATCGCGATGTGGCCTCCTGAACGCGGTATGTCTGCTTATTGCTCGAAAAGATCTGGATGACTCCGGCCATCAATATCAAACCCACCGTCATGGCCACCATCAATTCAACCAGGGTCAGGCCACTGCAAGCATGGCGCGATGCCAAATGTGAGATGCGCCCGTTCATAACTGCACACTTATCACGAGACATTTCAGCCCGCCTGTATTGCACACTGTGCCCGCGCTGCCGCTATGTTCGTCATCCCACTTCACCGTAATGGTATACAGGGAGCCCGCCACGGTGACCGTGCCTTGTCCGGACGGAAGTTGCTGCGCCATTTGTGTATTCCACTGATAAGCATCGTATTGAGCCAACTGTGCCGGAGTGCAGCCGGTGGTGATGCAGCCGGGGTTCGAGGGAATCCCCGAAATATTGTTATAATTGCCCGCCGTTACACCCTTCATATTGGCGCGCATGCGATCCACCATGTCATAGGCAAGAAATACGGCCTGACTGCGCAAATACGCGCTGTGATTATTGCGTTGACCCGTTACCTGCAGGCCCGCCAGTCCAAGCAAGCCGACCGACAGCACTACCACGGCAACGAGCACTTCAACGAGGGCAAATCCTTTATGTGATTTAACGCCCATGGCGATTCCCGTAGCTTTGTTTCAGGGTGTACAACTTGCCGCACCGGCATCGATGGCCGACCAATTCTTGGCCCGACCCGTAGCGCTGATGGTGACGGCTTGCGCCTTGGCCCCGAAGCCGCGGTCATCGCATTCCACCATGGCACCAGTCTGTATGACGCCGGATATCAGCTGCGCGTTTCCACGCGCCACGTAGGAAATATAATCACTCAAATCGGTGTCACCTTTCAGGGTGGTTCCGGCGCTCAAGCGACCATGTACGCGCAACAACTCCTCACCGGCAGTGAGCGTGGCATCGTTATTGGGATCCGCGAAGGCGATCCATCCTTGCTCCCATCCGCCCGAGGCGGCGCAGCTCGTACCATTACTGCTTTTGCAAACGGTGACGCGCGAACCGCGCTTGATGGCTTCGCTGCGAACGAAGGTCAGCGTGGTAATCATGTCGTTGGCCTGGGTTATCTGGCGGTTGTCCTTTATAAGCGTGCTGAAACTTGGGACCGCAATGGTCAGCAGTATGGCCGCCACGGATATCGTGATGAGCAGTTCCACAAGCGTGAACCCTTGAGCGCGCGGGGTTCTAACATCAGGATATGCAGTTGCTTGAGGGTGTAGTTTCATATGCGAAATGTCGGCTATTCGGAGTCATCAATATGGACTGTGCCAACTCAAAATTGCAGCAAGCCAAAACCCGTCTAACCATCAGACTAAGTGCACTATGCAAGCTTCGCCCATGATATTCCGTACGCTAACGCACATATAAAAAATAGTAGCTGGGGGAATATGTCACCCCCCATCCTCGGCGAACACCGCGCAGCAGCGCACCACTGAATCGCTGCGTTATGAAAGCAGGCGGAATTGTTTTGATGTTACGGTGTTATGGAACTATTATTACGAAATATGCGAATCTTCCCGAAAATAAAACTTATAGGTATTACAGAATGTTAACTGTAGAGTACGTCCTATTTGGCGCCGTTCATTCCTACCCGCCGCAGAGGAATTTCAGGGGTTCATGACTCCCGACAAGCAAACCTATCAACCTCTTGTAATAAATCTAAGCGAGAGCCCGATATATTTATAGGTCCAAGGAGTTTTTCGAGCTTATTTACTTGGCTAGCCAAAGGGGAAGTGAATTGAGTGTCCATCCGACCCAAAAGAAAACCGGGTTACTCTTAGCAGGAGGCGGCGCCCGTGCCGCTTACCAGGTTGGCATACTCAAGGCTATCTCCACCTTATTACCACGCAACGCCGGTAACCCATTCCAAGTCATTAGCGGTACATCTGCCGGGGCTATTAACGGTACAGCCTTGGCCATTTACTCTTCTAACTTTCATACGGCCGTCCACCGTTTGGTCAGCGTTTGGGAAAACTTTCATGCCGATCGTGTATTTCGAACCGACGCTAAGGGAGTGATGCTGACCGGATCACGTTGGTTGGCGGCAATGATGTTTGGAGGTCTCGGCAGTCACAATCCTCATGCCTTGCTGGATCGCTCACCTCTCTCCGAATTGCTACAAACAAGACTGTCATTTGACCGCATTAAAACCGCCATCGATGAAGGACATCTTCACGCTCTCGGCATTACCTGCTCCAGTTATATCTCCGGACAATCCGTCACCTTCTATCAGGGTTCACCTATGATTCCGCCATGGCGGCGAGCCCGGCGCATAGGTTACCCGACCAAGATCGGACTGCCTCATATTCTCGCCTCTTCCGCCATCCCCTTGATCTTTTCCGCCGTTAAGATTAATAACGAATACTATGGTGACGGATCAATGCTGCAAATCGCCCCGATTAGTTCCACGCTACGCATGGGGGCGGATCGAGTGTTAATTGTAGGCGCCCGCAGTCAAACCCCTGATCTGTCCCGAATCAATTCGGAAGAATATCCCAGCTTGGCGCAAATTGCCGGGCATGTATTGAACAGTATTTTCATCGATTCGTTGGAAGTGGACCTCGAACGCCTGGGTCGCGTCAACAAAACCATCAGCCTTATTCCCGCCCAACATCTTACGGATGGAAACACCGCACTGCGCCATGTCGACGTACTGGTAGTTACTCCCAGTCAGGATTTGGATGAAATCGCGGGGAAGCACGCCAAGTTGCTGCCACGCACCATACGCCTCCTTCTCAAACGAATAGGTGCCACCACCCCTAATGGGGCGAACCTTATAAGCTACTTATTGTTTGAGAGGGAGTATTGCCAGGAGTTAATTTCTTTGGGGTATTATGATGCGCTGGCGCGCAAGAATGAAATTCTGGCTTTTCTGGACGCGGATCCTTCTCATAAAATCAATGAAAGCGCCGCCTGAGGTCACAGGCGATGACGCAAATCGCGCAAGGCAAACCCTCGTAGCGACTCATCGAAATTACGCGTGAGGGCCAACACTTTAAATAGCTCACCCATTTCATGAGGCATAGTCAGCTTCTTTATCTGCTGCGCCCACTCCAGGCGCGTTAATTCGTCATCAGTTTCATTCATGAATTCCGTTATGCCTAGCGCCAGTAAAAATGCGGCCTGGGTTGTATATCCCGCCACCTTCATATCGGCGGCATATGCCGCTTCCGCCAATGCGGTAAAATCCACGTGAGCCGTTATATCCTGCAAGCCTACGAGAACGAATGGATCACCATGGGCTCTATGGCGATAGTGGCACATCAAGGTGCCTCTGTTGCGCTCGGGATGATAATACTCGCGGCGAGGAAAGCCATAATCAATGAGCAACAGCATTCCCGCAGCCAGAATATCGGCCATGCTCCCTACCCATGCCTCTGCTGCCAAGTTTATTTCCGAGATATAACCTACCGGTAAATTTTCGTCCCGCTGCAGGCCTTCTATGCGCTCAGTTAACTCCGCGCTGCTCGGCTCAGCTTGACACCAAGACCATTGCTCATCTCTCCGTTCAACATATCGCTCTGCCGCACCAGACTCGGTAATGGTAAAACAATGTACGGGCAGGGCATCCAGTAACTCATTGGCCACGATAACGCCGCGAAAGCCGGGTTCGGGCAAGCTTTCCAGCCATACGATCCGGTCCTGTATGGTGGGCAGTCGTGATTTCAGCAAGGCCTGTTGACGACCACGCAGATCAGCACTCAGTTCAAGGATGTAATAGCGACGGGGCAGGCACTCATCGGCAAGCAATGCTTCCAATATATCAGCGGCCATTGCCCCACTCCCACCTCCCACCTCCAGCACATCACCGCCTCCCAATGAGACCAGCACCTGCGCCACCTGTCGGGCCAGGCATCGCGAAAAGAGCGGAGACCACTCGGGGGCAGTGATGAAGTCCCCCTCCGCCCCCAATTTGGGAGAGCCGCCGCTGTAATAACCCAGACCCGGCGCATACAAGGCCAACTCCATGAAACGGGCGAAGCTCAGGCGCCCGCCGTTATCCGCCATTTCTTCGGCAATCACCCGCTGCAAACGAGCGCTGTGCGCCTGGGCGGCGGCATCGGGGAGGGGCAGCCCCATCCGGCTCGCATCATGCGGTTTAAAATCGGTATCGTGGTTCATTAATAATTTCGTTTTTCAACCCACTGCGCTAAAGTGGGCGTATACAAAACAAGCAAACACATCATGCAGACTCATCATACTCCGCCGGGTAAAGTAGTGCTTATCACTGGTGCGGCACACCGCGTCGGCGCCGCGATTGCCCGCCACATGCACAGCTTAGGTATGAACGTTATCGTACACTATCGCAGCTCCCGCACGGCCGCCGAAGGCCTACGCAACGAATTAGAGGTCCAACGCCCCAACTCCGTTCACCTTATCCAAGGTGATTTACTCGACACATCCGGCCTAGGCGAGCTGATAAACCAAGCCTACCAATGGCAGGGGCGGCTCGATGCCCTCGTAAATAATGCTTCCAGTTTCTATCCCACGCCGGTGGCAGACGCGAATGAAACCCAGTGGGATGACCTGCTGGGCAGCAACTTAAAGGCCCCCTTCTTTCTTGCCCAAGCCGCCAGCCCTTATCTGCGCCGACAGCAAGGCTGCATCGTCAATATAGTAGACGTTCATGCCGAGCGGCCGCTCAAGGGCTACGCTGTCTACAGTATCGCCAAGGCGGGATTGGTTATGCTCACCAAGACCTTGGCACGCGAATTGGCTCCCGAGATCCGCGTAAACGCCGTAGCGCCCGGCGCCATCCTATGGCCGGAACACGGCGCCAGCCCTGAAACCCGCAAGCATATCATCGCGCAAACCGCCCTTAAACGCCAAGGCGACCCGCATGACGTGGCAGGCGCAGTCGCCTTCCTTATACAGCAGGCCGGCTACATGACAGGCCAGATACTCACGGTGGACGGCGGGCGATCGCTAAGCAATTAACCCGGAAATGAGACATCAATAAATGGCGTGAACAATCCCGCTGGACGTTCACCGATTTTTTTTTCTAATATCAGCCTCTGGAAATAGGAAAGGGAATGTTGGAACATGGCCACCTTTCAAGGCTCTGGTTTTGCAATTGATGTCCCCGCAGGATGTACCGACGCCTCCATCTTTACTTTTGTCCTGCCCAACGCGGATGGATTCAGCCCTTACATCATCATCCGTTTCGAGGCAGTAAAGGAGCCCCTGGATCTGTCGGCATACGTAAATAAGCAACTGGAAGCTCTCGCAAGCAATGCCGAGGAATTCAAGTTACTCAGCCAAAATGCCGGCAAGCGGGGGAACTGGGGGTGTGTTGTCTCGGACTGCCAATGGGGGCCGCCCGATGTCCGCATGCAACAAAAATATGTGCACTTTCTGGTGCCCGGCAAACCCTCCAAGGTTTACACCCTGTCCACGACGGATCTTGCCAAAAACCATGCGCACTCCAGCCCTGTATTCGATCAGATGCTGCGGTCTTTTTTACCCAACAACACCCAGGTCATTTAGCGTTAACAGACCCTGGCGTTCTTCTCTGCGAAAACCCATCGGGATAAGAGCTTTCCGGTCATTGATGGTTAAGTGACTTTCCCGCCTCTGCGGCAAAGAGATGCAAGCTGTAACTAACGGTACTGCGGTCGTGGATGCGCACCTGCCAAGGGACATTCGTCGCCTCAGCAGTCAACTGCAGATTCTCGACAGATTGAGGATGGCCGCCGGGCGTAAGCAGGGCTCTCAATAAGGCTTCACTGCTGCCCCCATGGGGGCCGCGCTGCGAATGGCCTCCGATCCACCCTTCTATCTGCGTCACGCCCTGCGACCAGTCATAGGGGGTTGAAAGAATGGTCGCCCCGTCAGTCCGCAGCAGCCTTGCCATTGCGCGTAAAAAATCCAACGGGGATGACGTGCAGTCCAACACATTCAATCCCACGGCCAAACCAAAACTCTCAGGGACAAACGGCAAGGCCAAGGCATCACATGCCCAGAAATCTACCCGTTCCCCGCCCGCGAAGGACACATTGAATTCCCGCCGATCAAACACGACACCGACCCGCCGCCGCGGATAACGCACGATCCCTTTTTGGAGCGCTCGCTGCGCAAGGCGCAACATAGCAAAATTCACATCCACCCCCAGCACCAATCCGTCGCACCGCTCCGCTAATTCAAAGCTACTGCGTCCTACTGCGCAACCCACATCAAGCACGGGCGCCGCAATTGAACTGCATAGCAACTTGAGGCCACGCTCAAGACAGCGGACAACGGAACCGGGTCGTGGCGGGTTTTCCATGTCCGGCGCACATGTTTCATTGGGATCTAAATCTCCATAAGCATCCCAGGCATAACTGCTGAGGTGTTGACGCAATGAATCATAATGGGTCCCCGGTCCGATGCCGTCCCCCAATAGGGTCTCGATGGTTTCGGAAAGGTCGTCACGGCCGGCAATCGCGAATTGCTGCTCCGCAAGGTAGCCACGCAGCTTAGGCATGATGATAGGGACCCCGTCAATAATGGGGTACTCGAGCATGCATTCGGGAGCGCTACAGTGAATCACCCCCTCTTCCACGACATCATCATACGCAATAATGACTTTGGCCAATACCAAAGAGGCAGGCACCCCCCGTTCATACAGGCAACGAGGACAGACGGGATGCAATGCTTCGAAATGTTGCAGGCGCAAAACGCCCTTAGCCTCCGATAAGCACTGTCGGACACCCCGGAGGCAGAATCTTACCCGTTGGGCTGGGAATGGGCGCCACGCATGAGGGATGCATGGTCATATCACCCGCCCGCGCCGCCGGCAGCTTGCCAATCAACACGGTGGTGGAGCCCAAGGAAATCATGCCCGGACCGCCGGGAACACAACCCGGTAGCAGACAGGGAGCGGACATGTCTGTCGCGCGCGCCGCCGGCATCTTTCCGATCAGAACATTGGGTGCACCCTTGACGATCGCCAGCGGCAGGCCCGGGTGCGGCACCGGGGTCGGAACGGGAGCAGGGGGATGGATAGGCGCGTGACAATGCGGCGCGGTTTGCAGCATTTGATCGCCCATTCTCGCTGCCGGCTTACCCACTATCAGAACCCTCTAGTCATTGCCTACCAGGGCACTCGCCTGAGAGCGCCGAAGGCTTATTGTATCTCAGCGCCTTGCGTTGCCCAAGCGACATCTTAATTACTCTCAGAATACTTGAAGCATTCTCTACCCCGTCACAGGTAGCTGACTTCTTCGGATACATCCCCTCGCATCGGAACCGGACCCGACCCCGAAAGCCACCCACCGCACTTGTATTTTGGTTTGCCACTATCAGTCATGGTTGACGAGTGAAGATGTGGCGCGAACAGCGACAACTGGAGATCCCGCAGCTCAGGTTGGTAATTTTACATGCTAGGATATTACCTCACTAAGAATCACCGGCTAAATTTGAACCTGCATTCTTTTTACCACTGTGGGGGGAATATGCTGAGAGCGCATTCAAATCCCGCTCTTGGGGGAACCCCTCATGCCCCCGCGCGTCGAGGAGACCGAAGCAAGCCGATCATTCCGGGGATAGCCGCACTTTTATTATTACTTTGAGAGGAGATGTAAACTCATGCCGTACATGATGATGGGCCTAGACGTGCTTGCGTTTATGCGCCAATACCGCGTCCAATTGGCCTATATGGGTGGTAAAGGCGTCCAGGCGCCGATCGATCAGTGCGCCCCCGGTCCGCTGCCGAACTCTAAAGAATTCCCGGTGGGCGTGCAGTTCAAAATGAGTATCAAGGCAACGGGGCAGGATGCCACCGTCCAAATCGAGCGTCATCCCGGTTATGAGACCGGTGTTCGCTATCTCCCTTGGCAACCGGACTATTGCGTATATACGCGCATGGATCCTGCAGCCGGAATCGTCTTCACCGGCCCCTTGTCCGGATGCAACATCTACGTGGCAGGTCCCCGGACCGACCCCGTGCTGTTTCACACCAACTCCAATACCAGCGCGGATAATGCGGCGCTTAACAACACCGCCAAACGCACGGTAACTATGAATATGTTGGCGGCAAACGCAATGGGGCTACCGGCCAACACTCTGATAGCCGGCGAACTCGAACGGGCAAGCTATTCCGGATCGTTTCTGGGCTTTGTCTTCGGCCTGAAAGAAGGCAATGACTGGAAATTCTACTTCAATGGCATCGGCGATAAAATCAGCACGCTACGGCGTATCTTCTGACGATAGGTAAAGGGCTGGGCTAGCTGACGATCCTCAGCGCAATTACCTCGACAGCATCACCGCAACGAGCCATGTCACCGCGGCTTTGAACGTTTGCTCCTTAAGCAATGCACTTCTGGTGTGATGTAGCGCCTGACAATAATGGCTGCACAATCGAGCGGCAATATGTCCTGTACTCACCCTTCCAGCAATCGCTCCGCGCCTTCTTTCCAGGACCGGCACCGGAACCCCGCACTCTAGTACCCACTTTTAAACTTGTGCCATAATGCTGACCATATTTGCCGGCGTAAAAGCAACCAGAGCATCTGGACCGGAATTGCGGACCACCCAAACTGGCATGGCGCTAGCATGATGATGCTCGGACGCCGCCACGACTGGAAGACGGCCAAAAATCAATCAAATATAACAAGTTGCCGAATCAGGAGACGTGCATGGTTATGATACCGCGATGGATTCTCAGGACATGTGGCATCATCGCATTGCTGGTGGCAAGCGGCTGTTCAATGTCTAGTCTCTTCAGCTCAGCACCACGGCTGGCCATCACCCTGCAAGCCTCGGCGAATGTCAACCCAAATCCGGAGGGCCAGGCCTCACCCATCGTCGTGCGCCTCTATGAACTCAAATCCCTTGACGCCTTCACCGGCGAGGATTTCTTTACGCTTTACGACAATGAAAAAGCCGTCCTTGGCGAACAACTTCTCGCCAAGGAAGAAATAGAATTGAAGCCCGGCGAAACGCGCGAGATAGGGCATGGGCTAAACCCGGCCACCCGCTTCGTGGGCGTGATCGCTGCCTACCGCGACATCGATCATGCCAAATGGCAAACATCCTTCCCGGTCGATAAGCGCGGCAAGACAGAAACAACGATTCGACTGGAACGGCTCGCCGTTTCAATAACCGATAACTAATGGTTTAATAAATTTTTTTGGGGAGGGGTATATGACCTGGAACAATAAGGTAGTTTGGTCCCGAGGTTTATTTCTCCGCCCGCAACATTTCCAACAACAAGATCGCTATCAACAGTCCCTGATCGCAGGATACAGCGCCGGGGTGCGCAGTTATAACTGGGGCATCTTGGATCTCAAGATTGATGAATCATTGCTGCCGATGGGGAAGTTCGCCATTACCCATCTGCGCGGCCGCCTTCCGGACGGAACACCGGTCAACATCCCCGAGGACGACGACGCACCACAACCCCTGAATATCCCGGAGAACACCCTGGGCGTCACCGTCTTCCTCACCCTACCCGTCAAACGTCGCGAAGCCGTGGAGGTTGCCGATGCAGACAGCCCGGAAAGCCTCGCCCGTTATCAGCCCTATGAATGCGAGGTGCGCGACAACAATGCGGGCTCGGGAGGCACCACGCCGGTCCAAGTCGGCAAGCTCAGGTTGCGCCTGATGTTGGAAACCGAATCTCTTGGACCGTATGCCTGTCTCGGCCTGGCCCGCATCGTCGAGCGCCGCGCCGACAAGCAAGTGGTGCTGGACGGCGAATTCATCCCACCCGCACTTGATTGCCACGCGGTACCGCGCCTAACCGGGCTACTGCGGGAACTCGAGGGGCTCATGCGCCATCGCAGCGAGGCCTTGGCGCATCGCGTCTCGGACTCGGGACGCGGCGGCACCGCGGAGATCGCCGATTTCATGTTGTTGCAGGCGGTCAATCGTTACACCCCGCTGCTCGCCCATTTTAACGCCAGCAAGGGACTCCACCCCGAAGATTTCTACCGGCTGGCCTTACAGATGGCGGGAGAAATGGCCACCTTTAGCGCCAAGACCCGTCTGCCGGCGGAGTTTCCAGCGTACCGTCACGATGATCTACAAAGCACTTTTGCGCCTGTGGTCACGGAACTGCGCCGCTCCATGGGCACGGTTCTGGAGCAATCCGCCACACCCTTGGCGCTGGAGGCTCACCGCTACGGCATTCACACCTCCACCATTACGGATCACAACCTCATCGGCAAGGCCTTCTTCGTTTTGGCGGTCAACGCCAATATTTCCACCGAGGAGCTGCGCACGCGGTTTCCTTTGCAGGTGAAGGTAGGGCCGGTGGAAAAGATTCGTGAAATGGTCAACCTCCAATTGCCCGGCATCAGCCTGCGGCCGCTGCCGGTCGCGCCCCGACAGATTCCATATCACGCCGGATTTACCTATTTTGAGTTGGACCGCGCCAGCGAATTCTGGAAAGTTATGCCCACCTCGGGGGGCTTTGCGTTTCATGTCGGCGGAGAGTTTCCCGGATTGGAGCTGGAGTTTTGGGCCATTAAAGAGTGACCATAGATGAGTACCGACGATCCCTTTCTCACCCCGAATGACAATGGCGACCGTACGGTCCTCCGCCCTTCCCCCGGAGGGCAACGACGCGGCGGGGCCGGGCCTATCCCGGCCGCAGCAGCACCCGGTACCGCCGCGGCATTTTCCGCACTCGCGGCGGGCAGCAATCACCTGGCCGACGCCGCCGCACAACTTATCGCCCTCATAGGACGGTTGAAGAATATAACTCAGCACAACGACATCGCCGGCCTGCACCGCCAAATGATCCAGGCGATCCAGAATTTCGAGAACACCGCCCGCTCGAACGGCGCCAGCCCGGAAGGCATCATTGCCGGTCGCTATGCCCTCTGCGCCGCTATCGACGAAGCGGTATTGAACACGCCATGGGGTAGCAGCAGTCTGTGGAGCAACCAGACCATGCTCAGTACCTTTCACCAGGAAACCAGCGGCGGTGAAAAATTCTTCCTGATTCTCGATCGCATTCGCCAGGAGCCGGCGCGCAACATCGATCTGCTGGAACTCTATGCCCTGTGTCTGGCGATGGGCTTCGAAGGAAAATATCGCATCCAGGATAACGGTCGTGTACGACTCGATGCCTTGCGTGAAGAGCTCTTTCAAGTCATCCGCGGACAACGCGGTGAGTATGAACGCGAACTTTCCCCGCATTGGCGAGGCCACGCCGCGCCGAAAACCGCGCTGCGGCAACAAGTACCCTACTGGGTGATCGCAGCCTTGACCGGCGCCGTCTTACTCAGCATCTATATCGGTTTTAATTGGATATTGCATCACTCAGCCGCGCCGGTAGTCGAGCGGCTGGAGCGTATCCTCCCCCCTTCCGAAGCGGAGAATAATTAATGCGGCGTTGGATATTCCCCGTCATCGGCCTGCTGGCCATCGCGTTGTTGATCTGGTTCGGCGGCCCGCTGCTGGGTATCGGCAACAGCAAACCGCTGGCAAGCGTATTCAGCCGCCTCTTGATGATCGTCGTCGTCATTCTGGCGTGGGGCCTGGCGTATCTATATAAAGAGTTAAAAGCCAAGAAGGCCGGCCAACTGTTGGCCGATGAACTGGCCGCGCCCGGCGCCGCCGCGGCAAAATCCGGTCCGACACCGGATGCGGAAGAAGTTGCGCAGTTGCAAAAGAATTTTCAATCCGCGCTCAAGATACTGCGCAGCACGAAAATGAAGGGTCAACACGGGGAACAGCAGTTCCATAATCTGCCCTGGTACATCATCATCGGCCCCCCGGGCGTGGGTAAGACCACCGCGCTGGCCAATTCCGGATTACCCTTTCCGCTTGCCGGACAATTCGGCAATCAGGGGCTGCGCGGCGTAGGCGGCACGCGCGACTGCGACTGGTGGTTTACCGATGATGCGGTGCTGATCGACACCGCCGGCCGTTATACCACCCAGGACAGCGACGCCGCTGTGGACAATGCCGGCTGGGAGGGTTTCCTCGGCCTGCTCAAGAAACACCGCAAGCGTCGACCGATCAACGGCGTATTGATCGCCATCAGTCTCGCGGACCTCATCCAACAATCGGAAGGCGAACGTCAGGCCCATGCGGCGGCAATCAAAAAACGCATCCTGGAGCTGAAGCAAAAACTCGGCATCGACTTCCCAATTTACGTTCTGTTTACCAAGCTCGATCTCGTGGCGGGGTTTACGGAATTTTTCGACGACCTCAGCCGCGAGGAGCGCGCCCAGGTTCTGGGTATAACCTTCCCCTCCGAGCTCCCCGGCAACTCGCAGAATACGGTCGGCCTGTTTGCCCAGGAGTACGATCGCCTGATCGCCCGCTTGGCCGCGCGCCTCATGCCGCGCCTGCAGCAAGAACGCGATATCACCCGGCGTACCATGGTGCACGGTTTCCCCTACCAAATGGCCGCGCTCAAGGGCATCGCCGACGAATTCCTACAACAGATATTTCGCCCCAATCGCTATGAGCAGCAACTGCTGCTGCGCGGCGTGTATTTCACCAGCGGCACCCAGGAAGGAACGCGCATCGATCGCCTGATGGGATCGCTGGCCGCCACTTTCGGCCTGAGCCGTCAAGCCGCTCCACTGGCGTCAGGACAGGGACGCAGCTATTTTCTGACCCGGCTGTTCAAGGAAGTCATCTTCGCCGAGGCGGACATCGCCGGCGCGGATCGGCGCGTCGAACAGCAGCATGCCTGGCTTGAACGCGGCATCTATGCCGGCGCGATCGGCATTGCGATACTTGCCGTGGTGGTGTGGACCGCAGCCTACACGCGCAATGCCAGTCGCATTCATGATCTGGAAGGCGACGTTGCCAGCTACCGCGGCGCCGCCAGGCAGCTGACCGCCGACAGCGATCTAACTCAAGCCTTGCCGGCGCTCAATGCCCTCAGGTCCGCCACGCTTATCTATCAGGATGATTCCCTGGGCTGGCTCACAGAACTCGGACTCAATCAACGTGGAAATTTAATACCGCCGGCAAGCGCCGCCTATCATCGCGCGCTGCAAAACATCCTGCTACCGCGCATCGGCGCCCAGCTGGAACAACAATTGCGCAACAACACAAACAATAGCGCTGTTCTTTTTACCGCACTTAAATTGTATTTGATGCTCGGCGACCCCAAGCGGCTCGACCCGAAGCTGCTGACATATTGGATGGAGTCCGACTGGCAAAGCACGCTGGTCGCGGAGCCTGAAAACCTCAAGCAACTCAAAGCGCACCTGAGCGCTCTATTGAATGCACCCCTGCCGCCGCTGGCGCTGAATAACGCAGTCGTCGCGAACTCGCGCGCCGTTTTGCGCAAAGAGCCCTTGTCTCAGCGCGTCTACGACCGCATCAAACAGGGGACCATGACCAACAAGGATCTGACATTAAGTCTTGACGATCTACTCGGCGGCAGCGGAGAACGGCTCATGCGCCGCCGCGACCCGCAGGGTGCGAGCTTTATTCCCGCCCTGTTTACCTACCGCGGTTATCGCGAACTGTTTCTTAAAGAGAGCACCCAAGTCGCGCAGGAATCGAGCAAAGACAACTGGGTTGTGGATGACGGCGCGCAAACCGATATGACGAGCGCAGATGCGGAACAACTTAATAAACAGGTCACGCGACTGTATCTTGCGGACTATCAGCGGACCTGGGAAGACTTGCTTGGCAATTTGAGTATTACGCCTTTTAATGACATCAACGGCGCCCTGGATCAGCTCGACGAAATGGCTGGCGCGAAATCCCCGCTGCGGAGCCTGTTACAGGCAGTCGCCGACAATACGGACCTCACCCGCCCGCCGAAATCCGCACTTTCCGCCGTAGCGAAGGCCGCTGCGAGTCTGACGCAAAATCTCGGAAAACCGGCCGCCGCCGATACTGACAATCCCGCCCAAGCCATCCGCACGCACTTCGCTCCGCTTTCCGACCTGGTAAACGCGGGCCAAGGCGCGCCGGCGAAGCTCGATGGGATATTGAATCAGCTGGCGGATGTGCGCAGCTACCTAACACCCTTGGCACCCGCCGAAGGCGAAGCGGCCGTGCGGGCTGCCCAGCAGCATGTGAAAGGCAGCCAGGACGCAATCAGTATCGTGCGCAATACCGCGCTCAGACAGCCGGCGCCGCTACAGGCATGGCTACAAGATATCTCGCGCAATAGTTGGCGGGCGCTGCTGGGCCGGACCCGTGATCAGATCAACGTTGCCTGGAAAAACGACGTGGTGCCGGAATATGAAAGCACTATCAAGGATCGCTATCCCATCACGAGAAGCGGCAGCCATGACATGACTCTCGCCGAATTCACCGGCTTCTTCGGGCCACAGGGGACCCTGGATAAATTTTTCACCGCCTATCTGCAGTCGTTTATCACCACCTCGACCCGCAGCTGGCAAGCCCGGCCCTATGACCAGGTGGCCTTGGGCATCGACCCCGAGGCACTGGCAATGCTACAAAATGCATCAAGAATCAAGGCGGCCTATTTCCCTCCCGGCGCCAAACAGCCCTCGGTCGAGTTCACCCTCAAGCCGGAGGATCTGGATACCGATGTCACGCGCTTCACCCTCGACATAGACGGACAAAGATTGAGCTACCGTCACGGCCCCACCCGCCCGATCAAGATGAACTGGCCGGGCACCGGCGGAGCGAGCAGGGTGCGGATAAATTTTGAAACCGTCGCCGGCAAGGAATCATCACGGATCTGTGAAGGGGCGTGGGACTGGCTACATTGCCTGGATCAGGCAAACGTCGAAAATACCCCCCGCGGCAACCGCCAAAAAATCCATTTTGAAATCGACAAGCATAAAGCGCGTTTTGAAATGCAAAACGACAATCGCTTTAACCCATTTCGTTTTGCCGGCCCCATCGCATTTCGCCTGCCCCAGGCCTTGTAGACATGGGCCCGGGTTACTTTGGCAAGTTTCCCAGCCATGGCGATTTCATCACCCGACGTCTGCCGCGAGACGGTTTTCTGGATGTGTGGGATCGCTGGTTGCAAACCGGCCTCGCGACCAGTCGGGAACAACTTGGCGAGGCATGGTTACCGACCTACCTCACCAGCCCGATATGGCGTTTCGCCCTCAGCCCCGGCATCTGTGGACCGCTGCCCTGGGCGGGTATCATGATGCCCAGCGTCGACAGCGTCGGCCGTTATTTCCCTTTGACCTTGGCCGCCGCCGTGGAGGAGATGAGCTCGCCGCTGGATATCGCCGGCGAGTTGACCGAATGGTACACCACGCTGGAAGACCTGGCCCTGAAGGCGTTGGATGACCCATTCGATCTCCGGCAATTCGATAGTCACATCGCCGCATGGACCATCCCGCCCACCTCAGATGCCACGGAGCCCGAACTAAATCGCCGAGTCGGCAGCCATCGTTCCGCGGCCGTCTATGTCGAACTTCATACCGATCAAGATCCCTCACACGCCTACCCGGCGCTCCTGGATCACCTGTTGCGTAGCACCTATAAGAACTACAGCCTTTGGTGGACCAAGGGCTCGGATCACGTCGCGCCCTGTCTCCTGGCCTGCGACGGCCTGCCGCCGGCACAGGGCTTTGCCGCGCTCTTAGGCGGAAATTGGCCCGACGCCGGCTGGCAATTCAGCGCTGAGGATAGCAGCGTGCCGGTGGCAATAACTCTTCCGAGCAGCGATCCAAGGTGATGGTCTTGAGCGGAAAAATAGCGTTTACCAGTCACGCCATGTCCCATGTCGGTAGGGTGCGCAAAGTGAATGAGGATGCCTGCCTGGATCGCGGCGACATTGGTATGTGGGTCGTGGCGGACGGGATGGGCGGCCATAATGCGGGGGATCTGGCCAGCCAATCCATCATCGCCGAGCTGCGTCACGTCGTTGCGCCCGACAAACTAAGCTCCATGATCGACGATATCGAAGACCGGCTGCTCGAGGTCAACACGCATTTGCAGCAGATTTCCGCACAACAGCATAACTATAATACGATCGGCAGCACGGTCGTCGTCCTCGTAATCTATGGTTCCCGTTCCGTATGCCTGTGGGCCGGGGACAGCCGCGTATACCGTTTGCGATCCGGGGTATTGAAGCAAATGACGCGCGACCATAGCCAGGTGGAGGAGCTGATTCAACAGGGCTTGTTACGCCAAGATCAAGCTGCAAATCACCCTCAGGCCAATGTCATTACCCGGGCGGTGGGCGCCGATGACCAGCTATTGCTGGACTTAGACATCGAGGATGCCTTTCCGGACGACACGTATTTGCTGTGCAGTGACGGCCTCTACAAACACTTATCCCCGGAAGACATTGCCGGCATTCTGGGAAGGGCGGAACCCAAGTCCGCTGTCGACCGCCTGATCGATCTCGCCAATGAACGGGGAGGCACCGATAATATTACTGCCGTCGTGGTGCGCACACGCATGGCTCCCAAATAAAATACGGTGTAATACACCATCATGTATTCTATTCATGTTTCTAAGCGTTTCATTTTTTATGCGCCGATATACCCTGTCCACCTAAGATCATCCCATGCTTGATTTAAAGCCCCTGATCGATAAATACGCGAATAAGCAACTCGACTTTACTGTGCTGGTAGATGAGTTGGCGGCCACGCCCATACTCTCGCAAGAGGACAAGCAAGCCCTTGCCGAGCAACTCGAAGAGGCATTGCAATCCGGGCGCCTGTCTCGCCACGAATTCGAGACTTTGCAGACCGCACTGGAAGATAGCACCCCGAGCGACATGGACGCACATAACGTTTTGGCCGCGACGGGAAGCACAACCACTGCCGAGTCCGACCGGACCATTGTGCGTAAGCCGGCGGCGCATACCATGGCCAATCGGCCCAATATTGGCGCAGAGGATTCGGCTGAGAACACCCGCATAGCTACCCGCGACGAAAATGCTCATTCACTCGACGCCACCCTTGTCGCCGCGTCCGGCGCTGCGCCAACCCCTTCGAAGGAACCTGTCCCCGGCGATCTGCTCAAGGGACGCTTCGTTTTGGAAGAGGTCCTGGGCCGCGGCGGCATGGGGGTGGTATTCAAGGCGCGCGACATGCGCAAGGAAGAGGCCCATGACCGCAACCCTTATGTTGCCGTCAAAGTACTGAACGACTCATTCAAGGCACACCCTCAATCGCTTATCGCCCTGCAGCGCGAGGCGCGCAAGGCACAGCAACTCGCCCATCCCAATATCGTAACGGTATACGACTTCGATCGTGACGGCGACACAGTCTACATGACCATGGAATATTTGGAGGGTGAACCGCTGGACCGCATCATCCGCCAGCACATGTCCAATCCCATGGAACAGCAGCAGGCCATAGAGATAATAGAAGGCATTTGCCTGGGCCTGGAACATGCGCACAAACACGACACTATCCACTCCGACTTGAAACCCGGCAATGTGTTTGTCACCAAAAGCGGCGCGGTAAAAGTTTTTGACTTTGGCATAGCACGCGCCATGAAACGCCAGGAGGGCGGCGGCGAGCAGACCATATTCGATGCGGGAGAGCTAGGCGGCCTGACACCGGCCTATGCAAGCTGCGAGATGTTGGACGGAGAGGAGCCGGATTTTCGGGATGACATCTACGCGCTCGCCTGCATCGCCTATGAACTATTGGGAGGGCGTCATCCCTTCAATAAAATTCCGGCGGACGAGGCGCGCGCCCGAAAATTATCGCCCCAGCCGATCAAAGCCCTGAAAAAGCGTCAATGGAAATCCCTTGCCAAGGGTCTGGCGTTCGCCCGCGCTGACCGCAGCCCGAGCGTTGCGACATTCCTCGAACCATTTATAGACACTCGACCGATACGTAAGGGCTACGTTATTGCCGCCGTCGTTGCACTGATCGCCTTGGCTGGGCTATTGATTTCACCTATCAGTCAGCAATGGCGGGAACACCAGGCGTCCAAAATCATCGCGACGCTTAAGAACGGCAGTGATAACAAGATATCGACCACGCTAAAAAAGCTGCCGACGCTCGATAAGTCGGTCCAGGATTCGGTCTTGAGCGAGGGCAAAGACGTCATTATCGCCTATTTCGAAAAACGTGCGGAGGCCGAGGTCGACACAGCTCGTGCTAAATATGACTTTTCCGGCGCCGAGGCTATCCTCGACCAGGCGATGAAATACTATCCCGACTCGGCGCAGGTGGTGAGCATTATCACCCGCCTGAAAAACCGCAAGAATCAGTTATTGAATGAATATACGACTCGTTTCAACGAACAATTGCAACAAGGACGCCTGCTGCCACGGCCTAACAAAGACGATGTATTGGACTTACTCAGTCAAGTAGCGGCAATTGATCCGCAACACCCACTGTTACATGATCCGCGCCTGCCCATCGCCTATGCTCAGCAGGCGCGCGCGGCGCTACGTGCCGGCGACTACAACAAAGCAGATAAATTACTCGCCGCAGGACTCAGCTTATCTCCAGATGAAACCGCCCTGGTGAATCTGCAGGACGAGGTACAAACCGCCAAGGTCGATCAGGCGGCCGGCTCGGGCCCCCGAGGCATGGCGGACCTAGCGCTCGACACATCGATGTCTTCCTCCGCACGACGGGATCTCATCGCCAAATTGCTGAAAAAACCTTTTGCCAGCCGTGATTGGAGCAAGAGCGTGCTCTCCAATCTTAGCCGATTGGAGGCCGATGACCCGGCCGATGCCGAGTGGGCGGCTGGGCAACGTGAGTCCTTGGCGAAGCTGCACTTGGCGCAAGCTAAAAAGATGCGGCAGGTTCAACGCTTTGCGGAAGCCCGCTCCTTGGTAAATTACGCCAAGCAGTTCAAGCCCGATCTTAAGGGCGCGGACCAGGAGCTTAAGTTGATTGCGACCGATCAAACACGCTTTGAGAAAGCGGCTGCAGAGCATGCGCGCCAGGCCAGCATTGACGGCCTGAAGCAAACGCTGCTGACCCAGGCCCAAGCCAATGATGTCGCCAAGGCCAAGGCCAGCCTCGTCGAATTGTCGAAATTGTTACCGGCCAATAACCCATTCCTCGCAACTCAAGGCAGAGAGGCAATCGCAAACGCCTATCTGCGATTATCTCGAGACTTGGCCGACCGCAAACAAATCGACCAGGCCATACAATTGCTGCGCGCCGGCCTGGAAGTCGCGCCTACAATGGCAAGCCTGAAGAAATCGCTGGCCGATTTGACCGGCAAGCAATCCGCCTCCGCCGATCCCTGCAAGATGGAATTCGCCGGATATGGGCAGCGCCTGCGCGCCACTTGCACCGACGCGCTGGGCGGCAATAACAAGGGTCCGGTGATGGTGGTGATACCCGCAGGCGGCGCCTTCAGCAAGCCTTTCGCTATTGGCAAATATGAAATTTCCATAGCCGACTATAATATTTATTGCCGCCTCAATAAACAGTGCACACCGCTCGCCGCCGCCGACACCAGCCTGCCGCTTACGGGCATATCGATTCAGGATGCACGGCGTTATGTCACATGGCTTGCCCAGCAGACCGGTTTCAATTACCACATCCCCTCCGATGCCGAATGGGAGTATGCCGCTACGGCGGACGGCCGCTCGGCATCCAAAGACTATAATTGCAGGGTCGTCATCGGCGATAGTGTGGTGAAAGGGAACAGCATTCTCAGCGTCAAATCCGGTCCCAGCAACGATTGGGGTCTGATCAACTTTGTAGGCAACGCGCAGGAATGGGTACTGAAGGGAGGCACCTCGCTATATGCTCGCGGTGGTTCATTCCGGGATTCTTTATCAAACTGCGATATCTCCTTAACCCGCGCCAACGATGGCACCGCCAACGGCTTCACCGGTTTTCGAGTGGCGCGCGACATGGGCAGAAACGACATGAGCAAAGTCATAGGCAGCGCGGATGGAAAATAGTGACCTGCAGGCATTGGTGAACGCATACCACAGCGGACAGTTAAATCGCCAGGAGTATCGACGACGGCGCCGCGAGCTCGTAGACAGGCTTGTAGAAGATTCGGCTCATCTTTCCGACGAGCAGACATCCCCGGCCACCGTGCCGCGCTATATATCAAGGGGGCAAGGCCATTCAACGCCGACACCCATTAAAATTCCAAAGATCGGCTGGATCCTATCTGCGATCGTGGCGGCGGCGATCATCGCTGGCTATATTTATTATTCACAGAAAATGTCCGGCGTTATGGGCCCTCCTACCCAGCCTAAATCTGTCTCCGCGGGGCAAACCTTGCTGACAGCGCCATCTGCGCCGTGGCTCAATGAACTGATAGCCGCCGAGGTCTGGGATCAATCACGGATTAACGAATTTTTGCGGCACTGGGATGCGTTGGACAGCGATCAACAGCAAGGAATTCGCGACACGCCTCAATTCCATCGGCTCACCGATATCCTCTCCCGCCACCTCGCCGAACAACAGGCTTTGGCCGAACTAAACAACAGCCAGGCGCGGCAACAGGAAGCACGTCTGCAGACGCTGATGCACGCATTACAAAAATAGTCGCCGCGGAATATATCCTTCACTCCACGATAGGTATACGAAAACTCGACAACGGCTGGCATCCGTCGGAGTCCCGCCATAAAACGCGAGGCAGCCGCGTTATTCACCGCAGCCATTCATTAGGCGACGCTGCCGTTACCGCCGCGGGCGACATCAAGCCCCCTCGCCAGCAACTGCCGGTAACGATCCTCCATTTTATCCGCCTCACCCAAGCCCACCGCCATCATGACCGCGGCAGTCACCGCCTTGCCGGTGAGATTATCCGCCGGCGGCACTTCCGGCAGGTCGGCGGGCGCCATACTACCCCCGCTCCAAAATGCCGCTACCGCCGCCCAACTCGCAGGCGTCTTAAACTCAGATAATTCCGCAGCCGCCATCGCGGCGCGGCGGTTTGCCTCGCTGGGTTCCATGACCCAAGCCTCCGCGAGGCCCAAGGACTTGAGCGCCTCGTCTGCCGGCGCGGCGCTAAGCGCACTGCGCGCGCATACGCAAGCCCACCATACCGCCTCACGCTTAGGCAAGGCATGGGCCAGAAAGCCGACAGCATCGACATAGTGCTTTTGCTCAATCAGAATACGCAGGAATTGCTCCGAACCCAGGGATTCATTGAGCAGCGGCAAGGATTGCGGTTCCAGTTCAAATTGCGCGCACACCGCCGTGGCGACCGGGGCTGTTATCTTGCTTAGCGTGGCTGTGCTCATAGGCTTGTGCTTAGGAATAGGAAATGGAAATATAACATTCTTGGATCCAACGAATCTTTTCCGGCAGGCCCACTATCAATTAATCATAGTCATGCCGCCTTTTATCGTCAGCATACCGTCTCCCTTCACAGTGGTCATCGGCGCCTTCACTTCGGCACTGGCCTGACCCTCAATCTTGACTTGCACACCCTTGACGGTGATGCCCGCCATTTCGATCTTGACGCTGTTGGCACCCACCTTGAGTTCAATGCCGCTATTGTCCATCTTGATACTATTGCCGCCGACGGTCATTTCGATTGCGGACGGTGTGACCTTCGCCTCATTCGATCCGCCCTTAAGCTCCACTCCCTGTTTGGCGTCGACTTGAAATTTACCGCTACCCAGCTTATTGGTGATGTTGCCCTTACTCGCCTCGACGGATAAATTACCCTCGGAGAGGAGCAACGAATCATCCCCTTTTTTCAACTCGACGCTGCGCTTACCCTTTTCAAGGATTGTTGACTCATCCCCCTCCTTCAATGTCTTGGCGCGTTTACCCTTTTCAATAATGAGTTCATCATCACCCTTCTTTACCAGACGCCGGAAGTCCTTTTGCGCCTGTATATAAATCTCCTCTGCGTCCTTTTTGTCATCGAATCGTAATTCGTTAAAATCGTTGGCGCCCCCTTCTTGGGACTGAGTCTTTATTCCCGACTGGGTCCAGGCTCCCGGCAATTCATAAGGAGGCAAAGCATCACCGTTGTATACGGCTCCGATGACCAGCGGCCGATCAGGGTCTCCATCCAGGAAACTGATGACGACTTCCTGCCCAACCCTGGGGATAAACAAGGTACCCCACTTCTTGCCCGCCATGGTTTGCGCCACGCGCACCCAGCAGGACTCGCTTTCCTCCTTTGACTGATTGGCTGCCGCCCAGTTGAACTTGACGCGGATGCGCCCATACTTGTCCATCTTGTCTTCCGCCACAACCACAATCGCGGTTTGCAGACCATCGATTCGCGGCCTGGGGGTCCGGCGTGGCGGCCGAAACTTTACCTTATCGGGGATACATGTGAATTCGTTCCGATAGATGTCCGCGCCTCCCCCGGAAGCATAATGTTCGGCTCTACAGTTGTGACTTATGGCGGTAACCAGAAAATTTGTGACCTCATCGGCGCCGACACCCGTACCTTTGCAGGAAAACGCTCCCCCGGCATAAAAACTCGGCTCCTCACCCGCACCGCGGGCTATACTGTAATCTGCTTCTTCCTCTTCCATGCGCAGCTTAGCCAGGCTGTCGCCGCGAGTCTTTTGCGTAAATCCCCCTGGGAATTCAAGCTGCTTATGCGACTGGATGTCCGGCAGCTTCACCACCGTCTTTACTTCGGATTTCAGCAGGGAGGATGGCTGCTCGAAATCGAAGTCGACCAAGGTCGTGACGCCGGTTACATAGTTGTATTGATGCTCCCAGGTGGAAAAACTTCCCACATCCATTCCGGTCTTGCACTTCGTGGCGGAGCCTGCATTCAGGCCATCCGAAATCACCAAGGCATCGCTCTTATTGTCGAAGTGAAAGCAAAGCCCCTCCTCTTCAAGCAAACGGGATATGAAGCTGAAGTCAGTCTCACCATACTGCAGGCAAAACTCCCGCTTGAAGCTGGCATTCGCCCCCTTGAGCGAGACACCGTATTCCTTGACCACCTTGGCAACGATATCCGTCGCAGTCATGTTTTCAAACATGCGATTGCGACTGTTCAGGGTAGAGAACCACAGTTTCGGTACGATGTCAGCGACGTAGGGCTGCTGCGCAGTGTGCTGGGTACCGACCGCCACCAGCCGCCGTAAATAGCCGACGCGCTCGAATTCTGGAGAACCGCCGGCCGTCCCCCACCAGAACTTAACCTTCGCCCCCAGCAATTTAGCCGGATCGATGGTTTCTTCCCCGACGACAAAGAGTTCAAGCTTAAACTCGAATAAGCTGGACAGCGCCTCCCGACCGGAAAACGCGGTCAACTCGAACTGCTGCTTTCCGCCGACTTCTATCCCCGCACTGAAGTTTGGGTTGGCCATTTCAGACTATCACCTCAGAAACCGCCTTCAAGATCACCTAAGATGCATCGGCGCGACCATCGAATACCGCACGATGCCACGCCGACCATGCCCCGGGTGATGCGCGCTCGACGATTTTCCGGTCGAGCGCAACTTTCACCGGACGCCGATTGGCTATACTTTTTTGCCAAGCTCGAGATCATAACCCGCAGGGAATTTGCTGGTTTGCTTGCCCGCGTCATCATAAACCATATAGTTGGACGTGATTTTGGTAAAGCTGAGCGACAGCGATTCACTGGGACGGTCACCGCCAGACGAAACGGAATACCCGGAGATCATGCAGTTCTCGAGAACATATTCAAGATAGACCTCGATCTTACTCGCCCCCGTTTTAGCAAAATGGATGGTGACCTTCTTGGCCTGACCAACCGTCGCCTCCTGAAATATAAACGGGCTGGATGAATCCATATCCTTGGTAAGCGTAATTTCGCTGATACTCGGCGCGCTGGCCTCGCGGTCTTTGCCCTTGCCGACGACGGAGGCTATCGCCCGACCCACGCCGAACTGAAATGAGTGTACGTCTATCCAATCTGCATGCCCTTCGGCAGTTACATTACCTTTGATCTTGTCAATTTGCATATATATCGCCATTGCTCGCTCCTTTGTTTTGATTATCCGCCTATGCCATATACTACAGCCGTATCAACACCAGCTTTATACACAATTTTGCTTGATCCACCGCACCTGTCGAGCATGCGCGCGATCACGAAACCGTAACGGTGAGGCCGCCCGACTCGCCCACATCCGCGATCGCCTGGTTCACAAGCCTACCTTCCGCCATGGTTGTCAGGCATTCGGCGGCGAGCAGGGGTAGCAAGCTGCCTTCCAAAACGTTATCTATGATACGGGCGCCGCTGTCGACACCGTGACAACGGCTGGCTATGTGCTCCACAAGCGCCGGAGAATACTTGAGCTCCGCTTGATAATTTTCTCTAACCCGGCGCACGATCTTACCCAGCTTCAATTCGATGATTTTATGCATGACTTCTTCTTGTAGCGGGAAATAGGGCACCACTGTCACCCGTCCGAGAAACGCCGGCTTGAAGTAAGTCAACAGATCAGGGTGCACGGCCTCCAGCAAGCCGTCCGCACCCGGAATGGTTTCCGGATCGGAGCAGAGCTTGGTGATCGTATCGGTACCCAAGTTCGAGGTCATGATGATGATACAGTTCTTGAAATCGATATCGCGCCCTTCACCGTCTTTCATCGTACCCTTGTCGAAGGCTTGATAAAAGATGTCCTGCACACCGGGATGAGCCTTCTCCATTTCATCCAGGAGAATTACGCTATAGGGCTTGCGCCGCACCGCCTCCGTCAATACGCCGCCTTCACCGTAGCCGACATAGCCCGGGGGCGACCCCAGCAACATCGATACCTTATGCTCTTCCTTAAATTCAGACATATTAAAGGTGGTGACGTTTTGCTCGCCACCGTACAACAGATCCGCAAGCGCCAATGCGGTTTCCGTTTTACCCACACCGCTGGTCCCCACCATCAGAAAGACCCCGATGGGTTTGTTGGGATCCGTCAATTTTGCCCGCGAGGTGCGAATGTTGCGGGCAATCGCTTCCAGGGCATGAGATTGGCCGACCACTCGTTGCCCCAGGCTATCGGCCAGATCAAGTACGGAGCGGATCTCGTCGCCGACCATGCGTCCGACGGGAATTCCCGTCCAGCTGCCTATGACCTCTGCCACAGCCTGGGCATCGACGCAGACATGCATCAAGGGACTTTCACCCTGCACAGTCCGCAGCTGTTCGTCCAGGGCACGCAGTTCTTTCAGCAGCTTATCCGTTTCGGCGGCATCCGGCTTCGACTCGGCTTTATGCTTGTCGCCCGTTTCTTTGTCCGCGTCGCCGTCATTGGGAACGCCTTCCACTTTGGCGCGTATCTCACGCGCTTTCTCGGTCAACTCGCGCTCATGCCCCCACTGCAGCTCCAAGGCCTCCAACTCGGCCAGTTGCTTTTCCTTCTCCGCCCCCAGCTCGCTCAAGCGCGATTGGTGATCCGCACCGGTCAACATCTCCCGCTCAAGTATTCCCACGGCAACATCCACCTGCTGCAAGCGCCGCTTGACGTCCTCGATCGGCGCGGGCATCGCTTTTTGGCTCATGGCGACGCGGGCACAAGCCGTATCGATGACACTCACGCACTTATCCGGCATTTGCCGATCCGGAATATAACGATGTGACAGGCGTACCGCCTCAATCACACCCTCATTCAAAACGCGAACCTTATGATGTAATTCCAGGGTATTTACTAAACCGCGCAGCATCTCAATCGCAACGGCTTCGCTGGGCTCTTCAACCTTCACAACCTGGAAACGCCGGGTCAGTGCCGGGTCTTTCTCGAAATACCGTTTGTATTCCGCCCAGGTCGTGGCGGCAATGGTGCGCAGTTCTCCACGCGCCAAGGCTGGCTTCAATAGATTGGCAGCGTCGTTTTGTCCAGCCTGGCCGCCTGCGCCGATAAGCGTATGCGCCTCATCGATGAACAGAATAATAGGTTGCGCCGAGCCCTTTACTTCATCGATCACGGAACGCAGGCGATTTTCAAACTCACCCTTCACACCCGCGCCCGCTTGCAGCAAACCAAGATCCAGAGAACGAATCGCAACTTTTTTCAATTCCGGCGGAACATCACCGGAGGCTATACGCAGCGCAAATCCCTCCACTACCGCGGTCTTGCCGACACCTGCCTCGCCGGTAATTATCGGATTATTTTGACGACGCCTCGACAGGATATCGATTATTTGCCGAACTTCACCGTCGCGCCCCAATACGGGATCGATTTTTCCCTCGCGCGCGCGCGCGGTAATGTCCACGGTAAATTGATCCAGCGCCGCCGTCTTTCCTCCGGCCTGCCGCGGCATCGCCCCGGCGCCTGAACCGGAAGCGGCGGGGTACATCCGTTGCGCTTCGCCGCTGTTCGCGCTTATCGCAGGCAACTCCTTGCGCAACTTTTCGGCGGAGATCTTTTCAAACTCTGAGGAGATGCCCCTGGCGAATCGCGCCAAGCCGTCGTCGGATACCAGAGCAACCAGCAGATGCCCGGATCCCAATTGCGCACTGCCAAACTCCAGCGATGCCAAGACCCAGCCTTCGCGCGCCATATCGATGAGACGTGGGGACAATGCCGGTGGCCGGGAATTTCCGCTTTTGAACCCGTCCAGCGCCTTGGTGAGATGGGTAGATAACCGGGTCAGGTCCACACCGAAGTGGTTTAGGATCGCCAGCAGATCCGTATCGGTTTGCTCCAGCAACTTCAACAACCAATGTTCAACCTCAACATCGTAGTGCGTTCGTGACAGACACAGGCCGGTTGCCGCCTCCAATGATCGACGCGTCGTGTCATTGAGTTTGCCGATCAGTGCACGCAGATCCACGGTTATCATGTAACAATCCTTTTAATTATTTATTCTGATCGCCCGTCGGATCGGATATTTAAGCATATGCGCAACCTTAATCCTAGGATTAACTCTACGCAACCGCGACCGTCATCCCGCTTTTTTGCGCGGTTTTAATGCACTAATCCCGATTCTGACTATGCCGCGTCCACGTAGAAGCGCACATGCTGTTTGCCGCTGCCGACTTCCCCGCCATCCGCTGCGACCAGGCATGCCCCCCAACCCAAGGCCAGGCCCGTCGGCGCCTCTTCGCCGAGACACGCGGGAGGTACCGCTTCCTTATCCACCTCATAACACAAGGAAAACTCAAACGTGGGGCCGGCAAACAGTTGCGCCAGCTGATACAACGCCTTGATGCGCGCGCCCCCAGGGCAAATGTCGGCAAACTGTTGTCTCGATAACGGCCCTAATATGACTTGCACACCGGCATCCACGCTAAATGCCTCCTCGCCTATCACCGTATCCACACCCAAGCAGTTATTTTTGCCTTCGGCCTCCCAGGCATGGGGCAGGCGCACCTGATCATTGGCGGACAGCGGCCACCATTGCCCTCGAAACTGTTCCACGCGAATGGGTATGTCGAAATACTCGCCCAGCAACATTTCCAGTGCAGCGGCGGAGCGGCGGCCTCCCGAAAAGAGCCCCGTGTAATACAATAAATGTTCCAGGGGAAAGTACAGGCTGGCTTGTTGCCTGTCCGCGAGATGGCCAATCAATCCCTGCAGAGTTCGGGAGATCGGATCAGTGTTGCCGGGTGGAGCGCCGGGAATGTGATGGCTTTCGAAGGAACTGGGTAAGCGGTATTTTTCCCACGCGCGGTAGAATAGAGAGATAGTCCTATGATTAAGCACATCGAAGAAATCCCGCAGGGCGGTGTCTTTCTCGCGCACGCGCAGCATCTGTAATTCGGTATAGTGAGTAGGCAAGACCCCCATCGGGCCGGTGAGTCCCAGGAAATTTACACGCATTTGCGGAGCCGTCCCCTTGCCATCGCCGCGCGCCGCAGGCAGATCGCGAAGTTCCGCGATCTCGCCGGCGGAAAACGACAGACTCAACGCCGCGGCGAACCGCACGCTCTCGCCATTGGGCGGGGAATCATGGCCGACATCGGCCGCCGGCTCGGAACCGGCTTGACGCCGACGGGCCCGTAGCTGCAGCAAGCGCACCGCCTGGAAAAAGGTGAATCGAAACGGCTCAAGAAACAAGCGCTCGATCACACTAAGATTTTTTCGCCTGCTCGAGGTAGCCATATTTTGATCGGCGCCTGACGCCGCTTGGTACGTAAAGTTAGTCTGGTAAAGGAATTCAATGGTGCGTACAAGGCGAAAAATCGCTCCATGACGCTGGCAAATAGATACAGGCCCTGACCCTGGAAGCGATCCTCATCCAGCGTCAGACTCACATCCAGGCCACGGCATAATGCGGTAATGCCCTCCGCCTTCACCTGCGCCATGGCCTGCTGAGTGTCGATCTTCGCCACCCCATCGATCATGGCGCGCGTCGCCGGCGAATCATCGAAATCATAAAGGCGCAGCAACTCGCGCAGCATATCCGGACCGTTCTCGCCGTCCACCAGGGACAGGTAATTGAGATTCAAATGTGAAATCAGCCGCCAGCGCGTCCCCCGCCCCAAAGTTGGACGGCGCGTTCGAGTCGGTGCGGTCAGGCAGACGATGGCGGCAAGCGGCGCACTGCCTTCCCGTAATTGCAACCGGGGCTGCCCGCCGCCGAACGGTAATCGCGCGGGCAGATCGCGATTCAGACAGGTGGTCTGGATCTCCAGAACCCAATCCGCCGGCACGGCCGGATTGAAATCCAGATCGACCAAGCCCAGGAAGACTTCGCCGCCCCGATCCGGTTCCGTAGGATGCAATTGCGGCGCCGGCCTGCGCGCCGCATGCCAATAGGCCCCGCTATTCGCAGCATTGAAGCCGGCCCCGTGATCAAGCCCGTAAAATGGCCGATAGACACGCCGCTCGCCCTCGGGAGACAAGGCGGTGACGCTGTCGATACTGTAAATCTCCTTTGCCATCAAACGGCGCGCATCGGGCACCACGTGGTATTCCTCTTCGGTCTGCGTGAGCGTTATCGGTTCGGCGCGCTGCTTGAAGAGATTCACGATCGGGGTACAGCCCAGGGCGAAGGTATCGGCGGACACTCCGCGCTCCAGCTCTGCATCGCTAGCATCCAAATAGAAAAACAATTCGAGCCTGCCGCCCCGCCCCATCCAGACCTTTTCCAAACCGGCCAGATCGACGAACAGGAATTTCTGCGGGAAAGCGAAATACTCCGTCAGCAGGCGATAACCCAATAAGGACCGCGCGGGATAGGGCAGCAAACCCTCATCGCGCTCGAACCCAACCGGCAACAGCGCTTCACGTTCAAGAAATACCGCATTGGCATCACGATACGAATCAGCCGCGGCGATCTTTAGGATATTATTGAACAGCAAACTATATAAAGGATGTACTACGGAATCTTGCCCCTTCAGATAGAAACGCAGTCGGCTCGGCGCGAGCGCGGCAAAGCTGACGTCATCGGATTCGCATTGCAACACTATACGCAGCACCGCACTTGCCCCCAACTCGCGGGGCACACTCGGCGCAGCGCGCAGCCCCTGGATAATTTGCGCCTCCTCTACACGGACCGGCAGCAGTTCCACGGGATAAGCCGTGCGAAATTGACACGGCTCCCCCGCCAAGGATTCCGTCTCCAGGCTGGTCCCGGGCGGAATGGTGTGCGGCTTGGCCAAGTCGGGCAACGAACGAAACTGCACTATGGACATCGACGGAATCGGCGCAAGGTAATGAGGATACAGCACCCCCAGCATCCCTTCCGTCAGCTCCGGAAAATCATCATCGAGCTTCTTGCGGATACGGGCGTTCATGAACGCCACGGCCTCGATCAAGCGCCCCACATGAGGGTCTTCTACGGTATCCGTCCCCAGCTTCAAGCGCGCCGCGACCTTGGGATTGGCCTCGGCAAAGTCTGCGGCGGAGCGCTGCAGGAATTGGAGTTCCTTGTTGTAGAATTTCAACAAGTCATCATCCATTGGAAACATCCTTCACTTCAATCGTTCGCGTTACCGGCTCCAGACTGGAATCAAAAACCACCGGTTTCACGGCGGGCTCAACATTGAGCAAGGCATCGATGCGAAACCGTAGCGCGCGATCCGTCTCGCCGTCGCCCTCGACAATCTTGACCTGCACGGACTTAAAACGGGTCTCATAACGCTTTATCACCGCCTCGATCAAGGCACGAAATTTCTCCTTATCTTCGGCAGAGGACAGGTCGGCGCCAGCGAAATCCGGAATGCCGTAGTTGATGATACTGTGCGTTAAAGCCGCCCCGTGACCGGACAGCGTCAGCGACGGCGCACGGGTATTGAGGAGATTTTGCAGATCACGCCGCACCGATTCCCGCAACTCCTTCAACATCTGGGTACGCGAGCCGTATCCCTCCGCCACCTTGCCGGGCTCGGTGTCGATGAGCCTGTCCAGGATAGAGGGGACCAAGGGTTGAGTTAATGAGGGGCGCGCCATGTCAATCTTGCCCACCGCGGCGCCAACACTCTAAAAATCGCTCCATCACCGACATGACGTCGCGATCATCCTTCGCCCGCACCACTGAAGCGCAGCTCTTGGATATCCATAATGGGCAGCGCCTCCTCTCCAGCCAGGAACATGCGCTGCCCGATGCCGCGTATCGGGCTGCCTTCTCCGCCGACCCAATCCGTGGTGCGACCCAGGCGCACCTCATCGCTCACGACGCCGCCCAGAGAAACGTAGGTCGCCGGTATATAAACCTCTCCGCTGGGTCCATCCCGATCGACTTCGATATGAGCACGGCGCCACAACAGATCCAGGGTACGTTCGGCAGGACGGAATTCCAATTGCTGGATACGCATGAACGGGATCCAATAGTATTTGCCATTACTGGTCAGCAGTTCCAGCACCCCGGACAGCAGATCGTCCAGATCCCGGAAATCATCCACCTTGCTGCCGTTAACATAACCGGACAAGGTTTCGCGATTTTCCTCCACCTCATCCATGATCCGCTTGGCTTGTTCCGCGTCTCCCTCACGCAGCAGCACCGAAGCCCGCAGAGCGGCGCGCAGGCCGGCATCCGGTTCTCCGAGCATTTCAGGCAAACGCCCCTCGGAAAACAATTGCTGACGCGCCTGCTCGGCCCGCACCAATTGCCGCAACAAGGCCACACCGACCATGAGCTGCGGGTTCTGGTGGCCGAGCACATCCATATGCTTATCCGCCCGTTCCAGATCACCGCTCAGGATCAGTAATTCGCACAGGAATTCACGGGCATCCCAGTCGGCGGGGCGTCTCTTCACCTCTTCCACGCTGGCGTTTATGGCGGCTGCGAGTTGCCCGGCCTTGAACAATTCTTTTGCATTCATTACGTGAGCCCTCTAGTAGGATGGCTTAAAGTTTCATACGCTTGCTTGAGCGATATCCGTCACCAGCTTTATCGCCGACACCAGCTGATCGAATTGCGTATGCGGCTTGAGGTGCATCACGCACGAATAGGACCCCGGTTTCGCCGGAATCTCCCTGACCTCCACGCGCCCCTCGCTGAGTGGATATTTCGCGCGCATTTCGGACGACCCCATGTCGCTGGCCGTAACGTACTGCATCAGCCATTCATGCAAAAATGCCTCGCATTCCTCGGGAGTGGCGAAGGAACCGACTTTATCACGGCCGATCACCTTCAAGAAATGCGCGAAACGGGAAGTGCACAGTATATATTGCACCATGGCGGACAATTGCGCGTTGACGCCGGCAACGGCATTGTTGTATTCGATCGCCTTTTGCAAAGACTGATTGCTGTAGAACACCGCATATTCGGTATTCCTGCTGTGGCACAACGGAATAAATCCGAAGTCGGCGAGTTGCTTATCCTCGGCATCGGTGATCAGCACATCCGTAGTATATTTTCCCGCCACACCCTCATGATCGGTCAGGAAATAATCGACCGGGATCCCCGCGACCACCCCGCCACTAATGCCTTCGGGGCAGCCTCTAATGTTCGCGAACCATCCATAATCATTAAAACTGCGGATCAGCACGCTGCCTAAGGCGAAGCAGGCATTTCCCCATAAATAGTTGGCGGCATCCGGACCCGTGACCTCTTCGCGAAAGCAAAAACCGTCTTCACGCAGATTGTCCAGCTGATAGGGGCGACGCATCAGGACCCGCGGCACAGTGAGACCGATAAACCTAGCGTCCGGCATCTCGCGCAAGGCATTCCATTTAATATATTCGTTTTGAGCGAAGATGCTTTCCAGATTCAGGGTCCGCGCCAAACCGGAGAAGTCGTCAAGACCGAACAGCGTCGGATCGGCACCGACGATAAAGGGGGCGAAGGCCGCCGCCGCCACGCTGGACATTTCCCGCAGGGTAGCGACATCATCCGTTGCATCATCCGGCCCGGGCCTATGCCTTATCCAATAGTCCCCCAGCAACACGCCAAACGGCTCACCACCCGGCGAACCGAATTCCTGTTTGAATATTTTTCTGAACAGCTGACTCTGATCGAATTCGATGGCGCGCTCCAGATCCCGTGCCACTTGTTTCCAGCTGACGTCCAACATCCGGATCTTGACCTGTTCGGCGCCATCCGCCTCGGTGACCAGATACAATAGGCCGCGCCATGTCGCCTCCAGGCGCTGGAATCGGGGGTGGTGCAAAATGGCGTTGACCTGCGCGTTCAGCAGGCGATCAATCTGTGCGATCTGCCATTGAACGATCCGATACAAACCTTCCCGTGACAGCGGCTCGGATACCCGGCATAGCAGGCAAAACTGCCGAAGGATATCGTCTAAGGTGCTTGCGCTTAAAAACTTATCGACGCTGCCGTCGGCCTCTGCCTTCCTTTGCGCAGTGGCCGCGATCACGGCATCGATAATATATGCGGGCTCCCCCATCCGAATTATTCCTCGGCACAAATGCCTCCGACCAAGATGCGTTCACGAACTCCCGGATCAAACCCGGCCGGCACAAGCAGCCCTGTCTCGTAATGCCCTCCGCGCACCAGTTCGGCACGCGGACCGCACCCGGTCAGGCTTTTTCTGTATTAACCGCTCGCCTTGGGAATACGCGCGACCAGGCGCAGGGAAGCCGTTAATTCCTCCATCTGCAACCAGGGGCGCAACCACGCCACCGCGTTGTATGATCCCGGACTGCCGGGTACTTCCTTGACTTCGACCCGCGCCTCGGCCAGCGGAT
This sequence comes from uncultured Gammaproteobacteria bacterium, assembly GCA_963810615.1. Classification (GTDB taxonomy): domain Bacteria; phylum Pseudomonadota; class Gammaproteobacteria; order DRLM01; family DRLM01; genus JARRQJ01. The sequence goes on along the minus strand of CAWEOA010000008.1, from coordinate 366,502 downwards.
AACGCGCCTTCATTTCCGGACCCGAATCCGGATTGCTGTTCACATAGCCCAGAATCCAGTTATTCAGCCATTCCTCGGTGTCCTTCGCCTCCATAAACGAGCCGATCTTGTCGCGGCCCATGACCTTCAGATAATGGGCAATGCGCGACGTGGCCATGACGTAGGGAAGACGCGCGGAAATTGCGGCGTTCTCGGTTGCCGCGTGATTGTCGTAGACCTTGGGCTTTTGCGTGGATTGCGCCCCGAAAAAGACCGAATAATCGGTATTCTTGTAATGACTGAGCGGCAGGAAGCCCAATTTACTAAGTTCGGCCTCACGGCGATCGGTAATGCCGACTTCCGTCGGGCATTTCATGTCCACATCGCCGTCGTCGCTGATGAAGTTGTAGGTGGGCAGACCTTGGACCTTACCACCCCCTTCCGCACCGCGGATCGCCGTACACCAACCGTATTGGGCAAAGGCATCGGTGAGACGGCCGGCTTGCACGTAAGCGGCGTTCATCCAATTGAACTGGTCGTGACTCGCGGTTTTGCCGTCATTGCCGGCGAATTCTTCGAAATCGAATTCATCGATCGGCTTGGTGTCCTTGCCGTAAGGCAGGCGCGACAGGGTGCGCGGCATCACCAGATTGACGAAACGGGCGTCGTCCGATTCGCGGAAGGAACGCCATTTCGCATATTCCGAGGAATCGAAGATCTTTTCCAGGTCGCGCGGCTTGGATAATTCATTCCAGTCGTCGAAGCCGAACATTGCCGGCGCCACCGAAGAGACAAACGGACAAAAGGCCGCCGCGGCGACCCCAGACATGTTACGCAACAGGTCCACGTCGTCGGGATGGTTGCTGAACTCATAGTCACCGACCAAGGCACCGTACGGTTCGCCGCCCGGCGTACCGAATTCATTTTCATACAGCTTCTTGAAGATTTGGCTTTGATCGAACTCGACGGCCTTGTCCAGATCCTTGAACAGGTCACGCTTGCTGACATTCATCATCCTGATCTTGAGTGAGGCTCCGGTTTCCGAATTCATCACCAGGTAGTGCAGGCCCCGCCAGGTACCTTCCAGCTTTTGAAACTTCTCGGCATGCATGATCGCGGCAAGCTGCTTGGACATGGCATTATCTATCGCAGTGATCGCCTTGTTGATGGTAACGGTGAGATTCCGGTCCCAGGTGACGGTCCCCTTCAAGGCCTCTTCCGTCAGAGTCTTCAGCAATTCTTCCGAACGTGAGCGCTCGGTTTGCTTGGTCGCGGTTATCACCTGCTCCAGCAGGCTGGCGGCCGTGGTCTCGGTGGTCTCGGTCGCTGCCCCCTGTGTTTGAGGCTGTTCTTCGGACATGCTCATGGATTACTCCCCTTTACTTTCACCATCCATACCCAGTTCTTTCGACACCTCTTTAAGATCGTCGGTGTTTTTCAGCACTCTTTCCAGCAAACCTTCCAAGTCTTCGGAACGATCGGCCTTGGTCAGTAAATCGCGCAAACTGTTGCGGGTCTCCAGCAACTTCTTCAGCGGTTCGACCTGATCGACGACCTTGGCCGGCTCGAAATCCTGCATGGATTGAAATTTGAGATCCACTGCCATTTGGCTACCGTCACCGGCCAAGGTGTTGTCCACTTTCAGTTTCAACCCGGGGGCGACCCGCGCCATGACATTGTCGAAATTATCCCGGTCGATTTGAATGAATTTGCGATCCTTTATGGACTTCAACGGCTCGGTCGGATCACCGGAAAAGTCACCCATCACCCCCACGACAAAGGGCAACTCTTTCTTGACGGACCCGCCCTCGGTCTCAACCTCGTAGCTAATATGCACACGCGGTTTACGCACTCTGCTTAGTTTGTCATGGATACTGGCCATGCGGTTTCTCCCCTAATTTGACGAATCACGATTCGATGTAGTCCATCATAAGCTTGTTCAACTAGTCGTTTGACGGTTGCGGAATACCCGCCAGACGGAAATATTCCGCCCGCGCGCTTTCGTCAGGAACGAGTACCGCCAACAGTTCCGGCAGGGTCATCTGCGCCCAGCGCAAGGCCTGTTCCACGGCATACGACACCGGCGAATGCGGCTCGGTGCGGCGATAGAAATCCGCTACTTTCATAAGAATCTTTTGCGCCTGCTCCCGGCTGGTAATCGCCCCCGACATGGATGTGACCTCCTTCGCATCCGCAGGGTCTCCCTGGGACACAGACAGTTCAGCGTTAACGGCATCCGCCTCCGCCTCTGAACCCAAGGCATCCTTCGCCAAGAAGCCTAGCACCTCGCGCACCCGATTCAAGGCGTTGCGGATGTTGGTGGTCGGCGGACCCTCGCCATTGCACTTTTCCGAAATCAGGGTCGCGAAATCGGACAGGCTGCTCAGGCACTCGTCGACATCATCCGCCAGGGTGCGGAAAAACGCCGCCGGGGTCTCTATCACCGACTGGCGCAGCTTATCCATACTGGCCGAGCCCGCCTCGATGCGCGCCTCGCGCTTTTCCGGGTCCGTGATCTTGTCCAGTTCGTAGGCCTGCTGATATTGCCAGGTGGCGAACGACCCGTAAGTATGTCCTTCCGTAATGGGGATCTGGTTAAGCGGCGCAATCAGCGTACCGTCGGCATCCTCGCCATTGAGTCCGGTCAGCGGCGCGATCCGCGTTTCCAGCCCTTCTTCATCCGGCAGCGGAAACAAATCATCCCAATAGCGATCGACCAGGCCATGCGCCAGCCGCACCCCATCCCGTAAACCCGGAAAGCCATGTTCCCTAACCAGCGCCTCCATATACCAGGCGGCGATTTCCAAATCTTTGGCCTGTTCGGTGAGGATCTTAGGCGCCAGCTTCAGCACCTGCTGCCACGCCGTCGCCGCTTCGGCGTCCTGTTCGCCGTCCTCGGCAACCTGGGCACGGCGCTCCGCAGCGCGCGCCTCCGCCCGCGCATCTTTAATCTGATAGTAAAGGGAGTTTGGCGACGAGTCTTCCCGAATATCGGCCCCGCACGGGGCATCGCCTGGAATCTCGGCTAATAAAGATTCTATATCAATGAGTTGGGGTGTTGCCATGCTCATGCCTTTATTGCACGGTGATTTCGCGGAAAATCTCGGGACCTATGATTTTTGACTGCCAAAACAGCGCGTTCACCTGCGATTGCTTATCAATTAGCACCCTGACTTGGGAGAGTAGTTGAATTAATAAGATTCGTCTACTCCTCGCGCTGATCGGGCGTCAGGCGCACGCCGCCGTCGATCAGGTTGAACAAATTGAAATCTTTAATAAATAGCGCCGGGTCGATTCTGCCGCGATCTTGCACCACGGCACTCTGCCCGCGGTAGACGTTGAGCGTCGTCTTGCCCACATCGGTGAAATCACCCTGGGTAGCGCCGAAAACACCGCTGACGAAATTACGCGAGCCTGCGCCAAAGTCTGTGGCGCTCCGGATTTCCAGCCCCAGGGGAATATTGTAGGTGCCCGCATGATCCGTCGCGTGCAGCGCCAAGCTATCGGCGATGATATGTACATCCTTCTGATCGGCATTCACCGTGGCCGCGGTAATCGTTACCGCGCCGCCGCCGGCATTGATCTGGCCGGGCGTATTGAAATTCACCTCGTCCGCAACGAGATCCAGACGGCCGGCATGGATCGGCGCAATGATGTTGACCGTGTCAGCACCTCCCCCGCCATCCACCGATCCCGTAAAGTCGGCGCCGATATCAAAGCGGTCCGCCTCACTGCCGCCTTGCAGACTATGGAAACCCAAGGCACTCACTGCGCCGTTAACGGACACGGTATCCGCGGCAAGGACACCCCAGTCCGTTGCGGCGTTGGGACCCAGCAGGGTATTGCCCCCCTGACCGCCCACCAGCGCTTCGATATTCATCATCCCATCGACCCCCGTCGCAGTATTTTGTCCCAAATCCACCACAACGTCGCCGCTGTAATTGTGATAATCCAGGGTATCGATGCCGGCGGCGCCATCCACATTCCCGGTAACGGCGCCGCCGTCACCCATCACCACCCGATCGTTACCCGCTCCCGCGCTGATCTGGCCCACGGTACCGTTAACATTGATGATGTCGTCACCGTTGCCGCCGACCACAGCGCCGGCCGCTCCGCCGCTCGCTATATTGAAGGCATTGTTCCCCGAACCGGTCTGGGCACCCTGAAGCGTCGCGATGACACCGGTGGCATCGACATTGAACACATCGCCGCCTTCACCCCCAAGCAGGGCCTGTATATGTGAAAAAGACGTGACTGCGCCGCTGACATTACCAGCATTGTTCGCCGTGACATTCCAGGTGTGATTGCCGCCCGTCACCGCCAAGGAATTGATATTTCCCGATCCTCCGTCCAAGGCAAGGACGTTGCCGCCGCTGATGGTGAACAGGTTGTCGCCGCCCCCTCCGTTAAGGGTGTTAACGACGCCGCCGACCACATCGACCGTATCATTGCCGGCACCACCGACCAGGCTGTTGACCGTACCGTTGACGGAGAAGCGGTCGCCGTCCGCACCGGCATTGATCGTCTCGATACTGCCCCCGGCCACGTTGAAGGTATTGCCGCCGCCGCCACCGCTCAGGGTTTGAAAGCCGTTGAAGTTCACCAGCGTTGAATATTGAATCGTCCCGCCATTGTTATGATCGATGGTCCAGGCGGCACTCTCATTGGGTCCGATCAGCGTGTTGGCGCCGCTGCCGCCCACCAGGTTCTCCACATTGCTCACCCCGACCGTCGCCCCGCCATCCAGGTTGACGACCACCGGTCCGCTGAAACCACTATAGTCCAGGGTATCCGTACCACCGTTACCATTGAGCCTACCGGTAATCGCACCGCCGACGCCCAGCACGAAATGATCGTTAGCGGCGCCGCCGTTCAGCGCCTGAATATTGCTGAAGCCGCCGCTCACGCCGGTTACCGACCCGCTGTTCACGCCCGTGATCGTCCAGGTCGCCGCGACGTTATCACCGGTCAAACTATTCGCCCCGGCGCCGCCGTCGAGCGTTCCGCTCAGGCTGCCGCCCGTCAGGACGAACGCATCGTCGCTTGCGCCACCGACCAGCATATTAAAGTGGCTGAATCCGAGTGTGTTGCCCCCCGCGCTTAGGGAGCCGCTGTTCACGCCTGTGATGCTCCAGGTATTCGCGACGTTCTCGCCTTGGAGACTGTTCACCGTGCCTGTCGGCGCCGTAACTGCATCGATGTTCGCAAATCCACCCGCAACACTGGCTTCCGTACCCACGAAACCGTCAGTCCCTGAGCCGGTCAAGATGATGCTGCGTGCCGTCAGAAATGACGACAGATCCAGCGTATCACTCCCCGCCTCGCCATTAAGCGAACCCGTCAAGGACCCCGACGCACCGAACACGAAACTGTCCGCACCGGCAGTCCCCGTCACATTCGCAAAATTACTGAACGTCAAGCCATCAACCGTGCCACTGTCCACGCCGGCAATGCTCCATACATGGCCGCCGCTCAGCGTCCCGCCACCCACTCCGTTAAGAATGCTGAAACCACTGAAGCTCACCGCGCCGTTGCTGCCGGTTGCCACGTCGTAGTTGGTGATGCCCGATAAGGCGCCGGCACCCGTCACCGAGATATAGCCCGCACCGTAAGTATTCCCGTTGCCCGACACCCTCGTGCCGGCATTGAAACCCGCACCGGCATTGGTGATCGCGGTCGCGCCGTTGATGGTCGCGAAACTGTTGTAGCTCACTCCGCCGACGGTCGCCGCGTCCAGACCGTCGTCATAGCCGGCGTTCAGATTATCCAGTCGGCCGCTGCCGTTGACGGTGGTGAAGCCGCTAAAAGTCAGCGCGCCATTGCTGCCCGTCGCCATGTCATAATTGGTGATCCCCGACAGGCTACCGCTACCGCCAACGGCGCTAAAGCCACTATAGGTGACGGCTCCGGATTGCTGCGTCGCGGCATTGTAATTGCTCACACCGGACAAAGTGCCGCCACCCGTCACCGAGGCGTAGCCCGCACCGTAGGTATTGCCGTTGCCCGACACCCTCGTGCCGGCGTTAAAACCCGCACCGGCGTTGGTGATCGCGGTCGCGCCGTTGATGGTTGCGAAGCTGTTGTAGCTCACCCCGCCGACGGTCGCCGTGTCCAGACCGTCGTCATAGCCAGCGTTCACATTATCCAGTCGGCCGCTGCCGTCGACCGCGGTAAAACCGCTGAAGCTCACCGTGCCGTTGCTGCCCGTCGTTACATCGTAGTTAGTGATGCCCGATAAGGTGCCGCCACCCGTCACCGAGGCGTAGCCCGCACCGTAGGTATTGCCGTTGCCCGACACCCTCGTGCCGGCGTTAAAACCTGCACCGGCGTTGGTGATCGCGGTCGCGCCGTTGATGGTTGCGAAGCTGTTGTAGCTCACCCCGCCGACGGTCGCCGTGTCCAGACCGTCGTTATAGCCAGCGTTCAGATTATCCAGTCGGCCGCTGCCGTTGACGGTGGTGAAGCCGCTAAAAGTCAGCGCGCCATTGCTATCTGTCGCGACGTCATAATTGGTGATCCCCGACAGGCTACCGCTACCGCCAACGGCGCTAAAGCCACTATAGGTGACGGCTCCGGATTGCTGCGTCGCGGCATTGTAATTGCTCACACCGGACAAAGTGCCGCCACCCGTCACCGAGGCGTAGCCCGCACCGTAGGTATTGCCGTTGCCCGACACCCTCGTGCCGGCGTTGAAACCTGCACCGGCATTGGTGATCGCGGTCGCGCCGTTGATGGTCGCGAAGCTGTTGTAGCTCACCCCGCCGACGGTCGCCGTGTCCAGACCGTCGTCATAGCCGGCGTTCAGATTGTCCAGCTGGCCGCTGCCGCCCACGGCGGTGAAGCCGGAATAAGTGACACCATGGGACTGATGTGTCGACACATCAAAATCGGTCACGCCCGTCAGGAGGTTGATCCCTGCTGCCGAGCCGGTTCCAGTAACGGCACCCCCTGCGGAATTGAGGGTTAACGAGCCAACATTGGTGATTGTGCCGTTGAGGGTGACCGTACCGCTGCCAACACTGGTCAACGTCAGGTCATTTCCCAAGCCATTGATCGCGGCCGTGGCATCCACCACCAAATTACCGCTACCCGCGCCCGCGGAACTCGTCGTCACCTCTACGCTGGACAAGCCAAGTTGGGTATTGAGATCGCCATCCGTCAACGTCGATGCATTGGCCGTTCCGCTTTCGCTGATCGTCGGGCCCAAGGTTAAGGTCCCGGTCGATGCCCCTGCAGCCCCGCTTGAGATAGTGATGTCCGTCGGATCCAACAGCAGCGCGCCATTGACGCCGTCCGGCGCACGTAGATCCACCGTTCCGGAATAGGTCAACGCGCCCTTACCGGAGACTTCCGCCGTGCCGCCGTCTCCGGACAGGGCGCCCCCCCGGGCACTCGCCGCGCCGAAATAGTTGGTATCGTTATCCGACCACACGATAATTTTTCCGCCGTCACCTTGCGTCACGGCATCCGCCTTCAGGCTGACTCGATGGCCCACGTAGGTCAGCAGGGCATTCGCGATATCCGGATTGCTGCCCCGGTAATCCCCTCCGACGCGGATCAGCCCGCCACCGGTAGCGCCCGACACATCAAGTTGGGCAGCGTCGCTCAAGGCAACCTGGTCACCCAGGACATCAATAGTGCCGCCCTTACCATCCGTCGACGAGGCGTCCAGTGTGCCGCTGTCGGCGACTGCCCCCCCCGTACCGACCAAGCGCACAACGCCGCCTCGTTTGTCCACGCCCACGGCCTGGATCACTCCGCTATTGTTCACCACCTGGGTAAATACATCCTTAGCCGCACTGGCCGTCAACAGCACTTGGCCACCCGGCGTCACAATACTCCCGGAGTTCGTCACGGCGGCGCTCACACCCCGCCCATTGCTGTGGATAGGATCCTGAACTTCGAAACGCAGCAGACCATCCCCGTCGAAGTCCAGCAGCGCCTTATGGCCGGCGCCGAGATTGACCTGCCCATAATTGGCAACGATGAGGCCGTCATTGGCCACACTGCCGCCGACCAATGTTATGGAACCCCCAAGCGCCGCGGATAACAGGCCATGATTAACCACCCTGCCGCCTTCTTGGCCGGGGGGCGCTGAAAAGCGATAGTCGCCGCGCATGAAATCCTCGTTGGCAATCCCCAACGATCCCGCGACGAGGCTGCCGACGTTTACCACGGCGTTATTGCCGAAGATGAGGCCGTTGGGATTGATGAGAAACACGCGGCCGTTGGCGCTGAGCGCGCCGTCGATCTCACTGGGTCTTGCATCGCCGATGCGATTCAGCACCGCGGCGGCGGCGTCCGGTTGTTTGAATTGGACTCGTTCGGCCGAGCCGACATTGAAACTGTTCCAGTCGATCACCAGACTCGGCGATGACTGGGTAACGACGGTGGTGATCGCATCGGGCTGCTGAATGCCACCCTGCCCCGCAACGACATTGCCACCTTGTGGCGCAGCCTCGACCGGCATTCCGCGACTGGCGCCGATGATACACAGTAGCGCGGCACTCAGGACTCGTACGTTTGTAGCGCCCATAATAGTCACTCGTTAAGATCCGCTCTCTTAAACCGATCCAAGCGCCGGCCGGCCTTTTGTTATGTAGATCCGATCACCGGCAGGGAGCAGGATGTTGGAGCGTCAAACGCTCCCCCGTCTCAAAAGCGGTAACCGACCTCGCCATATACTTGCGTGTTGTCTACGGCATCCACTGCCGCACTGCCAGTGGGCCGCGCCACATCCAAATGGGCGCTGAATCGGCGCACCGTAAAGCGTACACCTAATCCGACGCCGCGCAGATAGGCATTACCTCTCTCGTTTTTCAACGGCTTGTTGAGCCAGCCGCGTGCACCGTCGGCAAACACCGCCAACTGCAGGATGTCACCCCAGTTGCGGTTGAAAAAAGCGGGACGCTCCGCAAATCCCGGGGCCGCCACATCCCACTCCACAGATCCGGCGATCCCCTTATCCACCAACAGCTGGGAAACCGGGTAGGCACGCACACTGCCCGGCCCACCCAAGGGCAATTGCTCTACGGAAGTCAGGAGATCCGCGGAATATTGAGCATTGATCTTGAGCAGCAGCGTCTGATGAGCGGTGATGGTCTGCAACCGTTGAAACCGCGCAGACGCTTTGGAGAACTCACCGCCCGCCTGCTCCCCGTCCGCTCCGTGCCGGCTGGAATCCGGGGCGTTCTTGGCCGGCATGGCGCCGAGAAAACCACCTATCCCCCTATCCAGTTGCAACGTCATGCTGTTCACTCCCGCATAACGGGTATCCACGGAATCAAACCCATATTCCAATGAAATCACGGTCAGGTTGTCGGTGGTATCGATGGGCGGTTTCACCTTGGCGACTTTGCGACTCAAGCTGATGAGGGCATGATTGTTGAATTGCCGTCCGCGGCTAAATGAGCGGCGGTAATAGATATCCGCGATGTCGCTGCTTCCCTGAATCCCCAAGGCCGCCAGGTCCGCCCCCAGATCGAAGGCGTAATGCGCGACGCCCAAGCCTACGCTGTTTTTGGGTCCGAACAGCGGCCGCTCGTAATTCAAGGACCCATAGTGGCCGTTGCTCGGACTGAAGGTATTTATTAGATTGGCTGACAGCACATCGGCGGCCCCGGTGGGATTGTTCCATGCCGCATCCAGGCCGAGGCGATAATCACCCGTATAATTGGATCCGTAATTGTCCATATGCAGCGCAGCGGTCCAGGCGCGCTCCCGTTGCACGTTCAACTGCAAGACCGAACTGCCGGTCTCAGCACCGGGCTTTAATACCCCGAACACGGTCAAACCCGGATAATCGGTGAGGCGCAGCAAGCCGCTTTCTATAGAATCCTTCACCACCGGCTTGCCCAGCACATCCTCGAACGGACGTCGCAACAGCCCGCTCGCATAGCGCCGGTTGTTTTCAACGGATACTTGCTCCAAGGTACCTTCAATCACCTGGATAACCACTACCTGGTCGACCACCGTCTGGGCGGGAATGTAGGCACGGGCGAGGATAAATCCGCGCTGGCGGTAATAACGGGTGATTTCGTTGGCGATCTCCTGCAACTGACCGATGGTGAGGCTCCTGCTCAGCTTGTCACTGCGCAATTTATCGATCACAGCCTTAATCCGGGCGATATCATCTTCACTGAGTTGATCGCTGGAACTGTCCACCAGGTTACGCAGCAACTCCGCTCCCTGGCTGAGTTCTTTGTCGGTAAAGCCGTCGACGGCGGTCTTATCAATCTTCTGCCGCGACTGGCGCAATTGTTCGACGATGGCCCGCACCTCGTCGGCATAAATTCCGTACTCCGGATGGTCGATGACGCCGCGCAAGGAAAATTGCCGCACCAGCAACCTGTCCCCTTCCTTAAGACCCAAGGGACGGTCCATCATGGGAGGGATCAAAAAGATGTTAGGACGCTCGCCGGGTGCGGGCGCGGCCTCGCCCGCACGGGGGGACGCGCCGCCCGGCGTGGCGGCACTCGGCAATGAAATCGAATCGGCCGCATACCCCGCATGCTGCAGGAGGCATAACAGCAACAGGACGAAGAGGCGCAGGTACCCTGATGAATAGGGTGAATTATTGATCATGATTTCTATTTTTCTTAGTATAAATCGGCTGCTGGGAGGCGCACCCTAATGCTCGGCAGTGCCAGCATCAACCGCCATACAAGCCTTACGCAAGCCATCACCACCGTGCAAATCCCTTGCCCGGATGCAGCCGCTCAATTACACCTGCGTTACCGCAAGATTGAAGCCCCGCTACTTTAACAGATTATGCTCAGCTTGCGCCCGGCGGCATCGCAAACACCATGGAAAATAGCCGCGCCTTGTCATGCGCCCCACGCTCCATGGCGCGCCATTCGATAAATAGCATTTATTGTGGTGATTGGCCGGTAGCCCATCCCTCCCAAAGCGCTCAAGCGCCTCTAAGTGCAGGCGGCGGGTTTTGCATAACAGCGAAGTGAGGGTATGATTTTCGGTAACATGTGAGGTACCTCACCCGGGCGAGGTATCAGTACTTTGTCTCCATTGACTATACAGATGCACAGCGGCTTAATGACCATCACACTAAAAATCACCAATAACACCGCCGCCCCGCCAGGGCAGCAATCGAGCAAGACCCTGCAAGGCGGCGGGATTATCGGGCGGGCGCCCTCCGCCGATTGGGTGCTGATCGACGAAAGCCGGGTGATATCAAGCCATCATGCCAGCATAGAGCAACAAAACGACGGCTATTATATTACCGACACCAGCATGAACGGCGTCTTCCTCAACGGGGCCAAATCCCCCTTGGGCAAAGGCAACCGCGTCAAATTGCACAATGGCGATCACCTGGGCGTCGGAGATTATGAGATCGAAGTCAATCTGAGCGCCGCCGTACAAGACGGCTTTACCCCGCAACTCCCTGAAGACCTGTTTGGCGCTGACAATGCCCGCCCGCCGGCGGATAGCGCGCACAGCCCGCCCATCATCCCCGAAGATTTTGGCGTAAGCGGCGATCACCCCGCTTCCAACACCATGGATATAGTCGGTTCCGGTCAAATTCTCGATCCGCTCAAACTGTTCGACTCGTCCCCGGGCCTCGCCCCGACGACTCCCTCCCCACCCACAGCGAGGCCGTCGGATCATTCTCCCGCAAGCGAGCCGCCTATTACGAAGAAGCAGACAGTGGACCCCCTGGCGCTGTTCGACACGCCAAATGCCTCCTCGGTGGAATCGGATTTCGATGCATTCCTCCAACCACAGGACGCGGGACCGACGTCGTCGGATCATTCTTCCCCTCTGCAGCAACAGTTTGCTCCGCCCAGTGCCATTCCCGATGATTGGCTGTCACCGGCCGGAAGCCCACCGCCGCCGCCCAACCCGCCGCCGCAACAGCCTGCACATGAAGCACAAGCAGCCCCTGCGCAGCCCCCCTCGCTTGCGGCACAACAACTCATCGCCGCGCTCCTGGAGGGTTTGCAACTGCAACACCTCAAGATCGATACCGAGGAACTGCCTGCCATACTCCGCACAGTGGGACAAATGACACGGCTGAGCACTCAAGAGATGATCAAGACCTTGCGGGCGCGCAGTGACATTAAAAGTGATTTCCGCGTCGCCATGACCACCATCCGCGCCACCGAAAACAACCCGCTTAAATTCTCCGCCACTGCCGATGAGGCCTTGGATAAAATGTTGATTCACCCGTCCGCCAGCTACCTCGCCGCCATCCCCGCCTTGCGCGAGGCGTTTGCAGACTTGCAGGCCCACCAGATGGCGGTAATGGCCGGCATGCAGGCCGCACTGAAAGCCGCCCTGGGCCGTTTCGAACCCGAGGCCCTGGAGCGCGACTGCGAACAACGCACCCGCCGCGGCAATTTCCTGCCCGGCCTGAAGAAGGCCAGGCAATGGGACAACTTCGTCCATTATTACGCGGAAATCGCCGCCAGCGTGGAAGAGGACTTCGGCTCCCTGTTCGGCGAGGAATTCGCGCGCGTCTACGATGAACAAATCGCCCGCTTGAAACGACTCCAAGACAATCAGCTTCCCTGATTCATTCGGACCCCAGACAGCCCGCCCTGCACCGCCGCGCACCCACACCAACCATGCATGGCGCCGAAACTCACGCTTGATTTCGCCGGATCAAAATACGATCCGACCACCCTCAAAACGTGTATCATCGCAGCGACTATAAATAACAAAGGGAGCGGTATGAGCCCTACGCGCAATCTAAGCATAAAGGGCATCACCCCAATCGGGGGAAGCTTTCTATTGTTTTGTCTGTTGACCCTCACCACGGGATGCAGCAGCGACCAACACGATCAACAGCAGGCGCCTACCGTTATTGAAACAGCGCCCGCGGCCCCGACTCGGCTCAGCGCGATCGCCGGTGATGCAGAAGTCTTCATCACCTGGGATGCCGTTCCGGATGCCAAACGCTACAACCTCTATGTCGCAAGCGCCGCGCCTGCGTCCCCGCAAACCATCCTGACGACGCCGGGCGGCGAGAAAATCGCCAATGTCACCAGCCCTTATTCCCTGGGCAAGCTCGACAATGGGCATACCTACTATTTTGGGGTGACCGCTGAAAACGACGGTGGGGAAGGCCCGGCCAGCCCGACCGCATCCGCCGTCCCCATGGCGCCGCCACAAGCCCCTGCCGCCCCCCAGCACCTGCGGGCGAGCCACGATCACGGCGATATCACCCTGAGTTGGGACCCCGTCGAGGACGCTCAGCGCTATACCCTCTATTACGCGCGCCAGCCGGGCGTATCACCGCAGTCCATGACAACGCTGCAAGGCGGCTCATCGCTAAGCAATGCCAGCAGCCCACACACCTTCCGTGACTTGAAAAACAACGGCGCCTATTACTTCGTGGTCACGGCACAAAATGATGCCGGAGAGAGTCCGCCCAGTACCGAGGTCAATGTGATGCAAGAAGCTCTGCCCCTGAGCTTGGCCGCCCCCGGCAAGCTTAGGGCCGTAGCCGGCGACGGCAGCGTTGCGCTGACGTGGTCGAAGGTGGCCGAGGCAAAAAACTACCAGGTATTTATCTCAACCCGGCCCGGGGAAGAGGCGTCAACGCCGATAAGAACCACAGGGAACCACTACCTGGTTCGCAAGCTGAGTAATGGTACCCCATATTATTTCTCTGTCATCGCGCAAAACGACGCCATAACCGGCGCGCGCAGTGTCGAGGTATCAGCTACGCCACGCAGCCCGGCGCCCCCCCCACCTCCTCCCGGCAAAGTTGAAGCCGCCGGTGAAGGCACCGTCGGCGCCGAAGTCTCGGCGACGCCGCAAGCGCAACAAGCCGCCACACCCACCCCGACCAGCACGACCGAAGCGCAACCGGCGCCCTTCATCAAGCTTGATGGGGCGGGCCGCCCTTTGACCGACCAAGGGATCGCATTCGATCAACAGCGCTGGGCCTGCGTTAAGAGCACTGAAACCGGGTTGATCTGGGAAGTGAAGAGCCCGGAGCCCGGGCTGCATTATCGTGGTAACACCTATAGCTGGCAGCAATCCGGTCCAAACGCCGGCGCGTCCGCCTGCACGGACAGCGACTGCACCACCACAGCCTATGTCCGGGCAGTGAATGCCCGGGGCTATTGCGGCTTTCACGATTGGCGGCTGCCGACCCGCGACGAATTGCGCGCCCTAGTAAACCGCAACGCCGTCTACCCCGCCCCGACCATCAATGTCGACTATTTCCCCAATACGGTAAATTCTTATTATTGGACGGCTAGCGCAAATGCCTATGACCGACGCCTGGCATGGTTCATCTATTTCGGCAGCGGTTACGAATATTACGATCTCAAGACCGCGCCGTTCGCAGTCCGTTTGGTGCGCGGTCATCACTAAGCCCCGCCGCGGACGCGGGCATTTAATTGATATCGAACTCCACCGGCCGCATTACTTGACTGTCCTGATCGAAGTCCCGCCACATATCGGCGAAGCTGCGACCATCGAGCGGGTTACGCGTTTCGCCGGCAATCTCCGCCAAAGGCCCCAGCACGAAGGCATAGCGGGTAATCTCGTCGCGCGGCAACCTGATGCCCCGCTCGTCCATCACCAAATCGCCGTAAAGCAGTAGATCCAGATCCAAGGTCCGGGAGCTGAAACGCGGCGCGCGACGATCGCGGGCATGCACCAGCTCGATGTCGCGCAATCCGGCAACCACGTCGAACACCGACACGTCGGTATCAAAACCGACCACCAGATTAAAAAAATCATCCCCCGAAAAACCCACCGCCTCGCTCTCAAATACGCGTGATACGGCGAGTTCTCCGAAGCGTTCGCGCAAGGCCTTCACAGCGGAACGGACATGACGCTCACGCTCGATATTGCTGCCGACGCTTACGTACACGCGCGGCATTCAATCACGCTCCCCGCGCTCGATAATCACCCCCACGTCGCGCGCACCGCGTACCGCACCTTGTTTGTTGACACGCAACCGCAGCCACGGCACGGTGAATTCCTTCAGAACCAGTTCCGCCACCCGCTCGGCGAGGGTCTCCACCAATTGAAAGTCACTGTGCCCCACAAAATCGATCAGGCGCTTGGCCACCGCCTTGTAATTCAGCGTATCGGCGAGATCGTCGCTGGCGGCCGCACGACGGATATCGGCGGCCATCTCCAAATCGAGTATTACCGTCTGGCGTATGCGCCGTTCCCAGTCGAACACCCCGATAACGGTATCGATCCGAAGATCGTGTAGATATATAATATCCATGGCTTACCTTAACAAACATAAATCCAGAACCATAGGAACGCTGCCGATCGGGTTGAACCACGGACCGTCAAGCAGCGTATAATACGCTTCCTCCATGGCGTCAAGAATAGCTCACTCTAATTCAAGCTCGATAACTCTATGATCATCGCCACACTACTGGCCGTCGGCGCCTATCTGATCGGCTCATTGTCCACCGCCATCATTACCTGCAAACTGATGGGCCTGCCCGACCCCCGCACCCAGGGTTCCCGCAACCCCGGCGCCACCAACGTCCTGCGCATCGCCGGTAAAAAGACCGCGGCCCTGGTGCTGCTGGGGGATATGCTGAAGGGCTTAATCCCGCTCCTGGCGGCACGCGCCTTCGACGTGGAAGATCATATCCTAGCCGCCGTGGGGCTCGCCGCATTCCTTGGCCATCTCTACCCGATCTACTTCGGATTTCACGGCGGAAAAGGGGTGGCGACCTCGCTGGGTATATTACTGGGGCTGTCCTGGCCGCTGGCAGCGGCCGTCTTGGCCACCTGGTTATTCATGGCCAGGGTGTTTCGCATTTCTTCGCTGTCCGCCCTGACTGCCGCCATCGCGGCACCGCTTTACACTTGGTTATTACTGAACTCCGCCCCCTTGCTGGTAATGGTTTGCGTCATCAGCACCATGTTGCTCTGGCGCCATCGCAGCAATATTCAGCGACTCATCAGCGGCGCCGAAGGTAAGATCAACGGCTGAATGACGCGATCACCGCCTCTAACCTCAATATAGCGTGAATAACATCGATGCAAATCTGGATTGACGCCGACGCCTGCCCCAAGGCCATCCAGACCATTCTGTTTCGGGCCGCCGAGCGGACATGCACCAACGTCATACTCGTCGCCAACAAACCCTTGCGCATACCCTCTTCTTCTCATATCAAGACCATCCAGGTAGCGGGCGGCTTCGATGTGGCCGACAATTATATCTGCCGGGAATTGCAGCCCGGCGACCTGGTCATCACCGCCGACATCCCCCTTGCCGCCGAGGCCATCGCCAAGGGCGGGCATGCCCTGAACCCGCGCGGCGAATTTTACAGCACGGATAATATTCGCGAGCGGCTGGCGGTACGCAACCTGCTCGATGAGTTACGCGGCAGCGGCATGGTCAGCGGCGGACCGCCCGCGCTCAACCACAGCGACCGTCTAGCCTTCGCCAATCAGCTGGATCGGTTCTTGACTAAATATGCCCAGCAATAGCAACGCGCCGATGAACCCGACTGACGACTCACGATAAGAAACTGCAAACTGAACAGGGGCAATCGCCCTTTACACTTTGGGAAACACCGGCTTGAGTAAGCGCCGGCACCTTATGACGTAGATACCGCAAAAAAGCCCGCTGCGCAACAGACCGGAAGTTTAAGGTCCCGCCTGCCGCGCCGACCTATCCGGCAGATATAGCGGCCCCTTCTGGCCGCAACCCGTTAGAGTGAGCACGACAAGCATAAGACCCAGCGCCCAGCACAGGAACCGCACTCTTTGCACCGATAGCCCCTCTCTATTCAATCGCGTTACAATAATCCGCAACCGGCTTCGCACTGCCGAGTATAAACCACGAAAGGTTCAAACCCAAACCAATGGTCACCGACACTACGGCGCCCACGCTGTCATGCGTCGAACTCAATCCCAGTACGCCCGCGCAAGCGGCGGTAATTTGGCTGCACGGCCTCGGAGCCGACGGTCATGACTTCGAACCTATCGCCCCCCTCCTGCAATCGCAATTGACCATACCCACGCGCTTTGTATTTCCTCACGCCCCCCATCGCGCCATTACCATCAACGGCGGCTATAGCATGCGCGCCTGGTATGACATCACCGCACTCGACCTCTCCCACGCCGAAGACGCGGACGGCATTCACGCATCGGCCCGGCAACTGCATACCCTTATCCAGCGGGAGATTGACAATGGTATAGCCTCCCGACACATTGTGTTGGCGGGATTTTCTCAAGGGGGCGCCATCGCCCTGCATACCGGACTACGCTATCCACAGCGTCTCGGCGGGATTCTCGCCCTGTCCACCTACTTGCCGCTCGCCGCCACACTATCGGCGGAATGCGATCCCACGAATATTGACATCCCTATTTTCATGGCACATGGCGACGAGGACACCGTCGTCCCCTTGGCACACGCCTCCGCGTCAAAACAGCATTTGCAAGAATTAGGTTACACACTGGAATGGCATAGCTACCGAATGCCACACAGCATATGCGACGATGAATTGGCGGATATAGCCGCCTGGCTATCGCGGGTTTTGACGGTTTAAGCGTCCCTCTACTTATTTATTCAAGGCACTGACTCTATCAACCGCCTGAGTGAGCTGTTCTTCGATCTGCTTTTTGTAATTTAAGAAATGGATGGTTTGGATGCGGCCGCCGGCCTCAACGCCAAACACGGCGCGGGGCAAATCGATATCGGTAATGTAAATTGGGTAACGCGATCTGTTTTCTCGTTGCTTCAACATAAAGGCCGCGACGGCGTCAAACAGCTTTTCGCCGTACTGAAGACCCGGAAACTCTACATCATTGCAATAGATAGTGAAGCGTGATGGATCATCCTCACTGGCATCGCTGATTACCTGCACATTGAAATAGTGCGCCTTGGGCTTGTCCATTTCGACAGCTGCGCGCGCCAGCCGGCGGCCGCCGCCATGGTCCTTCACCGCCTCGTAGAATTCGACTTCAGGCGAGGGCATATCGCTGTCACCAATCGATATATCATTCTGTTGCCGCGTAATGACCGCCCCAAAAAACATCTTTAAATGCTCGACCAAGGCACTACGATCAAAAAATACCATACGCTGATTAAACAGCGAGCCGCGTTCATCCACCACATAAACATCCGCCAATTTGCCATCCACCCGGTACACAATCTGAATCACGCCGGGACGGTTAAGCTTGAAGATTAAGGGCAAGAAGGCGTCGTCAAATGCATAACGATCGATTACAACGGGACTGAATACGGCCTGGCTTTCGGAGAGATAGCGCATCAGCTCGTCATGACCACCCAATTTGCTGTAACGCAAGATGGAGTTCTCTAAAAAAAGCGCGTAAAAAGCCTGCTCGACCGCCAGGATATAACGCGATGCATGAACTTCGCCGTCACCGTAATAGCAGGCCAATATGTCGCCGAACAATTCCCTGATACGCTTGCTGATCGCCGCACCTCTATTCGACGAGAAACACAATACCGCGGGCATGGAAGGCGAGACACCGCCACCGGGAGGCGCCCACTGCAGATACTCGCTGATGCAGCTCAACAAGCCGTCCACCCCCATGTAACGAAAGGTCAACACTTCTTTCCAGCTGGTCAATATCGTCTGATCAAAGGTCAAGGCCAAATTTTCGGCCAGGCCGCTGAAGTTGAGCGCATCGGTGCGCGCGGTCGTAAGATGCCTGCCCTCGCGGGTATGCTGATGCAGCGGATCGATGCCGACATTAATAAAAACCGCCGCCGTAACTATGCGTGCCGGATAAGCCAGATCATTGATATCAGTCTCCATGACGTTCTTGATCGGAAATGCACGCTGTAAAACCTGAATCATGCTACTCAATTCACGCAGGGTAAGATGGCTACTTTGCGTTTGCAGAACAATCGACGAGCGATCATCGAGCAAGCCGTTGCAATAGCTCCAGACCAGCAATTCGCTCATGGTGCGGCCGCGTTTGAGCGGCATGTTTATGGCGATGTCAGCGGCGGCAACGGCACCTCGGAACAATGCCCACACCTCCTGCCCCTCCGGAGAGAAGAACTGATGCAGGGATACCTGGCCTTCCCAAAGATTATCCGATATGCCGCGATTGATAATCTCCACCTTGCCGGCCTTGCGCTCGAAGGCGGCATAGAGCTTGCGGCCAAGCACCGTGATATCTTTCTGATTGATCAGCATCAAGCCCGCATGCTCACGCGCAAAATTGGACAGAATGCGATAGCAATGGGTTAATTCATTGACGAGAATTTTCCGTTCGCGCAACACACGATTGATCTTCCAGCTGGAACGGCCATCCAACATCTCGAGGTAAACGCCACCCCACCCCCATTCCTCAGCCAACGACTGCACTAACTCACGACGCCATGTTACATAGCGCGGCGCGACCTTGGCACTTAGACGTTCGTTGACCTTAAAATAAAAACAACGTCGCGCGAAATCCAGTCGATCGAACTCAGAGGCGCTTTCCAGATACTCCGCGATCGCGCGGTAGAGCATGATATAGGGGTCAAGACGATCGAGAGAGGTCTCTCCGCTATATATCTCCTGCTTAAAGCGCTGACAGAGGAGATTGATATTGGGGTACTGACTGGCGTAAATCTCCATCAGTAACAGCTTCAGCACCGACTTATAGGGAGAGTCGATACCCTTGAACAATTGCCATAATGCGGCACCGAAAAATTCCTCGGCCGGAACCTGGGCAATATTCCCGAAGTCGACAAATTCATTTTCATTGATATGCCGCTTTTCAACCAAGGACTTCATATACGCTTCATAATCCGCTTCCCGTTCGGGCGGCACCAACCACCACAATGGATAGCGCCCCGCCAACAGCAGCCCGGTGCGGTAAAACTCTTCCAACAATAAATAGTGCTGGGCGGTACCGCTGCTTTCTTTGGAAAGGTCGGCATGTTGACCCTCCTTAAAATGCCGGGGATTAATCAGAAAAAAATGAACTTCCAGGTCGAGGGTGTCCGCCCACTGCTCGATCAAGGTCGCCTTCTGTTGCAGGGCGGCCACTTGTTCCGCAGTCATGTCGGGCCGATGACAGATCCAGATATCGAAATCACTGGCTTGAGAATAGGCGATGGTGCCGCTGCTGCCCATCATGAACAGCGAATATACGTCGTAACGCGGTAAAGCCTTGCGCCGATAATCAAAACTGATCGCGATCTTTTTGACCGCATGCAGAGCGCGTTTGGAGGGCCGATAGTCGGATACGCCTACCGGGCATTCATTGCTCACATAACCCGGGAGAATGGGGTGATTGACGTGAAACAGCAAAGGCAGCAAATCAAGGATGTCCCGCTGCCGCTCGCGCATGGAATCCTGGGCGCGGCGTAGCCTCTCCCGATTGAGCAGCAAAAATCGCTGCTTAATGGCCGAGACTGTGACCAATCCCTCTTTTAGTTGTGCTGGTTGCATCAGATATCACCCAGCCCTGTTATCGGCCGACGGACTCAAATCTGGAGCATCCGTCCCCGGCGCCACCGGTCATTAGCGGGCCCGGCCGCCGGCCTCACTCCATTTAAAGCTCGCTTGCCTAAATGCCGTTCCATTTGTTATATCCACCTATCAGTCACAGAGAGAAGCGTCATGGATCAACCACTCAGCTCAGGGATCGCCACCGAGGCACTATCCAATGCCCCGATCGGGGTCTTGATTCTGGATAAGACGGGACACATCACCTGGCTTAACCAGGCCCTGGAAACGCTCTTGGGGATCACGCGAGAGCAACTGATAGGCAAAGACGAAGCCAGTGTCGACCCCGACTGGCGCGGTCTACTTTTCAGTCCTGAACCGACCCTGCTTCTCGAGGCCACCGCTAATCGACCCGACCGATGGTTACAGGCTTGGCGCACCAAGTTAAATGTCGCGGGCGGCGCCCTTCACTACTACGCGGACATCAGCGATCTGCAGAAAATTCGCGAGGACCGGGCGCGCCTCAGCGAGGAGTTGGCCCAGCATATTACCCGCGATTCGATCACCGGCCTGCCCAATCGCCAGGCATTGTTGCAGGGACTGGAACCCCTGGTTTCCCGCAGCCGACGCTACCATAATCCACTGTCGGTGATACGGCTGCGCATCGATAATCTGCAGGACATCGAAACGGAATTCGGCATGGGCAACGGCGACATCGCGCTCACCGCCGTCACGCAAATGTTGAAAGATCAGATGCGCTGGGCGGATCTCATCGGCCGTTTCGATAGAGACGAGTTCCTACTGGTATTGCCCGAAACCAACTTCGATGCCGCGACCCAGCTCCTGGAAAAACTGCGTCACCGTCTCGCCGAGCTTACCCCCTGCTCCAGGACCGGCCTCCCCATCACCCTGGTCGCCCAATTCGGGGTAGCGGGCTGGATGCTGGGTGATGACCGCGCTAAGCTGTTACGACGCGCCCGGGAGATGCTCGAACAAGAGAATAGTTAGAGGAACGAGCCGTTAGATTCGCGCCCGAGCACGCTCTATGGCAGCCCGCACCTGCCGCGGCGCGGTACCGCCCAAGTGATCGCGCAAAGCCACCGAACCCTCCAGACTCAAGACCTTGAAAACGTCTTCACCGATCACGGAGGAGAACTGCTGTAAATCCGCCAGCTCCATGGCGGCCAGATCCTGATTGCGCTCGATACCGTAGCGCACTGCTTTCCCCACCACCTCATGGGCATCTCGGAAGGGCACGCCCTTACCTACCAGGTAATCGGCAAGATCGGTGGCCGTGGCATAGCCGCTCAATGCCGCGCGGTACATATTGTCCCGTTTGGTCTCGATGGCCGGAACCATATCGGCGTAAGCGCGCACGCAGGCCTTGACCGTATCGATGCTGTCGAACAACGGCTCCTTATCCTCCTGATTGTCTTTGTTATAGGCCAGCGGCTGACCCTTCATCAGGGTGAGCAGGGCCACCAGATCGCCGTTGACCCGTCCACTCTTGCCGCGCACCAGCTCCGGCACATCGGGATTCTTCTTCTGCGGCATGATGGATGAGCCGGTGCAGAAACGATCCGGGAGGTTGACGAAATCGAACTGGGCGGAGGCCCACAGGATCAGTTCCTCGGAGAAGCGAGACAGATGCGTCATCACCAGGGCGGCGGCGGCGGTGAACTCAATGGCGAAGTCGCGATCACTGACCGCATCCAGGGAATTCTCGGCCACGGCATCAAAGCCCAGCAGCTTGGCGGTATAGGCACGATCGATGGGATAGCTGGTCCCCGCCAGGGCAGCCGCCCCCAGGGGCATAACATTGACCCGCCTGCGACAATCCCGCAGACGCTCCCGGTCCCGCACCAGCATCTCGAACCAGGCCAGCAGGTGGTGACCGAAGGTCACCGGCTGCGCCACCTGCAGATGGGTAAAGCCGGGGAGGATAGTATCCGCCTCCCGCTCCGCCACCTCCAGCAAGGCGAGTTGGAGACGCCGCAGCTCTCGGTCCAACGCATCGATCTCGTCGCGCAAGTACAGGCGGATGTCGGTGGCCACCTGATCGTTGCGCGACCGCCCGGTATGGAGCTTCTTGCCCGCGATACCGATGCGCTCCGTCAGGCGCGCCTCGATATTCATGTGCACGTCTTCCAGGGACAGGGACCAAGCGAAGTCGTCGCGTTCGATCTCGGCCTGAATATCCTGCAAGCCCTTGACGATGGTTTCGCACTCCGCCGCACTCAACACCCCGACCTGCTGCAGCATGCGAGCATGGGCCAGGGAGCCGGCGATGTCATGGCGGTACAAACGCTTGTCGAAGTTGACCGAGGCGGTGAATTCTTCCACGAAACGGTCGGTCGCCTCGGTGAAGCGCCCCGCCCAGGGTTTATGGGTATTGTCCTGTGCCATCCTGCAAATCCTTGACTCGAGCCCGGCAGTATACCAAGTTTCCCGACCCGGCCGCCCCAGGGTTTGCCCTGGAGCGCAACACGCCGTACGATTAGCGGCCATACTGAATACCGAGCCGTTCCATGAGCAAAAAAACATTACGCATCGCCACCCGCAAGAGTCCGCTGGCCCTGTGGCAGGCGGAATTTGTCCGCGACCGCCTCATCGCCGCCCACCCGGGCCTGGAGGTGGAGCTGGTACGCATGACCACCCAGGGTGACAAGGTGCTCGACAGCCCGCTGGCCAAGGTGGGTGGCAAGGGCCTGTTCGTCAAGGAACTGGAAGACGGATTGCTGGGCGGCCGCGCCGATCTGGCGGTGCATTCGATGAAAGATGTGCCGGTAGAGTTACCCGCTGGCCTGCACCTGCCGGTAATCTGCGAGCGGGAAGACCCGCGTGACGCCTTCGTCTCGCAGCACTATGCCACTCTAGCCGCCCTTCCTCAGGGCGCGCGGGTAGGCACCTCCAGCCTGCGCCGCCAGTGCCAGCTCAAAGTACTGCGCCCCGATCTACAGATCCTGACCCTGCGCGGCAACGTCAACACGCGTCTGGCCAAGCTGGATGGCGGTGATTTCGACGCCATCATCCTCGCCGCCGCCGGTCTGTTGCGCCTCGGTTTCGGCGAACGCATCACCGCTTATCTGGATACCACCATAAGCCTGCCGGCCATCGGCCAGGGGGCGGTGGGCATCGAGTGCCGCAGCGACGACCTGGAGGTCAATCGACTGATCGCCACCCTGAATCATTCGCCCACCCAGATACGGGTCAGCGCCGAACGCGCCATGAACCACCGTCTGGAAGGCGGTTGCCAGGTTCCCATCGCCGGCCACGCGATCCTGGAAGCTGATACCTTGTTGCTGCGCGGCTTGGTAGGCTATCCGGACGGCAGCCAAGTGGTGCGCGGCGAGATTCGCGGCACACCCGGCGAGGCGGCTGCTCTGGGCATCACCCTGGCGGACGATTTATTGGCGCGGGGTGCCGGCACCATCCTCAAGGCGGTGTATGCGGCGGCGGACAGCTAAGCAGTTGCGACCGCCCGGGACGCGATATGGGGAAAGGAGATGCGCGGCGACGGCCGCGGCTTGACATGGCTGGATCACAAGCACTGCAGGGACTGCATATCATGGTGACGCGCCCCGCCCACCAGGCCGCGCATCTGTGCGAACTGATCAGCGCGGCGGGCGGTATCCCGATCCTGCTGCCGGCCTTGGCGGTGGAAGATCCGGCTGACTTGGAACCGGCGCTGGCGATCGTGCAAGGCCTCGACGAATTCGACATCGCCATCTTTGTCAGCACCAATGCGGTGGAAAGAGCCATAGCGCTGATCCGCCGCCACAGCGAGATCCCCGCGCAGCTGCGACTGGCGGCGGTAGGACAACGCACCGCCGAGGCTTTAGTGCGCCATTGCGGCCGTATCGATATACAGGCGGCGCCACCGTACAACAGCGAGGCATTGCTCGCCACGGCGGAGCTGCAATCCCTCACGGGCAAGCACATCGCGATCTTTCGTGGCGTCGGCGGCCGGGAGCTGCTGGCGGAAACCCTGCAGCGGCGCGGTGCCCAGGTCAGCTATGCCGAAGTCTACCGCCGCATCAAACCTGACATCCGGCTTGCCGATATTGTCCCGCAAGGCGCAAAGATTGATATCGTCATGGTAACCAGTCAGGATGGATTGCAAAATCTGGTGGAGATGGCCGACATGGAGCAGCGCCGGGAATGGTTATTGACTACACAGCTGGCGGCGATCAGCCCCCGCGTCGCCCAGCTGGCCGCGCAACTGGGATTCAAGCACCCCGCGCTGACGGCCAGTCTGGCCTCGGACGAGGCCATGGTGGCCGCCTGTACGGCATATGCGAAAACATGAGACATCAAGGATAGAGCATGAGCGAAACTTCTCCTCCCAAGCAGCCCGCCGGCAAAGCGCCTGCGCCGGACGCAGCCGGCGCCAAACCTGTCGAGGCTCAAAAGCACGATCGTCCTTCCCGCAAGAAGCACAGCAGCGGCGGCAGGGTATGGCGAAGCTTGTTCGCGCTGCTGGTGCTGGCGGCCATCGGCGCGGGCGGCTATTTCTTGTGGCACACCCTCCAGTCCATGACTCGGCAGCTCAGCGCCGATCAGGAAACGATC
Organism: uncultured Gammaproteobacteria bacterium; assembly: GCA_963810615.1. Taxonomy (GTDB): domain Bacteria; phylum Pseudomonadota; class Gammaproteobacteria; order DRLM01; family DRLM01; genus JARRQJ01. The sequence goes on along the minus strand of CAWEOA010000008.1, from coordinate 341,582 downwards.
CATCAACAATTGGAAGCCCTACAGCAGCGCACCAATAAACTTGAGCAGCACGTCGATACAGCGTTGACGGCAGATATCAAGACCCTGCAGGGCCGGCAGCAGGACCTGGAAGATTCCATGGCAAGCCTGCGCAGCGAACTCACCGGCGACGCGCGGGTATGGGACGTGGAGGAAGTCGCCACCCTGCTGCAGATCGCCAATGACCGCCTGCACCTGGAAAGAGAGGTCGCCCCCAGCCTGGCGGCATTGCAAGCCGCCGACCGCCACCTGCAGGCCCTGAAAAATCCCGCGCTGCTGGAAGTACGGCGACTGCTCGCCGAAGAGATCACCGCACTGCGCGGCACCGCCCAACCCGATATAGACGGTATGGCCTTGAGCCTGAATGCTCTTATTCAAGGTATCGATCGCCTCCCCATCGCCAGCGCCGCGTTACGGTCCCCAAGCAGCACCGCGACCGCCCCCCAATCGGGCTGGCGCGGCGTCCTGCACGATCTATGGGAAAAACTCAGGTCCTTGGTGAGCATCCAGCACCGCGGCAAAGCCGACCGCCCGCTGCTCAGCCCTGACGAACGCTATTTCCTACGCCAAAATCTGCGCCTGAATCTGGAAGCGGCCCGCATCGCCCTGCTGCGCCGCGACGGCCAAACCTATCAGCAAACGCTGCGTTCCGCGCAGGAATGGATCACCCAGTATTTCGATAACGATGCCCCCGCCACGGCCGGCGCACTTCAGGAACTGGCGCATCTGCAGCAAACCGACATCGCCCCCGACCTGCCGGACATCTCCGGGTCCTTGAATGCCCTGCAGACATGGCTGAACGGACAAAAGGCCCGCCCAGCCCCTCGCGCATCCGGAGCTACGCAACCATGAGGTTGCTGATCGTCGGGCTGCTGGTATTGATCGCCACGGTGGCATTGGTCCTGTCCGCCCAACAGGACAGCGGTCACGTCGTCATCGCCTATGGCGAGTGGACGATAGAATCCAGCCTGGTGTTGTTCGTCGCGGGACTCATCATTTTGTTCATCGCTTTCTATTATTCCCTGCGCTTGTGGAGCGGCATCGTCTACCTGCCGCAACGCCTGCGCCGCTGGCGGCGCCAGCGGCGCACGGCCAGGGTGCGCCTCGCCTATGTCCGCGGCATGACCGCCCTCAACGACGGTCAATGGGCGTCGGCGGAAAAATGGCTGCTGAAGCGGGTCCGCGACAGTGATACCCCGGCACTGCATTATCTCGCCGCGGCCCAGGCCGCCGAGGCACAAGGCTCCATGGTACGCCGCGACAGCTATCTGCGCGCCGCCCTCAATCAAGAACCCGGCGCCGATGTGGCTGTGGGCCTGGCCCAGGCGACCTATTATCTGCAACACCGACAAGCGGATGAGGCGCGCGCCATACTCACCCGCTTGCATGTGGCGCGACCCAAACACGCCGCCACCCTCAAGAAGCTCATGGAATCCCAGATCGCCCTGGACGATTGGGAGGACCTGCTGCAGCTCATCCCGGAACTGGAACGGCGCCAGGTCATTACCGTGGGCAAAGCGGAAGAGCTGCAACGTACGGCCTATCGCGCCCTGTTCGCACAAGCGGCCGCGAACAGGGATGGCGCTTATTTACGCCAATTGTGGGAGCGCTCCCCGCGCCATGTGCGCCGCAACGAAGATGTGTTGTTCGATTACGCCCGCGCCCTCGGTACCGCCGACCCTCATGCCGGCGGACAACTGGACTTGCTGCTCGCCGACGCCATACATCGCCGCTGGAGCGATGCCCTGGTGTATGCCTACGGCCTGATACCCTCGGAAAATCTGCCCACGCAGCTGGTTTATGCCGAACGCTGGCTGAAACATCACGCCGATAACGCGGTGCTGCTGCTCACCCTGGGCCGGCTCAGTGTGCGCAATCAACTGTGGGGCAAGGGACGCAGCTATCTGGAGGCCAGCCTCGCCATCGAACCGCAGGCCGAGACCTACCGTGAATTGGGCGCCTTACTGGAGCGGCTCAAGCAACCGGAAGCGGCGCTGGAGTGTTATCGCAGGGCACTCGCCTCGGTACCGGGGAAATCCTTCCCCAGCCTCCACGGCCTGACGACGAAACCCGTCACGACCAATCAGAACATGGCCATACTGCCAGCCCAGACACACTGAATGACTCGCCAACAAGCCTAGGTCTGGGCTTGCTGCTGTTGTTTTGCCAGCGCATCGGGAGCGAACTCGAAAGGGTCTGAAAAAAATTGTTCGACCGGCAGGCCGTGGGCGATACAGGCGTCGCGCGTGGCGCGCACCATGGCGGGCGGACCGGCGGCATAGACGTCATATCCGCTGAGATCGGGATAATCCACCACCAGCGTTTCGTGCACGAAACCGGTGGGACCGCGCCAGTCATCGCTGGCCGCCGGCGCCGACAACACCGCGGTATAGCGAAAGTTGGCGTACTCCTCCACCCAGCTCTGCGGCAGCTCCTTCAGATATAAATCCACCGTGGCCCGCGCGCCCCAGTAGAGATGCATGGGCCGGCCGACCCCGGCGGCGAAGGCATGTTCGATGATGCCCTTGATCGGGGCGAAGCCGGTGCCGCCGGCGACGAAGATCATCGGCCGCGGCGAATCCTCGCGCAAATAAAAATCGCCGCGCGGCCCTTCGATACGCACCATGGTCTTTTCCTTCATGTGGTCGAAGACATATTCGGTGAACTCGCCCTTATCCACATGGCGCACGTGCAGCTCGATGAATTCATCGTCATGCGGCGCGTTGGCTAGAGAAAAACTGCGATAGCGGCCGTCCGGCAACAGGAAGTCGATATACTGGCCGGCAAGGAATTGCAGCCGCACTGTGGCGGGCAGTTTGAGATACAGGCGCACCACGTCGGGGGCGAGCAACTCCTTCTTCGCCACCCGCGCCGGCAGCTTTTTCAGCGGAAAGTCGCCGACCCGGGTGGCCTGCGCTTCGATGGTCACGTCACCCACGGGCTGCGCCTGGCAAAACAGCGCCATGCCTTGCGCCCGGTCCTCCTCGCTGAGGGCCGCCGGCGGGGAGTCACCGTATTCCACCTGCCCGGCCAGTACTTTACCCTTGCAAGAACCGCAGGTCCCGTTACGGCAGCCATAAGGCAAAGTCACCCCTTGGCGCAGGGCGGCATCGAGCACGCTTTCCCCCGCCTGCACGGTGAATTCATGGCCGCTGGGCATCACGCGGACTTTGCAATTCATAACCAATCCTTAATACTTAAGCCAAAGCCGCACATTGTGGCCGATTTCAGCCTGGAGCAAAACCCTGGAAACCGTACTGATCATTGGTTACGGCGATATAGGCCGGCGGGTAGCCACCCTGTGCCGACAGCGCGGCTGGCAAGTCAATGCTCTGGTTCGTCAGGCCGTTACAACAACTCAGCTCTCCGCCCAGGAACTGACGGCGTATGTGGGCGATCTGGATCAGCCGGATAAACTGCCGGCGCTGCCCACCGCCGCCAGCCCGATATTTTACTTTGCGCCCCCGCCGCCGCACGGAGTCGACGATCCCCGCCTACGCGCCTTTTTGAGCACCATTTCGCCTCAGGCATCCCCTCGCAAGATCATATATATCAGCACCAGCGGCGTATACGGCGACTGCCAAGGGGCATGGGTGACGGAGGACAGTCCGGTCAAGCCTAACACCGATCGCGCCCGCCGCCGCCTGGCCGCCGAAATGCTGCTGCGCGACTGGGAACAGCGCTTTAGGACGCCGGTGGTCATACTCCGCGTCGGGGGTATCTATGGTCCCGGACGACTACCGGTGGAACGCCTGCGCCGGGGCACTCCGGTATTGCGCGAACGGGATTGCGGCTACACCAACCGCATTCACGCCGATGACCTCGCGGCGGTGTGCGTGGCCGCCGCGATGCACGGTCACGGCATCTACAACGTCAGCGACGGCCATCCCAGCACCATGACCGATTACTTCAACAAGGTAGCGGATCTTAACGGACTGCCCCATCCGCCGCAGATCAGCTTCGATCAAGCGCAGACTCTATTGAGTCCGGGGATGATGTCTTATTTGGCGGAGTCGCGCCGCATGGACAACCACAGGATGCTGAACGATCTGGGTGTAAACTTGCGCTATCCTACACTCAATGAAGGTTTGGCGAGCTGCGCTGAGCCTTGACGGGAACAAAAGATATTTATAGATATCTTATTTTATTGCAGCATGGAAAATCTTAATCAGCTCTAATATCGCCTACTAAGCCTTCCGCTAAGACATGAGGCTACAAGGCCTGAATTATCCGCCCTCGGCAAAGGGCTCTCAGCCAAACACACATTGAGGATGAAATGATTTCGCCGAGCCTAGTCGTCAAGCTCAAACGAGCCGCCATCGCCTGCATGGCCATTGCATTGGTGATTACGTCGTCGATGCTGTTTTTGAAGAAATCGCCACCGCAAGACAATATCGCCGCTCTAAGCCGGAGCACCATCGACAACCGCGGGAAGACCACCGCCGTTCCCGGTCAAGCGGCGCCTGCCAGCGATCATCTCGCCAGTGTTGCCGTCATCATGCTAAATAACGACAAGGACCTACCCCTCGCGATCAGAGTAGGCGACAAAAATATCGAGATACCCGGCCCGTCATCCTGGCCCAACGACGGCGCGACCGGCTCTGAAAAAGGCAGATTTCTCGCAGGGATTATCGACACGGCGGATGTACTCAAGGCCAACGGTTTCAAACCGGATGAGACCTACAGCTTCGTCGTAGGCGGCACCGCATTAAATGCTTCGAATACCTTCCGCGTCACAGGCAATCACCAAACAGACCTTGCGCAAAATAATACGGGCGGCTACACCGAGGAATATCACTCCAACCCGGATGAAGCAGGCATTTGGCGCTCCCTAAAGTTCAAGAACATCGTCTTGAGTTACGGCCAGATACCCTCGCTTGCGGATTTCCTGGTGGCGCCACATATCGGCCCCACCAAGTCAGCAATGCCGACATCGAACGAGCAGCCGCCGGCGATTATGGGGGATAGCTCGATAAAAACCGCAGAAGACGTCCAAAAATACCGCGAGGATCTGAATAGCTCTTATCCCGAGGTCCGGGCGAAGGCCATTCAAAACCTCATGCTATTCAGTAATCCCTTCAACAAAGATCCGGCACATCCCGACGCCGGAACTTACATTGAGAAGGCGCTGACCGACACCGACCCCACCGTCCGCGAGGCGGCATTAAGCTCGTTGGACCTGTGGGACGGAGATATCCCTATGCAGACATTAAGCAAGATCGTTCTCAATGATCAAGACCCGGACATTCGCATACATGCCCTGGGCATACTTGCAGATCGTTTTGATGAACAGGCAGTTCCCACCCTGCAACAGGCCAGCCACGACCCGGACAGCCGGGTAGCGCAAAAGGCCGGCCAGCTCTTACAGGCCTTTTCTCCCTAAGCCCAGCCGGCAACCATCCAGTGCCACACACCACGGCTGATCGCCATATAAGATTCGGCATCATCCTTTCGTGACGAGCCACAAAAAAATTGGCCCCTGAAATAAGGGGCCAATCTGAAAAATTACCGCTCAATCGCGCCACGACCCTTGACGAGTCGCGGCGCTGATACGCTTTAATTGCAACCGTAGGGCTTGGATGAGGGCAGCCTCATGCCGGCGACCACATCCTGACACACATGGACGTAAGAGCCGATGTAGACATCGTTAAAGATGTGAACACCGGAATCGACCCGGTCGTTTCTATTGACCCGGCTGTTGGTATCCACCGTCACGTTATCACCCAAGTCGGCCGAGTAGCCGACGTAGCCTCCCGTGACTGTACCACTGATACCGAGGTGGGCATAGCTGCCGAAACGTGAGCCAGCAATCGCGCTATTGTCACCGACACGGCTGCTCGTACCCAGTACGGAATTACCGTTGATGTTGACGTCAGCGCCAATGACTGAGTTACCGCCGACATTCGACGCGTCGATTACCGTACGATCGCCAATCCTGGCGCTGGCACTGATCCGCGCTGCGTTTAGAACACTGACGTCATTGCCTAGCCTGGCTTTGCCGCCGACAATCGAATTCACACCGATAGTGCCGCAGGTACCGATACGTGCGTAGGCCCCGACCCTTGCACCGGCCGCGATGGTCGTCCCGTCGCCGATCGTGGCATACCTGGACACATAGGCAGTCGGATCCCAGGTGGCCGCGCCGTTCGGCACACCGTTAGTGCAATTGGCGGCAAACGTTACGCCGGGTACCATCGCAACAATCGCGGGGATGGCTGCTGCAATCAAAAATTTTCCGTGGTTCCATTTCATGGTATAACTCCTCACTGTTGATATTAATCAAGCAACAAATTAATTAGAGAGAGTATTACCCCCCCTAGTCAGTTAAGCGTTCGGTGCTTACAAGATCAGACAAAAAATATTTCGTACGCATTAGAACATCCCCACCTTAATTATAGATTAACGAAACTCTGGCTCGGTTAAGGTTCAGTGATACGTTCCCTCCTCTCAATCATCAGGGGTCTGAACGTTGCGAATTTATAGCGGATAAGAAGAGGGGAAAAAGAGAACGCCGTCAAAAAATCGTCTAATGTCGCACATAGACGACAGTTTGGCCTATGGATCAAACCATAGTCACATTATTGGCATAGCCTAAGCCAGCGATGCATTATACAGAGGATAAAATCGTAAGCAGTGACTGCGCATGTTCTGTGGCTTCTATGCCCAGATTGGTCAGATAACCGCCGTCGGCTTGGGTGGTCAAGCCCTTGTCGTACAGGCGCTGCGCCGCCGCGACGGCAGCGGCCCCTGCCGCCTTGTGCACTTTAATCCCCTCTTGGGTGCTCGCTATATTGTAGAGAGCAAGCAGATTGATTTCCTCGATCAGTTCCGGCGTATATGACATGATTTCTCCTCGAAACATACTAAGTTGTCATCCAATCAATTCCTGACCGGACAACTACAGTTTTAACTTGGCATATATGCCGCGGCCATTCGCATAAGAGTCCTTGCCTCAACCAATATACCGCATGCTTGTAACTGCCAGACCATTGGCTTGAATTTATTTAGTTATAAATTCCGTGGCATCCCCATTCATCACCCAGTTACGTGTCATGACAGCGGTTGCTGCGCCATGTCAACGACCAACTCTTGGCGCATCGGCGCACTAGCCGCGAGCAACGGCCTGTTCAAAGGCCCACTCAAGTACGTCGCGAACTACTTTAGAGATGAGTGCGCGCATGACTGCGAGTCCGCCGGGGCATTGCAATCCATTACATAGGTTTGACCGCGCAGTACTTCTGAGGCAGCGAGCCATTACGTCACGGCGCTCCCTCTCTGCAGGAACCATCACCATTCGATCGCCGGGTCATAAGCGCTAGCCCCTCACCCCCCCGCCTCGTCTTCCAGCTTAGCCCACCGCTTCCATCTCGGGGATGGACACAGCGCTTTGCTCCCGCAGCCAAGCCAAGATCGGCTGCCATTCCACCAGGTCGTCGGCGACTTGCGCGAACGGCAATTCGAATATGCCCAAACCCTGCTTGGCGGCGCGAATGTAGTTTTGGGTTTCGCGCAGGGTGGCGATGAAGGGGATTTCGAGGCTGCCGAGAAAACGGGTCAGATCCCTATAGATGATGGTTTGTTCGCGGGCACGGTTGGCGACGACCGCTACCGTGGCGTTGCTGTTCATCGCCTTGCAGGTCAACAGCAGTTCGCTGATGAAATGCGCGGCGGCGCGGATGTCTATAGGTGAGGGTAATACCGGGATCAGGATATGGTGGGCATGGCGAACCAGATGGGTCAACTCTCTGCCGTGTACCCCCGCCGGCGCATCGATAATCAAATAATCGGGGCGCTCCGGAGCGCGTACCGGATCCTTCCAGGCCTTCACCCCGTGAATGCCCGGTCGCTCGGCGGGACGCGCCGCCAGCCACTCCGAGCTACTGCCCTGGGGATCGAAGTCTGCCAGCATCACGCCATAGCCTTGCCTGACATGATAGCTGGCCAGATTGGTGGCCATGGTGGTCTTACCGCAACCACCTTTGGTATTGAGCAGCATGATGGAACGCATGAAATCCTCCCCCGCTATCTTACCTAATAATGACCGCGCTCAGGTAGAGGCGGACACGATTTCCAAGGCATCCCAGATCTCGTCCACCCGCCGCTTGACTTCGCCATCCATGCGAATCGGTCGCCCCCACTCCCGCTGGCTCTCGCCCGGCCATTTATTGGTGGCGTCAAAACCGATCTTGGAACCCAAGCCCGCCACCGGCGAGGCGAAGTCTAAATAATCGATAGGGGTATTGTCGATGATCACCGTATCCCGGCCGGGATCCATGCGGGTGGTCATGGCCCAGATCACATCTTTCCACTCCCGCACATCGATGTCATCGTCGGTCACGATCACGAACTTGGTGTACATGAATTGGCGCAGAAAGCTCCACACCCCGAACATCACCCGTTTGGCATGCCCCGGATACTGCTTTTTCATGCTCACCACCGCCAGGCGATAGGAACAACCCTCCGGCGGCAGATAGAAGTCGGTAATCTCCGGGAATTGCTTTTGGAGGATGGGAACGAATACCTCGTTGAGCGCCACCCCCAGCACCGCCGGCTCGTCGGGGGGGCGGCCGGTGTAGGTACTGTGATAGATGGGCTTATCGCGGTGAGTAATACGCTCGATGGTAAAGACGGGAAAGCTTTCCACTTCGTTGTAATAGCCAGTGTGATCGCCGAAGGGGCCTTCCGGAGCGACCTCGCCGGGGTAGATAAAACCCTCCAAGACAATCTCGGCGGAGGCCGGCACTTGCAGATCGTGGCTCTTGCACGTCACCAGTTCGGTCTTCGAGCCGCGCAACAGACCGGCGAAAGCGTATTCGGACAGGGTGTCCGGCACCGGCGTCACCGCCGCCAGGATGGTGGCCGGGTCGGCACCCAAGGCCACCGCCACCGGAAAGGGCCGGTCGGGATACGCCGCGCACCACTCCCGATAATCCAGCGCCCCGCCGCGATGGGCCAGCCAGCGCATGATCACCTTGTTGCGGCCGATCACCTGCTGGCGATAGATCCCCATATTCTGCCGTTCTTTGTGCGGCCCTTTGGTCACCACCAAGGCCCAGGTAATAAGGGGCGCGGCGTCTTCGGGCCAGCAGGTCTGGATAGGCAGCGTACCAAGATCGACATCATCTCCAGCGATTACGTGCTCCTGGCAGGGCGCCCTGCTGACGACCTTGGGCGCCATATTGAGCACTTGCTTTAATACCGGAAACTTTTCCCAGGCATCCTTGAAACCCTTGGGCGGCTCAGGCTCTTTCAGATAGGCGAGCAACTTACCCACCTCGCGCAAGGCCGCTACCGAATCCTGCCCCATACCCATGGCCACGCGACGCGGTGTGCCGAACAGGTTGCCCAGCACCGGAACGGAGTGTCCGGTCGGCCGCTCGAACAACAGCGCCGGCCCGCCGATCCGCAGGGTGCGATCGCAGATTTCGGTCATTTCCAGACGGGGGTTGACCTCCACTTCGATGCGCTTCAGTTCATCTTCCCGCTCCAGTTTGGCGAGAAAGTCGCGAAGGTCGGTATAGATCATGATGGCAGGGTCTCGACGAATGCCGGCCGTCGCGCGAATACGGCGAACCACGCCGCCAAGCGGGGGTGAGAGGACTGCCAGGCGTGGTCATAACGCAGGTCCATATAAGCCAGCGCCACCCCCATGGCGATATCTGCAAGCGTCAACTGACTGCCTGTCAGAAACTCGCCGCCCTGTATCTGACCCTCGGCGAACGCCAGGGCCGCCGCCACCTTGGCTTCCTGTTTATGAATGAGAGCGGGATCCTGCTGCTCGGGACGACGGCGGGCCTCCATGAGCCGGGCGACCACCGCATCCGCTATACCCTGCCCCAGCGCATGCCAGCGCTGAATCCGCCACCGCACCTCCCCGGCCGACGGAATCAAGGCCGGGCCGGGCAAACCATCCAGATAGTCGATGATCTGCGGCGACTCGAACAATACCTCGCCGTCATCACGCACCAATACCGGCACCTTACCAAAGGGATTCAAACGCGCCACATTGCCGGCGGCATCCCCCGGGCCTTCGATGATGAATTCGTGCTCGAGGCCCTTTTCCTTGAGAAACACTCTCACCTTGCGCACGTAGGGTGAAGTCAATGATCCGTACAGCTTCATGCCGGTCTCCTCCTATTCGAACTCCGCTATCACTGGGGCATGATCCGACGGCCGCTCGTTCTTGCGCGGCGCCTTATCGATGCCGCAGGAACGGCATTGCTCGCACAACGATGTGCTTGCCAGAATATGATCTATACGCAAACCCATGTTGCGCCGGAAGGCGTTCATCCGGTAATCCCACCAACTGAATTGCCGCTCCGCCTGCTCGAAGAGACGAAAAGTATCGCACATCCCCGTCGCCAGGAGGCGCTGAAAGGCCTCGCGTTCCGGAGCACTGAATAATACCTTGCCCGCCCACAGTTGCGGCTCATGCACGTCCCGCTCCTCGGGGGCGATATTGAAATCACCCACCACCACCAACTTCGGATAGCGCTTGATCTCTGCAGCGACAAAGGCGATAAGCTTTTCCAGCCAGCCGAGTTTATATTGATATTTATCGGACTCCACGCTCTCGCCATTGGGGATATAGAGATTGAGCACACGCACATCACCATACAGCCCCGCCACCACCCGGCGCTGCACATCGTCGAGACCGGGGATATCCTTGACCACCTCGGCCGGAGGCTGCTTACTCAGGATCGCCACGCCATTATAGGTTTTCTGACCGGAAAACACCGCCTGATAACCCGCCGCCGCGATCTCGGCCACGGGAAATTTCTCGTCGATCAGCTTGGTCTCCTGCAGGGCCAACACATCCGGCTGCACTTCCGCCAACCATGCCAGCACCTGCGGTAAGCGCACATTCAGCGAATTGACATTCCAGGTCGCGATTTTCATAGCGCCAATAGATATACGGCACATGCGCCGCACGCTCTAATCAAGGGTGGTCAACAATACTTGAATACTACCGGGGCATGTCAAGACGTCAGCAATCGCAGCCTTGCTAAAACAAGACTGCGATTGTTGAGTTGAGAAGGTAAGAATTGACGAATGAGCTGACTAGAAGCCCACGGCCAGATTGACCGAGGTGAGCTGATCGCCGGTACCGCTGGCATCTCAGATTACCCTGGGATCGTCGATGAATGGGCACCTCCCCTGTACAAGGTTTCGAGCAGCGCCAATTGAACATTATACGTAAGGAGATAGGTGACCCCGGCCGTTACGGCATCATCCTTATTGTAGGCATCGGCCCCATCGTCGGCTGTACGATAGGCCAACTGCACGGTGCCGCGACCGTTGCTGAAAGCCCCCAGCTCCATGGCGATCGAGACGGCATGCGCACTATTGGGGTTTTGATTGTAGAGGTTTGTCGCCTGCCCCGCTTTGGTACCCGGGGCGCTGGCGTAGCTCAGATAGATACCCAAGGGCATATCCCACACAGCTGCCCTGCGCCTGGGCGTCCACCGCATAGGATTCGGTGCGCATCGGCGTCAACATGGGTGTAGCAGTACAATCGACCATCGAGGAACGGCCGCCGAAATACTGCAGACCGAAGCCCATATCCCAGCCTCTGAACTGGGGCATATACGCAACGCGGGCATAATCGGAGGTAGGCGAGGCACTGGAACCCTGGGTATCAATGGGCAAGTGATTCGGCGACCATTTGGCCAAGGTAACGAAGAAGTCACTGCTCACCGCCACCAAGCCCACGCCCTCAGAGTCACCGCCATAACCGTTGGTCGCAGGTCCGACCTGGATATACTGCTGCGCCGACACCGCTGTGGGTAGAACCAGGTTGATAAGGTGGTTACCCACCGCACCGGTATTCATCATCTCGAAGGCATACGCAGGGTCCCAGGCCGGCGCTGAACGGCACCACACCGAGGTTGATGCCTTTACCGACGTCGTACATGAAGGGCAGCTTGATACTCGCCAGGAAAGGACTGCTGGAAGAGGTCCCCGCACCACCGACATCACCCTCGACCAAGGCACCCATATTGGCGTTGACCCGCCCGCCTAGAAACAGGGATGTCTCACCCGGGATGATCCACTCGCCATTGTTGGAAGTACGTCCATCCGTAGGCTTCGTGCCGTTAGAGGCTTGATAGCGAATATTGGTGAACAAAGCCATATTTAAATTTTCGGGAAAGGAAATATGATCGCTCTCGATGGTCTTGCGGGCCGTCATGGTAAAACCGCTGGCCTTGAACGCCCTGCCGAAGGCATTCAACAAAGGGAAATGCTGAAAGTGGCAGGTATCGCAGCCGGTATCCATCTGGCGCGCGAACGCTGGGACGGCACTGGCAACAGTCGGCATCATCAAGCCCGCAAGCAAAGCCATCCCGATTTTCAGTAGGTCCTTACGTATCCGTTTCATCATTACTTCCCCTTTTTTTGCGTTTAATTATTAGATTGTCACTCTCGCATCGAGAACGGCATTAACATCTAGGCACCAAAGACTGCGGCTATTCATGGCAGGACTCCAACCTTCAAACCATTCTCGTATCGAATTGATATTCAAACGAAACCCTACAAGCCAGGCGCTTACGATCTCTTAAATTAACGGTCTGTAAAAATAAATATTTAGGGCAAACAGAGCAAGGTTTTATCTAGGCATACACCTAGACACCTAATCCTTGGCCTCGAACGAATGTCAGAGGTCGATCCTACCCAGTATAGGTCATAAAATTTAAGGCCGGAGGAATATCGCGACATTCCAACCTCACTTCAGGCAGCGAGGATTGGAGAGCGGCTAAGTTGACCGTGGTGCACAGCGATGGTGGATTTAGATATTGAGGTCCATATCCAACAACTATGCCGCAATTCCACTATGGCGCAACAAGGCATCAATAGTCGGTTCGCGGCCACGAAATTCCACGAAAAGCTCCATGGGCTCGCGGGATCCGCCCTGCTCTAGCACCGTACTGAGGAATCGCAGGCCGGTCTCACGATCGAAGATCCCACTTTCCTCGAAGGCGGCGAAGGCATCCGACGACAATACTTCCGCCCATTTATAGCTGTAATACCCCGCCGCATAACCACCGGCGAAGATGTGAGAGAAGCTGTGCGGAAAGCGATTGAATGAGGGAGGCTTCATCACCGCCACCTGCTCGCGCACTTCATTGAGGATTTCATAGACTCTCGGCCCCTTGCCCGGGTCGTACTCCAAATGCAGACGGAAATCGAAAAGCGAGAATTCCAGTTGACGCACCATCTGCATCCCAACCTGAAAGTTCTTCGCCGCCAGCATTTTTTGGAATAATTCCTCGGGCAACGGCGAACCGTCCCGGTAATGGGCGGCGATCAGGTCCAATGCCACCCGCTGCCAGCACCAGTTCTCCATGAATTGGCTGGGTAATTCCACCGCATCCCAAGGCACGCCGGCAATGCCGGCCACGCTCGGATAATCCACCTGGGTCAACATGTGATGCAGGCCATGACCGAATTCGTGGAACAAGGTCAGTACTTCATCATGGGTGAACAAGGCGGGATCATCACCCACCGGCGGCGAAAAATTGCAGGTCAGATACGCTACCGGCGTCTGCACGCCCGTTGCGTCACGCTTGCGGGTAATACACTCATCCATCCACGCCCCGCCGCGCTTATTGGGGCGCGCGTACAGATCCAGATAAAACTGACCTCGTAACCCGCCCTGTTCATCGTAGATCTCGAAGAAACGGACACTGGGGTGCCATGCCTCCACACCCTTGATCTCGCGGACATCCAAACCATATAAGCGCCGCACCACTTGAAACATACCCGTTACCACCCGTTCTTCCGGGAAATAAGGCTTGAGGTCTTCCCGAGAGATGGCGTAGCGGTGTTGGCGCAGCTTCTCGCTGTAATAGCCGATATCCCAAGCCTCGAGGTCGTCCTGGCCGTAATGCTCACGGGCAAAGGCGCGCACCTCCTCCAATTCATTACGAGCCAGGCCCAAGGAACGCTCCGCCAGATCGGTCAAGAATCGCAGCACCTGCTCCGTAGACTGAGCCATCTTCGGCGCGATGGAATATTCCGCATAGTTTGCGAAGCCGAGTAATCGGGCACTCTCATGACGCAAGGCCAGGATTTTTTCCATCACCGGGGTATTGTCCCAGCGGCCGGCATCCGGACCGGCATCCGAGGCGCGCGTGACATAGGCCTCGTACATCTCGCGGCGCAAGTCGCGATTGTCGGCATAGGTGATCACGGGAATATAGGACGGAAACTCCAGGGTCAACACCCAACCTTCCATATCGCGCTGCTTGGCGGTTTGCGCCATCAAACCCAGCGCGGTGGGCGGCACACCCGCCAAGTCCTTGACGTCGCCGATCTGTTTAAACCATGCATTGGTCGCGTCCAGCAGGTTTTCCTCGAACTTGGCGTGGAGATTGGACAACTCCTGCATGATCGTCTTGAAGCGTGCCTTTTTGTCGGCCGGCAACGCCACCCCGGATAAACGAAAATCCCGCAAGGCGTTGTCGATGATCTTTTTCTGCGTGGTATCCAGGCGCGACCACTCGTCCCCGTCGGCAATGGCCTGATAGGCCTGATACAAATCCTCGTTTTGCCCCAGCTCAGTGGCGTAATCGCTGAGCTTTGGCAAACAGGCATTATAGGCGGCGCGCAACTCCGGACTGTTGACCACCGAATTCATATGGCCCACCGGTGACCATGCTCGGCGCAGGCGATCGGCCAGTTCCTCCAACGGCTCCACCAGCTTAGACCAGGTATGCACTTGCCCACCGTCCAACAAGCGGGCGATGGCAACACGGTTATCGTTCAATATCTCATCGATGGCCGGCTCCACATGCTGGGGCTGAATGGCAGCGAAGGGCGGCAGACCGCGCGGGGTCAATAAGGGATTGCTCATGACATCATTACCTCATGCAACAGTGAATCGATTCGGGAAACGTTATACGATCAGGATAACAAATGTGCGGCACCTGCGCCCATCTCACAAGCGGCATGCCAATCTCCCCGGCAATAGCCACGCAATACAATAGGATCAATGCGCTACTTGCCGCCTAGCGGCGGGATTCACGCGGGCACGACGTGACTTTTTATAAGATTAAGGAACAGGTGAAGCCGCCTGCATCTGAGCTAGGCTTCCGGGCAGGCGCGACAGCAAGTCCCCAAGCGCTATTCCGAGGTACACCCACCAATAATTTGCGCCTAGTGGCGGGGCGGGAATTTTAATTTGGCGTCTAATCCACGCGGTATGAGACTTTGACCATCAGGGATGCCGTCACTACGGGCCGAATAAGACGGCATTACCTTCTTTCTATACAGCAAGTGTATGGAAATTACCGCACCGACAACCCCCCCGAGGGCAAACGCTATTACAACCGACTCCATTAAAAGGCTTACCATAGCCGATTCCTCCACAAGCACTCCTTACCCCGCTCCTACCTCAAACTGGCTACTGCATACGAGCACCGTATCCAATATAACGGCGTAAGCAGATCAGGCTTGAGAACAAGCATTGAACATGGAACCATGCAATTGGAGTCGGAATGAGCGCGTAATCGGGCTATTGGATATTTTTCTGGCACGACGAAAAATGGCGAAGAAAAAACTTATTTACAAAGACACGATTTTAAATAATCCCGACGACTCACCGTCAGGAGATTAGCGTTGCAAACCCCATCGGCATCAATGCGACATAGGGTTGCGCGCAATTTCCCTCTCCCAGATCGGCACGATCTCGGCCACGAAATCATCGAAACTTCGCGGCTCGCGACCCAGAACTTTGTACTGCTCGATAAAATCCTGCGGCTCAGCCAGCAGGCCATATCTTTGAAAATAGTCGTACATGATGCGCAAATCCCTGACCATCCACTCCGGCATCATATGCTGGGCCTGTTTCGCCCACTCCTCCAGGTCATCGCCGCCGTAACGTATTTCTCTGCCGATGTGCTTACTAAAAATCGCGGCAACGCTATCTCCGGTAAGCACATCTCTCCCATGCAGTGGATATTCCTTATTATCGTGCCCGGACCGGCTCAAGGCATTCACCGCCGCTTCCGCCACATCGCGAATATCGACGCGATTCAAACCCACCGTACCGATCGGCTGGGGATAGACGCCGTAAAACATTACCGCAGCCCGGCACCACAGATAGTCGTTCTGAAAAAAATTATTAGGCCTCAAGATAGTGTAGTTCAATCCGGAATCCCGAATGGTGCGCTCAATGGGGATTTTTCCAAGATAATGGGGAATATGATCCGAACCCGGCGGCATAGGCACTGAAAGATAGACCAGTTTGTTCACACGCGCCTTCTGTGCCGCGCTCACTGCAGCCAAACCCTGCAGGGTCTCGTTGCGACTCAAGGCGGTCATCAAAAAAACCGCGTCTACATCGGCAAACGCAGCGCCCAAGGTCGCCGGCTTTTCCAGATCGCCTACACAGCTCTCCACCCCGGGCGGCAATGACTGCAGCTTTTTAGCATAACGGCTCATGCATCGAGCCGTTATGCCCGCACGGGATAAAGCGGCGATTACTTCGCTGCCTACCGAACCTGAGCCGCCGATCACCAACGCCTTCATTTTCCCGCTCCTCACTATCAAACTTTCAATCACATTGCCGGAATATTATGGAGGCGGCCGTCATTGACGACCCGCTGTTTCAATCCACCCACCGGGAGAGAGACATCTCGACCTTCAAAGTAGAAACGATTGCATCCCTGACGGGGAGCTGTATTCTGCTCACGAGCTTCATTAATGTGCAATAAGTGTCAATTCGCCTCGCGACCCACAGATGGAAACACATTTCCTCAACTCTGGCGATAGAGAATCACGCTCAGATCATCCGGATGACTGGGGCGGTCCTGCATGGAATTTTGCATGCGTTCCCGGCAATCCCGAACCAGGACATCTCCGGCCGCCGGCAGAGGACCCGCTTTCATTCGCGCAACGATTTCATCCACATACAGATTATCCGGCAAACCATCGCTGGCCAGCAGCAGAGTATCCCGTGGAGCAAGCTCTATGGCGGGCCCGATATCGATGCGCATAGCCGCCGTGCCGATAACATTGGACACCACATTGCGCTCTTCATGATGCACGGCTTCGGCCTCATCCAACAGTCCGGCTTCAACGGCGTAACCGACCGGGGAATGGGATACGTTTTGAAATTTTACTTTCCCCCTTTGCCCTACCAGCATAATCAATGAATCACCCACGTGATAAGAGCGCATAACTCCGGCCTGTAACTCCACGACCGCCAAAGTGGTCGCACAACCATTACCCAATGCAAGAATGTTGGCGTTGGCTTGTTCGATGCCGTTGAGGATTGCCTCGCGCAGACTCGCGCCGTCCTCCCTTATCTCACTCAATGCTTCCTGCAAACTCATCACGGCAAGACGCGCCGCCACCTCGCCTGCCGGCAAACCGCCCAAACCATCGGCGATCACGAAAACGCCGGCATGCCCGCCGACTGGAATCATTGCCAGGACATCCTCATTGACGGTTTCTTTGACCGGAGACCGTGCGGTAAAAGCCACGGCTTTCCCACTGGCAATGTGATATTGCTCTACCTGACTGAGGTCTGTCTCAGTATAGATGGCAGGTGCAACCAGCGGTGACTTGATCACGGACACACCCTAACCCCACTGCATCGTTTCCAAATAACGGCGCAACTGCCCGGCCGTCTTGAATTTCTTCAATATCAGCGAACGCTTCAATCCGCAACAGATATCTTTGACCACATGCGGCTGTTTGGCGTAATGCTTGGCGCCGCCGAGTGCGTCGTAGAAAAGCCTGACCAAGTCGATCACGTCGTCGTGAATATGATGAGCAGTGGGCGCCCCCCAATGAAACATATCCAGGAGCTTTAATTCAAAACCCAGGCCATAGCGTTGAATCATTACATTATCGGTGTGAAGATCGCCATGGTACTCACCCAGCTGATGAATGGACTCGATACCGCTGGACAAAGCATGCAACAAATGAACGGCTTGAAACGCGCTCAGCCGCTTCCCGGGTTGACGCGCAAGAAAGCTGCTCAACAATTCGCCTTCGACATACTCGGATATCAAGTAGGTGATGGGAACTCCGCGATAGCTAATCGTATCCTGCATATAATACTGGATAACGATCGGTGATTGCTGCAGCTTGTGAAGCTTCTTTGCGTAAAAGATCGACGCCTTATTGCGCTCATTGCGATGAGGAAAAAAAAATTTTGCGGTCCTTTCGATCCCCGTCGCCAATTCGCGGATCAGGTATACCTCCCCTTCCCACCCGGCACCCAAATAGGTGACGATTTCATAATGACCGTGCAAACGTTTCCCGGGCTGAAAATTAAAGACCTCAATCCGCGGGTAGTGATCGGCAGGTTTTTTAATCACTTGTTTGGCCATCGCATCACTCTCACCGCACTCTGGATCCCATATCACTACATTACAATACTATTGACGCTCGCCATTTATCGACGAAACAGCCCGCTTTAGACTATGCGCAGGCATCGACCGCTACGACAACCCGAGCGCCTATGATCCGGAAGCATATCAGGCAAACATCTGACGATGCCACCCAGCCCCCGGCACGGCGACCGCATAGCCTGGATCTCCCGACGCGCCAAACGCCTTAACGTCATTCGCATTATTCAACCCCACCTACTAATCAGGGGCTCCCGCCGACTTCCGATTCCTGATCGAACACATTCTTTAACAGACCTGACACTCTGGAGCATTAAACTATATTCGTGGATAATGCAAAACACCCACGCCATTGAGGAAGCTCCCGCCATGCCTAACCACGCGTCCATTATTTCTGAGACGGGACTACAGTCCGGCCCAGCACCTTGCAACAAGCGACGCTGGCCTATGTTGCTCGGCGGCATTATGCTCTTGCTTCAAGGCTGTGCCACCACCCCGCCCACACCACCCGGCGACGAGGCACGCACCCAGGCAAAGATCGCCTACCTGCTCAGCGATTACCAGCGAACCCTCGCCATCACCCTACCCAGGGCTGAGGCCGGCGAGCCTTGGGCGCAATACACTCTTGGATACATGTACTATTACGGGTATGGCGTTAGGAAAGATAGGCAAACCGCCAAACGCTGGATAGAAAGCGCCGCAACCAAAGGCTACGTCCCCGCGCAACAAGCCATGCTACGCCTCTCCCAGTCACCGCCGAAAATGGGGGAAGAAAGTAACGCCAGCACCTTGCAAGAACCTGCCGACACCTCGGAGACAGCGCCGCCCGCCGCCGAACCAGCCCAGCCGATGAAGCCGCAGATGACCGAGCCGTTGCAGGAAACGAACCCGCCTGCCTCGTCAAGCGAGCCATCGATCTCACCCCCATCGCCCACACCTGCGCAGCCCCAAGAGACGGCACCTGCACCGAGGAGCGAATCTGAACAAGCCCCCACATCACCACAGTCATCCGCCGATCCGCCATCGCAAACATTGACTCCGACTGCCGGTACTGCGCTCGGCCTTCAAACTCCTGCCGCCACATCACAAAGCTCGGACATCAAAGGCCGCGACTGGATCTCGAGGCAAGACCCGCGACATTTCACGCTGCAGCTTGCCAGCAGCCTCGATGAAGCTGCGATCATCCGCCTCATCCATAAACGGCGAATTGAACAACAAGCGGCTTACTATTCGACCGGACAAAACGGCCGCACATGGTATTCGCTGATATATGGTAATTTCACCAATCGTAGCTCGGCTCATCGGGTCATGCGACACTTGCCGCGAAGGTTGCTCCGCAATTCTCCTCGAATCCGCAGTTTTCGCGAAATACATACTCAGCTTAGCCTCGCACCTTGAAGCCCCGGCCCCCGGCAAAATAACTACAATGACGTCATCGTCCCGCCTCCGGGCGAGACAGCCAATTTCCACATACCTGCCGACACGCGTCGTTACTTTGACTGCAGCCTGTTTAGCCGGCGCTCAGGCCATGTATGAGCAGGCCAAAACAGGGAGGTTCCGCACGACCAACAAAACGGATCTGAAACTAATCGGCAGCAACACGGCGCCGCGCATGAAGTTTGCGCGGACAGCAACCACTCAGCCATCGAATAATTCGAGTTGCGCCCTATTGAGGCGCGGCGCTCGAAACTGCGCGACGTCAAGCGGCATAGGTGCTTGAAACCCCAGACGCTGATAGGCGATGGTAAATCGTTGCGCCAGCAGATCGGCGAATATCCCGCTACCGCGCATCCGCACACCAAATTCGGCGTCATAATCCTTTCCGCCGCGGCTATCGCGAATCCGCTGCATTACATGCCCGGCCTTGGTAGGTTCATGCTCATCCAACCATTCGCGGAATAAATCCTTCACTTCATGCGGCAGGCGCAATAGCACATAGCCGGCGCTGGCCGCGCCGGCTTCGCGGGCTGAAGCCAATATCGTCTCCAGCTCACTGTCGGTCAGCACCGGAATCAAGGGGGCCACCAACACGCCTACGGGGATTCCGGCCTCATCGAGGCGTTGAATGGTTTTCAGGCGGCGGGCGGGAGCGGCTGCCCGCGGCTCCAGGGTGCGGGCCAACTCGTGCCGCAGAGTGGTAATGGAGACCATCACCTGCACCAATCGCTTGCGCGCCATCTCCGCCAACAGGTCGATATCCCGCTCCACCAGCCATGATTTGGTCACCAGGGTAAAGGGATGATTGCATTCGCGCAGCACCTCCAGAACATCCCGGGTCAGGAACAGCTTGCGCTCCACCGGTTGATAGGCGTCGGTATTAATACCCAGGGCGATGGGCGCGCAGCGATACGCGGGCGCCGCCAGCTCTTGGCGCAATAATGCCGCGGCATCGGGCTTGTAGAAAAGCCGACTCTCGAAATCCAGGCCCGGGGACAGGCCCAGATAGGCATGGGTGGGACGGGCAAAGCAATAGACGCAGCCGTGCTCGCAGCCGCGATAAGGGTTGATGGAGCGATCGAAGCCCACATCCGGTGACTGGTTATAATTGATGATGGTGCGGCTGGTATCTTTGGTCAAAGTGGTGCGCAGCGACGGCGGCTCTTGCTCCAAACCGCCCCAACCGTCGTCCACCAGTTCGCTGCCATGCGCCGCATAGCGGTTATCGGGATTACTGCGCGCCCCCCGACCACGGGGCGCAGATGGAGGACGTTTACTCATGGCGACACGGGAATGAGGCTGGAAGACCGAAAACACCAATGGTAGCGCGGCTCAAGGCCACAAGAAAGGACCCATCCCTGCACGGGGCAATGGAAGCGACGGCTTGCACCGCGACTCAATCGAGGACAATCAATCCAATTCGAGGTGGCTGGTATCCGGCGGCGGCGGAGCATCCTCGCGCCGGCTTTCACCCACATCACTGCCCACCGGGGCCAGATCCAGATCCTCGATGTCGATAGCCGCGGGCGCAACGCTCACCGCTTCAGCCATCTGGGTACCGACGGGCGCGACACTCAAATCGCCGGTATCGATGGCAGGTGCCTGCGGAGGGGCATGTTCCACCAAATCTTCCCCGACGGGATCCACACTCAGGGCGCTGATATCTATATCCGCCGCCGATATTTCCGGCGGCTCCACCAGGACCTCGCCGACCGATGCCACGCTATAGGCGCTGACATCAATCTCAGACGTTGCCCTGGGAGGCGGATCGATCAGGGTTGCGCCAACGGGCGCCAGGCTGACCTCGGGCACGCTTGCCGGTCCGGAGGTTTGCGCCGCCTCCGCAACGCTCTCTTCAGCATCGCAGATCAGTCCCGCAGCGCGCACCGCCGCTACGTATTTCTCTGCGGCCTCCGCCCCAAGACCCTTTTTGATCACCACCCGCTTCCCTGAAAAAAGCGGGTCCAGCTTTTCAGCGGCCATCTTAAATAAAGCGGCCAGCTTTACCTTAACTTCGGGCAAATAAGCGCCGTCCACCAATTCGCCGGTAACCACGATCTGGTAAGATTTTTCACTCATGACCGCAACTTTTCTCCCGGCCCGCCGCCTATTAGTACCCTTTTACTATAACGGCCCGATAAAATCGATATTGAAGAGCTGTTCGGCCGCAGGAGGGGACGGTGACAAGCGACGGTGCTTGCAGTATGGTGATCGGGCCTTAACGAAAAGACCTCCTTCACGACACCCCAGGCCATACCTCCCGCCATGCTAAGTTATCGCCACGCCTTTCACGCCGGGAATTTCGCCGATGTCCACAAGCATATCGTGCTGAGCCTGCTGGTGGAGGGTCTGCTCCACAAGGACGCCCCCATTTGCTACCTGGACAGCCATGCCGCCACCGGCCGCTATGATCTCCAGAGCGCCGAGGCGCAAAAGAATGGCGAATATCGACAGGGCATACTCCGCTTGTGGCAACAAGACGGCGTTCCCGATGCGGTACGGCCTTATCTCA
Organism: uncultured Gammaproteobacteria bacterium; assembly: GCA_963810615.1. Taxonomy (GTDB): domain Bacteria; phylum Pseudomonadota; class Gammaproteobacteria; order DRLM01; family DRLM01; genus JARRQJ01. The sequence goes on along the minus strand of CAWEOA010000008.1, from coordinate 319,256 downwards.
GCGCGGTGCAGGCCCTCAACAGCCCCGAAAATACGGACCTACCGCGCTATTATCCCGGCTCGCCGCGCATCGTCCGTCACTTCTTGCGGCCGCGGGATCGCATGATATTGACCGAACTCCACCCTGCCGATGTTCAGCGTTTGCAGCAGGAATTCGCGGCGGACCGCCAAGTCGCCGTTCACCATCTCGACGGTTACCAGGGACTCAAGGCCTTTTTACCGCCTCAGGAACGGCGCGGCCTGGTATTGATCGATCCGGCCTTTGAGCGGCGCGACGAAACGCGCCATATGATCGGAGCCCTGCAAACCGCCTGTAAACACTGGGCCCAGGGCGTGTACGCCCTGTGGTTTCCCATCACCAACCGCAGCGCCTTGGACGGGTTTTACCAGAAGCTGAAAAAGACCGGCATACGCAAGATCCTCAGCTGCGAACTGTGTATTCGTCCGCCCTTGACGGCACGGCAGTTGAACGGCTCTCTCATGGTGATCATCAATCCGCCCTGGCAAACGGATGACAGCCTGCGCGCAATCCAGCCTTGGCTGGCGACGATACTTGCCGATAAGGGCCAAGGCAGCCACAGCGTCGAATGGCTGGCAGGAGAATGACGGTCCAGCGGCGCGGCATCCTTACAAGCCAAGGACAGCGCCGGGCGAGCAACCGAAAGTAAATTTAACATTATGATAAAAAACGACTATTTATCAGGCGCGCGTCAGTCGCCCGCCCCTCTTTTTTGACATACACCCACCCAGCCCGTATCATCCGGGCTCCCGACGCTGGAAGGATGTGGAGGCTTACCGTTATGGAAAGTGCAGCGCTGCGTACCCCTCGTCACAAGACCCGCCCCATGGAAAAACCGCTGATGCTGGCAGGACCGGCGGGCAAGATCGAGGCACGCCTCATCCCCCCGCTCGCGGAATCACGCTATCCGGCGGTCGCCGTGATCTGCCACCCACACCCCCTGCACGGCGGCAACCTGGATAACAAGGTCACCGCCACCCTGGCCAAAACCATGAGCGCCCTGGGGGTGCCGGTATTGCGTTTCAACTTTCGCGGGGTCGGCGCCAGCGGCGGACAGTTTGCCGCCGGCATCGGGGAAACCGAGGACTTGCTGGCCGTCATACGTCAGGCGCAACAACTCTATCCCCAGCGGGTCCTGTGGCTGGCGGGCTTCTCCTTCGGCGCCTATGTCGCACTCCGCGCCAGCCAACGCATCACGGTGGATCGTCTTATCACCGTCGCCCCGCCGGTCAACCTTTACGACCTCAGTGAATTCACTCCGCCCGAGTGTCCCTGGTTGCTGATTCAAGGGACCGATGATGAGGTAGTGCCCTATAAACAAGTGTTGAAATGGGCCACCCGTCTGTATCCGGCCCCGCAGACCGTCTATCTCGACGGCGTTGGGCATTATTTTCACGGCAAACTGACCACGCTACAGGGCGTCATCACGGACAGTATCAGCGCCCAAACCACCACCCGCCCCGCCGCCCAACTCGCCTGAAATCACTCGACGGCCGTCGGCTTCGAGCACTGATTCGGATACGCGTCGCCGCATAAGGCGGGGTGGTAGCAAATGAACCGAACACTACGGCAGCGAGATATCAGGCACGCAGGACGTGCCTGATATCTGTTTACCCACCGGAGAGCAGGGAGCGCAACTATCTCGCTTGCGCCCCTAAGCAGAGTTACTTCACTTTACTCATCATATAGGCGACGGCATTGGCGATATCTTCATCGCTGCAGGTCTTGCAGGTGCCGCGCGCCGGCATCTTGCGAATGCCAGTGATGGCGTGCTCGGTCAACTTGGATGCCCCCTGCTCGACACGCGGACTCCACGCCTCCTTGTCTCCAAGCTTGGGCGCCCCCATCATGCCGGAATTGTGGCACATCTTGCACACACGGTTGTAAACGGCTTCACCCGCGGCGGCATCGCCTGCGGCCGCAGCCAGATTCCATGACAACATCCCCGCGATCAGTACAGCTGCTGTAACGATTGTTTTCATATCTACTCTCCTTCAAAGGACCATATCAACAAGGCATTCCTACCGTTAGTATAACCATTGCCCGCAACTGCGCTGATCCTAGGCGCTATAAATTTACTGCCACTGAGAACCCATTCACAAAGCAACCCCATCGCGCACTACTCGGGTTCGTAACCCAGATTCGGCGCCAACCAGCGCTCCGCCTCCACGAGGCTCATCCCCTTACGGCGCGCATAATCCGTCGCCTGATCCTTGTTGACCTTACCCAGGCCGAAATACTTGGATTCGGGGTGGGAAAAATACCAACCGCTCACCGAGGCGGCGGGCCACATGGCATAGTGATCGGTAAGCGCGATGCCGGCATTGGTTTCGGCATCGAGCAATTGCCACAACAACCCCTTTTCGGTATGTTCCGGGCAGGCCGGATACCCGGGGGCAGGGCGGATGCCGCGATATTCTTCGCGTATCAAGGCCTCGCTCTCAAGCCGTTCCTCCGGCACATAACCCCACAATTCCTTGCGCACCCGCTCATGCATCAACTCGGCGAAGGCCTCGGCGAGACGGTCGGCGAGGGCCTTGACCATGATGGCGTGATAATCGTCGTGTTCCGCTTCGAAACGCCTGACGTGTTCGTCGATACCCAAGCCAGCGGTCACTGCAAAGGCGCCGATATAATCCTTGAGCCCGCTGTCCTTGGGCGCGACGAAATCGCTCAAGCATTGATTGGGGCGACCCGGCGGTTTCTCCTCCTGCTGACGCAGGTGGTGCAAGGTGGTGAGCACCCGAGTCCGCGATTCGTCGGCATACACCTCGATGTCGTCGTCATTGACGCTATTGGCGGGGAAAAAACCGATCACCGCCCGGGCCTCCAGCCACTTGCCGGCAATGATCTCGCTCAGCGTCCGCTGCGCATCCTCGAACAACTTGCGCGCCTCCTCGCCCTTGTCGGCGTCATCGAGGATCTTGGGATAACTGCCGTGCATCTCCCAGGAATGGAAGAACGGCGTCCAATCAATATAATGCGCGATCTCCTCCAGGGAAAAATGCTCGAAAACCTTTATTCCGAAGAATTGCGGCACCGGCGGCGTGTAAGCGGACCAGTCGATCCTAGCCTTATTGGCGCGGGCCTGCTCCAGGGTCAACCACTTGGTATGGGCACGGCGCCCGGCATGCTGTTCGCGCACTTGCGCGTACTCGCCGCGGATCTTTGCCACGAAATCGCCTCTTGATTCGGCGCCTATAAGGTTTTGCGCCACACCCACGGCCCGCGAGGCGTCTTTCACCCACACCGTGGGACCATGGTAATGGGGCTCGATCTTCACCGCGGTATGGGCTCGCGAGGTGGTGGCGCCGCCGATCAATAGCGGAACGGAAAACCCCTGGCGCTCCATCTCCTTGGCCACATGGGCCATCTCTTCCAGAGACGGGGTAATCAGACCGGACAGGCCGATGATATCGGCGTTTTCCTTTTTCGCGGTATCGAGGATGGTCTGCGCCGCCACCATCACCCCCAGATCGATGACCTCGAAATTGTTGCATTGCAGCACCACGCCGACGATGTTCTTGCCAATGTCGTGCACGTCGCCCTTGACCGTCGCCATGACGATCTTACCCACGGCGCGCGCATCCTCGGCCTTTTCCGCCTCGATATAAGGGATGAGATGGGCCACCGCCTTCTTCATCACCCGCGCCGACTTCACCACCTGGGGTAAGAACATCTTGCCGTCGCCGAACAGGTCGCCGACCACGTTCATGCCGTCCATCAACGGCCCTTCGATCACGTGAATGGGGCGCGGAAATTGCTGGCGCGCCTCTTCGGCATCTTCGACCACGTAGGCGTCTATGCCTTTGACCAGGGCGTGCTCCAGGCGCTTGGCTACCGGCCAGTCGCGCCACGCCAGATCCTCTTGCTTTTCGTCGCCGCCCTTGCCCTGGTATTTGCTGGCGATGACCAGCAGGCGCTCGGTGGCATCAGGCCGGCGATTGAGCACCACATCCTCGACGCAGTCGCGCAGCTCCGCGGGCAGTTGGTCGTAAACCGCCAACTGGCCGGCGTTGACGATGCCCATATCCATGCCGGCATGCACCGCATGGTACAGAAACACCGAGTGGATCGCCTCGCGCACCGCATTGTTGCCGCGGAACGAGAACGACACGTTGCTCACCCCTCCGGAGATCAGGGCATGTGGCAGGGTCCGCTTGATCTCGCGGGTGGCGGTTATGAAGTCCACGGCGTAGTTGTTGTGCTCCTCGATGCCGGTGGCGATGGCGAAGATGTTGGGATCGAAGATAATGTCTTCCGCGGGGAAACCCAGTTGCTCGGTGAGGATGCGATAGCTGCGGGTGCAGATCGCCACCTTACGGGCCTGGGTATCGGCCTGGCCGTTCTCGTCGAAGGCCATCACCACCACCGCCGCACCGTACTGGCGCACCAGCCGCGCGTGCTTGATGAATTCCGCCTCACCCTCCTTGAGAGAAATAGAGTTCACCACCCCCTTGCCCTGCAGGCATTTCAATCCCGCTTCGATGATGCTCCATTTAGATGAGTCGAGCATGATCGGCACCTTGGCGATGTCCGGCTCGGAGGCAATGAGGTTCAGGAACGTCACCATGGCCTGTTCGCCGTCCAGCATGGCCTCATCCATGTTGATGTCGATGATCTGCGCACCGTTCTCCACCTGCTGGCGCGCCACATCCAGCGCCTTGTCGTACTCGCCGTTCAAGACCAGTTTTTTGAAGGCGGCGGAACCGGTCACATTAGTACGCTCGCCAACATTGACGAACAGGGATTCCGGACCGATGTTGAGCGGCTCCAGGCCGGCGAGGCGGCATTGCGGCTCGATGTCGGGGATCACACGCGGCGGATAGGGCGTCACCGCATCGTGTATGGCCTTGATGTGGGCGGGTCCGGTGCCGCAGCACCCGCCGACGATATTGAGAAAGCCGCTGCGCGCCCATTCCTCGATCTCTGTGGCCATGGCCTCCGGCGATTCATCGTAGCCGCCGAATTCGTTAGGCAGTCCGGCGTTGGGGTGGGCGGAAACATAGGTATCCGCGATGCCCGACAGTTCCTCGATGTGCTGACGTAATTCCCTGGCACCGAGGGCGCAATTGAAACCGAAACTCACGGGCCGGATGTGGCGCAGTGAATTCCAGAAGGCCGCCACGGTCTGCCCCGACAGGGTGCGACCGCTGGCATCGGTAATGGTGCCGGAGATCATCACCGGCAGATGGATATCATGCTCGTCAAAATAGGCGTCGATGGCGAACAGCGCCGCTTTGGCGTTCAAGGTGTCGAACACCGTCTCCACCAACAGGGCATCGGCCCCGCCGTCTACCAGGCCGCGGATGGCCTCGCCGTAACTCTCCACCAACTGATCGAAACTGGTGTTACGAAAACCGGGATTGTTAACATCGGGCGAGATGCTGGCGGTGCGATTGGTGGGCCCCAGCACCCCGCTGACGAAACGCGGCTTGGCCGGGGTCTTGGCACTGTATTCATCCGCTGCGGCACGCGCCAGTCGCGCACCTTCCAGGTTCAATTCGTAGACCAAATCCTCCATGCGATAGTCGGCCATGGCGATGGAGGTGGAGTTGAAGGTATTGGTCTCGAGGATATCGGCGCCCGCCTCCAGATAGGCACGATGGATGTCGCCGATGATCTTGGGCTGAGTAATGGACAGCAGATCGTTATTGCCCTTAAGGTCACTGGGGTGATCCTTGAAACGCGAGCCGCGATAATCCTGTTCGCCGAGCTGATAACTCTGGATCATGGTACCCATGGCACCGTCCAGAATCAGGATGCGTTTGTTAAGTTGTTCCAGGATTTTCGACATTATTGGCTCCGATCGAACCCGACTCACGGCGGGGCTGCTGTGCTGTAATCAAAGCGGCCTATTGTAACACTTAACATCACATGCGCCCCCGCCTGCTCATTCAGGACGTGTTTTTCACTATACTGATGGCTTTTGACCGGAAAGACCGCCGTGGAGTTGACCACCATCGCCACCTTTGACAACACGCCGAGCGCCTATATCGCCAAGGGCCGGCTGGAGGCCGAGGGCATCCCGTGCTGGCTGAAGGACGAAAATCTGGGGCAGACCGACTGGCTCTACAACATTGCCGTGGGCTGGATCAAACTGCAGGTGGAAGCGCAGCACGCGCCGCGGGCCCGCGAGATCCTCGCCACCGACTACTCCGACCGTGTGGAAACCCCGGACGAATAAGCCATGCGCATCCTCGCAATCAACGGGCTATTGCGCATCTGCGCCGCTGTGCCCTTGCCCCTGGCCCATGCCCTGGGCAGATTCATCGGCTGGTGCCTGCTCCTCATCCCCAATGACCTGCGCCGGATCAGCACCACCAACATCCCGCTCTGCTTTCCGGAAGTTACTGCCGCACAACAGCGGCGTCTGCTCCGCGCCAGCCTCATCGAGTCGGGCAAGACCATGACCGAGGCCGGCGCCTTATGGCTGTGGCCCGCGCCACGGCTAACGGCCCTGGTACAGGACACCAGCGGCGAAGAGCACCTGCGCGCCGCCCTCGCCGCCGGCAAAGGCGCCATCCTCGCCGTACCGCATCTCGGCGCCTGGGAAATGGTAGGACTCTACAGTTCTTTGCACTACTCCATTACCAGCCTCTATCGCCCACCGCGCCTAGCCGATTTGGGGGAGATGGTACGTCGCGGCCGCGAACGTTTCGGCGCCAAGCTGGTACCGGTGGATGCCGGCGGCGTGCGCGCCTTGTATCAGGCTTTAGGCCGCGGTGAACTGGTGGGCATGTTGCCGGATCAAGAACCCGGCGCGGGCAACGGCGTGTTCGCGCCCTTGTTCGGTATCCAGGCCAACACCATGGCGCTGCTGTCGCGGCTCGCCATCAAGACCGGCGCGCCGGTGATCTTCGCCTACGCGGAGCGTCTGCCGCACGGGCGGGGGTATCACCTGCACTTCCGCCCCGCGCCGCCGGCCATCAATCAAGCCCCACTGGAAAATTCCGTGGCCATCATGAATGACATGGTGGAAACCTTGATCAGACTAAGACCGCAACAATATCAGTGGGGCTATAAACGCTTCCGCACCCGCCCCGCGGGGGAATCTGCGATTTACTGATTAACGGCAAAATGGCTGGAGCTTGATAAGCACCCGCGACAAACCCTTCACTGCCTGGCCGCCGACGACGGCAGGCGAGGGAGCGCCTCGCTCAATCCTGCAGGGCCTTTACGCATTCGCCCGCGGGTCCCGCATCTTTTACCGCTACCAGCAGCGCCTTGTTGCGCACACCTAGGCCGACATCTCCGATGCGTCCTTCCTCTCGATACACCACCGGCCGCAGCGGCGCGAACATGGACAACAGTTCCCCATCGGCCAGACGCCATTCATCCTTTTGCGGGCCTTCGACGCTGACCGCGGTGCGGGTGAATGTTTGATAAAACAACAGACCGCCCACCTTGAGCGCGTTGACGATGGCGTGATTCAAGGCACGTTCCAGGTAATGGGCGACCACGACCACATCGAACTGAGCGACAGGAATGGGATCTCGCAACGCATCCTTGACCTCGGCGACGATGGGCAGCTGCCGCTCAACGGCGATGGCGTGCAACTTTTCGATGGCCACCGGCGAGATGTCCCAGGCGTGGGTCTGCAGGCCACGTTCCGCTAATAACAGGCTATTGGCCCCCAAGCCACAGGCGAGATCCAGCGCCGTGCCGTGACGCGGCAGGAGATGGGCATTCTCCCTCAGCACCGTCGCCGCCGCGCCGGGCAACTCCGCCCCGCGATAACGCGCGTCCCATTTGTCTCGTGTGCTTTGATCGCCCATCAATATCTCGCCATATGCGCCACGCTCAGCGCCGCCAAAAGGTGGGAGTGAACAATACCAACAGTGTAAATATCTCCAAGCGCCCCATGATCATGGCCAAGGACAGGGTCCATTTGGCGATGGGATTGAGCGATGCGAAATTGGAAGCGACCTTGCCCAGACCCGGGCCGAGGTTGTTCATGCACGCCACCACCGCAGAGAACGCGGTTACCTGATCCAAGCCGGTGAACATCAATATCAACATCATGATGATGAACAATGCCACATACACCGAAAAAAAACCCCACACCGATTCCACCACCCGATCGGGCAAGGCCTTACCGTTGACCTTTACCAGAAACTGGCCGTTGGGGTGGATAAGTCTCTTCACCTCGCGCGCCCCCTGCTTGAGCAACAACAGAAAACGGATGGTCTTAATCCCCCCGGCGGTGGAAGCGGCGCAGCCGCCCACGAAACTGGTAAACAACAGCAACACCGGCAGGAAGCCCGGCCATTTATCGTAGTTACTGGTGGTAAAACCGGTGGAGGTGGCGAAGGACACCACTTGAAATATACCGTTATGCACGGCGCTGCCTATGGATGTATAGGCGCCGGCCCCATACAGATAACCGGCGGTAATGGCTGCGACCGACGCCAGTATCAGCAGATAGGCCTTTACCTCGGAATCCACCATATAGGGCTTGATACTCATGGAGCGCCACGCCATAAAATGCAAGGAGAAATTGGCGCCGGCCAGCACCATAAATACCACCGAGATCATCTCGATCAAAGGGCTGTGAAAATAGCCCATACTGAGATCATGGGTGGAAAAACCGCCGGTGGACAAGGTAGCGAAGCTGTGGGCGATGGCGTCAAAGGGCGTCATGCCCGCCAACCAATAGGCAACGGCGCAGGCGACGGTCAAGCCCAGATAGATATACCACAAGGCCTTGGCGGTCTCGGTGATGCGTGGCGTGAGCTTGGCGTCCTTCATCGGCCCCGGGGTTTCGGCGCGATAGAGCTGCATGCCACCGACGCCCAACATGGGCAGGATCGCCACCGCCAAGACGATGATACCCATACCCCCCAGCCAATGGAGCTGGGCACGGTAGTACAAAATGGCATGGGGCAGGGTATCCAAGCCGGTCAACACCGTGGCGCCGGTGGTGGTCAGCCCGGAGACTGACTCGAATACCGCATTGGTAAACGTCATATGGGGATGCACCGCCAGCATGAAGGGCAGGGCACCGGTCATCCCCAGCACGGTCCAGAACATCGTCACCACCACGAAACCGTCGCGCATGCGCAATTCACGGCGAAACTTATATACCGGCGCCCAAAATAAAAAACCCGCCAGGAAGATCAAGCCGAAGCCGAGCAGAAAAGGAATCAAGGCGCCGTCTTGATACCACCACGCCACCCCTACCGGCGGCAGCATGGTCAGGCTGAACAGCATCAAAAATACGCCGAGAATGCGTTGGATAGTGCGCAGTTGCATATAGTCAGCGGCAAGCGGGAAACAGCGACAAACGGCGAGTGAATCTTGGTTGGAAATGGCAGCTCACGGGCGCCCCCCTGTTCTCTTGTTACTTATTGCCGGTTAATTTTAGTTTGATTAAATAAAGGTAATGCCCACCTGGAACAAGCGTTCCACTTCGGCAATACGGCGTTTATCCACCAGAAACAGGATCACATGGTCCTCGGACTCGATAACGGTATTGCGATGGGCGATCAGCACTTCGTCATTACGCACGATGGCGCCGATGTTGGCACCCGACGGCAGCTTGATGTCTTGAATGGCGCGACCCACTACCTTTGAGGTCTTACTGTCGCCGTGGGCCACCGCCTCGATAGCCTCCGCCGCACCGCGCCGCAGCGAATGAACCACCACCACGTCGCCGCGCCGCACATGAGCAAGCAATCCGCCGATGGTCGCCTGCTGTGGAGAGATGGCGATATCGATATCGCCGCTTTCCACCAGATCGACATAAGCGGCGCGGTTGATCAGGGACATCACCTTGCGCGCGCCGAGACGCTTGGCCAGCATGGCGGACAGGATATTGGCCTCGTCATCGTTGGTCACCGCGCAAAACACGTCAGTGTTCTCGATGTTCTCTTCCAGCAACAATTCCCCGTCGGCGGCGTCGCCGAGCAATACGATGGTCTTGGTCAACTCCTCGGCGATCTGGCGACTGCGCCCCGGGTTGTGATCGATAAGTTTGACTTGATAATCGCCTTCCAGGGCCTTGGCCAGCCCCCTGCCGATGTTGCCGCCGCCGGCGATGACGATGCGCTTGGTGGGCTTGTCCAGCTTACGCAGCTCGCTCATCACCAAGCGAATATGTTTACGCGCGGCGATGAAAAACACCTCGTCGTCGGCCTCGATGACGGTGCTGCCTTCGGGAATGATGGGCTTGCCGCGGCGAAAGATGGCCGCGACCCGCGTGTCCACCCCCGGCATGTGGTTGCGCAGTTCCCGCAGCTCGTGACCGACCAGAGGCCCGCCGTAATAGGCCCTGACCGCCACCAGTTGTACCCTGCCGCCGGCAAAGTCCAGTACCTGCAATGCGCCCAGGTGCTCGATAAGACGCTGTACGTAATCGATCACCACCTGCTCGGGGCTGATCAACACATCGATGGGCAAGGCCTCTTGAGTGAACAACTGGGGATGATTCAGATAATCACGAGCGCGCACCCGGGCGATCTTGGTGGGTGTATGAAACAAGGTATAGGCTATCTGGCAGGCGACCATATTGGTCTCGTCGCTGTTGGTCACCGCTAGGATCATGTCGGCATCTTCCGCCCCGGCGCGCTTCAAGACTTCCGGGTGAGACGCATGACCCACCACCGTGCGCAGGTCGAGCCGGTCCTGCAGAGCTTGCAGGCATTGGCTTTCGGAATCGACGACGGTGATATCATTAGCCTCGGAAACCAGCGCCATCGCCACCGAAGAACCCACCTGCCCGGCACCGAGAATGATGATTTTCATTTATTCTCCATCAGCACCCAGCATCACAAACGGGGGCTTAATAGTAGCACTTAACTTGGATATCGCTTAGTCACCCTCTTCCACCCGGACATCCTTGGGATTCAAACCCAGCCCCTTCAACTTCCGGTAAAGATGGGTGCGCTCCATGCCCGCCTGCTTGGCTACCTTGCCGATGCTGCCGTCGCTTTGACGCAATTGATATTCGAAATAGGCCCGTTCGAATTGTTCCCGCGCCTCACGTAACGGCAACCCGAATTGTCCGACCGGAAATGTCTCCACCGGCGCCGGGAAACGGCTCAATGCCCCTTCCACTTCCTCGCCGGTGATTTCACCGTCGGAGCCGAGTATCAATAATCGTTGCACCAGGTTTTTCAGCTCGCGCATATTGCCTGGCCAGGGATAATGGCGCAAGCGGTTTTGTGCCGCGACGGTGAAGCGCCGATACGGCAGGCCTTCCTGACCCACAAACATATCCACGTAATGCGCTAAAAGTTCAGGGATATCATCGGCGTGCTCCCGCAACGGCGGCACGCGCAGCGGCACCACGGCGAGCTGATAATAAAGATCCTCGCGAAAACGCTTGGCCTGGATCTCCTGCACCAAGTCGCGATGGGTGGCCGCCACGATCCGCACGTCGAGCTTAACCGGCTCGCTGCCCCCGACTCGCAAACAAGTCCGTCCCTCCAGGGCGCCGAACAGGCGGGCCTGAATGGCGAGATCCATGTCCCCCACCTCATCGAGGAACAAGGTGCCGCCGCCGGCCTGCTCCAGCAATCCGTACTTCACCTGGCCGCCCTCCTCGGCGCCGAACAGTTCCACCGCGGAATTCTCACGCAGCAATGCCGCCACCCCCACATCCACGAAGGGGCCGTCGTGACGGGGACTGCAACTATGCAAATAACGCGCGCATAACTCCTTACCGGCGCCCGGTTCGCCGGTGATCAACACCCAGGCATCATGCTGCGCCACTCTCTGGATTTGCTCCCGCAATTGCTGCATCACCGCGCTGCGGCCCAAGGGCTCCAGCAGGGGCTGGGCAAACTTGCGCAGCCCGAGATTCTCCCGGCGCAGGCGCTCGGCATCCAGGGCGCGGGTGATGGTAAGCAGCAGCTTGGCCATGGACAGGGGCTTTTCAATGAAGTCATAGGCGCCGAGCCGGGTCGCCTCCACCGCGGTCTCCACCGTGCCGTGTCCCGACATGATGATCACCGGGCACATGGGACCGCTCTCATCGCTCCATTCCTTGAGCAGGGTGATGCCGTCCACGTCGGGCATCCACACGTCCAGCAATACCAGGTCGGGACGATGGGTACGGCGCGCGTCACGCGCAGCCGCACCGTTTTCAGCGACACTCACCTCATAACCTTCGTCTTCGAGAATCTCTTTGACCAGTTCCCGGATATCGCGCTCATCGTCCACAACCAGAATATGCGGGGCACTCATGCGATTTCTCCACGTTGCGCCATATCGTCGGAGTTAAACTGCGAACGCATGACGGCATCACTCATTACACCATTTTCCAGATTCGTCTTCAGCACCGACGTTTCCAGCGGCAGGCGGATCACCACACAGGCACCATCGTGCGTGTTTTCGGCAATGATCATTCCGCCGTGCTCATCCACGATCTTTTTCACGATCGCCAACCCTAAGCCGGTGCCTTTGGGCTTGGTGGTCACATACGGCTCGAACAAGCGCCCCATCAAGCCCTCCGGGAATCCCGGGCCGTTATCATCGACGCGCAACTCGACGAAGGGGAAGCCGGACTCATCCACGCACTGAGTCGTAATCGTAATCAATCCATCGCCGCGTTCGGCCAAGGCTTCCAGCCCGTTCTTGATCAGATTGTGCAAGAGCTGACGAAAGCGACCGACATCGGCCTCCACCGCGGGTAAACCGTTCTGCAGGTGCAGCTCCCAGTGAACCGGAACATGGTCCCGGTAAAGATCCAGCACTTCATTGATAAGCCCATTGAGATCCAGGGAGCGGCGCTCCAGCTTGGGGGCGCGCGCATACTCGGAAAATGCCTTCACCATCTCCTGCATGGCATCCACCTGCTGAATGATGGTGTGAGTGGAGCGCTCCAATAAATCCGACTCCGTCACCGGCATACTCTTGAGATATTTATGGCGCAGGCGTTCCGCCGAGAGCCGGATCGGCGTCAAGGGATTTTTGATCTCATGGGCAAGACGCCGCGCCATTTCACCCCAGGCGGCATCGCGCTGGGCCTGAATCAAGGCAGTGACATCTTCGAACACCACCACATAACCGCCGCCGTCAGTGACGCCGGGCAGGGATGCGCCGCCACAGATCAACACCTGCCGCCCGCCCGCACCGAATAAGGTGATCTCCTCGCGCCACTCCTGCACGCCGTCCCCCAAGGGCACGTTCAGCGCTTTCACAAATTGCGCAAGATGAGTGTGATCCTCCGCCAGCGCGATCAAGGGCCGGCCGATCATTTCATTGAATTCCACTCCGAGGATATGGCCTGCGGCCGCATTGGCGGTACGCAATACCTGCTGATCATCCAAGGCCAGCACCCCGGACGAAAGGCGTTCCAACACCGCCTCAAGATAAGCACGCTGGCTTTCCACCTGCTGCTGGCTATGCCGCGCCTCTTCCTGCGCCAGGGCGATCTTGCTGGTCATATCGTTGAACGATTGCACCAACACGCCGAATTCGTCGTGACTGGGCAGGGGCAGACGCCGACTGTAATCACCGCTGGCCACGGCGCGGGTACCGATCGCGAGGGTACGGATAGGCGCCACCAAGCGCCGCGCGGCGTAAAAGGCCGCCCATACCGCAGTCAACAAACTCAACAGCAATACCAGCGACAGGGTCAAGGCGAAACTGAATTTCAGCCAATCACGCAAAAAGCGCAATCGGTCATAGCGCGCATAGGTAGACTGCACATTATCGGTCAATACGGCGAGACGCTCCGACACCGGATACAACACCTGCAACACCCGACCGTCTGAACCCGCGACCGGCACTACTACTCGGATGTTCAATCCCACACCCGAGATCTGATCCAGGCCCACATAGGTCACGCCTTGACGCAATTGCAGCATGATGGCCTCGTCCGGATAGGTAGGCAACAGGCGATCGGTGCTGGCGCCGGTCGACGCAATGATCTTGCCGTTGACGGTCAGCACGGTCAGCTCCCCTGCATCACTGTCACTACTCAGGTGACTGAGCAGCGTCGGCACTCGATCATCGGGAATATGGTTCAGTTGCCCCGCCATGGTCTCGGTACGCCGCAACAGATCTCGCATGCGGCTGTCGAGGACGGTACGACTCAACTCCAGGGCGTCTTCCAAGGCCTTTTCAAAGCGTACGTCGAACCAGCTATCGATGCCCCGCTTGATAAAGTCCAGGGAAAACCAATACACCATGGACACCGGCACCATGGCCAGCACCACGAACATCACCACCAGACGCAGGGTGAGTCGCACGCCGGTGGCGCGATTGCGGTACTGGCGCCACAACCTCACCATGTTGGCACCGATCAACACCATCAACAGCACCAAAAGCGAGACGTTGACCACCAGCAGCGATACATACAAGCGGCCGAATTCTTCGGAATTCTGGGTGGCACGCCCCATTAAATACAGGGACACTAATAGCAGACAGAATAATAAGATGATCGGCACCACGCCGGTGCTGAGTCGCTTGATCATTGCAAAGGCCATGACACCCACTCGCTGGCGATACGCCAGCTGCTCGAAAAATAGCCGACGACCCGCATCGGCACCGGCAGCGCATCCAGATCAAGGCTGGCCTGCAGACTCACGATGTATTTTTCCTCGGGATTGAGCAGGCCTGCATCCAGAATAGGAAGTTTGTCCACATCGCCCAAAGCGGCGATGGCTGCGGCCCGGCTAGCGTAGTAATTATCCGCGCCGCTGTTGAGATTGGTCACCAGGTAACGCTGAGTCAATGCCTCATAGGTCAATTGATAACGCTGGCGCAGAGAAGCCACCGTTTCATTCCACACATAATCCCGCCTGCGGTCGATGACGATGTCCAGCTCGACCACCAGTGGCACGCCGTTGTCCAAAGCGTCCAAGGCTTCAGTGCTGAAACGGTAGTGGATCTTGGCATTGAGCTGATAAACCTTATCGACCAGCACCGTCCCGGCACTGCGCACCACGAATTCCGGCTCGTCGGCAGCCAATCCCATGCCCGGTAATATGCCGATGACCAGCACCATCAGCGCCATCCACTGAACTGAAGCTCGATTAATGGCGCAGCGTTCCGTATTCATACAGATCAACGCTTTTTGATGCTCGCATAATAAAATCCATCCATCCCGTCGGTTCCCGGCAAGATCAAGCGCCCATGCTGCACAGCCCGTCCCCACGCAACGGCGAGCGGTTCCTCATAGGCATCATCATGCGCCGCGAGAAAACTTCCCACCTGCTGTTCGCATTCTTCGGGCAAAATCGAGCAGGTCACATACAACAGCATACCGCCGCGCTTCACCAGCGGCCACAATGCCGTAAGCAAACGTCGCTGTTCCGCGGCCAAAGCGACGATATCCGCGGGCCGGCGCAGATATTTGATATCGGGATGACGCCTGATCACGCCGCTGCCGGAACACGGCGCATCCAATAGGATGCGATCAAATGGGGCACCATCCCACCAGCGCTGCACCGAGCCCACATCCTCCACCACCAGACTCGCCTGCAAGCCCAAACGATCGAGGTTCGCCTGCACCCGAGTCATGCGCCCGGCATCATTATCCACGGCGACCAACTCCGCCAGCGCCGGCTGTAACTCCAGCACATGACCGGTCTTACCGCCGGGCGCGGCACAGGCATCCAATATCCGCTCGCCGCTCTGAGGGTACAGCAACTGCGCCGCCTGTTGCGCCCCCGCATCCTGCACCGACACCCATCCCTCCTGGAATCCGGGCAATTCCGCCACATCCATCGGCTTGGCTAACGTCACCCCCGCGTCGGCATGGGCTGCAAACATCGCGCCTACGCCTGCCGCACTCAGCATCCGCAGATATTCATCGCGACTCCCGCGGCGCCGGTTCACCCGCAGCGTCATGGGCGGCCGTTGGTTATTGGCCGCCGCAATATCACGCCAGTCCTCGGGACGCCCGGCGCGCAAGCGCTCCAACCACCATTGCGGATGGGCAAAGGCCGCGACCTCGTTCCCGTCCACCTCCGCCAACAAAGTATCGCGTCGTTTCAGAAAGCCGCGCAGCACCGCATTCACCAGACCGGCGGCCCAATCCTTATTCAAGGCGCGGCTGGCGGCCACGCTGCCCGCCACCGCCGCATATTCCGGCACGCGGGTATATATCAGTTGATATAAGCCGACCCACAACAGGGCAAGCACCTCCCGCTCCTTGTCACGCAAGGGTTTATGCAGCAGATGATCGAGCACCGCCTGCAAACGGGGTCCCCAGCGCAACGCGCCGTAACTCAGTTCCTGGGCAAGACCGCGCTCTTGGGCGGACAGCAGGGCCAGCTGCGGCGCTAGGCTCACGGATAAGGACGCGCCTTCCAATACCTGCGCCACCACGCGGGCGGCTGCACTGCGCGCATCCATGAAAGGCTGATCAGGATAGCGGCGGGGCTGATGATGCGGAGCGCGGCGCCGTAGCGACTGCGCTCAACATCATCCCCGTCGCCATCTTATGGGCATTGATAAAGTCCGCCACCAGCATGGGGCGACCGCCGGGTAATTGCACCTCCAGCAAACGTATTAATCCATTCCCAGTAGCAACGTCGATACCTTCCCGGCTCACCGCCACCACTTCCCCCGCCATGGCAGCAACGCAATCGCCCCCCAACTGCGCACGCCAGATACGCAGGGTCTTATCCCCCCACCGAGTCTGCGCCACCGGCCAGGGATTGAAGGCGCGTATTTGGCGCTCGATATGAACGGCGGATGAAGACCAATCGACCAAGGCCTCCTGTTTGTCTATCTTGGCGGCGTAACAAGACAGGCTGTCATCCTGCGCCTCGGGGCGGGCGCTGCCGCTCGCCACCTGATCGAGCGCCAGACAAATGGCACGCGCGCCCAGCTCCGCCAGTTCATCGTGCAGGGTCTGCGCGGTATCGGCGGCGCGAATGGGGCAAGGCAGGCGCAATAGCATCGCACCCGTATCCAGGCCGGCATCCATTTGAATTATGGTAATGCCGGTCTCCTCGTCCCCGGCGAGGATCGCGCGCTGGATGGGCGCCGCACCCCGCCAACGCGGCAATAAAGAACCATGAATATTGAGACAACCAAGACGAGGGATATCCAGCACCGCTCGAGGCAGGATCAAACCGTAAGCCACCACCACCATGACATCCGCATTGAAACTGCGCAGGACTTCATGTTGTTCCGGCGGTTTCAGACTCGCCGGCTGCAGGACCGGAATCCCATGTTGCAGCGCCAATTGCTTCACCGGACTGGCCGTCAACTTGCGCCCGCGCCCGGCGGGCCGATCCGGCTGGGTAAAGACCGCACACACCTCATGTTGAGAGGCCAGCAAGGCCGCCAAGGCAGTTTGCGCGAATTCGGGGGTGCCTGCGAAAACGATTCTTAAACGATCAGCCATCAGCGGTCAGTTCTCGGCAAAATCGGCGGGCAAGGCTTGTTTGTTGCTCCAAGCTGACAGCTGAGCGCCGATAGCTTCTTCACAAGGTCTTCCGCCGAAATTTTTCCAGCTTCTTACGAATGCGGCTGCGTTTGATCTCCGAGAGATAATCCACGAACAACTTGCCCTCCAAATGATCGATCTCATGCTGAATGCAGACCGCCAGCAGACCTTCCGCATCCATTTCAAAGGCTTGGCCATCTCGCCCTAAGGCCCTGACCCTCACCCATTCCGCCCGCTCCACCGGCTCATAGATGTTGGGCACCGACAGGCAGCCCTCCTCCATCTGCATCTCGCCGCGCCGTGACAATATCTCGGGGTTAACCAAATACAAGGGCTGATTGCGTTCCTCGGAAATATCGATCACGATTGCACGCTTGGAGACATTTACCTGGGGCGCCGCCAGACCGATCCCCGGGGCCGCGTACATAGTCTCCAACATGTCGTCCAATAAGGCACGAACTTCATGGTCTACCCCCTCCAGCGGCAGGGCTTCGTTACGTAATCGGGAGTCGGGATAATGCAGGATAGGAAGTATTGCCATGTGACATCCATCAAGGTCTGCGCAAAATTGCCGTTTATACTGCTTAGCGAAGCGATCATACCGAATTCACAGACTAAGATGCCACCCGTGGAGTAGCGGGTCGGATTGGGCTAAACTCCCGGCAACAACATGGATAAAGGGCCGTTTATGATTATTCGAAACACCGTGTCGGCGCTATTGCTGATCGTGATCATGGGCATGAGCGCACAGGCGGATACGGTAATGCTGAACCCCGATTACCCGAATCGCTATGTGGTGGTGAAGGGCGATACCTTGTGGGACATCTCCGCCCGTTTTCTCCGCGACCCTTGGAAATGGCCCGATGTCTGGGAACGTAACCCGCAGATCGCCAACCCCAACCTGATCTATCCGGGCGATGTGATCTCTCTGGTTTTCCGCAATGGCAAACCGACGCTGCAAGTCGAACGGGGTCCCGCGGCTCCGCCTACCGAATCCAATGTGGTCAAACTCGAACCCAAGATCAGAATCACCACTTTGGAAAAACCCATACCCACCCTCCCCACCGATGCCATTGAGCAGTTTTTATTGAAGGCCCAGATCATTTCTCCGGAAGAATCGAAAAATTCCGGTTACATCGTCTCCATGGAAGAGGAGCGCTTGGTCGGCGGCCCGGGCAATAAGATCTATGCCCGACATCTAGAGCAACATCCGGGCGGGCGCTACGAAGTGGTGCGGACGGGCAAAGTCTACCGTAATCCCGGCGCGAGCAAGAGCGACGTCCTCGGTTACGAGGCTCTACACATCGCGGACGCTAGAGTGGAGGCCTACGGCGACCCCAGCACACTGACGCTGATCAAGTCGTCGCGCGAAGCCTTGATCGGCGACCGCATTCTTCCCGCCCAGGATGAATTGACGATTAATTACAACTTTCAGCCCAGGGCGCCTGAGCGCCAGATACAAGGAAAGATCATCGCCCTCTTCGATGCCGTCTCCCGGGTGGGTCAATATCAGGTGGTGGTGTTGAATCGAGGACTAAACGACGGACTGCAGCCCGGTCACGTGCTGGCGGTCTATCACGCCGGCGCCCAGATCCGCGACACCGTCGCCGACAAAGGTAAAGTCACCCTGCCGGACAGTCGTTCCGGCGTACTGATGGTGTTCCGGGTCTTCGACAAGGTGAGTTATGGTTTGATAATGAAAGCCCATCGCGATATTCACCTTTACGACATGGTCAGGAACCCCTAGTATTCCGAGTCTACACCCAAGGCATGGATACGCCGAGGTGATGACCCGATCAAGGACTGACAGCGACGAGTTACCCTATTGGCTGGCCCTGGTACGCATGCCGGGCGTCGGCCCCGTCACAGCCCAGGCCCTACTGAAGCAATGGGGTTCGCCGCGACACCTGTTTGAGGCGGAATTTACCGCCCTCCAGGAAGCAGGGCGTCTTAGCGCAACGGCGCGGGCCTATATCCGGCAGCCGGACTGGGCGGCCGTGGAACAGGACCTGGCCTGGCTCGCTCAACCCCTTCACCACGCCATCACCCGGCAGGACGAACTGTATCCACCCTTGCTGAAACAGATCCCTGACCCACCGGCGGTGCTGTTCATCCAGGGCGACCCCCGCGCGCTCGCCACCCGGCAGCTTGCGATAGTCGGCAGCCGCAACCCCAGCGCCTCCGGCGAACAAACCGCTTCCGAATTCGCCCGTCACCTGGCCAATATCGGCTTCACCATCACCAGCGGTTTGGCGGTCGGCATCGATGCCGCCGCGCACCGCGGCGCCTTGGCGGCCGACGGCCTTACGGTGGCGGTAACCGGCACCGGACTCGACCAGGTCTACCCGGCCCGTCACCGCATGCTGGCCACCGAGATCGTGGCACACGGCGCGCTGGTTTCTGAATTTCCACCCGGCACCCCGCCCCGTCCCGAAAATTTCCCCCGCCGCAATCGCCTGATCAGCGCCCTCAGCCTCGGCACCCTGGTCGTGGAGGCCGCCGTACAAAGCGGTTCGCTTATCACCGCGCGGCTGGCGGCGGAGCAGGGACGGGAGGTCTTTGCCATCCCCGGCTCCATCCATAATCCCCTGGCACGCGGTTGTCATGCCCTGCTCCGCCAGGGGGCTAAATTGGTGGAAACCGCTCATGATGTACTTGAGGAACTGGGAGCCCTGGCGGCCTGGGAAGAAGACCGCGCCACCCCCGCGGCCGCAACTGCGGCGGTCGCCGTTGACTCCCAGGAATTTACGAGCCTGCTCCGACATATAGGCTACGAACCGACCGCCGTCGACACCCTGGTGGAACGCAGTGGATTGACGGCGGACCAGGTTTCCTCCATGCTGGTGGTACTCGAATTGCATGGACAAATAGCGTCGGCGCCGGGCGGTCTGTATACCCGAATTCACTGAGCAAAGAGATGCCGAAATGAAAGAAAACGTGTTGGATATATTGATGTACCTGCTGGAAAACTTCATGTGCGGGGAAATCGATGACGATGCCGACCAGGCCTCGTTGAAGGCCGAGTTACTGCGGGCCGGCTTCCCCGATCAGGAAATTGAAAAGGCCTTCTCCTGGCTGGAAGGCTTGGCCGCCATGCGGGAAAACAGCCCCGCCTTGCCGGTCACCGCCCACCATGCCCTGCGGGTGTATACCCCGGATGAAAACAAGCGGCTGGATGCGGAATGCCGGGGATTCCTGATGTTTCTCGAGCAGATCGGGGTACTGGACCCCTTAAGCCGTGAGTTGGTGATCGACCGCATCATGGCCCTCGAATCGGACGAAACCGATCTCACCGACCTCAAGTGGGTCATCCTCATGGTCCTGTTCAACCAACCCGGCAAGGAAGCCGCCTTCGCCTGGATGGAGGACCTCGTCTTTGAGGGAACCGCCGGATGGCTGCACTAAACTAAGGTGCAGACGCGGCGATAACAGCCGTACAACCAAACGCTGCCTCACGTAACCATCCGCCCGGTGTAGGTTTTGTTCACCGGGACGAAGAAGGTGACGTCAGCATCAATTGAACTGGATATTGCGATGAGCAAAAACTTAGTCATCGTCGAATCGCCTGCCAAGGCAAAAACCATCAAGAAATACTTGGGGAAGGACTTCACCGTCCTCGCCTCCTACGGCCATGTGCGCGACCTGCTGCCCAAAGAGGGTGCGGTGGATACCGAACATGACTTCGCCATGAAGTATCAAGCCATAGAGAAAAACGAAAAGCACTTCGACGCTATCGCCAAGGAAATGAAGAAGGCCGAGGCCCTCTACCTCGCCACTGACCCGGATCGCGAAGGCGAAGCCATCTCCTGGCATTTGTGCGAACTGCTCAAGGAAAAGAAGCTGCTTGAGAAGAAAGCGGTGCGGCGGGTGGTCTTCCACGAAATCACCAAACGCGCCGTTCAGGAAGCGGTGGAAAACCCCCGCGACATGTCCATGGATCTCATCAATGCCCAGCAGGCGCGACGCGCCCTGGATTATCTGGTGGGCTTCAATCTCTCCCCCTTGCTGTGGAAGAAGATCCGCCCCGGCTTGTCGGCCGGCCGGGTACAAAGCCCGGCGCTGCGCATGATCGTGGAGAGGGAACTGGAGATCGAGAAATTCGTCAGCCGCGAATACTGGACCATCGAAGCAGATCTGGCCAAGGCCAAAGAGGCGTTCACCGCCAAACTGCATTCCTATGAAGGCAAGAAGCTCACCCAATTCAGCGTCACCACCGCGGACCAGGCCAAGGACATCGAGGCGCAGCTGCAAAAGGCCGCCCAGGGCAAGGTCACCGTCAGCAAGGTGGAAAAGAAGCAGCGCAAGCGCAACCCCGCGCCGCCCTTCACCACTTCCACCCTGCAGCAGGAAGCCTCGCGCAAGCTGAGCTTCACCGCACAAAAGACCATGCGCACCGCCCAGCAGCTCTATGAAGGCATAGACATCGGCGGCACCACGGTGGGCCTGATCACCTATATGCGTACCGACTCGGTCAACCTCGCCCAGGAAGCCATAGACGAAATCCGCGCGCTGATCGCCGAACGTTACGGCAAGGACAATGTCCCCGCCAAACCCAACGCCTACAAGACCAAGTCCAAGAATGCCCAGGAAGCCCACGAGGCCATCCGCCCCACGGTCGCCGCACAGACCCCGGAGTCGGTCAAGGCCCATCTCAGTGCCGACCAGCAAAAGCTCTACGAATTGATCTGGAAACGCACCGTGGCCTGTCAGATGATCCACGCCACCATCAATACCGTGAGCGTCGACCTCGCCGCCGGCGAGGACAATATTTTCCGCGCCACCGGTTCGACCATCGTAGACCCAGGCTTCATCATGGTCTATCAGGAAGGCATCGACGACAGCAAGGCCGAGGATGACGAACGCATGCTGCCGGCATTGGCCGTCGGCGACAAGATCGATCTGGTCAAGATCCGCCCCGAACAACACTTCACCGAGCCGCCGCCGCGCTACAGCGAGGCCAGCCTGGTGAAGGCATTGGAGGAGTACGGCATCGGCCGGCCCTCCACCTATGCCGCCATCATCTCCACGCTGCAGGCACGCGAATACGTCACCATGGACAAGCGGCGCTTCATTCCCACCGACGTGGCCCGAGTCGTCAATAAATTCCTTACCGGCTACTTCACCCAGTACGTGGACTACGACTTCACCGCCAAACTGGAAGATGAACTGGACGCGGTGTCGCGTGGCGAAGAGGAATGGGTACCGCTGCTGAAAGCCTTCTGGAAACCGTTCAAGGAACGGGTGGACGACACCGAACAGAATGTGGCACGCAAGGACGTTACCCAGGAAAGCATGGACGAGGCCTGCCCCAAGTGCGGCAAACCCTTGAGCATCCGCCTCGGCCGCCGCGGCCGTTTCGTCGGCTGCAGCGCTTTCCCAGATTGCGATTACACCCGCAGTCTCGGCGACGACAAGGAGGCCGAGACCCCGGAGGTCATCGAGGGTCGCGTCTGCCCGCAGTGCTCGTCGCAGCTGATCATCCGCCACGGGCGCTACGGCAAGTTCATCGGTTGCAGCAACTACCCGACCTGCAAATTTATCGAACCGCTGGAAAAGCCCGCGGACACCGGAGTGGAATGTCCGGAATGCCACAAAGGCAGCCTGCTGAAACGCAAATCCCGTTACGGCAAGATATTCTATTCGTGCTCCACTTATCCTGAGTGCAAATACGCCGTGTGGAACGAGCCGCTCAACGAACCCTGCCCGCAATGCAACTGGCCGATCCTCACCCTCAAGACCACCAAACGGCGCGGCACGGAGAAGGTCTGCCCGCAAAAGGAATGCGGTTACGCCGAACCGGTACCCACGGAAAACGCCGGCCCCTGATGGTCTGATGTCGATCTAGCGCCACTCGATCGCCAGAAACGCGTACCGCTCGCCGCAGCCGCTACTCCGCCATAGCGGCATCCACGGTCTTGCGATCGAGGTGCGGAGCAAACAATTCGATGAAGGCATAGGCGAAACCGCGCAGATAGGTGCCACGCCGAATGCCGATACGGGTCATGCTGGGTTCGAAGAGATGTGCCGCATCCAGCATCGCCAAATGCCCGTCGCGATTGGGATCGTAGGCCATCTTGGCCAGAATCCCGATTCCCAAACCCAGTTCCACATAGGTCTTGATCACGTCGGAGTCGATGGCGGTCAGCACCACATTGGGCTGCAGGCCCCGCGCCTCGAAGGCCTTGTTGATCTTGGAACGACCGGCGAAGGCAAAATCATAGGTCACGATGGGAAATTGGGCGATGGCCTCCAGGCTCAGCGGCGATTGCTCCAGCAGTGGATGGCCGTGGGGGACGACCACGCAGCGGTTCCACTCATAGCAGGGCAACATGATCAGCTCGGGGAACAGCTCAATGGCCTCGGTAGCGATGGCGATATCCGCCTCGCCCGCCAGGGCCATCTCGGAAACCTGGGTGGGATTGCCCTGATGGATGTCGAGACGCACCTTGGGGAAGCGCTGGGTAAAGGTCTTGATCACGCTGGGCAGGGCATAGCGGGCCTGGGTGTGGGTGGTGGCGATGGATAAGGTACCGCCGGTCTCATTGGAAAACTCATCACCTACCTGCTTGATGTTTTCCACTTCACCCAATACCCGTTCGATCATGGCGACGATGACTTGGCCGGGCTTGGTCAAACCGATCAAGCGCTTACCTTTACGCTCAAAGATCAGGACATTAAGCTCCTGCTCCAACAACTGGATTTGATTGCTGACCCCTGGCTGGGCGGTGTGCAGTGCCTCGGCGGCGACTGAAACATTGAATCCCGTACGCACCACTTCCCGGACAAAACGTAGTTGTTGCAGCTTCATTGGATTCTTATATAAATTTTAGAGCTAAAAATAGAAGATAATATTATTTTTTATGATATTCAAGCCTTGCTAAAGTATCGCAACCGTCACCAGGCGCGGGAAATGTACGGTGATCCTCCACATGCTTGAGCAGTACTGTTCCTAGCGAGAGAAAGCCACACGGTGGATTGGGCATACACACTATCAGGATTGCTTGTAGGATTTCTGGTCGGTTTGACCGGCGTCGGAGGAGGGTCGCTCATGACGCCTCTCCTGGTATTTCTGTTCGGGATACCGCCGGTGAATGCGGTGGGCACGGATCTGTTATTTGCCGCCATTACCAAGTCGGGCGGCGTTTGGGCGCATAACCGGCGCAAAACCATTGAGTGGCGCATAGTCGGTTTGCTGACCGCGGGCAGCATCCCCGCCTCACTGCTGACCAGCGGCGTGCTGCACTCGGTAGTCGCGCATAAGGAGGACATCAACGTTATCATCACCACCCTGCTGGGGACCGCCTTGATCCTGACTTCCGTCGCCCTGTTGTTCAAAAAGGAGTTTCAACAAGTCGGACGGCACCTCAGCAACAACGTCTTTCCCACCTGGATCCGTTGGCGTAGTGTGGCGACGGTATTGATGGGGGTCGTGCTGGGAGTGTTGGTCACCATGACCTCGGTCGGCGCCGGGGCGCTGGGAGCGGCGATGCTGTTCTTTCTCTATCCCAGCCTGCCGACGGCGCGGATCATCGGCACGGACATCGCCCATGCGGTGCCCCTGACCGCCGTGGCTGGCTTGGGTCATCTGCAAATGGGGACCGTGGATTTTGTGCTATTGGGCAGCTTACTGCTGGGATCATTGCCGGGCATCTACCTGGGCAGCCATCTCAGCACCAAGGTGCCGGAAAAAATCATGCGTCCGATACTGGCGAGCATGCTCATGCTCATCGGCGTGAAATTTATGTGGTAAACAAGCGTGCAGTGTATTAAACGGTTCAGGAGTAAGTTGCGAGATGAGTGCTATAAATAATCTGGTCAATATCGAGGAAATCGATCGCTACGCGGAAGGCGTGCGCGCCTTCCTCAACGGGGAGATGGACGGGGAACGCTTCATGTCGTTCCGCCTTCAGCACGGAATCTACGGCCAGCGCCAGGACGGTGTGCATATGGTGCGCATCAAGGCGCCCGGCGGCCGCCTGAACCCCGATCATCTCGAGGTCATCGCCGCCTGCGTGGAAGAATTCGCGCAGATCGACGTGGCCCACGTCACCACCCGCCAGTCGTTCCAGCTCCATTACGTTCCCACCCAGGACACCGCCGCGGTGATGCGCAGGCTTGGGGACGCCGGCCTCACCACCCGCGAGGCGTGCAATAACACCGTGCGTAATATCTCCGCCTGTCCGCTGGCCGGGGTCTGCCCTCGCGAACATACCGACATCACCACGCACATGATCGGCACCACCGAACGCTTCCTGCGTTATCCGCTCACCCAGCAGATGCCGCGCAAGTTCAAGATCAGCTTCTCCGGCTGCGAGAGCGACTGCGCCCAGGGCATGATCCATGACATCGGCGTGGTGGCGGTGCAGCGCGATGGCCGCTTCGGTTTCAAAATCATGGCCGGCGGCGGCCTGGGCCACAAGCCCCATCACGCCCTGACCGTGGAGGAATTCGTCGAGGAAAAGGATCTGCTGGCCTCCATGGAGGCGATCATCACCCTGCACAACAAGTATTCCGATCGCAAGCGCCGCGCCCGTGCCCGTATCAAGTTCCTGGTGGACAAGTTCGGCCCCGAAGTTTTCATCGAGAAATACCGGGAAGAACTGGCGCGCACCAAGGTCGCCTATGCGGATTACGCCCACCCCCAAGGCGAGTGGGCTCCGGGCGCTGACCATGCCGAGACACCCTTCCCCGGCGCACCGCGGCGGATCATCACCCAGAAGCAAACGGGACTGCACATCTTCCCCATCAAATTACCCATAGGCGATATCACCGCGCCGCAGCTGCGCGCCATCGCCGCCGTCATGAAACAGGAAGGATTGGACGATGTGCGCACCACCCAGGACCAGAGCCTGATGGTGACGGGGGTGAGCGAGGCCGCCATTCCGCGCCTCCGAGCCGCGC
This sequence comes from uncultured Gammaproteobacteria bacterium, assembly GCA_963810615.1. Classification (GTDB taxonomy): domain Bacteria; phylum Pseudomonadota; class Gammaproteobacteria; order DRLM01; family DRLM01; genus JARRQJ01. The sequence goes on along the minus strand of CAWEOA010000008.1, from coordinate 292,987 downwards.
TGGACGCGGTCGGCTTGAGCGAACCCCAGGCGGGTGACAATGTGGTCGCCTGCCCCGGCACCTCCACCTGCCGCCTCGGCATTACCTCCTCCAAGGCCATCGGTATGAAATTGGGTGGCGGCTCCCTCGACCTGCGGATCCGCGCCAGCGGCTGCCAAAACGGCTGCGCCCAACCGGAGACCGGCGACATCGGCATCTACGGCGAAGGCAAGCGTCTGCACGGCAAACTGATCCCCCACTACCAGATGTATTTCGGCGGTGACGGCCGCGGTGACGGCGCCATCGCCTTCAAGGGCCCGTCCATTCCGGTGGCGCGCATCGAACAGGCGGTACAACTCGTCGAACAGAGCTACGCCGAAGATCGCAGCGACGGTGAAAGCTTCTTCCACTGGTCGCGGCGGCGCGGTGCGGACTATTTCACCGAGCTGCTCGCCGAACTCAAGCTGGTCGCCCCGAAGGAAGTGACGTCATTGCTGCGCGATCACGGCGAGGCGGAACAGTTCAAGGTCCTGCAATTGGGCGGCGGCGAATGCGCCGGCGCGGCCCAGAGCCTAGTGGCGTCCAACTTCTCCGAGGCGGCCCACGAGCGGACCTATCGCGATGCCTTCCGGCTGCAGCGCCAACCCGAAGATGCCATCGAATGCGCCGAACAGATGCTGCGCCTGGTGGGACAGTCGGTGCTGTTTCTGGCGGGGCGCGACGCCGGCAGCGATCTCGCCGCGATCACCATGCAGCTCACCGAGGCGCTATCCAGCTCCACCCTGGGACCGCGCCTGGCCGAATTCCAGGCGGGGCTGGCCGAGCAGAAGCAGGCCTTTGAGGATCCCGTCTTGAAGGGCCTGTCGGAACGCATGGACGAATGGATGCTGGATGCCGCCGAGGCCTGTCAGGGCATCGACAAACAGCTGGATCTTTCCGCCTCCCTGCCCCCCATCAAGCGTCAAGGCAAGAAGGGTTACGGCGGCGCGCCCATCATCGACCTCACCGCCTACGGTTGCCCCTTGCATTACATCAAAGCCCGCAACGAATTGCGCAAATTCAAGGGCGGCGATGAAGTGGACTTTCTGTTCGTGTCCGGCGATCCCTCGCAGCAGGTCTCCTCCAGCCTGAAGAGCGACGGACACGAGATCCTCAGCGTCCAGGAACATGGCACCGCCACGCGCATCAAGGTCCGCAAGACGGCGGAAGCCGGTATAGCCGGTTAACCGACAGGGAGATAACCATGATCGATTCCCCCGACACTTTACTGGATCTCACCGAGTACCGTCACATCGCCGGCTACATCCTCGCCCTGCTGTTGCTGCGACAAAGCGAGGGCGGCGGGATATTACGCATGAAGCTGCGCTCGTTGCGCGATGCCGATTGGCTCGCATCACGCCTCTATAAGCAAGGCTATGGCGACGTGAGTGTCGAAGCGCAAGGTGAACAGGCCTTGGTGAAGATTCATAAATCCCTATAGACCGTTTCAAGGAGCATCAACGATGAGTTTGACCCCAGAACTACAGCAAAAGATCGAGGCCGCCCGGGCCTTGCTGCTCGGTATCGGCCAAGACTACTCTCCGGCGGCCTTCGCCAACAGCTTCGGCGCCGAGGACATAATACTCACCGATCTGATTTGCCGGCATGCGCCGGACATCGAGATCTTCACTCTGGATACCGGGCGCCTCCCCGCAGAGACCTATCAGCTGATGCAAGAGACCTTGCAGCGATATGGCCAGCGCATCATCCCCTATTTCCCCGAACATCAACCCGTAGAACAATATTTGCGAGAGCACGGCCCCAACGGATTTTATGAAAGCGTGGAGTTACGCAAGCGTTGCTGCTACATCCGCAAGGTGGAACCGCTCAAACGCGCCCTGCAAGGCAAGAAGGCGTGGATAACCGGTTTGCGGCGCGAACAGGCCCCGACCCGCACCGATCTCAGCGTCAAGGAATGGGACGAAGGCAACGGCATGCAGAAATTCAATCCCCTGATCGACTGGACGCACCAGGATGTCTGGGATTACATCCACCACTTCGAAGTGCCCTACAACGCCCTGCACGACCAGCACTATCCCAGTATCGGCTGCGCCCCCTGCACCCGCGCCATCAGCGTGGGCGAAGACATCCGCGCCGGTCGCTGGTGGTGGGAAAACCCGGAAAGCAAGGAATGCGGGCTGCACGTCAAAAAGATCGCCGTGCCCGCCTGATAGTTGTTCAGCCTATAGACGTGCGATACACAGGGCTTTAAATCTGAGGAAGGCCACCGGGCTGCCCTTGCATTATTCCGGATAACGACTCACAGCGGGTCGCTTAGGGGAGACGAGTTGGTTTGCTTAGCGTTCTTCTCGTAAAGGGCACCATTACAAGGTACCGATGGGGGCCTTCCTCGCCTTTCCCGCCGGCCGCAGATTATGGGCCAGCTGCTTGGCCGTAAATAAATCCACGTTCTTGGCGGTGAAGTATACGCCGCGAAATTCGCCGTCCACCGGTTCCAGGACGATGAAATAGGTCTCCCCCGCCGCGAATCCGAACTCATAATCCTTGGTCATTTTTTTCGTCAGCCAATACGGCCCCACTTCCGTCCGGTTCTCCACGCTCATGGTGGCGCGTACCCGGGGCCGCATGTACACCAGGGTGTAATCCCCCTTTTCCAGGGTAAGCAATTTGCTGCCGTCCAAATCGATGGTCAGGGCATTATCGGAAAACCCCATGGCGCGCTCAGTCAAGGGCCGCAGAAAATACACGGCACAAAATTCCGTTTCGCCCGCCTTGCTGACGAGACGGTTGGCGGTGTTCACCTCGGTACCGTTCCAACCCCAGGCAGCACACCCCCCCACCGCAAGAGATATTAGTATTATCAAACACTTGAAAATATTATTAAGCCCCTTCACCATCAACAATCTCCGCTGCTTGTCCACGCCCGACGGTGTCCGCCAGCCCTCACCCCGAGGGGGGATAATCGCACTCCGCCCCATTGAATTCAAGCACTTTGCCCCGCCCCTTGGCGTCATTGACAAGCTCGCAACGGTTGCGGAAGATTCCCCAAAATGATCGCCTTGAAATTACGAGGCCATCCTCGCGTATAATGACGCTCCTGTCGCGCCGGCGCTTGGTCGCCGAGACAACAACCGTCGCCAATTAGGAAGCGAATGACGGCGAAGCTTAAAGCTACGCGGCGGCAATGAACAGGGGATGCTTCTCCACCACATAAGTAGTCATCACCGACGGGGAAACCGCGGGATTCAGCCCCTGCCGCCCCACGAATTTTTAATACTGTTGCTTTAATTGAGGCGAGGGAAACTCTATATGTCTATCAAACATCCGGTTATCGCGGTTACGGGTTCATCTGGGGCGGGCACCACTACGGTAAAAAACGCCTTCGAACATATCTTCCGCCGCGAAGAGATCAAGGCCGCCGTCGTAGAAGGCGATAGTTTCCATAAATATGACCGCGCCGCCATGAAGGTAGCCGTGGAAGAAGCGCGTAAAGAGGGCCGTACCCTCAGCCACTTCGGTGAAGAGGCCAATCTCTTCGACAAGCTGGAAGAACTGTTTCGCACCTATGGCGAGACCGGTACCGGCCAAAAGCGCTATTACATCCACAACGAGGAAGAAGCCGCCCAGTACAATTGCGCGCCCGGCACCTTCACCCCGTGGGAGCCCATTCCCGCCGGTTCGGATATCCTGTTCTATGAAGGCCTACACGGCGGCGTGGTGGCGGGCGATGTGGATGTAGCGAAGTGGGTGGATCTGCTGATCGGCGTGGTACCCATCGTCAATCTGGAGTGGATACAAAAGATCCATCGCGACAACAAGGAACGCGGTTATTCAGCGGAGGCCATCGTCGATACCATCCTGCGCCGCATGCCCGACTATGTGCAGGTCATCACCCCGCAATTCTCGCGCACCGATATCAACTTCCAGCGGGTCTCCATAGTCGACACCTCAAACCCCTTCATCGCCCGCGACATCCCCACGCCCGATGAGAGCTTCGTGGTCATCCGTTTCCGCCACCCGCAGAAGCACGACTTCCCCTATTATCTGCAGATGATCCACGGTTCATGGATGTCGCGGCCCAACACCATTGTGGTCCCAGGCGGCAAGATGGGCTTCGCCATGGAGGTGATTCTGAACCCCATCATCCACGATACCATCGAGCAGAAGCGCAAGGCCGGAAAATAAGCCGCGCAGGTCCTTGTCACACCTGCCCGCGCCACACCCGCAACAGGCCGGGCATCCCGAGCATCAAGGCCAGTATGGCGACCCCCTTCGGCAGCAGCGCTGCCAAGGGGGCGTACTCCTTAAAGAAGAACAACAGCCCCAACGCCGCCAGGAAAAGCAAAGCGGCGAGCACCCGCTGCCCGGTTAGCGAAACGCCCCAACGCCACCGCGCCGCCCAGTAGGTACCGGCGATGGCACACAACCATCCCAAGGCAGCGCCCGCCGTCACGTCCAGGGGCCAATGCACCCCCACCGCCATCCGCGAGATCCCGACTCCGCTGGCCAGCAGCACCGACACGACCATCACCCAATATGGGCGAAAATACAGGCTCAGTACCCCGGCGAGGACGAAAGCGGTCGTGGTGTGACCGGAAGGAAAGGAACGGGAACCGAAAGCGGGGCCGATAATATGAATCACATCCGCCGCCAGCACTGCAGGGGGGCGCGGCATCGCAAACACATGCTTCAACAGGGGCACGGCAATGCCCGCAATGATGGCCGTCACTATGGCCGCCCACACCAGTTCGGGGCGACGCCCCACAAAGGGCAGGAGTAACACCAGCGCCACCCGGCCATCACCGAGCAGCGTCCAATTGGCCCACAGGCGGTCGCCGGTATGCAAGCCCAGGCCGTTAAACAATAAAAACACCGACTTGTTACCGTGGGTGACCAGAACAGCCAATGCCAGGAACACGGCCAGCACGGGCACGGCGTAATACCGCGCCAGATTTCCGCTCATCGACTCTTTCAACACCCTCACTCCTTATTAACACCAAGCTTACCAAAGCGAAATGCGGCCCCCAGGGTATAGAACTTACACCTCCCATGCTTTATGGTATTCTGAGCAGGTTGAGCGGGTGCGGCCCGTGATATTATTAACAGCTTTTCATTCACTTGGAAGGATAGTTTCGATACCGGGCACTCCTTAAGGACATAGCAGTTAGGCAAAGATGGTCACGCTGACGATACCCCAAACGGCTTATTCCCTTACCACCACATACGATACCCAGAATTCTTCGTCGCCACGGCACCCGCCGGGCTTTGTATGGCAATCCACGGCGGCTATCAAATGACCCATCTCTCGGCCGCGCCAACTGCGTAGTCGCTAATGGAGAAATCGAACGTCCTCATCCACATGAATACATCGCGACCCCGGGTCTATAGCCTTTCGTCCAGTTGGCGTGATATTAACCATATGTTTGTACATTGCAGATGATGCAAAATGGAGGTAATTAATGCTTAACTCCAAGTTATTGTTGTTACTTCTCGCGTTGCTGCCTGCGCTCGCCTTTGGTGAGGGCGGCAATACCCCGGATAGATTCAGCATCACCCCGGACCCGGAGTTTCGCAGCCTGGACGAAAAGGTCCAGTCCTTGAAGCGTGACGTCATTGAACTCAGCAAGGATCTGTCCCACCTGCAGGACGAGCTGCTGACGCCGGCCTCCACCAAGCTCAGCGTCTTCGTGTCCCTGGACCCGCAAAACACCATGAACCTGAATTCCATGCAGTTGCAGCTGGACAACCGCACCGTGGCGAATTACCTGTATAACGGCGACGAGCAGCAGGCCTTGCAGCGCGGCGGTGTACAACGGCTCTACTTGGGCAATGTCACCATCGGCCCCCATCAGCTCACGGCATCATTCATTGCCAAGGACGCCGCGGGCCAGGAAAAGCGCGGCAGCATCAACAGCAATTTCCAGAAATCCCTGGCCGCCAAGTTCGTCCAACTCAACATCTCCAAAGGCGGGGCCGACACACCCCAGCTGACCGTCAAGGAATGGGAATAACATAGGACGGCCATGGCGTTGCGGGCAAGACCAAGGAGACGCTACTCCGGCATTGCGATACTGCTCGGCGTTCTGGCAACGCCGCTCGCCGTGGGCAGCGACCTCTTCGACCATAACGATTCCCGCGACATCGCCAACCTTGAATTTCGCGAGGCGGCCTTCGAGCTCTATCAGCAGCGCTACTTTTCCAGCCTGCTCCAGTTCCAGCATGCCCTCAATCTGCCGGGGGCGGTCTCCGGCAAAAATGACAACAAGGCCTTTCTGGCCGACTACCTCTATCAACAAAAAGATCTAGCCGACATCCGCCAACTCCTGGTTGCGGGCCGCTTGGCCGACGCCCCTTTGAGCAAGGATGAGACCGACGTCGTCCTGGCCGACTTATACCTGGCCGTGGGGCTACCGAAACCCGCCGAAGAATTGCTCCATGGCGTGGATAGCAAGCGTACCGCCGCGCCCAAACACAGTTGGCTGGCGGCGGGCCGCTTCCTCTATCGGCGCGGCTATCTGGAAGAGGCGCAACAGGCCTTAGCCAAGCTCCGGGATATCCCCTCCGGAGAACTGCAAACGCAGCGCGACTCACTGTCGGCACTGGTGCAATTGGCCGGTGGGCATGATGACAATGCCATCGCCACACTGAAAGCCGGCACCGGACAAGGCACACAACTCGCATTGGACCGCTATAACCTGGGAATCGCCCTCCTGGACAAAGGTGAAACCCAAGCAGGGCTGGCGGCGCTCGACGAGATCAACAACTCGACCCGCAGCCCTTCCAACTATCTATACAAATCGAAACTTTGGTCTGCAATCAACGGGCAGGGGCAACTCTCAAAAGAGCGCGCGGTTGCGCAGAAGCGGCTACAAATGTCCTTTAGCGCCTTTCTCAAAGACATCGCCGCCATCAATCTTGACCAAGCATGGCTGAATCACAGGCAAACGGACCTGACTGCCACCCCCCTGCAAGACATCAGGGACGATACGCCCTATGCGAATTACGCCTTGCTCGACAAGGGCTGGATCGATTTTCTCCAAGGCAATGAGCGAAATGCGCTGGCAAGCTGGCTGCCGCTGAGCCAACGTAACATCAGCGACACGGCTGTGCAGGAAGGAAAGCTGGTGACGGCCTACGCCTATTATCAGCTACATGACTACGCTCAGGCCAAGAATTACTATCAGCAGGCCGCAGACGGTTATGTGCAAGAACTGGCGCGCGTGCAAACTGCGGGCGCGCAACTGAGCGACGGCAGCTATCTCAAAACCCTCCTCGCGGATAATCCCGGCAACAAGGAGTTCGACATCGAATGGCAGGTGCGCACCCTGCCTACCTCACCGGTCACCTCCTATCTGCTACCCATACTTACCAGCCATCGCTTCGTGGAAGGATTGAAGAACTATCGCGATCTGCTTATTACTCGGGATATCCTGACGACCGCGGGATCCGACATGGACGCCTCTCTCGACCTCCTGGCCAACCAGCGGGCAATGAATGCCGGCCGACGACAAGTGCGGCAAGAGAACAGCAAGCAACTGGACCCTAATGCCTTATTGGCCAAGCTCAAGGCAATCCAGTCCGATTTGGCAAAAGCCGAGGTGCACCATAACTCAATGAAATTCGCAACCGCAAAGCAAATGCAGTTGCTGAAATATTTGAACGACGCCGAAACACTGCTGGGAAAACTCAAGGACTACATCGTGGACAACGATGCGCTCCATGAAAAATACAAATTACTGCGCGGACTGATGATCTGGGATTTGACCGAACAAAATCCGACGCGACTCCAGGAAGTTAAGCAACAATTGGATAATCTGGAAAGTATCCTGGATAAGTACGCCAGCAATTACGCGCAGTTGAGCAGCACTCCGGCACAACTCAACCGCTCGTTTACGGCTCAGGAGGATAACTACAAAGCACTGCACGCCAAACAGAACACATTACTGCACTCGACCGAAACCTTGCTTGCGCAGCAAGATAAATATCTGGAGAAGCTGCTCGCACGGGGCCTGCAGGACGGCGAAGACGGACTCAACGATTATTTGGTACAGGCACGCCTGGGTTACGCCCTGAGCACTGACCAGCTGGCGAGCGCCTCTCCCGCCGCAAACAAAGACTATACGGCGACCATCGCCGCCTACCAGTTCTTCTTAGACCATGGCGGCGAATCGCCCTCCCGCCGCGACGTCATGTTTCGCGAGGCCTACTTGAAGATGCAGCAGGCGGACAATCAGGACAGCGCGGCGACGAAAAAAAATAATCGTAGCGATGCCTTGTACGCCGAAGCCACCACACTGCTCGAACAAGTGCTCAAGCGTTATCCGAATAATCCCGACAATGACCGCGTCCTGTACAACCTGGCCAAGGCCTACGATCACCGCGGCGACAGCACCACCATGCTGGATACCCTGGACCGCCTCGCAAAAAATTATCCTCATAGTACCTACATCGACGAAACGCAGTTCCGTCGCGGCGAATTGCTGTTTTCCGTGGGACTGCCCGGCCAAGCCGCAGAAGCCTACAACGCAGTCGTCACCCAAGGACCCGTTTCACCGCTTTATGAAAACGCGCTGTACAAGCTCGGTTGGTCACGCCTAAAACAAGGGCAATATCAAGTCGCCGTGGACACCTTCATTCCCCTGTTGGAGCGCAAGTGGCCCAACATTGCGGCCGCCAAGGATGCAGCCGCTCCTCCACCGACGCGCAGTGCAGAGGAAATGATCAAAGATATCCTGCGGGGAACCAGCCTCGGGGTGGCACAGCTCAAGGGTGTAGATACCCTCAAGGATTACTTCGCCCGCCACGGCGCACGGCCTTATGAATACCGCCTCTACGAGACCCTGGCGCAACTGTACCTTGAGCAGCAGCGTATCGCCGATGCAGTGAATGTCTATCGTAGTTTTGTCGCACAGCATCCCAACGATCCGCGGGCACCCCTATTCGATTCGCTGGCGCTCAGCGCCTACGAAAAAGGCGGCTTCATCGACCTGGAGCAAAAGGCCAAGGCCGATTTCATCGAACGTTATCAGCCCGCCGCCGATTATTGGCAAAAGAATCCCAACGCCGCTCGCGACACCACCCTGGCCAAGGTTCACGATTATTTGCAGGAGACCACCAACTACGCCCACGCCAAGGCGCAACATACCAAGAATGCCGCGGATTACCAGCAGGCGGAAAACTGGTATCGGCTCTTTTTGAAGTCTTTCCCCGCGGACCCGCTCGCATCGAAGATGCACTTCCTGTTCGCGGAACTCCTCTACGAGGATCACCGCTACGCCGAAGCCTCTCAGGAATATGTAAAAGTGGCTTACGAATATAAAGATGACCCTAACGGCGCGGAGGCCGCTTATGCCGATGTCCTGGCCCACGAAAAGCTCGCCGCTGGACTCAGCGGCGCCGAACGACAAGCGGCCGATCAACAGTCATTGCTGGCATTGCAGCGCTTTACCGACGCCTACCCCGCCGACCCCCGCACCCCGGCGGCCCTGATCAAGAGCGCCCAGCAATGGTTTGCCCTGCACGAGCAAGCCAAGGCGGAACTGGCCGCGCAGCGTCTGCTCGACATCAAGCCACCGGCCACTGCCGCACTGCGCCGTGATGCCTGGACCATCCTGGCAAATGGCCAATTCGATAGACAGCTTTTCAGCGACGCCGAACACAGCTATCTGCAGGTATTGGCGCTCATGCCCAAGACCGACGGCAAGCGCCCTGATATCGAAGAAAACCTGGCCGCCGCCATCTATAAACAAGGCGAAGCAGCGCGTAACGCCGGCGACCTGACGGGCGCAGTGCAAAACTTCCAGCGCATAAAAGACCAACTGCCGAAAACGAGCATCGTCGCGACCGCGCAATACGACGCCGCCGCGACCCTACTCAAGCTGGAGGATTGGCAAAAGGCGATTCCGTTATTGGAGGCATTCCGCACCGATTATCCCGGCAACCCGCTGCAAAAAGATATCGCCCCCAAATTGGCGGTGGCCTACCAAAAGGCCGGTGAATGGCGCAAGGCCGCCGGTGAATTGGAGACCGTCGCTAAGCAGGATGAGGGAGAAGAACTACAACGTGATGCCATATGGCAAGCCGCGGGACTTTATATGCGCGCCGGTCAGAACGGGGAGGCGCAGCGCCTGTATCGGGAATATGTCCAGCGTTTCCCCAAACCGGTCGCCGACGCCATCGAGGCCCAACAGCACCTCGCCGATCTTTATGCACAGGCAAAGGACACCAAGCAACAGCACTACTGGCTCAAGCAGATCATAGACACGGACAAGCAAAGCGGTTCCGAGCGCAGCGAACGCACCCGTCTTTTGGCGGGACATGCCGCCCTGATCCTGGCGGATGCACGCTATCAGAACTATATCAGCATCAAACTCACCCACCCCTTAAAGAAGAGCCTCAAGCATAAGAAGCGGGTCATGGAAGAGTCACTCACCGCCTATCGCGTCGCCAGCGATTACGGCATCGCCGAGATCACCACCGCGGCCACTTATCGCGCCGCACAGATCTACAGCAATCTCGGCAAGGCACTCCTCAACTCCGAACGACCCAAAGGTCTCAGCGCCCTGGAACTGGAACAATACAATGTACTCCTGGAGGAACAGGCCTATCCCTTCGAGGAGAAGGCCATCGCCTTGCACGAGGCCAACGTCCACCGCACGACCGAACATATCTATGACGATTGGGTTAAACAAAGCTTCGCCGCTTTGAGTAAATTATTACCGGGACGCTATGCCAAGACGGAAAAGGGAGACGCATATGTCGATGCGATTTATTGACCCCCGGTGCGCCGTCAACTGCATCTTGCTCACCGCGCTCGTAGCGGGCTGCAGCGCGCCCATGCCCGTACCGCCGCCCGTGACACCCAAAGCCCCACCGCCGACTGGACAGGCGCCGGCCCCGGAAGAAACCGGCAAGATAGTAAAGACGCAGTTCGAGCAGGCCATCGCCTTCATGCAGGCAGGGCAAGACAAGGAAGCAAGCGCGTTGTTTGCCAATATCGCCAAGCTCGAGCCGAAGCTCGCCAGTCCGCACACCAATCTCGGCATACTCTACCATCGCCAAGGCAAGCTGGAAGAGGCTGAAGCCGCCTTCAAGCAGGCATTGAAACTCGACGCCAAGGATTATGTCGCCGCCAATTATCTGGGTATGATCTACCGCGCGCAGGGCAAGTTCAGCGATGCCGAGGCGGCTTATAAACAGGCACTGGCCGCCAAACCGGATTATGGTTACGCCCACCTTAATTTGGCGATTCTCTACGATATCTACCTCGACAATCTACCCAAGGCGCTCGATCATTATGAGCAATATCAACGCCTCAGCGGCGATTCCGATAAGCAGCTCGTGGGATGGCTGGCGGACCTTCGGCAACGCATGAAGAGCACAGGAGGCGAGGACTCCAAACCATGAGACGCATCTATTTGATTCCGCTATTGGGCATGGTGCTATGCTGCCATGCCGCAGGCGCAGATGAACGCTTGAATTTGGATAAAACCACTATCCTGGGAAGCGGCGAATTGCCCAAAGTCACCTTTGTGGTACCGTGGCGCGACGCCCCAAGCGCAATCCCTGGGTGGAAGCCGGCACCCGCCGCACACCCTCGCGCGGCACCCTTGGATCATGACGTTTATCAGCGACAGCTTGAATATTTAAAGCAACTCCGTCAAAACAAGAATGACGGCAGCCCGCATTAGCTCCGAGAATTGGGACTTTGATCAAGATTTTTTAAGTTCAAGTCGTTAATCATTGTATCTTTTCGGCAGGCCACTAATTCAATAGACATTATTTACCGCACAATCCGCCAGCTATACCAATTACAGACCGAACAAGGAGGGTCAAATGCACATCGTTAATTCCGTTGTGGGCTTTATGCAAGAAGGGGGGTTCTTCATGTATCCCATCCTCCTGGTGTTGGCCCTAGGACTCGCCATCGCCATCGAACGCTTCCTATATTTGAGCAGCACCAGAAGTTCGAACATCAAGACCTGGAAGCAAATGTTGCCGCTCATCGAGAAGGGCAAGTTCGGCGAGGCGATGACCACGGCGGCCGATTCCAGCGCAGCGGTGGGCAAGATCCTCGCCTACGGTCTGTCCCGCCTCAAATCATCACGCCAGCGCGACGCCATTGAAACGGCGATGGAAGAAGGCCTGATGGAAATCGTGCCGCGTCTCGAAAAGCGTACCCACTATCTGGCAACCTTTGCCAACATCTCCACCTTGCTGGGATTGCTCGGGACCGTAACCGGCTTGATCGAGGCCTTCGCCGCCGTATCACATGCCGACCCGGCACAAAAGGCGGAGCTGTTGTCCGCCAGTATCTCAGTGGCTATGAACTGTACCGCCTTCGGTCTCGGTGCCGCGATACCCCTGATGTTGCTCTATTCCTTTTTGCAGAGTAAAACCACCGAACTGGTGGACAGCCTGGAAATGGTCTCGGTGAAATTTCTCAACATGCTCCAGGAACAAACCGTTCAGCAACAAGCCCGTAAGGATGGAAGCGCCGCATGATAGGCCGTTCCCGTCACCGGGCCTCCCCCATCGCCGACCTGGATGTCACCGCGTTTATCAATTTGATGGTGGTACTTGTCGCGTTTTTTCTCAGCTCGATCGCTTATTTTCAGTTCAGCGCCCTCAGCCTGAAGATTCCGTCTTCGATTGAGAACGCACCCAATCCCAGTGAGGCTTTGGCCTTGGAAGTAATCATTCGTAAAAACGAGCTGGAAGTCGGCGACCGCAACGCCGGCCTGATCAGCCGTATCGCCAATAAGGACGGCGACTATGATTTCAAGGCGCTCAACCATCTGCTCAAGCAGATCAAGGCGCGCTTCCCGGACAAAACCGACGCCACGATCCTATCCGAGGCGCAAATTCCTTACGACGTCCTGATCAAGACCATGGATGCGACCCGCAGCTTCGTGATCGCGACCCCCGACAAGATTTCTTATGCGGAACTCTTTCCCGATTTATCCATAGGCGATGCGCCGGGCACCACTTCGGTGAGGCTGGCACCATGAAGATGTCGCGTAAAGCGAAACGCATGGAGCGTCATCATCGTCGCAATAAGGGACATGCCGTCATCAATATCGTGTCCATGATCGATATGCTTACCGTGCTGGTACTGTTCCTGCTGGTGAACTCGGGCAACGTACAGAACCTCCCCAACACCAAGGCTGTCAGGCTGCCCGAATCCATTGCCCAGAAGGCGCCCAAGGAATCCTTGGTCATAGCAGTAAACAACGAAGACATTATCGCCCAGGGGCGCAAGGTAGCATCGGTGCCCGACGCCCTGGCCTCGGATAGCGATCTCATTCCCGGACTGCTCGACGAACTCAGCCATCAAGCCAAGCGCAATCGCAAAATATCTCAGGAAGAAGGCGGCGACATTACCATTATGGGCGACAAGCAAATCCCCTATGAATTGATGAAAAAGATTATGGTGACCTGTACCAAGGCCGGTTACACCAATATCTCATTGGCGGTGATTCATAAAGCGGCGAAAGGATAGAAGCTTGACCACTGCGTATTACCATTCTCCCGAACTGCCTTGGAGTGCTTCGCCGACAGAAGAACGGCGTTTTCGCGCCATCACCACCACGATGCTGGTGGTCTATGTGCTTTTGGCCGCCCTGGTGGTATTTATAAAACTGCCTCCGACCGATCGCTATGAAGCGGAGGCGGTGCCGCCGCGTCTGGCCAAACTGGTGATTCAGGAAAAACCCAAACCGCCACCACCCCCTCCGCCGCCGAAGGTGGAGGAAAAGAAACCCGAGCCGCCCAAACCCGAGAAAAAGGTCGAGGAGCCCAAGCCGCCCAAACCCGTTCCGGAAGTCAAGAAGCAACCGACAAAACCCGATGTGCAGGCCGCGCGCAACAAAGCCGCTCACAGCGGCCTGCTCGCCCTGCGCAATGAGCTTGCCGACTTGCAGCAGAGCGACCTCGGCAATCTGGTACAAAATACGCCGCTCATCAAGACAGACAAGCAAGCCACCAAGGCCGTGACGCACCGCTCCATCATCGCCGCCGAAGGCAGCAAAGGCAGCGGCGGCATCAGCACGTCGAAACTCAGCCGTGATGTGGAGCAAACCCAATTGGCCGGCAGACAAACCACTGCTGTCGAAAGCCAGACCCTGGATGCGGAGAAAAAAGCGGGTACGGCACCCAACGGTCAGGCGCGGGGACGCAGCATCGAACAGATCCAGCTGATACTCGACCGCAGCAAAGGCGCCCTTTATACCCTTTATCATCGCGCCCTGCGCGCCAATCCCGCCTTGCAAGGCAAGGTGGTACTGGAGATTACCATCGCGCCATCCGGCGAGGTCACCAACTGCAAGGTAGTCTCCGCCGAATTGGACGATCCCGACCTGATCAGCAAATTGTCGGCGCGTATCCGCCTCCTCAACTTCGGCGCCAAGGATGTCGAAACCACGGTCTTCACCTGGCCAATCGATTTTCTTCCATCGTCATAAACGTCAGCGACTAATGTTCCGGCGAATATAAACGCTGCACGTACACGCATCCCCGCTGTACACGCTTTGGTGCTGTCTGCCGCACCAGCTTAGATCAATTCTAATTCGCAAGTAAGCAATCTTCCGCTTACTGCCGATAAGCTGGGATGAGCAATCGTCGGGGTATCAAGAGACCAGCGACGGCGCTCCTTTAGAGGAATTTATATTTTGTAGTTGGAATCTCGGTGCCATTCAGAATTAATACGTGACGTATAGACACACGGCACAGAAGGTCGATCCTGGCATTTCCATCTACAGGCCATGGCGATTATTCATATTGGGATGATGGTCGGTTTTCCGTAGAGTCTGGAATGGACATTACAAGTTTATCGAATGCTGATTGAAGATCGCAGCAATCTACAATACCATCATGAGCTAGCGGAAGGCGCGATAAAGAACAAAACACGGAGCAATTAATGTCCACGAACAAGCGTTCTACCCTACGCCCGCGCGATGACGAAAAGGTCGAGCGGAAGACCTCACCACCCATGCTCGATCCCGCTATTTTCAGACTCATGGCCGACAGCGCGCCGATAATCATCTTATTGCTCGATGCGCAGGGCAACATCCGACACGTCAACCCCTACTTCGAACGCCTTAGCGGCTACCGACTCGACGAAATCAACGGTAAAAATTGGTTCACTACCTTTTTAGCTGCACGTGACCAAGAACGCATCCGGGCATTGTTCCTCTCCGCCGTACATGACTTACCGATCCGTGATAACGTCAACCCTATCATCACCGCCAACGGTGAAGAACGCGAGATCGAATGGCATTGCCAAACTATGCGTGATACGCGGGGCGATATCACAGCCCTGATTTCAATCGGCCAAGACATTACCGCGCGCAGACAGGCGGAAGCGGCGCGCAACATCAGCGAACAACGTCTACAGCTGGCGGTCCATTCAGCCCACATCGGCATATATGACCACGATCATACCTCCGACACACTCTACTGGTCCCCGGAATTGCGGGACATGTTTGGTATTAACCCGGACGAAACGGTGACCATGGCGCAGTTTATGGAACGCGTACATGCGGAGGATCGCGATAGAGTTGCGGAGGCCATCAACCGTGCCCATGACCCCGTAAGCGACGGCATTATTGACATTGAGTTTCGCATCACAGAATGTGATGTTGGGATCCGTTGGCTGGAAGCCCGATCACAAACGATTTTCGACGGTGAGGTAAGCGAGCGCCGTAAGGTGCGCACGATCGGCGTGGTCAGCGACATCACCCAACGCAAGCGCGATCAACGCACTCTTCAGATGATGAAATTCTCCATCGATCACATGGGCGACAAAGTCACCTGGATCAATTCAGAGGCTAAGGTTCTTTACGCGAACGTCGCCGCCTGCAGCTCCCTTGGTTACACACAGGAAGAGATGCTGCGTATGCGTGTTCCCGACTTCGATCCGGATTTCCCGAGCGAGGCCTGGCCGGATCACTGGGAGGCACTCAAAAAGCACGGGGCCTTTACCTTCGAATCGCGACACTGCACCAAGGACGGCAGAATCTATCCTGTAGAAGTCTCCATCAATTACATGCGCTTTGAAGATGAGGAATATAACTGCGGCTACGCCCGGGACATCAGCAAACGCAAGCAGATGGAAGAAGAACTGCGCATCGCCGCCACCACTTTTGACAGCCAGGATGCCATCCTCATCAGCGACCGCGAAGCCAACATCTTACGGGTTAATCAAGCATTCCAGGATATGAGCGGCTACAGTGCCGGCGAACTTATAGGCAAGAATCCGCGCATTATAAAATCAGAGCGACACGATGCGGCCTTCTTCAACACCATACAATCGACATTGCTAAGTTCGGGGGAATGGTCGGGTGAGGTTTGGGCGCGCCGCAAAAACGGCGAGGATTACCCAATTGCGGTGACTATTACCGCGGTCTACGACGATCACCAGCAGGTCAGCAACTACGTATCCGTGGCGCGCGATATCAGCGACATCAAAAAAACGGAACAGGAAATCCATCAGCTGGCCTTTTATGATCACCTGACCCAACTGCCGAATCGTCGTCTGCTACTGGAACGTTTGCAACGCACCATGGCGGCCAGCGCGCGTCACGGCTGGCACGGCGCGCTGATATTCCTGGACCTGGACCACTTCAAGACAATCAACGACACCCAGGGCCATATAATGGGTGATCGTTTACTGGTCGAAGCGGCACAGCGCCTGCTGACGTGTGTGCGCGAGATTGACAGCGTCGCCCGCTTGGGCGGGGACGAGTTTGTGGTGGTGCTGGAGGAACTGAGCGTCCAAGCGCAGGAAGCAGCCGCCCAAGTGGAATCTATCGTTGAAAAGATCCGTAACGAGCTGAACAAACCCTATGCGCTGAACAATTACGACTACCTCTCTACCGCCAGCTTCGGTGTTAACCTATTCCGCGGTCACCAGGAAAGCATCGAAGACCTGCTCAAGCACGCAGATATAGCCATGTATCAGGCCAAGTCTTCAGGGCGTAATGCCATGCGCTTCTACGACCCGGCCATGCAAACCGCCATCGAAGCACGTGCCGATCTCGAAGACGAACTGCGGCAAGCCCTCGCCAAACAGCAATTCTGCTTGCACTACCAAATTCAAGTGGATAAGCATCGCCGTCCGCTGGGTGCTGAAGTGTTATTGCGTTGGGAACACCCCAAACGAGGATTAGTATCTCCCGCTGAGTTCATCATCATCACCGAAGAAACAGGCCTCATCATCCCGATAGGATTGTGGGTTTTGCAAACCGCCTGTGTGCAGCTCAAAACATGGCAGCACAATGCACTGACCCGAGACTTGACCTTGGCGGTGAACGTCAGCGCCAAGCAGTTCCGTCAAAGCGACTTCGTCGCTCAGATCAAGCGTATATTGCTGGAAAGCGGCGCTCAAGCCTCCAATCTCAAACTGGAACTTACCGAAAGCACGGTCTTGGAAAACGTCGAGGACACCATCATCAAGATGCGGGAACTTAAAACACTCGGCGTTAGTTTCTCTATGGATGATTTCGGCACAGGTTATTCATCCCTGCAATATCTCAAACGCTTACCTCTTGACCAGATCAAGATCGACCAATCGTTCGTCCGCGACATCACAATCGACCCTAACGACGATGCCATCGTTCAGACAATTATCGCAATGACGGCGGCTCTGGGTTTAAACGTGATCGCTGAAGGCGTCGAGACCGAAACACAACGTGAGTTTCTCGATCGCCATGACTGCCAGGCCTTCCAAGGATATCTGTTCGGAAAACCCCTACCGCTCGCCCAGTTCGAGGAACTGATACGCAGCTCATCCGGCGGCTATCATCCCGCGAAAGGGAATAACATCTTCTCTATGTAAATCAGCGCACGAAAAATAGGGGGAAATATTTTCGCATAGGGAAATTTTCAGTTTTCTATTAAGCAGGGATAATGTGTACGGATATTCGGCTAACTACGCTTGCGTATCATGCGTGCGCAATCAGATGATTTCCCAATCTTCCACGTCGCCGCCGATCATGCCAAACATTGGGTGCGCCTCGACCTCATCGACCTTGCTCAATTGAATATACAATGCAGGAGATCTTGTTTTCAGCTTACCCAGCAGATGGGAAAATTCGTACGCAATTTGTCCCGTGGTGACGGAGATCCGTACGCTATAGCCTTTGTTCGCAATCTTGGCTCTGTCGAAGCGATACGCTCTGTTGTCTGCCTCATCGACCACATATTTTAGATAACCGCCAATAGCGCCGACGGGATTTTCGGCATTCTTAAATCGTATTAACTGAGGATGATTCTTATAGCCTCGGGTATTTCCCAGCAAAACGTTTTGCGCCAGCAAACCTTCTCGCCACAAGGCCACCAACCCCTTCGCATCCAAATAAGCCGGATGTATCGACCACAGACGCATACTTATCCTCTCGCTCATAATTTCACCGGCAAAACTCCTCTACGGATTCGGAGTCTATCCGCTATTATTAGTGTTACCCTACAATATAGCGAATGCTATGGCACTTAAGAAACGTAAGCTTCGAGCAATCATGATCTAAAATGGCGAATACCGATGAATACGCACGAGTTGTTTGAAAAATATCCTGTATTGCGGGAATTTCACCATCTGGGAGATAGCGACCTCGTCGATGCCATGAAGCTGATCACCGTACGTCCCGGCATGTCCTTGTATCAACATGGGCAGGCCTGCGAGAATTATCTATTGATTTTATCGGGCTCGGTACGAGTCCAAAAGCTGTCCGAAAAAGGGCAGGTTATTACGCTATATCACCTGGTTGCGGGCCGCGCCTGCGAACTGACCACCACCTGCTTGTTAGGCGGAAAAAATTATCCGGCGGAGGCCATTGCCGAGACGGAAGTACATGCCATCTTGATTCCCAAGGCCGACTTCCAACAAGCACTGGCGCAAATACCCGATTTTCGTAACTCTGTTTTTTCTTCCATAGACAAGGGCATGAACGACTTGATCGGACTGCTGGAAGACGTTTCCTTCGGGCGCATGGACTCTCGACTCGCACGGCGCCTGCTGCAACTGGCCGATGCCGCCCATCCCATTGCAGTCACGCATCAAGCTCTAGCCGAGGAGCTGGGCACGGCCCGCGAGGTCATAAGCCGACTCCTCAAAGGATTTGAACGTCAGAATTTGGTAAGCTTAAGGCGTGGCCACATCGAAATCGTCGAAAGACAACATCTGCGCGACCTGGCGAAAGAAAACTAGCGGGAAATCCGCACCTCCGTCCTACCCTCCTAACATTACCACTTAAATCCCGACATCTGAATGTGCGCGACCGCACAGTGGATACTTACCTACCACTCAAATCTTCCTGTGTAACAAAGTTACTGAAATCGGCTTGAACTTGGCGCCTACTGATTGCAACAGATAATTCTCCGGGATGTAACTATGCAACAGGAGGTGTGTGTCATGAGCAAGATCAAAGGGAATATGCCGCCCACAGAAAATATCGGCCTAGTCGATCGTATGGTGCGCTTCTTTGGCGGCGGCGCCTTAATGGCGTTTGGTGTGATGAGCGCCCTTCTGAGCGGGCATGACGTGATATCGGCCATAGCCATCTTGTTGGCCGTCTATCCGCTAATGACCACTGTCATGGGCTGGGATCCGATATATCAGCTCCTCGGCGCAAGAACGTGCGCCCTGGAAGGCGGGCGTAATCAATGTGGAACACTACCCTATGAACTGGACTCAGCGCTCGGCAATGAGCCCAAACCGGATCACGGTTACGACTACGACCATAGCCTGACGGGATCGCAACACACAACTAAGCGCAAGATAGCTGCCTGAGGAAATGGCATTGCGTACGGAGGGCGGCGTTTACCCCCCGTACGCGATGCTACAGCGAGCGTGGTAGCTTCCTGCACAACAAGGGGAATGAATGATGGAGCGGCGAACGGCGGGAAAGGAAACACACATTAATGCAACCAAGGAGGACAACATCATGCCTATGCCAAGGGACAATACCTCAAAATGGCCTGAACTAACTTTTCTTGTATTTGTATACGCACTATATATTCTGGCGGTCACCGCACCGCTCGGCTTTATCATAAGCGCATTTAAAGTATATAGATTCAAGCGCATGACTGAAAAGAACGCCGAAGTTCCACATCATGAGGCATTGCTGATCGCCACCCATTATGAATGGCTGGTGCGCACCTTCGTCTTCATGGGTGTTCTGACGATGGCCGCAGTGGGACTCGCGTATTACATCGTCGGCTACATCATCGCGGGGATTGCACTCGTATGGTGGTTCTATCGGATCATCCGCGGCGCGACGGGCTTGATCGCGCACCACAGCATGCCCGCCACTATCTGTACCCAGACCCTGTGTTACGGGCAAGCGGAATCCGCCTAAGAGATAGGCGGGAAAAATATCGGATAACTAAAAACAATTCGTTCACGGTTCTTGCGACGCAAGACGTTAAGCACGAGGAAAAACCTAGAATGGATGCCAATATCAACACTCCGCTTAGATTAAGCCATCCAAAGTCAAACATCGGGTTTCTTATGCAGACCGATGCACGGGATGTTCTGCTGGAACTCAACGATCCGGCTCTTGATCTGTTGACCGACTTTAAGTTAACTCCCGCCATCTCGGTGCTCTCCACTACGCAAATCGACAATGCCCTGACCCAGATGATCTGCTCCGGCGTTCGCCTGCTCTTCGTCGTCGACCCGGGTTTTAAGATATTAGGCTCCATCACGTCCTACGATATTCAAAGTGAGAAGCCGCTGCGGTACCTGCAATCGCGGGATTGCCGCATCGGCATCTGTTCCCGCGAAGATATCCTGGTGCAGGACATCATGACACCGGCACATAAGTGGAAAGTCGTTAATTACGAGCAGCTGCTCCACGCAACGGTCGCCGATGTCGCACTGACCTTCAAGGACCTGGGACAGAAACATCTCATTGTCATCGACTCCATAGGGGGCCGCAGCGCACAGATCGTAAGAGGACTGATCTCACTGAGTACTCTGGAGCGTGCCCTTGGAACCAATATCGAATCCACCAAAGTGGCCAACAGCTTTGCCGAAATAAAACACGAGTTGGCTACATAATCAGCCCCAGGACAAGGCACCCGGGGTTTGCCGGGCTTCTTGTTCTGGATGGCTTAACATGCAACATATGATAAGCCATCCGGTCGGTCGGACTTTCACTCTGCAAAGCCGGCGAACCGGCACGTGATTCAAGTCAATGGACCACCATCATCCGCGGAGAAACCCGACTTCTCGGTAACGCCTGCCGTCCGCCTCACACTCACAGAGCATGCCTGAAACATAATCCTCCATTCATCATTCTGACGGCTTGATCGCGGCATGGCTTTGTCTGCTGCCTAGTAAAATGTCGGCGTCCTACCCGTAGACCCATACTCACCCGCACCCGATATGACAATGATATTTCAGAAATATGACACTTGGCCCCGTCATAGAGCTGTCATCGATTTCCACTATCGTCACCGATTGGTCGGTCTTGCTCAAGCTAGAGCCGATGGACATAAATTCGTTTCATCTCACCACAAAAAAAGGAACAGGTCATGTTGAGAACAATTCGCTACACGGCGACGGCCATGGTCTTCGCCCTGTCCCCGCTGTACATGCAACCGGCGCAGGCGGACACCGACGTCGATCACGGCTGGCAGCAGCAATACAACCATCACGCCAACCATGAAGATCGTGATTTCGATCCCGTCGTTCTGTCTTTCTCCACTGTGGGCGATTCGCGCCAGGATTCCAATCCGGCCAAAGCGGATCCGACCACCCAGCCCGTCTCCGGCCAGGACCAGAACTGGCATCAGAACACCAAGGCCTGGTCACGGATCATCCGCACGGTGGAAGACCAAAAATCAGACTTCCTGTTCTTCAACGGTGACATGATCATGGGTTATGGCAATGCCGATGTCCCCGTCGACACCAGCACCGTGGATGCCATCGTCGCTTCGGATCTGGTGAGAATGAGCAAAGAGTACGCCTTCTGGCGCGGCATGGTGGCCGATCTGATGGAGACCGGTACCTATGTGGTGCCCGTACCCGGCAATCACGAAGTACAGTGCAAGACCTGTCCGGATGGATCAAAAAAGAAGGCTCAGGTAGTCAACGAGAACGCCTGGCGCGCCAACATGGGCGACCTGATCCTCGACGACAGCCGTCTGACGACTATGTTCGGCCACGCTCCCGTCTTCGAGAACGTTTCCAACAACGGCCCCGCCGACGGCTTGGCCACGGATCAAAGCCAGCTGTCATACAGCTTCGATTTCAACGGCTCGCATTTTGTGGTGATCAACACCGACCCCGTCGGCGACGACGCCCACGCGCCCGTGGTGTGGCTGAGCAATGACCTGGCCGCCGCCAAGTCCCGCGGCATGCAGCACATCTTTGTGTTCGGCCACAAGCCGGCGTACACCTACTACTTCGGCGCCGATGCCACTGCTCCCAATCCGGATCATCCCGCCGGCCTGGACAACGACCCGACCAGCCGGGATGCCTTCTGGAGCGTGATAGAGCAGTACAATGCCACCTACTTCTGCGGCCACGAGCACATCTACCACATGTCGCAACCCACCCAGGATCAGGGCGGCAAGGCGTGGCAGGTGCTGGTTGGCTCCGGCGGCTCACCCTTTGAAGCGGCCCCCACTGACGCCACGGTCAACCCGCAGACCGACCGAGACTATGCCTGGGCGACGGTCAGAGTACACCGCAGCGGCCATGTGGACATCAAAGTCTACGGCTTCAATGACCAGTTCGGCCCTACGCAGGTCCTGCAATCAGCGACGCTGCCCCAGTAAGTAGAAGACGCTCATCGCCGTCCCGTAGGCAACCGCAAACAGCGGACGCCTGCAGG
This sequence comes from uncultured Gammaproteobacteria bacterium, assembly GCA_963810615.1. Classification (GTDB taxonomy): domain Bacteria; phylum Pseudomonadota; class Gammaproteobacteria; order DRLM01; family DRLM01; genus JARRQJ01. Next base: position 270,170 of record CAWEOA010000008.1, on the reverse strand, counting down.
ACGGCGATTTTTTGCATTGGCATTACGGGGATAAGAGAAATCAATTCCAAGCCGCGCTGAATCCGCCCTTCATATCCGCGTTCCGGTCCGTTACAGTAATCGACCCGTTTGCTCGCATACCGGAGTCGCCGTGTTTCTCAAGCCCGAACCAAAATCACCGATAACGTATCCGCCTTGGCCTTACGCCGCGGAGCGCTGCAATCCATGATCACCCTGGTCTCCTCCATCTTTTCCCTGCTGTTCGGCATCGGCATCATCCTTATCGGTTCCGGCTTCCTCGGCACCCTGCTGGGCATGCGCGCCACGCTGGAGAATTTCTCCGAGGTGGTGACCGGCCTGGTGATGTCGGCGTATTTCCTGGGCTTCATCGCCGGCGCCTTTGTTTGCCCGCCGCTCATCAACCGCATCGGCCACATCCGCGCCTTCGCCGTCATGGCGGCGGTGGCCTCGACCGCCATCCTCACCCACGCCATGATCATCGATCCGTGGGCATGGGCGGCGCTGCGCCTGATTACCGGCATCTGCGGCGTCGGCCTGTATATGGTGATCGAAAGCTGGCTGAACACCCAGGCGAGCAATCAACAGCGCGGCCGGGTGTTCGCCCTGTATATGACCGTAAACATGCTGGCCATGGCAGCGGGACAATACCTGTTGTTGTTCAACAGTGTCGACAGCTTCGTGCCCTTCGCCATCATCGCAATCCTGTATACACTGGGACTGGTACCCGTGGCCCTCACTCGACTAATAGAGCCGCAACCCATCTCCACCCCGACGCTACGCCTCGCTTATTTGTTCGACAAGGCGCCGCTGGGAGTAATCGGCACCCTGATCGCCGGAATGCTGCTGGGAGCGTTCTGGGGCATGGGAGCAGTGTTCGCCAAGGGCATCGGACTATCCAACACCTGGATCGCCACCTTCATGAGCAGCGCCGTTCTGGGCGGTGCGCTGTTGCAACTACCCATCGGCCGCCTGTCCGACACCCGCGACCGGCGCCGGATACTGATGATCGTCAGCATGGCCGGCGCGGTCGCCGCCGTGGCGGCGTTTGCCGTGGCACAATGGCTTCCCCTCGCCCTGGTGATCTGCATATCCTTATTCGGGGGCTTCACCTTCCCCATCTACGCCTTATGCGTGGCCCACATGAACGATCACCTGGGCGCCAATGAAGCCCTGGAAGCCACCTGCGGTTTGTTGCTGACCTACGGTATCGGCGCCGCCTGCGGTCCGGCCGCCGCCGGCACCTTGATGTCGGCCTTCGGGCCGCCGATGCTGCTGATGTATTTCTGCGCCCTGCTGATAGTGCTTGCCGTCGCCTCTCGCCACTACATGCGCGTGCGTCCACCGCTCCCCGCCGAGGAACAGGGCGAATTCGTGCCCATGGTGCGCACCTCTCAGGCCGCCCTGGAAATGCATCCCGGCACCGAAGTGGAACCCGAACTGGATTTGCGGCAGCCGTAAATCCATGAACGCGCAGAACTGCGCAACATACCCACGGGGATGCTTGTCGGCGCGCCCCACTGAAGAGCCAAGTCCTGCAAGATGCCATTCAGCCGCGAAGAGAACCGAACGATAGTAAACACTCCAGCCTACGTCGCCTGCTAAAAAAAACTATATGGCAAACATCGATTCCAGATCATGCTTGGAATAGGCCTTAAAGGCACGCAGGGTATCGGTCTTCTCGATTCCTGCGATTTTCGCCAATCGATCCGTGACCGGCCCGTCCGGCTCATCATGTGTTTGACGCGGACGACGACGATCAAATCATATCTACGACCGAATAAACTTCGGAAACCTCGCTCACCTTGTCTCTTTTTACATTCATCAAAATGACAGATGTAACCTTTGCTTATCGCTCCATTTCCAGGTGGGACTTCTCTCTAGGTAGACCTGCAGACCCGCTTCACGGCTCGACGCAATTGATGCAGCGCGTATTACTTGGATCTACACTAAGGCGGCGCACATCGATTTCTTCCCCGCAAACAAAGCAGTAGCCGTAATCGCCTGACGCGATGCGCCGCAAGGCAGCCTCGATCCTGACGAGTTGCTGCTGGCGTCTCCGCTCGGACTCCTGAGCCATTTGCTGCGCCTGCATGGCATCCATTCGGGAAAGCCTGCCCACGCTGGCCTGATCCAGTTCGACGGGCTTGCCGGCTTCCTTGGACGTTTCCTCCATGTCCTGCAGCTCTGCCCTGAGACGCAGCAAGGTCATTTTGAATTTTTCGATCTCTGCATCGTCCATCTATTTTCACCGTAGCCGTGATCGACTCTAAGCTTGAAATTCGCCCCAGGCAGTTAATGCCTTCTTGTCCTCACTACTGTCATTTCGAGCCTTAGCGAGAAATCTTGTTTTGCCACCATTACGCCTGAAAATGAACAACCAGATTTCTCGCTAAGTTTAGAAATGACATCTTATCCCGTATTTCCTCGGATCCCATCATACCCTTCAATCTGCGGACTTCGATATTCGGAGGCTGCGACCCATGACCAGGCGATAACCGGCCTCGATCAGGAAAGCCGCCCCTATCATTATCACCGGAATCCACAATTGTCCGGGGGAACGCTCCGTACTCTGCCACAGCAGGCTTGCCAAAGCGCTGAGGCACAGTCCGACACCAATCAGCGACAGCCAGCGCCTACTCCCGGTTTCCGCGGCCAGCTTGGCATTGGCGGCGTTCACCGCTGCAAAGATCAACAGAAACCCGATACTACCCATGATCGACATATTCGACAGATCGACCAGATTGGCGATGAGCATGGTCGCTCCGGCCGTGATCAACAAACCCTCGATGGGCTCGTTCCACACCTTTCTCTCCAATTCGCGGGGCAGCTCGCCGTCCTTGGCGATGATATAGCTCAGCCGCGCCGTACCGTACAGGGTGGCATTGATGGCCGACGCCGTCGACAGCATGGCGGCCACGGCGATGAGCAGAAATCCGGCCTGGCCCAGGAACGGCTTGGCCGCCTCGGCCAATGCGTAGTCCTGGGCCGCGACGATCTTGGCCACCGGCAGGGTACCGACCGTCACCACGGCGATGAGCACATAGAGGACGATCACGAAACCCACTGCTGAATAAAAGGCGCGCGGCAAGGTCTTGGCAGGCGTGCGCACATCCTGCGCGCTGTTGGCGATGAGTTCGAATCCCTCATAGGCGAGAAAGATGATCATCCCGCCCGCCACCACATGCAGCGGGGCCGGCCATGCCGACGGCGCCAACCGCGCGCCGTCAATTCCCCAAATGCCCACGGCGATGAAGATGATCAGGATCACCAGTTTGATAAACACGATCCAATCCTCCGCCTCACCGATCAGCTTGGCACTCAGCAGATTCAATCCCGTTATGCCGATGATGCTGGCGCTGATCAACACATGCTTCCAAAACGGCGCGGATGAGGACGGCAGCAAAGAGGCACCGTAGCTGCCAAAGGCGTAGGCATAAAGGGACAGCATGACGATATAGCTGATCCAGAGCAGGATATTCGCAGTCCCGGTTAACAGGCCGGGACCGAAGGCCCGATCCAGAAATGTCACCGTCCCGCCCTGACTGGGAAACGCGACAGAGAGCCGCGCATAAGAATAGGCCGTGACCAGTGCCACGATACCCGCCAGCAGGAAGGCCACAGGCGCGCCGCCGTGGGTCAGTTCCACCGACAGACCGAGCACGGCGAAGATACCGCCGCCGACCATGCCGCCGACCCCAATGGCGGTGACCTCCCAGAATCCGACTTTTCCCGATTCGGAATCGCTCATAGCGGCCTTGTTATCTTAAGAACCGATCTCAATCTTGGAAAGTTCTTAAAATCAATCGCGCGTCTTTTTCGCACATAGCGCCTATACCCCCGCACCCAGCGCTTCGCTCTTCCCTCTGGGAGAGGGCTGGGGTGAGGGGAGTAATGCATTGTAACCTCATAATTAGTTATGATCTCCTGATCCTAAACTTCTACCCTAAAGGGCATAAATCCGATTTTAAGATAGGCTCAATTGCCAAACATATAAACGCGGCCCAAGCTACTATGCGTCGGGAAATTGAATAATGTGAGTGGCATACTTGCAGAGCGAGCCCATTAATCGCTGATTTTCTGCTCACGATCCAGCACCCAACATCTTGGGTTATTGGTAAAACCGAGATGTTCATAATAGGCATTGGTAGCGGGAGCGGCGACCAGAATCAATTTACACTTAGGACCCAATTGTTCTTGGGTAATTATTTGCAGGATTCTCCCGACACCACCACCTTGATATTTTCTATCAACCGCAAGGTCGGAAAGATAACAGGCATAATGAAAATCCGTCATCGAGCGCGCTATGCCGACCAGCTTGTCACCATCCCAGGCGCTTACCATCAGATTGCTGTTCTCCACCATGCCCTGCATGCATGCACGATCGTCAACCGGCCTGCGCGCACCCAGGCCCGACGCCTGCAGCAAGCCTATGAATTGATCCGTTGAGACGGGAACGTTTATCTTATATTCGATGCTCATAACATCCTTTGGCGCTAACGGCGACACCGTGAGACCCAAGCCGTTACGCGCGATTCACATTTTTTCATCAACAGGCAATCAAACCTTCTTCACGAACTCCGACTTCAATTTCATCGCGCCGATGCCATCGATTTTACAGTCGATATTATGATCGCCGTCCACCAAGCGGATATTTTTGACCTTGGTGCCCACCTTGACCACCGAGGACGAGCCTTTGACCTTGAGGTCCTTGATCACCGATACCGTATCGCCGTCTTGCAGCGTATTACCGTTGGCATCGACAACGCCCAGGCCGGCATCGGCCGTTTCGGCCGCTGCATCCTTTCCCCATTCATGAGCGCATTCGGGGCAAACATACATATTTCCGTCTTCGTAGGTGTATTCCGAGCCACAGGCCGGACATTTCGGTAAATCACTCATGCTTGATAATCCCTGTTTGTAATTGACTAAGATCAAGGCTAATCGGCGCGAGACGCCTGCCGGGAATTGAATGGATTTTAACCTATTTACATGCTGACATCGGCGGCATTACCTGCCGCCCGTTCGCTTTATCTACAGACTAGGCCAAGGCACGGCGCTTGTGGGCAGGATATCGCCATCCCAACCCACGACCGGTATAACGTGACCGTCCTGCTGTGCGCGGATGACCGCCTCCAGATTTGGCGGCCGGTAATCACTCGGCGTGCAGTCCTTATCCTCAGGACAATCGTTCATCTCGGGCCGGGTCCAGCGCTCCAGCGCCGCGACGTGCAGCATCTCGTTGATGGTCTTGAGTCCATTGGGGGGAATATTGCGGCGATCGAGCGCGGGGAACTTGGTCCGGAACCACTCGCCAAAACCCTTTCCCTTGGGGATGATTTGATTGATCAGGCGTTGATAAGGATAGAGTACGCTGTCCTTGTACAGCCCCGTGCGACTCTCCACACCCTTGCCGAATGCATCGGGTTTCACATAGGTCTGGAGATATTGCTGATCGAAATCCAGGCCAGTCAGGCGGCTAACGCGCTTGACCATCCAGTCCATCGCCACATCGGAGAGCCCGGCGTCTTTATAGGAGCCCCCGACATTGGAGTGCACACCGGAGAACCACACCTGCTCGACAATCTGGCCGGGGCTGGGAACGGCATTCTGGGGACGCACCCACAGCGTCGGCGCAAAGGCGCTGCGCTTCTCGTCGATGGCGACTGCATGCAATGCCACATCCACCTTGTCGTTGAGCTGCACGTCGTGAAAGTAGAAACGCTCCCCCAGCAACCGACGCCCCAGGTCACCGGGTATCCCCAGGGAGCCGACCGTGTCCCACACGCCGACACAACGGATGCGCACCTCCTCGGTTCGGTCTAGGTCTAGCGCGCGAATGGCCTCCAGCTTCTGTTCCCGGGACAGTTCCGTCTTGCGATAAATCTCGATGGCACACTTCAGGCCGCCGCCCAGACCCAGGGGCGAGATAATCCCTGCCAGTCCGATGAATCCCACCAGGCTGCGGGCGGTATACGCCCCCCGGGAAAAACCGAAGACGTATATCTCGTCCTGGTCCTGGTAATTGTTGGCGAGGAAACGATACCCGTCGATCATGTTCGCGGTAAGGCCCTCGCCGGAGGCGCCGCCCGCGATCTTGTCCATCACATTGCCCGTGCCGACACCCTTGCCGTAGAAGGTGACCTGACTGACGCCATCGGCCTCGTTGCGGATGGCGCGCACGATCTTGACAACGTTTGTCGGATTCTCGCCCTTGTCCGGCGAGTTCCAGGTACCATCAAAGCAGACAACAAATCGCCGCACCGCCATAAAACCTCATTCGCCTCCGCGATCAGCCAGGCCGCATAAACGCTCCGTCGCATATGAGAAGCATAGCTTGTTCATTTGACGAGACACAAGCTACGAATAAACCATTTTGATAGCCATGAGCACATAACGCCCGTTTCATTGACGGCGCAATCAAAATTGCCCATACATCGCTTATCAATTTTCAGAATTACGGATAATCCTGGCGCGTAGGGCGCACGACAATATCGCTGACATGCACATGGGCCGGCTGGGTAACCATGAAATGGATGGCATTCGCTATATCATCGCCGATCAGCAAGGGACCGTATTTGTCATTGAAGGTGTTCAGCAACTCGACGCTGTAGCCCGCCACGGTCTGAAACCCACTCGTAACGATCCCGGGCTCGACCAGAGAAACCCGCACCCCTTTCGGCCCCACCTCGCGCCGCAACCCCTCCGCCAGCGCATGCACGGCAAACTTGGACGCGCCGTACACCGCGCTGAACGGCGATATATTCCGTCCGACCACGGAACCGATGATGATGATATCGGCGGCTGTTTTTGGATATCTGTTCTGTTGCGCACTTACCATTTTCTGCGCGGCCTTCTGCAACAGAGCGAGAGTGCCGCTCACATTGATTTTCAGGACCTCCTCGAATTGCGCCAGATCGGCATCCGTGACCGCCCCGCCCAAGCCCCGTCCCGCATTGGCCACGACGATGTCCGCTTGCCTGCCGAAACGCTCTGCTGCCGCGGCAAAGAGCTTATCCAGCACGGCATTGTCTGCGGCATTGCCGGCAACACCGCAGAATGCAGAGCCGATTTCCTCCTCGATCGCCGCCAGTTTTTTAGCATTTCGCCCGTTTCCAACCACGCCAAAACCGGCGGCCACGAACCTCCTCGCAGTGGCTTCACCAATACCGGATGTGGAGCCAGTCACGATAGCAATACGCGAATATTTTTCAGCCATGGTTTTCTCCCTATCTGATAGCAATTAGGAACTCAGATGCATTTAGACCGACACGAATTTCCGGTAATGAACGGGGGATGAATAAGCAATATTTTCTCCGTCAAAACATGACTCAAATATAAACTACCCCTCCCTTTATAGCGCATCCAGATAGATGCAGAGATCATCCTCGGCGAGGAAAGTTCCAACAGAACCTATCCCCGGAACTAAGCGGAGGGCACCGGCAATACCTCAACTCTTTTAGCTCGTGACTCTGCGCCAACTGAGTACCAATTTCTCCTAGAGCGCCAATAACAACCTCCCGTCCAGTCTCATTCGCCGACCAATTCAGGAAAAGAACGAGTTCCTGAATCTTCTCGCGCGGCAGGCAATCCACCATGAAACTAAGGCCAAGGCCCCAATCTGGCAGATCAGCATCTCGGAGATTCGCAGCACGAGGACGTTTCGCATTTACGACCTGTACAGTTGCGACGTCCCATCCTGCAACGAACCTTTCAAACTAATCGCCATAGGCTCCACTAGCATTTCTGACCCGTAAAGACACTGTCGGGTGACCAGGCGCTCTAGATCAGGGGCAGTGCCATCATTACGAGACTGGCAACCCCCACCAACCACACGAACGACCGCAGCATGGGGACACCACTCACATAGGCCGGCACATAGACGACGCGCGCGATGAGGAAGATCAATGCCGCATGGGCCACCTCGCTCGTGTCTCCGCCCTTGACCAGCGCCAGTAACGCCAGGGCGAGGAATATCGGCAAAGCCTCCAGCATATTGTTCTTGGCGCGGTCCAGCCGGCCCGCGACAACCGACATCTCCGGCAGATTGTCGCGATTGCCCACGATGCCCCACATGTCGAAACCGAAGCGCGATGTTTCCTGCAGGAAGAGCTGCGCCATATAAAGCATCAGCACCAGAAGGATGATAGTCGTCAGGGTCATCGGCTTGGGCTCCTTGTGAGACTCAGAAGATCGGCCTCGATGCCTGCTAAGTCATTGGTCGATGTAGGCATAGAGCGTAAACATGTGCATATGACCTCTAACGTTGTGTTAAGGGGCCGAAAAGCCGCGTAGCGGCTTTAAGGTCCCAGCGACCGAAGGGAGCGATCTTGAACACATTGTTAGGGTCGAACCAAGCAATGAGAAAAGTCGATTGCATCAGCGCCACTCTCTGAAATACCGAACTTTAGTGCTTCAAATGTAAATGCATCGGAAAAGCATAATTTCCCATCATTAATTGTATAGTACGCTTCTCTCGATACGAATTGGTCGCCAGAACCCATTTCTATTAGAAGCTTATCTCCTTCGATACCTTCTTGTAGTGTCTGAGGTCCTTTGTCATTGTACATCACAGGGATATCTCCATTGGCAGGAGCCACTGAGCTATTGAGAGTCACACAATCTGAGTCTGCATATTCCTTATGACCGAAACGGATAGTTCCCTGTGGCGTAAATTCAAATAAACCAACTAACCATTTATTTATGGGTGACCCACCACTATCGGAGGCCTGCTCACAGGAATTTGTGATCCAATTTCCTAACAGCGGAGAGATGTTATTGCTTCTATCACCCTGACATCCAACAATAAGGAAACTTATGATAATTAGAGTGCCTGTTACCTTCATTTATTTGACCCTAACGCCTCAATAACCGGCGCGCTTTAGCGCGTCCGGCGCCGATGGCGCGAAGTTGATTGGCTTGTTATGTGTCTTAGTGCTTACCTTGTTGAATAATTCTTTACCCATATCTACTCTGTATTTATTGTATTTAGTCAATTCCTGAAATCTAATTATGTAATCAATGTATGCTGAAAAAGGAAAACAGTTTCTACATTGCTCTATCTTTTCAACGGTAAAACTTGTTCCCGCCTTAAGAACTTCACGACTCATTATTTCGGCACCACCGATTCCGGGATAATCTTGAACCGTGTAACCATTGAGATTCTTTTCCTTTTCAAGCTTCAGAGTGTAACCAAAAATTAACAAATCTTTTTTGGTAGTAAATTCTTTTCCAACGATACTGAAATATTCAGGGTCAGTACTAATATCTTCAAACTTTGCCAAACACCCTCCAAGGAACAAAACGCCAACAAGAATTAATAAAGGCTTATTCATCGTAGTGTTCTGACACATAACGATAAAGCTGTGGGGCGCGCAGCGAAGCAAGCGTCCCACACGAGCACCTTGTTAGCGAATTATTTACTATCTTCACTATCCTTCCTGAATGCTTTGTCTCCGAATAACCTCACATCATTTTCCATTGCTCTAAAACTTTCGGAATTAGCTAGTTTGTCGATATTCTTTTTAAAGGTATCAGTTATTTTTTCATTTTGCTTGTCAGATATTTTTGCTTGTACTTCAGACATTCGTTTTGCTTTACCCATAAAATATTCACCAAACTGGGCAGGGATTGTATAGTTCTTGGGGCCAACAACCCCATGCTTAACATGCACTTTGCTTCCTTCCCATTGCCTTGGTTTGGGCATCTCTATAAACCCCATAATCACAAACCTTTCAAGCTTTGAATAAACAAAAGCAGAATTTCCACCCCAAACGGTATCAATATCTACCGTTCTTAATATGTATCGATTTATATTGGCAGGCATTTCACCGCCTGTGTAACTCTCAATAGCATCGAGTGGAATAATGTGCTGTTCATGCTTGTTAGGGTGGGGCTGCTTATCTAGCAAGAACTCTTTCCAAACATTGAAAGCATTCTTTGCACATGCTTGCAAATTCTCTGGATAATGCGAGAGGTCATGTTCTTCCATAAAAAGATTTAACACCCTCCAGGATACAGATACGCAAAATTTAAGAAGCCATGGGCCATAACCGACTTTTGATGCATCTCCTGATAATGTAGGGTGGAAAATGCTATTTGCGAATTCTGTTTCCCATTCATTAAGCAGTCCTTCGCAATCATCACAAAGCCAATAAAACTTATAGCCATCCTGAACTCGTTTATTCGGCTCTATTCCAAATCTGAGGAACCCACTGCCTGATGAGTTTTTTAACCATTTATAAACGAAACTAGGAATTACGTGGCTTTCTCGTAGTTCCTTTTCGTTATCACAGAGCCTGCAAATTCCCTTCATGTGTTATTTCGCTAACGTAAAATTGAGGGGCGCCGCGCTTTTCGGCGTCCATCTCGAATGCAGGGTTAGCCCCATACACCCTCTGCCACATGAACAACGCTTCCGCCAACGAAAACTTCAATCTCACTTTCCGAATTGGTTGCTCGTAGCGCCAAAGCAGATGGTCTTCCCATTTCGTAACCTTGACCAACTATAACGTCCAGATTCGGGGTACCAAACGTCCCATGGCGCAAGAGATACGCTGCAAGAGAACCGTTGCTGCTCCCGGTTGCCGCATCTTCTGTGATTTCGTAGAAATCGGCAAACACCCGAACACTCAGGTTTTGGCTTGTCTCATAACTTTCTCTGCTGTATACCAATATGACTTTGGCCCATGCATCTTTGACCAATGCAAAATATTCGTCCTTGTTGATTTTGGCTTGTTTAACGGCAGCCAGACTTACTAGCGGCACAATGAGTGTCGGGAAGCCTGTTGAGACTTCTTCGACCGGAGAATGCGGGTCGATGTCGGACGTAGAAATACCCAATACGCGTGCCAGGATATCCGCTTCTAACGTTTTACCGAATTTTGGAGGCATCTGCTTCATCCACAATTGGGTTGCTTGCGCTGACCCTTCCGAAAACGTGACTGGTATTTTTCCAATGCGGAGATTGAGCACAATTTCGCTTGTAGTCGTTATGCGTAATTTCTCGCGGATGATATACGCGGTTCCAAGCGTCGGATGACCAGCGAACTCCACTTCAGCATTGGGCGTAAAAATGCGGACATCATACCCACCATCTTTTGGTTGTCGTGATGTAATGAATGTTGTTTCCGAAAAGTTGATTTCTTTGGCGATCTGTTGCATCTCTTTATCTGACAAAGACTCACAGTCTATAAAGGTCGCCAGTGGGTTCCCTCCATATTTTTTATTTGTAAATACATCAGTGATGAAAAATTTGGACTTGTTCATTCGAGTTGCTCGTATTTGTTGGGGCTAACGGCCACAATAAGGCGCGCCGCGTAGCGGCGTCGCAATGAGCGAAGCGAATGACTTGATTGAATTGTTAGATGACATGAACTTCTGCCCCTTCGCTATATGACTCCTACTCCTTTAAGCGCAAAAAGCCCGAGAAGGACCACCACCCATACCGCCACACCGAGCAAGATTACCCACCGCGAATATAAAAAGCGCACACCATCCAGGGTGTACAGATAATCTCCTTCCCGAATAAGTCGATCCAGATTATCTTCTTTGTTCTCCCGTCCAGGCTTCAACCGACCCGCTGTTACGGCAACCAATACTATCGCACCCGCGCCATAACAAATGCCATAAAGGACAACCTCAACAAAAAATTGAAACAGCAAGTCGCCAATCAATGTAGGGTTCTCTTATCTTTTGTGTTCATCTAACGACAAGCTGTGGGGCGCGAGCCGCATTGCGGCGAAGCGTCCCGCACGAGCGATGTGTTAGAAGTCATTTATCTGCAGCCTTTATCAGCCGTTGCATAGCACGACCAACCCTTGATCCATCCGTGCTGCACATATATCTGCCTTCATCATCCCAATAGGCTGTGGACAAGTATGCATCACCGACAATCCCAGCCACGCTGCGTGGTAGCTCTAGTAATCGCTCCGCGTTCTCCCATGTTGTCTTTTCAATATCTTCGATATCGATATTCTCAGGGTGGCCGATTTTCTTGTCGCGCAGAGTTTTCAAGGCGCGCAACGAATCGCTGCCATGAATATCCGGCAACCTTTCCCGCAAACGCTTAACGAGCAATATATTCATCTCCATAGGAGTTAAGCCTCTGAATTCAGCTTGATCTATACCAAGGTGCGATAATCCACGATTGAACAAATGAGGCTCCTTTATATCCAAATCGCTAGCATGTTCTTCTATGTGTGCAAGTAGGGATAACACACTAAGGTTTGGATAGATTGGATGAGGCTTTTCGTAAAGCTTGGTAACAGACAAAATGAATTGAATGATCGCCAAACCCTGAATTGTTCCAAAAAGCTCCCCAAAATTATGTCGAATTAAGAATTCTTGATTCGAACCGCACGCCTCAATCAGACTTACGGACTGCTCCGCCTCAAAGATAAACTCGACTAAGCCTTCAGTAACCATTTTTTCAAGGACTTTTGCTGCCGACATATCCATGACTTCTAACGTCCACAATAAGGCGCGCCGCGTAGCGGCGTCGCAGTGCGCATAGCGCACGACTTGATTGATTTGTTAGGCATTATCTGCGTCAAATTATTGCACACGACTAAATAGCTTAGAATTTAAACCATCTAGAGATCCTTCGATACCGCGGTTAAGCTCAAGTATTATGTCAAGCCCGTCAGACATATCTGGCTCTATTTGGATAAAATATCTGTCTGCAAAAAACGGAATATGCCAGACTTTTGAAGCCGGACCCAAAATCGTCACTATGGTGCCAGGCGGTACTTCACGTTGAAATGCCACTTCGGCCTTTTCGTAGTATCGTTCTGAATGTAAGTATGCCCTTGCCGTATCTTTGCTTATCCTTCTGTCATTGAGACTGTTATAGGTGGCCATTAGATAAAGCGGTTGAATTATTTTGTATTTGCTACCTGGTTGTAAGTCATTATTTGCATAGCTCGAACCGCAAAATAGCATGCTGAAGACTACAAGTAATATAGATGGCAAAGTGACACGCATGACGTCCCTTCTTGATTCTGTTGCCTAACGTTCCGCTTGAGCCGCGACTTGCCCTGGAGCACAGCGGAAGGGTAAGCCGTCGGCCTCAAAGCGGGTGTTAGGCGCTATCCCATTCATTGCTCACCTCCCGCATTCCTTTTTTTAATCAATGCCGGTGCACTGACAGAAGACACTAAACCGAGAGCAAGCAAACCGTATAACCCGAACATGAAGAGACCGACTGCCGTTCCTAGAACAACCGAAATCCCACCAGCAGTCACTGACCACCCACCACCATCGACTCCCTTCAAGAGGAAGACGGACAGTCCGATGGAAACAGTTAAGAGGCACAACACCCAATTTCCGGCCGGACCTAGCTGACCCGAAGAAAGCATAAACGATAGGCCTATGTTTGCACTTGAGAGAAAGATCCCACCCACTATTGATGCTATGGCCGTTCCAAGCAACAGTATCCAAGCCAATATGCGCATTCCTCTCGCGTTCAATTTATTCGCCTAACGACCTAACTCAGTCGCGCCGATTTTTGGCGTCGACTGGAGTGCCTTGTTATATTTCATTTAGCTCAAATGGTAGATCGAATTGTGCGTAGACGTTAATGTCTTCAACATAAGCTTGCCAGTCTAAAGAAACAATTCGCTTCGCCAAATAATGTGCAGCCATAAGCGTATAAGCTCCGCTTACGACACACAAATCCTCTATAAACTGTTTTAAGCGTTCAGATTGATCGCTTCCGTATGAAAGATATATTGCGTCACGATAATTAGCTTTACCACGATATCTAAATGCTTGTACTAAAATATTTACGCTTGCAGGTGATAGCTTTGCATCACGCAAAGCTTTGGCGACATTTGTGCGGAAGCTATCAAATCCACCACTCCGGTACTCAGGACTGCTCTTGACTTGTTCTTCTAAACGCCATTGCTCATATTCGGCAGTACCCTTGAGGTATGAGCATAGGGCACCAAATGCCATTTCTTCATTTTCGGGTAATGTGTTGAGGTCGTGAGTATTACCAGCGCGAAGAGCGGTAATCTCGCTTTTTATATTAGTCGGGATGAGATTGGTAATACTTAGACTGAACGGATATTGAGCAAGGCCGCGCCCAACAATTTCCGATTGGAAAATTCTACCTGCTGATGCATGTGTCTGTGGATCTGCTCCACTGCTGGCAGCCAGCATGGCTTTTGAGCTGTAATACGTTGAATAATACCAGGAGATAATGGCTGACCTAACAATGGGATAAGGGTTTTCAATTTCCTGCATAGAATCTAAAGCACATACGTTGTGCATGGCCATCGTTAAACATTCAAGAGCTAAAGTATCTCCAGATTCATTAGCTGGTCTCCGCTGAACTTGCATGTAAAAGTTTCTTAGAGATTCATGAGATAAATCGTTTCCTTCACAGCAAATTGATAGCGCTCGCATCCAGTTCACGGTGCCTTGGAAAGCAAATCTTGGAGTGGGTTGATCCCCTTGATCAAAGAGCCTATTTAACAGCCACACACTCTAACCTCTCCTTGAAATATAACGTGCTGCTATGGGGCGCGGCGCTTTTCCGCGTCCCTATGAGCAGATGGTTATCTTTTAAACCTCTTTAAAAATAAAAAAACAGGTAAAGCTACCCCAAAAGATATTATTGACCAGCTAATAATTAAACCGGAGATTTCATTTACCCAAGGCAGTATTGGCAATGTTGGTATTTTTAGAGTTAATAATGACAGAAATGCCCCGGCAAACAAAACCTCGAAAACTGGAAAAACACTTTCCTTTTGAGTTCTATCAACAAATAAATTAGAAACAACTGAGCAAAATGCAGAAACAAGACCCGCAATGCCAGCAAAAAACATAGTAAAAAAAATGCCACCAACAGCACCAAATTTCATATCAGGATCGTTTAAGAAATATGTTTTAACCAAGGACCATATCACCCAAGGAGCTGTCACAAGAAAAAAAACACCCAAAAAGACAAGTAATATTCGTTTAATTCGTTTCATCTTGAAAGATAACGTAGCAATTAACAGGCGCGGCGCTTTTTGCCGCGTCCGTGTTGAATTGCCTGGTTAGGCGGGAAACCGTTACCAGGAGGGGTGTAGTCATGGCGCATCAAAAGTCCTCCATACCCAAACATCTATTAAACGATTATTTTCATCAAACCCCCAATACGCGGTGATATTCATAATCCAATAATCACCAAGGTTTCCTTCAATTGAGGAAACGCCAACCACTTCGTTCGGTCTGCCCGATTCTTGTTTGACGAAGCCAGAGTTTCCAACATAATTCGTAACAAGCCAGCCGCGTTTTTTAACGAACACACGCACTTCTGTCGAACTTGTCCCTAGAGGAGTTTGTTTGAGTAGTGATTGGCGAATACTTTCTTCCGACCTGAAAAGAGAATACGAAGCTATCCAGGTTGCTATAGCAACAATGACAAAAATAGAAAGTGAAATGATCAATACACGCTTTGTGGGCATAATTCGTATGCCGCCTAACGGCCACAATAAGGCGCGCCGCGTAGCGGCGTCGCAATGAGCGAAGCGAATGACTTGATTGAATTGTTAGATGACATGAACTTCTGCCCCTTCGCTATATGACTCCTACTCCTTTAAGCGCAAAAAGCCCGAGAAGGACCACCACCCATACCGCCACACCGAGCAAGATTACCCACCGCGAATATAAAAAGCGCACACCATCCAGGGTGTACAGATAATCTCCTTCCCGAATAAGTCGATCCAGATTATCTTCTTTGTTCTCCCGTCCAGGCTTCAACCGACCCGCTGTTACGGCAACCAATACTATCGCACCCGCGCCATAACAAATGCCATAAAGGACAACCTCAACAAAAAATTGAAACAGCAAGTCGCCAATCAATGTAGGGTTCTCTTATCTTTTGTGTTCATCTAACTATTAATTAGGTGGCGAAAGTGCCACCTAACACGAAAACCTACGCCGCATAATCTGGCTTGTCAATTTCAAGTCTTTGTTCTATATATGTATGGTATCGACAAACGCGGCGTTTTATTATCTTGGAGGCTCATGGATGAGCGCTACCACTCAACAACGACCTAAATTGCTTGATGAAATTCGCACCGTTATGCGCACACGGCGTTATAGCCGGCGCACCGAGGAGGCCTACCTCGGCTGGATCAAGCGCTACATCCTCTTTCATCATAAACGTCACCCCAGGGAAATGGGCGCCGATGAGGTAACAGCCTTTCTCAGCCATCTCGCCGTACACGGAAATGTCGCAGCCGCTACGCAGAATCAAGCCTTGGCGGCTTTATTGTTTCTGTATAAGGAGATTCTGGGATTTGAACTTCCTTGGTTGACCTCCATCGAACGTGCAAAAAAGCCCAGGCGACTGCCTGTGGTTCTGAGCCGTGACGAAGTCAATCGACTGATGAGCCGCCTCCAGGGGACACATGCTTTGATGGCACGCCTGATGTATGGTAGCGGGATGCGCTTGATGGAATGCGTGCGACTGCGGATTAAGGATGTCGACTTCGATCACCACGAGATCATGATCCGGGACGGCAAAGGCGGGAAGGATCGAATTACGTTATTGCCCGAGTTACTCATTGCACCGATGCATGATCATTTACACAGGGTCCGCATGCTTTTCTCAGACGACCGCAGGAAGAACCTCCCTGGCGTTTATATGCCGGATGCCTTATCCAAAAAATATCCCAATGCTGGCAAGGAATGGCCTTGGCAGTGGGTCTTTCCCGCGCGTGACCTATCCGTCGATCCACGTTCCGGCATCAGGCGGCGTCATCATACCCATGAGCAGGCATTGCAGCGGGCGATCAAGAAGGCCGCCAACGCAGCCAATATCGCCAAGCCCGTCACTAGCCATTGCCTGCGTCACAGTTTCGCCACGCACCTACTCAAATCCGGTTACGACATCCGCACCGTGCAAGAACTATTGGGCCATGCCGATGTGTCGACGACCATGGTCTATACCCACGTCCTAAATCGTGGTGGACGCGGGGTATTCAGCCCACTGGATCAATTGCCAGCTAGGTGATGGATTGGCCGGACGGACACATTAGACTGGCAACAGCAATCTAGATCTTTAGGTAAGGGCTGAATACCCGCCCGCTTAACGCTATACTGCCCACTCCCCCAACCCAGCGGATATCCCATGAGCAACCTGCTCGCCCAGGAAACCAGTCCCTATTTATTACAACACGCCGACAATCCGGTGGCGTGGCGGCCGTGGAACGCGGCGGCCCTGGAGGAGGCGCGGCGCGATGACAAGCCGATCCTGCTGTCCATCGGCTATTCCGCCTGCCACTGGTGCCATGTCATGGCCCATGAATCCTTCGAGGACCCGGCCACGGCGGCGGTGATGAACGACTTGTTCGTCAATATCAAGGTGGACCGGGAAGAGCGCCCCGATCTGGATAAGATCTATCAGCTCGCCCACCAGATCCTCACCGGGCGCGGCGGCGGCTGGCCCTTGACGGTGTTCCTGACGCCGCAGGACCTGGTGCCCTATTTTGCCGGCACCTATTTTCCCAAGTCGCCGCGCTACGGCATGCCGTCCTTCACCGAGGTGCTACAGCAGGTGGCCGATTTTTATCGCCATCAGCGCACCGACATCACCGAACAGCACGGCCGCCTGTTGCAGATCCTGCAGCAGATAAGCACTACCACCACCGACGCCTCGCCCTTCGATGCCGTGCCTCTGGACGTGGCGCGCAATCAACTGTCCACCAGTTATGACAGCGTCAACGGCGGCTTCGGCAGTGCGCCGAAATTTCCCCATCCCACTCACATCGAGCGTCTGCTGCACCATTGGGCCACCACAGCCGTAGCGGGTAACCCGGATCACGGCGCACTGGACATGGCGCGCACCACGCTGATCAAGATGGCCGACGGCGGCATCTACGATCAGCTGGGCGGCGGCTTTTGCCGCTACTCGGTGGACGAGCAGTGGATGATCCCGCACTTTGAAAAGATGCTCTACGACAACGGCCCGCTGCTGGCCCTCGCCGCCCAGTCCTGGCAGATCAGCGGCGATGAGCTGTTCCGGCGCGTGGCCGGCGAGACCGCCGAGTGGGTGATGCGCGAGATGCAATCGCCGGAAGGCGGCTACTACGCCACCCTGGATGCGGACTCGGAAGGCGAAGAAGGCAAGTTCTACGCCTGGAGCCGGGAAGAAATTAGATCCGTCGTGGATGAAGAAGACTTTGCGCTGTTCGCGCGCCGCTACGGCCTGGACAGCACCCCCAATTTCGAACATCAGTGGCATCTGCATGTCTTCCACGACCTGAGCGAACTGGCCCAGGAGTTTTCCATCTCCGTAGACGCGGTGCAGGAACGCCTCGACGGCGTACGCCGCCTGTTGTTCGATATCCGCCAGGAGCGGGTGCATCCCGGGCGCGACGAGAAGATCATTACCAGTTGGAACGGACTGATGATCAAGGGCATGGCCGTCGCCGGCGGCGTGCTCGACGCGCCGGCGTATCTGGCCTCGGCGGAACGGGCCCTGGATTTCATCCGCAGCAATCTCTGGCATGACGGTCGCTTGCGCGCGGTGTACAAGGACGGCCGGGCGCGCTTCCCCGCCTATCTCGACGATTACGTGTTCCTCATGGACGGCATCCTCGCCCTGCTGCAGGCGCGCTGGCGCGACGGCGATCTGGACTTCGCCGTGGAATTGGCCGAGGCGATACTCGCCCACTTCCAGGATCAGCATAACGGCGGCTTCTTTTTCACCGCCGACGATCACGAGGAATTGATCCATCGCCCCAAGCCCCTGACCGACGAGGCCACGCCCTCCGGCAACGGTATCGCCGCCACGGTCCTGGGTCGTTTGGGCCATATTCTGGGCGAGCCCCGTTATCTGGATGCGGCGGAACGCACCCTGCGCGCCGCGTGGAGCGCGGTGACCAATCTACCCTACGCCCACGACGCCCTGTTGTCCGCGCTGGAAGATCAGCTCTATCCACCGCAACTCATCGTGGTGCGCGGCGAGCCGGCCGCGCTCAAGGAATGGCAGGCGCGCCTCAACTATCATTACGCGCCGCGGCGCATCGCGCTCGCCATCCCCAACGATGCCACCGAACTGCGCGGCACCCTGGCGCATTGCATACCGCGCGGCGAGATCAGCGCCTATGTGTGCAGCGGCACCAGCTGTTCCGAACCGATCAGCGCACTGGATGAATTGGAAAGCCATCTTATTGAAACCGAGGTAAGTGTTTAATGCGGTATGCTATCGAGAAGCCAATAATCAAGAATGCAAAGCTCCTTCTCCCTCAGGGAGAGGGGATTAAGAGTGATCTTCGATCTTCAAGATTCACATTACATGCGCATGCAGCTCAAAGACTCACTAGACGCACTCTGTCGTCTTTCTTGATCTGCATACTCATGGCGGTAACCCACATCGCGTCTGCCGCAAGTGAATCGCCATCTCCCTGGCAGCAAACCTCGCCGCTGCTGTCGCCGCGCTCCGGCGCCGGGATCGTCGAGGTCAACAGTCTCATCTACGCCATCGGCGGCATCGACGGCGTGCATTTCCTGGGCACCAGCGAGTACAGCGCCATCCACGGCGACGGTTCCCTCAGCGACTGGCAGCCGGGCAGTGCGCTCAACGAGGAGCGGGCCTTCTTCGGCGTCGCCGCGCATAAGGGCTTTATCTATGCGGTGGGCGGCGGCAACGGCCCCAGCGGTCATCACCTGCTGCGCAGCGTGGAACGCGCCGCCATCCGCGCCGACGGCAGTTTGGGACCCTGGAGCAAGGAAACCGAGCTGCTGAATTTCCCGCGACGCTGCGCCAAGGTGGTAACGGAGGGTGATTATCTGTACGCCATCGGCGGCTTCGGCGGCACCTTGTTCGATTCCGTGGAACGGGCGCGCTTCAATGCCGACGGCAGTCTCGGCCCCTGGCAACTGCTGGACGCCAAACTCACCATGCCCCGCTACATCCACGCCGTCGCCGAGACCCGGGACCACCTTTATATTCTTGGCGGTCACGCTCAACAGGGCGGTAACGGCGAGGCCGCCGCCGAATTCGCCAAGCTGGACGGCAAGCGCAACATTACGACCTGGCGCGCCACCGCCGCAATGCAAAAGGGCCGTTACGCCCTGGCCGCCGCGACCCACGGCGATGAGCTCTACGCCCTGGGCGGCATGAACGGCGCCACTTATCTGGATGTGATCGAAGAAAGCCGCATCCAGGCCGACGGTTCGCTGAGCGCCTGGCGCAAGATCGCGCCGCTGCCCGCGCCGCTGGCCGATTTCGGTACGATCGTGCACGGCGATTGGCTGTATGTGATCGGCGGCACCAATCCGCAGGGCTATTTCGACAATGTGTTCATCACCCGCCTCGACAAAGACGGCGCCCTGATCTCGCCCGGCATTGCCGACGCGGCCGCCGATGACGATAGCATGCAACCCGCCACCCGCGTGGATCTGCCCAATCACGGCACGGTGCTCAAGGCTATAGACGGCGGCATCTACATCTATCTACAGGTGCACACCGACACCGGCTCGGAATGGCTGGCCGCATCCCACCAGGATATCCACGCCGGCAACCGCATCCGCTACAGCGACGGCATCTGGATGCATGACTTCTACAGCAAGCATCTGAAACGCCGCTTCGAAGCCATCCGCTTCGTGGGGAATCTGGAGAAGACTTCGGCGCCATAACTAGTGACGCTGTCCGATTATACGACCTCCCCTTCGAGGGGGTGAGGCGGAAACAATAAAGATCCAGAGGACCTTTTCCCCGCCGAACGGGTGCAATGTATTTTGCACCCTGGGTGGGCAGCCAAGACGCGGATGAGGAAAGCGTGAAATGCCAAGTAATCCGTGTACCCCACCCCCATCCTGTCCTTCCCCCTGAGGGGGAAGGAACCTACTAATACAAGGGTACTTGGATGGAAGAATAGGGACTAAATACGAACAGTAAACCTACACTCAGCTTGGCCATCGCACTTAGTACTCGTCCTCGTCACCCTCCCCTTCAAGGGGAGGGCCGGGGTGGGGATGGGGTGCTTGAAATCTCCATGACCTCAACAGTGATCGCCGCGCAAGGGCGGTTTAATTAACGGCGCGACTCAATCGCGAAAATTATTGTATTGCAGCGGCAGTTCCAGCTTCTCTTTACGCAGCATGGCGATGACCTCCTGCAGATCGTCGCGCTTCTTGCCCGTTACCCGCACCTTGTCGCCCTGAATGGCGGCCTGCACCTTGAGCTTGGCGTCCTTGATGCGCTTGACGATGTCCCTGGCCAGGGCGCCGCTCAAGCCCTGGCGCAGGGTTACCATCTGCCGCGCCTGATTCAGGGCGATCTCCGGGTCCTTGACCTCAAGGCAGCCGATGTCCACGCCACGGCGCGCCAGTTTGTCTTTTAAGATATCCAGCATCTGCTTGAGCTGAAAATCCACCTGGGCCGACATGTTGATCACCGCCTCGTTGCGTTCGAACTTGGCGTCGCTGCCCTTGAAATCAAAGCGGGTGGTGACTTCGCGGTTGGCTTGATCCACGGCGTTGGTCACCTCGTGCATATCAACTTCCGAAACCACATCGAATGAAGGCATATTTACTTCCCTCTTACCAGGTTAATCGTTCCACGTGCCACGCGACACTTATCGCGGCATGCGGCTCCAAGCATGCACATAGTGTAACGTATCGAGCATCCAGGCGGCACGGACCGGCGGCGCGGCCTATACTTCCAACGGTGACGGCGATGACGCATCGCGCGTCCGTTCTCTTACCCAGGCGCGAAGGGGAGCATGATGAACAATCAAATCGTGTGGGTGGACATTGCCGCCGGCAATCTCCATCGTGCCGTTAAATTCTATTCAGCGCTGCTGGGCGAGGACGTGATTAAGCAATCATTTTCCGGCGTCACCATCGGCATTCCGGCATTCTTTTACCGCCGGTATTTTCGCGCTCACAGCCTGAAGAACCTGGAACGCAATATCCTCTCCTTTTGCGACATCGGCCCCGTCAGGACCAATATCATCGGCATGATCGAGGGCGACAGCGCCGTCAAGCTGCGGGCACCGGCCGGCCTGACGCGCTAAAGGTTTGAGAATGATCTAATTTATCTCTAAATATTTGCACTGAACTCCGACCCGAATCAGCCGTTACAAGAGGAGACCGGAGATGCATAAATGCTCCGGTCCAGCATTACCCTCTCAGCCAAGGAACTCACGCCGTGGATGCACATGAAGGTCTTAAATTCACTATCGCCGCTCTGCTGTTGATCTCGCGACTGGGCGATATCGGCTCGACTTATCTAGCCTCGCCCAAGCTGGAACTGGAATCCAACACGGTGATTCGCCGCTTTAGATGGCCCTTCGCCGCGCTGACGGTCCTGGTGTTCATCGTCCCCTATTGGGACATCGGCTCGGGCATCGTGTTAATGGTCGCCTCGCTGTTGGTGGCCGCCTCCAACAGCAGCAAGATCTGGCTGATCCGCGCCATGGGCGAAAGCGAATACTACGCGCTGATGGTGCGCATGGCGGCCCGCGCCAAACCGGGTCCCAGTCTCATCTACAGTTTGATGCCGGCGCTGTTCATGAGCATACTCGGGGGAACGGTGATGTATCTTTATCCGAGTGAAAATACCGATCTCGGCTATCATGTGGGACTGGGCATCCTCGGTTATGCGCTGGTGGTCGCCTTTTACGGTCCGACCACTTTTTTGCGTTACCGCAAGGCGAGCCGGGTCCAGCAGGCTTAGACGGAGGAATACGTTTGCATGTGGGATGTACGCTATAGCGACACCGAATATGTGTACGGAACCGCGCCTAATGAGTTTTTGGTCAGCGTCGCCGATCAAATACCCAGGGGCAAGGTACTCAGCCTGGCGGAAGGCGAAGGGCGCAACGCCGTCTACCTGGCCGAACTGGGCTGCAAGGTGTTGGGCGTCGATACCTCGACGGTGGGCCTGAGCAAGGCGCAACGGTTGGCGGAAGAGCGCGGCGTCACCATCGAGACCCGGGTGGCCGATCTCACCGATTTCCACATCGAACCCGATAGTTGGGATGCCATCATCTCCATCTTCTGCCATCTCCCCTCCGGCATCCGCAGCAGCGTGCACCACAAGGTCGTCGCCGGACTGCGACCCGGCGGTGTATTCGTTCTGGAAGCCTATACCCCGACGCAGCTCAAACTGAAGACCGGCGGACCGCCCACCGCCGACATGCTGATGACTCTGAACCTGTTGCGAACCGAACTGGCGGGCCTGCGCTTTGTCCATGCGCGGGAACTGGAGCGGGATATCGTCGAAGGCAAGTTTCACACCGGGCGGGGCGCCGTGGTGCAAGTGGTGGCGGTCAAAACCTAACTTGCCCGCAAGGTCACGCTCTCATCGGCAGATTCAAGTACACCGTTCCTTCTGCACTGTCATTTCGAGCACAGCGATTTATGCCCCATGGTTAGGATTCCTGGCGGTTAGCCCATCAAACCTACCGTTCCATAGAAGAAATAGTTTGAATGACCCTAAGCCGAAGTAATTGTGTTATCCGCGAAAAGGCCGAAAATAGCCCGCCATCATTCAAGCCAGGAGTCGCCTCCCCTTTTATGGAATCCCCCCACGTCATCGCTACGCTGAAGATCCCGTCGTCGACCTTTCTTTGCATCACTCGGCGCGGGATGCGGCAGCCTATTCGGTGGGAACCGGCAGCGGCGAGACCTACTTTCCGCCTTTGCTGTATTTCTCAAAGCAACCACCACCGAGATGGCGTTGCTGGCTACACTTCCACCCTTGCTCGGTTCCTTTGACCAACGGCTATCGGCATGGTGGGGACATCGCACCGGATTGCGAAAATCGATCATCATGAGAGGCGTCTATCTGCAAGCCGCCACCTGGCTACCGCTGATGACATTGCCGCTGTTGTTTCCTGACTATGCCGTAACGCTACTTATCTTCTATTACGCCGCCGGGCGCGCGGAGTGAATGAGTCGCTTGGATTCGAGAACAAGAATGACTATTGAGCCACGGAGAGCACAGAGAATAGTATTTGGAAAAACCTCTATTCATCATTCCGGCGGAAGCCGGAATCCAGCAAGTTGTAAATCTCAAAGCCGCTGGATCCTGGCCTACGCCGAGATGACGGCTGTAACAAATAATGTGTCCTCCGTGGCTAATCCTCACTTAAAACCCAAAGCCGAAGTTTTCCTTGAAGCGGGCGACGAACTCGTCGCGGGTGAAGCGATAGTTCTGCGTACCGTGGGTCTCGATCTTGATGGCACCCATCAAGCTGGCGATGCGGCCGGTGGTCTCCCAGTCCATGCCGTTCATCAAACCGTAGAGAAGACCGGCGCGAAAGGCGTCGCCGCAGCCGGTGGGGTCCAGGACCCGCAGCGGCGCGGCAGCGGGGATCTCGATGCGATGTTCCTTTACATAGACATGCGCGCCGTTGCCGCCCAAAGTAATGATCAAACCGTCCACCTGCTCGGCGATTTCGTGGGGTGAAAGTCCGGTGCGTTCCTGTAACACCTGCGCTTCATAATCATTGACCGTGACCCAGGTGGCCTGCTCGATGAATTTCTTGAAGTCGGCGCCGTCGAACATCGGCATGCCCTGGCCGGGATCGAAGATGAACGGGATCTTGGCCGCAGCGAACTGGGCGGCGTGCTTGAGCATGCCGTCGCGCCCGTCGGGCGATACGATGCCGATAGTCGCGCCCTGGGCATCCGCGATGTCATTTTCATCGGCTGACTCCATGGCGCCGGGATGAAAGGCGGTGATCTGGTTATCGTCGACATCGGTAGTGATATAGGCCTGAGCTGTATAAGCCTCCTCGATGGTCTTGATGTGGGTCATGGGGATGTGGTGACTCTGCAGCCATTCGGAATAGGCATCGAAATCCTCACCCACCGTTGCCATGGGCAGCGGTTTGCCGCCCAGCATCTTCAAACCGAAGGCGATGTTGCCGGCGCAGCCGCCGAATTCGCGGCGCATCTCCGGCACCAGAAAGGAGACATTGAGGATATGCACCTTGTCGGCGAGGATGTGATTTTTGAACTTGCCCTTGAACAACATGATGGTATCAAAAGCCATGGAACCACAAATCAACGCTGACATGAATCTTCTCCTTGAATTATTAAAAAGCTGGCAATCAATAAAAAAATTCCGCTGTCATTCCGGCGCACGCCGGAATCCAGGGTCTTTTTAGGTCTCCGGACCCCGGCTTGGGCCGGGAAACGACATAAGCAGGGAATTCATAGCGTAAAATACTTGCCTCACTAGGTGAACAACACTAGCGCCCACACCACGGCCACGTTAACCAGGGCGATGAACACCGCCGCCGATCCCAGGTCCTTGGCCGCCTTGGACAGCTCGTGCACGCCGCCGCCGAAGCGGTCCACTACCGCTTCCAGCGCCGAATTGAGCAGCTCCACCACCAGCACCAGCACCAGCGCACCCATCATTACCGCGCGCTCCATACCGCTCTTACCCAGATACCAGGCCAGTGGCGTCAACACGATCACCAGCAACAACTCCTGGCGAAAGGCGGACTCCTTGCGCCATGCCCATGACAAGCCGGCGAAAGAATAGCGGGTGGCGCATAACAGACGCTTGAGTCCAGTGTTTCCGGGTTTTCCCATGAATAAGTGCCGAGGCTACCCGGCAGTGGCTTGCCAGACGAGGTCCAGCTCACGCGCGGCACGCACGTCGTCGAGCCGCTTCACCGGCAGGGTGTGCGGCGCATTCCGCACCGTGTCCGGATCGCGCTCCGCCTCGCGCTGAATCGCTTCCAAGGCGGCGACGAAACCGTCCAGGCTCTCTTTGGCCTCGGTCTCGGTGGGTTCGATAAGCAGACACTCTGGCACCAGCAAGGGGAAATAGGTGGTAGGGGCATGAAAACCATAATCCAATAGGCGCTTGGCGAAATCCATGGCGGTGACCTCCAGCTCCTTGGCCTGGGGCTTGAGGGTCACGATGAATTCATGGGTGGCGCGCCGTTTGGGAAATGCCAGTTTGAAACCGCGCTGCGCCAACTGCACCATCAGGTAATTGGCATTCAAGGTGGCGAACTCGGCGACCCGCTCCATGCCTTCGCGGCCCAGCATGCGCGCATAGATATAGGCGCGCAGCAACACGCCGGCGTTGCCCATGAAGGCGGACAGGCGGCCGATGGTTTGCGGACAATCTTTTTCGGTAAGCCAGCGGTAGGTCTTGCCGTCATACTCCACCCGCGGCACCGGCAGGAACGGCAACAGGCGTTCGCTCACCGCCACCGGTCCGGCGCCGGGACCGCCGCCGCCGTGGGGCGTGGAGAAGGTCTTGTGCAGATTCAAATGCACCACGTCGAAACCCATGTCGCCCGGCTTCACCTTGCCGAGAATGGCGTTGAGATTGGCGCCGTCATAGTAGAGCAGGCCGCCGGCGTTGTGCACGATCTTGGCGATCTCGACGATGCGCCGCTCGAATACCCCGAGGGTGGATGGATTGGTGAGCATGATGCCGGCAGTATGAGGTCCGACTGCGGCGCGCAACGCCTCCAGGTTCACATCGCCCTGATCATCGGTGGGGACCTCCCGCACCGTGTAACCGCACATCACCGCCGTGGCGGGATTGGTGCCGTGGGCGGCGTCGGGCACCAATATCTCGCTGCGCGCGGTGTCGCCGCGACCCTCGTGATAGGCGCGGATCATGGCCACGCCGGCGAACTCCCCCTGTGCCCCGGCCATGGGCGTCAGTGACACGCCGCGCATACCGGTCACGTCCTTGAGTATCTCCTGCAGGTCATAGAGACAAGCAAGATAACCCTGACTCAGCGACGCCGGGCTTAAGGGATGGCGATTGCGCAGACCCGGCAACAAGGCCAGGCTGTTGCAGGCCCGCGGGTTGTATTTCATGGTGCAGGAACCCAGGGGATAAAAATGGGTGTCGATGGAGAAATTCTTCTGCGACAGCCGGGTATAATGCCGCACCGCCTGCAGTTCCGAGACCTCGGGCAACAACGGCCGCCGCGTGCGCCGCAAGCTCTCCGGTATGCCGCTGGTGTCCTCAAGCACCTTGGGCGCCTGACCGTAGGCGCGGCGTCCCGCGCGGGAGTGTTCAAATATCAACATAACAACCTCATTTATAGCTATCAGCGCTCAGCTGTCAGCTAAGCGCTGATAGCTTATTTACAATGCCGCCAGGGCCCGATCGTAATTGGGTTCCTGAGCGATCTCCGGCACCAGTTCCGTGTACATCACCTTATCGTACTCATCGACCACCACCACCGCCCGCGCCGTGATCCCGGCCAAGGGTCCATCCTGGATCAACACCCCATAGTCCTTGGCGAAGTTGCGCGAACGCATCATGGACAAAGTGATTACGTTATCGATGCCCTCGGCGGCGCAGAAGCGTCCCTGGGCGAAGGGCAGGTCGGCGGAGACGGTGAGCACCACCAGGTCATCACGCCCCTTGGCGTGTTCGTCGAATTTCTTGGTGGAGGTGGCGCATACCGCGGTATCCAGACTGGGGACGATGTTCAGGATCTTTTTCTTGCCCTTGTAGGTGGCGAGCTTCACATCGGCGAGATCCTTGGTCACCAGATTGAAGTCCGGTGCGGCGCTGCCCACCGCTGGCAGCTCGCCATTAGTCTGTATCGCATTACCTTGAAGCGTAATCGTAGCCATTGCCATCTCCTTTCAGGGAGTAATGAAAAGATTCATCCGTATATTATTTATTAGGGAAGGTCTGAATAATTCTTTATGACGTCATTCCGGCGCACACCGGAATCCAGCCCCCCCCTGAATTAAAGGCACTGAATTCCGGGTCTCCGCTACGCCCGGAATGATGAATTAATCAGTCTTCCTTAGTATAGCCCCTAGCCGTTCCGCATAGGCCTGGAGATCGGCCTCGGTTTTGGTCTCGGTGGCGCATACCAGCAGCGCCGTACCCAGTTCCGGATAATCGTCCTGCAGACTGTAACCGCCCACGATACCGTGAGCCGCCAGCTCATCGAGCACCGCCGGCAGCGGCGCGTCGATGCGCAGCACCGCTTCGTGAAAGATCGGACGGGTGAACACCGGCGCTACGCCCGGCAAGGCGCTGAGCTTTTCCACCAGGCGCCGGGTATTGGCATGGCTGGCCGCCGCCACCCGCTCCAACCCGTCCGCACCCAGCAGCGCCATGTGAATGGTGGCGGCGGTGACCGCCAGGCCCTGGTTGGTGCAGATATTGGAGGTGGCCTTGGAACGGCGGATATGCTGTTCGCGGGCCTGTAAGGTCAGTGTGAAACCCGGCCGGCCGTCGCGGTCCACGGTACGGCCGACGATGCGGCCCGGCATCTGCCGCACCCAGTCCCGCTTGCAGCACATGAAGCCGAAGTACGGTCCGCCCGAGGACAAGGGCACACCCAGCGGCTGGCCTTCGCCGCACACGATGTCCGCCCCGGCCTGGCCCCACTCACCCGGCGGCTTCAACAAGGCCAGCGCAACGGGATTGACCACGCCGATCACCAGCATCCCCTGGGCGTGCGCCCAGTCGGTGAGGGCATCCACCTCTTCCAGCACACCGAAGAAATTGGGTTGCGGAATCACCAGCGCCGCGAAATCCTCGCCGTTGAATTTATTCAAGGACTCCACGACGGTATGGCCCTCTTCGGCGCAATACGGCAGCTCCACCAGTTCGATGCCTTGATTGTGGACGATGGCATGCGCCACCTTGCGGTAAACAGGGTGGACCGTTGCCGGCATGAGAATGCGTTTGGATTTGGAACGGCGATTGGCGCGCACCGCCATCAACACCGCCTCGGCCAGGGCGGAGGCGCCGTCGTACAGGGAGGCATTGGATACCGCCATGGCGGTGAGGCCCGCCATCATGGTCTGGTATTCGTAGAGCACCTGCAAGGTGCCCTGGCTGGCCTCGGCCTGATAAGGCGTGTACGCGGTATAAAACTCACCGCGGGTGGTGATCTCCCAGACCGCGGCCGGGATGTGATGTTCATAGGCGCCGGCGCCGGCGAAACACAGGGCATGCTCGTCCTGGGCCGCGCGCGCCGCCATCAAGCGTGAGATCTCCATCTCGGCCAGGCCGGCGGGCACCTGCTTGAGCGAACTGCGCAACTCGGCGGGAATTTCGTCGAACAAGTCCTCGACGCCGGCCGCATCGACGGCGGCCAGCATGTCGCGGACTTCCTGCTCAGTGTGTGGAATGAAAGGCATATAAAAATCCTAAAAATAGCTGTCAGCGTTCAGCTATCAGCTCAAAGCTGAGCTCTGATGGCTGATAGCTATTAATCAATGTTCTTCGCTGTCGATCAGCGCCTGGTAGGCATCTGCATCCATCAAGGCATCCACATCGGCGGCAGCGACGGGCTTGATGCGCATCATCCAGCCTTCGCCGTAGGGTTCTTTATTGACCAGCTCCGGACTGTCGCTGATGGCCTCGTTCACCGCCACCACTTCCCCAGAGAGGGGGCAGTAGACATCGGAAGCGGCCTTCACCGATTCCACCACGGCGCACTCCTGACCGGCCTGGAGCTCCCGCCCCGGTTCCGGCAGCTCGATGAACACCATGTCACCCAACAAATCCTGGGCGTGATCCGTAATCCCGACGGTAACGCTGCCGTCGCTCTCGCGGCGCACCCACTCATGACTCTTGCTGTATTTCAACTCGGCTGGAATCGTGCTCATCGCCATATCCTCAGTTCAATGTATCTTATGTGCCAATAATCAATAACAACTTCTTCACCGCAGAGACGCCAAGAACGCAAAGTTTTTTCAAGGGAAGGTCTAACTAATTCGTCATTCCGGCGAAAGCCGGAATCCAGTCACTTACCTATCAAAGGCACTGGATTCCGGGTCTCCGCTACGCTACGCCCGGAATGACGGAATCTTCACAGTTCCTTAGTAATCACCCGTCTTATTTTGGCGCCCTTTGCGTCTCTGCGGTGATACACGCTCAAATCTCCACACAGGCCTTGCCGTTGCGCACGAACGGCGGCTTCACCACCGTGACCGCCACCGCCTTTATGCCCTTTAGGGTATTGCCGCGCATCTCCACCTGACAGCTGTCGCCGGGATCGCCGTGCACCCGCGCCAGGGCGATGGCTTTGCCCAGGGTGGGCGAAAAACTGCCGCTGGTGATCTCGCCGATCACCTCGCCCTGGCTCATGATCTTCTGGTGATTGCGCAGCACGCCCTTATCCGTCATTACCAGGCCGATGAAGCGCGCCACATCCGATTTACCGCGCTGGGCATCGAGCACCGTACGGCCGATGAAATCACGGTCCGCCGGCTCCCAGCCCACCGTCCACGTCAGACCGGATTCCAGCGGCGTGGTGGTCTCATCCATGTCGGCGCCGTAGAGATTCATGCCCGCTTCCAGGCGCAGGGTATCGCGCGCGCCCAAGCCGGCGGGTTTGACGCCGGCCGCCGCGAGGCTTTGCCACACCTGCGCCGCCCGGTCAGCGGGCACCATCAGCTCATAGCCGTCCTCGCCGGTATAGCCGGTGCGGGCGATGAACACCTCGCCCACTGAGGCAAAGGTGAACGGCGCCGTCAGGGCCGCCGCCGCAGCGGCAAGATCCGGCAGCGCACTGTGCACCGCGTCACGGGCATTCGGTCCTTGCACCGCGATCATGGCGAGGTCGCGACGCTCGCTCACGTCCACGGAGTAACGCTGCGCGTGGTCTCGAATCCACGCCAGGTCCTTGTCACGGGTGGCGGCATTCACCACCAGGCGAAACCACTCGTCCGCCACGAAGTAGATGATCAAATCATCGATGACCCCGCCGCGCTCATTGAGCATGCAGGTATAGAGCGCCTTGCCGGGCTTCTTCAATTTATCCACGTTATTGGCCGCCAGGTAACGCAG
Organism: uncultured Gammaproteobacteria bacterium; assembly: GCA_963810615.1. Lineage (GTDB taxonomy): Bacteria > Pseudomonadota > Gammaproteobacteria > DRLM01 > DRLM01 > JARRQJ01. The sequence continues at coordinate 239,410 of CAWEOA010000008.1, read as the reverse complement.
GAAGGCCCGGGTCTGCTCACCCTTGAGATCGACGATGGTCATGTGGGAAACATCGAACATGCCGGCAGCCTTGCGCACCAGATGATGCTCGTCGAGCTGCGAACCGTAGTGCAGGGGCATGTCCCAGCCGCCGAAATCCACCATCTTGGCACCAGCCTGTACATGGGTGTCATAGAGCGGTGTTCTGTTACTCATGACAGCACCCGCGATCCCGAGTGACTGCGATGAACAGATCTAACAGCGATTGCAACTTGGGGAAAATATGGGCCATGGGCTCCTCCGCATCCAAGAACGAAAAAGGGCAACGCCGCGCTGTGCGGCATTGCCCCTCTGTCCGGCTACCTGAGAGCTTTTAGCACCTTCGGTGGGCCGTGTTTAGCGGCCTCTCTCCAGAGTCAACGTCCTGCTGCGGTCCTTTTGCCTGAGCGATTCCGGGCTGGTTGCGCCTTCGGCGCCTCGCCGAGGCGAGGTCTCTCCCGCAGGAGACAAGGTTGAAAGGCTACACTATACCGATGCCGACGGTGGAAACCAAGCTCCCTCTGCGCTTGTATTCTTTAAATTATATGTTGCACCTTTTGCGGGCATGCCGTTCATTCGCGCGCCAGCAGCTTGCCGATGGTAAGCCCCTGTACGATGATGGAAAAGGCCACCACCGCATAGGTGATGGGGACGATGAGATTGCGTTGCGGGCCGACGGGCAGCGACAAGGCCAGGGCCACCGACACGCCGCCGCGCAATCCGCCCCAGGTGAGAATGGTCACGGCATTGGTGCTGAAATCCTGAATGCGCCGCAACAGGCCCAAGGGCAGACCGACGCTGACGAAACGGGCCAGCAGTACGATGGGGATAGCGATGATGCTGGCGATGAGATGCGCCTTGGTATAGACCACCACCAATACCTCCAAGCCGATCAATACGAACAACACCGCATTGAGGATTTCATCCACCAGCTCCCAAAAGATGTCGAGATGGTGGCGAGTGGTTTCGGTCATGGCGAGGTGGCGGCCGTGATTGCCGATGATCAGGCCCGCTACCACCATGGCGATGGGCGCCGAGACGTGTATCACCTCGGCAAGGGCGTAACCGCCGGTGACCAGAGCCAACGTGATCATGATCGCCACGGGATACTGATCGACACCGCGCAGCAACCAAAAGGCGAAGCCTCCGGCGATCAAACCGAAGATCACCCCGCCCAGCGCCTCCTTGGCGAACAGACTCACCACCTCGCCGATAGTGGCATGCTCGCCGCCACTGGCGAGCCCGAGCAGAATCAGGAACAACACCACCGCGATGCCGTCGTTGAACAGCGATTCGCCGGCGATCTGCATCTCCAGACTCTTGGGGGCGTTGATCCGCTTGAGGATGGCCAATACCGCGATGGGATCGGTAGGCGATATCAAGGCGCCGAATAACAGGCAATAGAGCAAGGACAGTTGGATGCCCACCAGGGACAGCATCCACCACATCAGGATGCCGATGAGCAGCGTGGACAGGATCACCCCGACCGTGGCCAACAGCAACACCGTCCAGCGTTGCCGCGCCAGATCATGGAAGTTGATGTGCAAGGCCCCGGCGAACAACAGGAAGCCCAGCATGCCGTGCAACACGGTCTGATTGAAATTGATGCTGGCCAGCAAATGCGCGGCATGGCCTTCCATGGCAAAGCCCAGAGCGCCCATGGCCTCCAGGGAGAAGGACAACACCAAGGCCATGACGATCAAACCGACGCTGGCCGGCAAACCGATATAACGGTAATTGACGTAGCTGAACAACGCCGCCAAGACCAGCAATATCGCAATGGTGTGAAACAGACTGATCACGTCGATCCTAAAGCTTGAAGTCGCGGTTCCGGCGCCGGGCCGGAGGTTTGCGTGTCATGTGATTTTGCTTGCCCAAGCCATGGCCCGGCGCAAACCGAGGTAACTGCTTAGACTACAGTGCGGAGAATTGTTCTTGAGACACTGGGCGCGCCAGGGCCGGCAGGTCGCCGCTGCGCCCCATGGCTTGGTTCATGATCAGCTGTTTCACCGGCGGCAGGGCATTGGTAAGGTTCAAGCCCGCATTGCGCATCCAGCGCAAGGGTTCCCAGGTAGCGCCGAACAAACGCTTGAAGCCATCCATGGTGGCCATCATCATCAAATTGTTCCCCTTGCGCCAGCGTTCGTAGCGACGCAGCACCTTCAAGGCGGCGATGTCCTTATCCTGCGCCCGCGCCTCCAGCAACACCTCCGCCAGACTCGCGGCGTCCAAAATGCCGAGATTGACGCCCTGCCCCGCCAGAGGATGCACGGTGTGAGCGGCGTCGCCGATCAATGCCAGGCCCGGCTGCACATAGTTGTCCACGTATTGCAGGCGTAGCGGAAAGGCCGCACGCTCGCCGCAGGACTCGATGCGTCCCAGCGTGGCGGCGAACGCCAGTTCCAATTGCCGGCAGAAGCTCTCTTCGTCCTCGGCGAGCAACTGCCGCGCCTGCTGGGGCGTGGTCGACCACACGATGGAACTGCGACCGTCATGCAGCGGCAGAAAGGCCAGGGGACCGTTGGGCAGGAAACGTTGCCAGGCTGTTTCGCGGTGACTGTGTTCGGTGACCACCGTCGCCACCAGTGCCTGTTGATCGTAGGGCCAGCCCCGCGCCTGCACACGAGCGAAGTGCCGCACGCGCGATTGGGCGCCGTCCGCCCCTACCAGCAAGCGCGTGCGCAACGCGCGGCCGTCCTGCAAATGACAGCATATGCCATCCTCGTCGCGCTGCAAGGCGGAGACCGAGGCGGGACACAACAGCTCCACACCGACGCCAACCTGCAAGGCCTCCCACAAGGCCTGTTGCACCACCGCATTCTCGATGATGTGTCCCAGGGCGTCTTCCCCCAGTTCCGCAGCATCGAAATGGATCCGGCCTTCACCGCCGGCATCCCAGACCTGCATCTCGCGGAACGGACTGATGCGGCGCGCCGCCATGCCCGGCCAAGCGCCTAATGCCGTGAAGATCTGTTGCGAGGCACGGGTGATGGCGGAGACCCGCAGGTCCACGGGATCATCGCCGCGAATATCGACAGGCGGCTTGGCTTCGATCAAACCGATCTTCATGCCGCTGTCTTTGAGCGCACAGGCCAGCGTGGAGCCCACCATGCCGCCGCCGACGATGAGTACGTCGAACATCATGATGGACCCAGCAACGGCAGACCGCGCGCCAGACGCGGCAGCTTACCCGCCAAGCCCATGGTGTGGCGCGTCAGGACATGCTTCAGGGGCGGCAGCATATCCACAGCCAGCAAGCCGGCATTGCGCAAAGCGCGCAAGGGCGCCAGGGGATTGGCAAACACCCGGGCCAGGCCGTCGGTGAAAGCGATCATCTTGTAGTGATCGCGCCGCCGCCACTGGGCATAGGACTGCAATACCTCCAGGTCACCGATATCGCGGCCGGCCGCGACGGCATCGCTCAACACCTCGGCGAGCACCGCCACGTCGCGCAGGCCCAGATTGAAACCCTGGCCCGCCACCGGGTGCAGCGTATGGGCGGCATTGCCGATCAAGGCCAGGCGCGGGCGCACGTGCTCCTCGGCGCGCACCAGCATTAAGGGATAGGCGCGGCGCTTACCCACGCGCTGGAATGAACCCAGACGAGTGCCGAAACGTTCCTGCAGTGCATTAAGAAAGGGCGCATCATTCAAGGACATCACTTCTTCGGCGTGTTCGCTGCGCACCGTCCATACCACCGAACAACGGTTATCGGTCATGGGCAGCAATGCCAGCGGCCCGCTGTCGGTAAAGCGCTCGAAGGCGCGATTGCGATGCGGGGCTTCCGGCGTGATATTGGTGATCACCGCGGTCTGGCCGTACTCCCAGCGCAGGGCATCGATACCCAGCCATTCCCGCACCTGCGACGTGGCGCCGTCCGCCGCCACCACCAGGCTCGCACTCAAGCGGCGTGGCGCCTCGTCGCCGGCTATCACCACCTCGGCATGGCGACCGCCGAGCACCACATTGGTCACGGTGGCGGGGCACAGCAACTCCACATTGGACAGTTGGCGCAAACGCTCGGCCAACACCCCGCCCATGGCCCGGCTTACCGCCACATAACCGAGAGCCGCCACGCCTTCGTCGCGGCAGTCCAAGCGGGTAAACCCGAAGTGGCCACGATCGGAGATATGAATGGAGTGAATAGGTGTGGTTTCTGCCTGCAATACGTCCCACAGGCCCATGCCGGCGAAGATACGATGGGTACCGTAGGCCAGGGCGATGGCGCGGTCATCGTAACTGGGTTGCGCATCGTCGCGAAACGGCACTGCCTCCAACAAGGCAATGCGCAAGGCGCTACCGCCCAGGGCGATGGCCAGGCTCGCGCCCACCATGCCGCCGCCCACGATCACCACATCATAATGATCACCATCAGCCATGTTTGCTCCGCCGCGGCGCGCGCACCACAGTGCCGGCCGTCATCAAGCCTTCGATCTCTTCCACGGTCTTGGGGGCATCGCGGCTTAGCACTTCATGGCCGTCTTTGGTCACCAGCACATCGTCTTCGATGCGGATACCGATATTCCACCATTTTTTCGCCACGCCCTTGGAACCGGCGGGTATGTACAGACCCGGCTCCACGGTCAGCACCATGCCCGGCTCCAACAGCCGCCATTGCTCGCCGATCTTGTAATCGCCGACATCGTGCACATCCAGGCCCAGCCAATGACCGGTGCGATGCATATAAAAGCGTTTGTAGGCCTCCTTGCGGATGAGGTCCTTGACCTTGCCCTTGAGGATACCCAGTTTGACCAGGCCCTCGGTCAAGATCCGCACCGCGGCTTCATGGGGTTCATTCCAGTGATTGCCCGGACGTACTTGCGCTATGGCCGCGTCCTGCGCCGCCAGCACCACTTCATATACGGCGCGCTGCGCCGCGCTGAAGCGGCCGTTGACGGGAAAGGTGCGGGTGATATCCGAGGCATAGCCGTGCAATTCCGCACCGGCATCTATCAGCAGCAGATCGCCGTCGACGAGCTTGGTGTTGTTCTCGGTGTAATGCAGGATGCAACCGTTGGCGCCGCCGCCGACGATCGGATTGTAGGCCGTCCAGGCGGCGTTGCGCCGGAACTCGTGCAGCAGCTCCGCTTCGACCTCATATTCGCCCATCCCCGGTCGGGTGCTGCGCATTGCGCGCTGGTGAGCGACGGCGGCGATCTGCGCGGCGCGGCGCATGACCTTCACCTCGGCGGGACTCTTGAACAAACGCAGGTCATGCAGCACATGCTCCAGGGCTACGAACTCCATAGGCGCGTGACTGCCGCCGCGGGCGCGGGCGCGGATGCGGTTCACCCAACCCATGACGCGCTGATCGAATTCGGGGCTGTAACCCATGCTGTAATAGACCCGCTCTTTATTCTCGAGCAGGCCGGGCAGGATGTCATCGATATCGGTGATGGGAAAGGCATCGTCGGCGCCATTCCGGTCACGCACGCCGTCCGGTCCGGCGCGCCGCCCATGCCACACCTCCATTAGCGGATCGCGTTCCCGGCAAAATAAAATATATTCGCCGTGTTCCCGCTCGGGCACTATGACTGCCACCGCCTCCGGTTCGCTGAAGCCGGTAAGATAATAAAAATCGCTGTCTTGGCGGAATGGATATTCGGCATCGCGATTGCGATAGCTGATTGCCGCCGCCGGGAGGATGGCGATGGCATTGGCGCCCATGGCGTGCATCAAATGCCGCCGGCGTCTGGCGAATTCCTTGTTGTCCAACACTGGCCAATCCTTCCTTATCAATGCACCGGCGCACCGTCGGGCCGCACCGTGCGCAGGGGCCGCAACTCTTCATATACCAGCAATACCGCCATCCTGACATATTCCGCGATCTCGGCAAAAGCCGTCTCGTCTTCATTGCCGTCATCGCCGTCGCCATGGCCCAAACGGGAAATCTCCACGAAATCCCGCATCACCTCGGAGCTGTCTCCGGGGAGCTTGGATTGATCCTGCAGTCCGCCCAATCCCAGGCCCGCTAAAAATCCCTGACACCAGCGCGACAAGGATTCCACCCGCTGTGCCAGGGAGACATCATCATCGGGCAATAAGAGTGAAAACCCGTATTCAGGGTCATCCAACTGGCCGAGGGTCTCCTTATATAGAATCAGCAGCAAGGCATGCTCTTCACCATGGCTACCGCCTGGCAGCGGCGGGACCTCCGCCTCCGGGAGATCCAGGTGCCCGGTCAGCACCTGATTCACCCATGCAGCCCCCTTGACCGTGTCGGATGCACAGAGCAGGCCACACAGAGTTCCATGGGTTTCGGCGGGATCAAGACCGAGTCCAAGCTGCTGAAAAAGTCCATCGACACTTGCAAAATCAACCATATGTTCGGCACCCGTCATAGACGGCCGCCGCCCGGCGTTAAATAAGAATAGAAACTGTCACCGCTCATTGTCAGCCCTCTGGAAAACACCGGTCTATGCTATCATGAGCCTCTGTTCCCACCTATTCATGACCAGCAACCGTGGGCATCATGCGCATGGAGGTCGCTTACCCGCTAGGGAAACATGGGGTCGGCGCGGAACACTGATAACGATAAGACTTAAAGGGTGCCGAAACATTCCTTAGTATTACCGCATCGGGACTGCTTCGGTCACGTTGGAGGCTCTAACAATTGACCCGTTAACGCGGTCCCTCTATATTGGTGAACTATGAGCATCGAGAAAACAATCCGCATCACTGACCCGGAACTTAAAGGCCTGGAACACCGCGTTGATGAACTCATCCGAACCTGCCAGCGCCTCAAACAGGAGAACAGCCTGTTGCGCCAGCAGCAATCCTCACTGATGGCGGAACGGGCCAAACTGAAGCAGAAAAACGACATGGCGCGTACGCAGGCGGAAACCATGCTGGTCCGCCTCAAGGCGCTGGAAATTGAAGCATGAGCGACTCCGGCGCCGTTTCCATTCACATCCTGGATAAAGAATACCGGGTCTCCTGCCCGCCTGAAGAACAGGAAGCCCTGATGGTTTCGGCCAGCTATCTCGGCAAAAAGATGAAGGAAATCCGCGATAGCGGCAAAGTCGTCGGCACCGACCGCATCGCCGTAATGGCGGCCCTCAATATCACCCACGAATTGCTCAAGACCCGCTCGGAAAATGCATCGCAAAACGATACCCTGGGCACCCGTATCCGCTCCTTACAAAACAAGATCGACGCCGCACTTCACGACTCCAAACAGATCGACCTTTAAGCCGTCCGCGCTTCCCCTGTTTTTCCCAACCCGTTTCGCGTTAGAATCACCAAGCATCCTCTGCAGTTCTCGTTAGCAGGCCATGTAGCTCCTTGACCCTAATTGAAACCCTTTGGGGAGTCTACGACAGTGTTGGTGTGCATGTCCGCCTGGTGCGGAAAGCCTAATGACACCGCTGGCCTTCCCACTTGAACCTTCCGGTTCAAGGGCATTGGTCGGCGACGGTCCTTGCGGAGGATGCCTTGTTATCCCGGGGACTTCCCTATAATGAAAAGCCAGCCACCCCCCACTCACAACACATCCGTCTCTTAACGTGACGCACTCAACGACAAGCCCCCCCTCACGCTCCGCCCTGCGCAGTCGCTTGCGTGAACAACGCCGCGGACTCAATCCCGAACAACAGCGTAATGCGGCACTGCGTCTGGACCGCATCGTCGGCCACAGCGCACTGTTTCGGCGCAGCCGCCATATCGCCTTCTTCCTCGCCAACGACGGCGAAATAGATCCGCAGTTGCTCATGCACCGGGCCTGGCGCATGGGCAAGGTGTGTTATCTGCCGGTCATCACCCCGGCAAAGAGTTTATGGTTTGCACGCTATGAACACGGCGATACCTTGACGCCGAACCGCTTCGGCATTCCCGAACCGGCACGTGCCGGCCTGCCGTTGCTTTCCGCGCGCGTATTGGATCTGATCCTCACACCGCTGGTGGCATTCGATAATCAAGGCCATCGCTTAGGCATGGGCAGCGGCTTTTATGACCGCACGCTTTCATTCCTGCGCCACCGCCAAGCATGGCGTAAGCCGCGTATGTTAGGTATCGCACATGAGTTGCAACACCTCTCTGCCCTGCAAGCTGCGCCGTGGGATGTCCCGCTCGACGGCGTCGCCACCGATGAAGATTTGTATCTTTTTAGCAACACATAATTCCTATTCAATGCTAACCGAGGTGTGTGATGAATTACTGGTTGATGAAATCGGAACCGGACGTCTTCAGCATCGATGATCTGCGCGCGCGACCGTGCTGCACCGAACATTGGGACGGCGTACGCAATTATCAGGTGCGCAATATGCTCCGCGACCAGATGAAAAAGGGCGACAAGGCCTTTTTTTACCACTCCAGCTGCAAGGAACCGGGTATCGTCGGCATCGTCGATATAGTGCGGGAAGGCTACCCCGATGACAGTGCATGGCATCCAGACAGTCGCTACTACGACCCCAAGAGCACTCCCGAACAACCGCGTTGGTACATGGTGGATGTGTGCTTTCAACGAAAATTTCGCCGTTGCATCACCCTGCAGGAACTAAAACGGCACCCCGAACTGGCTTCATTGCCGCTGCTCAAACCGGGCAGTCGTCTGTCGATCACCCCCGTCAGCCCCGCTCATTGGCATTTTATCCTCGATCTCGAAAAATCATTTTAGGCCCTCCAAGACGCTCTTCATTGACCATTTTCACACCCGTACTCAGCCTCATCATCAACGCGCGCAATGCGAAATAATGCATACGTCATGATAAAAACGCATCATCGACCTCGATCGCACAACGATGAAACCAACTTGCAACGACTCGATCGGCTCTTGAAAACTAATACTAAACACGACAAACCGACGTAAAAAAAACTTCCATTTTGGGCTAAAGAAATGTACAACATTGCTCGATAGTGTTACCGAGTAGATAAACACTCTTTGTTTTTCTAAGAAGTTGTTTATACTTATTAGCGAACACTACGTTCACAATGGAGGAAATACTATGGCGACTAAGAAAGCCACTAGGAAGAAAGTAAGTGCAAAGAAGAAGTCCACTGCCAAGAAGGCAGTCACCAAAAAGGTTGTAGCGAAGAAAAAAGCAACCGCCAAGAAGAAGGCTGCTACTAAAAAGAAAGCCACCGCCAAGAAGAAGGCGACCGCTAAAAAGAAAGCAACCACTAAAAAGAAAGCAACTGCTAAGAAGAAGGCCACTGCTAAGAAGAAGGCCACCAAAAAGGCCTCTTCAAAGAAGAAGGCAGCTCGCCGGAAGAAGTAATTTAATTCGGCAATTTAGTAGTGCTGTTCGGAGGGCCTGCCGCAAGCGGGCCCTTCGTGTATCCGGGATTCGGCAAGACTGTAAGTTGATTAATCTTAAGAGAAAAAAGCGCCCGGCCGGCCTCCGCCGCCAGCCGAGATCAGCGCAGGAATAGAGAATAGACGGGGTTGGCGGTCTCTTCCGTAAAAGGATACCCCAACTCTTTTAGAAACCCCTCGAGACGCCGCCGATCGGCAGGCGGCACCTGCATACCCACCAATACCCGGCCATACGCGGCGCCGTGATTTCGATAGTGAAACAGGCTGATGTTCCAGCGCTGCCCCATGTTGGTAAGGAACTTCAACAGCGCGCCGGGCCGCTCGGGAAACTCGAAGCGATACACCACCTCGTGCTCCACCCCGGCGGCACGCCCGCCCACCATATGCCGAATATGCAGTTTCGCCACTTCGTTGTCGGTAAGGTCGATGACCGGGTAGCCGTCCTCATGCAGGCGCGCCAGGATCTCCTGGCGCTCCGGCTCCCCGCCGCGCAATTGAATGCCGGAGAACACATGGGCCGCGCCGGAATCGGAGTAGCGATAATTGAACTCGGTGATAGAGCGGGAACCGATGGCCTGGCAAAAGGCGCGAAAACTGCCGGGCCGCTCCGGAATGGTCACCGCCAGGATCGCTTCATTGCTTTCGCCCAGCTCGGCGCGCTCGGCGACGTGGCGCAGGCGGTCGAAATTCATATTGGCGCCGCTGTCGATGGCCACCAGGCTTTGACCGGTGATGCCTTCCCGCTCCACATAGCGTTTAAGTCCGGCGATGCCCAATGCACCGGCCGGCTCGGCGATGGAGCGGGTGTCGTCGAAGATATCCTTGATCGCGGCACAGATCTCATCGGTGCTGACCAGGATCACCTCATCAACGCATTGCCTGGCGACGCGAAACGGCTCTTTACCGATCTGCCGCACCGCGACGCCGTCGGCGAATATCCCTACCTGATCCAGCGTCACCCGCTTGTTGCGTTGCAAGGCGCGCTGCAGGGTCGGCGCGTCTTCCGGTTCCACGCCAATGATCTTGATCTCGGGATAGAGCGCCTTGACGAAACTCGACACCCCGGCGATCAAACCGCCGCCGCCCACCGGCACGAAGATGGCGTGCAGCGGCGCTTCGTGTTGGCGCAGGATCTCCATGGCCACCGTCCCTTGTCCGGCAATGACCTCCGGATCATCGTAGGGATGGATGAAGACCATGCCCTTTTCTTCGGCCAGATCGACGGCCCGCCCGTAGGCCTCATCGTAGGTATCGCCATGCAATACCGCCTTGGCGCCCAGGGCCCGCACCGACTCCACCTTGATCCCCGGCGTGGTGCGCGGCATCACGATCATGGCCTGAATACCCAAACGCCGCGCCGCCAAGGCCACGCCCTGGGCATGATTGCCCGCCGAAGCGGCAATGACGCCTTTGGCGCGCTGCCCCTCCGACAAATGGACGATCTTGTTATAGGCGCCTCGCAGCTTGAAGGAAAAAACCGGCTGCAGGTCTTCGCGCTTCAACAGCACCGGATTGGCAAGTCGTTTCGACAAGCCGGGCATGGTATCGAGCGGGGTTTCAATCGCCACGTCATAGACGCGCGCCTTGAGGATTTTTTCTAAATATTTCTTCGGCATTCAATTACATTAACAGCTTCCGTCGGGGCTGCCTAGGAGGCTGTCGGACTTAGGCGATCGTAGCGAGGGGAAGCCATTTTGAGACGAAATGTTCGATCGTTCGAGGAGAATAGCAGTAGCGTGTAACGGGAAGGATCGGACATTCCGGCCACAATGGCTTTTCCGCAGTAGATCAGTCTTAGGGTCTGTCAACGCTACCTATACCGTGGCGTTGCTGTCCCAAAAGCGGCCAGGCAAGGTACGAGGAGAGAAGTTTGGTGATTCCAAATGAATGACGAGTAACGCAGCATGGCCGTTTTTGGGACGCAACCCGAAGGGACGGGGCTATTTTGCCGCGATACGGCGTTGCCGCTCGCTTATGTACCCAAGTACACGGCGTTCGCGGCGCCTTGTCTCGCGCCAAAATGGCCTCCGTCGCCGCGGCATAGGTAGCGTTAACAGACCCTGGGTCCGATAGTCTCCTGACTGGCTCATCATGACTTTACGCGGCAAGGCGGGTATGATTTTTCGCACGCACTACCACCCGGAGTATGACGATGTCACAAGACAGCATGAAAAAGTCCGTTGCCGAGGCCGCCCTGAAATACGTGGAGGCGGGTACCGTCATCGGGATCGGCACCGGTTCCACCGCCAACTTCTTCATCGATGCCCTGGCGGAAATCAAACATAAGATCGATGGCACCGTCGCCAGCTCCGTCGCCTCCGCAGAGCGTTTGAAGAAGCACGGCATTCCAGTCCTGGATTTGAACGCCGCGGACGATATCTCGATCTATGTGGACGGCGCCGACGAGGCCACCCGTTTTCTGCACCTCATCAAGGGCGGCGGCGGCGCCTTGACCCGCGAAAAGATCGTCGCCGCGGCCAGCCGCAAATTCGTGTGCATAGCCGATCAATCCAAACTGGTGGACGTGCTCGGCAAGTTTCCGCTACCCGTTGAAGTCATTCCCATGGCACGCAGCTATGTCGCCCGGCAGATGGTGAAACTGGGCGGCCAGCCGATCTTACGCCAGGGCTTCACCACCGACAACGGCAACCTCATCCTCGACGTGCACAATCTCGAGATCCTCGATCCTCCCAAGCTGGAGGCGGAACTGAACAATATCGCCGGGGTGGTCACCAACGGGATCTTCGCCCTGCGTCCCGCCGACGTGCTGCTGCTCGGCACCCCGGAGGGCGTGCAAACTATCACCTGATACCCGCACTGCGGCTACGGCCGGGAACAAGGGTAAGACTAAATGGTCTGATCAAACGACCATGAAATCGCCCATCTCCCAATTTTTGGTTACCATCGGCGTGGTGTTGGTGCTGGCGGGTCTGCTGTGGCCGGTGCTGAACAAGACAGGACTGGGCCGCCTGCCCGGCGACATCGTGGTGGAAAGAGAAAATTTTCGCCTCTACTTTCCCCTCACCTCATCGATCATTGTCAGCCTGATACTGACCGTCCTGTTTTGGCTGTTCCGCCGTTAACGCGGCATCCGCGGCCGTTCTAGAAAGCAATAAAAGGCCCGGGGCCGGCGGAGGTGTCCTGACCTTCGATAGCGGTAAATACGCTGTGGCCGAAAAAGGCCGGCAATCCCCAAAAGAAGATATCCGAACTGCCTGCGCCGGCCGGCGCGCCCAAATTATTGAATGCCCGATGATCGGGATAATTGACGGTCAGATCATGGGCGTTGGCCACGTTGAAATTCACGCTGGCACTCGCGCCATTGGTCCCGCGAATGACCGCGTCAAGGGTTAACGGACTCGTCGGGCAATAAAAGCCGGGGGCGTTAGCATCCGTTTGCGCACACACCGGGATATTGGCGTCGTTGAAATAGACGGTGGATGTCCCGCTATCCAACAGGCTGTAGTGGAAGGTCTGATTGTTATAAGTGGTAACGAAGGCGCCTCGAGTTGCCGAAGTCGTGAATACTTGAGCGTTCCCCAGTCCGTTGTTGGTCTCGGTGTCTATGCCGAACACCAGCGAACCGTTCACCGCCACCGCTCCCTTCGGGGGGAATAGGCGGCAGTTCGATAATCACGCCGTTGTTGTCATTGGCGAAACGCGCCACCGGATTCGCCACCTGCTGATCCAGACCGAGCGTGTCACTGAGGCTAGTGGTGAGACAAGCGCCGGACACCGGACAGGGATAATATAACCCGTTGTCGGCATAGGTCGCACAGACGCTGCCGCAATCACGCAGGAATTGTCCCACCCCCAGCACACCGTTGGCGCCGAAGGTCGCCACGGTGTTTTCGGCGGGACCGTAACTGGAACAATTATCCGGAATGGTGGCGAAGGCGGCATCGCCTATCACCTGCACCGGGAGCGCCGTGGCCTCTTCACCGGCGATCTTCACATCGGCGATCTTGACCGGTCCCCACGCATACCCGTCGGCGAACTGGGCACATTCGGCAATGGCGTAATTGCCGCCGGCGTCGGTTTGTTGCGGCAGCGTCAAAAATGCGGGCAATTGCGAGGCCATGATGCGCAAACCGTTGGAGCCGGTGTCTACCTGGATGTGATCGACGGTCGCGCAATTGCTGCTGCCGGGAACACACACGGTCACAGTGGTGAACAGCAGATTCACGACGGAACCCGGCCCCTGGCCCACTGTAACCGGTTGGACATTGACCGCAGCCGCCTGGGTCGCACTGCCACTCGTGCTGCCGCCACCTCCACAGCCCGTCAACACCGCCACGACCACCACAAGCAGGGCCGGAATCAATCCTTGCCTGCCCTCAGCCGTCATTTTATATCCGAATCGGTAGCGCCTTGTGGTAGGGATTGAGGAAGATAGGCGCGACCGGAAAATGCCCGCATCCGCCCGCTCGATTCCACAACCAGATTGGAGCGGCGAACGAGCAGATGAGCGTGGCCGCCCTGTTGCTTTTGAGCGGCCTCGGTGTATTGCGTAAAGTAGCTGCCTAAAATCTGCCGCAAATTCGGCAAAGTCGGACCATCCCAGGCGACGGCGAACACGCTGCCCGCCAGGGATAAATATTCCCTCACCACCGTGCCTATTGGAGTCTTCAATTCATAGACGGTATAGGCATCGGTACTGGCCGTTATCTCCTCGGAGGCGTTCATGGCGGACTGATCCGCGTCCACCGACTCCATATCGCCTCCCAGCGACGCCCATGCGGGCACTGAGACCGTGCCGGACAGCAAGGCCACGATCAGGCAGGGTCGCGCCAACCAAGCCAGGGTTTTCCTAAGACCAGTTTGCATAGCACTTTCCTCCGGGGTGCGATGATCGACTGTGCCACACCTGGCAAGGCAGTCGGCTAATCTATCTGTGGACTCGGGTTATTACTATGCACCGCTTAGGGACGCTGCGCTATAACAACACCCGCTCGATGCCGCCTTGCTTGGCGCGCTCGACGAAGCTCTCCTGCCAATCCGCGCCCAGCCATTTGCCGGCCAGCTCTACCACGATGTAATCGGTGTCCAGCCCGGTGTCGTCCCGATAGCGCGACAAACCCTGTTGGCAGGCGGGGCAAGAGGTGAGGATTTTCACGTTGCCGTCGACGGCGGTGTCGGCGCCGGTGAGCTGCTGAATGCCTTTTTTCAGTTCTTCCTCTTTGCGGAAGCGCACCTGATTGGCGATGTCGGGACGCGCCACGGCGAAGGTCCCCGCCTCGCCGCAGCAGCGATCGGATAGCTGCACCTGGGCGCCGCCCAACAGCTTGGACGCGACACTGATCGGATTGTGGGTCTTCATGGGCGTGTGACAGGGATCGTGATAGAGGTAACGCACCCCGCCCACGCCTTCCAGGCTCACTCCCTTCTCCATGAGAAATTCGTGAATATCGAGCAGGCGGCAACCGGGGAAGATGCGGCCGAACTCGTACTTCAACAATTGATCCATGCAGGTACCGCAGGACACGATCACCGTCTTGATATCGAGATAGCTCAAGGTGTTGGCGACGCGGTGAAACAGCACGCGGTTCTCGGTGGTAATCTGCTGACCCTTGTCCACGTCGCCGCCGGAGGTCTGGGGATAGCCGCAGCACAGATATCCCGGCGGCAACACCGTCTGCACGCCGACTTCATAGAGACTCGCCAAGGTGGCGAGTCCGATCTGACTGAACAGGCGCTCCGAACCGCAGCCGGGGAAATAAAACACCGCCTCCGATTCTTCATTGACCTTGGCCGGGTCGCGCAGGATGGGCACGGTCTTGGTGTCCTCCACGCCCAACATGGCCCGCATGGTCTGCATGGGCAATTTGTTGGGCAGCGGCTTCTTCACGAACTGGACCACTTGCGTACGCACCGTCGGTTTGCCGGTGGTGATGGCGGGACGTTCGTCCTTATCCGTCAGCATGAAGCGTTTGGCCAGGGTAACGGCGGCACGCTGCGCGGCGTAGCCCCACTCGATCATGGTCTTGCGCATAAACTTGATGGTGGCGGGATCGGTGACGTTGAGAAAGGCCATGGCGGCCCATGAACCCACATTGGCGCGGCGCTGTCCGCGGTCCTTGAGGATCTTGCGCATGCGGATCGAGACATCGCCGAAATCGATGTCCACCGGGCAGGGCGTGAGGCACTTGTGACACACGGTACAGTGGTCGGCCACGTCGTTCATCTCATCGAAGTGACGCACCGAGATACCGCGCCGCGTCTGTTCTTCGTAGAGAAAGGCCTCGATCATCAGGCCGCTGGCGAGAATCTTGTTGCGCGGCGAATAGAGCAGATTGGCGCGGGGGATATGGGTGTTGCACACCGGCTTGCACTTGCCGCAGCGCAGACAATGACGGATATCGTCGTTGAGCGCGCCCAATTCGCTTTCTTCCAGCAATAGGGCTTCCTGCTGTACGAGGCGCAGGGACGGCGTGTAGGCACGTTCCAGGCCCGAGCCGGCTAATAGCTTACCGCGATTGAACCGGCCTTCAGGATCGACCCGCTGCTTGTAGGCGGCGAATTCCGCCACCGTCTCCGGCGCCAGATAATGAATCTTGGTAATGCCGATGCCGTGTTCGCCGGAGATGACGCCGTCCAGTACCAGTGCCAGGGCCATCACCCGGTCCACTACCCGCTCCGCCTCCTGCAGCATTTGGTAATCGTTGGAGTTGACCGGGATATTAGTGTGTACATTGCCGTCGCCGGCGTGCATGTGCAGGGCGACGAACAAGCGGCCGGAGCGGATGGCGGCGTGGATCTCGTCCAGGCGTGCGCGCACCGGCGCGAATTCCTGTCCGCCGAAGATTTCCTTGAGCACCTGCGCCACCTCGCGGCGGTAGGAGATGCGCAGTTCGCGGCGCAGCAACAAGGTCAACAAGCTGTCCCCCGGTTGCCGCTTGGCGCGCAATTCAGCATCCAGCAGGTCGTCGTGCTCCGCCGCCGGGGCGTCGAGACGGTTCAACAAGGCCGACCAGCGCGCACGCACCGCCGCCAGGTGCTCGCGGGCGGCGCGCTGTTTGTCGGCGATGATGGCGCTGTTCTCGACGCTGCTCTCATAGTCGGCCACCTGGCGCAACTCGGACAGCTCACCGCCGACATAGGCATCGACCGCCTCCAGCATGCGCAGTTTATTGTGCATGGACTGTTCGATGTTGATGCGCTCTATGCCCTCGCTGTAATCGGCGAGACGCGGCAAGGGGATCACCACGTCTTCATTGATCTTGAAGGCATTGGTATGGGCGGCGATGGCGGCGGTACGGGCGCGATCCGCCCAGAAACGCCGCCGCGCCTCCGGACTCACCGCGATGAAGCCCTCGCCCTCGCGGGCGTTGACCAGCCGCACCACTGCCGAGGCGGCCTCCGCCACATCGGCCTCTTCCTCGCCGGCGATGTCCACGATCAACACCATCTTGGGGCGCTCGCGGCGCGGCGCCTTGGTACTGTATTTCACCGCCTGTACGTAACGCTCATCCAGGTGTTCCATACCGGCCAGCACCACGCCGTCGCGCCCGTCCAGATAATCCTTGATCTCCACGATGGCCGGTACCGCGCGGCGCAGATCCTTGCCGAAGAATTCCAAGCATACGGTGCGGGTGATCTTAGGCATGCGATGCAGGATGAACACCGCCGAGGTGATCAGACCGTCACAGCCTTCCTTCTGCACGCCGGGCAGGCCGCCGAGAAACTTATCGGTGACGTCCTTGCCCAGACCTTGCTTGCGGAATGCCCGCCCGGGCAAACGCAGGGTCTGCGCCTCGCCGACTGGCGTCTTGCCGTCAGCACGGTAACGGCGGATAACGAACTCAACGGTCTCCTGCTCGTGAATCTTGCCCAGGTTGTGACCGATGCGTTCCACCTCCAGCCACTCGGCATCCGGCGTGACCATGCGCCACGACACCAGATTGTCCACCGTCGTCCCCCATAGCACCGCCTTCTTACCGCCGGCATTCATAGCGATGTTGCCGCCGATGGTCGAAGCATCCATGGAAGTGGGATCCACGGCGAACACCAAATTGTTGGCCTCCGCCAGTTCCGCCACCCGCTTGGTCACCACCCCGCACTCCACGCGTACCGCGGGAACGGGGTGATCGACGCCGGGCAGGCGGCGCTGTTCCACTGGCCCTATGCCTTCCAGCTTCTCGGTGTTGATCACGGCGGTATCGGCAAACAGCGGCACGGCGCTGCCGGTATAGCCGGTACCGCCGCCGCGGGGGATGATGGTGAGACCCAGTTCGATACACACCGCTACCAGTGGCGCCACTTCCTGCTCGCTGTCCGGCGTGATCACCACGAAAGGGAACTCCACGCGCCAATCGGTGGCGTCGGTAACATGGGAGACCCGCGCAAAGCCGTCGAAACAGATATTGTCGCGCCGCGTCACCTTACCCAGACGCTTGATGGCCTTGTGGCGCAGGCTGAGCTGGCGGGGGAACCAGGCCTCGAACTCGCGCACCGCTTCCCGCGCTCGCCGGGCCAGCTCCAGGGTGACGGGATTGTGTTCGGCGCGTTCCTCGATCTGATCGAGGCGCTGATGCAAGGTGCGGGACAGCGAGGCGAGGCGCTGCGGGTTATCCAACAGATCGTCCTGAATGTAGGGATTGCGGATCACCACCCACATGTCACCGAGGATCTCGAACAACATGCGCGCGGAACGGCCCGTGCGGCGCGTCTCGCGCAATTGATTGAGAGCCTCCCACATGGGCTCGCCGAGAAACCGCATCACGATTTCACGATCGGAAAACGAGGTGTAATTATAGGGGATCTCGCGAATGCGCGTTGAGCTGCTGCTTACCATGGGCATGTATCTTACGGCGGAAAACCTTCTGGGCGCGTGAATATACTGTGGCCGTTCATTGTAGCATGGCGCACCCGGGGGATTCCCTTAGAGGACTTAAGCCAATAGCAACAAGACCGCATAACGGCCCGCCTTACCCACGGCAATGAACACCAGGGACGGCAGCCAATGAATGCGTAACCACCCGGCCGCCAGACACAAGGGGTCGCCGACCACCGGCAACCACGACAACAACAATACCGGGCTTCCCCAGCGCTGGAGGCGAGCGATGGCCCGCTGTTCCTTGGCAGCGAAACGCCGCGCGGGAAACCGCCAGGCGATGAAGCGGCCCAGCGCCCAGGAACTCATGCCGCCCAGGGTATTGCCCAGAGTCGCCACCGCCAACAGCACCAGCTTGTCACCGCTGCCCTCGGCGGCAAGCAATACCAATACCGCTTCGGAACCGCCGGGGAGCAGAGTAGATGAAATGAAGGCGCTGAGAAATAAACCCCACAGGCTCCAATCGGAAGAGATCAAGGCCATCGACCGTCACTCGTTGGCAGGCACGTGCGATGCGGCAAAGCTCAACAAGGCGAAATGCCTCCGCTTAACGACCGCCCAGGCAGGCAATGCATTGTCATATTAAGTGCGGATTGCCTTACAAAAGTTCAGTACGCGCGATCAGGTGACCGCTTCTTTCTGTTCCGCCGACTTCTGTTCCTCCTCGGGCTGCTTCATCGCGATGATAAAATTATTCGCCAAGGCATGATAAAGCGACACGGGACAAACAATACGGCTGACTGCAACGGCTATGACACTCGCCGCGATGAGGGGAACGGGTAACGATTGGCGACCCGAGATTTCGAGAACGATGATGAAGGCGGTAATGGGCGCCTGCGTCACGCCGGCAAAATAGGCCGTCATCCCGAGCAACACCACACCCGCTACCGGCGTCGAGGGAAACCATGGCGCCATGGAGGCGCCGAGGCCCGCGCCCACGGACAGGCTGGGAGAAAATATGCCTCCGGGCAGACCGCTGAAACCGGATATGGCCGTCGCGAAAAATTTAGCGATGGTATAACCCCACGAGCCGGTGTTCTCGCCGTGCAACAGGGCGTTGGCCTGGGCATAACCGCTGCCATAGGTGGCGCCGTGGGTTGCATAGCCCAAGCCCGCTATGATCAATCCGCACAAGCCCGCGAACAGCGCCGGGTGAAATAAGCCGCGGCTCTTGAACATGGCGTAAAGGCGCGGCGCGCCGTCGGTAAGAAGCTTGGAGAACAAGCCGCCGAGCAAGCCACCCACACCTCCGACTATGGCTATAACGAGCCAATCCCGGCTCAGAGAAAAACCGCCGTCGGCGAACCCGAAGTAGCTGTAGTTGCCGAGGATGGACAAGGATGACGCGCCCGCAAGGACGATGGCGGTCAAGACCACGCCGCTGTAACGATGCTCGAAGGCGCGCGCCATTTCCTCGATGGCGAAGACGATACCCGCCAAGGGCGTGTTGAAGGCCGCCGCGACGCCCGCCGCCGCGCCGGCCAGGATCAGACTGCGCGAGGTCTCCGCGTTCACCTTGCCGAACGAGGCCCCTAAATAGAGGATAGCGGCGCCGACCTGTACGGTCGGCCCTTCGCGGCCGATGGAGGCGCCGCCCAAGAGCCCGAGGGTAGTAAACAGGATCTTGCCGATGATGATGCGCGGCCCCAGCAGGTAACGCCGCTCTTCGGGCGCCTGGGCGACGCGTGCGGCAATGGCCTGGGGAATACCGCTACCGACGGCGCCGGGACAAAACTTGGCTGTCAGCCACGCCGCAATAGCGAATATCACCGGACTGAGGATCAGCGGCAAGTACGCACTGTAGGCGACAAAATCCGAAAATAACTTTTGAGCATAATCGGCGATAAACGCATAGCCCGCCGCAATCGCGCCCACGATCACTGCGCCGCACCAAAAGATCAGCCGCTTGCGCCAATTATCTAGGGACAGCATGTGTCTTCCGGTTTTAAAAATCTTTTTGATCATGTTAAGCGTGTTGCAAAGGAGTGAGCAGCTGGAAGCAACCCCTGGGCATGTGTTTGAAAAATGGCATAACGGTCAAAAGCCGCGCGCCGCCCTATTTGGCCGCCATCGATACGTACCGTGCCGGGATCGGATTGACATGCAGCAATGAGCAATTCTGGAGTGTAAATCTTGCCTTAATCACGGGACTGTCCGGCACCCATCCGGGATGCCAGCACCGGCTGCATACCGCGACCTTTTCTTGTTTTCCGACCGGTTTCCGGGACTATATCCGGCACTGCTTCCTGGAATTTGTCGCTCATCGAGCGCTAACCGGTACAGCCTTACAAGATACACTACTTCACCTAGGTCGTCGATGATCACCCTTGGCACCAGCGCTCCCTCATCGCACATACTCCATAAAACCACCGAACGATTTATCATAATAGTTTCAGCGTCACGGTAATGGTCGGCGTATAATCGCGACCACCTTATTTCCAGCAAGGATGTAACGCCGTGATTTGGGTCAAAGCCTTCCATGTCATTTTCATGGTTACCTGGTTCGCCGGTCTGTTTTATCTGCCGCGACTGTTTGTCTATCACGCCATGACCGAGGATGCGCCCGGCATTGCGCGCTTCAAGATCATGGAGCGTAAATTGTTCTACGGCATCATGACCCCCGGCGCGGTCCTCACCATCGCCCTGGGGATATGGATGCTCATCGACTATGGTTGGGAGGTCTATGGCCGGGCAGGATGGCTGCATGCCAAACTGGCCTTGGTGACCCTGTTGGTCATTTACCATATTTATTGTGGGAAATTACTGCTGGGCTTCAAGCATGACCGCAATCGCCACAGCCACGTCTTCTACCGCTGGCTCAACGAGATTCCGGTGCTGATTTTGATCGGGGTGATCATTTTGGTCGTGGTACGTCCGTTCTAAACGCGCGAATCCGACCCTCCCACGGGCTGTCCCGATCCCCTATCTCTCTATATATACGGCTACCCCCGGCGACCCGTGGAAGTCACATTTATGATAGAAAATCAACCCGGGAAATACTCTTTATACACAATCGGCCCCGACCCTACCGTCATCGCCCTATCCATGTCAAGACAGCAGGGACCCCGCCGCCAAATTATAATTAATTGATTGATAATAAAAGTATTTATACACCAGTGCATTTTGTCATCAATCTGTCACTTTTCCAATAACGACGGGCATTAGCGGCGCTTGATCCCATTTCTTCCACATAGTTATCCACAGCTTTTGTGGATAAGAGACAAACCTCTTTCTGGCTAATAAGTTATCTTCGTTTGATAAAAAATGGCATTAACCCCGACATCTAATTTCGTGTTCACCGCTCCCCACCCGAGCCAACCGGCAAACCTGCTAGAGTATCGCCATGAATTCAGAGCCTGAGGCCCTCATCCTCCAAGTGGCGGTTCCCGGCCCCCTGCACGGCTGCCTCGATTATTTGGCGCCGCCCCATTGTTCCGCTCAGACTTTAAGTCCCGGCATACGGGTACAGGTACCCTTCGGCAAGAGAAAGACCGTCGGCGTGCTGATCCAAACCGCCGCCCACAGCCGTATTGCCTCACAACGCCTGCGCCCGGCTTTGTCACTGCTGGACCCTGAACCCCTGCTCAGTCCGGACCTTCTCGAACTGAGCGCCTGGGCCAGCCGTTACTACCACCATCCTCTGGGAGAAGTCATGTCGGCGCTGTTGCCCACGGCATTGCGCAGCGGGCAAGCGGCACAACTGCCTACACTGAGCGTGTGGCGGATTACGTCCGCGGGCAAGAGCGTATCATCCGACGACGTGAAGCGCGCGCCGCGTCAGGCGGCCTTGCTCGATCGCCTGCAGCGAACTCCCGACGGCTTGGCCGGCAACGAATTGAGTGAACATGAAACCACATGGCACAGCGCAATGCGCGCCTTGGTGGAAAAGGGCTGGGTGGAGTGTCTAACCCAAGTCGCGCCGCCGGCGATGCCGACGGCGTATGCGCCGCAAGACATCTCGCTCAATGACGCACAGCGCCATGCCGTTGATGCGGTATCCGCCTCCCTGGGCGGCTTCGCCAGTTTCTTATTGGACGGCGTCACCGGCAGCGGCAAGACCGAGGTCTATCTGCAAATCATCCGCCGGGTCATCGCCGCGGGCCGCCAGGCATTGGTGCTGGTGCCTGAGATCGGACTCACACCGCAATTGATCAACCGTTTCAGCACCCGTCTCGGTCACATCCTCGCGGTGCTGCACTCGGGTCTCAATGACAGCGAACGCCTCCACGCCTGGCTGCTGGCCCGCAATGGGCAGGCGCCCATCATTATCGGGACGCGCTCCGCGGTCTTCACCCCGATGCACAAACCGGGGATCATCATCATCGACGAGGAGCACGACCTCTCCCTCAAGCAACAGGACGGTTTTCGTTATCATGCCCGCGACGTGGCGGTGTGGCGGGCACACCAACTGGGCATTCCCATCGTACTCGGTTCCGCAACACCCTCTTTCGAAACCCTGTACAACGTCGAGCGCAGCCGTTACGCACGCATCGAGCTCCCGGCACGGGCCGGTGAAGCGAAGCCGCCGCGGCTGCGCACCATAGACATGCGCAGTCAAAAACTGGATGGCAATCTTTCGCCCGGCCTGTTGCAGGCCATCGCCCACCATCTCGACCGGGGTAATCAGGTCTTATTGTTCCTCAACCGCCGCGGCTACGCCCCGACCTTGTTGTGCCATCAGTGCGGCTGGGTGGCACAGTGCCGCCGCTGCGACGCCCATCTCACCTATCACCACGGCCAGCGTCGCCTGCGCTGTCATCATTGCGGCGCGGAGCAGGCCATGTTCGAGCACTGTCCGGAATGCAGCAGTAGTGAACTGCGCCCGCTCGGCCATGGTACGGAACGCGTGGAGCAGGCACTGCGCGACCATTTCCCGCATTTCAGCTGCGCCCGCATCGACCGCGACAGCACCCGCCGCAAAGGGGCTTTGCAACAATTACTCGACGACGCCATCAACGGCCACCATCGCATTCTGCTGGGCACACAGATGCTGGCCAAAGGCCACCACCTTCCCAATGTCACCCTGGCCGCCATCCTCGATGCCGATCAGGGATTGTTCGGCGTGGACTTTCGTGCCGGCGAACGCATGGCGCAACTGATCACCCAGGTCGCCGGGCGCGCCGGGCGCGCCGAGCAAGCCGGCGAGGTATTGATCCAGACCCATCACCCGGATCACCCCCTGCTGCGCACTCTGCTGACCGAGGGCTACCACCACTTTGCCGCCGCCGCCCTGGCGGAGCGCCGCGAAGCCGAACTGCCGCCTTACGTCAATCTCGCCCTGCTGCGTGCCGAAGCCACTGCCGCCGACGCCCCTACCCGCTTTCTCGACGAGGCGCTTAAGATCGCCAATGACATGGCAACGGCGGGCGTCACCCTGCTCGGACCCATCCCCTCCCCCATGGAACGCCGCGCAGGCCGATATCGTGCGCAGCTATTGGTGCAGGCGACGCAACGCTCCGAACTGCACCGCCTGCTGGATGTTTGGCTGCCGCCGCTGAGCCAGCTACCCGCCGGACGCAAGGTAAGATGGTCGGTGGATGTGGATCCCATGGAAATGGTGTGACGCGAATAGCCCTTGCAAGCCGTCCCAGACCCCGGATAATACGCGCATTAGTTTGGCGCTCGATCATATAAAGACCTCACACAACCATGAAGCATCATCTCGAATCCCTGCTCAAGCAGGCCTTGCAGCAACTTCAACACAACGGCGAGCTGCCCGCCGAGCTTAGCACCGAGGCCAAGGTGGAGCGCACCCGCGATCGCCAATACGGCGACTTCGCCAGCAACATCGCCATGACTCTGACCAAGGCCGCCCGGCGCAAGCCACGGGATCTCGCACAATTGATCGTGGATGCCACGCCGAGCTCGCCGCTGGTGAACAAGATAGAGATCGCCGGTCCCGGCTTCATCAATTTCTTTTTGACCCCCGGCGCCTATCAAAAGACCGTCGCCGACATCTTCACAGCGGGCGACGCCTACGGCCGCAGCAGCGTGGGTGCGCAACGCTCCATCCAAGTGGAATTCGTCTCCGCCAATCCCACCGGCCCCCTGCACGTCGGTCACGGTCGCGGCGCGGCCTACGGTGCGGCGGTGGCCAATCTTCTGGAGGCGGCGGGCTTCGGCGTGCACCGCGAATACTACGTCAACGACGCCGGCCGGCAGATGGATATCCTCGCCGCCAGTGTGTGGCTGCGTTACCTGGAGGCGCTGGGCGAGCGGTTCACCTTCCCCATCAACGGTTACAAGGGCGCATACGTACGCGACATCGCTGCCTCATTACAGCAGATCCACGACGATAAGTATCACCGCCCCGCGGCGCAGGTGATGGCCGAACTGCCGGCGGACGAGCCGGCGGGCGGCGATAAGGAAGAGCATATCGATGCCATCATCGAACGGGCCAAGTCCCTGCTCGGTGCCAGCGATTACCGCACGGTGTTCGATGCCGGTCTGAAGCTCGTGCTCAGCGATATCCGCGAGGACCTGCAGGAATTCGGCGTAACCTATGACGAATGGTATTCGGAGCGCTCGCTCACTGAAAGCGGCGCCGTCACCCGCGCCCTGGAACGGCTCAAGGCCAGCGGCCATGCCTATGAACAGGACGGGGCGCTGTGGTTCCGCGCCACCGATTTCGGCGACGAGAAGGACCGGGTACTGGTGCGCGACAACGGCCAGACCACCTATTTCGCCTCGGACATCGCCTATCATATGGATAAGCTGGAGCGCGGCTTTGAACGGGTCATCGACGTATGGGGCGCCGACCATCACGGCTATGTGCCGCGGGTCAAGGCGGCCTTGCAGGCCATGGGCGACGACCCCGCCAAGCTCGACGTGTTGCTGGTGCAGTTCGCCATCCTCTACAAGGGTGGCGAGCGCATGCAGATGTCCACCCGCTCCGGCGAATTCGTCACCCTGCGCGAACTGCGCGGCGAGGTGGGCAACGATGCGGCGCGATTCTTCTATGTGACCCGCAAATGCGAACAGCATATGGATTTCGACCTGGACCTGGCCAAGTCCCAGTCGGCGGACAACCCGGTGTATTACATCCAATATGCCCACGCCCGGGTGTGCAGCGTGCTGCGGCAGCTGGATGAAAAGGGCCTGCACCGCGATGTGCAGCGCGGCAGCGACCACCTGCACCTTCTGCATGAAGAACACGAGCAGAAGCTGATGGTAAGTCTGTCACGTTATCCGGAGATGGTGGAGGCCGCCGCCCTCAATCACGAACCGCACCTCATCGCCCACTACCTGCGGGAACTGGCCTACGAGTTCCATACCTATTACAACAGCCATCAATTCCTGGTGGAGACGGATGCCTTGCGCGATGCGCGGCTCAATCTGATCCTGGCCACCCGTCAAGTGATCCGCAACGGACTGGCCTTACTCGGGGTCTCCGCTCCCGAGTCCATGTAAACCATGGCGCAAGCCACGAAAAAAGCCCGCAAGAAGAGCGCGTCCCGCCGGACCAAACCCATCCCGGGTTGGGCCTGGCTGCTGGCCGGTCTCGCCATCGGCCTGTCCATCGCCTTATTCACTTCCTTGAATAATCGCAGCAAGCACCCATCCGCGCCCGCCACCACTCAATCACCGGCTGCGTCAAAACAAAGCCACCCGCAGGCCGACGCCAAAGCGGATGACAAGAAGTCCAAGCGGCGCTTCGATTTCTACACCATTCTCCCCGAGATGGAAGTTGTCGTGCCGGACGAGCGCGATAAGGCCGGCCGAACGGCACCCGTCGACAAGCCGGGAACGTATTTCCTGCAGGCAGGGTCGTTCCGCAGCTTCGCCGAGGCCGACAATCTCAAGGCGCAACTCGCCCTGCTCGGGGTCGAATCCAAGGTCGATACCGTGACCGTCAACAATACCGACACCTGGCACCGGGTGAGGGTGGGGCCTTATCAGGACTTGCGGGAATTGAATAAGATCCGCACGCGGCTGCTTAATAACAATATCAACGCCATCCTGTTGAAGGTCAGCGGCTGAGTCGAACGGCGATACCATGACAATACGGCTAAAGCGCGTTTATGATCCCCCGACCGACAAAGACGGCCATCGCGTGCTGGTGGATCGCATCTGGCCGCGCGGTCTGACCAAGGATCGGGCAAAGGTCGATCTGTGGCTGAAGGACATCGCCCCCTCCACCGCCCTGCGCCGCTGGTTCAAGCACGATCCTCACAAATGGCATGAATTTCAGACGCGCTATTTTCGCGAGCTGGAACAACTCCCGGATCAAATCCAGCACTTGAAAAAGCTTACCGGGTCAATGCCGCTTACTCTGCTCTATGCCGCAAAGGACACGGCATACAACAACGCCGTGGCGCTTAAGTTATTTCTGGAATCACATTAATCCTAAGGCGCCGCGGGCAATGCGACTGAAAAATAGGTGGCGCTGATCTGATCGTGGATCTCGGCCAGATGGGCCTGCAGCTCATCCACATAGCGGTGCAGTTCCGTCTGGCTGAGGCGTTCCGGCCTTGAGTCGGACACCATCCGCTGCAGCTGCGTTATCAGGCGCAGCGGACCGTCGTTGCGCGGCAGATCCCGCAAGCAGCTCTCCACTTCGCACAACGTATGATAGAGCGCGCGCGGAAAGCGTTTATCTTGAAACAAGAATTTCAAGACATCGGGGCGCCGCACCCGCACCTGCATGGTCCGCCGGTACATTTGATAGCCGGTGAGCGATTTCAATACGCTCATCCACTGGATATTCTCGAAGGGTGCGAGGTCCGTAGGCTGTTCCGATAAAAGGTTGGCGGATCGCACATCGATGATACGGGTCGTCATGTCGGCCCGCTCCAGATTGCGCCCCGTGCGCAGGAAATCGTAACCGGCATCATGATTCATTGTCCCCGCCAACATGCCGGTGATGGTCTGCGTCCCCAAGATGGTCCAGCGTAAATAATCATAACGCCCCTGCCGTGACAGACCGAGCTGCAAATTGCCCTTACAGCGCATACAAAGATGATTGATCTGCTCCCAGGCCTCACGGGGAATGATGTCGCGGATAGTGCGAGCATTTTCCCGTGCGCTGTCCAGGGAACGGATGACGGAACCGGGATTGCGCATATCACCCACCAGGAATTTCACTACGCTGCGGTCATCCGCCACCGTGTAATATTCATCGAACAGGGTACTGTAACCGGCGATATCCACCAAGGTCCGCCATTCGAAGGTGACCGTTTTGGGCAGATCCAACACCAGGTTGCTGGTAACGTTGATCAAACGCGCGGTATTCTCGGCACGCTCGATGTAACGGGCCATCCAATAAATGTTTTCGGCGACGCGCGATAACATGGCTACGTCCCCTCGCCGTCCACGATCCAGGTATCCTTGCTGCCGCCGCCCTGTGAGGAGTTCACCACTGTGGAACCCTTTTTCAATGCCACGCGGGTCAGACCTCCGGTGGTGACATAGGTCTTCTGGCCGGAGAGAATGAAGGGCCGCAGATCGAGATGGCGCGGCTCGACGCGGTCGCCCACCAGAGTTGGCGCCGTGGACAGCGTCAGCAAGGGTTGGGCAATATAATTTCGAGGGTCCTTGCGGATGAGCTTGGCGAACCGCTCGCGTTCGCGGCGAGTCGCCTGGGGACCGATCAGCATGCCGTAACCGCCGGATTCGTTGGCCGGCTTCACCACCAGTTTATCGAGATGGCCGAGGACATGTTCGCGCTCTTTCTTGTCCGAGCATAGATAGGTCTCCACATTGGGGAGAATGGGGTCCTGATCCAGATAATAACGGATCATCCGCGGCACGAAGGCATATACCACCTTGTCGTCCGCCACCCCCGCACCCGGTGCATTGGCCAACGCCACATTGCCCTTCTTCCAGGCACGCATCAAACCCGGTACTCCCAACATGGAGTTAGGATCGAAGGCCTCCGGATCAAGAAACATATCATCGATGCGACGATAAATGACATCAACCTGAATCAAACCTTCCACCGCGCGCATGTACACGCAGTCATCGTCGCCCACCACCAAATCATGGCCTTCCACCAGCTCGGCGCCCATTTGTTGGGCGAGATAGGCGTGCTCGAAATACGCGGAATTGTAAATACCGGGAGTCAACACCACCACCTCGGGCTGTGCCAGGGGTCTTGGCGAGATGGCGGCGAGGCAATCGTAGAGCTGGGATGGATAATCATCCACCGGCAGGATGCTCGCCTCTTGAAACAACTCGGGGAAAACGCGCTTCATTACCTGGCGGTTTTCCAACATATAGGACACGCCGGACGGCACCCGCAGGTTGTCCTCCAGCACATAGACCTTACCGTCCTTATCCCGCACCAAATCGGAGCCGCAGATATGGGCCCACACCCCCAGCGGCGGATTGATGCCTATACATTGCTCGCGGAAATTTCTCGACCCGGCCAGAATCTCGAGGGGGAAGACATTGTCCTTAACGATGCGTTGCCCATGATAGATATCATCGATGAACAAATTGAGGGCTTGGGCGCGCTGTTTGAGACCCGCCTCGATGGTATCCCACTCCGCTTTGGCGATGATCCGCGGAATAATATCGAAGGGCCAGGCCCGGTCGATGGAGGCGCCCTGTTGCGAATAAACGGTAAAAGTGATGCCCATGACCTGAATCGCCAGCTCCGCCGCCGCCTTGCGCGCCTGGATCTCATCCTCGGACAAGCGTTTAAGATACTGGCAGAGAAAGCGGGAGGCATCGCGCGGGCGGCCACCGCCGCGCATCAATTCGTCATACAGGCCGTGGGTGGGATATTCTTTCCAGCGAATCGCCATGCCGCTACTATACCGCGGAAACAGCTCCGTTCCCAGTAGTGCGGTTCTGGACGAACGGCATGGCAAGCCTTATGATGAGCCCGGATATTTAGCGACGCGCGACTGCCATGACCTATTGTCTTGCCATTAAAGTCAACGACGGCCTTATACTGGCCTCAGATTCACGCACCAATGCCGGCGTGGATTACGTCAGCACCTACAGCAAGATGCATGTCTTCGACAAACCCGGCGAGAGTTTCTTCGTGCTGCTTACCGCAGGCAATCTCGCCACCACCCAGGCGGTGGTCAATATCATCAAGCGTGATCTGGATAATACTCATGCGGAGCAAAGCCTCAACACCATGGAGTACGCTTTCGATGCCGCCCATTATGTAGGCGCCATCAACCATCGCGTACAGCAGGAACACAATGAAGCGCTTAAAATCGCCGGCGCCAGCGCAGAGGCCTCATTTATCCTGGGGGGGCAGATCGCCGGACAGTCTCACGAGATCTATTTGATATATCCGCAGGGCAATTATATCGCCGCCTCTCCGGAAACATCGTATCTGCAAATCGGCGAATCAAAATACGGCAAGCCCATTCTCGATCGCGTCATCACCTTGGAAACCAGCCTGGAAGATGCGGCGCGCTGCGCATTGGTATCGCTGGACTCCACCATGCGATCCAATATCTCCGTCGGGCCGCCGGTCGAGTTGGCATTTTACCGCAAGGACCAATTGGCCTTGGAACGGCATTTGACCCTGGAGAGTAATGCGCCACTGCTTAGGCGCATTCAACATCGCTGGAATGAAGGGCTACGCCGTTCCTTCAACAGCCTGCCCCGTTTCGAATGGGAACCGAAACGTGATTAGTCACGAGCACTGATAGTCGTCGGTCAATAAGCGGGAAATAAACGGAAGGCGAAACGTACGGCTATGCGCTACAAGCAAGCCGCAAATTCGCCAGACGATCGAGTGAACCGGGCTTGTCAATCATATAACCTTGAACATAGTCCACTCCGATCTCACGCAGAAGATCCAGTATCTCTTTGGTCTCGACGAATTCGGCCACCACCTTTTTCTTCATAAAGTGCGCAATTTCGGTGATGGATTTTACAACGGCATAATCGCTTGAATCGGCGGCCAGCTCTTTCACAAACGCCCCATCAATCTTCACCACGTCCACGGGAAGATTCTTGAGATATCCATAGCTGGACATACCGCTTCCAAAATCGTCAAGAGCGAAACGACAGCCGGTATCCTTAATTCTGTCGATCCCCAGGGTCGCATCCGAGAGATTGGTAATCCCCACTGTTTCAGTAACCTCGAAACAAATCTTCTCATAGGGCACACGCACATCTTGCAGCTGCTCCAGGATAAAATCAACAAAGCCTTCTTCATTCAAGGATTCGCCGGACAGATTAATGGTGAAGCCGGCGATCTGTTCTATAATTTCAACATTATCATTCATCCACGCCAATGTTCTGGTAATGACATGGCGATCCACCATGGACATTTTGCGACTCAATTCGGCACCCTTGATGAATTCTACCGGTGAACTTATGTTCCCTTGTTCATCCCTGACTCCCAGCAGTATTTCATAATGCGGACGCAATACGCCGCTGCTGTCTAACGGCTCTATGCGTTGGCATCTGATTTCCAGGCCGTCTTCTTGAATGATTTTATCCACGTTCGCCGCCAGCTTTTTGAGCTCGGCTTGATACCCGACCTTCGAATGTCCGGCATGAAATACCTGAAGTCTGTTGCCGCCGGTCTCCTTGGCTATATTGCGACTCGTCTCAGAAGCCTGCATCAACTCATCGACGCTGCCGCTGCGAGCACTGATAGGAACTATGCCGATACTTAAACTGACGGAATAGAGCTTTCCTTCCCAATCCAGCTTATAATTGGCAACATCTTCTATCAGCTGTTCGGCGATCGCCAAAGCATCATCCAATGAACAATCTGTGAGCAATATACCGAACTGATCTCCGCCAAGGCGCGCGATTTCTCCATTGTTATTCATGGCCTTTCCGAGGACATCGACAACATCTTGCAACAATTTATCCCCACCGCCGTATCCGCAGCTACTGTTAATTGCACTGAATTGATCTACATCAATATCCAGCAAGGCATGCCTTTTATCGTCACGACGCGCGTTCATCACGGCCTCATCGACACACCGGGAAAACTCGCGACGATTTATCAATCCCGTCAAACTGTCATGAGTATTCTCATAAACGACCTGTTTGTATAGATTTTGCATTATTGAATATTGAGCGCGATCCATCGCGGGGTCCGCCGCATTTCCTTGGGGTTCTATAATTCCGAGACGCATCATCCTTGCCACATCTGATACTGTCATGACCTTTTCTTGAATTCCCCGCAAATTAACAAAAACATACAGAGCTTGCTCCTCGTCCACCCACGCAACGCGCAATCTTTGTGGCTTACTATCCAACAACGAAAACAGAACATCATCACCTTCACGCAATCTGCGGGCAAATATCACCCATTTACGCATCTCGGCCTCGGATATTTTCCCTCCTGCAAGCGGCTCTGATTCGTATGCCTCGGGTATTGGAAAATGTTCCCGGCATGCCTGCACAACATCTTTGATGTTTTCGGCATATGCCATATTTTGTATCTTGATCAGTTTGTTTAACTTGCTCTGAATCTCTGAAAATATCTCCACCCCGTCGGAACGCTCCCCCGCAATCTTTCCCAAGAGATCTTCGACTGCGGCACTGATGGAATTCAGGCTTGAATTGGTGTCGCCATGCTGATAAAACTCCAATTGAGCAATGCTGTTAACTACCTGGCGCGCGACATGCGTTTGATCAAAAAACAAGGTGGGATCCTGCAAAGCCAACTTGAGAACCGGCAACTCCAATTGTTTCAACCAAGGCTTAACACTGCCTGCCACTAAGGGATCATCCTGCATCGCACGCAGAAGATCACCCGTCACTTCCAGTACGTTATCATCGTGAGGATTGATATCTTTACCCGTCTCTTCGCGGTTTCGCGCTTTCAACGCCTCAAGCAAACGCGACTTAATTTTATCGACTTGCTGATCCTCTCCCGCATATGACTGGGGATTAATCTGCAGATCGGCGACGGCATTGACCAATTCCGAAGTGCTATAGCAAGCAGCCGACCCCGGCAAGTTCTGTTGAGTGCCGGCAGAGACTTTTGCGCCTGAAGGACCATCATGAGACTCAAGCGGTGCAGAGGCTCTTGCCGGCGCGATCCCCCGCCGCAAATCACGCAAATTCTGTATAAGTTGGTAAAGATCAGATGGTGAATCCTGAGGTGGCGGGCCTTGTCTCTCCTCGACCCCATTATGAGAAGTCGATGCCGGCTGATGCAGGCCCGCGCTTCCCTCAGTTGAAGGAGCGGCATCGTACTGAGCGATCCCCGCCTCAGGTGCGCTTACCTGACCATAACCCGGCTGTGTTGCATCCGATGCCTGAGATGTATTGGATTCTTCACGCTCACTGTTTGAGGATATAGACTGACCTATAAGTTTAAATTTGAGCTTCGGCAAGATGCCGTACTCAATCAGCATACTATTCAGCTTGAGATATAAGTCAGTTGATAGCGGAACAAGAACTTCCTTTAGAAGCGCATAGCAGGCCACATTAATTGGCTCAACGAATTCATAGTGCTCCAGCGCCGCCTGAAAGGATTCCGCGAATAGCGCCGGACCATAGGGATTATTGACATGATTGATATGCATGCCATATACAACGGATAGCCGCTCGTTAAGGGCGGCGAGTGATTCCCGATTTTTCTCCTCGGCTTTATTTGTAACCTCAGAGACCGCCAGCCATGCACCCAGGTCTTCATCTCCTATGAGCGACAACTTTTCCAGGGATATGTCTTCGTGTTTATTTTCTCGTGGATGCTCGTGGTTGAGCACACTGCTTACTCTTTCCTGAAGCCGTTCTTTAAAATTGGAACGAATCGCGTTAAGGAACTGTGTATCGTTGGTCTTTATAATTTCCGATGCCGAAAAAAATTCGCTTTGCACCTCGGGACTGGCCGCATCTCGCGACAAATCAAACAAACGATTCGCCAATTCGCCCCTGAGCTGTCCCAACAATGAATCCATTGTTTCCTGAACAATCCGCTCACAGTCGACAATGATGTCATCATAACGGCGGCCGAGACCGCCTGAACTGTTACCACTGCCCTCTATTTCGCTGACTTTATCGGCCTGCTTCTTTTCGGCGTCCAATGAAAATTGCAGCGCAAATCTCTGCATTACCTGCAGGGATTCTTGATTCGGGTTGATGAAAGCTATCCCTATGCCATCTTGAAGGGCGCGCACAACACGGGCCTGGAATTCTATTAGCTTTTCACCCCCGGCATCAGGGACAAGACAATGAACGGTTAGAACTTTATTCGCGGCAATGGAGATCGGCTGTTCTCCAGAGAATTGCAACTTATAATGCAAAAACATTCCGCCCATGCAAAAATTGCGCATCGAGCATGGGATGGCCCGATCCGACGACACGACTATCGTCGCGTCCAGCGCTACGGGGTATCGAACATAAGCACGTCGCCCTGTGCCCGAGGCGCGCGCATCCGTTTGATGCACTTCGTAGCCGGGATGTTTTATCTGCTTTGGGGTAGCCATCTATATGCGTATCCCGCCAGTGAATATATAAAGCTGACTGCTACAGCAATGAACTAGAGCACATACCGCTCTGATTTTAAGAACGATGCCCATAGCAATAATTCTTCGGTCTTTTGCTAATTTTCAATAGCTTGTTTATCGACATACGCTAATTTACCTTTAATAGCGGTGCCGGCTCGCAGTCCCGCTGCGAGCACATCCGCCCCTGGCGACCTTATCGCTCAATAAATTTTAACCAATTGAAATAAATGAAATTAAAGCGACTGGCCGGCTGGCGGACACTCTTTATAATCTATAGCGTCACCGTCACCCATATAGGTCACAGAAAGGTATCTATGAGGAAGAAATACTGCGGCTTGTGCTTGCTCAAGCCCGACGGCCCATCTCAAACCATCCGAAAATCGCCCCTCGGAGCCATCCTCACGCAAAGACATAGTGCTTACGCACCGCCCGGTGAATCCGCCAGGTACAGCTCATCCCGGCGGGAAAAGTCACCAGATCTCCGGCTTGCAAGCGGATCGGCTCACCCTCACGGGGAGTCACGGTAACGTCTCCCTCGAGAAGATAGCAGGTCTCTTCGCTGTCGTAGACCCAAGGGAAGGTAGACGCCTCTTTACTCCAAATGGGCCAAGTAAACACCCCGAGCTTCTCGAGTAGCCCCGTATCAGGATTGCTTCGCTTGACGATCACAGCGCCCTCCTTAACCACGGCAACACCTTCAGAATCGTGTGATGAGTCCCAGATTCCACGCATCTACCCGGTAATAACGATTGTCGAAATACCGCACCCATTCCAGCTGAAAGCTGATGGCATCATTCTCGTAGGCTTCCACTCCAAAGCCGAATGACTTATTGCTGTCGTCGTTTTTGACGGACAGCGACGAATTCGGCCCTTTAAGCTCCCGCGTACCGTAAGTAATCCCGCCCAGGGCATACACCCGCTTGTTGCCGAAATGGCTATTCAAACACAAAAACGCGCTGTATAAATCGACCATCTGCGCCTCGCCATATCGGGTACTGACATTCGACTCTTGGCCGATGTTTCCGCCGAAGTGAGTTTCCACTGCGATATACCTGCTGAAGTCGTACCCCAGACGACCCACCAGCCCGGTGGAACGATGGTTGTTGCCGCCTTCCTTGTAGGCGGAATTCAACATCGCTACCCCAAAATAGGCCTTATCCTGGGCAACCGCGGCTTGCGGCAGCCAAGCCACGAGCCCCAAAACTGACAGCATTATGTTTGCTCTTTGCATAACAGCCTCGCCTGCGGCCGAGTTGAGACTCAGCCGGCATATCGCGCAAAACGCCACGTGACATCCTCACACAGAGTTTATTCTTCTAGATAGGTATACCCCATCAAGCCTTCTTCCAATTCCGCAAGGTGCGTCTTACGCAAGTCATCACTCAAATCCGTCTCACTAATCTTGCGACGATAGGCGGCGAGCAAATCTTCGGCATCGAAGTGGACATAACGCAGCAGCTCATCGACGGTGTCGCCGCGCTGCGGCTGCACCAATTTGTAGCTACCGTCAGCATTCAGCTCGACGTTGACCGCGTTGGTATCGCCGAACAGATTGTGCATATCGCCGAGAATTTCCTGATAGGCTCCGATGAGAAAAACCCCTATCAGATAATGCTCACCCTTATGCACGCTGTGCAGGGGCAGACTTGATTCCACGCCGTCGCGGTCCACATAGTGGTCAATTCGGCCGTCGGAATCGCAGGTAAGATCCTGGATGACGGCGCGACGGTCGGGCCGTTCGTTCAAGCGGTGCAGCGGCATAATGGGGAATACCTGATCGATGGCCCACACGTCGGGCAGCGACTGAAACAGGGAGAAATTGCAGAAATATTTATCCGCCAACTTCTCATTCAATTCATCGAGCATCTCGCGATGCGAGCGGGATTCCGGTTTCAGCAAGGCCCGCACCTCGGCGCAAATCGCAAAAAACAACTTCTCGGCGCGGGCACGATGGGCGAGATTCAAGACGCCATGGGTATACATGGATTGAGCCTCGCCCACCCAGTGCTCGGCGTCGTGATAGACTTCCAGTACTGATCGCGCGCTCAAATTTTGCAAGGCCTGCCACAGATCGTGGATGATCAGGGGCTCATCATCGGCGGGCGGCTTAAGTGATTTGCTGACCGGCGCCTGCTCGATATCTATGACATTGGTGACCAATACCGCATGATGTGCGGTCATGGCGCGACCCGATTCGGTGATCACGTCAGGATGGGGCAGACCCAACTGCTCGCAGATCTCCCACAGGGTGTGAATGACGTTATTGGCATATTCCTGCACGCTATAGTTCATGGAGCAATAACTGCGTGAGCGCGTGCCTTCGTAATCGATACCCAAACCGCCGCCCACATCAACACAGCGAATGTTCACGCCCAAACTGCGCAGCTCGGCGTAATAGCGCGCCGCCTCGCGCACCCCGCGTTGGATGTCGCGCACGTTCGCTACCTGCGAACCCAGGTGAAAATGCATCAACTGCAGAGAGTCCAACATGCCCGCACGCCGCAATTCCTCGACCGCCGTGAGCGCCTGGGCGGCGGATAATCCGAATTTAGATTTATCGCCACCGGTATTCTGCCATTTGCCGTGACCGATGGAGGCGAGGCGCACGCGAATACCCAGCAACGGCGTAACCCCGAGCTTACGCGCCTCGTCGATCACCGTGACCAGCTCGGAGAGCTTCTCTACCACGATGTATAGCCGATGACCGATGCGCTTGCCGATGAGGGCGAGGCGGATATATTCGCGATCCTTATAGCCGTTACACACTATCACCCCATCGCGCTTGGACAAGGCCAGCACCGCCATCAACTCCGGCTTGCTGCCCGCCTCCAAACCCACGCGCGCGCCACCGTGCCGAACAATCTCCTCAACCACGCTCTTTTGCTGATTGACCTTGATGGGATATACGGCGGTGTAACCGCCTTTGTAACCGGCCACAGCCATGGCTTGGGCGAATGCCCCGCACAAGGTATCGACGCGATCGTGCAGGATATGGGAAAACCGCAGCAGCAAGGGCAGCGCCAAGCCTGCGGCATGCGCCTCTTGGCAAAGCTTGTACAGGTCGACGCCGGGGTGCGAGGCACCACGTTGCGGCCGCACGTGGAGATTGCCTTCACCGTTGATATCGAAGTAATCCCCGCTCCAATGGGAGATGTTATAGGTGTCCCGCGCCTGTTGGATGTCCCACTCGTGCATTGCCCGACCGCCCTTGCTGGGTAAAGATGGGGCGATTATAGAAGAAATTCCCCCTCCGCGCTTATTGGCGACGGGGCGTCCTTCCTGTATCGTTATATCCAAAATCGCGTAGCGATCCCCTCGTCCTCCGGGACCTCGGCGCCCGAATGGCTAGAGGACTAGGGATGTGGGGAACGATCGACAGGAATCGCCGTTTCAGGATCTAATTGCAATAATCCCCTCTGACTGGCAAACACCCCCAACGCATCATCAAGGAACCGCATTACATGGCCCTGGACGACACCTGGTTCACCGAAATCCACCAAGTCGACGGCTCGGCCTTTTCCCTCAAGGTCAAGGCCAAGCTGCACGACGAGCAGACCCCTTTCCAGCGCATCGAGATCTACGACACCGTCCATTGGGGCAAACTCATGACCATCGACGGCTTCTATATGCTCTCGACCCGCGATAATTTCCTCTATCACGAAATGATGAGCCATCCGGCGCTGTTTACCCACCCCGATCCTAAAAAGGTGCTGATCATCGGCGGCGGCGATTGCGGCACGCTGAGCGAAGTGCTCAGACACCCGCAAGTGGAGCGCGTCTGGCAAGTCGACATCGACGAGGCGGTCACCCGGCTTTCGCAAATCCATTTCCCCGAACTGTGCGAACACAACGACGACGGTCGCGCCCAGCTGCTGTTCGACGACGGCATTAAATGGGTGCGCGACGCCGACGATGCCAGCCTCGATATCATTATCGTCGACAGTACCGATCCCATCGGTCCGGCGGAAGGCCTGTTCAACAAGGCCTTTTATGAACAATGCCGCCGCATCCTGCGCAGCGGCGGCCTCCTGGTGCAGCAAAGCGAATCGCCGCTCTATCACCTGGAGCTGCTCAAGGAAATGCACGGCGCCATGCGCGGCGCCGGCTTCAAGGACGTCAGGACCCACTACTTCCCGCAGCCGGTCTACCCCTCCGGCTGGTGGTCGGCAACCATGGCCTGCAAAGACACCGATATTCGGGACTTCCGCGA
This sequence comes from uncultured Gammaproteobacteria bacterium, assembly GCA_963810615.1. Classification (GTDB taxonomy): domain Bacteria; phylum Pseudomonadota; class Gammaproteobacteria; order DRLM01; family DRLM01; genus JARRQJ01. Next base: position 201,707 of record CAWEOA010000008.1, on the reverse strand, counting down.
GGCCGCCGCCCGTAACAAACCCTTCAAGACCCGCTACTACAACGCCGACATCCATCGCGCCGCTCTGGCACAACCGGAGTTTTGCAAGGAAGCGGGCCTGGGTTAACACGGGGGGGGGGGGCGCGCCCTCGATCGGATGTACTAAATCAGGCCACCCAAAGAGTATAGTCATCCCGTATGCGATATGAGCTTTACTACTGGCCTGCCATCCAGGGCCGCGGCGAATTCGTAAGGCTGGCGCTGGAGGAGGCGGGCGCCACTTATGTGGACGTGGCGCGGAAACGGGGTCGCGGCCAAGGCGTCGAGGCACTGTTGAAGGTGCTGCGCGGCTCGGGAAATGATCATGCACCTTTCGCCCCGCCGTTTCTGCGCGCGGGCAAGCTGCTGATCGGACAGACCGCGAATATCCTGCAATTCCTGGGACCGCGGCTGGACCTGGTGCCCAAGGCCGAAGGGACCCGCCTGTGGGCGCATCAGCTACAGCTCACGGTCGAGGACTTCGTCATCGAGATTCATAATACTCACCACCCCATCGCCGGCAGTCTTTATTATCGCGAGCAGAAGCGTGAGGCGCGTCGCCGCGCCGGCGATTTCACCACGGAGCGCGCCCGGCAATTCCTGCATTATTTCGAACGCATGCTCCAAGACAATCCGGCGGCTAAAGGCTGGATGGTCGGCCGGCGCCTGTCCTACGTCGACCTGTCGATGTTTCAGATCGTGGCGGGACTGCGCTACGCCTTCCCGAAGATGATGCAACGTTTATCACCCGATATTCACGGCCTGAGCGCATTGCACGACAAAGTGGCGCAACGGCCGAATATCGCCGCCTATCTGTCTTCCGCCCGGCGCCTGCCATTCAACGAAGACGGCATCTTCCGCCACTATTCGGAATTGGATGCTTAGAAATTGGGGCCGCATTCAGGTTTAGGAATCATGACCAATGCGCTACAGCTCCCGGTCATGCACACGCTTGAGTTGATCTGTCAGACTCTCGTCCAATGAATCCAGCGCCGAACCCATTACCAGCCCGGCGAAGCGATGATACAACTCCAAGGTACAGCCGACCGGCTCATGCAGGTTGTCGCGATGATGGATGCCAAAATCCAACCACGCCATTACCGGCTGATCATCGGCGTTGGCATCCACGCACAACCAGATGTGATCGTCCAATATCATCTCGAGACCGCGATGCCGCGGCACCGCGACCCGCAACGGCGAATCAAGCCGCCGCAGCGCCAGACGCACGTGATTGTAGATCGATGCCTCGATGGATTTCGGCATCGTGCGCAGCGCCGTGGGTTTGAGCCAATCGCGCATACTCACACACCTGAACGTTCATATCTTCGTGACGATGAGCCTTATAACGGTATTGCGGCGCGATAACGGGAGACCCGCCTTCGACTTACCGCACCCATATGAGAGAAACCAATGAACCATCTCCTCAATCTTCCACATCTTCCGCATCCGTCCGGCCTTCGCTGAAGACGCGGCTGGCCAGCACGTCGTCGGCCTCGATGGTGATGAGATCGGTCTTGCTGAGTTTTTTCTTGGGATCGGCGAACAAGCGATTCGCCTGGCGCAAACGCGCCCGGTCCAGGGCATTGCGCACCGACCGGGCGTTGGAAAAATGCGCCAGTTTCATGCGTAATTTCAGATATTCCGCGAAGGCCTGCTCTCCTTCCGTGCTCAAACGGTAATTCTGTTGCGCCAGCATCAACTTGGCGATCTGCAGCAATTCCTGCGCTGAATAATCGGGGAAATCGACGTGGTGGGCGATGCGCGAGCGCATGCCGGGATTGCTCTGAAAGAAGCGGTCCATCTTGTCCTTGTAGCCGGCGAGAATCACCACCAGATCGTCGCGATTGTTCTCCATGACCTGTAGCAGGATCTCTATGGATTCCTGGCCGTAATCGCGCTCGTTCTCCGGCTTGTAGAGATAATAGGCCTCGTCGATGAACAAAACGCCGCCCATGGCCTTCTTGATGACTTCCTTGGTCTTGGGCGCGGTGTGCCCGATGTATTGTCCGACCAGATCGTCGCGCGTCACCGTCACCAGGTGGCCCTCACGCACATAGCCGAGCCGCTTCAATATTTCGCCCATGCGCATCGCCACCGTAGTCTTGCCGGTGCCGGGGTTACCGGTAAAGCACATGTGCAGGGTCGGTGTTTCGGAACTGAGTTCGAATTTCTTGCGCAGACGATCGACCAGCAACAAGGCGGCGACCTCGCGGATGCGGGTCTTGACCGGCTTCAGTCCGATCAATTCCCGATCGAGCTTGTCCAACACCTCTTGAATATTGGAAGCCTCGAATTCGGCCTCCAGGTCCACCCGCGCGTCATCCGCGCCGGTGATATCTAAATCCTGGGTATCGCTCATGCCACAGTTTCCTGTTGCAGTTCGGTGGGGGATAGCGGCGGGCACATGGCCCGCCGCCGCCTTTTTACATCTCTATCTTACTGCTATTTGTATCGCTCACCTTCCGGCCTGTCCGTGGCATAGCTGTGCACGGTATAGCGGATGCCGCGGCCATCCACCTCCTGTCGAGACAGGCCAAAACCCGGCTCGTTCTTGGGGCGGTTGACGATAAACGACATCGTCGGCGATTCCACGCCGCGGGCGCTATTGAAGGCCGTCACCCGAATATAGTGGTTGGGGAAGGTCTTGCGGCAATTGTTGACCTCCATAAGAATCCCGGCGGGATCCTTGAGATCGAACATGGGCATGCCGAACATTTCCCAATAGGTGTTGCGCGGATGCGGGTCGTCTGTGTATTCGACATTGACCGCCCAACCGTTGGTCAGCGCGTACTTGATCTGCGCAGTGATCTGCGCGTCGGTGAGATCCGGCAGGAATGAGAACTGTCCCTGCGTGATCCGATTGCCGTGATTGGTCATCATGATGGCTTCTCCTTATACGTTACATGCTGGCGGTGGTCGTGGGCACGAAATCCGCCGTGTCGGTGGAATCGTAGTTGAAGGTGATGTCCTTCCAGGTATCCAAGGCAGCCTTGAGCGGTGAACACCACTTGGCTGCATCCTGCAGGATCTGCGGACCTTCATTCCAGATATCACGGCCTTCGTTACGCGCCATGACCATGGCCTCCAGGGCGACACGGTTGGCGACGGCGCCGGCCTGAATGCCCTGAGGATGGCCGATGGTACCGCCGCCGAACTGCAGCACCACGTCTTCGCCCAGATAGGTGAGCAACTGGTGCATCTGACCGGCGTGGATGCCGCCGGAGGCCACCGGCATGACCTTGTTCAACGAAGCCCAGTCTTGATCGAAGAACAGACCGTGCTCCAGACTCTTCTCCGTGTGCGTCTCGCGCAGCGTATCGTAGAAGCCTTTGATCATCAGCGGATCGCCTTCAAGCTTACCCACCACGGTACCGGCGTGGATATGGTCGACGCCCGCCATACGCATCCACTTACAGATCACGCGGAAATTCATACCGTGATTCTTCTGCCGCGAGTAGGTGGAGTTACCGGCGCGGTGCAGATGCAGGATCATATCGTTCTTGCGCGCCCACTTGGCCATGGACTGGATGGCGGTGTAACCGATCACCAGATCGATCATGATGATGGTCGAGCCCAGAGACTTGGCGAATTCGGCACGCTCGTACATGTCCTCCATGGTGCCGGCGGTGACGTTGAGGTAGTGGCCCTTGACCTCACCGGTGGCGGCGGAGGCCTTGTTCACCGCCTCCATGCAATACAAGAAGCGGTCGCGCCAGTGCATGAAGGGTTGCGAGTTGATGTTCTCGTCGTCCTTCACAAAGTCGAGACCACCCTTGAGCGCCTCGTACACCACGCGCCCGTAGTTGCGGCCCGACAGGCCGAGCTTGGGCTTGGTGGTGGCGCCCAGCAGCGGGCGGCCGAACTTGTCGAGACGCTCGCGCTCCACCACGATACCGGTGGCGGGACCCTGGAAGGTCTTGAGATAGGCGACCGGGATGCGCATGTCTTCGAGGCGCAGCGCCTTCACCGCCTTGAAACCGAACACATTGCCGATGATGGAAGCGGTGAGGTTGGCGATGGAACCCGGCTCGAACAGGTCGAGGTCATAGGCGATGTAAGCGAAGTATTGGGCTTCATTGTTGGTGCCCGGGCCGGTATTGGGTACCAGTTCGGATCGGTAGGCCTTAGCGCGATACAACTCGCAGGCGGTCAAGCGGTCGGTCCACACCACGGTCCAGGTCGCGGTGGATGATTCGCCGGCCACGGCCGCCGCCGCTTCTTCGTGATCGACGCCGGGTTGCGGCGTGATGCGGAACATGGCGATTACGTCGGTATCCTTAGGCTGATAATCCGGCTCCCAGTAACCCATTTTTTTATAGGGGATAACGCCGGACTTATAGCGTTCCTTCCCTTCCTGCAGCGTCTCAGACTTTGCCATAACACTAGCCTCCTCAATTAGTTAATTCGGTTATATCCGTAGCCAACCCTGCCCCCTGATGATTGAGGCCACGCTGTGCGTAGCCCGGCAATGTCACTACGAGGGCCTTATCCTGCCCGGGAATACCCATCTAAAACAGTCAATTTATTCAATGATTATGATAGACTTTCATCTATCTATTAGCAGATGAGACGCCAGACCATGCGCCACACCACCCTGCGCCAACTCGAGGTCTTCGAAGCCATCGCCCGCCTGGGCAGCTTTACCCGTGCTGCGGAGGAACTGCATCTCACCCAGCCCACGGTCTCCATGCAGATCAAAAAGCTCACCGACGCCGTCGGCATGCCTTTGTTCGAACAAGTGGGAAAAAGGGTGTATCTCACCGATGCGGGGCGCGCGCTGCAGAATTTCTCGCGCGAGATCTTCGACCACTTCACTCACTTCGAGATGCTGCTGGCCGACTTGAAGGGATTGAAACAGGGCCGCTTGCGGCTGGGGGTGATCACTACCGCCAAATATTTCATACCGCGCCTGCTCGGGGCCTTCTGCCGCCAGTATCCGGGCATCGACGTCGCCATGAAGGTCTCCAACCGGGAACGCATACTCGCACGCTTGAACAATAACGAAGACGATCTCTACATCCTCGGTCAACCGCCGGAAGAGGTCGACGCCATCGCCGACCCGTTTCTGGACAATCCCCTGATCGTGCTCGCCCCCGCCGACCATCCGCTCGCCCACGCCAAGAACATCCCCTTGCAGCGTTTGGCGGAGGAACCGTTTCTGGTGCGTGAGGCCGGCTCCGGGACACGCATCGCGACAGAACAATTGTTCGCGCGCCACAATTTAAAAATTCGCGTACGTATGGAACTGGGAAGTAATGAGGCAATTAAACAGGCCGTGATCGGCGGACTGGGAGTTTCGGTATTGTCGCGTCACACCCTGCCCATGGACGTCACGACGGAACAGATCGCCTTGCTGGATGTCCAGGACTTCCCGATCGAGCGCCACTGGTGTGCGGTATATCCCCGCGGCAAACAGCTCTCGGTAGTGGCGCATACCTTTCTCGACTATCTCAAGGAAGCCCACCGGCATATAGACGTCTTGACTTATCCGGGGATAAGCAAAAACAAAGAGACAAATGAATATGGCGTGTCAGGCGGGAACGCCAAAAAAGCGGCCGTCGCAGATAAACCAGCACGAACAGCCGCGATGAAGCGCCGTCCCGCGAACAAAAATTCACAGGCACCGCGAACGACCTCAAAATAAGCCGGCGTATCGAGCATCCACCCTATTGTTTCTCTTGCAAGCGATCCAGACGCAGGCGTTGACGTTCGTCGAACAAATGACGCGAGCCCAGCCACACCGCCATCAACGTGCCGAAACCGGTGCAGGCGGCAATCAGAAACATGATGAGTATTTGATATTTCACCGCTTCCACCGGCGGCGCACCCGCGAGAACCTGGCCGGTCATCATCCCCGGCAGACTCACCACGCCGGCGGCGGTCATGGCATTGATGATGGGCATCATGCCGGCACGCATCGCCTCCATGCGCGTGGTGGCAACGGCGTCAGTCCAGGCGAACCCCAGCAACAATTGCGCCTCGATGGCGCGGCGCTGCTGCCAGGCACCCTGAGTCAAGCGATCCAATCCCAGGGCGATGCCGTTCATGGCATTGCCCAACACCATACCGAGCAAGGGAATGGCGTATTGCGGGGTATACCACGGTTCCGCCTTCACCATCACCAGCAAGGCCAACAGCGTTACCGCAAATGACGAAACGAACATGGAGATCGTCCCCAAACCGTATCCCCATGAACCGCTGAAGCGCCGCTGCTGACGAACCATCACCTCGCGTCCCGCCACCAGCAGCATGATGGTCGCCATAGCCAGCATCCAGGTAAGGTGCACGTTGGTAAATAAGAATTTGAGCACCAAACCGATCAAGGTCAGCTGCACCGCAGTGCGCAGCGCCGCCACCAGCAACTGTCTGCTCACCGCCAATTGCAAGCGGAAACTCAGACCTGCCAAGATCAGCACCAGCATGGCCGCCAAGCTCAAATCCCAGGCATCGAGCCTTATGATATTCATCTTAAGAGCTTCTCTTCATGCAAACGCCCGTCCGCCAAGCGCCAGTGGCGATGCGCAACGCGCCGCACCTGTAGCGGATCATGACTCACCCACAGCACTCCCGCATCCCGCTCTTCGCGGTAACGGGTCAACAGTCGCTCGACCCGCTCGGTGTTCTGCGGATCGAGACTGGCCGTCGGCTCATCAAGCAACAGCACCCGCGGACGACCCGCGAGCAAGCGCAACAGAGCCAGTCTTTGCCGCTCACCCGTGGAGAGACCGTACACCTCAGCGCTCATCATCTGCTTGTCGAATCCCAACTCCGCCAGCAGCGATTCATCGATGCGTGAAAAATGTTCGCCCACCCGATCGTGCCACCAGGCACTTTCGGCGGTCAGCAAGGCCACGTTCCGTCGCCACTGCGTCGGTGCAATACCATCGCATGCCACGCCATCCAAGGACACACGACCTAGATGCGGCTCCATATCGGCGAGGGCACGCATCAGCAGGCTCTTGCCCGCTCCCGACGCCCCCGACAGACACACGCACTCGCCCGCCGCCACTGAGAAATCCAAGGGGCCGACTTGCCGTACCTGCAAGGCCCTCGCTTCCAATCGTTCCAGGGCTCTTCTCCTCTATTAATATCTCCAGCGTATCCGATACACCTCACCGGCGCACGTCTTGACAACAGCGAGTTGATGAGACTTAAATCCGGGCAGACACACGTCCAGCTTTTCCCCGCAGGCATACTGGAACCCGACATGGCCGAACCTAAGATGGCGAAAAAATCCCCCTACATCCTGCAACTGGAGCCGGGCGTTTATTGGTGGTGCGCCTGCGGCAAATCGGCCAGCCAACCCTTTTGCGACGGCTCCCACAAGGGCAGTAAATTCAGCCCGGTTAAATTGACCATCACCTCCAAGGCCACCGTGCTCTTGTGCGGCTGCAAGCACAGCGGTAACAAACCCTTCTGCGACGGCACCCACAGCATCCTGTAACAGGGCATCGGCCATGGCCTACGATGAGGGACTGGCGCAACGGCTGAGGGAGATCTTAGCCAACCGCTATAGCGCTGAGGAAAAACGGATGTTCGGCGGCATCGCCTTCATGCTCCGCGGTCACATGTGCTGCGGCATCGTCGGCGACACCTTGATGGTTCGGACCGGCCCCGATCATTATGCGGCGGCATTGCAGCGGCCTCACGCCAGCGAGATGAATTTCACCGGCAAGGCAATGAAGGGCTTCGTGTATGTGGAACCGGCCGGCGTCGAAGACGATGAAGATCTGCAGGACTGGATGGCGCCAGCCGTAGGCTTCGTGAATTCTCTGCCCGGCAAATAATCGTTATCCCTTGTTTACACCCTACTCACACTATTGATGACATCACTGCCTGCATTGCCTCGAATAAAAAAAGGGCGCCCGAGGGCGCCCATTTGGAGAAATAATCTAGAAGATTACAAGTTATAACCACGCTCATCATGCAAGGCCAGATCCAGGCCTTGAGCCTCTTGCTCCTCGGTAACACGCAGACCGATGACCATATCGATGATCTTCAGCAGTATGAAGCTCACCACACCGGTATAGACCACGGTGGTCAACACGCCGATGACCTGCTTGCCGAGCTGTGCACCCATGGTGACACCGTCGGCCAGACCCGCGCCGCCGAAGCTGGCATCGACACAGACGCCGGTCAGGAGGGCACCGATGATGCCGCCGATGGCATGCACGCCGAAGGCGTCGAGGGAGTCGTCATACCCGAAGGCACGCTTCATCTTGGTCGCCGCGAAATAGCAGCCCACGCCGGCAACCGCACCGATCAGCAAGGCGCCCATCGGTCCCGCAGTACCGGAGGCCGGGGTGATGGCCACCAAGCCGGCGACTGCACCGGAAGCGATACCCAGCACGCTCGGCTTGCCGTGGGAAATCCACTCGGCGAACATCCAGGCCAGGGCCGCAGCGGCGGTGGCGATCTGCGTCACCGCCATGGCCATGCCGGCGGTACCGTCGGCGGCCAACTCGGAACCGGCGTTGAAGCCGAACCAACCCACCCACAGCAAGGAGGCACCGACCACGGTGTAGCCCAGATTATGAGGAGGCATCGGGGTAGTGGGATAACCCTTACGCTTGCCCAACACCAGCGCCGTCATCAGACCGGCGATACCGGCATTGATATGCACCACGGTGCCGCCGGCGAAGTCCAAAACGCCCAGGCCACCCAAGAAGCCGCCGCCCCATACCCAATGACAGATCGGCGCGTAGACGATCAACAGCCACAGCCCCATGAACCACAGCATGGCGGAAAACTTCATGCGATCGGCGAAGGAACCGACGATCAGCGCCGGGGTGATGATAGCGAAGGTCATCTGGAAGGTCATGAACACCGTTTCGGGGATAGTGCCGCTAAGGGTGTCGATGTGCACCCCGGCGAGGAAGGCCTTGCCCAAGCCCCCCAGGTAGGCATTCATATCACCTCCATCACCGAAGGCTATACTGTAGCCGAACATCATCCACAACACGGATACCAACGCGGTAATGGCGAAACACTGCATCAACACCGACAGCACGTTCTTGGAACGCACCATACCGGCATAGAACAAGGCCAGTCCGGGAATGGTCATCATCAACACCAAGGCCGTTGAAGTGAGCATCCATGCGGTATTACCCGTATCGAGCTTAGGCGCCTCTTCGGCAGGCGCCGCCGGGGCCTCCGTAGCGGGGGCGGCCATGGTATCGGCGGCAGGCGCCGCCATATCGTCGGCAAAGGTCATCGGTGCTGCGAACAGCATCAACATCAATGCACACAGGCTCAGCAGATTTTTATAAAGCTTCATTTGACACCTCTCTCTTCACGGTTACAGCGCATCGGGACCGGTTTCACCGGTACGGATCCGCATGGCCTGCTCTATGTTGAACACGAAAATCTTCCCGTCACCGATCTTGCCGGTGTTGGCGGACTTGGCGATGCTCTCCATCACCCGATCGAGTAGGCTGTCATCCACCGCCACCTCGATCTTCACCTTGGGTAGGAAATCCACCACATACTCCGCGCCGCGATACAGCTCGGTGTGCCCCTTTTGGCGGCCGAAGCCTTTCACCTCGGTCACTGTTATGCCCTGTACGCCAATCTCGGACAGGGACTCGCGGACATCGTCCAGCTTGAATGGTTTAATAATGGCTACGACTAGCTTCATGGATATGTCTCCTCAGTCAGAAATCCCCGGCGCGGCTTGAAAGCCATTCTGTAGTCGTCACCGTCGCGCGGATCCCGTCAAAACAACACAATTCGGAACGAATTAATTCACCTCATACACCACTAGGCACTTTCCATGCCATTCGCAATAAATTATAAAAAACAAATAATTAACCTTTTTTGAGCGCCTCTCCACACAGGGCCGCGCACTAAGATGGACGCGCCACAAGCCATAAGCACTAAATTGGTGCGCTCAATGGGACTACACTCTTCGTTTAGTTCGTTTAGACTGGGATCTCAAGTCCGGCCGCAATGAAGCGGGCCTTATCACCAGAGAGGAGCGACCGTGATCGACCCCAAAATTCTCGATAATCTCGCCAGCCGTCTCGCCGCGGCATTACCCCCCGGCATCAAAGAGATCAAGCAGGACGCGGAGAAGAATTTTCGCGCCATCCTGGACGGCACTTTCGCTAAACTCAACCTGGTTACGCGGGAAGAATTCGACGTACAGGCCGCGGTCCTCAGCCGCACCCACGCCAAGGTCCGGGAATTGGAAGAGCAGATCATGCGCCTGGAAACGCGCTTGCACGCCTCGGGAGACGGCGGCGACGCCACGCAACAATCCCACGGCTTTTAACGAGCCGGCGTCATAGCGTTTTATGTAATTGCACTGCCAGGTCAGCCGCCACGGAAGGCGATGACCACACCATGAAATTAAAGGAATGGATTCCGTGTCTCTTGCCGTCATTTATAGCCGCGCTCAAGACGGGATAAGCGCTCCGCTGGTCACGGTGGAAGTGCACCTGGCCAACGGCCTGCCCGGCCTGTCCATCGTCGGCCTACCCGAAACCACCGTCAAAGAAAGTAAGGACCGGGTACGCGCCGCCCTGCTCAACGCCCGTTTTGAATTCCCCATGCGGCGCATCACCGTCAACCTGGCGCCGGCCGATCTTCCCAAGGAAGGGGGACGCTTCGATCTACCCATCGCGCTGGGGATACTCGCCGCGTCGGGACAGATTCCGGCGGACCGGCTCGACCGGCATGAATTCATCGGTGAACTGGCCCTGACCGGCGAGTTGCGGGGTATCCGCGGGGCATTGTCCGCCGCGCTACATTGCCGCGATGCCGGACGCAGCTTGCTGCTCCCCGCCGTCAATGCCGACGAGGCCGCCCTGGTGCGCGACGCCGTCGTCCTAAGTGCCCCGCATATTTTAGACATCTGCGCCTATCTGCAAGGCAGCACGCAGCTGGCACCGCATATCTGCACCATACCGGCCGCATCCGCCGGCGACAGCGGCGATCTGGCCGAGGTACGCGGCCAACATCACGCCAAACGCGCCTTGGAGATCGCTGCGGCGGGCGGTCACAATCTGTTGATGATCGGCCCGCCCGGCACGGGTAAGACTATGTTGGCGAGCCGCCTCGGCTCCATCCTGCCCCCCATGACGGAAAGCGAGGCACTGGAATCCGCCGCCCTCGCCTCCATCGGCGACCGGGGATTTAAGATCAGCCAATGGGCGAGCCGCCCGTTTCGCACCCCGCACCACACCGCCTCGGGGGTGGCGCTGGTGGGCGGCGGCTCGCAACCGCGGCCTGGAGAAATCTCCCTCGCCCATCACGGCGTCCTGTTTCTGGACGAGTTGCCCGAATTCGATCGGCGGGTACTGGAAGTGTTGCGCGAACCCCTGGAGTCGGGGCGTATCGTGATTTCCCGCGCGGCGCGCCAGGCGGAATTTCCGGCGCGCTTCCAACTGATTGCCGCCATGAATCCCTGCCCCTGCGGCTATCTCGGCGATGCAGGCGGGCGCTGTCACTGTACCGTTGAACAAGTACAACGCTACCGATCTCGTTTATCCGGACCATTATTGGATCGCATCGATTTGCATGTGGAAGTGCCTAAGGTTCCGCATCAAGTGTTGCGCGACACCGACAACAGCGGACCCGGCAGCAGCGAGGTGCGGCAGCGCGTGATGGTCGCGCGCAATAAACAACTGGCGCGCGCCGGCAAGCTGAATCATGCCCTGTCGCCCAAGGAGCTCGGTGTTTTTTGCTCCACCGACGACAAGGTGGCCGCACTATTGGAACAGGCCGTTGAACGATTGGGTCTCTCCGCCCGAGCCTATCACCGCATTATAAAAGTCGCGCGCACCATCGCCGACCTAGCGGACAGCCCCACTATCGACACGACCCACGTCAGCGAAGCGATAGCTTACCGCCGCCTGGATCGACAAACTGTCGCCGCATATCCATGAAATAAAAATTCAAACGACGCACTCTTGATCCAATCAATGCTCGATTTAAGCGGAGCGAGCACCAGCCGCAGGAAAGTACGGGAACTACAAACGCCCATCCGCGCATAAGACTGCCGAGCGAATGGGATCAAGGCAGTGATCGAACTTAGCCGGACCGCCAGGAAAAAAATCCCCGCCTTAGTCCGCACCATGACCAAGCACAAAGTCACCGCTGGGTTTATGGATGCCAAAAACGCGAAATTGATGGACTAGGTGTAAATAGGTGACAGCATATAGAACAAGGCAGCCGCTTAATCTTCGGATACCTGAATTTCCAGCGTGTAATCAAGTTTACTGGTTGCGCCCTCACCGATAAAACTCCCGGTCACCGGCATGGTATCGCGCGAGTTTGCCGCCGCCGCGATGGTCACATGGGTGTCGGCCACCGCCTCCCCATGGGTGGGATCGAAAGCACGCCAGCCGGCGCCGGGCAGATACACCTCCGGCCAGGCGTGTAGATGACGCCGCTCGCTCTGGAGTGAGCCCTTCTGGTAGCCGCTGGCGAAGCGTGCGGCAATTCCTTCGGCCCGACAGCAGTCGACGAACAACACGGCCAGATCTCGGCACGCCCCGCTGCGGCTCTGCAGGGTAAAAGCCGGGCTTTGTGGTGCACCCGTATGGCGATGCTCCTGGGTGAACTCGGCGAACAGCTGGCGGTTCAGGCGATCAAGGAAGTTCAGTGTATCGCGATTGACTGCCAGGCTGAGTTCGGCAGCGAAGACGGTAACTGCATCGTCGGGTTCGATACGCTCCAGATAGGCGCGCGCGCAGATAACGTCATGCTCATGGTCGATGGGCAAAACCACCCCTTCCGGCGCCAGGATGAAGTCGAAGGCATTGCGTCGCAGGGTTTCAACCTGCATGGTCACCTCGATATCGAGGCGGTCCGTTTTCTCTTCGAACCAAATCTGGGTCACCCGGTTTCCTTCGATATCGATATGGTCATTGCGCCCCAGCGGCGTCGGGGTAACGTTGAGCTGATGATCAATGACCCGCTGCGCGCCATCATCACGAGGGTGGAAACGCAGCCGCTGCGGGCTGAACTGCACCGGGTGCGAATAGCGATAATGAGTGTGATGCCGGATCGTGAAGTGCATGTATGAATAACCTCAACAGTAATTAATCCTTGCCAGGATGTTCAATCCACCCTGCCGACCATGCCTTTGCTGCCGCCGATCGCACTGTAGAATCGGCTAAGCTCGGATGTATTCCACACGAACGGTCTGTGCCGTCGGATAGACTACCGGTCCGAACTGATTGTAGACGGCGACATCCGCGGCATCGCGGCCATATCCGACTGCCACATATCCGCCCTTTAGCTCGGCCTGCGTCGCGTCAAAGGTATACCAGCGACCACCTACGTAAGCCTCGAACCAGGCGTGCAAGTCCATGGGCTCCAGTCCGTAGAGGTAGCCCACTACCATACGTGCTGGAATGCTGATGCTGCGACACAATGCGATTCCGAGGTGCGCCAAGTCCCGACACACGCCTACTTGTCTGACATTAGTCTCCACCGCTGATACTGGAATGTCACTGCTGCCGGGGCGATAACTGATGCTGTTGCGCAGCCAGATGACGATTGCCGCAACCTGGTCGTAACCCGGCTGCTGGCCTGCCGTGATTTCGATCGCCATTTGATGAAAGCGGTCCGACTCACAGTAGCGACTGGGCAACAGGTAGCTGAGTACGGGATCAGGCAGATTCTGGATTTCGACAAACGGTGCTCCAAACGCTTGATCAACATAATCCTCGGTCATGATCTCGGCACTGGTGCGCACCGCGAAGGGACCAGGGAGAGCAATGAGGCGTTGGCAGAGGTTGCCGTAGCCATCCGTGAATTCGAATACGGGTACGCTTGGCTCCAGCCTGTATTCCTCGCGCGCGATCCATTGCTGGGCACCGCTGCGGGGCCTCAGCATCAGCACAAAGGGAATAGACACTGAGATATCAAATGCCAAATCGCAGCTAGTGCGTAACCACATGGGCAAATCGTCCGTTACGGGGGGCGTTAAGAAGCATAACCCACCCACTTCGCGAGAATCCACCTGGCATTTGACACTCGCGGGTAAATCGCTGAATCCCCCTGGAAAGACTAAAAACCCGATAGCCGATTTCGTGCCCGACCCCTTAGGCAACAGACTGTATCCGGCCCAGAGTGTGTCAAAACGCCAGCCTTGATATGATTCATACATGTTGTTTCTTGGGACATTCGTATGAAGCGTTTACCGAGGGCGAAAGCCGCACGGGCAACGATGGGCACCCAGGAACTTACCGTGGTTCCAGACCGGGGCTATTTCAAAAGCGAATGGAATCATTCTTTATGCCGTCTGTGCCGCAGTCGACAATGAAGCTCAGCAAAAGCGCACGCCCCATAACGAAGGGCACAGCGACAATCTGGCGGTCAACGTCGCCGGCAGCATGGCGACGGGGATTTCCCTGGACACCATCATCAAATTTTAAATATTGAAGCAGTAGAATTCTCATGAAAAAACTCAGCGGACTTTTAAATGCAATGTTGCTGTTACTGCCGCTGGCGACACCCGCCGCAGCGGGATCGATAACCATCGCAGTCGCCGCCAACACCCAGTTCGCCTTCCAGGATCTGCAAGCCGCCTTTACCCGCGAAACCGGCATCGACATTCACACCATCATCGGCTCCTCCGGCAAGATCAGCGCGCAAGTACGCAGTGGCGCCCCCTTCGATATGTTTCTCTCTGCCGACATGGATTATCCCCGAACGCTGCACAAGGCGGGGTTGGCGAGTAGCGCGCCCATCGTCTACGCCTACGGTACTCTGGTACTGTGGACCATGAGCGAACTCGATCTGACACCGGGGCTGAAGGTCTTAACCGGTCCCAAGGTAAGCAAGGTAGCCATCGCCAATCCCAGGTTTGCCCCCTATGGTCGGGCGGCACTGCAGGCTCTGACGCATTACCGCATCGCCGACGCTGTTCAGGCCAAGGCGGTGTTCGGCGAAAATGTGTCGCAGGTGAATCAATACATCTACTCGCAAAACGTTACTGCCGGATTCACCGCCAAATCGGTGGTGCTATCTCCCACCATGCGCGGCAAGGGGCATTGGATCGAAGTACCACCGGACTCCTACCAGCCCATCGCCCAAGGCGCAGTGATCTTGAAACATGGCACGGACAATGCGGAGACGGATTGCAAACATTTCATCCAATTCCTCACCTCAGCTGCGGCGCGCAAGGTTCTGGCGGACTACGGCTACGGCCTGCCATGAACCGCCTGCCGGGAATGGACATCGCCATGCAGAGCGCCGAGCACCTGGTGCCGACCGATCCATGCCGCACAGCATATAGAGTATGCCGGCTTGATCACACCAGGAACCGCAACCGTTTGGTGCGTATTACACGCGATAGCACACCTCTCCATCCATAACACTAGCAAGGCATGCGCACCACTCTCATTAAATAATATTCACGATTTCGTAACATCAATGTAACTAATCGCCCGTAGCTTATGCCTCGTTCGCCAACGACCTGTGATCATTGCGACAGGCGTTAGCGATCCGCTTATTACAGGCGATCATCTAATACCCAGCAGCATTTCCTAGCAATGCAAGGAGTAAAGTCTATGAAGAAATCAATAATGGCACTCAGCGTTTCGGCCGCCCTGTTGACCGGCCCGGCTTTCGCCCATAACGATCGCGACCATGATAGGGTCCCGGAGCTCGATCACGTGTTCCTGATCATGATGGAAAACCATGCCTACGGACAAATCATCGGCAACGCCGATGCTCCGTTCCTTAATCAGATGGCGAAATCCGCCAATCTGGCGACCAACTATTTCGGCGTCGGCCATCCCAGCCTGACCAACTATCTCGAAACCGTCGGCGGATCCAATTTTGGCATCACCAACGACAATTATCCCAACTGGCACTACGCCACACCCAGCCCCAGCCTGAACGACCCGATCTCCGGCGCGGGTATGGACGCCGAGACACCGGCGGCTATCGCCCCGTTCAACATTGATATCCCGGCCGTCCCCTATGTCGGTGAGACCATCGCCGACCAACTGGTTGCCGCCAACAAGAGCTGGAAGAGCTATCAGGAAAGCCTGCCGGCCTCCGGGGCCGACAATGTCAATCTCAGCGACGGTGACTTCTCCAATCTGGATGCCGTAAGCGGCGTGCAGAAACTCTATGCGGTCAAGCACAATCCATTCGTGTATTTCGCCAATGTTCAGGCGAACACCGAACCTCACAACGGCTTCAGCAACTCCGTCGGTTTCGACGGCCTCAACGGCTTGTATGCCGATCTGAGTTCCGGCAAGGCGCCCAACTTCTCCTTCATCGCCCCTAACCAGTGCCATGATATGCATGGCGCCGGCGGCGGCAGCCCGCTTTGCACCGATGGCTCGGCTCTTCTCCAAGCGGGCGATCGTACCGTGCAAAAGTTGGTCACCTCCATCAAAGGCTCCAAGGCCTGGAAGCACGGCAAAAACGCCATCGTCGTAATGTGGGATGAAAACGATTTCGGCAGCGAACCGAACCAGGTCGTCACCATCGTCGATACCAACTACGGCACCCACGGCGTAAGCAGTAACACTCCTTACAGCCACTTTTCATTGCTGAAGACCCTGGAAGCCGGCTTCGAACTGCCTTGCCTCAATCATGCCTGCGACGCCAATGTCAATATGATGACCGATATGTTTCAGGATAAGCATCGTCACTGATGGCAGTGTCTTAGATCCGATCCGCAGATGAGTAATATCTCAGCCCCGCCTCATGGCGGGGCTTTTTTTGGGAGTCATGGCCAGCACCACCCAGACCTGCATGGCCGGGTCCTCCGTGTCTTCCTCACTCTGCGCTCTTGGTAGAATCCGCCTTTATGAATGAATCCAGCACGCGCGTAAAAGCACGGGCGGGTTGCGCGCCCACAACGCGCACCGCATCCACGAGCTGATCGCCTTCAAGGCGCCCGATGAAAAATGTCGGCGTCCCTCGCACGCCTAGACTCTGCGCATATTTCAGTTCCTGCGCTATCGCTACTTTCTGTTTGTCTTCAGTCATGCACTTGGAAAATTTCTTCAGGTCCAGCCCGTAGCGCTTCACGAGTTCGTTATAGAAATCCTTGCCAAGGCGATTCTGGTGGGAAAACAGTTCACCTTGAACATCCCAGAAGGCCTTGATGTTCTGCCGGCGGGCGCAACTCACGGCTACTGCGGCACCCATCGCCCGTGGATGAAAATCCAAGGGAAAATTTTTGACCGCGAACAACAATTTCCCGGAATCGATGTAGGTCTTCTGTAATTGCGGGAAGGTTTCGAGATGGAAACGACGGCAATAGGGACACTGGTAATCGGAAAATTCAACCATGCCGACCTTGGCCTTGCGCTCGCCGAGCATGGGGGCACCGTCCAAATTGACGGTGAGCTTTTCCGGCTTGCCTCGCGACGGAATCAGGGCCTCAATTTTCTCCACTCGCCCGGAAAGGCTCCCCATTTCCACGTGCAATTCGCGAAGCTGTTCCTGAATTTCCTGTAACTGGCTCGCGATGTCCTCTGCGGGACGAGCGGCGGCCGTATCGGCATGGGCCATGCTGCAAGTATTGAATAGCGTCAATAATAAAAATAAACATGGTTTCCGCGTGAGCCTGACCATCTCCCCCCCCGTACTTGGGATTTTTATGACTTGCCTGCCGCCCCAGTCTTGCCGAGAGGCTGTCGATGTTCGGTCCGCTGCGCCGCTTAGGTAACGGTCAGCGCCGTCAAGTTTCCCATATCGTCCCGGGCGATGTCATCGTTTACCTCGCACGCCACCAGCGCAGCATGATGTAAGCTCGCGGCTTGCGATCGTCGTAAGCCGCCCGTCGATTCGTGCTTGACACAACGCTCCGCGGAAATATAGGCTTGAGTCATGAATACGGGCACATCGGCAAACATCCCCTCCCGCAAAAAACGCGTAATGCGACTGTGGCGAATCACTCTCGCCCGCCGCCTTGTGCGCTGAACTCGATCTTTCGTAAACATCTTCAGTAATGACAATGGCGGCCACGGATCTCTCCGAGACTGCCTAATCTCTCTCACCGCAAGATCCTTGGTCCGCCGCCCAACAGGAGCATCTTGAGGTGACATCGACAACACAAACCGCTTTGGTCTCCCGACCCGCAGTCTCCGGCGGCCTGCTGGTGCTGCTCGCGGCCGTGGGTTTCTCGGCCAAGGCGGTGCTGGTAAAACTGGCCTACGCCTACAGTCCCAAGCTCGACGCCATTACTCTCATGAGCCTGCGCATGCTGCTGTCCCTGCCGGTCTTCTTGATCGTAGCGCTATGGTCGCAGCGCAATGGCAAGAACGCGCGACTCACCTCCCGCGAGGTGCTGGTGGTCACCACCCTGGGCATTCTGGGCTTCTATCTGGCGGGCTACCTGGACTTTGAGGGCTTGAGTTACATCTCCGCCGGCCTGGAACGCTTGATCCTGTTCCTCTATCCGACCCTGGTCGTGATCTTCTCGGCCTTGTTTTTCGGCCGACCCATGACCCGGCGGGAGCGTATCGCCCTGCTGCTGAGCTATCTCGGCATCGCGCTGGTGTTTGGCTCCAACGCCGTGAGCTATTCGCCGCAACTGTTGTTGGGTACGGTGCTGGTATTCGGGGCCGCGCTGAGCTTCGCGCTCTACATTCTGATCAGCGGGCGCTACGTCCAGCGGATCGGCTCGACGCGCCTCACCGCCTACGTGATGTCCAGCGCCTGCGTCGCCACCGTAATTCACTTCGCCGCGACCCACCACGGTATCGCGGCACTCGAGCTGCCTTTACCCGTCTATGGGATCGCCATCGCGATGGCGATCTTCTCGACAGTGATACCCGCGTTTCTATTCAATGCCGGCATGCAGCGCATCGGCGCCAACACCACCTCGATCATCAGCTCCGTCGGACCGGTGCTTACCCTGTTTTTCGCCTATGTGCTGTTGGGCGAGACCCTGACCCCGGCGCAGTTCGCCGGGACGGCATTGGTCATTACAGGCGTAGTGATCGTCAGCACCCGCAAAGCCGCCTATGAGGCTAGCGACTGAATACATACCGGACAGGAATAGGTGAATATAATTTCCCTCGCTCACACTGCATTTCCGTGATGGCTTGCAAAAATGTATAAGGGCGTTGCCGGAATCGCCCTTGGCGATCGGGCAGGCGCCGCGTCGCGCAGTGGCAATCTGATGCTGAATTCCCGTGCAGCCAGTTTGCCTCTGGGGGGTGCGTATAGCTTGATACAGTCGGCGGATACCGTTGTTAACGCCGCTGCGGTGGAATAGATTTGATAGCAGCTGCAAAGCGCGCATGCGCTTGCGGGTCCACGGGACTATGCCTTACCACGGTACTGGCAGGATCATTGCCCAGATAATTATCGCCCTTCCAATTCATTGCCGGCCTGATAGGACGCGGCGTGAAACCCCCGCCGCAATTCGGGCAGACGTTATCCAATATGTCTTCGACACAATCCGCACAAAACGTGCACTCGTAGGAGCATATACGCGCCACCGGCGCATCAGGCGGCAAAGGCTTGTTACAGTTCTCGCAGTTCGGTCTCAATTCCAGCATCTTGCGGCCTCTTATCTTGGCCAACGGTGTGGTGGCCGTTATGCGGTTTGGTCGGACCTTTCCCTCCCACCAACCTCAACCCACCCTATGCTTTCAGCTCCTCTATATATTTATAGGTATTCTATGCCTAGAAAATCCAGCTTTTCACGATATGGCTCCTATCACCGTCTCATACTGAAGGTATGTGATTATATTATAAGGAGTTAATGTAGAACGCCTCTTGCCCGACCCTTATGAAACCACAAAATCTATCGGACTATACATACATGCGCGTTTGTATATAATACGCACTTTAACCCTTTACACACGGACTCTACCCATGGCGCGCTCACCTCTCACCACACTCCACGGCGAACTTCATCAAGGCAAGGGTCGGCAATGGCTGTTCGCCATCGGCACTGTTGCTGTGCTGGCGATGCTCAACGGCTGCAGCAAGAACGGCCAAGCCGCCGGTGGCCCGGGCGGAGTGGGCGGCGGCATGCCGCCGATGCCGGTGACGGTGATCGAAGCCAAGCCGCAGCAGGTGCCGGTAGTAATCGAAGAGGTCGGCCAGACCGAAGGTTCCAAGGACGTGGAGGTGCACGCCCGGGTCTCCGGCATCCTGACCAAACAGCGCTATACGGAGGGCGACACGGTCAAGCAAGGCACCACCCTGTTCACCATCGACCGCGCGCCGTTCGAAATCGCCCTGGCCCAGGCCCGCGCCGCACTGGAGCAGAGCAAGGCCAATCTGGAAAAGGCCCAACGCGAGGCCAAACGTCTCACACCCCTGGTGACGGAAAAGGCCGTCAGTCAGAAGGATCTGGATGACGCCAACACCAACCTGCAAACCGCGCAGGCCGCGGTGCTGGCCGGCGAGGCCCAGGTGCGCGACGCGCAATTGAATCTGTCCTACACCACGGTTACCGCACCCATAACCGGCGTGACAGATCGAGCCCAATATTCCGAAGGCACCCTGGTCACCCCTGGCGCCGCCACCAGCCTGCTGACCACCATGCACATCATCGATCCCATCTGGGTGCGCTTCGCCTTTTCGGAAGATGAAGCGCGGCAGATGCGCTTGGACGGTAGCAAGACCTCGGTAAAGTTGATCCTGCCCGACGGCAGCACTTATGCCGAAACCGGCAAACTCAATTACACCGCCTCGACGGTGAGCACCACCACCGGTATGGTGCCGATGCGCGCCAGCTTTCCCAATCCCAAGTCGGCCCTGCTGCCCGGACAGTTCGTCCGTGTCCAGGTAACCATCGGCGAGCGCAAGGCCTATCTGGTTCCCCAGGCCGCCGTGTCGCAAACCGATAAGGGACACATGCTGTTCACTGTCTCCGCGGATAACACCGTGGCGCCGCGGCCGGTGGAAACCGACGGCTGGTCAGGTAACGATTGGGTGGTCACCTCGGGACTGAAGCCCGGCGACAAGATCATCACCGACAACCTGATGAAGCTGCGCCCCGGCGCAGCGGTGTCGCCTCACGCCCCGGGTGAAGGCCCCGGCGCCGCCAAGGGCGGAGCAAAGGGACCGGGCGGCAGCAAGCCCGACGCCACCAAGCCGGCCAATAAGTCATAAGCCACGACCAGACGCTCCCTACTTCAGCGAAAGCTAAGCCATGTCAAAATTTTTCATCGAACGTCCCATATTCGCCACGGTGCTGGCCATCATCATCGTGATCTCGGGTCTGGTTGCGGCCAATATCCTGCCCATCGCCCAGTATCCGGAGATCGCCCCGCCCACCGTCACCATCACCGCCAGCTATCCCGGCGCCTCCGCCGAGACCCTGGCCAAGACCGTGGCCGCCC
Source organism: uncultured Gammaproteobacteria bacterium (assembly GCA_963810615.1). GTDB lineage: Bacteria > Pseudomonadota > Gammaproteobacteria > DRLM01 > DRLM01 > JARRQJ01. The sequence goes on along the minus strand of CAWEOA010000008.1, from coordinate 180,405 downwards.
CCATCGAGGAGCAGTTGTCGGGTGTGGAAAACCTGCTGTACTTCAATTCCACCTCCGCCTCCAACGGCACCATCAACATCACCGGCACCTTCGAGGTGGGCACCGACATCGACAAGGCGACCTTCGATGTCAACAACCGGGTACAACTCGCCACGCCGCGTCTACCCGATGAAGTACGGCGCAACGGCGTCACCGTCGCCAAGCGCTCGCAGAACATCCTGCTGGTAGTGGCCTTGAACTCGCCCAACAAAACCCGCGACATGCTGTATCTGTCCAATTACGCCAGCCAGAATGTCGCCGATGAATTGAAACGCATTCCCGGCACCGCGGACATCTTCGTCTTCGGCGCCCGCGATTACTCCATGCGCATCTGGCTCAAGCCGGACCGCATGGCGCAACTCGGTCTCACCACCGCCGACATCACCGCCGCCATCAACGCCCAAAACGCCCAGTACGCCGCCGGCAAGATCGGCGCCGACCCGGCGCCCAAAGGCCAGCAGCTGGTCTATACCGTCACCGCGCGCGGCCGCATGCTGCAGCCCGAAGAATTCGGCAACATCATCCTGCGCTCCAGCGGACCGCACGGCGTCCTCAAGCTCAAGGACGTAGCGCGCATCGAACTGGGCGCTCTCAGCTACGATCAGGCCAATACGGTCAACGGCCAGCCCGCCATCGCCCTGGCGGTATTCCTGCAATCCGGCGCCAACGCCCTGGACGTGGCCAAAGCAGTGCGCGACAAGATGGCCGAGTTGAAGAAGGACCGTTTCCCCGACGGCGTGGATTACCTGATTCCCTACGACACCACCCGTTTCGTCTCCGCATCCATCAAGGCGGTGGTGCATACCCTGCTCGAGGCGGCGGCTCTGGTGCTTATGGTGGTGTTCGTGTTCCTCCAGACCTTCCGCGCCACCTTGATCCCCATGATCGCCGTGCCGGTATCATTGATCGGTACCTTCGCCGGCCTGTGGCTGTTCGGCTTTTCCATCAATACCCTTACCCTGTTCGCCATGGTGCTGGCGGTGGGTATCGTGGTCGACGACGCCATCGTGGTACTGGAAAACGTCGAACGCCTGATGCGCGAGGAAAAGATGAAACCCTTCGACGCCGCGCTGGAGGCCATGCGCGAGGTACAGAACGCCATCATCGGCATTGTGCTATCTCTGGTGGCGGTATTCATCCCGGTTGCCTTTCTCGGCGGCATCGCCGGGCAACTCTATCGCCAGTTCGCGGTAACCGTGGCCATCGCCGTAGTGTTATCCGGTTTCGTGGCGCTGACCTTGACGCCCACCCTGTGCGCGGTGTTGCTCAAGCCGCGCAATCATGAGGGCGGCTTGCTGCACAAGTTGTTCACGCCTTTTAATCGCTTCTTCGCCTGGTTGACGCGGCATTTCCTGGGCGCGGTCAATATCGCCTTGCACCACCGCATCGCGGCGATCGGCGCCTTCGCCGGGATACTCGCCATCGTGACGTTTCTGTTCATACGCATCCCCGGCAGCTTCGTGCCGCCGGAAGACATGGGCTACATCATCGCCGTGGTGCAGCTGCCCGACGGCGCCACCCTGGAGCGTACCGAGAAGACCACTGAGCAGTTGCGGCGCATGATGGCCGATAATCAGGCGATCGAGAACATCTTCATCGTCAACGGCTTCGACCTGATAAGCAGCAGCAATAAGAGCAACTCCGCCACTATCTTCATGCCCTTGAAACCTTGGAGCGATCGCCACGAGACCGCCCAGCAACTGGTGCAAGAGGTGAGCGGCAAGGGCTTCATGCTCTCTGACGGCATCGCCTTCGCCATCAATCCGCCGCCGATACGTGGCCTGGGCACCACCGGCGGATTCGAGGTCTATGTGCGCGGCCGCGCCGACCCCGATCCTCAGCATCTGGCGCAGGCGACCAACGATTTCATCGCCGCGCTCGGCAAGGATCCCGCGTTGGAAGGATTGCGCACCCTCTATCGCCCCACCGTGCCGCAGCTGCGCGTCGAAGTGGATCGCGAGAAGGCCTTGTCTCTGGGCGTGCCGGTCAGCGATGTCTATGCCGCCTTGCAGGCACAGATGGGTTCGCTGTACGTCAATGACTTCAACAAGGCCGGCCGCACCTATCACGTGACCATCCAGGCCGATGCCAAGTATCGCGCCAAGCCCGCGGATCTGGGCAATATCTATGTGCGCTCCACCACCACCCAGGCCATGATCCCGCTCAAGGCCCTGATCACGGTGGAGAACATCATCGGTCCGGAACAGCTGGAACGCTATGACGGCTTCATCGCCGCCAAGGTGTTCGGCAGCGCCAAACCCGGTTATAGCTCGGGCGAGGCCATTCAAGCGGTGGAAAAGGTCGCTAAACGAGAGCTACCCAAGGGCTACGACATCGAATGGACCGGCCAGGCCTTCCAGGAAAAACGCACCGGCAGCGCCTCGATATTCGCCTTCGGCTTCGCCATCATCATGGTGTACCTGATCCTGTCGGCACTCTACGAACGCTGGGGCGTGCCCTTCGCCGTGCTGCTGGCGGTACCCTTCGCCTTGGCCGGCGCCCTGGGTTTCGTCTACCTGCGCGGCATGGAAAACAATATCTACTTCCAGATCGGTCTGGTGGTGCTCATCGGCCTGGCGGCGAAGAACGCGATCCTCATCGCGGAGTTCGCCATGCAGAACATGGAGCATGGCAAAAACGCCGCCGAGGCGGCGCACGAAGCGGCTCGGCTGCGCTTCCGTCCCATCATTATGACTTCGCTGGCCTTCGTGTTCGGGGTGCTGCCGCTGGTGCTGGCCACCGGCGCCGGCGCCGCGGCGCGCCAATCCATGGGCACCGGCGTGATGGGCGGAATGATCGTCGCCACTTTCGTCGCACCGATCTTCGTCCCCATGTTCTTCTCTTTGCTGGCGCGCAAACCACGACCGACTCATCATCATGAACATGACAATCCGCAACCCGACGCGACTCAGGAGGACAAGGCATGAGCACGCAGCGTTCCTACACCTCCCCCACCGGTTTAGCCGGTCTGGCTATGGTCGTTCTACTCACCGGTTGCGCGGTGGGCCCGGACTATAAGCGACCGGATGTCCCGCTGCCCGCCGCCTATCCCGCGGCAACCGGCAGCAGCAGCGCCGCGACAGAACAAGGCAAGCTGTCCGCCGACTGGTGGACACTCTATAACGATGCCACGCTCAATGAGCTGGTAGCCAACGCCTTGCAAAACAATACCGATCTCCATAGAGCAGTGGCGCAAATCGACGAGGCCCAGGCGGTATTGGACGAAGCGAGCTCCACGCTGTTCCCTGAAATCGATCTCGGCGCCTCCAGCAGCCGCTCGCGCTCCAGCACGCTCAATGCCCAGCCCATTCCCTCGAACGTGCCGGTGATCTCCAACTCCAATCGTTTGGCGCTTTCCACCTCGTTCGAACTCGACTTCTGGGGCAAGCTGCGCCGCGCCTCGCAGGCGGCGCGTGCTCAAGTTTTGAGTTCCCGCTATGCCCACGATGTGGTGGCCCTGACCGTGGCGGGTACCACCGCCCAGTCGTACTTCACCCTGCGCGCACTGGATGGGCAGATCGCTGTGACCCGGGACATCCTGAAGTCACGGGAAGAATCGCTCAAAGTGATAAATAATCGCGCCCGCGGAGGAATCGCCTCGGAACTCGATGTCAATCAGGCCCAGGTGGCGCGCGCCGATGCCTCCCTGCAACTACGCGACTTGCAGCGCCAGCGCGCGCTCATGGAACACCAGCTCGGTCTGCTCACCGGCAAACTCGACCTCAAGGTCGCGGCGGGGGATGTCATGACGCTGCCGATGCCAAGCCTACCGCCGGTGGGCTTGCCCTCGACGCTGCTGCAACGCCGTCCCGATGTTCAGCAGGCGGAACAGAACCTGATCGCGGCCAACGCCGAGATCGGCGTATCGCGAGCCTCGCAATTTCCCACCTTTTCCCTGACCGGCGACTTCGGCGCTCAAAGCGCGAAACTGAGCAATATACTCAAGTCGGGCGCGCGCATCTGGTCGATCGGACTGAACGGCCTGATGCCGATCTTCGACGCCGGCAAATACGCGGCCCGCACCCGTCAAGCGGAGGCAGTGCAACGCCAGGCGGTAGCCGGTTATGAGAAGACCGTTCAGACCGCCTTCAAGGATGTGGCCGACGCACTGACCAATGTGGAACAGACCAATGCCGCGGCGATGGACATACAAAGCAAGGTGGAGGCGGCGCTCAATGCCCTACGCCTGTCACAGCTGCGCTATGACGCGGGTTATTCGGCATATCTCGATGTGCTGGACGCCCAGCGCACCGCCAACAGCGCCCAGCTTGCGCTGGTGCAAAATCGCCAGTTGCAATTGCTATACAGCGTCGACCTGATGAAGGCCTTGGGCGGTGGCTGGTCACCGAATCAAACGTCACCAATGGCGCAACGCTGACCGGATATCGCCGGACATGAGCACATCAACGGCCACCACCACTTTTAAGTCGTATCCGCTGTTTCCGGTAGTCGCTTAAATGGTGCGCAAAACCAAAACTGAAACCCAGCAAACACGGCAGCAAATCATCGCCGCGGCGCGCCGGGTATTTGCCCGACGCGGCGTGAGCCGCACGACCTTGGCACAAATCGCCAAGGAAGCCGGGGTGACGCGCGGCGCCATCTATTGGCACTTCAAAAACAAGCCTGATCTGTTCTTCGCTATGAAGGAACAGATTTCCCTGCCGCTAATCGACCTCGCCGATGGAAACCTGCCCGCCGAAAAATCCGCTGACCCGCTGCGCGCCGTCGAAGCCAGCATGATCGCAATGGTGCGCTTACTGAAGGACGATGAGATTGCTCGCACCACCTTTGAAATCGTCGCTTTGAAATGCGAATACGTGGATGAGTTTGCATCACTCGACAGCCGCGTCATCAAAACCGGCTGTGCCTTCATCGAAAAAATCACCAAAGCCTATAAAGACGCCATCGAGAAGGGCTTACTGCGCAGCGGCCTGGATCCGGAACTGTGCGCCCTGGAAAGCTATACCTTCATGAAAGGGATGATCCACCTGTGGCTGTCCGATGTGGACGGCACGATCATCCGCGGCAAGGCGCTGCCCTTGATCAAGGCCCACATCGCCATGCGCTATAAATAATATCCTGCACCGCCTTAGCACGAGAGCGGTTTGATATACAGGCCTTGGCGATTATATTGCAACGACGTCGGCACCCTGTGACAGAAGGTGAACTCGCTAAATAATTTATCAATCTTCACCAGCCTCGCGCGGCACCACCCGCGGCTTGCGCTGTTCATCCACAGCGACAAAGGTCAAGACTGCCTCGGTAACCTTGATGCACTCTTCCTGTTGACGGTTGCGTTCGGCATAGACCTCCACCTTCACCGATAATGACGTGCGTCCGATGCGTATCACCTGCCCGTAACAGCTGATGAGGTCGCCGACGAACACCGGCTGATGAAACTCGAAGGAATTGACCGCTACCGTCACCACCCTGCCCCGCGCACGACGAAAAGCTGTAATGCTGCCGGCAATATCCACTTGCGACATTATCCATCCGCCGAAGATGTCTCCGGCGGCGTTGGTGTCGGTGGGCATGGCCAGTACGCGAATGGTAGGCTCGCGGTCTTGAGGCAGGGTATCCGTGGTCATATCTGCATTCCCCTTTATTAATGACCTTCATACAAACGTGCGATTTCATCTTGGAAGTGGGCTATGATTCGCCCGCGGCGCAGCTTGAGGGTCGGTGTTAAGAGGCCATTTTCCACCGTCCAAGGAGTCAAACTCAATGCTGCGCGCCGTACCTTGGCATATCCGGGAAAGCCGCCGCACTGGAGACCGATGCGCTTTATAACCCAGGATTCCACATGAGGATTATATAAGGCTTGCACCGCCTGTGGGTCCACGCCCAGATCACCCGCCGCCGTCCGCCACTGCTCGGCATTCAAGACCAGCAAGGCGCACAGGTAGGGACGCCCTTCCCCGATGACCAGCACCTGTTCGAACAGGGAATCGCGGGAAATGGCCGCTTCCATGTCCACGGGCGGCACCTTCTCGCCGTTGGCGAGCACGATGATCTCCTTGAGCCGGCCGGTGATATAGAGATGATTATTTTCGATGCGCGCCTTATCGCCGCTGTGCAACCAGGCATCGCGGTCGATCAAAGCGGCGCTGGCCTCGGCCCGCCGCCAGTAACCCATGCAGACACCGGGGCTGCGCACCAGCAACTCGCCGTCATGGCCGATACGCAATTCCACGTCGCGTAAAGGTACGCCCACGCTGACGGGATCGTTGTCCTCGGGAACATTGACACTGATTACCGGACTGGTTTCAGTGAGCCCATAACCTTGCAACAGCGGCACGTCGAGACCGATAAATATCCGCGCTACATCGTTGGGCAAAGCTGCGCCACCACAGATGGCGGCACGCAGCCGCCCGCCCAATTTCGCCTTGATCTTGCTCGCGACCAGTACCTCGAGCAAGGGCCAAAACACCTCGGAGACGTGCGCTGCGGCACGACCCTGGTGATGGCGGAAGCGTTGCCAGCCCACCGTCACCGCCCATTCAAACAAGCGGCGCGCCACGAGCTTGCTCTCCAATTGAGAGCGAATCTTGGCATATATTCTTTCGAAGATGCGTGGTACTGAAATCAATATGGTGGGGCGTATCGCCAACATATCTTCTGCCAGCAATGGGATAGCACGGGCATGTGCCACGGCGGCCCCGGCCATCATGGGAAGATAGTAGCCTATGGTGCGTTCCAATGTGTGGGACAAAGGCAAAAAGGATAAAAACATATCCTCACGAAAGACCGGCACGCTGTCGAGACCGGCATAGGCATTCCACAAAATATTACGGTGGCTGAGCATCACCCCCTTGGGATGGCCGGTGGTGCCGGAGGTATAAACTATGGTGGCCAGATCTTGGGATTCGGCAACGCCGGCCCGAAACTCATGGGCGGTGGTCGGCAACCAGTCTCTCAGAATATGCAGGCGTGCATCGGCACCGGCACTGATGTCATCCATGCTGACGACGCAAGACACCTCGCCCAGTCCTTCACTCACTTCGCGCAGCGCCTGCCAGTGTTCTTCGCCTTCGATCAACAACCACTTCACACCCGCGTCGCGCAGGATGTAGGCGGCATTCTCGGCGCGGTCAATGGCGTATAAAGGCACCACCACCAAGCCCAAACCCAGGGCGGCCTGATCGCAGCACACCCACTCCCGGCAGTTGCGCGCCATGATGGCGATACGGTCACCGCTTACCAGTCCGTCACGAATGAAAGCGGCTTGCCAGCGCCCCGCGGTCGCCGCCATCTCAGCCCAGGTGTTGGATTGCCAGGATCTAGCGGCATGATTGAAGTAGTAATAGGCAGGAGCATCAGGCGTGCGAGACAGCCGCTCGCGTAACAGTCCCGCCAGACTGACAGCGGTCTCCGGGGTAATGATGTCGAGGGTCCCGCTCGTCATTGCTCACTCCGCTCCGGTTCGCCGTGGCATATGCCACTATACTATAACGACCGCAGCCGAAAGCGACTGTACTTACGTACATTTTCCCGCGACGCCAACCGAGCTGAAAATATCATGGATAAACAAGGGTGATGAGTTCGCGATCGATGCCGCGAAATTATTTTATTTTGAAAATTTTACGCCGGCGGTCTAGAACAGCCCAAAAAAGCCTTTTTTCGCGGCGGGATGGCTCTCCAGCACCCGAACGATATCCGCATGGCCGGCGGCCTGCGCCAAGCTGCGGGCCTGTTCCCGTTTTAGGTTACGGGTATCCGTATCGGCGCCATTGTCCAACAACAACTGCACCGCTTCCCTGTGTCCACCGGCGGCGGCCAGCATCAAGGCGGTGTTTCCGAGGCCATTTTTTATATCCACCTTGGCTCCCGCTGCCAGAAGCCTCTTGATTACAGCGGCATATCCGCCGTCCGCAGCCAATTGCAGCGGCGTATTACCCTTGCGGGTGGGACGGTCGACGTCGCCGCCATACTGCAGCAGGGCATCCACGACGTCGGCACGACCCTGCTGCGCGGCTCGCGCCAACGGCGTATAGCCATCCCGGTCGGCAAGACCGCCGTCGGCATGGCGCGCGGTCAGCACCTTTACGGATTCCAAGGCACCACCATCCGCCGCATACCATAATGCCGTGCGGCCGACGACGTCACGCGCATCGAGATACGCGCCGTGATGCAGCAATATCTCCAATAACGGCTTCTCGCCGCGTTGCGCCGCCACCATCAACGGCGTTATACCGTCTCGACGCGCGACATTGACATTCGCACCGGCCTTCAGCAAGGCATCGACTACCGGCTCATGACCACCCGTTAACGCATAGGATAATGCCGTTTCGCCACCGTGCTGTTGCAAAGCGGCATCCGCACCGCCGTTGAGCAAGGCGCGCACCGCTTCCAAGCGCCCCTGTTGCGCCGCCCACATCAGCGCCGTCTTGCCGTTGATCTGTTTGTCATTGGGGTCCGCACCCTTTTTCAACAGGGCGGTGATGATGCCGCTATATCCCCGCCACGCCGCGCGGGTCAATGCGGTATGCCCTTCCTCGTCGCGCACGGTGATATCCGCACCCTGCGCCAACAAGCCCTGCACCACATCTTCCTGGCCGCGCCAAGCGGCAACCATCAGCGGCGACCAACCCTGATAGGGTCGCTTACCGTCCGCCAGTTTTGGTTCCGGTTCGGCGGCGGCCGCAAGCTGAGCCTGCGCCAAACTCTTGGTGTGTTCAAGTGTCGCGCCGTGCGCGACCAGGCTGGCTACGATATCTTTATAACCGCGCGACTGCGCATATTGCACCGCCGTCCAGTTCCTTTTGTTCTTCATATTAATGTCGGCCTTGGCCTTGAGCAGCATAGAGACTAGACCGGCATCGCCTTGCGTCACCGCCAACAATAGCGGAGTATTACCATTGGCATCGAGAACATCGATGTCCGCCCCGGCCGCCAGCAGGCGCGCGACGCTTTGCTTGTGTCCCTCGCGTACGGCCAGTAGCAAGGCGCTATCGCTATAACGGTCCTTGCCATTGGGTTTTGCCCCGGCCTGCAGCAACATCTCAACGATACCGTCATGCCCCGCCTCGGCGGCCTCCATCAATGCGGTCCGCCCGTATCTATCCGCGGCATTGACATCGGCGCCATGCGCAATCAAAGCGGGCACTTCGCCTTCCTCACCCTTGCGGGCCGCCTGGAGAAATTCTTCCGGTGAAATATTCTGCTTGCCGGCCATCTCGCGCAATTTGGCCGCCGCCATGACATAGCCCTGGTCCGCTGCCTTGCGATACCATTGCTCGGCCATTATCTGATCGAGGGGAACACCCCAGCCGTTTTCATACATGGCCCCGAGATTGTATTGCGCCTTGACGTAACCTTGTTGCGCGGCACGGCGCAACCAGCTCACCGCGGTCTCATGATTCTTTTTCACGCCGGTACCCATGCGATAAAAACCCGCTAAACGATACTCGGCTTCGGCATCGCCCTTCTCCGCCAGAGGCTTCAAAAGCTGTGCGGCGCGCGCATAATCCTTGACGCGCACCGCCATATCCACATCCTGCATTTCCGCGGCGCTGGTCGTGAACGATGTCAACAGACACGTCCACAGCAAGCAACTTGCGTTAAAGCGGCCGCGCAAAACGTTCCCGTTTGTCTTTTTTACGGTCATACCGGCTATACTGTCCCGAACTTCGTTTCAACATCAATGCCTATGGTCTTCAAAAATGCCGTGGGCAGGATTCCGCCTGCACACACGATCACGGCATCATTGGACAAGTCCACTGGCTGCCCTTTGTGATCGAGATTAACCCCGTCAACGGTGATTTCCTTGACTTGAGACTGCAGTAACACCCGCAATCGGCCCGCAGCTTCTGCCTCCTGCACCTTGCGACGGTTCTTTTCCTTACAACGGGAAAATGCCTCGGCTCTATAAGACAAAGTCACGGTGGAATCCGGCTCATCGGCGATGCTGGTCGCCGCCTCCAAGGCGCTGTCGCCGCCTCCCACCACCAGCACATGTCGGCCACGATATTGCTCGGGATCGATCAGGCGATACACAACCTTCGACAATTCTTCACCCGGCACACCCAGCATGCGCGGTGTACCGCGCCTGCCGATGGCCAGCAGTACGGCGCGCGCGTCATAAGTGGCGCGACTGGTCCTGACCAAAAATCCTTCATTGGTTTTCTGAATCTCTTCGACCCGTTCACCTTCATTGACCTTGAGGCCGGTCTTGCACTGCACGTCCTGCCATAGCTCCATCAGGGCTTCCTTGCGCGTCTCGGTGAGTTTGACCTTGCCTATCAGCGGCAGATTCATAGGGGCGGTCATCACCACCTTACCGCGCGGAAAATGCGCTACCGTTCCGCCCAGTGTGTCCTGCTCCAGGGTAACAAAGCGCAGCTTGCGTTCCATGGCGGCCAAGGACGCGGAAAATCCGGCCGGACCCGCACCGACGATCACCACATCCAAACCGGAATGCTGCCCGATTCCTTTTAGTTTGGCGATGGATTCCATCGCCTGCCGTCCCTGCTCGACACTGTTACGTATGAGCCCCATACCGCCCAATTCACCGGCGATGAACATCCCCGGTACGTTGGTCTCGAAATTGGGTTTGACCAGCGGGATATCCACGCCGCGCTTCTCGGTGCCGAACACCAGAGTAATTGCATCCTCCGGACAGGCCGCTTTGCATGCGCCGTGCCCCACGCAATAAGTCGGATTTATTAATTCCGCCTTGTGATTTATGAGACCCAGCACCGTACGTTCGGGACAGGCGTTCACGCACGAACCACACCCAATACAACGCCTGGGATCTATGACCGGATGCAAGGAAGAAGGCTCGGTAAGACCATCACGCTGCGCGGCATCGCGCAAAGCAATCACCGCTTGTTGACGATTACGCTGTCGACGCAGATACAGCACCCATATCATCACCATGGGCACGAAATACATTACGAGCTTGATATCGAGTTCGCTGGGCATGGCTATAAAGTAATACCTGTCATCGCGGCATATATGCGAAATACATCACGACCGCGAAAAAAATGTTACGACATTATAGCGCCGGATAACGAGGAAACATCAGATGTCGTCGCCAAGCGACACTTTGGTCGTTGAAAGGCTACAGATTGCCCTTTAGTGAAATACTCGGAAAATCATTTATGCACTTTGGCGACGTCATCGCAAAAACGGCGCTGTTTTTGTTAAAGGCATCGAATCACCGATCCGATAGTTTGATGCCTGGATGCACATGATCAACATCGGATTTTAAGCAAGGTTTAAGAAATGGACTGTATAACGGCTACGCCATGAATGATGCAACGCTAACTCTAGAACAAGATAAATCCGCATTGCAATCAAAGGCTGCGCCCGGTCGCCGCAAGGTATCGGCCGGTTCGCGCCTGGAACAATTCGGTGCGATATTGTTCTTCAGCGGTATCTTGATAACTCTATATCGAGGCTGGATAGATCGCAACGATTTGAGTCGCACAGCCGAAAGCGGCGTGGGTTACGCGCTGGGCATAATCGGCGGCGTACTCATGCTGCTGCTGTTGCTTTATCCGCTGCGCAAACGCGCACGCTTCATGCAGCGTCTCGGACCGGTCAAGTGGTGGTTTCGCAGCCACATGATCATGGGCATCGTCGGACCCATGTGCATCTTGTTTCATTGCAGCTTCCATTTAGGCGCACTGAACAGCAATGTCTCATTGCTGTGCATGACCCTAGTCGCCAGCAGCGGCCTCATCGGCCGCTACCTGTATAGCAAAATTCACTACGGCCTATACGGCCGCAAGGCAACATTACAGGAATTACTCCAAGATACTTCTTTTTTCAAAGGGATGCTGGTAACCGCCTTAACATTTGCCCCTCATCATCGGGATAGATTGCAAGCCGTTGAAAAGGACGCGCTTGCAATGCAACGCGGCATGCTGAGCAGCGTGCTGAATATCGCACTCTTTAACATCCAAAGCTACTGGATAGGATTTTCTCTAAGACGTCTTTTGAAGCGGGCGCTGCTAAATGAAATGCAAAAGCATGGCGGCAACCGCCATGAGATAAATAGGATGCTGCGCGAACAACGTCAACAATTGGGTGAATATCTGGTCACCTTGCGCAAGATAAACCAGTTGGCATTTTACGATCGGCTATTTTCTTTGTGGCATGTATTGCATTTTCCGCTGTTCCTGATGCTGGTGATATCCGGAATAGTGCACGTAATTGCCGTACATCTGTATTGATCCTGCCAAATGCGCACCTTACTTAAGGGACACCTTGCGGCGGCCTTGATGACTCTCGCGATGTCGGCATTTTCACTAACAGCGACTGCTTCCAGCCTGGAAACCCTTATCATGCCGGGCAAGGTGGTAAGTGCGCACGCCAAATATGAAACCCAGTGCGAGAAGTGCCACGAACCTTTCAAAAAAACCACGCAGAAGCATCTATGTTTCGACTGCCATAAGAAAGTAGCAGCGGACATAAAAAACCATAAGGGATTTCACGGCCGCATAAAGAACATCAACAAGTTGGCGTGCAAGACCTGCCATACCGAGCATATTGGACGCGATGCCGACATCGTGCACCTCGACACGGATACCTTTGATCATCATCAAACCGATTTTCCGTTGGAAGGCGCACATCTGGGACTGGTCTGCGCCAGCTGCCATAAGAAAGACGCCAAACACCGCGACGCCCCCTCGGCATGCAATGACTGCCATCACAAGGATGACCCGCACAAGGGGCGCTTGGGCAAGGCCTGCGACAAGTGCCATAGCGTCAAGGCCTGGAAGACCAGCCGTTTCGACCATGACAAGACAAAATTTCCTTTGCACGGCAAGCACAAAGAGGCCACTTGCAACAGCTGTCATCCCAATGAACGCTACAAAAATCTGGCGATGGAATGCGTGGCCTGCCACCGCATTAATGACGTTCATGCGGGTCGTTATGGCGAAAAATGCGAAAAGTGCCATAACGAACAAAAATGGAAAAAACTCATCTTCAATCATGACAGGGATACAAAATACAAGCTGGCCGGCGCCCACGCCACCATACGCTGCGATACCTGCCACACCGGAAAAATTTACGGCGTCAAGTTAGGCACCGGCTGTTACAACTGTCACCAGCATGACGACAAACATGCAGGTCGCTACGGTCGCAAATGCGACCGCTGTCACGGTACCCGCGAATGGGAACATACCGTCTTTTCCCATGACAAGAACACCAAGTTCCCCCTAAAGGGCGCCCATAAAGACGTGGCCTGCCAAGACTGCCATCGTGGCAATCTGGATCAGGAAAAAGGGCGTAATACCTGTTTTGCCTGCCACGAGAACGACGACGTTCATAAAGGCAAGGAAGGTAAGCAATGCTCTCGTTGTCACAACGAGCAGACATGGGACAAACGCGTAGTCTTTGATCATGACATGACCCGCTTCCCGCTTATCGGCCTGCATGCCGCCGTGCCGTGCGAGGAATGCCATTTAAACACCAGCTACAAGGTAGATTCGTTGAATTGTGATTCTTGCCACAAGAAGGATGATGTTCACAAGCTTACTCTCGGTACCCACTGTGCCACCTGCCACAACCCCAATGGCTGGCGCGTCTGGAAGTTCGACCACAATACCCAAACCGATTACAAGCTCGATGGTGCGCACGTGAAACTCAATTGCAGGACCTGCCACCACGAAGCCGTGAAAGACAAGATCCGTTTATCTAAGGCTTGCGGCTCCTGTCACAAGAGTGACGATGTGCACAACGGCGGTTTTGGTCCGCAATGTGAACGTTGCCACACCACGGATTCATTCAAAGACATACGATTAATCGGGCGACGAAAACCGCAAACTTAAAAAGACTTAAGGCGTTAAGTTCATCGAAACGGACACACCATTCATACCGGAATAATGATTTATGAACTTCAATACTTCTTTCATAAGATCCTGGGCGGCTTTGGCGGGAATCGTCTGCCTGATTTTTATCGCCTTAAGCGGCACAGCGAGAGCCGCAACGCATACAAACTTCGATCATTTCTCGACCGGATTTCCCCTCACCGGCGCCCACACGGGCATCGATTGCGAAAGCTGCCATAATCGCGGCGTCTTTAAGGGAACACCCACTCAATGTGCCGGATGTCATAAAGTCGGCACACTGGTCGGAGCGTCTGCCAAACCCAATAATCACATTCTCAGCAGCGATTCATGCGAAATCTGTCATACAACCAAGTCTTGGTCTCCGACAACAAGCGTTGACCATAATGAGGTAAGGGGCAGCTGTGCGAGCTGCCACAACGGCGTTATAGCTACCGGCAAACCTGCCACACACATTGCCACCAATAGCGCTTGCGATACCTGTCATACTCCTAATAATTGGTCGAATTCGCATTTCGATCATAGCCGTGTAACCGGCTCCTGTTCCAGCTGTCACAATGGCACCACCGCCACCGGCAAAAACGCCACCCATATCAGCAGCACCAACAGTTGCGATGCCTGCCATACCACTAACGCCTGGAACCCGGTCAGCCGTGTGGATCACACCGCGGTATCTGGGACCTGCAACAGCTGTCACAACGGCAGCGTCGCCACCGGCAAGAACGCCAGCCATCTCATTACCAACGCACAGTGCGACAGCTGCCATACCACCACTGCCTGGACGCCGGCGCGCTTCGATCACTCGGCGGTCACCGGCTCCTGTTCCAGCTGTCACAATGGCACCACCGCCACCGGCAAGAATGCCACCCATATCAGCAGCACCAACAGTTGCGATGCCTGCCATACCACTAACGCCTGGAACCCGGTCAGCCGTGTGGATCACACCGCGGTATCTGGGACCTGCAACAGCTGTCACAACGGCAGCGTCGCCACCGGCAAGAACGCCAGCCATCTCATTACCAACGCACAGTGCGACAGCTGCCATACCACCACTGCCTGGACGCCGGCGCGCTTCGATCACTCGGCGGTCACCGGCTCCTGTTCCAGCTGTCACAATGGCACCACCGCCACCGGCAAAAACGCCACCCATATCAGCAGCACCAACAGTTGCGATGCCTGCCATACCACTAACGCCTGGAACCCGGTCAGCCGTGTGGATCACACCGCGGTATCTGGGACCTGCAACAGCTGTCACAACGGCAGCGTCGCCACCGGCAAGAACGCCAGCCATCTCATTACCAACGCACAGTGCGACAGCTGCCATACCACCACTGCCTGGACGCCGGCGCGCTTCGATCACTCGGCGGTCACCGGCTCCTGTTCCAGCTGTCACAACGGCACCACCGCCACCGGCAAGAATGCCACCCATATCAGCAGCACCAACAGTTGCGATGCCTGCCATACCACTAACGCCTGGAATCCAGTCAGCCGTGTGGATCACACCGCGGTATCTGGGACCTGCAACAGCTGTCACAACGGCAGCGTCGCCACCGGCAAGAACGCCAGCCATCTCATTACCAACGCACAGTGCGACAGTTGCCATACCACCACTGCCTGGACGCCGGCGCGCTTCGATCACTCGGCGGTCACCGGCTCCTGTTCCAGCTGTCACAATGGCACCACCGCCACCGGCAAGAACGCCACCCATATCAGCAGCACCAACAGTTGCGATGCCTGCCATACCACTAACGCCTGGAACCCGGTCAGCCGTGTGGATCACACCGCGGTATCTGGGACCTGCAACAGCTGTCACAACGGCAGTGTTGCCACCGGCAAAAATGCCACCCATATCATTACCAACGCACAGTGCGACAGCTGCCATACCACCACTGCCTGGACGCCGGCGCGCTTCGATCACTCGGCGGTCACCGGCTCCTGTTCCAGCTGTCACAACGGCACCACCGCCACCGGCAAGAATGCCACCCATATCAGCAGCACCAACAGTTGCGACGCCTGCCATACTACGACTAGTTGGACCAATGCGGTCGTCGATCACACGGCGGTCATTGGGACCTGCAGCAGCTGTCACAACGGCACCACCGCCACCGGCAAAAACGCCACTCATGTCATTACCAACGCACAGTGCGACAGCTGCCATACCACCACTGCGTGGACACCGGCGCGCTTCGATCACTCGGCGGTCACCGGTTCCTGTTCCAGCTGTCACAATGGAACCACCGCCACCGGCAAGAACACCACCCATATCAGCAGCACCAACAGTTGCGACGCCTGCCATACTACGACCAGTTGGACCAATGCGGTCGTCGATCACACGGCGGTCATTGGGACCTGCAGCAGCTGCCACAACGGCACCACCGCCACCGGCAAGAATGCCATCCACATCAGCAGCAGCAACAGCTGCGATGCCTGTCACACTACGACCAGTTGGACCAACGCGGTCGTCGACCACACGGCGGTGATTGGAACTTGTAACAGCTGCCATAACGGCACCACCGCCACCGGCAAGAACGCCACCCATATCATTACCACGGCGCAATGCGGCACCTGCCACAGCACCCTCGCTTGGACACCGGCGAATTTCGACCATTCCGCGGTGAGCGGCTCGTGTTCGACTTGCCACAACGGCACCAGCGCTACTGGCAAAACGGCTACTCACATCGCCACCACGGCAGACTGCGGCAGCTGCCACAGCACCACGGCGTGGACACCCGCAAGCTTCGACCACTCGGGAGTGACGGGGTCATGTTCGACTTGCCACAACGGCACGTCTGCCACCGGCAAAAATGCCGGCCACTTCATAACTACCCAACAGTGTAATGTCTGTCACACCACCACGGCGTGGACGCCTACCATTACCTTCGTGCATACATCGAGCAACTATCCTGGCAATCATGGCGTGTCGTTGACATGCAGTTCATGCCACACCACCAATAGCGAAACAGTCCCCTGGCCTAGCCCGGCGTATGTTCCCTATTGCGCCGCGTGCCATGAGAGGGACTACCGCCCCAACGATCATGGCGGGAGATCTGTCGCCACCAACAAGGACTGCAGCCGCTGCCACCGGATAACATCCAGAAGATTCGGGGACTGATTATGAAAAGTACTATGTTGTGGATTCCTGAAAATAAAGTGATTTTGACCGGATTTGCAGCGGGAATGCTGGCACTATTACTGGCGATCTCGCTGAAGGCCCAGCCGACCGGGGGAAGAATACTATCCGACATCACCGTCACCGGCGGCGTCTGCAAAGTTGCACGAATCAGCTTTAGCTTTCCAATACGCTTTATCAACCACTTTCCTCAAAATGAAGGTGAGGAAGTACGCATCCAACTCAAGCCGGTAACCTTCGGCCCCATGGATGCACAAGACCTGGCGGATCGCGAAGCGTTTTCGCCCGTTGATGACGCCACTCTGCTGAACAGTGTGACGTATGAAGGCGACATGACCGGTGGCCCGTACCTTACCTTGCAATTTAGTGCCAACACCCGCTTTACAGTCGAGCAAGGAACGGATTTCCGCAGCATACGCGTAGCCTTTCACGTGCCCAGCGATGTCTGCCCTGACGCTTCGGCTTCATCCTAGCAGCAATCACCTCGCATGCTTTTATCATTACGTACGCACGAGTCATGATATTTTTTATATTTTCATATAATCAGCGCCCCCATATCGCGGCAAACAGCGTTGCTTCACTGAGTCCGCGCATTGGTTTAGACACGCCACGCACGGGGACGTCACGATGAAACGCATGGCGGCTCCATTATTGTTGCTGATTTCGTCTCAGGTAATGGCTGAGGTTAAGGTGGAAAAGACGCGATTTATTGCCGACCCCCACTCTACCCGTTTTATAATTAACCTTACCAAGTCACCCAGCTATAAGGTATTCACACTGAACAACCCACCGCGAGTGGTTATTGATATCAACGACACACGCTTGACCTCGGCTCTTCCCAAGATAAAATCCGACGCTAATCCGGTACAGGCTGTTCGCAGCGGCATTCGTCATGGGCATGATCTGCGGGTGGTATTGGAGGTAAAAGATGAGGTGACGGCGAAAAATTATATTATGCCGCCCTCAGGCAATCAGGGATATCGCCTGGTTATCGAGCTGGAGCAACCGGGCAGCGTATCGCCGCAACAAAGCGCGGTTGCTGCCAACCCGCCGGTTCCGGCTGCGGCTAGCGCCGCGCTTGCTCTCCCCATGCCCTCCGCTGAGAGCCTTGCGGCCTGGATGGAAGAGGCCCGCCAGGCTATGGCCAAGACCGATTACAACCATGCGATCGCTCTGTATACAAAAATATTGGAATACCCGGATCATGCCTACCGGCAGGATGCCCAGGAGTACCTGGGGCTCGCCCGAGAGCGTAATGGCCAGCTGGCCCACGCCAAGGCGGAATACGAGACCTATCTGAAGCTCTACCCCAAGGGCGAGGGTGCCGATCGCGTACGTCAGCGACTGACGGGACTGCTCACCGCCCAGGCGCCGGCCAGGGACAAACTCCCCAAACAGGCACGCCGCAAAGATGTCCCGCTGTGGAATGTGCGTGGCGGATTTTCGCAATACTATCGCCGCGACGTCAGCACTATTGACGGATTCGGAACAACGGTCAATCAATCCGCACTGGACTCCAACCTGGATGTCATAGCACAACTCACACAACCGACCTATGAGATGCGCACTCGCTTCACCGGCGGTTACCGCAATGATTTTCTCGACGGCAATAACAACGGATTTGGCAGCTCCAGCCCCTTGAGTATTACTTCGTTATATGTCGATGCCGCCGACCGCCACCATCAGAACCTTGGCCGCATCGGTCGCCAGTCACAAAATCGCGGCGGGGTGCTGGGCCGTTTTGACGGCATGCTGCTGAGCCATCAGCTCACACCCTTCGTCAAGGTCAATCTGGTCAGCGGTTATCCGGTGGATTACAGCACCGTCGATAGGATCTCGACCCAAACCCTGTTCTACGGCATTAACGCCGACTTCGGCACCTATGCCAACACCTGGGATTTTAACACCTTCGCCGTGCAGCAGACCTCGGAAGGTCTGCTGGATCGCCGCGCCGTCGGCGGCGAAGTCCGCTATTTCAAGCCCAATCATTCCGCACTGGGCCTGGCGGATTACGATGTCTCTTATCAGACATTGAACATGATACTGTTATTGGGGAATTGGCTGTTTCCAGACAACTCATCCCTGAACGTGGTCATCGACCAGCGCAAGAGTCCGATCCTGACGACGCGCAACGCACTTATCGGTCAACTTGACGGTTCACTCTCGGCACTTAATCAGCGCTTTACTGAGGATCAGATTCGGCAACTGGCACTCGATCGCAGCGCCGACAGCCATAATTACACTATAAGTCTCGCCCATCCTCTCAACGACAAGCTACAGATTAGCGGCGACTTGACGCTGTCCACTTTGTCGAGCACCCCTGCGTCCGGCGGTATTGATGCCATACCTGCGAGTGGCGAGGATTGGAATTACTCCGTTCAGCTCATGGGCACTGATCTGATTAAAGGCGGCGATATCGCCATAATAGGCCTGCGCATGGATAACAACAGCACTTCCGACACCATCTCATTGAACCTCAATACTCGTTACCCCGTCACCCAGGCATTACGCATCAATCCCCGCTTGCGGATCGACCATCGTCACTTCACCACCGACAACAGCACGCAATGGACAACCGCACCCTCGGTGCGCGTCAACTATAGGCTGCGCAGGTATTTCAATCTGGAGTTTGAAGCGGGTGGTGACTGGACCAGCCGCGATGCGCCCGGCGCCACGAGCAAGACCACGGGTTACTACATCAGCGCCGGTTATCGCGCCGATTTCTAAATCGTCCAGACTCTAAGGGCTTGGTTATTTTCCGATCCAAGCCGGATCAGGGTGAAAGCGCTCACCGTAGATATTCTCCAGTTCCTCCAGACGTTGTCGTCCGTGGGGCAAGCCGGTCATTTCGATATAATGCATCGGCCCGCCGCGAAACGGCGCAAAACCGGTACCGAAGATCATGCCGGCATCGAGTAAGCCGGCATCCGCCACAACCCCTTCCCGCAGACAGGCTACCGCTTCGTTAAAATAGCGGAACATCAAGCGGTCCGTGATCTCCGGGGCGATCTTATCCTCTTTATCGAACTTGGCCTTGTCGGGCTTGCCGCCTTTGTAGCTGTAGAAGCCCTGGCCGCTCTTACGTCCCAAACGACCCGCCGCCACCAATTCCCGCAAGCGCTCCGGCACAACGCCGTGCAGCTGCTGAGCAAGGATCTCCGCCACGGAAAGACATATATCCAGACCCACGGTATCCGCCAGCAGGATCGGGCCCATAGGCATGCCGAATTGGGTGGCGGCTTGATCGATGACCGCGGCCGGCACCCCTTCGGACTCCAAGGCCACGGCTTCGAGCAGGTAAGGCATCAGCACCCGGTTCACCAAAAATCCCGGTGTACCCTTGACCGGCAAGGGCAGGCGGTCGATGTGACGCACGAAGGCGGCGGCCTGCCCGGCTACCTCCGGTGCCGTAATCGGACTGCTCACCACCTCTACCAACTGCATCTGGGCCACCGGATTGAAGAAGTGCACACCCACCAAACGCTCAGGACGCGACAGGGCCTCACTCAAGGTTTCAAGCGGAATACTGGAGGTATTGGTGGCCAACAAAGCATCGGAACGTATCAGGGGCTCGATCTCCCGATACAAGCCTTGCTTGGCCTCGATATCCTCGAAGATCGCCTCGATCACCACATCGGCGCGCCTGAGGCCCATGCCGTTCTTGTCCGGAATCAAACGATCCATGGCGGCCCGCACCAAGCGGGGTTGTTTGAGTTTTTTCTTGAATAAGCCATAGGCGCGTTTCATCACCCGCGCCAGGGATTCGTGATTGCGATCCTGAACCGTCACCTGCAGTCCGCGTAATGCGCACCATGCCGCAATGTCACCGCCCATGACGCCGGCCCCGATCACATGCACGCGCCGCGGCGTGAAATCGCCGCCACGACCCAATGACTTGAGACGCTCCTGGAGCGTGAAGACCCTGACCAGATTCTGTGCCGTCTCTCCGATCAGGAGTCGCGCCACCGACCGTCCCTCTTCCTGCATCATACGCTCGCGATCACCGCCGTGTTCGGCCCACAGATCGATGAGCGCAAAAGGCGCGGGATAATGGGCGGGCGCCGCCTTTTCCACGGTCTTCCTACGCATGAACGCCGCCAGCAGCGGCCGCACCAATGCGGCATTGCTCATGCGCGCCACGAAACCGGGCCGATGCGCCAAAGGCTGTTCTTTCAATATCGCCAGGGCGGCGCGCCGCAATTGCCGCTGCGGTACCGCGAAGTCCACCAGGCCCATGCGTTGCGCCCGGCGCGCCTCGACGCTGCGACCGCTCAACATCAGATCCATGGCCAGCGGTGCGCCGATCAAGGGCGGCAGACGCACCGTGCCGCCGAATCCGGGATGAATGCCGAGACGTACTTCGGGCAAACCCAAACGGGTGCGGGGGTCGTCCTCCGCAATCCGGTAGCGGCAGGCCAACGCCAGTTCCATGCCGCCACCCAGGCAAAAGCCGTGAATCATCGCCACCGTGGGAAACGGCAGTTTCTCGATGCGATCGAGAATAGACTGACCCCGCGTGATCAGCTCCAAGGCCTCTTCATAATCCTGTATGGCGGTGAACTCCTTGACATCCGCCCCGGCGATAAAACCGTTACCCTTGGCGGATAAAATGATCAGCCCTTGGGGACGTTCGGCGGTGATACGGTCGATGATGAAATGCAGCTCTTCCAGGACCTCCCGGGAAAGTACATTGGTGCTGCTGTCCGCCTTGTCCGCATACAACCAGGCGATGCGGGCGGCGTCCGTTTCCAGACGCCAATTCCGATATGAACCGAGTACGGCCATAAGCTAAACCTCTCTTTCCACCAGCATGGCGCCGCCCTGGCCGCCGCCGATGCACAGACTGGCGATACCGCGCCGGGCCTTGCGCTGTTGCAACACATGCAAGAGATGCAGGACGATGCGCGCGCCGCTGGCACCCACCGGGTGACCCAGGCTGACGCCGCCGCCGTCGACGTTGAGGCGCGAATGATCGATCTTACCCACCGCCCTGTCCCAACCCAGCTCTTCACGGCAATAGCTTTCATCGTTTAACGCGGCCAGCACCGCCAATACCTGGGCGGCGAAGGCCTCGTTGATTTCCCAATAATCGATATCATCCACCTGAAAGCCGCCGCGCTGCAGCAGGGGCGCCATGGCATTCGCCGGCCCCAAACCCATCTGCGCCGGATCCACGCCCGCCCACTGGCTGTCCAGCAAGCGGCCCAGCACCGGGAGTTGATGACGATTGACGGCATCTTCGCTGGCGAGGATCAGCAAGGCGGCGCCGTCGGTAACCTGGGCGCTGTTGCCGGCGGTGACCATGCCGAATTTTCGGTCGAATACCGGCTTCAATTTCCCGAGGCGGGCCATGTCGGTATCGCGCCGCAGACCGTCGTCGGCGGCATAGACATTGCCTTTGCTGTCATAGAGCGCCTCAATCTCGTTGAGCCGACCTTGATCCTGGGCCAAGGCGAGGCGTTGGTGGCTTTCCAAGGCGAAGGCATCCAATTGTTCGCGGCTGAGATGAAAGCGGTAAGCGAGATTCTCCGCGGTCTGACCCATGTTCAGTCCCACCAAGGGATCGGTGAGACCGCGCAACAGACCGATGACCGGCGCCAAGTGGGCCAACCGCAGTTTGGTCAAGGCCTTCATCCGCGACCCCATGTCACGCGCCGCACTCCATTGCGCCAACCACGCCACCATGGCCTCGCCGAACAACACCGGCGCACGGCTCATGGCCTCGGTACCGCCCGCCAGCACCAGATCGGCGCGACCGTCGGCGATATCGTGAAAGGCCGAATCCAGGGCCTGCATGCCGGAGGCGCAATTACGCTGTACCGTCCACGCCGGGATGCGCTGACCGCAGCCCAGGCGCAGGGCCACCAGCCGGGCGATATTGGCCTCATCGGGACCGGGCATGACACAGCCGAGTATCACTTCGTCGAAGGCATCGGGTTCGAAGGGCTGGCGCAGCAACAGCGGCCGGCCCACGCCCACCGCCAGATCGGATGCCGTAAACGGACCCGGCATACCCTTGGACTTCAATTGCGGCGTGCGCGCCCCGTCCACCACATAGACCGGACGCCCTTTATATCTCGCTTGCTTGTCTGACATGTCATCGCCTCCTGACAGCGGGGTCCATACCTGTTAAGCACCGCTGCGTAATGGCTGCTGTAAATACTCTTTAGGAAAATCATCCACGCTGATCACTTCGCGCCGCAGCGCCTCGGCGGCGCGGAGTTGTTCGGCGTCATGCCGGTCGATGATATCCCGTTCCACCGCCAGGTCGATCAGCGAGGCGATGGGCGCCTTGGGCAACAGCCCGCTCTTGATACTGTTGCTCAACACCTTTTCCACCGCATCGGCACGCTCGATCTGTGCCAGGGCAGCTTCAATGCGACCCAGGGATTCATCATCTCCTTGGGGTAGGAACATGCCCGCAGTTAGGCGGTCCCGCGCATCGGAAGGCGACAGCAGCAGCTTGGCCGCCAGGTGGCCGACGTGATCGCCGGGCGGCGAATAGGTCTTGCCGAGCGGGAATATCAACGCACGCACTATGAATGCCAGCCAGCGTAGCGGGAAGTTTTTTAACAATCCGTCCAGCCCTTCCTGAGTGGCATGCAATGCATCCTCACAGGCCCATTGCACCAAAGGCCAATCAGACTCGGGGCTGCCTTGATCCCGGTAATGTTTCAAAACCGCCGACGCCAGATACAATTGACTCAACACATCGGCGAAGCGCCCGGAGAGTTTTTCCTTGCGCTTCAAGCTGCCGCCCAACACCAGCATGGCGAGGTCCGCGGCCAAGGCAAAGGCCGCGCTCATGCGGGTGAGCCGTTGAAAATAACGGCGCGAGGCACCGCGGACCGGCACCATCGCCAAGCGCGCGCCGCTGAGACCCAACCAAAAGGCGCGCACGCCATTACTCAGGGTAAAGCCGATATGTCCGAACAGCGCCGCGTCGAAATCCCGTGATGCGGCGTAGTGATTTTTCTCCGTCAGCGCCTGCATCTCTTTCAACACATAAGGATGACAACGCACCGCGCCCTGGCCGAAGATGATCAAGCTGCGCGTGAGGATGTTGGCACCTTCCACCGTAATGCTGATGGGGATGGCCTGATAGGCCCTGCCCAGTAAATTGCGCGGCCCCATGCAGATACCGGCACCCCCCTGCACATCCATGGCATCGTTAACGATGCGCCGCATGCGCTCTGTCAGCTGATATTTCACGATCGCCGAAATAACCGAGGGCTTTTCGCCGCTGTCCACGGCACCGGCGGTCATGATGCGTGCCGCATCCATCATATAAGTAGAGGCTGCCATGCGCGCCAGGACTTCCTCCACGCCTTCGAAGTGCCCGATGGGCGTCTTGAATTGCTTACGGATGCGGGCATAGCCGCCGGTGGCGCGGCACACCAATTTGCCGGCGCCGGTACTCAAGGCCGGCAGGGAAATGGAACGTCCCGCCGCCAGGCTCTCCATCAACATGCGCCAACCTTGACCGATGCGCTCGACACCGCCGATGATCCACTCCATGGGAATGAACACGTCGCGGCCGCGATTCGGACCGTTTTGAAAGGCGATGTTCAGCGGGAAATGGCGGTTACCGATCTCGATGCCGGGCGTATCGGTGGGAATGAGGGCGCAGGTGATCCCCAATTCCTGACGCTTACCCAGCAGACGATCCGGATCGTAAAGTTTGAAGGCCAATCCCAGCACCGTCGCCACCGGCCCCAAGGTGATATACCGCTTCTCCCAATTGAGGCGGATTCCCAGGGTCTCCTTGCCGGCGAATTCACCGCGACAGACGATACCGGTGTCGGGGATGGAACTGGCATCGGAGCCCGCCTCCGGCCCGGTGAGGGCGAAGCACGGTATTTCCTCGCCCCGCGCCAGGCGGCCGAGATAGTAATTCTTTTGTCCCTCGGTACCGTAATGCAACAACAACTCGGCGGGTCCCAAGGAGTTGGGCACCATCACCGTCACAGCCGCAGTGATACTACGCGTGGCGATTTTCATCACGACCGCGGAATGGGCCAAGGCCGAGAAACCCAGGCCGCCGTAACTGGTGGGAATGATCATGCCGAAGAAGCCTTTGTGCTTGATGAACTCCCACACTTGCGGCGGCAGATCGAAATCCTCCTGGGTAATGCGCCAGTCATCGAGCATCCGGCAAAGCTCTTCCACCGGGCCGTCTATAAATGCCTGCTCTTCCACCGTCAAGCGGGGCGGCGGAGTCTCCAGTAATTTGCGCCACGCGGGACGGCCGCTGAACAGTTCGCCGTCCCACCACACGGTACCGGCTTCCAAGGCCTCGTACTCGGTTTGCGACATGGCGGGCATGGCGCGGCGTAGCAGAGGCAGGATCCGATCACTGATCATGGAGCGACGCAAGGCGGTAAAGGTGAGCGCGATCATCACCACACTCACCAACCACGCCGCTATCAGCAATAACACGGGTAAATGTAAAAATACCGTAGCCATAAGCGTCAGCACCAACACGATCGCGGCACTGATACGCAATGATAGGCGCCAATAGACTAAGAGCGCGAGCGTGAACAAGCCTGACAACACCCAAATCCCTGCCGTCATGAAGGTCCTTCTTTCTTCCCTAACCAAAACACGGGGTCTTTATCCAAACCCACCATCTCCGACAGGCTATTTGAACCTTTGTCGAGGGGTTCGTTCAGCCTGGGCTCGATGCGCTCATTACCCAATGCCACCGGCACCTTGACGGAGGGTTGCATAGGATCGGGAATGAAGCAATCGTTGGCGTCATTGCACACCACGCCGTCCTTGTTCCACGGCAGTTGCCGGTAGAGGGCAAGATCATCCAAGCCCAGAATGGGATATTTGATGATGTCGAAGTAGGGAGAATCGTCAAAATCGCGCGGCGTATACAGGCGGGGATTGCGATTATAGAGCTGCAGCTTGCCGTCCTCACCGCGATGCACCAGCGGCATGACGGGATAATTCACGCTGGCAAAGGCGGCGGCGATCATGGAGGAACACACGGTGCGGGTGGATACGCCGGCGTGGTATTCAAATAAGGTAGAACGCCAACGGCGCGGCACGATGGGATAGGGATACATGAAACGCGCCAGGTCCACCATCTGACGAAAATCGTATTCGGTACCCAGGTGATGGGCGGCAAAGCCGATGATGTGCCGGGCATCCTGCTGCGACAAGCTCTTGGGACGACATATGCGCAAATGTTCACCGCGGTATTTCGACAAGGGCTTGATCAGCGTACCCTCGCCCAGCAATGCCTCGATAAGCAACTGTTCGCTAGGGTCACCCTGGTAGAATTTTTCGATCAAGGTGCGCAATCCCGGATCATCGATGTCCTGCAAGCGCCCGATGTAAAGGGCGGAATGGGTCCATATGGTCTGGGTAATGGTTTTGATAATGTCACTGACGCGGCTTCGACCTTCCACCAACAGCACATCGCCGGGGCGAATCTCCACCGCCAGGTGCGCGAAATCACATAAGGGCATCGCCGGCCGGTCGCGCTCCTGCACCAGCCACTCGGTAAACTTTTTAACCAGCCAGTTTTTCAAGCCCACGTCGCGCCTCCTTAGCCATCTCGATATCGCTCATCGCACATTTCAGCCCTGTATTCCCTGGCGCCAATTCCTCATTAAACCACCCTCTTCCATTGTACTCCCGCATCCCGCCGTTATCGGCATTTTGGTTAATTTTATTAATAGTGGCCATATCTTAGGGCCTCACTGCGATTGACGCTCATGACGTTTCCCGAAGTTACGGCGGTTGAAAATCCATCGGCTTCAGCCGCCATAACTATGGCCGATAGAGTTAACACGCCGGAAGTCATCCAGAAAGTCCAAATGTCGACCACAGTAACAACCGACCCAAACGCTAAACCGCGTTCGTCTGTGGGCAAACGAGCGTTGTTTACTCTCATAGCGATCGTAATGGGTTCCATCCTTTCGGCCATCGTCGTCAACTACAAGATTGCAGCCGTAAACGCGTCCGCCACACAATTTGCAGCCGATGCATTGATCGTGATTGGCATTGCCATCTGGATAGCCCTGGCGCTGTCCTATGCCATGATCAAACAGCTTAGTCGACAGCGGAAAGAGCTGTCTTACCGGACTCGGTATGACGCCCTCACCGGCATGCTGAATCGGGAGCGCTTTCATGAACGCCTGACGAACATCCTCGAGGAAACCGAGGGCAATGGTAGCGCATGGTCACTCTTAATTCTGGATTTGGATAGATTCAAGGAAGTTAACGACACACTCGGCCACCGCTTCGGTGACGAGCTGTTACAGAAAATCGCCTCTCGCATAATAGAAGCAAGCCCTGATGCGGAACTCCGCAGCCGACTGGGCGGCGATGAATTCGCAATCTTGTCACGCGATGACGGACACGATGCCGTCATGATAGCGCGGCAAATTCAAAGCATGTTGGAAACACCGATCATCCTGGACAAAATCGAGATAGACATTCATTCCAGTATCGGCATTGCCTCCTATCCCGAGCACCCCGTCACCGCACACGAATTCTTCCGCCGCGCCGAAGTCGCCATGTATCATTCTAAACGCCGCGGCATGGGATTGACCGTGTATTCCCCCAACCTCGATCCTTACAACAAGCGGCGGCTGGCCTTATTGGGCGAATTGCGCAGCGCCATAGAGAATCAACAGCTTCTCCTCCACTATCAACCCAAAGTGGATTTAACTCTGAATCGCACCCTGGGCATGGAGGCACTGTTGCGCTGGAAACACCCCGAACACGGTTTGATATCACCCGGTGAGTTCATTCAACTTGCCGAACAGAGCGACTTAATCCGCAATCTGACCTACTGGGTAATGGATGAAGCGCTGTATCAATGCCACGTCTGGCGACAGATGGGCTATATGCTGAACGTGGCGGTCAATCTTTCGCCGCGCAACCTTCATGATCCCGGGCTGCCGGTCAAGCTCGGCGGATTACTCGCCAAATGGGCGGTCCCGGCCGGCAGCCTTACCTTGGAAATCACCGAGAATGCCATCATGTACGACCCGGAACGGGCCTTGAAAATATTGGTGCGGCTCCATGACATGGGCATTCACCTTTCCATCGATGATTTCGGAACCGGGTATTCATCCCTCGTCTATCTAAAAAAGCTGCCGGTTTCGCAAATCAAGGTGGATTGCTCCTTCGTCATGAACATGATCAATGACCCGGATGATGCCGTAATCGTACAATCCACCATCGATCTCGGCCATAATCTGGATTGTCAGGTGGTGGCGGAGGGCGTGGAGAATATAGAAACACTAGAACGACTTAAGGGACTCGGCTGCGACCAGGTTCAAGGCTACTACTTGAGCCGCCCCTTGCCCGCCGCCGACATTACCAGCTGGCTCGCCCAATCGCAGTGGGGCGTCTCTCCGACCGGCAGCACGACCATGGCTCTCCGCGGCCCGCTTGATCTGCCGCCGCAACAGGCCTTTTCCTAGAAATCATCGAATTGGTTTATACGGATTGGCGCGGATAAAGAATAGGAACATCCAGGATTATGACATATAATCACCCGCACTTGGCGGGTCTTGACCGGGCCGCCAAGTTCGTCGCAACGCAGGCAAGCCTGTCACTTGGTAGTATGAAAGATCCGCCCCGTTTTAACAGGAGGCCGTTATGCTACGCGAAAGCCGGGAGAATGAACGCAAGCCCCTCGTTACGCCCGATGAAGAAGCCATTTTCTTTATCGAATCGAATGGAACGCGCTATCCCTTCAACAAAGTAAATGATGTCTCGGTTTCCGGCGCCGGCATCCAATTACCCGTTGCACTCACACCCGCCAGCACCATCGTTTTGGGTTTCGATCAGGATGATTACCAAGTCCGTGTACAAGGGACCGTGGTATGGTGTCAATCCCTCGAGGAACAAGCCTTCAACGACTCGCAGCAGCACCGCTATCGGATGGGTGTTCGCTTCAATCCGCTGGACATGAAAAACAGCTCCATGTTGTTTATGGCATTGCGGGAATTCATTGACCCCTTCGGCGCGAATTGACGCGCAACGCACACTTTTTTGCGTTTCCCCTCCGCCGACGGCACATAGCCACCGCCGTTAATCGGCGATGATCTCGCCGACGCTGATAACTTTGTCGCGGCCCCCGGACTTGGCCGCATACAAGGCCCGGTCAGCATGCCCCACCAATATTTCCCCGGGCAATTTACCCATCCCGCTATACGTCTGCGGATTGTAGGTCGCCACGCCTATCGATATCGTTACGCGGAAGGGCTGTCCTTCGAATGTGGCGAAAGAATGTGACGCGACACCGTGACGAATACGTTCGGCCACTTCGCACGCTTCGGCCGTTCCGCTGCGCGACAACAGCGCGGCGAATTCTTCTCCACCGTAGCGTGACAACACATCACTGCCACGCAACTGTGCCCGAATCAGGGCGGCCACTTCACGCAGCACATGATCGCCGACCTGATGCCCATAGCTATCATTCACCCTCTTAAAAAAGTCCACGTCCAATAACAGGCAGGTAAGCTGAATGCCTTCACGAACGGCGCGTTCCAACTCTTCATTGAGACGTTGATCGAAAAAGCGGCGATTGTTGATTGCGGTCAGGGTATCGGTCAAGCCTTGCCGCTTGAGGCGCTCCAGGTTTGAGGCGTTTTCGATGCAAATCGCCACGACCGCGGCCAGATACTCGAGGAAATCGGTGCTGACGCCTTTGACGAAACGCTCGGCGTTGTAGCTGCCGATGTTGAGGCTGCCGATCAAACGGCCGTGTCGCACCAGGGGCAATAGCGCAACGCTGTTAGGGGAGCGACGCGTAGAGGCGAACAACAGACTGTGTTGCCTGGCCTTGTAGGGCCCCAATAAGGGAAATAATGAAGTGGGAAACAATCCATCGAGATCATCGTCGTGGCTGGCGAACAGCAAGCCGGCATGGTCGCGCAATTCTATGCCTTCTTCCATTAATATCCGTCGCACCTCGTACTCGGGGTCGAGCAACAGCAAGGTCACCACATCCCAATTGAACACCGATGGATTGGGATAAAGGATATCCTGGATCAGTTCAAATAAAGAATTGAGACCGATGAGACGCAGGGCATGGGACTGAAAGCGCCGCATCTTGGATTCGTTCTTGTGTGCCTGCGCTAGATAATCCTCCAGGCGCCGCCGCAACATCTTGTTTTCAGCGTGAATGTCCTTGACCGCATGTTCAGACATGGATGGTAGTCGCTTCGTAATCGTAAGTTTGGAAAAACGGATGTTACTGATGGGACCGACGGGATGTTTCCCGCGTCGCCAATTTGGCCAACCGGGCCGATTCATCGGCCGGCAACTCGACCACATCGTCCATAGACATGGATCACCTTCCATTCCTACAGTGATTAACCCCATAGACGAAATGAGCATAACACAGCAGAGCGGCGGGGAGGCAATACCGGTCGCGGCGGTCAGCCGGACGGGAGCGGCATCGGTCAAAAGCACCTTTTACTCAGCCTGTTATAATGTCCGCGGCGACCTGTATACGAACCCGTATGCCCAACCCGACGGCCCCCGCAACGCGTTGCGGCTGAGGAATAATTGGCTGCTATAAAATAATGATGCAATCCCATCTCTGGCTGCGCGCAACGCTACTCCTGGCGATTGTCGTGGGGTTTTTCTATAACCTCCACGCCATCCCGCTATTCGACCTCGACGAGGGCGCCTTCAGCGAGGCGACCCGCGAAATGTTGCTGCGCAGCGACTTCATCTCGCCCTATCTCAACGGTGTGCCGCGTTTCGACAAACCGGTGTTCATCCACTGGCTGCAGGCGGCGAGCGTTACCCTATTCGGATTCAGCGAATTCGCCCTGCGGCTACCCTCAGCGCTGGCGGCAAGCCTGTGGGTGGCGGCCGTCTATGCCTTCCTGCGCACCTTGAAAACAGAACGCATCGCCCTGTTCGCCGCCATCGCCATGGCGACTTCCCTGGAGATCCCTATCATCGCCAAGGCCGCCACCGCGGACGCGGTGCTCAATTTATTCATCACCACCGCCATGCTCACGGCCTATCTGTTTCATCACACCCGCCGCCGGTCCTGGCTGTACGCCAGTTTTTTGCTGATGGGTCTGGGTTTTCTCACCAAAGGGCCGGTGGCGGTGGTGATTCCCGCAGCCACCACTTTCATGTTCTATCTCAGCAAAAAGGAGTTGCGCGCCTGGCTGAGCAGCGCCTTCAATCCCATCGGCATCGCGATCTTTCTCGCCGTCGCACTGCCGTGGTACATCGCCCAGTATCTACACCAGGGCGAGGCCTTTATCGACGGCTTTTTTCTGAAACACAACATCGACCGTTTCCAGGATGCCATGGAAGGCCATAGCGGCAATGTGTTGTACTATTTCCCAGTGGTGTTACTCGGCGTGTTGCCCTATACCAGCGTGCTGTTCACCACCTTATCTCGGGTCAAAGGCCTGTGGCGCGACGACCTCGGTCGTTATGCGCTGCTGTGGTTTGGGTTCGTCTTTATATTCTTTTCCCTTTCGGGCACCAAATTACCCCACTACATCGTCTACGGTTACGCCGGTCTATTCATCCTCATGGCCTTATCCAGCGAACCCTTGCCGGGAAGGGGATGGCTGCTATTACCGCCCTTACTGCTGTTCCTGGCCCTGTTGTCATTGCCGGAAGTGATCGGTTTCGCGCTACCCACCCTCCGCGACGCCTATGTCCGCGACATGCTGACGCACTACACCGAGTATTTCACCTGGGGATATCGCTGCTTCTTCCTGGTCGCCGCCGTCATAAGCGTATTTTTCATGATCGATGCCCGCCTCCCCAAGCTATCCAAACTGTTTGCCAGCGGACTGCTGACGGTGCTGGGTTTCTCCGCCTTCGTCATGCCGGTGGTCGGCGCCTTGCAGCAGGTCCCCATCAAGGAAGCGGCATTGTTCGCCAAGCAGCACGACTATAGCGTTGTCATGTGGCGCCTCAATACCCCCAGCTTCGATGTCTACAGCAAGCGCCTGGTGGAAAAGCGCGATCCCCGGCCCGGTGACGTGGTATTGACTAAGTCCATTTATTTATCGCAACTTGGCAAGGTGGAAGTGCTGTATCAAAAAAATGGGATAAGCCTGGTTCGCCTGCTTACCGACACGGCACCGCACTAAATATAGCTACTTGATTCGGGCCATATGGATCTCACCACCTTTCAACCCTTTCTCAACTGGATCATCGCTCACCCCACCTGGGCGGGCTTGGCGGTGTTTATCATCTCCTTCAGTGAGTCTTTGGTGGTGGTCGGTCTGTTCGTGCCCGGTGTAGCCATGATGTTCGGCATCGGCACCCTGGTAGCCATAGGCGCGCTCAATCTGTGGGTCACCCTGGCGTGGGCCGCTGCCGGCGCCGTGGCCGGCGACAGTCTCAGCTACTGGTTGGGACACCATTATCAAGACCGGCTACGGGACATATGGCCGATCCGCCGTTATCCCGGCTTGATGACCCGCGGTGAACAATTTTTTCAGCGTCACGGCGGCAAGAGCGTGTTATTCGGGCGCTTCGTCGGACCGGTACGGCCGATCATTCCCACCGTGGCCGGGATGTTGGGCATGCCCCCTTACCGCTTCATCATGGTCAACGTGCTGTCGGCCATCGCCTGGGCACCCGCCTACACCCTCCCCGGCGTGGTGTTCGGCGCCTCCCTGGGGCTGGCTTCGGAAATCGCCTCACGGCTCACGGTATTGGCACTGGTGGTATTAGTGATCCTGTGGTTCTCCGCCTGGCTGGTCTATCGCATCTATCTGTTTCTCCAACCTCGCGGCACCCAAATCCTGGAACGCTTGCTCAATTGGGGGGCCGCCCATCGTTACGCCGGCCCCGTCGTCACCTCGGTGCTGGATCCGCAACAATCGGAAGTACGCGGCCTGGTCATCCTCGGCACCCTGCTGATCGGCATCGCCTTGTCACTGGTCACCGTCGGTCATGCGCTGTTCGGTCCTACCCTGACCCTGGATAACAAAGCCGTCTTTCACTTACTGCAGGGACTGCGCGTCCCCTGGGCGGATCGCCTGATGGTCTTCTTCACCGAGCTGGGCAGCGGCACGGTATTGCTCAGTATCACCATTGTTGTCATTGCATGGCTGGCCTGGAAGCGGGTGTGGCTGGCGGTCATCCACTGCGCCAGCGCCGCCGCCTTTGCCTTCATACTCACCATCGCCCTGGATTGGAGTCGCGATGCCCCATTGGACAATCTCGGCGCCACCTGGGCCAGCGGCCCGGTGGTGATGAGCACCGTGCTCTACGGATTGCTCGCGGTGATGGTGACCCAGGGTCTGCACGGTGTGCGCCGCTGGATACCTTACGTCACCGTAGGCATGCTCATGGCGGCCATCATGCTCTCGCAGTTATATCTGGGGGCGGTATGGCTCTCGCAAGTGGCGGCCGGCGCATTGCTGGCATTACTGTGGCTCATCATCCTGGGTGCCGCCTACCGCCTGCATGCCGCCGTGCCGGTGGCGCCACGCGGTTTAACGGCGGTCGCCATCATCACACTGCTGAGCGCCACCGCCGTACAAACCAGCCTGCACTATGAGCATGACGTAACGCGCCTCGGCCCGCATCGTTCCATTGTCCCTCTCGCCACAACGGCTTGGTGGAACTCGGCATGGCAGGACCTGCCGCCATATCGCATCGACCTCGAAGACCGTGGCAAACAACCTCTCAGCGTGCAGTGGAGCGGTTCGTTGACGCTATTAAGAACGCAACTGACGGCAAACGGCTGGCAGAACCCAGCGCCGCTTACCGGCCGCAACATTCTGCAATGGCTGCGCCCGGCGCCGCCCTTGCATGATTTGCCGCTGCTGCCCCAGGCTCATGACGGCCGTTTCGACGTCTTGCGGCTGACGCACACTACAGCTAATCCGCAACAAGCGGCGGTGCTGCGCCTGTGGTCGGCGAATTATGTATTGCACGAACCGGAGAACAAACTATGGGTCGGTACCGTCACCCTGGTGCATGTCAGCACCCACATACCGTGGCTGACCGTACCCGTCACCGGCACCGATTTTGATACACCATTGCGCCTGCTGCAGACTACACTGAGCGGGATGGACTGGAAAATCGTGCACCGTCCTGCCGAACCCGATATGCCATGGAATGGTACAGTGGTGTTGATGCGCGACAAGGTCGCAGCGGAGAATCCCTGAGGTGAAAAATCGCGCCTTTATTGATCGCTTGAACTTCGCCTGGTCGGGAATACGCAGCGCCTGGCGCAGCGAGGCAAGCCTGCGCAGCCACGTCTGGCTGACCGTACCCTTGCTGGTGGTGTTATTGATCCTGAGACCGGCACTGCTATGGTGGGCCTTATGCGGCGTCATGGTGAGCCTGGTCATCGCCGCAGAGCTCATCAATACCGCCTTGGAGCATTTGGCCGACCACCTGCATCCGGAACAGCATCCGCGCATCAAGATGGTCAAGGATTGCGCCGCGGCAGCGGTATTGATCCTGAGCGTGGGCGCGCTATGGGTCGCGCTATTGATGGTGTTGGCGACCCTTTGCAAGCCGCAACTATCGCTCTGCAACGCCCGGTACGGAATCTGTTCTTCGCGCCATGTTCCGTCCGATCACCGGCTGCGATAAAGCGGTTCAAGATCGACGTCTTGGTCCTTGTCCTTATGCTCTCTCTCGGCTTTATGCGCGACGAATTGTTGCCACAAACCTTGCCCCTGCCACGCTGCCGCCGTTTGCGCATAGAGTGCACCATCCAATTCTATCAAGGCCGCGGACAAAGGACCGGGGCAACGCCGCGCCACTGCGGTGAGGCTGATGGGTGGATGCTCGGACCAGCGGCGCCGCGCCCAAGCGAGCATCGCGCCCTTGGTCCGGGCGGCGTCGTTGGCGAGACAGCTTGCCTGCAGCTCCTTTTCCAAATGCCGTAGTGAATCCTGTTCCGCGGACTTTGTAGCCACTGCAGGCACGGCGCGATGCCGCCGCGCCCGCCACCACCAGACAAGCACCGTCGTCAGCCAGCCGAAGCCCAGCGCCAAGGCAATCCAGGGCCAGGAACCGGAGACGGTGTGCGGCGGCGGCAACGACTGGGGCGGCGATGCCGGCGTCGTAACGGCTGGTGGCGGTTGTTGCACCGGAGCCGGGGTGTTCACCTTAGGCACGGGCGG
Source organism: uncultured Gammaproteobacteria bacterium (assembly GCA_963810615.1). Classification (GTDB taxonomy): domain Bacteria; phylum Pseudomonadota; class Gammaproteobacteria; order DRLM01; family DRLM01; genus JARRQJ01. The sequence continues at coordinate 145,327 of CAWEOA010000008.1, read as the reverse complement.
CGGAGTCGCGTTGCTGCCCGCCGCTGCGGGCAGCACGGTGAACGTGCGGGCAGGCAAGCTCGTCACTTCCATTTTATCGGTGGTGGTGTTCCACCACGCGATCTTGATAGCCGGCAAGGTAACGCTGCCCGCTTGGGTGGGAATATAGGCGACCTTCTCGGTGCGCAAGCCGGTCACGCCCGCACTGTCCTGGGTATCTTTCAATGTCGGTTGATCCGGATACTGTTTGAGACCGCTGATGGCTCCGCCGTCCAGCGCCGGTAATTGCGAGGCGGTGAGCCCGTCGGCCATGACGGCGATGGTACGGGTCGCCGCCTGGCCGACCGTGAATTTAGGCGGGTCCGGCGACCAGTTCTCGTCCAGCTCCAGGCTGCGCGCCGGCAACCATTGACTGCCGTGAAAGGCGGCGGGTATGGGTTTGACGTCTATATGTTCGGCCTGGGAGCGCAGACGCTTGTGGCGGGTACTTTGATTGAAGGGATCGAAGCCGAACAAACCGCCGCCACCGCCGTTCTGAACGATATCGCCGTCGAAGACCAGCGGCGCGATGTCGAGACTTCCGCTCTTCTGCGGATAGATGGCGTAGCTGCGCTCGATGACCTCATAGCGCATGCCGTTGCGCAGGGTTTCAAAATCCTTATCCTTGCCCAGCTTCTCCACCACGGCGTCGCCGCCGGGCAGCGTCGGTTCGGACAGGGTGGAACCGTTGGCCAGATTCACCGCGCGATACAGGCGCACGGTATAGATCACCTGCTGCTGCACATAGGCGCTGCGCGGCGAGACCTTCACCTCCAGAAACAGATCGCCGCCCCCCGGCGCGGCCTGGGCCTGACTCGCCGGCGTGACGGTCACGGTCAGGGCCTGGGTCTGTTCGCTGCCGACACTGATGGCCGGAATCTGCAATTGGCCGCTGTGTTTCGCCATCAGGCTGATCTGCCACTGGGTCTTGCGGCTGACCGAACCGTTAATGATGCTAAGACTGCTGCTCTTACTCTGCCCTTCCACATCGAAATCCCGGCGCAAGGGCGACAAGTCGGGACTACTGTCCACATCGCTGCTGCTCTCCAGCGTCAGGGTAAAGGATTCATCCTCCGCCACCGGGTTGCGATCCACATAGGCCTGAAGCGCGGCCCATGCCGGCAGCGGACCCCATGCGCATAACATCACGATCACCAAGCCCGCGGCTCGCATCAGCTTGTTCATCACCATGGTTTCGCCTCGCCTTGCTGCGATTGATATTCGCGTTTGTATTGATACTGGAACTTGCGGCGCCACAGGCCGCCCGGGTCGTCGGGGATGCGCCGCAGCCACTGGGCGGTGGCCTGTTGGGACTCGGTGGGCGATTGCCGAGATTCATCACGGTCCGCCTGGGCCGGCGTGTCGTTCAGGGCGGTCTGCTTGTCCCGAGCGCCTGTCTGATTCTGTTGAGCGTCTTGCGCGTCCTTACCGGTCACACCGTTGTGTTGTCCGGTTGACTGCTTGCCGGTCTGCTGCTGCGCGGCGGAAGAATCGGGTTTGTTACCGCCCTTGCGGGACTGTGCCGGGTTCGCGGCTTGATCCTTGCCCTGCGCGCCCTTCGCCTGCTGCCCCTGAGCTTGCGCCTGCTTGCCCTTGGTCCCCGCCTGCTGTTGGCCTGCTTGTTTCCCGGCTGGTGTGCCGCCTGGCCGCTTTTGTCCCTGCTGTTGTTGATCCTTGCCGGCGGAGTTATTTTTACTTTGCGGCGGCTGCAACCATTTTTTCACCAGGTCGCGATTGTAGGCGGCGTCCTTGAAGTCGGGATCGCTTTTTAAGGCTTCTTCATAGGCATTCAAGGCCTGTTGATACTTGCCCAGGTGCGCCAGGGCGTTGCCGCGATTGTAAGCCGCGGCGGCGCCGGGTTGTTTTTCGAGATCCTTGAGCACCGCCTGGTAATCGCCGGCCCGGTAGTGGGCGGCGGCCCGCCACTGGGGATCCTTGAACAGCTTGGCCGCCTGCTGCGGTTGCTGCGCCGCCAGTGCCTGTGCGCCGCGTTGATCGGGACGCTGCCACAGGTCATGCCAGCCTAAGGCGTAGGCGCTGCGCGGCATGGGCAGCAAAACCACCGCGCACAACAGCAACAGATAGCCGCGGCGAAAGGCCAGTGCCGCCAGCGGCAACAGCGGCAGCAGCAACCACGGTCCCGCCTCGCGCCATTGATCGCTCTTCATGCCCGCCACCTGTTGCGCTTGTTGCGACGGCCAACCGCGGTCGAAGGTGGAAATCAGATCATTGGTGTCGCTGTCGCCCGCCGCCAGGTGACGATAGATCCCGTGTCCCTCCGCGGCCAAACGGGCAAGCGGGGCTTCATCCAACTTGGGCAGCACGATGGCGCCGGCGGCGTCCTTGAAGAAGCCGCCGTCCGCCAAGGGGATGGGCGCGCCGTCGGCGGTGCCCACGCCCAGCACCGAGAGTCGATAACCGGCGGCCATCAGTTTCTTTACCGCGGCGTGCAATGCATCCGGCACATCATTATCGATGCCGTCGGTGATCAACAGCACGTCGCCGCGTACCGCGCCGGATTGTTGCAGCAAGGCCTGCGCCTTGGCGATGGCACGGCTGGCGCGGGAACCCTGAGCCGGCATCAGATCGGTGGTCAGGCTGGACAACTGGCGGGCGATGGTGTCGACGTCATTGGTCAAGGGTGTGACCACGAAGGGGTCGGCGGCGTAGACCACCAGCGCCGTGTCACCCTCCTTGCGTCGCGCCAGGATGTCGCGCAGCTTGAACTTGGCCATCTGCAAACGGCTGGGCTGCAGATCGGTGGCATCCATGGAACGCGACAGGTCGAGTAACACCACCAGCGCCGCCTCGCGGCGGAACACCGGCTGCTGCAATTTGCTCCATACCGGTCCGGCCAAGGCGGTAATGGCGAGCACGCCGCAGAGGGAGATCGCGGCGACGCCGCGCGCACCGCGACGCCGGCCGCCGTCCATGAGCAGATGCGGCAGCAGGCGCGGATCGACCACCGCCTGCCAGCTGCGGGCGGCGCGGCGACGCTGCCACAACAATCCAAGCACCACCGCCAACGGTAACAGGGCCAGAAACCACGCGGGACGCAGAAAGTGAAAGCTGTGCATCAGCGTCTCCCCTGTAACCATAACAGCGGCATCGCCAACATCAGGGCTAAAGCAAGCGGCCAATAGAACAGGCTGCGCTGCGGGCGGAAGGTCTGCTTCTCCTGATCCACCGGCTGCAATTCATCGATGACCTCGTAGATCTTGTTCAACTCCTGGGTATCACGGGCGCGGAAATAACGCCCGCCCGTGGCCTTGGCGATGGCGCGCAAGGCCCCCTCGTCCAAGTCCTGGGAAGGATTGACCTGCTGCATGCCGAACAGCGAGGGCACCATCACCGAGTCGGCACCGATACCGATGGTATAAATAGTGAGTCCTTCCTTGGCCGCCAGCTTCGCCGCGGCGATGGGATCGACTTCACCGGCGTCATTGGCGCCGTCGGTAAGCAGGATCAGAACCTTGTTGCCCGTGGGATGGCGCTGCAATTCCTTGACCGCCAGGCCGATGGCGTCGCCGATCGCCGTCTGCTTTCCCGCGAGCCCGATGACCGCTTCCTGCAACAGGGTGTTCACGGTCTTGCGATCGAAGGTGAGCGGCGATTGCACATAGGCGTGCAGTCCGAAGAGGATGAGACCGAGGCGGTCGCCGACACGCCGCCGGATGAAATCGCCGGCGATAGCCTTGACCGCGGTGAGCCGGTCCACCTGTTGGCCGTGGAGAGTGAAATCCTGGGTGCCCATGCTCCCGGACAGGTCCACGGCCAACAACAGATCGCGGCCGCTCACCGGCAGATCGATGGGCGGGCCCAGCCACACCGGTCGCGCCGCCGCACTGACCAGCAACAGCCACGCCGCCAGCGCCGGCCATAACAACCAGCGGCGTCCCTTTATTATGCCGAGACGACTGTCGCCGCCCAGAGCGAAAGGGCTGACGGCCGGGACGCGCAGCGCCGCCTCTTCCACGGCGGGCGCGGGGCGCAGCAGATAACGCGGCAGCAGCGGCAACAGGGACAGGACAAACATCCACGGCCATTCGAAGTGAATCATGCCGTACCCCTGGCGGGAAGCCGTTTGATCCAGCGCTCGCACAAGGCGAGCAAGGACGCCGTATCGACCTCCGCGTTGCCTGCATAAGGACCGCTGAGCAGCACCCGGCCTGCACCCGATTGAAACCCCTTGGCGTCACCAAGCGTACGATCGAGAAAGGCCAGCCAGGCCTCGCCGGTGAGCGCCGCCACGTCGTGGCGCGGAAAACGGCTGATCGCGACCCGGCGCAACAACACCGACAGATCGCGCAACAAGCGCTCCGGTTCCGTGTCGTGCAACCGTGCCAACTCCGCCAGCGCCTTAGCCCGCCAGCGATTACGGCGGCGGCGCGCGTAGAGCACGAAGACCAGGCCGGCGGCGATCAGCACCAGCGCCAGCACGCCCCACCACCCCGGCGCCGGCGGCCACCACGACACCGCCGCCGGCAGATGAATATCGCGTAATTGACTCAGGTCCGGTTTCACCGCCGTACTCCCAAGCCGCGTTGCAGCACCGCCAAGGGTTCGTCGGCGGTGGAGAGAGACAGCAGCGTGACGCCGTGGGCGCGACAGAAGTCTTGCAGTTGGGCCTGACGCGCGGCGAAGTGACGGCGATAGCGTTCGCGCCGCTGCGGATCACCGCTCTCCACGCTGAGGATGCGGCGGCCGTCACTGACCCGATAGCGACCCGCCGGCGGCAGATCCGCCTCCAGCGGGTCATGGATGCTGATGAGCACCACGTCATTGTGACGAGTGAGTTGCGCCAGCTGGGCTGCGGCCGGCGTGTCGAAGGCGGCGAAATCGCTGAGCAGGATGATGAGGCTGCCCGGTTGCGCCACCCGACGCAGGCGCAGCAGCGACTGCTGCAGCGCTGCGGTGGCCGCTCGCTCATCGCTGCGTCGCTCAGCACGCTGCCAAGCCGGGTGTGCCGCCAGGCGGCGCAGCACATGCATGAACGGCGGCTGGCCGCGCTTGGGACGCAATTCATCGTGATGCTGCTCGTCGAAGATCAATGCGCCGAGACGATCGCCGTTATGCAACGTACTCCACCCCAGCAATGCGGCGGACTGGGCGGCACGCACCGCCTTGAAGGCGCCGCGGGTCGCAAAGAACATGGCGGCGCTCAGATCGATCCACAGCAGCACCGCCCGTTCCCGTTCCTCGCGAAACAGCTTGGTATGGGGCTTGCCGCTGCGCGCGGTGACGCGCCAATCGATGCTGCGTACGTCGTCGCCCTGCATGTAGGGGCGCACTTCGTCGAACTCCATGCCGCGCCCTTTGAACGGCGACATATAACTGCCGCTGGTGAGCGCCCGAACCCGGCGCGGCTGCATCGCCAGGGAGGCGCTGCCGTGATGGAGGGCGAGTAAGGACGCCACGCTGACCCGTACTACACCGTCGCCGCTGTCGGCGGCCGGCATAGCGGTCCGTGGGGCGGGAGAAACTACCGTCTTGCGGCGGCGGAAGGCATCGATCATGGCACCGGTATGAGGGTCAGCAGGGTCTCGATGACGTGATCCGGCGTATGGCCCTCGGCCTCCGCTTCATAGCTGAGCATCACGCGGTGGCGCAGCACATCGTAGGCCATGGCCTGGATGTCCTCGGGCCCCACATAATTGCGGCCGGCGAGCCAGGCGTGGACGCGGGCGCAGCGATCGAGGGCGATGGTGGCGCGAGGGCTGGCGCCCCACTGCACCCAGCCGCCAAGCCTGGCACTGTAGCGCGACGGGTCGCGAGTGGCGAGCACGATCTCGATGAGGTAGCGCTCCAGGTTATCGGACATGTAGACGGCCAGCGCTTCATCACGCGCCGCATACAATGTCGCCTGTGTAAGCTTGGTCGCGGCCGCCGGCGGGACAGACTCCGCCTCGCGGCGCGCCAGCTGCAGGATCTGCCGTTCCGTCTCCGCCTGAGGGTAATCGATCTTCACATGCAGCAGGAAACGATCGAGCTGCGCCTCGGGCAGAGGATAAGTGCCCTCCTGTTCGATGGGATTCTGCGTCGCCATCACCAGAAACAGCTTGGGCAAAGGATAGGTGGTGGCGCCGACGGTGATCTGCCGCTCCGCCATGGCCTCCAGCAAGGCCGACTGCACCTTGGCCGGCGCGCGATTGATCTCGTCGGCCAGTATCAAATTGTGAAACAGGGGACCGCGCTGAAATTGAAAGGAGCCGTCCTGGGGGCGAAAGATATCCGTGCCGGTGAGATCCGCGGGCAACAGGTCGGGCGTGAATTGGACGCGATGGAAATTGGCCTCGATACTGTCGCTCAGCACCTTGATCGCCCGGGTCTTGGCCAGGCCCGGCGCACCCTCCACCAGGAGGTGGCCGTCCGCCAACAAGGCGATCAGCAAGCGGTCGATCAGGGTTTCCTGGCCCAGGATGCGTTGTGAAATCTGTTGCTTTAAGCGCTGAAAGGCCTCTTGCGTCGGGGAGGGCCCGATCTGTGCTTCCAGTGTTGTTGTTGTGCTCATCGTCTACCCCGTGAAAAGATAATCTGAATTACAAAATCTCGTTTGGATTTTCAAGCCGCGTATCCGTGCCGGGGGCGTATCGCCAATGGCAATACCCGTCATCCTGAACGGCGAGCCAACCCATTCCCAACCATCCTGCGTCAGTGATTCATCTTCGGTTTCACGCTTACTGCCCCGGGTTATTTTGTTATTCCTATGGGCATTACCCGGGGGAACGTCGACCGTCCGCCGGGGTCAGGCCCCCGTGGGCACTTAGGACCATTCCCTTCCCTGAACAAATTCATTCAGCCTCGATCAAGGTCGGGTTTCCCTTCCAGAGCGTACGACCAATGGGACCGCGGAAAGTTTCAAGGACTGGGTCCCGTACCAGGCCAGCTGACGTCGACGATCACCACTTCCGACACCATAAAATCGGCCATTGCAACTCGGGAAACCGCCCCGGGAGGCGACACGCTCTGTGATACCGAGAAGAACTAGACATCACATGGATAAATTTATTGCCCTATTCGGCATCGCCGTCGAAGGTAGCAGGGGAGACGGCTGTTGATTCGAGTTACGCGGGCTGTTTGGATGTCAGCCTTTGAGAAAACGCTTATTCCGCCTCGAACGGTTTAATCAATTTCCGGACGATGTCGTATTCACCGTCTTCGACGGCGGCGAAGCCGGTGTATTTTACGTCAAGCGCATGAATAATTTCCAAGTGCCGCGGATCCTGGCTGCTTAGACGCAGCAAAAGATCTTTAAGCTTTTTGTATGTCTGTTCGTCGACATCATTGCTGACGGAGATATTATAGGGCGGCAGTGCCGGCGAGGCATAGAGAATGCGAATGCCTTTACCTTGCCATTTATAGGCCATGGTATCCTTGAGAATACCGGCGTCGAAATCACCATTGATCACGCCGCGCACAATATTGTCATAGTGACCGATAAATTTATAAGCCTTGAAGTCCTCCAGCTTAATCCCGGCATTGACTACCACCGCGCGCTGCAATAACGCCGCCTTGTCCCCGAAGGCGAAGATGCTTCCCTTCAAATCGGTAACGGACTTGATCGGGCTGTCATCTTTAACCACGATCATCAACTGAAATGAGCCTTTACCCTCCGTCACGGTCTTCACCAAGAGGCGCGCGCGCCCATCCAGATGCGCTTTTATATACGCGACCGGGGTGAGATAGGCCAAATCGACGGCGCCGCTGCTGACATCCTTAATGGCCGACTTCATATTGGGCGACAGCTTTAGCGTAACCTGTCGATCGAGACCGGCACTGAGGTATCTGGTCAAGGGCTGGAGGCGCTTGTGCATAATGGCCGGAATATCCATGGCAACGGAGCCGAAATATATTTCCTGCCCTTTTGCCGAAACATAGCCATCGGTACACAGCATTGCCGCCATGATAGCCAGGACGCCGATGAGCGCAGCCCGCAGATTCATGACCACATTGCCGCGAAGAGTCCGCAGAGCACCTTAGCAATTATCCTGTTCGCGCACAGGAAGCGTAGTGGGTAATACAATTGCGGCCTGCACCTTTGCTTTGATATAAAGCGATATCGGCGCAGCGGTGAAAATCCTTGGCGGTAACCGTACCATATTCATCGGGAATGGTGGCGACGCCCACGCTCACGGAGACGTCAAGCGCCACACCGCCGACATCGAATTTTCTTTCGGTTACCGTCCTGCGCAGCTTTTCAGCTATTGCAAGCGCGTCATTCCGACCGGCGTTGTCGCAAAATGCTATAAATTCTTCTCCTCCCACACGACACAAAGTATCGGAGGCACGTACCCCGGCCTTCAAGCGATGAGCAATTTCCTTTAACACCATGTCGCCCGCCGAATGACCATAGGTATCGTTTATTTTTTTGAAGTGATCCACATCGATCAGCAACAGGCTGCAGGGGGTACCATAGCGCCCTGAAGCGGACACTTTCGCTTCGATCATCGACTCGAAATAACGGCGATTTAACAACTCCGTAAGCGCATCGGTAATGGATAATCTCTCGAACTCCTTATTCATTTCCTGCAGTTCTTTGGATTTCTGCAATAATTCGCTATTGGTCGCCCTCAACTGTTCATCCGCGCTCTCGATTTTCGAGCGCAAACGGCTGTTCGCTTCATTGAGACGGCCACTAAGGATATTGAATTGTCGCGCCAAATCACCAAACTCATCGTTGGACATGACGGGCAGCTCAGCTATTTTTTCACCATCATCAGTCATGCCATTGCGCAGCGCCTCCGACATGACGCGAACCGGGCGAATGATCAGAACCGACAAGGCCAGGAATTCCGCCATGGCTATCAAAAAAATAATCGACGCCTCGCGCGCCATCAAATGGAATTTTTGCGTCTCCAAGCGCTGCAGGGTACCGGCCGTGCTGATGGCGGCGGTCAAAACGCCGACGACTTCATCGTTAATCGTGATGTCTTGCTTAAACATCAACAATTTTTCAGAATCGCCCGAATCGAGCGAACCCGATTCGGCCATGACATTACCCTTGCCGCTAACCACCTTGGCATAGGCCACGATATCGGACATGGTAATTTGGTTCAACAATAGCTGAATGGTGTGATAGTCGTACCCCACCACGCTGTATGCCAGAGATTTCGAGACAAAGCGGGTAATATCCACCCCCCTTTGGTGGATCTCCTGCATTGCATCTCTTTTTTCCTGCTCCAAGGCCAGCCAACCGCTGATGGTCAGAGCGCTCAACAGGACCGTCACCAGGATTAGAATTACCTTTTGCCGGACCCCAAACCGATAAAGCGGATTTTTTGATTTCGAGACCACGGGCGTGACGATACTTACTTTCTAATAGTCGCAACCGTAGCGTGGACGCCGACGATGCCTGAAGATCCTTGTTTGCCTCAAGATTAACGGCATTTATCCACGATTCTTAAGCATTTCTCCTGCCCAAACCGGCCCAAGTTGGGTGGCACGGTTGCGAACTGATGCCCGAAAATTGATCTCTTACCGTGCTGAGCACTATGCCGGTCAATACCGCCGCCGGCCCCAACGCATAAGTCGGACCTAGCTTCGCTCAGTATTATTCGGCGCCCAAGCATCTGCTCAGCTGTTTTCATATGCTTCGCGGATAAGCATGGACTCAGTATCCAAGTGTTGCTCTAAGCACACCGCCGCAATGCTGCATATCGTTTTTAAATAAATACCCTGCGCGCTTTACCCTTCAGGCAGCATATTCAACTAAGCCGCATGCTCAGCAACCGCGCATCGACGCATCCGACAATCTCCGCCGCAGATATAGAGGCTTAGCGCCAACACAATTTTTTATTGGGATTAGCTTTATGAAAGCTTACGAATTAATTGGATAACCCTAAATTAATTCATGTTTAAGGTTCCTGGCATATTTTTCTATGCAAACACACTCTGGCTGGCTTAACCCGAAAATATCTTGCAGCCCAGAACATAGCGACTCAAAACTGCGGACACTTATGTATGAATAATTCGTTACTCAAAGATGAATCAACTTTGTCAGCCCAGATTTACGCCCTCAATCCGCAAGATGCCGATGCCTGGTATGCGCTCAGCCACACCCACTGGTCATCCGGCAATATTGATGAAACCCTTAATTGCTGTCTCCGCGCGCTGGAATTGCAGCCCGATCATTTCGACGCGATTGTGGGCATAGGCAATGTTTTATTCAGTCAAGGCCAGCAGGCAGAAGCCGCATTACAATATCAAAAAGCCCTGCACATTAATCCTGCACACGCCGTAGCGCACTGTAACTTGGGCAATATCTTATGCGTAATGGGCCAATACGATGCAGCCGCAGCCAGTTACCAAAAAGCCATACAAATAGACCCAAACTTATTTATAGCCTTTTATAATTTCGGCAATCTGCGCATGCAGCAGGGGGCGTACGACAAGGCGGTTAATAACTATAAACGTGCCGTCGACCTTGTCCCCAGCGAAGAACAACTCGCTGTCATAAAGCAACAAGGCAGACTTCTGGCACAAAATAACCGCCTCGAAGAGGCCAAGTCATTATTTACGCAGCTATGCCGGACTTATCCGGGGGATATCCAATCATGGCTCCACCTCAGCACGGTCAATGGAAAACTTGGCAATATCGATGAGGCCGGCGATTGCTGCCGTCGCGTTCTCGCCATTCAACCCCATCACGATCAGGCACATGTCGTGCTTGGCAATGTATTCTTTCACTACCGATTGCTTGATGAGGCACTTTCCCACTATCAACGGGCCCTGGAATCGAACCCGCAAAATATTACCGCCCTCAATAATTTCGGCAATGCCTGCCAAACAGAAGAGCAAATACGTAACTATATAGGCTTTTATCGCGAGGCGATAAAACTTCATTCCGACCCGTCCGCGGCCCGCGCCACCTTCGGCAAAGTCATAAAGAACACCCTGCCGACAGAATATGCGCCATGGTTGGACGAAGAGCTGCAGGAATGCTTCTCGATAAATGCCTTTGACGACAAATTCCTGTCGCGAGTAACATCACATCTTTTGCGGCTCAAATACGATATTCAATCATCTTCCGATGATGGTGATTGGCGGATGATCGGCGCAAATATCGCCGCCGACAGGCTGTTCTTGCTGTTTCTTAAAAATACGGTCAATACCGATGCGACTCTCGAACAATATCTTATCAAACTGCGCCGCGACCTACTGACAAAATACGTTTCCGGCGAGACGCTTGGGAGCGATGATCTCCAGGCAATAAGCGCCCTGGCTCACCAGGCTTACAACAATGAATATATTTTTTCTTTTGATACTCTGGAAGAAAAGATCATAAATAATCTGCGCCATTCCATAGAACATCTCGTTACCGGCTCACAAACGCCAGACCTGGACCTGGAACGCAGGCTGCTGGTTTTCGCCATGTATAAGAATTTATATTCTCTGGCCTGCAGGAAAGACCTGAGCCGCATGCCGCAGGAATCCTGGTCCAGGATCATGCGCCCTCTCCTCGAACAGACCATTCTCAATCCGCTGGAGGAAGAAGCGATAAAGCAGGAGATCGTCACCATAGGCTGCATCGAGGATAAAACCTCACGACTGGTCCAATCCCAGTACGAGGAAAACCCCTACCCGAGATGGTTATCCGTCCCCAGGGATAAAAAAAGAAATTTAAAACTGATCGTTAAGCAGCTGTTTCCGGATTTTACCCCACCACCCTTTCTGGATGGCCCGATTCAGATGCTGATCGCGGGGTGCGGGACGGGGAAGCATCCCATTCAAACGGCCTCCTACGGCAATGTAGAAATTACCGCCATTGACATCAGCAAGAGCAGTCTTGCCTATGGGATGCGCATGGCACGCAACTACGGCGTGACCAATGTCAAATTCATGCAGGGTGACATTCTGCAATTGGCTAAACTCAACAAGCGCTTTCACATCATAGAAAGTGTCGGAGTCCTGCATCATATGAAAGACCCGCTGGCCGGGTGGCGGGTATTGAACGATCTGCTGGTCGAAGGCGGCCTGATGTCGATAGGCCTTTATAGCGAGCTGGCCAGAAAATCCATCGTTGCCGCGCGGGAAGTCATACGGAATGAAGGATTAGCCCCGAGCAGCAACAATATACGGGATTTTAGAAGGCGCATACTGCAGCGGAAATTGGACGCCGATATCTGCGGGCTAAGCAACGTGAATGACTTTTATTCGAGCAGCGAGTGCAGAGACCTCCTGTTTCATTCCACCGAGCACCGCTATAATTTATCCCAGATCGGTAAGTCACTCGATGACTTGAAATTGGATTTTCTGGGCTTCGTGTTCGACAGTCTTAAAACGCCCAACTCGTATCGCGAACATTTTCCTGAAGACCGCGACATGAAGAATCTCCTGTTATGGGATCAATACGAGAAGTTCTATCCAAATACCTTTATTGGCATGTATAAATTCTGGTGCCAGAAAAATTGATCCTGTACCGCAATAGTACGGGCATGCTGCGCTATGCGAGCATGCCTATTCCGAAATCTATGCTTCGACTCATTCGGGAATGCTGATACTATCGCCGATAAACCCACGGATCGCGACACAACGGGAGGAGCGCCATGGATGCCACGTCGATAGTAAGCCTGGTGGTGATAGCCGCCATCGTATTTTACATCGTTTCGATTTATAACCGCCTCGTCACACTCAAGAACCGCTTTAAGAACGCCTTTGCCCAGATAGAGGTGCAGTTGAAGCGGCGTTACGACCTGATACCCAATCTGGTCGAGACCGCCAAGGGCTATATCAAACATGAACGGCAGACGCTGGAAGCCGTCGTCCAGGCGCGCAATGCGGCCGCCAGCGGACTGAACCGCGCCCAGGCCGACCCGGGCAATGCCGATGCGATAAAGTCCCTGGGCCAGGCGGAGGGCAGTCTGAGCGGAGCCTTGGGCCGCTTCAACATGGTGATGGAGGCCTACCCGGACCTCAAGGCCAATCAGAACATGATGCAGCTCACTGAAGAGTTGACCAGCACCGAGAACCGCGTGGCCTTTGCGCGCCAGGCGTTCAACGACGCGGTAATGGAATACAACACCTACAAGCAATCCTTCCCACCACAGATGTTCGCCAATATGTTCGGCCACGGACCGGACGCGAGCCTGCTGGAATTCGAGGATCACGCGCAGATCCAGGCGGCGCCCAAGGTTTCGTTCTGATCTGACGACGGCTCATGAATTTTTTCGAGGCTCAGGCCAGGGCGAAACGCCAAACCAGTTGGATGCTGTTGCTGTTCGGTTTCGCAGTGGCAGGTCTCATCGTCCTCACCAACCTGTTGGTGATGGCGCTGATCACCTACAACCGCGACGCCCGGCGTTTCTCCGCTGAGGCGTTCTGGCAACAGTTCGACTGGGGCCTGTTCACCACCGTCGCCGCGGCCGTCACCATACTGATCGTTCTCGGCAGCGTTTATAAGATGGTGGCGCTGTCCGGCGGCGGCCGCGTCGTGGCCGAGATGCTAGGCGGAGGCTTGATTCCGCGCAACACCGACGATCCGGTGCAGCGGCGTCTATTAAACATAGTGGAAGAGATGGCCATCGCCTCCGGCATCCCGGCACCCCCGGTATATCTGTTGAACGATATGGGCATTAACGCCTTTGCCGCCGGTCACTCACCCAACAACGCGGTGATCGCGGTGACGCGCGGCGCACTCACTTATCTGGAGCGTGACGAGCTGCAGGGCGTGATCGCCCACGAGTTCAGCCACATCTTCAACGGCGACATGCGCATGAATATCCGCCTGATGGGCGTGCTGCACGGCATCCTGTTGCTCGGGCTGGCAGGTTATTTCCTATTGCGCTCCACGGCTTTAATGCGCAGCTCGCGCAATAGAAACGGCGGCAATGTCGTGGTCGCGTTATTTGCATTGGGCGCCGGGCTGGTAGCAATCGGCTATGTGGGTTTCTTTTTCGGGCAATGGATCAAAGCGACAGTGAGCCGCCAGCGCGAGTTGCTGGCAGACGCCACCGCAGTGCAATACACGCGCAACAACGAAGGCATCGCCGACGCCCTGAAAAAGATCGGCGGCTCGACCTGGGGTTCGCTGCTGGAAAATCCCTCGGCGCAGCAATACAGTCACGCCTATTTTTCGGTGGGCGTCAAAGGTTTTCTGCAAAGCCTGTTCGCCACCCATCCCCCCCTGGCGCTGCGCATCAAACGCATCGAACCCCGCTGGGACGGCAAATTCATCGAGCCCAAGGTGCAGGAAATCGCCGCGGACACGGCGCCCGAACACATCACCGCCGCAAAGATAACAGTGATGGCAGGGGCGGTGGCCGCGGGCATGTTAAACCCGGATGATGCCGTCGCACTGGTGGGCAATGTCAAACAGGAGCATGTCGATCTGGCGCGAGACATCCTGGCATCGATTCCCGACCCATTGCGCCAGGCCGCCGAAGAACCGTTCGGGGCGCGGGCGGTGATCTACGGCATGTTGCTCGACACCAAGGCCGACATCCTGGCCAAGCAACAGGTCCTGATGTCACATCTGGCCGACCCCGCGGTGATGCAAAACACCAAGGACTTACTGCCGCATCTGCCCAAACTGCCGGAGGCGGCGCGCCTGCCATTGGTGGGCGTGGCCATGCCGGTGCTGCGCACATTGTCCATGGAACAATACCGCCGCTTCCGCGCCGTGGTGGGGACATTAATCGCGGCGGACAAAAAGGTCGACCTGAAAGAATGGATCCTGCAACATTTCCTGATCCGGCAACTGGACGAACACTTCGGTCTGCACCAGCGGCCCAAAGCTAAATACAGTTATCTGGGGGCGGTGAAGCGGGAAGCCGAAGTTCTGCTGTCGCTACTGGCCCTCACCGAACATACGGACGATGCCGCCGCCGAACAGGCCTTCAAGGCCGGCATCGCCGCGGCGGGCACGACGGCTCTGAAGTTCATACCCCGCGAGCAACTGACCCTGGACAATATGAACGAGGCCGTCGACAAGCTCGCGGAACTCAAACCCCTGCTGAAACCGCGCATCCTCAAAGCCTGCGTCGCCTGCATCATGTATGACGGCAAGGCGACCATCATAGGCCAGGAACTCCTGCGCACCGTGGCCAGCTGTCTGGACAGCCCGATGCCGCCGCTTGCACAGACAAGGGCGTTGCCCTCTTAGGGAAGCGCTGAATAATTCGCCATTCCGGCGTCCGCCGGAATCCAGGACCTCTTTGAGATAAACACTCTGGTTTCCAGAGCTTCGCTAATCTATGCCTGGAATGACGGCTATGAAATTATTCAGCCCCAGGAAGGCTCTTATTGATTCGTCATTTCGAGCGTCAGCGAGAAATCTTCTACTGCGGCCTCTATATAATCAGCGAGACGCGGCATTTCCACCCCTTAGGCATAAATCCCTGCGGTCGAAATGACAAAACCGAATCAAGGCGCGATCCTATGGCGCAATCTTCCGCCCGCCAGCATGACTGCGACATCTTCGCCGGCGAGACGCGCTTTAATCGATGGCCGCCCCTCGGGATCAAGCTCAATATCCATCCTATGCCAGCCGGCATCCAGATTCAGCGCTATGAAGACCTGATCATCTTGGCCTGAAATATCATTATCCATCTTAGACTGACCATCTATTTTCACCCGCAGCCGTCCCCGGGTGCCGAGAGCCAGTTGATAGAACCCCGATTTTCCGACCTTGAATTCTCCAGCCAAACGCAGGGAAACCACCTTCTCTTCGTCTCTGCCCAACTCCTTAAAACGCCCGTTCAGGCTTTTAATGACCAGTGCGTGATCCTTGTCCGCCTTGTCATGCATCACTGCCTGCAGGCCTACTTCATAGCCGGCATCAGCCTTATCGGTAGCGAGGAGGTGGAGAGGCGGCTCGATAGTCACCGCCGCCCCACAACTGCGTGCCGTGCTACCGTCCTGGTATGACGCCCGGGCATATAACGATACCCTGCCCATACCCACAGATTGACTGTCAACGACCGTTGTCCAGCGCCCGGCTTCCACTTGCGCAGTGCCCAGCACGCGCGTTCCTTGAAGGATCTGAACACGCCGGGCATCCGCCGCCGAACCGGACAGCATGATCTCGTCACCTAGAGCCACGGGCTTGTCGGGATCCTTTATCTCGACCTGATGATTGCGATTGTTCACGACGACAGCTATACGCCGATACGAGCGCGTTTCGACGGGCGAGTCTTCGACAGCAACCAGGCGGAGATCGTGGCAACCGTCCTCTACCGTCCTGGTATCCCAAAGAAATGCATCCCAGGGCGCCACTACATCCTTATACTGGCCATCGACCCACAATTCCAGGTGATGAATCGGATGACCGCTTACAGGCTTTATAAGCGGCTTTAGCAATACCGTGTCATGCCAGGCGTGCCTGACATCTGGAGCATCCAAACTCACGGCGGCAAAATGGGCAAACGGGCGCGCTAGGGGTTCACCGACAATGATCAGTTGATAGGGCGCCTGGACACTTTCATAAAAGGCCTCGGCCAGAGAACTGCCGTCGGCATAATGAATATGCAGAGCCGGCACTGGAAACTTTGCCTGGATGCTGTATGGCTCCGCCACCGCGCCGCTCGAACCCGCCGCGCCATAACGCAAAAATTCAGTCAGTTTTGTCTGCGCGGAATTATCGAAATCGCCGCCATAACTGGTGAGGGATTCGGCAATCGCCCCCGGCAACATTCGACTGTGTGACCGACCCCAATCGAAACGTCGGGTCCCCGCGACGACGCCAATGACGTCCTGCTTGTTTTGTGGAACGATGCCGTTCTGACCTTCTCTACCGGCGGTCAATATCTCCGCGCGATGTCCCCGTTGCTTCAATGCTGCGACCGTAGAATAGAACGCTCCCTCCCGAGTCTCGGCACGGACATCTGAATTTTCCATCAGATAAACCGTGCCGTCGGGAAAACGGCCGTCACTGGCAACTGCGGTTCGAAGATAGTCCAGAACTTCCGGCAGACTGTTACCGCGCAATCCCGTATAAGCCAGGTCCGTGGCGAGATAATAGCGGTCCAGAGAAGCTTCGGCGTTTGAGTGGACAACCGGCACTGCCATGCCTGTCCAAATATATTGATTGCGAAAACCATGGGCAGCTTGAAAGGGACCGATTTTAAGCCGCATCTTGTCTAGCAAGTCGGAAAAGCCGGGCAGCGCATGTAATGACGACAAGAGCGGATCTTTGCCGGCCTGCAGACTATTGGGCCAACCTCTATCGACGGCCTTGGATAAGGCCGTCATCGCATCATCGCTGCGCCCCAATGCGGCTGAACCGCGCGCCAGCTGATACCAGGCGGCGGCGCTCCATGGATAGTCCTTTACAAGCGACTGCAATGACGCGACGGCGCCTTCATAATCCCGCTTACTCAATCCCTTTGTCGCATTCCCAATGATTCTTAATTCGACATCGCTGAGCGTTCGAGGCGGGAAGTCCCGAGGAGCGAGATCGCGACGAAAGTAGCGATTCACGCTGAGATAGCCCAAATCCTTGCGTTCAACACGCCGCGCAAAAAATGTGAGACCGGTAAGCGACGCATAACGGCCAAGATAGCGATTCTTAGGAAGTGGAGTGGCATCAAGATCGCTCTTGAAGTCCACGCGATAAGGAAAATCCCCCGAATAGGCGATAGTGTCGATCTGACCCTGCAGATGGTGATCGGAAATATAACTGCGAATGGGCTTCCAGATTCGGCTGCGGAATTCCTTTATATCGATCGAATCAGCGGCCGGCACATCGTCCAACCACACGACGTGGGACTCGGGAATATCGCGCATCCGCACATAGACGTTGGCAATGGCCAGGGAAATCGGCGATGCAGCATTGACCACCACCAGCGTCGTCTCCGGACCACCGCCGGCCCAAGCCGATGAAAACTGTAGAACCCACAGCAGAACAATCTGCAAAGATAACTGGACGATGGCGCTATATTTAGCCGTAAGATATCCATTCGATCGCTCATGAATTGTGACTACAGGCATTAGATAAACCAGCGTAGGAAACTATGTTTAATAAAATTAACGAAAATTCTTACCTGACACCTTTTTTAAATTTAAGATTCTTCGATCACCAACCAGTTCTCAAGGGAGTGAATTCTCGGGTTGGGCTGAATGCAGCAAAGAGCATTGCCATTCAGGAGCCAAACTGAAGCAAACTGTCTCGCGACGTCCTGACAAGTAGCTCTAAGATGATTGAATTTCTGATCGCGGCCTGCAAAGTTGAGATATACCAGAAGGTTTAACTCCGAACTACCAGCATAGTGCTTATCGAGTTTCTTTTCGATCGCCGCTCTAATCCACCAAGCTCCTTGCTCAGCACCACTCTCAATGTCGTCGTGACGCGCGTCGACAGGCGAAGAATACCTATATTCGTCGCCGCGTCTTCGGCCTGGCTCCATCGCTTCAGTAACTTGAAATGGATGGGCAATATTGGCGACTTCTAAATCGAAATCGACTTCTGTCTGAATATCTGAATCATCAATTAGCACGTAACTCGGCGCAAGGTAACGCTCGTACGCTCTCGAAAAGTGAGCAGCGCACCAAATCTCTTGCGTCTTCTGGTGTTTCGGAGAGCAGAAAAACTCCTTATCACTGATCTGGTCACGAATGATTTTATACTTCTCCAGAAGTGCGGCTGGCTGATATTTCGTCCGGTGTTTCATATAAAGCACTTACATTTAGTAAACCGCGCATGAATGTATTTATGCACTTACCTAAACTACATAGTATTTATCGTACTCTTGCAGCAGAGCAGCTTCACTATTCTGGACTATCATCTACACACCTGGAGAAACTATTGCAGACCCGCCAAAAATACTGCGGAGATCAATGATAGTGTTACTCCTCATCACTCTCCATACAATCCCACATCGCACACAAACGCTCCAGGCGCTGCATAGGATCATCCATCTGCAACATGTGTTGTTTTTGTAATAACTCGATGGGCAGGAGTTCAGCCAGGCGACCGCTGACCCACAACGGGTCGCCATAGCGCGGCTCGAGTTCCGCATAGTGGCCGCCGACTTTAGAGATGATGTCACGCAGCAGATCGACAGCCGCGCTGTATTGCTGCGGGAAGGTTTGAGCCTGTGGATCTTCGAGCATTTCCACTTCGGCGTAGAGCAGTTGATTGGGTCGTGTCTCCGTGGAGAGAATGCGGAAGCGTCCCTCGCTTTGTACCGAGATGCCCAGCAGGCCGTCGTCACGCAGGGTCCAGTCGATAATGCGGACATGGCTGCCGATGTCGTAGGTCTTGGCGGCCTCGCCCACTTCGTGGCCGCTCAGGATCAGGGCGATGCCGAAACCCGTGCCTTCCTTCATGCAGGTGCTGATCATTTCCAGATAGCGCGGCTCGAAGATGCGCAGCGGCAGCACGCCCCCGGGGAAGAGCACGTTGTTGAGCGGGAAAAGCGGGATGCGCATCCTTGCCATGGTCATTCTCCCCAGCGCGGTCCGAGGGCGTGTTCGACATCCAGGTGATCGAGGATGCGCGCCACTACAAAGTCCACCAGATCGGCGATGGATTGGGGCTGTTGATAGAAGCCGGGATTGGCGGGCATGACGGTCACGCCCATGCGCGCCAGCTTGAGCATGTTTTCCAGGTGGATGACGGACAGCGGCATCTCGCGGTGTACCAGGATCAGTTTGCGGCCTTCCTTGAGCACCACGTCGGCGGCGCGCTCCAGAAGGTCATCGCTGCCGCCGTGGGCGATGGACGACAGGGTGCCGCTGGTGCAGGGGCACACCACCATGGCGCGCGGCGCGCTGGAGCCGCTGGCCACCGGTGCGGTCCATTGTTCACGGCCGAACACGCTGAGTTGTCCCGGCTGTGCTTTATACAATGAGGCGAGGCGGTCTTCGATCTCCGCCGGGCGGCCCGGCAGTTTCAGATCGGTCTCCATGCCGATCACCACCTGGGCAGGTGCGGACAACATGAGGTAGACCTGTTGTTCGGCCTGGATGAGGCATTCCAATAGGCGCAGGCCGTAGACGGCGCCGGAGGCACCGGTCATGGCCAGGGCGATGGCGTCGCGGCTCATTTCTTCAGCGCCTCCATCAGTTTGTCGTGGATTCCCCCGAACGCACCGTTGCTCATGATTAACACGTGATCGCCGGGGCGCGCAAGCGCGCTCACGGCCTTGAGCAAATCTTCAATGTTTATAGCTACCTGGGCCTTGGCGCCTACCGCCGTGGCCACCGCGCTCAGGTCCCACTGCAGGTCAGGCGGATTATATAAGAATACCGCGTCCGCCTCGGCGAGGCTGGGGGCCAGTTGTTCGCGGTGCACGCCCATGCGCATGGTGTTGGAACGCGGCTCGAGCAGGGCGATGATGCGCGCCGTGCCGACGCGATGACGCAGACCCGCCAGGGTGGAGGCGATGGCGGTGGGGTGGTGGGCGAAATCGTCGTAGATGGCGATGCCGTTGATGATGGCGCGCTGCTCCATGCGCCGCTTCACGCCGCGGAACTGGGACAGGGCGGCGATGCCGTGGGCGCTGGGCACGCCGGCGTGGCGGGCGGCGACGATGGCGGCGACGGCATTGTGAACGTTGTGCACGCCGATCAAGGACCACTCCACCACGCCCTGCAATTGGTCCTTCCAGTACACGGCGAAGCGCCCGCCGTCGGGAGCGATGTCGCGGGCGGTCCAATCCGCGTCGCCGCTCAGGGCGAAACGTTCCAGCGGCGTCCAGCAGCCTTGCGCCAATACTTCATTGAGCGCCGCGTCGTCGCGAGGGGCGATGATCAGTCCGTTGCCCGGCACGGTGCGCACCAGGTGATGAAACTGGCACTGGATGGCGGCGAGGTCGGGAAAGATGTCGGCGTGGTCGAATTCCAGGTTGTTGAGGATCAGGGTGCGCGGCCGGTAATGCACGAATTTCGAGCGCTTGTCGAAGAAGGCGGTGTCGTATTCGTCGGCCTCCACCACGAAGAACGGCGCGTCGCCGAGGCGCGCCGAGATGTCGAAATTGCCGGGAACACCGCCGATGAGAAAGCCGGGCTTCAGTCCGGCGTATTCCAGTATCCAAGCCAGCATGCTGGAGGTGGTGGTCTTGCCGTGAGTGCCCGCCACCGCCAGCACCCAGCGTTCCTTCAGCACATAATCGGCCAGGAAGGCCGGGCCGGAGGTGTAGGGCAGGCCGCGGTTCAACACGTACTCGACGGCGGCATTACCCCGCGACAGGGCATTTCCGATCACCACCAGGTCAGGCGCGGGCTCGAGGTGGGCGGGGTCGTAGCCCTGGCCGAGTTGAATTCCCGCCTGTTCCAACTGGGTGCTCATGGGCGGATAGACATTGGCATCGGAACCGCTCACGGTATACCCCATCTCGCGCGCCAGCACCGCGATGCCGCCCATGAAGGTGCCGCAAATACCCAAAACGTGAATGTGCATAGCGCCTCTAACTGGGAAGGAAAATTCGCATCAACTGAAAGGTAATATAAGCGTAGACCGCCGCCAAACCTATGCCCAGCGGCAAAACCGTGGAGAGGGCATGGCGGAGGATGTGTCCCACCACCACCACGTTCCATATCATCCATATCATTAACAACCACGACGGCAGGGTTGGAGCATTGGCGTCCGTCACCCCGACGAAGCCCTGCCACATTACCAAGGGCAGGGCGATCACCGTCATCACCGCCCCGCTACCCGCCAAAGCCGTGAGGGTCTGGACGAAACGGCCGCTGAGCATGCGCGCCCATAACAGCACCCGGGACAGGACCGTAAGAAAGACCGTGTCGAGAAAGGCCGCGAGGATGGCTTGAGAAAGCGGCCACTGGAACGTGGCCACAACGGCACCCGTCACGAAATAGGCCAACACGGCCAGCACCAGTAAAAAGGACGAAGCAGGCAAATCCTGGGGCGCCGCTTTGACGGCACAGATATCCCAAAATAGCTTGATGAGTTGTATCACTCGCTAATTCCCTGCGCAGAACGACAAAATACCGCGCCGCGGCGCGCGCTGCCGGTAAAGTCCTATGCTCATTTTGCCACCCCTCACAGCCCTATTGCATAAACTCCAGCATCATAACCCGCCCCTAGCCGGACAAAAAGCCGGATTGGTCAAATTTGTATCTTGACCCGGGACACCATTTATCATTATGGTTGAAGCCGACTGCTTTTAAGTGACGACTGGATATGGGCATTCTGTCTCAGTTGGAACGAAAGATTCACTACGGTCGCCTGCTGTTAAACCTTCCCAACGGTGCCAGCCGAAGCTTCGGCGACGGCAATCCGGAAGTGGAATGGGTGGTACATAAACCGCGGACGCTCTCGAGTATTGCCCGCGACCCCGAAGTCCGCCTGGGCGAGGCCTACGTAAACGGCGAATGGGATGCGGGTGAATGCGGTTTACTGCCTCTCCTCGAGGTTCTGCTGCGCAATTATCCCCTTGAACGCCCCCATGGCTGGCAACGCGCCGCTCAGGCTGTCCGCCAATGGCAGCGTCAATGGAACCGCCTGACGCAAAGCAAGCACAACGTCGTCCGGCATTACGGGCGAGAGGAAGAATTCTTCCATTATTTTCTCGATCCGGAACTGCATTACTCCTGCGCCTATTTTGAAGAGCCCGGCATCAGCCTCGAACAGGCGCAACGCGCCAAATGCCGCCACATCATGACCAAGCTGTTGCCGGAAACCGGTCAGCGGGTCCTGGATATCGGTTGCGGCTGGGGCGGGCTGGATTGCTATCTCGCCGAACACGCCGGGGTCGACGTGACCGGCCTCACGCTGGCCGACAATCAGCGCCGAGTCGCTATACAACGCGCCAAGCAACGCGGCCTGGATAATCAGGTACGTTTTCTCCTTGAAGACTACCGGAAACACCTGGGACGCTATGACCGTATCATCAGCGTCGGCATGTTCGAACACGTAGGCCTGCCCAATTATCGCCGCTATTTCGATGCCATCAAACGGCAGTTGTCGCCCAATGGCATAGCGCTGGTGCATACCATCGGTTGCTTTACCGACACCGGCGGTGCCAATCCCTGGCTGGAACGATACATCTTCCCGGGCAGCGATTGCCCGCTCCTGTCGGATATCCACCGCGCCATAGAGGCGGCAGGGCTGATCTCGACCGATATCGAAGTACTGCGCCTGCACTACGCCTGGACCCTGAGCGCCTGGCTGGCGCGATTGCAGCAGCACCGCGATGAAATCAGCCGGCGCTGGGGCACGCGTTTCTTCCGCATGTGGGAATTCTATCTGGCCGCCTGCGCCGCTTCCTTTCGCTGGCGGGATACAGTGGTGTTTCAAATTCAATTGGCGCACCGTCTCGATGCCGTCCCGGTAACCCGTAACTATCTCTATCCGTCGGCCGAGGATTGGCAAACATCCCATCCCGGCGCTGTATGCCCCGATGTTGGCGAACGCCGTTCCCCCCGTGGCGACCGCCGCAAGCAGTTGGACAACGTTTAACCCGGCCCACCAAAATGCCGTAAATTCGGCTATAGGCTCCGACGTCGATAACACCGGCAGCACCGTCACGTTTCCCGTGGTATAAGAGTAATCCTGTGAATTGTTTTGTCATCCCTCATATGCCCTTTTTCCGGCGCGGCAACGCCTGATGGCCGGCTTTGAACTGGGTCATGCTCCATTTCCGTGGCGCGAAGGCAATCGTTTCAAATTGCTCATCGACGGCAATCGATTTTTCCCGGCCATGCTCGATGCCATCGCGGCGGCCGAATCCTATGTGCTCTTGGAAATGTATCTCACGGAATCGGGCACGGTCACGAATCGCTTCGTCGCGGCCTTACTCGCCGCGGCGGCGCGTGGCGTAACGGTAAAGCTCATGCTGGACGATTATGGCGCGCGTGGACTTCACCGCGTGGATCGCGAACGCTTACAACAGCGTAATGTCGAGGTGATTTACTTTAATCGCCTGCGGTACGGTAAATGGCAGCGTAACTTATACCGCGATCATCGCAAGCTCCTATTGGTAGATGGCCGCATCGCCTATGTCGGCGGGCCGGGCATTGCCGATGAATTCGACCCACCTGTTCATAGCGAACGACGGTGGCGGGACACCGTGGTCGCCATCGAGGGGCCCGTGCTGGGTGACTGGCAACAACTGTTTCGTGAAACCTGGGATCATGTCACGGATGACACCCTGAGCGTGCCGCTCAGGGTGGACTTTCCGATCGCAGGTCAGCAATCGGGCCGGGTCAACCGCAGCCGGGGAATTTTCTATCCTGAGATCACACGGACGGTAATTACCCGCATACGTAATTCACACCGACGCGTATGGCTGGCGACGGCCTATTTTGTCCCTTCCATGAAATTGCGCCGCACCCTGCGTCGGGCGGTACGGCGCGGGGTGGACGTTCGCTTATTGGTTCCCGGAGAGCATACCGACCATCCCGCGGTCCGCCATGCCGGGCGGCGATACTATTATCGTCTACTCCGCCATGGGGTAAGGATCTTCGAGTTCCAGCCGCGCTTCACCCATTCCAAGGTGCTGGTGTGCGACGAGTGGTGCGGCATCGGTTCCAGCAATCTGGATCGCTGGACCTTGCGCTGGAATCTGGAGGCCAATCAGGAAATCGATGATCCGGCCTTTTCCGACCGAGTCTGTGAAATGTTGGAGGATGACTTCCGTCATAGTGACGAATGCCTTTTCAGCGAATGGACCAAGCGCCCCTGGTATCGGCGCTGGAAGGAAGGCTTTTGGGGCTGGGTGGATATGTGGCTAGAACGCCTCTTCCACCCGCCCCCACGCCACCCGTGGGAATAAATGCCCGATAGATTAAAGTCTTATTAATTAATGATATATTTCACTTGATAATATTAGAATTTAATTATATACTTTCTTCATGGATCAATTCCCAGAAGAGAAAATTAGTGAGGCCACCCGCTTGTTGCGAGGCGTTGCTCACGAATTGCGCCTTTCCATTTTGTGTCATTTGGAGGAGGGGCCGCTGACGGTATCGCAGATCATGGCCTTGACCGGCGCCAGCCAATCGAATCTGTCCCAACATCTGGCCAAGATGCGCATGATGGGTCTATTGCGTTGCGAACGTAAAAGCCAGCAGGTTGTGTACCAGCTTGCCGATCCCGCTTTTGCCCAGATTATCGAAGCACTCAAGGCAATTTATTGTTCTGTGCCCGACCTATCGGGCAGTGAGACAAAAGAGCCACTCAGCAATTCTGCCGATTAGGAGGTATCAACACCATGAACAGCGAAAGATTGATTCGCATCATTGCCGGAAGCTTCATACTGTTATCGCTGGTGCTCGCCCATGTTTACAACGGCGCGAATCTCATTAACGGACCTACTTGGCTGTGGTTTACCGCTTTTGTAGGCGCCAATCTGCTGCAATCCGGTTTCACCCGCTGGTGTTTGATGGAGAAAATTCTTAAAAAGGTCGGCGTCAAATCCGGTTGCGTGCAACAAAGCAGCGCACACTAAGGGACGGCCGCCGACCATGACTCATCATATCGTCATGGCCGCTATGCGTTCGATCGGGGACCGATCCTACTCATGAGCCTATGGCTATGGCTGCTGGCACCGTTCATCGGTCTGATGCTCGGCTTATTCGGTGCCGGCGGCGGAATGCTCACCGTTCCCCTGTTGGTCTATGGAGCCGGTCTACCGCTTAAGCAGGCGATCGCCTCCAGCGTGTGGATCGTGGCCAGCGTGAGCTTGGTGGCTGCGTTTCATCAACGGGCATGGCGGGTAATTCAACCGGGATTATTGGTTTTCTTCAGTGTCGGCGGCATCGCGGGCAGTATAGGGGGCGCCTGGCTGGGTGCCCGCATCGATCCCGGACTTCAGCAAGCCTTGTTCGGGATCTTGTTATTAGTGGTCGCCATTTGGACATGGCGGACTCGGCTTCATGACGCGCCCGTTCCCTCTGGCGCATGCCATTGTATGGCGGCATTAGTGGTCGGCAGCGGATTGGGCGTTCTCACGGGCTTGCTGGGAGTAGGGGGCGGGTTTTTGATGGTCCCGGCATTGATTGCCTTGGGCATATCGCACTTTCCCACGGCTGTGGCCCATTCCCTGCTGTTGATTACGGTCAATGCCACAACCTCCGGCATTACTTACATGGGACAGGTGCCTTTGTCACTCGAAACCATGCTCTTAGTCGGATGTTTGGCCGCGGTGGGAAGTATCGTCGGCTCCCACCTTCTAAAGCGCATCCCCCTCAAACCGTTACAACGAGTCTTCAGCCTCGGGCTGGCCGTGCTGGGGATCATGATGCTGGTGCAACTGAAGATTGCTTAAGGCGGCAAGGGGTAGTGAGCTTACCAGCTGCGATCGATGCCGAGAAAAAATTGCGATTCGGATAGGTGACTTTCGTCGACGTACATGTTGAATTTCATCGGGCCGAGATTCATATTCATCCCCGCACCTGACGGCTTCATACTGAAATTCATATCCGTTCCCGGCATATTTTCGGAAAACAGTCCCTTGGGATTCCAAAACTCACTGTCTCGCAATTTGGCAAACCAGCCGCTTTCGTGCTGGTCCGAGGCCAGCGGCAAATTAGCTCCCAGAGGAGCTGCGTTGGAGAAAAACGTGGAATTGGCTTGATACGCAGGCGGGGATAAGGACACACAGGGATAGACGACCTTCGCTCTACTTAGACATGTCGCCATCGGTCCTTTGAAGTACGTTCCATTGTCATTGGTCATGTTATCCGCCAAGGCAGGAAACGTCACAGCCACCCCCACCAACAACATCAGCGACATTGGGAACTTGGGCTTGCGGTAATACATTGCACTGACTCTCATATTGAGCGGCTCCGTGCCGTAACTTCACTTTCCGCCTGACAATGATTATCCGGCGAATCCCACCTGAAATTCTGTTAACTGAATCTCAATTGGCGGAGATATTTATTTAACCAATAATCAACTGGTTAGCATGCAATGGCGGTCTATCCAACAGCGGGGAAGCGCCTCTCCCGAGGGAAAGCTCAGCTCCTGTTTTGAAAAATCCATGGGGTCTTGAAGTTCTTCGCCGGCATGGTACCTGCCCTGAAGCGTATCCAGACAAGGGTCACACAGTGCGGCGACGTCCAACACTTCCACCATCGAGCCACTGATTTTGTGCTTTAGATACATTAAGTTAACTTCCCTGTACCCATGATTAGACACCTACCGTGGCTCTAATATCCCTACAAAAGCAGCCTATTTGGTTTTTTCACAATACACCCGAACCCCATAGCTTGCCACCTGTCTCATATTGTTGTAAGAATCATCCAGGCACTGCAGCATAAGTATTTACTTTTTCCCATGTCCGCCGATATTTGAATGCGACTAACCGCAGGCCACGCTGAAGAATAAGGAGAAACCACCATGAACCCATTGCGACGCCTACAGGATTTCGGCCAAAGCATCTGGTATGACAACATCGAACGCAAGATGCTGCTTTCCGGTGAATTGGCGCGTCTTATCAATGAGGATGGGTTGCGCGGCATAACATCCAATCCCACCATTTTCGAAAAGGCCATCGCGAATTCAAACGATTACGATGACAGCATGGCCAAAGACTTATACTCCGCCGCCCACCAGGATAGCCGTGCCCTGTTCTTCAAGCTGGCCATCGAAGATATTCAAGGGGCCGCCGATTTACTTAAACCCGTGTATGACGCTACGCAGGGGCGGGATGGCTATGTCAGCCTGGAAGTCTCACCGGACCTCGCTTACGACGTCGAGGCCACCATCGCCGAAGCGGAACGCCTTCACAGCCGGGTCAATCGACCCAATTTAATGATCAAAGTCCCCGCCACCAAAGAAGGTGTGTTGGCCTTCGAGAATCTGGTGACGAAGGGCATCAACGTCAATGTGACGCTGTTGTTCTCTGTTGAGCGCTATAAAGAAGTGGTGGAGGCCTATTTGGCAGGTCTGGAAGCACGCCTGCGCCAAGGTCTGGCCATAGATTCCATCGCCTCCGT
This sequence comes from uncultured Gammaproteobacteria bacterium, assembly GCA_963810615.1. Taxonomy (GTDB): domain Bacteria; phylum Pseudomonadota; class Gammaproteobacteria; order DRLM01; family DRLM01; genus JARRQJ01. The sequence goes on along the minus strand of CAWEOA010000008.1, from coordinate 117,469 downwards.
CGCCAGTTTTTTTGTCAGCCGTGTGGATTCGGCGGTAGACAGCTTGCTGGAACAAGCCGTAACGACCGCGCCCGGCGCCGCCGCCTTGCAGGGCCAGATCGCCATAGCCAATGCCAAGCTGGCGTATGCGTGGTACCAACGGGTATTCAATTCTCCGCGTTTCGAACCGATGCGACAGGCGGGCGCAAGCACACAACGTTTACTATGGGCCAGTACCGGCACCAAGAACCCCGCGTATAGTGATGTGATGTACCTCGACGCACTGATCGGCCCTGACACCGTCAATACCGTGCCCCCTGCGACCTATGCCGCCTACAAGGATCACGGCCAACCCCGCATCACGCTTACCGAAGGCCTGGAAGATGCCGAACGGCAAATCACCCTGCTGACAAGCTTCGGCATAGATCTTGATGCTGTCACCAAGAAATTGGAAGATGAAGGCGTGCAGTCATTTGCCAAATCCTTCACCAATCTGCTCAACGCCATCTCCGCCAAGACCGATATGCTGCGTGCCGGTAGACGCGCCGTAGGCTAATTGCACATCCTGACCTGACGTGCGGCGCCCCGACTCCGGGCGCCGCCAACTTCTTTCCCCTCACCATCACTCATTTGCGCAACCAGCGGAATGCTTTGCAGCGCTTGTGGTTTAATGGACAATATCGGCGCCTTAGATTTTCCTGGGTGCCAAAACGGATCGTAGCGTAACGGTCTTCAAGTAGCGGGGGTATCGAGCTTGAATCCCTATATCATCATTCTTATTCTGTTCATCGCCGGCGGGTTGGGCACGACTATTTGGGGATGGACGGTCATTGTTCGCGGCAAGCGCACCTTAAAATGGCCCTCCGTGGAAGGCGTCATCGAAAAATCGCAACCGTCAGCGGACGGCGATGATCTCTTTCCCCACATCGTATTCAGTTACACCGTATCCGGACAACGCTATGAATGCGATCTGAAATTTCCCAGTGGCACCAACCCATCGCCTGCTTTGAGCACGAGCTATGTCAACAAATACCCGCAAGGCGCCAAGGTCCGGGTGTATTACAATCCCGCCCAACCCGGCCAGCCCACCCTGGAACCCGGTCTGGCACGCGATGATTGGTTTATCTTCATCTTGGGCATCGTGGTAACGGTCATCGGCATCGGATTTTTGATCTTCGGCTGAGATGGCGGCAAGGCCGTCGGCACACTCTTAAATTAATTTAATCCGGCAAATGGAGAACCCGCCTTTTTTAGCGGGATTGATGCCATAATCGCCTCGTCACGACCGGTGACGTTTCGGCAGCCTGTATGGGTAGCCCCCACATCTCCACTGAGCTCTGCGTACTCGCAAGACAGCAACAGATCATCGACGGTCTCATCAAAGATCGTTTCAGCGTATTTCCGAACTACTTTTCAAATGAATTGATCACCGATCTTTATCGAGCGCTGCATCATCACTTAAATGAAAATCATCTCCATGCCGCCCATATCGGCAAAGGTCCGCGACGTACGCGGGTGCAAGATATCCGCGGCGATTCCATACTTTGGCTAAACGGAGGAAACGCCGCCCAGCGCGCCTATCTTGATGAAATGGAGAAACTGCGGCTGGCGTTCAATCGGCGGCTGTTCCTTGGACTCACCGAGCTGGAGGCACACTTTGCCTACTACCCGCCCGGCGCCGGCTACCAGAAACATCTCGACAGCTTTCGGAACGATAACCTCAGGCGGGTTTCGATCGTGACCTACCTCAATCCCTGCTGGCGGAGTGGCGACGGCGGTGAACTCCTGATCTATCAGGAAGAGCGTATTATCGCCGAAGTCCCGCCGCTGGGCGGGACCTTGGTGTGTTTTATCAGCGAGGACATTCCTCATCAAGTCGCCGTCACCCGCCATGATCGCAGCAGCATCGCCGGATGGTTTCGGGTCAGGGAGATCGACACGGTTCCACTCCCTTGCGGATAAACCACTTTGCCGTGCAAGAGGCGACGCATTGCCGGCTTTCCCGTTAAAATAGTATTCCCTGACAATTAGCTCATTGCCGCGTACATGCCCAACTGGTCGGAAATTGCCAAGGCGATCTCATCCGCCACTGCCGAACCCTTTAGCGTCGCTGAACATCAGGCGGTAAGCGGGGGGTGTATCAACCAGGCGTACCGTATTGAAGACGGTACGCGGCGCTTCTTTATCAAGCTCAATGACGCGAACGCAGTGGAGATGTTCGCCGCCGAGGCGGGGGCATTGCAGGCCCTGCAAGCCACGGCCACGGTGCGGGTGCCGACGCCGGTTTGCTGGGGTACGGCGGGAGAATCCGCCTATTTGGTTCAGGAATGCCTGGAATTCGGCCCGGCGAGTGAATCCAGCGCGGTCTTGCTCGGCACGCAGCTGGCGCAACTCCACCGTCACACCGCTGAACACTACGGCTGGCACCGCGCCAATACCATCGGCTCTACGCCCCAGATCAACACCATCAGCAACGATTGGCTACATTTCTGGCGCGAGCAGCGACTGAATTACCAACTGCGGCTTGCGGCACGCCAGGGGTTCGGCGGAAGCTTGCAACGCAAAGGCGAACGCCTCTTGAACGCCATGGAACTGATCCTTGCCGACCATGAGCCTCCACCCTCTTTACTCCACGGTGATCTGTGGTCCGGCAATCATGCTACGCTGCGCGACCATCAACCGGTGATTTTCGATCCCGCCAGTTATTACGGCGACCGCGAGACCGATCTCGCCATGACGGAATTGTTCGGCGGGTACCCGCGGCAATTTTACGCGGCCTATGGCGAACACTATCCTTTGGATCAGGGCTATCGGCTACGCAAAACGCTCTATAACCTCTATCATATACTCAATCATCTGAATCTCTTCGGCGGGGGATATGCGGCTCAGGCCGAGCACATGATGGACACCCTGATAGGCGAAGTTACATAAGGATCATTATGGCGCGCAGCAAACAAATCTATAAGATCGTGTTTCACAACCAAGGCAAGATCTACGAAATGCACGCCAAACGAGTCAGTCCCAGCAACCTGCTGGGATTCATCGAGGTGGAGGGATTGCTGTTCGGGACCGGCTCCGGCGTGCTGGTGGACCCTTCGGAGGAGCGCCTCAAGGCGGAGTTCGCAGACGTGAAGCGCACTTATATTCCCATGCAGGCGGTCGTGCGCATCGATGAAGTCGAAAAGGAAGGTATCAACAAAATCGTCGCCGTATCTGAGAAGGGGGATAATATTACGCCCTTCCCATCACCCATCTTTACCACCAAGAAGGATAAACCTTAAGTCTCGCACCGGCCTTCTGCGCGGCACGTTCAGTTAGTAATTTCCTTCATGTGGTGTCACTGCCGGGCGCAATAAGCTTAACGGCCCAATCCAAGATGGATTGCAAGCGCGGCGGCAACAGCCTCTGCGCGACGGTATAATCCACCCACAGAAATTCATCGTGCTCGGGTCGGCCCAGCTCAGGGTTGACGGGGAGATGGATCTCCAGCCGGTTAGTCTCGGCAACATAGTAGCGGGCGACCTTTCCCCGCGCGTAGGGTGGGGTCTCGCGGTAATCGTACCCCCAGTTGAAGGCAAGATCGGTAATCGAAGACTCTTCCTCAACCTCGCGAATCGCCGCCTGAAGCGGGACTTCACCCGCTTCCACCACGCCTTTGGGGAAATCCCAGTTACGATAGGCGCGCAACAACAGATAGCGACGTTGCGCTCCCTCGCCCCGAGTTACCACTACTCCGGCGGATAAGATCTTTGGCACTCTTTACCCTCTATAGTAAAGAACCAATCAAAATCATAAACGTTACATGCAGCACCTTACCCGTCGCAGCGGCGAGTATTTAGTTGGACAGTCCTTGCGCCCGTAAATGCTCCATGGCTTGACGCGCAAGCAAGGCCATTTCCAACTCCTGCTCCCAATCATAGGGATCGGCCGACGGCTGATCGTCGGCCACTTCAATGTGCTGATAGTCCTGATCGGCGTACACCTTGACGTAACGCGTCTCCTCAATGCTGGGCGTGAGGTCCGGCCATACGTCGTAAAACAAATCCTTGGGGCGGGTCATTCCCCATTCGTGTATCAATTGATATCGCGCGGGGAGATCGGTGAAGGCCTCGGGCATGCCGGTCTGCGGCTCCCCGGTTTCTTCCCGGATGTGCTTGGTGTGAATGAACACGATGAGTTTAGGATTGTGCTTGAGGATCTGCGGCGTGTAATTCTCGCCCGCCGGCATCCAACAGGAAAAGGCCACGTCGAATGGAAAGTCGATCGCATCGACGGACTGCTCTCGCAATTCATAGCCGTCATGGTCGTAGAAATCTTTTATCTGATTGGGTTTGGCATCGGGTTCGCGCAGACCGATCACCTTTAGGTCTTCACGCGCCAGCAAACTGCCGACGAAGCCGTTTCCGGCATGCAGATCGCAAATCACCGGGGCCTTCGCCACCTGGCGGGCATAGGCGGCGATGCGCCGCATTTCATCGCGCAGCGGGATAATATGCGACACGGTCGGCCCCATCTTGGCCGGATCACGATCGGGATTGCTGAACACCAGATAATGCAGCGGCAATCCTTTTATTCGTTCCGCGAAGGGGAGGGCGGCGTTCCAAGCGGGATGCTGCCTTTCCTGAAAGGCGATGATGCGATTGAACATCTCCTCGCTGAAAGCGTCCATGTTCCGCAATGGTTCGAAGTGAGGAATCATAAATTAAGCTCTCGGCTATTGGCGGTCAGCTCACAAGATAAATCTTGTCGATCGCTGACGGCTCTATCATTGATGATACGGAACGCTGAGCTCATGCACGGCGTCCACCAGAACCTGCACATGTTCGGGATTCACATGCTGGTGTATCCCATGCCCGAGGTTGAACACGTGACCCGAACCGCGACCGAAGGCACTCAAGATCGTCGCGACTTCTTGGCGGATACGCTGCGGCGCGGCGTACAGCACGCAGGGATCCATATTTCCCTGCAAGGCCACACGATCACCGACCCGCTGCCGCGCCGCACCGATATCGATGGTCCAATCCACGCCTAAGCCATCGCAACCGGTCTCGGTCATGGACTCCAGCCAGGCGCCGCCGCCCTTGGTAAACAGAATCACCGGTACACGACGACCCTCGTTTTCGCGTATCAGGCCATCGACAATCTGCGCCATGTAACGCAGGGAAAAATCGATATAGTCTCGCGGACTCAATACGCCGCCCCAGGTATCGAACACCATCACCGCCTGGACGCCGGCGGCAATCTGCGCATTGAGATAAGTGGTGACCGAACGCGCCACGGTATCCAGTAATTTATGCAGCAATTCGGGGCGATCGAACAACATACCTTTGACATGCGCATATTCTTTGCTGCCGCTGCCTTCCACCATATAGGTGGCCAATGTCCACGGGCTGCCGGAAAAACCGATCAAGGGCACCCGGCCGTTGAGTTCGCGGCGGATCACCCGCACTGCGTCCATGACATAGCGCAGCTCACCTTCGGGATCGGGCACGCCGATTCTGTCCACATCGGCGGCATTGCGTACCGGGCGGGCGAACTGCGGACCTTCCCCTTTGGCGAAGCTCAAGCCCAAACCCATGGCGTCGGGGATAGTCAAAATATCGGAAAATAGAATCGCCGCATCGAGATCGAAGCGCGCCAGCGGCTGCAAGGTCACTTCGCAGGCCAAGTCCGGATTGGTACAGAGATTCATGAATGAACCGGCCCGCTCGCGGGTAGCGCGGTACTCGGGCAGATAGCGTCCCGCCTGGCGCATGATCCAAACGGGGGTGCGATCCACAGGCTCGCGGAGCAGGGCTCGGAGAAAACGGTCGTTGTGAAGCATTGCCATTAATTAATCCCGCCCTAATGCAAAAAATCAGTCATCCGCGGAGCAAGGGAAAACGAAGCATCTATAAACTCTTCGCGTCCTCCGCGCTCTGCGCAATTATCCACCGCTGAATCAAATCCCCAGATAGTCCAGGATCCCCTCGGCGGCGGTACGCCCCTCGAAGACAGCGGTGACCACCAGATCGGAACCGCGCACCATATCGCCGCCGGCGAATACCTTGGGATTGGTGGTTTGGTGTTTGTACTGACCCAGGGCGGGCGCCTTCACCCGGCCGCGTTCGTCACAGCCGATATCGAATTGGCTGAACCACGGTGCGGGATTGGGTTGAAAACCGAAGGCGACGATCACCCGATCGGCGGGAATGATCTCTTCGGAACCGGACACCACTTGCGGCGTACGCCGGCCGCGGGCATCGGGCGCACCCAGCTCGGTGGTAACCACCTTCACACCTTCTACCTTGTCGTCGCCGACGATCTCCACCGGCTGGCGGTTCCATAAAAACTCCACGCCTTCTTCCTTGGCGTTGGCCACTTCACGCTTGGAACCGGGCATATTGGCCTCGTCGCGGCGATAGGCGCAGCTCACGCTCTCCGCGCCCTGGCGTATGGAAGTGCGATTGCAGTCCATGGCGGTATCGCCGCCGCCCAGCACCACCACCCGCTGGTCTTTCATGTCGATGAAGTCGGCGGGATTTTCCGCCATGCCGAGCAGACGTTTGATGTTGGAGATCAAAAACGGCAAGGACTCATAGACGCCAGGCAGCTTTTCACCGGGGAAACCGCCCTTCATGTAGGTGTAGGTCCCCATGCCGAGAAACACCGCGTCGTACTCGTCGAGCAAGCGCTGAAACGGCAGATCTTTACCGATCTCGGTGTTGAGCACGAACTTCACACCCATCTCTTCCATCAGCTTGCGGCGGGTACGTACCACTTCCTTTTCCAGCTTGAACTCGGGGATGCCGAAGGTAAGCAGGCCGCCGACCTCGGCATAACGGTCATACACCACCGGCTCGACGCCGTTACGCACCAGGACATCCGCGCAACCCAAGCCCGCCGGACCCGCGCCGATGACGGCGACGCGCTTGCCGGTGGGCTTGACGCCGGACATGTCCGGCCGCCAGCCGCGCTTCAGCGCCTCGGCAGTAATATACTTTTCGACGGAACCGATGGTCACCGCGCCGAAGCCGTCGTTCAAGGTACACGCCCCTTCGCAGAGGCGATCTTGGGGGCACACCCGTCCGCAGATTTCGGGAAGCGAATTGGTGCGATGCGACAACTCCGCGGCCTCGAAGATATTGCCTTCCTCCACCAGCTTCAGCCAGTTGGGGATATAGTTGTGCACCGGGCACTTCCATTCGCAATATGGATTGCCGCAACCCAGGCAGCGCGAGGCCTGCGACACGGCGTGCTTGGGATCGAACTGGCCGTAGATCTCGCGAAAATCCTTGATACGCACTTCCGCCGCCGTCTTGGCGGGATCTTGGCGCGGGACCTCTACAAACTCGAAATTTTTTGTCATTGCACTGCTAACCTGTGAACGTGCCGGCTGTCGGGGACCATGGCGCATTATGCCGCATTGAGCAAGGCATCAAGCAAGGAATTGATCTCCAAGGCCTTGGGCTTGACCAACCAAAAACGCGGTAGATACGTGGCGAAGTCCTCGAGGATCTCGCGGCCCCAGGCACTGCCGGTCTCGGCGACGAATTCCTCGATCATGCCGCGCAGATAATTGCGATGCATCTCCATGGACTCGGTGGTGAGGCGGTGTATGTCCACCAGTTCGTGGTTATAACGATCGACGAAACCCTTATCGAGATCCAGCACGAAACTGAAACCACCGGTCATGCCCGCGCCGAAGTTGAGGCCGGTACTGCCCAGCACCACCAGCACCCCGCCGGTCATGTATTCGCAACCGTGATCACCGCAGCCTTCCACTACCGCATGCGCGCCGGAGTTACGCACGCCGAAACGCTCACCGGCCATCCCCGAGGCGAACAGCTTGCCGCCGGTGGCGCCGTACAAACAGGTATTGCCGATGATGGTGGTCTCGCGGCTGTCGAACTGACTGCCCTTGGGCGGATACAGCACGATCTTGCCGCCGGCCATGCCCTTGCCGACATAATCATTGGCATCGCCTTCCAAAATCAGATTCAAGCCGCCGGCGTTCCATACGCCGAAACTTTGTCCCGCCGTGCCCTGCAATTGCAGCGTGATGGGGGCGTCTTCCATGCCCTTATCACCGTGCCGACGGGCAATCTCACCGGACAGGCGCGCACCGATGGAGCGGTGCACATTGCGCACCTGATACTCGAAGGTCCCGCCCCGCTTATGCTCGATGGCATCCAGGCAGTCGGCAACCATCTGCTCCGCCAACTCACCCTTGTCGAAGGGCGCATTGCGCGGTTCGGTGCAGTACTGCGGTTTGTCCTTGGCCACCCCGCCGTCGGAAAGGATGGGTGACAGATCCAAGCGGCGCTGCTTGGCGGTTTGCCCTTCCATGATCTCCAGCAAATCGGTACGGCCGATTAATTCCGCCATGCTGCGCACCCCCAGCACCGCCAGCCACTCGCGGGTCTCGCGGCCCAGGAAGCGGAAATAATTCATCACCATCTCCGGCAGACCGATAAAGTGCGCCTTGCGCAGATTGTCGTCCTGAGTGGCGACGCCGGTGGCGCAGTTGTTCAAGTGACAGATACGCAGGTACTTACAGCCCAGGGCGATCATCGGTCCGGTGCCGAAACCGAAACTCTCGGCGCCGAGGATAGCGGCCTTGATCACGTCCAGGCCGGTCTTCAAGCCTCCGTCGGTCTGCAGGCGCACTTTGTTGCGCAGATCATTGCGCCGCAGGGTCTGATGGGTCTCGGTGAGTCCCAGCTCCCAGGGTCCGCCGGCATATTTAATCGAAGTCAGCGGGCTGGCGCCGGTGCCGCCGTCGTAACCGGAGATGGTGATCAAATCCGCATAGGCCTTGGCCACGCCGGCGGCGATGGTCCCCACTCCGGGTTCGGCCACCAGCTTGACCGATACCAGGGCCTTGGGGTTCACCTGCTTAAGATCGAAGATCAATTGCGCCAGGTCTTCGATGGAATAGATGTCGTGGTGGGGCGGCGGCGAGATCAGGGCCACGCCGGGACGGGCGTAGCGTAACCGGGCGATGAGCTTGTTCACCTTATCACCCGGCAATTGCCCGCCCTCGCCGGGCTTGGCCCCTTGGGCGATCTTGATCTGCAGCACCTCGGCGTTGATCAGATAGGCGGGCGTGACACCGAAGCGGCCCGAGGCCACCTGTTTGATCTTGGACATACGCTCCGTTCCGTAGCGCGCCGGGTCTTCACCGCCCTCGCCGGAATTGGAACGCCCGCCCAGGCGGTTCATGGCCGTGGCCAGGGCTTCATGGGCCTCGGGGGACAAGGCGCCCAGGGACATGCCGGCGCTGTCGAAGCGCGACAGGATGGCCTCGACGGCCTCCACCTCGTCGACAGCAATGGGTTTAATCCCTTCGCGAATCTTCAATAAATCGCGGAAGGTGGTGACAGGCCGACCGTTGACCTGGTCGGCATACTGTTTGTAATCCGCGTATTCCCCAGTCTGTACGGCGCGGCGCAGGAAAGTCACTACATCGGGATTGTAGGCGTGATACTCGCCGCCATGGATGAACTTGAGCAAACCGCCCTGTTGAACGGTCTTGCGAGTCAACCACGCCTCGCGCGCCAGTTGCTGTTGATCGCTTTCCAGGTCTTCGAAGGTGGCGCCTTGAATGCGGCTGCAGGTGCCAGTGAAGCACAGGTCCACCACCTCGTAGTTGAGTCCCACCGCCTCGAACAGCTGCGCGCCACGATAACTGGCGACTGTGGAAATGCCCATCTTGGACATGATCTTGTACAGACCCTTGTTAATACCTTTGCGGTAGGCGGGCGCCAATTGCTCCGGATCCCTACCTTTGATTTCGCCGTTGCGCACCATGTCGTACAGGCACTGGTAGGCAAGATAGGGGTACACCGCGGTGGCGCCATAACCAATGAGCGCGGCGAAGTGATGGGGATCGCGGGCAGTGGCGGTCTCCACCACGATATTGGCGTCGCAGCGCAGCCCCTTGCCTACCAGGCGATGGTGCACGGCGCCGGTGGCCAATAAGGCATGAATCGGCAAGGCATCCTGCTCAATGTTCTGATCGGACAAGATCAAGATTACCTTGCCGTCGCGTATCGCCTTCTCCGCCTGCTCACACACCGCCTCGATCGCGGCGCGCAAACCCATGGCGGGCGGGTAATGCAGGGAAATACGCGCATGGGAATAATCCGGACCGTCGAGGGTCAGTAGCTTTTGGTATTTGTCTTCCGACAGCACGGGAGACCCGGTTACTAGGCGCGAGGCATGCAGCGGCGTCTCCTCGAACAGATTACGTTCGCGGCCGAAACAGGTCTCCAACGACATGACGATCTGCTCGCGCAAAGGGTCGATGGGCGGGTTGGTGACTTGGGCGAACTGCTGGCGGAAGTAGTCATAAAGAGAGCGGGCACGCCGCGACAGCACAGGCATGGGAGTATCATCACCCATGGAACCCACCGCCTCTTGACCGGCCTCGGCCAAGACCCGCAGTACTTGGTCGCGTTCCTCGAAGCTCACCTGGAACATCTTCTGGTAGACGGCCACGCGCTCTTCGTCCCATTGCGCGACCGGATTGATCGACTTTTCGGTCTTCAAGGCACGGTAGTGCTGTTTAAGCCATTGCTTATAGGGCTGGCGAGATTTGAGCATTTTGTCGATGTCAGCCGGTAACAACAGTTCGCCGGTCAGCGTATCGGCGGCAATCATCTCGCCAGGGCGCAAGCGACCCTTGGCCACCACGTCTTCCGGCTTGTAACCATACACGCCGATTTCCGAGGCCAGGGTAATGTGACGGTCCTTGGTGACCACGTAACGGGCCGGGCGCAGGCCGTTACGGTCCATGACGCAGGCGGCGTAGCGGCCGTCGGTGAGGACGATGCCGGCCGGGCCGTCCCAGGGCTCCATATGCATGGAGTGATATTCATAGAAGGCGCGCAAGTCCGGATCCATGGTCTCGACGTTATTCCACGCCGGTGGGATCAACAGTCGCATGGCGCGAAAGATATCCATGCCGCCCGCCAACAAGGCCTCCAGCATATTATCCAAGCTACTGGAATCGGAGCCGGTCATGGATACCAGCGGACGGATATCGTTCATATCGGGGATGGCGGGCATCTGGAATTTATTGCCGCGCGCCACAGACCAGTAGCGGTTGCCTTGGACGGTATTGATCTCGCCGTTATGGGCAAGATAACGGAAAGGCTGAGCCAGGCGCCATTCGGGCCAGGTATTGGTGGAAAAGCGCTGGTGAAAGACGCACAGATCCGATTCTAAATCAGGATCTTGGAGGTCGCGGTAAAATACCGGCAAATTGGCCGGCATCACCAAGCCCTTATAGGACACCACGCGACACGACAGGCTGGGAATATAAAAGGTCGGATCTTGAGATGCCAAGGCCTTCTCGGCGCGGCGACGGGCAATATAGAGATGCCGCTCGCAGGTCGCATCGTCCATGGAAGCCGGGACATCGACAAAGACCTGTTCGATAGTGGGCAGGGACTTCAGGGCCTCGGCGCCGCAGGCGCTGGGGTCAATGGGCACAACGCGCCAACCGGCCACATGAAAACCCTGTCCAACCAGTTCCTTGTTCACACATTGTCTGGCCGCGTCAGCCCGGGAATCCTCCCGACTCAGGAACACCATGCCCACCGCGAAACGCTCCGCGAGAGTTAATCCCGCCTCCGTCGCCACTCTGCGGAGGAAGGACACCGGCAACTTCATCAGCAGGCCACAACCATCACCGGTCTTGCCGTCTGCGGCCACCGCCCCGCGGTGCGTGAGGCAGGCCAGGGAGTTGACGGCGGTTTGCACCAACCAATGGCTGGCCTTACCGTCCATATGGGCGATTAAGCCGAAACCGCAGCTGTCTTTTTCAAACTCCGGCCGGTAGAGACCCGAAAATTCATTGCTCGTCGTCACTGATTCTTCGCCTGTTATGGTTGGTTAACACCACTAATGCGCGCTGCGGGCGCACAGCACCACTCCCCTTATTAAGAGGCAAAATGGGACAGGAGTATACAAGTGTAAGCGTCCGAATTTCAACGCGAGACGCGCATCCCGGGGTGAACCCCTATCTTATATATTGTTATTCCGGACCATGGCTTATGACCGCATGACAGAGCGGTCATACCAGAGCATCCGCTTATGGGTTTATGCCATGGAGACTTTTAAAGCTACGAATCCAAGGACTTGGGGAGCCCCACGCCGCCGGCAGACTCTTGGCGGCCTGCGCAGCCTCGCTACGCCGCGAGAAGGAACCGTACACCACGGCGTAAAGGGTCTGGCCATTGCGCGTTACCGGGAAATAGGCAGCCTTATCATGCAGATGGTGCGCCTCAATAAACTGGCGCGCCGTCTTTTCGTCCTTAACAGCCATCAATTGCAGGGTAAAATTGTTGTCGGCCTGGGCCTGAAGCCATCGCGAACCATCCACAGACCTCTTAATGGTTTGTGTTTCTTGGCTTTTTTTAACGAGTGGCCGGGGTGGCACCGGCGGTTTGGCGACGGCCTGGGCCATGGACGGTGAAGCAGGCGCCGTAGTGGATGGCTGCGCGGCTTTTTCCGGGGCTGGCGCGGGTTCCGCCAGAGCTGACTCGCTGACCGTGGTTGAACCCTCAGGAGGGAGGGGGATCGTCTTTACTACCGCGGAAGCGCTGGAAGATGAAGGTGACATTTCGCTGGCTTGGGGAGGGAGTGAAGGCGCCGCCGCCGGAGCGGCTTCCTTACCCTCGGTGCGCATGACACGCTCCTCACTGTCCTCCTGCTTCGGCGCCGAAGGCGGCAAGGACAATACGCGGGTTTGCGGCGCATCGGGGGACGGCAATGGCGACGACTTGAATAGAATGGAACGCAAGGGTCCGACGACCAGCAGGACTACCACCAGTCCGGCAAGCAGCAACACCCAGCGGCGGCGGTCCACCCCCTTCACTCCATCCTGTGCGCGGCTTGTTTGGCCTTGCGTGCGTCCCGTACCCGTACTCCTATCCAGCAATAGCTGTTGCGCTAATTCGTTGATCCGGGATGGTATACCACCGGAAGCCGCATGAATCTTGTTGATGGTCACGGAATCAAATGGCCCATCGTCACCGGCCCCGGCGGCGCGCAGGCGGTGACGGATGTAACGCGCCGTTTCCTCTTCGGGATAGGATGTCACCTCAAAGGTATGGGTTATCCGCGCGGCGAGGGGCATGAGCGACGGCTGAGTCCACAAACTCTGCAGTTGAGGCGTGCCGAATAAGATCACCGATAGAATGTGGCCATCATCGTTTTCCGAACAAAGCTTATGAATCAGCTCCAACAGGGCAACACTCAAATTCTGCGCATCATCTATCAACAATATAGGTACCTGCGCGGTTTGACGCAAGGCACGCAATTGCGCGATCAATGCCAGATACTGCGCCTGGGGATCAATCTGGCTCTGAGATGGCAAGCCCAGCGATTCGCTCATGCTTGCCATGAAATCATCGCGATCCATGTCGAGCTGCGCCGTCACCACGGTAAGCCGCCAATTGTCCTTGGCCCGCGCCATAAACTGTTGCAGCAACGCCGTCTTGCCGACACCGGGTTCGCCTATGATCACCAGCAAGGGACTGTAGGGCGCGAGATGGTGCATAAGGTCCAAGCGCTGCTCGCCGTCCGCTCCGACATAAAAGAAATGACCGGAGGGCGCATCTGCAAACGGCTCGCTCAGCAATCCTAAATTCACCAGATAGGGGGGAAGTTCTTCGTGGAGCAAATTCTCGTGTTGCGCTTGCATGTCCTACCTCGCTACGAAGTCCCCCTTTCGGGCAACACTCCATTCCTTTTTTAAACCTAAGCAGCACTTTTCGCGGCTTTACAAATAGCCACTCAGCGACGGCAAGCGTCCTTAATGACCATCGACAAGCCGATCGCCTTCAACAAATACCACGCGGTAACCACGCGCCAATTGGCCGTCCCGCACCTTGAGCAAGGCCCGCTCCGCCGCCTCGCGGTTAGCAAAGTACTCTCGCTTGATACGCCCGGCCTTATCCTGATACCCCGACTCTCTAATCAGCGTCCAGCCACCCAATAAATCCTCTTGCAACAATAGCTGATAGTAGCGGGGCGGCTGCTCACCGCCGGCCGACATTTGCATATAAATACGCATCAGCGCGACATTACTATGAAATAGTGCATGTTACGTCAACTGGGCGGGGTTGAATACCCGCTCATATTCCGCGATGGCATAACGGTCGGTCATGCCTGCCACATAGTCGCTCACGGCGCGTGCGCGTCCTGTCATAGCGTGCAGATCTTCCAAGGCGCGGGCGTGCAGGAAAAACTCCGGCGGCAACAAGCCCGGATCATCCATGAATACCTCGAATAAGGTACGGATGACCCGCTGCGCCTTGGCGCTCATACGCTTTACCTTGTAATGCTGATAAAGCTGTTTGCGCAGGAAGCGTTTCAATTCGAGATTGTGCTCGCGCATGGCGTCGCTGAAGCCGATCAAGGGCGCGGAGTGGGCGCGTACCGCAACGATGTCGACCGGGGCCACCGTCGCCAAACGTTCGCGACTGGCCTCCACCAAATCCGTGACTTGACGGTTGATCATACGTCTCACCACTTCGTGAATGAGGCGCCGGCCGCTCAAATCGGGATAACGCTGTATCACCGCGTCATATTGTTCACTGAATAAGTGCAGCTCCCGCAATTGTTCGATGGTGATCAGCCCGGCCCGCAGCCCGTCGTCCACATCGTGATTGTTATAGGCGATCTCATCGGCCACGTTGGCAAGCTGCGCCTCCAGACCGGGCTGCTTCTTGTTCAAGAAGCGTAGCCCCAGTTCGCCGAGTTCCTTGGCCTTGGCCGGCGCACAATGCTTCAAGATCCCTTCGCGGGCCTCGAAGGTGAGGTTGAGACCACGGAACTCCGCATAACGTTCTTCCAGCTCATCCACCACTCGCAGGGATTGCAGATTGTGTTCGAAGCCGCCGTAGTCCCGCATGCAGCCGTTGAGGGCGTCCTGACCGGCGTGGCCGAAGGGGGTATGGCCGACATCATGGGCCAGGGCGATGGCCTCGGTGAGGTCCTCGTTGAGCTGCAAGGTGCGCGCGATGGAACGGCCGATCTGCGCCACTTCGATGGAATGGGTGAGGCGAGTGCGGAACATATCGCCTTCGTGATTCACGAATACCTGGGTCTTGTATTCCAGGCGACGAAAGGCGCCGGAGTGGATGATGCGGTCGCGATCGCGTTGATATTCGCTGCGATAGTTGGGAGCGGGTTCCGGGATGCGCCGGCCGCGGGAATGTGCTTCCTGCGCGGCGTAGGACGCCAGGCTCGAGTCAGCTGCGGACTGTGTCATGTTTCACCATCATTGGCGGCACGTGGCAAGTATCTCGCGCAACCGCGCCGGGTCATAATCGGCCGTAAGCACCGCCTCGCCCACGGCCTTCAGCAAGACCAGACGGATCATGCCCTCCTGGGCCTTCTTGTCCACCGCCATCAATTCCAACATCCGCTCCGGCTCCAAGTCAGCGGGGGCGCGCACCGGCAGGCGCGCGCTGCGGATGACGGCTTCGACGCGCGCGACATCGGTCTCGCTGATCCATCCCAGCCGTTCGGACAGGGCCGCGGCCATATACATGCCGGTCGCCACCGCCTCGCCGTGCAGCCACACACCGTAGCCTACGCCAGTTTCGATGGCATGGCCGAAGGTATGACCGAGGTTCAACAAGGCCCGCACGCCGCTCTCTCGTTCATCGGCGGCCACCACCTCCGCCTTGTTACGGCAGGAACGCTCGATGGCCGCGGCCAGGACCTCGGCATCGCGATGCAGCAGGGCATCCATATTCTTTTCCAGCCACTCTAGATAAGCGACATCGCGGATCAAACCGTATTTAATGACTTCGGCCAGACCGGCACTCAATTCCCGGTCGGGGAGGGTATTGAGCGTGGCGGTATCGATCAAGACGCAATTGGGCTGGTGAAAGGCCCCGATCATATTCTTGCCCAAGGGGTGATTGACACCGGTCTTGCCGCCCACCGATGAGTCCACCTGGGCGAGGAGGGTGGTCGGGATCTGAATGAAGGGTACGCCGCGCTGGTAACAGGCGGCGGCAAACCCGGCCATATCGCCGATCACGCCGCCTCCCAGGGCGACGACCGTGACGCGCCGATCACACTGCTGTTGCAGCAGGGCATCAAAGATGCGATTAAGCACTTCCCAAGTCTTGTACTGTTCCCCGTCCGGCAATATCACGGTATGGCATTGCAATCCCGCCAGCGCGGCCTGGGCTTTTTGCAGATAGAGCGGCGCCACGGTGTCATTGGTGACGATCATCACCTGGCGGCCGTCGATATGGGAGCGCAATAAATCAGCGCGCGCCAGCAATCCTTCACCGATGTAGATGGGGTAACTGCGCGTTCCGAGCTCAACAACCAGGGTCTTCATCGTCCACCATCGTTTCATTTAAAGGGTCTTGGCGCTTGTGGTACGTGCCGGGCTTGGCCTGGCGCTTGCCGCGTGCCGCCGGTCGGATTTTAGCAAGGATATCCCGCTCGGCGCTGCGCGCCGTGCGTCCACCGGTGTCCACCACCACATCGGCCACCTCACGGTACAGGGCGTCGCGAACCTCGAGCAGCTCTTGAAGGCGGGCACGGGGATCGGCGGTTTGCAGCAGGGGACGGTTGCGGTCCTTGGCGGTGCGGGTCAGCAATTGCTCCACCGTGGCATAGAGGTATACCACCTGGCCCCGTTCCCGCAGCCAGGCCCGGTTATCCGGGTCCAGCACCACCCCGCCGCCGGTGGCCAAAACAATGCCGCTGCGCCGGCTCAATTCGTCGATAACCTTCTTTTCCCGCAGACGGAAACCCGCTTCTCCTTCAACGTCGAAGATCAAGGGGATACTGGCGCCGGTGCGGCGCTCGATCTCATGATCGCTGTCCACGAACTCCAGCCCCAAGGACTTGGCCAGGTGACGGCCGATGGTGGATTTGCCCGCGCCCATGAGGCCGACGAGGAAGATGTTCATTAACTTGCCCATGCGTCAATAGTATGTCGCGGACAAAAGAATAGAAAGGGATGAGCAACTATTCTTTAAATGCGAATATTTAGTGGGCCTTTGTAGCGGCTGCTAATTATACGATTAAATATTACCCTAAGACTTCTCGCTGCAGTGCACTGTTATACTTGCCGTCGCCGGACTCTTTGTGAATCGGTATGACACAAATAAAAGCCACAACGAAACAATCTTCGTTGTGGCTTTTATTCTCAATGAATATGTTTGATTCCAGGCCTAGGGGGCCGGAGTCTTGGGATTGAACGGTGAATCGTACAGTTGACACTGTTTACCCTCGTTGGCCTCGAAAGGCAAGCCCAAACTCAATACACCCGCAGTCTCAGTCCCCAACACCGTGGTGCTCGCCTTTATCTCGTCCTTTATCCAAACGGCATACTGCTTCGCATAGGTCAGGGTGAAATTTGCAAGACCATTGGCATCCGTCGTCACCGTGGCCGGCAGCGTGCCGCCAGCCGAGTTACCGGGGGTGAGGCCCCCATCCGCGACAAAATCCTGTGTACCTGTTCCTGATTCAACGCTAATGGCGTTTTCGACGGTGTATTTTTCAAATCCATTGCCGTCTGTCAGCCCGGTGTCGGTAATAATATAGCCATAAGTCGTCGTGACCGGATAAGGCCCCTTGAGATATGGCAGATCTTCTCCAGGATCCAGGATCAAGTTGCGATTAATGTCCTCGTTATCGAATGATCCGGTTGGTGTAGCCACGCAACTGCCAGCGGCTCTCCCTGCCCAGTAACCAGTTCTATAGTAAGCTGGCCAGATACTAAGCGACACGGTGGTCTGCACCGGGTTACCGTTGGAATCCGCCACGATCACCGACATGGGTAAGGCATAGGAAGCACCGCCGTCGATGGGCTGTCCGACCGTCGTACCGGCACCGATTACCACCGAGCCGGCGGTTTGGTTGATTTTAATATTTTTGCTAGTGCTTATTATCGGGTTAGATGTTCCGTCATACACGGTGGCGGTGACTGTGACGCCAGTGGAATCACTGCTCAGAGAACCGGCAGTAAACGTCGCAGCGACCTTACCGGCGCTATCCGAAATCCCATAGATAGGAGAAATGGTTTCACCGCCACCAGTGGTATTGGACATGGTAAATGCCACCGGTGCCCCAGAAACCAAAGTGCCACCGCTGGTGCGGACAGTGGCGGTAAATGTCGCCTGAGACTGAGTGCCGCCGATACTTGGCGACAATACCGTTACATTGCTCTGCAAATCGATTTGGGCAGCCTGGCTGGAGGGCGCCGAAACCAGCACCGTAAGCGTGGCATAGGTACTGGGATCGGCTGAGTCGGACACTTGAACGGTCGCAGTCCCCCCAATGGTCGACGCCAATACCGCGGACGCTGTGCCAGCCGTGACCGCCTTTGTGACCAAGGTGCTACTACCACCATCCCAGGTGCCGAGTGTCGAAGTAAAGGTGACATTCGCCTGAGTCGGCGCACTAACGGTTACCGTCAGTGTACTCCCGATTTGGAGGGTAGCCGGATTACTGGGGCTGGAAATAATGAAGGCCGCTCCCGCCTGTGAGATTGAAAAGTCCTGGGTAGCGCTAACACCCAGACCAGCGCCCGTCACGGTTACAGTGCCGGGACTGGTCGCCGTCAAGGTAGCACTGATCTGACCACTGACATCGGTTGATCCGGACGTCGGCGTCAAGGTGGCCGCCCCTGGGCTTGTGCCGGAACCAGCCACACTCATCGTCACCGGCGTATTGTAAACCGCGGTGCCGGCAGCGTTCTTTGCCGTTATCGTCAGCGTCGCCTGATCTGTACCGGCGGATCCGCCAATAAGCAAGGATGGCTTGTCCGATGTAATGGCTACGGTGGAGCCGCTGACAATTATGGGGATTTGCACCGGCGTCAGACCGGCCGGCGTGGCAGTGACCGTCGCAGTGCGATTCGTCGGATCGGCGCTTCCCGAGGAAAACACGACGCTGGCCTGACCTAAAGCATCGGTAGTTGCGCTGGCGGCGCTTAATTGCCCGCCCGAGGCGCTGAATGCGACCACTACCCCGGACACCGCGGCCTTATCGGCATCCAGCACAGTCGCCGTAATCGTGGCGTTATTAGAGTTATCCGATTTGACGCTGGTCTGAGTGGAGGCCAGCGAGACACTGGCAGCCATGGAAGTGGTCGTTCCGCCGCCAGCCCCCGTCGTGCTGCTGGCCTGGGTAAAAGCACCGCCGCCGCCACATCCTGCGACTATCCCTATCATGAGGATAATGACAATCCTATTTATCATGCTGTTCATTTTTTGCAACGCCTCCGCAAAACAAAAGGGGTGAACGGACAAGAATAATCACCCGTCGTTGATGTTTTGCTATTACCATGCCTAGTACTATCCTTCACGATCCGCACCCTTAGTGTGTTCCGAGACTCGCTTTCAATATCTTCGGTGTCACAAAGATCAATAGCTCCACCTTATTATCCACTTGCGTAGTATGGCGGAACAGCGCGCCCAAATATGGGATGTCGCCTAAAAACGGCACCTTGCTCACATCTTTGCTGCGGGTCTGTTCATAAATTCCACCAAGCACTACGGTTTCACCATTTTCCACCAACACCTGTGTATTGATATTGCGGGTATTGATACTGGGTACGCCGGCGAATATAGTGCCGACGCTATCCTTGTTGACATTGAGGTCCATAATCACCCGATCATCGGGGGTAATCTGCGGGGTCACCTTGAGGCTCAGTACCGCCTTTTTGAATGACACTGAAGTCGCACCGCTGGAAGAGGCTTCTTGATAAGGGATTTCCACACCCTGCTCGATGGTCGCTTCTTTCTGGTTGGCGGTGATCACCCGCGGATTGGAAACCACTTCACCACGACCTTCGGCTTGCAATGCGGAGAGCTCGAGATCCACCAGAGAGTTCTTACCAAGTATGGCGAGGCCGATGCTGCCCGCCGGGCTGGCCACCGGCAGACTGACATTGAGACGATTGTCCAAAGAAGGCAAGGTGACGGGATAGGGAGAAGTGCCCGTACTGAGGTTGGTTATGGCGCTATCGACTACTGTACTGTTCCCGGCGGCGCTGCCAGTAACGCTGACCACGCCGCTGTTGCCGTTCTTGCCCACATTGGTCACGCCGAAGCGTGCGCCCAGTTCGCGGCTGAAGTCGTCATTGGCAATGACAATGCGCGACTCTATCAGCACCTGCCGCACCGGAATATCCAGCTGCGTGACCATTTTGTGTATCTCGGCCAGCCGTGAATCCGTGTCTTGAACCAACAGGCTGTTGGTACGCTCATCCACGGTAACCGTGCCACGATCGGACAGCAAGGAAGTTGATGGAGCGGTGGTACCGCCAGTCGACGCGGCCGTCGACCCGGATTTGCCTTTGGCGCGCAGGAATGCGGCGATATCGGCGGCCTTGGCATAGTTGATCTGAATCAACTCCGAATGGGTAGGCTCCAACTCCGTAATCTTCTGCTGTGCTTCCAGTTCATCCTTTTCGCGGGTGGAGATCTCGGCACTGGGCGCCACCAACATGACGTTGCCCATTTTACGCACGCCTAGCCCTTTGGTTTTAAGGATGATATCCAGGGCCTGATCCCAAGGCACGTCCTTGAGGCGTAAACTGATGCTGCCCTTGACCGTGTCACTCACCACCATGTTCAAGCCGGTGAAATCGGCGATGATCTGCAACGCGGATCTCACGTCGATATCCTGAAAATTCAAAGAAAGTTTCTCACCGTTGTAGCCGGACTCATCTTTCTTCGCGGCTTCTTTGGCGGACTGGGTGACCGGCTTCACTTCCACGGTAAACTGGCGTTCCGCCTGATAGGCCAGATGCTCATAATTACCCTTGGCCGTGATGACCATACGCGTATCTTTACCCACGGGATAGGTATCCACCATGGTCACGGGCGTGGCGAAATCGACCACATCGAGCCGTCGCACCAATTCCTTGGGAACACTGGTACCGGCAAAATCCAGAATGATCTTGCCACCTTCTTCGTGGATATTCACGGGGATCGAGGCATCGGACAGGGTGATCAAAATCCGTCCCTCGCCATTGTCGCCGCGCCGAAAATCGATGGCATCAAGTTTAAACGGTGCCACAGATGTCGTCGCCGTCGTATCGGCTTCAGTGGCCGTGGTCATGGGAATCGCAGGCATTGCGGCCGCAACCTCTCCACCCTCGACGGTTATATAGTAATGCTTACCGTCCACACGGGTTTGATACGGGACCATCTTCACCAGATCCAATACCACCCGGGTACGATTCTTACCCTGCACGGCAACGACGCTGCGTACCACGCCGACCCCGATGCTGAGGGATTTCTTGGCTAAATTGCTGGTGGTGTCAGGGAAGTCCAATGCGATGCGCGCCGGGGTGTCCGTGGTAAAACTGCGCGGCACTTTTACCGCGCTGCTCATCACCAAATCCACTTGCACGCGGTTGCCGGGAAGGGATGAAAACTGAATATCATCCAGCCGGGGCGTTGCTGCATCATCCGCTCCTCGAGCGGTACCTGCCGCCAATAACATCGCCAGCAATACCACAAACCACCAGGCAGATATCATTTGCTCCGCCGTACCTATCCCATTTCGTGCATTCATAGATTGTGTTCCGCTCATCACATCCGGCTCCCTACTGGGATTTATCTGCCAATACCAAGCTGGCGCTTCGTTCCTGCCATCCCCCAAGGCCATCGGGAACGATCTCCGTCAGCTCGACCTTATCTTCACTTATCTTCGTGATACGACCATAGTTCTGTCCCAAATAATTATTACGCTTGACGCGATACACCAAGCCGTCCGGCGCCTTGATAATAGCCCACACGCCATTCTTCTGGGACAAGGTACCCACCATACGCAAGGTATCCAAAGGAAAGGACTCCAAAGCCTCGCGCCGCCGACTCGTGTCTGGGCGTAAACCTCCGCTGGAACCGCCGGTTGATTTAGCTGTACCTCTGTTTATACCCCAAGGCTGAAAGGGCGACTTTCGTTCGTTTACCTTATAAGTAAAGGACTCAAATGGCTTAACCTCCGGAATCGGCTCGACGCGCCCGCCCGGCTTAGCCTTCTCCGCTTGCACAAAGCTGCGAAGATCGTTCAAATTATCTCCGCTACAGCCGGCTATGATCAGTCCCGTCAGCGCCACGATGATCAATCTTGCCCACTGGCCCGGCCGCCTCATTAAATCGTCATGACATGCGGATAACGGACTTGCGTCGGCTCCGCCACGGTCATAGCAGCTGTTCCTGAGGTTCATTGCCCCTCCTCCTCAAGATAGCGATATGTTTTGGCGGTCAGCTCCATGACAAGGTGGCTCCCGTCATTATTCTTATCGTCTTTTTTGGGCG
Organism: uncultured Gammaproteobacteria bacterium; assembly: GCA_963810615.1. Taxonomy (GTDB): domain Bacteria; phylum Pseudomonadota; class Gammaproteobacteria; order DRLM01; family DRLM01; genus JARRQJ01. The sequence goes on along the minus strand of CAWEOA010000008.1, from coordinate 95,189 downwards.
TAATATTGATATCGTGGAGGGTCACGATCCGCGGTAAAACCGCGACATCGCTCACAAACTTGCCAAATTCATGATAGTCGCCGGTCACTTTGATCTTTATGGGCAGCACCGCGTAAAAATCCTCGGGAACCTCGGCCTCAGGCTTGAACAATTCGAATTCCAAGCCGTTGTTCAAGCCTGTTTGCGAAATATCCACCAACAACTCGGCGATTTCTGTCTTGGAAGGTAGCTGCCGCAGCATGGTACCGAAGGAACGCTTCATTTCTTCCATTTGCTGCTTGTAGATCGCCAGGTTTGCGGCCTTATGCTGCTTCATCGCAAATTCAGCCTTCAACGTGTCTTCTTTTTTGCGAGCCTGCTCCAATTGATCAATCTGGCTGCGGGTATCGAACCAAAATCCGGCTGCCAGCACTACAGCACAAATAATCGCGATAGCACCGCCCTTGATGACGACCGGCCAATTGCCGACGTCCTTGACATCCAGGTTTTGCAGTTGTTCTTTCAGTTCGGCTAGATTCATGATTTCTTGCCCGTCTTCACGCCGGCTTTACCAGGGACGACAGGTTTCGCGGCGCCTTTACGCATGTCTTCCGCTGCGGAATCCCCCCCTTCCATGACCTCCTTAAGATTCAATATAAATGTGCTGCCTTTCTGGTCATTTTTTCCGTTTAAGGCTTCAATTACATTGAGCTTGGGCTCGGCAAGCCAGTGGGAATTATCAATATTCCGCATAAACGCCGATACGCGAGCATTGGACTGGGCTATGCCCTCGATCGAAACGGACGAGCCACTCTGTTTTATGCTGGTCAAATACACGCCATCAGGGACCGCCTTCACCACCTCATCGAAAAGATGAACCATTTGCGGACGTTGGCCCTGCAACTCCTCGATCACCTTCATCCGGGCAAGCAACTGGGATTTTTCCGTTTCCAGACGATTAATGGCCTTAATTTGACTCTCGACCTTCTTAATTTCCTGATCCAGGAATGCATTGCGACCATTTTGGGTTTCTATCACGCCGGCCATATGAAAGTGGATGTAGACGATAACCAAACCCATGAAAAAAGCCGCACTACCGGCAATAGTATAAAACTCCCGTTCGCGTTCTTTACGCAGCAGCTCGCGCCAAGGCAAGAGATTGATACGAGTCATCGGTCAAAACTCCTCATGGCCAAACCGCAAGCAATCATCAGCGCAGGGGCGTCACCGCTTAAGGCATGGGGCTTGACCCGAGACGACAATGCCATGTTGGCAAAGGGGTTGGCGATAGAAGTAGTGGTGCCGATTTTTTCGGCGATCAAATCGTCTATATCCATTATAGATGCGCAACCGCCCGCCAGAACAATATGATCGACATTATTGTACTGGCTGGATGAAAAGAAAAATTGCAGCGATCGGCTTACCTGCTGGGCCATTGCTTCCTTGAAGGGCTCCAACACTTCCGGAATATAATTATCCGGCAAACCGCCCTGTTTCTTTGCCATACCCGCCTCGTCATAGGAGAGGCCGTAACGACGCTGAATCTCCTCGGTAAGCTGTTTGCCGCCGAACACTTGTTCGCGCGTGTAAATAATCTTGAAGTCGTGCAGCACATTGAGAGTCGTCATGGTCGCTCCGACGTCCGCAACCGCGACGATTTTACCTCTGCCTTCATCGGGCAACTGCAAACCGATCAAGCCAAACGCCGTCTCCATGGCGAAGGCTTCCACATCTACGATCTTGGGCGTCAGACCGCCCAGCTCCACGGCGGCGACACGCACATCCACGTTCTCGCTGCGGGAGGCCGCCAACAGGACGTCCACGGTATCGGGTTTCTTTTCGGAGGGACCCAATATCTGAAAATCCAGGTTGACCTCTTCCATGGGATAGGGGATATATTGATCCGCTTCCAGGCGAATCTGACCCTCCATGTCGGTCTCCGACAGGGAGGCCGGCATGGAAATGACCTTGGTAATCACCGCAGAGCCGGCCACGGCCACTGCGGCATGCTTGAGCCGGGTGCCCGAACGCTTCACCGCCTTTTCGATAGCGGAGCCTACGGCTTCCACATCGGCGATGCTCTTTTCTACCACGGCATGGGGCGGAAGGGGCACTACCGCATAGCTCTCCACCCGGTAACGGGAACCGCTTTGCCCCAATTCCAATAGCTTTACCGCCGTAGAACTGATATCCAATCCCAGTACGGCGGAACCTTTCCTTTTAAAGAAACGCAAGGTATATCCCTTTCACGTTCTCGGCATGATCCATGCGAGCTATATTAAGGTCAAAGCACACCAGCCCACAATCAACCATAATCAATAAGTTTAGCAAACTCAACACAGTTCGCTTCAGATTATCGGAACCTTTATACTAAACCTTTACTAAATTTCCTTTGACTCAGTTCACACTCACCTTCCACAAATGAAATTTTTCGTTAACATTATGCGCCTGGGCCTGATTTCCGCGGCCGGCCTGGCCCTGGCCGGCCTCATCATTGCCGGCGGACTTTACCTGTATCTTTCCCCTCAACTGCCCTCTGCGGACACTTTACGGGACGTTCGCTATCAGGTCCCGCTGCGCATCTACAGCCGAGACGGCAAACTGCTGGCCGAATATGGGGAAATGAGACGCTCACCGGTCAAATTAGGCCAAGTACCGGATCTGATGGTCAAGGCGGTACTGGCCGCCGAAGACGATCGCTTTTACGTACATCCCGGCGTCGATTATCAGGGCCTGTTGCGGGCAGCCTGGCATCTGGTAACCACCGGGCGAAAAACCCAGGGCGGCAGCACCATCACCATGCAGGTCGCCCGCAATTTCTTCCTGGGACGGGAAAAGACCTATCTGCGCAAATTCACCGAAATCCTGTTGTCCTTGAAAATCGAGCACGAGTTCAGCAAGCAGGAAATCCTCGAGCTTTATCTCAATAAGATTTACCTCGGTCAGCGCGCCTATGGTATCGCAGCGGCGGCCCAAGTCTATTACGGCGTCGAGTTGCCGAAACTGAGTCTGGCGCAAATGGCCATGATCGCCGGCCTGCCTAAGGCGCCATCGCGCTATAACCCCATCGCCGATCCGCCGCGGGCCTTGGAGCGGCGTAATTACGTATTGGGGCGCATGCGCACCCTGGGCTTTATCAGCGAAGAAGCCTATCGCAGCGCTCTGCAGCAGCAGGATGACGCCACGCTTCACAGCCTTACCATCGAGGCGGAGGCCCCTTATCTGGGAGAACTGGTGCGTGCGGAAATCGTACGACGCTATGGCGAGGATGCCTATACCGCCGGGTACAAAGTCTATACCACCGTCGACACGCGCCTACAGACCGCCGCCAACACCGCATTGCGCGATGCTTTACTGGATTACGACCGCCGTCACGGCTATCGCGGACCGGAAGCCCGGGTAAACCTGGCGCCCCAGGCGGATACCGAGACGTGGGCGGCAGCCCTCGCCGATCGCGCCCCGGTGGGGACCTTGCTAGCCGGCTTGGTGGTGAAAATCGGGACCACGGATATCCAGGTCTACGTAAAGGACCAGGGTCTGATCACCCTTCCCTGGGAGGGCCTGGAGTGGGCGCGGCCTTATATCAACGACAATCAAGTGGGGGCCGCTCCGCAGAATCCGGCTGACATCGTCAAGCCGGGAGACATCATCCGCGTGCAACACCAGCCCGACGACCAGTGGCGACTGGCGCAGATTCCGGGCGTGGAGGGCGCCTTGGTGTCTTTGCGGCCTGATGACGGCTCGGTCATAGCCATCGTGGGCGGATTCGATTTCTTCAAGAGCAAGTTCAATCGCGCCACGCAGGCCTCCCGCCAGCCGGGCTCCAGCTTCAAGCCCTTTATTTATTCGGCGGCCCTTGAACAGGGAATGACCCCGGCCACGCTCATCAATGACGCCCCCGTGGTGTTCGACGACCCAGGCCTGGAAGACACCTGGCGTCCCGAGAATTACTCCGGCCATTTTTTCGGTCCTACCCGCCTGCGCGAGGCCTTGGTCCATTCCCGCAACCTGGTATCCATCCGGGTGCTGCGGGCCATCGGGATCGATACCACCGTCGATTATGTGTCGCGTTTCGGCTTCGATAAGAACGCCATGCCGCATAATTTGTCCCTGGCCCTGGGCAGCGGCGTGGTAACCCCGTTGGATTTGGCCTCGGGCTATACCGTATTTGCCAATAGCGGCTTTCGTGTCCGCCCGTACTTCATAGACCACATTGAAGATATCAACGGTAAGATATTGGAGACGGCCACACCCGATCATGTGTGCAAGGACTGCGATACCTTACCCGCCGATCAAGCCAAGGCGGAACATATCGCCCCGCGGGTGATCACCGCACAAAACGCCTATTTGATGACCAGCATGATGCGGGACGTGATCCGCCGCGGTACCGGCAGAAAGGCCAGGGTATTGGGGCGTAACGACATCGCGGGCAAAACCGGCACCACCAACGATCAGCGCGATGCCTGGTTCGCCGGCTTCAATCCGGAGGTGGTCACCGTAGCGTGGGTAGGATTCGACGACACTCATCCTCTGGGCAAATCGGAGACCGGTGCCCGGGCGGCCTTGCCAATGTGGATTGATTTCATGCGCGCGGCCCTGCAAGGCATGCCCGATCATTCCTTTGAACAACCGCCCGGTCTGGTGACGGTGCGCATAGATCCCCGCACCGGCATGCTTGCCGACAGCAAGGATACTAAGGCCATCTTCGAAACCTTCTTCGCCAATCATGTTCCTACCCGGGAGGCGGGACCCGGCTCCACTAACGTCGACGGCAGCCACAACAGCGCACCCGCCATCCCGGAGCAACTCTTTTAGGTGAGAGTGCATCATGAACAATCGCCGCAGCAACACCAACGACGTCCGCATGCGCCAGCGCATCGCCGCCGAGGCCGCGCGCATCATGAGCGAGGAGCATCTCTCCGACTTTTACCGGGCGAAACATAAGGCGGCGGCCCGCTTGGGCGCGGCAAATACCCGCAATCTGCCGCGTAACGACGAGGTCGAAAAGGCGCTGGTGGAATACCAAAGGCTGTTCCGCGCCGACAGCCAGCCGGTGAGGCTTAAGAAGCTGCGGGAAACGGCGTTGCGCGCCATGGAATTCCTGGCAGCCTTCAACCCAAGACTGGTAGGGCCGGTGTTGCGCGGCACCGCCGACGAACACGCCGAAGTCACGCTCCATGTGTTCGCCGAGACGCCGGAGGAGATCGGTCTGTTCCTCATGGAACAAGGGATTCCCTATCAGGACGGCGAAAAGCGAGTCATTCTGGCCGGCGGTGAGAGCGCCGTCTATCCCGCCTATCGCTTCATCGCCGAAGAAGTGCCCATGCGCCTGGTGACCTTCCCTACCAACGGCATCCGCCAAGCACTACGCAGCGAGGTGGACGGCCGCGTCGCGCAACGCGCCGCGCTCAGTGAAGTGCGCGCGCTGGTGGAAAACGGCTGAGCGCCGCATTGCAGGTTTAGATAAGATTTCGAGCAGGTGGACTTTGCTGGGAGCCGATCGCTCACGGTTTGTCGTGCGACGATCGATGTCCTAGTCGGTATTGCGCGCCTCGCCGTTCAACTCCCCATCCACGCCGCCCTTATGCTCGCTCTGTTTGCGCTTGCGGATCGGTACGTAATCACGGCAGGCGGGACCGGTATAGAGTTGACGCGGCCGACCGATTTTCTGATCGGGCTCAGCGATCATTTCCATCCATTGCGCCACCCAGCCCACAGTGCGGGCTATGGCAAACATCACCGTGAACATGTTGGTGGGAATCCCCAAGGCCTTATAGATCAGGCCGGAATAGAAATCAACATTGGGATAGAGCTTGCGCTCCACGAAATAGTCGTCCTTGAGCGCCACTTCTTCGAGACGCAGCGCCAGCTCGAAGAACGGGTCGCGGTCGTCGCCCAATTTGTCCAGCACTTCATGGCACATCTTGCGGATGATGCGCGCCCGCGGATCGTAGTTTTTATAGACGCGATGGCCGAAACCCATGAGCCGGAAGGGATCGTTCTTATCCTTGGCCTTGGCGATGTATTCGGGGATGTGTTTTACGTTGCCGATTTGCGCCAGCATGCGCAGCACCGCCTCATTGGCGCCGCCGTGCGCAGGCCCCCACAACGCCGCGATGCCCGAGGCAATGCAGGCAAAAGGATTGGCCGCGGAGCTGCCGGCCAGACGAACCGTGGAGGTGCTGGCGTTCTGCTCGTGATCGGCATGCAGGATAAATATCAGGTCCAAAGCCTTTTCCGCCACCGGGTCCACCTGATATTCCTCGGTGGGCAAGGCAAACATCATGCGCAAGAAATTACCGGTATAACTCAAACTGTTTTTCGGATAGACGAAGGGGGTGCCGACGGAGTGTTTGTAGCTGGCCGCAGCGATGGTCGGCATCTTGGCGATCATGCGATGCGCGGCGATTTCGCGATGTTGAGGATTACGAATATCGGTCGAGTCATGATAGAACGCCGAGAGTGAACCCACTACGCCCACCATGGTGGCCATGGGATGGGCATCATGATAAAAGCCTTGATAGAAACTCTTCAGGCTTTCATTGATCATGGTGTGGTGTATGATCATTTCGGAGAACTTGGCGAGCTGCGCTTCGGTAGGTAATTCGCCGTACAGCATCAAATAAGCCACCTCAAGGAAAGAACTCTTCTCCGCCAACTGCTCGATGGGATATCCGCGGTACAACAGCACGCCCTGATCACCGTCGATGAAGGTGATGGCGCTACGGCAACTGGCGGTAGAGACGAAGCCCGGATCGTAAGTGAAATAGCCGAAATCGCGATAGAGCGCGCCGATGTCGACGACCGGCGGGCCATGCGTTCCTTGCACTACCTGCAATTCAATGGATTTGCCGCTGGCATTATCGGTCAATGTCAGCGTGTGTTTTTTATCGACCATGGACGTGGCTCCTCAAGACTGAACGCCCACCGGCTGGCTTATGGCAGACCGGACAGACTTGCCCGCACCGCTTCGCTGGAACGAAGCAAGGCGCGACTTTCTTCATCGGTTAGCGGCAATTCAAACACTTTTTCCACACCGGACAAACCCAATACTACCGGAACCCCCATAGCGATATCGCGCTGGCCGTATTCACCGTCCAGGATGGCGACACACGGCAGGATGCGTTTGCGATCGCGGATCACCGCCTCCACCATGGTGGCGATAGAGGCAGCGGGAGAGTCATAAGCGCTGCTGGTCTGTTTCAAGGCCAGGATCTCCGCGCCGCCTTTGCGAGTATGCTCGATAAGCCGGGCGATCGTGTCCCGGTCGAGGATATGTCTGATGGGGATGCCGTTGATGCACGTGTACTCGGGCAGAGGCACCATGGCATCGCCGTGACCGCCGATCACCATCGCGGTGATGTCGCGCACCGAATAGCCGCTGGCCTGAGCCACGAAACTCGCCATACGTGCGCTATCCAACACCCCGGACAGGCCGAGGATGCGCCGGCGCGGCCAGCCGGTCTGGCGCCAGGTGGCATAGGTGAGTACATCCACCGGATTGGTAACCATCAGCACCATGGCCTGCGGCGCGAAGCGCAGCACTTCATCTACCACGGAGCGAATCACCGCCAGGTTGGCATCGCGCAAATCGTCGCGACTCATGCCCGGCTTGCGTGCTTGTCCCGCAGTGATAATGACCAGGTCGGCGTCGCGCAACAGGGCGGGATCGGCACCGCCGACGACGCGGGTATCAAAGCCGAACAACGGTGCGGACTCTTGGATATCCAGGGCGATACCGCGGGCCACGCTCTCCCGGGTCCCCAGCAAAACCAGTTCGTGACACAAGGACTGCTGGGCCAAAATCTGTGCGGTGGACTCCCCCACCCGCCCTGGGCCAACCACCGCAATCTTGCGCATAGCTTGCTCCTCCTGAAGTTGCCGGCAATCCTTGCGTACGCCGCGACGCTCGATCAGCATGCAGCCTGCATGCGCGCGCGTTAAGCCGGATAAAAATCCGGGTAGTTCTGGCGCGCCACGCCGGTTTCCACCGCGGCCCGCGCCACCGCCGGCGGCACATAATCGATCAAGCGCGGATCCAAAGGCGTAGGCATGATGTACTCCGGGCCGAATTCCAGATGCTGCAATTTATAGGCGCCGAGCACCTCCGCCGGAACCGGCTCGCGCGCCAACGCGCATAAGGCATGGACCGCGGCGATCTGCATCGCTTGATTGATGCGGGTCGCCCGCACATCCAGCGCACCACGGAAGATAAAGGGAAAACCCAGCACATTGTTCACCTGGTTGGGATAATCACTGCGCCCCGTGGCCATGATGAGATCATTGCGCACTGTGTGCGCCAATTCCGGGCTGATCTCCGGGTCGGGATTGGAGAGGGCGAAGATCACCGGCTTGGCTGCCATGACCGCCAACATCTCCGCCGTAACCAAATCCGGACCCGACAGGCCGATGAACACATCCGCGCCCTGCATGGCATCCGCCAGGGTGCGATTCGCGGTGTCGATGGCGAACTCGCGTTTATAGACATTGAGGTCGTCGCGGCCACTATGGATGACGCCGCTACGATCCACCAGCGCGATATTCTCTTTCCGCGCCCCCAAACCCAGCAGCAAATGCATGGAGGCGATGGCCGCCGCACCGGCGCCTAAACAGACGATGCGCGATTCCGCCAACGTCTTGCCCTGCAGCTCCAAGGCGTTCAACAAACCGGCGGTGACAATAATGGCGGTGCCGTGTTGGTCGTCGTGGAAGACGGGAATATCCAAGCGGCGGATCAACTCCTCCTCGATCATAAAACAATGCGGTGCGGCGATATCTTCCAGGTTGATGCCGCCGAAAGTAGGGGCGATGGCGACCACGGTTTCGATAAAGGCCTCGGGTGAACGCGCGTCCACCTCAATATCGAACACATCGATATTGGCGAACTTCTTGAACAACACCCCTTTGCCTTCCATCACCGGCTTGCCCGCCAAGGCGCCCACCTTACCCAAGCCGAGCACGGCGCTGCCGTCGGTGATAACCGCCACCAAATTGCCCTTGGAGGTGTAGCGATAGGCCGCCTCGGGATCGGTCGCGATGGCCCGAACCGGTTCGGCCACCCCCGGGGTATAGGCCAGCGATAAATCCTCCTGACTCAGGCAGGGCTTGGTGATTGAGATACCGATCTTGCCGGGCCGGGGTAGCTCGTGATAATCCAGGGCGGCCTGTTTGCGATCTTTATGCATGGTTTATTACCCAATAGAAAAATTCAGCAGCTGTTGAAGAAACCGGTTCGCGAACGTCTTAAGCTTAAGCTAGTCAATCACAAATTCCCATGGCGAGATGAGATGCCGTGTTGCGCGGAGAAATTAGCGATATTCGAATTTCACGTGCTTATGGATCAAGCACCTCCAAATCCGCGGGATAGCGCAAGCGCACAGTCAGCTCATCGTGATAGGGATATACCCAGCCCCGCACCATGACCTGCCTGTGCACCAGCCCATCCCAGGACCGTTCCGAAAAATAGTGCAGATCCCGGCGGTCGATGCGCGCCGCCACCTTTCCCTGCAGGTCCAGCCACAGCGATCGCGCGCTCTGGCCGATATGAGTGATACGTCCTGTGATCACGTGATAACCCCGCGCCGTTTTTGGTAGCCGTGTGGAGGCGATGGCGTGATACTCGGGCAGGGCCCAAATCCCCGCTGCATCCGCTCGGGCACGCCGTTCGGCGGCTTGATAGCACGCTGCATTCCAATCATTGGGCGGAATTATCAGCAACGTGGCATAACCTTTTTCCAGCAACCACGCCGACAGGCTGGTACCGTCGACAAGAAAGGCGTGGGCGAGGAGGCGGCCGTAGACGTCACGGCGGGTCTGGTCGAGGCGCAGATCCAGCTCCGGCCGATCCCGGAGCAAGGCGCGCAGGGCATCGCGGGCCGCCACAGCGTAGGGTTGATCGGGATTGCCTTCCCGGCCCAGTTCCGGCGTATCGATACCGATCAAGCGTAGCCTGCGTCCATCGCCAAGCGTCACCGTATCGCCGTCGTAGACATGGTCGACCCTGACGTGTTCATCGATATGATCGGCACCGCACTGTCGGCTTGCTGCGGCCGGACTTGCCGATGGGAATAGGCATAACCACGCCCCAAGCAGGATGACGAGCTGAAAACAAGAAAGGGCGCGTTTGCGACGCGCCCTTTCCTTGATTTCCGTCGTCACGGACGACCTAGCCGCGGTTCATACCATACTTCTGGCGGAATTTATCCACGCGTCCGGCGGTATCCACAAGCTTTTGTTTGCCTGTATAAAACGGGTGGCATGCCGAGCACACGTCCAAGTGCAGATCACGCCCTACCGTGGAACGGGTAGTAAAGGTATTCCCACAACTGCAAGTCACCTTGATTTCGCTGTAGGTGGGGTGTATATCCGGTTTCATGTCGCACCTCGATTAATCGCCAAGCGGGAAATACCAACCATAGAGCCCGCCCAAAGAGCCGGCCATGATACGCAAATTCGCTAAAACCGGCAAGAGGCGTATACAAGGTAAAGTGTCTCTTTCAAGAATCAATCGGGGCGACCGTAATATACATTACTGTAACCCATTGCTTCGTTTCGCAGGAATGTAACATTTAGGGAAAAGCATCATGGCCCAAAAACGCCCTCAATCCACCTTAAAGCACGACTATCTCGGCCTGGACGCAGGGTCCATCAAACTGTCCCTGGCCACCCGCTTGGAGTATTCCGCCGGCAAGGATATCTATACCGCCACCGAGCGCGATTGGTATCACGTCGCCGCCTACGTGGTGCGTGACCGTCTCATGGAACGCTGGATGGAAACCCAGCGCGCCTACTATCGCGCCCATTCCAAGCGCATCTACTACATGTCCTTGGAATTCCTGATCGGCCGAACCTTGACTAATAGCATGATAAATATGGAATTTATGGACGAATTCGCTGAGGCCATGCGCCAGCTGGACCTGAACCTGGAAACGATTCGCGCCCTGGAACCGGATGCGGCGCTAGGCAACGGCGGCCTGGGCAGGCTGGCCGCCTGCTTCCTGGATTCCATGGCCACCCTGGGCCTGCCGGGCTACGGTTACGGGATCCGTTATGAATACGGGATGTTCAAGCAGAGCATCGAAAACGGCCATCAAATGGAACATCCGGAAAACTGGCTGCGCTACGGCAACCCCTGGGAGTTTCCCCGCCCGGAAGTACTGTACCCGGTTAAGTTCTACGGCCGGGTAGTGGAATACCCGGACGACAAAGGCCAAAAGCGCCATCACTGGGTGGGTACGGAAGACGTGATGGCCATGGCCTATGACACCCCCATCCCCGGCTTCGGCACCAATAGCGTGAACAACCTGCGCCTGTGGTCAGCCAAGGCCAGTCGCGACTTCGACTTGCGATATTTCAATGAAGGCAACTACATCAAGGCTGTGGAGCAGAAAAACGAATCGGAAAACCTGTCCAAGGTGCTCTATCCCGACGACACCACCTTTACCGGGCGGGAGCTGCGCCTGAAACAACAGTACTTCTTCGTCAGTGCCTCGCTCCAGGATATCTTTCGCCGCTATCTGAAGTTCCACGACAACTTCGACGCCTTGCCCGATCAAGTGGCGATTCAACTCAACGACACCCATCCGGTGCTGGCGATTCCCGAGCTGATGCGCATGCTGATGGATATCCATCATTTGGAATGGGACAAGGCCTGGGACATCACCCGCCGCACCTTTTCCTACACCAACCATACCTTGCTGCCGGAGGCATTGGAGACCTGGCCGGTGACATTGCTGGAGCAGATCCTGCCGCGTCACCTGCAGATCATCTTAGAAATCAACCACCGCTTCCTCAAGGACGTGATCCACGCCTGTCCCGGCGACAGCGAACGCCTGCGCCGCATGTCTTTAATCCATGAAGACGGCGACCGCAGAGTGCGCATGTCTCACCTGGCGGTGGTGGGCAGCCACAAAGTGAACGGCGTGGCCAAGATCCATACCGATCTCATGAAGACCACCATCTTCCGCGACTTCAATGAAATCAGCCCCGGCAAGATCGTCAACAAGACTAATGGCATCACCCCGCGCCGCTGGTTGCACATGGCCAACCCCGGGCTTTCGCAGCTCATCAGTTCCCGCATCGGCAACGATTGGATCAAGGATCTTGACCAATTACGCCGCATCGCCACGGCGGCCGATGACGCTCAGTTCCGCGCGCAGTTTTCCGCCGTAAAGCAAAGCAATAAGCATCGTCTTTCCGATTTTATCCTCAGACAGTGCGGCATCGAGCTCAACCCCCAGTCCCTGTTCGATGTGCACGTCAAACGCATCCACGAATATAAACGTCAGCTTCTAAACGTTCTGCACGTCATAACCCTGTACAACCGCATCCGCCACAGCAGCAGTGCACCGCGCGTGCCGCGCACCGTCATTTTCGCCGGCAAGGCGGCGCCGGGGTACGCCATGGCCAAGCGCATCATCAAACTCATCAACGATGTCGCGGACATCGTCAACAATGACCCCGCCATCGGCGATCAACTCAAGGTGGTGTTTATTCCCGATTACAACGTTTCAGTGGCTGAAATCATCATTCCCGCCTGTGAATTGTCCGAGCAGATATCGACGGCCGGCACCGAGGCCTCCGGCACCAGCAACATGAAATTCGCGCTCAACGGCGCACTCACCATCGGCACCCTGGACGGCGCCAATGTGGAAATTCGCGAGGAAGTGGGACAGGACAATATCTTCATCTTCGGGCTTAACACCGACGAAGTCGCAGCGCAGCATGCCGAGGGCTACAATCCGTGGGACTATTATCACGCCAATCATGAATTACAGCAGGCGCTGGACATGATCCAAACCGGCTACTTTTCGCCGGAGGAACCCGGGCTGCACAAACCCATCGTCGACCACCTTACCCACGGAGGCGATCCTTACTTATTGTTGGCGGACTATGCCTCCTACATTTCCTGTCAGGAATGGGTGGCGGAACTCTACACCAACCGCGATGAATGGACGCGCAAGGCCATTCTCAACGTCGCCCATATGGGGAAATTTTCCTCGGACCGCACTATCCGTGAATATGCGGAGGAGATCTGGAACGTGAAACCGGTGACTATAGAACTCCCGACCGGCGACTAGGAACGCTTCATCGACTCGAAAAAATCTGAATTGGTCTTGGTGGCCTTGAGCCTATCGAGGATGAACTCCATGGCCGCCAGCTCATCCATAGGATGCAGCAGCTTGCGCAGGATCCACATCTTCTGCAACTCATCGGGGTGCGTCAGCAACTCTTCGCGGCGCGTGCCGGAGCGATTGATGTTGATGGCCGGATAAATACGTTTTTCAGCGATCTTGCGATCGAGATGAATCTCATTGTTACCCGTACCCTTGAATTCCTCGTAGATCACATCATCCATACGCGAACCGGTTTCGATCAGGGCCGTGGCAATAATCGTCAAGCTGCCACCCTCTTCGATATTACGTGCCGCGCCGAAAAAGCGCTTAGGCCGCTGCAAGGCATTGGCATCCACACCGCCGGTCAGCACCTTACCGGAAGAGGGGATGACGGTATTGTAGGCCCGCGCCAAGCGGGTAATGGAGTCCAACAGAATCACGACATCGCGCTTGTGCTCCACCAGGCGCTTGGCCTTTTCGATGACCATCTCCGCCACCTGCACATGGCGGGTGGCCGGCTCATCGAAGGTACTGGAGATCACTTCGCCGCGCACCGAACGCGCCATCTCCGTCACCTCTTCCGGCCGCTCGTCGATCAGCAGCACCATGAGATAGCATTCGGGGTGATTGTGCGCCAGGGAGTGGGCGATGTTTTGCAGCATCATGGTCTTACCCGCTTTGGGGGGAGAGACGATCATGCCGCGTTGCCCTTTGCCGATAGGGGCCACCAAGTCGATGATCCTGACGGTAATGTCTTCTGTACTGCCGTTGCCCAACTCTAGATTCAGGCGCTTGTTGGCGAATAGCGGCGTAAGGTTCTCGAACAGGATTTTGTTTTTGGCATTTTCCGGCGACTCGTAATTGATTTCGTCTACCTTGAGCAGGGCGAAGTATCGCTCACCTTCCTTGGGCGGCCGGATCTTACCCGAGACCGTGTCGCCGGTGCGTAAATTAAAGCGCCTGATCTGGCTGGGGGATACGTATATGTCATCGGGCCCCGCCAGATAGGAGCTGTCGCTGGAGCGCAAAAATCCGAAACCATCCTGGAGGATTTCCAAGATCCCGTCACCGAAGATGTCTTCGCCCTTTTTGGCGTGGGCCTTCAGGATGGCGAAGATCACGTCCTGCTTGCGTGACCGAGCCATGCCTTCGATACCCATCGAATCGGCGATTCCTAACAGTACAGTAGGGGATTTTTGCTTCAATTCAGTAAGATTCATGCTTGCGGCTTTCGGATTTACTTGTTTATTTAGAGATAGAGACGAAATGGTAGAAATGAACCGGTTGGCTGGCCGGATTAAACTAATAGTATTGGGGATATGCCGACTCGAGGCGGCTGATCAGCAGCAGTAGTAATTTTTTTCGAAACTTACCATTACCATCGGCCCGCGTCCAGTGTTTCTTTAGGGGGCCGCAACGGTTACAAATTGCTATCGATGAACGCCGTCAATTGTGACTTTGATACGGCCCCGACCTTGGTTGCCTCGACATTACCGCTTTTAAATATCATCAAGGTCGGGATCCCGCGTATGCCATATTTTGGCGGAGTCGCCGGGTTTTCATCAATATTCAACTTGGCAACCTTCAGCTTACCGGCATAATCCTTGGATACATCGTCCAAAATCGGGGCAATCATCTTGCACGGGCCACACCAATCCGCCCAAAAATCCACCAACACCGGCTTGTCGGCCTTGAGAACCTCACTATCAAACGTAGCGTCGGTGATATGAACAATTTCGCTCACTTAATTGATCTCCCTCGCACAGAATTGAACTACAGTGGGTTACCCGGGCTTCACGGCGCGTTCTGCACACCACCAGCTTACAGTTTTTAGCCTAAATCTTAAACTACGAAAGGTTAAGATAGCCTATCCGCTGCCCGACCGCAATGTCGGAGCGCGATACTATCCCGCCAAACAATACCGTAATATCGTAACCAAGAACAAGGTTTCTGTTATGCTGGGCGCAAATGAGCGAGCAACATCTGACCAATATCCCCCTTTCCAGCCTTAAGCTACCGGAAGCGCTAATCAAAGGCATAAGCCACGCCGGTTTTGCCAATTGCACACCGATCCAGGCCAAAACTCTGCCCCTGGCATTGACCGGCGTCGACGTGGCGGGGCAGGCTCAAACCGGTACCGGCAAGACCGCCGCCTATTTGCTGGCCACCATGGCCTATCTCCTCGAGCGGCCGTCCCCGCCGACCCGCACCCAACGCCAACCCCGCGCCCTCATCGTCGCACCGACTCGAGAGCTGGCGGTGCAAATTCATAAAGATGCGGAACTGCTAGGGCGTTACGCGGACCTGAGTCTGGCGGTAGTATACGGCGGCGCCGGCTATGACACGCAGCGCAAACGCCTCGAAGAGGGGGTGGATATCTTGATCGGCACACCCGGTCGGCTCATCGATTATTTCCAGCAGCATGTTTTCGATCTCAAGGCCGCGCAGGTGGTGGTCTTGGACGAGGCCGACCGCATGTTCGACCTGGGCTTCATCAAAGACATTAGATTCTTATTGCGTCGCTTGCCCAAACCCGAAAAGCGCCTGAGCATGTTGTTTTCGGCCACGCTCTCCTTCAAGGTCACCGAGCTGGCCTACGAACACATGAATAATCCCCAACTGATCCAGGTGGAAACCAATAAAGCCACTGCAAATCAGGTATGCGAAATCAGTTATTACCCGGCCAATGAGGAAAAGATCCCTTTGTTGATCGGCTTGCTGCGCGCCATGCAGGCCACTCGCACCATGATCTTCGTCAATACCAAGCGCACCGGTGAAGAGGTGCACGCCTACCTGGAGCGCAACGGTTTTCATGTGGCCACCCTATCCGGCGATGTCCCGCAGAAAAAACGGCTGCAATACCTGTCGCAATTCGAAAAAGGCGAGATCCCCATTATGGTGGCCACCGATGTCGCAGCCCGCGGCCTGCACATCCCCGACGTCAGCCATGTCTTTAACTTCGACCTGCCCCAGGACGCCGAAGACTACGTACACCGCATCGGCCGTACCGCACGGGCCGGCGCCAGCGGCGATGCCGTGAGCTTTGTATGCGAGACCTATGCCTTTTCCCTGCCGGACATCGAAAAGTATATCGGTCACGCCATCCCCAGCGCGCCCGTCACGTCGGAGCTGCTGGCGGACGTCCAGCGTCCGCAAACCATCCACCGCCACCGTCACGACGCCAAACGCAGCGGCAAGCCCCGGGACGATAGCCGCGCCGGCCCGCGCCGACGCAGCGGGCGATCGCGCAAACCCCACGCCACCAACACCAGCCAGGGTACGTGATAATATTGCCCCGTCGCAGCGCCGCCACGGAACAACCATGTCACCCACCCTCGACACCCTAGATTCCCGCACGG
Organism: uncultured Gammaproteobacteria bacterium; assembly: GCA_963810615.1. GTDB lineage: Bacteria > Pseudomonadota > Gammaproteobacteria > DRLM01 > DRLM01 > JARRQJ01. The sequence continues at coordinate 78,736 of CAWEOA010000008.1, read as the reverse complement.
CCCTGGCCGAGATGGCCAGGGACTTTCACGCCCGCGGTTGGATGGCGGGTACCGCCGGCAATCTCAGCGCCCGCGACCCGCAACAAGGTTCCAGCTTTTGGATCACCGCCAGCGGCTTGGCCAAAGGGCGCCTGGATAGCGACGACTTCCTGCGGATCGACCTTGCCGAGGACCGCGTGGTGGAACGCTTTGCTGACGCAGCCAAACCTTCGGCGGAAACCTCCATCCATCGGGTTATTTACCAGCTATTTCCCCAGGCCCAAGCCTGTTTACATGTGCACAGCGTGGCGGCGTGCCTGGCCGCGGCCCAGTGTGAGGCGGACTGCAGCGAGTTGCCGCTACCGGCGCTGGAGATGCTGAAAGGGCTGGGGGTATGGGAAGAGCGGCCGGCCGTGTCCCTGCCGATCTTCCCCAATCACCTGAATGTCCCCGCTATCGCCGCAGAGATAAGAAAACGCTTTACGGCAAGGCCTCCGGCACTGCCCGCGCTCATGATCCACGGTCATGGCGTCACCGTGTGGGGCAACTCCCTGCAAGAGGCCTATAACCGCATCGAGATCGTCGAATTCCTCATGAGTTATCTCGCCCGGCGCCTCTAAGCGCCCGGATCACGATCCGTTCTTGGCGCACCGAAAGCCCACATCCTCGAGGATGGCGTCCGGATCCAGATAGAAGCGATAGGCGCCGCGCTGGAACTGGTGCATGGCGTAATGGCCTTCACGCCCCCACGCCGCGCCGCGCAATACCTTGAATTTTTTTCCAAAGGCGTCGCTCTGATAGGTCGCACCCGGATAGGGCTGATACCAGTCTTCCACCCATTCCGAGACATTGCCCGCCATGTCAAAGACACCATAGGGAGACTTGTCAGCGGGGTAGGAACCTACCGGGGCCACACCGTCATCCCACGATTCTTCGCCGGTGTTGCTTTTGCCGGGCGCCCATTTATCACCCCAGGGAAACTCGCTGCCGTTCGCGCCGCGCGCCGCCTTTTCCCATTCCTCCTCGCTGGGCAGGCGTCCCCCGGCCCAGCCACAATAGGCGTCGGCATCATGCCAGCTCACATCGGTGACCGGTTCCTTGTCAAGATAGTGCAGGCGCTTGTCCACGGCGTCCAGCAGGGCCTGCTTGCCCATGGTGCGGGTGTCCATGTCCAGACGGAAGGTCTTCACCGCCAGGCGCCGCAGTCTATCGATATCCAACCGGGAAAGCGCCTTCATGCGCAGGTTCAATAAATAACCGTTCTCTCCCCACATGATGGGGGGCGTATGGCCGGTGACCACCACGAATTTCTGATACTGGGCGTTGGTGATCTCGTAACGATCGATGTAATAGGCCGGCAAACTCACCTTGTGGGTAGGGTGCTCATCCAAATACCAGGGCTTGATGGTACCCACCCCGGTCGACTCATCTTTATTGGGCAGCTTGTCACTGCCCATCACAAAGGGGCCGGCGGGAATCAAGACCATGTCCTCCCCCGAGCCTGCCGCCTTACCCTCTGCACCCTCCGCCAGCACGCCGCCGCTCACCAGGACACACGCCAGCACCGTGGCGCAAGACGGTAGCGGACCTATCGATTTCAACTTCATGGCTTTCTCTCCGTTACGTTACTGGCGTGAACCTGATCACCGGGCGCGGCATCCTTTGCACAGCGGAAACCAAAGCTCTTGTTATGGGTGGTGCGAATAAAGAAGGAACGATTGAATACCGGCGCCGAAATTCCGCATTTATAAAACGAGCAATCCCACCACGACCCGCCCTTCAGGGTCTTGTATGTCTCACCGTAATTTTCACTGGGGTGTTTGTTGCCGGGATAGGCCTTGTACCATGACGAGGTCCATTCCCAGACATTGCCGGACATATCGTAAACACCATAGGGACTGACGCCGTTGGGAAACGAACCGACCGGCATGGTGTCGCCCTCCTGTTTCAACGCCTCCCAGCGTTGCGGGGTGTTGGCCTTGTCGGTATCAAACTCGTCACCCCAGGGAAACATGCGGCCGTCCGTCCCGCGCGCCGCCTTTTCCCATTCCTGGTCGCTAGGCAGGCGCTTACCCGCCCAGGTGCAATAGGCATCGGCGTCATACCAGGTCACTTCCGTCACCGGATGATCGGCCTTGCCGGCGGGATAGGTACGATTGCGAAAATGGGAAGGGGAGTGACGCCCGGTGGCATCGATAAATTTCTTATACTGCGCATTGGTTACCTCGTAGTAATCTATCCAATAGCTTTTGAGATAGACCCTATGCGCCGGACCCTCATCGGGCATGCGATCGTCAAAGCCCATGGTGAACTCCCCGGCCGGGATCATCACCATGGGATTAGGGTCTGCGGTGACTTTAGGATGATAGGGTTGGGGTGCGGCATTCGCTTTTACATTTGCCGGAGATGCAGTCTGAGCCACCTGGATCAACGCATGGGCGGGGTTGACTCCGCTATGACAGGTGGCGCAACTGCTATCGGTCTTGACGGCGAACGTGCTGTGATCGGCGCCGGTATGGCATTGAGAACATTCCGTCGCCGGTAGCGCGGCACCCGCGACCTGAGCAGTCGTCAAGACGATCAAACAAGCGAGCCATAGCATCGGCGCTCGTAAACAATATCTCATGGGCAATTTCCTTTACTGCAATAAGGACAATAGAATAAGGCTAAGGCAATGACGGCTTGGCAAAACGTGAGGCGCTACTCTAGCAATTTGTGTATTTCCCGCCAACAATTGCACTGTATTTTATCGACGACACCTTGACAGCCTAATCACCCCATGGCATAAGTTCGCGTCACGCCGCATAGGCTGATATAACTAGTTAGGGGAGCGGGGGAAGAGGTGCATCCATCAGGACGCGCAAAACCTATACCCTCGAATTAATAAATGTCCCTATATCCGTTAACCCCTTTGAGTGGGGCCGCCGGATAAAATTGACCATAATGATCCAAAGGAGATACACATGAAAGCACGTTGGTTGAGCGTCTCTGCAGCAGCCGTGTTGGCCTTGGCCGTCGCCCAGGCTAATGCTGAAGAAGGTCTGGAACTGGCCAAGAAGAGCGGCTGTCTGGCCTGTCACGCCGTAGATCACAAAGTTGTCGGTCCCGCCTGGCAGGATGTCGCGAATAAGTACAAGGGTCAGGCCGAAATTTCCGCAACCCTCACCGATGGCTCGGTGGTCAAGGGTTCACCCAAGGAAGTTCTGACCCAGAAGATTCACAAAGGCGGTAAGGGTAACTGGACCGAGGTAACCCACGGCGTGCCCATGCCCCCCTACTCACCCCGCGTCTCCGATGCCGACATCTCGTCGTTAGTGGACTTCGTGCTGGGTCTGGCTAAGTAATCCTAGCCTTTCAGGGTACGTGCAAAAGCCAGCCCGAAGGCTGGCTTTTGTTTTTGTACTCAATTAATTATAAAGCCCTCCACGCCTCGCGCCGCCAAACGCTCCCCCACTTAATATTCCAGTAAGTTCTATCCGGTAATATTGACTCCCCTGTGAGCTCATGGCATAAAGACCATGTAGATTTAAGGGTGAATCTGCTGGGCGGCAAAAGAGGGGAGCATAGTCTGCTTTACCGGGTAGAGGCATAACTATCCGAGCAAGCGCCGAACCACCCGGGGTCGGTTAGACCATCCGCCGAGCAATAATTTTTTTGACCATAGCATTATAAAGAGTAAGGAGAACAATCATGAAAGCACGTTGGTTGAGCATTTCTGCTGCAACAGCAATCTTGGCCCTGGCCGCGGTCCAGGCCAATGCCGAAGAAGGCCTGGCACTGGCCAAGAAGAGCGGCTGCCTCGCCTGTCACTCCGTGGAGAAAAAGATCGTCGGTCCCGCATGGCAGGACGTTTCCAATAAATATAAGGGTGACGCCGGCGCCAAGGCCCGCCTGGTGGAAAAGGTCAAGAAGGGCGGCAAGGGTAATTGGACCGCAGTGACCGGCGGCGTGCCTATGCCTCCCTACTCACCGCGTGTAGCCGATGCCGACATCGAAAAGCTGGTTGATTTCGTGTTAGGCCTCGCCAAGTAAATCCCCAGTCATTCGGGAGTCCGCAAAAACCAGTCGCGAGGCTGGTTTTTGTTTTTCAGACTGCACCTTCGTGCGAAGAAGAACTATTTATACACCGACCTTCGACTTGGTGCCGAAATATCGGTCAGCGCTTACCACTCATACCTCGAGCATTTCAAAATCATCCTTGCTGGCGCCGCAATCGGGACAGCACCAGGTGTCCGGCACATCTTCCCAGGCGGTACCCGGCGCAATGCCGTCTTCCGGGCGGCCCGCCGCCTCGTCGTAGATAAAGCCGCAGATCACGCACATGTATTTCTTATAACCCGCGGCCGGTGATTGCGCTTGCAAAGAAAGCCTCCTCTGCCCAGAAACCCCAAGGAACCGTGATTTTCGCATGTCGGCTCATCCGGTGAAAGGGTGAAGATGTTAGAATAGCCGGCATTCCCCCGGACCTCAGGTTTCTAAATACTTAGCGGCAGGGGAACGCGCTAAGCCCTCTCTCTTTATATATCAAACTGTGGCGGAGACGACCCAATGACCGAACAAGAATCCCCTCCCGTAGTAATGTCCTTCGCCGGGGTCGACAGCACAGGCGGGGCCGGCATCCAGGCCGACATAGAATCCTTGGCCAGCATCGGCTGTCATGCCGCTCCCGTGATCACGGCGATCACCATTCAGGATACTCAGAATGTCAAAAGTTACGCGGCGGTCGAAGCCAGTTTGGTGATAGAGCAGGCACGCACGGTACTGGAAGACATTTCGGTCGCCGCCTTTAAGATCGGCATGCTGGGCAGCGTGGAAAATGTCGAGGCGATCCACACGGTGCTGATGGATTACGCCGACATCCCCGTGGTCTTGGATCCCATCATCCTCGCCGGCGGCGGCGGCATGCTCGCCGATGACGAGCTCATCGACGCCATGGTCAATCTGCTGTTTCCCCTGACCACGATACTCACCCCCAACAGCCGCGAAGCCCGCGCCCTGGCCCCCGAGGCCGACAGCCTGGAGGCCTGCGCCCAGGAATTGCTGGAGGGCGGATGCGAATATGTACTCATTACCGGCACCCATGAACGCACCGTGGAGGTCATCAACACCCTCTACGGCAATCGGCGCCAACTGGAAAGTTACGCCTGGGAACGACTGCCCAACAGCTATCATGGTTCCGGCTGTACCCTGGCGGCGGCCGTCGCCGGTCTACTCGCCCATGGCCTCGACCCGGTCGTCGCCGTGCATGAGGCGCAGGACTTCACCTGGCACAGCCTGAAATACGGCTACCGCGCCGGCATGGGCCAGCACCTGCCCAACCGTCTGTTCTGGGCGCAGAACGAAGAGGATGAGGCACCGTGATGCACGCCTGGCGGCGCGGCCTCTATGCCATCAGCGACCCTGAGTTGATCCCACCACCCCAGGACCTGGCGCTGCGCATCGACGCCGCCATCGCGGGCGGCGCCACGCTGATCCAATATCGCGACAAGACCGCAAGCGCAGCGCAACACCTGGAACGCGCCCGCGCCATATTGGCGGTATGCCGTGCCCGGCAGGTGCCCATGCTCATCAACGACGACATCGCCCTGGCCGTCGCCGTCGGCGCCGACGGCGTGCATCTCGGCCGAGATGACACGCTGCTCGCGGCCGCGCGGCAACAGCTGGGCCACCACGCCATCATAGGTGTGTCCTGCTACAATGAGCTGCCGCGCGCCGTCGCCGCCGCGGAGGGAGGGGCGGATTATGTCGCTTTCGGGAGATTCTTTCCGTCACGCACCAAACCCCACGCCCTGCAGGCGGAAATAGCGTTATTGAGCCGAGCCAAACGGTGCTTGAACATCCCGATAGCCGCCATCGGCGGGATCAGTGCCGACAACGGCGCTGCGCTCATCGCGGCGGGCGCGGATCTGCTCGCCGTGATCCACGGCGTGTTTGGTCAGACGAATGTCGCAGCGGCGGCAAGGTCCATTGCCGGGCTGTTCGACGACGCTGCCGTCGAGCGGCAGCGTAGGACCATAGGCGTATAGTTTTTTACCAGGAGTAATTGCATGAGCCGCTCGCACGAGTTATTCATACAAGCCCAGCAGCACATCCCCGGCGGCGTGAATTCGCCGGTGCGCGCATTTCGCGGCGTTGGCGGCGACCCGGTGTTTTTTAAACACGGCGAAGGCGCGTTTATAACCGACGAGGATGACAAGCAATATATCGATTACGTCGGCTCATGGGGACCGATGATCCTCGGCCATGCCCACCCCAAGGTGATCGCCGCCGTGGAAGAAGCCATTGGCGACGGCCTGGGATTCGGCGCACCCACCCGCATCGAGATCGAGATGGCGGACATGGTATGCGAACTGGTGCCATCCATCGAGATGGTGCGCATGGTGAGTTCCGGTACCGAGGCCACCATGAGCGCCATCCGCCTGGCCCGCGGCTACACCGGCCGCGACAAGATCGTCAAATTCGAGGGCTGCTATCACGGTCACTCCGACTCCCTGTTGGTGAAGGCCGGTTCCGGCGCCTTGACCTTGGGTGTACCGTCCTCCGCCGGCGTGCCGGTTGCCCTGGCTGAACACACCATCACCCTCGACTACAACGACCTCGACAAGGTGCGCGAAACCTTCGCCCATCTCGGCGGCCAGATCGCCTGCATCATCGTCGAGCCGGTGGCGGGCAATATGAACTGCGTACCGCCGCTCCCCGGTTTTCTCGAGGGCCTGCGCAGCATCTGCGACGAATATGAAACGGTATTGATCTTCGACGAAGTGATGACCGGGTTCCGCGTCGCCCTGGGCGGTGCGCAAGAACTTTATAAAGTCACCCCCGACCTCACCACCCTGGGCAAGGTCATCGGCGGCGGCCTGCCGGTGGGCGCCTTCGGCGGCAAGCGCGAGATCATGGAAAAGATCGCCCCCCTGGGTCCCGTCTATCAAGCCGGCACCCTGTCGGGGAATCCGGTGGCCATGGCGGCGGGCCTGGCGACGCTGGAGGAGATCGCGCAACCCGGCTTCTTCGCCGCCCTGAGCGAACGCACCGAGCAACTCGCCCGCGGCCTGGTGACACGCGCCAAGGCCTTCGATATCCCCCTGGTCACCAATCATGTCGGCGGCATGTTCGGCCTGTTCTTCACCGAAGAACAGCAGGTCAAGGATTATTATCAAGTCACCAACTGCAACGTGGAACGCTTCAAGTTATTCTTCCACGGCATGCTGGAACAGGGCATCTACCTGGCGCCCTCCGCCTTCGAGGCGGGCTTCGTCTCCGCCGCCCACGGTGAGCGCGAGATCAAAAATACCCTGATCTCGGCGGAGCAGGTTTTTTCGCAACTGTAATACGCCACGTTAAGGAGACCGACATGGAGTATCGTCGCTTAGGCCACACCGACGTCAAGGTCAGCGCCATCTGCCTGGGCACCATGACCTTCGGCGAACAAAACACCGAAAGCGAGGCCCATACCCAGTTAGACTATGCTGTTGAGGCGGGCGTCAATTTCATCGATACCGCTGAGATGTACCCGGTCCCCCCCACGGGCGATACCTACGGGCGCACCGAGGAATATATAGGCAGCTGGTTGCAGCAACGCGGTAATCGCGAGCGCATCATACTTGCCAGCAAGGTGGCGGGGCCGGCGCGCGATTTAGCGTATTTGCGCAACGGCAAGGCGCGGCTCGACCGGGCCAACATCGAAGCGGCGCTGGACGGCAGCCTCAAACGCCTGCGCACCGACTACCTGGATCTCTATCAACTCCACTGGCCGGATCGCAGCACCAACACCTTCGGCAAGCTCGGTTATCAGCACGATCCCGCCGACAAACCCATACCCATCGAGGAGACACTGCAAGCGCTGGGTGATCTGGTACAGGCGGGCAAGGTGCGGCACATCGGCCTGTCCAATGAGACGCCGTGGGGAGCGACGCGTTTCCTGCAGGCGGCCAAAGAATTGAACCTGCCGCGGGCGGTGAGCGTTCAGAACCCGTATAGCCTGCTTAACCGCAGCTTTGAAATCGGCATGGCGGAAGTGTCCCATCGCGAAGGACTGGGATTGCTGGCCTACTCGCCTTTGGGCTTCGGCGTACTCTCCGGCAAATACCTGGGCGGCAATCAACCCGCCGGCGCCCGCCTGACCCTGTTCGATCGCTTTCAGCGTTATCGCGGCCAACGCGGGCAGCTGGCGACCGAGGCCTATGTCAGCCTGGCGCGCAGCCAGGGACTCGACCCGGCACAAATGGCCCTGGCCTATGTGGCCTCCCGCCCGTTCGTCACCAGCGTGATCATCGGCGCCACCTCCTTGGATCAACTCGCCAGCAACCTGAAATCCCTGGACCTGCGTCTTTCGCCGCTGGTATTGAGCGCCATCGAGGAGATTCACCGCGGCAATCCCAATCCTTGCCCGTAAGCCATTCTCCGCACCCGTCAAACAAGTGGAAACAAGCCCATGTCGCATCACGCCTTGAAACTCGGTTTAAGTTTGTTTTGTTTTGTCTCGGCCATCACTGCGGCGGCCGCGCCGCAAATCGATAAGATCACCCCGAACACCGTTTACTACGGCAAGGGCGGGTCGGTCAGCGTCAGCGTGCACGACGCCAAGCCCGGCATGCACTTGATGATCGCCCCCGGCGGGCCAACCGTGGTCGCCAGTCTGAAGCTGCCCGCAACGGCCCACGACATCGCCGTGGGTCACGGCATCGCAGTGGCGGCGGCGGGAACCGCAGGTATAGTGGTGGTCAATCTTGAAACGTTTAAGATTACCGGCCATTATCACGACGGTAGCGATTACACCCATGTCGCCCTGCGCGGCGAGCAAGTCCTGGCAACGGCCGGCAACGGCCGCCTAATCCAGGTCGATCTCCATGATCATGCGCAGCCGCGCCTAATGCACAGTATTGAGGTCGGCGCACCCATCACCGCCATGAGCTGGAGCGGCAGCCATGCCTATCTGTTGCTGGGCAATGACGGCTTGCAGGCCGTAGAACTGAGCGACGCGGCCAAACCGCGAGTCTTGGCGCAACAACACCTGGACTATCCCGCAACGGCCCTCGCCAGTGACGGTGACCATGTCTTTCTCGCCGAAGGCGCGCAAGGCCTGGCGATCGTCGACGGCGGCAACGGCAAACTCATCGGCCGCTACCACACCACCGGACCGGCGCTGGATGTGAGCGTGCAGCAAGGACTGGCCTTCATCGCCCAGGGAGACAAGGGGATGCTGATACTGGATGTCCGCAATCCAAGGACCCCCGTCTGGATCGGCAGCCACGGCAAGCTCGGCAATGTACAGCAGGTGAGGGTGCAATATGATCGCGCCCTGCTGAGCAATGAGCGGGGGCAGCTCGCTCTTATCGATATCAGCCGCCCGGAAATGCCGACGATCTGGGCCGCCTATCCCCTGCACGGCGCAGTGCGGGCGCTGGCATTACAAGGACAGGAATCGCTGGTCGCCGCCGGACTAGAGCTGCAAAAAATCGATTTCACCACCCAGGCCCCGCAGATCAGCAATGAAGGACTGGATGTGGGACGCGGGGTGAATTTCGGCGGTGAACGCCGCGCTTATATAGACGGCAATATCGCCTATGTGGCGGACTGGTTTTCCGGCATCCACCTCTATGACATCAGTCATCCCGATCATCTCACCTTGTTCTCCAGCTTTCACACCCCGGGCTCGTCCAAGGGCATCACGGTGCGTGACGGCATCGCCTATGTGGCCGACGACGATCACGGCCTGCAGGTCGTCGATGTCCACGACCCGCTGCAACCCAAGCTGATCGCCAACCTGCCCACCCCCGGGCTGGCCTATATTCCCAAGCTGGTGGGCGATACCCTGTATCTCGCCGGCCACCGCGGCGGGCTGCAGATCATCGACGTCCACGACCCGAGCAAACCGCGTCTCATCACCACCGTGGAAACACCGGGCATGGCCTGGGGCATCGCCGTAAATGGCAGCACCGCCTATGTGGCCGACGACCAGGGCGGCCTGCTGCTCATCGATGTCCATGACGTCGAGCATGCCCACCTGCTGGGGGAATTCAATCCCGGCGGCCGCGCCGAAGACGTGCTGGTGCGCAAGGGCATCGCCTATGTGAGTTTCTTCGATCAAGGCTTGTATATCCTGGATGTCCACGACCCCGCTGCACCCAAGCAGCTGGCGCACCTGCTCACCCCGGGCAATGCCCGCGGCATCGCCGTACACGACGATCATCTCTACCTCGCCGATTGGCTGGCAGGGGTGGAGGTCATCGATATCCATGATCCGTCCCAACCCCGCCTGGTGGGCAGTTACGATACCCCCGGCGCAGCGTGGGGGGTAAACGTGCAGGGTGATCATGTCTACGTGTCGGACTGGTGGGGCGGTTTCCTGGCCTTGGACGTTAAAGATCCCCAGCACCCGGTGCTCGCCGGCCGTTACCACGAACGGGGCCGCGTGGAACAGATCGCCGCGCGCGACAACTTCCTGTTCACCGCCAACGGCAGCGGCGGACTGCAGATCTTCGACAACAGAAACCCCCTCAACCCCACCTGGGTGACCGGCGTGGATACCAACCGCCCCGTCGAGCACATCATGCTCAACAAGGACATCGCCTTTCTGGGCGAAGACAACGGTACCGTGAGCCTGGTCAACGTCAAGAATCCCTTCGAGGCCTATGACATTGGCGAACTGAATCTGCCGGCCCCGGCCACCGCCATGGCGGCCAAGGGCGGCATCGCCTATTTCGCCATCCCCAAACTCGGCATCGTCATCGCCGATGTCAGTACCCCGCGCTGGCCTAAGGAGATCGCCCGCTACATCACGCCGGTGGCCGACATTTCCCTGCACGGCGATACCCTCTATGTGCTGACTCCCGACTCGATAGTGAAGCGGCTGGACGTGAGTGATCCCGGCCATCCGGTCTTGCGCAAGCAGGACGTGTTGAGCGGCGACAGCCGTCTGCTGCGCGTCTTGGGCGACGCGCTGATCATCTATCAACCGCAACGCGGCCTGCTGGCCTTGCGTGATGCGAGTGGGGGCCTGATGCCCACGGCCAGTTATCCCTTCAAGGGGAACGTCAGCGACATGACGGTGGCCGGCGGCATGCTCTATGCCACTGCCCAAGACGACGGCGTGTATATATTCAGTCTCGACAACCGGGATTTCCGCCTGCGAGGATATTATCCGCTGCTGTCGCGGGCGACCCGCGTCACGGTGCACAAGGGCACGGTGTATCTTGCCGGTGAAAGCGCCATCACCGCCCTCGCGCCGTTGGCGGGCTTGAGCATCAAGGAGAAGGGCGCCGATCAATTCAGCGTGAGTTTTCCACCCTACACGCCGCTAGGCAGTTACAGCCTGGCGTTCAGTGATGCAAATGGTGACAGCAACACCGCCATCAACGCCATACAAGTGAGCATGCCGCGGTTCTCCCGACCCAAGATCACCCCGGAAGAATTCGAACGTCTCTTGAAAGAGCAGCGTGCTAAAAATCATACACAAACCCCGGCCGGACAATAGCAAGGTACTCGAAATCCATCATGGCTTTGATCTCGCCGCTGAGCGCCAAAATGCAGCCCAGTAATCGGGCGCGTATCGCGCCGAATCGGGATAGAGATTAGGTCTCCACTAAATCCGGGAACGCAAGATGCTGCGACGAGCTTATGTATGGATGGCCGTGCTGATGATGTGGCTGGCGCCGTACGCGATCCATGCCAAAGACATGAACTTCATCGTGACCCTGGATCGAGCCGATTTACAGCGGCGCATCGATCGCTTATTTCCTATCACCCGCGAGGCGGAACTGCTCACCGTACACTTGCACCATCCGCAGGTAATCCTGCGTGAGCACAGCGATCGCATCGGTTTGCGGGTGCTGGTCGATGCCTCCATCGCCGAACAGTTTTCCGTCTCCGGCTCCGCCAGAATTGATGGCGACTTGCGCTTTGCCGGCGATAGCGGGAAATTTTATCTGGATCATGCCAGCGTCGAGGAAATGCGAATCGACGGAGTACCGTCTCTGTACCTGGCGCAGATCCAACAGCTTGCCGATGGCGTGGTCAGAGACCTGTTGAAGGATAAAGCCATTTACACCCTGGGACAAATGGGCGAATCGACGCGCATCATGGGCAACGAGATAAAGTCGATCAGCGTGCACGACGGCAAGTTGATCGTGGAACTTCCAATGCCGTGATGTTCGCAAAATGGATACTATCGCCTTGCTAAGCGGCTCGCGTTAGCGCGTCCAGTGGAGGCCTTTTTTGGCCGGAACGAGACTTGAGCAACTTGTTATGTGTAGATTGCTACTACGCACCATCTAGCTCTCAGGCAGTGCTTCGAATTCTTTTCTTTTACTTTCAAACCATTCTGACATTGCATCTGGCTTTTGCATAAGTTGCTGCATTTCTTTCATTGCTTTGAGATGGGTTTCATCATTTTGATGAAACATTTCCATGCTGTGCTGTTTGCTCATTTCTGCTATTTCATCAAATGAGTTGGCATGGAACTCTTTATCACAAGCTCCACCCAGTTGTTTACAGTTCATGGTTTTCATATTTTTCTCCCCCTTTGTTTTGAACACATAACGATGCTACTAACGCGTATCAGCCCGTAACTAAATAGTCGTTCTTCAACTGCACGTAATGCTGTGCCGAATATTTGAACCACTTTAGCTCATCATCGCTTAGGGCGCGCATCTGACGGGCGGGACTGCCGAGATAGAGATAACCGCTTTCCAAAACCTTGCCTTCCGTCACCAGGCTGCCCGCCCCGAGCAAAACCCGATCCTGCAGCACCGCGCCGTCCAGGATGATGGCACCGATGCCGATCAGACATTCATTGCCGATGGTGGAACCGTGAATGACCACCCGGTGACCGATGGTGACGTCGTCACCGATGCTTACCGCGTTACCCTGGGGGCGGGCCGCATGGGGGTGGGTGACGTGAACGATACTGCCATCCTGCACATTGCTGCGCGCGCCGATACGGATACTGTTAACGTCGCCGCGGATCACCGTCATGGGCCAGACCGAGGCATCGGGGCCGATGGCCACGTCGCCGATCACCGATGCCTGCGGATCGACATAGGCCGAATCGTTGACGTGAGGCCAGGCGCTTTTGAAGGTACGCAATTTCATGGCTACATCCCTTAAGAATTCATGAGCGCTTTGACTTTAATCTCCACTATAATCCGCCCGAGTCTATAAACATAGGATACCAGGACCATGAAGGCCAGTGACCTCAAGAACGGTGCGGTCGTCAACATCGACGGTGCCATCTACGTGGCGAAGGAAATCACGGTGAAAACCCCGTCTTCGCGCGGGGCCAACACCCTATACAAGGTGAGTTTCCGCAATGTCGTGACCAAGCAGAAACTGGATCAGAGTTACCGCGGCGACGACATGATGCAGGAAGTGGAATTCTCCCGCCGTCCAGTGCAGTTGATCTTCCGCGATAACGACAGCTGCACCTTCATGGACAATGAAAGCTATGAACAGCACAGCCTGCCCAACGATCTGATCGAAGAAGAACTGCCTTACCTCTTAGACGGTATGGAGGGGATACAGTTGCTGGTATCGGGGGACGCGGTATTGGGCATCGAGTTACCGGGCACGGTGGAGATGGAGATCATGGCATGCGCGCCGGCAATGAAGGGTGCCTCCGCCACTGCACGCAGCAAACCGGCCACGCTCAGCACCGGCCTGGTGGTGCAGGTGCCGGAATACCTGGCGCAGGGCGAGCGCATCCGCATCAACACCCAAACCGGAAAATTCACCTCGCGCGCCTGAAGTCACGCCCCTATTCAGCCGGTAAAGCTGGCGCGAACGCCGTCCAATATGAACTGCACCGCCAAGGCGGCGAGAATCAGACCGAAGAGTCGGCTGATGACATTAGCGCCGGTTTCGCCGAGGAGGTGCAGGATACGCGCGGCATACAACAGTGACACCAGGGTAAACCCCAACACGATCAACAATACCGCCAAGGTCCCGGTGAAGGCAAAGGCACCCTTGGCCGTGGAGGACATTAACAACACTGTAGTCAAGGCGCCGGGGCCGGCGATGAGCGGGAAGGCCAGGGGGAAAACCGAGATATCCTGCTTGGTCTCCGCCTCGCGCTGTTCGCGGATGGTGGTGGAGCGCAAGCCCGACTGGCGGGCGAAGACCATATCGATGGCCAGCAGGAACAACAGCACGCCGCCGGCGATACGGAAGGCGGGAATACCGATCCCCAAGGCGGCCAACAGTGTGTCGCCGACGAAATAAAACATCAGCAACATACCGCTGGCCAGCAGGGTCCCGTTGAGCGCCATCTTGCGCTGATAGGCCGGACTGATTCCCGGAGTCAAGGCAAGAAACATCGGCGCCAGCCCGATCGGGTCGATCACGATGAACAAGACCACAAAGGTGTTCAGGAGCATTTCCATGGCAATCAATGTAGCATGTTGTTCTGTATAAGAATCTATAAACGAATAACATTCCGCGTTCAGCGGGCAACATGACGGATTTCAGGTATGCTTAATCGAGATTCGGCTAAGCTATCCCTAACTTATGAAATCTCATCTCTCTCTCCGGCTTGCTACCCGCAAGCGGCTTAAGGTTTCGTGGCTGGGTGCGATGGCGGCGTTGGCGCTGCTGCTGCATACTCCCGTCCATGCCCTGAGCGTAGTATCGCGCTCCTTTGATGAATTAGTGCAGCGCGCCGATCTGGTCTTGGTGGGAACGGTGACCGAAGTCCACAGCGAATTCGCCGCCGACGGACTGGATCAAAATACCATCTTCAGCTATGTGAACTTTAGCGATCTCCAAGTGGTGAAGGGACAGGTCACCGCCGAACCCTACGTACTGCGGGTTCCGGGCGGGGTGATGGGGCGTTTTGCCCAGGACTACCCCGGCATCCCTGCGTTTCAAACCGGGCAGCGTTACCTGGTTTTCATTCGCGGTAATCAACATGACTTTTTCCCCGTGGTGGGTATAAGCCAAGGCGTATACCGCATCCTCAGCAATGCCCAGGGACAACAGGTCGTGGTCAGGGACGATCACATCGGCCATGCCGGCCGACGCGCCCTGACTACGCTGATGCAAGATGCGCCCACCCTGGATAGCTTTATCCAAGATATCCGCACCCGCCTGACACCGGCTGCTCCGGCAGCGGGAAACAGTCCGCCATGAATATTCGTCGCGCTCTACTGGCCGCGGCGCTATTGTCGGGTTTACCGACGCTGGCCGCCGGCTATGCCTTCGGCACTTCGTCGACCGACGGTCAATCCGTGCAGCAAAATCAGGTCTCCGGCACCCCGGTGATTTGGAATGTCCCGCAGCAAAACTTCTATTTCAATTTCGGCGGCGATTTCGATGCCAGCGCCGCGTCCGCCATGGCGGACTGGAATGCGGTGGGCACCTCCATGCAGTGGGGCTTAGGCAGCGTGGCGGCGCAACCCTGCAATAGCGGGGATCACATTAACAGTGCCGGTTGGCGCGCCACCACCTGTGACAATGCCGCATTCGGCGACGCCATCGCCGTGACCAAGCGCAGCTATGAAAAGATCGGAGAGACCTGGTACTTCGCCGACGCCGATATCGTCGTCGACAACACCCAACACTGGGATCCCCATTACGACGGCCCGCTCAGGAGCGATCACACTCAGGATTTCCGGCGGGTGATCCTCCATGAACTCGGCCACGCCTTGGGTCTGGATCATCCCGACGAGGCGGGACAAAACGTCACGGCGATCATGAACTCGCAGATCAGCGCCATTGATGCCCTGCAACAGGATGACAAAGACGGGATTACCGCGCTCTATACCGGCATCACCAGCAATACCGCCTTTCAATCCAGTCCATCCAGCGGCGGCGGGAGCGGCGGCTGGATGATACCGATGCTGGCGCTCGCCGCCTTGCGACGCCGCAAGGCATGCATCTAACACCACACGCTATGCTTATGCATCTTCCAAGCGAGTGGTGATCGTCGCTTTTTCGAGCAAGGTCTTGTGCACCGGACATTTGTCGGCGATCTCGAGGAGACGCCGGCGCTGCTCGGCATCGAGCGCACCGCGTAAACCGATGGCGATCTCGAAATGATCTATCTTGCCGGTGATTTTTTCGGATGCTCCATCCTCGCCGGCGCGTATCTTTGCATGACTCAAGCGAACATCCACCGCCTCCAGCGGCCATTGTTTACGATCGGCGTACATACGCAGGGTAATGACGGTGCACGCCCCCAATGCCGACATTAGCAGTTCGTAAGGGGAGGGGGCCTGATCACCGCCGCCCGCTGTCTGCGGCTCATCGGCGCTCAAGGCATGACCCGCGGCGACTATATCCGCATAGTAGTGGTCACGACCGATGTGCACCGCAACCTCCCGCTGGCCGGATGACGCACCCGCAACTTTCGGCGCCGCATCATGCAGATATTTTTCAACCCACGCGACGATCAAGCCCCCCACGTAATCGGCATCGCCGTCCGCCGACAATAAATGATCGGACTCATCCAGGGAAATAAAGCTCTTGGGATGGCGTGCGGCGCGGAAAATGCGCGACGCGTTCTCTACATCCACTACCACATCACCCGGCGCATGGAGGATCAACAAGGCCCGCCGTAAGTTGCGGATCGTGTCCTCCATGCGCACAGTAGCTATATCATCAAGCCAACCACGGCCGATGCGATAGGATTTTCCGGCCACGCTGATTTCGGCCTCATCTTCCTGCTCGAGCTCACGGCGCGCCGCGGCAAAATGATGGAAGAGGTGTGCCGGTTCGTAAGGAGAGGCGAGCGTTACCACCGCCTTGCTGGCAGGAATCCGCGCAGCGGCGGCAAGCATCGCCGTGCCGCCCAGAGAGTGGCCGATCAACAGACTGGGAGCGGCATAATGCTTCTCGAGAAAACCGGCCGCCGCCAGCACATCGGCTACATTGGATGAAAAATGGGTGGCGCTGAAATCACCGTCACTCTCGCCCAAACCGGTAAAATCAAACCGCAACACCGCGATCCCGGATCGAGCCAGGGTACGGCTGATGCTAACAATGGCGCGGAGGTTACGGCTGCAGGTGAAACAATGGGCAAACAGCGCATAAGACCTGGGTGCCACCGGCAGATCGAGATTGGCGGTGAGCCGCTGGCCTCCGTCATTTGCAAAGCTTAATTTCAGCGACTGCATGGTGCTCTCGTACAGTCGATCCGCCGGAGGAATCTTCTAGGAAAACATCTTCATGGTCATCGTATCAATGATGGTGCTCATCGGAACCATGGACGTGGCCATGATCCAATTCTTCGCCGCTCGCCTCGCGAATTTCCTTGACGGTAACATCGAAATGCAAAGTAACGCCGGCCAAAGGGTGATTGGCGTCAATAGTGACATTTTCCAGGTCCACGCTCACCACCGTGACCACCCGCGGCCCCTCTTCACCCATGGCTTGAAACTGCATACCCACTTGAATATCTTGATCGGTATCGAATTGCGAACGTGGGAGTTGCTGCACCAAACCCTCGTCTCTAGTGCCATAGGCATTTTCAGGAGGTATGACGGCGTTGACCTGATCCCCTGTCGACTTGCCTTCAAGCGCCGCTTCCAGACCGGGAATGATATTGCCTACGCCATGGATATAGGCGAAGGGGCCTCTGCCATGCGAACTGTCCAGCTCCGTACCCTGTGCATCGGTGAGGGTGTAATCTATGGAGATGACCTTGTTTTTGGCGACTTGCATTGAAAAATCCTTCCTGTCAGAACGTACATCTGGGGCAGTCTACGCCTTTATACTCGGGAGGCCAAGCCGCGGACGCGCCACGGCAATCGCATGCAGAATTGCATTCAGAGCATGATACGAGGCGATGACCAGCAAAAAATTTCACTCCTGATGGTTGAGGCGCAGCGTGGCGATGCCCGCGCCCAACGGCTGCTGGCCTTGCGCTACCGACGCGGCCGCGGAGTCGAGCAAAGCGATGAACTCGCAGCACAGTGGATGGAAAAAGCTGCGCTGCAGGGATTATCACTGGCCGAGAGGGATTTGGGGACCTTCTACCACCAGGGCATCGGTGTGGCGCGCGATCTACACCAGTCCTCGCGGCTGTATCGACTGGCGGCCCAACAGGGCGATCCCATCGCGAAAAAACTTCTTCAGGAAATGGCGGAAATCAAGCGCTCAAAATAGCCGGGCTTGATCGAACATCGCCGGCCAGAGCGTTCCTTGCTCAATAGAGATCTCAATCATCCAGTGACTCAATATCATCCTGCAGATACTTTGCGATCAGCTGCATTTCCGCAGGAGTGAGATACTTGGCTTGGCATTCGCGCAGTCTATCCGGCGTCTGCAAAATCTCCTTCACCGCTTGAATCCACTCGTCCAACTTAGGGTCACGATAACGATAGCGGCCGAATGGAAAATCCAACCAACCATACCCGTCTTTAGCGGCAAATTCTTCAGGAGACACATCCACTGGGAATGTTTCCTTAACCCGATTCTCGGTTTCTTCCGATGCCAGCGGCCGTTCCGCAGCGTCAGACATGCATCATTCTCCTAGGGTTTTTATGTAATGACGCAGAATATATACATGAAACTAAAATGAATAGGAAGTGACTTTACTCGAAACACCCGCTAAACCTTAATATGGTTATATACTAAATAAACCCGTTATTTTTTCTCAGCCGACTTTGAGCCGCCGCCCGGTTGTTCTCCGATCAGTTCATCCAAACCGAGATCCGCAAATAAATTCTGATCGCCGCCATCATCGATGAATGATGCATCGGAATCCAGCTCGGCATTCGCTTTATTCTCGTCCGTTGCGGGACTCGGTGTCGGAGATTCAGCCGCAGGAGCCGCTATTCCTTCTTCAGCCGGGTCAACGACTGCTACCTGCATTGCTTCCGCTTCTTCGGCACGCTCTGCTACTTCATCATCCACAACATCGGCGCTCGCAACCGCCACGCCTTCAGCGGCAGTTTGTTCCTCGGCGGTCGTTTCTTCTTGATCATCCCCGGCGGATTGACCGTCTTCATTAGCCTCAGCCTTGGCTTTATCCTCCTTGGGTTTATTAAATGCCGAAACGTACTCGCGACCCAGCTGATCCAGTTCATGTTCGGCCGCTTTCAGTTGAGTACTCAGCGTGGCGTTTTCAGTACGCAGATCCTCGAGCTCTTTGCTCAGTGCAACGATGTCTTTCGATAGCTGTTCCATCGCTTCAGTGTCGATGGCGCCGTTATCCATGGTGGTAACTTTCAGCAAGCCTTGATATTGATCCAATAAATCTTCGAGACGATTGTCCAGCTTGCTCAGAACTTCATTATTGCGCGTAAAATACAGGTCGATGGCATCCTGATAGAATTTATTTTGCTTTTTGATAAGTTCATTGGCTTTGTTCAAGGCATCGTCATCACTAAGATGACTGCTGTCTTTCAACATCCCGGCCAATTTCTCCACCCGCGCCGGTTGATTGGCTTTGATGCTGATCACCAAGGTCTTGACGGCGGCCTGATCACGCCGGCGTCTTTTCAAGGTCTTAACACTGATCACGCCGACCACGATAAGCAACACCGTGGTTATTTCCGCCAATACGATGGTCAATGTCGTCATCATGCCTTGGTCTCTTCCAAAATCGAAGCCAATGGTTGGTCTTCTTCAGATAAAGAGTCATCGTCCAGCAATCCCACCTTCTCGCCTTTATCAGAACGCCACCAGCGCTTATAGGCGAAATATCCTCCGCCGACCAGCAACCCGTTAATCAAGATCACCTGGCCGATAACCAGATACCAATTCACGCTCATGGAACTGTGTGTGTCCTGTGAGGCAGAGCTCTTATCCGGCGCGGCAGCGGATACCTCCGTCTGTGTAATCGCCTTGTCGCCATTATCCGTCACAGCTGTCGCGTCAGACTGCGGCGCCGGGGTAGGATTGGGGTCCACCGACTGATCGACCGGCGCCGGTTCAGGAGCCACAACGCCGCTGGCGCTGAATTTATAAGGACCCAGCTGGGCCGAAAGCGGTTTGCCGCCAGCGCGATTTCCCGTGACGTTAAATTCCACTTGATAACCGGCGGGATCGTTGAAATCCTTCAACTCCGATCGCCATTCAGCGGGTCCGGTACGCGCCAGCGTTACATCCTTGGTAGTATCGTCACTGTCGGTGACGACCGCCGTAACCGCCATGCTGTCGGCTTCGATCAAGCCGGCATAGGGTATGACGGACAGCACGAAGTGACCGCTCATATCCGGATCCGCCGTGACACTGGCCTGCACCGGTTGCGCGTAGACATTGACGGTTTGCCGCTGCTCGCGCTGAAAGGTGGTCCCGTCCACCAGCAGGGTCAGTTCATGACGGCCCGCTTTCATGGAGTCCTGCAACTTGTAGCTGAAAGTGCCGTCACCTGCGGCCATGTCCGTACTCTTACCGTCGTCGTTTAGCTGCCACTCCCACTGCCGGCCGCCATCCACTTGATCGCGCAAGGTGATATGGACGAGATCGAGAAAATCCTTGCGACGAATCACCTCGCCCTGTTGCAGCAATTGCGCGAAATAATACGGCGTATCGTCGATGCTGAGATTATTGGGCAGCTGGGTGGTGTGGAGCTTGAGATTGGTCACCACCATAACCCGGTTATCAACGTCTATCGGACCGATAATATGCCATTCGCCGGATTGAGGTTTGGTGATGGTGATCAGGTCATAACCGGTGTCATGGTGCCAGCGAACCTGCTTCGGTGCATTGCTCATGCCGAACTGCTGCCGGTTCGGTTGCACCAACTGCGTCGGCCGACCTTGCGGGTCGTGGAAGATCAGGAAGGTGATCTCCTCGATACTGTTATCCACCTGGACGCTGTTGCCCTCCAAGGGCAGGGTATCCGGCTGGGTGGCCTTCTCGAACATATGCAAAAAGATGCGCTGTAATTTGTCCGCATTGTCCGCTTCTTCAAACCAGCCGTCGGTGGCGGAAGCAAGCTGTTGCAGCAGGTCGCGATCCGCTTCGCCGGACAGGGCGATGGTATTGATCTTCACCTTGGCATCGCGCAAGCGCGGCAGGATCTTGTTGACGATCCGGTCCCGCGAGGCGGCATCAAGGGCCGAATCCTTGGAGACGTCTACCAAACCGTCGGTCAACATGATCAGGCTGCGTTGACTGTGTTCGTCGGCTTCGCGCCAGTCGCCGGTCGCCCGCTGCAGGGCGTCTTCGATATTGGTGAACAGGCCGAATGAATTGATCTTGGCGGCGGCCTGCTCCGCCTGTTTTTTCCAGCGGGCGTCGACTTCGCCGAGCGGCACCAGCATGTTGACGTACTGGCCGTAGGTCCACACCCCGGCCTGCGTCCCTTTGGGCAACAAACCGGTCAACAGGCGCAGGGCCGGTGCCCGTAGATTGTGCGGGTCGTTGTGCTTCATGCTCCCGGAAATATCGATCAAGATGCGGACGTCGGGAACCGGCTCCGCGGCCCATACCGTGGAGCTAAACGCCGTCTGCCCAAGAAATACCAGGACTACCACTGCGGCGAGAGACTGGAGTTGCCGCCACTTTCTCATCTTATATCCCTGTCGTTATGCCGACGCGCCGGACTACTGGTTTACCGGCATTAGGTATCCAACACCCAAGTGCTTACTCGTTGTTTAGCGGTCAATCAGAACAAGGCTTTAGCCGCTGACTAGGTAGGAATAATCGGGGGTGGGTACAATTCGTAGGCCTGTTGCGCAATCGGCAAGACGGCCCGATGGGGATTAGTGGTGGAATTTATCGGCGGGCAAGGCAGGGATGGCCGTGAAAGCGACACGAGCTGCCGCTCCCTTGTCGCATAAAACAACCCGCCCCTGACGAAGGGGCGGGTTGTTTATCCATACCGAATTAAATCAATCCATCCCTTTGTGATAAGCGACGACTTGATCCACTTCGTTCTTCGATCCCAGGATCACCGGCACGCGCTGATGCAGACCGGCGGGCTTCATGCTCATGATCCGTTCGCGGCCGGTGGAACTGACGCCGCCCGCCTGTTCGACGATGAAAGACATGGGATTGGCCTCGTACATCAAACGCAGCTTGCCGCCCTTTTCCCGGTTCTTGCTGTCGACGGGATACATGAAGATCCCGCCGCGGGTGAGGATACGATGTACTTCCGCCACCATGGAGGCCACCCAGCGCATGTTGAAATCTTTACCGCGCGGACCTTCTTTGCCCTGCAGACATTCATCCACGTAACGTTGTACGGGTTTTTCCCAGAAGCGACTGTTGGAGGCGTTGATAGCGAACTCCTGGGTATCGTCCGGAATACCGATCTTGGGATGGGTCAGATAGTATTCGCCGACATTGCGATCCAAGGTAAATCCATGGACACCGTTGCCGGTCGTCAGCACCACCATGGTGGATGGACCGTACAAGGCATAACCGGCGCACACCTGCTGGGTACCTTCTTGCAGAAAGTCCTCTGTGGTGACGTCGGTCTTGCCTTCCGGCGCCTTGAGGATGGAGAAGATGGTGCCCACCGAGATATTCACGTCGATGTTGGATGAACCGTCCAAGGGATCAAACAGCAACAGGTACTTGCCCTTGGGATACATGGCGGGGATCGGCAGGATCTCTTCCATTTCCTCCGAGGCCATGGCCGCCAAATGCCCCGACCAGCTGGTGGAGTTGATCATGACGTCGTTGGAGATCACATCCAGTTTCTTCTGATCCTCACCTTGGACGTTTTCCGTACCGGCCCCGCCCAGCACCCCGGCCAAGGCCCCTTTGTTGACGGCATTGGCGATGACCTTGGTGGCGGTAACGATGTCGTTTAGTAATAAGGTGAACTCACCGGTGGCACCGGGAATACGCCGTTGTTCTTCAATAATGAATTGGGTAATTGTAGTGCCCGTGCTCATAATGCCCTTCCCCCACGTGTGATAAAAATTCCTGTCGCCTAACCGAATGGGAATTCCCCGCATCCGCCGCGCAGCGAAGACGCCTGACAGTAAGTTTATAAATAAAGGGTTATTATCCCGGTTTAACCTGGCAAAATAAAGCGCGGTCACCGCGCAGACTCGGGACGGCGGTCTAGCGCCGCGACCATAGGGACGAACTTTGGACTCTTTTATATATAAAACCCGGCACAACACGCGGGATACTCCTTGAAATCGGTGTGGCGACCCCTGCTCGGCGTGGGGATTCTGGCGGTATTTATCGCCTTCGTAGAGGTCTATTTCGGCTGGGCCAAGCTGCTGGCGCCGTGGCAGCGGGTGCCCATCGGGGAGATTGCCGTGGCGGCCGTCCTGATCCTCATCAGCTATTGGCTGCGCGCCGTACGCTTTTACGATTACTTCCGTACGGAGATGGCAGGCCGCTTCACCCTGTGTGTCAAACTCATGCTGCAACATAACCTGCTCAACAACTTACTGCCGATGCGCACCGGCGAACTGAGCTTTCCGGTATTGATGACCCGCTACTTTTCCGTCCCCGCCCTGCGCTCCATGCCGGCCCTGCTCTGGTTTCGGGTCCTGGACCTCCACACCCTGGGGATTTTCGGCGTACTGGCGGTACACAGCACGGCCTGGCCGTGGCCCTTGGCCGCCGTCGCCCTGACCCTGTGGCTGCCCCTGCCCTGGCTGAGCTTTCACTTCAGTCGCCGCTGGCGCCGCGCGCTGCAGGGCCACGACCACAATCGCATGTATCTGCTGCTGAACCGCGTGCTGCAAGGCCTGCCCCAGGCGCCCGCCGCCTTCTGGCGCGCCTGGGCTTGGACCGTCCTCAATTGGGTGGTCAAACTGGGGGCCTTCGTCTGGGTGCTGCGCCTATTCATCCCGATCTCATTACCCGCCGCCTGGATGGGTGCCATTGCCGGTGACCTCACCAGTGTCCTGCCGGTGCATGGCGTGGCCGGCGCCGGCACCTACGAGGCGGGCGTGGTGGCGGGTTTACTGCCTTATGGGGTCGCGGCGCAAACGGCCTTGACGGCGGCGGTGAACCTGCACCTGTTCCTGCTGGGAACCACCGTAGTAGGTGGCGCCATCAGTCTGTTTATCGGGGGGCGGCGGCATGGATGAGGCACTGCTACTGTGGATCAATCAAGGCTGGGCCAATCATGGCCTGGATATTATTTTCAGCGCACTGTCGTCGCGACGCGGCTTCGCCCTGCCTCTCGCAGTCGTGCTGTTGCTGATCTTCTTGTGGCGCTGGCGCAAGGCGGGGATACAGGTCTGGCTGGTGATGATGGTGGTGGTCGGCCTGGGCGATTTTATGGGTAACAAGCTCAAGCACGTCTTCACCCAACACCGTCCCTGCTACACCTTGGCGGACGAGGTGCGTCAACTGCATTACCAGCCCGGTCAGCCCTGCGGCGCCAGTTTAACCGGCATGCCCTCCAACCACGCCCTAAACGGCTTCGCGGTAGCGGCCTTTTTGACCCTGGTACTGCGACGGCGCGCTTGGAGTATAGCCCTCTTCGCCATTGCGTTTTCGGTGGCATTGTCGCGCGTATATTTAGCCAAACACTATCCCAGCCAAATCGCCGTAGGGGCCTTGTTCGGTTCCCTGTGGGGATTCATCGCCGCCTGGCTCGGGTTAAAATACCTCCCTTTTATGCAACGCTTTCGCGACCGGCACGCAACAGAGACCACCAACTATGACCAAGATTGAACAAACCGACCGGCCCCATCGCCTCTCCGTGGTCGTCCCCATGTATAACGAAGAAGAGAGTGTGGCGCCGTTTGTCACGCAATTGCACGAGGCCCTCGCGGATTATCACCACCCCTGGGAGCTGGTGCTGGTGAACGACGGCAGCGCCGACGGCACGGAACAGCAAATGCGCGCCGCCGCCCAGCATTGGAATAATCACGTGCGCATCATCACTCTGCAACGCAACTTCGGCCAGACCGCAGCCATGCAGGCGGGTATCGATGCCGCCCGCGGCGATGTCATCGCCACCATGGACGGTGATATGCAAAACGATCCCATCGATATCCCGCGCATGGTCAAACGGCTATTGGAAGAGGACCTGGACCTGGTGGCCGGCTGGCGCAAAGATCGCCAGGATACCCTGATACGCAAGATCCCGTCGCGCATCGCCAATCGCCTGATCGGCCGCATCACCCAGGTGGAACTCCATGACTACGGCTGCAGCCTCAAGGTGTTTCGCGCCGCCATCATCAAGAGCGTGCGCCTCTACGGCGAAATGCATCGCTTCATCCCGGCGTGGATGGCGGCCAGCACCGCATCCAGCCGCATCAAGGAAGAGGTGGTACACCATCACTCACGACAATACGGTCTATCCAAATACGGTCTGGGCCGCACTTTTCGCGTCATCCTCGACCTGCTGGCCGTATATTTCTTCATGCGCTTTCGCAGCCGCCCCGGTCACTTCTTCGGCAAGATCGGTCTGATATTCGGCGGACTCGGCGCCACGGGCCTGCTCTATCTCGCCTTCGTAAAAATCTTTCTCGACGAAGATATCGGCACGCGGCCCTTGCTGTTGGTGAGCGTATTGCTGGTGGTGATGTCAGTGCAGTTTCTTACCACCGGCGTCTTGAGCGAGATAATGACCCGCACCTATTTCGAGTCCAGCCAGACACGCTCCTATATTATTCGCGAAAGCCGCGACGACGCCCACGCTGCCGAGGCGGATTGGAAATATCCCGAGTGACCGATACCGGGCAACGAAACGACTGGTTGCTGCTCGCGGCACTGAGTGTCGCCCTCATCGCACTCAAGGCCTGGTTGATCCGCGCCGCTGGCGTTGACCTTCACTACGACGAAGCCCAGTACTGGGAATGGTCACGGCAACTGGATTGGAGCTATTACTCCAAGGGGCCGTTGATCGCATGGCTCATCGCCTTGTCCGAAACGTTGTTCGGCCATGGCGCATGGCAGGTGCGCTTGCCCGCCTGGCTCGCCCATTGCGCCCTGTTGTTCCTGATCTTTGCCTTCGCCCGGGATGTATGGGGCAGTCGCAGCGCTGCGTGGTGGGCGGTCATCATCGCCTTGTTCACCCCCCTGTATTTTACCCTGGGCCTGGTGATGACTACCGACATCTGGTTGTTCCTGTGCTGGACCGCAGGGCTGTGGGCGGTATATCGCGCCCTGATCATGGAGCGCAGCGACTCATGGTATCTGGCCGGCATCGCGGTGGGCATCGGCACGCTCACCAAGCTCAGTATCGGTTTGTTGCCGGCAGCGGTGGGTATCGCGGTGATACTCAATCCAGCCTGGCGTCACCATCTCAAATCACCGCAGCTATGGACAGGGCTGCTGTTCACGGCCCTGTTCATGAGTCCGGTGCTGCTGTGGAATGCCGGTCACGGCTGGGTCATGATCCACCACGAAGAAGGACATATCGGTGAGGTCCAGTGGTCCCTGGGGCGCGGCCTCTTTTTCTTTGTCGAACAAGCCATGGTGCTTTCGCCGCTGGTGGTGCTGGTGGCCTTTACTGTCTTGCGCCATATCCCTGAATACTCCGGACAACGCCTGTTATGGGGGCTGTCGATCGCGTGGATCATGTTTTTCTTTTTCAAGGCGCTGACCGCCAAGGTTGAGGTGAATTGGCCGGCTCCCAGCTATCTGGGCCTGGTGATTTTATTCGCCGGCCATGTACAACTGCTGCCCCGCTGGAAGCGCCGCACCATGTTCGCTGGTTTCGGCTTTTCCCTGGCGGTCATGACGCTCATCTATTTCTTGTACGACTTCGGTTTCACCAACCGCCAGGACCCCTTCAAGGACACTAAGGCCTGGCGCGAACCTGTCGCGGCGCTAAGCCGCGAAGCGCCGCCGGTGCAGTTCATCCTCACCCCTAATTACAAGATGGCCGCCGAAGTGGCGTTTTATTGGCCGCATGAAATCCCGGTCTACGTGGCGGGGAATGCCGAACGGCGCTTCAATCAACACGACCTATGGCCCAGCATAAACCGAGAGACGGGACATGACGGCTTGTGGATAAGCGCATCACCGGCTGTCCCCGCCGAGTTGGCCCGGGCCTTCTCCCAGTGCACACCCTTGCCCCCCGTTCCCGCCGTTACCCCGGACGGCAATACCCTGCGTACCCTTTATGTGCGTCATTGTATAAGCTACAAGCCCATCGCTTGGCCCAAACCCGGCAGCTACTGAGAGTACGTCGCCTTACAGTAAGGTATTCGAATCTCTTTACGCTTGGTACAGTGTTAGAGTGCATTACCATCTGTGAGGAACTGTATGCCCGATCACCAAGCCGGTGGAGACCAGCGTATCTTTGTTTGGGATCTCCCGACGCGCCTATTCCATTGGTTGCTGGTTGCCAGCTTTGCGGGGGCATGGCTGACCTTCGACGATAATCGTTACCTCTACACCCATACCTTCGCTGGTTATACCTTCTTCGGTCTGCTGAGCTTCCGCCTGCTGTGGGGAATGGTGGGCAGCCGTCACGCGCGCTTTCGCGCCTTCGCCTATGACTGGCCGTCGGTGTCGGCCTATCTACGCGCCCTGCTGACGGGGAAAGCCGCCAGACATGCCGGTCACAACCCTGCGGGGAGCTGGGCGATCTTCCTCATGATCGGTCTGGGCTTCGTGGTCTCCATCGCCGGACTCTTCACCCTGGGCGGCGAAGAACAGCATGGCCCATTCAAAGGCGTCATGGCGTTTGCCGCCGGCACCAATATTAAGGAAATTCACGAAAGCGCTGCCTGGCTGTTGCTGGCATTGACCATCCTGCATGTCATCGGCGTGATAGCGGAAAGTTTCCTGCACCGGGAAAACCTGGTCCTGGCCATGATCACCGGCTACAAATTCGGTCGCAAAGGGGAAGCCACCGATTCTCCTTATGCCATCATAGCCGTCATCATGGTCTTGGCCGTCGCGGGTTCCGGCTTCTTCTATTTCAAGGGCTATCTCAATGCCGCGCCCGACAAACCCTACATTCCCTTCCAAGGACCGCTACTGCCCGACAATGCCACCTGGCGCGAGGAGTGCGGGGAATGCCATCTCGCCTATCATCCCACCCTGTTGCCCGCCAGATCGTGGCAAAAGCTCATGGCCGAGCAGTCTGAGCATTTCGGCGAGGATCTGGCACTGGATGATGCGACCACAAAGAAGATCACCGCCTTTCTGGTAAAGAATGCCGCCGAAAGCCGGCTTTCGGAACCCGCCTGGAAGATCAGTTCCACGACGCCCCCGGATCAGACACCGTTGCGCATCACCGACACGCCCTATTGGAAGAAGAAGCATAAAGGCATCCCTGAAACTATCTGGAAACTTCCGAAGATCAAGGACAAAGGCAATTGCGGGGCCTGTCATCTTGATGCCGAAGAGGGTACGTTTGAAGATTCGGGCATGCGACTGCCCAAAGCGATACAATGAATTTTAAGGGGGGTTTAATATGAAGATACTTATACTCTCGATTGCACTGTGCGCCGCGTTGTCGGCCCATATCGCCGCAGCCGATGTCGTCGACGACTTATTGAATACCTATCAAGCCGCCGGCGCCAAGGATTTCAGTGCGGGCAACGGCGACGACTTATGGCACCAAAGCCATCACGATCCCGAACAAGCGGGCAAAACTCGGAGCTGTGTCACCTGCCACGGAGAGGATCTGCGCGCCAAGGGTAAACATGTCCGGACCGGCAAAGTCATAGACCCGATGGCGCCTTCCGTGAACAAGGAACGTTTGACCGATGCCAAGTTCATAGAGAAATGGCTTAAGCGCAATTGCAAATGGGTAGTGGGCCGGGAATGCACGCCGCAAGAGAAAGGTGATCTACTTTCCTACTTGCGTAAGCAATAGCCTTCACATTGAAGATGAAAGGAGCTGCATATGATTACCATACCTCGTATTCTGTTCGCGGTCGGTGTATCGACCATGATCCTGTTTACCCAGCTGGCCCTAGCCGACGAAGATGACGCCAGCAGCAGCGTAATGCCCGCGACCGAAAAACAATACACGGATGAATGCGGAGCCTGTCATTTCGCCTATCCTGCCGGCCTGCTGCCCGCCCGTTCCTGGGAGAAATTGCTGTCCAATCTGAGCGACCACTTCGGTGAGAACGCCGAGCTCGGCGCGGATGTCGCGCAATCACTCAATGCATATTTGACGAAGAACGCCGCCGACAAAGTACGAAACCGGCTCTCACAACGCATTGCGCGATCGGTTGCTCATACCACACCGCTGCGTATCACCGAGACGGCCTTTTTCAAACGGGAACATCGCGAGATACCGCAGCGCCTGGTCAAGGACAATCCGCAAGTGCAATCTTTCAGCAAATGCCAAGTCTGCCATACTCGCGCCGCAGCAGGCTCCTTCAGAGAAGGGGAGATCAACATTCCCGGTCATGGCCGCTGGGATTGAAGAAAAAATAGACCGATACGCTAGGGGCGGATCTTTGTGAGCATAAGAATCGCGATCAAACCCTTTGCAGTAGTGGCGGCCTTGGCGATCGCCATCCTCCAAGGCTGTTCCAGCGAATCCGCCAAACGGACCGCCTTCGAAACCTTGCAGAATATGCGCGAACAGCAGTGTGCACAGGATTTATCCGGCCGGTGCCCGCCGCGCGAAAGCTATGCCGACTATCAGCGCAAACGTAAGGAAGCGGCTCCCGACTAAGACGAGGAGCCTTGCTGCTCGTAGCGCCACTATGGACGTGAGCACCGTAAAACGACCTATGCTTTGCTCCGCGGTTCACGCCGTGCATCATCATTTGTTGTTGCCGAATCGCGACATCGATAATCCACCGTCATTCCGGCGCTTAGCCGTTTTCGCGCCGAACGCTGTCGCTATTCGAGAACACCTGTGGTCGCTGCGGTTTGCCACCCCCAGACCTAAGATACTGAAAAGAGAACATGTTTATCATTTGGCGCGATGCTTGCTAATAGTCCCTTCTAATAATCATAAACACTCCATCAATGCTCAACAGGGACGTATCATGGAATACCTCATCGCCGTCACCCTCCTCGCCATAATCTTCTCGGTGCTGGTGTGCTGGGCCTTCGGCCTGACCTAAGCTCACGCGCAATTGCCCTCCGGGCAATAATTCTCTAAGCTTGGCCACCCCCATTCCATGAATACGAAAAGTACGCCTCCGTGGATCTCGCTCCGTTGCGCCTCAAAAAAAACGAAGACCGCCGCATTCGCGCCGGCCATGTCTGGATTTTCAGCAACGAAGTGGATGTCGCCGCCACCCCGCTCGATGGCTTCGAACCCGGACAACTGGCCGACTTTCAGGACAGCACCGGCAAAAGCCTGGGCAACGGCTATGTCAATCCCCGCTCCTTGATCTGCGGGCGGCTGGTGAGCCGCGATCCCGGCTATGTGTTGGGTAAGTCGCTGCTGATACATCGTCTCAACGTGGCCTTGAGTCTGCGCCAGCGCCTGTTCGCCAAGCCCTATTACCGCCTGGCGTACAGCGAGGGCGACGGCCTGCCCGGCCTGATCGTCGACCGCTACGACGATACCTTGGTGGTCCAGATCAATACCGCGGGGATGGAGCGGGTAAAGGACGAGATCCTGATCGCGCTGCAAGAGGTGATTCGCCCGACGCGCATCGTGTTACGTAACGACAGCAGCGGCCGCGTCCTGGAAGGGCTGGACGATTATGTTGAGACCGTCTTAGGTGACGCCGTCGATCTGGTATCCCTAGAAGAAAACGGCGCGCACTTCGAGACACCCATCCTCTCCGGGCAAAAGACCGGCTGGTTCTACGACCATCGCCTCAACCGCGCCCGCATGCAGCAGTATGTCGGCGACAAACGCGTATTGGATGTATTCAGCTATATCGGCGGCTGGAGTGTGCAGGCGGCGGTATCCGGTGCGGCCGAAGTGCTGTGCGTGGATAGCTCGGATAGCGCGCTGGCGCAGCTCGTGCGTAATGCCGCGCTCAATCAAGTTGAAGCACGAATCCGCACCCAGACCGGTGACGCCTTTGAAGTCTTGAAGGGGCTGCGCGCGGAGCGGGAGCGCTTCGATGTGGTAATTCTCGATCCGCCGGCCTTTATCAAGCGCAAGAAGGATTTTCACGCCGGGCAGGCCGCATATCAACGCCTCAACCAGGCCGCCATGCAGCTGTTGTCCAAGGACGGTATCTTGGTCTCGGCATCCTGCTCCTATCACCTGACCCGCGAGAATCTCAAGCAAGTCCTGTTGCAGACCAGCCGCCATGTGGATCGCCAGCTGCTGATCCTCGAGCAAGGCCACCAGGGTCCCGACCATCCCCTGCTCCCCGCAGTGGCGGAAACCGAGTATCTAAAATCCTTCATTTGCCGGGTGTTACCCAATTAAGCCGAATAAGGGCCCCGGCACGGAGCCAGCTTGCCCTCGGTCCTCAAGACGTGGCCTAAATACCCGCTATAGAGGGGAGCCCAGTGTAAGGAGACCGCGGGGATTTCGGGCGCATTTGCCGGAATCAGCAGGCTATTCCGGTTATAGTAGTCAAAACAAACTAGAGGCGAGAGTATGCTCTCGGGGTTTCCGCTGATCATCGTCATACTGGCCCTTGTCGCCGGCTCCGTGCCGGCGCACGCCGACATCTATTCCTATCGCGATGAAAACGGCGTGCTCAACTTCACCAATATTCGTCCCAACAACGCCCACTACAAGCTCCGCATTGCCTATAAGGAACACAAACACGGCGTACCGCCCAAGACGGTGTTCTACGGCAAGCAGACCCAGCCCGCCGCCCTGTCACCCCGGCTGGAGGCCATCGTCAATCACGTGGCCAGCGACTATGCGGTCGACAAGTCGCTGGTACAGGCCGTGATCCATGCCGAATCCGATTTCGACGTCAACGCCGTGTCAGCCAAGGGCGCCTCGGGCCTGATGCAACTCATGCCGGAGACCGCTCAGCGTTACGGCGTGCGCGATATCTTCGATCCGGAGCAGAATATCATCGGCGGCGTTCGTTATCTGCGGGACCTGCTGGAGACTTTCGGTCATAACGTGCGCCTGGCCGTGGCGGCCTACAACGCGGGCGAGCAGGCCGTGCTCCGCTACGGCGGCGTTCCGCCTTATCCGGAAACCGTACACTATGTGAACAAGGTCATGCAGCTGCATTCGCGTTACGGCAATATCTAACATAAATTTCACCCACCTCCTTTCGTCTCCATGCGGTCACCGGCGGCGATGGTATACTTTCCCGCCATGCTAACTTATCCCAACATCGATCCTGTCGCCGTCCACATCGGTCCTCTCAAAATACATTGGTACGGCATCATGTATCTCATCGGCTTCGGCACCGCCTGGTGGCTGGGACAGCGGCGGGCCAAGCGCCCGGATTCCGGCTGGAGCGGCGAACAGATCAGCGACCTGATATTCTACGGCGCCCTGGGAGCGGTGTTGGGCGGACGCATCGGTTATGTGCTGTTTTACGACCTGCCGGTTTTTCTCGCCGAGCCGCTGCGTATATTCAAGGTGTGGGAGGGCGGCATGTCGTTTCACGGCGGCCTGATCGGCGTGCTGGTGGCCATGACCCTCTATAAACGACATATCGGCAAGACCTTTTTCGAAGTCACGGATTTTCTGGCGCCCCTGGTACCCATCGGTCTGGGGGCGGGCCGCCTCGGCAATTTCATCAACGGCGAGCTGTGGGGCAAGGTCAGCGACGTGCCGTGGGCCATGGTCTTCCCCACCGGCGGGCCGCTGCCGCGCCACCCCTCGCAGTTGTATGAAGCCTTCTTGGAAGGCGTAGTGTTATTTACTATCCTGTGGTTGTTTTCGGGTAAACCACGGCCGCGCATGGCAGTATCCGGCCTGTTTCTTTTGTGCTACGGACTGTTCCGTTTCGCAATAGAGTTTGTACGCATGCCGGATGCGCAATTGGGTTACCTAGCCTTCGGCTGGGTGACCATGGGCCAGATTCTCTCAACGCCATTGATCATCGGCGGAGGGGCATTATTATGGTGGGCGTATCGCAAGGCGCGTTGACGACGCCTTAATCATGGCATACCGGATTTAATACATGCATCAATATCTCGAGCTAATGCGCCACGTCAAAGATCGGGGCGTGCGCAAGACCGACCGCACCGGCACCGGCACCTTGAGCGTGTTCGGCCATCAGATGCGCTTCGATCTGGCCGCCGGTTTTCCGCTGGTCACCACCAAGAAGCTGCACCTGCGCTCTATCATCCACGAACTGCTGTGGTTCCTGCGCGGCGACACCAATATTCAATATCTGCGCGACAACGGCGTCACCATCTGGGATGAGTGGGCCGACAGCGACGGCGAACTCGGTCCTATTTACGGCTACCAGTGGCGCTCGTGGCCGACCCCCGCCGGCGCCCACATCGACCAGATCAGCCAGGTGGTGGAGCAGATCAAGAAGACCCCCGATTCGCGGCGCCTGATCGTCAGCGCCTGGAACGTCGCTGATATCGAACGCATGGCGCTGCCACCCTGTCACGCCTTTTTTCAATTTTACGTGGCGGAGGACAAGCTTTCCTGCCAGCTCTATCAACGCAGCGCCGATATCTTTTTGGGCGTGCCCTTCAACATCGCCTCGTATGCCCTGCTGACCTTGATGATCGCGCAGGTCACCGGCCTGCAGGCCGGTGAATTTGTCCACACCCTGGGCGATGCCCATCTGTACCTCAATCACCTGGAGCAAACGGAATTGCAACTGCAGCGTACGCCGTTTTCATTGCCGCGCATGTCGCTGAATCCGGCGGTGAACTCCATCTTCGATTTCCGTTACGACGATTTTGAATTGGTCGGCTACCAAAGCCACCCCGCCATCAAGGCAGTGGTGGCGGTGTGAGACACGGTCATTGGCGCGCGCTCCCATGATCATTTCTCTCATCGCCGCCATGGGCAAGGGCCGAGTCATCGGCATCGAGAATCGCCTGCCTTGGCGCTTGCCCGCCGATATGAAACACTTTCGCGCCCTCACCATGGGCAAACCGGTGCTGATGGGCCGTAAGACCTTCGACTCCATCGGCAAGCCCTTACCGGGCCGTAGCAATATCGTGGTCTCTCAAGATCCTGATTTTCATCCAGACGGTGTAGCGATGGCCAACTCGATTGCAGAGGCCTTGGCGGCGGGGCGCGAGGCGGCAGAGATCATGGTAATCGGCGGGGCCTCCTTCTACGCACAATTGCTGCCCCGGGCGCAACGCCTCTACATAACCGAAATCCACCACGACTTCGCGGGTGATGCCTTTTTCCCGGCTTGGGATCCAGGCGAATGGCGCGAAATTGAGCGGGAGGACCACGGTGCCGACGGCGATAACAACTATCCCTACAGCTTCATCACCCTGGTACGGAATACAGCTGCGGTTTGACTGGAAGCTAAGCCTCTAATATCGGTGGTTTAAATCGCCAACCCTCAAGTAATCGACTGAATTTCCCGAAAAAGTAGTAACGCTACCTCCTAAGGAAAGGGACCGGCCGCAGTGTCTACCATCCCTCAAGTCGATGAGATGAGCAACAAGCAGCAAAGTGCGGCAACACCGCTCACCGCGACACCCAGCCATGAAAAAACCATGGCCAGAATCTCCGAGGGCATGAAGCGCCTGGGCGATCTTCCAATCTTCAGCACCACCATCAACAAAATCCGCCGCATGAGCTCGGACCCGGACAGCGATGCCATGAGTGTCGCCAAGGAGGTCCTCAAGGACGCCAACCTCAGCGGCAAGTTGCTGCGTCTCGGCAATTCCGCCTTTTACAACCGCGGCGTAGGAAAAATCTCCGTGATTTCCCGCGCCGTTATCGTTCTCGGTTTCGATACGGTAAAGAACCTCACCCTCACCCTGAAGCTCATCGAAAGTTTTCAGGGCGCCAATCCCAGTGTCGATATGGGCAAGATGTTGGTGAAATCCTATTTGGCGGCGGGTTTTGTGCGGGACATCGCCGATAAGTGCGGCGTAAAGGATATCGAAGAAAGCTACGTATGCGCGCTGCTGCACAATCTGGGAGAAATCACGGTCGCCTATGTCCTGCCGGACGAATACCTGTGCATTTTGGAATTAGTCCGCGTCGAAGGTCTCAGACGGGCGCAAGCGGAGCAAACGGTACTCGGCACCTCCATAGCCCGCATATCACAGGAGTTGGCCACCAGCTGGGAATTTCCACCCTCCGTGGTCAATACCATGGCGCTTTCACCATCAAAAATTACCAGCCCCGCTAAAGATCGCGTCTCATTCAACGGATCTATCACCTCTTTGGCGCACCAGTTATTGGATAATCTATATAACGATGCCGAAGATAACGATCAGCTGTCGAATACTTTGGAGACGATATCCAAGGTTACGGGGCTCAATGACGGGATGGTAGAAAATTATCTGAGCGAATCATTTCGCATGTCCTGCAGCCTGGCCTCCGAATACGGCCTCAATAAAAAACTGCTGCAACCCCAGTTAAGCAGCGGCGAGGGAACCTTGCGCAACAAATGGGCGCGTCAATTCTCATACTACGCAAGCATGGATGAGCAATCCGCCGCAGCGAATCCGAGCGAAGCATTGCCATCAACAAACCTGTCGACAAGGAATGCCTACCCGGCTGCAGCAAGCTCGTCTCCATCGAATCAAGGCCTTGTCGGTAACGCGACCGCCTCGTCACTTACCGCCACCGAGTCACCGCAGACGATTGCCGCTATTTCGCCGGATGTTCCGCCGACGGCGTCTCTGTGTGAAGCCCCGGCAACACACGTCAATCCCTTGCTGCAGTTACAGGTAATTCAGGAAATTACCAACCTTATCACCAAATCGGCGCGTCTCAGCGAGGTCTTTATCAAGGTCCTGGACGGGATTAATCGCGGCGCCGGCTTCGAGCGCGCGCTGCTGTGTCTGGTTACCCCGGATCGACGTCATTATGTGGCCCGCCTGGCGGCCGGATGCGACCGCGATGCGTTGAAACAATATTTTTCGTTCCTGATCAACCCATCATGTGATCTTTTTTCCAAGATCCTCATGGAGGGGGGAGAATTGCTGGTCAGCGACGCTACGGAAAGCATGCGGCGAAACCTTTTGCCCTCTGATTTTGTCGAAACGACCAAAGCACTCAGCTTCGTAGTTGCGTCATTGCGTTACCAGGAAAAAGCTGTAGGATTTTTCTATGCGGATTGCGCTAAATCGGGGCGCTCCATTGACGAGACCGATGAACGCAATCTATTGCAATTCGTCACGCAAGCGCGATTGGCGCTGCGTTTGTGCACGTAGCTGGGGAGATTGACCCTGCAAGGGCGTCCCATCGCGCTATACTTTCCAGGCGAGGACGCATGCACTACACGGGAGTATCTAGCGATGTTCATTGGAGACTTACGAATACATGCCGATGCGAACACCTTAATTGAAGCGGTGGCTTCGCGCTGGGTGGATATAGCCAATGAAGCGATTAGCGCGCGAGGAAAATTCCATGTCGCGCTTTCCGGCGGCTCAACACCCCGCACCCTCTACAGCCTGCTCGCCCTCCCAAAATTCGCGGAGCGTATCCCGTGGGATCGCGTGCATGTCTATTTCGGAGATGAGCGCACCGTCCCGCCCGACCATACAGACAGTAATTTTCGCATGGCCAAGGAAACCCTTCTGGACCACGTCGCCATACCCCTTGCCCATATTCATCGCATCAAGGGAGAGTTGGAGGATCCGCATGATGCGGCCGGCGTGTATACACGAG
The DNA here is from genome assembly GCA_963810615.1 of uncultured Gammaproteobacteria bacterium. GTDB lineage: Bacteria > Pseudomonadota > Gammaproteobacteria > DRLM01 > DRLM01 > JARRQJ01. Next base: position 42,303 of record CAWEOA010000008.1, on the reverse strand, counting down.
AGCTGACGACTAATTTGCCGCTGTCGGCGCAAGGGGTTGCGCAGTTCGATCTGCTGTTGTTGGGTGTCGGAACCGATGGCCACATCGCCTCCTTGTTTCCCGCCACCCCGGTATTACACGAACGCGCGCGCCTGGTCGAAGCCGTCCACGTGGAAAAATTAAACTGTTGGCGCATCACCGTCACCCTGCCGGTCATCGATCATGCCCGCCATGTATTGATCTTGGTAAGCGGTGACGCCAAGGCGCCCATCATTCGCGATGTCTTCGTGACGCGCCGTACGCCGCCTTACCCTGTTCAACTCATCAATCCGCAGGGAGTGCTGGAGTGGCATCTTGACCAGGCCGCCGCCGCACTGCTGCCCGAAGAGTTGCGTTCATGAAGGTACTGGCCGGCGATATCGGCGGTACCAAGACTCTCCTGCAAGTTGCCGAGGTTCACGGCTGTGAAGTGGAGGTCCTGCACCGAGCGCGGTTTGCCAGCCAAGACTATGCGGATTTTGAATCCCTGCTCCGCGACTTTCTCGACCGGATACCCGCTACGGCGGCAAAAGATATTGCCAGCGCCTGTTTCGGGGTCGCCGGTCCCATACACGGACCGGAGCAAGGTCCTCGCCAAGCGCGGGTCACAAATCTGCCTTGGCAACTCGACGAGAGCCGCTTGCAAGCACTGTTGGGTTTGCCGCGAGTGCACTTGATCAATGACTTCTATGCCACCGCCTCCGGCATCGAGGCGCTGCATGATGAGGACCTTGCCGTTCTTAATCCCGGAGAGCCAATGAGCGGGGCACCGCGCCTGGTTGTGGGTGCCGGTACCGGACTGGGGGTCGCCCAGCTGTTCTGGTGTGATGGGCGCTATCGCGCCTATGCCTCGGAAGGCGGGCATACCCATTTTGCACCTACGGACGCCCTTCAAGCTGAGTTGCTTGTTTATATGCAAGGCCAATTCCCGCGCGTCTCCTACGAGCGTCTGGTCTCCGGACCCGGTCTTACCCGTATCTACGCCTTCCTCGGACAGCGTAGTCGGCAAGACACTGCCGAGCTTGCCATCCTGGAGCAAGCCGATCCGGCAGCCGCCATCGCCCATTTGGCGCAGGATGGTGACGCTCTCGCGGAGCAGGCCTTATCGCTGTTCATGGCCATCTATGGCTCGGTGGTGGGAGACCTAGCCTTAGTGAACCTGGCCTACGGTGGCATTTATATCGCTGGCGGCATCGCCGCCAAGCTCGTAAATAAGATCCGCGAGGGCGCATTCATGGCGCATTATGAAAGCAAGGGACGCATGTCGCCTCTCGTGAAGCAAATGCCTGTTTTTATTATCTTAAACCAAGATGTCGGCCTGCTTGGTGCCACCCTGGTTCCTGCCCGGATTTAACCTTCCCCCTCAATTGTTGACTAAAAAGGTGTATTGATAATATGTCTTTTTAAGTGTAAACATGTGCTCGAAATACATGTTATGACTTCGGGATGCGTCATTGCTCATTCCCGGGGGCACGAGGCATTTACACAGTCGCTATGACAAAACGCCAACACCGGGGAGGGGATAACCATGCTTCATGATCATCACTTGCGTACGAAACGAGGTCAGGGCCGTGCGGCCTTCATCGCCGCCGTCATGACCCTGCTGCTACTACCCGCGGCGACCTGGGCAGCGAGCCGGGAATTCAACATGACCATCGATGAGGTCAAGCTGCATGTCGCCCCCAATTTGGACTATAAGGTCTTCGGCTTCGACGGCCAGGTGCCGGGGCCGCTGATCCACGTCCAGGAAGGCGACGAGGTTACGGTGCATGTCACCAACAACACCACGCTGCCCCACACCATTCATTGGCACGGTTTCTACCAGACCGATAATTGGAAGAATGACGGCGTGCCGGGCATTACCCAGGAGGCCATCCAGCCCGGCGATACCTTCACCTACCATTGGAAGGCGGAGAAGACCGGGACCATGTGGTACCACTGCCACGTCAACGTCAACGAGCATGTGGGCATCCGCGGCATGTTCGGTCCTATCGTGGTGGACCCCAAGCATCCCATGGCCTTGGAAAAGAAGGTGACCAAGGACGTCATCATGATGCTCAGTACCTGGCAATCCGCCTATGCGGATAAATACGGTACTGGCGGCGGCCCGACTGACGAGGCCGATTATTTTTCCATCAATGGCAAGTCCTTTCCCCTCACCCAACCGCTGCGCGTGAAGAAAGGCGACGTGGTGCGGGTGCGCTTCATCGGTGCCGGCGATGGCGTGCACTACATGCACAGTCACGGTCATGACATGCTGGTGGCCTTCAAAGATGGTTTACCGCTGCCCAATCCTTATTACGCGGATACGGTGGCGGTCGGTCCCGGTGAACGCTACGACGTCATCATGGAGATGAACAATCCCGGCCGTTTCATCTTCCATGATCATGTCGATTCCCACGTCACCAACGCCGGCAAATATCCCGGCGGTCCCATCACCATCATCGAATACGACGGCATCCCCAAAGAGGATTGGTACGTGTGGAAAGACAAGGACAAGGATTACGACCCCAACTTCTTCTATTCCGAATCCATGGCCAAGCCCTATGGCATTTATGACAGCGCGGGCTTCAAGGGCGCACCGCTGGAAACCGGACGTCGTCACAGGAGGCACCAATGAGAAAGATGAATAGCCACTTTGTGCAAAATCTATTGCTGGCCAGCGCCATCGTCGTGGGCAGTGCGTGGTTGATCCTGCACGGCGCCGCCGCGCAGGCCGCCGACGGCGAAGCGATTCTCAACAGCCAATGCAGTGGCTGTCATAATCTCACCGGCCCGGCGCCCACCACGCTGAAGGCGCTGTGGGCGCGCAAAGGTCCGGATCTGTTCTATGCCGGCAATAAATACAAGGCCGATTGGATGAAGGCCTGGTTGCAAAAACCGACCCGCATCCGACCCGCAGGCGAGTTCTACGCCGATCACGTCAAACCCGGTCCTAAGGGCGATGAAATCGACACCGCCAGCCTGATAACGCATCCCAGCCTGTCTGCTAAGGACGCCGACGAAGTCACCGAAGCGCTGATGAAGCGCAAGGCGCTGAGCAATTTGATCCATCCCGGCGAATATAAGACCGGCACCATCTCCAAGAGCATGGGCGAGATGATGTTCGATAAATTCCGCGGCTGCCTCGCCTGTCATGAGATTGAGCCAGGCTATGGCGGACTGTCGGGCCCGGAGGTCTATACCGCCGGCAAACGCCTGCAGGAAGACTACCTCATCAGTTATATGCGCGACCCGCAGGCCTGGGATCCCAAGATCTTCATGCCCAATCGCCATCTGCGCGACGCCGATCTGCAAAAGTTCGTGCACTACTTTCACGTGTTGAGCAAGGAGATCAAGCCATGAAGCCAACGAACATTCTGTTGGGCATGTTACTTCCGTTGGCGCTTATAGCCAGCGCCACCGTTCATGCCAAGGAGCGGGGTGAGGACATCTACAGGACCTATTGCACCCAGTGCCACGGCTCGCAAGGCAACGGCAAGGGCATCAACACGCGCGACATGTCCGTGCAGCCTCGCGATCATACCGACGCCAAGGCCATGTCGGCGCGTTCCGATCAAGATCTAACCAAAGTCATCAAGGAAGGAGGTCTCGCCATCAATAAATCCGTGCTGATGCCCCCGTGGGGGAGTGTGTTCTCCGACGAGGAAGTCGCCGATCTCGTGCAGCACCTGAGAACGCTGTGCAAATGCAGTCATGGGCAGTAATGCGGCCTGTCCGGCCCTGCAAATATTAAAACTATCTATCAACCGAAGGAGAGGGATTATGTCTATCAAGAACATCGTTGCAGGCGCGGCGATCGCCGCCATCGGCCTGGGCGCCATGCCGGCCTATGCCAAAACCGTGAAGGTCACCCTGCACGCCGTGGAAAAGAACGTGCAGATCGACAACAAGGGTACCGAGTATCCGGCCTGGACGTTTGGCGGCACCATACCCGGTCCGCTGATTCGAGTGACGCAAGGCGATACCGTTGAGTTTACGTTTATCAATGACAAGGAAAACAAAAATTCTCACGCCATCGATTTACACGCGGCACAAGTCGACGTGCTGGGCGAGTTCGCGCCGATCAAACCCGGTGAAACCAAGAAGTTCACCTTCGTGCCGAAGTATCCCGGTATCTTCATGTATCACTGTGGCGCGATGCCCATGCAACAGCACATCGCCCGCGGTATGTACGGCGCCATCATCGTCGATCCCAAGGGTGGCTACAGCAAAGCCTATCCTAAGCCGGATCGGGAATACGTGTTGGTTGAAGGTCAGTACTTCCCCAATGCCGATGACGACAAGGGCATGCTGGTCAACGAGGGCTGGACCAATTCGCTGATCAACGGCAAGATCTTCCACTACGATCCGGTGCATGATCCCAATGCCAGCGAAGTATTGGAAGCCAAGCCCGGCGAACGCGTGCGCATCTACTTCGTCAACGCCAATATCAATATGCCGGTGGCCTTCCATCCCATCGCCGGTATTTGGGACCGGGTCTTTGTCAACGGCAATCCCAAGAACGTGATGTACGGCGTGCAGACTTACAACGTGGCCGTGGCCGAAGCCGATGCATTTGATATCGTGTCACCGGCGGATCGCCCCACCAACAATGCCATCGTCGATCACACCATGAGCGCCGCCTTACGCGGTGCGATCACGGTATTGATGAACAAGCCCGATGCCGATCCAAAGGCCGGAAAGGGTGACAATATCTTGATTCGTTGATCTGTAGATCGTCGCCAATTGACGGGGGGATAATATCCCCCCTTTTTTATTGCTTGCTTATCTTGTCGCAAACGCCGGACCGCCGTCGCACGAAGGCGGATCGGCATGAATTGAGTGTAACTAAGCTAGATATCGAGATTGGCTACCGACAAGGCATTCTTTTCGATGAAGTCGCGGCGCGGCTCCACCTGATCGCCCATGAGTGTAGTGAAGATCTCATCGGCCGCCACGGCGTCTTCGATGTTGACTTGCAGTAAACGCCGCGACTCGGCATTCATCGTGGTTTCCCAAAGTTGATCCGGATTCATCTCTCCCAGGCCTTTGTAGCGCTGGATATGCTGTCCGCGTTTGGCCTCGTCCATGACCCATTGCAAGGCCTCTTTGAAGCTCTTGATCTCGGCGCGCCGTTCACCGCGTTGTATGTAGGCGCCCTCTCCCAGCAAACCGTCCAGTTGTCGTCCCAAGTCAACAATGGCACGATACTCGCCGGAGCCGAAAAATTCCGCGCGCAGTATCCGAATGTTGCTGACGCTATGGGCGGTCTCGATGACCGTGGCGTAATTACCGTCGTCGCCCTCTTCCGCTTCCACGCGGATATCGTAGCGCGTCGCTCCGCTGACTTCACGGTTGATACGTTGTTGCAGCTCGCTGAACCAGGCCTGCGCTTTATTTTGATCATGCAAGTCCTGAAAGGTAAGCGGCGGCATATAGATCATTGCCTCCAGTACCGTGACGGGCAGGCGGCGCGCCAGACGTGCGATGGTCGCCATCACCGCCAAATAACGGCTGGCCAGGTCCTCAAAGGCCGGTCCGCTGATCGGCGGCGCTGAGGCATTGACCATCAGCTGCGCATCCTGCAAGGCCGCCTCCAGCAGGTGTTTGTTCAATTCGTTGTCATCTTTGACGTAGCGTTCCTGCTTACCCTTCTTCAGCTTATACAAAGGCGGCTGGGCGATATACAGGTGACCGCGTTCTATCAGTTCGGGCATCTGGCGGTAAAAGAAGGTCAGCAACAAGGTGCGAATATGCGAGCCGTCCACGTCGGCATCGGTCATGATAATCACCCGGTGGTAGCGCAGCTTATCCGGGTTGTACTCCTCGCGACCGATACCACAGCCCAGGGCGGTAATCAGCGTCGCGATCTCAGTCGATGATAACATCTTGTCAAATCTAGCTTTTTCAACATTAAGGATCTTGCCCTTGAGCGGCAGGATCGCCTGATAGCGACGATCGCGGCCTTGCTTGGCGGAACCGCCCGCCGAGTCACCCTCAACGAGAAACAGTTCGGAGAGCGCGGGGTCCTTCTCCTGGCAATCGGCCAATTTCCCGGGCAGTCCGGCGATATCCAGCACGCCTTTGCGACGAGTCATCTCCCGCGCCTTGCGCGCCGCCTCGCGGGCGCGCGCCGCATCGATGATCTTGGCGGTGATGGCCTTGGCCTCCACCGGTTTTTCCAACAGAAATTCCTGGAGCTTTTCCGCCACCGCGGATTCCACCACGCCCTTCACCTCCGAGGACACCAGTTTGTCCTTGGTCTGAGAGGAGAACTTGGGATCGGGGACCTTCACCGACAATACCGCCGTCAGTCCCTCGCGGGCATCATCGCCACTGGTGACCACCTTGGCCTTCTTCGCCGCCCCTTCCTTTTCGATGTATTGATTGAGAGTGCGCGTCAAGGCGCCGCGGAAACCGGCCAAGTGCGTGCCGCCGTCACGCTGCGGAATATTGTTGGTGAAACAAAAAATATTTTCCTGATAGGAATCGTTCCACTGCATCGCCAACTCCACGATCATGTGATCGCGTTCCGTGGAGAAGTAAAATACCGAAGAATGCAGCGGATTCTTGTTGCGGTTGAGATGTTCTACAAAGGCGCGAATGCCGCCCTCGTATTTAAATATGTCCTTCTTTTCGTTGCGCTCATCGAACAATTCGATGTGCACCCCAGAATTCAGGAAGGAAAGTTCTCGCAGACGTTTGGCGAGAATGTCGTAATGATATTCGATGTCAGTGAAGATCGTGCTGCTGGGTTTAAAGCGAATGATGGTTCCCGTTGTATCGCTGTTCCCCATCTCCGCCAAGGGGGCATCGGGATTGCCCATATGATAGGTCTGCTTGTACAGCTTGCCGTCGCGATGGATGGTGAGCTGCAATTCTTCCGACAGGGCATTGACCACCGAAACGCCCACGCCGTGCAAGCCCCCAGAGACCTTGTAGGAGTTGCTGTCGAACTTTCCGCCGGCATGCAGCACGGTCATAATGACCTCGGCGGCGGAGCGTCCTTCCTCAGGATGGATGTCCACGGGGATACCCCGGCCGTTATCGGTCACCGTTACCTCGCCGTCAGCGTGAATGGTCACCACGATTTTCGAACAGTAACCGGCCAAGGCTTCGTCGATGGCGTTGTCCACCACCTCAAACACCATATGGTGGAGACCCGTACCATCGTCCGTATCCCCGATGTACATACCGGGGCGCTTACGTACGGCATCAAGTCCTTTTAAGACTTTGATATTAGAGGAATTATAGGTCGGTATATCAACGCTCATTGCATATCCCTGTCAGCAGCGCCGCATTATAGCACTTTTGCACGGGAATAGACACTTATTTTGTCATGAATAACAATAGGATAGTTGCGGCATCCGCGGCTAAACTTATTTGGCAGGGGTGATCCGCCCTTGTTCCACGTGAAACCAATTAATAGGATAATTAACGTTCGGTGCCAGCGCCCGTTGCTCCGTTACGGTGATGATTATTTGGGCCTTTAATTCAGCCAAGACTAGCAACACTCGTTCCCGGTGGGATGCATCAAGCTCGGCCGCCAATTCATCAACCATAATCAGCGGTTGGATAGCGGCAACTTCATTCAGTAAGGCTACCTGGGCTAAGAGCATGGCAAAGACCAGGAGTTTCTGTTGGCCGCGAGACAATGTGTCACGAGCAAGACGATTCTCTATTCTCAGGACGACATCGGCGCGATGCGGTCCCTGACGCGTAAAGCCATATTCTCGGTCCTGCGGTAAGGAGGCGCGTAAGGCCTCTAGATAGTTGAGATCCTGGCGCCAACCTGGCGCAAAATTCAGCGAGACGCCCTCCAACCCAACGAGTTTTTGCAAATAAGCCTGAATATAGGGGCTCAGCCGTGCCAAATAATCACGGCGTAGCTGGGTAATCAATTCTGAGGCGCGCGCCAACTCCGAATCCCATGCCGTCTCTAGGCCGGGAGAACCCAGGGACTTATTTCTTTGCTTGAGCGCGCGCTGGTACAAGCGCCATGCCGGCAGAAACCCTGGTTCCACGTGGAACACACCCCAATCCAAAAAGCGTCTCCGCTGCTGAGGTCCTTCGGAGACCAGGGCCTGGCTTTCTGGGCTGATAAAAAGGAGGGGTAGATGTTCCGCCAATTCCAGCCGGCCACGTGCCTTTTGACCGGCCACCCGAAACTGAATCCCGTTTGCCTGGAACTCAACTCCCAATGTGATCATTGAAGCGTCTAATTTACCGGATACGAAGAATTGCTGGGCGCCGCTATGGAGAATACGGCTGAGATCTTTGCTTCGGAAGGAGGTACCACGACCTAGGATGTAAACGGCCTCGAGAAAGCTGGTCTTCCCGCTGCCGTTTGGCCCGCACAGGGCATTAAACCCCGGTTCAAGGTCGACCCTAACGGATTGCAGGTTACGAATATTACTGATTTCTAATCGGGTTAAACCCATGAAACCACTTTGGGTATGGTGTCCCTATATCCCCTAGACACGCCTATAAGCGCATCGGCATGACGACATATTTACAGTCCTCAACTCCAGGTGCATTTATCAAACAGCAACTGTTGGAATCGGACAGACGTATTTCCACATTGTCATCGGCCACAGCCTGTAGGGCATCGAGAATATAGGTGGCGTTAAACCCTATCTCGAGATTGGCACCGCTGTAATCAACGGCCACCTCTTCCTCGGCTTCTTCTTGCTCCGGATTATGCGCCAGAACCCGTAAGGCGTTGGGCTCCAGCTGCAAGCGGATACTACGGTATTTTTCATTGGTTAGAATGGAGGTGCGCAGCACTGCTTGCCTCAGTCCCTCTCTGTCGGCAACCACCACCTTATCCGTATTCTGGGGTATCACCCTTTGGTAGTCCGGGAATCGACCGTCAATCAGCTTTGAGGTGAATCGCATTTCATCGGTGCTGACCCGTAGGTGGTTGGCACCGATCTCGACTTCGGCCAGTTCATTGCTTTCCGCCAAGAGTTTCTGCAGCTCCATCACCCCTTTGCGCGGGACGATAATTTGTTGAATTTCCTCAGATTCTACAGGAGATTCCTGCTGACAATAGGCCAAACGATGTCCGTCGGTCGCCACCGCCCGCAGTTCGCTGCTGGCCACCTCCAGCAACAAACCGTTCAGGTAGTACCTTACATCTTGATGGGCCATTGCAAATTGGGTGCGTTCGATGAGCCGTTTCAATTTACTTTGGCTGATCGAAAAGCTGAACCGCGAGTGGATCTCATCGACCGCCGGAAATTCAGTGGATGGCAAGGTTGCCAAGACGAATCGGCTCTTTCCCGAACGAATAACAGCACGGTCCTTCTCCACGCCTATCTCCAAGCTGGAACCGTCAGGCAATGCTCGGCAAATATCCATGAATTTACGGGCAGGCAGTGTAGTACTTCCCGCCTCCGTCCCATCCAGGTTCGTAGAGACAACCAGTTCCACTTCCAGATCGGTTGCCGTCATGGTCAATTGAGCGGCATCCGCTTTTAGCAGAACATTCGAAAGGATGGGCAGGGTCTGACGACGTTCCACCACACCTCCGATAAGTTGTAAGGGTTTGAGTATAGATTCGCGTTGAATAGTAAATTTCATAATCTTTAACCTAATTTAAGATTAATTAATGCTATTGTTAGTACTGTGCATAAGCCGCAAAAAGTAAATTAAATTTTTAATATTCAATTAGTTATCATGTTACTAACAGGCGGTATAAGCCGCTTGCAGTCTTGTTGATATGCCTGGGATGAATTGTGGATAACATGATCCTGGTCTTTCCGGCATAAGTTATCAACAGTTGGTACACATCAATTCGTCAAGGTTCTTAACAGGTTTATATAGTCTTCGCGCATACGGTTTTCCTGCTCGCGCAACTGGAGAATCTTACGACAAGCATGTAATACGGTGGTATGGTCGCGTCCCCCGAAGGCATCGCCGATTTCAGGCAGACTGTGATTGGTCAACTCTTTCGCTAAGGCCATAGCCAATTGGCGCGGGCGTGCGACCGAACGCGTACGCCGTTCCGATAACAGATCGGATACCCGAATTTTATAGTAGTCCGCTACCGTCTTTTGAATATTTTCTATGGTAACCAATCTGTCTTGCAATGCCAGCAGATCCTTTAGGGCCTCTTTGGTGAAGTCCAGTGTAATGCTATGGCCGGTAAATTTGGCGTTGGCCGCGACCCGACGCAAGGCACCTTCCAGCTCGCGGATATTAGAGCGGATACGTTTGGCGATGAAGAATGCCACCTCCGGTGACAGCTCCGTATTCATTTGCGCGGCCTTGCTCATGAGAATGGCCACCCGGGTTTCCAATTCGGCGGGTTCAATGGCAACCGTCAGCCCCCAGCCGAAGCGGGACTTGAGCCGCTCCTCCAAGCCTACAACCTCCTTGGGGTAACGATCACAGGTCAGGATGATCTGCTGATGGCCTTCCAGTAAGGCATTGAAAGTATGGAAAAACTCTTCCTGGGAGCGTTCCTTGCCGGCAAAGAATTGAATATCGTCGATGAGCAGGGCGTCCACAGAGCGGTAAAAACGCTTAAATTCATTGATCGCATTATGTTGCAGGGCCTTTACCATATCCGCGACGAAACGCTCCGAGTGCAGGTAGATAATCTGCGAAGACGGTTTCTTTTTCAGCATCATATTACCCACGGCATGCATCAGGTGGGTCTTGCCCAAACCGACACCGCCATAGATAAATAACGGATTATAAGCAGTCCCGGGATTTTCTGCGATTTGAATGGATGCCGCCCGCGCCAATTGATTGGATTTACCCTCAACAAAGGCATCAAAGGTAAATTCCGGGCGCAGATTAGACGGGACGCGACTACTGTCCCCTTTTCGGCGGAATCCCGCGGACGGTGAACTTGAGTTATTGATCGTTACCGGTTGCGGGCGCACCATAGCGGGTGTCGCCGAGCCGACTTGTAACACCAACTGTGGCGGTGATCCTTGCTTCAAGCCGCTAATGATTTCACTGATTTGATTAAAGAAACGCTCGTTTACCCAATCCAGTACAAAACGGTTCGGGGCAAGCAGGCGCAGGGTTTCCCCCTCTTCCACGGCATGTAAGGGTCGTATCCAGGTGTTGAACTGTTGGGGCGAGAGTTCGTTCTCGAGATAATCAATACACCTTTGCCATAATGACGAATCCACTCGCAATCTCCCTCATCCTGATTCTCGACTCGCCACTCGAGAGAGCTAGGAAGTCTATACCGATTGTAGTGAGTTATCCACACCCAGTTTGCCGCGGAAATGACGGTTCTATTGACAGAGATCGGAAAAAATCGTTACTCTACCGCGCTTTCCAATTGAGTCCCCGGGATAAAAATATTTGGTCTCAGGTGGCGTCGGCCGGTAGTAACCGGCACCGGTCATCGCAGGGCGGTATTGCTCCGGGTGAAATCTTTTTTTGCAATCTGTTTAGACGGGCATAGCTATGAAACGCACTTTTCAACCCAGTAATCTTCATCGTAAACGTACGCATGGGTTCCGTGCGCGCATGAGTACCGCAAAAGGGCGTCAAGTCATCAAGAACCGCCGCGCAAAGGGGCGGGTGCGGTTAACTCCTTAAAGCGTGCTCGTTTAACCTTGAGTATATGTCGCTGGTGTTTTAGCCGGCGCATCAGGCTGGTCAAATCGAGCGAATATCAAAGTGTCTTTGATAATAAGACCCAGCGGATGTTTGGGGGAGGACTGACAATCTTGGCGCGCGGCAACAGCCTTGATTATCCGCGTATCGGAATCGTAGTCTCTACCCGCGTGGCCCGTAGGGCCGTGGTAAGAAATCGCATCAAGCGTATCGTCCGCGAGAGCTTCCGCTTACAGCAAGCACGGCTCAAAGGCTGGGATCTAGTAGTAATTGCGCGGCCCGATGTGGTTAAGCAAACCAACAAGGGATTGTTTGCGAGTTTGGAAGGGCACTGGAAGAAACTTGAGCAATGCGCAAGGTCCTCGTCTATCTAATCCGGGTTTATCGTTTATTGCTGAGCCCTTTCCTGGGCAATAATTGCCGTTTTTATCCCTCGTGTTCCTGTTATGCCGAGGGCGCTATCACCCAACACGGAGTTTTTACCGGTACTTGGTTGGCCCTGCGCAGGCTCGCCCGTTGCCATCCTTGGCACGCGGGGGGCTGTGACCCGGTACCCGAAAAACTACCTCGGCGATCATAATCAATATGGAAAACCAACGCCTCTTCCTCTTCGTTGCACTCAGTGTCGTGATTCTGCTGTTATGGCAGGCCTGGCAGAAGGATTTCGGGACGCCACCGCACACTACCGCGCCAACGATAACGCAAAATGCCGTGCCCACCGGCGGCGATGTGCCGGCCGCCGGCACGGGCCAGACGGGCCAGAATCAAAGCGCAACAGCATCGGCCCCCGTCGCTGCCGCGGTTCCCGCTGATGCTGGCTTGGAAAAGGGCGAACGGATCCATGTGCAGACCGATGTGTTTCTGGCCGAGATTGATACTCGCGGCGGTGACTTGCGCGACGTCAAATTCCCGCACTATTCGGTCTCGGTCAACCAGCCCGATCAGCCTTTTCAGTTGTTGAACGACGACACGTCCAAGATCTTCGTTGCGCAGTCCGGCTTGTTGGCGGCCAGTGTCGCCCCTAATCATCATGCGCTCTATCAGGCTACGCAAAAAGTTTACACGCTGGCGAACGGTGCTGACGAACTGAAAGTACCGTTGACCTGGACCAGTGATCAGGGCATTACCGTCACCAAGACCTACACATTTCATCGCGATAGCTATGTGGTGGATGTTGATTTCGAGGTCAGCAATAACGGTAAGCAGGTATGGAAAGGGCGCCAGTATCGGCAGTTTGAACGTGCGCGCGTCGAGCGCCAATCCCGCTTTGTCTATACTTTCATAGGCGGCGCCGTCTCCAGCGCGGAAATCAAATATCAAAAGCTGTCATTCGACGAAATGAAAAAAGAGGCCTTCAACCGCGATCTTAAAGGCGGTTGGGCGGCGATGGTCCAGCATTATTTCATAGCGGCCTGGGTGCCGGGCCAGGACGAGACCAATCATTTCTACAGCAAGTCCTTGGGCGATGATCTGTACGTGCTGGGCATGAGTTCGGCGGAGAAAACCGTTGCGGCCGGCGGCAAGGGCGATTTCAAATCCCAACTCTACGTCGGGCCCAAGCTGCAGGATCACCTGGCGGCGGTGGCACCCCATTTGGAACTCACCGTGGACTACGGTCTGTTGACATTCATTGCTAAGCCGATCTTTTGGCTGCTCAAACACCTTCACGAACTGCTGGGCAATTGGGGCTGGTCCATTATTCTGCTCACCATGTTCATCAAGCTGGCCTTCTATAAGCTGTCCGCGGCCAGTTACCGTTCCATGGCCAACATGCGGCGCATGACGCCCAAGATGACGCAGATCCGCGAACGTTACGGCGACGACCGCCAGCGCATGAGCCAGGCGATGATGGATTTGTACAAAAAGGAGAAGATCAATCCCCTCGGCGGCTGCCTGCCGATCGTCGTTCAGATTCCGGTATTTATATCCTTGTACTGGGTATTGCTGGGCAGCGTGGAACTGCGCCAAGCCGGCTTCATCTTTTGGATACATGACCTTTCCACCAAAGATCCCTACTATGTGCTGCCGCTGATCATGGGAATCAGCATGTTTTTTCAACAGCGACTCAGCCCCGCACCGCCCGATCCCATTCAGGCCAAGGTCATGATGGCCTTACCGGTGGTCTTCACCCTGTTCTTCGCCTTCTTCCCCGCGGGTTTGGTGGTGTACTGGGTGGTTAACAACGTCCTTTCCATCGCTCAGCAGTGGTACATTACCCGCAGTTTGGAAAAGGCCACCGCCAAGGGTTAGGCTGGCGTACGCCGCCCGGAACGGTGCGGGTTAAGTTTTATGCGTGAGGCAGGCGACACCATTGCCGCAGTGGCAACTCCCGCCGGTCAAGGCGGCGTGGGCATCGTGCGCGCTTCCGGACCCGCGGTGCGCAGCATCGCCGCCCACATCTGCGGACGGCTCCCCGCGCCGCGCCTGGCCGAGTACCTGGCCTTCCGGGATGACGACGGTACGCCGCTCGATCACGGTCTCGCATTGTTCTTTCCCGCACCCCATTCCTTCACCGGCGAAGACGTTCTGGAATTGCACGCTCATGGCGGGCCGGTAGTGCTGGACATGCTGTTGTCACGGGTCTGCGCCCTGAATGCACGCCCGGCGCGACCCGGTGAATTCAGCGAACGCGCCTTTCTCAATGACAAGCTGGATCTGGTGCAGGCCGAGGCCATCGCCGATCTCATCGCCAGCGCATCGCGTCAAGCGGCACGCAGTGCATTGCGTTCTCTGGAGGGTGAATTTTCGGCGCGTATCCACGCCTTGGTGGAAGCGCTGATCCAGCTGCGCCTGTACGTGGAATCCGCCATAGATTTTCCCGAAGAGGAAATCGATTTCCTGTCGGACGGGCACATCGCCGCCCAACTCGATACGGTAAGCGCCGATCTCACACAGGTGATGGCCACCGCTCGGCAAGGCCGTTTATTGCGCGACGGCATGACGGTGGTGATCGCCGGTCAACCCAACGCCGGCAAGTCCAGTTTGCTCAACGCACTTGCGCAGCGCGATGCGGCCATCGTCACCGAAATCCCCGGCACCACCCGCGACGTGTTGCGCGAACACATAAATATCGACGGTCTGCCGCTGCATATCATCGACACCGCGGGTCTGCGTGACAGCAACGATCCGGTGGAGAGCCAGGGCATTCAACGTGCCTGGGTGGAGATCGCCAAGGCCGATCGGGTACTGCTGGTGGTGGATGATCAAGTCGGCGTGAGCGCCGAGTCACTGCACATACTGCAGCGGCTGCCTAAGGATCTGGCGGTAACGGTGGCCCATAACAAGATCGATCTCAGCGGCCGGGGGGCGGAGCAGTGGCGCGACGAACTCGGCGAGCATGTGGCGATCTCAGCCAAGCATGGAACGGGATTGGCTGAGTTGCAGCGTCACCTCAAAGAATCCATGGGCTATCACTCCGCCGGCGAGGCGATCTTTATGGCGCGGCGCCGCCACCTCGAATCCTTGCAGGACACAGCGCGCTTTCTGGAACACGGTAAGGTGGCGCTCAACGACCAGCGTGCCGGAGAATTGCTGGCGGAGGATTTACGCTTGGCGCAACAGTCATTGAGCGAGATTACCGGCGAATTCAGCTCCAATGATCTGTTGGGCAGGATCTTCAGTCAGTTTTGCATCGGCAAGTGAAAGGGTGCTGGACGCAGTTTTCGCTTAGGCGAAATGAATGGGCTGTTCCAGAAAGTGGGCCAACTCGTCCGCCATAAACGGTTTGCTGAGCAGGAAGCCCTGGGCCGATTGACAACCACTACTGCGTAAAAATTCCAATTGCCCGAGAGTCTCTACGCCTTCGGCGATGATATCCACTTGCAGCGAGCGAGCCATGGCGATGATGGCCTTGATGATGGTTTTGTCATCGCGATTGTGGATGACGTCGTGAATAAAGGAACGGTCGATCTTGAGCGTGTCCACCGGAAAGCGTTTGAGATAGCTGAGCGATGAGTAGCCGGTGCCGAAGTCATCGATGGCGATGCGGATCCGCAGACGCTGCAGGGCGTCGAGGTTGGACATGGAGGCCTGATCGTTTTGCATCAACACACTTTCGGTGATCTCCAATTCCAACTGTGACGGCGAGAGCTGGGTTTCGGCGAGGATATTTCCCACGGTCTTGTGCAGCGCCGGGTCGTTGAACTGCCGGCCGGAAAGGTTGACGGACAGGCGCAGTGGTATTTCCGTGAGACTTTGCCAGCGCGCCGCCTCGGTACAGGCGGCGCGCAACACCCATTCACCCACTGGGATGATCAGGCCGGTGTCTTCCAACAGCGGGATAAACTCCAGCGGCTCTATCGTGCCCAACTCGGGGTGCTGCCAACGCAGCAGGGCCTCCAGCCCCATCACCCGTCCGCTCGCAAGATCCACTTGCGGCTGATAACAAAGATGGAACTCCTGGCGCTCGATGGCGCGGTACAGATTGGTCTCGAGACTGAGGCGCTTGGAGGCCTTATGGCTCAGGTCGGCGGAGTAAAACTGGTAGGTATGGCGGCCTTGTTCCTTGGCGCGGTTCAATGCGGCATCGGCATTCTTCAACAAGGTATTGGCATCCGTGCCGTCATCGGGCGCCAGGGCGATGCCCATGCTGACGGTGATATAAAGATCGTGACTGTCGATGTGCAGCGGGTGGGCCAGTCTTTCCAGGATCTTGTTGATCTTGGTCATGACGTCGCGGGGTGAGGAGAAATGTTCCACCAGCACCGCGAACTCGTCGCCACCGAGGCGCGCCACCGTGTCGCCTTTGCTCAGGCAGGCTTTCAACAGGCCGGCCAAGGCCAGTAAGACACGATCGCCGCTGTCATGGCCGAGGGTGTCGTTGATAATCTTAAAACGATCTACATCGATGCAAATCACCGCCAGCTTGATACCGGCATCGCCGTCGATGGCCAGGGCGTGATTGAGCCATTCCAGAAACAATAGACGGTTGGGCAGTTCCGTCAAGACATCGTGATAGGAAAGGTAGTGCAAGCGCTCCTGGGTTTGCATGCGCTCGGTGATATCTTTGCCGGTGGAAATATAATGAGTGATCTGACCCTGTGCATCCTTGAGAGGGGTGATGGTCTTTTCTTCATAATACAGTTCACCGTCTTTCTTGCGATTGATAAAGACATCGCGGAACGAGTGGCCTTGTTGGAGTGAATCCCACAACTGATCGTAAAACTGTGAATCATGGCGACCAGATTTAACTATACTCGTATAACTGCCTACCGCCTCGCGCACGCTGAATCCGGTCATGGTGCTGAAGGCGGGGTTAATGTATTCGATCACACCCTTGGTATCGGTGATGCTTATCGAGTCGGCGGTCTGTTCCAGCGCCTGGGACAATTTATTGGCCTTCTCCTCCGCGTGCTGATGCACCAGTTCCGCGGCGATGCGCGACGCACAGATCTGAAGAATGGCCTCAGCGGGTTGGCGGTGGGTGATGGCCTGGCGGCTTGCCACCGCGATGACACCCAGTACCTGCCCCGATACATCGCGTAGCGGTACGCCCAGACAGCTGTCCCAGCCGCGTTCCTTTATCATGGCATCGCGCGGAAATTTTTTCTTCAGCCCCGATAAGTAATGGCGCGCGCCATTGGCAATGATCTTTTCGCAGGGTGTGGCGTGGAGAGAATGGCGGAAATCATCCTTAACATCCCCAAGATCGCACAGGGCGATAATATCGGCAGAGTCCGCGTCGTCGTCGCGGAGGATGCTGATGAAGGCAGCGTCTACCCGTAATACTTTGCTGAGTTGTTTCACCAGGGAGTGAAAATACTTGGCGCCGGTGGTGGATGACACGGAGTTTGCAATACTCCGCAGCGAGGTCTCGATGTATTTGCATTCCGACAGGGCTTGCCGTTGCCCGCGTTCGGCAGCCAGGTGTTGCCGTGCATGGCGATAAGATTGAATCAGCGTCCCGGCGCTGCACAGCAGCGGATCGAGATAGGTGCTTATCTCCTTGTCATATCCGGCCGGCCGATTCGCGACGCCGACCACGGCGACCAGGTCGTTGCCGCTGAAGATGGGTAAACCGAGAAATGCCTCCGGAAAGATCGGTTTGCCGGTAGCGCGGCGGGGCGCGCTTGAGGACTTTGCGACGAGGCGTACGCGACCTCCGTTCATCACTTGCGTCAGCAGTGTCTCGAACCGTTTTGGATTTGTGTCTTGCGGGTAAACGCTCGCCCACGGCGTAAACTCGAGTTGGTTCTCCACGTCGACGATGACTTCGCCGGCCGCGCCATAGGGGCTGTTGGTAATATCCTGGACAGCAGCCAGCAGCGCGGCATACAGCGCTTGGACGTCGCTGCTTTGTTGATATTGGCTATGGATCTCGCGGATAGCAGCCAGAAGCCGCTGGTATTTCCGGGGGGGCGTGGTTTTTGATCGTTCCTGAGAATAATTTTTACGCTGTCTCATGGCCTGGACATATGGGACTCACTTCCGATAAGTACTAAAAACTTGGTCTCAGTACACATAACGCATCTATTAACGGCGAATCCAATTGCATAGTTAGTATTAATTTCCTGGCATTAGACCTGATTGTAACAGGACCTGCAAGCGGCCGCGATCAGTGTAGTTACGAGCCCTGACGGTGAGTTTGCTTGATAAGAGTAAGACTCGAAAATTTTACATGGCTATTACGACGCAGCTTACAATGCCGATTTTCAGTTGCGCATCGAGATCGGGTTTGCTCCCCATACGGAAGTCGGTGCTCTTGGCTGAGACGCAGCCAATCAGGGTCGGAAGTGCCGCACGGCGCGGTGAAGCATGTCGAGTGTGGCCGGCGCTTGATGGGCGCCATAGCGCAGTGCGGTATACAATTTAATGATGCTGTGTACTTGCCCGGCGAGATCGGGACGATGTCGGGCGACCCGCTCGGCGAAGTCCACCGGCCCTTCATAAGACCGGCGGCTCAGGCCGCGCCGCGCCAGTTTACGGCAAAAGGCCTGATAGGCGCGGACGACGGCATCTTCGGATTGCCGTTCCCGTTTAAGCATGAAAATCACCATCCCGACCATCGCTGCGCCTACCGCCGTTAACAGGAGAATCGCGGTGTTTTGCCAACTCAGGCCGCCGAAGCTCAGCCATCCCAGCAGGTCCGCTTGCCGCTCTACGCCATAACTCAACACCCATTGATTCCACTTATTGTTCAGCGCATCCCAGGCAAAATGGGTCTCGCGCCATAGCGCAACCAGCCATGCCGCTTGCGGCAAATCGAAACGTACCGCGTCCCCTATGGCTTGCCGCCGGTTATCGATGCTGAGATCGATCCGCTCCGGCGCCACGGCGGCCGTGGGATCTACCCGTGTCCAGCCGTGACCGTCCAGCCATACTTCCGACCAGGCGTGGGCGTCGCGCTGACGCACGATCAAGTAATTGCCGATGGGATTGAGTTCACCGCCCTGATAGCCGGTTACCACCCGGGCGGGGATGCCGGCGGCGCGCATCAGAAAGGTGAAGCTGGCGGCGTAGTGCTCGCAAAAACCTTTGCGGGTAGTGAATAAGAAGCGATCGACGAAGTCGCTGGTGATCACCGGCGGGTGCAGGGTATAGATGAACGGTTCGCTGCGGAACATCTGTAAGGCCTGCTGCACGATGGCGGCCGGGTCGTGAAAGCGTTGGCGCCACTCTTGCGCCAAGGCGCGCGCCCGCGGATTACCCCAGGAGGGCAATTGGAGGGCGCGTTGGCGCTCGGGGCCGCTGAGCCGGGTGGCGACGCCGTCCGGATAGGACGTCACGGTATAGCGCAGTCGTTCCCGTAGCGGGGCGGCGCGCAGCAGTAAGAAATCGGGGGCGATCCGGGTTTCCGGCGGTGCGGTGGCCACCAGATCGAGGGCATACAGCCAGCGGCGATTGTGGGGTTCAAGGGTCACGGTGTAGGTGACGGCATCAGCGGAAGTGACCAGGGGCGGTGGATCGCCGTGCGACGCAGCGTTCCACGGATGTCCGGTCCGCCATGCCATGCCGTCGGTTTGCCATAGGATTGGACCACGCCAGTAACGTTGCCGCGGCGGCGGGATGGGCCCGTCGAAGCCGGCGCGAAACGCCACGGCGTCCGACTGGATCAAGTCGCTGATCAGCCCCGGTGCCATTTCCTCGTCCAGACCGATCATGCCGTCATAGGCATCCTTGGGCATGCCCCACAGCGGACCGGAAATGCGGGGAAATAATACGAAGACCGCCAGCGCGAGGGGCAAGGCCCGCAGCAGCATGGCGGCGGCGAGGCGCAGATTGCTGCCGATAGCGGTAAGCCGGGTGCGGTTGAGATCGATCAACACGCTAGTCAACAGCGTCACCACCACCAGCATATAGCCGGCCATCCACAGGCTTTGAGTAAACAAAAAGCCGATAATGATCAGAAAATAGCCGAGGAACACGGTTATATAAATGTCGCGCGCCGCTTTTATCTCCAACAGCTTGAGTGCGAGCATGGCGATGAGCAAGGCGGCGCCCACGTCGCGACCGAGCAGAGTACCGTAGTGGGCGTATACCGCCGCGAGTAACAAAGTGGAAAGCAGGATGCGTAACCACAGGGATGGGAGCTTGAGCGATCGCCGGGTGATGATATAACACCATGCCGTGAAGGCCAGGCTCACGACGATCAACCACGGCGGAAGCCGCGGCAGTTGTGGAGCCACCACCAGGCCCAGCACCGCCAACATACGGATCAGCACCTCGGGACGAAACGCGGTGGCGGTGCTCGCCCGGCTCACGGCTGCGGCTCCCCGAACAATGCCAGGGCTTGCAGGCAACGATGCCGGTGCAGTGCGCCCAGAGCGGGCATGATCTCCACGCCGGGCAGGCGCAGACCGTAAGCCTGGCCGGCGCGCTGGGCGTCCACAACCAGACGGCACAGGATGCGGAGACGGGTTTCGTCATCCACCGCGGGTAACAGCGACCAGTCCAGCCATAGATCCCGAGTTTCGCTGGCGCTGAATTTCTTGGTGAGCAACGGCAGGTCGCGGGCCAGGGCCTTCCAGTGAATATGCCGCGGGGAGTCGCCGGGCAGATAGGCGCGAAAGCCGAGAAAATCATCGCTGCCCATGGCCGAGCCGGCACGATCGCCTTCCTGAAAATTAGGTGCGGTGGCCAGGGCGAGGCGTGGTCCCGGCCGGGGATAGACGATGCACTGCATGTCCAGGTTTACATAAGCCCAGGCACGTACCAATCCCAGGGGATAGGTGGTGGACAGGGTGATCATGCCCAGGCGGAGGCGTCCGCGCCCGGGCGCCGCAATTCTCAGTTCCACGGCGGTAGTGTCGGCGGCCGCGGTGTCGGTGAGTCGGGCTTCGGCCTTGGCCGTCGACAAACGCAAGGCATAACGCGGCAATGGATCCGGGTTCTGCAACAGCACCGTGAAGCGTGCCTCCTTGCCGGCGAAGGTGGGCGCCGCCTTGCCGCTGCGTACCTGCAAGTGGGCGAGATTGCGATAGGTGTAGAGGATGGACACGATGGCGAGGCTGGCCAGGAGGAAAGTCAGCATGAATGCCAGGCTGTTGTTGTAATTGATGGATCCCAGCAACATCACTAGCAGCATGGCGGCATACAGCAGTCCATAACGGGTGGGCAGGGCATAGATGCGCTGCCGTTCCAGGGTCAGCGCGGGTCCGGTGGGAACCTTGTGGCGGAACAGCTTAAAGATGAGCGGTTCGGCAAGAGCCGCGAGACGGCGGTTCATCGGTCATGGTACGGAAACGGTGGCGAGGTGACGGAACAGCTCGGCGGGCGTTTGCTCCCCCGCTTCCGCCGCGACCTGCAGGCGGTGCACCGCTACCGCGGCCAACACCGCTTGCACATCCTCGGGTACCACATAGCGGCGTCCGGCCATCAGCGCCCAGGCCTGGGCGGCGCGCACGATACCCACACCCGCACGGGGTGACAGGCCATTGCGGTAAAACGGTGTTTCACGGCTGAATTTCAGCAGGGCCTGCACATAGTCCACCAGCGCATCGCTGACCGTGACCGCCGTCACCGCGGCTTGCAGGGTGATGAGGGTGGCGGGGCCGGTGCTGGAGTCCATGTCTTTCAATAATTCACGGCGGTTCTCGCTTTTGAGCAGTTGGCGTTCCGCGGCGGCATCGGGATAGCCGAGCTCCAGGCGCATCAAAAACCGGTCCAGTTGCGATTCCGGCAAGGGAAAAGTGCCGATCTGGTAATTTGGATTTTGCGTCGCCACTACGAAGAACGGCTCGGGCAGGGGGTAGGTATGACCCTCTATGGTTACTTGGGTTTCCTCCATGGCCTCCAGCAGTGCGCTTTGGGTCTTGGGCGTGGCGCGATTTACCTCATCGGCCAGCACCAGCTGGGCGAAGATCGGTCCGCGATGAAAGTTGAATCCGCCCTCTTCCCGGTCGTACACCGAGCTGCCGAGGATGTCCGCGGGCAGCAGGTCGCTGGTGAATTGAATGCGGCGGAATTGCAGCCCCAGGGTCTTGGCCAACACATGGGCGAGAGTGGTCTTGCCCACGCCCGGCAGATCCTCGATAAGCAGATGTCCGCGGGCGATCAGGCAGGCCAGCGCCAGCCGTAGCTCGTGCTCCTTGCCTAGGATTACCTGGCTGGCGGCGGCGATGGCGGTGTCGAGAATGGCCTTATGCGCCAAGGAGCTCTCGGTGTCGGGCGAGGCGGCCAGGGGCTTGGAGCTGTGAAAAACCGAAGAGGTCATGGTTCAATAGTAATGCAAAACTCCCATCTGGCGGGTAACGGCCCGCTCTATACATCCTTAATATTGTGCGGGACATTGGCCAAGTCACCGGGCGGGGCGTAAAATACGCTGAATTTTTAGCCGGGTGGCTGCCTGCCGCCCGCTGTTTACGGGGCGAATCAGGTGCAATTTCAGGATCGTTACGATGTCATCGTAGTGGGCGGCGGCCATGCCGGGACCGAGGCGGCCCTGGCGGCGGCGCGCATGGGCGCGCGCACCCTGCTGCTCACCCAGAGCATCGAGACCTTGGGTCAGATGAGCTGCAATCCTGCCATCGGCGGCATCGGCAAGGGCCATCTGGTCAAGGAGATCGACGCACTGGGCGGCCTCATGGCCCACGCTGCCGATAAAGCCGGGATTCATTTTCGCATCCTCAATGCAGCCAAGGGTCCGGCGGTTCGCGCCACCCGTGCCCAGGCCGACCGGGCGCTGTATAAACAGGCGGTGCGCGCCACGCTGGAAAACCAGGAGAATCTGGTGCTGTTCCAGCAGGCGGTGGACGATCTCATCGTGGAAAACGGCGAGGTGCGCGGCGTGGTCACCCAGATGGGTTTGCGTTTTCACGCCCCAACGGTGGTGCTTACCGTGGGCACCTTCCTCGCCGGATTAATTCATATCGGACTCGCCAACTACCAGGGTGGCCGCGCCGGCGACCCCCCCGCCAATGCCCTGGCGGCGCGTCTGCGGGAATTACCGCTGCGGGTAAGCCGCCTCAAAACCGGCACGCCGCCGCGCATCGACGGCCGCAGCATCGATTACACGCAGTTGGGCGAGCAAGCAGGTGATGATCCCACGCCGGTGTTCTCCTTTTTAGGCGATGCGCGGGAACATCCGCGCCAGGTGTCGTGTTACATCACCCACACCAACGCGCGCACCCACGACATCATCCGCGGCGGCATGTCCCGTTCACCCATGTATACCGGCGTGATCGAAGGCGTGGGTCCGCGCTACTGTCCGTCCATCGAAGACAAGGTGGTGCGCTTCGCCGACAAGTCCTCGCATCAGATCTTCGTCGAACCCGAAGGCCTGAGCACCCACGAGGTCTATCCCAACGGCATCTCCACCAGCCTGCCCTTCGATGTGCAATACGAGCTGGTGCGTTCCATTGGTGGTTTTGAACAGGCACACATCACCCGTCCCGGCTACGCCATCGAATACGACTACTTCGATCCCCGCGATCTGCACGCCTCGCTGGAGACCAAGCACATCGCCGGTCTGTTCTTCGCCGGGCAGATCAACGGTACCACTGGTTACGAGGAGGCGGCGGCGCAAGGCCTGATGGCCGGCATCAATGCCGTGCTCAAGGTGCAGGGCGAGGCGCCGTGGACTCCGCGTCGCGATGAGGCCTACATCGGCGTGCTCATCGATGATTTGATTACCCGCGGTACTTCGGAACCGTATCGCATGTTTACCAGCCGCGCCGAATACCGTTTATTGCTGCGCGAAGACAACGCCGACCTGCGCCTCACCGCCAAGGGGCGTGAACTGGGTCTGGTGGACGAGAGACGCTGGCGCGCATTCAGCGAAAAACGCGAGGCCGTCGCGCGGGAACAGCAGCGTTTGCACGACACTTGGCTGCGTCCCGGGCAACTCAGCGATGAAGAGGCGCAGCGCGTCTTGGGCGCACCCTTGACACGGGAATACCGAGCCGCCGATTTATTGCGCCGCCCCGATGTAAACTATCGCGCGCTGATGAGCCTGCCCGGCGCCGGTCCCGGCGTCACGGACGCCAAGGTTTTCGAGCAAGTGGAGATCCAGGCGCGTTACGCCGGCTACATCGATCGTCAGCAGGATGAGATCGAGCGCCATCGCCGCCATGAAGAAACCTGTGTGCCGCAGGATTTTGATTACGCCCAGGTTCGCGGCTTGTCCATAGAGGTGTGCGAAAAGCTGGCGCGCGTGCGTCCCGCCACCGTGGGGCAGGCGGCGCGCATCGCCGGCATCACGCCGGCAGCCATCTCTCTGCTCTTGGTGTACTTGAAAAAACGCGCGGTCACGGTCCGTCAATCCGCTTGAAAACAAGCAGAGACGGCGACAGCGGTGAACATCCATGAATGCGCCTGAAGATGTGCTGGCCCAGCAGTTGGCGAGAGGCATCGAGGCGCTGCGACTTACCTTGAGTCCCGCCCAATGCACCAAGCTGCTCGACTATGTGCAACTGCTGGTTAAGTGGAACCAAGTCTACAATCTCACCGCGATACGCAATCCCCGCGACATGGTTACCCGCCACCTGCTCGACAGCCTGGCGGTAATGCCGTTTATAAAAGGGCCGCGGGTCCTGGATGTTGGCACCGGCGCCGGCCTGCCCGGTATTCCGCTGGCCATCGCGCTTCCCGAGATGGAGTTCGCGTTGCTGGACAGCGTGGCCAAGAAGACGCGGTTTGTCGTGCAGGCCGGCAGCGAGTTGGGACTCAGCAACGTGGAGGTGAAGACCCAGCGCGTGGAAAATTATGATTCCCTGGGCTTGTTCGATACGGTCATCTCCCGCGCCTTCAGCAGTATCGCCGAGTTCGTTACGGTGGCGGGGCCATGGTGCCGCCACAGCGGCGGTGTGTTGTTGGCGATGAAAGGCCGCTATCCGCAAGAAGAATTATCCGCACTACCGCCGGGCTATAGTTTAAAAGATATAACGCGCCTCGCCGTGCCCGGGCTGGATGAAGAACGGCATGTGGTGCAGATTTTTCCAATCGATTCGAATGAAACTTAGCGCAGTGCTTGCGCGACATCGATAGCCATCCATTTTTATTTCCGTTTTTTATTTTGCCGTCGGCAAACCGTCCCTTGGATATCAGCATGGGCGTTGCTGTGCAAGCGGCCTGCGTTTACTAAACTATTAATACAACCGGAACTCTTAAGAGACAATTAACTTTGGGGTTGTAATGTGGAATCGTACAGTAAACAACAGGGAGTACACGGCGATGAAAACTTTATATCGGCTCTTGGTTCCCATAACGGCATTACTCTTCTCTATTTCATTGGCGCAAGCCGACACCCCCGGCTCGTTGCGTGGCGAACATGCGGCGATGGTGACTAAATCGGGAAAGATATCCTTGTTTCGCGCACAGATTAAGGGGCTGGAGATCGGGCCGCCCAATGATCGCTTGGATGCGGAGGTGCTCGTTACCCTGGAGAGTCAACCGGACACCGTGTTCGGCATTTCCTATCACCAGGAAGATCCCGCCGCGCGCACCATGATCGAGACCTTGAGGGAGGCCTACCTGCATGATATGCCGGTAACGCTGCAGGCACCTTTAATCCCGGGGAGAAAACATTTGCGGCTTATCTGGGTACAGCTGGGCAAATAATTAAATCGGAGCAACGCGGAGGCAGGCGATGCGCGCACGGTCGTCTGCCTTTTTATTTAAGGCTTGCGCTCCATATTCTGCGATGAACATCGAGGCGCAGGGATCACGGTGAACGTGTTTAACAAGCCCAAAAAAAGAAGGCAGAAGGGGGGCTTCTGCCTAAA
This sequence comes from uncultured Gammaproteobacteria bacterium, assembly GCA_963810615.1. Lineage (GTDB taxonomy): Bacteria > Pseudomonadota > Gammaproteobacteria > DRLM01 > DRLM01 > JARRQJ01. The sequence continues at coordinate 16,558 of CAWEOA010000008.1, read as the reverse complement.
GAGGGGAGGGGAACCATGAAGACTGCGTGTTCGGGATAGATCCCTTACACTGTCTGCCGGCTCCTTACGCAAAAGCCTACGCAGACTACCTTAAACCAAACTGAATACTAAAAAACTTTAGTGAATCAGTACGCAATTACCGCTACCAACATCGCTTACAACTAAACTCTCCAGCACCACATAAAATTCCTTACAAAGTGAGACCGCCGCTTCTTTAATAAAGTTCACGGCAAGTCGCAGCGAAAACGGTTTTGTCCCGCAGTAATGCCCTCGTTGTGATTAAGTGCCGGATAATAGAGGACAAGCCCGCACAATTATTAGCTGCCCGATCCTCCCGCGCTGCCGTATAATCGCTGTTCGATTAAGACTGAATCAGGGGACGGACGGGTACTTGGCCAAGATCATTGCCATCACCAATCAAAAAGGCGGGGTGGGAAAGACCACCACCTCGGTCAATCTGGCGGCGTCCTTGGCGGCCACCAAGCGTCGGGTGTTATTGATCGACCTGGATCCCCAGGGTAATGCCACCATGGGCAGCGGGGTGGACAAGCGCACCGTCAACGCCTCTATATACGATGTCTTGGTTGAAGACCGTGACATTGCTTCGACGGCGGTTGCGGCGGGTCAGGCCGGCTTCAATCTTCTGCCTGCCAATGACGATCTCACCGGCGCCGAGATCGCGATGCTGGATCTGCCACAGCGCGAGCACCGCCTCAAGCGCGCCTTGGAGGCGGCGCACCTGGACTACGACTATGTCCTGATCGACTGCCCTCCCTCCCTGAACATGCTGACCCTCAATGCCCTGGTGGCAACCGAGTGGGTGCTGATTCCCATGCAATGCGAATATTTTGCCCTAGAGGGTTTGTCGGCCCTGGTCCGTACCCTGGACAAGATCCGCAACACCCTCAATCCCCGCCTGCAAGTAGGGGGGGTATTGCGCACCATGTTCGATCCGCGCAATAACCTAGCCAATGATGTCTCGGCCCAGTTGGTGCAGCACTTCGGCGAAAAGGTCTACCGTACGGTCATCCCGCGCAATGTGCGGGTGGCGGAGGCGCCCAGCCATGGTCTGCCGGTGTTGCTGTATGATAAGTCCTCCCGCGGCGCACAGGCCTATTTGGCCCTGGCCGGGGAGATCCTGCGCCGCGCCGACCAGGAACAAACGGCAGCCCAGGCGATGACCGGCGAGCCGCAGCAGCCGGAACAACAGCCCGTTTAACTATAAATAATTAATGAGTTCAGAACGTATGACGGCAAAAAAACGAGGATTGGGCCGGGGCCTGGATGCCTTGCTCGGCGGGGTCCAAGCGGTGGCGCCCGCGCCGCAGGCCGCATCGCCTGGGGGTGACTTGCGGCAACTGCCGGTAGATTTGGTGCGCCGTGGCAAGTATCAGCCCCGGGTCGACATGCACCCGGAGAGCCTGGAAGACCTGGCCAATTCCATCAAGGCGCAAGGGGTAGTGCAGCCCATCGTGGTCAAACCCTCCGGCACCGGCAGTTATGAGATCATCGCCGGGGAACGGCGCTGGCGCGCGGCCCAGCTGGCGGGTCTGCAAGAAATCCCCGCCGTGATACGCGACGTCTCCGACCAGGCGGCCATGGCCATGGCCCTCATCGAGAACATCCAGCGCGAAAACCTCAACCCCATGGAAGAGGCCAATGCCCTGCAACGCCTTATCCGTGAATTTCAGCTTACTCATCAAGAAGTTGCCGAGGCAGTGGGCCGTTCCCGTGCGGCGGTGTCCAACCTGTTGCGCCTCCTGGAACTCAACGACGACGTCAAGCAGCTCCTGGAACAACGTCGGCTGGAGATGGGCCATGCCCGCGCCCTGCTGGCCTTGAAGGACGCCGCGCAGAGCGCCGCCGCGCGCACAGTGGCGGAAAAAGGCCTGTCGGTGCGGGAAACCGAGGCCTTGGTGAAACGCTGGGTGAAGAACCTGCCCGACGAAAAACCGGCCGCGGCGAGCCTGGACCCGGATGTCCGCCGTCTCCAGGACGAATTGGCGGAAAAACTGGGTGCGGCGGTGCAGTTCCACCACACGGCCAAGGGCAAAGGTAAACTCGTTATCAACTACAACAGCCTGGACGAGCTGGAAGGCATTCTGGCGCATATCAAATAGCCCGCCGGAAATATATTAAGATGCCGCCAATCGCGCGGCGACCCGGTCTATTCCGCCGTTGATCGGCGGCACGGCCGTCCTATTCCTGCATATCAATCCAGCCCTTTTACACTGCGGATCGCGGCGCCATACGCTGAGGTAGCCTCGCGCCTGAACCGCAAGCGGCTGATTGAGGCTACAAAAAATCACATTACCTGCCGTTAATGTTCCAGTAATTATTATTCTTAACTTTTCTCAAGGGTGGCGGCGCCTTTTCATGATGGGTAAGGAGAGCTGTAGTGCAGGGCATCCCTGATCCGAAGCCGGCGCGGCGCAAGGCGCGCATCGGACTGCGAGGTTACATCTTCTGCTGTCTGGGTCTGGTGGCGGCGCTGCCGGTACTGGTATTGGGCGTTATCCAAGTCACCAAATGGGAAGCCAAACAGCTGGACGATGTGGATCAGGAGCGGCAGTTCGTCGCCCAGACCCTGGAACAGGGCATCGGCCAGATCGTCGATGGCCACGTTCGGGCGGTGGAAACCCTCGCCGGGCAGGTGCAGGCGCGCGGCAGTCTCGACAAGGCCGTGCTGCAGCCCATGGTCAGCTCGTTGCGCGCGCGTTACGGCGGTTTCTCCGTCATGTACATCGCCGGTGCCGATGCCGTGTCCATCGTCACCGACCCTCCGTTTAACGAAGACGGCAAGCCCAATGCCGGCACCAACTATTCCAGCCGTGATTATTACCAGGTGGTGAAACGCACCGGCAGTACAGCCATCTCACGGGTACAAATCGGCAAACGTTCCGGCGTGCCCAACGTCCAGATCGCCGCGCCGGTCCGTGACGAGCAGGGCGGCCTGGTGGGTTTCGTCGAGGGCTCGCTGGACTTGGGCAGCATCCAAAAGCTGGTCGATTCGACCATCAAGGGGATGCCGGGCTTACAGGTCGCGGTGCTGGACCATGCGGGCCGCGTAATCGCCTATCCGGATGCCAAGCTGCGCCGGGCCGTGGCTACCCTCTCGCAGCTGGCCTTGTTCAAGAAATATACCGGCAGCGGCATAGAGATTCGCACCGGCGAGGATGACAAAGGGGTGGCGATGCGCGCCTCGGTCACCGCCGTAACCGCCCATGGTCTGGATTGGAGCGTGGTGGTATATCGCCCGCAAGTTTACGAGCTGAGTCAGGCGGCGGCGGCGCGTACACAAGTGCTGACCGTGGCAGGCATCGCCCTGCTGGCGGGTTTGCTCGTCGCGACCCTCCTGGCTGAGGGTCTGGCGCGGCCGATTCGCAAGCTGGCCAACATCGTTACCGCGGTGAGCGAGGGCGATTTGTCGCAGATGCCCGATCCGCCGCATGCCTTGACGCCGCGGGAGATGGCGGCCCTGCAGGTCGATGTTGGGCACATGGTGGGTCAATTGAAAGACTACACGATCCATATGGAAAGAATGATCGAAGAGCGCACGGAACAGGTCAAAGAGGCCAATCGCGAGCTGGAGTCGTTTCTCTACAGTATCACCCATGATCTGAAGGCGCCGGTCATTTCGCTGTACGGCATGGCGGCGATGCTGCAAAAAAAATGCGGCGAGCAATTGGGAGAACAAGGTACGCACTATCTGCAAAGACTCATGTCCAACGCCGGCTTCATGGAACAGCTGATTACCGACTTGCTGAATTTTTCGCGGGTCGGCAAGCACGAATACCATATGGTGCAGCTCGAGACGGATACGGTGGTGAGGGAAAGCCTGGATCAATGCGACAGTCGCATCCGGGAAGGGAATATCGCCATCAAGGTGCATTCGCCGCTGCCGGCCGTGGTGTTCGATCGCAATGCCCTGTGCAAGATTTTTTTAAACCTCATCAGCAACGGCATGAAGTTCATGGGCGACCAGCCCCAGCCCTGCATCGAGATCGGCGGACGGGAAGTGGATGGCTATGTCGAGTACTACGTCAAAGACAACGGCATCGGTATCGATCAGAAATACCATGACAAGGTTTTCAAGATGTTTCAGCGCCTCAAGGATGTCTCGGTGGAAGGAACGGGCATCGGTTTGGCGATCGTGAAGAAGATCATCGATATGGCCGGCGGCCGGATATGGTTCGAATCGGTGGTGGGCAAGGGCACCACCTTCTTCTTTAGCTTCCCAAGGGAAGACATTCCCCAGTATTCAGGAGAAGCATATGAATTGGAGAGAGTATCGAATGGCTAATGTGATCCTGCTGGTTGAAGATAATGAAGATCACGCCGAGATGGTGAAGCAGTCGTTTGGCGACGATGCGATTGCCACGGAGATTCACTGGGTAAAGGACGGCCAGGAGGCCATCGATTTCCTGCAACGCAAGGGCAAGCATACGAATGTCCCGCGTCCCACGCTGATTTTGCTCGACCTTAATCTGCCCAAGGCCAACGGTCTGGAGGTCCTGCAGGTAATTAAGGAAGATTACGATCTGAAAATAATTCCCGTGGTGATGCTGACTACCAGCGATCGCAATGACGAGATACTCGAATGCTACCGTCTGGGGGTGAACAGCTTCATCACTAAGCCGGTAAAGTTCGAGGAGTATTACGACAAGCTGCAGTCCCTGGAGCATTACTGGTTCGCGACCAACCGCGAGGCGACGCCTGCTCATTCATGAGGCCGTATAGATCTCGTCATGCCTAAGTCGCCGATGCATATCCTATTGGTTGAAGACAATCTGGATCAACGCGAGTTGACCATCGATGCGCTCGTGGAGAAAACGCCGGATATGCGCGTGACCGAGGCCGACAGCGGTTCAGCCGCGCTGGAGATTCTAGCGCAGGCCGATGATATCGATGTGGTGATTCTCGACTACAGCCTTCCGGGGATGAACGGCTTGGAAGTGCTCTATGAAATCAATCAGGGTCGAACAAAACCGCCGGTGATCATGGTAACCGGTCAGGGTGACGAGGGCATTGCCGTGGAGGCGATGAAGAACGGTGCTCAGGACTATATAGTCAAAATAAGCAATTATCACGAAGCGCTGCCGGTATCCATCGAACGGGTCATCCGCCAAGATCGGATGCGGCGGGAATTGGAAGAGGCTTCGCTGCGGGGGCAGCGTCTCTATGAACTTTCATTCGCGGTGGCCAAGGAGCGCAGGGTGGATGTACTGTCCCGGCACCTGGTTAAGGGCGTTACGGAACTCATCGGCGTCGAACACAGCATCGTCTATCTGGTAAATGCGGAGGGCGCAGTGGTGTTCATCAGTGTTCATGGCGCGGATCTCGACCATGCGCGGTTTATGGGATCGGTGGAGGCGATCGGCATGCTGTCGGCGGCATATAGCACTAAGCAGCCGGTCGTAGTGGAAGAGCCGCAGCTTCATCCGCAATGGCCGGCGACCCCGTGGCTACACGCGCATGCCCGTAATATGATGTGCGTACCGCTTACCATGCAAGGGCAGGTGGAAGGGGCCTTATGCCTGCTTAATAAGCACGATCGCCAGGCCTTCACGCAGGAGGAAATCAATACCGTTTCCACCTTGGCGGTTCACGTGGGTGTCGCCATCGACAACGCGCGCTTTCTGGAAAAGAAAGAACAGCAGGCCGTCACCGACAGCTTGACCGGCTTGTACAATCATATGGAATTTCAAAAACACTTGGCCGAGGAACTTGAGCGCAGTCACCGCTATGGCAGCGAATTTTCGCTGCTGATGTTGGACCTGGATCATTTCAAGATGGTGAACGACGCCTATGGTCACCAGGTCGGCGACTCGATATTGAAAGAGATGGCGCACAATTTAAGAACCCAGCTGCGTAGCGTCGATAAGGTATTCAGATACGGCGGAGAGGAGTTCGCGGTTATCTTGCCCGAAACCGGGCAAGGCGGTGCCAAGGTCATTGCCGAAGAGCTCCGCCGTCGCATCGCCGCCTGCTCTTATAATGTAGGCGCGGGCCAGGCCTTGAAGATTACGGTCAGTATCGGTTCCGCGTCCTTTCCCCAGGACGCGGAACAGCGTGAGGATCTGATCGGAGCGGCGGATCAGGCGCTGTTCTCCGCGAAACGGGCGGGGCGCAACCGCATCGTTGTGTATAGCGAGGCGCTGGGATTGCTGGCCGGAGACAATCCCCTGCATTTGCAGGAACTGCTCCGCGACCCGCATCTGAATATGCTCAAAGACCTGGCCGCGGTCATCGACGCCAAGAGCCCTTATATCAAAGGTCACTCCGAGGCGGTGTCGGACTGTGCCATGCGCTTCGCGGAGGTCTTGCAGCTGGGAGACCAGGATAAAAGAAACCTGCAATATGCCAGTCTGCTGCACAACATCGGCATCATCGGCATCCCCAGCAAATTGCTGGACAAACAGGGGCCACTCACCGCCGAAGAGCGCAAGCTGATGAACTCTCATCCCACTCTGGCGCAGGCGTTGATCAGGCAGACCGAGCAGTTGACGGCGGTGCTGCCGACCATCCTCTATCATCACGAGCGCTACGACGGCCACGGCTATCCCAATGGTCTCAAGGGTGAGGAGATCCCTTATCTGGCGCGGGTGCTCAGCATCATCGACGCTTACAATGCGATGATTTCGCCGCGCGCCTATCGCTCCGGTCTTTCCGGGCGACAGGCCATTGAAGAACTGCGCCGCCATGCCGGTACGCAATTCGATCCCCACGTCACCGCGGCCTTCATTGCCTTTCTGCAACAAAACGATTCGAGCATCTCGGACATCGCCTGAGCAAAACCCTCGCCTCCACGGGCCCTGCCAGCCGGCGTGACGCCCGCCCGCCCCTTTCCGGCATTTTTGGACGTAATGCGTCACAAACCGACAAAGCTCATCACCGCCTGTGATGTCATTCACGGTATTTTTCATGGCCGCGCCTACACTTGTGCCAAGTCGAATGTTCGTCTCACGGAGCGCATCACCATGGCACAGTTGCTACGCAAGCTTCCCGCTCAGCCCATTCCGTCCTTGGCGGATACTCTCCATGCCTGCGTGAACAGCGTCTCCCCTACGCTCAACGGTCTGCAGCGTCTCAAGTCGAAGCTGGTGTTTGAGCTCTACGGCGCCGCGCAGGCCAAGCAACAGGAACGTTTACTGACCCTGGCGCGTGAACAACCGGTCAATTGGTGTGCGGCGGGACTGACCCGTTTGTGGCTGAGCTGCCGCGGCGGTCTGCCGTTCACCAACAATTACGCCTTACTGCTGGAAGACGATCCCCGCGCCGAATCGCTTGCCGAGCGTGCCGCACGCCTCATCGTGGCCGCCCTGCAACTGTATCAATCGGTGCGCACCCAGGTCCTGCCGCCGGACGTGGTTGACGACCTGCCGCTGGAAATGGGGCAATATCGCCGCTGCTTCGCCACCCACCGCGCGCCTCATCCCTATTGCGACGAGGTGGTGACCATTACCGGCAGCCAACACATTGCGGTGCTGATCGGCGGCCAGCTGTACTACATGGCGGTGGATTCCGCGCGCGCCGCGGCGTCCCTGCCCGCCATCCAGCAGGCCCTCGATCATATCGTCGACAAGGTCGAGCAACAGGCCGAGGATGCCGTCATCAACCAGGCGCCGGGAATGTTCACCGCCCTGCCCCGTGACGAGTGGGCGCGGCTGCGCGGCGAGATGATGCAGGACCCGCGCAACAGTCAAACGCTGATGCTGTTGGAGAAGGCCTTGTTCGTCGTGTGCCTGGACACGAACACCGCGCCGGGCGGTTTGACCGGCCTCTCGGTCAATCTGCGCGACGGCAATTGCCATAACCGTTATTACGACAAGAGCATGCAGATCATCGTCACCGAAAACGGCAGGGCAGGCCTGTGTTTCGAGCGTGCCGCGGTGGACGGCAGCGTGGCGCTGGGGTTTGCCGCGCGCCTGCAACGCGAAAGCCTGGCCTTGCCCGCGGTGGCCGACGTGCCCTTGCCGTCAAAACCCCTGGCCCGCATTCGCGCCGTCGACTGGTCTTTGTCCAAGGCACTCAAGCGTCGCTTAAAGGCGGCGGACAAAACCATCGCCGAGCTGCGCGATCAACGCGACATCGAGACCTGGACAGTGCCGCAGCTCGGCTTGAAGACCTTCAAGGCACTTAAAATCAGCTCCGATGCCGCCGTGCAACTGGCGCTGCAGCTTGCCGTTAACGAAGTCACCGGCCAGATACCCAACATCTTCGAGCCGGTGCAGATCCGCCATTTCGCCGGCGGGCGCATGGATTTCGTCATGCCGGTCACCGCCGAATCACTGGCAGCCGTCCGTTCGCTGCAGGCCGACAACGCCAACCCGTTCTTCGCCGCGGGGCAGATATACCGCGCGGCCAAGGCACATCAGAGCCAGGTTATGCACACCAAGAGCGGCCGCGGTCTGGTGTCGCACCTGCTGGCCCTCAATGCGGTGCAGGCGGAAGAGTCATCCCGGGAGGGGCCGGGGATCCACGCTTCCTGGCGCCACAACTTGCTGGGACATCTGGATAAAGGCCTGCAGGTGTTGTTGCGCCAGGAGGTGCTGGCGGCCAACGGTTCCGGCTATCCCGGCATCGCCTCCTTCGGCCCCATCGGTCCCCGCCCCAATATGCTCAGCATCGGTTATCTGATCAACGAAGACGGGGTCACTTTCGATCTGCGCGCCGACGGCCGCTTCCGCGACCAGGCCAGGGCGCTGCGCGCCGCAGTGGAAAGCTCACTGCAGCGCATCAAACGCCTTTTGGCCGGCAGTCAAAACGGGGAGGTGCGCTGAGACCGGCTGGAATCCAGGCCTGCAGATTGCCCCGCTGCGGTGCGCAGCACCAAGAAACCATAAAAATGGTGCATAAAACAATCAATTCTTTCGGCACCCACATTCAATCTTGATGTTCCATTGACCCCCTGAGGCGACCTCTATTATACTTCCGCCCGCGTCAGAGGGGCGGGTTGCGACCGCGCGAGCGCTCGCGCTATACTTTCGCGCCTGTTAGGGGGCCCCTCGTCGATGAACAAGTCCAAAGGGACTGGGATGATTCTGGTTGGGGTCGGAACTCATCTCGCCGCGATGGTAATCACCGGTTTCGCATTGGGCTATGGCGCTGATGTGTGGTTGAACACCCGCCCGATATTTATGATGTTGTTCGGTGGTTTGGGGTTCGTAGGGGGGATACTCAAGGCCCATAAGCTGCTCAGCAGCTGGCTAGATTAAATTGAATACAGCCTCCCGCGAAATTAACGACACAACCCGCAAGCTCATCGCATTGCAGGTGGGTGTGGCTGCGGTGATAGCAGCTGTTTTTTTTATGGCCAGAGGGCAAGGGGAGGCGTTAGCGGCCTTCTATGGCGGCGTGATCAGCATCGTCATCGCCTTTCTGCTCGGCCGGGGTGTGGCACGGGCGGCGGAGGCGGCGCGCCAAGACCATAAAAAAAGCATGCTGATTTTGTATTTGGGGGCCGTACAGCGCTTTGTCATCGTGCTGGTGCTGTTCGGCATCGGGTTGAAAGGCCTGAGTCTAGCCTTCTTGCCCATGATCGCGGGATTCGCCGGCGCACAGCTTGCTTATTTGTCGAGCATGCGGCGGGGATAAAAAGTTTTAAGCGGAAAAGATTTTAGGGGACATAATCTTGACTGAACCAGAACAAGCCTCGGGTGGCGGTACCGTAGAATATATTCAGCACCACCTGACCAACCTGTGCGTAGGGGATTGCGAAGGCACGGGTGGTTTTTGGGCGTTCCACCTCGACACCATGATCATCAGCTACCTGCTGGCGGCGCTGCTGGTGTACGTGGGCTGGCGCGTCAGTTCGCGCCTCAACCCGGGCGTACCCGGCGGTTTTCAAAACTTCGTCGAGAGCATTCTGGAGTTCGTCGCCGGCCAGGTGAGGGACACCTTCCCCGGCCATAACCCGCTGATTGCCCCCATGTCCCTGACCATCTTCGCCTGGGTGTGGATGATGAACTTCATGGACATGATCCCGGTGGATTTGCTGCCGCAGCTCGGGCACCTGGTTGGTCTCTCTCATCTAAAAGCGGTGCCCACCACCGACCTCAGCACCACCTTTGCCATGTCGCTCACGGTGTTCGCCCTGATTGTTTTCTATAGTATCAAGGTCAAGGGCCCGGTCGGCTACCTCAAAATGTTCTTGTTTCACCCCTTCGGCAAATTCTTCGTGCCGGTGAATATCGTCATGACCCTCATCGAAGAATTGGCCAAGCCCCTCAGCCTGGCCCTGCGTCTCTTCGGCAATCTGTTCGCCGGCGAGCTGGTGTTCATGTTGATCGCGCTAATCGGCGGGACCATGGCAGTAGGCGCTGCCGCCGCATTCTGGCTGCCGTTGCAGGTGCTGCTGGATTTGGGCTGGCTGATTTTCCACTTGCTGGTCATCACCCTGCAGGCATTTATCTTCATGGTGCTGACCATTGTTTATCTGGGCATGGCGCACACCAGCGACCACTGATTATTGACGGTTACTTTTTTTGATTTGATTTATTTAAAGGAGAAGAAGCAATGACACCTGACATGATTGCAACGATTTACGCATACACCGCCGTAGGTGTGGGCGTGATTCTGGCGGCCGCCGGTCTGGGTTCCGCCATCGGCTGGGGCCTGATCTGCGCCAAGACCCTGGAAGGTATTGCACGCCAGCCGGAAATGCGTCCGGCCCTGATGACCAATATGTTCATCTTCGCCGGTCTGATGGAGTCTTTCCCCTTCATCATTCTCGCCTTTGCCATGTGGTTCCTGTTCGCCAACCCCTTCGTCGGTGCCCTGAAGTCCGCGATCAGCGCGGTGGCCGGTTAAGAAGTTGGCAGACGTTCTGCGGAACGTCGTAACCTAACGAGGAACTGAACGTGAATATTACAGCAACCCTTCTCGCCCAGATCGTGGCCTTCGCGCTGCTGATCTGGTTCGTCAACAAGGTGCTGTGGGGCCCGGTCACCAAGATGATGGCGGATCGCCAGAAGCGCATCGCCGACGGTCTGGCCGCCGCGGACAAAGGCCAGCACGAAATGGTACTGGCGGAAGAGCGCGCCACAGAGCTGTTGCGTGAAGCCAAGGCCCAGGCCGGCGAGATCATCGCCCAGGCCGAGAAGCGCGGCAACGAGATCATCGAGGAATCCAAGCAGACGGCCCGCAGCGAAGGCGAGCGCATCAAGAGCGCCGCTCAGTCCGAGCTTGAGCAGGAAGTGAATCGCGCCCGGGAGCAATTGCGCAGTCAAGTGGCCGGCATTGCGGTGGCGGGTGCCCAGCGCATCCTCAGCCGTGAGATCGATGCCAAGGCTCAAAGCGATCTCCTCAAAGATCTGGTCGCACAGATATAACGGAGTTCGCTAAGCATGGCAGAAAAAACCACCATCGCACGACCTTACGCCCAGGCGGTATTCGAGCTGGCGCAAAGTCACAAGGAGTTGCCGCGCTGGTCGGAGATGCTGCAGCTGGCGGCCGCGGTCGCCGCCGACGAGCGTATCGCCGCCCTGCTGGGTAATCCGCGCGTGGACAAGGCGGAACTGGCGCAGATGCTCCTGGACATTTGCGGCGACAGGCTCAATGCCGCGGCGCAGAACCTCATCCGCCTACTGGTGGAAAACGACCGCATGGACGTGCTGACGGAGATCGCGGCTCTATATGAAATGTATCGCGCCGAGGCGGAACGCACCGTGGAGGCTCACGTCATCTCGGCGGTCGCCATTGACGAGGCGCAGAAGCAGCAGATCATCGCCTCTCTCAAAAAGCGGCTGGGCCGGGAAGTGACCCTGAGCTGCGAGACCGACGCCAAGCTGCTGGGCGGCGCCATCATCCGCGCGGGCGATCTGGTCATCGACGGCTCGGTAACGGAACAACTGGCCAAGCTGCAGGTGGCCTTGGCGAGATAAATGGCTATCAGCTGTCAGCGCTCAGCTGTCAGCTAAGAGTTCGGCGAAGCTCTAATATATTCGTCACCCCGGCGCAGGCCGGGGTCCAGGTACTTAAAAGAACTGGATTCCGGCTGTTGCCGGAATGACAACGAGAAAAATTTATAGCTGGCAGCTAAACGCTGACAGCTGACAGCTTTAAAGATAACGAGGATTACGACATGCAACTGAATTCGGCGGAGATCAGCGAACTCATCAAGAAGCGCATCGAGAGCTTCCAAGTGGTCACCGAGGCGCGCACGGAAGGTACCGTGGTCAGCCTTAGCGACGGCATCGCCCGCATCCACGGCCTGGCCGACGTGATGTACGGCGAAATGATCGAGTTCCCCGGCAACACCTTCGGCATGGCGCTCAACCTGGAGCGCGATTCGGTAGGCGCGGTGGTACTCGGTTCCTACGAACACATCAGTGAAGGCGACACGGTCAAGTGTACCGGCCGCATCCTGGAAGTGCCGGTGGGTCCGGGCCTGATCGGCCGCGTGGTGGATTCTCTGGGCAACCCCATCGACGGCAAGGGTGCGATCGAGGCGGCGGGCAGCTCGCCCATCGAAAAGATCGCCCCCGGCGTTATCCAGCGCCAATCGGTGGATCAGCCGGTGCAGACCGGCCTCAAGGCCATCGACGCCATGGTGCCCATCGGCCGCGGTCAGCGCGAGCTGATCATCGGCGACCGCCAGACCGGCAAGACCGCGGTGGCCATCGACGCCATCATCAATCAGAAGGGCACCGGGGTTAAGTGCATCTACGTGGCCATCGGCCAGAAGGCCTCCAGTATCGCCAACGTACTGCGCAAGCTGGAAGAGCACGGCGCCATGGAGCACACAATCATCGTGGCGGCCACCGCCTCGACACCCGCGGCCCTGCAATTCATTGCGCCTTACTCCGGCTGCGCCATGGGCGAATACTTCCGCGACCGCGGCGAAGACGCCCTGATCGTATACGACGATTTGACCAAGCAGGCCTGGGCGTATCGCCAGGTGTCCTTGCTGCTGCGCCGTCCGCCGGGCCGCGAAGCCTATCCCGGCGACGTGTTCTATCTGCACTCCCGTCTGCTGGAACGCGCCTCGCGCATCAACGCCGAGCACGTGGAAAAGATCACCAACGGCGCAGTGAAGGGCAAGACCGGTTCCTTGACCGCGCTGCCCATCATCGAGACCCAAGCCGGTGACGTGTCGGCCTTCGTGCCCACCAACGTGATCTCCATCACCGACGGTCAGATCTATCTCGAAACCGATCTGTTCAACTCCGGTATCCGCCCCGCCATCAACGCCGGTCTGTCGGTGTCGCGGGTCGGTGGTGCGGCCCAGACCAAGATCATCAAGAAGCTGGGCGGCGGCGTGCGTCTTGACCTGGCGCAGTATCGCGAACTGGCGGCCTTCGCCCAGTTCGCCTCCGATCTGGACGAGAGCACCCGCAAGCAGTTGGAGCGCGGCCAGCGCGTCACCGAGTTGATGAAGCAAAAACAATATTCACCAATGAGCGTGGCCGAGCAGGCGGTATCGCTGTTCGCCGTCAACAACGGCTTCATCGACGATGTGGATCTGAAGAAGGTCGGCTCCTTCGAAGCGGCGCTGCACAGCTTCATGAAATCCGACCACAAGGAGCTGATGGACAAGATCAACGCGACCGGCGACTTCGGCGACGACATCGCCAACGGCCTGCGCAGCGCGATCGAGACCTTCAAGAAGACGAACACTTGGTAATAGTTAAGGACTTCAGGTAATGGCCGTCGGCAAAGAGATACGCAACCAGATCAAGAGTATTAAGAATACTCAGAAGATCACCCGCGCCATGGAAATGGTGGCGGCGAGCAAGATGCGCAAGGCGCAGGAGCGCATGCGCGCCAGCCGTCCCTACGCGGAGAAGATCCTCGACGTGGTCGGCCATCTGGCCAATGCCCATCCGGAATATCGCCATCCGTTCCTCATCGATCGGCCGGTGAAGCGGGTCGGCATCATCGTCATCTCCACCGACCGCGGTCTGTGCGGCGGTCTCAACACCAACGCTTTCAAGGCAACGGTGGTCGCGATGCGCGAGTGGCGGGACCAGGGTGCGGAGATCGATGTGTGCACCATCGGCGCCAAGGCCGAGACCTTCTTCAAGCGGGTCAAGGCCAACATCGTCGGCAACGTCTCCCATTTGGGCGACGCACCGCGCATCGGCGACCTCATCGGCACGGTGAAGGTCATGCTCGACGCCTACAACGAAGGGCGCATCGATCGCTTGGTCCTGGTGTACAGCAAGTTCGTCAACACCATGACCCAGAGCGCGGAGCCCATGCAGTTGCTGCCCATCCAGGGCATGGACGACGCGGAGCTCAAGCACCACTGGGACTACCTCTACGAGCCCGAGGCCAAAGAGGTGATGGACGACTTGCTGATGCGCTACATCGAATCGCTGGTGTATCAGGGCGTGGTGGACAACATCGCCTGCGAGCAGGCGGCGCGCATGGTGGCGATGAAGGCCGCCTCGGACAACGCCGGCAACTTCATCTCCGATTTGCAGCTGGTGTACAACAAGGCCCGCCAAGCGGCGATTACGCAGGAATTGTCGGAAATCGTCGGCGGCGCGGCAGCAGTTTAATTTCAAGGTGGGGCGGCGGCGAGCAGTATGGCCAAAAGCGGCAGTCCCCATCAAACCGGATTCGATTTTGATTTTGTTGAGGATAAAACCATGAGTTCAGGCAATATCGTACAGATTATCGGCGCGGTGATCGACGTGGAGTTTCCCCGTACCGCGATGCCCAAGATCTATGAGGCACTCAAGGTCAACGACACCGGCTTGACCCTGGAAGTGCAGCAGCAGCTGGGCGACGGCGTCGTCCGCACCATCGCCATGGGTTCCACCGACGGCTTGAAGCGCGGGCTGGACGTGGCCAACACCGGCGCGCCGATCTCGGTGCCGGTGGGCACCAAGACCCTGGGCCGCATCATGGACGTGCTGGGCACACCCATCGACGAATGCGGCCCGGTGGGCGAAGAGCACCGCTGGTCAATCCACCGCAAGGCCCCCACCTTCGAAGAACAATCACCCACCACCGAACTGTTGGAAACCGGCATCAAGGTCATTGACCTGGTATGCCCCTTCGCCAAGGGCGGAAAGGTCGGCCTGTTCGGCGGCGCCGGCGTGGGCAAGACCGTTAACATGATGGAGCTGATCAATAACATCGCAACTCAACACTCTGGCTTGTCTGTTTTCGCCGGTGTGGGCGAGCGTACCCGCGAGGGAAATGACTTCTATCATGAAATGCAAGAAGCCGGCGTTGTTAACACTAAAGACTTCAGCAAATCAAAAGTAGCCATGGTGTATGGTCAGATGAACGAGCCGCCCGGCAACCGTCTGCGCGTGGCCTTGACCGGCCTCACCATGGCGGAATATTTCCGCGACGAAGGCCGCGACGTGCTGTTGTTCATCGACAACATTTACCGTTACACCCTGGCCGGTACCGAAGTATCGGCACTGCTGGGCCGCATGCCCTCCGCCGTGGGTTACCAGCCGACCCTGGCCGAGGAAATGGGTATGCTGCAAGAGCGCATCACCTCCACCAAGACCGGCTCGATTACGTCTATCCAAGCGGTGTACGTGCCCGCCGACGACTTGACCGACCCGTCACCGGCCACCACCTTCGCCCACTTGGACGCCACCGTGGTGTTGTCCCGTAACATCGCCGAGCTGGGTATCTATCCCGCCGTGGATCCGCTGGACTCCACCAGCCGCCAGCTCGATCCGCTGGTCGTCGGCCAGGATCATTACGACACCGCCCGTTCGGTGCAAGGCGTGTTGCAACGCTACAAGGAATTGAAGGACATCATCGCCATTCTCGGTATGGACGAACTGTCGGAAGACGACAAGCAGATCGTATCCCGCGCCCGTAAGATCCAGCGCTTCCTGTCGCAGCCGTTCACCGTGGCGGAAGTGTTCACCGGCACACCGGGCAAATATGTGTCCTTGAAGGACACCATCACCGGCTTCAAGGCCATCGTCGCCGGCGAGTACGATCACCTGCCCGAGCAGGCCTTCTACATGGTCGGCAGCATCGACGAAGCCGTGGAAAAGGCCAAGAAACTGCAGTAATCCCCCAATCCCCTCCCCTTCAAGGGGAGGGCTAGGGTGGGGATGGGGTAAGAGCTTTTAAAGCTTCTAAAGCTTTAACGGAACAAGAGTATCAAGCGAGTTAAACAAGCCCGCCCACGCGGGCCACTAGGAACGAACATGGTCATGACCGTACATGTAAACATCGTCAGCGCCGAAGCCGCGATCTTCTCGGGCCTCGCCACCATGGTATTCGCGCCCGGCGTGATGGGTGAACTCGGCATCATGCCCCGCCACGCACCCCTGCTCACCAAGATCAAGCCCGGCGAAGTGCGCATCCGCACCGAAGACGGCAACGAGGAATTCTTCTACGTCTCCGGCGGCATGCTGGAGGTTCAACCCCACATCGTCACCATTCTCGCCGACACCGCCGCCCGCGCCAAGGACCTGGACGAAGCCGCGGCCGAAGCCGCCAAGCAACGCGCCGAACAGCTCATCAAGGATCACAAGGGCGACATGGACCTGGCCGAAGCCGAGGCGCAACTCGCCGAGGCCATCGCTCAGATCAAGGCGATTCAGAGTTTGCGGAAGAAGACGGGGCG
>CAWEOA010000007.1:0-650197 GCA_963810615.1 uncultured Gammaproteobacteria bacterium | reverse complement strand
TATCATCAATAGCTTAGCTATCCCTCAGTTTAATTTAGGGGTGTTTGGGGCCTATTTGGACTCCGGTTAGACGCGATTTCGGCCCCACCCACGAGCCACGCGGTGCTGCAGGGGTCGTCCGGCGTCTCGTTTGATGAGATACGCAATGCGATCCTTTCGCGCACAGCTGCGTCGTAAACAATCCTTATTACGATTATTCGGCCTGTTTCTATCCGGTCTTTCGCATTTGACAAAGAATGATGTCCTTTGCCGCTGATCGACTTCGCAACGATAGTCAAGCTGCAACTGCTGCGCACGGAATCAGCCTGTATGGTTTCCGGCGTGCATTTACTGATACTGTACGCTGAATAGCACGGGTTGACCGTGTTTACTTGCATCGCTCCAACGATCTCCAGCCTTCAAATCCAATCACCGCTCATAATCACAGTCTTCACAGATGGATGGGCTTAGTGTCAGTAAAGGCTTAATATTGCGGCAGGGAGGTTTCATGTTCGACTTCATGGCACTCAAACAGCGGCTGCTGGACCTGATTTGGACGGGCAAGCCGGAGATCAACCATCCGGCTAGGTCTTGGTTGATACGGATTGCGCGAACTGTCTATGTACTTGTCAGAGATATCGCCGACGGCCAGCTGACCCTGCGCGCCATGAGTCTGGTCTACACCACGCTGCTCTCTCTGGTGCCATTGCTCGCCGTGAGCTTTTCGGTCCTCAAGGGCTTTGGAGTTCAGAATCAATTGAAGCCTATGCTGCTCAACTTCCTCGCCCCCATGGGCGAGCGGGGCGTTGAAATTACCGACAAGGTGATTGGTTTTGTTTCGAAGGTCAACGCCGGTGTGTTGGGATCATTGGGTTTGCTGCTGCTGTTCTATACCGTCGTTTCCCTGATGCAGAAGATTGAGCACGCCTTCAATTACGTTTGGCGGGTGAGTGATGCGCGCAATATCGCGCAGCGCTTCAGCGATTATTTGAGCGTTATAGTGATCGGTCCGGTATTGGTGTTTACCGCCATAGGTCTTACGGTCTCCGCGCAGAGCGCAAAAATAGTTGAATTACTGCGTGCGTCGCCGTTGGTCGGCATGCTCTTTGACGCCATCGGTTACGTGATGCCCTATGTTATGGTCGTCATCGCCTTCACTGTCATCTATATTTTCGTTCCCAATACCCGGGTCAAATTGAAATCCGCATTACTGGGAGGCGCCGTCGCCGGCATCCTCTGGCAAACCACGGGTTGGGCCTTTGCCGCATTCGTGGTCAATTCCGCCAAATACACGGCGATCTATTCCGCATTCGCCAGCCTGATTCTGTTTATGATCTGGCTGCACGCGGGCTGGCTGATCCTGTTGCTAGGCTCCAGCGTCGCATTCTACCATCAGCACCCGGAGCATCTGCGGCGGAATCGCACCATGCAGCGCCTGGGAAATCGCGCGCGCGAAACGCTCGCATTACAGATCGGCTTGCTGGTAGGTAGCGCTTTTACTCGCGGTGAACCAGTGCTGACACGGAGTGAATTGGCTCGCCGCACGGGCGCACCGGAGGAGGCTGTCGAGTATATAGTCGATGCCCTTTGTCTGCGACAAGTGCTGCGCGAAACCAGTGATCCGCCTGGATTGATGCTCACCCGGCCGCTGGAGCAGATCACACTGGTGAATATTCTAGAGGCGATACGGTTTCACGATCTCGCTCTGGGAGTTAGCGATATAACAATAGCTGACGCAGTCGAACAATTGGCCGGCGAGGTGGATAGTGCCATCGTCGACATTCTGGCAGCGCGTAGCCTGCGCGATCTGGTCGAAGCGGCCACGTTGGCAGGCGTGCCTCCCGAGCCCTAGTTGGATAGCACAGGAATTTCCTTGCTGCGTGGTGATAATGGAATGAAGCTTATGGGCGAGGCCAATTACTCTTCAACCAGTCGATGTGGTTGGATAGCGTATTCCAACCAATAAAAAACGGGCACCTGAGGTGCCCGTTTAAGGTTTAAATATCGCCTTTTTTAGCTTGCCGTCCCAAATAAATGAGAGTCAGCAGGCCTAAAAGACTTTTATGTCGTCAAGCCGATTAGAATCTGACGCCGGCCTGCGCACCTACGGTCAGGTTGCTGTCGGTGAGACCCTTATCGTCCGTAAGCAATGACTTCTTGTCAGTGTTCACGTAGGCCAACTCCGCACGCACGAAAGTGGCGTCGGTGAAGTTGTAGGTCGGCGATATGGTGAAGGACATAGCAGATTTTGATACCGTGGCACCCGGGCTCAAGCCGTATATGTTGCTGGTGCCATCATTGACGTACTCGAGACGTATCGGCAGGCTGGCCATGTCACCCATGGGTAAGGTGGCGTATAAGGCGATGCCGTAGGCACTGTCGTCCATGCCGGCTACCTTCTTGCTTTTAGCCAAGGTCTGGTAATCGATATTGGCGCCCAAGGTCATGGAGCCCACCTTGCTGCTGGCGATGATATCGACGATGCTCTTGTTGTCCTCATCGTTAAAGTAGCTGATAGATCCATTGACGGAACCCATAGTGGCGCTGGCGCCTATGGCTTGGCCGTTGGAGTTAGCGGTTTGTTTGCTGCCCTCGACGTAGACACTCATGCCGCCCATGGAAAAGGTGGCGCGGGCACCGGTGTAGTAGGTGGGTTGTCCACCCCATATCAAACCACGGAGGATATTGTCGTCGGCGTAGCTCGGGGAGACCTCGTAGCCGACGTTGGTAGCCAGAAGTCCGGCATCGACCTTGAGGCCCTCTGTGGGCATTACAGTGACCCAGCCGTACTTGACGTCAACGCTCCCAGCGCCACCGATCACAGTCAGGGGGGTCATCAAACTGTTTTCACCCAGAGAGCCGACGCCCAGCTTAAAGCCCACACCGCCGGCCTTGGCATCGCTGGCGAAGTCGAGCAGTGCGTCGTTGACCACATACTGATCCATCTTGGTGTCGGTTTGATAGATGTAATCACCGGTAATACCACCCGACATGGTGATGTCCATATTGGGGACCGTTATAGTGCCCGCCTGTGCGGCCAACGGAGCCGCGACGGCTGCTGCGATGGCAATCGAAATTAGTTTCTTATTCATACCCTCATCTCCTTAATCAACGTTGATTTAATCCTTACGAGATATCTCAAACAAGCACTGTCGCTTGAAATAGCCCTATTTGGCTCATGAGCTCAAATCGAGGGTGAATTTACAACACGTTAGACAGAAATACAACATTCTTTTGAATAAAAACTACAATGCATGAGTGGTGTTGTTATTATGCAACAGGCTGGTATTAGCTCAATGATTATGGAAAGGACGCAACGTGAGGGTACCTTCGATAGGTGTGGCGAGCGCTACGTTTTGTAGTTCTATATATATGAGCTACGTTTTCGTAGTTGTTGATGTTGGAAGATTATTAAGTCAACACATTAAAATAGTTTATTATCTTATCGTTTAGTAAGAATTATTTATTATAAATTATTGTGGTGAGATGCCGTAAGGCTAGGGGTGGTCGCCAAGTCATGGCGCGGTGTCTGGTGCATAGCTTCCCTTGGGAATGGCTTGCGCATTCTAAATCCGCTGTTCTGCCTTGCGACGTAACAATCCAAAACTGAGGCAAACCTGTGAGTCGTGCTGGTCTTGTGTTTTAGCTTCGCCGTATGCATCTGAGGGCGCGGACTGCAGATCTCAGGACAATTCTCGTTGCAAAAGATGACGCGCCAGCAGTTCCGTAAAGGCCTGTACCGCGCGACTGGGCTGCTTGTTGAGCAAGCTTAGCTTATGCAGTGGGCGTTCGAGCTGTAAGTCTTCAACCGGTAGTAGCACCAGGGTTTTGGCTGCCAGCTCGCTGCTCACCGCCAATCTGGATACCAGGGAGATACCGGCGCCGGCGGCCACCGCCCGCTTAATCGCCTCGGTGCTGCCTAGTGACATGGCGGCTGCGTGCTGCAGGCCCCGTTGCGTGAGCATGTGCTCGATTACCGAACGGGTACCGGAGCCCGGCTCCCGCAGTACGCAAGGTTCATGGCAAAGCTGCTGTAGCGTGAGGTCGGTACGCTTGGCCAGGGGATGATCGGGTGCGGCAATCACCACTATCTGATCCATGGCGAATACCTCTGCGTGCAGTTCAGTGCTGTCCACAAAACCCTCGGTCAGGCCGAGGTCGAGGGCGTTGTCCAGCAATTTGCGCTGGATGAGCTCGGTATTGGCGATTTCCAGCACGATTTCGATACCCGTCCGGGTCCGCCGGTATTCCGCGAGCAGGGCGGGCAGCAGGTAATTGCCAATAGTGGTACTGGCGCCGATAGCGAGTTTACCGGCATGCAGGTCGCGTATTTCCACCAGCGCCTGCTCCGCTGCGTTTTCCGTGGCGCTGATGCGCCGGGCGTAGACCAGTAATTGCTCTCCCGCAGCGGTCAGCCGTACCCCCTTGGGTAGCCTATCGAAAAGGGGAAGCCCCAAGACGGATTCGAAATCTTTGAGCTGTTTGGACACCGCCGGCTGACTGATATGCAGGCGTGCCGCACCACCGCCGATGCTTCCGGCCTCGGCGACCGCCTGGAAAATAGCTAAATGATTTAGATTCAACTCATAACTCTTGGTTATGGATTACATAAAGTATATGTATTTTTTTAATTATCAGGAAGTGCCTAAGCTGAATCCCTCTTTTACGTTGAGGTTCGCAGCATGGAAAGCCAAAGCCGGAGTGATCAGATTCGCGTGGCAGCGCCGCAAATGCTTGCTCGGGCATTGCTGCTGGCCGGAGGATTGGTCTGCCTGTGGGGCGGTGTGTCACCGCCGCAAGCACTGGCGGCAGGTTTGGCGTTGGCATTGCTGGTGGGTAATCCCCACGCCAGGCTGACGAGGATCACGGCTCAACAATTGTTGCAAATCTCGGTAGTGGCCCTGGGTTTCAGCATGGATTTGCACGCCGTTACCCATGCCGGCCTGCATGGATTCTGGTTCGCGGCGGTGAGCATAGCCGTCACCTGGGGGCTGGGTTATGTGCTGGGGCGGCGGCTGAATATCCGGCCCGTTACCGCCATGCTGGTGACCGTCGGGACGGCGATTTGCGGAGGCTCGGCCATCGCCGCAGTGGGCTCGGTGATAGTGGCCGGCGAGGCTGAGATGTCGGCGGCACTGGGCACGGTGTTCCTGCTCAATGCGGTGGCGCTCTATGTATTCCCGGTAGTGGGGCATTATTTGGGTCTTAGTCAGGACCAGTTCGGTACCTGGGCGGGGGTTGCCATCCACGATATCTCCTCCGTGGTGGGCGCGGCGGCTGCCTATGGTCATCATGCCCTGCAGGTGGCCACCGCCGTGAAGCTCTCACGTGCTCTATGGATAGTGCCCGTGGCTTTATTGGTATCGTTGCTTCACCGCCGCCGTGCCGGTAACACGGATGCCAGCACCACCCGAATCGCCGTTCCCTGGTTCATCTTTCTGTTCCTGCTGGCGTCGCTGGCGCGCACCCTGGTGCCGGCGGTTGCAAACGTCGCTCCCGCGATCACCGCCGTGGCGGAGCGGGGGTTGACCCTGACCCTGTTTATGATCGGTGCCGGGCTTTCTCGAGACAGCTTGCGCGCCGTGGGCCTGCGGCCGATGGTTCTGGGTATGCTGTTGTGGGCGGTGATCAGTGTGGGTTCGCTTATCGCGATCCAGCGCCTGCTGGTATAGGGAGATCTGCTAGATTTATTCTAATCTATTGATTTACAATTTCTAATTGTGCTTGCAGGGCGATTTGACAGCATTGATATGCGCCGCTAAAATAATAAGTATTACTTATTATATGCAATAGTTATTAAATAATGGGGCAACAGGACACACTGGGATTTCTTTTGGCCGACGTTTCTCGGCTGATGCGCCGCGCCTTCCAGCAGCGCCTGGAAGGCAGTGAACTGACCTTGGCCCAGGCGCGGACGCTGGTGCGGATTTCGCGACATCAGGGTATCCGCCAGGTGGATCTGGCCGAGTTGCTGGAAATCCAGCCGATTACCCTGGCGCGGCTCATCGACCAACTGGCGGCGGGCGGTTTAGTCGAGCGCCGCAACGACCCGCATGATAGACGCGCCTACCAATTATTCCTGACCACCGCGGCCGCTCCACAGCTGGATGCCATTCAGCGGGTTGGAGAAGCGATCCGGATCGATGCCCTGCAGGGTTTTAGCGCCAAGGAGGCCGCGCAAGTGATGATGGCCTTGAGAAAGGTGCGCGACAACCTTGGTGCGCGTTGACGATACAAATTAGTGTAAAGCGAGTTACATGGACAACAGCACATCGAATTCCTCAACAGCCGTTCTTCCCGAGGCGCGCCCATCCTCTAGGCGGGGAAGACGCTGGGTATTGTTGATCGTCGTTCCGGCAGTGATTGCCGTGATCTCTGCTGTCGTATACCTCAAGGGCGGGCGCTACGTCGCAACGGACGATGCCTATCTCAAGGCGGATATTGTCCCAGTCAGTGTCGAGGTATCAGGAACAATTAAGGATGTTCTGGTGAAGGAAAACCAGGTGGTGAAAGCGGGGCAGATCCTCTTTCGCCTCGATCCTAGGCCGTTTCGCGTGGAGGAGGCCAAAGCCGAAGCCAGACTGGGACAAGTGCGTACCACTCTCAAAGCGCTGAAGGCAAGTTATAGGGAGAAGCAGGCCGAGATTGCCGTTGCTAGAAGTAATCATGATTACGCCGTCAAGGAACAGCGGCGCGCAACTGATCTGGCCCTGAAAAGTTTTGTTTCCGCATCAAAACTGGATGAGGTTAAACATAACGCCAAGATCACCGCGCAAGAGATTGTCACTCTGCAACAAGACTTGAAGCGCATCGCCCAGGCATTGGCTGGCGGCATCGATACGCCCATTGAGAAACATCCGGATTATCAAGCCGCCCTGGCGGATCTGGATCAGGCTCGGTTTGATCTGCAGCATGCCGAGATACGTGCCTCGCTGCCCGGCAGCGTGAGCAAGCTTCCAGAGCCCGGACAATATATCAAGGCCGGTAACGCTGCCATGGTCTTGGTGGCCAATAAGCATTTATGGGTCGAGGCCAATATCAATGAAACCGATCTGACCTATATCCGTCCCGGCCAGCAAGTGAAGCTGCAGATCGATACCTATCCGAATAGAAAAATACAAGGCGTTGTCGATAGTCTCAGTCCCGCCACCGGAGCGGAGTTTGCGGTGATCCCCGCGCAGAACGCCATCGGTAATTGGGTGAAGATCGTGCAGCGCGTACCGGTACGCATCCGTCTGGACGACGAGGCGAACCTGCCGGCGCTGCGCGCGGGTTTGAGTTCATCGGTGGAGATCGACACCGGTCACCATCGGCACTTTCTCGGTCTTAGCCTGTAGGCCGCGGCTATGACAGTCGGTGAGCCCGGGTCCGCCTCGCATCAAGGCTTCATAACCGTGTCCTTGATGTTAGCCACCATTATGCAGGGAGTGGATACCACGATTGCCAACGTGGCGTTGCCGCATATGCAGGGCAGTATGTCGGCGACGCAGGATCAGATTTCATGGGTGCTGACATCGTATATCGTGGCCGCCGCGATATTTATGCCGCTTACCGGTTTTCTGAGCGCGCGTTTGGGCCGCAAGCGCCTGTTCGTATGGTCGGTGATCGGCTTTACGCTGACTTCGATGTTGTGCGGCATGGCGCAGAATCTCAATCAGATCGTCTTGTTCCGGCTGCTGCAAGGCATCTTCGGCGCCAGTCTGGTGCCCTTGTCACAGGCGGTGCTGCTCGACACCTACCCGCGCGAAAAACATGCTTCGGCCATGGCGATGTGGGGAGTCGGGGTGATGATCGGGCCAATCCTGGGGCCGACATTGGGCGGCTGGCTCACCGAGTACTATAGCTGGCGCTGGGTGTTTTACATCAACCTGCCGCTTGGATTGCTGGCATGGTTTGGCCTGGCGGTCTTTGTCCAAGAGACGCCCACTGACCGTTCACGGCGTTTCGATGTGTTGGGATTCGCCTTTATCAGTCTGGGCATCGGCGCCTTGCAGATGATGCTCGATCGCGGTGAATCCCTGGATTGGTTTGCGAGCCGCGAGATTATTATCGAGGCGGTACTGAGTGGAGTGTTCATCTACCTGTTTATTGCCCATATGTTTACCTCCGATCATCCCTTCCTGGAACCGCAATTGTTCAAGGACCGTAATTTCAGCGTTGGCCTGTTCTTCATTTTTATTGTGGGAGTGATTCTACTCGCCACCATGGCCTTGTTACCGCCGTTTTTGCAGAATTTGATGGATTATCCGGTGGTCGATGTTGGATTGCTGCTGGCGCCGCGCGGCGTGGGCACTATGATCGCCATGATGACGGTGGGTCGACTGTCCGGTAGGTTGGATAGTCGTTATCTTATATTTCTGGGACTGCTTTTGACTTCACTGTCATTGTGGGAAATGACGAACTTCAACCTGGATATCACCGGCTGGGATATCGTGCGTACCGGGATTACCCAGGGTCTGGGTCTGGGTTTTATTTTCGTGCCCTTGTCGACCATTTCATTCTCGACACTGGCGGCGCATTTCCGCAACGAAGGTACCGCCCTGTTCAGTTTGATGCGCAATATCGGCAGCAGTATCGGTATTTCCGTGGTTATGACCCGGCTCGCGGAGAATATCCAGGGCAATCACGCCGTATTTTCCCAGCACATCAATCCCTTCAATTTACCCCTACGGCAAGCCGTTGAGAGCGGAGCATTTAACCTAGCAACACCACAAGGACTGGCGGCCATCAATGCCGAGGTCACTCGTCAGGCGGCGACATTAGCCTATCTGCAGGACTTTCGTTTGATGATGTGGATTACGCTGGGTGCGCTGCCGTTGGTCTTGCTGTTGAAGGGGGCCAATAATAAAACGCCGACTGCTGCTCTGCAGCCGGCCATAGAGTGAACTAAACCACAACGATTGCTAGTGACTGGGCGAGGCCTGTTCAGCCATCGCTTCCTGACCCTGTCGCCAGATGGTGGTGCGGTTTCTACCGGCACGTTTGCTGTGATACAGCGCCGAGTCCGCCTTGTGGATCAAATCCTGGGGTGAAACCGCATCGCTGGGACAGCTTGCGACGCCGATGCTCACGGTGGTGGACACGCGCTGTCCTTGTTCGTCAAAGGCCGTGTTTTCAACCGCGGTACGGATGCGTTCCGCCAGATCCTGGAGTTGACCGGCATCGGTTTCCGGCAGCAGCATAACAAATTCGTCTCCGCCATAACGCGCCACCACATCGGCGCTGCGCGTACGCTCATTGATGCTGTTCGCCGCCATGATAATCAAACGATTGCCTGTCTCATGTCCGAAACGGTCGTTCACTGACTTCAACTCGTCAATGTCGATCATCATGATGGAAAAGGGTTTGTTGTAGCGCCTAAAGCGCGTGTTTTCCTTTTGCAACAGGGCGTTGAATGCGCGCATATTGGGTAGCTTGGTCAATTCATCGGTTTCAGATGCCGCTACAATCTGCTGTCTGGCGTAATGAATGTCGGACGACAGCATCGTGGTCAGGTAACCCACCAGTACGAAGGGGCTGAAGGTGGACATCAGTTCGCTGAAGGTCTTGAGTGAGAATACGTCATCTCCGTACGAAATAAAGGCCATGTACAGATACCAGCAGGAAATGAGCGTGAGCTCCATGAGCGTAATGAGTTTTCCGAGCGTCAAGGCGCAAGCGATGATGACGAGCAGATAGAGGTTAATCAATGGACTTTGCACCATTCCGGTGTGGCATATCATCCAGCTGATGAAAATGATCATGCCCCACGTTTCTATCGCCAGTTTCCAGCGTGTCTCTGCGCGGTAAAAATTGGTATAGCGGAATATTAATACGAAACAGGCAAAGCCAAGCATGGCCTGGATTACGCTTGATCGATTATCGATTTCGGCGCCGGGCACGAATAAATATAATAAGCATAGTATCAGCATCAACCATTCAAGCTCGGCGAAGCTGCGGGAAAAACCTCGAAGTTCTTCTTGTACTATGCTCAGATTGCCTGACGTTGCTGTGTGCTTACTCATTTTTACTTTTCGTCATTATTATTAATATTTACTCCATGCCTGGAGGCCGCAAATAGCAACATGGATTTAGCCTTTGTGATTGCTGAAATACCCAATGGCCATACACCATAAGCCGACTAGGGATATTAACGGCCCTTTCCGGAAAGACTAAACCGTAAATTAGGTGGCCGATTCGGGTTCATGCATTTACCCGTTAAGTGCTTGTCTGGCCTTGACCTACATCGCGGTCTGGTATGGAATGATAGCGATTGCTACGGTGTTCAGCGGGGAAGGGGGAAGTGCATGAGAGAACTGGTTCATGCGAAAAGCAAGACTTAAGGCGCGGAGGATACCGAATCCGACTGGGCGATCATCTCTTCCGTCGGGCGGAGGAAAAGCTGAATAAAATCGGAGTTCAAGCAGCGATGCCCAACGCCGAATCGATTTTTCCTTGTTGCCCTAATCTCCGGACTTTTGTTTTATCCGCTGGGGCGCCAGTTCGACCATCAAGTGGCCTACCGCCGTATCAAAGGAGTTGTGCGGATTCTTTTTGCAATAATTGGCCAGCCAATAATTTAAGGACGCCGAGTCCCTGCCGCCCAGGATGTTGAAGGTGTCGTCAACATAGGCGTTATACGCGGTAACGTAACCGAAGAGCCAGGCATTGTACATATTTTGTTTATAGCAATGTCCACTTACACAGGAATCCAGAGCATCCAGGTAATTGTCGCAATACTTGAGATCCGCGGGCAAAGAGCTTCCGAAGTTACCTCTGCTGTCCGCACCCCAGCAGAGTAGCGGCATTAGCAGGACTGCAAATAACAATATGCCTGGTTTTTTCATTGCTGGGCTCCGATTATTGATTATTGGATTGCCGATGCGCTCCGCTTGCCACCTGGATTGTATTTTGTTGAACAGGTAGATAATCCCAGGGAGATACGAAACAGACGCCAATAATAACATGCATTTCTGGTCCATACGTCAGCACTACGCATCGGATTAGCGGATCGTTACCAGGGGATTTCGGTGCCGTTGTAACGGAAGAAACGGCCGCTGTCGGTCGGCTTAAAACGCCCTGCAATGTCACGCATTCCCATGACGCTTTGGGCAGTGCTGATGTTGGCGCCGGGTCCGCCCATGCGGGTCTGTACCCAACCGGGATGCAGAAGCAGGACGCCGATGCCCTGCATCTTTAATTCCAGAGACAGTCCTTTCATGCTGGCGTTCAAGGCCGCCTTGCTGGAGCGATAGTAGTAGCTGCCGGGACTGTTGATTTCGGCGATGCTGCCCATATGGCTGGTGATGGCGAGTATCAGGCGGTGCCTGCCGCGTGCCAGGTGCGGGGTGAAGGCCTCGCTGACCCGCATCGGGCCGAGGGTATTTACCGCTAAGGTATACAGCCAATCGTCATAAGACAGGCCGGCAGCGACCGTCGACTCGTATTTCTCCAAATACACGCCGGCATTATTCAGCAGAATATCGATGCTGTGATCCGCCAGCTCTGCCGCCAGTGCTTGGATTTCATCCTGACGGGTTACGTCCAGGCGGTGGAGGCTGAGATTGGGAAATTGTTCGGATAGTTTATGCAGTTCCCCGGCCTCGGCCGGATGGCGGCAGCTGGCATAGACACGCCAATCGTCCATAGCGAATTGACGGGTCCATTCCAGCCCCAGGCCGCGGTTGCTGCCGGTGATGAGTATGCTGGGCATGGTGCGCTCCTTCCTGAAATTCAATATGGCAAAAGCGGACTGCGGTCTCTTTTAGAGTGGCTGTGATGAAAACAGTTTTGCGCTATTGGTGTCGGATGCTCGACTAAAAATAATCGGTGGTGAACGCAAGAACGTCGCGGCAGTGCGAATAGCTTGCGCTACAGGTTCTAAATTTACTGTGCGAGCGCCAGGCCATTGCCACGCGGGTCGCTGGCGGCGGAGGCGCGCCGCTGGCGCTTATCCCACCACACCAGCTGCATGTTGCCGTAAGTATGTCCCAGTTCCTTGAGCTGATGTCCTTGGTCCTGCAGGGCCGTGACCACGGCAGGCGTCAAGGCGCCCGGTTCATATTGGATGACATCGGGGAGAAATTGGTGATGGAAGCGTTTGACACTGACGGCTGAGGTCTCATCGCCGCCGGCGGCGATATCCAGGGTGGCCAGCAGCACCATGGTGATGATGCGCGAGCCGCCGGGAGTGCCGAGTATGACCACCTTCTTGTCGTCCTCGAGAAAGGTCGGGGTCATGCTCGACAATGGCCGTTTGCCGGGGGCGATGGCGTTGGCGTCACCGCCCACCAGACCATAGACATTGGGGACGCCCGGTTTGGCCGAAAAATCATCCATTTCATCGTTTAGCACCACACCGGTGCCCGGCGGCATGAACCCGGAGCCGAAGGGATAGTTGACGCTCAAGGTCGCGGCGACGCGATTGCCGGCCTTGTCGATAATCGAAAAATGGGTGGTGTCGACGCCTTGGGGGTGGACGGCGGTGCCGGGCAAGGCGCTGCTGGGGGTTGCCTTGTCGAGACGGATGCCCGCCCTCAGTCCCGCGGCGTAGAACGGGCTGATTAGCTGCGCGATAGGTATAGTGACGAAATCCGGATCGCCGAGATAGTCGGCGCGGTCGCGATAGGCGTGACGCATGGCCTCCACGATCACATGAGTGCGGGTGGCCGCATCCATCTTGCCCAGATCGTAGCCGCTGAGGATGTTGAGCATGGTGAGCAACACCACCCCACCGGAGGAGGGCGGCGGCGCGGAGGTGATATGCAGACCGCGGTAATCACCGCTGACGGGGGTGCGCTCAAGCACGCGGTAAGCCGCCAGATCCTTTTTCGTCCAGATCCCCCCGGCGGCATGTATACCCGCCACCAGTCGTTCCGCGACCGGGCCCGCATAAAAGCCGTCTCTGCCCAGTTTGGCGACACGGGTCAATGTCGCCGCCAGATCCGGCTGTTTGATGAGATAGCCCAAGGCGGGAACATCATTATCCTGGAGAAATACCGCAGCCGCAGCCGGCGAGGCCCGTAACACCTCGAGGCGAAACTTGGCCGCGCGCCGATAATGCTCATCTACGGCAAAGCCGTCCCTGGCGAGGCGAATGGCGGGGGCGAGACTCTTGGCCAGGGGCAGGCGCCCGTATTTCCGGGCGAGATGAACCAGGGCGGCCGGTTCTCCGGGTATGGCCGCAGCGAGCGGTCCGTCCACCGACAGGCGGGGTATGACCTCGCCGCTTTTATCGAGATACATATCGCGATGGGCCGCCAGCGGGGCCCGCTCCCTACCGTCTACCATCACCTCGTGGCCGTCTTTGGCGCGATGCAGCAACCAAAATCCACCACCGCCCAGTCCGGAGCCAGTGGGTTCCACCACCGCCAAGGCGGCGCTCACCGCCACGGCGGCATCGAAGGCGTTACCGCCTGCGGCGAGAATCTCCATGCCCGCGCGCGTGGCCAGGGGATGGGCGCTGGCAATGGCGGCTTGTGGAGCGGTTGCGGCGGCAGGACACCAGCCCGGCGCGAGGAACAGGATCGCGGTTGCTATCAGGATATTGTGCAATTTCACCAGGCGGTCTTCCGATGTTGTGAAGTCGCAAGATAATAACACGCAAGCGCATCGCCGCCGATTGCTTGGCGACGGGCTCCGGGAGCAACGATGAGCAAGGTGCTGAGTTGGATGGAAATGAGATGCCATGGGGAGCACAGCATCTCCACTCCATGATGATATGGCGCCGTCGCGGAGTTGTGGAAAATAATATTTAGGAAAACCCTGAGTAATGTGTCATTTCGAGCGCCGTGAGAAACCTTGATATCAGCACCATGCAATACATCGTATCGCATGGTTTCAACCCACAGGGTGTAAGTCCTGTGGGTTGAAATGACAAAACCAAATTTATCGGAGCTTCGATTATTTGGAATGAAAATGACCATCGGTAAGAATCGAGTCGATGCGCATTATCCGGGCGCCAAGTGGACGCAAGCAGGCATACTTGTTACCCTAAGCAGCCCTCGCGAAGCAGGGGGTTTGTAATATTTTCGCGTTCCTTCGCGATACCACAAACGTCGGTTGTCTCACGGTGTGTCATGAGAGGCTGATTTCATTCATATCACCGCAATGGTGATGTGTGCCACAACTGGGGCTTGCGCGTGTGCCGACTGAACGGCCACTCCCACCCAGGCGATTATAAAAGCGCCTCGCGGCAATGTCGTCTACTTAGCTGTAAGCCGCAGTTACTACGCCTTAAACAAGCGGGAGTAGCTATCAATGAGCAAGATTTTGCAGTTTTATCGAAAACGCAGTGAGTTCGAAGAGCTGTTCAATGAACCGCAGCGCTTCAAGGTGTATACCGAACGCCATCTCGACCAGATCGCTCAGATCCGGCGCCTGCCGGAAGAGCAGCGCTTTGCCATGCATGTGGTGGCCAAGGTGTTGCCGTTCCGGGTGAACCAATACGTGATCGATGAATTGATCGACTGGACCAATATTCCGGAAGATCCCATCTTTCAATTGACCTTTCCGCAGCCCGGCATGTTGGCCGAACAGGATTTTAAGCGTATGGCCGAGGTCCTGCGTTCAGGCACGGATCAGCTCGAAGTCAAGCGCGTCGCCAGGCAGATTCGCGACAAACTCAATCCGCATCCGGCCGGGCAGAAGGATCTCAACGTCCCGACCTTGAATAACGAAACCCTGCCGGGCATGCAGCACAAATACCGAGAAACGGTGCTGTTCTTTCCCAGTCAGGGCCAGACCTGTCACAGCTATTGCACCTTCTGTTTCCGTTGGGCACAGTTTATCGGCGATAAAGAACTGCGTATCTCCAGCAACGAGACCGAACATCTGCATCAATATTTGCGCAGCCATAAGGACATCAGCGACCTGTTGGTGACCGGTGGCGATCCGATGGTGATGAAGACCAAGCACATGACGCAGTATTTATTGCCCTTGCTGGGTAAGGAATTCGAACATATTCAGAATATCCGCATTGGCACCAAGGCGATTTCATTCTGGCCGCAGCGCTTCGTGACCGATGAAGATGCCGACGAGCTGCTCGCATTGATCGCTAAACTGATCAAGGCCGGCAAACATGTCGCGATCATGACCCATTTCAATCATTGGCGTGAGATGGAAACCCCGATGGCGGTGGAGGCGATTCGCAGATTGCGCGAAACCGGCGCCATCTTGCGCAGTCAATCGCCGTTGATCAAGAACATCAATGACGACCCGGATGTGTGGGGCAAGATGTGGCGCATGCAAACCCACCTCGGGATCATTCCTTACTATATGTTCGTCGAAAGAGACACCGGCGCCCGGCGCTATTTTGAGGTGCCGTTGACGCGTGCCTGGCATATCTACCGTGAGGCGATAAAGCAGGTCTCGGGACTGTCCCGCACGGTACGGGGCCCGTCGATGTCGGCGACCCCCGGCAAGGTCGAGATTCAAGGCGTGACCGAGGTCGCCGGCGAAAAGGTATTTGTCTGCCGTTTTATCCAGGGCCGTAATCCGGATTGGGTGCAACGGCCGTTCTTCGCCAAGTACGATGAACGAGCGACCTGGCTGTCCGATCTCAAACCGGCCTTCGGCGAACAGCGCTTCTTCTTCGACGAGTAGCCGCCGGCGGCGCTGATAAGGACGGGCGGGTGAGCGTAATTACAATTAATAAGGGTTTGTAGTAGACTGCGCGCTCCGATAATTAGCGGTTTGCGGCGTTCCGCCGACAGCTTTCGCTAGTATGTAAGCAATGGTGGCTCGGGCCGGTCCTCCCGCGACGATATGCTGTGAACCCCGTCAGGCCCGGAAGGGAGCAGCGGCAGCAGCGGATTCGGGCGCCGGGGTCGGGCGGGTTCGAGCCGCCGCCCTTACCTCTTGATTCCCCGAGCGACGTCCCGGCAAATTGGGTACAATGGCCGGGTTGTTTCATTTCGACGGTGGGATTCACACTTCCATGAGTTATCAAGTCCTTGCGCGTAAATGGCGCCCCCGTAACTTCGGCGAGATGATGGGGCAGGGGCATGTGTTGCGTGCCTTGATCAATGCCCTGGACAATCAGCGCCTGCACCATGCCTATCTGTTCACCGGCACGCGCGGGGTGGGCAAGACCACCGTGGCGCGGATTTTTGCCAAGTCCCTCAACTGTGAGCAGGGGGTGAGCGCCACACCTTGCGGACAATGCAGTGCCTGTCGGGAAATCGACGAGGGCCGCTTCGTGGATCTGATCGAGGTGGATGCCGCGTCCCGCACCAAGGTGGAGGATACCCGCGATCTTTTGGAGAATGTGCAGTACGCGCCGAGTCGCGGCCGTTACAAGGTCTACCTCATCGACGAGGTGCATATGCTCTCCACCCACAGCTTCAATGCCCTGTTGAAGACCCTGGAAGAACCGCCGCCCCACGTAAAATTCCTGCTTGCCACCACCGATCCCCAGCGCCTGCCGGTCACCATCCTGTCCCGCTGCCTGCAGTTCAATCTCAAGCGCCTGCCGCCGGAGATGATCCGCGAGTATCTGCAACGGGTGTTGGGCCAGGAAAACATCAATGCCGAGGCCGCGGCCTTGAAACACATCGCCCGCGCCGCCGACGGCAGTATGCGCGACGCACTGAGTCTGCTGGATCAGGCCATCGCCTACGGCGGCGGCCAGGTGCTGGAGAGCGAAGTCCAGGCCATGCTGGGGACCATCGAGCATGGCCACGTGGTGCATCTGCTCGACGCCTTGGCGGCGGCCGACGGCGGGATCTTATTGCAGCGCATTGCCGACTTGAATGAATTTGCTCCGGATTTTGATGACGTCCTGGCGGAATTGCTGGCCTGGCTGCACCAGATCGCCGTTGTCCAGGCGGTTCCGGGCGCCGTCAGTGACGAACACCTGGACGAAGAAACGGTTGCACGGCTGGCGGCGGCGCTGAGCGCGGAAGATGTGCAGCTCTTTTATCAGATCGGCCTGATCGGGCGCCGTGATCTGGCCATTGCGCCGGCGCCGCGCCTGGGTTTCGAGATGGTCTTGCTGCGGATGCTGGCATTTCGTCCGGTTTCTGCGGCCGGGCAGAGGCCGCCCCTCACTGCGCCGGCGCGGCAGCAGCCAACACCTGCGGCACCGCGCAAGCAACAGACCGCGCCGCCTTCTCAAGGCGGGGGTGAAAAGACCTCGCCTGCCGCGCCGAGTACCAGCAAATCAACCCAGGAAGACGAGGCCTGGCATCGCCTGGTTGAACAATTGCCCTTGCAAGGCATGCCGCGCGTCCTGGCAAACAATTGCGCCTTGATGAGCCGCGAAGGCAATACCTTTCACCTAGCCCTGGCCCCGGCGCATGCCTCCTTGCGCAACAGCAAGATGGAAGAGCGCTTACAGGAGGCATTGAGCACATATTTAGGGGGAAAGGTGAAATTGCTGTTCACCATTACTCAACCCAATGCGGAAACGCCGGCGGCCTTGCAGGAACGCATTTCTCAGGACCGCATGCGCTCGGCGCAAGAGGCCATCGTTCAGGATAATCACGTTAAAAACCTGCAAGAGATGTTTGATGCCCGCATCGTGCCGGATTCCGTCCGGCCGGTGG
The DNA here is from genome assembly GCA_963810615.1 of uncultured Gammaproteobacteria bacterium. Taxonomy (GTDB): domain Bacteria; phylum Pseudomonadota; class Gammaproteobacteria; order DRLM01; family DRLM01; genus JARRQJ01. The sequence continues at coordinate 632,693 of CAWEOA010000007.1, read as the reverse complement.
ATTGACGACTATTGAAGACATGACGAGGAGGTAGCTATGAAAGGTGGGCTAGGAAATTTGATGAAGCAGGCCCAGCGCATGCAGGAAACCATGCAAAAGGCGCAGGCGGAACTGGCGGACATGGAAGTGACCGGACAGGCCGGCGGCGGGATGGTCAGCGTGGTCATGACCGGCCGTCACGATGTGAAACGGGTGACTATCGACGACAGCCTCCTTAAGGAAGATAAGGAAATGCTGGAGGATCTGCTGGCGGCCGCGGTCAATGACGCGGTGCGTAAGGTGGAAAGCACCACTCAGGAAAAAATGTCCGGCCTGACCGCAGGCATGGGTCTGCCCAGCGGTTTCAAGATGCCGTTCTAATGAGCCTGGTGCGCGACAAATCCCTCATCGTGCAGTTGATGGAGGCCTTGCGCTGCCTACCCGGTGTCGGCCCGAAATCGGCGCAACGTATGACGTATCATGTGCTGCAGCATAATCGCGAGGGCGGCCGTCGTCTGGCCGAGACCCTGGCGGCGGCGCTGGAGCGGGTGGGTCGCTGTAAAATGTGCCGCACCCTGACGGAGCAGGAAATCTGTCCCTTATGCGGCAGCGCGCAACGCGATCACAGCCTGTTATGCGTGGTGGAGTCGCCGGTGGATGTCCAGGCATTGGAACAATCCACCGGATACCGGGGACTGTATTTTGTGCTGATGGGGCATCTCTCACCCCTGGACGGCATCGGTCCCGAGGAACTGGGGCTGGAGCAGCTGGCGGCACGCCTGGACGGCGGCGGCATCAACGAGGTGATACTCGCCACCAATCCCACGGTAGAAGGAGAGGCGACGGCGCATTATGTCAGCGAGATGGTGCATGCGCGCGGCATCAAGGCCAGCCGTATCGCCCATGGGGTGCCGCTGGGCGGTGAGCTGGAATATATCGACGGCGGGACCTTGTCCCATGCCTTCGCCGGACGCAAGTCGATTTGATCCTAGGGCCTAAGCAAGCGGATAAATCCTTGGGTAAGGGAGTATCATCGTGCAGATGATCCACCCGGGAGCCACTAACGGCATGAAGACATCATGATTACGGTCGGAACGGTCTGGTTCGTTTTGGCCACTTATGTGCTGATGATCGCCGCCTATTATTATTCGCGCTTCCGCTGGTTCCATGTGCCGGTGATGGTGCTGATTATAATCACCGACATCCTGTTTCCCTTTTACCTCTATCTCACCCATGATTGGTACAAGCGTCTCATCGTCCACGAAGAGATATTTTCGTTTTTAATCTGGATGCATTTCGGCCTGATATTGACCTTGTATGCGCTGTACTTTCTGCAAATACAGACGGCGCGCAGGATATTCGGCGGCAATCAGGAGGCGCGCGGCGAACACCATAGCCAGGCCAAGGCGATACTCTTGGTGCGCGGGCTGGTGATTGCGACGGCCTTGTTGCTGGTGGATCCGGAATCGGTCAAGGCCGCGGTGCTTTGGTGACGGATGGCGGGACTCCTGTAGAAAGCGCACTATGCAATTGACCCTCTACACCGATTATTCTCTGCGGGTACTGCTCTATCTGGGACTCAATCCGCGGCGCATGGCGACCATCACCGATATAGCGCAAAGCTACGGAATTTCCCGCAACCATCTGGTGAAGGTGGTCCATAACCTGGCTACGCAAGGCTTCATTCACAGCACCCGCGGTCGGGGCGGCGGTATCACCCTGGCGCGGCCGGCGGCGGAGATCAATATCGGCGACGTGGTACGGCATACCGAAGTGAGCTTTGACCTGGTGGAATGTTTCGACCAGGAACGCAACACCTGTCCTATCGCGGCTGCCTGTATCTTAAAAAGCGCGCTTTACGAGGCACGGCGGGCATTCATGGGTGTCCTGGACCGCTACACCCTGGCGGATGTGCTGGAAAACAAGGATTGGTTGCGCTCGGTACTGAAGGTTGCCGATGCCGGCTAGGCTTAATGCTGCAGTGATGCCGCGATGCGCCGATAGCTGGCGAGGCGGGCGGCGCTGATCCGGCCGGATTGCACCGCCTGTTGCACGGCGCAGCCCGGTTCGCTTAGATGAGAGCAATCGGCGAAGCGGCAGTCTGCGGCGTGGTCCTGAAATTCTATAAAGCCTCTGGCGACTTGCGCCGGTCCGACGTGCCATAGACCGAAGTCGCGGACGCCGGGGGAGTCGATGAGCGCTCCGCCGTGTTCAAGGCGGTACAGCATGGTGAGCGTGGTGGTATGGCGGCCGGTGCCGCTGGCGGCGGAAAGCTCGCCGATACGAATCTCCTGCTCAGGCAGCACAAGCTTTACCAAGGATGATTTCCCCACTCCCGAAGGCCCGCAGAACACGCTGATGTGTCCTTTGAGTGCTTCGCTCAATTCATCGTCGGCGGGGGCCTGCTTGGTGCTGGTAAACAGTACCTCGTAACCGATGTCTTGATAGGTCTCCATATAGAGCCGGGTGCGCGCCAAGGCGTCCGCGGAGAACAGGTCGATCTTGTTGATCACTATCAAGGCATGGATACCGCTGAGTTCCGCGGCCACCAGGTAGCGATCGATCAGCGAGGTATCGAACAGCAACTCCTGTTCGGATGCGTAAGCGGAATCGGTGGGTGGACGCGGCGCTATCACCACGATGAGTTGATTCACATTGGCGGCAACCGGTTTCAGGCTGCCGCTACTGTCGGGACGCACCAGCAGGGATTGGCGCGGCTGCAGTGCGACGATCACGCCTTCGTCACCGCTGGAGGGTATCCATAAGACCTTATCGCCGCATACCAGGCTATCGATCTTTTTGCGCACCGTGCAACGGTGAATGTCACCGGCTTGATCCTCGACATCCAGGGTCTGTCCGTAATTGCTGATAATCAGTCCGGTCTGTCCCGAGCTTGTCTCGGAAGCATCATTCTTTAAGATAGAGCGCGGTTTATTTTTGCCGTAGCGTGGTGGGAAACGTTTCGCCATGAGTATGGGTAGTCGCAGTTCAGGAGCCGTTGGGCGCGGATAATTTAGCGGCCAGATGCGATATCCGTATCGGCGCGGGCGGATGTGAGTCGTGATAGGCGGAATAGAGGCTGTCCGGCGTCAAGCTGGCGGCGTTCTCCTTATAGAGCTTGACCAATGCCTGTATCAAATTGCGGGCGTTGGTTTGGGTGGCGGCATAATCGTCGGCCTCGAATTCGTGTTTGCGCATCCAATACGATGAGACGGGTTTGAGCACGGCGGAAAAATAGGGTGTCACCAGCAGGAACAGCACCATGGCCGTGGCATAGGATATATGCTCAACGCCGAGACCGGTGTAGAACCATGGCGCATTGATCAGCATTCCCAGGGTGGCAAAACCCACCAAGCTGGTGAGGGTAACCAGGATCAAGCGTTGGCGCACGTGACCGTGCTTGAAGTGTCCGAGTTCATGGGCCAGTACCGCCTCGATTTCATCGGCTTGCAGACTCTTCAACAGGGTGTCGAAGAAGACGATGCGCTTATTGGTGCCGAAGCCGGTGAAGTAGGCGTTGCCGTGCTGGGAACGTTTCGAGCCGTCCATGACATAGATGCCGTCTGCATTGAAACCGCAGCGCTGCAGCAGCTTGACGATCTTTTCGCGCAGGGCTTCGTCCTCCAAGGGCGTGAAGCGATTGAACAGCGGTGCGATCACCGTGGGATAGAGCCAGAACATGACCAAGGTGAACGTCGTCCACGTCAGCCAGCCATAGAGCCACCACCAGCTGCCGGCATTGCCCACCAGCCACAGCAGTAAGGCGATGAGCGGCGTACCCAGCAGCAGAAAGATGAAGCCTTGTTTCACGACATCGCTGAAATAGAGGGCCAGGGTGGTGCGATTGAAGCCGAATTTTGCTTCCACTATAAAGGTGCGGTACAGGTCCATGGGCATGTCGAGCACTGCCATCAGCAGCAACACGCTGATGACGAGACCGGTACCGGTGGCGAGATCGCTCCAGCCGCTCGTATCCCATAGCGCGGCCAGGGCATTCAAGCCGCCGGCCAGCGTCCAGCCCAGTACCAGGAGGGCGCCAATTACGATGTCGATCTGTTCCAGCCGCATCTTCGTGGCGGTATAGTCGGCGGCCTTTTCGTGCACCGCCAGACCGATCTGGTCGCGAAAGGCCTCGGGTACCTGCTCACGGTGGCGCCGGGCGTTGTGGAGCTGGCGCTGCGCCAGCCACAAAAGGACGGCACTGGTGGCCAGGACAAAGGTCAAAAAAACAAGGGTGAATCCGTTCATGGGATGGTAGGCTCAGCCGCTATTGAGGTAAGGTTTTGATACAATCATCCAGCACGCGGAATGGAAGGAGCTGTAATGAGTCAGGATCCGTTAAATTTGATCTGGATCGATCTGGAAATGACCGGTCTCGATACCAACAGGGATTATATCATCGAGATCGCGACGATTGTCACCGACAGCGCCTTAAATATCCTGGAAGAAGGGCCGGTAATCGCCATTCATCAGGACGAGAGCATCTTGAACGGGATGGATGACTGGAATAAGAATCAGCACAGCAAGTCCGGTTTGCTTGAGCGGGTGCGCACCAGTCACTATACCGAGGTACAGGCCGAGCAACTGACCCTGGAGTTTCTCGCCAAGCACGTGGCGCCCCGTACTTCGCCGATGTGCGGCAACAGCATTTGCCAGGACCGTCGCTTTCTCGCCCGCTGCATGCCGGATTTGGAGAGCTATTTTCATTATCGCAATCTGGATGTCAGTACCATCAAGGAGCTGTCGCGCCGCTGGTTTCCCGCGGTTTACGGCGGCTATAGCAAGGAAAGCAACCATTTGGCCCTGGACGATATCCGCGATTCCATCAATGAGCTGCGATATTACGGTCAGAATTTCTTCTGCAGGCCGGGAAACCCCTAACTATCTCCGCGTAATGAAAGACGAGGGTTATACGTGCTGCGCCAGGGCCCAGGCGACATGCTCGCGCACCAGGGCCGATGTGTGATCACGGCGGGCATTCAAGGCGTCTATGACGCTAATGTCGCTAGGCGCATTACCCAGGGCGACGGCTATATTGCGCAACCAGCATTCATAACCGATGCGACGGATGGCCGAGCCCTCAGTGCGCAGCAGGAATTCATCCTCGCTCCAGGCAAACACCTCGATGAGCAGGGGTGCATCCAAGCGGTGGCGCGGTAGGAAATCCGTTTCGTCGCTCAGGCGGGCAAAGCGGTTCCAGGGGCATACAAGTTGGCAATCGTCGCAGCCGTAGATGCGGTTGCCGATCATGGGCCGGAACTCGACGGGGATGCTGCCGCGCAGCTCGATGGTCAAATAGGAAATGCAGCGGCGGGCGTCGAGCTCATAGGGCGCCACGATCGCCTGGGTCGGGCATACGTCGATACAGGCCCGGCAGGCGCCGCAGTGATTTGTGACCGGTGTATCTACCGGCAGGGGCAGATCGGTGTAGAGTTCTCCAAGGAAAAACCAGGAGCCGGCCTCCCGGTGCAATAGATTTGTATGCTTGCCTATCCAACCCAACCCGGCCTTTTCCGCAACGGCCTTTTCCAATACCGGGGCGCTGTCCACGAACACCCGGTGGCCGAAGTCGCCGGTTACCTCGAGGATGCGATCGGCCAGTCGCCGCAGTCGCCGGCGCAGGACCTTGTGATAATCCCGACCCAGGGCGTAGCGCGACACATAGGCGCGCGCGCTTTGGGCCAGGATCTCTTCGGCGGGGGCGCACTGCGGAGGAAGATAATCCATGCGCGCGGAAATGATGCGTACGGTGCCGGGGATCAATTGCTGCGGACGGCTGCGCTTGGTGCCGTGCCGTTCCATATAGTCCATACTGCCGTGACGGCTCGCGGCCAACCAGTTGCGCAGCCGGTTCTCCGCTTCGCCCAGTTCGATATCGCAGATGCCGACTTGTTGAAAGCCGAGTTCTTTGCCCCAGGATTTGATATCCAGGGCCAAGCGCCCCCAATCCCTGTCGTCAATGCCGCGGATAGGCTTTGGTGAGGAATGCATAGTCATTATATGATAACCAATATGATCAGCCCCATGCGTGAATTGCCCCAGTCTCTTTATCGCGCGCAGGATTTGCGCGAGCTCGATCGCATCGCCGCTACGGATATGGGCGTCCCCGGATATACCTTGATGACCCGCGCCGGTGCCGCGGCCTTGCACTTGTTGCGGGAAAGCTGGCCGCGGGCGCGCAATGTGGTGGTAGTGTGCGGTATCGGCAACAACGGCGGCGACGGCTTCGTGTTAGCGCGGCTCGCCCATGAGGGCGGCGCGCAGGTCGAGGTGTTATTGCTGGGTGAAGCGGCATTATTACGCGGTGACGCCCGTCGCGCCTGCGAAGCCATGCTCAAGGCGGGGGTGCAGGTTTCGCCGTTCGTCGCGGAGCGCTGGCCGGAGGCCGACGTAGTGGTGGACGCGATGTTCGGTACGGGTCTGGATCGGGAGGTGAGCGGCTTGCATCGCGATGCGATCACCGTCATCAATCGCCAGCAGGCCCCGGTCTTGTCCTTGGACATCCCTTCCGGTCTGCACACGGACACCGGCACCGCGCTCGGCCTTGCAGTGCGGGCCAGCAAAACCCTCACCTTCATCGGTTTGAAACAAGGATTGTTCACCGGACAGGGTCCGGACTACGGTGGCGATATCTACTTCGATGACCTCGAGCTTCCCGCGGAGATATACCAGAAGGTTCCCGCCCCCGCATTTCGCATCTCTTCGAACTGGATGCAATCCTTGTTGCCGCCGCGTGCGCGCATTGCCCATAAAGGTCATCACGGTCATGTGTTGGTAGTGGGGGGCGACCAGGGTATGGCGGGCGCGGTGCGTTTGGCCGGGGAAGCGGCGGCGCGCGTCGGCGCCGGCCTGGTGAGCATGGCGACCCAACCCTCGCATGCCGCCGCAGTGAACGCGGCCTGCCCCGAGTTGATGTGCCACGGTGTTGCCGTCAGCGATGCCTTGCCGACCCTCCTCAACAAGGCGAGCGTATTGGCCATCGGTCCCGGTTTGGGGCGCGCAGAGTGGGGAAGGGCATTATTCGGTACCGTCCTGGAGAGCGCGCTGCCCATGGTGGTGGATGCCGACGCCTTGTATTTCTTGGCCCAGGAACCGTTGCGCCGTAACCATTGGATCCTAACTCCCCATCCCGGCGAGGCCGCACGTTTGTTGAATGTTACTGCCGGCGATGTACAGGCCGACCGCTGGCAGGCGGTACGTGAATTACACAAACGCTACGGTGGGGTGGTGATATTGAAGGGGGCGGGGACGCTGGTATGCAACGGTCACGACCCGGTGGCGCTGTGCGACACCGGCAATCCCGGCATGGCGGCCGGCGGCATGGGCGATGTCTTGACCGGGGTGATCGCTGGCTTGCTGGCGCAAGGCTTGAATCCCTGGCAGGCGGCGCTGGCTGGTGTCTATCTGCATGGCTGCGCCGGCGATGCCGCGGCGGCCCTGGGTGGTGAACGTGGCCTGATGGCCGGCGATTTAATGGAGCCGCTGCACCGCCTGGTGAATCCGCCAGCACAGCCATGAGACTTGCCGTACACGATGAGGCGGCCATGGTCGCGATGGGAGCGCGACTGGCCGGGGCCTGCCATGATCCCATGGTTTTCTATCTGTATGGACCCTTGGGCGCCGGCAAAACCACCTTAGTGAGAGGTTTCATGCGCGGATTGGGTTATGACGCCGCGGTGAAGAGTCCTACCTATACCCTGATAGAGCCGTATGAAGTCGGTGCGCGGCGTGTATATCACCTGGATCTTTATCGCATCCGCGACGCTGCGGAACTGGAGTATCTCGGCCTGCGTGAACTGCAGGATGGCAATGCCGTGCTCTTGGTGGAGTGGCCCGAACGGGGCGAAGGATTTCTCCCGCCCGCCGATGTGAAGCTCATCATCGACTACGCTGCGGAGGGTCGCCAACTTGCGTTGCAAGCCCACGGTGCCGCGGGTGAAAAACTCGTCTCCGCATTCCTTGGTGGCGGTTTTAACCAAGGCTAGTTTGTGCCGATATCGTATCGTGGAAGCTAGATAGCGCTTAATTCTCCGCGAAAGAGATAAGTTGAGCCTATAAGCGCCAGATTCGATTCAATAATACTTGCGAAATTCGCCAGGCTGATGTATACCTTCGCAAAGAGCGGGTACAGGGACGCAACCATGAAAAAAATAGTGGCTCTTTTGTTGGTCATGATTTCCATGCCGGTATTGGCCTCCGTCAAGGTCGGAGAGGTGCGATATACCGTCGCCCCCGATACCAGCCGCCTGGTATTGGATCTCAGCAGTTCCCCCAGCTATAAAGTATTCACACTGCCTAATCCGGCTCGAGTAGTCATCGATCTCGACAATGCCCGCTTACGATCCGCACTGCCCAATGTCAATATCAACGGCAGCCTGGTGCAGGCGGTACGCAGCGGCATTCGTCACGGCCGCGACCTGCGCCTGGTGCTGGATGTTAGCGGCAAGGTGACAGCCAAGAGTTTCGTGCTGCAGCCGTCCTCGGGCAATCAGGGATACCGTTTGGTTGTTGACCTTCAAGAAGGCGGTGCCACCGCGGCGCCGGCGCCGAAAGCAGCGCCAGTGTCTAATGCTGTTCCCGCCCCCGTAGCCCAGAGCGCGCCCGCCACCCCGGAACCCGTGGTGGTTGCCCACGCGCCTTCCGAGTCGCATCTTCGTGATGTGGTGGTTGCCATCGATGCCGGCCATGGCGGTATCGACCCCGGTGCCCATGGCCCCCATGGGGTCAAAGAGAAAAATGTGACCCTGGCCATCGCCCGTCAACTACAGAAACTGCTCAGCGTCGAGCCCGGCATTAAGCCAGTGATGATTCGCGACGGTGATTATTTCGTGCCCTTGCGCAAACGCGTGGTTAAGGCGCGGGAAGCCAAGGCCGACTTGATGATCTCCATTCATGCCGATGCCATAGACGATCGTTCCGTCAAAGGGTCTTCGGTATACGTATTATCGGAAAGCGGTGCCAGCAGCGAGGCGGCCCGCTGGCTGGCGGAAAAGGAAAATGCCGCGGACCTGGTGGGCGGCGTCAGCCTGGATGATAAAGACGATGTCTTGAAATCAGTGCTCTTGGACCTGTCGCAAACCGCCACCATCGAAGCCAGTGACCGTGCTGGCAGCAAGGTGCTGGACGAGCTGAGCAATGTGGGCAGGTTGCATCGTCATCATATCGAGCACGCCGGATTTGTGGTGCTCAAGGCCCCGGATATCCCGTCCATGCTGATAGAAACGGCCTTCATCTCCAATCCTCAGGAAGAGCGGAAGTTGAAATCGCCCGGCTATCAGAAGCGGCTGGCTGCAGCCATCGTGGACGGCGTGAGGGATTATTTTCGCGAGAATGCCCCGCCGGGCACCAAGATCGCCCTGGCCAATGCCGAACGGAAATACACCATCTCCAAGGGTGATACCCTTTCCGGCATCGCCGATCAGTACGGGGTCAGCGTGCATACCTTGCGCGTCTCCAACAAGCTTAACGGCGATCGACTCTACGTCGGTACGGTGTTGCGCATCCCCTCCAGCGACGGCACATAAGTTCAGTATCCATAGCCAGCTGTATCACTACGGCGACCGTCGCAGTGCAAACGACCTCTGTGCTTTCCCACCATCACGACTCAGTCGTTTGCGTTCCCCGGATCTATCTTTTGTAAGGCCATCTGCTATTCTCCATCAAAAATAGGGAGTGAACTGCGTGCGTTATGATGAGGAGCCGTCTAGCCATTTTCGGTATATGTCGGCAGCACAGGCTTTGTTAATGTGGTTCTAAGACGTGAAGCCGCTGTGATGGTAGCGGAGAAATTGAATCAAAATGGCCGTCCTTGAGTGATTCCAGTCCATCGCCGACGGCGAGTGTGGCTCGCACACATTGATTCATGCTGGTGCCGACGAGAAAGTACGTACAAAACGCCAGCGCGGTTCAGGACGGCATGCGGACTGATGGCTATTTCACTTTGGAGGAATTTGTCATGGGTATGGTGAAAGAATTTAAAGAATTTGCAGTGAGGGGCAATGTTGTCGATATGGCCGTTGGCATCATAATTGGCGCTGCATTTGGTAAAATTGTTTCTTCCTTTGTGGGTGATGTGATTATGCCGCCGATAGGAGTACTTTTGGGCGGTGTCAATTTTAGCAATTTGGCATTTACACTTAAGGAAGCTGCGGGAGATATGCCCGCTGTCGTCATTGGCTATGGAAAATTCATTCAAACGGTCATCGATTTTGTGATTATCGCCTTCGCGATTTTTGTCGCTATCAAAGGAATTAACAAACTCAAACGCAAGGAGGAGGAAGAAGCGCCAAAGGCTCCAGCTGCACCTCCGGCTCAAGAGGTGCTGCTCACGGAAATTCGCGATTTACTGAAGGAACGGAAGTAAGCCATTTTCTGGCCACCTGTCCGCGCCGCCTAAAGATTGACCGTTGTACTAGCAGCTTTTATTTCAGGAGACTATTCCGAAACAGGAAGCGACTGGGGAGAGGTCTAAATGTGGTTACGCCAGAAGAGATCATTGCGCCAAGATGAAGGTCGCGAAATCCTTGTTGAAATATTCAATAACATTAATGTGATACATGTTTGATGTGATGTAAATTCAAGTATCCTTCGTTGGTGGCGGAGCGTGTGGCTTTAACCTGGAGTCGGCCTACGCTTAACCGTATTCGCCACCATCCTTTATAATGCCGCAAAGCCTTTCCAACTGGGAACCGCAATGTCCAGCGCACGTATTTATTTGCTGCCCACGCAGCTTGCCAATCAGATCGCTGCCGGAGAGGTAGTAGAACGCCCCTCATCCGTGGTCAAGGAGTTACTGGAGAACAGCTTGGATGCCGGGGCGCGCCGTATCGAACTGGATATAGAGGAGGGCGGTACGCGCTTGATTCGTATCCGGGATGATGGTCACGGCATCCATTACGATGATCTTGCCTTGGCCTTGAATCGCCACGCCACCAGCAAGATCCGTAGCTTCGATGATCTGGTCGCCGTGAAAAGCCTGGGCTTTCGCGGCGAAGCCCTGCCCAGTATCAGTTCCGTTTCGCGCCTGAGCCTGGCCTCACGCACGCCGGACAGCGAGCGCGGCTGGCAGGTCAGGAACGAAGGCGAGGCGCAGCCGGCGCCTGTGGCTCATCCGCCGGGGACCACGGTGGAAGTCCGCGATCTGTTTTTTAACACCCCGGCACGGCGCAAATTTCTGCGCACCGAACGCACCGAATTTAATCATTTAGAGGAAGTGGTCAAACGCCTCGCCCTCAGCCGTTTCGACGTGAGCGTGCATCTGAACCATGGCGGGCGGGCGATCTATAAGCTGCCGGAAGCGACTACCGAACAGGAACAGCTGCGCAGGGTGATGACGCTGTGCGGCGATGATTTCAGCGCGCAGGCGGTCATGGTGGATTTCCACATAGGCGATCTGCGCCTATGGGGATGGATCAGCCAGCCGACCTTTTCCCGCAGCCAGGCGGATATGCAATTCTTTTATGTGAACGGCCGTATGGTGCGCGATAAATTGGTGGCCCACGCCATTCGCCAGGCCTATCAGGATGTGCTGTATCACGGCCGTCATCCCGCCTTTGTGCTGTTCCTTGAATTGCCGCCGCAAGAGGTGGACGTCAACGTCCATCCCAGCAAGCATGAGGTGCGTTTCCGCGAGAGCCGCAGGGTGCATGATTTTCTGTTTCGCGGTCTGCACGACGCCCTGGCCCAGCTGCGACCCGGAACATCGCCGGCAGCCGATCGGGCGGAGGATGTGGCGGTGTTGGAACGGCCCGCCGGTACCGCGTTACGCAGCCCCGCGTTTGCCGCCCGCCCGCCTTCACAGTCGGCCATCCCCTTGCAAGTGCGCGAGCAGATCGCCGCCTATGCTGAGCTACATCCCTTGCCGCAAACAGCTGAAGAGGAAGCAGAGCCGGCGGCCGACGCCCACCCATTGGGCTACGCCATCGCACAACTGCATGGGGTGTATATCCTGGCCGAAAACAGTGACGGTCTGATCGTGGTAGACATGCACGCCGCCCACGAACGCATCGCCTATGAGCGTCTCAAGCAATCCCACGGCGAAGGCAATATCGTGTCCCAACCCCTGCTGGTCCCGGTCAGCTTGAAGGTCAGCCTCCAGGAAGCGAATCTGGCCGAAGAGCATAAAGCACTGTTCAGTGAGCTGGGTTGCGAGGTGAATCGCATCGGCCCTGAAAGCCTGGTGATCCGGCAGGTGCCGGCTTTGCTGCGCGACGCGGATGTGGCGCAGTTAATCCGCGACGTACTTGCCGACCTCAACAGTTACGGCTCCAGTACCCGCATCAGCGAGCATATCAATGAAATCCTCGGAACGGTCGCCTGTCATGGCGCGGTACGCGCTCAGCGTAGGTTGAGTGTGCCCGAGATGAACGCCCTGCTGCGCGATATGGAGCGCACCGAGCGTAGCGGCCAGTGCAATCATGGTAGACCGACTTGGGTACAACTGAGGATGGATGAGTTGGACAAGTTGTTTTTGCGGGGCCGATGAGATTATTTCTTGAGTAAGTCTGAAGAAGTTGTCATTCCGGGCGTAGCGTAGCGGAGACCCGGAATCCGGGGCCTTTCGTTCGCTGAGCTACCGGACTCCGGCGACTAAGGCTTCCAGGAAATTTTTCGATCTTCCCCTGATAAATCGCTTAAGTCGATTAGACATGCTTAAAGGGCTAGGGCGCTACCATCACACGCAACAGAATCCGTCGATCCTGTTCACCGCGCTGGGAAGTCGAATATTCAATCACGTTACTATTATTCTCATCGATGCCTGTGGAGCTGGCGCCGATGCTGATCCACTCGCCCAGTTTTCCGGTGACGGTCGTATGCAGGGTTTGGGTCTTGAACTCTGGGGGCGTCGCTACACCCGATTGCGTAGTTTGATAGGGCGTTATCTCGACGCTGACGGTGTCGCCGTTAAGATGAGGGCGCACGTAAAATCCTGTAGTCGCACCGACGTAACGGGTTCTTTCTTCCATCAAGGTTCCAGATCGTGACTGGGACACGGCAAAATCGCTGATGGGTATTTTCCGTCCCACATCGATGAGGGCCTCGGCGCCTTCCATTACCTGTACCTGCTGGGTGCGATCGGCGTCATCGCGGCTGTCGGTCTGCCATACATGTGCGCTACGGGCAGGCGTGTCGCTGTCATCGGCCCGAGTCTCTGTACTCGTTTCGGCTTGGCGGGCGGATTCCCCAGACAACTGCTTCACAGTGATTAACAAGCTTCGCAGCGGCACATCGAGTTTGGCGATCAACTTGCGCAGTTCGCTCAGATTGGCCGGGTGGGTGCGGATGACCAGCTTGCCATCGCTAGCCTTTATGATACCGTCCTTGGCGATGAAGGCCTGGACTATGGGCAGCAGCTCGGCCGTGGAACGGTGGTGCAGAGGAATAACCTCCAGCACAAAATCGTCCGCCGCCAAACTTGGCGAAACGGAGAGGGTGGCTATAAGCAATAGGATTACGGAGAGATACCTAGAGATAAATCCGCCGCAAGTTGGGATCGGGCGCACTATGCCTCCATACTTCGTTGAAGAAGACCAGTAAATGCACGGCTTCCTTGGCGGCATTAAAACGGGCGATGCCCTCGAAGCGATCGGCATGCTTGCGGTGCGCATACCCGATTTCGTCTGCGACCAGAAAGGCTTCATTATACTCCTTGAAATCCTCGGCCACCTTGCGGATTTCGATGAAGCTGGTCAGGCGCTGACTGAGGGTGATCAGGCGGTGACCGTATTTGACCGCGTTGCCCGAATCCTTGACCAGTATGCGAATCAGGCCATGGTTGTTGACCACCAGATTTTGCAAGGCGTCCAGGAAATCTCGATTGTCATAAATCTTCTTATCGAGATCGCGAGTAAAGATATCCACGCTACGCTGTGCCTGGCTCACCAATGCCACGGCAGAGTCGCGTTGCGAGGCGCTGCTGTCCAATTCAATGGACGCCTGAGTATCACCGAGTATAAGTTTGCTGCAATCAAGCATTGTTCTCTCTGTCATTTCTTTAGCAACATGGAGATACACAGCGTGCTGTGCACCAAATAATGGCGCGTAACATTAATCGGCATAATCACTTATATTATTTAGGGGCAATTTATGGTTTCTATATGGTAATTTGGCGATTATACTTAATCTAAAGATAAGCATAAGCATCTAGGAGAGGGTAACGAGCGGACAGCAATCCGGCGTCACATGCTTTGGGGGAACTAGCAGGTCTCGTTTGGCATCGGCGTTACTAATAAGAAATCTAATGGGAGGATTTCACGATGACCAAGGGGCTAACCTTAACCTGTGTTGTAGCGACGTTAATCCTTAGCGCGTGCGGCGGCGGTGGCGGTGGCGGCGGTGGTGGTGGAACAACAACAAGCTATACCGCAGGCGGAACCTTGTCCGGACTCGCTGTCGGCAAGAGCGTGATACTTCAAAACAACGGTAGTAGCGGTCTTACCCTCATCAGTGATGGCTCCTTCACCTTTGCATCGTCACTCAGCGACGGTGCGGCGTATAACGTAACGGTGGCTACCCAGCCCAGCGGGCAGAATTGCACCGTCACTAACGGCACAGGCACGGTGAGTGGGGCTGATGTTACCAATATTGCCGTAAACTGTACGGCAGACCGTTTTGTCGTCTCCGGCAATAATGACGGTACCTTGAGTGTCTTTCGCGTCAATAACATGGCCGGATACGCGACGGCTATGAGCTATTTTGATGCCGGCAACGGCTTCGCCGTCCAGGACATGATCTATGACGCGGCCCACAAGCGCCTGGTACTCATTACCACAAATAATATTCATGTGCTGAGCTTCGATTCCGATACGGGTGAGGTCACGGCGATCGACAACCGTGCCACCAGCGGTAACAGCAGCCACCTGATATTGAACGCAGCGGGTTCCGAGGCCTATGTGGCCAGCGGGACTTCGAGCGGCAAGGTAGACGCTTATACGATTGGTTCAACAGGAACTCTTTCGCCCGTTGTTTCCACAACGCTGACAGTCGATCCCGACTATATCAAGCTGAATCCCGCCGGCGATCACTTGTATGTGGTCAGCAGAACGGACAATTCGATCGTGATCTTTGGCGTGAATTCGGACAATTCCCTGGCCGCTTCTCCGACCACGGTCAGTACCGGCAGCAGTCCGACCTCCATTGGCTTCAATCTCAGCGGCACCAAGGCCTATCTGACACTCGCCACCAATTCCGACAATTTTGTCACCTATGATGTGGCGGCGGACGGTGGTCTATCGAATGCTTCGCCATATACCTCTAGCAACAACAGTGTGATTGATCAGGTACTGAGCGCGGATGGGGCAAATCTCTATACGCTCGACAGCAGCAGCAATAGAAGTATTGACCATTACACGATCGATGCCGCCAGCGGTGCAGCGACCTGGGTCGCCAGCACCAATATCAGTTTCAACGGCAACGACCTTGCCTTGAGTTATCTCGGGAATCAACTCTATGTGGGCCATGGGTCGGACGCGCTGGTCTCTACCTTCGACGTGGATCCCAGTGATGGCTCCTTGACCCCGGTCGAATGGGTGCGGGCATTTAATAACGTTAATACGGTCGCCACCGTCGGCGGCGCGGGCGCCCTGGACCCCACAGCCACCTATCTGCTGGCTCCCGATCAAGCGGGCCTGGAGCGGTTTTCGGTGGCAACGGACGGCATGCTGGCGCCGGCGGCGACTGAAAACTCGAGCGGCGCGCTCATCGATGGCGAAGTGGCCGTCAACTACCTGCACAACCTGCTGCTGGGCGCGGGTGAAGATACCACCGGTTTAGATCTTCTGGCGAGTTATCAATTCGACCCGCTGAGCGGCACGACAAGCGCAGCGGATGTGAAGATGCCGACTGTGCTGACCACCTTCCCGGACTCCCATTTCGAACGTAATGACCTCGGGCGCTCCGATCGCGTCATGTATGTCCTGGATATCGTGGGCGGCGGTACTACCAATTCGGGTATCGTACGCACTTACGCCTATGCCGCGGACGGCACCATCACCGCGACCGAAGTTGATAGTGATATCACCGGTCAAGGAGCGGAAAACATCACCCTGAATCCCGCCGGGAGCTATCTCTATTCGCTCAACAGTTACGGCGACACTATCTCTTATTTCAAGGTCGGCTATTCCGATGGCACGCTGTCGCAGACCGGCACGAAGCAACCGGGTTTAAGCGGGCCCGGCGTGGGACGGCCGCTGGACCTGAAACTCCATCCCAACGGTCGCTACGCCTATGTGAGTCTCGAAGATGATGATGAAATCGACACTTGGACGGTGGATGCCAATGGCAGCCTGAGCAGTGTGACCCGCTTGTCAACGGGGACGGGCACCGGCCCGGGACCGATTGCGGTCCATCCCAACGGTAAGTTCGTCTATAACGGCGAACGAGGAACAAACGACATCGTCGTGTATGCGGTGAATACCAGTAATTATACGCTGAGCAAACAGTCGGTCGCGACCGCCGCCGCCATTCCGGCCTGGCTCACGGTCGATCCGCAAGGCAAGTTCCTGCTGGCCCGGTATAACGACGAATCCATCCAGGTCTTTTCCATCGATCAAACCAGCGGTGCCTTGACCGCCGTCCAGCAGGTATCGGCGGGCAGTAGCGGTGCCGGCTTCATGCCGACCATGACGCTGGTGGCGCCATGGCGGTAAATGTTATATGACTATTGGGGTCAGACTTAAAATATAAGGATGGCGACGATATGGTCCGTTTACCGACTTTATTAATTACGCTAGCGATGTTTTCGCTGGCGGGTTGCGGAGGCGGAGGAGGAGGCGACGGCAGCAGCTCGGGAGCCCGGGCCCTCCCCATCAACCTCACGGCCAAATCCTTGCAGGTCATGACCCCCGATCCCCGCATCGCCTATCCGCTGAAGGTCTCGGCGATGATCGCGGCCGATAATCCCGCGACCGATGTCAGCGTTTCCGTGTTCGCCATCGACAAAACCGACGACCCGGCGGCGGAAGCGCGCCAGATCCCCTTGGGTACCCAGACGATTTCCAAGGTGGATGTCGGGACCCATTCCTACGAACTGGACGTCAACGTCCCCTCGAGCGTCGAAACACCCGGGCAGTATTACATTGCGGCCGTCGTCGACCCGGTCGACGAGGTGGGCGAGACCGACGAAAACGATAATACCACCGAAGCGGAGACGACAATTTCCGGACCAGGGTCGCCCAATATTTTGATTAAGGACATGGAACTCGATCGCAGCTCCTTGCTGATTGACACGGCTGCTTTCAAGGCACCTACGCCCGGCGATGTGTACAACGCCGATGCGGGCGGGACGATCACCGTGGGGGCCGATGGGCTGGGTGTGAACGACACGATCAATATCGAGGCCTTTGCCAAGCTGCGGCTCATGCGCTCCGACACTGGCACCTCGTATGATGTGCCGCTCTATTTGTGGGACACCGATGCCGGCCGTTACACCAACGCCTATGGTGTCGATCCCACCGGAACCACACCTGGCTCGATCCCGCAAGAGTGGCTTCCGCTGGGTGAGTTCACGCCCCAATTGGTGCAGAGATCGGGCGATGAAGCGGACCTGGACGATGTCGAGCGCAATTCGGCGCACATCAACTTTTATTTTCCCGGCAGGCTGGGCAGTGAACTGGAGACGCAGATGCGTTATCAGCATACGCTCCAGAGTACCTACAGCACCGATCCCATCACCCCGCCCCCTGATCTCACGGCGCAGTCCATCGAGGCATTGCGCAGCTTCCTGAAAAATCTCCCACCCAATACTCCCGGGGACGAGGGGCCGGCGATGGCGATAATGAGCTTTGCAGTATGCGTCGACATCCGTTCCGCCGATCCTTCAATTGTCGATCGCGATGCCGCCGACAATGAAAATTGTTCGCCGCTGACGATTACCCTGCCGCCGGTTGCCACCACGACGCCACCGCCGGATTTGGGTGGTTATACACCACAAGCACCGTATACCGTGCCCTCCGGTCCGCTGACCTCGGGTGACGGCTACGGCACCAAAGGCGGCGGCTTCGCCTTTATGTTCGGCCCCTATGATTTTGCCGCCACCGCGACGGCGGATAACCGCGGTTACATAGAGTCCGTGCAAGGCGGTATCCCGATCACGATTTTTGGAAAGGTATTCGATTTTATGAGCGCCACCGTCAGGGCGCAACTGGTGCCGGACTACAACGGCAAGCCTGCTGACGCGGAGACGGGCTTTACCCTGGAACTGCGCTTTCTGAATACCTTGCTGGATTCATTTCATACGGGGCCTGCTTCATCGCCGCAGGTGAAACTCGTCTATGCGAAGGAGGCCCCGGACCCGCCCAAAGAAACGCAGCTTTTCGTCGGCCCTGTGCCGGTAATCGCCGGCGCTTCGGTGGGCGGCGAGATCGGCATCGAGTACGAATTTAATTTCGACGAAGCGCCTCTTAAACTGGGCAATACTGTCAGCCCGTTGGCCAGTATCGAGGCGACTCTTTACGCCGGGGTGGGTACCCCGTTGTTTTCGGCCGGGGTGGAAGGCGTGCTGACCTTGCTCGAGGAAAAATTGGAGTTCTTCGTCGGTACGACGATCGATGTGCTTCATGACGGATTTTCAGTGGATCCAGCGGAGTTCGCCATTATACAAAGCGAAACCTTGACCAATCTCTTCACCGGCCCGCAGGGAGCGTTGAATCTATACGCCAAATATTCCGTGCCCGTGATTGCGACCTGCAAATGGGGATTCGTTAAGGTCCCATGTCCAAAGATCAAGATTCTCAAGGCGACCTATAATATCTGGCGTTCGCCTGCGCTCTTCAAATTGGATGATGTCCTTCTTGACAACCCAAGTTTACAATTTGATGTCGTGGTGTTGCACGATGGAACGCCGCATTATTTCGTTCCGCCGTCATAATGCAGCGTAAACGATGGCTGTTAGTTGGCGGCGGGGCTTTGCTGTTGCTGGCATCGCTCGCCCTATGGTTGCTTCTGCCTTCGAACCCTGAATCGACTACGCCGTCGCGGCAAGCGGCGCCGCAAGTCAATTCTTCTCTCGTTGAGCTGCAATGGCACGTCGGTGCTGCGCAACAATACCGGGTGCAGACAGACTCTTCCATGCAAATGAATACGAACGGTACGGCGAAAACCCTACCCGTGCGCATGAACTGCGGACTGGAACTGCGGACGCTGGAAGCCAATTCCGGTACGGCGTTGGTTGGCATGCAGTTGTCGACCGTGGATTTGCAGATAGGCGGCCAAACCGATCCGGGGACCAACCAGGCATTGAGCGTGCCATTTCGGGTGCGTTTCGCCTCCGGAGGATATCCCGAGGCCTTCGAATTTCCGGCGGGTGTCACGGCGCAAAATCGGGAGATTTTGGAAAACCTGGTCAGGATGTTTCAGGTGACGATGAATAAAGGGGAAAGCTGGACAGCGCAGGAATCAAATGGCTCGGGTGCCTATGAGGCCGCCTACCGGCGCACCGGCCCGACGCAGGTGGAGAAGACCAAGCAACACTTTAAAGCCTCGGCCTCGTCGCCGCCCATGCTTGAGGGGGCGGATATCACCTCGACGGAATCATTCAGTCTCGATCCCGGGCGTGACTGGATCGCCGCGATGATCCTCGACGAGAAGTTGCAATCCAAAGGTCAGGGTGGTCCGGCCGTGACCATCACCAACCATGCAACGCTCAAGCTACAATCCGCATCGCAGACCGCGGCGAGTGCTGATAAGTGGCAATTTACCGCCTCTGCAGCACCGCCCGATACGCGATCCATTCAACATCCGATACCGAATATTTCGAAAGAGGAAGCCCGCGCCAGGATTTTGGACGCTGTGTCCCAACTGGATGCCGCCAAGCAGGGGCGCATGACGTGGGTGCATGAATTGCGCGATCTCCTGCGTGTGGATGATGCCATGCCGGCCGTATTGCTGGAAGTCTTGAGAACGCAGCAACTCAGTGACCGGACCCGCGCCGATCTGTACCTCGCGTTCGAACAGGCGGGCACCAAAGCCGCACAGACCGCGATGTCTTCCGTCATCACGGATACCAGTTGGGCGACGAAGGATGCCTTGCGGGCCATTGTCGCACTGGGCGGGGTGGATCACCCCAGTTCCGACACCCTCTCGACGTTGTGGAGCACAGCGCTTGATACGGCCGCGAGCGGCGAGCGACAGGGCAGGATTGCGAGCACCGCGACTTTCGCCTTGGGCAGTCTGGGTAGTGCCATGAAAGCGGCAAAAGATCCGGATTATTCGTCGCTGCGCACCAGCCTGCTGGATTCCGCGATGAGTGGTGTCAATACCGAGCAGCGCGCCAACTTCGTTTTTGCGCTGGGCAATACGCACGACGCCACGCTCTCCGATGACATCACACCGCTCTTGAGCGATTCAGCACCTGCGATTCGTCGCGCCGCGGCCCTGTCGTTAGGGATGATCGGCGCAACGGATCGGTCCGCCGGCGTGTTGATGTCCCAATTCAAGCAGGAAAGCAACAGCGAGGTTCGCGGCGCGATTGCGGAGTCTCTTGTGTCCTGGACGGAGCCGACTCCTGCCGCGATGGCAACAATGAGGGACGCGGTGGGTAAGGAGCAAGACGAGAATACCCGCTACAATATAGCGCGCTTTCTAGGTGAGAACCTGGATAAATACCCAACGAACAAGCCGGTCCTAAAGCAGTTGTTGCGCACCGAACAATCAAAACGTATTCGCCAGAGCGTCGCCAATGCGCTTGCGACGTCGAAACTGTCCGGTGGCACGCATTAAAACGACGAGCCGGGGGTTTTTAGAAACGCTGTTTCCTCCGGCGTCGAGATGCGCCCCAGCACCGCATTGCGATGCGGGTAGCGGCCGAAGCGGTCGATGATGGCCTTGTGTTTCATTTCAAATTCCAGATTTTTTTCCAATCCCGGCTCGCTGAACAGTTTCGCCGCCTGCTCATGAATCAGCGGCGATTCGCTGTGCATGTGCGGCATGTAGAGAAAGCATTTTTGCTGGGGCGTCAGCTCGCGCTGGGCTTGGACCCGTACCGCTTCCTGGCTCAAGACTAAGGCCAGCGGGTCGGCGGCAAAGGCGAGGGACGAGTCGCGATGTATGTTGCGCGAGAATTGATCCAGTACGATGATCTCCGCCAGCCGGCCTTCCGCAGTGTCGCGCCACGGGAATAACTCGCATTTCAGCGCGCTGTCATAAAGGCTCTTGAAACGTTGCGTAATGAGACGGTCGAATGTGCTGTCCTTGGCGAACCATTGGCGTGGTTCGATCTCGCGAAACCAGAAGTCTATGACGGATTGTGGATCCATTGTGTTCCTTAAAGTCAAGCTTGCCGAGTGCACGGCGGGTTGTTAACCGGAGAGGTTGTTTAGTCGCCTCAGCCTGGATTAGTTGCTAATATTCCCCATAATTCACTATTTTATTATATCCCTTCATGAGCAAGACAAAGCACGAAGATTCTGTTCCGAAACAGCTCGCGCAGCGCGCCGCGGCCTTGCGCGAACGGATCGATTACCACAATTATCGTTACTACGTGCTCGATGACCCGGAGATTCCCGATGCCGAGTTCGACAAGCTGTTCCGCGAACTCCAGCAACTGGAACACGATCACCCCGCGTTGATCATATCTGATTCGCCGACCCAACGGGTGGGCGCGGCGCCGCTCACCGCGTTCGGCGAGGTCAAGCATGTCGTTCCCATGCTGTCTCTGGACAACGCCTTTTCCGAGGATGAGGTGCGCGCCTTCGACCGCCGGGTGCGCGAAGGTCTCAAGAAGGAAGAGGTGCGTTATGCCACCGAGCCCAAATTGGATGGTCTGGCTGTGAGCGTGCTGTACGTTAACGGTGCACTGACGAAAGCGGCCACCCGCGGCGATGGTTATACCGGTGAGGACATCACCCAGAACGTACGCACCATCGCCAGCGTGCCATTGCGCTTGCGGGGCAAAGGGTATCCCCAAACCTTGGAAGTCCGCAGCGAAGTCTATATGACTAAAAAAGGTTTCCGCGAATTGAATGAACGGCAGGAGCAAAAGGGCGAAAAGATCTTCGCCAATCCGCGCAATGCCGCGGCCGGCAGCCTCCGCCAGTTGGATTCGCGCATCACCGCGCAACGTCCTTTGGAAATCTGTTGTTACGGCGTGGGCCATGTGGAAGGCGGCAGCCTGGCTGAATATCACAGCACTATCTTGGAACAACTTCAGGACTGGGGGTTGCGGGTATCGCCCGAAAGGTCTTTGGTGACGGGTACTGAGGGTTGTTTGGACTATTTCTCCAAAATGGCCGCCAAGCGCGCGGTGCTGGGTTACGAGATCGACGGAGTGGTGTACAAGGTAGACAGTCTGGGCCAACAGCGCCAACTGGGTTTCGTGGCGCGCGCCCCGCGCTGGGCGGTAGCCCATAAATTTCCGGCCGAGGAGGCGCTGACTCAGGTGCTGGGCATCGATGTGCAGGTCGGTCGTACCGGCGCCTTGACGCCGGTGGCGCGTCTCGACCCGGTGATGGTAGGCGGTGTCACGGTTTCCAACGCCACCCTGCATAACGAGGATGAGGTGCATCGCAAGGACGTGCGGGTCGGCGACACGGTGATCATCCGCCGTGCCGGCGATGTGATTCCCGAAGTGGTGAGCGTAGTGAAGGAACAGCGCCCGCAGAACACCAAGGTCTTTCATCTCCCCAGGCATTGTCCCATATGCAGGTCAGAGGTGGTAAGGGTGGAGGGCGAGGCGGCGGCGCGTTGCAGCGGCGGCTTGTATTGCGCGGCGCAGCGCAAGGAGGCGATACGCCATTTCGCGTCGCGGCGTGCCATGGATATCGAGGGACTTGGTGAAAAGTTGGTCGATCAGTTGGTAGAGAAAGATTTGGTCAATAACATTGCTGATCTCTACCATTTGAAACTGGAGCAGCTCTCGGGCCTGGAACGTATGGGCGAAAAGTCAGCGCAGAACCTCTTGGATGCCTTGCAGAAGAGTAAGTCGAGCACGCTGCCGCGTTTCCTGTATGCCTTGGGGATACGTGAAGTAGGCGAGGCTACAGCGCAGGCCCTTGCCAATCATTTTGGTGACTTAGAGGGTATTGAAGAAGCTGACTTAGAAACTTTACAGGCAGTTCCCGATATCGGGCCGGTAGTAGCGAAGCAGATCGTTGCTTTTTTTGATGAACCTCATAACCGCGAAGTTATCGCGAGGCTGGTAGATAAAGAAATCGACGTACACTGGCCCAAGATAGAGCGCCGTATCGTATCCTCACCTTTGGCGGGCAAGACCTTTGTGTTGACCGGCACAATGGCCGCCATGACTCGCGACGAAGCGAAGCTGCGCTTGCAGGCTCTGGGAGCGAAAGTGACCGGCAGTGTCTCGGCGAAGACCGATTATGTGGTGGCCGGTGACGAACCGGGATCCAAATTGGACAAGGCCCGCAGTTTAAATGTGAGCGTGCTCGACGAGGGGCAATTCCTGAAGTTGCTTGGGGATGGGAAATAAAAAACCCCTCGCGCTTTATTGAAACGCGAGGGGTTGAGGTTTACCGATTCAAGCGATCTTAGATTGTAATCCCGTTATTTGTTTTCGATCTTGGCCTTGGCCCGCAGGGTGCCTACGTATGCGCTGACGTGCTCGCTTTGCACCACGCCTTCGAGGCGCGGCTTGAGTTCATCGAAGGTGGGCGGCTTGACCGGACGGCTGTCCTCCAGCTGGATGACGTGCCAGCCGAACTGGCTTTTAACCGGGGTTTTGGTGTATTTGCCCTTTTGCAGCGCGGCCGCGGCCTTGGAGAATTCCGGCACCATTTGAGTGGGGCTGAACCAGCCCAGTTCGCCGCCTTTGGCTCCGGAGCCGGTGTCTATGGATTTTGCCTTGGCCAGCGCGCTGAAGTCGCCGCCTTTGTCCAACTGGGCGATGATATCCTTGGCTTCGCCCTCGGTCTTCACCAGGATGTGGCGCGCCTTATATTCGGTGAGCTTCTTGTCCAGGATGCGTTCCTTATAGACCTTGTGTAATTCTTGCTCGGTGGCGGGCTGGGCCTGCAACATTTCCGTGATCGCCACATTGGCCAGCATGGAGCGGCGTTGATCGTTCAGCTCTTGCACGACTTCGGGCTTCTTATCGATGCCCTTGGCCAGGGCTTCCTGATAGAGGAGCTCGCGATCGATCAGGGTGTTCAATGCCTCCTGGCGGGGCATGGGCTGTCCGCGTGACGACGACATGGCCTGGATGAAGGCGTCCAGGTCCTTGGTGGTGAGTACCGTGCCGTTGATGCTGACCAGGGGTTTGTCGCCGCCTTCCTGCTTATTGTCCGCCGCCTGTGCGATGTTCAGGGATAAAAACATTGAGGCTATCCCGGCAAACGCCGCAACGACTGGGATAAAACGTTTATCGATCATGAATGGGTCCTTATGTTGACGTGGGTTTAAGGGGCTTGAAGCTCATCGGGGCTGCGGGCCTGAATGCTCAAGGCGTGTATTTCGCTGTGCATCATATCCTGTAACAAATCATAAATCATACGATGACGCTCGATGAGCGTCTTATCGGCGAAGGCCTGCGCGACGACGTGTACGGTAAAATGTCCGGCGCCGCCGCGCGCCCCGGCATGACCGACGTGCAGGTGGCTATCGTCGCTGATGTCCAGTTGCAGCGGCAGCAACTTCGCCGTCAGCCGTTCCCGCATGCGCACCATACGCTCGCTTGGTGACATCATGGTAAAACCTTCTTGAAAGGTCTTACGCTGACCTGGGTGTAGACCCCGCCAATCAAATACGGTTCAGCGTCCGCCCAACTTTGCGCGTCCGCCAGGGAGGGAAATTCCGCGACGATCACGCTGCCGGTGAAGCCGGCCGGACCCGGGTCCACGGCGTCGACGGCCGGCATCGGACCCGCCAGTATCAATCGTCCCTGGTCCCGCAGGTCGTGCAGGCGCTGGAGATGCGCCGGTCGGTTCGCCGCTCGTTTGCTTAAACTGTCTTTGCAGTCTTCACCGATGATGATGTAAAGCATGATTACTTACCTTGTTGCGTGTCTTGATCCGGCTCGGGCTTGATATGACGGCTCAGGTAAAATGCCTGGCCGATGACAAAGATTATGGTCAATCCCATCATCCCGAACAATTTAAAGTCCACCCACTGATCGTCGGTGAAATGTCCCGAAAACGCCACGTAAAGATTGATCGCGCCGATCACCGTGAAAAAGATGATCCAACTCCAGTTGAGACGCGCCCAGATCGGATTCGGCAGGCTGATATTGGCGGACATCATCCGTTGCAGGATGGGTTTTGAACCTACGTATTGGCTGATGAGGAATGCCGCGGCGAACAGCCAGTTTACCACCGTAGGTTTCCACTTGATGAAGGTTTCATCCTGCAGCCATAGTGTTGCGCCGCCCAGCACCAGGGTCAAGCCCAGGGTAACCCAGTACAAGGTGTCGACGCGGCGATGACGGAACCAGGACCAACCGACCTGTACCACGGCGCTGACCATCAAGGCAGCGGTGGCGACGAAGATACCGTATATCTTGTAGACGATAAAGAATATGAAAATCGGGAAGAAATCGAATAATAATTTCATGGCTTTGTGTCGACGCTGCGCAGCGGTCGCAAAAATCCCGTATCATACACGGAATTGTTTGTACGCGCTCAGATAAACCGGATGGGTAAGCGGATGTTGCGTTACGATCTCCATAGTCATTCCACCGCCTCCGATGGGACCGTGTCTCCCACCGAGCTGATACGCCACGCGGCGGCGCAGGGGGTGGATGTGCTGGCCTTGACGGACCACGATGCCACCACCGGCCTGGCGGAGGCTGAACTGGCCGCGGGGGAGACAGGGGTGACCCTGGTATCCGGTGTGGAAATCTCAGTGACCTGGGTACATCAGCTGCTGCACATCGTCGGATTGGGCATCGATCCCCACAACGCCGCATTACAGCAGGGTCTGGCGGGTTTGCGGGAATTTCGGGTGTGGCGCGCCGAAGAGATCGGTCGGCGCCTGGAAAAAAGGGGCATAGCGGGCGTCTATGAGGGTGCGCGGGCCCTGGCCCAGGGTCCCAGTATCGGCCGCACCCATTTCGCCCGTTTTTTGGTGGCACAAGGCCTCGCCAAGGATGTGCAGAATGCCTTCGACAAATATTTGAAGCGGGGCAAGCCCGGCTATGTGCCCGGTAAATGGGCCTCCCTGGGCGACGCCGTGGACTGGATCCGTGCCGCGGGCGGGCAGGCGGTCATCGCTCATCCGGCGCGCTATTCACTCAGTGCCAGCCGGTTTCGCGATTTGTTATCCGAGTTTAAAGAGGTGGGCGGCGTGGGCCTGGAGGTGATCTCGGGCAGCCATCCCCACGGCGCCACGCCGGCGCTGGCCAATTACGCTCAACGTTACGAACTGCTGGCATCGGTGGGATCGGATTACCACGGCCCGGGGCAGTCCCGTAATGAATTGGGCAGCCTGCCGGGCTTGCCGGCGGGATGTATTCCGGTATGGACGGGGTGGGATGTGCGTCCCCGTCCAACCGCACCGATTCCCCAATAGAAATTTTGCTTTCCCTGAGGTCTCCCTGCAGAATGGGCCGTTTATGTCTCGCCTGATCGCTATTCATCCGGAGGATCCCCAAGCGCGCTTGATTGCGCAGGTGGTGGAGTGCCTCAAAGCGGGCGGCATCGTGGTCTATCCGACCGACTCCAGCTATGCGCTGGGGTGTCATACCGGTGAAAAAGACGCCCTGGATCGTATCCGCCAGATTCGGCGTTTGGATGACACCCATAATTTTTCCCTGGTCTGCCGTGATCTGTCGGAGATCGCCGTGTATGCCATGGTGGACAACGCCACCTACCGGCTGTTGAAGGCGTGCACGCCCGGACCTTATACCTTCATTCTGCCGGCCACCCGCCAGGTACCGCGGCGGCTGCAGCACCCCAAGCGCAAGACCGTAGGTTTGCGGGTACCGGACAACGTCATTGCCCAGGCTATACTTGCCGAGCTGAACGAACCCATTATGAGTTCGACGCTGGTGATGCCCGGCGAGGAACTGCCGCCCACCGATCCCTATGAGATGCGTGATCTCCTCGGCGATTGGGTGGATATCATCGTCGACGGTGGTTATTGCGGCTTTGATTTCACCACGGTGGTGGACTTGACCGAGGGCGCACCCAATGTATTAAGAGTCGGCAAGGGAGACGTCGATGTGTTTGACGCCTAAGCCCTTTGAATTTTTTCGGTTAACTCAGGCAGGAACAATCAGGTTATACTTCGCCGATGCAGCAGCTTAATCTTATTCAGCAGGTAGCGGTATGGGCGCTGCCGGTACTATTCGCGATAACCGTTCATGAAGTGGCCCACGGCTGGGTGGCGAAACAGCTGGGGGATCCTACCGCCATGATGCTGGGGCGACTCACCCTCAATCCCCTCAAGCACATCGATCCCATCGGCACGGTGCTGGTGCCCTTGGTTCTGATCCTGGCCGGCGGCGTGATCTTCGGCTGGGCCAAACCGGTCCCCATTGCGGCGGATAATCTCCATCACCCCAAACGGGATATGGCCCTGGTGGCGGCGGCGGGACCGCTGGCCAATCTGATCATGGCCTGCATCTGGGCGCTGATCATGAAATTGGCGCTGCTCTTGCCTAACAGCCTCGTGAATCTGGCATTGCCCCTGACCTATATGGGCGGGGCGGGCATCACTATCAATGTCATTCTCATGGTGCTTAACCTGTTACCCGTTCCCCCCCTGGACGGCAGTCGGGTGGTGGCCGGATTCCTACCGGACCCGCTGGCCTGGAAATTCGGCCGCATCGAACAATACGGCCTGATCATTTTGTTATTGCTGATGGTGTCCGGTATTCTGGGCAAAATCATGTGGCCGCCGGTCGCGATGGTGCAAAACATGATCTACCGCATGTTCGGCCTGTAACAGCGCCGCTAAAATAATAAGATAATGGCTGAGATATATTAATCAACTTCATGATATTTAAAATATATGAGTATTATTCCTAATCAACCACAACGGGTGCTCTCCGGCATGCGTCCTACCGGGCGCCTGCACCTCGGGCATTATCACGGCGTCTTGAAAAACTGGCTGCGCCTGCAGCACGAGTACGAATGCTTTTTCTTTGTCGCCGACTGGCATGCGCTGACCACCGATTACGAAAAACCCGGAGACATCGAGAAGAGTAGCTGGGAGATGATCATCGATTGGTTGGCGGTGGGCATCAATCCCAAGAACGCCAAGATCTTCATCCAGTCGCGGGTGCCGGAGCATGCCGAGCTGCATCTGTTGCTGTCCATGATGACCCCGCTGGGTTGGCTGGAACGGGTGCCCACCTACAAGGATCAGCAGGAAAAGCTCAAGGAGAAGGATCTGGCCACCTACGGCTTTCTCGGTTATCCCTTGCTGCAGGCGGCGGACATCCTCATCTATAGAGCCGGCCTGGTGCCGGTGGGTGAGGATCAGGTGGTGCATATCGAAATGGCCCGCGAGGTGGCGCGGCGCTTTAACCACCTCTATGGCAGTGAACCGGACTTCGCCGAAAAGGCGGAGGCCGCCATCGCCAAGATGGGGAAGAAGAATGCAAAGCTTTATAGGGAATTAAGGCGTAAATTTCAGGAAATGGGTGACCATGAAGCGTTGGAGACCGCGCGGGCATTCCTGTTGACCCAGCAGAATATCACCCTGGGCGACCGCGAGCGCCTGTTCGGTTATCTCGAAGGCATCAGCAAGGCGATCCTGCCCGAACCGCACCCCTTATTGACGCAGATGGCCAAGATGCCGGGATTGGACGGCCAGAAGATGTCCAAGTCCTACGGCAATACCATCTCCCTGCGTGAAGAACCCGAGGCGGTGATTCAGAAATTGAAGACCATGCCCACCGATCCCGCGCGGGTGCGGCGCACCGATCCCGGCGACCCGGATAAATGTCCGGTATGGCAGTTTCACGAGGTATACTCTCCGGACGAGGTGAAGGCCTGGGTGCGGAAAGGCTGCACCAGCGCCGGCATCGGTTGCCTGGAATGCAAACAGCACGTGATCGATGCGGTGCTGGCGGAGCAGGCCCCTATCCGTGAGCGCGCCCTGGAGATCGTGGAGAATTACAACCTGGTGCGCAACATCGTCGAAGAAGGCTGCGAAGCGGCACGGGATGTGGCGCAGGAGACCTTGGACGAAGTCCGTGAGGTCATGGGACTACGCAAGCGATATTGAGAGTGTGAAGCCTTAATCCATGTCGAACGTCATTACAGAAGCACCTGTCGTGGAATTACCCGAGCTGCCTCTGGCCATGGTGCGGGGTACGCCCCTGACGGAGATGCCCAAGGATCTCTATATCCCACCGGATGCCCTGGAGGTATTTCTCGATGCCTTCGAAGGGCCCTTGGATTTGCTGCTTTACCTGATTCGCCGCCAGAACCTGGATATCCTCGATATCCCCGTCGCCGAAATCACCCACCAGTACATGGCCTATGTCGAAGTGATGAAGGGCCTGCGCCTGGAGTTGGCGGCGGAATATCTGGTGATGGCCGCCATGCTCACCGAGATCAAGTCACGCATGCTGCTGCCGCGCCCCAAGACCGAGGAGGGCGAAGAGGAGGATCCACGCGCCGAATTGATCCGTCGCCTGCAGGAATACGAGCGCTTCAAAAAGGCCGCCGAGGATCTGGATGCCTTGCCGCGCATGGAGCGCGATACCTTCACCGTGAAACTCGATGCGCCGCCGCGCGGCGGGCCGCGTCCGCAGCCGGCGGTGGCCCTGCAGGAGTTGTTGCTGGCGCTGAAGGACGTATTACTCCGTGCCGAGATGTTTTCCAATCATCATGTGCACATGGAGCCGCTGTCGGTACGCGAGCGCATGTCCAATGTGTTGAGCGCGGTGACGACGGAAAAATTTACCTCGTTTCCCAGTTTGTTCAAGGCCGAGGAAGGCAAGCTCGGGGTGGTGGTGACCTTTCTCGCCGTCCTGGAATTGATCAAAGAGTCACTTATCGAAATTGTACAAACGGAACCCTATGGTCCCATTTATGTAAGAGCGCCACAGCATGTCAGTGAACCCGCAGCAGTTGAAGAATATTCTTGAGGCCGCCATGCTGGCGGCCGGTGAGCCCCTGAGCGTGGAGCGCCTGCGCGCCTTGTTTCCCGAGGAAGCGGGTCCCGAGGCCGCGGAGGTGCGCGAGGCCTTAGCGTCTTTGAGTGAGGATTGCGCCGAGCGCGGCATCGAACTCAAGGAAGTGAGCAGCGGTTTCCGCTTACAGGTGAAAAGGGAGCTGGCGCCGTGGGTATCGCGCCTGTATGAGGAACGCACACCCCGTTATTCCCGCGCCTTGCTGGAGACCCTGGTGCTGATCGCCTATCGCCAACCCATCACCCGCGCCGAGATCGAAGATATCCGCGGCGTCACGGTCAGCAGCAACATCATCAAGACCCTGCAGGAACGGGAATGGATACGTGTGGTGGGCCACCGCGAAGTCCCCGGCAAGCCGGCCCTGTTCGGTACCACCCGCGAATTCCTGGATTATTTCAACCTCAAGAGCCTGGGAGACTTGCCGTCCCTTGCGGAGATTCGGAGCCTGGAGATGATCGCCAGCGACCTGGCGGACCTTCTTCCGCCCATGGCCGGCGAAGTCTCGGCGACGGAGGCGGACACGGAAGAGCATGAACCCGCCGTGGAAACCCGCTCCGACGCGGAAGAGAGCGGCGCTCTTCATACCGTACATTGATGATCCCCCTATGACTGAAGCAGCACAACGCTTGCACAAACGTCTGGCGCAGGCGGGTTGCGGTTCGCGGCGCGCCATCGAAGAATGGATACGCGCCGGACGCATTACCGTAAACGGCCAAACGGCGAACATCGGTGCCGCCGTGGCGCCGGGCGATGTGGTATGCATCGACGGCAAGGCGGTGATTTGGGAAACAGCGGTCGCGCCGCTACCGCGGGTGTTGATCTATAACAAGCCCAGCGGCGAAGTCTGCACCCGCGCCGACCCCGAAGGCCGCGCCACGGTGTTCGATCGTCTGCCGCGCGTTGCCGGACGCTGGGTGGCGGTCGGCCGTCTCGATTACACCACGCTGGGACTCTTGCTGTTCACCAACGACGGCGAGCTGGCCCATCGCCTCATGCATCCTTCCGGCGGCATGGAGCGCGAGTACGCGGTGCGGGTGCTGGGCGAGGTGGACGATGCCATGTTGCGCCGTCTGCGCGACGGTGTGAGCTTGGAGGACGGTCCCGCCCGCTTCGATGCCGTCGTCGATGCCGGCGGCCAGGGCAGCAATCATTGGTATCACGTCATCGTCCGCGAAGGACGCAACCGCGAGGTGCGGCGCCTATGGGAATCCCAGGGCGTGACGGTGAGTCGTCTGATGCGCGTGCGTTACGGACCGGTGGCGCTGCCCAAGGGTCTGTTGCCCGGACGGCATCGCGAATTGGACGAGGCTGCAGTGAATGACTTGTTGATCGCGGCGGGAATGGCCAAGATCGAGAAACCACCTAAGCCTAAACCCATGAGCAGACCCATGTCTCGCCGCTCCACCGCCCCCGGAAAATCCTTTTCACCGCGTCGCAGGTCCAGCGCCAAGCGTTCATGACGCTCCTCAAGCTGCACGACCTGCTGTTGGCGTGCTACGGCCCGCAACACTGGTGGCCGGCGCGCACCTCGTTCGAGGTTATGGTCGGTGCGGTGTTGACGCAAAACACCGCGTGGATCAATGTGGAAAAGGCCATCGCCAATCTGCATGCGGAGCAGGCCATGGACGCGGAAGTGATTTTACGCACGCCGCAAGGGCGCGTGGCGGCCTGGATACGCCCCGCGGGCTATTTCAACGTCAAGGCCGAACGCCTGCGCAATTTTTGCGCCTGGTACGTAGCGCGCGGCGGCGAGAAGAAACTGCGGCGAATGGATACCGCTGTCCTGCGGCAGGAGTTGCTGGGCATCAACGGGGTCGGTCCCGAAACCGCGGACGACATCCTGCTCTATGCCTTCCACCGTCCCATCTTCGTCATCGATGCCTATACGCGGCGCCTGCTGTCACGCCTGCAACTGGCGGCGGGTGACGAGCCATATGAACACTTGCGCGAGCATGTCGAAACGCGTCTGCAAGGCGAGACCCGCGGCAAACGCGACTCGGTGGCGCTGTACAACGAGTTTCACGCCCTCATCGTGCGCCACGCCAAGGATTTCTGTCGGCCGCGGCCGCGTTGCGAGGCATGTTGCCTGGCACGGCGCTGCCCTTCGGCGGACGTGTGACGATCAGCAAGGCCGTTATTACTCGTAGACAGTGAGGTTCAGGGTTGTGACTGATTCGCGAATTCGATGAGCATCTGATCGGCCATGCGGCTCACGCGTGGGTCGGAATCATGACTGGCCTCTTTCAATGTGGCCGCCGCCTGTTGGCCGAAGCGCTCCACCAGCAAATCCAACGCTTGAACCCGCAATCCGGGATTACTGTCGTTGAGGGCCATGTGGCTGAGCGTCGCCTGGGGCAGGTTTCCATCATAGGCGTCCAGTGCTTCCAGGGTCGTGGCGCGAACGCTGGGATTATTATCCAACAAGGATTTCGAGATGATGGATTCCATCGTGGCATTGCTGTCAGTGTTAGGTGCCGCCTCACGATAGCCGTTTACGATCAGGCTTTGAATGGCATCCGCGCGAACCGCGGGGTCCTGACTGTCCAGCGCTTCTACGTATTTGCGCGTGGACTCGGGAGTAGCATCTTCGAGTGGTGTGACCAGGGCGGTATTGACTGCATTCATCGGTTTGGCAGCTATAGCCGGTTGCGCGCTAAACGGCGCCTCGTGAACAGCGGCCGGCCGATTCGCGACCGTTGCGTCTTGCGGCAATACCAGATGATCCTCCAGGGAAGGCACCTGGGCATGACTCAAGACGATGTTCTTGAACTGCAGCGAACGCCAGATGCCTTGTTCTCCCGCCTGCGTGTGGTATTCCACGGCAGGCTGGTTGTCGTCTTCGGCTAAGAACGATTGATGATTTCCCTTAATGCGGAAGGTATTGCCTGCGTTGAGTTCGGTGCCACCGACCATGAGATCGAATGCATCATTTGCGTTGTGGCCGTTGGCACGCAACACGTCGGCCGTATCGATGATGGCCGCGAGATATCGGCCTTTGTCAGCGTTCGCCGCATCCTGCTTACCGACTGACGGCCAGGAGGACGGCCCCGGCATTTTGATGTAGTGCTTGCCCAACTTAAAGGCGAGGGGAAGCGCCTTGCCGCTATCCAAGATTACGATAGTGACGTCGGATAGATGCTCATTAGTCGGTGCTGCAGCATGATCGGAGGTTGCGCCACGTAGATGTTCTGCGTTGGCAGGAGATGCATCTTTGCCGGCGATGGCGTAACCCGGTGCCGTAGCCGCTAGTTCCCGTTCGAGTTCATGCGTGGTTATCTTGCTTTCATAAAGCGCCAGCAGGGCGATGGCCAAGGAAAGCGCGAGGAATGGGGTCACGGCCCGTTTGAGAAGGCTCATAATGGTCACGGGGCTCATCCAAATCTTTCCTCTGTTACTTTTTTAAATCCTAACGGTATGGTGCTTAATAGAATATTAAAAGCCCTGTTAATCGCGGCACGCATTTCTCCACGATCTTCTGGTCCGCTGTCGCCAGACAGGCTTCTAGTGAGATTGTCAAGATAATCGTCGCAGAGAAGCACGGCATCTTACGGGGGTATTATCGCTGCTGGCTTAGAAATATTCTAAGCGCCTAATTAACATTAAATTAATGTTGAATTAATCGTCGCTAGCTAGATTCGAGCTTCGTGTATTGCAGGTGTTTCCTTTGTTTTTAATTTTAATGATAACAATTAGGAGGATGTAGGAATGAAAGTGGGATTCATGAAGAAGAAATTATCCTACGCGATTGCCGGGGTATTCGGTGCGCTGATGTCAACCCATGCCGTCGCGGATCCGGGTAACCCCGACACCTGCAATGGTCTGCCGGTGACCATTTACGGCACCGCCGGCAACGACAGAATCGTCGGCACCAACGGTCCCGATGTGATCAATGGTCTAGGCGGAAACGATTTGATTCTTGGTAAAGACGGCGACGACGTGATCTGCGGTGATGACGGCAACGACCGCATCATTGCGGGTGACGGTAACGATGTCGTCCTGGCCGGGGCCGGCAATGACCTGGTCATAGGCGGCAACGGTAACGATATCATCCAAGGCGATGACGGCGATGACAAGATCGTCGGGGGTAAAGGTGACGATGATATCCATGGTGGTGCCGGTAACGACAGGGAATACGGTAACGCCGGCATGGATACCCTCGCCGGTGATGACGGTAATGATCGCCTGTACGGCGCCGCCGATGACGACATTCTCGATGGCGGCAACGGCGACGATTATATGGATGGCGGTCTGGGTAATGATCAACTGGCAGGTCAGGCGGGATTTGATCTACTGAGAGGCAGCCTCGGCGATGACAGCCTGGACGGTGGTGATGACGATGATATCGTATTGGGCGGCTCGGGCAATGACAATCTAACGGGCGGTGCCGGTAATGATGTGTTAAACGGCAGCTCCGGTGACGACACGTTGGCCGGCGATGACGGTGATGATAATCTCATAGGCGGTCCCGGCGACGATCAGGAATCGGGCGGTAACGGTGACGACACTCTGGACGGCAATTCAGGCAATGACACCCTGTCGGGCGACGACGGCAATGACATTCTGGACGGCGGCCCTCATAACGATACCTTATCTGGCGGTAACGGTGATGATACGCTGGAAGGTGGTCCCGGCAGTGATAATGAATCGGGCGATGCCGGCAATGATACGCTGTCGGGCGGCTCCGGTGATGACACCCTGGATGGTGGTGACGGCGATGACTCGCTCGACGGCGGCCTCGGCCATGATTCCGAGTCGGGCGGTAACGGCGCGGATTCCTGTGCGAGCGGCGGCAGCGGCGACAGCGAAGACGGTAGCTGCGAAACAAACACCTAAGCCTGATTTAAAGTGAAGCTAGCATGACAATCCCGCCTTGCCAGGATTCATCAGTGCCTGGTGAGGCGGGGTTCTCTCGAAAGCCTAATGATGACCCCAATGTTATCTTTTTATAGACGCCCGGCGTTGCTGGTGATTTCACTGGCGCTGAGCGTATCTAGCACGGCGGTATTCGCCGCGGTGGGTGATCCTGCCGGGAGCGAATTTCAAGTCAATACCTATACGCTGGCCGACCAGCAGAACCCTGCGGTGGCCATCAATGAAGCCGGTAGTTTTGTCGTGGTGTGGGAAAGCTCTATTCAGGCGCCCGGCGATTTTTCCGGGATTTACGCGCAGCGCTACAATGCGGCGGGCGCGGCCCAGGGCGGTGAATTCCAGGTCAACACCGTCATAGGCGAGGATGACCAATTGCCCAGAGTGGCAATGAATGCCACGGGCGCTTTCGTGGTGGTGTGGGAAAGCATGGACCAGGACGGCAACTTGCACGTCTACAGCCGGCGCTTCGACGCGGCCGGCACGGCACTTGGCAATGATCAGGAAGTGACCAGTACACCCGTTTCCAGCTTGACGTTCTCGACCAAACCGGCGGTAGCCGTGGATGGGTCGGGTAATTATGTCGTGGCGTGGGAGAATTTCGATGAGATTAATGGCGATGAGGACATCTTCGCGCGGCGCTTTGCCGCCGACGGTGTCGCCAGCGGGTCGGATTTCAGGGTCAACACCACCATCGCGAACGACCAGGCCGCAGTTGCGCTTGCGATGAATACGGCGGGCGATTTTGTCGTAAGCTGGCAAAGTGCCGCCCAGGACGGCGATGGTAACGGCATCTACGCCCAGCTCTATGATGCGGCGGGCGCGGTACTGAAAAGCGAATTCGCGGTCAATACCACGACGTTAAACGAGCAGACTACACCGGCGGTGGCGATGAGCGCGGACGGTTTTGTCGTGGCCTGGCAGAGCCTGACTCAGGATGGTGATGGTTATGGCATTTACGCACAGCGCTATGACGTGATCGGTACGGCGCTGGGCGGCGAATTCCCGGTGAATACTACGACCGCAAGCGAACAGACCGCACCGGCGGTGGCGATGAATGCGGGCGCTTTTACCATAGCTTGGGAAAGCCTAGGCCAGGACGGTAACCTTAAGGGCATCTTCGCACGGCGCTATGATGCGAATGGCGCGACGCTGGGCGGTGAATTCCAGGTCAATACCACGATCGCGAAGGACCAAGCCTTACCGGCAGTGGCAATGAATTCCGACAGCGCATCGGTCGTGGCCTGGCAAAGCTATGCGCAGGATAAGTCCTGGAATGGCGTCTACGCCCAACGTTATCTTGGAAATACCGTGGTGAGTTCGACTAGTGCTGCTAATGCCAGCGGCAGCGGTGGCGGCGGGTCCTTAGGCCTGTTCGGTACGTTATTAATCTTGCCGGCGTTTTTCAGGCAGCGGCAACACGGCAAGTCGCGTCACCGTAATAAAGTGCTTACTTAATTACCATCGCCAGATCATTTCTAGGGAGGCTAAATCAGCCTGACATAAATATTATTCGGCCAAGTGTGAGCTCGTTGTTACTAAAGTTCTCACATGCCTTCCCGATACGCTGCATAACAACAGCTGCCGCCGCGCTCGCGGTGGCCAAATTCAGGGAAGGAGGCGGATATGCACGGTCTGTCACTAGGCGCTCACAACACGGATGGCCATATTTCCTGGTCCCGCCCCGGACATTCACACCACACCCACCATTCGCAGCGCTCGGAGCATTCCGGACATCACGACCGTTCCTCAGCGACTCAGTCACACGACAGTTCCGCTATCGGCGGTGGTGCATCACAAGGATCGATCAAGCAGGCGGTGGTGAATCAGATCCGAATAGCCCTGAGCCAGCACTTCGAATTGCATCAAACCGGCGTCTCGGTCGCGGGTGCCACGGCCGATGAACAAGCCGGCAACGATCTCGCCGGTGCCGTAAGTTCCGCCTTGAATTCATTGAATGGCACGCCGCCGACGGTTGCGGTCGCCGCGGTGAACGATGCGGCCGGCGCCGCCATTCAGCAAACGGCCCAGGCATTGCCGGCCGGCAATAACGCCGGCGGCTCTGCGTCACTCGATACAGCCATCTCTCAGATCAATGATCAATTGCAATCGCTGTACTCCGCCTTCCTGGCTAATTCAGATTCGGTACAAGGCGGCGGCAGCGTAACGGCGATGGGCGCCAAACTGATTTCCAACGCCAAGGGTGAACTGCAGATCCATACCCAGGAAGGCGACACCGTCACCCTCAGCTTCGCCTCGAAGAGCGGAGCAAGCATACAAAACATTCAGGCCGGCAATGGCAGTGCCCAGCTTAGCAGCACCGATATCCAGGCCTTTACCAGCAATCGGGTGACGATCAGTGTGCAAGGCGATCTCAATGCCAATGAATTGCAGGCGGTTCAGGATCTGGCGGGGCAGGTCAATCAACTGGCCGCCGGATTTTTTGGCGGCGATGTCAATGCCGCCCTGTCTCAAGCGAGCAGCTTGAATTTCGACAATTCGCAATTGACGGATTATTCATTGCACCTGGCCCTGAAGCAGACCTTTGCCGCCTACGGCTTGAACCTGCAACTGCCGCCGGTCGCGAACGGCAATCAGGCTTCCGCTCCCGCGCTTGACGGCGGTAGCGCGACTGCGGCAGCCACCCCGCCGACGGATGTGACAACGGCGCCTGCTGATACCGGCACGAGCACCCTGCCTAGCGGGGATACTTCCACCACGACGACCGCGCCGGTCGCCGCCAACGATGCAACGATAGCCGGCGCCAAGACCTCGGCCGCAGTATAAGCAACAGAGTTTTGATGTATCCCGTGCCGGATGCGCCGCTCCCTGCGTGCCGCCGCCATAACAAAAAAACTATCCCGGTTCTTAGGAAAACTCTAATTAATTTGTCATTCCGGGCGTAGCGTAGCGGAGACCCGGAATCCAGTAACGTTATTTTGGGGAGGTCTGGATTCCGGCTTATATGCCCTTTAGGGTACTTGTGCACTTTACGGTATTTATGCTCTTGAGGTTATTCGCCGGAATGACGTCAAAAGAATTAATCAGCCTTCCTTAGGTAATGCGCAGTTGCCCCGGAAGCCGATAATATGAAGAACACCTGGGTGTAGATTTGGTGCCGGTGGGGAGGTGCTTGAGCCGAGTCCATTGTTGCAGCAGATGTCAATCCCGATTCCCGGGGTGTAACTGGGTAAAGACCCTGCGCGTATTTTGTGGTTTAATTCCCGCCCATGTTTAAACCGCTCGAACTTTTCATCGGACTGCGCTATACGCGGGCCAAACGCCGCAATCATTTCATTTCATTTATCGCGCTGACCTCCATGCTGGGCATCATCCTGGGCGTGATGGCCCTGATCACCGTGTTGTCGGTGATGAACGGTTTCGAGCAGGAATTGCGTAACCGCATCCTGGGCGTGGTCTCCCATGCCACGGTCAGCGAGCCTGACGGCAGATTGCGCGACTGGCCCGCGCTGCGGACTACTTTGGTGAAACAGCCCCACGTCGTGGGCGCCGCGCCGTACATCGACGGGGAAGGGATGCTCAGCGGGACTCAGGGCGTCAGCGGCAGCTTGATCCGCGGTGTGCTGCCCGGCGAGGAAAGCGAGGTCTCGGATATCGGCGCCAAGATGGTCGCAGGTTCACTGGATGATCTGCATCCAGGCGGGTTCGGCATCGTACTGGGTAAGGACCTGGCCTTGCACCTTGGGGCCTGGGTGGGAGACAAGGTGACCTTGGTTACGCCGCAGGCGACGGTGACGCCGGCGGGGATATTGCCGCGGCTGAAACGCTTCACCGTGGTGGGGATCTTCGAGGTCGGCATGTATGAATACGACAACGGTCTGGCGGTGCTGGATCTGCAGGATGCGGCCACCTTGTTTCGCCTCGGCGACGGGGTCAGCGGCATTCGTTTAAAGCTGGATGATCTGTTGCGCGCACCGGCCATCGCCCGTGACATATCCAAAAACCTGCCGCCCGGCTACATAGTCAGCGACTGGACGCAGCAGCACGTGAATTTTTTCCGGGCGGTGCAGATGGAAAAGACCGTGATGTTCGTGATCCTGCTGTTGATCGTGGCGGTGGCGGCCTTCAATATCGTCTCCACCCTGGTGATGATGGTCCGCGACAAGGAAGCCGACATCGCGGTATTGCGCACCCTCGGCGCCACGCCGCGCTCCATCATGACCATCTTCATCGTGCAGGGATCGGTGATCGGCATCG
The DNA here is from genome assembly GCA_963810615.1 of uncultured Gammaproteobacteria bacterium. Lineage (GTDB taxonomy): Bacteria > Pseudomonadota > Gammaproteobacteria > DRLM01 > DRLM01 > JARRQJ01. The sequence continues at coordinate 593,599 of CAWEOA010000007.1, read as the reverse complement.
TGGGTACCTTGCTGGGCGGTATCGCCGGGGTATTGCTGGCGCTCAATGTGGAAACCATCGTGCCCATCATCGAGCATCTGTTCCACGTGGAGTTTCTCTCCGCGGACGTCTACTACATCAGTGAACTGCCCTCGGACCTGCAGTGGCCCGACGTGATCAGGATCTGTGGGGTATCGCTGGTATTGAGCCTGGTGGCGACCCTCTACCCGGCATGGCGGGCGGCGCGCACCCAGCCGGCCGAGGCGTTGCGCTATGAATAAGCCCATCACGGAACAGCCGGTGATTCATTGCCGCCATCTTGCCAAGATCTATACCGAGGGTCCGGCGACGGTGGAAGTCCTCAAGGACATCAATCTGGATGTGGCGGCGGGGGAGCGCCTCGCCATCGTCGGTGCCTCCGGTTCAGGCAAAAGCACTCTGCTGCATCTGCTGGGCGGGCTGGATAAGCCGACGCAGGGCGAGGTGTGGGTAGGCGGCTCCAACATGGCCGAGCTCAGCGATGTCGACCGGGGCCGTCTGCGCAACCGCGCCCTGGGTTTCGTGTATCAATTCCATCATCTCCTGCCGGAATTCAGCGCCTTGGAAAACGTGTGCATGCCCTTGTTGATCCGCGGCCTGAGTCCCAAGGCCGCCACACACAAGGCGCAACCTCTGTTGGAGAGGGTGGGGCTGGGGCATCGCCTCAAGCACAAGCCCGGTGAACTGTCCGGCGGCGAACGGCAGCGGGCGGCGGTGGCGCGGGCGCTGGTCACCGAACCGCGCTGCGTGTTGGCCGACGAACCGACCGGTAACCTGGATTATAAGACCGCCGATCAGGTCTATGATTTGATGCTGGAGCTGAATCGCGATATGGGCACCAGTTTCGTGGTGGTGACCCACGATCCCCGCCTGGCGCAGCGCCTCGACCGCACCCTGCATCTGGAACAGGGAATATTGCAGGGATAGGTGTCTTGTGGATTAGGACGCCATGCTCTGCTGGCGCTTGAGCCGTTTGCGTCTCAGATAGCGAACCACGTGCAGGCGCCACATCAGGCGAATCGTCATGTTGCCCAGTACGGCGCTCGCCGTGCCCAGGACGAAGCAGCCCAGCAGAAAGGGCTGCCAGATCACCGTCAATTCGCCCATTAGCCACTGTAAGGATACCTGGAAGGTGAGGCCTTTATGAAGTGAGGTTCCGAGTATCCATGTGCCGAGTTTGTAGGCAAAATAAAAGACCGGGGGCATGGTCACGGGATTGGTGAGCCACACCAGACCCACCGACAACGGCAGATTGACACGCCAGATGATGGCCCCCGCCGCACCCAGGACCATTTGGAAGGGGACCGGGACGAAGGCGGAGAACAAACCCACGGAAAAGGCCCCCGCGACCGAGCGCCGGTTGAGGTGCCAGAGATTGGGATCATGGAGGAGTTGTCCGAAGAACTGCAGATGTTTGTGGTCGCGGACCTTGTGAGGATCAGGGAGATAGCGTTTGATGATCCGTTTCGGCACAGCGACAACCTGCGTGGGCAACAATGGTGACCGTCCATTATGCCCGGTTTCCCGGTGCGTTGCAGCATCCCCCTAAGCGCCCTGGCGCTGCTGGCGGGGATCGGTCTCTTGCAACTGCTGCCGGCCTTGCCCGATCCGTGGTGGGGACTGCTGTCCCTGCCGCTGGCGATGGCGGCGTGGCGTTACCGGCCGCTGCGCTTGATCTTCATAGTATCCCTAGGGTTTTTGTGGGCATGGTTGAGTGCCGCGCTGGTCTTGCAGCGACAATTGCCCGTGGCGCTGGAAGGCCGGGATGTGGTGGTGGAAGGCATGATTGCCTCCCTGCCGGAACGGGATGCACGGCGCGCCCATTTTGAATTCGAGGTGGCGAAATGCTATCAGGGCGATCGCGCCATACCCAATCCCGGCCGCATCGCATTGAACTGGTACTACCCCGATGCGGTTTTGCATGTCGGCGACCGCTGGCGTTTGCATGTGCGCCTGAAGCGTCCCCATGGCCTGCGTAATCCGGGCGGCTTTGATTATGAGGCCTGGCTGTTCCGCCACCGCATCCGCGCCACCGGTTATGTGCGCGACAAGGAGGACAATCGTTTAATACTCAGCCGCGCCTGGGATCAGCCCATCAATCGTCTGCGCCAAGACCTGGCTCAGCACATCGCCGCCGCCCTGGATGAGCGCGAATTCGCCGGCATTATTCGCGCCCTGGCCATCGGTGATCGTGAAGCGATCAGTCCCGCGCAGTGGCGGACCTTGACCGCCACCGGCACCAATCACCTGGTGGCCATTTCGGGCCTGCATGTGGGGATCGTCGCCGCTATCGCCTTTTTTCTCATGCGGGCCTTATGGTCACGGTTCCCGCGTCTATGCCTGCGCTGGCCCGCGCCCAAGCTCGCCGCGATCGCGGGGATAAGCGCCGCGCTGGCTTATGCGGCCTTGGCGGGTTTCTCCATCCCCACCCAACGCAGCCTCATCATGGTGACGGTGGTGTTGGGCAGTATGCTGCCGGGACGAAAAATCCGCCCCAGTCATCTATTGGCATGGGCGCTGATACTGGTGTTGCTATGGGATCCCCTCAGCGTGCTGGAGGCGGGATTTTGGCTGTCGTTTGCAGCGGTGGCGGTAATTTTCTACGGCATGGGACAACGGCTCGCGCCGCGAGGTCTGTGGTGGCGGTGGGGGCGCGTGCAAGTCTTGATCGCCCTGGGATTGATGCCGCTGATGCTGATCCTGTTTCAACGCGTTTCTTTAGTCGCGCCCGTGGCCAATCTCATCGCCGTCCCATGGGTGACCCTGGTGGTGGTGCCGCTGACCTTGCTCGGCAGCGTGTTGTTATTGCCGATGCCGGCAGTGGGCGCTGTGTTGCTCAGCCTGGCGGACGGTGCCATGGGCTGGCTCTGGCCGCTATTGCAGGGCTTGACACACAGCGGCATGGCGCAATGGCTACAGCCGGAACCGCCGGCATGGGCCTATGCGCCGGCCCTGTTGGGGATACTCTGGTTGCTGGCGCCGCGGGGAATACCGGGGCGCTGGCTGGGCTGCGTATTACTGACACCCATGGTGTTGGTGAATCCCGCCCGGCCGGGGCCGGGAGAAGCGTGGTTCACCTTGCTGGACGTCGGGCAAGGACTGGCGGCGGTGGTGGAGACAGCGGGGCATGTCCTGGTATTCGATACCGGACCCGCCAGCGGCGAGCGCTTTAATGCGGGAAGCGCAGTCGTCGTGCCTTTTTTACGCCACTACGGCATTCACCGCATCGATACCTTGATCGTCAGCCACGGTGATATGGATCATCGCGGCGGCGCCGCGGCGGTGTTGCAGCAAACCGCGGTGCAGCGACTCCTCACCAGCGTACCCGACAAGATCCATTGGCCGCAGGGCCGGGTGGAATCCTGTCAGGCGGGGCAACGCTGGCAATGGGACGGCGTCAGCTTCGAAATCATCTATCCGCTCGCCGATCAACCTTATCGCGGCAACGACGCCTCCTGCGTGTTGCGGGTGCAAACCGCGCGCCAGACCCTGCTGTTACCGGGTGACATCGAACAACGCAGTGAACGTCTCCTGCTGGACAAACAAGATGCGCAACTGCCCAGCGACATCCTGGTCGCGCCGCATCACGGCAGCAATACCTCTTCGACGGCGGCGTTTTTGCGGGCCGTCGATCCCGCTTACGCCCTGTTCGCGGTGGGTTATCACAATCGCTACGGTTTTCCCAAGCCGGCGGTGGTGAGCCGCTATGCGGCGGAGGGGGCACGGCTCCTGGATTCGGCGCACAGCGGCGCCATCACTTTCCGGCTCGGTTCAGCGGCGTCGCTGCGGCCCGACACCTTTCGCCAACAGGCGCGCCACTATTGGAATAGTCCTTAATTGTGTGAGGAGTATGCTTTTGGCCGCTAGGCTAATCAAGTATGATGACAGGCTTGGCTGAATGCGGCACCCGGTGTCGGAAAGGAACGGAATCGCGTGTTTGAGTTAGTGCGGGAAGGCGGCTGGGTCATGCTGCCGATCATTATCTGCTCGGTAGCGGCGATAGCCATCATCGTAGAGCGTATCTGGTCATTGCGCCGGCAACGCATCTGTCCTCGGCAATTGGTCACGCAGATCTGGCAGTGGGCGAAGAGCGGACATCTCGATGTAGCGCGCATATCGGCGTTGCGGGCCGCTTCGCCCCTGGGACAGGTGCTGGCGGCGGGACTGATGAACCGCGAGCACAGCCGCGAGATAATGAAGGAGAGCATCGAAGAGGCGGGCCGTCATGTGGTGCTGGAGCTGGAGCGCTATCTCAACACCCTGGGTTCCATCGCCGCGGTTACCCCTCTGCTGGGTTTGTACGGCACGGTACTCGGTATGATCAGCATCTTTTCCAACATCACCAGTTCCGGGGTCGGCAATCCAGCGGTATTGGCCGGCGGCATCTCCGAGGCCTTGATCACCACCGTGGCCGGTTTGACCGTCGCCATTCCCAGCCTGATCGCGCATCGCTACTTTCAGCGCAAGGTGGATGAACTGGTATCCACCATGGAGCAGGAGGCCCTCAAGATGGTGGAGATCCTCCATGGCGAGCGGGAACAAACCGCCCTTGAGGGACAAGCGCGATGAACCTGCGCAAATTCCGCCGCGAGAGTCCCGCCATCGACCTGACCCCGCTGATCGACGTGGTGTTCATGCTGCTGATCTTTTTTATGGTATCCACCACCTTCAAGGACCAATCCCAGATCCGCATCGATCTGCCCACGGCCGCGCAACAACAGAAACAGGAAAGTCAGGATAAACCCATCGACCTGACCATCGATGTCCACGGCAATTTTTACGTCAACGGCAAGCGGGTGGTGAATACCCAGGTCGAGACCTTGAAGAAGGCCTTGCAGATTGTCATCGGCAAACGGGAACATCCGCCGCTGACCATCAGTGCCGACGGCCAGACCCCGCATCAGGCGGTGGTGACCGCCATGGATGCGGCACGCCAGGTCGGCCTGGTACATCTATCGATCGCGACCAAGAACACGACGGAAGGTAAGCATTAAGCCCATGGCGAATAGCCACTCCCAGGCGACGCGGGTCATCTATACGCGTCTGCTGCGCTACAGCCTCCCGCATTGGAAGGCCTTTGCATTATCGGTGCTGGCCATGCTGGTGTATGCCGCCACCAACACCGGATTCGCCGCCTTGATGAAGCCCATGATCGACGGCAGTTTCGTCGCCAAGGATCCCGAGGTCATTCGCCTGGTGCCGTTGCTGATCATCGGCCTGTTTCTGGCGCGCGGGGTGGCGAACTTCGTTTCCACCTATTGCATGAGCTGGGTGGGTCGTGAAGTGATCATGGAATTGCGCCGCGCCATGTTCGCCAAATTGCTGTGCCTGCCGACGCGCTTTTACGACAGGACGGCCTCGGGAGAATTGCTCTCCAAGCTGATCTTCGACGTGGAGCAGGTCAATCAAGCCGCCACCAACGCCTTGGCCAATGTGGTGAAGGACGGCTTCAGCATCATCGGTCTGCTGATATGGATGGCCTATATCAACTGGCTGCTCACCGTGATCTTTATCGTGGCGGGACCGCCCATCGCCTACCTCCTGGGCTCGGTCAACAAAAGATTCCGCAGCATCAGCGGCCGTATCCAGCATTCCATGGCCGACGTCACCGCGGTGAGCGAAGAGGCGATCACCGGGCATCGCGTGGTCAAGATCTTCGGCGGCGAGTCTTACGAAGCGCGGCGTTTCGAACACATCAACAACACCAATCGCAAGCTCAATATGAGAATGGCGGCGGTGAGCGCCGCCGGCGTCGGTATCGTCGAACTCATCGCCGCCTGCACCCTGGCGGGGATCATCTATCTCGCGACGCTGCCGTCGGTATTGGCGTCCGTCACCGTAGGCAGTTTCATGTCCTTCGTGGTGGCCATGATGCTGCTGATGCCGTCCATCAAACGCCTGACGTCGGTGATGCCCATGGTGCAGCGCGGCGTGGCCGCCGCGGAAAGCATCTTCGGCCTGTTGGATGATGACGCCGAACCGGATAAGGGCACCAAGGCTATCGAGCGCAGCCGCGGTAATGTGGCGTTTCGCAACGTGACATTCGCCTACGATACGAGCAAGGGCGAGGTGCTGCACGATATCAATCTCAGCGTCGCCGCCGGCCAGAGCGTTGCGCTGGTGGGCCGTTCCGGCAGCGGTAAATCGACGCTGGTGAGCCTGTTGCCGCGTTTTTATGAGGTCAGCGACGGCGGAATCTTTTTGGACGATCAGGATATCCGCGAACTGCGCCTGAGCAATCTGCGCGAACAGATCGCCTGGGTCGGCCAGGATGTGGTGCTGTTCAACGATACTATCGCCAATAACATTGCCTATGGCACCTTAGGTAATATCAGCGAAACGGAGATCGTACGCGCCGCCGAGGCGGCCCATGCCATGGAGTTCATCGCTAAACTGCCGGACGGTTTGAATACCATGGTGGGGGAGAACGGCGTGCTGCTGTCCGGCGGCCAGCGCCAACGCCTGGCGATTGCCCGCGCCTTGCTCAAGAATGCCCCGGTGTTGATATTGGACGAAGCGACCTCGGCACTGGATACCGAGTCGGAACGGCATATCCAGGCGGCCCTGGCCGAGGTGATGCGCCACCGCACCACCCTGGTCATCGCCCACCGCCTGTCCACCATCGAAAACGCGGATCAAATCGTGGTGCTGGACCGGGGACGCATCGTCGAGCAGGGCCGTCATGACGAACTCCTGGCCAGGAACGGCCATTATGCCGGTCTTCATCATATGCAATTTCGCGGACCCGCCGCAGCGGACGGCGCCCCATCCTCTCCGTTCATTCACCATGCTTGAGTGGCGGTTGGGATAGATGATGGCTTATTAAAAGGTTTCCGCGTGCGCCTCACTTCACTGTGGTACGGCTCCCATCCATTGAGCATCGCGCTGCTGCCGTTGAGCGCATTGTTTCGCATATTGGTCTCCGTGCGGCGTTTCGCCTACAAAAGCGGCGTGCTGCGCAGTCATAAATTGCCGGTGCCGGTGATCGTGGTCGGCAATATTACGGTGGGCGGCACCGGCAAGACGCCACTGGTGATCTGGCTGGTGGAGGCCTTGCGCGCGGAGGGATATGATCCGGGCGTGGTGAGCCGCGGCTACGGCGGCAACGCCGAAACCTGGCCGCAGACGGTCAGCGCCGACAGCGATCCCGCCAGGGTGGGTGATGAGCCGGTGTTGATCGCCCGCCGCGCCGCCTGTCCGGTGGTGGTGGCGCCGCAGCGCGCGGCGGCGGCGCGCCGCCTGATCAAGGACTACGGGTGCGATGTGGTGGTTTGCGACGACGGCCTGCAGCACTACGCCTTGCGCCGCGACGCGGAAATCGTGGTCATCGACGGCGAGCGCCGCCTGGGCAACGGCCGCTGCCTGCCGGCGGGGCCCTTGCGCGAGACGGCGGCCCGTCTGCGCAGCGTGGATCTCATCGTGCTCAACGGCGCAGCCACGTCCAGCGAATGCGGCATGCAGCTGTCCGGCAGTGTGGCGCAGTCATTGGTCGGCCCCCTGCGCGAGCGCGACCTCGGCGAGTGGCGGGGGAGCACCGTCCACGGCGTGGCGGGCATCGGCAATCCCGGGCGGTTCTTCGCCCACTTGCGCGGCCAGGGCTTGACGGTGGTGGAACATCCCTTCCCCGACCACCACCGCTTTCAGGCCGCGGATCTGCATTTCGACGATGATCTGCCGGTGATCATGACCGAAAAGGATGCGGTGAAGTGCCGGGGATTTGCCGGACCGCTGCATTGGTATGTCCCGGTGAGCGCCCGGATCGACGGCGACTGTCAACAGCGCCTGCAGCGCCTGATCGTGAATATCATGACGCCGTACAGCGTGGAATAATTCAAGTGCGGTCACTGCTATCCCATACTCCCTCTCCCACCGGGAGAGGGTTGGGGTGAGGGGATTTAAAAAGCTAACGCTTTGATTATTTATCCCCCTCATCCTGACGGCTGCGCCCCCCTCGCTTCGCTCTCCCCGAAGGGAGAAGGAACATTTTAACTGGGTATTTCATGCCCGGAATAACCGTCACCATTAAAAAAGCGCATCTCAACTAACAGTTACATCCATGTCGAATAATGTAAATGGGACAGCAGTGAAGTGAGGTACAATTGTGCGCCGGATGCAGCGCGCCGCCGCCATGCATGCCGCAACGAAGCAAAAGGAAGATGTCATGGATAAGAAGCTGCTCGATATTCTTGTGTGCCCGATCTGCAAGGGTCCGCTCTTCTACCGCAAAAGCGCCAATGAGCTGATATGCAAAGGGGATCGCCTGGCCTATCCCATTCGCGACGATATCCCCATCATGCTGGAAGAAGAGGCGCGGGAATTGCCCGCCGACGAGGAAGTGGAGTGACGTATTTCAAGGTGGTCATTCCGGCGCGCTACGCCGCGACCCGCCTGCCGGGTAAACCGCTGCGCCTGCTGGCCGGCAAACCCATGATCCAGCACGTCTACGAACGCGCCATGGACAGCGGTGCGGATGAAGTGCTGATTGCTACCGACGACGAGCGGATTCGCGACGCGGCGGCGCAATTCGGCGCCCAGGTATGCATGACCTCGCCGCAGCATCGCTCGGGAACCGAGCGGCTCTCCGAGGTGGCGAGGCAGCGGGATTACGCGGCGGACACTATCGTGGTCAATCTGCAGGGGGATGAACCGCTGCTGCCGCCGTCGCTGATCCGCCAGGTGGCGGAAGATCTGGCTGCCCATCCCCAGGCGAGTATCGCCACCCTCTGCGCGCCCTTGACCCGGGCCGCGCACTTGTTCGATCCCAACGTGGTCAAGCTGGTGATGGATCAAGGCGGGTTCGCCTTATATTTTAGCCGGGCGCCCATCCCATGGGACCGGGAGCGTTTCGGCGCCACCCCGCCGCAGTTGGACGCTAATGCCGACTATTTTCGTCATATAGGCTTGTATGCCTATCGTTGCGGATTTTTGACCGAGTACGTGGATCGTCCGGCCTGCCACCTGGAGCAACTGGAATCCTTGGAACAGTTGCGCGCCTTATGGTACGGCTATCGAATTCACGTCGCCCATGCCGCGGTGGAACCGGAGGCCGGCGTGGATACGGAAGAAGATTTGTTGCGGGTGGAGAGTATATTGAGGGGCCGGGCACCCGGCGCTTAAGTCAGGTCCATCAGATCCAGATCGAGCAAGGCGGGATTCAACTCGTTGCCGTCCCGGTCGAAGAGGGGGATGGTGGTTGTGGACGGGACGCGGCGGTGCGCTTCGCCGTGCTGATCTGCCTGGATCACGGTGTGCATCTCGCAATCCCTCAATACCAAGGTGGGTCCGTCTTCCAGGACTTCGATGATCTCCCACAGTGAGGCTTGATGCTTCACCTTCAGTCCGATCAGGTCGCGAAGGTGCTCCACGCGCAAAGATTGCTTATCGAGCTTTTCCATGGCTTAAGTATATCGACCTAATCGCAACAGACAACAGTTGCGACGGTAATTTACGGCCATGGCTCTCAGGCGGTGCCGGATAAATAAGATTTTGATTGCATGGGCGATCTATGTTAGCCCTTATAAAACAATACCCCTCCTGAAACACGGCAAAATAATTTCATTTCACCGCTAGCCAGGCCCGCCCGCGGATGTCCCCATAAGTACCTGCGGGCACATGCGGCCAGGGCGCTTCGGCGTATTACCGGCCGATACGGCGGTGCCCCGTTCGCAACCGACCGGGGCTTGGACGCCCCGTCGGAATTGGTGAAAAATGGCGCTCGCCAATGCGGCCGCGGCGGAAAATTATGTGCGTTAGCCGAACATACCAATTCAGTAAATAAGTGGACACTATCCATTAATGGCCGTTCAAGGGACGCGTCTGCGCGCACGCCAGGTTCTGATGAAACGCTTGCACGTTCCAAGCGCATATCGCGATTGCGGAGTTGACTAGACCTTCTGCATGGAGACAAGATTAAAGGATCAATCTATGAAATCAGCCAAATTATCCTTAGTAAAAAAAGTAAAAAATTCCACCAAGGTCCCTACCGGTATCAGACGGTTTCGACGCAATAACAGACGGCGGCCTGCCGCGCGGCCGCACCACGTTGCTGGCGGGCGGGCCGGGTTCCGGCAAGACCGTATTCGCGTTGCAGTTTCTGACGCACGGTGCACAGGAGTGCAAGGAGCCCGGCATCTTTGTCGCGTTTGAGGAAACTGCGGATCGCATCATAACCAATGCCGCAAGCTTCGGCTGGAAGATCGGGGAATTAGCGCAGAATAAATTGTTCATCCTGGATGCCCAGCCCTTGGCCGACCTTATCCTGTCAGGGGATTTCGATCTCGGCGCTATGATGGCGGTACTGGACGCCAAGATCAAGGAATATCGGGGCGCGGCGCATCGTGTTCGATGCCATCGATGTGATTTTGGCACTGCTGCCCGATGCCATGGCGCAGAGGCGCGAGGTCTACCGCTGCATCATTGGTTATTGGCGCACGAATCTGACGGGCATCATCACCTTGAAATCCAGGGGTGACGAGAACAGTTCCATCAGTCAGCAGCCGTTCAATTTCATGCAGTTCATGGTGGACTGCTCCGTCATCCTCAAGCACACCGTGGTCGAGAGACGTATCGAAACGCACTCTGCGCGTACAGAAGTTTCGCGGCTCCAGCTTCGATGAAAATGAATCGCCGTTCTTGATCAGCGATAAGGGAGTGGCAGGTCGCCAGTGTGAACACTCGAGAGATCAAACGCACATCAAATTGACCAATGAGCGCGTTTCCACCGGCATAGACCACCTCGATACCATGCTGGGCGGCGGCTACTTCCGCGGCGCCAGCGTGCTGATCACCGGCTACTCCGGCACGGCCAAGACGACCTTGAGCGGCTTGTTCGCGGAGGCGGCCTGCCGGAACGCGCGAGAAGGTCCTGTTCGTCTGTTTTGATACCATCTCCGATGAGGTGGTCCGCAACCTCGCTTCGGTAGGCATTCGGCTGGATCGTCACCTGAAAAACGGGCGCTTGTAATTGACATCGGCCCGCTCCATCACAGGCGAGCGCGGAGACCTATCTGGTGCGCATCAAGGCTATGGTGGAGGAACATAGACGCCAAATACGTGATAATCGACCCGGTGTCCGCCTGGTCCAAGATCCGGCCATGACCTGACCATGAAACTCATCATGGATCGCTTGATCGAATGGACGAAGAGCAGCGGCATCACCTTGCTCTGCACCAGTCTGTTCGACGAAATGTCCGATCAGGCAATTGGCGTCTCACCGCTGCAGATTTCGACCATGGTGGATACCTGGATCAATCTCACCTATCTGGTGCAGAACGGAGAACGCAACCGGGGCTTGGCCATCATCAAGTCCCGCGGCATGGCGCATTCGAACCAGCTTCGCGAATTGCTCCTGAGCGATGCCGGCGTGTCGCTCGCCGACACCTACAGCGCGGGCGGCGATGTGATGATGGGCACGCGGCGCTGGGAGAAGGAACACGCCGTGCAGTTGGAGCAAAAGGCCTCTGATACTCAATGTAGAACGCATTCGCGCCAAGCTCGAAAGCGAGGAGTCGGAGCTGCTGCTGCGATTGAAGATGCTCCAGGATGCACTCATAGCGAAACAGGTCGAGAAGGCAATATTGTTAGGGTCTTCGGAGGAATCCCAAGCAGGATTCGCTACGAACCCATTCCAAGGTTAAAGATTTGCGCGAGACCGTCACGGAGATGCCGAAGCGCAAAGGACGCCGGTCATGAAGCGCCGCATGAAGTACAGTTTCCGGCTGTTCATTGCAGGCGATGCGCCGAACTCCGTTCAGGCATTCGCCAACCTCACCGAGATTTGCAAGGCGAATCTGTCGGATCAGTACGCGATCGAAGTCGTGGACGTATTCAAGGAACCGGAACGCGCGCTGGCAGAGGCTATTTTTATGACGCCGACTCTGATCAAGATCACGCCGGACCCCGTCCAAAGAATCGTCGGCACGCTCGGCCATACGAGCGTCGTGATGCAGGCTTTGGGACTGGAAATCCTTGCAGCATGAGTCCCGGCGACCCGCCATCCGCAGCGGATGTGAGTGAGGAGGTCGCCGGGCTGATCGCGGCGCTGCACCGGACCGAGCAACGACTGGAAGAACTGACCGCGGGCGAAGTGGACACGGTGACCGACCGCGACGGCCGCACGATCATGTTGCGGCATGCCCAGGAGCAGTTGCGTAACAGAGAGGCCGTCAAGCAGGCCGCCATCCTCAATGCCCTGCCCGCGAATATCGCCTTGCTCGATCCTCAGGGGCTCATCATCTCGGTGAACGAGGCGTGGCTCCAATTCGGCCGTCTGAATGGAATCCAAGGACCGGGCGACAAGATCGGCGTCAACTACCTCGAAGTCTGCGATAAGGCAAAAGGCGATGGCGCATCCGAGGCCAAACAGGCCGCCGCCGGCATTCGTGCGGTGCTGGATGGCAAGCAAAAGACCTTTTCGCTCGAATACACCTGTCATTCACCCACGGTGCAACGCTGGTTCCTGATGATGGTGACACCTATGACCGAGGACCATCTGCACGGCGTCGTCGTCATGCACCTGGATGTCACGGCAAAACGGCAGAGCGAGAAAGCTCGGCGCGCCACCGAGTTGAAATTCCGGCAGATGGCGGAAAACATCCGCGACGTATTCTTCCTCCGGGAGACGAGCAGCGACCGCATACTGTACGTCAGCCCGGCCTATGAAGAGATTTGGGGCCAAAGCTGCGAAAGCCTGTACGCGAATCCAACATCGTGGAGCGAGGCGATCCACCCCGATGACCGGGCATTGGCCTACCGGAAATTTCAAGAAGGGTGGTCGGTGGGGCATTATGACGTCGATTTCCGGATCGTGCGTCCTGACGGCTCGATACGCTGGATCCAGACGCGAGCCTTTCCAGTCCGCGACGACGCCGGCAAGCTCGTGCGTATCGCCGGTGTCGCCAAGGACATCACCAAGCGCCAACAGGACAAGGATCGGATACTCCAGTTGGCGGAGCGGCTGACGACGACTCTCGAGAGCATCACGGATGCCTTTTTCACCGTGGACCGGGAATGGCGGTTCACCTTCCTCAATCGCGAGGCCGAGCGGCTGCTCGGCCGGACTCGCGCGGAGCTCATCGGCAAAGACCTCTGGACGGAATTTCCCGATGCCATCGGCTCCACCTTCGAGCGCGAATACCGTCAGGCGACGGCGGACAAGCACGCCGTGGATTTCGAGGAGTATTACCTGCCATTGAAAATGTGGTTCGGCGTCCGCGCCTACCCCTCCGAGCAGGGATTGGCGGTGTATTTCCGCGACATCAGCGAAACGAGAAGAACGGCGGAGGAACTCAAATTCAAGAACACGATGCTCCTGACGCAGCAGGAGACGTCGCTCGATGCCATCCTGGTTGTCGACGAAAACGAAAATATTATCCACTACAATCAAGGCTTCATTGATCTATGGCGGCTATCTGCGCAGATGGTGAGCGCGCGTCGGGATGCGCCCGTACTCCGTGCAGTTGCCGACCAAGTCAAGAATCCAGGAGCATTTGTCGCCCGGGTTCAAGATCTATACGATCATCCGACCGACAAAAGCCACGAGGTATTACTGCTTAAAGATGGCAGGATAATAGATCGATATTCCGCTCCCGTCATCGGGGCGGACGGCAAGTATTACGGGCGAATATGGTATTTCCGTGATATCTCCGAGCGCAAGCGGGTGGAAGCCGAGCTGCGTAAAAGCGAGCTTGCCTATCGGACCCTGGCGCAGAATCTGCCGGGATTGGTCTACCGGGTGTTCGTCCGCGAGGATAACCGGATGGAGCTCTTAAACGAGATGGCTCCGGAAGTAATAGGCTACACGGCCGGTGAACTGCAAAGCGGCAAGATCTGTTCGATTGAACCGCTGATTTTGGACGAGGACCGACCCTCCGTGGTAGCCGAGGTCGGCCATGCGCTGGTAGAGAATCGCCCATTCACGGTGGAGTACCGATTGAAGCACAAGAGCGGCGCCATTCGCTGGATGGCGGAATACGGCAAGCCGGTTTTCGGTCCGGACGGCATGCCGATTTATATCGACGGCGTGATCTTCGATATCACGGTACACAAGCAGGCTGAAATAGCGCTCAAGCTCTTTCGAGCCCTCATCGATAATTCCAGCGATGCCATTGAAGTTGTCGATCCCCTCACATTGAGGTTCACCGACATAAATGAGACGGAATGCCGCACTTTGGGCTACAGCCGGGAGGAGTTGCTTACCATGAAAGTGAGCGATATTGATCCCACATATACACCGGACATCGGCAAAGACGTGCTTACACAGATGGGCAGATCAGAAGGGGCTCTATTCGAAGGCGAGCATCGGCGTAAGGACGGCTCGACATTTCCCGTAGAAATCAGTTCGAAGATGATCAACATCGATAAGCCTTACATTGTCACCATCGTCCGTGACATCACCGAACGCAAGGCAGTAGAGAGAAGGATTGCCTACCTCAACCGCGTACAGGCGGTACTCAGCGGCATCAATACGCTGATCGTGCATGTGAAGGATCGCGACGAGCTGTTCAAAGGGGCGTGCCGTGTCGCGGTGGAGTTAGGCGGATTCCACATGACCATGATCAGCATCCTGGATCGGAGCACTATGAGGATTACCCCGATCGCCACGGCGGGTAAGGATGAGGGATTTCTGACCAACATCAAAAATCTTCTGGCTTCGAACGAGGATGTGTCCAACACCATGGTCGCGCGGGCGATCAGCGGGAAAAAAGCCATAGTCTCCAACGATTCGCAAAATGACCCCCAGGTTGCTTTTGGTAAGCAATATGCCGAAGCCGGGGTCTTCTCGATGGTGATTTTGCCGCTGATTGTCTCAGGTGAAGCCGTAGGTGCGCTCTCGCTGTACGCAAACGAGAAGGACTTCTTCCATGAAGAAGAGTTGAATCTATTGTCTGAACTGGCGGGTGACATCGCGTTTGCAATCGATCATATCGACAAACAGGAACGGCTCAACTATCTCGCCTATTACGACGCGCTTACCGGCCTCGCCAACGGCAGCCTGTTTCTCGAACGGGCGGCGCAGTACATGCGCCGCGCGGCCGCCGCAGGGCAGCAACTCGCTATAGCCCTGATCGACCTGGAGCGCTTCAAAAACATCAACGACAGTCTAGGCCGGTCGGCCGGCGACATGCTCCTGAAAATGGTAGCGGAGTGGTTGACGCGCAGAATGGGAGACTCTGACTTGTTGGCGCGCGTGGATGCAGATCATTTTGCCATCCTGCTGCCGGTACTGGAAACAGATGGCAAGCTGGTGGAGTTGGTCGAGAACTTACTCGCCGACTTTCTGGAGCATCCGTTCAAGCTGGATGAAGCCGCGTTTCGTATCGGCATCAAGATCGGCATTGCGCTATTCCCGGATGACGGTGACGACGCCGTTACCTTGTTCCGCTACGCCGAGGCCGCGCTTAACAAGGCCAAGGTGGGCGGTAATCGATATCTGTTTTACACGCAGAATATGACCGAGTCGGCAGTCGCAAAGCTCAGTCTGGAAAATCAATTGCGCCAGGCGCTCGACAACGAGGAATTCGTGCTCTATTACCAGCCCAAGGTCGATCTCACGAGCGGCAAGATCACCGGCGTCGAGGCGCTGATCCGCTGGAATAGCCCGAAGACCGGCCTGGTGCCACCGGACTGTTTCATCCCGCTACTGGAAGAAACCGGTTTGATCCATAAAGTCGGTCGCTGGGTGCTGCGCAAAGCGATCGAAGATTATCTGCGCTGGCGTGCCGCCGGTCTGTCAGCCGTGCGCATCGCGGTGAACGTTTCCCCGCTGCAACTGCGCAATATCAACTTCATAGACGAGATCAAGGAGGCCATCGCACTTGACCCTCATGCGGCGGCGGGGCTGGAGCTGGAGATTACCGAAAGCGTGATCATGCACGATGTCGAGAACAACATCATCAACCTGAGCGCGATCCGCGCCCTGGGCGTCACCATTGCCATCGATGACTTCGGCACCGGATTCTCTTCGCTCAGCTACCTCGCCACGCTGCCGGTGGACACCTTGAAGATCGATCGCGCCTTCGTGATCGCCATGACAGCCGGATCGCAAGGGCTGTCGCTGGTATCTACGATAATTAATCTGGCGCATTCCCTGAAGCTTAAGGTGGTGGCGGAGGGTGTCGAGACCGAGGAACAATCGCGCACACTCCGCTTGCTGAACTGCGACGAAATGCAGGGCTTCCTGTTCAGTAAACCGGTGCCGGTAGAAACCTTCGAAACGAATTACCTTACGCCGCCTTCATTGAGGACAAGCAATAATGGATAAGCCTAAGCTGGGCGACTCGCCCGACTCTCAAGCTGTATTGAAGGATACTAAGGTTCCAGCTTCCTCCAGGCTGAGGCGCTCCTTGAACAAGGCAACGGAACCACTCATCCTATACCCGGCGATTACCGTACTCGCGCTGGTCGCTATTTGGTGGATGACCCTGACCTTAATAAAAGACGAACGCACCTTGGCAGAGCGTACTGCTGCTGCCTCGAGCCGTGAACTGACCGAGACTTATGAAGCGCAGGTCATACGCTCGTTGCGAGAAATCGATCAGACCCTGAAGATCGTCAAATATGCGTATGATGTCTGGGGCGTCAAAGACACGCTATCGAACTTGAAAACTAGGAATCTGCTGCCGTCATCGCTAGTTTTCGCAGTCAGCATTGTGGACAATAAGGGTAAAATCGTAGCAAGCAACGATTCCAAGGAGGTGGCAGAGATCGTCGATTTGAATTCGTTCCACTACCCGGAACAGACAGAAATAATGTCGATCGGCACTCCGCGGCGTGACTCTGCTAACGGACAAACGCACCTGTATTTTGGACGTAGGCTTGGTGAAACTGGCGGAAAAAACGCCGGTATGGTAATTGTCGAGATCGATGCGACCTATTTCGTCAGCGGCTATGAAATCTCGAAATTAGGCGAACACGGTATGCTCGGCATCCTGGGCACCGATGGCGTATTCCTTGCCCTGCGCAGTGGGGAAGCATTCTCATCCGGCAAAAGAGTCGATTACGAGACGATAGTGCCTGACGCGGAAGAACATGGAATCGGGAGCGCGCTTGTCACTAACACCTGGGATGGCGTACGGCGTTATACCAGCGCAGGCCAGCTCTTTGGCTTCCCCTTGGCCGTGGTCGTCGGATTATCCGAGGACGAGCAACTGGCTCAAGTTCGACACCGCGATCATGTCTATCTGTGGCGTGCCACCGCCGGCAGCATTGTGTTGTGCCTGATTACCGTGGGAATGGGCCGCATGAGCTGGCAACTGGCCATAAGCCGCCAGCGTGCCGTAGAAGAGCAAATCGCCCACGCCGCGCGCGTCAAATACCTCGCTTATCATGACGGCCTTACGTCGCTGCCTAATCGCAGCCTGTTCAGCGAACTGCTGGTGCAAAGTATTCATCAGGCGATTCGCTACAACCGGCGACTGGCGGTGATGTTTCTCGACCTGGATCATTTCAAAAATATCAACGACACGCTCGGACACGAGACCGGCGACCAATTGCTGCAGGAAGTCGCGGCGCGAATCAAGACCTGTCTGCGCGACAGCGATACCGTTGCGCGGCTGGGCGGCGATGAGTTCGTCGCACTGCTGCCCGAGGTCAATGAGGAGAAAGACGTGTCGACCGTAGCGCTGAAAATTCTCTCCTCCCTCGCCCGGCCATTTATCCTGGCCGGTCAGGAATGCCGCATTACGGCAAGTATCGGGATCAGTCTCTACCCGCAAGACGGTCTGGACGAGCAGACCCTGACCAAAAACGCCGATATTGCGATGTACCACGCGAAAGTGGAAGGCAAGAATAATTTCCAGTTCTTTTCCGAGAAATTGAAGACCAGCTCACTCGAGCGGCTTAACCTGGAATCGGGCCTGCGGCATGCGCTGGAGAAAGGCCAATTTCAGCTTTACTACCAGGCCAAGCGGGATATCGCGCAGCGGCCATATCACGGGCATGGAGGCGTTGCTGCGCTGGCAGCATCCCGACCTGGGAGAGGTCGCCCCGATGCGATTCATTCCGCTCGCGGAGGAAATGGGCTTGATAGTGCCGATCGGCAAATGGGTGCTCCGAACGGCCTGCATGCAAAGCGTGGCCTGGAAGAAGCAGGGGCTGGCCAACTTGAGCATGGCCGTCAATCTGACGGCGCGGCAGTTTACTGATGAACATCTGCTGGCGGACCTGACGACGATACTCGCAGACACGGGCATGGACGCGCATCAGCTGGAGCTGGAAATTTCCGAAGATCTATTGATACACGATGTTGAAACGACCTTGGGGATACTGCGCGGAATCAAGTCCCTTGGCGTCCGGATATCCATAGACGATTTCGGTATCGGCTATTCTTCACTTTCCTCGCTCAAGCAATTCCCAATCGATTCCGTCAAGATCGACCGTTCCTTCATTCGCGATGTCACCGGCATCTCCGAAAACAAGGCCCTGACCAAAGCCATTATTGCGATGGGCAGGACGCTAAGCCTCACCGTCGTGGCGCAGGGCGTGGAAACGAAGGAGCAGGCCGACTATTTGCGCCAGAACGCCTGCGACGAATACCAGGGTTTTTATCTCAACAAGCCCATGCCGGCGGATCAGATGGCCGAATTGCTGCGGGTACAGTCATTTACTTCTGATATGAATGCAAGTACGAACATCTGAGGATGCGCGGACATCCCTCCAGAGCCCTGCCGGATTATTGCATGGGCAGTAATTTCACGCTGTCATCCAGCGGACTCCGCGCCATAGCAGAGTGTCAATCCGGTTGGGAGATATATTATTAGAATACGAATTGAATCGCTGCGCTGAATAGGTTGATCGTGCCGCCCAGTTTGATATCCCGGCTGGAGTATTGATCAATCTCCGCTCGAACCGGTGCCGATACGGGTGTGATCGTATTGCAGTTTGAGGGCGGCATTTCTCATGAAATCCCAGCGTCCGCCGATGGAAAGTGTGTTCTGAACCGGTTTCGTGCTCAATAGCGAATTGAGGGTGGCATTGAGGCATTGCGGATCCGGCCAGCGGGGGGGGCGGGCCAAGGCAAACCGGGATCGGAGAGATTGTCCGCCTTCGCCTGGGCGTAGGTGAGGTAGGGCGTAAATGCCCCAATCCGATAGCCGCCGCTCAGTACCAGCCGGTTCCTTTGCCAAATACCGAATGGGTATCGAAATGACCCCATTCGCCCATCATGAACCACTTGCCGGGATCGTAGCGTGCGCCCATGGTGATGAGGGACTACGGCTTTGTTGTTCACCTCGTACTTGTTCGCAATCGCGAAACCCCTCCGACCCAAATTGCCTGAACCCATCGAAGATCGGCTTGAGGCTATCCAGAGTTATGTGGCTTTATTCGTAGCCTATGCGCAGGGTAGCGGCGCTGTATTCGCCTGTATAGGACAGGCCCCACAGTTTTCCATTTGATAGAGCCGGCCGGCCGGTACGTTTGTTTTCGCCTTTTCCGTAAGCGAGCCCGCAGGATATTCATGATGTCACCGATGCGTATCTGGTAACTGGCATCAACACCGTCGCTGGCGGTAATCGGCTCCTGGCGATAGACCTCCAGTGGCGGACGCACCCATGGATAGGCATAAGCCACTTTACGAGTGTCCGAAAACAGAAAGGTCGGTAGTAAGGTGCGACCGGCGCGGACACTGAATTCCGGCGTGACCTGATACTTGATATTCGCCCACTCCACGTGTGGCCGGTAGCTGTTGTCGTAATTCTGCTCCGCGATGACCTGCAGGACCGCCGACAGCTGTGGCGTGAGATTGGCGTTAACTTGCCCGGCAATCAGGCTGTCGACGTCGGCGCTCCAGGTGTGGCTGTGGCCGGCGCCGTTAGGCTTAAAGTGCTGGAGGTAAAGTCCGCCTGGTTCTCGCTGGAGTGGACAACGCCCAGGGTGCCGAAGCCGCTGAACGAGAACATCGATGATCGCGGACTCGTGGGCGCAAGCGCCGCCGATGTATAGCACCATCAGCAAGCAGGGCGATGCGAGTCAGTTGTGTGACATAGGTGTTCAAGGTATTTTCGCGGGACTACGTGTCGGATCAGCATGGTCGGACTCCGATATCTCAAATGGCCATGGCTAGCAGCCAAGCTGCGCTCATCATTGAGTGCTGATAATTTTCACAGTGCCGTCAAGCAATTTCCGCTCGATGTAGCCAATCTCATCCGGGTTCTCAACGAGATGTTTCTTCATTTCGACGCCGTTCGGCACTTCATGCGGCGGCTGGCCCCGGCCGGTGAAGATCATCTTCGACCAATACATCTTGACCTGCGCGGGGGATTTGCCGGTGAACTGGAGGTAGAACGCATCGCGCGCGGCCGACCCTTCGGCCTGATCGAGCGGCACGGCCCGACTGCCGTCGGGAAACTTGCTGGTCTTGCCGAGAAAAATATCCGCGACGTAGTTCTTGCTCAGCGAGGTCACCGGGTTCTTGGCTGAGACGACCGCGACCACCTCGGCCGCTGCCTGACCTGAGCTCAAGGCCAGGGCCAGTGCGATGATGATAGATCCGATGCGGCTTATTATGATCATGGTTGGCCTCATCAAAATACGAAATCAATCGATGCGCTGAACAGGTTGACCGTGCCGCCCGTTTGGTACCCCGGCTGGAAATTGATCAATACGCCGCTCGAGCCGGAGCCGATGCGGGTGTGATCGTATTGCACTTTGAATGCGGTGTTCCTCGTCATTTCCCAGCGCCCGCCTATGGACAGGGTGTTCTGAACTGGTTTCGTGCTCAAGACTGCGATTGAGGGCGGCATTGAGACCGGCAGCAGTGCCTACCAGAGAAGGAGGTAAGGTGGACAGATTCAAACCGGGATCGGAGAGAGTGTCCGCCTTCGCCTGGCCGTAGGTGAGGTAGGGTGTAAACTTCGCCAAGCCGATAGCCGCCGCTCAGGTACCAGCCGGTTGCTTTACCAGCGAAGGAATGGCTAACTAAACGGCCCCATTCCCCCATCATGAACCACTGGCCGGGATCGTAGCGTGCACCCATTGTGATTAATGATAAGGATTTATTGTCGGCAACGTATTTGTCCGCAATGGCGACGCCTTCCGGCCCGAATTGTCTGAAGGCGTCGAAAATCGGATTAAGGCCGTTCAGAGTGAAGTGTGATGATTCGTAGCCTAAGTGCAGTGTGGCGGCGCGGTATTCGCCTGTATAGGACAGACCCCACGACTGCCTCGCTTTGATAGCGCCCTGACCGCCCGGTAACTCGTTTTCGCTTTTACCGAAGTGAGCCTGTAGAGCATTGGTGACGTCACCGAGATGCATTTGGTAGGTGGCGTCCACGCCATCGCTGGCGGTGACCGGAGCCAAACGATAGACCTCCAAAGGCGGACGCACCCATGGATAGCTATAAGCCACTTTTCGGGTATCTGAGAATAAAAAGGTAGGCAGCACGGTTCGACCGGCGCGTAGACTTAACTTCGGCGTGAACTGATACTGGATATTCGCCCACTCCACATGGGGCCGGTAGCTGTTATCGTAATTCTGCTCCGCGATGACTTGCAGGATCGCCGACAACCGTGGCGTGAAATCGGCGGTGCCTTGCACGCCGATCAGGCTATCGACGTCGGCGCTCCAGGCGTGGCTGTGGCCGGCGCCGTTGGGCTTCAGAATGCTGGAGGTAAAGTCCGCCTGGCGCTCGCTTGAGTGCACCACGCCCAGGGTGCCGAAGCCGCTGAACGAAAACATCGATGTCGCGGACTCGCGGGCGCAAACGTTGCCGATATACAGCGCCGTAGCAAGCAAGGCGAAGCGAGTAAGCTTGTATGATATCCGTTCTATCACGCTTGCCTCAGTTTGAGAGTAGGTCGCGCAATACTTTGCGTCACTGCGTTATCGGCCATTGAAGTATGTCTAGGCTCAGAGAATTCCTCTGTACGCTGTCGCACATTGGAGTGATAATCAGTCCTCCTTCGGCGGAAGCGGAGTCAGGAAATTATTTTCGAAGGTATTCGCCGGCACCGGTTTGCTGAACAGGAAGCCCTGTATTTCGTCACAGTTCAGCAAGCGGAGCAGGCGTAATTGCTCCTCGGTCTCGACGCCCTCGGCGACCACATTCAGTTTCAGCGCATGGGCCAGGTTGATGATGGTTGATACCAGCGACAGTCCCTGCGATCCGGCCGTCATGTCGATCACGAAGGCGCGATCGATCTTCAAGGTGTCCACCGGCAGCGAGGCGAGGTAGCTGAGCGAAGAGAATCCGGTGCCGAAGTCATCGATGGCAATGGTGACGCCCAGGGCGCGGATTGCCCGCAGGTTGATGATGTTGTGCTCGACGTCGTCCATAATCACGCTTTCGGTAATCTCTAGCTCAAGCCCCGCCGCCGCATGCGGGTCAAGGGCGATGACCTCCTTGATCTCGTCTATGAACTTGATATTGCGCAGTTGCAGCGGGGATACGTTCACCGCGATGCGCACGGCGGACAGGCCGGCGGTGCGCCAGCGCAGGTAATCTTCGATCGCTTTGTGCAGCACCCAGCGGCCGACTTCATATATCAGCCCGGTTTCTTCCAGTAACGGGATGAACCGGTTCGGTGGCACCAGGCCTGTCTTCGGGCTATTCCAGCGGATCAGCGCCTCGGCGCTGGTGACCTTGCCGCTCGCGAGGTTGACCTTGGGCTGGTAATGAAGCACGAATTCCTCGTTGTCGATCGCCTGGCGCAATCGGTTTTCCAGGCTGAGTTTATCGGCCATCTCCTCGGTCATTTTCTGCGAGTAAAACAGATATCGATTACCCCTTCCCTTGGCCATTTTAAGCGCGGCCTCGGCGTTCATGAATAAGGCGGCGGCGGCGTCACCGTCATCCGGGAATAGCGCGATGCCGGCCTTGATCCCGATGCGGAATACGGCGTCATTCAAGTGGAACGGATGCTCGAGAAAAGCAGCTACCATGCCTTCGACCAGCTTCACCAAGTTGCCGTCTGTCTTTACTTCCGGCAGCACGATAGCGAAATGGTCGGCATCTATGCGCGCCACCAAGCCGGCGTCCCCGGTTTTCTGCGTCAGCCACTCCGCCACATGCCTCAGGAGTGCGTCGCCATTTGACTGCCCGAGACTGTCGTTGATGCTCTTGAAACGCTCCAGGTCCATCAGGCCTATGGCAAGCTGGTGCCCGGCTGCAGCCGCGCTTCGCATGTACTGTGCCACCCGTTCGAGAAATAGAGTGCGGTTGGCGAGACCGGTGAGCACATCGTAGTAGGCGAGGTACTTAAGCCGCGCCTGTTTGTCGAGATGATCTATCGCGAACGCGATGTCGCCGGCCAATTCCGTCAACAGCTTCAACTCCTCTTCATGGAAAAATTCCGATTCGTTGGAGTAAAGCGCGATTACGCCTTCTGCTTCGCCCATGACAATCAGTGGCAATACCGCCACTGAGCGGACCCCGGATTCGGCGTATTGTCTGCCGAATAAAACCTGGGGATCGTTTATCGAATCGTTGGAGACTATGGCTTTTTTCCCGCTGATCGCTCGCGCCACCATGGTGTTTGATACATCCTCATTCGAGGCCAGGAGGTTTTTGATACTGGTCAGCAACCCATTATCCTTGCCCACCGTGGCTACCGGGACGATCGCCGCCGCGTGACGATCTCGAGATGCATAGCATTGCCATACGGAAGCCGCCTTCATCGACTGCTATCCGGCACGCCCCTTGAAATAGTTCGTCACGATCCTTCGTGTGCACGATCAATGTATTGATACCGCTCAGCATGGCATATACGCGGCTGAGATATGTGAGCCTTATCTCCGTTAGTTTGCGTTCGGTGATGTCCTCTATCATGGTTACGAAATAAATCGGCTTCGCTTCTGCATCGCGAACCAGCGCAATCGTAACGTGCCCCCACATAGCTGTGCCGTCTTTGCGTATATGGCGATTCACATAATCCGACTTGGGATGTTGAAGTTCCGATGACAGCAAATCTTGCTTCGCCTGTTTGCTGATGGTTTGGTCATCGGGATGAACCAATTCAAGGAAATTACGCCGCACCAATTCCGACTCCGAATATCCGAACATCGTGCATAACGCCGGATTGGCCTTCAGGATTGTGCCGTCGATTAAAATCAGAGTTATCCCGATCACTGCCTGATCGAACATTTCACCGTAGCGAATCTCGCTCTGACGCAGCGATTCCTCGGCTAAGCCTGCGTTCGGTGATGTTTGAGTGCATGACGATGACACCATGCAGACGGTCTTCAGCCATCGGTGTCACAATCATCAGGAACCAGTGCTGTTCCGTGGGTGAATGACAGGCATATTCGAGCGAAAAGGCCTTTTGCTTGCCATCCAGCACCGCGCGAATGCCGGCGGCGACCTGCTTTGCCTCGGACGCGCCATCTCCACTTGCCTTGTCGCAAATCGCTAGGTAGTTGACCCCGATCTTGTAGCCCGGGCCTTGGGTCGCTTGCGGACGGCCAAAGTGGAGCCACGCCTCGTTTACCGAAATGATGATCCCCTGGGGATTGAGCAAGGCGATATGCGCGGGCAGGGCGTTGAGGATGGCGGCCTGCTTGGCAGCCTCGGTATTACGCAACTGCTCCTGGGCGCGCCGCAACATGATCGTGCGACCGTCGCGGTCGCTCACTGTGTCCACTTCGCCCGCAGTCAGTTCTTCCAGTCGTTGCTCGGTCCGGTGCAGCGTCGCGATCAGCGCGGATAACTCCTCACTCACGTCCGCTGCGGTGGGCGGGTCGCCGGGATTCATGCGGCAAGAACGGCGCAGCCGCTTGGCAAACCGCCGCCCCTTACTTTTCCGAGGCCGGTAGGGGCGTTAGTTGATGTCTTCGCGAGAGAAGTTCTAACGGATTTCATTCTGAGTCCTTTCAATCCACCTCCATGCCGCAGACCTATACTATGGAGCATCTGCCGATAAGCACTCGAAACGAGCATCCGGCTAGTCAGGAGATTGATTGCACTCAGACACGCACCGGATGCGGGCATGAACGGCTAGTGTCTGCTTCTTTATCGCATTGGTATGTACGCTAACGCACATTTTCCTCCCCGGCGGCCGGATTCCGCTGGGGGCTGGAACGTATCCCTCAACTGGAAGATGTATGTAATTCAGAGACCGGGCCGGGTGGCTGGATTTATGTCAGACCGGGCAGTTTATTCATGATTTCTTTACTGTTAAAATAGCGCGGCTATCCCACCATAATCTTCCCTTAACTATTCGTTTTTATTAACGTCTATCATTGATTCTTTACTGTAATATTTACGGCCTCATTCCATCGTCAGGAGTCTATTTTTGATGGAGAAAATAAGCATCTTATTTGTGTGCATGGGCAATATTTGCCGTTCCCCGACAGCTCAGGGAGTTTTTAAACGTCTGATAGAACAGACCGGTCTCATCAATGACGTCAAAATCGATTCCGCAGGGACTCATGCCTATCATATCGGTAAAGCCCCCGACCCGCGGGCGCAGGCAGTTGCCTTACGGCGTGGAATAGATATAAGCGCGCAGCGGGCGCGGCGAGTGATACCCAGTGATTTCGAAAAGTTTGATTATATCCTGGCCATGGACCAGGAAAATTTGAGTGCCCTGCGTACGATATGCCCACCCGAGCATAGCCACAAGCTGCGCTTATTCCTTGAATACGCTCCGGAATTAAAGGTCGGCGATGTCCCCGATCCGTATTACGGCGGGCCGACGGGTTTTGAGCAAGTGCTGGATCTGGTGGAAATCGCTTCCGAAGGCTTGCTGCGTCAGCTGCGCCAGGAGGCCATAAGCCGCTAAAAAAAGGCAAAGCGGGTTACCCGCTTTGCCTCATGCTGTTTTCCTTCCGACGCCTCTATACCTTGTTGGTCTTGTCCGAAGACCCGCTATCGTAATGGGTTTCGCCTGAAGATTCGCCGCCGTTGCGGGCCGCATCTGCGCCACCGGAATGACCGCTGCTTGCCGCGGTTTCCTTGGCGGTCGTTTCGGCTGCTTCGCGGTGGATCGACGATATTACCCGCTCAACCGTCGTACCGCCCCGGTCCTGGTTGTCGCGATTTTGCTCCCAGGGAAAGGTGGTTTGCGCGGTCTCCTTGGCGGGCGGCGCACTCTCAGTGCGCTCTTCCTGCTTTGCCGGCGCCGCGACCTCGCTATTGTGGATTTGCTGAGATGATGCCGAGCGCTCCTCGCCGCCGTTGAACAGCGGGCGTTGCACCGTCTCGACGCTGCTCGTCACCTCAGTGGGGCGTTGCTCTGAATTATTGCGATTCTCAGCAGCGCTATCCTGAGTCTGAGACGGCGAGGCCTCTGCCGCAGCATTATTGCCTTCAGGGTTGCTGCCGGACGGGCGCCACCGCTACGCGCCGCTTCCTCGCGGCGACGACGGCCGCTGCCGCCGCGGCGACCCCGACGACGCCCGGTCCGCTGTGAAGTGTCTCGCTGTTGGGCTTCGCCGCGCTCATCGCCTGCTTTATTGTCCTTGGGTTCCGTTGCCGGGGCTTGAGGCACGGTGGGAGTGGGGGCGGGGGCGGATGCCGTCTCGGCTGGCGGCGCTATGGCCGGTGCCGCAGGTTTGTGCCCGGTGGAGCGCTTACGATTTGAGCCGGAAGCCGCGCCTTCCTCTTTATTGGCTGGGCGGCGATTGTCGCTGCGGCGCGGGGTGCCTGCGGCGCCGTGCCTGCCGCCGCGTTGCCCCGTGCCTCTGCCCTGCTGGCGGGTGGCGCCGTCGCTGCGGGGAGCGGCTTTTCTGGGTTGCGCCTCGGGAACAGGTTCTTCCTCGGGCTTGGTCCCGCCAAACAGATTGGACCACAGACGTTTGATGAATCCGCCTTCGCCGTTTCCGGCCGCTGTGGGCCTGACCGCAGCGGCCTGCGGCAGCGGGGCGGGGGCGCCGGGGGAGATGCCTTTTACCGCCGGTTCTTCCTGATGCACGACTTCCGCCGTCATCCAGGGGATTTCCGTCAGTTCAGGCGCTTCGGCGAGCTGATAGCTGACCGGCGTATTGCTGTCGATAGTCTCAGAGGTCTCGTCTTTGCGCAGACGCTTCACTTCATATTGGGGAGTATGGAGGTGGGTGTTGGGCACGAGAACGACGGCCACCGTATGACGCATTTCGATGGCACGTACCGCTTCGCGCTTTTCGTTGAGAAGAAAAGTCGCCACATCCACCGGCAATTGGGCGATGATGCGCGCCGTGTTTTCCTTCATTGCCTCCTCTTCGACCAGGCGCAGGACGGATAGGGCCAAGGATTCGATGCTGCGAATCCTGCCTTCACCCTGGCAGCGCGGGCAGATGATCTGGCTGTATTCACCCAGGGAAGGACGCAGCCGTTGCCGGGACATTTCCAGCAGCCCGAATCGGGAAATTCGCCCGATTTGCACCCGAGCCCGGTCCTTTTTAAGGGCTTCCTTGAGGCGGTTTTCCACTTCGCGCTGGTTGCGCGCCGGGTTCATATCGATGAAATCGATGACGATCAGGCCGCCCAGGTCCCGGATACGCAGCTGGCGGGCGATCTCGTCGGCCGCCTCCAGGTTGGTGTTCAAGGCGGTTTCTTCGATGTCGCCGCCGCGGGTGGCGCGGGCCGAGTTGACGTCGATGGCCACCATGGCCTCGGTGTGGTCGATCACGATCGCGCCGCCGGAGGGCAGGCGTACCTCGTGCCTGAAGGCGGCCTCGATCTGGCTCTCGATCTGATAACGGGAAAAGAGGGGGATGGGATCCCGATAGAGCTTGACCTTATTGAGGTAAGCGGGGATGACCTGCTGCATGAAATCCCGCGCCTGCTGATAGACGTCTTCGTCATCGATGAGAATTTCACCGATATCCTGGCGCATGTAGTCGCGGATGGCGCGGATGATGACATTGCTTTCCTGGTAGACCAGGAAGGGTGCGGGGCGCTCCTTGGTGGCGGTCTCGATCGCCTGCCACAGGCGCAGCAGATAGTCGAGGTCCCATTGCAGCTCTTCCACACTGCGGCCCACGCCTGCGGTGCGTATGATCACGCCCATCCCATCGGGGACGTTCAGGGCGCTCATGGCCTCCCGGAGTTCGCTGCGGTCTTCCCCTTCGATACGGCGGGATACGCCGCCGGCGCGGGGGTTGTTGGGCATCAGGACCAGGTAACGTCCCGCCAGGCTGATGAAGGTGGTAAGGGCCGCGCCCTTGGTGCCGCGCTCCTCCTTATCGATCTGGACGACGATCTCCTGGCCTTCCGTCAAGGCGTCTTTGATGTGCAGGCGGCCACCGCCCTCCGCTGCAGGGGTTTTGAAATAAATGGAGGAAATATCTTTTAGCGGTAGAAAGCCATGCCGATCCGCCCCATAGTCGATAAAGGCCGCTTCCAGGCTGGGTTCGATACGGGTGATTTTCCCTTTATAAATGTTGGCTTTTTTTTGCTCGCGTGAAAGTGATTCTAGATCCAGATCGTATAAAAACTGTCCGTCAACCAGAGCTACGCGCAGTTCCTCGGGTTGAGTTGCATTAATAAGCATCCTCTTCATGTTGTCCGTTCTCTCAGGCGCGCAGCCACCTTCCACATTGCCCTGGGAAAAGCGGGGGATACCATGCGTACACTATGGTTCCCGCAGCACGGTCGCGACAACTGTAGGACTATTTAGAATCAACACCTTGTTTGCGAAGCCGCTCATCACCGCCACTCGCCGTCACATGCTGCGTGACCGGACGCGGGATACCTCGCCTCAGCAACCGGTGAACAATTATTCTTTTAGGTCCACAGACTCGCGAGCCTGATGCCTCAAGCATTCCCCATGCAGGTGCATGGCGCCTCATTGTTCATCGCTCTTATCATGGGTTGAGCGATGTCTAAACCCGTTAAATAAAAACCCCTGTCTTGTAAGACACGGGTCTTCGTCACCCTCAGCACTCCGGTGACCTGGAATAAAAAGCAGTGACTCAAGATTATCCGCACTTAGCCAGATTGGTAGCGTACAGGTATAATGTCCCCGCTGTTTTAACCCGCATGCCATATTATGACCACGGCGCGCCCGAGAGTGTTCACGGCGCGATGATTGAGAGACATCAAATTACTACGACCAACTCGCATAAGGCACGGAAATCTTTGCATTCAGCATTGCGACTGGTGAAGGACGCAATCCACGCCCTCAGAGCCCTTTTCACCCGGATTGACGCTTGGCTAATATATCAGCCTTATCAAGCCGCAGCAAATCATTAGTTTTTGTTCTCACTCAAGAAATGAACGAATTTGCCACTCAGAAACGGCTCGCGCCGGAACTGGTCGAGATCGACTCTCACCATGAGGGACAGCGCATCGATAATTTTTTGACGACCTACCTCAAGGGCGTTCCGAAGAGTTTCATTTATCGGGTGGTGCGCCGCGGCGAGGTGAGGGTGAACAAGGCGCGGATCAAACCCAGTTATCGACTGCAGGAGGGGGATGTGGTCCGCATCCCTCCGCTGCGCCGCGGCGAGCCGGCGGCCGTGACCGCCATGCCGGGCGGCAAGTTAATCGAACTGCTGAATCACAGCATTCTCTATGAAGATGAAGGGGTTGTGATAATCAACAAACCGGCGGGGATTGCGGTCCACGGGGGGAGCGGTATCAGTTTCGGCGTCATCGAGATCCTGCGGGCGGCCCGGCCCCAGGCGCCGCTGCTCGAATTGGTGCATCGTTTGGATCGCGATACTTCAGGTTGCTTGATAATTGCCAAGAAACGCAGTGCATTACGTCATATTCATCAATTATTACGTGAGGAAGGAATAGAGAAGCGTTACCTGGCCCTGCTACAGGGCGCCTGGCAGGGCGCGGCGCGGAAAGTGAGTGCACCACTGCGCAAGAACGTCCTGCAATCCGGGGAAAGGGTGGTGCGGGTGGCGGAGGACGGCAAGGCGTCCCAAACCCTGTTCCGTCCCCTGCGGTGCTGGAAGGGAGCCAGCTTGATGGAGGTGCTGCCTTTGACCGGACGGACACATCAGATCCGGGTTCACGCCGCCTATCTCAAGCAGCCTATCGCCGGTGACGACAAGTACGGCGACGCCGACTTCAATCGCGCCATGCAGGCGAAGGGCTTGCGCCGCCTGTTCCTGCATGCCGCCGGCCTGCGTTTTGCCAACGCGGCTGGAAAGCCCATAGAGGTGAGCGCCCCTCTGGACCCGGCCCTGCAACGGGTATTAGATGCACTGGGCGATGAGTAAAGACTATGGGGCAGACTATTCGCCTGGTGGTATTCGACTGGGACGGGACCTTGATGGATTCCGAGGCCAAGATCGTTGCCAGCATGCGCGCGGCGGGCGAAGACCTGGGCCTGGAGAGCCTGGATGACAGGACCTTGCGCAACGTCATCGGCCTGGGCCTCAAGGAGGCCATCGAGATGTTGTATCCCCGCGCCGTCGTTGATATCCACAGGGCCTTTGCCGATCGTTACCGCCACCACTTTTTGTCGGCAGACGGTGAGGGGTCGACATTCTTCGCCGGTGCCCTGCAACTGATACAGGATCTGTACCGTAGCAGCATGCTGCTGGGGGTGGCCACCGGCAAGAGCCGGCGCGGCTTGAACAGGGAGATGACCGAACTCGATTGCGGCGAATTCTTTCATGCGACACGGTGTGCGGACGAAACCTTTTCCAAACCCCATCCGCTAATGCTGCTGGAGATCATGGACGAGCTCGACGTGGCCCCGGAGGAGACGGTGATGATAGGTGATACCGAGTATGATTTGCAGATGGCGAAAAACGCCGGCGTGAAGGCGATCGGTGTAAGCTATGGGGTGCACGAGCGCGAGCGACTGCTGCTGCATCAGCCGCTCGTCTGCGTGGACAGCATTCAGGATTTAACGGTGTGTTTAAATCGCTACACTAAGAATTGAGGCTCGCCGAGATTATTTGTCATGAGTAACGATAGGGATAGACCTTATGAGCGATGATCAACAACCACCCGGTGATGATCGGGCCGCGTGGGAGAATTCCGCGCCCGCTAAGCCGAATGGCATACCTTCCGGCAAAGGCGACAAACCAGAAGCCGGGGAAGAATCCTGGGAGCGGGACGTGCTTTCCCGTCTGGCCTTTGCCGCGATCAACGAACAGCGGCGTTCGCGGCGCTGGAGTATCTTTTTCAAATTCCTGATTTTCGGTTATCTGTTTCTGGTGTTCTGGTCCATCCAAAGCAATCACGGCGAACATGCGCTCATGGAGAGCGGCGAGCATACGGCGTTGGTGGAACTTAAGGGCGTCATTGCGGATGATGCCGAAGCCAATGCAGACGATATCGTCACTGCCTTGCGCGATGCCTTTAAGGACAAAAATACCCGCGGTGTCATTCTGCGCATCAACAGTCCCGGCGGCAGCCCGGTGCAGGCGGGTTATATCAATGATGAAATACACCGTTTACGCAAGGAATATCCCAAGATCCCGCTCTATGCGGTCGTGACCGATATCTGCGCCTCCGGCGGCTACTATGTCGCCGTAGCCGCTGACAAGATCTACGCCGATAAGGCCAGCATCGTCGGCTCCATCGGCGTCCGCATGAGCGGTCTTACCACCTTCGGCTTCGTCGATGCCATGAAAAAACTCGGGATCGAACGACGTATGATGGCGGCGGGCGATGATAAAGCCATGCTCGATCCCTTCTCGCCCTTGAAACAGGAGGAAGTGAAGCATGTCTCTACCCTGCTCGAAAACATTCATCAGCAATTCATTCATGTGGTCAAGGAAGGGCGCGGCGATCGTCTCAAGGGCGACGACAAGACCTTATTCAACGGCTTTTACTGGACCGGAGAGCAGGCAGTGGATTTAGGCCTCGTGGACGGCTTGGCCAACAGCAGTTATGTCGCGCGCGAACTGATCGGTGCGAAGAAGATCGTCGATTATACCCATCGGCCTTCGGCCTTGGAGCGTCTCACCAATCGCTTTGGCGTCGTCATGGCCAAGTCCTTTGCCGGGATTCTGGGCGTGTCGGAGACCGGATTGCGTTGATGCGCGCTGGCCGCCGGCAAGCGCCCGCGGATTTATAAAACGGTTGGCAGACGTATAGCGTCTGCCAACCGTTTTTTTTGTGAACCAAGGCCGCAAATGCCCATCCAAAGTGACAGGAATGAAGATTTGCTGTTGATATGACAGCGTCAGATAGATGCTCATTCCCTGTGCGGGAGTCGAGTCGTTCCCGCACCATTCGCAATGATGGAAGGGGGTAGCTATGAAAAGCGATCACTATGCCGCCAGGCAAAGGCTGATGGCGGGACTTGCCTACGTCCTGCATGTGTTACTGATTCCCGCGATACTAGGTGCCATCATCGACGTGCTCAAGATTCGCGAGTATGACAAACCTGCCCCATCGCAAGATGGCGGACAGCGGGATGTCGCCAAACTTTTTGAGAGCCACCATAAATGGCTGTTGAACACCTTCATCATCACACTGTTCTTCATGGCTGCGGGCTATGGAACAATGTATTACGGGGTGGGCTATGTCTTGGTCATTGGCGCCGCTGTGTGGTGGATCTACCGCATATTACGAGGCATCGTCACGTTTGCGGCAAACAAACCCATGCCGGTGTGGGATGATGTGGATCCCTCTAAACCGCGAAACACCTTGGTATCTCACTCCCCGTAATTAGATGACATTTATGCCTTCTTTTTCCAGCATGTGAATCAGGCGGATCAAGGGCAGCCCGATAAGGGCATTGGGATCCTCGCCGTCAAAGCGCTCGCATAAGGCGATGCCCAAGGCCTCCGATTTGAAGGAGCCGGCGCAATGGTAAGGTTGTTCGCGGCGCAGGTAGTTTTCGATCTGCCGGTCGTCGAGCACACGGAATACGACCGTGAATGGCACGACCTCCACCTGCGCCACGCCGGTGCGGGCATTGAGCAGGCACAAGCCGGTGATAAATTGCAGCCGTTTGCCCGAAGCCAGGCGTAATTGCTCCATGGCCTGTTCGTGACCGCCCGGCTTGCCGAGAATTCGGCCCGCGACGGTAGCGACTTGATCCGAGCCGATGATGAGCGCATCGGGATACTGCTCTGCGACGGCGCGAGCCTTGGCCTCGGCCAGGCGCCGGACCAGTTGCTGTGGTGATTCATCATGCTGTGAGGATTCATCGATCTCGGGAGCCGCGGTGACGAAGGACAGGCCCAGGCGGTTCAGCAGTTCCCTGCGGTAAATCGAGGTGGAGGCGAGTACCAGTTTCATCGCGGCTTCCCGATATCGAAACGGTTAAGGATTAAAACACCCTAGGGCTTGTTAACACTATCCACGCCCGGTGCACTCAGCTGATCTCGATGAGCGCCTCATCGGGATTGACGGTATCACCCTTGGCGACATGTACCGCGCTTACCTTGCCGGCAATAGGCGCATGGATCTCGGTTTCCATCTTCATGGCCTCGGTGATGATCAGCGGATCACCTTCCTTGACGGCATCACCCACTTTCACCAATACATCCACGATGGTCCCGGGCATGGAAGTGCTCACATGGCCTGGGGACTGGGCCTTGGGCCGGCGGCTTCCTTGCACCATGGGTTCGCGGCTGTTTTCGCCGCTGAAGATCTCCTCCAGAGTCTCGACCATGATTTCTTCCGGACTGCCGTCGACCGAGACATAGAAGGGGCGGCGGTTCTGGTTTTTGTGGCCGCTGCCGGTGACCTTGATGTGATAACTTTCGCCGTGCAATGTGACATTGAACTCGACCGGTACCGCGCCCTTGTCCGCGGCCGGTTCGCCCGGTTCTTCTAAGGGTTCGGGGGCCAGAGTGCCGGCCTTGCGTTGTTCCAGGAAGGTACGGGCGATCTCGGGAAACATGGCAAAGCTCAAGACATCTTCTTCATTGGCGGCCAGTTCGCCGACCTCATCGCGCAGTTCATGCATTTCGTCTTTGAGCATATCCGCCGGGCGGCAATCGATGACGTCTTCGTTGCCTATGGCCTGTTGCCGCACTATGGTGTTCACCGGACCGGGCGGACGACCGTAGCGGCCTTGCAGATAGTATTTAACTTCGTTGGTGATGCTCTTGTAGCGAGTGCCGGTGATGACGTTGAGCACCGCCTGGGTGCCGACGATCTGGGAGGTGGGTGTCACCAGCGGTGGATATCCCAAGTCCTCGCGGACGCGCGGGACTTCAGACAGCACATCGTTCATGCGATCCAGTGCGCCTTGCTCGCGCAGCTGGTTGGCGAGGTTGGAGATCATGCCGCCGGGAATCTGATTGACCTGCACCCGGGTATCGACGCCGGTGAATTCACTCTCGAAACGGCGGTATTTTTTGCGTACCTCGTAAAAGTACATACCGATCTCCTGCAAGAGCGGCAGTTCGAGTCCTGTGTCATAACCCGTACCCTTGAGCGCGGCCACCATGCTCTCGGTGGGCGGATGGCTGGTGCCGCCGGAGAAGGGGGAGAGGGCGGTGTCGATGTACAGGCAGCCGCTCTCTATGGCCTTGAGCTGGCACATACTGGCCAGACCGGCGGTGGCATGGGAATGAATATGAATGGGCAGTTTGACCGTGTCGCGCAAGGCCTTGACCAGATCCGCGCTGACATAAGGGGTGAGCAGGCCCGCCATGTCTTTAATCGCCAGGCTGTCGCAGCCCATATTTTCCAGTTCTTTGGCCATAGCCATGAACTGCGGTATGCCATGCACCGGACTGGTGGTGTAGCAAATCGCCCCTTGGGCGTGCTTGCCCGCCGCCTTGACCGATTCGATCGCCACACGCAGATTGCGCGCGTCATTGAGCGCATCGAAGATGCGAAACACATCGATGCCGTTGCCGGCGGCGCGCTGTACGAAGGCGCGCACCACGTCATCGGAGTAATGACGATAGCCCAGGAGATTTTGTCCGCGCAGCAACATCTGCAGCCGGGTGTTGGGCAGGGCTGCGCGCAGTTTGCGCAGCCGCTCCCAAGGGTCTTCCTTGAGAAAGCGCAGACAGGAATCGAAGGTCGCGCCGCCCCACATCTCAATCGACCAGTAACCCACCTTGTCGAGCTTGGCGCAGATCGGCAGCATGTCCTCGCTGCGCATGCGGGTCGCAATCAAGGATTGATGGGCGTCTCGTAAAATAGTTTCCGTAATATGAACGCGCGGCATTTACCCTTACCTGTTTATGGGACGCTTTGTGGTGCCCGTTATTCTGTTCATTGCCAATATCCTACATGCCGCGATGGGCGGCAATAGCCGCGCCGATGGCTGCCACCAATTCCCGCGGCGAGCGGCGTACCGAATATTCCACCAATTCCGGATGACTCTCTACAAAGCTGGTATCGAATTTTCCGGCCCGAAATTCGGGCGACTTCAATATCTCCAGGCAATAGGGGATGGTGGTCTTCACGCCGTATACGCCCACATCATTGAGGGCGCGGGCGGCGCGGTCCAGGAGTTCCTCCCAGGTCAAGGCCCATACCGTCAACTTGGCGCACAGGGAATCGTAATAGGGCGGCAGTTCATAGCCGGTATAAATGGCCGCATCGGTGCGCACCCCCGGGCCGCCGGCGGCGAAGTAACGCGTGATGCGGCCGAAGCTGGGTAGGAAATCATTTTTAGGATCTTCCGCATTGATACGGAATTCCATGGCGAAGCCGCGGCGTTTGATTTGGCGCTGGGTGTAGCTCAAGGGCAGGTCCGCGGCGATGCGAATCTGTTCGCGGACGATGTCGATGCCGGTGATCTGCTCGGTAACGGGATGCTCCACCTGCAGACGGGTGTTCATCTCCATGAAGTAAAATGTGCCGTCCTGATCAAGGAGAAATTCTACGGTACCGGCATTCTGATATTTCACGGCCTTGGCGGCGCGCACCGCCAGCTTGCCCAGCGTGGCGCGTTGTTCTTCGCTGAGTTGCGGCGAGGGGGCGATCTCCAGGAGTTTCTGGTGGCGGCGCTGTATGGAGCAATCGCGCTCGAACAGGTGCACCACATGGCCGTGGTGGTCGGCCAGAATCTGCACCTCGATATGGCGCGGATTGACGATGCATTTCTCCATGAACACCTCGGCGCTGCCGAAGGCCTTGGTAGCCTCGGAAACCACCCGCCCATAATTGCGGCGCAATTCCTCCTCGTTTTCGCAGCGACGGATGCCGCGGCCGCCGCCGCCGGAGGTGGCCTTGAGCATCACCGGATAACCAATGTCCTTGGCGCAGGCCACCGCCGCCTCTACGCCATCCAGGCTGCCGTCGCTGCCGGGAGTCACGGGGATGCCGGCGGCGATCATCGCCTTGCGGGCCGCAACCTTGTCGCCCATCTTGCGGATGACCTCAGCGGAGGGGCCGATGAAGCGGATATCGCGGCGGGCGCAGATCTCCGCCAGCAGGGGGTTTTCCGACAGGAAGCCATAGCCGGGATGCAGGGCGTCACAGCCGGTGGCCACCGCCAGATTGACGATGCGATGGGCGTTGAGGTAACCGGCCACGGAATCCGGGCCGATGTTATAGGATTCGTCCGCCTTTTTGAGGTGCAAGCTGTGGCGGTCCGCGTCGGTATAAATCGCTACCGAGGTGATCCCCATTTCGGCGCAGGCGCGCACAATACGCACCGCAATTTCGCCGCGATTGGCGATAAGTATCTTATTAATCAAGGGCGTTGCCGTCTATGGCTTGTGTATCCTTCCCGCTACCCGCTACGCGGAAACCAGGATAAACCGGGGCTTCGAGCAGGGATATTCCGGTTCCAGCTGCCATTTATAGTTTTTCCTTAGGTCTTGGTAGTCCGAGTGGAACAGCTGATGTTTCTACGGAAAAGCCTGGCTGAAGTCAAGGGATATGAATGCCAATTTACTGGAAAACCAGGAATTTTGCGCGTAATCCCTTTGACAGTCGCCGCGGCAAAATATATGATTCCGCGCTTATGTCGAGACATGTGCCGGATTTTGTCAATTCCACCCGCGCGACGGAGGGAGATTTTAGCATCACCGGGCTACTGGCATTTAGCCGGATGAAACGTTTGCTCGAGGTGGTAAACAATCCCGAGGGTATCGCAGAGGTCGAGTTGAACTTCTCTGTCGACGGCCAGAGAATAGCGAATGTACGCGGACGGGTGCGCGCGGATGTGAGCCTGACGTGTCAGCGTTGCTTGGAAGCCATGACGGTTCCGATCGATGTGGACGTGCACTTGGGGATAGTCGCTTCGGAAGACGCGGCGAAGCGTTTGCCCGAGCACTACGATCCTTTGGTGGTGCATGGGGAGCAGTTGTTGATTGCGGAAGTGGTGGAGGACGAGATCATTCTCGCCTTGCCGGCCATACCCCGCCATGAGCCACAGGAATGCCCGGCGAAGGAATATATAGAGAAGCGGCGAAGCGGTGCGGGACAATCCGATGAGGTTTCTACAAATCCCTTTGCGGTATTGGCTCAAATCAAAGCGAAGCGTAAATAATCGCTCTGCTCGAAGTACACATTTATAGTTTTTATATTTTTTGACAGGAGTAACAGGCCATGGCCGTACAACAAAATCGCAAGACACCTTCGAAGCGCGGCATGCGTCGCGCCCATGATGGCCTTAAGGCGGCAGCTTTGTCGGTGGATTCGCACACCGGGGAAACCCATTTGCGTCATCACATCACTCCCAGCGGTTATTACCGTGGACGGAAGGTCTTAAATACCAAGGGTGAATAAGGATTGAGTCTTACCCTTGCCTTGGACGGCATGGGCGGGGACCACGGCCCTACGGTCGTGGTCCCCGCTGCGTTGCAGGCCCTCACGGAACATAAGGACCTTACGCTCATCCTGGTGGGCGATCAGCAGGTTCTCGAACTGGAGATTCGCAACCACGGCGCGGCTGTCGGCGGGCGTATACAAATACGCCATGCCTCACAGACCGTCGCCATGGATGAGCTTCCGTCCGTGGCCTTGCGCACCAAAAAAGATTCCTCGATGCGCGTGGCCATCGATCTTGTCAAAGACGGCACGGCCCACGCCTGCGTCAGCGCGGGAAATACCGGGGCCTTGATGGCAACGGCGCGCTTCGTGTTGAAGACCCTGCCCGGCATCGATCGCCCCGCCATCTGTTCCGCCTTGCCCACCATCAAGGGACATACCCATGTGCTGGATTTGGGCGCCAACGTCGATTCGCAGACGGACGTCCTCTTTCAATTCGCGGTAATGGGGTCGGCCCTGACCAGCGCGGTGGAGAACATCGCACGGCCGACGGTGGGCCTGCTCAACATCGGCGCCGAGGAGATGAAAGGCAACGACCAGGTCAAGGAAGCGGGCCGCCTGCTGGCCGCCAGCGAGCTCAATTATGTGGGTTTTATCGAGGGCGACGATATTTACGCCGGCACGGTGGACGTAGTGGTATGCGACGGATTTGTCGGTAATGTGGCATTGAAGACCAGCGAAGGCGTGGCGCGCATGATTCGCCACTATATGGAGCAGTCATTCCGGCGTACCCTGTGGACCAAGCTGGTCGCGATGCTGGCCCTGCCGGTATTGAAATCCTTCAAGGCCAAGATCGATCCAAGGCAGTACAATGGGGCCAGTCTATTGGGTTTACAGGGCATCGTGATCAAAAGCCACGGTGGCGCGGACGTTGTGGCCTATACCAATGCCATCAAGGAGGCCGTAGTGGAAGTTAGGAAAAATGTCCCGCAGCGCATCGCCAAGAACCTCGCGGAAGTGTTGGTGGAAAGGCGGGCAGTTTGAGTCATTCGCAGATCATAGGGACGGGCAGCTATCTCCCCGAGAAGGTCCTGACCAACGCCGATCTGGAAAAGTTGGTGGAGACCAGCGACGCGTGGATACGGGAACGCACCGGTATCCGTGAACGCCATATCGCCGCAGCGGAGGAAACCACCTGCGATCTGGCGGAAAAGGCTGCACGCCGAGCCATAGAGGCAGCGGGTATTGAAACTTCAGAGATAGATTTAATTATCATCGCTACTACCACGCCCGACCAGGTTTTTCCCAGCACGGCATGTCTGTTACAAGAACGCCTTGGCATTCAGGGTTGTCCCGCCTTTGACATACAGGCGGTATGCACCGGTTTCATCTACGCCTTGGATATCGTCGACAAATTCATCCGCACCGGTGCCGCGAAATGCGCGCTGGTGGTGGGCGCCGAGACCCTGTCGCGCATCATCGATTGGAAGGATCGCGGCACCTGCGTGTTATTCGGCGATGGCGCCGGCGCAGCTGTGTTGCGCGCCGGCGAGTCGCCGGGCATTTTGTCCAGTCATCTCCACGCCGACGGCCGTTACGAACCCTT
Organism: uncultured Gammaproteobacteria bacterium; assembly: GCA_963810615.1. Lineage (GTDB taxonomy): Bacteria > Pseudomonadota > Gammaproteobacteria > DRLM01 > DRLM01 > JARRQJ01. The sequence goes on along the minus strand of CAWEOA010000007.1, from coordinate 554,512 downwards.
GCTGAGAGTACCCGCGGGTGTCTCCCGCGGTTACGAGCAATTGCAGGCCGGCGAGGCCTATATTCATATGCTGGGCCGCGAGGTGTTCAAGGTGGCCGTCAACACCCTCGGTTCCCTGGTAGAGGAGACCTTGCACTCCAACGGCATGGATCACGTCGACATCGATTGGCTGGTCCCGCACCAGGCCAATTATCGTATCATCGAGGCCACCGCGAAAAAGCTGCGCCTGCCCATGGACAAAGTTGTGGTCACCGTCGGCGAGCACGGCAACACCTCAGCCGCCTCGATCCCGCTGGCGCTGGATGTAGCGGTGCGCGACGGGCGAATCAAACGCGGCGATATCTTACTGCTTGAGGCCTTCGGCGCGGGCTTCACCTGGGGTTCGGTGTTGGTGAAATATTGAACGCTGTCAGCTATCAGTTTCAGGATTAAGAGTTGATCGCTGCCAGCTAATTTTTAAGGAGTTGTTATGACTATCGCCTGTGTATTTCCAGGCCAGGGATCTCAAGCAGTGGGTATGCTGGCTGCGCTGGCAGCTGCCTATCCGGAGGTCGAAGAGACCTTTGCCGTTGCCTCGCAGGCCTTGGATTACGACCTGTGGCAGTTGACGCAGCAAGGTCCCGAGACGGAACTCAATCGCACCGATAAGACGCAACCTGCCATGCTGGCGGCGGGTGTGGCGGTGTGGCGGGTGTGGCGGAAACGTCACGGCGCCCAACCGGCCTACATGGCGGGGCACAGCCTGGGTGAATACACCGCGCTGGTGTGCGCGGGCGCCATGGACCTGCCGTCGGCAACGCGCCTGGTGGCGGAGCGCGGGCGTTACATGCAGGACGCGGTTCCCGCCGGCCAGGGGGCGATGGCCGCCATCCTGGGCCTGGCCGATGAGCAAGTCGCCTCCGCCTGCGATCAGGCGGCGCAGGACGAAGTGGTCGCGGCGGTGAATTTCAATTCTCCTGGGCAGGTGGTCATCGCCGGCCAAAGCAGCGCGGTGACGCGCGCCGTGGAGATCGCCAAGCAAGCGGGTGCCAAGCGCGCGCTGTTGTTGCCGGTAAGCGTACCCTCCCATTGCAGCCTGATGGCACCGGCCGCCGAGCGGCTTGCGGCGTATCTGCACGATGTGGAGATTAAGCCGCCGCAGATTCCCGTCTTCAGTAACGTGGATGTCGCCTTATGTGAAACACCGGCGGCCATCCGCGATGCATTGGTGCGACAATTGGTGAGTCCGGTGCGGTGGGTGGAGATCGTTCAGGCCATGGCGCGCAACGGTGTGCGCAGCGTCGTGGAATGCGGTCCAGGCAAGGTTCTGGCCGGCCTCAATAAGCGCATCGACCGTGAGATGGCGACACTGCCGGTGCACGACCCCGTCAGCTTGGACGACGCCCTGGCGGCCACCGCCTAATCGAGCAATGGAGAACGATGATATGTCATTAGATCAGCAAGTCGCGTTGATCAGCGGCGCCAGCCGCGGTATCGGCCAGGCCATCGCCCTGGCATTGGGCCGGGCGGGAGCTACGGTGATTGGTACCGCAACCTCGGAAAGCGGCGCCGACAAGATCAGCGCCTATCTGGAAGAAAACAAGGTCAAGGGCGCCGGTCGGGTATTGAACGTTACCGATCCGGCCTCGGTGGACGGCGTCGTAGAATCCGTCACCAAGGACTTTGCCGCGCCCGCCATCTTAGTGAATAATGCCGGCATTACCCGCGACAATCTGCTGATGCGCATGAAGGAAGAAGAATGGTCGGATATCATCAACACCAATCTTACTTCGGTTTTTCGCTTGAGTAAGGCCTGCCTTCGCGGCATGATGAAGGCCCGCAAGGGACGCATCATCAGTATCGCTTCGGTGGTGGGCGTGACGGGTAATCCCGGACAGGCCAATTATGCGGCGGCCAAAGCGGGTATTATCGGTTTTAGCAAGTCGCTGGCCCGGGAAGTGGCATCGCGGCATATTACGGTGAATGCCGTAGCCCCCGGCTTTATCGACACGGACATGACACGGGTGCTGCCCGAGGAGCAAAAAAACCAGCTATTGCAGCAAATCCCGCTGCAGCGCCTGGGTGCGGCGGAGGAGATCGCGGCAGCGGTGGCGTTTCTTGCTTCACCCGGCGCCGCCTACATTACCGGCCAGACCCTGCATGTCAATGGCGGGATGTACATGAATTAAATATGAGTATCCGCGCCAAATAAAAAAGCGCTTTTATTCAAAGTATTACAAGTTAGCAACTATATATCGGGAGGGGTTTTTTTAGGTTTTGTCTGGCATCTGCGGATGGTTTCCAATAAAATACCGTCCGCAATCTGACCTGCTTTTAATTTTTTGGAGGAAATGCTTATCATGAGCACGGTTGAAGAACGCGTCAAAAAAATCGTTGTTGAACAATTGGGAGTCAAAGAGGAAGAGGTCAGCAACGAATCCTCCTTCGTCGACGATCTTGGAGCCGACTCGCTTGATACGGTGGAATTGGTCATGGCCCTCGAAGAAGAATTCGAGTGCGAGATACCGGACGAGGAGGCGGAGAAGATCACTACTGTTCAGCAGGCAATTGACTATATCAATTCCCGTCTGGGTTAAAGCGTATTCCAATATGAGGGCCGCGACCCGCCGTTCTGCGGCGTTGTTGCGGCCTTCTTTATTGGCGTATGGCGCGGAAGTGAGCGCCATATTGCGCAACAACGAGTGGAGCTATCAGCAACGTGGGAAATAAGAGGCGCGTCGTCGTAACAGGGCTGGGGACGGTGAATCCCACGGGGCTCACAGTGAATGAATCCTGGGCGAATATACTTGCCGGTAAGAGCGGTATACGCCATATCGAACAATTCGATGTCTCGGATTATGCCTGCCGCATTGGCGGCTCGGTGTGGGGCTTCGACATTAATAATTATCTGCCGGCCAAAGAGGCGCGGCGGATGGACATCTTCATCCATTACGGAATGGCGGCGGCCATGGAGGCGGTCAAGGATTCCGGTTTGGAAGTCACCGAACAAAACGCCGAGCGCATCGGCGTCGCCATCGGTGCGGGCATCGGCGGTCTGCACGGCATCGAAAAGGGTTATAAGAACATTCTGGACGGCGGCCCGCGCAAGATCTCGCCGTTTTTCATTCCCAGCAATATCATCAATATGATCTCGGGGAATCTCTCCATCATGTACGGCATGAAGGGCCCCAATCTGGCCTTCGTTACCGCCTGCACCACCGGCACCCACAGCATCGGTGAGGCGGGACGCATCATCGAATACGGTGATGCCGACGTGATGGTCGCCGGCGGCGCGGAAATGGCCACGACTCCCAGCGGCCTGGCGGGTTTCGCCTCGGCACGGGCCCTGTCCACGCGTAACGATGATCCGCAGACCGCCAGCCGTCCCTTCGATCTGGACCGCGACGGTTTCGTCATGAGCGACGGCGCCGGCGTGGTGGTATTGGAAGAATACGAACATGCCAAACGCCGCGGCGCCACCATCTATGCGGAACTGGTGGGCTACGGTATGAGCGGTGACGCCTACCATATGACGCAACCCGCCGAGGGTGGCGACGGTGCGCGTCGCTGCATGCTGAATGCACTGCGTAACGGCGCAATCAATCCCGATGAGGTGGATTACATCAATGCCCACGGCACCTCCACTCAAGCCGGCGATAAGGCCGAGACCAAGGCGCTCAAGGCGGCCTTCGGCGACCATGTCAAGAAACTCGCCATGAGTTCCACCAAATCCATGACCGGGCATATGCTCGGAGCGGCGGGCGGTGTCGAGGCCATCTTCAGTGTCCTGGCGATTCGCGATCAAGTGGCGCCGCCGACCATCAATCAATTCACCCCGGATCCGGACTGCGATCTGGATTGTGTGCCCAATGAGGCGCGGCGCATGAAGATCGACGTGGTGTTATCCAACTCCTTCGGGTTCGGCGGCACCAACGGCACGCTGGTGTTCCGTAAAAGTAGTTGATGATGCGCTGTGGCGTCTTTCGCGCATGATGTGTTAGTCGCCTCAGCTCCGGCCGTATCCCCCAAGCGACAACACGGCAGTAACGATGTCGTATTGCGACGCATCGACGGCTGCCGCGACCTGTTGGCACTGCACCGTCTCAATCCGCAGCGTTATCCCCATTTGTTGGAAAGCGTCGCCCAGGGAACGTCTCATAGCCGCTACGATATTCTCTTCGCCTTCCCCGGCGACAGTCTGCATATTTCTTCCATAGACGAGCTGGATTTTCTAAGCGAATTGGACGCGCGCTGGAAAGATGAGCGCATCCCCTTTGATGAACGTTGTGAGCTGCCGTTCCGGGGCGGCTGGTTCCTGTATCTGGGCTATGAACTGGTGGCGCAGATTGAGGCGCGCCTCCATCCGGCGGCCACCCCGCATGCCTTGCCGTTGGCATTCGCCACACGTATCCCGGCCGCAGTCATCTGTGATCATCAGCTTCAGCAGACCTGGCTGGTGGCCGAGACGCCGGTTCAGGCAGTGCTCGACATCATGGCGCGTGATCTGCTTGCGGCGCAAACCGGTGTAACGCCGTTAACATCCATCCCGCCCTGCAGCCTGGATGAAGATCCCGCGGAGCACTATGTGCATGCGGTGCAACGTATTAAACAATATATTCTCGATGGTGATGTCTTTCAGGTAAATCTCTCTCGCTTGTGGCAGGGCACATTGAGCAGGGACGACGCCTATGTAGATTTGTATGATTCCCTGCGGCGGCACAATCCGGCACCGTTTGCCGGCCTGGCCACCTGGCAGGACACGGCCATTGTGAGCTCATCACCGGAACGCTTGCTGCAGTCGCGCGGTGACTATCTGGAAACCCGACCCATTGCCGGGACGCGGCCGCGCAGCAGTGAACGGCAGCAGGACGTGGATTATTCCCGCGAGTTGCTGGCCCACCCCAAGGAACGCGCCGAACACATCATGCTCATTGATCTCGAACGTAACGATCTGGGCCGCGTGTGCATCCCCGGCAGCGTTGAGGTGAATGAGTTAATGAGCCTGGAGTCTTACGCGCATGTTCATCATATCGTCTCCAATGTGCGGGGACGCAAACGCCTTGAAGTGACGCCCGGCCAGGTGATAAGCGCTATGTTTCCCGGCGGCACCATCACGGGTTGTCCCAAGGTGCGTTGCATGGAGATTATCGCCGAATTGGAGGAAACGGGACGTGGCCCCTACACCGGCTCTTTCGGTTATCTCAATCGCGACGGCGATATGGATTTGAATATCCTGATACGCACGGTGGTCAGCGAAGGTTCACGGTTCTGGCTGCGTGCCGGCGCCGGTATCGTGGCCGACTCGGAACCGACTGCGGAACTGGCGGAGACGCGCGCCAAGGCGCGCGGCATACTGCTGGCCTTGGGGATAGACGGTGAGGATGTTTAGGCGATGATACTGGTCAATGGTCAAGCCCAGGATCATATCGCCGTCGCCGACCGAGGTTTGCACTATGGCGACGGTCTGTTTGAAACCATCGCCGTCACGGCCGGTCGGCCCCGCTTATGGCACCGTCATCAGCAGCGGCTGTCGACGGGGTGTCGGCGATTCGGTATCGCGCAACCGGATCCGGAGATATTGTGGGAGGAGGCGCGCCGCGTCTGTGCCGGTGTCGATCAAGGCGTCTTGAAAATCATCCTTACCCGCGGCGAAGGCGGACGCGGTTATCGTCCGATGCAGACGGGGGGGAGGCGACGCGGATTATGGCGACCTATCCCTGGTCCACTTATCCCGAGGCGAATTGGCAGCAGGGCGTGGTGGTGCGGGTATGCACTACCCGCTTGGGACGCAATCCCGCCCTGGCCGGCATGAAGCATCTCAATCGTCTCGAACAGGTGCTGGCGCGCAGCGAATGGGATGACCCGCACATCGCGGAAGGCTTGATGCTCGATGACGACGGCCACGTCATCGCAGGCACCATGAGCAATCTGTTCATCGTCACTGCCCAAGGCCTGCTCACGCCGGTGCTCGCGGCATGCGGCGTGGCGGGCGTCATGCGCAGTGTCATTCTCGATCTCGCCGCTGAATTGGATCTTGCGTGGGAAGAAGCGCCGCTGCGACTGGAAGACCTGTACCGCGCGGACGAGGTGTTTCTGAGCAATGCCTTGATCGGTATATGGCCGGTGCGCCGCATCGAACAACGGGATTATAGCGTCGGGTCGTTAACGGAACTGCTTGGCGGCCGTCTCAAGGCAGTGGTAGACACTATTTCAGGATAAGGATATTAGGTGCGTAGTAGTTATGGCTAGGGTGAAAGTGACTGACGTCGTATACAAACTCATCGGCATCGCGATCCTGCTACTCAGTTTCGCCGGCGGTTGGCTTGCGATGGACTACAAGCACTACCTCAGTACGCCCTTGCCCATTGCCGAGTCCGGTTATCATCACGTCATCACGGCGGGGACCAGTCTTAAACGCTTCAGTGCGAATCTGCATCAGGCCGGCATCCTGCCACATCCTTTTTATTTTAAATGGATGGCCCGGTTCGCCGGCGATACCCAGGCAATCAAAGCCGGCGAATATTTATTCGCCCCCGGCATTACCCCGCCTAAATTACTGCAGCAAGTGGTATCCGGCGCCGTCGTTCAGCATGCCTTTACCATCGTGGAAGGTTGGACCTTTTCCCAATTGCTGGAGGCCTTGCGCCATGATGATGTCATCACACATACCCTGGACGATCTCGGTCCGGAAGAGGTGATGCAACGCCTGGGCTATGCCGGCCAGCATGCCGAGGGCCGCTTTATGCCCGATACCTATCACTTTCCCCGCGACACCAGCGATGTCGCCTTTTTGCAGCGCGCCTATCAGACCATGACCGATCTACTCAACGCGGAATGGGGGCAGCGCGACCAGGGGCTACCCTATAAAAACGCTTACGAGGCCTTGATCATGGCGTCTATCATCGAGAAGGAAACCGCGCTCCCCGAAGAGCGCAGCGAGGTCGCCGGCGTGTTTGTCAGGCGTCTGGAACGGGGCATGCGCCTGCAGACCGACCCCACGGTCATCTACGGGCTGGGCGATCGCTTTGACGGCAATTTAAGACGCCGAGACTTGTCCTCCGATTCCCCTTACAATACCTACATGCACTCAGGTTTACCGCCAACCCCGATTGCGCTGCCCGGGCGTGCCTCACTGCATGCGGCGCTGCATCCCGCCGCCGGCGATGCCATTTACTTCGTGGCGCGCGGCGACGGCAGCCATGTATTTTCCGCGACGCTGGAGGCGCATAACAAGGCCGTGCGCCGTTACCAGATCGATGCGCGCCGCTCGGCCCATGACAGCGCAGCCAAGCAATAGGTAAGCCTCATGTCGGGTCGTTTCATTACATTGGAAGGCGGAGAGGGGGTCGGCAAATCCTCCAACTTGGAATTCATCCGCCGCCACCTGGAGGCGGCGGGTAAGACCGTGATCATCACCCGCGAACCGGGCGGTACACCCCTGGGCGAGCACGTGCGCGGCTTATTGCTGGATCATCGCCATGACGGCATGAGCGCCGATGCCGAGTTATTATTGATGTTCGCGGCGCGTGCCGAACACCTGGCACAAGTGATCCGACCCGCTCTGGCGGCCGACAAGTGGGTGTTGTGCGATCGTTTTACCGATGCTACCTACGCCTATCAGGGCGGCGGTCGCGGGATCGCCGCGGAGCGCATCGCCGCCCTGGAGACCTGGGTGCAGGGCGATTTGCGGCCGGATCTGACGCTATTGCTGGATGCCCCAGTGGCGGTGGGCATGGCCCGTGCCGGGCGGCGCGCCGCCAAGGCCGATCGCTTTGAACGGGAACAAACGGCGTTCTTCGAGCAGGTGCGCCACGCTTACCTGGAACTGGCCGAGCGGTGCGCCGAGCGCTACCGCGTCATAGACGCCAGCCAGGCGCTGAGCGCGGTGCAGGATCAATTGCGGCACGTATTGGATACGTTTATCCACCGGCCATGAATGCATTATTACCCTGGCAACAGGAACAGTGGCAAAACGTCATGACCAGGCTGCGCGCCGCCAGCTTGGCGCATGCCTTATTGATCACCGGTCCCCGCGGCCTCGGTAAGAACCGTTTCGCCTCGCTGCTGGTAAAGACCTTATTATGCGAGACGGGGATTGCCGCGGGACGGCCCTGCGGTCATTGCCGCGCCTGCCTACTCTATGCGGCGGACAGTCACCCCGATCAGCGCATCGTCCGCCCCCTGGAGGCGGGCAAGGTCATCGGCGTCGATCAAGTGCGGGAGGCCAGCCGCTATTTGACCCAAACCTCGCAATATGGCGGCTATAAGGCACTGATCGTTACACCCGCCGACCAGATGAATGCCAATGCGGCCAACAGCCTCCTCAAGACCCTGGAGGAACCCTCGGCAGGGGCTGTCATCCTGCTGGTCTCGGATCGCCCCGGGCGGCTGCCGGCCACCATACTCAGCCGTTGCCAGCGCCTGAATTTTGCGCCTCCTCAGCCGCAAGCGGCGCGACAGTGGCTGGCAGGGCAGATCACCCCCGATCAGGACGCCGATTTGTTATTGGACTTGGCGGATGGGGCACCGTTGCGCGCCCTGCAACTGGTCGAAGAGGATATCTTTGCGGTGCGCCTGGCGGTGATGAAGGAACTGGACACGCTGGCCCGCGGCCAGGGCAATTTTTCCAGTGCCGCCGATCACTTCCTAAAGATCGGCGTTCAGCAAACGCTATATTGGTTGTACAATTGGACGGCCGACGTGATCCGGTTCTTGTCCAGCGGCAACGAACACAGCATGGTCAATAGGGACATGCGGGAATACCTGGTGGGTATTGCCCACAATGCGGGCTTGCAGGCTGCCCATGACTATTTGCAATATCTCAACGAGACGTTGCGAGTGTCGGAAAGACAGCTCAACCCCCAATTGTTGATGGAAAATATTCTCATGACCTGGCAGGAGATGTTTCTGCGACCGCGGTGACGCGGCTCAAGTGAGGATAAAAGGAGCGGTAAACCATGAGTGGCAATGACTCCAAACCGGCCGTCGGTCCACGGCAAAACATCCTGTCGGTGGTCATCGGCGACAAGGCCGTGCTCCATGAGTCCTATATGCCGTTCGTCAAAAACGGTGGCTTGTTCATCCCCACAAAAAAAATCTATTCTCTGGGTAATGAGGTATTCGTGCTGCTCACCTTGATGGACGAACGCGAGAAGATTCCCTTTGCCGGACGCGTGGTATGGATCACGCCCAAGGGTGCTCAAGGAAATCGTCCCGCCGGAATCGGCGTACAGTTTAATAACGACCAGAACGGCACCGCGGTGCGCAATAAGATCGAAACTTATCTTGCCGGGGCGCTGAAATCCGATCGTCCTACCTATACCATGTAGGACTTCCAACCGCGGTACCCTTGTCATGTCTTTATCTATAGTTGATTCCCATTGTCATTTGGATCGTCTCGATTTGGCCAAATTGGGCGAAGATCTGGACGCGGTGCTCGCTGCGGCGCGGCAGCTCGGTGTGACGCACATGCTGTGCGTTTGTATCGACATGGGTAACTTTCCCGACGTGGCGGCGCTGGCCGAGCGCTATCCCCACGTCTTTGCCTCGGTAGGCGTGCACCCCAACGAACAGGACACCCGAGATCCGGGAGTAGGGGAGTTGGTCGAATTGGCGCAAGCGCCCAAGGTTGTGGCGATCGGCGAAACCGGACTCGATTACTTTCATGGTAAAGGTGACCTGGAATGGCAACGGGAGCGCTTTCGGCGCCACATACGCGCCGCCAGGGAGAGCAACAAGCCGCTCATCATCCACAGTCGCGATGCCCGGGAAGACACCATACGCATCATGCGCGAGGAGGGGGCCGCTGAAATCGGCGGGGTGATGCACTGCTTCACCGAGGATTGGAGCATGGCGCAGCAGGCCCTGGACCTCAATTTCTACATCTCCTTTTCCGGGATCGTCACCTTCCGTAATGCCGAGCAGGTCCAGGACGTGGCGCGACGCACGCCTCTGGAGCGAATGCTGGTAGAGACCGATTCTCCCTATCTGGCGCCGGTGCCTTTCCGCGGCAAGAGCAATCAACCCGCCTATGTGCGCTATGTCGCGGAGCACATCGCCGAGCTTCGCGGCGAAAGTCTGGAGACCATCGCCCGGATGACCACGGACAATTTCTTTAAATTATTTAGAGGTGTTGCGGAGATTAGTCAAAAACCATCTCAATTTTAATAATCAGATATTAGTTTAATAACATCATTTAACTTATTTTTTTCAGTATAAAAATGTGGCGAGAGACGAATGCCGCCACCACGCTGCGCGCAGATTACGCCGTGCTTGGTGAGGTATTGCCCCAACAGTCTCGGATCGGCATCACGATGACGAAAGGTGACGATTCCGGCATGACGATCCGGAGCCACTGGAGTGATCAGCTCAATCGCCACCAGGCTTCCCAGGCGCTCCAGCAAATACGCTGCATTTTCGAGCACCAGCCGCGAGACGGCCTCCATGCCCAGTTCCAATAACAACGACAGACTGGCGTGCAGGGCATGGATGCCCAGCATATTGGGACTGCCGCATTCGAAGCGGCGGGCGGAAGAGGCGGGTCGCCATTCCCGCTGATCGAAATCGCCGGCGCACTCGATCATGTGCCAACCGAATTGATGTAACTGCAGTTGCTCACGGACGTCGGCGCGGCAGTAGAAAACCGCCACGCCTTCCGGCCCCAGCAGCCATTTGTGGCCATCGGCAGCCACGAAGTCGGCGTGGAGGGTCTGTACGTTCATAGGCAGGGCACCCAGGCTCTGAATGGCGTCTATGCAAAACAGAATACCTCGTTCGTGGCAGACATCACCGAGACGCTGCAGGTCCAGACGAATGCCGCTGGCATATTGCACAGAGCTGATAGCCAGGAGCCGCGTGCGCGCATCGATCTGCGCTAATAAAGACTCCTCGGGAGTATCGCCAGCGTGCAGGTCTGCCTCGCGCACCATCACGCCACGGTCGCGCAGTGACTCCCAGACAATGCGATTGGAGGGGAATTCTTCGTTGCTGATGACGATGTTGTCGCTGGCTTGCCACTCCAAACCATGAGCTACCACCGATAAGCACTCGGAGGTGTTCTTGAGCAGTGCGATATCCTCGCAACGCGGGGCATTGAGCAGCGTGCGCAGCTGTTCGCGCAACTCCTGCTCGATACGCAACCATTGCGGGTAGTAACGCGCCCCCATGACGCTATTCTCTTCGGCAAAACGCTTAACCGCCTCAGCGGAACGTCGCGGCCACGGTGCAACGGCGGCATGGTTGAGGTAAATAATGTCTGGCTGCAGAGGGAACTCGGTGGAGATGCTTCGTAGAATGTCCATGAACGTCATTATCGGCCATAGGACTTTCGCATGCACGTCCTAGTGTTCGTAGGATTGTAGTGCGAATGAAAGGAGACGCGCCGGGTAAACCGGGAGTCCCTTTCGAGACCTGTAGCCGGCGCTCGGCTTCGCCGAAAGAGGTTCGGCAGGGAGGGGATTCCCCCCGGACATTTTGTCCGCAGTCCATAACGCCATCCAGCCTCCCGTTGAGTCCAAAAGGGTTGAGTTGGCTCCTGTACCGGCAGCCCCCGGCTCCGAAACACCTTCCCCTAAGTGGACTGATCCGCGAGAAGGCGGAACTCCGCATTGCGCTTGTTCCTAATATAAGACAAGCCGAACCGGACGCCGGGCGCGCTGCGCGCGCCTCGGCACCGGCCCCTCGTAGCGCGCATAATGTATATTATGTTAAATAACACCTAAGTGTTTAGCAATCTGCGCTTAAGTCAGCCAGATCGACCTATCCCTCAGCCAACAATCAACAATCAACTTTAGCTGAGATTATGGCTCGCAGTTTTCTAGTGCCTGCTACGCTCACTGCGTGTGGGATCTTATCATCCTGAGCCACTTTGGCGCTGATTCACCAACAGCAGCGCGACACCTGCTGCGCCACGCTGGCGAGAAGATGCGCGATACGCTCCACCAAATTAAAAGGCCTGCAGGATATGCAGGCCTCTATAAGAAAAGAAATGCGCTATGCCGTCTTGCGGCTTTATGCAGCAGCGCGCCGCCTCGTGATTACTAAGCTAATTATACCCATACCCATTAGAGCCAAGGTCTCGGGCTCGGGGACGGTTAACCCACCACGATACGCCCACTCCTCAAATCCTGCGTCGGCCATCATCTTCAGGCTACCCGCATGATTCGAAATAGCAACGTCATTTCCATTTGTATCCAGGGTGTTACAGGTCGTGTGTTGGCAGGTGGTACCTGTTGCGCCAAACTTTGAGTACAGGTAAACAAAGCTACTGGTCGATACACCGGCAAAATTGGATACAGGCACCAGGGCCTGAAGGTCGACGCCATAGCCGCTGCCGCTAAAGTTATTGTAATCCATCAGGATGGAGGCGTCCCCACCCGGACCTTTATCCATGTTGTAGGCCAGGGTCGCACCGGCAATGCCGCAATCGCTAAAGCCAGTGCCAACACCATCACTGCACGTTCCTGAGGTGGTAGAGAGTGCGCCCGAATCTGCGTAAAACAGCTTAAATTCATCCAGGGACAAACCGGAATTGTTGTTGGGGTTGCCCTGCTCGTTGATGTCCAATATAAACTGGTAATAATCGACGCCGTTTACGTTCACGGTGCTCAGATTTCCCAGCTGAACAGCGTGGTTCCAGTTGGTGTCGCCATTATCATGATCTTGCAGCAGGTTGACGCCTGTGTCATTTATGTGAACCGAGGCCCCAGTATTGTAACCTGCCTCGACACCAGTGGCGTGGGCACCATTTGCCCCTTGAATGCGGACAAAGGGATCTAGTACGCCTGTACCTACTATTGGCGAACCGGCGATGACACCACCGGCGGGCACGCTGAATATACCACCATTGAGTACCGCGGGTGATACCGTTGAAGCTGCTGGATCGGTGCTTGAAGGTGGGGCCCCAGTAAGATCAAAATAGCATGTACTAATCGTACTATTATCATCCGGCGTCTGGCAGGACGAAACCGCACCTGCTGGTCCCGCCAGGCATAATGAAGCGAGCGTGACGGTAGTGCTTAAAAATAATCGGTGTTTTAGGATCTGCATTGCGATACCTTTATAAGCATTACTAGATATGTAATTAAAAACTTTCCATATATACAACGTATGCAATTTCAAAGCCATATTGTAACTGGTTGTTTTTTATATGTAAAGTAAATCTGGGTTCTGCGATTGTAAACTATATCGACAGCGAAAGAGCCTCTTGTAACCCCGCTTAAGACCAGATCGTAAATGCGGTTATCTATTAAGTGTCTGAAAAATCTGCTCTGCATCAGCTCGCCCGGCGAAATCATTTTTGCTTCGCAGTAATTGACCCAGTTCCTTTCTAGCGCTGTCCTTGTCCCCGGTTTTTATGTAAGCCTTAGCCAAGAGGTAGCGTGTTTCCGGCTCGGAGGGAGCCATGTCGCGGGCCTTTTCCAAGAGTTTCAAGGCCCTGTCGCCATTGTCGCTCCCCTGCCCGTCCAGCAGCAGGCCGGCGAGGTCGACCATGCCCACGGGGGCATCGGGTTTAACCTTGTAAGCCTGTTCGGCTAACTGCAATGCCCTCGTCGTATCATGCAGCTGCTGATAGCACCACACGATGTTATGCATCACTTTCAGATTATTGGGCTGTTGCTGCAAGACCTGCTGGTATTGGTCGATGGCCGGTCCATAATGCCCTTGCTTGATGGCGGAATCGGCATAGAAGAGGCGAATCTGGATATCGTCGGGGTGTTCCTTGAGCCAATCGGCCAGAAGTTCGTCGGCTTGACTATCCTGCTTGTTCATCCGCAGCGCATTATGGAGGCGCCTGAGCACATCCGCACGTTTTTCCAGCTTAAATGCCACCTGGTAGGCATGGACCGCTTGGGCGAATTTCTTACCAGCCATGTAAATATCGCCTTCCAGTAGCGAACCGAAGGCGCGTTTCGGATATAGGTGCTGCGCCTGCGCGGCAACTTTCAGGGCATCCCCAGTTTGTCCCGTTGTAGTTTGCAGATTGACCAAAGTGGCAATGGCATCGGGAAAATCAGGCTGTAGTTCCAGCGTCTGTTGCAGGTTTACGATGGCGCCCGCCTGATTGCCCGCCGCGGCCTGCGCCACGCCCAAACCATACAGGGCCTGCGCTGATTTCGGATAGAGAGAGGTGAGCTTGGTATAGGTCGCGACGGCGTTGCTGCTCTGCCCCGCCTGCAATTGCGAGTAAGCGAGCATATTGAGCGCCTCCGGATGCTGGGGTTGCGCCGAAAGGGCATCGCGTAAGACGACAATCGCCTTGGAGTAATCATGCTGTTCGATGAATATACGGCCCAAGGCAAAGTTAGGATCAAAGGCCTGGGGATGCAGGCTCTTGGCATGTTCCAGCCAGGTGACCGCGTCACTTTGTTTACCTGACAGGGTTTCGAGCTTGGCAAGTCCCATCATCGCCTGGATGTTCGAGGGCTCCTTTTCCAGAATCTTTTCATAACGCGCTCGTGCGTCTGGAAAATGCTTCTGCGCCGTGTCCAGCGATGCAAGATTCATCGCCGCCGGAAAGTAATCGGGGCTTACCTCAAGTGCGCGCTCAAAGACTTTGCGGGCATCGCTAAGATTCCCGCGCGCCAACTGAATCGTTCCCTTGATATTCAGGAGATTGGGGTCATCATTCTTGCGCCCCTTCTCCAATTGAGTAACTACATCATAGGCCGTATCAAATTGCCTGGCGGATAACAATGACGATATGAGGTAGAGTCTGGCGTCGCTGTCACCCTCTTTTACCGCGGATTCCAAATCGGCAATCGCCCGCTCCGTTTCACCCGTGGCCAGGCGGGCCATGCCCAGGCCGGCACGAACCTTGGAATCCTTGGGATTTCGCTTGGCGGCCACTTCAAAATAGCGTTTGGCTTTAGCCAGTTCCCCGTTCTGGTAATAGGCCTCTGCGATCATGGCTAGCAGCCCGGTGTCGGCAGTCGCGATGTCGTTTATCGGTTTGAGTACATTGAGCGACTGCTGTGCTTTACCGTCCTTAAGGAGCGCCGTGGCCAGCAATTTACGAAAATAAATGCTCTTGGGATAAAGCGGCACTACGTCTTGTAACTGTTGTATGGCTTGCTCGTATGATTTGAGATTAAAGGCCACGGCTCCGGACAATGCCTTTGCAGGCATGTAGTTGGGGAGCCTTTTTAGAACGCGTTGTACCGCCTCGTCTGCGGCCTTGTAATTCTTTTGGCGAAACTCGATGAGGCCCAGAAAATAATTTCCGATGGGACTGTCCGGAGAGTTCTTGCGCATGGTATCGACGTATTTTCTGGCCTCATCCAATTTGCCGGCGGCCATGGCGATAGAGGCCATATTCATGTTGACGGCAATGTCGTGGGGATTGAGTTCGAATGCCTTATCATAGGCTGCGGTGGCTTCGTCCAAGTGATTCATAGACCGCTCGAGATCCCCTTTCATCAACCACGCATCGAGATTGTCGGGGTGCGCTGCGATAGCTTTATCGGTTAATTTCAGGGCTGCGGGAAGGTCTCTTTTATTGATGGCCAGTCTGACTTCTCCCAGCAAGGCCTGTGCGGAATTGGGATCGCGTTTTAAAGCTTCCTCGAAGGAGAGGGCCGCATCATCGTCATTACCCAAGGATAATTGGGAATGACCACGCAGGCTGAGGATTTCCGGCTGTAAGGCTATGTCGCCATGGTCACTGGAGCGTGTCGCGTCCAGGACGGCCTGAAACTTTCCCTGTGCAAAGAGCGCCTGGGCCAGCAAGGGCAGGACGGTTTTAGGATCATATTTTTCTCTCAATGCTTCTCGCAGCTGATTTTCCGCCCGCAAGGTATCCCCTCTTTTCAAATAGATCGATCCCAGCAGATAACGGGCTTCACCGTATTTGGGATTGTGCTGCAGCAGGGTGCTCAACTGGATGGTCGCGGATTTGGTATCGCCTTTCTCCTGATACTGTTTGGCGTCGGCCAGGAGCTGCTCGGGGGACGGCGGCTTAACACAGGCGCCGACTAACATCACCAGGGCGACCATGAGTGGAATCAGGGAAATTCGCAAGTGACGATGCCGCTGATGAGAATATGAGGGGGCTTTTGGCATATGCATAGTAAAGATCAATCCTGATCAGCATGTGGCGGTTAGTGGCGCAGTAACGCGCTAATCCGAAATAATGGCGGGTGAACCGATTATATAGACCCCGGAAGCTTCATGCCTACACTGATTGTCGACCCCGCCTCCAGTAATTCAAGGTGTTGGAGCTTACGGCAAAAAAAAGCCCGATCCTGGGTAAGGACCGGGCCTTTTAGTGTTTCGATTGCTTTTAAACTATTGGACCATTTCTTTGAGCTTCTTCAAGGCCACAACTTTCACGACGGTGCGTGCCGGTTTTGCCTTGAATACAGTCTCTTCGCCAGTAAATGGATTGATTCCCTTTCGGGCTTTGGTAGCTTTCTTCCTGATCGTCTTGATCTTCAAAAGGCCGGGCATCTTGAATTCACCGGGACCCTTGGGTTTGACATGGCGTGCAATCGCATTCGTTAACTCGTCGATTACATTGCCGACATCCTTGCGGGTCAGGCCGGTGCTCTCAGCGATGCTGGTCAAGAGCTCGGATTTGGTAAATGGCACTTTAACTGCTGGGCTTGCCTTTACCGGTTTCGCCTTTGCTTTCGCGGTAGCTTTCTTTTTCGCCATACTTCGTTCCCTTTTGTCAGTAGATTGAGCGCGAGAATGCACCGTGCATTAAATTAGTAGAAAAAGCGTTACATTTCCAGTAAAAAATGCACAGACTAGCGTTTTTTCTCTAGACCGACCCCCTGAACTGACTCTCTTGTGTAACTTCCTGCGATCAGAAGCTATACCGCCGAGCCTATAGCGGCGATCGTTGTTGGTGCGTGTAAGGGGAATTATATGGAGGATTTTTACTTGGGGATGGTGCCCGGGACCGGAATCGAACCGGTACAGCCGTTTTAGGGCTGGCGGATTTTAAGTCCGCTGCGTCTACCTATTTCGCCACCCGGGCGGAGCAGCGTGGCATTGTAACGTGACGTCACTTCAACGAAAAGCGAATAAAAAGAGAATGGAGGCTGGGGTCGGAATCGAACCGGCGTCCACGGCTTTGCAGGCCGCTGCATAACCACTCTGCCACCCAGCCTACGCAGCCTTTCGGACTTTGTTCGCAACCCTGAGGAATGCGCTTGATATTTATTCTTGAATTGGAGCGGGAAACGAGACTCGAACTCGCGACCCCAACCTTGGCAAGGTTGTGCTCTACCAACTGAGCTATTCCCGCTGTGGCCCTCTTTAACAGGCGCTCTATTGTATCCACGGCGCGGTTGCTGTCAACCTGTGATTATATGGTTATTTTCCCCGTAGGGCCTTCCAGGCGGCTTCCAGGTAGACAAACATGGACCAAACGGTCAAGCCCGCCGCCGCATATAACAGGACAAAGCCCGTCATTTGGACGGGCAAGCCCAGTAAGGGATCATTGTACAGCAGCAGGATCAGGGCCAGCATTTGCAGGGCGGTTTTGTATTTTCCTAGGAAGGAAACCGCCACATGGGCGCGTTGGCCCAATTCCGCCATCCACTCCCGCAAGGCGGAAACGGCGATTTCCCGTCCGATGATGATGGCGGCGGGAATGGCCATCCAGGCGTTGGGATGGGTTTGCATCAACAGAATCAAGGCTACCGCCACCATCAACTTATCGGCCACCGGATCCAGGAAGGCGCCGAACGCCGATGTCTGATTGAGTCTTCTGGCGAGATAACCGTCAAACCAATCCGTGATGCCGGCAAGCACGAACACCGCCGTGGTAGCGATATTCGCCCAGCTGACGGGTAAATAGTAGGCAATGGCGAATATCGGAATCAATCCGATGCGGATGAAGGTCAGAAATATCGGTATATTCATTTTGAAGATCACCGGCCGTCGCCATGGAGTTCATCATAAATCCGTTTTGCCAGCGCCTTACTGATACCGTGCACCTTGGCAAGTTCCTCCACCCCGGCTCGCGCCACTTCCTGCATGCCCCCCAGATGGCTCAGCAACAGTCGCCGCCGTTTAGGGCCCAGGCCGGGAATACGTTCCAAGGGCGAGTGGGTGCGCGCCTTGCTACGACGCTGACGGTGGCCAGTGATGGCGAAACGATGCGCCTCATCACGGATTTGTTGTATTAGGTGTAATGCCGGCGAATCACTGGCGAGTATAAAGGGCTGATTTACCCCGGACAAGAACAAGGTTTCGGCCCCCGCCTTGCGCTCCGGTCCTTTGGCGACCCCGATGAGCACGATATTACCGATCTGCAGTTCTTCCAGCACTTGTGCGGCCTGCGCCAGCTGACCTTTGCCGCCGTCGATAAGCAGAATATCGGGCAGCTTTCCCTCCCCATCCTGGAGACGGGTGTAACGTCGCAGTATCGCTTGATGCAGGGCCGCGTAGTCATCACCACCGGTGACCCCTTCGATATTGAAGCGGCGATAATCACCCTTGAGGGCGCCCTCCGCATCGAAGACCACACAGGAAGCCACGGTCGCCTCGCCCATGGTATGACTGATATCGAAGCATTCGATACGCTGCGGGCGGTCTTCCAGCCCCACTGCCTCCTGCAAGGCCTCGAAACGCTGCAGGGTATTGGCCTTGTTGGCCAGTTGGCGGGAGATGGCATGTTCGGCATTGGCCGCGGCGAAATCCAACCACCGCGCCCGCTCGCCGCGCACTTTGTGGGTGATCGTCACCCGTTGACCGCCTTGCGTCCCCAGGGTGAGTTCCAGCAACGCCCTATCGTCCAGGTCATGATTGACCAATATTTCTCCCGGGACTTCCCGGCCCAGATAATATTGGGGCAGGAAGGCCGCCAACACGGCCGCGGCATCGGTATCCTGAGCGTGCTGCGGATAAAAGGTCTTATTACCGAGTACGCGACCGTCCCGCACATAAAACACCTCGACACAACTCAGCCCGTGGTGAGCGACACTGGCGATCACGTCCAGGTCGCCCCGTTCGCCGCTGACATACTGCTGTTCCTGCACATGGCGCAAGGTGGCTATCTGATCGCGGTAACGGGCTGCTTCTTCGAAGTGCAAGTTGGCGGCGGCGGATTCCATACGCGCCACCAGTTCGTCTATGACCTGGCTGTTCTTACCTTCGAGGAACAGCACGGCATGCCGCACATCCTGTTGATAGGTTTCTTGATCCACCAGGCCGACGCAGGGGGCGGTACAGCGTTTGATCTGATACTGCAGGCATGGACGGGACCGGTTGCGATAGAAGCTGTCCTCGCATTGGCGCACCGGAAACAATTTCTGCAGCAGCTGCAGGCTCTCACGCACGGCGGATGCCGATGGATAGGGACCGAAAAAGCGGCCCTGTTCCTGTTTGGCGCCGCGATAGAATCCGAAACGCGGGAAATCCTGATGAGCGGAGAGATAGATATAGGGGTAGCTCTTATCGTCGCGCAGCAATATGTTATAGCGCGGTTTGTAGTCCTTGATCAGGTTGTTTTCGAGGATCAGGGCCTCACTCTCGCTAGAGGTGACCGTTACCTCGACCTGCTGCACCTGAGCCATCAGCGCCTGGGTCTTGATCGGTAATCCGCCGCTACGGAAATAGCTGCTCACGCGCTTCTTCAAGTTGCGGGCCTTGCCCACGTAGAGCACCTTGCCCTGTGCATTGAGCATGCGGTACACGCCGGGATGATGGGTCAGGGTCTTGAGGAAACCCTTGGCATCAAAATGCGGATTCATGGGCATCACAGCTCATACGCTAAGCCGCTGCCGAATCCGGGCGAAGATGTCGCGGAACATGGTTTCGGTCAAGCGGCGAGTCTGGGTGTTATAGCGGCTACAATGATAGGAATCGATGAGAGATTGTTCCCGCGTCAGCTCATGTTCCCGGCCATGGCCGAAGGGATAAGCCGCAGCCCGCAAGCCCTTGGCGCGTAATACCGCATTATGGGCAACGGTGCCCAAGGCCAGGATCAATGTCCCTTCGCTCAGTTGTTGAAGTTCACTTTCCAAATAGCTGTTGCATAATTTAATTTCATCGCCGAGCGGTTTGTTTTGCGGCGGTAGGCACTTTACCGCATTGGTAATGCGGCATCCGCGCAGCATCAGGCCATCACCAATATGGCTGGAGATGGCTTGATTACTGAAACCGAACTCATGGAGGGTCTTGTATAAGAGGATGCCGGCGTAATCGCCGGTGAACGGACGTCCCGTGGCGTTGGCGCCGTGCATACCGGGGGCCAGACCGACGATGAGCAACTTAGGGTCATCATCTCCCACCGGCGCCACCGGCCGCGCATGGTAATCGGGGTATTCCTCATGTACCGAATCAAGAAAGCTTGCAAGCCGCTTACAACGGCGGCAGTTTTGATCAAAGGGCAGTATATTCATAGAATCTTATCTGGTTTAGGAGCGCTAGAAGCTTACATTAAATTCTAACCGAAACAGTGCGCTCATGGATTTTTTTAGAGGTCTGGATTCGGTCCGATAGCTTATTAATACGGCTGTAACACGCCTTAAGTAACAATTATCCCGGCCGATAAATGACGGGAATCCAGCATGGCCAAGGCTGTTTTAGCGATAACCGTGCGAATGACGATCACACCATTTTGATGAGGACAGTGAATGCCTAGGAAGCAACCGCCGCAACCGTCGAATGATGTTTGGTACAAGACCTCCGCAGGCGACATCTTTGAAGTGGTCTCTGTCGATCCACAAGAGGACTCCATCGAAATTCAGTATTTAGATGGCAGCCTTGAAGAATTGGACTCGGATGCCTGGCAAATCGTGGAGCCTAGGGTGATTGATCCGCCTCACGAGACCATGGGCGATGACTATGAAGAGCGTGGCGACTTCAAAGAGGACTACCATGAATTCGTGGATCTCGACAACAACGATCGCGAATGGGCCGGACTCTTTGACGAATACGAATGACGCGCAGTTGCACGCACGTTTGAATCCGTGTTTTCCAAGCAGACTAGCGGCGCTCTCGCTTTACATTAATTATATTTGGTAATTGATTGAGTTTCTGTAGCATTTTGCTAAGCTCGTCTATATCGGATATCTCCAGGGTCAAGGTCATATAGGCCACGTGTTCGGTCTTATCCGACAAGGTCTGGACGGCGATGACATTGATCTTGTCATTGGCGAGCACCGAGGTGATATCCCGCAATAAGCCCTGGCGGTCAAACGCGGTAATCTGGACGTCGACCGGATAGGTCTGCGTCGCGCCCCCCCACTCCACTTCGATGAGGCGCTGGGAATTATCATTTTGATAGCGCAAGACGTTGCTGCAATCGCGGCGGTGAATGGTGACACCGCGACCGCGAGTGATAAAACCGACGATCTCATCGCCGGGGACCGGCTTGCAACAGCGCCCCAGATTGGTCATCAGGTTACCTACCCCTGAGATTTGAATATCACCGCCTGCATGCCGCTGCGCCTGCCCCAGCGGTATGGGTGTCTCGGTCTTATTCTCAGGCAGCGGCTGTAATTCCTGCAGGACGTGCAGGACCCGCGAAGGTTTGAGATCACCGCGGCCGATCGCCGCCAGCATTTCATCGACCTTGGGATATTGGAGGCGGCGTGCCACGTCTTCGTAATTGACACCGGCGTATCCCAAGCGCTGGATGTCGCGCTCGAATATTCCGCGGCCGGCGTTGATATTGGCCTCCATATTCTGCTGCTTGAACCAATGCTGAACCTTGTGCCGCGCCCGCGAGGTCTTCAGATAGCCCAGATGGGGGTTGAGCCAGTCGCGACTCGGCACCCCCTTTTTGATGGTCAGAATGTCCACCTGCTGCCCGGTCTGCAGGGTATAGGTCAGAGGCACCATGCTGCCGTTGACCTTGGCGCCGCGACAGCGATTACCTAACTCGGTATGGATATGGTAGGCAAAATCCAGGGGGGTGGCGCCGACGGGTAAATCAACGATGTCACCCTTGGGAGAGAAGACGTAGACACGGTCCTGGAACAGATCGGTCTGTAATTCCTCGCTCGCTTCACCCGACTGGGAGATGTCTTCCTTCCATTCCAGCAGCTGGCGCAATAAGGCCACCTTGCGGTCGAGGCCGGCGTCCTGGCCGCTGCCTTCCTTGTAGCGCCAATGCGCCGCCACACCCAGTTCCGAATGATGATGCATGTCGTAGGTGCGAATCTGCACCTCCACGTTTTTCCCTTCAGGGCCAATGACCGCGCTGTGAATGGACTGATAATTATTTTCTTTGGGGGTGGCGATATAGTCGTCGAATTCGCCGGGGATGTATTGCCATAGACCGTGGATGATACCCAGGGCGGCATAACAGTCGCGCACCTGCTGAACCAGGATACGCACGGCCCTGATATCATAAATATTATGATAATCAGTATTCTTCCTCTGCATCTTCAACCAAATACTATAAATATGCTTGGGCCGACCGGTGATCTCGGCCTGAATGCCGGCCGCGGCCAAGGCCCCGGCCACGGTCTTGATGAATTGGGCGATGTAGCGCTCCCGGTCGACGCGCCGCTCATTGACCATCCCGGCGATTTGTTTATAGGCATCGGGATGCAGGACCCGCAAAGACAGGTCTTCCAATTCCCATTTGATTTGCCAGATACCCAGGCGATTGGCCAAAGGCGCGTAGATGTGCAAGGTCTCTTCCGCGATGCGTAACTGCTTCTCGGCGGACAGCGAAGCGAGGGTACGCATGTTGTGGGTGCGATCGGCGAGTTTGATCAGCACCACCCGGATGTCATCCGCCATGGCCAGCAACATCTTGCGCAGGGCCTCGGTATGAGCGCGTTCTTTCCTGCTCTTGGCGCTTTCAACTATCCCCGGGAAGTTTTGCATCACCTCCATTTTGGTGACGCCATCCACCAGTTTGGCGATGCGCATCCCGAAATTCGTTTCGATCTCCTGGAAGGTCACGGAGGTATCTTCGATGACGTCATGCAACAGGGCGGCGGCAATGGTCTCATGGTCCAGATGCAGGCTCGCCAGGATGTTGGCCACCGCCAGAGAATGCTGAAAGTAGGGTTCCCCCGAATAGCGCTGCTGGCCGGCATGGGCTCGCTGCGCCCGGTCACAGGCCCGGTGGATGACTTCAAGCTCGGTGGCGGGATAAGACGTGGCGATGCTCGCCAACCATTGCTCCACATCCAGGGATTCTTTGCTGGTGATGCCGGTATTCTTGTCGGTGACGCTTACCATGCTTATACAGATTATTGAATAACCATTTAGTTCTATTAGTGTTTAACGGCAGCTCGTCTAGCGCACTAAAAGTACCGAACACGCCAGCGAGGCAAACCGGCCTTCCAAAGCATTTGATGCGCTGACCGGAGCAGACCTGCATGATACAGCTCCATAGTTGTAGACTAGGACAATTCCCAGGTGAAGGGTAATCCAGCCAAGCGAAGGTGATTGATATCTTCTAAGAAGATACCGTGCAGCGCGGCATCGAATGCGCTTGCCGGTCGCGCCGTCGTCCCCGGCACCGCCGTATTGCTAAGGGCGGTATCGACTACAACCCGGATACGACGAATGACCAAGGCATCCACCCCTGACCTCATAAACCGTCTTTGTCCTTGCTATGCTCGGCAAAGTTCTGGCGCAATTGAGCCAGTTCTTTCAGTCGCACCTGAACCCGTCCATTAAAGGTGTCAGGGGGATATAAACCCTTGGCATCGGGTTCACCTGCGGACAGTTCGCACAGTTGCGTCAGACCTTGATTGAGGGTGGCAATGGGAAAGACGTGGAACAGGCCGTCCCTGACCGCTTCCACCACATCCTTGCGCAGCATGAGGTTGGGTACGTTGCTGGCGGGAATGAGCACACCCTGCTCGCCGCTGAGGCCGCGGGACTTGCAGATATCGAAAAATCCTTCGATCTTTTCGTTGACTCCACCGATGGCCTGGATCTCACCGTGCTGATTTATCGAGCCGGTCACCGCCAAGGACTGTTTGAGCGGGGTCCCGGCCAGCGCGGAAAGCAAGGCATATAATTCGGCCGCAGATGCGCTGTCCCCTTCCACTTGAGCGTAGGATTGCTCGAACACTAGGCTGGCGGAAAGTGACAGGGGAAGGTCCGCGGCATATTGGGAACCAAGGAAACCGGTGATGATCATTACGCCCTTTGAGTGCAGCGGACCGCCCAATTCCGCCTCCCTCTCGATGTCAATGACCTCCCCCTCGCCGAGTCGTACTCGCGCGGTTATGCGATGAGGAACGCCAAAAGCATAGCGAGCCATGTCGATGACCGACAGTCCATTGATTTGCCCGATCACCTCACCCACCGTGGCGATGAGGATGATATCGCGCTGGATCGCCTCCTGGATGTTCTCCCTAAGGCGGCTGGCGCGGCGTTCTTGGGCATCGATAGCCTGCTGAACGTGCGCGACGTCCACGGTCGCAGCCTTAACGGTCTGGGCGTAATAGTCCGATTCGTGGAGTAGATCGGCTATGCTGCGCAAGTGGGTAGACAATTTCAGGGTATCGCCGCTCATGCGGCTGCTGTGTTCGATGATCCTGGCAACCGCCTGACGGTTAAAAGGATTCAACTGTTCTTTTCGCGCCATGGTGGCGATAAGCTGGGCAAAACGTTGCTGACTCGCCGGTGTACGCTCCAGCGTCTCTTCAAAATCCGCCTCGACCTTGAAGAGTTCCGCAAAGTCAGGGTCGTATTCGCACAAATGGTAATAACGTAAACGGTCGCCCAAGATGATGACCTTGATATCCAGGGGAATCGGCTCCGGTTCCAGTGACATAGTAGTCACCAAATTCATCCGACGATCAACCGGTTCGAATCGCAACTCTCTGCTGCGTAGCGCCCGCTTCAATGCCTCCCAGGCAAAGGGCTGAGTCAAGACCTTATGGGCGTCCAAGAGCAGGTAGCCCCCATTGGCACGGTGTAAGGCTCCCGCCTTGATCAAGGTAAAATCCGGAATCAAGGCACCCATCATGGCAACATGCTCCAGGGCGCCGGCGAGATTATGATAGGTGGGATTATCTTCGTACAGAACGGGAGCCCCACCCGCGTCGCTACATTCGACGATTAAATTGACTTCATAACGACGAAACGAAGGGGCGTTCTCACCGCTGAGCATGGCAACGCCGGCTTGGGTATCATCCTGTTGCCGGCGGAAATCGTCGATATTGGTGATGATATCTTCTTGGACCGCGTCTAAATAGGCTGTGACGCGGGGAAGATCCGCATATTTATCACGTAAGTTTTGAATTGGCATTTCAGCGGCGGAGATCGCCACTTCACGGTTAAGCGTCCTGACCTTATTCTGCATCTCCTGCCGCCATGGCGGTATCTGGCGAATAACGGTGCGTAGTTCTTCCTGCATGTGCGCCACGATGGCGGCAAGACGTTCCCGTTCGGCTTCCGGCAAGTGCTCGTATTCTTCCGGGCCAAGCACCTCGCCGTCGCGAGTGTGGGAGATGTCAAAGCCCGTTGGAGTGCGAATGAGATCAATATCCTGTTCTTGCGCCTGATGGCGAAGATCGGCGATGGCCTTTTCCTGCCTCTCCTTGAATTCCTCCTCAATTTCCTGGAAGCGGGCGCGGTATTCATCGTTTTCAAAGGTCTCAAGAATTACCGTCTTCAAGTCCTTAATCAAGGACGCAACGTCGTCACGCAAAGACCTCCCCCTTCCGGGAGGAATGGCCAAGGCGCGAGGTCGGCGCGGATCATCGAAGTTGTTGACATAACACCAGTCGGAGGGGGTTTTGCGTCGATGGGCCGGGTCGGCCAAGAGTTGCATGACCAGGCTGTGTTTGCCAGTGCCCGGCGGCCCTAGGGCGAAGATATTGTAGCCGGAATTCTTAATGTTGATGCCGAAGTGTACAGCCTCCAAGGCTCGCTCTTGACCTATACACTCGGTAAGGTCGGGAAGCTCAGTCGTTGTCTCGAAGGGAAATCGCGCGGGATCACAACGCTTATAAAGTTGATCGGCCTTGAGTCCCTCACCCTTTATCATGGACTACCTCCGTGGAATCTTGTCCAGGGATTACCCAAGCCGGCATCTTATTTGGGGACAGTTAACGCTTCCAATCCGGGGATGCGTTAACAGGCGCTTGGGAGGGTGATCGGTGGATCAGCTCACCGCTCGCCTGCCGGCAGCAAAAACGGCGATTAATTTATCCTCTAATTCGATGCGATCCGCCAACTGTTCACCAAGCATAGACAAATCGTGATCCAGATTGGACAAACCCTCGCAGTGGTCTTCGCAATCGTATTTTTCGTTGAAATCCAATATGGTCTGGGTGATGGTCAGGATTTTAGGATAGATTTGATCCGCGACCTTGGATACGGATACTCGGCGTTCCCGGTTCTCGGCAAAGTGCCGGTACAATTGAAAATGGGCATGCGCAGTGTAATCCACGAGAGACTGACAAAATTGTTGTAGCAAGGTCGGCACGGAGGACTCGGTGACAAAAGGCCTTTTGCCGATCAATTCACCGAACAAGGTCAACATTTCAGAGCGGGCTTCTACAATTTTATTGACTTGACTTGCCGAGCGAACCCGACGGTCACCTGTCACAACTTGTTGTTCTAACATAACCACCAACCTCCACCGCGCATTTCTAATAATAAGATTATGTGGGCTATTCTAACAAGAACTCCACCCGATCAGTATGCATTTTTAGCACAAGTCGCCTTTCCAGGGGAGGGGGGGCTAATACGAAACCCGAAATTGGACTTTAAACAAAGACCAGGCGCAGTCCGATGATTCCCAAGATTAAGGCGAATATCTTGCTCAGGGATAAAATGGAAATGCGGTGGGTATACCGCGCTCCCAAGGGAACGGTAATGAGGCTGACGGCTGCGATCCATAAGGCTGCAGGCCAGTAGATGGTGCTGTTTGTCATCGCGGCCCCGCCGGCAAACCCGTCCACCAGGCTAAAGCCCGCGCAGGCGCCCGCGGCGATAGGGAATCCGCAGGCCGATGACGTGGCGACCGCCCGCTGCATTTTCACAGCGCTCCAGCGTAGAAAGGGGACGATCATGGTCCCTCCGCCGACGCCGACCAGCGCCGATACTACGCCGATTACTATGCCTACCCCGGCCAAGCCGGGCCCGGCGGGTATGCGCCCTTGAGCAGCCGGTTGCAGCTGGAAGCCTATCTGCACGGCGGCGACGAGGGCGAACAGGCCGAAGATCACCCGCAAGGCTTCTCCCGGCAAACGGGTTGTTGCCAGCGCTCCGATCAATGCGCCGCTAAATAGCGCCGGTGCCATCTTGCGAAAAATTGACCAGTCGACCGCCCCATGACGATGGTGACTATAAGCGGCGATCAAGGATGTGACTACGACAGTGGCCAGGGACGTGGCAATTGCGGTATGGGTTACCACAGCGGCAGCCATGCCCTGGTATGGAAAGATCAACAACAGGGCGGGCACGATAATCAATCCGCCACCAATTCCCAACAGGCCGGCGAGAAAGCCACTGAGCATACCGACCAAAGGGTAGATAAGAAACGTATAATGCACAGGTGTGACGTCCGCCAGTTTGATAAAGATGCGCGCCGCAAATCGAGTTAATGGCTAGTTTAAACAGTTAAAGCCAATTGGGCACATGAAACACCGGCGGTCGGAAATTTTCTCCTGTTGAGTTGATGGCCTGCAGCGGCATCGTGAAGGTAAAGAGGCGCCTTGGAAGACGCCTCTTTACCTACTGGATCATTTCGCGGCCTACTCCACCTTGATGGCCCGCCGTTTGGAAGGTGCGGTTTTGGGGAGAGTCAACTCTAGTATGCCCTCCTTGAAACTGGCTCTGCCCTCGGCGCTGTCTACGGCCGCCGGAAGCGTGATGGAGCGGGAAAATTCGCCGTGTCTCATTTCACACCGGTAATATTCTCCCTCCTCTTTTTCTTCCTCGTATTTGGTGGTGGCGCGTATGGTCACGAGATTGTCGCTGACTGACACATCCAGGTCCTCTTTTTTTACGCCGGGAACTTCAGCCCGCACCAGGATATGGTCCGGACGATCGATAACGTCTACCGCCGGTATCTTTGCTTCGTAACCCTGGCTCCATTCGGGCGACGGCCACCGCCCGAAACCAAGCAAGCCACGCGGAAATGCACTTTCGAATAATCTGTCCATTTCCTGCCAAGGACTGAGCGCTGCACTACTCCGACGCTGAATTCCCCGGGATGGATTGTTTACAGTGGATGGTCTGTTTGCAGATGTCATGGCTACTCCTCCTATGTTGAGTAATGTCATCCAACGGCGTGTGCAATTTCACAAGAGTCCTTCAACCGTCAAAAGTTCAACCGCGCCAGATTCCCTAGGATTCTTCTCGGAATTACTCGGTCCCTGACTAGAAAAAATAGTACACCAAGTACCTTTAAGAATGTAGTAATCCTATGAGTTGCACAGACCCTGGCGCGAAAGTGCCCATAGCCTACTAAATCAACAGCGCAACTTATCACTCTAGATCGAGACGCTCGGCGAGTAATTTATGCATGTATTACATGGGCAACGACTGGTGGTTAAGAAAAACGTCACAATTAATTCTCTCTCGTAACTCAATCATAATTCGGTTTAAAGATTTTTTCGTTGCGGCCGCAATAGTGAATGACAGGACGACTTAATATTTTGGTAATTGCACTATGACAAGGATTCGTCTACCCGTATACAAGATAGGTGATATTAAACGCCGCCGGAGGGTTAGATATGAATCTGGAAGAGTTCCGTGAAACACTTGAGACACTCAAGGACAGCGAACTGATAAAGACCGTACAAAAATATGTCTGCTTATCATTGTCGGACGCCAGCAATCCTTTGGCGAATTCACACACCCTGCTGGACCTGGTCTACGTAGAGTGCATCCGCAGGGGCAAGGAACGCTTATACGACAAGGCTTATGAAAGCGTCTGTCGCCGACCCACAGTATGCAAGGTCTTACTCGCAGCTTAGTAAGTTTGACGCTAAAGCGTCGTGGTTAGATCTACACTTACGTAGATCTAACCACGACTGGAAAATCCCCGATACTTAATCCCCTCACTGACTAGCGGCATTGCTGAAGTGTTTATTCCACCAATCCGAAGCGGATTGGTTGGCTGCATCAATCTGTTCCGATGTCAGGTGAGCACCGACCCGTCTGCGCGGATCATCTGCCGCCATGGGTTGGCCTTCGCTATCCCGCCATACGCTGGCAATCGCATACCAGGTATACGCCTTCAAGTAGTCCAGCGGCACGCCTTGCCCGGTCTCGTATAAATAGGCGAGCTTGCGTTGTGCGATTTCATGCTGGCGTTCGGCGGCCTTTTGGTACCACTCGGCGGCGGCCTTGTAATCCTGGGGTACACCCTGCCCCGCCTCATAGATCAAACCGATATTCGTTTGCGCATAGACGTCGCCTTGATCGGCGGCCTTGCGGAACCACTTTAAGGCCTCGCTGTCGCTCTGTTTCACACCTTGGCCGTTTTTATACAGCATCGCCAGATTGGTCTGCGCGCTGGCGAGGCCCTGTTCCGCAGCCGCCTGAAACCATTTCACGGCCTCTACCAAGTCCTTGTCTATCCCCAAGCCGTCGCGATAGATGTAACCCAGAATCGCCTGGGCGTCGGCGCGCCCCTTGGCCGCCGCCTTTAGCAACCAACCTCGCGCGACCACATAATCCTTCGCCACGCCTTTACCTAAGGCGTAGGCCGTACCGAGATCTGCCTGTGCCTCGACATCACCGGCACGCGCACGTTGCTCCAGTTGCGCAAACGGGTCTTGTGAATCGCCGGCGGCTAATGCCGACGTCCACGTTCCACTCATTAAGACGGCGAGTCCCGCCAAGATCAACCAAAATTGCTTATATGCCGTCACTACCACTTACTCCTTGGGAAAATACATTTATACAGAGATTCGGTGTTGCTATTCATCACCATGCCGTGCCTGCTCCTCGTGCCATTCACCTAGCCCTTCATTCCAGTCGGCGTCGGACATCTCTGTATCCGAGTAACCGGCGTCATCACTCTCAAAATCGTCCATGGCACCCGCCCAGTCCTCAGGAGGCTCTATCTGTTCCAGCTCCAGTGCATACCACTCGGCCAGTTCTAGCGCCTCCACATCGCCGTCGTAATGCTGGATTTCCACAATGCCATCGGTTTCATCGTAGGCAACTACCTGGAATTCATAACCCTTATCGAGATGCCGGTACCAGCCGCCCAATACCGGATTGATGTCCGCATTCATGAATGCATGCCCCCTTACAATAGGCACCGTAGTGTGCGTCCGCCCCGGCAGACGCCGGGTCGGGATAGTTTGAAGGGGGAGAGCATGTCTCGCAAGTTGCAAAGTTACAACATTTAAGGGCCGAAGCCTTAAAAAGCTTGTATTATTCTCTCTCCTTGCACACCGTTCTGTGCTCACCTGGCGATTATAAACGGGAAAGGGCCGACATTTGACATCAATATTGCGGCTTTGGGGTCTATTCAGCGCCATGTTGATACTGCCTTGCTTAAGCCAAGCCGAGGCCGTCATCCATCACCGGCTTCACGTGAAACTATCGGCGGCCGACGGCCGCATTCAGGTTCGCGACACGATCAGCCTGCCGCCGCAGCAGACGCCGTTCAATTTCAGCCTGAATGCCGGCCTGTCCCCCGCCGCTGTCGACCCGGGCGTGCACATCGACATGGCGGACGAAATGCGGTCCGCTCCCGAACTGAAGATTTACCGGGTGACGCTGCCGCAAGGTCGCAGCCAATTCACTTTGAATTATCAAGGATACCTGAGCCCAGCGGCGGCTGTATCGGGTGGTCTGCCAGGAAACCGGTCCTACCTGTCGAGCGATGGGCTATACCTTGATGGCAACAGCCATTGGTATCCGCAATTCGGCGATGAGTTGCTGACATTCTCCCTGGAGGTGGAATTACCACCGGCATGGAAGTCCATCAATCAGGGCATTGAGCGCCCGATGTTGATAGACGGGCATAATGATGCGCTATGGGAGGAGGATCATCCGCAGCAGGAAATCTATTTGCTCGCCGCCGCATATCATGAATACCAACGATCGGCGGGAGATATACGCGCCGCAGTCTTCCTGCGTAGTGCCGACCCCGCACTCGCCGATCAATACCTCGCCGCCATAGGCCAATATGTGGACATGTATAGCCGCTTGCTGGGCCCCTATCCTTACCGCAAATTCGCGGTGGTGGAAAATACCTGGGATTCGGGTTACGGCATGCCCTCCTTTACCCTGCTCGGCCCCAGGGTGATGCGTTTCCCGTTTATCCTGCACACGTCCCTGCCACATGAAATTTTGCATAACTGGTGGGGAAACGGTGTCTATGTCGACTACAGCCAGGGTAACTGGTCTGAAGGTTTGACCGCCTATCTTGCCGATCACTTATTGCGGGAACAACAGGGTGAAGGCGTGAACTATCGGCGAAACGCCCTGCTGCGCTATACCAACTATGTATCGGCCGGCAATGATTTTCCGCTCAAGGACTTTCAAGGCCGGCATAACGAGGCCACCCAGGCGGTGGGCTATGACAAGGCGCTGATGGTATTTCACATGCTGCGCATGGAAATAGGTGACAAAGACTTCCTCACGGCGCTGCGCAATTTTTACCATGAACAACGATTTCACCTTGCCGGCTGGGACGATCTACGTCGGGCATTCGAAGCCGTTTCCGGCAAATCTTTGCGCAGTGAGTTCGATCAATGGCTGAATCGCCGCGGTGCACCCGCCCTGCAATTGCGCGCGGCACGGGCTGAGAATAAAGGCGATCATTATCAATTGAGCGTGGATATCGCCCAGGACCAGGCGGGACCCGCCTATCATTTGCACGTCCCGATAGCGGTGCAGCTGGCAGGTCGCCACCAGGCATGGCAAACGGTAGTCGAGCTGACGCACAAACAACAAACGGTTGAGTTGACCGTACCGAGCCGACCGTGGCGACTCGCAGTGGATCCGCAATTCGATGTGTTCCGGCGCCTCGACCCCGGCGAAATCCCTCCTACCCTCAGCGAGGCCTTGGGTGCCGACACCTTGTTGGTCGTGCTGCCGGCCGCGGCACCGTCGTCGCTGCGCGAGGCCTATGCCCAATTTGCGCAGGCGTGGGCGGCCGACGGCGTGGGCGTAGAGATTCGCTGGGACAAGGATCTGTCTCAACTCCCCTCCGATCGCGCCGTGTGGCTGATGGGGTGGGAGAATCGCTTTCTCCCCCAACTGGCGGCGGACTTGCGGCCGCAAATGTCGCTGTCCGCAAAGGGAGCGGAATTGGACAAACAATCCTTGTCCCGCGCGGAACAGGCGGTGGTACTTACCGCGCGTCACGACGGTGCTTCCGGTTCGGTATTAATGTGGCTGGGCTGTGATAACCCGGCCGCCTTTCCCGGTCTGGCGCGCAAGTTGCCTCATTACGGCAGTTACAGTTATCTGGCGTTCAGCGGGGATGCCCCGACCAACATACTTAAGGGGCAGTGGCGGGTGGTGGATTCGCCCTTGTATAGGCAGGTGGTCCAGAGTGATCATGCCGTGGCGCCGGCAGGCTCCATCATTCTGCCACCCCGCGTAGCCCTCATTTCGGCCGACACGCCAACCGCCGCTCACGGGAAATAATCAGGCTTGCTCGCTACGGAAGTGGACCCGCGAAGTGACTCGACACAGCAGTTCATACGGAATGGTACCGGCATAGCGGGCCACCTCTTCCACCGGCAGGGCCTCGCCCCACAAGCATACCGGATCGCCGCTGCGCGCCTGTGCCTGACCGCGCAGGTCGACGCAGATCATGTCCATGGAGACCCGTCCGATCAAGGGGGCGCGCTTGTTGTTCACCAGTACCGGCGTACCGGCCTTGGCATGACGGGGATAACCGTCACCGTAGCCGATGGCCACCACCCCCACCGGCATGTCTTCCGGGCATTCCCATTCGCCGCCGTAACCTATGCGATCCCCGCGTTGGAAGTGATTTACCGCCATGAGCCGGGAGTGCAGGCTCATGACCGGCTTCAAGCCATGGCTGGCCCCGCTGCTATCGGCAAAGGGTGAGACGCCGTAGAGCATGATGCCGGGCCGTACCCAATCGCCGTGAGTTTGCGGCCAGTTCAAGATCGCTGCGGAATTGGCGATGCTGTGCTGACCGGGATAGGCGTCCACCGCCTCTGTGAAGTTCTTGAGCTGCAGGAGGGTCAAGGGATCGTTGCGGTAGTCGGCATTGGCCAGATGGGTCATGAATCCCAGCACTTGCAGCGACCCACAGGCCGTGAGGCGCTTCCATATTTCGGCAAGCTTGGTCGGCGCCAAGCCGAGACGATGCATGCCGCTGTCCACTTTAATCCACACCGGCAGCGGTGCATCGAGCCGGCTACGTTCCAATATGGCCAATTGATCTTCGTGGTGTACCACCGTGGTCAACTGATGATGCGTCAACAGGCGTAGTTCGGACGCATCGAAAAAACCCTCTAGCAGCACCAGCGGATGCGTGATACCTGCTTCGCGCAGGATCACGGCTTCATCCAGGCAGGCCACGGCAAAGGCATCGGCCTCGCGCAAGGCCTCGGCTATCTTAACCATCCCATGGCCGTAACCATTCGCCTTGATCACGGCCATGATGCGCCGACCGGGCGCCAGCTGGCGCACTCGGGTCAAGTTATGGCTAAGGGCAGGCAGGTCGAGGATGGCCTGCGCGGGGCGCGTCATCCATAATCCTCACTCGAGTACATATCCTGGGTGTAATTTTCAAAGCGGGTATATTTACCAAGGAAGGTCAGGCGTACCGTCCCGATCGGGCCGTTACGTTGCTTGCCGATGATGATCTCCGCGATGCCTTTGTCCGGGCTGTCCTCGTTGTAGACCTCGTCGCGGTAGATGAATACGATGACGTCGGCATCCTGCTCGATGGCCCCCGACTCACGCAGATCGGACATCACCGGCCGCTTGTTGGGTCGTTGTTCCAGACTGCGGTTCAACTGCGACAAGGCCACAACCGGAACATGAAGTTCTTTCGCTAACGCCTTGAGAGATCGAGATATTTCAGAAATCTCAGTGGCGCGATTCTCCTTATTCCCCGGTACCTGCATCAGCTGCAAATAGTCGATCACGATCAAGCCGATATCGTGCTCGCGCTTGAGGCGACGGGCACGGGCGCGCAATTCGGTGGGGTTCAGGGCCGGAGTATCATCGATGAAAAACGGCGTCTCGGCCAGCATGCCTACCGCATTGGTCAAACGTGGCCAATCGTCATCGTCCAGCTTACCGGTTCGTAAGCGGTGCTGATCGATGCGCCCAAGGGATGACATCATACGCAAGGCCAGTTGTTCTCCCGGCATTTCCATGCTGAACATCGCCACCGGCAATTTGTTTTTAATCGCGGCGTACTCGGCCAGGTTGACGGCAAAGGTGGTCTTGCCCATGGAGGGGCGACCGGCGACGATAATGAGATCGGAAGGTTGCATACCGGAGGTCATCTCGTCGAAATCGGTAAAACCGCTGGGCACGCCGGTGATTGGGTTATCCTGTTGAAACAGGGTGTCAATGCGATCCACTACCTTCACCAGCAAATCCTTCATGCTGGTGAAACCCTTACGGCCGCGCGAACCCTGTTCGGCAATTTCAAACACCATTTGCTCGGCGTGGTCCAGGAGCTCGGCAGTGGACCGCCCTTCACGATTGAATGCGCTGTCACCGATTTTGGTGGCCACGCTGATCAGTTGGCGCGCGACCCCGTGATCGCGCACGATGGCCGCATAGGCTTTGATATTGGCCGCGCTGGGGGTGTTCTTCGCCAAGGTCCCCAGGTAGGCCAAGCCGCCGGCCTGTTGCAATTCATCGCCGCCTTCCAGCCGTTCCGCCAGGGTGACGACATCGAAAGGTATGCCCTGCGCCGCCAGATTACTGATGGCCTTGAAGATAAGGCGGTGATCGCGTCGATAAAAATCCGACTCGGTAACGATGTCCGCAACCTGATCCCAGGTTTCGTTATCCAGGGTCAAACCGCCCAGCAAGGCTTGTTCAGCCTCAATGGAATGGGGCGGCACCTTGAGTGCCGCAGTCGCTTCATCGAATAAATTAGTGGCGTATGCGGGATCCTGCATGGTCTCAGCTATCACCTAGAGTATGGCGTATCCCCTGCTCGGGGTATCGCTGTCATTCAGAACACGTTAAGGTCTTGCGCGCGGTGAGTCAACGGAAATAAATTGTGCGTAGCGCACCCACCGGCGCGCTCGCGGTCGATCTCAATGATGTTGCAACGCGTAATCGATGAGTGCTCATCGATGTTATTAACTGAAAAGGATAACCCGCTGTATTGACATCATCACGTTCGTAAGGATCAATGACAGACGTTACAGCGGGTTGAGGTCGCGAGTTCTACCGAACTCCAGCAAGAACTTAATTATTCTTCCGGTATCACGTTCACGGTGAGTTGTGCATTGACATCCGGATGGAGATGAATCTCCACTTCGTAACTGCCGGTGTTACGGAATGCGCCGGCGGGCATGCGGATCTCATTACGGGCCAGGTCTATGCCGGCTTGTTGAGCGGCTTCCGCAATATCAGTCGTACCTACCGAACCGAACAATTTTCCTTCATCACCGGCCTTGACGCTGATGGTGACGGCCTTGCCGGAGATAGCTTCACTGCGCGCCTGAGCCTTTGCCAACACCTCGGCCTCGGCCTTCTCCAGGGCGGCGCGGCGCTCTTCAAAGACCGCCACGTTTTGCGGAGTAGCGAGCACCGCCTTACCCTTGGGCAGCAAATAATTCCTGGCATAGCCGCTTTTCACTGAAATACGGTCGCCCAACTTACCCAAATTCTGTATCTTTTCCAGCAATATTATATTCATCGTATTTACCTCAAGCTAACTATGATTACCCCAATTCCACCGCCGCCACGTCTTAGATTTCGTGATCGGACTACCCGCCTTTATCGGATTTCTTTATGCGGGCCCGGATATCCATCCAACTGTCTGCAAAAGCAGCTGCCGCCACCAGCAAAGTGGATTGCGGCAAAATAAAAGTTACCACGTACACCGTTATCAGCCATCCCGCGCGCAGACCCTTTGCCGCCACAATGCCGTGTACCAGACCCATGCCGTGCACTAGGTAAACGGCCACCAGCACGATCAGGACATTGGCGGCCACTTCCGCGATCCATCCGGAGGCCGCCATGCTCACCCCCAGAGCAAGCAAGCTCAGTAAAGCGAAGTTGCGACCCAGCCGCAGACCGCGAAACTCCCGACCGAATCCGCCCGGGTTGAATAACAATGCCTGCCACCATCTCGCTAGGAACAGGCTTAGGGTCACACCCAATACCAGCGCCGCAATCAGCATGCCGGTCATATGCGGCGCCGCATTCAACAGCATCTGTCCCAAACTGTCCGCGACGGCCGGCTCATTCTGCTGTTTAGCCAGCTTGATTATCCGTCCCAGCACATCCCGCCACGCTTGTGCGGGATCGCCCAGGACCACATATGTCCCGATTACAATCAATGCGCCGATCATGCCGGCACCGCCAACCGTGACGGACAACGAGACGGTATAACGCAATATCAGCGCAAGCACCCAAACCGGCACCCAGATCGCCGCGGCGACCAGATCGGCGTGCAACGGGTCCAGGGGCGTCAACACGGCGAAGCCCGCCGTAGCCACACCCGCCCCCGCCATAACGATCACGCCTTCGCGCCACCCCCTACGCAGGGTCACCAGGCCGATCACGGCACTGCTGATATAATTCAGCGGCGGCAGCAACAAAGAAAGCAAAGCGGCCACGGCCGCCACCAGCATCGCCTGCAAGCGGCCCCGCATGACATATCGCGCGATCGCCTGCATGACTATTTCATTTCATCACCGACCGGGGGCAGAAGGGACTCAAGGCGCCTTATCCCCCTGTCGTTGTTGCTTAGAATCAATGCGAGTCGCAATAAGGCAGCAGAGCAAGAAACCGTGCGCGCTTAATGGCGGTGGTCAACTGGCGCTGGTACCTGGCATTGGTCCCGGTGATGCGACTCGGCACTATCTTACCGGTCTCAGAGATAAAACTCTTCAGCATCTGAACATCCTTGTGATCGATCTCTTTCACACCTTCCGCGGTGAAACGGCAAAATTTCTTACGACGAAATTGACGCGACATAGTAATTCTCTCCAATAAAGTGACTGGGTTTGGCGGTCAAACCGCACCAACGCCTAAGAGGCATCACCCTCGGCGGCGGTTTGCTCTTCGCTATTCGCTTCCTCGCCCTTGTCGGTGGTTTCCCGGCTAGGACGCGGTTCACGCGGTTCACGGTCGTCTTTCGACTTGGCCAGCGGAGAGGGCTCCGTTACCGCATCATCGCGATGAATCACCAAATTGCGGATTACCGCGTCATTGAAGCGAAACGCCGAACTCAATTCCTCAAGAGTCTCGCGATTGCATTCGACATTCATCAGCACGTAGTGTGCCTTGTGAATCTTGTTGATAGGATAAGCAAGCTGACGGCGACCCCAATCTTCCAGGCGGTGAATCTGGCCGCCCTGGGAAGTGATGGTCGCGCGATAGCGCTCGATCATGGCAGGAACTTGTTCGCTCTGGTCAGGATGGACCAGAAACACGATCTCATAGTGTCTCATCTAAGCTCCTCACGGGTTATAGCCTTCCGTCACGGCGGTAAGGCAAGGAGAAATGTATTTCAAACGAGCGCGGATTTTAATCGAAACCTGCTTAACAAGCAATGCCTTGGCGGGCTATGCGCCCACCGCGGATCATATATGCCCCCTGGGCGGTATGCACCTTGCCGCCCGCAGCAACTTATTGATTTCTAAAGACCCGAGGGCTTGGCGCGCGACCCTCATGTTCATCGCCTCCAGGCCGCCATACCCATAAGCTGCCGCAGCGTGGACTAGCGTCTTACCGACCGACAGCCGGGTCACTCAATTTAGGCGGTCACTGCTCCGGCAGGATTTGCTGTTCTATTAGAAGCATCGCCGGTCGGCAGAAAATTTCTCCGTGGAGCTAACTTGATTCCCACCAAGGATTACAATATCGGCAGCGCGACTCGATCCATCTTTTATCCCCGTCCCGATGCCACTACTGAGCATCGGGCATATTGGCTTATGCTAACCTATGCCTTTTTGCAGGGAAGTGCCGATGCGAATCCAACACATTATAGCTTACCGGGTAGTAGCGTCCTTGTTGTGTGTCTGGCTGGTAGGCTGCAGTAACCCGGGTAACTCCATGACAGTGGCCAAACAGGTGACCGACAATTTTTTTCAAGCGGTCAAAAGCAAGGACTTTGAAAAGGCGGCCTCCTATTTTCAAGATTCACCCAGCGATCCGCGCGGCAGATGGCTCGCGGAATTGCGTGAGAACAACGGCAAGCTAGGAGATCTGGAAGCTTATAAGCTGGTGGACAAAGAGGTCGATACCGTCTACAGCGGCACGCGCTATATCTTCGTATTTCAGACCAGGTATACGAAATCTGCGGCGCAGGAGACCTTGATCTTGTTTGACGGTGTTTCCACCTTCGGCGGCGGCAATAAGAACACCATGGAAATTCAAGGCATGGTTGTCAAACCGCGTTCAGGATAATGCTATGGGGCACCGCCCGGAGGCGGTGCCTATTTGAAGTATATATGCAGCATCTTGCCCCCGGTTTTTTGGGCGATCTTGCCGTACTCATACTCCGTGTCCGGATCCGAGCGACCCAAAGGCAGGGCAAATACCGGGCTGGGAATATCGCTGTAGATAACGGTGTCGTCGGAGGGTTCGTCTCCGATCAATAGATAGGCTCCGGGGCGTGGCGCATCTTGTTCCGCGGCGCGAAAGGCGCGGCCTATATATTCGTTGCTGCCGGTGAAGGGTGCACCCTGCATGAAGTGATCGAACATGTCACCCATGGTTCCCGTATAAGTTTGCATGTCGTTATCTGAGAACCAGGTGAGTGCCGACACCTGCTTGCCGGAACGGGTTGCGATCAAACGCAGGATGGGCACCAGAAATCCGGAGATACCGTGCATCGATCCGGTGGCATCCACAACTAAATGCAGATCCCTGCCCGGAACATCCTTGAGCCCATCTATAAAAAGATCGAAGTCTTTGCGGCCGACGCCGACGGCATCCAGAATCGTCTGGGTCTGGCTCTCCGGATCCGTGTTAACGATCTTCTCCATCTCCTGTTTCAGGCGCTTCTTATCGGCTTGAGATGCTTTTAATTGGTCTTCGAGTGTGGCGAGATTCTCTTTAAGATGGGGAATTTCCGTCATCTCCGTCAGCTTCGAGGTGACGATTATTGTGACGAACAGAAAGATGAATGTTCCGAGCGCCATGAGGGCCAAGTCGGAAAAACTCTCGTAGATGCTAGACGTGGATTTTTTCTTGCCCTTCTTCATAGGTCACCAACTTCAGAGCCAGACGCCCTATGCTTACCGGCGCAGCGCCTGCTTGAGCCGATACCACCAGGACCTATTAAGTTTATTGAGGGTGCGAATTTCCTGCTTGAGAAGATCCGAGTAATAGTGCTGCAGCACGATGGAATCGCGTAAAGTTGCCCGGTCTTCCTCGTCGTTGCCCAGCTTGTGCAGGCGCACCGCCTCTTCCCTGAAGGCGGCGATGGCCTCGCGGGATTCACTCATGGCCGCCTGCAGTGTTTTCACATTCTCGCCAAGGGCGGTGATCTCGGTATTGAAGAAGTGCAACTCGCGTTCGAAGCTGGGTTTGGTGTCGGCGGAACAATACACCATGGATATCTTTCTTAAAGCTTCCGCCAAAGCATCGATGCCGTGTTCGGTGATGAGCGAGAACACGCGTAACAACACACCCCCCAGCACCGCGCCCAGTAAGGTGGTATAGAAGGCGGTCCCCATCCCGCCCATGGCGCCGCGCAGGCCCGATAGCAGCCGCTCCTGGTCGTGGCCCAAGGCATCCAGTGTGTTGGTGAGTCCGGTCAAGGTCATGGTCAGGCCGACGACCGTACCGATGAGCCCGAGGGTAATCAGCAGATTGCCGATGACCTCCACAGCGTTACTGGCGCGATAGAATCGGGCAAGTTCGATGTTCAGCAGGGCTTCTATGTCCGGCTGGTCGTTATTGGAGACTACTTCTTTGAGCGATAGAAAAAAGCTTTCCACTGCCCAGCGTGAGTTGCTGGGATTGACACCCAATAGACCCGTGTTCATGGCAATGGTGCCCAACCTGGCCGCATGATCAGATTCGCCGCCCAACTTAAGGACCAAGGTAAAACTCAAGCCGACGGCGATGAAGAATAGGCCGTAGGTAACCCAGGTGATCTTGCTGGGATCAT
This sequence comes from uncultured Gammaproteobacteria bacterium, assembly GCA_963810615.1. Classification (GTDB taxonomy): domain Bacteria; phylum Pseudomonadota; class Gammaproteobacteria; order DRLM01; family DRLM01; genus JARRQJ01. Next base: position 514,374 of record CAWEOA010000007.1, on the reverse strand, counting down.
GCTTGATATAGGCCCATAGGCTGGGATCCAGGAACAGCATCACTTGCGCCGCCACCGAAGCCGCCGCCCAGAACAGCCACAACAGTAATGTGCGGGCTGCTTGTTCATGGAGCATCAATTCACGATTCATAGTCTGAACACACCCCCTTCTCCAACTACATGGGGATGATGCCACAGCATGTAGGAAAAAAAATAGAAATCAATCAGCGGAATTTTAAGAAAAAATAGGATTAGACTCGGTTAATTCTCCCGGAACCTTCCACAGTTGCCTGCGCTGATCGCATGCTCGCCGCTTAGCCTATGCTCGAAAAGGGTATTGATCTTACCGCAAATCGGCCGTCTCCTAATACTCAGCGCGGTATCCAGCGTTGCCGCACCGCCTCGAACAGACAGATCCCAGTTGCCACCGAAACATTGAGGCTTTCCACCATCCCAGCCATGGGTATCCGCACCAGGAAATCGCAGTGCTCACGGGTGAGACGGCGCAAGCCCTCACCTTCCGCGCCCATTACCAAGCCCAGGGGACCACGCAATTGTGCAGAATATACGTCAACCTCTGCCGCGCCATCGGTGCCTGCCAACCAAATCCCTCGGTCTTTAAGCTCGCGCAGAGTGCGGGCAAGATTGGTGACCTGAACAAACGGTATCGATTCCGCCGCTCCGCAAGCCACTTTCCGCACCGTCGGCGTCAGACCCACCGCGCGATCGCGCGGCGCGATCACCGCGGTCGCCCCCGCGGCATCCGCGGTGCGCAGACAGGCGCCGAGGTTATGCGGGTCTTGAACACCGTCCAGGATCAATAACAAGGGCTCGGCTGTCAAATCATCCAATAGGCCTTCGAGATCGCCTTCCGTTAATGGGCGGGCCGGCTTCTGCCAGGCGATGATGCCCTGATGGGCACCTGCCGTGACCAGATTGTCCAGGGTCTTGCGCGAACAGGTCTGCACGACGATACCGATGCCGTACGCCACGTTAAGTATCTGTCGCAGACGCGCTTGATTGCCCATGCCCTCGGCTATCTGGATCTCGAGCAGGCGCGACGGATCGCGCTGCAGGGCGGCGTCTACGGCATGCAAACCGTAAATCAGTTCACGTGGCGCGGCCATCTGCGTTCGCGGGTAAAAAATCGGCGTAATTACTCAACATGGTTCCAATCCCGATCGAAGAACAAGGCTAGGATTATCTGCTTCGCTTGGTGCGCTTACGCTTCTTCTTGGCGGGCGGCGCCGCCTCCACCAGCTCGAAATCGATCTTGCGCTCGTCCAAATCCACGCGCACCACCTTCACGGTGATGGGATCCGCGAGGCGATAGACGGTCTTGGTGCGCTCCCCCACCAGATGCTGTTTGGCGGGATTGAAGTGATAGTAATCCTTGCCCAAGGCCGTGATGTGCAGCAGACCCTCCACATACACCTCGCGCAATTCCACGAATAGACCGAAACTGGTTACGCCGGTGATCAGTCCGGCAAACACCTCACCTACCTTATCCTGCATGTATTCACACTTCAGCCAGTCCACCGCATCCCGCGTCGCCTCGTCGGCACGCCGTTCGGCCATGGAGCAATGCTCTCCGGCACTCACCATATCGGCATGGCTATGGGCGAAGTTCGCAGGACGTTTTTTTGCCAGTAGGTGGCGGATGGCGCGGTGCACCAGCAGGTCCGGGAAACGGCGGATCGGCGAAGTGAAATGGGTATAGGCTTCATAGGCCAGTCCGAAATGACCGCTATTGTCCGGACTGTACACTGCCTGACTCAAGCTGCGCAGCATTACCGTTTGGATCAAACGGATGTCAGGCCGGTCACGCACGCTATCCAGCAATTTGGCGTAGTGTTTGGGTTGCGGTTGTTCGCCGCCGCCCAGGCTTAAGCCCAGCTCGGCGAGAAAGGCGCGCAGATCCTCGAGTTTTTGCACGCTGGGTCCGGCATGGATGCGATACAAGGCGGGAATCTTGTGCTCCAGCAGATACTCCGCCGCCGCGACGTTGGCCGCTACCATGAACTCCTCGATCATGCGGTGGGCATCGTTGCGCTCCTGCGGGACGATGCGTTCGATCTTGCGGTCGCGCCCAAACACGATCTTGGTCTCGGTGGTGTCGAAATCGATGGCGCCGCGCTTGTCGCGCTGTTTGCGCAATACCTTGTACAGACTGTGCAGATCTTCCAGGTGCGGCAAGACCTTTTGCAGATTGCCGCGCACCTTAGTATCGCGCACCACCACCGCCTCAGCCACTTCGGTATAGGTGAGCCGCGCCCAGGATCGCATCACCCCTTCGAAGAAGCGGTAATCCCGCACCTGGCCGGTGGCGCTGATGAGCAATTCGCAGGCCAGGCACAAGCGATCCACGCCGGGATTGATGGAACACAAGCCGTTGGACAAGATCTCCGGCAGCATAGGAATCACCCGCCCCGGAAAATAGACGGAGGTGCCGCGCAGTCGCGCCTCGTTCTCCAAGGCCGTAGTGGGTAATACATAGGACGACACGTCGGCGATAGCGACGATCAACCGCCACCCCTTGCCGTGAGGCTCGCAGAACACTGCGTCGTCGAAATCCCGTGAGTCTTCGCCGTCGATGGTGACCAGCGGCAGATCGCGGATATCTTCGCGTCCCTGCTTGGCAGATTCAGGCACTTCCGCCGTCAGCGCGGCAATCTCCCTGTCCACCGCATTCGGCCATTCATACGGCAATTCATGGCTGCGAATGGCGATATCGATCTCCATACCCGGCGCCATGTGATCGCCCAGTACTGCGGTGATGCGACCGATGGGCTGGGAACGGGGATTGGGTTGTTCGATGATCTCCACTTCCACGATTTGATTGATGCTCGCCCCGCCGCGGTGTTCGGGCGGGATGGCGATGTCCTGATTGATACGGGTATTGCTGGGAATGACGAAACTCACGCCGTGATCCATATGAAAACGGCCGACGACACGCTGATTGGCGCGTTCCAGGATTTCCACCACCCCGCCCTCGCGGCGGCCGCGACGGTCAATGCCGATCACGCTGGCGAGGATGCGATCGCCGTGCAGCAGGGAACGCATCTGCTTCGGGGACATGAATAAATCATCGCCACCCTCATCAGGCACCAGGAAGCCGAAGCCGTCAGGATGGCCCACCACTCGTCCGGCGATGAGGTCCATCTTGCGGGTGATGCCGTAATCCCCATGGCGATTGGTAATGAGCTGCGCATCCCGCTCCATGGCGCGCAGCCGCCGGCGCAGCGCTTCCAGATCCTGCTCACTCGAGAGATTCAGCAGTGCGGCGATCTGGGCGAATGACGCCGGCGAACCCTTGGCGCTGAGCTGTTCCAGGATGTATTCGCGGCTGGGAATGGGGCTTTCATATTTTTGTGCTTCGCGATCCCGGTAGGGATCTTCTTGGGAACGGCGTTTCGCCATAGTGGTTTCAGTCCTTAAAATCGTTGTTGCTAAACATGTTATAGGGCGATTACGGCCCCTTATTTCCGGCGCGCTGTCATTGACAAGCCCCGGAACTCCTTGCTAAAGTTCGCGGCACTTCATTTCCCGTGCCGCGCTATCCGCGCCGCACCGCTATATTAAACACCTCGCCGAGGTGGCGGAATTGGTAGACGCACTAGTTTCAGGTACTAGCGGGGGCAACCTCGTGGAGGTTCAAGTCCTCTCCTCGGCACCATTTTTACCCAGCGTAAAGCGGGATTCAAATCCCGGCAAGCCTTCCATAGCAAATCCTCAAACCGGGTGATCGTCTAGGCGAAAGGATCCCGCAGCACGATGGTGTCGGCGCGGTCGGGGCCGGTGGAGATGATATCGACGGGGGTTCCCACCACCTCTTCAATGCGCCGCAAATATTCACGGGCCTTGAGTGGCAGGTCATCATACTCTCTCACCCCTACCGTAGATTCCTTCCAACCCGGCATATCGACATAAACCGGTACGCAGGTCGCCAGGGCCTCGGCGCCGGCCGGCGGCGTCAGTGATTCCTTACCGTCACAGTTATAGCCGACACAGAGGCGAATGGTATCCAGACCGTCCAGGACATCCAGTTTGGTGATACACAGTCCCGAGACGCTGTTGATCTGCACGGCACGACGCAAGGCCACCGCATCGAACCAGCCGCAGCGGCGCGGCCGGCCGGTGGTGGATCCGAACTCATGGCCGCGTTGCGCCAGATGCGCACCCATATCATCGAACAGTTCGGTGGGGAACGGCCCCGAACCCACCCGGGTGGTATAGGCCTTGGTGATACCCAATACATAATCCAGATCCAAGGGACCGACGCCGGTGCCGGTGGCCGCGCCGCCCGCCGTGGTGTTGGATGAGGTCACGAAGGGATAAGTGCCGTGATCTACGTCCAGCAAGGAGCCCTGAGCCCCCTCGAACAGGATGCTTTTGCCGCCGCGCCGATATTCGCTGAGCAGTTCGGTGACGTCCGCCACCATGGGTTGCAGTACATCGGCGAAGCCCAGGGCCTCTTCCAGGGTGGTTTGGAAATCCACAGGCTCGCACTTGTAATAGTTCTGCAGCACAAAATTGTGGTAGTCCAGCACCTCGCCCAGTTTGGCGGCGAAACGCTCGCGGTGGAACAGATCGCCGAGGCGCAATGCGCGGCGCGCGATCTTATCCTCGTAGGCGGGACCGATCCCCCGGCCGGTGGTGCCGATGGCCGCCTTGCCCCGCGCCAGTTCGCGGGCGCGGTCCAGTGCCACGTGATAAGGCAGGATCAGGGCACAGGCCTCGCTGATCTTGAGCCGCTCGCGGGCCGGCACGCCCTTTTCTTCCAGCTTCTCGATTTCGGTGAGCAAGGCCCCGGGCGACAACACCACGCCGTTGCCGATCAGACACTGCACACCGGCGCGCAGGATACCGGAGGGGATCAAATGCAAGACCGTCTTTTCCCCGCCGATGACCAGGGTATGTCCGGCATTGTGCCCGCCTTGAAAGCGCACCACCGCGCCGACGCGATCGGTCAAGAGATCCACCAGCTTGCCCTTGCCTTCATCGCCCCACTGGGTGCCGACTACCACTACGCTCTTTCTGTTCGCCATATCGAGTCGATTTCGTTATTCGTTATAAAGTCTTAAGCTGCCATGCGCCATCGCCTCGTTCCAGAATGCGATCGCAACCCATTTCCTGCGCGGTACCGCTCTGTCCCGACAAGGCCATACATACCCGTTGACCCTGGCGCCGTAGGTCGGCAACGACGGCCTGTAAGGCCGCATCATCCACATTGGGTGCAAAGATGGCGCCCTGCTGATCCGCCTGCCGGGGACCTAGCATGATCAAGGTCTCCAGATCGGTACTGAAGCCGGTGGCAGGCCGCGCGCCGCCGAAGGCGCGGCCGATGTCGTCGTAGCGGCCGCCGCGCGCGATTTCCTGGCCGTGTCCGGGGACGAAGGCGGCGAATACCACGCCGGTTTGATAATGATAGCCGCGCAGTTCTGCCAGGTCGAAATGCAAGGCCATGCCCGGCATCCTGCGCTGCGCCAGCTGCGCGATTTGCTCGAGGTTGGCCAAGGCCTGTTGTACTGCGGTCCCTGCCGAACGCAAGGCCTCCCGGGCCTCGGCCAGGACACTCTCATCACCGTTCAAATCCACCAGGGCCGTGAGCATGCGCCGCTGCTCGGGGGAGATCGACAGGGAAGCCAGGTAGGACTCAATCTCGGGTTGGGCCTTGCGCTGCAGGGCGTCGAACAGGACCTGCTCTTGCTCGGGGTCGAGGCTCGCTTCCCGCGCCAGGCCGCGGAACACGCCCACGTGGCCGAGATCGATATGGGGGGAGCTCAAACCGGCGACGCTCAAGGTCTCCACCATTAACTGCAAGATTTCCGCGTCGCTGTCTATCCCGTCATGGCCGTAGAGTTCGGCGCCTACTTGGAAGGGACTGCGGGTCCGGGCGAAACCCTGGGGCCGCGTGTGCAGCACCGGGCCCACGTAACACAGACGCGCCGGTGCGCTGCTCTTGAGGCGGTGGGCATCGATACGCGCCACCTGCGGCGTCATGTCGGCACGCACGCCCAATAAGCGACCGGTCAATTGGTCGGTGAGTTTGAAGGTTTGCAATTCCAGATCCCGGCCGGTACCCACCAGCAGAGATTCGAGGTGCTCGATGATGGGCGGGATTACCAGCCGGTAGCCCCACGCGGCAAACAGGTCGAGCAGATTACGACGCAGCCGCTCCAGGTGCTCGGCCTGGTCGGGCAATAATTCCTCGATGCCTTCCGGCAACAACCACCGCTCGTCACGGGCTATGAAAGTGTCCACCATCGCTAATCACGCCTCAGCGTTTATCCTCGTACCATATAAAGCAGCACCACGCCTGCCGCCATGCTCAGCAGCCCCGTCAAGCGCAAGCGGCGATTGTCCATGACCGCCATGGTAGCAAAGACCTGGCGCATTATGGCGGGACTGACGAAAGGCAATATGCCCTCGATAACCATCATCAGCGCTACCGCTGACAAAAAATCTTGCCACATCTTCGCTTACTCTACGAAACGGACTATCTTTCGGGAGAAACACGACTAATGGCGTCGTATCGAACAAGGATCCGCCCGCGCCGTCTGTGGCGCGGGCAGATTATACCTGAATAGCGGGCAAGCTTCCCCTCTCCCCTGGAGCTCTTATTTATGGGTGGGCTCCGCATGCTTGAAGTACTTGAAAAATTCCGAGCTGGGATCGACGACTACGATATCACTCTTATCCTGGAAGGTCTTTCTATAGGACTCCAAGCTCCGGTAGAAGGCATAGAACTCTTTATTCTTGTTATAGGCCTTGGCATAGATATCTGCGGCCGAGGCATCGCCGGCCCCGCGGGACTGCTGAGCCTCGCGATAGGCATCCGCCAGGATCTCCGTGCGACGCCGGTCGGCATCCGCCCGGATACGCTCCGCCGATTCCGCGCCTTGGGAGCGGAATTCCCGGGCTACCCGCGAACGCTCCGCCTCCATGCGGCGATAGACGGACTCACTCACGTCGGGCGGCAAGTCGATGCGTTTGAGTCGCACATCCACCACCGAAATACCGAATTCCTGGGCCTGCTTATTGGCATAGGCCGTCACCGTATCCATGATCTGGGAGCGCTCCCCGGAGATGACCTCCTGAATGGTGCGTTTGCCGAATTCGCTGCGCAGACTGTCTTTGATGATCTGCGACAGGCGCAGGGCACCCTGTGACTCATCGCCGCGCACCGAGGTGTAAAACCGCGCCACGTCATCGATGCGCCATTTCACGAAGGCGTCCACCAGCAGGTTTTTCTTTTCACTGGTCAGGTAACGTTCCGTCTCGATATCCAGGGTCATGAGCCGCGCCTCGAAGGTGCGGACATTATTGACGAAGGGCACCTTGAAGTGCAGTCCAGGCGTGAAGTCGGTACGGACTATTTCACCCAGACGAAACAGTGTCGCCTTTTGCGTCTCGCTCACGGTAAACATCGAAAACGAGCCGACCACCAACAGCGCCACCAACAGTATGAGTCCGGTAGTCTTGGCCTGATTCATTAGCGCGTCCCCCGGGTTGTTCGAGTCGTTCTACTACTGCTGCTGGCTGCGCGCTGCCGCACGTCTTCCTGCGAGGTGAGAGGCTTGGACGTAGTAGATGCACTGCTTGATGAGCTCGAACCCGTTGCCGATGGCGATCGATTCGCGACGGAAGCCTGTTGGGTAAGCTTGTCCAAGGGCAGATACAAGAGATTGCTGCCCTTGTCCACGTCCACCAGAACCTTGCTGGTATTGCTCATGACCGATTCCAGGGTCTCGAGATACATACGTTTACGCGTCACCTCCGGCGCCTTTTGATACGCCTGCAGGATCTGAGAAAAGCGGCTGACATCACCTTGCGCGGTGGCGACGATCTTGGCCTTATAGGCATTGGCGTCTTCGGTAATACGTGCCGCACCGCCGCGTGCCTTGGGGATAACCTCGTTGGAGTAGGCCTCGGCTTCATTGATCAAACGGTCTTCATCCTCACGGGCGCGAATGGCGTCGAAGAAGGCCTCCTGCACTTGTTCGGGAGGCTGAGCATCCTGCAGGTTGACGCTAGTCACCAGCAGGCCGTTGTTGTAGCGATCCAGGATGGTTTGCAGCAACTCCTTGGTGCGCGCCGCCACTTCGCTGCGCCCTTCCTTGAGCACGAAGTCCATCTTGCTCTTGCCGACCACTTCACGTATGGAGCTTTCCGTTGCGTCGCGGATGGTGATCTCCGGATCGCGATCATGGAATAAATAATCGGCCGGTGACTTAACCTTGTATTGGACCGCCAATTTGACGTCGACGATGTTTTCGTCCTGGGTAAGCATGGAGGCTTCGTCCTGGATCACCATTTGCTGCCGACCTTCGGAGCGATAGCCCACTTCCACGGTACGAATCTGATCGACGTCGACGCGAATCACCTGTTCAATCGGGCGCGGCAGCCGAATACTCGGTCCCGGCATCAATGTGTCCACGTACTTACCGAAGCGCAACACCACGCCCCGTTCGGCGGGTTGGATGATATACACCGAATCCACGGCCACCCAGATCACCAAGGCGACCACTACCAGCGCCAGGATGCCTGGGGCATTGCCCTTGGGTCCCGCTCCGCCGTCGGATCCGGATCCGCCTTTGCCACCGAACAAGCCCGCGAGCTTTTGCTGTATTTTCCGGACAATTTCGTCCAGATCGGGCGGACCTTGCTTCTTGCGTCGTCCACCCCACGGGTCGTTGTCTTGCGAACCTCCCGGTTCATTCCAAGCCATTCATCGCTCCAAGATTTATCAAATCAATAAAATGAAGGCGCCATTGTAGGGGTGTCCCCCTATACTTAGCAACCGCGGCTAGGCATTACTCACCGCGATCAACGGTATGTGCTCTTCGATAGTGCAATCGTCACCGGGCATTAGCGCTGCCCACTCGTCTTCCCAGATATCGACATCGAGCAGCCAGCCGCCGCTTTCGCTGGGTTCTTCGGCGACGACCACGTTACGGGCATAGAGTTGAGCCCGAAATTTACCCGCATCCACGCCGAGATGCAGACGACGCCGAATTCGCGTCGCGCCGCCGGCGGCAGCGCCATCGCCGCTGGCGGACAATTCATGGAGACGCTCGGCTATCGCTTCACGCAATAAATCCAAACCGGCACCGCTGGCCGCAGAAACCCATACCCGCTGCGCGCGGCCGTCCGCATCACGGTCGATGCGCGGCGAATGATCGCTCAATAAATCGATCTTGTTATACACCTCGATCTGAGGAACGCGGTCGGCATCGATCTCGTGCAGGACTTGGTTGACCTGGGAGATGCGTTCATGGCGCTCGTGTTCGCGGGCGTCGATGACATGCAGCAACAGGGTGGCAACGCGACTCTCTTCCAAGGTGGAACGGAACGCCGCCACCAGGTTGTGCGGCAAGTGGCGGATAAATCCCACCGTGTCTGCGAGGATGACCGGGCTGCAATCGCGCAATTCGATGCGGCGCAAGGTCGGATCCAGGGTGGCGAACAACTGATCGGCGGCAAACACCTCCGATCCGGTCAGACGATTGAACAAAGTGGATTTGCCGGCATTGGTATAGCCCACCAGGGACACGGTGTTCGATCCGGTACGATCGCGGGCGCGGCGGCGCTCCTGACGTTGTTGACGCACCTTATCGAGACGTTTATTGAGCTGATAGATGCGCTGTTTAATGAGACGCCGGTCGGTTTCCAATTGGGTTTCACCGGGTCCGCGCAGACCGATACCGCCCTTTTGCCGTTCCAAGTGGGTCCAGCCGCGCACCAGGCGCGTGGACAGATGACCCAACTGGGCCAGTTCAACTTGCAGTTTTCCTTCGAAAGTGGTCGCCCGTTGGGCAAAGATATCCAGGATCAAACCGGTGCGATCCAGCACCCGGCATTTCACTTGCGCCTCGAGATTACGTTCCTGAGCGGGCGTCAGGCTGTGATTGAACAACACGACTTCGGCCTGGTGTTCTTCAACTTGAGCACGAATCTCCCCCACCTTGCCCGACCCGGCGAAAAACTTTGGGTCGGGGCCACGGCGGCTGCCTTTAACCACGGCGACTGGATGCACCCCCGCGGAACGAACGAGTTCGTAAAACTCTTCGAAGTCTTCCCGCGTTTCCGCCGTCTGGATCTCAAGATGAACCAGCACGGCGCGTTCACCGCCCCGGGGGCGCTCCAAGAATTGCACGTTACTTATGTCGACTCCTCTTGATCTTTCTTACTCTTCATTGCCGGGACCGGTCGACAGATCGTCCGCGAGCGACAGCTTTACCGCCCTGGCGGGCACTACGGTTGAAATGGCATGTTTATAGACCATCTGGCTGACACTGTTCTTCAACAATACGGCAAATTGATCGAATGACTCCACTTGCCCTTGCAACTTAATTCCATTTACCAGGTAAATCGATACCGGGATCTTTTCTTTACGCAGCACGTTTAAAAAAGGGTCTTGGAGTGATTGCCCTTTGCTCATGATTTTATTCTCCTTGTGTCCTTATTTTGGGGCGCCTGCGCCTTCCTTCAAGGAAGCCGACACAGGCGCTTGTTTAGAAGATTAGCACATTCCCTGGCTAGGTAGTCACCGACACAGATTTTATATAAGTTATTGCCTTCGAAAACAACTTTTCCTCCAAGGCATCAAACCACTGCGCCTCTGTCTCCTGTCGTAACCAGGTCATTTGCCGTTTGGCGAGTTGACCGGTAGCGATGACCGCCTTGCTGATCATCTCCTCGTAATCCAGCTCAGCATTGAGGTAATCCCACACTTGGCGATACCCCACTGAACGCATGGCCGGTCGATCCCGGTCAAGATCGCCTCTCTTCCGCAGCGCTTGGACCTCAGCAACCAGCCCTTGTTCCAACATGGCGTGAAATCGGCTGGCAATGCGTTGCCGCAGCACGGCACGATCGCCGGGCGCCACCACAATCTTAATTATGGGTCCCTGCCAAGGCGCAGCCGTGCGCCGCGCCAGCAAATTCGTCATCGGCACCCCGCTCAGCTCGTAGACCTCCAAGGCGCGCTGAATACGCTGAGGATCGTTGGGATGGATGCGGGCCGCGGCCACGGGATCGACGCCACACAGGCGCTGATGGAGATAAGCCCAACCCCGCTCCCGGCCCTGTAACTCAAGGCGTGCCCGAACTGCTGCATCGGCAGAAGGAAGAGCCGAAAGCCCGCGCTGCAGAGCACGGAAATAGAGCATGGTGCCGCCCACTAATAAGGGGATGCGCCCCGCCGCCATGATCTCGCGCATCTCCCGCGCGGCATCGGCACAAAACTGCGCGGCGGAGTAGGCCTGGGCCGGGTCGAGGATATCGATCAGCCGATGCGGTGCAACGCGCAGGATTTCCGGTCCGGGCTTGGCAGTGCCGATATCCATGCCGCGATAGATCATCGCCGAATCGACGCTGATGATGGTGCAGGGAAAGCGGCGCGTCAGCTCCACCGCCAGGTCGGTCTTGCCGGAAGCGGTAGGCCCCATGAGAAAGATGGCGGGCAAAGAGGTGCTCATCATTCTAAGAACGCTTGACCTTCACGGCCAATCACACCCCCAGCTGCGCACGCGGGTTGAAGTCCAGCGTCCGCGCCATTTCCTGATAGAACGCCTTGGCCGCCTCGGTGTCCGCCGGCGGCAGGGTAATACTGAGCGCCACGTATAGATCTCCGGCGGGATTGCCGGGTATGCCGCGCCCCTTTAAGCGCAGCTTGCGGCCATTGGCCGATGCCGCGGGGATCTTGAGGTCCACGCCGCCGATAGGGGTCGGCGTCTTGACGGTGGCGCCCAGCGCCGCCTCCCAGGGGGCGACGGGGAGATCAAGATATACGTCCCGGCCTTCCAGCCTGTAAATAGGGTGCGGCCGCACCGTCACCTCGAGGTACAAATCGCCAGCCCCGCCCTGGCCCATGCCGGGATCGCCCTGGCCGGCCAGGCGGATGTGCTGCCCCTGATGCACGCCCTTGGGGATGCGCACTTTCAAGGTACGCTCCTTTAAATGCGGCCGGCCATCGGCCCCCATCACGGTATGCTTCAAGGTCAAGGTCCGGGTCGCCCCGTGGTAGCTATCTTCGAGGTCGATGAGCACCTTGGCATAGCTGTCCTCCCCGCGAGCGTGGAAGGCCGTACGACCGCCCTGCGCAAAGCCGCCGCGACCGAACAAGGATTCAAAGAAGTCGCTGAAACCAAAGTTGCCGGCACCAGTGTGGCCACCACCGTGAAACTCGAAGCCCTGATTCCAGCCGGGCGGCGGCCGAAAGTCCTGTCCTGCCTTCCAGTCGGCGCCGAGCTGATCATAGGCGGCGCGCTTTTCCGGGTCCTTGAGTACCTCATAGGCCTCGCCCACTTCCTTGAAGCGCAGCTCGGCATCGGCTTCCTTGCTCACATCCGGGTGATATTTGCGCGCCAGTTTGCGATAGGCGCGCTTGATCTCGTCCTGAGCCGCATCCCGGGCCACGCCCATGATCTGGTAATAGTCTTTGAATTCCACTCCGACTCCCGTTTAACTGACACCCCCACCAAGGTGAACCCATGATGGCAAATGACAAAAAGTAATATTGTGTCCTAACCGGCTTTATACAAGACAGACTATAGCCACCTAGGGCGGCGCCCTACAGAATGGCGCCATTAGTTAACGAAATGGTCGACAACGTCTTCCGCTGACCTTGGCTTGGCAATTATTTCGGTCTAGAAAGCGAGTGTAGGAAAGGCTTGTAACTGATTCTGTATTTTGAAAAAGTTTGATGAAGGGGAGGTCCTGCTCGGCCTCGCCCCTACCGCGTCATCGCCGCTATGAGCTATGTTCTACCTCGCGAATATAGGCGTTCGGGCGTCAAAACAGCTGTTGAGAGGGGGGATTCCAATCCAACACCGCTTTCCTTAACAGCCTACATTCTAAGCCTCGGCGAAATAATCTGGCGGAGAGGGTGGGATTCGAACCCACGGAACCTTGCGGTTCAACGGTTTTCAAGACCGTCGCTTTCGACCACTCAGCCACCTCTCCAAAGCGGAGCAAGAGCATAACCGAAGAGGTGCAACTAAATCCAGAGATTCAAGTCAAAACAAACGCTAACAATCTGCCACGGCACAGCGGAATTGGATTTTTAGGCTTGCTATGCGTAGACTGTGCGCAAGTTTGGTGTGCATATTTCTAACAGGAGGTTGAACCGATATGAACCCATATCAACAGCAAGTTGCCGTCGGTCGCCCATCGTCCGCCACGGCGAACAAGCTGATCCGGAACACCTATACCCTGCTGGCCATGACGCTGTTATTCAGTGCGGCCACCGCCGGGGCATCCATCGCCTTAAATCTCCCTTATCCCGGCATGCTCATCACCCTGGTGGGCTATTTCGGGCTGCTGTTCCTCACCTATAAGCTGCGGGACAGCGCCTGGGGCCTGCTCTCGGTGTTCGGGCTAACCGGATTCATGGGACTGACCCTGGGTCCGATAGTCGGTCACTATCTGCACCTGCCCAACGGCGCGCATATCGTGATGACCGCCATGGGCGGCACCGGCGCCATATTTTTGGGCTTGTCGGCCTATGCCCTGACCAGTCGCAAGGATTTCAGCTTCCTGGGCGGTTTTCTGATGGCAGGTATCCTGGTGGCGTTCCTGGCGGGGCTGGGGGCGATCTTCTTCCACATGCCCGCCTTGTCGCTGGGCGTGTCCGCCATGTTCACTCTGCTGATGTGCGGGATGATACTGTTCGAGACCAGTCAGCTGGTGCACGGCGGTGAGACCAATTATATCCTCGCCACCGTCAGCCTTTATGTGAGCATCTACAACCTGTTCCTGAGTCTGTTGCAGCTGGTCGGCGCCTTTAGCGGCGACGATTAAGCTTCTCGCATAAAACCCCCGGCCGCGTCTCGTGGCCGGGGGTTTTTAGTTTCCGAACCACTCCAGCGTAGCATGCAGCTTCACTACCTCGCCGATGATGAGCAAGGTGGGCGCATGCACTTCCTGCTTGGCCACCACGCCGGGCAAGGATTGCAGGGTGGCGATCAACACCCGCTGATTGGCGGTGGTCCCCTGTTCCACCAGGGCAGCGGGCATGCTCGCCGCCATGCCATGGGCGATCAGTTCCCGGCACAGGATATCCAGGCCGGCAAGCCCCATATACACGACCACGGTCTGTGACGGCTGGATCAAGGCCTCCCAGTTGAGATCCATGCTGCCGTCTTTGAGGTGGCCGGTGACGAACAGCACCGATTGAGCATAGTCGCGGTGCGTGAGTGGAATACCCGCGTAGGCCGCACAGCCGTTGGCGGCGGAGATCCCCGGTACGATCTGGAAGGGAATGCCCTCCTCCGCCAGTGTCGCGATCTCTTCGCCACCGCGGCCGAAGATGAAGGGATCGCCGCCCTTGAGGCGCAACACCCGTCTTCCCTCCTTGGCCTGATCTACCAGCAGGGCATTGATTTCCTCCTGACGGAGGGCATGGAAAGTGCGGCGCTTGCCCACGTACACGCGTTCCGCCTCGCGGCGCACCAGGTCGAGTATGGCCGGCTGTACCAGGCGATCGTATAACACCACATCGCATTGCTGCATGAGGCGCAGGGCACGGAAGGTGAGCAGGTCGGGATCACCGGGGCCGGCGCCCACCAGATAGACCTCGCCTCCGCGCAAGGCCGCTGTATCCGCCTTATCCAAGGCCGCCTGCAGGGCGTGAGCCGCCGCCTCATCGCGGCCGGCATAGACCATCTCGGCAATGGGACCCTGCAGGGTGTCTTCCCAGAAGCGGCGTCGTTCAATCGCCTTGGGCAAGCGCTGCTTCACGGCCGGGCGAAAGCGTGCGGCCAATTCGGCCAGGTGCCCGTAGCTCGCCGGGATCAGGGTTTCCAGGCGCGCGCGCAGCAGACGCGCCAGCACCGGTGCCGCACCGGCGGTGGATACCGCCACCGTCACCGGGGAGCGATCGATGATCGATGGAAAAATGAAACTGCACAGTTCCGGGCGGTCCACCACGTTGACCGGGATATTACGCTGCCGGGCCAGGACCGAGACCTGCTTGTTGATGCTCTCATCATCCGTTGCCGCCACCGTCAATACGCACTCATCGAGTTGCGCCGCATCGAACAACTGCGCGACGTGTTCGATCTCGCCCGCCGCATGATGGGCGCTCAATTGCGGACACAGCTGCGGTGAAACCACCTTGACCTTGGCGCCGGCGCGCAGCAGCGCTTCCACCTTGCGCGCGGCGACCTCGCCACCGCCCACCACCAGGCACAGGCGTTGTCGGATATCGAAAAACAGCGGAAGGTGTTTCATGATTCTAGCGCTAATAAATTATTCACCATTGGCCGTCATCTCTTGCGTGTACAGAGCCACCCTCGATTTGATGAGGATTGTGCTCTTTATCAACCGATGACGCTGGCGCCACCCATATAGGGATGCAACACCTCCGGTACCCGGACCCGGCCGTCCGCTTCCTGGTAATTTTCCATGATCGCCACCAGGGTGCGGCCCACCGCAAGTCCGGAACCGTTCAAGGTGTGCACCAGTTCCGGCTTGCCGGTAGCGGGATTACGCCAGCGCGCCTGCAGGCGCCGCGCCTGGAAATCCTCGAAGTTGCTGCACGAGGAAATCTCACGATACTTCTGCTGGCCGGGCAGCCACACCTCCAGATCGTAGGTCTTGGCGGCGGAAAATCCGATATCGCCGCTGCACAAGGCCATCACCCGATACGGCAGACCCAGACGCTGCAGCACGGTCTCGGCGTGGCCGGTGAGCTGTTCCAGTGCAGCATAGGAATCTTCGGGCCGCACCACCTGCACCAGCTCCACCTTTTCGAACTGATGCTGGCGGATCATGCCGCGGGTGTCCTTTCCGTAGGAACCGGCCTCGCTGCGGAAACACGGGGTATGGGCGACGAAGCGCCGCGGCATGGCATCGGCATCGACGATCACATCGCGCACGATATTGGTTACCGGCACCTCGGCGGTGGGAATGAGATAGTAATTTTGTTCGCCGTTCATTTTGAACAAATCGGCTTCGAACTTGGGCAACTGCCCGGTACCGAGCAGGCTGTCACTGTTCACTAAATAAGGCACATAAGTTTCGGTATAGCCGTGCTCGCCCGTGTGCAGATCCAGCATGAATTGAATCAAGGCGCGATGCATGCGCGCCAATGCCCCGCTCATGACCGCAAAGCGCGCACCGGCGATCTTGGCCGCCGTCTCGAAATCCAGCAGGCCGAGACTTTCGCCCACGTCCACGTGGTCCCTGGGCGTGAAATTGAAGGAACGCGGCTCGCCCCAGCGCCGCACTTCCAGGTTGTCGTTCTCATCCTTGCCCGCCGGCACCGAGGCATGCGGAATATTGGGCACGCCCAGCAGAATATCGTTGAGTTCCGTCTGCAAGACCTCCAAGCGCGCCTCGCCCTGCTTGAGTTGTTCGCCGAGATCGGCCACCTCCGCCATCAAGGGCGCGATATCCTCGCCCGCGGCCTTGGCCTTACCGATGGCCTTGGAGCGGGTGTTGCGCTCATTCTGCAAGGCCTGGGTGCGCACCTGCACTTCTTTGCGCTCCGCATCCAAGGCGGCGATGCGCGCCGTGTCTAATTTAAACCCGCGCGCGGCGAGCCGCACGGCGGTTTCGTCCAACTGGTTGCGGATCAGTCTGGGATCAAGCATGTACTACCCTTTCATCACTCTTCGTCATCTTCGTTTATATAAGCCTTCCAATGGATAATATGTCCCGGCTTGATGGAGGTATGGATATGTTCGATGATGCTGTCCACCTTGTCCGGCGCATCGAAAAACTCCACTACCACCGGCAGATTCAGCGATAAGTCAATTAGACGCGCCGAATGCATTTCGCCGGATCCACCGAAGCCTGAAATGCCGCGAAACACGGTTACGCCTCTTACCTTTTCCCAATCGTGCAGGCGGCGCAGCAGGCTTTCCAGCTGTCCTTCCTTTTCGCTGAGATAAATACGAACCACCGTGACTTCCGTCGTTTTCATAATCGTCTCCCCGTCGCCACACCCAGCCACACCGCAACCAAACATAAGCTCACGCTCAATATGATATTCACCAGTGCCTTGATATTCTCGCCGTCTTCAAAGAGCGCAAAGGTCTCCATGGAAAAGGTGGAAAAGGTGGTAAAAGCGCCCAGCATGCCGATCAACAATACCGCTCGCCATTCCACGCTCAGGGCCAGGCGCTCCACCAGCAATACGTATAAAAACCCCATCATCAACGATCCCAGCACATTCACCAGCAAGGTGCCGTAGGGAAAAGCGCGACCCATCACTAGATGTAGGCCCGTGGACGCCAGATAACGCAACACCGCACCGATGGATCCGCCGAGGGCGATAGCCAGAATATGTTTCACCGCAGATACCTCATTACTTAACACGGAGGGCGCGGAGATAAGCTTCAATTAATCCAGGACGGGAGTTCAGCTGCGATCTCTCCTGCTGGTCGGCATCCTCGGCCACTTACATTAATTTTTCTCCGCCTGCTTCGCGTTTAACTGTTTTTCTTATCCAATTCCTTCAATTGGGCCAGCTTCTCGGCGATCTTGATCTCCAGACCGCGCTGTACAGGATGATAATACACCCGCTCACCGAGTTCCTCCGGAAAATAGCGCTCGCCGGCGGCATAGCCGTTCGGCTCGTCATGGGCGTAGCGGTATTGCCTGCCGTAGCCCAATTCCTTCATCAGTCGTGTCGGGGCGTTGCGTAAGTGCAGCGGTACCTCCAGGGAGCCGCTGGTGCGGGCATCCTGTATGGCGGCGGCGAAGGCGGTATACACGGCGTTGCTCTTGGCGGCGCAGGCCAGATAAGTCACCGCTTGGGCGATGGCCAGTTCCCCTTCCGGACTGCCGAGCCGCTCCTGGATATCCCAGGCGTTAAGGGCCAGCTCCAGGGCACGGGGATCGGCGTTGCCGATGTCTTCGCTGGCCATGCGCACTACCCGCCGCGCGATATAGATGGGATCGCAGCCACCGTCCAGCATGCGTGCCAACCAATACAGCGCGGCGTCCGGTGCGGACCCGCGCACTGATTTGTGCAGCGCCGAAATCTGATCGTAGAAGGTCTCGCCGCCCTTATCGAAACGCCGCGGCGTTCCGCCCGCCAATACCTCGGCCAACAGCGTCTCACTGATGGCGTGATCGCCTTGAGCGGCCGCATATCCGGCGGCAATATCCAGGTAATTGAGGGCGCGGCGGGCATCACCATCTGCCGCCGCGGCGATGCGTTCGCGCAGCGCTGCCGTAATCTCCAAACCCTGATCCCCCAGTCCGCGTTCCTTGTCATCCAGGGCGCGATCGATCACCTGATGCAATTCCTCAACCGTCAAAGAGCGCAGCACGTAGACCCGGGCCCGGGACAGCAAGGCGTTATTGAGCTCGAAGGATGGGTTTTCCGTGGTGGCACCGATGAGGGTAACCGTGCCGTCTTCCACGTAGGGGAGAAATGCATCCTGCTGCGACTTGTTGAAGCGATGCACCTCGTCGACGAACAGCACCGTGGCCTTGCCCTGGGCGGCGCGCGCCTGCTTGGCCTGCTCCACCGCGGCGCGCACCTCCTTGACACCGGACAGCACCGCGGACAGGCTGAGGAATTGCGCATCCACACGCCGCGCCATGAGCCGTGCCAGGGTGGTCTTGCCGGTGCCAGGCGGCCCCCACAGGATCATGGAATGGAGGCGGCCCTTTTCGATGGCGACGCGCAAGGGTTTGCCGGCTCCGAGTAAATGCGTCTGTCCGGCGAATTCTTCCAAATCGCGGGGACGCATGCGGTCGGCCAGGGGCTGGCCGCTGAGGTCCTGCGAATTGAAAAGATCGTCGCTCAAGAGCGCGTCATTCTCCTATCACATCCACGCCGGCAGGCGGCGTAAACTCGAACAGCGAGGCCGCCAGCTGCGGATTACGCTGTACATGGCTGAATTCCAGACGGGTGGTGTGGCCGAAATTATCTATCAATTCCATAGTGCGCAGATTGTGTTGATCGAAACCCAATCGGATATGCTCGAAGCTGGTGTTCTTTTCACGGGGCGTCAGCTCCACCCATTCCAGATCGTCGACGGGGCCAATCTCGGTGATGATGAAGCTGCCTTCCAGGGCATCGCCGCTGCTCAATAATTGCGCCGGCGCATTGCCCGCCGCCTCGTCCAGCCTTTTCACCGTCACCTGCTCCAATTCGCTGTCGTACAGCCAAACCTTCTTATTATTGGCCACGATCAACTGCTGGTACGGTGAGGTGTAATCCCAGTGAAATTTTCCCGGCCTTTGGATGGCGAAGGTGCCTTGCGCATGCTGACTGATGTGATTGTTTTGATCGAAGGTGGTTTGGGTGAAATCGCCCTGCAGGGAGTGCACTTCTTTAAAAAATCCCTGCAAGCGTTCCAGGGCGAGTCCGGCGTGAACCGGAAAGATCGCCAGGCTTCCCAGCAGCCCGGCGGCATAGATGACTTGTTTGCAAAATTTCATTTGTGCTTCGACTTAAGTAAAGGTTAATTCCGGAAATGGATGATGGGTATGGTGTGCCCAAGGAAATTTTCCTGAGTATGGTTCTCACGCCGGCATAGATTGAATCCGCATGAGCCTGAAGCGGGTTAAGCTCAATCTTCCGGCGGCGGCGGCGCCAGCACCTCGCGCATACCGTTGCCCTGCAAGGGACCGACCACGCCGGCGCTCTCCATCTGCTCGACCATACGCGCCGCCCGGTTATAACCGATCTTGAGACGCCGCTGTACTGCGGACACCGAGGCGCGGCGGCTCTCGGTCACCAGACGCACGGCCTGATCGTAGAGGGGGTCGTTCTCGATGTTGTTGTCGCCTTCGCCCATAAAGCCCCCCGCGCCGCCGTTGCCGTCATTGGCATCGCCTTCCAGTATCTCGTCGAGATATTGCGGCTCACCCTTTTGCTTGAGATCGGCCACGACTTTATGCACTTCCTGATCGGCGACGAAGGCGCCGTGCACCCGCACCGGCACCCCGGTCCCCGGCGCCATGTACAGCATGTCGCCGTGACCGAGCAACTGCTCCGCGCCCATCTGGTCGAGGATGGTGCGGGAATCGATCTTGGAAGAGACCTGGAAGGCGATGCGCGTGGGAATGTTGGCCTT
Source organism: uncultured Gammaproteobacteria bacterium (assembly GCA_963810615.1). Classification (GTDB taxonomy): domain Bacteria; phylum Pseudomonadota; class Gammaproteobacteria; order DRLM01; family DRLM01; genus JARRQJ01. The sequence continues at coordinate 494,350 of CAWEOA010000007.1, read as the reverse complement.
GATCAAACCGGTAATGACATCCACCGACGGCCGCTGGGTGGCCAACACCAGGTGGATACCTGCCGCACGGGCCTTCTGAGCGAGACGGGCAATGAGTTCTTCTACCTTCTTGCCCACCAGCATCATCATATCCGCCAATTCGTCGATGACCACCACGATGAACGGCAGATGTTCCAAACTGGGTGCGGTCTGCCCTTCCAGCGGTTTGAACAAGGGGTCCGGGATGGGCTGGCCGGCGTCGGCGGCGTCTTTCACCTTGCGGTTGTAGCCGGTGATGTTACGCACCCCCAGGGCCGACATCAGGCGATAACGGCGATCCATCTCCGCCACACACCAGCGCAACGCATTGGCCGCCTCCTTCATATCCGTGACCACCGGCGCCAGCAGGTGGGGAATACCCTGGTACACCGACAGTTCCAGCATCTTGGGATCGATGAGGATCATGCGTACGTCTTTGGCCGTGGCCTTATAGAGGATGCTGAGGATCATGGCATTGACCGCCACCGATTTACCCGAGCCAGTGGTCCCCGCCACCAGCAGATGCGGCATACGGTCCAATTCCACCACCACCGGATGACCGCCGATGTCCTTACCCAGGGCCAGACTCAAGGGCGAAGCGGTATGGTCATAATCATTGGAGGCCAGCAACTCGCTGAGGCGAACCGTTTCACGGTACTCGTTGGGCACCTCCAGACCGATCACCGATTTACCCGGGATCACCTCCACTACCCGCACACTGATGGCGGACAAAGCTCGCGCCAGATCCTTGGCCAGGTTGGTTATCTGGCTGACCTTGACGCCGGGTGCCGGCTGCAATTCGAAGCGGGTGATCACCGGACCGGGATGCACGGCCACCACCTCGGCCTCCACCCCGAAGTCGCTGAGCTTGGATTCCAACAGGCGGGACATGGCCTCCAGAGAATCGGAGGAGACGCGGTGTGCGGACGGTTCCGCCACATCCAGCAAGGACAGCGCCGGCAAACTCTCCGCGCCCTTCGCCGGCTTGAACAAGGGCATCTGCCGTTCTTTCTCGACGCGGGTGCTAGGCTGTATCTGGCGGATGGTCGGTTCGATGCGTGGCGGGGCGTGGTCTTTCATCTTTTTCTTTTTTTCCGCGACACGAGGCATGGCGGCGCGGGCCGCCTCCTGCCGTGCGCGCCGCTCCGAAATGTTTTCGCGCAGCGTCTGCCAGCGCTCCACCAGCCAGGCGATGAAATTCAAGGTGATTCGACCGGTGGTATCCATCAACCATATCCATGACAAACCGGTAAACAAGGTGACGCCGGCCAGGAACAAGGCCAGGAGAAACAGTGCCGCCCCCGCTGCGTTGAAAGACTTGACCAGACCCTTGGTCACCACTTCGCCCAGCACGCCGCCGCCGCTCACGGGCAAGGATAAAGCGTCCATGCCATACAGCGTGGCCAGTCCGGCGCCCGCCGCCACCGTCAAGGCGAAACCGGCGCCGCGCAAGGCCACCTCACGACCACTACCGCGGGTTGCCACGCTGCGACCGCGGTACAGCAGCCAGGCGCTATACCCCACCATCACGGGAAACAAATAGGCAAAATAACCGAAGAGAAACAAGAAGGCGTCTGCGAACCAGGCACCGGCCACGCCGCCGATGTTGGCGATCTTGTCACCGGAACCGCTGCGCGACCAACCGGGGTCGGCGGGGTTGTAACTGCTAAGCGACATCAGCAGGTATAAGGCGATGGCGCCCAACACCAACAAACCACCTTCCCGTAAACCTCGGCTCATGTGACTGCTGAGAGCCACGGCGCGATCTCCCTTTTTCGATGAGGCAGTTGCCAATACCTTAATCCTTGCTTGCTAACTTCCAGTGCCAACTGATCTGTACTATGCTAAACCGTTGCCATTCTAAAGAATATTTCATAAATAGTGAATGTTAACGGAAAAGTCCGCGCGGTGGCGGCCGCTGCGCGCTTCTTTACCATCTCCCGGGCTTTGCGTAACATGAGCCACCTTCCGCACTGCCCGCGTGGTGCCTCTCTGGCCGATTAATTACGGATGAAACTCTTAACATGAGCGATATCAAACACCACCGCTTGTTGATCCTGGGTTCCGGACCCGCCGGATATACCGCCGCCGTCTATGCCGCGCGCGCCAATCTCAATCCGGTGCTGATCACCGGTATCCAGCAGGGTGGCCAACTCACGACCACCACCGACGTAGACAACTGGCCCGGCGACGCCGAAGGGGTGCAAGGCCCCGAGTTGATGGAACGTATGCAGCGCCATGCCGAGCGCTTCGGCACCGAGATCGTCTTCGATCAGATCAACACGGTGGCCTTGCAACAGCCGCCCTTTCGCCTCAGCGGCGATTCCGGGGAATACAGCTGCGATGCCCTGATCATCGCCACCGGCGCCACGGCCAGGTACCTGGGTTTGGATTCGGAAGAGCAATTCAAGGGTCGCGGCGTATCCGCCTGCGCCACCTGCGACGGCTTCTTCTACAAAAACCAGGAAGTGGCGGTGATCGGCGGCGGTAACACCGCCGTCGAAGAGGCCTTGTATCTGTCCAACATCGCCGCCAAAGTCACGGTGGTGCATCGCCGCGACAGTTTCAAGGCGGAAAAGATCCTCATCAGCCAGCTATTGGATAAGGCCAAGAACGGTAACGTCGAGATCATCTGGAATCATCAGCTCGACACCGTGTTGGGCGATCAGGGCGGCGTCACCGGGCTGCGTCTCAAAGGCAATGATGGCTCGACCCGCGAGCTGGCGTTGCAAGGGGTATTCATCGCCATCGGCCACGCCCCCAACACCGCTATCTTCGAAGGTCAATTGGACATGGCAAACGGCTACATCAAGGTCAAGGCCGGCATCACCGGTAATGCCACCGCCACCAGCGTGCCGGGGGTGTTCGCCGCCGGCGACGTTGCCGATCACATCTATCGTCAGGCCGTTACTTCGGCAGGCACCGGATGCATGGCGGCACTGGATGCGGAACGTTATCTGGACGCCTTGGCGCGGAAATAATAAGCGAGCAGCCGACGGCCGTCTTCATTGGGCAATACTGTCCTTCCCCAAGCGCATGGTGCGCGCGGAGAATACTTCATCCTGTAGTCCGCTGTTCAGCTTGATATCGGAGATATCCAGCACGGTCTGGTCGTTGGTGATGAGATTTTCACCCACTACCCGTTCCCATACCCAGGCAGTGCCGATCTTTTGCCATTTGATGGTTTGGCGCTTGAAGAGCGCCCCCGCGGGACTGTAATAATCGATGCGCTCCGGGAGAAAATTATCCTGGGTAATCCAGCGCCGGGTCTTTTGATAGGGATAATCATCGCCGGCGTGTTTGGGGACGCTCTCTATAACGAAGTCCGAGCGCCCGTCCACCTCTTCGTCTTTCAACCGGGTATGATGATCCAAGTCCGGTTCGCGCGGCACTAAATCCACTTGCGTCAGCACGGAGCGGGCAAAATCGTCTTCCTGGTCATGATGGCCGTGATGATCGCTATGGGTCACCTTGCGCACCATGCGCAGCTCCGGAAGATACATCCATTGATCGGCCTTCTTATTGTCATAGACCCACACCATAAACGATTTACCCTTGTCATCAGGCGGATATTCGCTGAAAAATATCGCTTTATCATCCACATGTTCATGACCGGCATATTCCTTCCATACCATCGTATAGATCAACTTTCTTTCTGTCTTGCCGGGGTTTTTGAAGGTGAAGTTCAGGCGCGAAATGCTGTCATCGCCGCCCTCGACGGCATCGGCTTTGTTGACGATCTCGGCGGCACTGAGCCCGGCACTGGCGTCCATAGGGACACTACACAACGCTATTCCCAATAAAATTCCTGTTATGCTAAGCATCGATCGCGACATCACCCACCCTCCCCATGGCCAAAATCCAATGGATAGTCCAAAAAATCAATTGACTGCATTATGCTCTGTTTGTCCAAAATGGACACGAGCCCGCCGATAGCGGTTTTGCCCGGACGATATACAATACCGCCATGCGCATAATGTCCTTAACCCGCATAGACGAAGTCAATCCGGCATCATGGAATGCTTTAACAGAAGCTTATAACCCATTTATAAGACATGAATTCCTGTCGGCCCTGGAGCATGCGGGCTGCGTGACGCCCGAAACCGGCTGGACACCCTGTCATCTTGTAGCCAGCAACGGCGATGAAATCCTCGGGGCCTTGCCACTCTATCTGAAGTATCACTCCTGGGGAGAATTCGTTTTCGATTTCGCCTGGGCGGAGGCCTATGAACGCAGCAGCAAGGCCTATTATCCCAAAATCATCAATGCCATTCCCTATACACCGGCTACGGGACCGCGCTTTCTGGTGCCTCCTTCGCCTTCCGCCGACCTGGTAAAGTCGGAGCTGTTGCAGGCGGCGCGAGATCTGGTCCTGGAGCGCAAAGCTTCCTCTTTGCACTGCTTATTCACCACCGATGAAGAAAGTGACTTTTTAGAGACCAATGATTTTTTGATACGGCTAGGCTGCCAGTATCATTGGCAAAACCACGACTATAAAGACTTTGCTGATTTCCTAAACACCTTTACCGCGGACAAGCGTAAAAAGGTGAACCGGGAGCGGCGACGCGTCCAGGAGGCCGGGATCGAGATTATCGTGCTTGAGGGAGAAGAGGTAAGCGCCGAGCTTTGGGAGGTGTTTTACCGTTTTTATTATGGAACGGTATTGCGCAAGAGTGGTTTCGTGCCCTTGTCCTTGGAGTTTTTTCGCAGCCTGGGACGCAGCATGCCGGAGAGCGTGGTGCTGGTATTGGCGCGCTATCGCGGAGACTTTGTGGCGGCGGCCCTTAGTTTTCGCGGCGAAGACAGCTTGTACGGCCGCTACTGGGGTGCCTCGAACGATTTTCACAGCTTGCATTTCGAGTTGTGTTACTACACCGGGATCGAGTACTGCATCGACCACAGCCTGCAACGCTTCGAACCCGGCGCCCAAGGAGAGCATAAGATCAGCAGAGGGTTCATGCCCACGCCCACTTATTCCGGTCACTGGCTAGTGGATCCTATTTTTCAACGGGCCATCGGCATTTCCCTGGAACGGGAACGGGAACAGATGCGCTACCGTATCAGAGAATTGACCAGTCATGGCCCCTACAAGTCCACTCAGCCTTGAGCGCGCTCTACCATGGTAGCATCGTCGCCCTTGCGCTGGTTGGACCCAAACGATGTCGAGGCACCGTTCCCCGATGTTCATCATGCTCTCAAGGAACCTGACGGGTTGCTGGCCATCGGCGGCGATCTATCGCCGGCGCGGCTGCTACGGGCTTATCGACACGGTATCTTCCCCTGGTATAGCGATGATCAGCCTATCTTATGGTGGTCTCCCGACCCGCGTAGCGTCCTCTACCCTGAGCGTCTGAAGGTATCGCGCAGTCTGCGCAGGACATTAAAGAAAAAAATCTTCACCGTGACGGCGGACACGGTATTTCGTCGGGTTATACAGTGCTGCGCCGAACCGCGCAATGCCGGCGGCGGGACTTGGCTCACGGATGACATGATTGAAGCCTACTGCCGTTTGCATACCATGGGTTACGCCCATTCAATCGAAACCTGGTGCCAAGATGAATTAGTGGGCGGTCTCTACGGACTCAGCCTGGGGAAGGTATTCTTCGGCGAATCCATGTTTTCCCGGCGCAGCGATGCCTCGAAGGTCGCATTTGTCCATTTGGTAGAGCATTTACAGACATGGGGCTATGGTCTGATCGATTGCCAGGTAGCCTCCGCGCATCTGAGCAGTCTCGGCGCTGAGACTATCCCGCGCCGTGATTTCATCGCCATCCTGAACCGCTACTGTGATGTACCAAGCCCCTGGAAAGCGTGGGTGACGGCCAATGGATAATAGCAATCAGCGGACACCTCAGTACGTGAATAGCCGCACTATAAGGCTTTATGTCAGTCCACCCCACCCATGCGCCTATCTCGAGCACCGGGAAGCCATCACCCAATTCATCGATCCCTCCCAGGGCATGAATCCTCAGCTATATAGCCAACTGGTGGAGATGGGGTTTCGTCGGAGCGGCGAGTACGTCTATCGTCCGCGCTGCAGTTCATGCCAAGCATGTAGACCGGCACGGGTCGCAAGCGGCTCATTTCAACCTTCCCGCAGTCAGCGGCGCACCTGGCGACGCAATCAGGACCTCGAGGTAAACTCGATGCCCGCGGCCTTCACGGACGAACATTTCGCCCTCTACCGCCGCTACATCAGTGCCCGTCATGCCGGCGGGGACATGGATGTCAGCAACCCGGAGCAGTACCGGGATTTCTTACTAAGCAGTTGGGCAGATACCTGGTGTTATGAATTCCGCTTAGGTCAGCGCCTGCTGGCCGTGGGGGTGATAGACCGGCTCGCCCAGGGACTTTCGGCGGTATATACCTTTTTTGATCCCGACTATGCCGAGCGCGGCCTAGGTACCTTTGCCGTTCTGTGGGAGATTGCAGACGCCCAAAAGCGCGGCTTGCCGTGGCTGTATTTGGGTTATTGGATAGAAGAGTGCCCTAAAATGAGTTACAAAAACCAGTTCAGCCCCCTGGAAATCTACCGGGACGGGCGATGGCAGGCCTTGTCAAGCAAGGGCGGCTAGACCCGGCAGAGCAGGCGATTGCCGCGACCCAGCACGCCTGAAAATGCATCCTTCCTTTGAAAAATTCCTCAACTTGGGGCAATATGCGCCTTCTGAATTTCGCGACTCGAGGGAGCAAACCTAAAACATGGCCAAAGAAGACCATATTGAGATGGAAGGCACGGTGATCGAAACCTTGCCTAATACGATGTTCCGCGTGCAACTAGAAAATGGTCATATCGTCACCGCCCATATCTCGGGCAAGATGCGCAAGCATTACATCCGCATCTTGACGGGTGACAAAGTCACCGTGCAACTCACCCCCTATGACCTTAGCAAGGGCCGAATCAGCTTTCGTGCCCGCTGAGCGGCTTCATCCGCAAATCACATTAACACCTTAACCTGGGCGGATCGGCGCCCGCCACTGTCACCGGCCCATAGGCGATGAAGTGGCGTTGCCGTCGCGTTTAAATCTGTTCCGAATCTATGCGTGGGCGATGGGTTCTTCGTTGGTTTGATAATCAAAGGCCAGTTTACCGTCTTCTATCGTGATAACCACATGCCCGCCCCCGGCGAGTTTCCCGAAAAGTAACTCCCCGGCCAGCGGCTTCTTGATATTCTCCTGTATGACCCGCGTCATAGGCCGCGCACCCATCTGGGGGTCGAAACCATGCTGCGCCAGCCACGTCCGCGCCTCCTGATCCACTTCCACTGTTACGTTCTTTTCTTCCAATTGCGCTTCGAGCTCGGCAATGAACTTGTCTACAACATGGCCGATGACGCCCGCATCCAAGGCCTTGAACTGGATAATGCCATCGAGGCGATTGCGGAACTCGGGTGTAAAAGTCTTTTTGATCACCTCGATGCTATCGCTCACATGATCCTGCTGGGTAAAGCCCATGGAACGGCGGCTGACCTGTTCGCTGCCGGCATTGGTGGTCATGATCAGGATCACGTTACGGAAGTCCGCTTTGCGCCCGTTGTTGTCGGTCAGGGTGCCATGGTCCATAACCTGCAGCAGCAGATTATAGACCTCCGGATGCGCCTTCTCGATTTCATCCAGTAATACCACCGCATGAGGATGCTTGTTGACGGCCTCCGTGAGCAAACCGCCCTGGTCGAATCCTACATAACCGGGCGGGGCGCCGATCAGGCGCGATACCGTATGGCGTTCCATATATTCCGACATGTCGAAACGAATCAGCTCGATGCCCATCACCTTGGCCAATTGCCGCGATACCTCGGTCTTGCCCACGCCGGTGGGACCGGCGAACAGAAACGAGCCTATGGGTTTCTGGGTATTGCCCAAGCCGGAACGTGACATCTTGATGGCGGAGGACAGTGCTTCGATCGCTTCTTCCTGGCCGTACACCACCAATTTCAGATCCCGTTCCAGGGTGCGCAATGAATCCTTATCCGACGCCGAGACGTTCTTGGGCGGGATACGCGCGATTTTTGCCACGATGTTTTCGATATCCACCACGCCGATGGTCTTCTTGCGCTTGGACACCGGCAGCAGATGCTGGGTAGCACCCGCCTCATCGATCACGTCGATGGCCTTGTCGGGCAAATGGCGGTCATTGATATAACGCGCCGATAATTCCACCGCGGCCCGCAAGGCGGCGCGGGAGTACTTCACGCCGTGATGTTCCTCGAAACGGGATTTCAACCCGCGCAGGATATGCACCGTGTCTTCCACCGACGGCTCACCCACGTCGATCTTCTGGAAGCGCCGTGACAAGGCACGATCCTTCTCGAATATCCCGCGATATTCCTGGTAAGTCGTGGAGCCGATGCAGCGCAGCTTACCGGACGACAACACCGGCTTGATGAGGTTGGAGGCATCCATCACCCCGCCCGACGCGGCGCCGGCGCCGATGATGGTATGGATCTCATCGATAAAAAGGATGCTGCCCGGTTCACGGGCCAGTTGCGCCAACACCGCCTTGAGGCGCTTCTCGAAATCACCACGGTATTTGGTGCCGGCCAGCAACGCGCCCATATCCAGCGAATAGATAGTGGAGTTGGTCAGTACTTCGGGGACCTTACCCTCCACGATCATCCTGGCCAGGCCCTCCGCCAGGGCGGTCTTACCCACCCCCGCCTCGCCTACCAGCAAGGGGTTGTTCTTGCGGCGCCGGCACAAGATCTGGATGATGCGCTCGATTTCATGTTCGCGGCCGATCAGGGGATCGATCTTATCCTGACGGGCCAGTTCGTTAAGATTCGCGGCAAAGTTTTCCAAGGGGGACTTGGATGGCGATTCTATATTCTCTTCCTCGTCTCCGGAGAAGGAGATGCTTTCCGGTTCGTCCTCCTCACCGGGAATCTTGGAGATGCCGTGGGAAATATAGTTGACGATATCCAGGCGGGTGACGTTTTGCTTATGCAACAAATAAACGGCTTGGGAATCCTGCTCGCTGAAGATCGCCACCAGCACATTGGCGCCGGTCACCTCTTTCTTACCCGATGACTGCACATGAAACACCGCCCGCTGCAAGACCCGTTGGAATCCCAAGGTCGGTTGGATTTCACGGCCGTCGCTGGGGGAAAGATGTGGGGTGGTTTCTTCGATAAAGGTGGTCAATTCCTTATCGAGCTGATCGAGATTCGACCCGCAGGCCTTCAACACCTTCACGGCGGCAGCGTTATTCAGGAGGGCTAATAGCAGATGCTCCACGGTAACGAACTCATGGAGGTTTTCTCGCGCCTCGCGAAAAACAGTATTTAGCGTTTGTTCCAAGTCTTGACTTAACATGAAGTTACTCCAACTTCCTAATGTAACCCCTAAGCCTTCTCCATAGTGCACAGGAGCGGGTGTTGATTTTCCCTAGAATAATTATTCACCTGATGGACCTTGGTTTCCGCTACATCCCGGGTATAAACCCCACATACGCCCATCCCTCGGGTATGCACATGTAACATAATCTCGGTAGCCTTCCCCATGTCCATACCAAAAAATTTCTGCAATACGTCCACTACAAAGTCCATAGGGGTGAAGTCATCGTTCATGATCATCACCTTGTACAGCGGGGGTTGCTTAAGTTTCGGCTTTACCGCCTCGACTGCTAAGCCATCCCCGTCCTGCGTCCCATCCGGACGACGAGTACTCATAGTTCCCACCTACTATAACGAACCGAAAAGTGAATCTCTTGAGCCATAGACGCTATTATGTGACACCAACGGCGTCAAAACATTCCTAACACCATAAAAAAACCCGGAATCTTGACAATAATACTTACTTGGACGACAGTGTCCAAGGCAAAGTTCTATTGCTCATGACGTATCGAGCTGGGAGGGAGATCCGATGCGGTACGAGGATCTCTAGCGGTGTGGTAACGGCTAAGAGGGGCCGTCGTAATGCATGAGAGGGTAGGCAATGAAAACTGCGACCGGGATAGTAAAATGGTTCAGTAATGTAAAGGGTTACGGCTTCATTACACCGGATGAGGGGGGAGAAGAGATATTTGCCCATTTCTCAGCGATAGAGATGGAGGGATATCGAACTTTAAAGCAGGGCCAGAAGGTGGAGTTCCAAGTCCAGCAAGGACCTAAGGGCTGGATGGCAGCCAGCATCCGCCCGGCTAGCAACTGAAGCTTTAAACGCTAGTTATCTGCCCGATAGAGTTTTTGGGCGGCTATTCTTGAGAGTAGACCGCCACGACTTTGTGCGCCTTTAACTTTGGTTGATAACGGCATCCCCAAAGGCCGAACAGCTGAGTTGGGTGGCTGAGGGCATCAGTCTCGCCAAATCGTAGGTGACCGTCCCGGCCGCAATGGCGCCCCCTACCCCTTTAACGATCAGGTCGGCCGCCTCTACCCAGCCCATATGACGCAGCATCATCTCCGCCGACAGGATCAATGAACTGGGATTGACCTCATTCTTTCCCGCATATTTAGGCGCGGTGCCGTGGGTCGCCTCGAACAGCCCCACCGTATCGGACAGATTCGCGCCCGGCGCGATGCCGATACCGCCCACTTGCGCCGCCAAGGCATCCGAGATGTAATCGCCGTTGAGGTTGAGCGTGGCAATCACGTCAAAGGACTCGGGACGCAACAGGATTTCCTGAAGAAAGGCATCGGCGATCACATCTTTCATGATGATCTCCCGTCCGCTCTTGGGATTGGTGAATCGGCACCAGGGGCCGTCGTCGATCTCCTCGGCGCCGAATTCCCGCTTGGCCAGCGCATACCCCCAGTTCTTAAAAGCGCCTTCGGTAAACTTCATGATATTGCCTTTGTGCACCAGGGTCAGCGAGGCGCGATCATTATCAATGGCGTACTGGATGGCCTTACGCACCAGGCGTTCCGTACCCTCGCGGGACACGGGTTTGATACCGATGCCGGAACTGTCCGGGAAACGGATCTTCTTGACCCCCATTTCCTGCTGTAAAAATTTGATGAGCTTCTGCGCTTCGGGGGTCTCCGCCGCCCACTCGATACCCGCATAGATATCCTCCGAATTCTCGCGGAAGATAACCATATCGACCTTTTCCGGCGCCTTGACCGGGCTGGGCGTCCCCGGATAGTAGCGCACCGGCCGCAGGCATAGATAAAGATCCAAGTCCTGACGCATCGCCACATTGAGGGAGCGAATACCGCCGCCTACCGGGGTGGTCAAGGGACCTTTGATCCCCACCGAGAATTGGCGCAAGGCTTCAAGCGTCTCGCCGGGGAGCCACACGTCCTGTCCATAGATCCGCGTGGCCTTCTCGCCCGCGTAAATCTCCATCCAGGCAATGGAACGGCGCCCGTCATAGGCCTTAGCCACCACCGCATCCACCACACTGCGCATCACCGGGGTGATATCGATACCGATACCATCCCCTTCTATGAAGGGGATGATGGGACGGTCGGGGACATCAAGCGCGCCGGATGCGGCAACCGCAATCACTTCGCCGTCACGGGGTACCTGAATCTTGTCGTATGCCATGCCTCTCTCCTAATGATGCGTGGGGCAGCACAAAACGGCTATTCTAACAGCTTGCCCCCATCCCTCGCTAATCCCGAATTTAAATCATGGCGCAGATCGTTTTATTCAATAAACCCTACGATGTCCTTAGCCAGTTTACCGATGCCGCCGGCCGCACTACCCTGGCCGATTACATCCCCATCAAAGAGGTGTATCCCGCCGGCCGCCTCGACCGTGACAGCGAAGGCCTGGTGGTATTGACCGATCATGGGCAGCTGCAACACCGCATTGCCGACCCCCGCCATAAACTGGCAAAGAGTTATTGGGTGCAGGTGGAAGGCGAACCGGACCCGGATGCGCTTACCCGCTTACGCAATGGGGTAGTGCTCAAAGATGGGTTGACCGCCCCCGCCGAGGCGGAATTGATTACTGCACCTGATGTTTGGCCGCGCATCCCGCCCATCCGCCACCGCGCCAACATCCCCACTGCCTGGTTGCGTCTCACCATCCGCGAGGGCCGCAATCGGCAGGTGCGGCGTATGACCGCGGCCGTTGGTTATCCCACGTTGCGCTTGATCCGCCACCGTATCGGAGAGTGGACGCTGGACCGACTGGCGCCGGGGGAGTATCGCGTCATCCCGGTCCGGGATTCCCGGCGCCCATCATGATCATGTTATAGTTTTTCCATGGATGACAGCTCCCACATCACCGTCGCCGCGGTCATCGAGCAGGAGGGACACTTTCTGCTCGTGGAAGAGTTCAGCGGGGGAAGGACCGTCTACAATCAGCCTGCCGGTCATGTGGAACCGAGAGAGAATCTACTCGATGCGGTAGTACGCGAAACCCGTGAAGAGACCGCGTGGCACTTCCAACCGACCGCGCTTTGCGGGATATATCAATGGACCAGCCCGGAAAATCGGATCACCTATCTGCGCTTTTGCTTTACTGGAACCTGCCATGACCATGATCCCCATCAGGCGCTGGATACCGGTATAATACGCACCTGGTGGCTGACGCGGGATGACATAGTGGCGCGCAGCCCGCAACACCGCAGTCCGTTGGTATTACGTTGCATCGATGATTATCGCAGCGGTAAACGCTATCCACTGGAGTTGTACACTGATTTTCCAGCGCTCTAAATCCAGCCTGTTGCCTGCCCGATGAACATGAACAATCCTTCGCAGCCAAACGCGCACGAACAGTATTTTTCGGGCTCGCAAAAGCGAGTGGCCGTCGGTATGTCCGGGGGTGTGGATTCGTCGGTAGCGGCCTATCTACTGCAACGCCAGGCCTATAGCGTACATGGGGTCTTTATGCGGAACTGGCAGGAAACCAATCCTGAATTCCCGTGCACCGCCGCCGAAGATGCGCGCGATGCCCTCGGCGTGTGCGACATCCTCGGCATCGAACTCGACGCCATCGATTTTTCGCAGGAGTATTGGCAAAGAGTGTTTGCGTATTTTCTGGACGAATATCGCCGCGGCCGCACGCCGAACCCCGATATCCTGTGTAACAAGGAAATCAAGTTCAAGGCCTTCCTTGATTATGCGCTCGCCCAAGGCGCGGACTATATCGCCACCGGTCACTATGCGCGTATTCGCGAAATAGACGGTCGCTATCAGTTACTCAAGGCTCGGGACACGAGCAAGGATCAGACCTATTTCCTCTACACCCTGGGGCAGGCCCAACTGGCGCGCAGCCTGTTTCCGATAGGCGAACTGCAAAAATCCGAGGTAAGGCGCATCGCTGCCGAGCAGGGTTTCGACAACGCCGCCAAAAAAGACAGTACCGGCATCTGTTTCATCGGCGAACGGGACTTCAATAAATTCCTTTCGCACTATCTCCCGGCGCAACCGGGCGAGATCCGCACTCCCGATGGAGAATGCCTGGGCACCCACAACGGCTTGATGTATTACACCTTGGGTCAACGCAAAGGCATCGGCATCGGCGGGCGCAAAGGCTCGGATGAAAACCCGTGGTACGTGGTGGATAAGATCATGGCGAGCAACACCCTCATCGTCGCCCAGGGTCACGACCATCCCCTGCTTTACCGGCGCGGCTTACAGGCCGGTGCGCTGCATTGGGTGGCCGGCGATCCGCCTGCCCTACCCCTTCGCTGCCGAGCCAAGACCCGCTACCGCCAGACGGAGCAGGACTGCGTGCTTTCCCTAAATGAAGACAGCTGTTTTATCGTCCAATTTGAACAGCCGCAACGCGCCGTGACGCCGGGACAATCGGTCGTGTTTTATCAAGACGATGTCTGTTTGGGCGGCGGCATCATCGAACAAACTCTGCACTGATCTATCCGGCTGGAGACCATGGCACAACGCAGTATCACCGATCGTACCCTGGCCCTCGCCGGAATTTTTCAGGCCGCCGGCCTGGTACAGCAAATGGCCGAAAAAGGCCGTGCCGACCCGGAGGCCTTCCAGACCAGTATTCACAGCATCTTCGAGGTCAACCCCCCCAGCAGCGCAGCGATCTTCGGCGGTGTCGCGGGTGTGCGCCTTGGCTTGCAAGGACTGTTGGAACACCTGTCCGGCAAGCAAATCCCGCATAAGGCACAGATAGTAAAATATGCCATCGGCGTGCTCTACCTCGAACGACAGTTGGCTAAAAAACCGGAAATGTTGCAGAGTATCGGGTCCGGGATTGAACGTGCCCGCCTGCAAAGCGAGCATTTTTCCATGACCCACAGCAATGTCCTGGCCAATCTCGCAGGATGTTACAGCGACACGGTGAGCACCCTGACCCCGAGGATTATCGTCTCGGGAGAGCAAGGCCATCTCTCCAATCCGGAAGTCGCCAATGCCGTGCGCAGCCTGTTGCTGGCGGCGATCCGTTCCTCGGTACTCTGGCGGCAATGCGGCGGCAATCGCCTCCAGCTGCTTTTCGGTCGCCGCAAACTGCTTGCCGAAGCGCAACGCCTGCTGAATCGCATCTGACACAAACGCCGCCTGACACCGAAGACCATCCGTTCAGGCATAGGGTATAATGGCAACCCTGTGAATTACGCGGAGTTACCATGGACCTTTCTTCACTGACGGCAATTTCCCCACTTGACGGCCGCTACAACGACAAGACAGCTGACCTGCGACCGATTTTCAGTGAATACGGACTCATGCGCCACCGCGTCCTGGTCGAGGTACGCTGGCTGCAACTATTGGCGGGTAGCGCTGCGATCGCCGAAGTGCCCGCCCTCAGCCACCATGCCGGCAAGGTTCTCGATAATATCGCCGAGAATTTCGATCTCGAGGATGCGCAGCGCATTAAAAATATCGAAACAACCACCAACCACGACGTCAAGGCCGTAGAGTATTTTCTCAAGGAAAAGATGACGGGAAACCGCGAACTGGAAACCATAGGCGAATTTACCCATTTCGCCTGCACCTCGGAAGACATCAACAACCTCGCTTATGCCCTGATGCTGCGTGAGGCGCGCAGCCAGATCATCCTGCCGGTAATGGATGAAGTCATTGCAGCCGTCACTCGCCTGGCCCATCGATATGCCGACCAAGCCATGCTATCCCGCACCCATGGTCAGCCGGCCTCACCCACCACCCTCGGCAAAGAGATGGCCAACGTGGTTTATCGTTTGAAGCGCCAGCGCGAGCAGTTGCTCGGCGTGTCCGTTTTAGGAAAGATCAATGGCGCCGTCGGCAACTACAATGCCCACTTCGCGGCCTACCCCGACGTGGATTGGGAAGCACTGGCCCGGGATTTTGTTACCGGCCTTGGCCTGGAATGGAACCCGTATACCACGCAAATCGAGCCGCACGATTACGTCGCGGAATATTTTGATGCAGTGAGCCGCTTCAATACCGTGGTACTGGATTTTTGTCGCGATGTTTGGAGCTATATATCGATCGGCTATTTCAAGCAAAAGACTGTTGCCAACGAAGTGGGCTCATCGACCATGCCCCATAAGGTCAATCCTATAGACTTCGAAAATGCCGAGGGCAATTTGGGCTTGGCCAATGCCCTGTTCCATCACCTCAGCAGCAAGTTGCCGGTATCACGCTGGCAAAGAGATCTTACCGATTCCACTGTGCTGCGCAATCTCGGGGTCGGTATCGCTCACAGCACCCTCGCCTACCGCTCGGCACTCAAGGGTATATCCAAGCTTGAGGCCGATCCGGAACGGATGGCAGGCGACTTGGATGCCTGTTGGGAAGTTCTGGCGGAAGCCATACAAACGGTAATGCGCCGTTATGGCATCGAAACACCTTATGAAAAACTCAAGGCCCTTACCCGCGGCCAAGCGATCACTCCGCAAACGCTCCACGCCTTTATCAAAGGCCTGGATATTCCGGCAGTAGAAAAGGACAGGTTGCTGACCCTCACGCCCGCAGGCTATATCGGCAATGCCCCGGAACAGGCTAAACGCATCTAACTAAGAGTCAATTTAAGCTGCCGAGAAGGTAGCTTGCGGCCTCATTGCTGTAGAATGCGGTATAAGCCGGAACTAAAGTTCAGTCGGGAAAAACCGATACGCCCCATGACACAGGTAGCGGCTACTCTCATCCCCACCCCCCCATGCCGCTATCTGAGCCACCCACTGAGCCCCAATCCATGATTGGGGCTTTTTTTAAAGCCAAATCGATTCTGTGACTTGATTCACAGTATTGAAACTGTAGCTGTCGATAATAGTATTCGAGACGGCGATACCCTCATCCCCCCAACACCCTAAGTCGCCGTCTCGGCCACCCTGTGCCCCGGCATGCCAAGTGCCGGGGCTTTTTTATCCCCTCTGATTTTGACTTCCGCATCGGCCTCCTAAGCATGAGGTGGCCGCGCTGCGCTGCGCTTGCTATGCTGCGCGCCATGAATAATCTCAATGACTATCTTGTGATCGATACGGCCCACGACCTGGAAAATCTGTGTTCCCAGCTCCAGGGTGTGCCGTGGCTGGCCGTCGACACCGAGTTTATGCGCGAAAGTACCTATTTCCCCAAACTGTGCTTGCTGCAGATCGCCACCCCGCAAGTCATCGCATGCATAGACCCCATATCCATCAACAATATAGATAGGTTAGTTGATCTTCTGTATGACTCCAGGACCTTAAATGTCATGCATGCAGCGCGACAAGACCTGGAGATCTTTTATCACTTGCGCGGCGTCTTGCCCCAGCCGATCTTCGATACGCAGTTGGCGGCGCCTTTATTGGGTCATCCGGAACAAATGGGTTATGCCGCCCTGGTAGAGGCCTTTACCGGCGTACATTTGAGCAAGACCCATACCCGCACCGACTGGTCACAGCGTCCGCTCAGCGCCGAACAACTCCATTATGCCGCCGATGATGTGCGCTACCTGGCGCAGCTGTATCCCGAGCTGCGAGGCAAACTGGAACAATTACAGCGATTGGACTGGCTCGGCGACGACTTTGCCGCCCTGACCGACCCCGCGCATTACGATCGTCCACCCGAGCAGGCTTGGCTGCGGGTAAAAGGTTTTCAGCAAGTGCGCGGTCAGCGCCTTGCTACCCTGCAAGCCCTTGGCGCATGGCGCGAGCAAACCGCGCGCAGCGAAGACCGGCCCCGCAATTGGTTACTGCGCGATGAGAATCTCCTGGACATAGCCAAACTTCAGCCCGGCGATAGGTCGGGCTTATCGCGTATCCGGGGCGTGAATGCCCAAGTACTTAATAAGCACGGCGAAGCCCTGCTGAAGATCGTCGCCGAGAGTAAAAACCGGGAACCGGCGCCTTTACCCGCCGAGCATGCCTATCCACGCGCCAGCGCCGAACAGGAGGCCGTTATGGAACTGCTATTGACGACGGCACGGATGCTGGGTGAACAGCATGCCGTCAATCCTGCGCTGATCACCTCGCGTAAGGAGCTGGAGCGCCTGGTACAGGGCGACATGGAGGTGCAAGTCTTGCAGGGCTGGCGGCGCAAACTGGCGGGAGAAACCCTGCTGACGGTCTTGCGCGGCGAGGCCGGCCTGCGGGTTGAGGATAATAAAGTACGGCTGATAGAGACAGCTTAACCCTGTTCTATAAACTCCAAGGCATTGCCGTCGGGGTCACGACAAAACACGGCTTTTCTCCCCGACTTGCTTTGCGTATAAGCGATGCCCGCCGCATCCAAAGCGCGACGCAGCTCATCTATATCCGCTATGCGCAGGGCAAGATGACGATCGCGCCCGCCGTGGGCGGGACGGCCCGCAACCGGATCCGGATTGGGCAGCTCCAAGAGATGCAATTGTTGGTGGCCGACGCGCAGCCACGCACCGGGATAGCCCAGATCGGGTCGCGTAGCCTCTACCTCCAACCCTAGAACACCTTGGTAGAATTTCAGTGAGCGGTCAGTGTCATCGACCAACAGGCCGGCGTGCAATATTTCTCTAATAGCGAACATCGTCCTGTTCTTTGAAAGCGGAGCCGCATAGCTGCTCCTGCGTCACGATAAAATCCGGTGAACATCACGACCGATGTTACAATCGCCCCTTCGCGCGGCAGAAGCAGAGACCCCCGGTGAACTCGAATACTCACCTATACCTGGCCATCGATCAAGGGGGACACGCCAGCCGTGCCTCCTTATTCACGGACAAGGGTGACTTGCTGGGCGGTGGCAGTGTCGTCATTCATACCCGCCGACCCGCCGCGGAACACGTCGAACACGACCCCGAGGAACTGGTGGCCTCGGTACAGTCGGCCATCAACGAGGCACTGCGCTACGCGGGCCCCGTGCCGATTGTTGCTGCAGGCCTGGCTACGCAGCGATCTTCCGTGGTGTGTTGGGATACTGGCAGCGGCGCGGCCCTATCGCCTGTCATCAGCTGGCAAGACCGGCGCACTGCCGGCTGGCTGCAAGGACTCGCCGGCCAATCCGCGGAGATTCGGCAATGTACCGGCTTGCCGCTCTCACCGCATTACGGCGCGAGTAAGCTGCGCTGGTGCTGGGATCATATCCCCGCAGTGCAAAGCGCCTGGCAAGAGGGGCGGCTCGCCTGGGGACCGCTGGCCAGTTTTCTCATCTACCGGCTTACCGAGGAAAGAACCTTGGCCGCCGATCCGGCCAATGCCTCCCGAACCTTGTTATGGAGTCTGGATAACGGCGACTGGGACCCCCGCCTGGCACAGCTATTCGGCATCCCCATTCAACCATTACCGCCATGCGTGGCCACACGCTACAGCTGGGGACATATCCATGCCGGGCAGCGGCACATCCCGCTCACGCTGGTGACCGGCGACCAATCCGCCGCCTTATTCGCCGCCGGGGAACCCGCCGCCGACACGGTCATGATCAATCTCGGTACCGGAGCGTTTCTCCAACAAGGTCTGCCCCATCGTCCTCCACCCTCCCCGCTGCTCACCAGTCTGGCCTACCAGGATCAAACGCGGCGCATCTATGCCTTGGAAGGCACGGTCAACGGCGCGGGAAGCGCCATTACATGGCTGGCTTCGCAGCTGGATAGGGATGAAACGGACATCATTCGTCACCTGCCGGATTGGCTGAACAAACACTCGCAACCGCCTTTATTCCTTAATGGAATTGCAGGCCTGGGCACACCGTATCTGCAACCGCTGTTTGCATCGCACTTCAATGCTGAAGGCACGGCGGTGGAAAAGAGTGTGGCGGTATGTGAAAGCATCGTCTTTCTCTTACAGGTCAATCTGGAGGAAATGGCCCACAGCATAGGTAACGCGCGGAGCATCGTCATCAGCGGCGGACTATCCAAGCTGGATGGGATATGTCAGCGTCTCGCCAACCTGAGCGGCCTGCCGCTGCACCGTCCTGAAGACCATGAAGCCAGTACCCGGGGTTTGCTGGTGTTGCTTAATGGCACTTACGGGCCTGCATTGGATCGGAATGTGGATACGCCATTTCTTCCCCAAACCGATCCCATTTTGGATGGTCGCTATCAGGCGTGGCGCAAAGAACTCGAGGCTACACTGCGTAAATAATTGGCTCACATTGAATAAAATGTTGTTAAAAAATCAAAAACATGTTGCCAAGCCCGCTAGGTAACGTGTACATTTTTTCGGGCTCGAGCATAAGAAAGGATGGAGGCATGGAGGCACCGCAACTCATCGCCCACCGGGGATATCCCCGGAAATACCCGGAAAATACCCTTGAAGGGATAAGCGCTGCCATCAAGGCGGGAGCGTGTTTTGTGGAGTTCGACGTGCAATTCACTGCCGACGGTGTCCCCGTCCTATTACACGATCCCAGCCTGATGCGTACCACCGGGACCCGGGGACGCATCGTCAACACCGACCTGGAAAAACTGGCGAATCTCCCGGCCAATGAACCGAGCCGCTTCGGCAAACGCTATCGCAGCTTTACCATACCCACCCTCGCCGCGGCCGTAGAACTGCTGCGCGAACATCCCCGCGTCGTGCCCTTCGTCGAGCTCAAAGAAGAAAGCCTGGAGAATATCGGCCGGGAAATAGCGGTAAAAACCGCCCTCTCCGTACTGGCTCCGATCCGGGAGCGCTGCGTGATCATTTCCTATGACATCCTGGCCTTGCGCTGCGCCCGCGCCATGGGCGCCAAGCGCATCGGCTGGGTGATGAAAAATTGGAACCAGGATGCCCTGACCCGCGCCACCGAACTGGTACCGGATTTCCTGATCTGCAATCACACCAAATTGCCCAAGGCCCCAGCGCCATTGTGGCACGGACCGTGGAAATGGGTGTTCTATGATGTGACCCAGGCCAAGCTCGCCCTGCAATTGGCAACCCGGGGCGCTACCTTGATCGAAACCATGGCTATAGGGGAAATGTTAAAGAACCCGCAGCTTCGGCGCGGGGGATGCTTTGACTGAGCGCTACGATCTCGTAGTCATCGGCGGCGGCATACATGGGGTTGGGGTAGCCCAGGCAGCCGCTGCGCAAGGATACACGGTCTTGGTCCTGGAACAGACAGCACTCGCCGCCGGCACTTCCAGTCGTTCCAGCAAGCTCATTCACGGCGGACTCCGTTATCTGGAAAGCGCTCAGTTTTCCCTGGTGCGCGAATGCCTGCGCGAGCGCGCCCTGTTGCTCAAGCTGGCACCGGAACTGGTGCGTCTGCGCCCTTTTTACCTGCCCGTTTACCGCCACACCCAGCGCCGTCCCTGGAAAATCCGCCTCGGCCTGGCACTCTACGATCTGCTGGCCGGCGGCAGCAAGGTGTCGCGCTATTCCACCCTCTCCCGCCACCATTGGGAACGCCTGGACGGCTTGATCACGGAAGATCTGGAAGCGGTGTACTGCTATCCCGATGCACAAACCGACGATGCGGCCCTCACCCGCGCCGTGATGCAGTCGGCCCAGGAACTGGGAGCCGAATTACGCGTCCCGGCAAGGCTGCAACAGGTGGAATGCCATG
Source organism: uncultured Gammaproteobacteria bacterium (assembly GCA_963810615.1). GTDB lineage: Bacteria > Pseudomonadota > Gammaproteobacteria > DRLM01 > DRLM01 > JARRQJ01. Next base: position 473,549 of record CAWEOA010000007.1, on the reverse strand, counting down.
CACAGGGTGCGGTGGTACATTACCGGATGGCAGAACAGTCCTATCAATGCGAATGTCTGGCGGTGGTCAACGCCGCCGGCCCCTGGGTCAACGAGGTCTTGAACAATGTCACGCCCCCGCCGCGACAGATCAAAGTCGATCTGGTGGCCGGCACCCATATCGTGATACCGGAACCCTTGACCCAGGGTATCTACTATCTGGAGGCCCCCCGGGATCACCGCGCGGTATTCGTCATGCCGTGGCGGCGCAAGACCTTGGTGGGTACCACGGAAACCGTCTACCAGGGAGATCCTTCCCAGCTGCGCCCCCTCAACAGCGAGATTGATTACTTGTGGGAAACCTTCTCTCATTATTTCCCGCGTTACCGTCATGCACCGCAAAACATCTTCGCGGTCTTCGCCGGCTTGCGTGTCCTCCCCGCCCGGGGCGGCACGCCCTTTGGGCGGTCCCGCGAAACCATCCTCCATCCGGACCACCCCGCCAAACCGCGCCTGCTCACCATCTACGGCGGCAAACTTACCGCCTATCGTGCGACTTCCGCCGCCGTCATGGCGCGTTTACATTCCAGCCTCCCGGCACGTAAAATTGTGGCCGATACTACAAACCTTATACTCAAGCCCGTCCCCCTCCCCTAGCCGCCAATAGCCCGGGTTGAAGCGCTTGCGGCAACCGCCGATAACTAGGGGATGATGCCGCCCAAGAAAAGCAGGTGAGGTTACTATGAGCACGTTCACGAATCGTTTGCTGCTGGGCGCAACACTGATCGTCGTCTCGTTGTCTGTCCACGCCGCATTCTATAAATGGGTAGACGCCAACGGTGTAACCCAGTATTCGCAAAGCCCTCCGCCTTCCGGCCACTATCAGGTAATGCGTTCATCCCCTCCGCCGGGCGATACTAATCCAGGGCAGTCTCCAGTGGACACTTCCCCGCCAACGCAGAATTCCGCCACTAGTCCGGCAGCAGCCGCGCCGCCAGACAAGCAGCAACAAGCGCGACAACAGGCCGCCCGCGAGCAAAATTGCCAACTGGCGAAACAACGTCTTACCCAACTGGAAAATCACCCCCGGGTTCGTATTACGGCCGCGGACGGCTCCGTACGGGTCATGAGTGAAGAGGAAAAGCAGGCCAAGCTCCTGGAGACCCGCAAGATCGTAAATGACATGTGTCAATAAAATTATAATGACGCCCGTTTGCCTTTGATTGCGAATTCAGCTTATGTGCGGCGTTAAAAAGCACATCTAATTATTTTTTACGGCGCGGCCGCAGGCATGAGTGCCATGCACCCGGCGCGTCAATACCGATTCTTATCACTGAAAACGGTATAATCTCCCGCTCAAATAATGATGCCTCCCCCGCCGCCACGGGTATATGTACCCAAGCGGGGAGCGGTGACGAAACGCATCCGTAAATTGAAGAGCGCCTTAGCATGAAAAGTCTGTGGGACGATCAGGAAGCGGCACAATACCAGGGCGATTTGGGCCTGCGCGTCTATTCCTCGCGGCTATTGGGCCGTGATCCGTCCCTGGTACTGCACGGCGGCGGCAATACGTCGGTGAAGATCACCGAGAGCAACATCCTCGGCGTAGCGCAGGAAATCCTCTATGTAAAGGGCAGCGGTTGGGACTTGGAGCGTATCGATACCGCGGGTTTCGCCCCGGTGAAGATGGATCACCTCATTGCCCTCTCCAAACTGGACAGCCTATCCGATCCGCAGATGGTCAATGAATTAAAGACTCACACCATTAAAGCTGACGCCCCCACCCCATCCGTGGAAGCGATACTCCATGCGGTTTTGCCCTATAAATACGTGGACCATACCCATGCCGACGCCATTGTCACCACCACCAATACCGAGGACGGTCCGGCGCGCATCCGTGAGATATACGGCGACAGTGTGGTGGTGCTGCCTTATGTGATGCCCGGCTTCGATCTGGCACGGGAATGCGCGCGGCACTTCGCCGCCGAGGCCGGACCCCGCACCATCGGCATGGTCTTGCTGAATCACGGCATCTTTTCCTTCGGCGCCACGGCGCGGGAATCCTATGAGCGCATGATCGAACTGGTCAACCGCGCCGAACAATATCTTGACCGCGAAAAAGCATGGACCCTGCCCACGGTCGCACAAGATCCGCCAGGTCCGGCATTGCGTACCGAGTTGGCGGCCTTGCGGCAACGGCTTTCGCATCTGGCGGGGGCACCTATGATCGTGGCCACCCAGACCAGCGACCGGTCTCTGGCCTTCGCCCGTCATCCCGGGGTGGCGCGCATTGCTCAACAGGGCCCGGCAACGCCGGATCATGTGATCCGCACCAAGCGCCTGCCCATGCTGGGACGCGGGGTGGATGCCTACATCGATACCTATAAGGCCTATTTCGCCGAGCATGCCCCTGGCGCCCGCGAACCCAAGACCATGCTCGACCCTACGCCGCGAGTCATCCTGGACCCCGTCTGGGGTATGAGCACCGTGGGCCGCAGCGCCAAAGACGCTGCCATAGTCGCGGATATCTACGACCACACCATGGACATCATCCTGCGCGCCGAGGCCCTGGGCGGTTATCAGTCGTTATCGGCGCGGGATCTGTTCGACATGGAATACTGGGATCTGGAGCAGGCCAAGCTGCGTAAGGCCGGCAACCCGCCGCCGTTCAGCGGTGAGGTCGCACTGATTACCGGCGCCGCCTCCGGCATCGGCCGGGCCTGCGTCGATGCTCTGCTGGCCCGTGGCGCCGCCGTGGTGGGCTTGGATATCAATCCCACTGTCGCAAGCCTGCTTCCTTCTCCTGCCTTCCTGGGAATCCCGTGCGATGTCAGCGATGACACACAGCTAATCGCCGCCTTGGAGGCCACCGTGCGCCGTTTCGGTGGCCTGGATATGCTGATCCTCAACGCCGGTGTATTCCCCCCCGGCCACCGTATTGCCGAACTCGACAACGCCGAATGGCAACGGGTGATGAGCATCAACCTCGATGCCAATTTCAGTTTGATGCGCGAGGCCCATCCCTTATTGAAACTGGCGCCGCGCGGCGGCCGGGTGGTGGTCATCGGCTCGAAGAATGTCCCGGCCCCCGGCCCGGGCGCCGCCGCCTACTCCGCCTCCAAGGCCGCCCTCAATCAATTGGCGCGGGTGGCCGCCTTGGAATGGGGCGGCGACCATATTCGCGTCAATTCTCTGCATCCCAATGCGGTGTTCGATACCGGCCTGTGGAACGAGGACGTTCTCCAGGCACGTGCCGTTCACTATGGTTTAAGCGTGGAACAGTACAAGACCAATAATGTGCTCAAGGTGGAAGTCACCAGCCGCGATGTCGCCGAACTGGCGGCGGAGATGTGCGGCGCCTTGTTCGGCAAAACAACCGGGGCGCAGGTCCCTGTGGACGGCGGTAACGACAGGGTGATTTGATGCAGCAACCTCCCCCGGCCGCGCAAATAAAAAGGCGGAGAGCCTTGGGGGCACTCCGCCAAACAGGGAGAGGGATTATATGACTCAAGAAGACGATGTCTATATTGAATCACGACTATGACAATGCATTCCTCATGCCAATTATCGCCCCCTTAAAGAACAGCTAGTTAACTAAGCTCGCTGGTAATTTGACATCAAGCGCGCCCCCTCTTAATGCAGTTTTGTCGTATATGCGTCACGAGCGTCCATCGCCAAACCGGTCTTAGAATGCCCACTCCAGTTGTTGGCGGTCCCCACGATCATAGATAAGTCGCCCTTGCGCCCAGCGCGCCGCGCCACTGAGGCAATGGGGCATGTGCTTGTCATCTTCCACGATATGGATGACGGCGATACCCTTTGCCGTCAAGTAATCGTAAATTATGGCGCGATGGCAATGCTGGGGAAGTCGTTCGGCGCAGAGCATGGCGGTGAGCCTGACGCGAGCCAGTGCCAGCAGTTCGGTCATGCCCTCTTGGAACGCCGTGGACGACATATGATCGGCATAGGCGCGTGATGAATCGCACGCCAGCTCGGTATGGATGGACGGTGATGCGCAGTGCCGGAACCCACCCAGCGCCTTACCCAGCCAGTGGTAACCGATTGCGGTTTCCTCTAACAAAGGCACCAGTGTCTTTTGCGAAAACTGTGGATGGCGGCGCAAAACCGGATAGCTGCGAACATCCGCTGTACAGCCGATGACGGCGGCGCGCAATACGTCAAGAAATTCCGTTGCGGAACGCCCACCGTGCCCGACGGTATACAGTGTAAGCGCGGACGGTACTTCCCCCGGCGAATCGTCGTACTGTGTTTCCACGGCTTCTGGCCTGCCACGTTTAGCGTGTCATAACGGGAAAACATAACAATTAACCCCCGCACCCTGTCAAACATCGGCTAATCTTTTTATCACAGTGCAATTGATTGCTATAATCATGCGTCGCTAATCCAGCGACCGTTTTCTATGTCACAGGACGTTTCATAATGGCCCAGTACATCTACACCATGAATGGGGTGGGCAAAGTGGTCCCACCCAAACGCGAGATTCTCCGCGATATCTACCTGTCTTTTTTTCCGGGCGCCAAAATCGGCGTCCTCGGCTTGAACGGCGCGGGTAAATCCACCCTGCTGCGGATCATGGCCGGCGTGGACAGGGAATATCTCGGCGAAGCGCGCCCGCAACCGGGTATCCGTATCGGTTACCTGGCCCAGGAACCGCATCTCGATACCGGCAAGACCGTGCGCGGTAACGTCGAAGAGGCGGTGCAAGCGGTCAAGGACGCCTTGGCGCGTTTGGATGCCCTCTACGCCGAGTACGCCAACCCCGATGCCGATTTCGACGCCCTGGCCAAGGAACAAGGCGAGCTGGAATCCTTCATCCAGACCGTCGACGGCCATAACCTGGAACGGCAATTGGAAATCGCCGCCGACGCCCTGCGCCTGCCCGCATGGGATGCCGACGTCGCCAAATTATCCGGCGGCGAAAAGCGCCGCGTGGCCTTGTGCCAGTTATTGCTGTCCGGGCCGGATATGTTGTTGCTCGACGAGCCCACCAACCATCTGGATGCCGAATCGGTGGCCTGGCTGGAGCGGTTTCTCCACGAATACAAGGGTACGGTGATCGCCGTGACCCACGACCGCTACTTCCTCGACAATGTCTGCGGCTGGATCCTGGAACTGGACCGCGGCCACGGCATACCCTGGGAAGGTAATTACTCCTCGTGGCTGGAGCAAAAGGAGAAGCGCCTGGAGGTCGAGGAGAAACAGGAAAGCGCCCGCCAGCGCGCCATGAAGGCGGAACTGGAATGGGTGCGTTCCAATCCCAAGGGTCGTCATGCCAAGAGCAAGGCGCGCATCGCCCGCTTCGAAGATCTTTCCTCCCAGGAGAACCAGCAACGCAACGAGACTAAGGAGATCTTCATTCCGCCCGGACCGCGCCTAGGTGACACGGTGGTCGAAGCCAAAGAGCTGCGCAAGGCCTACGGCGACCGGCTGCTCATCGACGGCCTGAGTTTCAATCTCCCGCGCGGCGGCATCGTCGGCGTGATCGGCCCCAACGGTGCCGGCAAGACTACCCTGTTCCGCATGCTCACCGGGCAGGAAAAACCCGACGGCGGTGAGTTGCACATCGGCGAAACGGTAGAGCTCGCCTATGTGGATCAATCCCGTGACGACCTCTCGGGTGACAACACTGCCTGGCAGGAAATCTCCGACGGCCAGGACATCATTACCGTGGGAAAATTCCAGATGCCGTCCCGCGCCTACCTCAGCCGCTTCAATTTCAAGGGCACCGACCAGCAAAAGCTGGTCAAGGAACTGTCTGGTGGAGAGCGCAACCGGTTGCACCTGGCCAAGCTGCTGAAGAGCGGCGGCAATGTATTGCTGCTGGATGAACCGACCAACGATCTCGATGTGGAAACCCTGCGTGCCCTGGAAGAGGCCATCCTGGATTTCCCCGGTTGCGTGGTGGTGATCTCCCACGACCGCTGGTTCCTGGATCGCATCGCCACTCACATGCTAGCCTTCGAGGGCGACAGCAAGGTGGTCTGGTTCGAGGGCAACTACGCCGATTACGAAGCCGATCGCCATCGGCGCCTCGGTACCGACGCCGATCAACCCCATCGCATCAAGTATCGCCGTCTGGACGCCTGACCCCCCGGCGCCTGCCGGATTCAAGCAGGCACCGGCCCAGCCGTTATAACTTATATCCCAAGGGGAAATAAGTTATTCATATGCAAGATATATATATCGGGCGGCAGCCGATCTTCAATCGGAAACTGGATCTGGTCGCCTACGAATTATTGTATCGTGCCAACGGCGTTCAAAACGCCGCCGGATTCGTCGATCATGATCACGCCACCACCCAGGTGGTGATCAACGCCTTTCTCGAATTCGGTCTGGAGGAGTTGGTCGGCAAAAAACTGGCCTTCATCAACCTGCCGCGCAGTTTCATTGTTCGCGATAAATCCCTGCCGTTCGCGAAAGAGCAAGTGGTCTTGGAAATCCTGGAAGACATCGAAGTCAATGAAGAGTTATTGAACGCCGTGCGCAAGCTGCGCACCGAGGGTTATACCATCGCACTGGATGATTTTATCTATCATCCCGATCTGCAAGCGCTGGTCAAGCTCAGCAAAATCGTCAAGCTAGATTTCACGACCTTGTCCCGCGAACAGATCCAGGCGCATGTCGCCGCCCTCCATGAACATAAGGTCGAGTTGCTGGCGGAAAAAATCGAGACGCACGAAGATTTTGAATTTGCCAAGGAACTGGGTTTTGACTACTTCCAGGGATATTTCTTGTGCAGACCACATATCGTTTCGCGACACAGCTTGCCGTCCAATCGCCTGGCCATACTGCGACTGCTGTGCAAATTGCTGGATCCCAATAAACAGGTTGCGGAACTGGCGAACCTCATCAGCCAGGATGTTGCGCTGAGCTTCAAGTTATTGCGCAGTTTAAATTCCCCCTTTTACGCCCTACCCAAACGTATGGATTCAATACAACACGCCATCGTCTATTTAGGGATACAACAAATCAAACGTTGGGTATCTCTCATCATTCTGGCGAATATCGATGACAAACCTTCACAACTGATGGTGGTGGCGCTCACACGCGGGAAGATGTGCGAACTTATCGGCGAGGCCGCGGGCGAGAGCAATAAAGAGGCATTATTTACGATTGGCTTATTCTCGCTCCTGGACGCCCTCCTGGACACCAAGCTGGAAAATATCTTAGTCGATCTGCCCTTGGCGCCAGAGGTCAAAGCGGCCATCTTGAACCACGCAGGGTCCATGGGATGTATCCTACATGCAGTCCTTGCCCATGAACAAGGCCGTTGGGACGAGATCGATTTTCCCTCATTGGAAGCTGCACAGGTTACCGAAGCCTATTTGCAGGCCGTTGCCTGGACCGATGAGGTTTATCAAACCATTTAAGGCCTCAGGCACCTGGTTCTGAATTGGAATCATGTCCATGATTTCCGGTAAGGGGCACAAAGGCGACGGGCAATATCGTCTGCTGCGTGATATCTCCCCGTTCACTCTTATCGATCACGGTCAAGATCTGCCTGTCGTAGGGTGCGCCCACAGGGATCAACATTCGGCCGCCGGGCTTAAGCTGTTCAAGCAAGGGGGGTGGAATTGCGGGCGCCGCCGCCGTCACGATAATGGCATCGAACGGCGCATGTTCCTGCCAACCACTATAACCATCACCGCTGCGCACCTCGACATTGCCATAGCCGAGACGCCGTAAACGCGCCGCCGCATCCTGGACCAGTGCCGTTACGATCTCGATGCTATAAACCTGCTTTACCAATAGCGACAACACCGCCGCCTGATAGCCGGAGCCTGTTCCCACTTCCAACACCACATCCTTGGCCCGAGGCCTTAGCAAATCAGTCATCAAGGCCACAATATACGGCTGCGAAATGGTCTGACCATAACCGATGGCCAGCGGCCCGTTGCTATAGGCGAGATAATCAAGCTCTTGCGGTACAAATTCATGGCGCGGTACCTTTTCCATAGCTGCCAGCACCCGCGCATCCAGGTACTCCTTGCCGATCCAGGACTTGGTCAGTTGCACCTCCTGCCGAATATCCCGCATCATCCCCGCATTATCGTGCCCCATAAACCATGCCTCCCCGACAGGTTGTGCTACTTGGCGTCGAAGTACGCTATCATTACCCACTCATTGATTTAGTATGCACCATCCATAGATATCGTTATGTCCAATCTTCGTACCCCGGTAGGCAGACACCCCACGGCAACGGTCAAAATCGAGCATGTCATCTTGGGCGGGCAGGCACCCATCGTGGTGCAGTCCATGACCAATACCGATACGGCCGACATCGACGCCACCGTTCAGCAGGTGCTGCAACTCGCACGGGCGGGTTCCGAACTGGTGCGCATCACCGTCAACAGCGACGAGGCGGCGCGCGCCGTTCCCTACATCCGCGAACAACTGGACAAGCGCGGCTGTAAAAGCCCGCTTATCGGCGATTTCCATTTCAACGGCCATAAACTGCTGAGTAATCATCCCGCCTGCGCTGAGGCCTTGGGTAAGTATCGCATCAACCCCGGTAACGTGGGCCGCGGCAAAAAGAAGGATGAGCAATACGCCACCATGATCGAAATCGCCTGCCGCTATGACAAACCGGTGCGTATCGGCGTCAACTGGGGCAGCCTGGATCAGTCCCTGGTGGTCAGACTCATGGATGAAAACACGCAACGTGCGCAAGCACGCGACTCCTCGGAGATCATCCACGAGGCCATGGTGAGTTCCGCTTTGGAAAGCGCCCGGAAAGCGGAAGAATTAGGTCTGGCCCACGATAAGATCGTGCTGTCGTGCAAGATGAGCGGCGTACAGGATCTGATCGCCGTGTACCGGGAACTGGCCTCGCGCTGCGATTACCCGCTCCACCTGGGCCTGACCGAAGCCGGCATGGGCAGCAAGGGGATAGTGGCCTCCAGCACCGCACTGGCCGTACTCCTGCAACAAGGCATCGGCGACACGATCCGCATCTCCCTGACACCGGAACCGGGAGGCGATCGCAGCCAAGAGGTGATCGTGGCGCAAGAGATCCTCCAAACCATGGGATTGCGTTCCTTCACCCCCATGGTCATCGCCTGCCCGGGCTGCGGACGCACCAGCAGCACCTATTTTCAGCAACTGGCTCAAGATATCCAAGCCTATCTCCGCCACCAGATGCCGGTATGGCGTAAACAGTATCCCGGCGTGGAGGAGATGAGCGTGGCGGTCATGGGTTGCGTAGTCAACGGCCCGGGCGAAAGCAAACATGCCAATATCGGTATCAGCCTTCCCGGCACCGGTGAGGTACCCGTCGCACCTGTCTACGTGGATGGTGAAAAGACCGTTACCTTAAAAGGCGAGCGCATAGCTGAAGAGTTTCAGGCCATCGTCGATGACTATGTGCGGCGCAGCTACGGTGCCCAGCCCCTCTAAACCGCTCGATTTTTCCTTTGGGATGCCGGCCCCTCATTAATTTTGGAAATTAAAGTCCGATCCCAAGCGATTAATATATAAAATATTGGACCTATATATATTCCTTGTTATGCCGCTACTAACCTTTGAGCAGCGTGGAAGGTATTCCATTCGGTGTGGGCGCGAGGCATAAATAGCCAAGCGCAAACCCCACCCCCATAAGATCAAACCATTAATACCTCCCGCTGTGGTCAAGCTTTACAAGTCCCGAGTGAGACGGGAATCAGCGCATGCTATGATTTCAGCCCTATCCCGGCCCTGCCGTATCCAGCTATCGGGTATGAAAATGGAGGCAGTGCGATGACGGATATATGTTGGGAGGTCATCCGTTATTTTCATTCGTATACAAAGACCGCTGACAAATGGCGGCAATACATCTCTATGCTATTCTTTCCTGTATAGAAGGATATTTTAGATGGCGGCACCCATAATCGGTAAGGCAAAAGGAAGCGCAAAAATGGCAGACATAAGAGCAACACCCACCCCTGGTAGCACTAAGACACCTGCAAAGAAATTGGCCAGCAAATCAAACGGTAAAAAACCGGGGGCAACGGTTGAACGCAAAACCGTTACCAAGGCCAAGAAGCCCCCTTCCCCGCGGCGGGATCCGGCTTCCGGCAAAACCGTGACGCCGGAAGAACGCTGGAGATTGGTGGCGGAAGCGGCCTATCTGCGTGCGGAAAGTCGCGGCTTTAGCGGCGGCAATCCCACCGATGACTGGCTGGCGGCGGAGGCGGAAATCGATAAGAAATTATCGAAGACCTAATCGCTGATCGCGGAAAACCATCGGCGCTGCGTCCGCGGCAGGAATTGTTTACGCCGCGAGTTATCGACTCCTTGCCTGGCGTTACGGCGGAGAGCGAAGCGGCACCACACCTAAAATCCAAGCTTAGCCTTACACACAAGTCGTGTGCAACTGCACTCCCCTCGTTTATTCAGCCCATTCCAATCGACACAAAGCCGGGCCTCGGCCCTGTCGGTGCGAAGCTGCCCAGCGCTCTAAATTGTCATCGCCGACATTGATTAATTAATATGCATGTTCCTGATATTGATCGCTAGTGACGCGACTAAGACGCTACAATAGTCTCAATCCAGCTAAGCGCGTACCGTACTCTACGCAGCCACGACGACCCAGACTTTAAATACAATGAAAAAAATCTCTTATCGCCTCATCCTGATCCTTTTGGTTATCGTCGGCATCGTCGCCCTGGGTTGGTATTTTTCCCGCCCCAAGCCTATTGCCGTCGCAGTCAAGGCGGTGGAACGCGGCATCGTCGAGGCCACCGTCTCCAATACCCGCGCCGGCACGGTAAAGGCCTGTCGCCGCGCCCGCCTCGCCCCGGCCATAGGCGGCCAAATCGCCAAATTGGCCGTCAAAGAGGGCGATAGTGTCAGCACGGGACAAGTGCTGCTATCGCTGTGGAACGATGACCTCGCCGCGCAGGTTCAGCTTGCGCAGCGGGAAACCACGGCAACACGCGCCACTGCGGACCAAAACTGCCTCCTGGCGGATAATGCCGTGCGCGAGGCCAAACGTCTTGAGGAACTGCGCAAGAAAGGCCAGGTGTCCGAACAGCAGGCGGATACCGCCCAGGCCCAGGCCCAGGCAGGCCAAGCCAGTTGCCGCGCCGCGCGCGCCAATGTGAAGGTCAGCGCGGCACGCATCAGCGTGGCACGCGCCGCCCTGGAACGCACCCTGCTGCGCGCGCCCTTTCCCGGGATCGTAGCCGAGGTCAACGGCGAACTCGGCGAATTCGTCACGCCCTCGCCCACCGGTGTGGCGACCCTGCCCGCCGTCGATCTTCTGGACACCAGCTGCCTGTACATCGCCGCGCCCATCGACGAAGTGGATGCCCCGCTGATCAAGACCGATATGTCGGCGCGCATCAGCCTCGATGCCTTTCCCAATAAACATTTCACCGGACGGGTCAGCCGTATCGCCCCCTATGTCCTGGAAGTCGAAAAGCAGGCGCGCACCGTCGACGTGGAGGCCTTGTTTACCGATGCGGCGGACTACCAAAGCCTGCGGCCCGGTTACAGTGCCGACCTGGAAATCATCGTCGACGTAAAGAAGGATGTGCTGCGTATCCCTACCGAAGCGGTCCTGGAGGGACATCGGGTCTTGATCTACAACCCCGCCACCCAAATGCTGGAAGAACGCAGCTTCAAGGCCGGCCTGTCCAATTGGAAATATACCGAGGTCCTCTCCGGCCTGTCCGCCGGCGATCGCGTGGTGTTATCCATCGATCGTGAAGGGATAAAGGCCGGCATCCGCGCCACCCTCGAAAAGCCAGCAGCGGCGCCATGATCGAACTCCGTCATATTCACCGTCGCTTTCAGGTCGGTGAACAGCAGGTCCACGCCCTCAACGACATTAACCTCACCATCGAACGCGGCGAATACGTTTCCATTATGGGGCCGTCGGGATCGGGCAAATCTACTCTGCTGCATGCCCTCGGCCTGCTGGATCGCCCCGACAGCGGCACCTATCTCCTGGATCAGCATGACGTGACCGCCTTGAGCGATCAGGAACAGGCACGGATACGCAGCGAGACCATCGGTTTCGTATTCCAGTTTTTTCATCTGGTGCCGCGCCTCAGCGCCGCCGATAATGTCGCTCTGCCCCTGCTGCTAGCGGGCCTGCCGCCCCGCGAACGACAGCAACGCGTCGCGCAGGCCCTCGCCGCGGTCAACCTCAACGATCGCGCCGAGCACCGCCCTGAACAGCTCAGCGGCGGCCAGCGCCAACGCGTCGCCATCGCCCGCGCCACCATCATGCAGCCAGCCCTGCTCCTCGCCGATGAACCCACCGGCAACCTGGATCGCAGCTCCGGGCAGGACGTCATCGCCCTGTTGGAAAAATTAAACGCCGAAGGCCTGACCCTCATCATCGTCACCCACGACAGCGAAATCGGCAAACGCGCCCGTCGCAGCGTGCGCATGATAGACGGGCACATCACTGCAGATACGCAGCAAGCGCCGCCATGACGCTCCTGGATGCCATCCGCTTCGCCCTGGGCACCTTGCGGGCCTATCGCCTCAGGGCAGGCCTTATGTTGCTGGCCATGGCCATCGGCGTGGCCTCGGTGGTGGTGTTGACCTCGCTGGGCGAGGCGGCGCGGCGTTATGTCACCGGCGAATTCTCGGCCTTGGGAACGCATATGATCATCGTCCTGCCCGGCCGCTCGGAAACCGCCGGACTCGGGCCTTCGATGTTCACGGCCGAAACTCCGCGCGACCTTACTCTGGCGGATGCTGCCGCCTTGACCCGCAGCAACACGGTAGCAAGAGTGGCGCCGATCAATGTCGGGGCGGCACCGGTCTCCTGGGGCGGACGGGAACGGGATGTGGTGATCCTCGGCACCACCGCCGATTTTCTCGATATCCGCCATTTCAAAATGAATCAGGGCCACTTCCTGCCGCCCGGCGACCCCGAGACCGCCAACGCGGTATGCGTCCTGGGCACCAAGGTCCGTGATGAATTGTTCGGGGCGACACCGGCCCTGGGCGAATGGATCCGCATCGGCGATCGCCGCTTCCGCGTCATCGGTATCCTCGCCTCGGAGGGCCAATCCATAGGGGTTAATACCGAAGACCTGGTGATTATCCCCGTGGCCTCAGCCCAGAGCCTGCTCAACACCACTTCGCTGTTCCGTATCCTGGTGGAAGCGCGCAGTCGCGAACTGATCCCCGCCGCCAAACGCCATATCGTCGACACCATCAAGGCTCGCCATCAGGGCGAGGAAGACGTCACGGTCATCACCCAGGACGCAGTACTCGCCACCTTCGATAAGATCCTCCAGGCCCTCACCTTCGCCGTTGCCGGGATCGCCTCCATCAGTCTGGTGGTCGCCGGCATCCTCATCATGAACGTGATGCTAGTGGCGGTGACGCAACGCACCTCGGAAATCGGATTATTGAAGGCCTTGGGAGCCACCGCCCAACAGATCCAGCGCTTGTTCCTTGCCGAGGCGGCACTGCTGTCCCTGATCGGCGCCGTGCTCGGCGTATCGATAGGCCAGGCCGGCAGCTGGCTCATCGGCCGCATCTACCCCACCTTGCCGGTGGGCGCCCCGTGGTGGGCGTTCACGGCCGCCGTCGGCGTCGCCTTGAGCACTGGACTGTTATTCGGCATTCTGCCGGCCAAACGTGCGGCACGCCTGGATCCGGTGCGTGCCCTGCAGCGGCGTTGACCTGCCATGTTACTCACCGATGCCCTGCGTTTTACCTTCACCTCAATAACGGCGCACCGTTTGCGCAGCGGTCTCACCGGACTGGGCATCGCAATCGGTATCACCGCCGTGGTGCTGCTTACCTCCATCGGCGAAGGCATCCGCCATTATGTATTGAGCGAATTCACCCAGTTCGGCACCCACCTTATCGAAATCAATCCCGGCAAGACCATGACCCAGGGGACGCCGGTCGGCACCATCGCCACCGTGCGTCCCCTTAGCCTGGATGATGCCGAGGCATTGAAAGGCCTGTCGCAGGTCCGCGACGTGGTGCCGGTGGTGCAAGGCAACGCCGAAGCAGAATATCAGGGCAAGCGCCGCCGCACCATGATCTACGGCGTGGGGCCGCAAATGCCCAGCGTCTTCCGCCTGGACATCGCCAGCGGCCGCTTCCTGCCTGCGGACAACCCCCGCTCTCCGCGCGCCTTCGCGGTGTTGGGCAGCAAGGTACGCAACGAGCTGTTCGGCAGCGCCAATCCCCTGGGCGAACACATCCGTATCGCCAACAGCCGCTTCACCGTCATCGGAACCATGGAATCCAAAGGCCAGGTGCTGGGCTTCGATATGGACGACGCCGTGTACATCCCCACCGCCAAAGGGCTGGAGATGTTCAACCGCAACAGCCTGGTGGCCATCGACGTCCTCTACAGCGAGGGCGCCTCCACCCATGAAGTCACCGCGGGGATACGCCGCCTCCTCACCGCCCGCCACGGCAGCGAGGATTACACCATCACCACCCAGGAACAGATGCTGGAGACCTTGGGTTCGGTACTCAACGTCCTGACCTTCGCGGTCGGCGCCCTAGGCGGCATCTCACTGCTGGTAGGCGGCGTAGGCATACTCACCATCATGACCATCACCGTCAGCGAACGTACCGGGGAAATCGGACTGCTGCGCGCCCTAGGCGCGCGCCGTACCCACATCCTCGGACTGTTCCTTACCGAAGCCATCATTCTCGCCGCACTAGGCGGCGGAACCGGCTTGATCATCGGCATCGGCGGGGGGCAACTGCTGCATCTCCTGGTCCCCGCCATGCCGTTACACATCTCGTGGCTTTATGTGGTCCTGGCCGAAGCCCTGGCAATCGCCATCGGCATGCTCGCCGGCGTGCTTCCCGCCCGCCATGCAGCGCAGCTCGATCCTATCGAGGCGCTGCGCGCCGAGTGAGCGTTAAAAAGGGGAATCGCAAAGGGGCGAAGAACGCCTAGGGCCTGTTAACACTATCCATACCGCGGCGACGGAGGCTAGTCATGTAGATCATAATGAGCGCAGCCACCGTTAATACACTATCGGCGCGCCACAACCCTTCAGTCGAAAAACAGTAGTTTATCTTGGCATCCTATGCACCTTTACGGTCGAATCTTTTTTCAGTATCAAACCTTCTCCTCGCTCTCCACCACCCGCACCGCAAAGGGCTGGTCACCGCCGGCGACCAGCGTGCGTTGCGGAAAGGGAATCTCGATACCCTCATATTCAAAGGCACTCTTGATCTCTTCTTGAATGGAGTTTTTCAGGTCGAGGAAGTTTTCACGCTTGACCCATATTGAAAATTGCAGATTGATGGCCGAGTCGCCGAAGCCCAGAAAGATAAACAGCGGCTTGGGTTCCTCCAGGCTTAGCGGGTTCTTCTCCGCCAGCTTAAGCAGCAGTTCGTGTACTTTCCCGATGTCCTCTTTATAGGCCACGCCCAATTTCAGATCGATGCGCCGGATCGGGAATTTGGTCAAGGTGGTGACCTCGGACTTGATCAGCGTCTCGTTGGGAATGCGCACATAGAGGTTATCGAAGGTGCGCAGTTTTACCGACAACAGATCGATGGACAGGACTTCGCCGGTAGTGCCGCCCAGGGTGATGACGTCGCCGACGCTGAACGGTCGTTCGACGACGAGGAACAGACCGCTGATCAAATTGGAAGCGGACGTTTGCGAGGCAAAGCCGACCGCCACCGATAGGATCCCCGCCGCCCCTACCAGGATGCTGAGGCTAAAACCCAGTTCGTGTAGGGCGGATAACAGAAAGAGGCCCAACAGCAGATAATAAACGGCGCGGCTCACTATCATGCGCTGCTGTGCGTCCAGGAATTTCCCCATAACCTTGAGCACGGCGGCGCTGGCCGCGCGCGCCACCACGAAGCCGATGGAGGCTATGACCAGCGCACGCAATAAAATAAAAACGCGGTCGCTGCTCATGACATTCATTACATTCGTCCACCAGTCACCCATCGCTATTCACCTCGTAAGTCGGTCTTACCCAAAAAATGAAGCTACGGCGCGAATGACCCCGCCTTTTTCCGGTTCATATCGGGGACCACACAGTATCTGCGTTTTGCCCGCTTGTGCCGGTGCTTGCGCTTCAATTTCCATGGAAACGGTGGTTCCATGTTCCCATCTCAAACTTACTCTTGACGTCCACAATCTGTTTTCCGGCGAGCCATAAACCGAAAGGAAATGAACCGGCAAGCTCAAACGCTCCAAAACCAGGGTTTGCTTGGATCTGTTCTGGATCAGCACGGGGGTGATAGTGCGATAGGGGTAAAGCGGTATCTCGCTCAGATCCTGGCGGCAATGCGTGGTGCTGGCATAACAGAGCTCGCCCTCCAAGGTGGAGGGGCCGAACCAGGTATCGGAGAGCCTTTGAATGGCGATTTCCTTGAGCAACATCCTGTGCGGTCCCGCCTCCAGGCGTATCCATACCGGCAAGCTGACGTAAAGAGTGGCCTCTTCGCCGGCACACAGGTGAAAAGGCACCACCGGCCGCGTAACCACCGGCCGGTCCGCGAGCGTCGGTGTGATATGCAGCGTAGGCTGGGCGTGACGGGTAAGATAACGCTCGAGGCTGGCATGACCCAACCAATCAGGATCCATATATTCCAGCGCCGCCATTATGCGTTCGTGCTTTTTTTCATCGCGTTCGAAGGCGATCCACCATTCCTGAGCCAAGCGCCGGATCCGCAGGGTCAGTGGCCCGATCTCCCAGCGCTTAGCGGATCCTTCGCTGAATTCGACCGTTCCCCACCAGGGGTGGTCTTGCCGCGGCGTATCATTCATCTCCATTAATCCATTATTATCGCTTGCGCCTCATTTGCGCTGCGCTTGTTATAAAGACATAGTTTAAGGTAATTCAGACCGGCAGCGTACTCCTCATTGCACACTACGCGCCCGCATGTTGTGTACTTTTATATTTTGTTCGATGAATTCGATCATGGCAGCGGCGATATCCTTACCGCTCGTCGTTTCTATACCTTCCAAACCCGGAGACGAATTGACTTCTATCACCAAGGGACCGCGCTCGGAACGCAGGATATCCACGCCCGCCACGTCAAGGCCGATGGCCTTGGCGGCGCGGATTGCCATAGTCCGCTCTTCGGCGCTCAGCTTTACCGCGGCGGCCTGGCCGCCGCGGTGCAGATTGGCGCGAAATTCACCCTCCCGCGCCTGACGCTGCATGGCGGCCACCACTTTGTCGCCGATTACAAAGCAGCGGACATCCGAACCGCCCGCCTCTTTAATGTATTCCTGGATGAGAATATTCGATTGCAAACCCCAAAAGGCATCGATTACGCTCTCCGCGGCCTGGTTGGTCTCCGCCAATACCACACCGATACCCTGGGTACCCTCCAGCAACTTGATCACCAGCGGCGCCCCACCCACCATCTTGATGGCACCTTTGATGTCGTCCGGGGCATGAGCGAATCCGGTGATCGGCAACCCTATCCCTTTACAGGACAACAACTGCAGAGAACGCAGCTTGTCGCGGGCGCAACTGATGGCGGTAGAACGATTGAGGGTAAAGACACCCATGGTCTCGAATTGCCGTACCAGCGCCGTCCCGTAAAAGAGGATGGATGCACCGATGCGCGGAATCACCGCATCGAGATCGCTCAATAGTTTGCCGCGATAATAAATGACCGGTTGATGCGAGGTAATGTTCATATAACAGCGTAAGGGATCGATCACCCTGATTTCATGACCACGCTGTTTTGCCGCCTCCACCAAGCGGAGAGTCGAATAGAGATTTTTTTTCTGGGATAATACGGCGATCTTCATCGGATATACCTTCGTGTATGTTGGCAATCGCGCGACACCGTTGATTATACGAATGGCTGCGAGATTACTAATTGACCGTAACCATCACATAAGCTGCGTAAAGCGCCAGCAACAACAGACCGCGCCCGCGGCCGATATAACCATGCCCCGGCGGCCAGATCAGTATCACTGCAATCAGGCCGAAGGCCAAGACCGGCAGCACCTCGCCCAGGTGGACCCTGATGGGATAGATGATCGCCGCCACCGAGATGATAAAAAGACCGTTGAAGATGTTGCTGCCAAGTATCGTCCCCACCCCCACCTCGTCATGGCCTCGCCACATGGAGATAATTGAGGTCGCCAGCTCGGGGATTGAGGTGCCGATGGCTACTATGGTTGCGCCGATGACGAATTCATCTATACCGAAAGACAGGGCGATGCCCTTTGCACCGGTCACGATAAACTGGCCTGCGGCGATCAAAAACAAGAATCCCGCCAGGGACAGGAGTATGGCAAGCCAGCCGCGTTTCTCCCCCAGGACCTTTTCAGTCGCGCTGCGCTGTCTGCGCACCTCCAGCATCACAATGACCAGCCAGAACACGAATGCCGCCAGGAGCAGCACACCGTCCAGCCTGGATAATTCACCGTCCAGCGCCAGAACGGCGGTGAGTATGGGCGCAAACAGGGCAAAGGGATAATCGCGCTGCACACTGTTCGGCGAGCTCTTGATGCCCTTCATAATTATTGGGATGGCGAGTATCACGGCGACATTGACCACATTGCTTCCCAGGGCATCACCCAGAGATATTTCCGGCTTTTTTGCCAGCGCGGAACTGATCGCCACCGATAGTTCGGGACTGGACGTGGCAAAGGCCGCCACCGTAGCGCCCACAATCCCCGCGGTTATCCGCGCCCATAAGGCAATGCCCACTACGCCGCGAACGAAAAGCTCACCGCCTATCCCTGCGCACAGCACACCAATCGCCAATGCGAGATAATCATTCATCTTCGCAGTATATTCGTTTTGAGTTGGTCGCGCCCAATCGAAAAAGGATGGAAATCATTATACTTGCTGCGGATTAAGCGGGGCTGCCTCGGGAGCCTTTCCCTTGGCGGCGGTGAGGATGGATAGTACTGACAAGTTTGCTACAGGTTACCTAGAGTTATACGCTCGCGATCAAGCTAAGATCGGTTTCGGTGATTATTTAATAATGCGATAACAGGGGGTATATTTTTTTCCCGACAACTTCATGCGGTGTTGCGCGACAAAGGAATTCAGAAGGGAATCCATCTGGCTCATGATGCCGGCGGCGCCGCGGATTTCGAACGGACCGTGCTCCTCGATGGCACGAATTCCCGCCTCTTTGACATTCCCCGCCACCACTCCCGAGAATGCACGCCGCAACTGCGCGGCGAGTTCATGGCGCTCCTGATTGCCGTGCAACTCCAGTTTACGCATATTTTCATGGCTCGGGAAAAAGGGCTTTTGAAAATCCGCCTCGATCCGCAACAGCCAATTGAAATAATAGGCATCACCCTTATCGGCACGGAAGCGGCGCACCCGCTCGAGGCCCGTCATCACCTCTCGAGCCACACGTACCGGATCATCGATGATGATCTGATAACGCTGCTGCGCCTCCTTGCCCAGGGTGACGAGAATGAACTGATCGATTTCCTTGAAATAGTCGTGAGCACTGTCGGGTCCGGTCAAGATCAAGGGGAATGGGATCTCGGCATTATCGGGATGCAATAAGATACCCAGAAAATAGAGAATCTCCTCCAGAGTACCCACCCCGCCGGCAAACACCACGATGGCGTGACCGGTACGCACGAAGGCCTCCAGGCGCTTCTCGATATCGGGCATGATCACTAGATCGTTGACGATGGGATTTGGCGACTCCGCGGCGATGATGCCCGGCTCCGAGATGCCGAGGTATTGGCCGCCGGCAATACGCTGTTTGGAGTGGCCGATGGTAGCGCCTTTCATCGGCCCTTTCATCGCCCCCGGTCCGCAGCCGGTACAGATATCCAGACCGCGAAGACCCAGTTCATAGCCGACCTCTTTGGTGTAATCGTATTCCTTGCGGTGAATCGAATGCCCGCCCCAGCACACCACCAGTTTGGGATCGCTCATCGGTCTCAGGATATTGGCATTGCGCAGAATATGAAACACCGCATTGGTGATACCGTCCGAAGTAGCGAGATCGAACTTGGGATTGTCGTTGATTTCATCGCTGACATAGACCACATCGCGCAACACCGCAAACAGATGTTCATTGATGCCCTTGATCATCTTGCCGTCGACGAAGGCGCTGGCCGGCGCACCGCTTACAGCCAGTTTGATGCCCCGCTCTTCCTGGATAACGCGTATACCGAAGGACTCGTAACGATCCAACAGTTCCTTGCCGTCATCCAGAGAATTGCCACAATTCAGCACGGCGAGCGAACAATTGCGAAAGATGTTGTATAAACCGCCCTGGCTGGTATCGAGCAATTTTCCCATTTCGAGCTTGGAGAGGACGTCCAGGCGACCGGCGGGCGAGATACATGCATCAACGACTTCGTATTTCATAGGGCGAAAGATGACCGATGGACAGCCGGACATGGCGGGACGAGTATCATGGTTATACTAATAGGTTGCACCTATTTGTTATCGGCAAAACCGATTAGAACTGCACGCAGGTCCCCTTTCAGGATCTTGTTCACCTGATCCAGGGCGCGGCGCTGGGCATCATCCCGCGATAAGGCCGAGCTTTTGATGTTCCAGCGTTGCGTGCCGCGTACTTTGTTGTCGGCGTCACTGAGTGAGATCTCCAAAGTACCCTTCTTCCAATACCAGCCTTCCCGTTGTTCGAGATCGCCGAGATCGAAAGCGGCGTTGAGGGTGAATTTGGCCTGCCCCTGACTCCTAATAGTGAACCCTGCCGCCGATACCGCGCCGTCGAGGATGTCATGGATGGCATCGCCATCGGAGCCCGAGGTGCGGGTCGCCAGGCTCAGGTCCTGAATCAGCGTTTCGCGTTCGCTGCGCAGTTGCGCCAAAGGCCAGGGCGGCGGCACGCCGCGCCCGGTGATATCGATGACCTGCAAAGAGCGCTGGGCACTGGCCCGTTCGATCTGCGCCTCCACGGCATGGCTGGCGGCGGCGATGCGTTTCAAGAGATCCTTTTCCTCATTGGCCTTGGCCACATAGAGTCGCGTGGCCTCGTCGAGGCGATCGATATCGTCGCGCAGAGTCTGGGCGGCTTGCAGTCGGCGCAGCACCGCCAAGGCATAATGGGTCCCCGACCGCGGGTCCTGCCACAGGTCGGCGATCTCTATGCCGCGGATCACCCGGTCGGTACGGGTCTGAATATTACGCGATATTTTCAGCTGCCCCTTCGACTCGCCCGCGCCGTTGTTCCCGGCGCTGACACGTTCGAAGGTCTGGATATCGGAACTCTCCGCGGTGATCCCCACTTCGAATACCTTGGCCAGATCGGCACGGGCGCGATCCTTGGCATCATCCAGGTCCGCCGCCGACCCGCGCCCGATCAGGTACTGACTAGCGGGATAGCGCGACGAAACCCCGTTGACCCAGTCCGGGGGCTGTTTGCCGTTCTCCTTCGTCGTGGTCGTGGCACAGGCGCTGAGTAACAGGATCATCGCCACAGAGAATATGCCGGCCGCTGTCTTTAATTGTGCTGTCATCGTGCCCTCAATGGATTGATTGCTATCAAGTCGTTCGCCATGATCCAGTTCAGCGTTATGAACTGTTTATCGCGCGCGGCGATGTCCACATCGTAATTTTTCTTGGCGACCAAATTTTCAAGGCGGTCCAACAAATCAACCTCAATCCGGTGCTTACCGGCTGGCAAAGGCAGGCGCGCCAGACAGATCCGATTGGGCAAGGTGGACCAGCTGCGGGTATCGGCACGATCGGTGATCGCATTGGCCAGATTGACCAGCAGGCCGAGGGCGTCGTTGCGCCGGTCGATCTCCTTGCCGGCCTTGGTCTTTATTACCGCCCGGGCGATGGCGCGGGCCAGGATCAGCGGTTTTTGCTTTTCTAAAGCGTCCATAGCCAGACTGTCGACGTTCTCCACAAGATCGGTGGTGACACTCTCGCCGTCGACGGTAACGCGCGCTGCGGTAACGGTCGGGCGTCTATCCTCATAAGCGGGCATGGACACCGTTACCAATTGCCCCGACTCCGTGACCGCCCTAATCTCTATGGAGCGTTTGAGCGGCACCAGGCCGGTGTTCAGGAGAAACACCAGTTCTCCGTCGCGATCGGGAATCTGGGGCGCTTCGTTAATATCGAATTTTTCACGATAGCGTTTGGCCTCGTCGTCGAGGCCGGTCTTGTCGGCAAGGCGGATCAAATCGGCCTTGAGTTGTTGCGGCACCGGCATCTCCAGTTGCCGCGGGTAACGCCGGTAGGCATCGTAGGCTTGTCGGTACGCGATCATGGCGTCATCCCATTCCCCAAGATCCTCATAAATAATTCCTGTCAGGTAACGCGCGAAGCCGTCCTCGTAATTGGAGTTATCGCCGTGCTCTTTCAGTTTCACATCAAGCTGCAGGGCCTCGACCCGCGCCTGATCGAGCTGATTCAAGGCCAGGTAGTTCAAGGCCTCAAAGACGTGAATCAATACCTGTTCGTAATAGTCTCCCGTATAACTGTGCATCATGTCGTTGACAGCCAGCGCACTGCCCTGTTCGCTAACGCTGATGGCCGACAAGCGGCTGATCATGGCCTTGGCCGCCTCGAACGAGGCGTTGCTCACCTCATAATCGCCGGCCATGCGCTGCAGCATGGCCCGATTGAGCAGATAGAGTACCGCATCCTTGCTCGAGGCGTGCTTCTCCAGGACCTGCAAGGCCTTGTCGGGCTGGCCGCTACTGATGTCGGCCTCCATGCGCCCTACCCAATCGCTGTAGGTAGCACATCCGCTCAGGGCCGCGACCAGCAACAGCGCGCCGCATAGCACCGCTATTTTTTTAGCTATCACGATCACGCTTCAAGCGGTGAATGCGCGTTGTCAGGGACGAAAGCTTGCCTTGGTAATAAATTTCTTGATCTTCTTCTGTCCCACCCACACGATGCGATTATCCGCTAGGCTGATCAAGGTGAGATCCACCTGATAGTAACGAACCTGTTCTTTGCCTTCCGTGTCCAGGATAGTATTGATCTCGCCTTTGAGCATGAAGTCGGCACCGAGCTCCATGCCCATGGCCTTGCGCGTATCCTCACGGGCATTGATGTCCTGATCCTTGCGCTCCTGGCGGATCTCCTGACGATCCTCCTTGGATGCGACGAATTCCACCTTGCCCGAATTGATCAAGGCACGTTCCATATCACCGACAAAGGTGTTCATATTGATATGTTCGTGACTGAGGTTGCGTATCTCGCCGACGATCACCGCGGGCTGTTTCGAATGAGCTTGTTGGAAATTCCCCAGCCAGGCCCGGGAGAGCACATCGGAAATCATCTCCTGGGAGACCATCTGCGAGTCGGTGTCGTTCCAGTTGCCGCTGAGATCGCGCACCTGGTCGGGGGAAATACGCTCCACCTTGGTGGCGCAGGCGCCGAGGGTCAGCAGCGCCGCCAGCAATACCAGGGTTTTAAGCAGACGAATATTATTGGTTATCATTTGCGGTCCTCAAGCATACGATCGAAGATATGATCGCCCTGACTGGTGAGATGGTCCTTGAATCCTTCATTCATGTCTTGAACCTTCTGCAAGGTGGTTTTCAATTGCTCCATATCGATCTCCGCCAGCGAATAAATCACATTGGTCTTTTCGTCGCGCCAGTGGCCGATGATGCGGCTGCCGGTGAGATTAATGCGGCTGACATTATTGATCTGACGCGAGATACTGGATTCCAGGCTCTGATCGTCGCCGCCTTTTGCCGCGGCCGTATAATCGCGGGAGACTACCTGCATATACGAAGTCAGGATTTTCGCCACCTCCGCCCGGGCGCGGTCATCGGCCGTCGAGGTCTGCAGGGACATATCCCCCATGTCGGGTGCCAGGCCCACACCGTGAAACAGGCGGTCATTATCGTGTTTGAGAATATTGGTCCCCTCGTTTACCCAGTCAGGGGCGCCCTTGATATGCAGGTCACTCTCGACTCTGGTTCTGCCAGCGCAGGCCGTCAGAATCAGAATGGTGCTAATGAGGGTTACAAAGGCCAACAAATTGCGAGATGTCGTCATGACTGCCCTACTCCCTAAGACGGAGAAAATTAAGAAATGCAGGTTAAAGATACAAGATAGCGGACAAAAACGTAAGATGCAGCCGCCTCCGCCAAGGATCTTATCCTGCCCTCATTAGCGACGAGGTCGCCTTTAACTTGAGGCTGGGATAGGAAGCGCAGGCCAATGCCGGTGAGCACAAACCCTCTTGGGCACCCCGAAGCGTAGAGCGCAAGAACATGACCTCTTCCTTATATCACGACACGACCATCCGGCCGGATGACAGCCGCTATTTCTTGCGGGTCGATAACTTTAAAGGCACATAAAGCGGACAGAACGAAATAAGGCTGGTCAATAAGAAAATGACGGCAAAAATCCCCAGGATGATCACGGCCAGTCCCGATATCTGCCCCGTAAAATATAAGGCGAGCACAATTAAAGCCAAAACCGTTCTTATCAGTCGATCCGCCGTACCCATATTCTTGTTCATGTGATTCCATCCTTTACACTTACGGTCAAAAGCCTTGCGGCAAACCCATCAAAATAAAAACCTACTTTTTATGATTATTAGCCTATCGGGCCAAGGAGGCAAGAATATTATGAACGCGGCATCGAAGACTTTGATGCTTGCATAGTTGGCAATGATTCAGGACCTCGGCATGAGCGACGACAAAGTCCAGGCACCCTGTTTACGGGAGGGATATCCTTCATTGGTGATATATCCGCCGCATCAAGGCGGTTGTCGCTGATTCCCGCTGGGGTGAGCGGGCAAGACGATCATTCAGCGGGAAGCGTGATCGCTCGTCGGCCGCACGCATCACGGGCAACACGCTTACCACCGGATGCGCCAACTCATCTTCCGAAACAACGCTGATGCGAAATCCAAATGGAAAAGGTTCATCATCGTGTATCAGATCTGGACATTCCTGCAAGAGATATTTCATATGCCGGGTGTTTAACCTCACCAAGACCGGCACCCGGCCGTGGGTCCGTTCATACTCCTGTATCAAACCGAGTAGATAGCTGAGCATAATGGGCATCTCCTACGAATATGAACTCAATCTGCAGTCAAGCGACGGCATCCGAGGGAAAGCGAAGATCTCATGCGCCATCCAAGTCTCCCAAGCCTGACAAGCGACTGTGTACTTTATAAACACCCAATGATGACATTCGCATGACCAAAGAGAGAGGCTTGACAATAGAACGATCGTTCCATACACTGCGCTCCATGGGTAATGACAGCGACTATCTCAGCAAGCTCCAGGATTACTATGCCGCCCACGGCGTGGTGCCGGCTTATTCCACTCTCATGCAAGTGGTGGGCTTTCGTTCCAAGAGTCCGGTGGCCGCCTTGGTCAACCGGCTGAAACTGGCGGGTTATCTGGAATCCACGCCGGACCGCCGCCTGCGGCCGGGCAAGCGCTTCTTCGAGCGGCCTGTTTATGAGAGCGTACAGGCGGGCTTTCCCAGCCCGGCCAGCGACAGCCAGCACGACACCCTTACCATCGATGAATATCTGGTGGAACACCCCTCAAAAACCGTGCTGGTGATGGTAAAGGGTGATTCCATGACCGGTGCCGGCATCCAAGGCGGCGATACCGTGGTGGTGGAAAAACGCGGCGACGCCAAGGTCGGCGATATCGTTATCGCCATCGTCGAGAACGAATTCACCCTCAAGTATCTCGACAAGGAAAAAAGCGGCTACGTCCTACGCCCGGCCAATCTCGCCTATCCGGTGATCCGCCCCAAAGGCAGCCTGGAAATCTTCGGCGTCGTGGTCGGCCTGTTCCGCAAATATTAGCGCTGCACGAGCGCCACCCTCATGCCCCCATCCGACTGGCCCAATGCAGTGGCTCATGTGGACGCCGACTGTTTCTTCGCCGCCTGCGAACTGGCCCGCTCCCCGAAATTGCGCTACCGGCCGGTATGCGTAATGTCCAGCCAGGATGCCTGCATCGTGGCCAAGACCTATGATGCCAAGGCGGCGGGCATTCATACCGGTATGCCGGTATGGGAGGCAAAGAAGCTGCTGCCCCACGCCGTGTATATCCCCGCCGATTTTACTTACTACGGCCAGATTTCGGACAAGCTGTTTGCTATCCTGGCGCGATTCACCCCGGAGGTCGAGGTCTATTCCATAGACGAAGCATTTCTCGGCTTGAACGGTATTCGCAGCTTGTGGCGTAAGAGTTTCAGCGAGATCGCGGACAGCATCCGCACCACAGTAAAGAACGAGGTGGGGATCACGGTATCCGTCGGGATATCGCTCACCAAGACCTTGGCCAAGATCGCCTCCGATATACATAAACCCGATGGCAGCATGCTGATACCCGGGGGTGATATCCCTGCCT
The DNA here is from genome assembly GCA_963810615.1 of uncultured Gammaproteobacteria bacterium. Taxonomy (GTDB): domain Bacteria; phylum Pseudomonadota; class Gammaproteobacteria; order DRLM01; family DRLM01; genus JARRQJ01. The sequence continues at coordinate 447,326 of CAWEOA010000007.1, read as the reverse complement.
TTCTCGCCGGGGTTAAAATAAAAAACATCCCCGGCATCGGCAGAAATCGCGAGGCCTTGCTGCACAAATTCCATATTTTCACCGCCGCTGATTACAGCCGGGCCGATCCTGCACTTATTCAGCGCCTGCTGGGAAAGTCCGGCATGGATCTCTGGCATGAGTTACACGGTAGACCCATATTCCCCGTACAACTTGCCAATGGGCCGCCAAAATCCATGGCACGCACCGCATCTTTGGGACAGCTGAGCTCGCAACGTGATTTTATTGCCGCCCACCTCACGCACCATACTTCGCGGCTGGTCACCGAGTTGGTGAGGAAGCGTTATCTCGCCCAAAGACTGACTGTATTCCTCACCTTGAAGTCGTTTGCGTCCCGAGCCGAGGAAACGCGCTTTAGCAACCCCAGCGCCAGTATCTTCGAGTTCTCCCGTGCCGTGCGCGATGCCTTTGCGCGACTCTATCAGCCGGGTGAACTCTATCGCGGCTGCGGAGTGATCGCCACAGAGATCCGCCCGAACGAAGAGCGCAGCCTGGATCTTTTTGGAAAGGTAGACAATCATGCTCGCAACGAACGACTGATGGCGACCGTGGACACCCTCAATAAGAAATACGGTAATCACACCGTAGTGATGCTGGCAGCCCAAGCTGTGGCAAAAAGGAAAAAAGGACCGCGATTTCGCTTACCGATGTTTGAGGTGAACTAATTGCCCTATATCTCCTACTCCACTCGACTTCAAAAAGAAACCGCCCCGAAGGGCGGTTTACAATTTTAGGCGGAGGCTTTCATCAAGGCATGCGTATAGACCACGTGGTCGGCTCCCATTTGTTGCCGCTGCCATCCGTGACTGTTGGGCTCGTGCCGAATAACGGAGCACTCAGGTCAATACGAATGAGGAACAACGGCGTGGTGCTCCCCGGAGTCCAGGAGTGATAACTGGCAGTGGTATCTGCCAAGGTATACACGTAATTACGCGACGGATCCATAGTCAGTGAATTGGGATCACCCAATATACCCAACTGGGTCGGCGTGCCACTAACATCCGGCATCGGCAAAACGGCGGAGGCGATAGTATAGGCTGAAGAGGCGTCCGCCGTGGTACCCGAACCCGATTGGCCATTGTTATTCGGCGCGCCGGTGATCGGCCCCGACGGCAGCTGTATCAAACGGAAATTCTGCCCAAACTCATCCGCGACTACCGCTTGATGGGTAATGACATTCATCACCGCCTGCCCTCCCGGCCCTTCACCAACCGGACCTGATGTACCGTAGCCGTCTACTTCGATATAAGGCAGCGTCATATTATCCGCCAGCGTCGCCCCGTTGAAGTTCAACACATAACTCAAATCCACAAATTCCGGGTCCACAACCAGCAGATTGGTCAGCGCATCGAAGGCGACACCGTCCGTGGTTCCCAGACTCATGCCAACGGAATATTGCACCGGGGGATTGACGGCAGTATCTACCGCACTCATTGTACCGTCCGAGGAGATAAACAATACCTCCGTATCAAAGTTGAGAGCGATGGAATCAGTGCCACCGGTACTCAGTACCGAGTTGGCGATCATGGTCGGCGGGTCGGTCGAGAGATCCATCATCCCGATATTGCTGGTGCCCGCGATAATGAGCTTGTGCTTACCCGGATTGGCAATGATGCCGCCGAAAGAGCCGGAATGGATGACGCCCGTAGCAGCTACGGTATGTATCACGGTCTGCGTGGTGGTATCGATCTCATAGACGTTTACATTGCTACTGTTGGTCGCCGCCTCGACATAGGCCCTATTGGCGGTGGGATCGATGGTAGCCGCCACCGGCCGGATGCTGCCGGGCAGCGAAAGCACCTTCAATACCGGGTTGGCGACACCGACGGTCAAATCCACCACCGCCACCTGCGCGTCACCCGCATTATTGTTGTCAAGGGTATAGATCGGCACATAGGCATAGTTGTTCTTGGCATCGATGGCGATCAAGCCTTGACTGGGCGCCACCTTAATTTGCGTCGGAGCAAGGTCACCGGTGGCCACCGCCTGGGTTATCGCCGCCGTAGTAGCGCCGTGGTTTTCCACATCCAAGAATTTACCTTCGTTTGTCTGGCCGAATTTGTTCAAAGCGGCCAGCAAATCGGCACTGCCGGTGGCAACAGGCAAGATGGTGTCGACGCCGTTACATTTAGTCAGCAGCGCCTGAAGCTGTCCGTTCACATCAAAGCCGCGCCCATCGAACACATTATCCTTGATGTCCTGGAACAAGGCCTTGAGTAACTCGTGACGTTCACCCTGCTGATTGGAGCATTTTGCCAGATAATCCGTTTCTTGCTGAGAAAATGCGCCCAGAATAATGGCCGCCTTATAGCGATCGCCGTTCGGATCCGCCACCGAATCCGGTGGGGTAAACAGCGGTTCAGCCGCGGTGGGATCGCCTTGGAATCCAAAGAAATTCTGCACGAGCGTTCGCGCGGCCGCCAATTGCGCGGTAACATCCGCAGCCGATGGCCCCGTCATTTTTTGCAGGCTTGCCGTGGCGATGTTATCGATAAAAGTACTGATCGGCGACACGGCGACCCGCTGTGTCGGATCCTCCGAGATTGCGCACAGAGTAAGTGTATTGTCCACACCCTGATCGCCGGTGGCTTCATCGGTATAGGTGCCGCCATTCACACATATGCGAAACGCACCGGTCGGCTTAGTCGCAAAAGTGAAACCATTTGCATCGGTAGTCACTACTTCCAAGGGCGGAGTAGCGCTTGAGCCGTCAGGATTAACATTGGAAAGCGTAGCGCTCCCATTGATGATGGCTCCCAATGACGCAGAACCTCCCAAGCTGAAACTGCTTGGCAAGGAACCGGCGGCTCCCGGATTGGCAGCAACACCCTCATCGTTGCTATTCAACTGATTGAAATCACAGCCCGAGACAAGCAATAGCGAAGAACATAGTAGGATAAACGATAGCGACCGCAAACATGAATTGCACATGACTGCACCCCCCATTATTAATTTTAATAATTTTTATCTTTAGGTTCTAATTACGACTCTAGTTCAAGTTCGGCAAAAAGCCAGGAGTGCATGAAAATATCGGTACTATGTAAGCAGCGTGTCAGCTCAACTAAACAGAAGCGGAATCGGCAATGCAATTGAGAGTGACCGGCGGCTACTGAGAATGAGTGGAATTATTAACGACTTAATTCGTTCGGCGACGGGATATCGGGTCGGAAGTTAAGAATCCAAGAAAGTTTTACACGCGCATGCTTCGAGGTGGTTGAACTGACCCGGGGCAGTTCAACGTGATTTTATTGCCGCCCACCTCACGCACCATACTTCGCGGCTTGTCACCGAGTTGGTGAGGAAGCGTTATCTCGCCCAAAGACTGACTGTATTCCTCACCTTGAAGTCGTTTGCGTCCCGAGCCGAGGAAACGCGCTTTAGCAACCCCAGCGCCAGTATCTTCGAGTTCTCCCGTGCCGTGCGCGATGCCTTTGCGCGACTCTATCAGCCGGGTGAACTCTATCGCGGCTGCGGAGTGATCGCCACGGAGATCCGCCCGAGCGAAGAACGCAGCCTGGATCTCTTTGGAAAGACGGACAAAGATGATCGTAACGAACGACTGATAGCGACCGTGGACACCCTCAATAAGAAATATGGCAATCACACTGTAGTGATGCTGGCGGCCCAAGCTGTAGCGAAAAGAAAAAAAGGACCGCGCTTCCGCTTGCCGATGTTTGAAGCTGGATAATCGGGCATGGCTGGACTATTGTTTAATAGTAAATCGCTTCCAGCACAAGTCTACGCACTAACGACTTGAATCCGCGACTTTTTTAGTTTGTGCGACGACGCACAAAATGCCAGAAAGGAACGAGCAACCATTCTCCAATAGCAGTCGCCGTTGACTATAACAGTAGCGATGCGGTTGCCAAGAGATATAAGGGCATAGAGCGGATGACGTTAAGTGCCATATTTCTTGCTGAAAAATTGATTTTCAAGGAAACAATACCGTCATGAAATCGCACAAGCTAAATACAAGATCAACAGGCTACGTGAGCGCTGCCAGCGAACATACTTGTCCGCGTTGCATGGGAGTGTTGGTCCGAATCCGCCGTCGCGCTATTGATCACCTATGGAGCCTATTCGTGCCCGTACATCGTTATCGCTGCCCCCATCTCCCATGTCAGTGGGAAGGCAATCTTCGCGTACGTGGCCGGGCTGCAGGCATGATGACCAATTCACCGCGCTGAGCTTCACGTGCATAAAATGCCCGTACGCGTTCTCGCGCACGGGTCTGGAGCCTGCATCCTCTTGTGAGTCGACATCCGGATTTATTATTGCTTTGTTGCTTTAGTGTTGCCGGCTTCACCCGCAACACCTAAGTCTATAGTCTATGAATATTTGGTCGGGGCGAGAGGATTTGAACCTCCGACCACCACCACCCCAAGGTGGTGCGCTACCAGGCTGCGCTACGCCCCGTTTGGATTTAAAACTTAAGGATGGAAACCGTGACCGTCCGCCGTCTACGTGTACAGGCGCGTTATGATACTCGAGATAAGCGCCGAACACCAAAGCTATTATCAGCCCACTCAACCTTTAAGCAGGGTTGCTAGCTTTTCCAGATCGACGCGTAACTGGCGAATGATATCCTTGCTGTTGGTGGCGGACACGGGAATCTTGGTCTTGGTGCTCGTCCCCAACTGCTGACGCGCCCCGCCGATGGTAAATCCTTGTTCATATAACAAGCTACGGATCTCGCGCACCATCAACACATCATGCTGCTGATAATAACGGCGATTCCCGCGTCGCTTGACCGGCTTCAACTGAGGGAATTCCTGCTCCCAGTAACGCAGCACGTGGGGTTTTACCAGGCACAGATCGCTGACTTCGCCGATGGCAAAATACCGTTTTCCCGGTATCGGGGGTAATTCATTGTTATTCGCTGCTTCCAGCATAAGCTTCTACCCGCGCTTTAAGTTTCTGTCCAGGATGAAAGGTCACCACGCGTCGCGCCGTGATGGGAATTTCTTCACCGGTTTTAGGGTTGCGTCCAGGTCGCTGCTTCTTGTCGCGCAAGTTGAAGTTGCCGAAACCGGACAATTTCACCTGCCTCCCCTCTGCAAGCGCCAGGCGGATTTCCTCGAAGAAAGCTTCGACAAAATCCTTGGCCTCACGTTTGTTTAGCCCCAGTTCTTCAAAAAGTTTCTCTGCCATTTCGGCCTTGGTTAGCGCCATAGCTCACTCTCTCAAAGTAGCCCCGAAATTATCCCTCAATCGCGCCAATACCCTCTCAATAACGATATCGACGTCTCCGTCCGTAAGAGTGCGCGAAGAATCCTGCAACGTCAAGCCCAATGCGAGACTTTTTTTCCCCGAATCAATGCCTTTGCCCTTATAAACATCAAACAGCTGTACTTGCTCGAGCAAGTCCCCAGCCGCCTCCCGGATCCCCTGCTGCACCGCAGCACTGCTGATCGTATCGCCGACGATAACAGCCAAGTCGCGACGGATAGCCGGATATTTTGACGTCTCTTGGAAACGGGGTAATTGAGATCCCTTGATATTCTCAAGCACCAGCTCAAACAATATCGGTAATTTATTGATATTTATATTTTTAGATACCCGAGGATGCAGTGCACCCATGACGCCTGCCTCACGCCCGTCCAGGCCCGTTATCACCGCGCTTTGTCCGGGGTGCAGGGCCGCATGCTGCGTGGCATTAAATAGATAATCCTGGGGACGGTCAGTCATGGCCAGTAGCGCCTCCACATCCTTTTTCACATCAAAGAAATCCGTTTCCCGTTCCGCTTCCGCCCATTGCTCCGGTATAAGGCTCCCCATAACCACACCGGCAACGACAACCTCCTCCCGCACCTGCTGCCCTTGACGACGAAAGCGCGTACCGATCTCGAACAAGCGTATCCGGTCTTGCTGACGATTGTAATTATAGAGCAATGCCTGCATTAAGCCAGGCCAAAGACTGGTACGCATCACCGCCATGTCGCTGCTGATGGGATTGGCCAGGACCAAGGGTGTCTGCTCGGGATCCAAGGCCTGCTGCAAGCGCGGATCGACGAAACTATACGTGATCGCCTCCTGGTAACCTCGTTCCACCAAGCGCCTGCGAATGTGCGCGACTTCAATCTCGGTTTCGGAACGGCGGCGCATGATCGCCGGCGTTGACGGCCGCCGACTCGGCAGACGACTGTAGCCGTGAATGCGGGCAATCTCTTCGATCAAATCCGCTTCGATACGAATATCGAAACGGAATGTCGGCGGCGTTACCTGCCAACAGTCACCTTCATCTTTAACCTCCATACCTAAGCGCTTCAGGATATTCGATGCTTGAGGCCGCGGAATGTAGATACCCAAGACGCGCTCCATGCGCGTCATGCGCAACGCTATGCCTACAGGCTGCGGCTGATGCGCGCTGCTGAGTATTTCAATAACAGGACCGGGTTTAGCGGAGGCGATCTCCGCCAATAAGGCGGTCGCGCGTTCCATGGCACGCCGCGCCATCTCGGGATCCACACCCCGCTCGAAACGATGGGATGAATCGGTATGCAAACCATACCGGCGTGCGCGGCCGGCCATGGCCGCCGGGGCAAAGAAGGCACTCTCCAACAGGAGGTGTCGAGTCGAATCGCTAACCGCGCTCGCGGCACCTCCCATGATGCCGGCCATGGCCACCGGCACTTCGTGATCGGCAATCACCAGGGTGGTTTCATCCAGGGTGATTTCCTGACCGTCCAGCAAACACAGACGTTCCCCGGCTTGCGCCATGCGCACCCGAATCCCGCCGCTGAGTTTGTCGAGGTCGAAGGCGTGCATGGGTTGCCCCAACTCCAGCAGCACATAATTGGTGATATCCACCACCGCATTGATGCTGCGCAAGCCGCTGCGTCGCAGTCGCTCCCGCATCCAAACGGGCGTGGACGCCGTCATATCGACATCCCTGACAATGCGCGCCACATAACGGGGACAGGCCTCGGGGACGGATACTTCCACAGGGAATTGTTCGTCAATCAGTGCCGCCACGGGGGAGATCTCCGGACCATGCGGCGCAAGGCTGTTGATCACGCCTACCTCTCGAGCGATGCCCGCCACACTCAGGCAATCACCGCGATTCGGTGTCAGACCCAGCTCGAGACTAACGTCATTGAGCAGCAGGTAATCACGCACATCGCGTCCCGGTTCCGCATCGGCGGGAAAGATCAGTAAACCTTCCGCGCTCTCCGCCAAGCCCAATTCCTTGGCCGAACACAACATGCCCTCCGAGGCGACCCCGCGGAGTTTGGATTTTTTTATGTTGATACCGCCGGGAAGCTTGGCTCCGACCATGGCCACCGGCACCCGCACACCCGTCGCTACGTTGGCTGCACCGCACACGATGCTCAAGGGGCCGGCCCCGCCGGTATTCACCTGGCACACGCGCAGGCGATCGGCGTCGGGATGCGGCTCAACACTCAACACCTCACCCACCACTATATTGTTGAAGTACGGCGCCACCGGCTCAATGGCATCCACCTCCAGGCCGGCCATGGTGAGTTGTTCCGCCAGATCGGTGGTGGAGATGTCGGGATTCACCCATTCCCGTAGCCATTGTTCGCTGAATTTCATCGAAGCTCCAAAAATCTAGCCGTCAGCTGTCGGCGTTCAGCTATTAGCTTTAAGCACAATAGCTGAATGCTGACAGCCCCTATCTAAACTGCTGTAAAAAGCGTAAATCGTTCTCAAAAAACAAGCGCAAATCGTTCACGCCGTAACGCAACATGCTCAGGCGTTCCACACCAATGCCAAAGGCGAATCCCGTAAAACGTTCGTTATCGACATCCACCTTGGCGAAGACATTGGGATGGATCATGCCGCAGCCCAATATCTCTATCCAGCCGGTATGTTTACACACGCGGCAACCGCCGCCGCCGCAGATCACGCAGGCGATATCCACTTCAGCCGACGGTTCAGTGAACGGAAAATAAGAAGGTCGGAAACGCACCGCCAGCTCGCGCTCGAAAAAGGCCTGCAGGAAATCATGCAGAATCCCTTTGAGATCGGCGAAACTCACATCGGTGTCTACCATGAAGCCTTCCACTTGATGAAACATCGGCGTGTGGGTCACATCAGAGTCGCAACGATAGACACGGCCCGGGGCGATTATGCGCAACGGCGGCTCGCGTTCCGCCATCACCCGGATCTGCACCGGCGAGGTATGGGTACGCAGCAGGCGGCCGTCGGGAAAATAGAAGGTATCGTGCATGGCCCGCGCCGGGTGTTCCGCGGGAATATTGAGCGCTTCGAAGTTGTAATGCTCGGTCTCGATCTCCGGTCCTTCCACGACATCGAAGCCGATGCCCTGAAACAACTGTTCGATGCGCTCCAAGGTGCGGGTCACCGGGTGAATGCCGCCGGGTGCCTGCCCCCGACCCGGTAAAGTGACGTCGATATGCTGCCCCGCCAGCTTGGCGGAGAGCGCGGCATTCTCCAATTCATCACGACGCCGCTCCAGGATTTCCTGCACACGCTCTTTGGCGGTATTGATCAACTGGCCGATAGCGGGACGTTGCTCGGCCGGGAGTCGCCCCAGTTGCTTCAATTGCTCGGTGAGCTCACCCTTCTTTCCCAAAAACCTCACCCGCACCTCATCGAGCGTCGGCAGGGAATCGGCCGCGACACATTCCTGTTCGGCGAGCTTAACCAGTTCAGCGAGTCGTTCTTGCATGGCCCCTCTAATAAAAATCTTCTTGCCTACTCCCCCGCTCCCTCTGGGATTTATGCCCTTCGGGTAGAGGTGAGGAGTGCTCACTTGAGCGGGCACCCACAGATATACCTGAACAATTCGTCATTCCGGGCGCAGCGTGGCGGAGACCCGCAATCCAGCGCTTTTAACTTGATAGGTTGCTGGATTACGTCGCATGTGCCCATCACGGCATTAGCCGGAATGAGGTAAAACAGTTATATGGCCTTCCTAGAGATCCGTGCTTATTTTGTCATTTCGAGCATCCGAGAGAAATCTACCGCCGGAGGCTTCTATGCGATCAGCGGCATCCGAGATTTCCAGCCCTAGGGCACAAGTCCCTTCGGTCGAAATGACAAATACAAACAAGTCACAGGCTCCCGATAAAAATAAAAAAGGGAAAGGTCGCGAGCCTTTCCCTTTTTTTGAGTCAATCGGTTCATCCCCCGACGTCATGCGCCGGAGGTGAACGGTGTCCTCAGGCCGAAAGACCCGCTTTAGCCTTCTCCGCCAAGGCGGCGAACGCCAGCTTGTCGAACACGGCCAAATCCGCCAGCACCTTGCGATCGACCTCGATGGCCGCCTTGTGCAGACCGTTCATCATACGGCTGTAGGACAAACCGCATTCCCGGGCGGCGGCGTTGATGCGCACGATCCACAGAGCGCGGAATTGACGCTTTCTCTGACGGCGGTCGCGATAGGCGTATTGACCGGCCTTGGTCACCGCCTGCACGGCTACCCGGAATACATTTTTCCGGCGCCCGTAATAACCCTTGGCCTGATCCAGCACTTTCTTATGGTTGGCGCGTGCCGTAACACCACGTTTTACTCTTGGCATGACTGCTCTTCCTCTATCAAAAATCTTCTAACCAACTCCCCCTCTTCCGTTGGAAGAGGGAACGAACATCAAGCGTAGGGCATCATCCTCCGAACACTGGCGGTGTCCGAATCATGAACCATAGTCGAGGGACGCAGATGACGTTTCCGCTTGGCACTCTTCTTAGTAAGAATGTGCCGCTTAAAGCTCTGAGCGCGTTTGAACTTGCCCGAACCGGTACGGGCAAAGCGTTTTGCTGCACCCCTGTTGGTCTTCAATTTATTAGCCATTACTACTTACTCCGCTGCCTTCTAATTCCATATCTTCCTAACCAACTCCCCCTCTCCCTCCGAGAGAGGGTTAGGGGTGAGGGATATCGATCCCTCTACCAAACTGCCTAATGACCGTCCCCGCCAAGGGTGGCGGTCAACAATCTCATTCAAGTTCCGGTTTGCTTACCGCTTTCAATGGCTTTTTTCGGCGCCAAAACCATGACCATCAATCTACCTTCCATCCTCGGGAACTGCTCTACCACACTGCATTCAGCCAAATCCGCTTCCACCCGCTTCAGCAATTTCATGCCGAGGTCCTGGTGCATCATCTCGCGGCCGCGAAAGCGCAAGGTCACCTTGGCCTTGTCACCCTCCTGCAAAAACTGCATGAGCTTGCGCAGTTTCACCTGATAATCCGCCTCTTCGGTAGTGGGGCGAAATTTCAATTCTTTAACCTGAATCTGCTTCTGCTTCTTCCTGGCGGCGTGCCGTTTCTTACTCTCTTCGAAGAGATATTTACCGTAATCCATAACCCGGCATACCGGCGGTACCGCCTGCGGAGCGACCTCCACCAAATCGAGTTCGCTCTCTTCCGCTGTTTCCAACGCTTGCTTGATGGGTACTACACCAATCATTTCGCCCTCGGCACCAAGCAATCGCACCTCAGGTGCGGTGATTTCCTCGTTGATACGAGTATCTTTCTTATCCGCGGCGATAATTCAATCCTCCAAAGTAGCGCGGCCGCGACGCGCGATATCTGCGGCTAAGCGTTCCTGGAAGGCATCGACGCTCATGCTTCCCAGGTCCTTGCCGCTTCGCGTGCGTACGGCCATGGTCTGTTCATTCATCTCCCTATCCCCGAGAACCAGGAGATAAGGCACACGCTGTAAAGTGTGCTCGCGGATTTTAAAGCTTATCTTCTCGTTTCTCAAGTCCGCCTTGACCCGGAAACCCTTTTCTTTCATAACCTTCTCAAGCGACCGGGCATAATCGGCCTGTTTATCGGTAATAGTGAGGAGCACGGCCTGGGTCGGCGCCAGCCACGGCGGAAACAATCCGGCGTACTGCTCGATAAGAATTCCGATAAAGCGCTCCAGGGAGCCGAGGATGGCGCGGTGCAACATGACCGGCACTTTCTTGCTGCTGTCCTCCGCCACATATTCCGCCCCCAGCCGCCCCGGGGTATTGAAATCGACCTGGATGGTGCCGCACTGCCATACCCGTCCCAGGCAGTCTTTAAGGGAGAATTCGATCTTGGGACCGTAAAACGCTCCTTCTCCAGGCTGCAAATCCCACTTCAACCCTTTGTCATTCAAGGCCTTTTCCAAAGCGTGCTCGGATTTGTCCCAGATCTCGTCCGAGCCCACCCGCTTGGGCGGCCGGGTGGAGAGCTTGATGATGACCTCGTCGAAGCCGAAGTCGGCATAGACCTGATAGAGCAGATCGATGAAGGCCGCCACCTCCGGCTGGATCTGGTCCTCGGTACAGAAGATGTGGGCATCGTCCTGGGTAAAGCCCCGTACCCGCATCAGGCCATGCAGCGCCCCGCTGGGTTCGTTGCGATGACAGGAGCCGAACTCCGCCATGCGCAGCGGCAGCTCGCGGTAGCTCTTCAGGCCCTGATTGAAGATCTGCACATGGCAGGGGCAATTCATGGGCTTGATGGCGTAATCGCGGTTTTCCGAGTAAGTGGTGAACATCTCCTCGCCGAACTTCTCCCAGTGCCCGGATTTCTCCCACAGCACCCGGCCGACCACCTGCGGGGTGCGCACCTCCTGGTAATCATGGGCCTTGAGGGCGGCGCGGATGTATTGCTCGATCTGCTGGTATATCGTCCAGCCGTTGTCGTGCCAGAACACCATGCCCGGCGCCTCTTCCTGGGTATGGAACAGATCCAGGTGCTTACCAATCTTGCGATGATCGCGCTTCTCCGCCTCCTCGAGGCGGTGCAGATAGGCCTCCAGCGCCTTCTTATCGGTCCAGGCGGTGCCGTAGATGCGCTGCAACATCTCGTTGTTGGAGTCCCCGCGCCAATAGGCGCCGGCCACCTTCATCAATTTAAAGGCCTTGAGCTTGCCGGTGGAGGGAATATGCGGGCCGCGGCACAGATCGATAAACTCGCCTTGCTGGTACAGGGACAGGGTCTCGTGGGCGGGAATATCCTCGATGATGCGCGCCTTGTACTCCTCGCCCATGCCGCGGAAAAACGGGATGGCCTCCTCGCGCACCATCTCCGAACGCGTCACCTTCAAATCCTTGGCCGCCAATTCCTGCATGCGTTTCTCGATGGCGGCCAGATCTTCCGGGGTAAAGGGGCGTTTGAAGGCAAAATCGTAATAGAAGCCGTCCTCGATCACCGGACCAATGGTGACCTGGGCCTCGGGAAACAACTGTTTGACGGCCTGGGCCAGCAGATGGGCGCAGGAATGGCGAATGATCTCCAGCCCCTCCGGGTCACGCTCGGTGACGATGGCCAGGTTCACGTCCCTATCGATGAGGTAGGAGGTATCCACCAGCTTACCGTCCACCCTGCCGGCTAGGGCGGCCTTGGCCAGCCCCGGGCCGATCGCGGCGGCGACATCATGCACGCTAAGTGCTTGGTCGAATTGGCGCTGGCTTCCGTCTGGGAGTGTAATTATCGGCATTATTCTGTTCCGCGGGTTACTGTTCGGCATTTAATATCGGCAACCCATGATACAAAAAAAGCACTGTGGGTGAGCACAGTGCCCGAATCCGATCAAAATGGTAGGCGCGATTGGACTCGAACCAACGACCCCCACCATGTCAAGGTGGTGCTCTAACCAACTGAGCTACGCGCCTGCCGAACGAGCCGCGAAAGATACCATAAAGCCCCGCCGGGGAACAAGTTTGGCATGCATCATCCCTCCGGACACCACGAACGTGATGGAGGAAAGATGATTTATATGGGAAAAAACCTGGCGTAGCTTGCGACCCGGCGGCGACCGACGGGTTTTTACAGATAATCGGCTGCCCTCAGCCCACCGTAGGGAGCTTGAAACTGTCCCGCTGCAGACGATGGATATCGTCGCGCAGGCGCGCCGCCGCCTCGAATTCCAGATTGCGGGCATGCTCGTACATCTGTTGCTCGAGCTTCTTGATCTTCTGTGCCAGCTTGTCCGGCGGCAGGGAAGCATATTGCAGCGCCTCCTCCGCCACCTTGGCGTAATGGCGCGCGGTGTCCGGGGCGCCGGCATGGGCGCCCTCCATGATATCGGTGATGGCCTTCTGGATGCTGCGCGGCGTGATGCCGTGGGCCTGGTTATAGGCGACCTGCTTGTCGCGGCGCCGCGCGGTCTCGTCGATGGCGCGTTGCATGGAACCGGTCACCTTGTCCGCATACATGATGGCGGTGCCGTGCAGATTGCGCGCGGCGCGGCCGATGGTCTGGATCAAGGAACGGTCGGAGCGCAGAAAGCCTTCCTTGTCCGCATCGAGGATGGCCACCAGCGACACCTCGGGAATATCCAAACCCTCGCGCAGCAGATTGATCCCCACCAATACATCGAACTCACCCAGACGCAGATCGCGCAGGATCTCCACCCGCTCCACCGTATCGATATCCGAGTGCAGATAACGCACCTTCACGCCGTGTTCGGCCAGATATTCGGTGAGATCCTCGGCCATGCGCTTGGTCAAGGTAGTGACCAATACCCGCTCCTGCACCGCAACGCGCTTGCGCACCTCCGACAACAAGTCATCCACCTGACTCAGGGCGGGACGGATGATGATCTCGGGATCGATCAGCCCAGTGGGCCGTACTACCTGCTCCACGATCCGACCGGAATGTTTGCGCTCGTAGTCGGCGGGGGTTGCCGAGACATAGATGGTTTGCGGTTGGCGGCGTTCGAACTCCTCGAAGCGCAAGGGCCGGTTGTCCATCGCCGAGGGCAGACGAAAACCGTACTCCACCAAGTTTTCCTTGCGTGAGCGGTCGCCCTTGTACATAGCGCCTACTTGCGGGATGGCTACATGGCTCTCATCGACCACCAGTACGGCATCATCGGGAAGATAATCGAACAGCGTCGCCGGCGGCTCCCCCACGGCGCGTGCCGCCAGATGCCGCGAATAATTTTCGATACCGGGGCAATGACCCAGCTCCACCAGCATCTCGATATCCAGGCGGGTACGCTCCTCGAGACGCTGCGCCTCCACCAGCTTATTGATACTGCGCAGTTGCTCCAGCCGTTCCTTGAGTTCAGCCTTGATGAGTTCCACGGCATTAAGCACCCGGTCGCGCGGCGTCACATAATGGCTCTTGGGATAGACGGTGACACGCGGCAGCTTGCGCCGCACCTCGCCGGTGAGTGGATCGAACATGGCGATGGATTCGATCTCGTCATCGAACAGCTCCACCCGCACCGCCTCGGCATCGGAATCCGCCGGATAGATATCGATGACCTCGCCGCGCACCCGATAAGTGGCGCGGCGCAGTTCCACGTCGTTGCGTGTGTATTGCAGTTCGGCGAGGCGACGCAGGATCTGCCGCTGATCCACCCTGTCGCCGCGGCTGAGATGCAGCACCATACTGAGATAGGCCTCGGGATCGCCGAGGCCGTAGATGCACGACACCGTCGCCACGATCACCACATCGTGCCGTTCCATCAGCGCCTTGGTGGCGGACAGCCGCATCTGTTCGATATGCTCGTTGATGGAGGCGTCTTTCTCAATATAGGTATCCGAGGACGGCACATAGGCCTCGGGCTGGTAATAATCGTAGTAGGAGACGAAATACTCCACGGCGTTGTTTGGAAAGAATTCCCGCATTTCGCCATAGAGTTGCGCCGCCAGGGTCTTGTTGGGTGCCAGAATCAGGGCGGGGCGCTGCACCGCCTGAATGACATTGGCGATGGTGAAGGTCTTACCGGAGCCGGTGACGCCCAGCAGGGTCTCCCCTGCTAGACCATCGTTCAGGCCCGACACCAGATCGCGGATCGCCTCGGGTTGATCGCCGGCGGGGTCGAATTGGGCGGAAATTTCAAATAATTTACTCATTGGGGATTCTGCGGAAAACGGCATTCAAGTATAGTACGCAAGCAGCTACAACTTAAAACGGAAAACGCACTTGGACGTTCAAATTTCAACCCGTGTACAACGCATCAAACCTTCACCCACTCTCGCCGTCACCGCCCGCGCTGCCGCCCTGCGCGCCGCCGGAAAAGACATCATCGGTCTGGGCGCGGGCGAACCGGATTTCGACACTCCCGATCATATTAAGCTGGCCGCCATCAAGGCCATCCAGGACGGTTTCACCAAGTATACCGATGTGGGCGGCACCGCCCAGTTGAAGCAGGCCATCATCGCCAAATTCGCCCGCGACAACGGCCTGAATTATACGCCGGCGCAGATCCTGGTATCGGTGGGCGGCAAACAGAGTTTTTTCAACCTGGCCCAAGCCCTGCTCAATCCCGGCGACGAAGTCATCATCCCGGCGCCGTATTGGGTGTCCTACCCGGACATGGTGATGCTCGCCGACGGCATACCGGTGGTGATCTCCGCCGGGATCGATCAGCATTTCAAGATATCTCCCGAACAGCTGGAGGCGGCCATCACCCCCCTCACCCGCCTAGTGGTGATCAACAGCCCCTCCAATCCTACCGGCAGCGCCTACACCGGCAAGGAACTGGCGGCCCTGGGTGAGGTGCTGCGCCGCCATCCCCATGTGATCATCGCCACCGATGACATGTACGAACATATCCTGTGGACCGCGGAACCCTTCGTCAACATCCTCAATGTCTGCCCGGATCTGTATGAGCGCACCATGGTACTCAACGGCGTATCCAAGGCCTATTCCATGACCGGCTGGCGCATCGGCTACGCCGGCGGACCGGCGACGCTCATCGAGGCCATGAAGAACGTTCAGTCCCAGAGTACCTCCAACCCTACCTCCATCTCCCAAGTCGCGGCCCAGGCGGCCCTGGACGGCGACCAATCCTGCATCACGCTGATGTGCAAGGCCTTTAAGGAGCGGCATGATTTCGTGGTCGGGGAACTCAATACCATCCCCGGGGTACGCTGCATCCCCGGCCAGGGGACCTTTTATACCTTCCCCAACGTCGAGGGCATGATCGACCGACTCGACGGCCTGCACACCGATGTGGACCTGGCGGAATTCCTCATTAATGAGGCGGGGGTTGCCCTCGTCCCGGGCTCGGCCTTCGGTGCACCCGGCCATCTGCGCCTGTCCTTCGCCACTGATCTGGAGACCTTGCGTGAAGCCACGCGGCGCCTTAAAGATGTGGCAAAACGATAGAAAGGGGTTAGAATTACCGGGAGAAGAGGGTAAACCATGGCTTTCAACGTAATTCCGCGATTTATGCAGATGCATCGACATGCGGGTTTTACCCTGCTCGAAGTCATGACCACCCTGGCAATCTCATCAATCCTGCTCACCGCCGCCGTGCCCGCCATGCAGGATTTCATTATCCGCAACCGCATGTCCACCGAGGTCAACACCTTCGTCGCCTCGCTTTACCTGGCGCGCAGCGAAGCGGTGAAGCGCTTGCAAAATGTGAGGCTTTGCCCAACCGCAAACTTCTCGAGTTGCACCGGTGACACTGACTGGCAAGGTGGGCTGGATGGTTTTCGCGGACAACGATAATAGCGACACTGTCACTGATGGCGATGTAATACTGCAACGAAATCCTGCCTTGCCGGCCGCTTTAATATTGTATGCCACACAATCCCGCGTTATTTATGCTCCAACTGGACAAACAACATCCGATTCTAGTGGCGTCAGCAGCGGGACCTTTACTTTTTGTGATACCGGGGGTGTAGCGCAAGCCCGAGACGTCATTGTCTCAAACGAAGGTCGGGTGCGAACACGACTTAATACCACAGGGTGTACAGTTGCTGGTGGTGGCACTGGCGGTAGTACTGGCGGTGGTGGTAGCGGTACCGGTGGTGGTAGCGGTACGGTGTAGGCTGGTGGCGGTGGCGGTGGTGATGACGGTGGCGGCTACGGTGGGTAGTGGAAACAACCGCCATTGATCAGTCAAGCATCTCGGATCCTAATTAGCAGCGCTTTTCGGATTCACTACCCTAAGCAGGCCGCGACAGACCAGCGACTCCGCTGATATTGACTCTGTGAGACCGATGGCCGATAGCGAGTTTCAAATGCACCGGATTTAGGCAGGCACGTCGGCCCCTACATCACCGGCACCAGACATTCCCGCTGTCTTCCGCAACCATCTAAAATTCCTGCCGCACTCCGAAATCAAAAGTGTAGCTACGGATGTTGTTCTGACCCAGCACCATCTCATAACTGATGAAGCCCGATCGCCCGGCGGGCCAGGTCGCGGCCATGCTCAGCCCCAGATTGAAATAGTTTCGATCAGGACTGTCCGTGGCAGTCTGGAACGGCGCCGAGGGATCTTCCACGAAACGCGCCGTTATCATGCGCTGATCGTTGCGGTACTGATGCTCCCATTCGAGGTGAGCGCTGGGGGTAAACACGCCGGAGCGGGTGCTGACGGTCTTGGCGACGCGAGCGGCCGCGGCGGTGGTAAAGGAATGCACCGTCTGTTGATCATAGGACAGCGCGAGACCGCTGCCGCCGCTCTCATCATAGGCGTCAACCTTGGCCTCCACGTATTCGGCGCGCAGGTACGGTGTAAATACCCAGGCGCCGCGGGAAACATCAGTACCCACGCTCAAACTGGTGCCGAGCTGGCTACCGTTGGGATCACCCTGGGCCTGGGTATTGATGCCGGAATAAGTGATGTTACGCGTCGAGCTGTATTTGTTGCTGCCGTAGCTCGCGATCCAATCCAGGTAAATATCCCGAGGGGCGTAATAGCTGCCATAAAACGACAGCGTCGTCCCGTCGGCGCTCATGTCGCCGCGGCTGGACTTGTAGTCGTTGTTGGTGTTCGCGTATCCCAAGGCACCGCCCAGCACCAATTGATCGCTGAGCCGGTAGTCTACCCCCATGGTCACGCCCTTGGTGCTGAAATCGTAGCCGGCGGCATTGGAGGTGGCGCTGCTGTCTCCCAACTGGATGCGGCCCTTGACGAAGCCGCCCAGGCGCCCGGAATTCGCGATATTAGACTCGTCGGTGGTAGCATCCGCCAGCAAACCTACCGGGATGGACTGACCGTTCACGGCCAGCATCAAGCCGTTCAAGGCCAGCATCTTGCTGTCCCCATTATTGTGCAAGGCCAACAGTCGCCAACGAATGTTAGCCAGTTGGGTAAATGAGGTCTCGACGGCACTGGTCCCCTGTGCCGCCACCTGGTCAGGCACCAGTTGTTGCAAGGCGTCGCGGATCTGATTGGTCGTCAGCGAGTTGATTTGCGTGCACATGGTCTGGACCGTGGTATTGACGGACGTAGAACAGACGTTATCCAAGGCGCCGGCCAGCGCCGATTGGTTGGGGTTGAGAGCGGGAATCAGTACCAGGTCGGTGGAGCCGACGCTGCTGAGGGTACTTCCGCCGGCCAGGACCTGCATGCCACTGTATAAACTGGTCGCCGTGGCCTGAGCGTTGTTGGAAAGTGAGCCGCTGGTGATATCGGCCTGGGTGACCGTATAGGTTTGGCTACAGCTGACGCTGGCGCTGGCGGCGAGGGTGGCGACGTCGCAAGCACTGATGGTGCCGAGACGATTGTCGCTCAATGCGACCAGTCCCAGGTCGAGGTCACCGGTGTTGGTGATTTTATAGGTATAGGTAATGACGTCCCCAACCCTGGCGTAGGTAGTGGGGGTCGAGGAGACCTGAAGATCTAGCGACTCGGTTCCGACCGCGGTGGTCACGGAGAACTGGTCGGTACCGCATGCGATGCCGTCGACATCGAAGCAATTTACTGTGATGGTGAGGTTGTGGACCCCCGCCGCCGGCAACCAATCCAGGCGAGAGCTGCCCGGGATATTGCCCGAACAATAGAGGACGCCGTCAAAGCTACAATCGGTCGAACTCATTTGAGCGGTTATATCGGTGCCACCTTCCTGCACGGTGATTTGCGTTGACGCGCCGGACGGCACGATGGTTGAAACCAGATACTCGACTTGAACACCGGGGGTTACCACGTTGCCGGGGGTCTGTGTCACCGCCGCCTGTAACGGCATCGCCACGCCCAATCCGCTCAACAGCAATGGCACCAGGAATCGTCGCACGCCACCGCAGCGTGGCCTGCGGTCGCCGTTCCCGTCGACTCTTTGCATTGCCGCCAAACCCCGCATGACACACGGCGTGACGAGAATACTTATAAGAATATACGCGGATATCACGGCGGCGCGGTGAGCATTCATAGCGGATGATTTTCCCATTGGTTTTTAATTGGTATTACTTTTTATTCCCCGTAACCTTCACGACGGCGGCGCGGGGACAGGTTCATCGCCTTGGCCTTTCCACCATGATCAAGGGCATCCCCCCACCGAATCTGGTCAATGAGGCATGTTGTGTGAGTGCTTAAGATCTCCCCCACACCACACCCGATCGTTCCTCCTCGCGAAATCCGCACGCCATCCGCGGCAATCAGGTGGTCGACACAAAAAAGAATTGCCCCGTCTCGTGCCCGGCATGCTTGATGGGCGCATATTCCGGCACCTGATTCACACCGTAACGCGACGCTTGTTGCGTAACCACATTCGCCACCTCGCGATAGAGACTGTAGCCCAGCAACAGACCGTGATTATTTTCCAAGGCTTTCACGAAGGCTTGGGCGAACACCGAATCGCCATTGCCGCCTTCGTCCAGCACCGGCTCCAGACCGCCGGAGGTCAAGACGGTGCGCGAACGGCTCTTAGTCATGAGGCGCAACCAGCGCTCGCGCAGCTTCTCGGGTAAGTTGACCTGCACCTGTGGAATGGCGGTGCGCGACAAGGTTCCCGAATAACAGGAATCGACGACCACCATAATGTGCTTCGATGGCATGGTGTTGATGATGTCGGTAATAGCGTCATTGGATATCCAATTGGAGGGGTTATCCTCCTCCGCATCCACGGGCAGCCAGTAACCGCGATCGTTGACGCGGTCCATGTCGCCATGACCGGCATAGTAAATCAAGAGATTGTCCTGCGGCGCGAGGTGTTCGCGCAATTCATAGAGGGCCGACAAAATGGTCCGCCGGTCGGCGTTGATCAGCAGCGTCGTCTTGAAACCGTATTGCTCGCGTAAGACCTTATCGACGCGGCGGGCATCGTGCACTGCGGTACGCAGTTTGGGCAAATAAGTGTAGTCGTCATTGCCGATCACCACCGCGTAATAGTCGCCGAAATTAAGATCGCCCGGTTTGCTCATACTGTTATTGGCGGGGCCGAGCGGTGCACTGGCGACGGCACCGGCGGCGCTCTGAATCAGGAAATCGAGCGCCGCTTGCCTACCGTTATTATCCACAACCAACATCGACACCTTGTTGTCCGCCGCATCCAATGGGATCCGGGTCTTGAAACTTCCATCTTTCGCAAACCGTTCCGGCTGACCATTCACCTTAAAGAATTTAATGCCGGCGGGCGCATCGATCTTGCCCATGACATCAGCATTCCTTTCGATGGAGCGCAACCTGACGGTAGGAATACCCCGCGTCGCGGTGAGCAGCGGGTTTACGATCTCGATGGTCGGCCCGGTAGTGGCCCGTTCGCGTTTGTCTTCGGTCTTGTTAAGCTTGGAACTCAGTTGGTTGGTTTCACGCTCCAAGCGATTTACCGCCTGATTCTGGCGAGCCAGTTGATCCTGGCGTTGTTGCAGCTCCTTATCCAGCTGGCTACGCTCGTCGGCCGATGTCCCCGGCTGGCCTTGCAGCGATTGCTTGCGCCGTTGCAGATCTTGCAGCTGCATCTCCAGGGATTTTTTTTCGCTGCGCGCCTTGTCGAGTTTGTGCTGGGCGGAACCGAGCCGCGCTTGCAGTGATTTGGTTTCCTTGGTGAGACGGGTGACTTCACCGCGCAACGACTTCAACTCGGTATCCTGTTTGGCGCGGGCACTGCTTTCCACCGTCGATACGAATTCCAGCTTCCCACCCGACAGGCCCGAGGCCTTGCGGTACCAGTTCATAGCCTCTGACAGGTTCTGCTCTACGCCCCGGCCTTTTTCGTACAGAAATCCCAGATCGATCTGGGCGCGCGCATAACCCTGATCCGCCGCCTTACGGTACCACTGTGCGGCCAGGGCATAATCGGGCGTGATGCCCAGACCCTTCTCATATATCTCGCCGACATAGGTTTGCGCCTCGGCGCTGCCCGCCTTCGCCTGCGGCAACCAGACCTTGAGCGCGGTCGCATAATCGGCGCGATCATAGGCGACATATTCCCCGCCGCGGATTTCACAGTCGATGGCCGTGGTTTTCACCGGACGGCGCGGCGTGATATAGGTAGTCATCTCCCCCAGTTTGCGCACCTGACCCGGGAGCAGACAGTCCACTACAAAAAGCTTGTCGACCTGGTCGGGGGGTAATTTTGAGACATCGAAAGAAGAGATGCTCGTTTCCGGCGCCCCGGCCATCTGCGAGGCGCAGGCGCTGAACAACGCCACCACGCACAGGCCGATCACGCCCCGCGCGGTAATTGCTCTCAGTATTCTATGGCTGCGCAACATGCTTCTCCAATATGGCCTCAGACCCAGCACGACCATGATAGCGTAAACACCGCCAAACGACGATTCCGCAACCCACTGCCGCCGATCCGCGCTGATGGGCAGCTCTTCAACCCCCGATCTGCCTGGCCTGTATTTCTTTTTGCAGTTTCAATAAGGAATCATCCGCCGGCCGCACATACAAGCCCAGTTCTATCATAGTCTTGGCCTGCGCCAAATCCCCTTGTTTCAGTGCCGCCTGCCCCTGATCCTGATAATAGCCGGCGATCTTGCGCTCGCCGTCGCGCGCCTCTTCATTGCGCGGATCGATCGCCAGCACCTTCTGATAGGCATCGAAGGCGCTGTCGCCCGGGGGCGCCGCGTATTGGCCCAGCGTCATATAGAGTTTTCCGATGTCCAGGAAATCTTTGATCTTGGCCTGTTGCTGAGGCGTCAGATTGACAGGCGCGCGCCGCGCGAGATCATCCCCCAGCTCCTGCGCGAGCTGCCGATTCTGGTAGGCGTAATAGGACCAGCCCACCAGCGAAGCCACCACTATCAGCGCTACCGCTGCGATCGATCGCCATGGAAGCTTGTGCGGTTTGAAATCGTTGACGAAGTCCAATACATCGGCGGTACGTTCTTCCCGTTTAAAGGCCAAGGCTTGGCGCAAGGCCGCCCATTGCCGGCGTTTGAGGCCGGGCACTGGCTCGGCCTGCATATTCGCGTCACGCGCCTCGACGGCGGATTTTCTCGCGTAGGGATGCTGACCGGTGAGCAATTCATAGGTAATACACCCCAAGGCGTAGATGTCGTCCCGCGGGTCGGGTTCGAGACCCTCGAGCATCTCACAGCTGGCATAGGCCGGCGTCAAGGCACCCAAGGCTCCCACATCGAAATTGTCCGCCTCGGGCGCATCGGTCTTGCCGTCACGCCGGGCGCGGGCGATACCGAAATCCAAGACCTTAACGGTATTGTCCTTGGTGACATGGACGTTCCCCGGCTTCAAATCCGAATGCACGATATCTTTTTCATGAGCGTAGCCCAGGGCCTGGGCAATCCCGTCCACGATCGGTATTACTTCTACCAAGGGTAAGCCGAGTCTGTTCGCCCGAATCAGCTTGTCCAGTCCCTGACCTTCCAATACCTCCATGGTCATGAAGATGGTGTGGTCGTCGCGATCGAAATCGTAAACATTGACAATATTGGGATGGGAAAGGGTCTGGGCCTTTTTCGCCTCCCGCTGCAGGACCTTGAGCGATTCCGGATGATTCTTGAATTCCGGCCCCAGCACCTTGATCGCCACATGGGGGGTACGATCCTGGGCCTCTTCCTTGCGCAGATCGCGGGCGAGGAAGACCGTGCTCATCCCGCCGGTTCCCAGCACTTTCTCCAGGACGAAACGCTCCTTCAAGATCATTCCCGACACCAGCTGTTCCTGACGGCGAGTATCAACAAAGTCGCTCATCGTCCATGACGATGTATCCTGTGGCGGTTGGGGCGGCACATCTCGCATTCGAGTCATTTCCGCCGCCGGCGACAACGCAGTCGCATCGGGAGAGGGCTCGTGCTTCTGCACGCTCATCACCGTCGCGTCGGGTAGAGATTCCCCGATGGACTCAGCATTGGGAAGGCGGGTTGCCATTACTGTCGCGTCCCCCTGCTCCTCGCCGGACGGGCTCACCTTCCTGGCATTATTCAAGCGCATGCACAATGCATCGTAGACATCTTGCTGCAATCCGACGTCGCTCTTAAATGTCTCCACTTCATTTTGCAGCAGATCGCGACGCGAGTGCGAATCCGCAATCGCACGATCGAGCGCGATGATCAGTTCGGGGGCGGTTAATCGTTGATCGGCATAGGCCTGCAGCTTGCTTCTAAAATCCATAGCCTATGCTCAGTATCGCTGATATTTTTTGATCAGGGTCATATGATGAATAGAGTCTGGAGCGCCGACCTTACTTTGCGTGTTGAGCTACCATGGATACGGCGTAGTATGGCCCAGATCGTAAATACTTTTCCAGGGCCGGTACTCGAAAGAGAGTCCGTCTGACGGAGCCGGAGATATGGACTTGCCATTCAACACTAGCATTTATTTCGCCACGCCGGCTACTTAACCTGCTTGTTATCTATTAGTTCGCTAGCTAGCGCCCTGCCGGCATCGCTTAGGTTATCACGCGGATGTTTTTTACAGTATTCGTCCACAAAGCGATAGAAAGACCCTGCGTCGCTGTGAAACACAAAATCAATTCCGCTACTTGCTGC
The DNA here is from genome assembly GCA_963810615.1 of uncultured Gammaproteobacteria bacterium. GTDB lineage: Bacteria > Pseudomonadota > Gammaproteobacteria > DRLM01 > DRLM01 > JARRQJ01. The sequence goes on along the minus strand of CAWEOA010000007.1, from coordinate 423,735 downwards.
GACACCGGATAAATACTTTCTTAACCAATATTTATTCGCCTCAATCGGCGCGTATGTGCCGCCGTTTTGTTTTTCCATCCAGCGGCCTCTAAACCAGTCTTCGCACGAAGGTACTCCCTGCAAGGCACGAGCGTCAGCCGCGGTCATGGCCAGCAGCATGAAAAGCAAAACGATCAGTTTCAATTTAGAACCTATCTCAAAATTTAAATGCATGTCCTATATTAGCTGAAGGTTCAGGTCCAATATCAATATTTCTCGAGGAATATGACAGTGCCATTGATTCAAAGTGACCAATACCCCCTCGCCCTCAGGGAGAGGGCTGGGGTCAGGGGATTAATCTCGCGACACGAATAAATCCAATTTTGAGATGGATTCTAGTTATCTTCCCGCCCATAAATACCAATGAAGAATCGATTCAGTCTATCTAGAGGGAGTCATCGATTTCACCCTGATGTCGACCCGGCTCTGCCCAAGCATTCCGACTCCCTGGGATTCGGTTGCGTTGAGCACACAGCCGCGCCTTCCCGGCGGTAGATTCGGACCATGTAGTACCTCCATACCCGCGGCGGCTGGGCATGCTTCACCGCCGCAAGCATTGGCTATTCGCTGACGGAACCTTATTATTACTTTATTCAGTATCTGGCAGGTATTAGAGCATAGGGGCTAGTGAACTCTAACCCCTTGATTGAATTGGCTCCCCAGCGCGGACTCGAACCACGGACCCGGTGATTAACAGTCACCTGCTCTACCAACTGAGCTACTGGGGATCGACGAAGCGTCGTGGCTGCGTAGTCTACTGAGGCCGCCGGGACGGGTCAATAGTAAAGTCCGCTTTTGTAAGGTATTCCTGCTAAAGTTGTTTCACAAGCCCTTGAGTGGAAATGGCCTCATGCCGCGCAAAAGCAAACTCTCCGCCGAAGACATCGAGCTGTTTCGTCGTGAAGTGGGACCGGTCAATCCCATGCAGCCGGTCAATCGCGCCAACCTGGCTAAAAAACGCAAGCAAGCCCCTAAAACCCCTCCTCCTCTGCGCGATCCGCTCTTGGAGCGGGCGGATATGCTCGATACCTTCGAACCCGTGGAATCTGCCGCCGGCGATGAACTGTCCTTTGTCCGCCCCGGTGTCCAGCATGCACAGATTCGCAAGCTGCGCAAAGGCCATTACGCCATTCGCGCAGAGCTGGATATGCACGGCCTCACCACGGCCCAGGCCCGACGCCAGTTGGTAGCCTTTCTGCACGACAGCCGCATGCGCGGCGCGCGCTGCGTACGCATCATTCACGGCAAGGGTTATAACTCGCCCAACCGCCAACCGATACTCAAGAGCAAACTCAACGTGTGGCTGCGCCAATGCGATGAGGTTTTGGCATTCTGCTCGGCGCCGCCCGGCGACGGCGGTACCGGCGCCGCCTACGTCCTGCTCAGCACACGCTAAGGACGGTCTGAATAATTCTTTTGATGTCATCCCGCCGCATACCCTGAAGGGCATAAATGTCAGAATCCATCAGACCGCCGGATTAAAGTCGTCGGCTTCCGGGGCTCCGGTACGCTGCGCCCGAAATGACGGACTATTTAGATCCTGCCCAATCACTATTTTTCTTGGAATGCGGACTGTCTCGCGCGGCCTTGATATGGGAAAATAGCCGCGCATACCCCCGGGCACGCGCCATGGGGGTCTATGTCTATTTGTAATTAGCGCAGGAAGTACATGAGTTCATCCACACCACAGCAAACCCAAGCCATCTTTCAAGCCTTGCCGCCCGCCAAGCCGGGACAAATCGTGAACTGGACCGGTCTCTACGGCAGCGCACTCGGCCTCGCGGCCAGTCAAACGGCACGCCGCCATCGCGCCCCGGTGCTGCTGCTCGCCGCCGATACCCCGGAGGCCAGTCGCCTCGAATATGAAGTGCGCTTTTTCAACGGCGCGGCAGCGGACTTGCCGGTGCTAAGCTTTCCCGATTGGGAAACCCTGCCCTACGACAGTTTTTCTCCCCATCAGGACATCATCTCGCAACGCCTGGAAGCCCTGTATCAACTCCCTGGGCTGCAACGCGGAATCCTAGTGGTACCGATTTCCACCTTGATGAACCGCCTGCCGCCGCGCCGTTACCTGCAGGCCCATAGTTTGATCATGGATGCGGGCGATCAACTGGATTTGAGCGCCATGCGGCTGCGCCTCGAGGCGAACGGCTATCGTTGCGTTTCCCAGGTCATGGAGCACGGTGAATTTGCGGTGCGCGGCAGCCTGCTCGATCTCTATCCCATGGGCAGCCGCCTGCCCTATCGCATCGACCTGTTCGACGAACAGGTGGACAGCATCCGTACCTTCGATCCGGAAACGCAACGCTCCCTGGATAATGTGGATCACATTCGCCTGCTGCCCGCCCGTGAATTTCCGCTCACCGAGGAAGCGATCAGCCAATTCCGCCAGGCCTATCGCCTGCGCTTCGAAGGCAATCCGCAGCACAGCACCATCTATCGGGATGTCAGCGACGGTCTGGCGCCGCCGGGCATAGAATATTATCTGCCGCTGTTCTTCGAGCAAACGGAAAGTCTGCTCGATTACCTCAATCCCGACACTCTGGTGATCGGCACCGCCGGCGCCGCTGCCGCCGCGGACCATTTCTGGCAGGAGATCAACGCTCGCCATGAATCGCTGCGCTACAACACCGAACGCCCGTTATTATCGCCGAGCGAGGTCTTCGTGCCACCTGAAACACTCGCCACGGCATTGACGGCTTTCGCGCGCATCGGCGCCGATCCTTTTCTGGATGTCGACTCCCCGTCTCAGACTTACCGTTTCGCCACCCATGCCCCGCCGCCGTTGTCCATCGTGGCCCGAGCAGAACAACCCGCCGAGATCCTGATGCGGTTTCTTCAAGGCTTCTCCGGCCGCGTGCTATTCGCGGCGGAGACCGCGGGTCGCCGCGAAACGCTGCTGGATTTATTGAAGGGTTCCGGGTTGCATCCCGCACTGTTCGATGACTGGCAGGGTTTTGTCGACAGTGATGTACCGCTCGGCCTCACCGTGGCTGCACTGGAGCAAGGCCTGTTACTGGATGAACCCCACCTTGCCGTCATCTGCGAGGCCCAGTTGTTCGGCGAACAGGTGCTGCAAAAACGCCGCCGCAAAGCGGCGCGCACCCGCGATGCCGATGCCGTCATTCGCGACCTCACCGAACTCAACCTCGGCGCGCCGGTGGTCCACGAAGACCATGGTGTGGGCCGCTACCTGGGTATGCAGACCCTCAGCGTCGGCGGTCTCACCACCGAATTCATCACCATCGAGTACGCGGGCGGCGACAAGCTCTACGTGCCGGTATCATCGCTGCATCTCATCAGCCGCTACAGCGGCGCGGCACCGGAACAGGCGCCCCTGCACAAGCTCGGTTCGGAGCAATGGGTCAAGGCCAAGCGCCGCGCCGCGGAAAAGGTTCGCGACGTGGCGGCGGAGTTGTTGAATATCTACGCCCGCCGCGCCGCGCGCAAGGGGTTCGCCTTCGCCGCGCCGGATGCCCATTACCGCGCCTTCGCCGCCACCTTCCCCTTCGAGGAAACACCGGATCAGCAGTCCGCCATCGAAGCCGTCATCAATGACGTGACCCATGCCCAGCCCATGGATCGCCTGGTGTGCGGCGATGTGGGCTTCGGCAAGACCGAGGTGGCGATGCGCGCCGCCTTCGTCGCCGTGCAGAACAACAAACAGGTCGCGGTGCTGGTGCCCACCACCCTGCTGGCCCAGCAACACTTTCAGAACTTTCAGGACCGCTTCGCCGACTGGCCGGTCAAGGTCGCCAGCCTATCGCGCTTCCGTTCCGCCAAGGAACAGGAGGCGGTATTGCAAGGACTGCGCGACGGCAATGTGGATATCGTCATCGGCACACATAAACTGCTGCAGACCGACATCAAGTTCAAGCGCCTCGGCCTGGCGATCGTCGATGAGGAACACCGCTTCGGCGTGCGCCAGAAAGAGTGGTTGAAGAGCCTGCGCAGCGAGGTGCACATCCTTACCCTCACCGCCACCCCCATCCCCCGTACCTTGAACATGGCCTTGTCCGGCATGCGCGATCTGTCCATCATCGCCACGCCGCCGTCACGGCGGCTCGCCATCAAGACCTTCGTGCGCGAACGGGACGACGGCCTGATCCGCGAGGCCTGTCTGCGCGAACTCAAGCGCGGCGGCCAGGTGTATTTCCTGCACAATGAAGTCAAGACCATCGACAAGATTACCGGCGAGCTGGCAAAACTGCTTCCCGAGGCGCGCATTCGCATCGCCCACGGCCAGATGCGCGAGCGGGAACTGGAACAGGTGATGCTGGATTTCTATCATCATCGCTTCAATATCCTGGTCTGTACCACCATCATCGAGACCGGCATCGACATCCCCAATGCCAACACCATCGTCATTAATCACGCCGATCACTTCGGCCTGGCGCAACTGCATCAATTGCGGGGCCGGGTCGGACGCTCCCATCACCAGGCCTATGCCTACATGGTGGTGCCGCCGCGCAAGCTGATGACCGCCGATGCGGTGAAACGCCTGGAGGCCATCGAATCGCTGGAAGACCTAGGCGCGGGCTTCACCCTCGCCACCCACGATCTGGAGATCCGCGGCGCCGGCGAATTGCTCGGCGATGAGCAAAGCGGCCAGATGCATGAGATCGGTTTCACTTTGTACACCCAATTGCTGGAACGGGCGGTGCAGGCATTGAAGACCGGCCGCGAACCCGACCTGGCGGCACCCTTGAGCCACGGCGGCGAGATAGACCTGCGGATCCCGGCACTGATCCCGGAGGATTACCTACCCGACGTCCATGCCCGCCTGGTGATGTACAAGCGCATCGCCAGCGCCGAGAACGACGAGGCCTTGAAGGAACTGCAGGTGGAAATGATCGATCGCTTCGGCCTGCTGCCGGAAACCGCCAAAAACCTGTTCCGTATGACCCAGATCAAACTCAAGGCCCAGGCCCTGGGCATACGCAAACTCGAGGCCGGCCCCAACGGCGGACGCATCCTCTTCGACAAGGAACCCAATATCGATCCCAGCACGGTTATCCGCTTGATCCAAACCCAACCCAAGACCTACAAACTGGACGGTCAGGACAAACTGCGTTTCACCCTGGAGATGCCGGAACGGGAACAGCGTTTTCAGGCCGCGGAAAAACTTCTGGAGATATTGGCGATAAAAGAGGCGGCGTGAGAAAGAATAATGCCGGCGCAAGACTCAAAGAGCAGCACAAAGGAAGATTTGAGGTTCCCTCTCCCTTAGGGAGAGGGACAGGGTGAGGGAGATTAAACTAAAATTTATTCCCTCATCCTAACGGCTGCGCCCCCCTCGCTTCGCTCTCCCCGGAGAGAGAAGGAATAGTTATGCGGTTTTAGAAAGTCAGATGATGAGTTTAAGATTTATCTGCCATACTGCCTTACTCGGGCACCATGTTGTCTGATAGAAACAATCCTGTCTTAATCTGTCCATATTTAAGCTTATTCTTCCGCCTCCTTAAACAGCTCATCCTCGAAACCGAAATTGATCATGTCGCGGATGCGGCGCGGATAGAGGATGCCGTCGAGGTGATCATACTCATGTTGCACCACCCGGGCGTGAAAACCTTCCACATCGCGGGTGAACTGCTCGCCGTGCCGGTCGTAGCCGCTGTAACGCAGGCGGGTGAAACGGGGCACCAAGCCGCGCAAGCCGGGAACGCTGAGGCAGCCCTCCCAGTCTTCGTCCATGTCCTTGGCGAGGGCCTCCAGTCGCGGATTGATGAGGATGGTGGTGGGAACCGGTTCGACATCGGGATAACGGGGATTGGCCTCCACGCCGAAAATAACCAGGCGTTTACTCACCCCGATCTGGGGCGCGGCCAAGCCGGCACCTTCGAAAGCCGCCATAGTATCGAACATATCCTGGATCAGGCCGTCCAATTCCGCTGTGTTAAACTCCGTCACCGGCTCCGCCACTTGCAGCAGCCTGGGATCGCCCATCCTCAACACCTTTTGTACCGCCATGCAATCACCTCGTGTTTTGCCAATTTTGCCAAGGTCCGGTATCGTTACACCCCGGATCCCATCAATCATTCTTAGCCGCCTAGTATGAAACACCTTTTGCTTGGATGTGCCTTGCTCGCCTTCTCCTGGACGGCGGCCGCCGACGATGTCGATTTGTACAAGGTCGAACTCATTGTATTCGAGAACCTCGATCCCGATGCGATTCAAGCGGAAGTCTGGCCGGAAAATCCCGGCACACCGTCACTGGATAACGCCGTGGAACTGTCGGCCATCACCGCCACGCCGCCGCCGGCCCCGCCCGTCGACGCCGCTGTCGCTGACAAACCCGTCACCCCGGACGCCGCCGCAACGCCCTTGGCCGCCCAAGCGGCGCCCGCACCCGCACCACCTCCGCCGCCCCCCAGCTGGCGCTGGCTCGATGACTCGGAGCTCAGTCTCAATAGCCAGGTGCACAGACTCGACGAGTCACAACATTATAAAACTATCGTGCATGTCGGTTGGATACAACCCGTTGACAGCACCGATCAGGGAAAATCGATACATATCTACGACGGCATGGAAGCAACGCGCTTAGCCGCCGCCCCAACTCAAACCGAGGCGACCGTCATACCGCTCGCTCAGGACGGCGCGACGCCGCAGGCGGCTCTGCCCGCGGCCGATGCCTCTCCACCGCAGGCGGTTCCCGAGGCCGAGCCGAGCGAGGATAGGGTTGCCCAGGCACCGCTGGATATCGGGCAGACGGCACCGGCGGATACCGCGCCTGCTCCTACCCCTGCCGAAGCACCTCACATCCTCGACGGCACCTTCACCCTGCGGCGCGGACGTTTTCTGCACGTGGATGTGGATCTCGGTTACACCAAGACGGTAGACATAGAACCGGCCACCACAGCGGGCGACACCGCAACGCCTGCCGATATCGCAGCCCCCACCGCGTCGCAAACCACCCGCTACTATGTGCGCATGGTCCAGTCGCGACGCATCCGCAACGACAAGCTGAATTATCTCGATCATCCCCTGTTCGGGGTATTGTTCCTGATCACGCCCTATCAGGCGCCGGGGAGCGACACGTCGACCCCACAATAAATGCCGCGTTGCCGCGGGAAGCGTGATGGCAACGTGCAATGCGGGTTACCGGAATTTCAGCGCGGCTGCCTACGGTGTGAGCATGCCCCGGCTTTGATTGAGTTGCCATTGCCGTCATCTGCATTTCATGCGCGTTGGCTAGAAACCTGAACGCCAAGATTCCAAGCAGAAAGAAAGGCGGAGATTTCTTCCCAAAGGCGTGTAATGACCGCGGCAGACCTGACTTAGCGGCGCGACTATGGAGCGCCTTCAGCCTCCAACAGCGGCACGACGGTTTCCAGCAACATCCGCACCTTTTCCATCCCTTGAGTGACGGTCTGTTCGATCTCGTGCATGGTAATCGGTCCGGTGCCACGACCCGCGGCCTTGTTGACCACCAGCGCGCAGGTGGCGTAACACAGCTCCAGTTCCCGGGCCAGGGCCGCCTCGGGCATGCCGGTCATTCCCACCAGAGTACAGCCGTCACGGGCCATGCGCTCCACCTCCGCCGCCGTTTCCAGGCGCGGACCTTCAGTGGTGGCATAGATCCCACTCGGAACGAAGTCGAGTTTAGTGAGCGTGCAGGCGCGGATCAGCAGTTGGCGCAGCTCCTCGCAATAGGGTTCGGTGAAATCGATGTGGGTGACGTGGCTCAAACCGTCGGCGAAGAAAGTGTTCTCCCGCGCCGCGGTATAATCGATGATCTGATCGGGGATCGCCAGCGTGCCGGGCGCCAAGTCATCGGCGATTCCGCCCACCGCGGCCACCGAAATGACCTTCTTGACGCCGGTATTGTGCAGGGCCCAGATGTTGGCGCGGTAGTTGATCTTGTGGGGCGGGATGGTGTGGCCATAGCCGTGACGGGCCAGAAACACCACGTCCCTGCCCGACAATACCCCGTGGGTGAGCGGCCCGGAAGGTTCGCCGAAGGGAGTATGCACCACCTCGCGTCGGGTAATCTCCAGATTCTTGAGAGTGGTCAGTCCGGTTCCGCCGATGATCGCCAATTCGGTCATACTTATTCCTTCAAGACAACTCAAGACTCATCCGGGATGGCATAAATTCCCGGCACGTTGCGCAGATAACCCTTGTAATCCATGCCGCAGCCGAACACGTAGCGGTCGTCGATCTCATAGCCGACGAAATCGGCCTGCATGCCGCTCTTACGTTTGGCGCGCTTATCCAGCAACACGGCGATATAGACCTCACGCGCACCCGCCTCGCGGCAGGCCTTGCAAATCTCCGCCAGGGTAATGCCCTCATCGAGAATATCGTCGATCAGCAATACCACCTTATCCTGCAGCGAGGCGGAAGGCCGCACCAGCCAGTGCAGTTCACCGCCGCGGGTGGCGCCGCGATAGCGGCTGGCATGGAGATAATCCATCTGCAGCGGAAAATCGAGACGCGGCAACAATTGCCCGGCGGGAATCATGCCGCCCACCATCACGGTCATTACCACAGGATTGCTGTCGCGCAAGCACTCGCTGATGGCCAACGCCATGCGATCATAGGCGGCGTCGATATCCGCCTTGGAATAAATCAGATCGGCGCGCGCATAAACGTCGCGGATTTCCTGAGGAGAAATGCTGGGCATAAGGACTTTGGGTTCTTAACGGTAACTCGGCGGGGATTATAGGCGCTTAAAAATCCAGCGTCACCCCTAGTGAGGGAAAGTCCACGCCCCTGTCCTTGGTGCCGGCGAAACGCACCGTGGCATGCTCCCACTCCGCGCGCAGGCGCCACTGGCGGTACACGCGCAGCTCCGCGCCCGCACCGTAGAGGAAGCGCACGCCGTCGTCATGGATGATCTGCCGATCGGACAGTGCCAGCGTCCCCCCGGATAGCGTGGGATTGGAAATCATGGTGGTATTGAACAGGAATATGCCGCCCCGTGCGAACAATGCATAGCGCTTACCCGCAGGCCAGGACAGCACGCCGCTCACCCCCATCCCCTTGGCCTCCGCCCGGCCGAACACATTACCGCTCTGCCAGATGGAGGGCGTAACCCCCGGCTCGTAGCCCGTAAATTTGACATCGCCGTAATGCGTATAGGCCAGCTCTGCGGCGAAATACGGCGTGAAATGATAGCCGGCCGTCAGCTTGTAGGCGACGCTTTCGTTGTTGATGTCCTGCTTGGTGAGGGTGCCGTCATTCCAATCCCTGGCGGTCAGGTCCACGCTGCTGGCCCCCACCGCCACACCGCCATACCAGCCGCTGGACGGTGCCGCTGCCGCAACAGCAGACGCCGCCCAGCACCAGACGATGATAATAGCGGCGAGCGCCGCGAATTTTTTCATTCGCGGACGCTCATGGCTTTACGGCGCCGTCACTGCCTGCGCGCATCCCATTATCCGACTTGCCCTGCTCCCAGGACCACACCACTTCATGAGGCGTGGGCGGTAGCTTAGGCATGGTCTGGGCCGGAAAATGGCCGGTGAGGCTCTCGAGAAAGGCCACGATGTCCTGGGTCTGTTCGGTGGTCAGCGTGGTCTTGTCCTGGGTACGCGCCATGACCCGCACCGCCTCACTCAAGGTCGGAACGCTGCCGTTGTGAAAGTAGGGACCGGTAACCGCGATGTTGCGCAGCACCGGCAAGCGGAACATGTGCTTTTCGCCGGGATCGTGGCTGTATTCATAGCGGCCGATATCGGCGGCGAGATTGTATTGTTTTTCGTATTTGCTGCCCAAGAAATTGGGGAACAGTTCGTAAAAGCCGTCGCCCATCTTGAGATAGGGCCCCGGCGCCGGTCCTGCGAAATTGGGACCGAAATGGCAGGCCATGCAGCCGATCTCGCGGAAGTCGTTAAGGCCGCGTTGGGCGGATGCCGACAAGGCCGACTTGTTGCCGCGGATATAGTGATCGAAGGCGCTGCCCGGAGTGACCAGGGTGCGTATATATGAGGCGAGCGCCTTGGCAATGTTGTCCAGGGTGGCGGCGTCTCTGCCGCCGAAGGCCTTGGCGAATTCCTTGCGATAGCCGGGGATCCTATCCAGGCGATGGCGCACGCTGTTCGCATCGGGCATGGCCATCACCGTATCGTCGAGCAGGTGGCTGTGCAGCATTTCTTCCAGGCTGTTCGCCCGCCCGTCCCAATACAGCACGGTTTGAAAAGCCACGTTCCACACCGTGGGCGCATTGCGCCGCCCGGCCTTGCCCAAGGCCCCCACGGATAGCGCTCGATTATCCTGGCCGCCCGCCATCACGTCGTGACAGCTGTTGCAGGATACCGTGCCGTTGACGGATAAGCGGCGATCGAAATACAGTTGCTTGCCAAGGGCGATCTTCGCCTCACTTTGCGGATTGTCCTTGGGGATCGGCACCTTGTCGGGCAGCGGTTGCAAAAAATCATAGGCCGCCGCCCCCGCCGCATACCCCAAGCCCATTGCCGTCAATACTACCATCGGCCACATCCGCTTCATCGTAGGAGTTCTCCTTTCGTTTGAGTAAAGGTCAGCAAAAATGGGCACGCACTCTGCGCATCGCTCTCATCTCCAGGACATCGCTGCCGGTATGGGTAGTGAGCTATGGGATCCGATGAAGTAAAGACTCCTTTTGATCCCCTCATCCTAACCTTCCCCCGGAGGGAGAAGGAACCATAAGGATTTTTCAGCAGGCATTTTAAGATTCGAAAAATATGGGTCGTAATTTTACACCAAATCCGGCGTGTCCGGCCGATCGCACTCCGCCACCGCGTGCAAAGCTTCCTGCCAACTCGCCTCCATGCGCACATGGACACGATCCAGCTTACCGCGGCCGTGAAGTCGGGTCAGACGCAGTTGCGAGGCAGGATTGCGGTAGCCGTCCAAACGATCCAGCACCATCGGAATCTGCTCCAGCTCGTTGCACAGCAGCACCATGTCGCAGCCCGCCTCCAGCGCCGCCTCGGCCCGCTCACCCATATCGCCCACCATCCCGGCGCCGACCATCCCCAGATCATCACTGAAGATCGCGCCTTGAAATCCCAGACGTCGGCGCAACACTTCCTGCATCCAGAAGCGGGAAAAGCCGGCCGGTTTCGCATCGACAAGGGGATAGATAACATGCGCGGCCATGAGTGCCGCAAGTCCGAAATGAATCATGCGTTCGAAAGGCACCAGGTCTTCGGCGGCGATGTCCGCGTAGCTGCGCTTATCGGTGACCACCTCCACATGGGAATCCGCCGCCGCCGTGCCGTGTCCCGGAAAATGCTTGCCCACCGCCCGCATGCCCGCCAGATCCATCCCCACCATAAAGGCGTGGGCCAGATCGGCCACTGTCTCGGGATCCTTGTGAAAGGCGCGATCGCCGATCACCGCGCTGGTGCCGCAATCTAGATCCAGCACCGGAGCAAAACTCAGATCCACTCCCACGGCGCGCAATTCCGCTGCCGTCAGCCAGCCGATGAGCTGGGCGTAGGTCTTGGCCTTCTTCGGATCACGGTCATGGATGTGTCCCAACTGGCGCATGGGTGGCAACGCGACGAAGCCGTCGCGGAAACGCTGGACCCTGCCGCCTTCCTGGTCCACCGCCACCAGCAAGGGCGAGTCCTTGAGCGAGTGAACCTCCGCCGCCAATTCCTGGACTTGCTCGGGATCCGCGTAATTGCGGCCGAACAGGATCACGCCGCCGATGAGCGGATGGCGCAGCATCTCCCGCTCTTCCTCTGTCAGGCGCAGACCGGCAACGCCTACCATTAACGGTCCCAAACTCATGCGCCGATCTCCTTGCTTTTCATCTCGCCCGGCTGCGCACATCCAGCCAATCGCGGAGCCTATCCCCCAACAGGTTGACGCCCAACACCACCACCATCAAGGCGATGCCCGGCGCCAGCACCAGGTGCGGCGCCATCAGCATGTAGCGGGTACCGTCACGGATCATGCTGCCCCATGAGGCCGCCGGCGGCTGCACGCCCAGACCCAGAAACGACAGACCGGCCTCGGCGATCACCGCGCCCGCCACGGCGAAGGTGCCCTCGACGATCAGCGGCGCCACGATCAAGGGCAGCAGATGACGAACGATGATGCGCGAGCGGCGCACGCCCAGGGCCAGGGCCGCCTGCACATGCTCACGATGCTTGAGGGACAACACCTGGCCCCGCGCCAGGCGCGCGAATCCCACCCAGCCCACCACACTGAGGGCGATCACCACATTGCTGATACCGGGCCCCAGCACACCGGCCAAGGCGATGGCCAATAGAATACCCGGAAAGGCCAGGAAAATATCGATGATGCGCACCAGCACATGATCGACCCAGCCGCCGACGAAGCCGCTGGTGGCACCGATCAGGGAGCCGATCACCGCCGTCACACTGACCACCATCACCGACACCAGGAACGAGGTCTGCGCCCCCACCACCAGGCGCTGCCACACCGGCCTGCCCAGATCGTCGAAGCCCAGCCAGCCTGCGGGCCCGGGCGCGGCGAGGATGCGTTGCAGTTCGATGTGATTGGGATCGCCCACCAGCGACGGCCCGACCAGCGCGCACAGCGCCCACAGTAGCAGGATCGCAGCGGGCAACCACAGGCGCATCATGAACGGTCCCCCAAACGCACCCGCGGGTCCAACCAGCCGTAGACCAGATCAGTCAGGGTATTGACCACCACATACGAGGTGCTGATCAACAGCACGCAGGCCTGCACCACCGGATAATCGCGGCGCTGAATGGAGGAAATGGTCAGTTCGCCCAGACCCGGCCAGGAAAACACCATCTCGGTGATCACGGCGCCGCCCAGTAACACCCCCAGCTGCAGACCCAGCACCGTCACCACGGGTAACAAGGCATTGCGCAAGCCGTGGCGCCAGATCACGGCGCTTTCCGACAGACCCTTGGCGCGCGCGGTACGAATGTAATCCTCATGCAGCACCTCCAGCAACGAAGAACGCACCATGCGCGACAACACCGCTGCCAGGGCGGTGCCCAGGGTAATGGCGGGCAGGACGATGGAGTCGGGCTGCTCCCGGCCGCTCACCGGCAACCAGCCCAACCACACCGAGAACACCAGGATCAGGATAGGGCCCAGCCAGAAATTGGGAATGGAGACCCCGAGCATGGACACGGTCATGGCACCGTAGTCCCAGGGACTGTCCTTGCGCACCGCGGCAATGACGCCCAGGGGCACGGCAATCATCACCGCCACCAGCAGCGCGGCACCCGTCAGTTCGGCGGTGGCGGGGATGCGTTCCCACAGCAGTTCGGTGATGGGCCGTTTCGATTGCAGCGAGACGCCGAGATCCAGATGCAGCAGACCATTGAAATAGTGCAGCAGTTGCGTCAGCAGGGATTGATCCAGACCCAGGGCATGGCGCAAGGCCTCGCGGTCGGCGGGCTGCGCCGCCTCCCCCAGCATCACCTCCACTGGGTCGCCGGGCACCAGGTGAATCAGCAGGAATACCAGACAACTCACTCCCAGCAATACCAAGAATGCACTGAAGAGTCGTGACAGAATGAATACCGGCATGGAGCGCTTCGGTCCTTGAATTGAAATTATTCTACGATCGCAACAGGCGTCCCCGCCGGCACGCGGTCAAACAGATCGATGATATCGCTATTGCGCATGCGGATACAGCCGCGCGAACCGGGGGCGCCCAGAACAACATGATCGGGCGTGCCGTGGATATAGATGTAGCGGCGCATGGTATCCACCTGTCCGAGACGATTGCGCCCCGGCTCGCGACCGCTCAACCACAGGATGCGGGTCAGTATCCAGTCCCGTCCGGGAAAGCGTGCCCCCAGCTCCGGAGAATATTGCTCACCACCGGCGCGCCGCCCTACGAATACCGTGCCGGGCGGCGCACCGGCGCCGATCTTGGCGCGGATGACATGGGCGCCGCGCGGCGTGCATTCGCTGCCGTTGACTTCCCCCGCGCCATTCTTGGCGGTGGACACCGCCACATCCATGGTCACTCGCCCATCTTCAAAGAGACGCAGGCGTTGTTCACTGATAATGATTTCGATGCGTTTGACCATATGGATCCTGAGCCGGAATTCATCTATCTCCACAAGTGCCTATTGTCATAGATGTTCTATTGTCATTTCGAGCGCAGCGAGAAATCTGAATGCGGCGGTAAAGATCTCTCGCTATGCTCAAAGCGTAAAGCGTCCCTTCTCCCCCAGGGATTTATGCCCTTTAGGGTAGAAGGACAGGATGAGGGGATTAAAAAAGAAGAGATACTTCTACTACTCCCCTCACCCCCACGGCTATGCCCCCCTCGCTTCGCTCTCCCCGGAGGGAGAGGGTGCTTACCCCGTAGTACTGGTAATCACCATCGCATTCACTTCAACACCACATTCTCCAAACCATCGTAATTTCCGTCGCGGGCCAGGGTATAGCCTTCAACGGCGCGGCGCTCGATGACAATATTATCCTCATACCATAGCGGCACATAAGGCAGTTGTTGCCACAGGTAGTTCTGTAATTGCCGATAATAGTCGGCCTCCTGTGCGGGGTCCGCCGTCGATTGCGCCGCATCGATCAAACGATCCGCCACCGGGCTGGCAAAATGGCCGCGGTTGGCGCCTCGCGGCGGCACGGCGCTGCTGTAAAAGGCGTAATGAAAGATATCCGGCATCTTGATACCGACCCAAGACAGGCTATACATCTGGAAACGCCCCACCTTGATGTCGCCGTAAAAGGTTCCCCAATCATAGCTGCGCAGATCGACGTTGATGCCAACAGTGTCGAGCTGCTGTTGGATGATGGTGGCGAGGCGGATGCGGAACGGATCGTTAGAGGTCTTGTAGACGATGCTCAATTCTCCCTTGGCGAAGCCCGCCGCCTTGAGCAAGGCGCGGGCATGCCCCGGATCATAAGGATATTGGGCAAGGTTCGGATCACCGGCCCAGTGATCGGGCGGCAATAGCGCGCTGGCCGGCCGCGCCGCACCGCCCAATACATAACGGATGATGGCATCGCGGTCCAAGGCATAGGCGATAGCCTGGCGCACCGCCAGCCTGCCCACCACCGGGTCCTGCAAATTGAAACCCAGATAAGTAAAGTTGGAGCCCTTGCCCTTCACCACCTTCAAGTCGGGGCGCGCCGCCGCGTAGCGGATCAACTCCGGCGGCAAATCATTTTGCACCATGTCCAGTTCGCCGCGTTGCAGCTTGAGAATGCGCACCGTGGGATCGCGCACCACCAGAAACTCGAACAGCTGACCGTCTTTGATGCGCCGCAATTGCAACTGCCCCGGTGACGGCCTGGCCACCATTTCGAACGGCCCGCTGCCCAGAGGATGAATATTGAAGGCCCGCCCCGCCGAGATCTGCGCCGCGGGCAGGATGCCGATCACCAGGCGCCCCGGAAACAGCGGATCCGCCCTGTTCAAATAGAAATCCACAGTGTCAGCGTCCACGACGCGGATGTCGCGCACCATATCCAGGGTGGCGCGGTGCGGCGAGGCATGGCCGGCGTCGAGGATGAAATCATAGGTGGCCTTCACATCATTGGCCGTGAGGCGACTGCCGTCGTGGAAACGTCGTCCCGTCTGACCGAGGGTGAAGCGATAGTGATCCGGCGTCAATTGTTGCCAACTGGCCAGGGCCGGCACGGGATGAAAGGCGGCGTCGAAATCCACCAATTGGCGATAGAGCAGCCGATTGATGCGTTCCGACGCGGCATCGGTGGCGAAACGCGGATCCAGGCTCACCGGCGCACTGGCCAGGCCGAAACGCAGCACGTTGTGCGACGGCGAGCTGCACGCGGCGAGCAATGCTGCCAGCAGCAGGCCGACAACGGCCATGAGCTTTCGCATCAAGACTGGGGTAAAACCGCGGCTAATCAATCCCGCCACTCTTTATAAGGGTGCTTCACCAGGCAGACATTGTAATAGCGCGGATCGTGGGAGACCTCGTTTCCGACCCAAGGCGGTTTCTCGAAGACCTCATCCTCACTGTCCAACTCGATCTCCGCCACCACCAGTCCGGCATTATCACCCTCGAACACATCCACCTCCCAGGTATGCCCAGCGTATTCCACATGGTAACGGGTTTTCTCGATCAAGGGTCCCGCGCACAGATGATCCAGGATCTCCTCGCCATCGCCCAGCGGAATCGGATACTCGTACTCGCGCCGCCGCACGCCCAAGGTAGCGCTCTTGATATTGAGAAAGGCCTGCGCCCCCTGCACCCTCACCCGCACCGAGGCCTGCTCGCCGCCGATCATATAGCCCTGGCGCATGCGCTGCCCTCCATCGGCCTGTTGCCGCCATGAAGTATCGCGCACTAAAAATTTCCGTTCGATCTCGGTCGCCATCCCCTCACACCTTCTCCAGCGGATTGTGTATGCTTGCCGCCATAGCAGCTGATTATCATCCCACGAGCGGAGGACGCAATGAAAGCGCTAGTGATGACGGCGGCAGGTGCACCCGATGTCCTGCAAGTGCGAGATCTGCCTACCCCCACCCCTGAGGGACGACAACTGCTGGTTCGGCTCAAGGCCGCCGGCATCAATCCCCTGGATACCAAACTGCGCGCACGCGGCACCTATTTTCCCGAACGCATGCCCGCCATCCTCGGCTGTGACGGCGCCGGCATCGTGGAAGCGATCGGCCCGGAGGCACGACAATTCAAAGCGGGCGACGCCGTGTATTTCTGCAACGGCGGCATCGGCGGCCATCCCGGCACCTATGCCGAGTATGCGCTGGTCGATGAGCGCTACGCCGCCGCCAAACCCCAATCATTGAGCTTCGCCGAGGCGGCGGCAGCACCCCTGGTACTGATCACCGCCTGGGAAGCACTGCACGACCGCGCCGGCCTGCAGCCGGGGCACCGCGTTCTGATCCATGCCGGGGCCGGTGGCGTCGGCCATGTCGCCATTCAACTGGCTCACCTGCACGGCGCCCAAGTGTGTACCACGATATCCGGCAGGGACAAGGCGCGGTTCGTCGGCGCGCTGGGTGTCGATTACGTGGTGGATTACCGTGACAACGATTTCGTCGATGCGGTAAACGATTGGAGCAACGGCGGCGTGGAAATCGCCTTCGACACCGTCGGCGGAGCAACCTTCCAGCGCAGCGTGCACTGCGTGCGTCACTACGGTAATCTGATCACCCTGCTGCAACCCGGCAGTGACATGGACTGGAAGGAAGCGCGGCTGCGAAATCTGCGCATGGGTTTTGAATTGATGCTGACGCCCATGGTGTATGGTCTCAGCGCCGCACAGCAGCACCAAGCCGATATCCTGCGCCGTTGCGCCGAGTTATTCGATGCCGGCAAGCTGCGCATCCATCTGGCCAAGACCTTCCCCCTGGAACAAGCGGCGGAGGCCCATCGCGTCATCGAGGCCGGCGGCATGACCGGCAAGCTGGCGCTGGTGATGGATGAACACTGAGCGCCAACCGACACAGCTTGTTCCTGTACGGCTCGCTGCTCACCGGCACCCCCGATCGCCGCCTCAACAAACAGGTACGACGCCTGCTGCGCCACGCCCATCCGGCGATGATTCAGGCGCGACTCTACAATCTCGGCCGTTATCCGGGGATCGTCCCCTCCGCCGTCACAACGGAGCGGGTCTACGGCCAGGTGATCACCATGCTAAAGCTCCACGCTTTTACGGCAGCTGGATCGTTATGAAGATTACTTTGCCGATGAACCCGCCAAGCCAGCGAATTCATCCGCATTTGGTGCAGCGCAGACTCTTGCCTTCACGCAAGTATATTGACTGTTGGGTTTATATCTATAACGATGATGTTGGCGGAGCAACAACGAATTTTAAGCGGCGACTATGTGCAGCATAAAAGATCGAGCAGAAGTGGCGATAAATCGACTTTTAGATTAAATGCTCTCGCACCCTTCGCCCTGCCTTTCCCTCACGGGACACGCACTTCTAAATCTCTCCACCGCGTCGCAAACGTCCTCGTCATCCCCATACGCCATCCCCTCTTCCCCGACCCCAGGCGCCGCCCACTGCGCCGCAGATTTCCCTGCCGCGACGTAACGCTGAAACGTGGAATACGGCCATTGCGCCGGGGAGTCACACCAGCCGTGCTTCACCAGGTTGTAATGGATGTAATCCATATGATTATTAAAATCCCGTTCATCGCGGATCTGGTGTTCCCAATAACGGCGCTACCACAGACTCGACTCACGGTGTTTCCGCTTTGAATCCGTCAACCACTCCCGGTGTTTATAATCCTTGGCACAAACCAGGCTCACCTTGCGTTTAATAAAACCCCAGCGCAGAGCGAAATCACCCTCACCTCGCGGCAAGGTCCACAGGCAATGCAGATGGTCGGGCAGCAATACCCAGGCATCGATGGTGAATGGATGCCGCGTTTGCACGTCCTTGATCGCAGCACGCAGGGCGGTCCGCACCGGCGCATCGCACAGAATATGTTGGCGACGATAGCTCACCACGGTAAAGAAATACGTTGCGCCCAGCGCCTTGGCGCGGCGGTAATGAGACATGGTCAGCCCATCCCCCGTTTCCATATACCCGTCATCGTCCCCCGGTCATCCCCCATCAACCCCGTGAATATCAAACCGTAGGGTGGGCACGTTTTTCGTGCCCACGCGTATCGTCGATGATAGGCGCCAATAATTCATTGTTTATTGCGTTCGGCATTTTTATTTATTCCGCGTGGGCACAGAAAGCGTGTCCACCCTACCGGGCTGAATGCTTTTCGTGAAACCCAACACCTCAACGCTCCGTGATTAATCACGCCGCCCCAATCCACCATCGCCATCCCTCTTTCAATGCAGCCGTGCAATGTCGAATATAGCCAGTCGACGGGACGGCTGACCCAGCCTTGCTTCACCGGGTTGTAATGGATGTAATCCACATGCCGCACCAGCAAATCGGAACACCGTTCGGCCAGATTCGCCGTAAAGAAATGGGTCCCATCTCCCGCATTCGCACGCCGGCAGCGCATCGATTTATCACTCCCTCGTGACGTTGGGCTTCATTTCTTTCAGCCCAACCTACCGTGCTTACCAACTCTTAATTTCAACCCCGTACTTTTGCCCATACCGTGTAACCAGTTCGATAAGGGAGTCAAAGTCCTGAAGTTCCTTCGTTGCCCTCAGCACTCTGGATCCATCAACATCGTAAATCAACAAATGCGCACGCCCTTTCTCCATTTGCTGTATGTCAATTCTCTTGATCTCTCTGAAGGATATTAATTGTGACTTTGAAATACTCCCCCATTTAATAAACTCTGGGCTGACGGCCACAAAATATCGCTTAACGAATACGTATACAAACGCCAACGCAATTGCGATGCAAAGGAATACGGCAAGACCAATATTCATAATCAATGGATTATCAATGCCCGGTCGCGCAGTTAGCCAACCTATAGCGCCAGCTATGATTGCAATAGGAATACCGGCTAGAATTATTAATTGAAGAGCTTTGGAGTATCGAAAAACCTCCACCTCCTCCAGAATTTCGTGATGATCTTTAGCAGCGTATCGTATGAGTACCACGATAGCTATTGATGCAAAGATATAGGTCAATCCAGCAATCATTATCGATCTACTCTTCTGCCTTCAAGCATAGAAAACGGAGTCTGTGCAGCCTCCGACAAATTAGTGCCTACAAGTGCGCCAAATGTCCCGGAAGCTGGCACTGCGTACCGTAGTCCGTAGGTTGGGCTGAACTTGTGAAGCCCAACAGCTCAGCGCTCACCATATTCGCACCCCTCATGATCTGCCGCCCCGCCCCAATCTACCCTGGCCATTCCTCTTTCAATGAAGCCATGCAATGTCGAATGCGGCCAGTCGACGGGACAGCTGACCCAGCCGTGCTTCACCGGGTTGTAGTGGATGTAATCCACATGCCGCGCCAAGTCCTTTTCATCCCGAATCTGGTGTTCCCAGTAGCGCCGTTGCCAGATACCCCGCTCCCGCTTGGCTTGCCGGCTTGCGCGGATGCGTTCAGTCCTTGCCAGCCGCCGCGAGAAGCCGGCCTTGATCAGCGACCAGCGCGCCGGATAATCGGCATCTCCCGAAGGGAGGCGCCAGATCGTGTGTAGATGTTCGGGCAATATCACCATCGCCACTATTGAAAAGGGGTGATCCTCTTTCACCTTCTTTATCACCTCGCGCAGCCCATCCATATGCCGCACCAGGATATCGGAGTTGCGCTCGGCCAGATTGACCGTGAAGAAATAGGTTCCGCCTGCCGCATCCGCGCGCCGGTAACGCATCGGTTCATCACTCCCCTTTTGACGTTGGGCTTCATTTCATTCAGCCCAACCTACCGTGCTTGTCGCACTTCGCTTCTCTCCATGTGCTCCTCGAATGAACCGAAATATTTCCCCACCTATCATGAGGGTGAGGTGAAAAAACGGAAAATGTCTAGCGAACCTTTTCTCCATTGCGATGTTCATGTCGAGAATGCATATATATCCCCCTTCCCGTTATCAGGGATTTACCGTAACTTTGCTGCTAGCTCTCCCCGTATTATTGCTTTCATTGGTTTCGTCCACCACGCCATTGACATCTGCAACGGCACCGACCCAGTAGGATCCCGGTGGTACACTCACAGGTATCGTCACGTGAGTCGATGCTGTACTTGTGGCGCCTACGCCTAAACTCGTCAACGTCCGTGTCGTAGGCAGCGGGATATCGTCACTGTCACCAATCACTGAGTTAGATGACAAGACATAGCCTATATCGAACGCCAAGGCCTGCGAGCCACCATTATTCGCCAGCGAATCCAACACCACGATAGTCCCGCCCGCACTCGCGGACAAGTTGAAATTGGCGACCTGCGACATCACAAGATCAGGCTTCGGTATCGTGATAGTATTGGCGGTGCACTTCCAGTTGTTATCCTCATTGAATTCGGCCACCGAGTAGGTGCCACTAACGTCATCATCGGCCTTAGCACACAAATGATAGGTTCCGGGCGGGGTGGTTGTGGGGATCACTACACTGGTAGCAGGCCATGCATTGGATGCACCCGGATTCAAGGATATGACTGTCCGCTTGGAGGCTGACACCACGTCGTCTCCGTTACCGTAGATCATATCGGTGGACAAGTGGTAAGCCACGATGAATTTACTTGCTTTCGTAGCCCCCTGGTTAAGCACGGTATCGGCGGCCATGACATTGGTCCCTGCTTTGCGCGTGATATTAATTACGCCAAACGATAGGTTGCTGACGATCAGGTCGGGAAGGTCACTGGTCAGAGTAAATGTGGCTGTACAGCTTTTATCGGCATCCATCACCACGGAGCCGGTGGCACATTTCGTGGCATTGGCCCCGCTCCAGCCGGTGAGGGTTGAACCTGGATCGGCTGTGGCGATCACCGTTGCAGTCGTGCCGGCACTATAGGCGCCCGCACCATCTACCGTTCCGGATCCGGTGCCTGTGGTGGCGATCGACAGGGTGTAGCTCGTCGATCCTGCGTTGACGGTGACAGTGCCATTGCCCAGGCTGGTGGGAGTGACCGTCGCCGCTCCGGCATCGGACATGACCACATTGCTTATAGTGAGAGCTTGGTTCCCTGAGCTGGCTGCTGCCGCAATGGTGAGAGGAAAGGTGATGATCTTGCCCGAAGCCATCACGGCGTTGCCGGAGGTCGGGGTAACGACCACTCGCCGCGTTCCCGAGACGACCTCGGAACTGGCCAAGCCGTTCGCGCCCAGCGCTGTGCCCGCCGTGGGCATACCCGCAGTCAACTGTGTGGCATTGTATTGCACGTCGAATTGCAGTGCGACCACCGTACCGTCGTTGGTGAAGCTCACGGGGATATCGACCGTCTGGCCCGGCATACCGCTGGCCGTACCCAGACTTAAAGTCGCCCCCGGAAGAAAGATTATCGCCCAAGCAGCTTGCGTTAACAGTGCCGAGATCAGCACTATTATGAAGAGTGCGATTTTTTTTGCTTTGCGCATAACGACCACTCCCCCTCCCATGATCTGCCCCACTCAATCAGTCTTGTAGTAAGTAGGTTGGGCTGAACTTGTGAAGCCCAACATCTCAGCACTCGCCATATTCGAGCACCTCATGATCTGTCGCGCCGCCCGAATCCGTCATTGCCATTCCTCTTTCAATGAAGCCATGCAATGTCGAATGCGGCCAGTCGACGGAACAGGTGACCCAGCCGTGCTTCACCGGGTTGTAATGGATGTAATCCACATGCCGCGCCAGCAAATCGGAACACCGTTCGCCAGATTCGCCGTAAAGAAATAGGACCCATCTGCCGCATTCGCACGCCGGCAGCGCATCGGCTCATCACTCCCTTGCGATGTTGGGCTTCATTTCATTCAGCCCAACCTACCGTGCTTCACCGGGTTGTAATGGATGTAATCCACATGCCGCGCCAGAAAATCGGAACACCGTTCGGCCAGATTCGCCGTCATGAAATGGGTCCCACCTACCGTATTCACACTGCCGGTATCGCATCTTTCATCAACCCCTTGTAATGTTGGGTTTCATTTCATTCGAGCCCAACCTAGCCGTGCTTCACCGGGTTGTAATGGATGTAATCCACATGCCGCGCCAGCAAATCGGAACACCGTTCGCCAGATTCGCCGTAAAGAAATGGGTCCCACCTACCGTATTCACACGCCGGCAGCGCATCGGCTCATCACTCCCTTGCGATGTTGGGCTTCATCAAGTTCAGCCCAACCTACCGTGCTTCACCGGGTTGTAGTGGATGTAATCCACATGATTATTAAAATCCCGTTGATCACGGATTTGGTGTTCCCAATAACGGCGCTGACACAACGTCGACTCGCGGTGTTTCCGCTTTGAATCCGTCAGCCACTTCCGGCGCTTATAATCCTTGGCGCAGGCTAGGCTCACCTTGCGTTTAATCAGACCCCAGCGTAAGGTAAAATCACCCCCGCCCCGCGGCAAGGTCCAAAGGCAATGCAGATGGTCGGGCAGCAATACCCAGGCATCGGTGGTGAAGGGATACCGCGTTTGCACGTCTTTGATCGCAGCGCGTAGGGTAGTACACACCGGCGCATTGCACAGAATATGTTGGCGGCGGTAGCTCACCCCGGGGAAGAAATAAATGGTGGCCGGCACCTTGGCGCGACGGTAATGATACATGGTCAGCGCAACCTCCATTTCCATATTCCCGTCATCGTCACCATATCACCCTCCCATCAACCCCGTAGATATCAAACCGTAGGGTGGGCACGTTTTTCGTGCCCACGCGTATCGTCGATAATGGATGCGGATATTTCATTGTTTATTGCGTTATGCAATTTTTATTTATTCCGCGTGGGCACAGAAAGCGTGCCCACCCTACCGAGCTACCCCCTATTTGTTGCTGGATAATGTGCCAGGGTATACCGGCAATGCTCAGGCGCGCGCGACGCGGCATGACGGTATTTCCTTTTCCGGCATCGTCAACATTGTTCTGACATCCTCCCTGTTCTTATTGAAACTGTAGTCTGTCCCCTATCTGCCTTGTGGTCTGCCCCCTATCTGTTTTTGGTCTCCTATCTGTTCTATCTGCTATCTATCTATCTGTTTACCGTGTTTACCGTGTTTACCGTGTTTACCGTGTTTACCGTGTTTACCGTGTTTACCGTGTTTACCATAAGAAATAAGTTCCGCCTGCCGCGGTAGCCCGCCGATAACGCATCGGCTCATCTTCCCCTCGTGATGTTGGGCTTCATTTCATTCAGCCCAACCTACCGCGCTGCCCCCATTTGCTTATTATTGCTTCTTCTCCCATTGAAAAAGCTTGTATGAACTAAGCCCAAAAAAGACAAAAGCAAGAAAAGCGCTAACTATATTCGGCAAAAGAAGGATAGCTATTCCATATACAATCGCATACATAAAAAAATGTGATTGCCGATTTTTGTTAATGCGAGCCATAACTCTAAGGCCACAGTTTTGGCAACTTCGAAGATTCCTCTCCCCCTTCACTCGATCACTAAAAGCATGGATAGCATTGCCGCATCTAGGACAATGTTCATCCCAAAAAAAGTTACTTAATGACATGATGGATTCTGTGGATTTTTACAACGCTTTGTACAATTTAATTTAACTGACAATGCGCAAAGGCCCGTAGCGGAGTAGTAACCAATGCGCTGACCTAATGCAGCGCCAGGTATGTCTCCAATCGCAGCTCCAATGCCACCGCCAATTCCCATTCCTGCTAAACCTAATGAAGTACAAGTCGCTGTTTTCTCAGCTCTGCATGTAAGCCAGCAAACTGTATTAACATCTGCTCCAGGAAGATTGCTAAAAAAATCTCTAATACTCATTCCCGGACCTTGGCTAGGCATATAGCCTAAAAGTCCTAATAGATCAAACCGTCCTAACGGATTGTCGATCACGTAACTATATGTATTAAATCCACCAATCAATCCAATCGGATCACTCTCCACATACCGCCCCGTCTCCGGATCATAATCCCTGAAATAGTTATAATGCAGCCCCGTCTCCCCGTCATAATACTGCCCCGGGAATCTCAAATTATACGTAAACTTCACCCCATCCAAATCCGGATCATCATTGGCCGCCGTGGTCCCGAACGGATCGCTGTCCCACCGCCATACCACCTTGTTGGTGCTGTCGCTGATCGCCCGCGGCGTATTGAGCTGATCGGTGTGGATATTATAAGTGGTGGCAGCATCCACCGGGACAATCTTGACGGCATCGGCAATCACCATGCCGTTGGCATTGTCAGTGAGTGTTATCGCTGCAGTCTGACCGGCATTGAAAAAATAATCACCGAGGAGATTCCATTGGCCATCATTTTGTTGCTGATCGACCGTAACGGTGACGTTCCCCGATGCGGTGGCAATGGTGTAAGGCGCGTTGCTCGCGAGATTGCTGCCGGGTGCCCAGCGGGCATAGACATGGTAAGTCCCCGTGGTGGCGGCAACCGGCTGCCATTGGAAGCTGTTGGCGCCACCACCCGCTGCATGACTACGGTAAGAATAGCTTTGCGCGCCAACGATATATCCCGTGGCCCAGGTGCCGACTAGGCTAATGTTAGCGCTAGCATTATCCACCATGGTTTCCTGGGTGGTGAGTACGGCCACGGGGATATTATTTAGATAGATCGTTTCCTGCAAAGTAACGCCGCTGTTATCATACTCATTGATTACTCGCCCCGCTTCATCATAGAAGAAAAAAGTTGCCCCAACACCGATTACAGCTTTCATCACGCGCTGGCCTAAAGCATTGATCTTATAGATACCCACGGGGGTACCGCCACTAGTGTAGGCATTGACGAGTCGCCCGGCGCTATCATAATTGAAGGTGTAATCACCGTTGCCAATAAGATTTCCCGCCGCATCATAGCTGTTATTTTGGACGGTTGGTCCGCTGACGTTGGTAAGGTGGTTGCTGGTCGGTGAATAGGTATTGGTAAAGTTACTGGTACCTATGGTGAGTGCGGTACGGTTTCCATTGGCGTCATACCCATAAGCCTGGCTCAACGTGGGTGTAGTATAGGTAGCCAGTCTATCCAGATTGTCATAGCCGAAGGTCTGTGTGGTGGTGTCGCTGATGTCGGTTATGCGGCTGGCAGCATCATAACTAAGAGTACGGGTAAGGCCATTCAAAGTGTAGGCGTCAATCCGACCGTCGGCATCTAGCGCTCGTGAATAAGAGCTACCATTACCCCAAGTCCACCCAGTTACCTCACCGAAGGGAGAATAGTGCGCGTTACTGAGCAGGGTCTGGCCATCTAAGGTGATGGTGTTGATCCTGCCTTGAGCATCATAGGTATACCCTATCTCCTTGCCGGACGGATAGGTTGCTTGGGTCAAACGTCCCGTGCTGTCATATGTGAATAATTCCTTTTGAACCATAGTGCCGATTCGTTGGATTTTGGCGCTCAAGCGACCTTGGCTGTTGTACTGATACTGAATATTGCCAGACTCAAAGGTAACCTTATCCAATTTCCCGATGGCATGAGGTCCGACGTCGTATTCAAAGCTAGCATATAGCTGGGAATAGAGACTCGTTGCGATGCTGGTGACGCGGTTGAGGGCATCGTAGCTATACGTCAGTACGATACCTCGCGCGTCGGTTTTTGTCTTGATATTGCCGGCTGCGTCGTAGGTATAGGTGGTGGTCCCGGTATCGGGACTCACCTGTTGGCCAAGGTCATCCAGGGCATCATAACTGTAATTAGTCTGTACGTTGCGTGGGTCGGTGACGAAGGTTACATGATCGTGGTCGTCGTAACCGTAATGAGTAATACCACTATTGGGGTCGGTGACTTGCACCAGGCGATTGAGGGCATCATAACTATTCGCCGTGGTATGGCCCAGCGGATCGCTGGTGCTAGTGAGATTGCCGTTATTGTCATAGCTGTAGTCAGTGGTCTGATTTTGGGCGCCGATGTCCTGCGCTAGGCGGTTTAAGGCATTGTAGACGTGGGAACGGGTCTGGGTCAGGGTGTTGCTGGTGTCGTAGATATTCTCCGCGGTACGGTTGCCCATGGCATCGAGGGTGTAGCTGACGTGGTTGCCGAGGCTGTCGGCGATGCCGGTGAGGCGATGGGCGGCGTCGTAGATGTAGCTGATGTAGCTGTTGTCCGGCAGGGTGACCTTGGTCAATTGCCCCACGCCGTCGTAGTCGTAGGTCGTGGTTTCCGTGCTCGTACCGTCGCTCACCGCGCGGCTGGTCAGCCAGCCGCGCGGCGCATAGGTCAAGGTCGTCGTAAGACCGTTGGGATCGACGATGGTCAAAGGGTGGCCGTTGGCATCGTAGCCGGTAATCTGGGTTATTTGACCCAGCGCATTGGTGATAGTCGTGACATTGCCCTGGGCGTCGTAGGCGTAGGCCGTCACGTCATTGACATCTGTGCGTGGACCATCGACACTCTCTAGCAAATTCTGCGCATTATAGGTGTAGCCCCAGGAGCGGCTGATATTGAGCATGGTGTCGGTAATCGTCTTCTTCAACAGCAGACCGGTAGTATTGTCATAGGTATAGGCCGTGGTCTTGCCCGGCTCGGTGATCAAGGTTGGAAAGCGGAATTTAGGATGCCACTGGGTGGTGATGGTACGCGCCTGCGGCGTGCCGGATGCCTCGGTCCGACTGGTTTCGAGGTTGCGGATCAGGTCGTAACCGTAGGTGGTCACTACACCGTTAAAATCTGTCTTCGAGGCGATATTACCGTTAGTATCGTACGTGATGTTTTGCGCCGCCGACCCGCCGCACATGGCGCAAGGTTGGGAGATACCGGTATTCTTGTTTATACCGTTTATTGTTTGAAAGGCATAAGTGCGCACCGTGCCGAGAGCATCTGTTACCGTCGTGCTACCATCGGTATTATAGGCTAACGTAGCCTGCTGCGCACCGCCGGCGTGCTCGGTGGATATTGCACGTCCTTGTGCATCGTAGCCATAGACAGCAAAACGATTGTTGTTTTCATCAATGATTCCAGTAATGGAATGAGGAAGATCTGCC
Organism: uncultured Gammaproteobacteria bacterium; assembly: GCA_963810615.1. Lineage (GTDB taxonomy): Bacteria > Pseudomonadota > Gammaproteobacteria > DRLM01 > DRLM01 > JARRQJ01. Next base: position 396,346 of record CAWEOA010000007.1, on the reverse strand, counting down.
CCCAAAGTGTTGGCAGGCTCATTGTAGACGTAGGTCCGCATCTTACCATCTGGATAACTGACCGATGCCAGGTTATCGTTGGCGTCATAGCTGTAGGTGTATGTTCCACCCGCCGGGTCGGTCATAGTGCTGAGATGATTCTGAGTGTCGTACGCAAACGTCAACGTCCGGCCAAAATGATCGGACACGGTTCTAAGATTGCCCGAACCATCGTAGCTCAAGGTCTGATTGAGATCAGCGTGATTGGTGATGGCGGTGAGCTTGCCTACGGCGTCGTAGGTTTCTACGATATTGTCCGCTGTCGTGTATTGCCAGCCGGTGGTGACACCGCTGCCATCGGTTAGCTCTACCAAACTGTCGCCGCCGCTGGACTCATTGACCCATGATCCGCCCTGATTGGTGAATTGGACTAATCTACCATCTGGGCGCACGACATTGACAATAGTTATCAGGGAACCGGTATTAGTATATATTGGGAGTATCTTCCAAATCTTTCCATCACCATAAGAAATCCGACAAAGATTTTCAGGCAAATAAGTTGCAGTGGCACTATCAACCCAGTTTCCTGGGATAGACTGCCTAATGTCATTCCAGCCCTGAATACAAGCTTGATCTGCAGTCGCATAGGCAGAACTGACACTCCAATTTATAGGTAGCGTATTTGGTAAAGCAGCTATAGACGTTAGTGATATCGATGCATTATAACTATGTCGCCAGCCTGTACCCAATGAACTAGAAACCGATGTTTGGCTATTGTGAAACCGCTGAAATCTTAAGCGATCACTCCAAGAAGAATAATCGACCTCATCAGTAAATTTATTCCCATTGGCTGGATTAATAGGATTCTCAATTGCGGGGCACGATTGACCGTTATTTAACGAAAGATCGTTTGTATCTACTAAGAAATAATAATCTTGCCCTACACAGGTCGGATTCGCGTTAGCTCCTGCAATGTTTGCTATCGAATAACCCTGAGGACAGCGAAGCACCTGAAAAAAATAGTCATCTCTGGTTGTATTTGCGTTAACTATTGTATTTCCATTAGAAAGCAAGATTTCCGTCTGATTGTACGTGAAATTGCATGATGCCATTCGTAAAGCGGAGCTACCATCATTTGTTCGAAGGTCTACACCGCAAGGTGTACCATTTACAGTGTTAATATAACCGGTAGGGATAATGGGGAAAGTACTCCAATCATTCGGAGTCGTACATACGTCCGCGTTAACAGTCCATATCGTATGTAAATATGAATCACTAAAATTCGAGGAAACCTTCTGGGCAAGATCCCCAGCAGCACCTTGAAGATCAGTCTCAGCACTGCAAACCAGAGCCGAAGTCTGAGTGTTCGCCGCCTGACCCACCCATGGACTCTGGACAGGAGATACATCGGCCCCCGCAAGCAGAGGTATCACTTCAACTATAGTGATAATAGCCAAAATTACATTTCTAGCGACTAAACGCGGCAGACGTGTGACCAGGAGCGGGGAACGAAACCCCAACATCCTTACCTTTATTTCACTTGATAAAAAAGAGAAAATCGCGATTAGCAGCTCAAGGATGAAAATCGTCACTTGCCGTACACGACAAAAATTCATATCCCCTCCTCCAATCACTAAAGTTAGAATGAGTCTGCTGGCCTAGACAACTAAATTTCATAATAGGGACAGACCATACAGACCAATAGGGACAATAGGGACAGACCACGGTTAACCATTGACCTTCTCCTTTATCCCTGCCTGCCGCCCGCCCCTTCCGAGCATTATTCTTTGGTCGGGCATCCCTTCAATATCTTTCTTAAACCGGTCAATCCTTAATGCCTAGTTCCTGCTGGTCAGATGGCGAATTGAATCCATGGCCACGTCTGTGTCCCGATCCACGCCGGGACCCGCTGCCCCAAGAGCAACACACCACCTCCAATGGCCTTTGTACAAATCGGCACTGTTCACCAACAACCACTTCGTTAGAATGAGAAATATCGTTATCTATTTAGTTATCGTTTCTGACTGCCCCCTCGTGGCAAATCGTAAGAACCCTCCACTGCGTTATCACATGCAGATGCTTATATAATTATTTTTTTAGATCATGGCCTTTTGACAAGTCGGCGCAACAGACACCTGGATCAATAAATCAGGCATGGCCTGAATTATCTCACAAGCCCCATTACAGATTAGGTACAGATTGGGAGGAAAAGGGAGCAGATTTATTTTCTATATTCATATCGTCTGGCTCTTTGCTCGCTTGGGCTTACCCTGCCCTCGTAGCTCAATCCGGCAACCCATGATTTGCTCGATTTATTCAAAGAACCTATGTCACCCGTCAGTTGTCCGCGTTGTAGCGCTTCACGTATCAGCTGCCACTCACTAGGCGGTATGGCATCTTCCACAAATCTCATATATCGCCGCCGACGTTCATCTTCGGTGTTTCCTAGTGCCGTATAGCTTGGATTATTATCAGTCCAGCCATGGCCTGGCTCCTCAATTCGAGCTCGACAACTCGACCATCGATATTTTTCCGACCTGTCACCCATGCGGGCGCGAACAGGATTCAACTCGACATAGCGGCAACAAGCCAAGAGATAATTGTCCACATGGATAACGCCGGATTTATAGCGGCTCTCACATAGCGTTCCCCGACGTCCTTCAAGCCTGTTGGCATAGCGCTGACCGTTTCATCAGCTTCCCAGGCATCGCCACGTCCTCAGGCGGCTCCAGGATCAGATGAATGTGATTCGTCATCAGGCAATATGCATAGATCTTTACCCCGTACGCCTCTTTCCACTCGCGCAACGTTGCAAGAAAATATTATATTTTCTAACACTTATACAATATTCCTCAATATATTCTCAGATTTATGCATAAGGGATGCTCACTGAGCATCTACATAGCGATGGCGCAAGCCTATCTCTCAAACAGCGCCATACACTCCACATGCGTGGTATGCGGAAACATGTCCATGACACCGGCGCGCAACAGGCGATAGCCGTGTTCGTGCACCAGTTCCGCGGCATCGCGGGCGAAGGTGGCGGGATTGCACGACACGTAGACGATGCGTGAGGCGTGCAAAGGTCCGATGCGTCGCACCGCGTCCAGGGCGCCGGTGCGCGGCGGATCGAGCAGGACCTTGTCGAAACCGCCGTCCATCCACGGCCAGGGAGCATCCGGTGTTGCCAGATCGGCGGTGTGGAATTCGGCATTGACGATGGCGTTGCGGACGGCGTTATCGCGGGCGCGCTGTACCAGCTTGGCATCGCCTTCCACACCGACCACGCTGCCTGCGCGCCGCGCGATGGGCAGCGTGAAATTCCCCAAACCGCAGAACAGATCCAGCACCCGCTCCTGCGGACCCGGGTCCAGCAAGGACATGGCTTGCGCCACCATGTGGCGATTCATCTCCCCGTTGACCTGGGTGAAATCGGTAGGCAGAAATTCCAGGGTCAGCTCAAAGTCCGGCAAGCTGTATGTAAGATGCGGATCTTGCGGCCACAGGGCGACGACACTGTCGGGGCCGCCGGATTGCAGATAAATATAAAAACCTTTGCGCTCGCCGAAATCTCGCAAGGCGCTGCGATCCGAATCCGATAAGGGTTCGAGATGGCGAAACACCAAGGCGACTACATCATCGCCGGCCGCCACTTCGATTTGCGGAATGTGTTTATAGGCCTGCAGGCCGCTCAACAAGACGCGTAATTCCAGCAAGTGCTCGCCTACACCGGGATGCAATATTTCGCAGCGACCGATATCCGCCAGGTAGGCGCTGCGCCGTTCGCGGAAGCCCACCAGCATCGCCTGCTTCTTGTCTACATACTTGGCGCCGAGCCGTGCCCGCCGCCGGTACGCCCAATGCGGTCCGGTCAAGGGCGGCATGACTTCCGCCGGCATGACATCGCCAATGCGCCGCAGATTCTCCAGCAGTATTTCCTCTTTCATATGTATCTGCGCCTCGGGAGCGACATGCTGCAGGCTGCAGCCTCCGCACACGGTGAAATGCGGGCAACGCGGCATCACCCGTTGCGGCGATGGCGTAATGATCTCGATCGCTTCGCCTTCGTCATAGCGCCGATGGCGCTTGCGGTATACGAACAACACCTCTTCCCCGGGCAAGGCGGCCTCGACAAAGGTTGCCTTGCCGTCAATATGGGCCACACCACGGCCGTCATGCGCCAGGGAGTCGATGCTGGTGCGCACGGGTTCGGCGGGTAATTCTTTACGGTTACGGCGGGACATGAATTGGTACTCAGCGATTAGCGATTAGCTTTTGATATTTTGAGTTGATGGCACAAGATTTCTCGCTAACGTTCGAAATGACGATGCTCCATTAATCAGACTAATAGAAATGTGTACTTCCCTATGCAGCGGCTTCACTACCCCCACGCCTCCAGAAATTCACGCAGGTGGGGTTTATCCCCGGCGACCAGCATATCGCGGACCTTTTGGCATTCCTGCTGATAGCCTTGCTGACTAAGATTGCCGCGCATCAATTCGAAGCGCAGATATACCAGATAGGTATTGAGCACATCGGTCTCGCAATAATTGCGGATACCGGCGATGTCGCCGGCCAGATAGTTGTCCCACACCTTGGCGCCGCTCATCCCCATCTTGCCGGGAAAACCCAACAGGCTGGCGATCTGATCTAGAGGCGCATTGGCGCGGGGTTGAAATCCGGCCAGCACATCCATCAGATCGATATGCCGCCAGTGATAACGGCTCAGGTAATTGCTCCACTTGAAATCGCGGTCATGCTCGCCCACATCCCAATAACGCGGCGCCGACACCCCGTGCAACAGCGCGCGATAGTGCAACACCGGCAAATCGAAGCCGCTGCCGTTCCACGACACCAGTGTCGGCACGTATTTATCCAGGCCGTCGAAGAAGCGTTGAATGAGTTGTTGTTCCGGTTCATCAGGTTCACCCAGGGACCACACCTTCAAGGCATCGCTACTGCGCATCACCGCCGAGATCGCCACCACTCGATGCAAATGCAGACGCAGGAAATCGCTGTCACCGGTTTCCTGACGCCGCATGTGATGCATGACGTCGGCCACTTCCTTGTCGGACAATCCATCGAGATCGTAGAGACGACGGCCACCGTCTACGTCGGGGATGGTTTCAATGTCAAAGACTAGTACGTTCATTGTAGATATTTACCCCCCTCACCCTGGCCCTCTCCCGGAGGGAGAGGGGACTTAATCAACTCGAGCCGTATGAACTCCAATACAGCGTCGATATCTTGCAATACATCATTATTCCAGAATCTCAACACCTTGAACCCAAGCCTGTTTAAATATTTAGACCTCTCAGCATCATAAGCGATTCGCCAATTATGCTGCCCCCCATCAAGTTCGATAATGAGCTTAGGTTCCAAACAAATAAAATCGACAATATAGGCGCCCATCACTTGCTGTCTGCGAAATTTGAATCGGGCAAGCTGGCGACTCCGCAGCCTGTACCACAATAGCCGCTCTGCGTCAGTTTGTCTTTTTCGCAAGCATCTTGCACGCTCTTTCATGGTCATCCTTAACCATCAAATTCGCGAAATACCTACAATACTCGTTCGTACGTCCCTTCTCCCTCTGGGGAGAGCGAAGCGAGGGGGCACAGCCGACAGGATGAGAGGAGCCCCATTCATCCTTCAAAGCAATTGCTATATCCCTCTCCCTTAGGGAGAGGGATATGTAACGTGACTACATCAGACCACGGCGTCAATGCCTATTTCACGTTCCTTCTCCCCCAGGGAGAAGGACAGGATGAGGGGGTTCAAATCATCCCTTAGATGTTAATACATGACCTCACCCCAGTTATTCTCACCGGAGCACGCCAAAACAGTGTGTGCCCTTTCTAAGGGGATGAATCTTTTCTTCCTCCGCCTCACCTCCCTGAGAGAGAGGTATGTAACGTGACTACATCAGACCACAGCGTCAATGCTTATTTCACGTCCCTTCTCCCTCAGGGAGAAGGACAGGATGAGGGGGTGTAAATCATCCTTTAGATGTTAATACATCCCCTCCCCCTACAGCAGAGAGGCGTTTCGATAAGCTTTGCCATTGCAGAACCAACCCTATCAAATCATCACCACCACTCTTATCCCGCAAACACCCCTGTCGACAAATACCGATCCCCGCGGTCACAGATGATCGCGACGATCAGTGCATGGCGCACTTCATGGGAGATGCGCAAGGCCGCATGCACCGCCCCGCCGGACGAGATGCCGGCGAAGATACCTTCCTGCGCAGCCAGCTGGCGCGTGGTGTCTTCCGCCTGCTGTTGCGTGACTTCCAGGATACGGTCCACCCGCGCCGGTTCGTAGATCTTGGGCAGGTATTCCTCGGGCCAGCGGCGGATGCCGGGGATCTGCGCACCTTCCGCGGGATGGACGCCGACGACCTGGATATCGGGATTGCGTTCCTTGAGAAAGCGTGAGGTCCCCATGATGGTGCCGGTGGTGCCCATGGCGCTCACGAAGTGGGTGATCTTGCCATCGGTATCGCGCCAGATTTCCGGACCAGTCCCCGCGTAATGAGCATCGGGATTGTCGGGATTGGCGAATTGATTGAGCACCTTGCCCTCCCCTTCGCTCTCCATGCGCCGGGCGAGATCGATGGCCGCTTCCATGCCGCCGTCCTTGGGCGTGAGGATGATCTCCGCGCCGTAGGCCTTCATGCCCGCGCGCCGCTCCGCGCTCATGTGTTCGGGCATGATCAACACCATGCGGTAACCCTTGATGGCGGCGGCCATGGCCAGGGCGATACCGGTATTGCCGCTGGTGGGCTCGATCAAGGTATCGCCGGGTTGAATGGCGCCCCGCTGTTCGGCGCTACGTATCATGTTCAGCGCCGGTCTATCCTTCACCGAACCGGCGGGGTTATTACCTTCCAGCTTGACCAGTACGGTGTTGGTGGTCTGCCCGGGCAGGCGTTGCAGCTGCACCAGCGGCGTGTTGCCGATAAAGCTTTCTATGGTGGGAAAGTTCATGGGGGAAGTGTAACTGAAACATGGAAAAAACGCGCCGTTGAACTAAGAAATCTCTCCCCGTAGAGAGCGAAGCGAGGAACGCAGCCACTGGGGTGATAAGCCGCCTTGGAAGGCTGAACTTAAAAGTTTTCGTGCTTTCGCGCCTCTAAAGAATCTTCTCCCCCCCCTTCAAGGGAGAGAGTGCGTAGCGAGGGGGCAATTGGGAGGGGGATGGGATGCTTGGCGGTAGTAAATAAACACCATCCCCACCCTAACCCTCCCCTTGAGGGGGGAAATCGGAATCGTCGACTTCCTCTCTACGACCGCCGCACAGATCTAAGCGCTTTAAATCCCCCGGCTATGCCGAAGGTTAGCTGTCTAAATACCCCCTGTGCTGCGCGACTCACACTGTTACTGGGAAAAGCGTGATCCCAGCAAGCCCTGCAGATACGTGCTGAACGAATCCTTCAAGGTCGGGTGACGCAAGGCGTATTCCACGGTAGCTTCCAGATAACCCAGTTTGTCGCCACAATCGTAACGCTTGCCGGCGAACTGATAGCTCATCACCCGTTCTTCCGCCAGGAGGGCGGCGATGGCGTCGGTCAATTGGATCTCGCCACCCGCCCCATGAGGGGTTTCTTCCAACATGTCGAAGATCCGCGGCGTGAGGATATAGCGCCCCACCACCGCCAGGTTGGAAGGCGCCTCGTCCGGCTTGGGCTTTTCGACGATGCCCTCCAGCACGCCTTCCCGCTCGTTCAGACGAGCGATCTTGCAAATACCGTATTTGTCGGTCTCGGAGTGGTCGATCTCCTCCGCACCCAGGACGCTGCACTGATGGGTAGTGAACACCTCCAGCATCTGCGTCAGGCAACAACGGCCGTCGCCGTAGATCAAGTCATCCGCAAGGATCACCGCAAACGGTTCGTTGCCCACCACCGGCTTGGCGCACAGCACCGCATGCCCCAAGCCCAAGGCCTCGGCTTGACGGATATAGATACAGGACACGCCTTCCGGCACCACATTACGCACGATCGACAACAGTTCCTGCTTGCCGTTACGCTCTAGTTTGTCTTCCATCTCGTAATTCTTGTCGAAGTGATCTTCGATAGCGCGCTTGCTGCTGCTGGTGACGAAGATCAACTCGGTGATACCCGCGGCGATGGCCTCTTCCGCTGCATATTGGATCAGCGGCTTGTCGACCACCGGCATCATCTCCTTGGGATTGGCCTTGGTCGCCGGCAGAAAACGGGTACCCATTCCCGCCACGGGAAACACTGCTTTGCGTAATTTCATAGTCATGCGTTATACCTGTTCAATATGACGACATTGCTATCGTCGCTTTCCGCCGTCGGACGCACTTTGTCCTCGGCTTCGATCATTTCCGGAACCAGCTCGCGCAATAACAGGCGCAAGGCATCCTCGTCATAGCGCTCGCCGGCGTCCCCCAGGGCATCCACCAGGCGCGTCAAGCGCTCCCAATCCGCCGTCGCGGATTGAGCCAGCAGGATCTTATTATGTCCGGTGGGATTGAGCCGTTCCTGTTCGTAGAACAACTCCTCGTATAATTTCTCGCCGGGCCGCAAGCCCGTAAACTCCACCTTGATGTCCTTGCCCGGCACTTTGCCGGACAGGCGAATCATCTGCTCCGCCAGATAGGCGATCTTCACCGGCTCACCCATATCCAGCACGAAGATCTCGCCGCCTTTACCCATCACCCCCGCCTGCATGATCAATTGACAGGCCTCGGGAATGGTCATGAAGTAGCGGGTGATCTCGGGATGGGTCACGGTCACCGGACCGCCGGCTGCGATCTGTTTCTGAAACAGCGGCACCACACTGCCCGCCGATCCCAATACATTGCCGAAACGCACCGTGATCAAACGCAGGGCGGAGCGACGGCTCAAGGCCTGACACAACAGCTCCGCCACCCGCTTGGTCGCGCCCATGACATTGGTGGGCTTGACCGCCTTGTCGGTGGAGATCATGACAAAGGTCTCGCAGCCGCTCCTTTCCGCAGCCAGCACCATGGTGCGGGTCCCCAGCACATTGTTGCGCACCGCCTCGCGGGGTTGGCCCTGCAACAGGGGCACGTGCTTGAAGGCCGCGGCATGAAAGACCACCTGGGGCCGGTGGGTGTTCAGCACATGGTCCACGGCGACCTGATCGGTCACATCACCCAACTGCGCCGCCAGGTTCAATTCGGGGGAACTGCGCCGCAACTCCAGTTCGATACTGTAGAGATTGAACTCGCTGCGTTCGAAGGCGATCAGCTTACTCGGACCCAGACGGGCGATCTGACGGCACAACTCCGAACCGATTGAACCGCCGGCGCCGGTCACCAGCACGGTCTTGCCGGCCAGGGCATCGCTGATGCGCCGCCAATCCAGCGAGATCTGCTCCCGTCCCAGCAGATCCTCGATGGCCACCTCGCGCACCTCGCGCATGGTCGGCTGCGCGGAAAACATGCTGCCCAGACGCGGCAGGGTACGGAACATGACCCCGGCGTGCTCGCAGCTTTCCACCACGCGCCGCATCTGCTCGGCGTTCGCCGAGGGGATGGCGATGATCACCACGTCCACCGCCAGGGCGGCGACAACTTTGGGCAGGTCATCGATACGCCCCAGGACCGGCAGCCCATGCACCTTGGCACCGCGCAAATTCGCCTGATCGTCGAGGAAGCCCACCGGCACATGCTCATCGTCGCGGCGCATGTCGCGTGCCAGCATCTCGCCGGCGCGTCCGGCGCCGATGATCAGTACATGCTTGCGCACCCCCTCCTTTTGAAAGCTGAGGCCGTGATCCTTCCACATCCGATATAAGGCGCGCGGCGCACCGAGCAGAAAGGTCGCCAGCAAGGGATACAACAGCAGGGTCGAGCGCGGGATGTTCTGCAGGCGGTTGAACAGGAACAAGGCCAGGCTGGCGGCCAGGGCGCCGAGGAACACCGCGCGAATGATATTCCACAGATCGGGGATGCTGGCGAAACGCCATACGCCGCGGTATAGTCCGAAGCGCCATGACACCAGGCCCTGGATCACGACCACCATGGCGAGGCTTTGACCCAGTACGGGCCACTGATCAAGATCGAGATTGAAGTTGTAACGGATCAGGTAAGCGAGCAACCACGCCAGCGCCACCATGAGCAGATCATGGAAGATGATGGCCAGACGACGGTTGAGTACATTCATTGCGTAACGATTATTTTCCCTGCGTGGAGTCCCTATATCTGTCTTGCACAGCCTTCCACACTATCCATGCCGCCAACAGTAATCCCACTACGATCCATGGCTGAGTCATCGGGTAGGCAACGGCCGCGACCGCCAGCGGAAGCAATATCAAGATATTGATTCCTCCCACCGTCATGGTAATCCGGCGATGGGAATAACCCAGCTGCACTCCGCGCTGATAGGCGTGACTGCGATGGGCAGTATACCATTGCTCGCCGCGTAATACCCGGGAAATTAAGGTGAATGTGGCATCCAGGACAAAAACCGCCAGCAAGATCAACCACACCACGCCCGGCACTGCGCCCGCTTTTTCACCGGCCAGGGCCAGCACCGCAAAGCAATAACCGAGCAAACCACTGCCCACATCCCCCATGAAGATTTTGGCCGGCGGCCAATTCCACCATAAGAACCCGCCGCTGCTCAGCGCCACCAGGGCCGCCGCCGCTGCCAGGCCGGGAGCGCCGCCCCACCAGGCCAGGGCCGCGGCACCCAGTCCGGTGATCACGGCCTCCAAGCCCGCCAGACCGTCGATGCCGTCCATGAAGTTATACAGATTGATCAGCCACACGATCGCAACCACCGCCAGCAGCGAACCCAGAAAACCGAGGTGCCAGCCGCGCCCTCCCAGCGCGATTTCGGCAAGTCCGCCCAGGCAATACACCGCCCACAGCGCCGCCAGCACATGCACCGCCGCCCGCCAGCGCGGCGGCACGTGACGATGATCGTCCAACCAGCCTATGCCCGCCACCAGCGTGCCGCCGCCGAGCAGCGCCCATACCAGTCTGGCCGGCACCACACCCAATAAGCCCAATACCGCCAGACCGACGACCAGGGTCACGGCGATCGCCAAGCCGCCGCCGCGCGGCGTCGGCACGCTATGGGAACTGCGGTCATTGGGAATATCCAGCAGGGAACGGCGCAAGGCATAGCGACGTGACACGCCGGTGAGCAGCACCGCGATTATGTAGGCCGTCAACAACACCGCGGTGATGACGGTACCAGGGTAATGGTCCGCCATACTCACTTACGGCGCTCGGCGAGATACCATTGCACGGTCTCGCGCAAACCTTCATCGAGCGTAAAGGGCGGCGCCCAGTGCAGCTGCTCGCGCAGCTTGGCGGGATCGACCACCAGCGAACCGGTAATTCTGTCGATCGCCGCACTTTTTCCCAGCAGCTTTCCCACACCGCGCAGCAATGAAACCGGCACCGGCCAGCAATGCGGTTTGCGACCCAGTTGCACGGCGAGACGCGCCACCAGCTCCGGCGTAGAGACATCCATATCGTCACTGACCAGATAGGTCTGACCGCTCGCCTGCGGCGCAGTCAGACAATGACTGATGGCATCGGCGAGATTGTTCACAAACAGCATGCTGCGCCGATTGTGGACAAGTCCCAAGGGCACGGGCAAGTTCCGCTCCACCAGGCGCAGCAGGGCGAGAAAATTGGCCCGCACGCCCGGACCGTACACCAAGGGCGCGCGCAGAATCACTACTTCCAATCCAGAACTGGCGCCGAGTTCCCGCAATATCTGCTCCGCCTGCCATTTACTCTCTCCGTACACATCTTCAGGCTGAGGCGGCGTCTCCGTGGTAAACGGGGCATCTATCGGCGTGGCTTCACCGTTGACCTTGATGGTGCTGACATAGACCAGCCGCTTCACTCCGGCGGCAAGCGCGGCGCGGGCCAGTCGTTCACTGCCGGCAACGTTCACGCGTCGATACGCCGCGGCAGTGTCTGCGTCGCTCGCTCCCGCCACCGGCGAGTGCGACGCCAAGTGCACTATGAACTCCACACCATCAAGCGCCGCATCCCACACCGTGTCCAGACCCAATCTCGCCGACAATCGCCTGTTCCCAAGCCGTCGGCAAGGCAGCGGCGGCACGCACTGCGACGCGCACGCGATAACCCGCTGCGTGTAAATAGGCACAGACATGGCGGCCGACAAAACCGGTGGCGCCGGTCACCAGCACGGTACGCCCCCTCCCTCTCTCCTCATTCACCGTCAAACACGATCCCTTCATCGCCTCAGCGAGCGAAAATTATATCCCTTATCCGCGCAAGTACTGAATTATTCCGCTTCTCTTCCAGCGAGTGCTCGATGAAAAAATTATCCTCCCTCTTCAGGGGGGGGATTAACGAGAAGTCGATTTTCATCCCACCCTGTACCAAGAGCAACTACTCCTCCCCCTTCTTAAAGATGCGCTGGGAGTAAAGAATTTTCTCCTCCCCCTTCAAGGGGGAGGGCGGGAGGGGGATGGGGTGCTCACCATCCCCACCCCATATAACCCGCCGGGGTGCAAGAAAAACCATGCACCCGTTCGGCGGGGAAAAGGTCCACTGGACCTTTTCCCCACTCCGCCTCACCCCCTTGAAGAGGAGGGAATTCAAGAGACCGCCTCATCGGACAACATCTCTTTATAGATCGCCAGGGTCTGCTCCACCACCTTTTCCAATGCAAACTCGGTCTCGGCGATTTCCCGGCCGCGCTGACCCAGGAACTGGCGCAACACTGGCGAGGTGATCAGCCGCCGCAAGGCCGCCGCCAGCGCCGTGGGATTGCGTACCGGCACTAATAATCCGTTCTCTTCGTGGCGCACCACTTCCCGGCACCCGGGCACATCGGTGGTAACGATAGGCCGTCCGCAGGCCGCGGCCTCGATCAAGACCTTGGGCAATCCTTCGCGATAGGACGGCAGGCATACCACATGCGCCTCCGCGAATATCCGCGCCATGTCATCACACGCCCCCAACCATTCCACCACCCCGCTGTCATGCCATTGCTCTAATTGCCATACCGGCACCGCGCTGGGATTCCCCGGGTCGCTTTCACCCGCCAATATGAAACGCGCCTCGATCTTTTGCTCGCGCAACTGCCGGGCGGCATCCACGAACTCCCCTACTCCCTTCTCCCACAACATACGCGCGGCCAATACCACCACCGGCGTACCGGACGCTTCCGGTTGAGGAGTGAAGATATTCATATCCACCCCTGAGCCACGAATCAAAATCACATCATCCGCACTCAGAAGTTGCGCCTGCAGCAGCAAAGACTGATCATCCGGATTTTGGAAAATGATCTTGGCATGGGGATGCCTGAACACATAGCCGTAAACCCGTTTTACCACGGCTCTGAGCAATTTGGCCTTAATCCCGTCCTGCACGAACACATGCCCGAGACCCGGAACGGCGTAAACCACCGCCGGCACCTTGGCAAGCCGGGCCGCCACACCGCCATACAATACCGGCTTGATTGTCACATGGTGCACCAAATCCGGCTGCAGGCGACGATACAAGGCCAACAGCGCGCGAAAACTTTTCAGCTCTTTCCACAAGCGAGTATTGGAACGATGCAGCGGAATGGCGTGAAAGTGCAAGCCATGCTTTTGGATCGCAGCGCTCAGCGGCGAGTCCGGCGTGGCGACATGCACCTCATAGCCCGCATCACGCGCCGCCAAGGCCAGCGGCAGACGATGAGATATAAAGAACGGAGCGTCGTTGACGACGAACAGTATCTTCTTGTGTGTATCAGCATATATCACTCAGACAACCCCACCCCCATCCCAACCTTCCCCCTGAGGGGGAAGGAGCAAAAAATACCTACTAATCGCCTATCTCCGAACAATAGCACTAAGAATTCCCTCCCCTTCAAGGGGAGGGCCAGGGAGGGGATGGGGTTTCTTCCTCCTTGGGGCTTTAGGAGGGGGATGGGGTATGCAACGCATTCCATATCGCATCCTGCACTTTTTCCAATTCCCCCATCACCTCATGATTCCAGAAACGCAACACTCGAAACCCGGCCTTGTTCAAAACTGCGGTGCGTTTTGCATCCTCTGCCTCATTGGCAACATGCTGGCCACCGTCCACCTCAACAATCAATTTCGCTTCCAGGCACACAAAATCCAAAACGTAATCTCCAAACGGATGTTGCCTGCGGAATTTAAACCCGTTCATTTGACCTCTACGCAAATGCCGCCAAAGTAGCTGCTCGGCATCCGTCATATTGCCGCGCAAAACCCGCTGCAATCTGTTCCCGAGGATTTTCTTATTGGTTTGTCCCTTCATGACGGTAACCCCATCCCCTCCCTGGTTCCCGCCGGGGCGCAAATAATTCATCGCACTCGCTCGTCGGGAAAAAGGTCCACTGAACCTATTCCACATTCATCCTCTACTATTTGACGGGAAAGCATGCTTGTTGATACATCCTCTCACATAAGCAACCCCATCCCCTCCCTGACCCTCCCCTTGAAGGGGAGGGCACTCTCCTTCTTACTGCTTAGCAGCAGGAAAAGCCGCGAAGCTATCTTTCAACCCCTTCCCCCTCAGGGGGAAGGTTGGGATGGGGGTGGAGTCAAGTATAGTCAGGACTGCGATTCCTCCATCCACGCCTGAAACATCAACACATCCCACAAATGATATTGCCAATTGCGCGCGCCGGATAAATGCTCACCCCATAACTTCCGGATCGGCGCCGGTTCGAAAAAACCTTCCCGCTTCAAACGGCCCTCATCAAGCAAGCTTTCAGCCCAGTCGCGCAAGGGTCCGCGCAACCAACTATCGATGGGCACGCCGAAACCCATCTTAGGGCGTTCCACCAATTTCTGAGGCACATAACGGTGCAGCACCTGGCGCAATAACCACTTGCCCTGACCGTCTCGGATCTTCATCGCCAAGGGCACGCGCCACGCAAATTCCACCACGCGATGATCCAGCAGCGGCACCCGCGTCTCCAGGCTCACACCCATGGCGGCGCGGTCGACCTTGACCAGAATATCATCGGGCAGATAAGTCACAGTATCGAGATACATCATGCGTTGCGTAAAATCCCGCAAGGCCGCGCGGCCCACAGCAGCGCCGAGTAAGGTACGCGGTTCGCGTGCCTGTTTTACCACTTGCTCGGGATCGGGCCAGTGCGACACCAGACCCAGATACATCTCTTCCGGATCCCGCACGCTGAGGATCTTGGCCAGTTTGTGCAGCTTGTCACCGGCCTGCGCTTGTCGCAATGCTGAGGGCAACAGCGGCCCCAGGCCGGCGAACATCCGATCCCAGCTGCCGGGCGAGATCATGGTCATCCCCGCCGCCGCCATGTGCCGCACACCGCGCGGCATCCAACCAAAGCGCCGCCACAGATTACGCCCCCAGAAATATCGATTATAACCACCGAACAACTCGTCCCCGCCGTCACCGGACAAGGCCACCGTGACATGTTGGCGCGCCAGTTGCGCCACCAGGAAGGTCGGTATCTGCGACGAATCGGCGAACGGTTCGTCATACAGGGCCGGCAGCTTTGGGATCACCGCCATCGCCTCCTCCGGTGACACATACAGCTCGGTATGCTCCGTACCCAGATGCCGGGCGACCGCCTTGGCGTGCTCCGCTTCGTTGAAGCCGGCCTCGTTAAAACCGATGGTGAAGGTCTTGACCGGTCGCGTGCTCTGGGCCTGCATCAAGGCGACGACCGTCGTGGAATCGATACCGCCGGAGAGAAAGGCGCCCAGCGGGACATCCGCCACCATTTGCTGCGCAACGGCACCACGCAGCAGCTCATCCAATCGCACAACCGCCTCATCATCCGTCATATGTAATAAATCACGGACACCGCGTTCCGCGACGGCCTTCGCCGACCAGTAAGGTCGTGGAGCGCGCAGCGCATTATCAGAGGCCTCGGGTGAAAATCCGCCGGCATTCCCCGCGTCCTTCTCGGCGATACTCAGAAAGCAACCGGGCTGCAATTTATGGATGCCCTGATAGATGGAGTATGGCGCGGGGATGTAATTGTGGCGCATGTACGCCGCCATGGCATCGCGATTGATCTCACCCCGCCACGCCGGATGCACGCGCAGCGCCTTCAGCTCCGACGCGAACAGCAGCGTCTTGCCCATCCACCCATAGTACAGCGGCTTTTCACCCAAACGATCGCGTGCCAGATAGAGCCGCCGTTCCTCGCGATCCCACACGGCAAAGGCAAACATGCCGACGAATTTCTTCAACGCGGCTTCGACTCCCCAACACTCAAACCCCGCCAGCATCACCTCGGTATCGGAATGCCCCCGCCAACGCATCCCCTCTCCCACTGAAAAGGCTTGCCCTTTCGTTCCCTCTCCCCCAGGGAGAGGCCTTTTCTTATCCCCCTCTCCCCCAGGGAGAGGGCTGGGGTGAGGGGAGTTTAAAGATTTTTCAATCTCCCCCCGCAACTCCCGAAAATTATAAATTTCCCCGTTAAAGGCGATCACATAACGCCCCGACGCCGACGCCATAGGCTGGTGACCCTCCGGCGACAAATCGAGAATAGACAAGCGCCGATGCCCCAAAGCAATGCCGGCAGCCGTATCCACCCACACCCCGCCGTCGTCGGGGCCGCGATGAATCAGCGTATTGGCCATAGCGGTGACAGCCGCGCGCGCACCCTCCGCGCCACCGTCACTCATGCCGAAAAAACCCGCTATACCGCACATCGCATCACCACTACCTCATACAAATATCGATAACACCAACCACCACCGGCAGATCACAATTCCCTTCGATGCGCCTTTAGCCACTTTCCTACCGAGAGAACCCACCCATTTCTCCCCTATCTCTCCGGGCGAGGATCATCCTTATCCTCCCTTTCCCCTGAGGGAGAGGATCATTCTTAATCACCCTCTCCCTCAGGGATTTATGCCCTTTAGGGTAGAGGGCTGGGGTGAGGGGAGTAATACTCCCTTTCAATTTGCTTCATCTCTCGAGCACCTGCCGCAATACCGCGACCAAGCGTGGGGCAATCACTTGTATGCAATAGCCCTTTTCCACCTTGGCACGCCCGGCTCGGCCCAGGGTCTCGCGCAGCACCTTATCATCCCGAAGTTTCTGCAAGTGATTTACCCAATCCTCGACACTAGCGGCGAGAAAACCCTCCACACCCGATTCAATGATTGCCGAATTGGCTCCAACCGGTGAGGCCACCACCGGCTTGCCGCACGCCATAAATTGAATGAGCTTATAGCCGCATTTTCCCCGCTCCCAAGGCTCATCGGGCAAGGGCATCACGCCCACATCGAATTTATTTATTTGAAGCGCCTCGGTCTCCTCTGACCAGGGTATGGATATGACATCTACACCTGACCATTGTGGAGCCTCCGCACCGATCACATGGAATTTCAATGGACCGGATGCGGCTAAACGAATAAGTGCCGGTTTTATCATATCCAGATAAGGGGCTGTAATCGGGCTCCCTATCCATCCGACTATGAAGTCATCATCATCCTTGGTCTCTGGAATATAGCGATCTAAATCAATCGCAGTAGGGATTTGTACAATACGCGCCGCGCCGGCTCGCTCCGCACGTGCTGCAAGATAGTCGTTACCTACGATCACCAATCTCGAGCGCTTCATCAGATCCGGGATCTTATTTCCCAGCAAGCGCCTCACCCAAGCGCTGGCGTGCAGATCATAACGATGAAAGATTGCATCATCATACTCGACGACATAGGGAAGATGCGCCTTCAAGAATAGCCTTTCAACCCAATATGGAAGCCAGGGTAGCGCCTCATATTCAATCCATATCAAATCGTAATTCTTCAGTCGTAACAGCTGCCGGAAGCGGCGCAGATAGGCCGTCATGAGTGCGACCAAGGAGCGTCGCCCGTTACGCATAAGACCAGCGACGTAACCGTCATCGAAGAGCACGGCTGGCTCAACATCAACGCCTTGGGATTTCAGACATGGAATATACTGAAAATATCGCAACCGGCTACTCGCCCCCAGTTGGCCGTAGCGCGACAGTAACAAGACCTTCATAGAGGCACGGCGTTGCGACGCAATTGGTAGCGAATCTCATAGCAAGGAAAGATGTAACAAAAATTCTCCTCATAGAGCTCCCGCATATAGTTACAGGAATTAAAGACGCCACCCAACAACTTCTTAATGGCATACCGCCCATAAAACGGCCGCGGCGACTTGAACACCAGGTCTATCTTCAGAATTTCTAGTTCCAACGGTTCGCCATAGGTTGGAACCTTTCGCGAAAGCACAGTCTTCATCGCGAAATAATCAAAAGAATACAAACCAAAAAATGAGCGATGCGTCGCATCGGAATAGAAATATGGACTGGAAAAATGGGGGACCACCACCTCAAGATCGCCACCTTTCTTTAGAATACGCACAATCTCCTTAAGTAAACCCTTGAGATCCTCTACATGCTCTAAAAAATGGAAAGAGTGAACTGCATCGACAGACTGATCGGGGAAACGACTGAGCACAGTCATCATGTCCCCCACAATATCAACGCAAGCATGATCGAATTGATCGATGCCAATCGCATCCTTTACCTGCTTCCGGCTTCCGCAACCCAATTCGAGAATGACCGATGATCTATCGTTAAGTCCCGACAGGACGCCTGATTTATCATTGAAAGGCATCACGTCTTCATTCCCGCTTGAATAGTTATTTCCCTCGTTCACAAGCCTGTACCCCGGTTGAAAAATGCCCTCGCCCTGAGAACCAACCAGGTACGCACCTCGCCGATATTCAGTAGCAATACCATGCCTCCGTACACTCCGACCAATATAACTGCCATGGAAACCCAATTAAAAATTCCGACCTGATCATACTTATTCAGCAATATAATCGCCACAACGGCCATTACCGCCGCCGATGAGAAAACACCAATAACATCCCGGCTCAATACCGGCATCACAAACTCCCGCTTGCCCAAGCGCCAGCTCATCACTGCGGCACAAACATAAGCGGCAAAAGTGGCATAGGCGGCGCCCACCACGCCCATACGCGGGATCCACCACAGGTTCAACAAGACATTGAGCAGAGCGGGAAAGGCTATTACCAGAATTTGCCTGGAGGTGCGTCTGGAAAGTTGGAACGCGATATCAAAATAATAGGCTTTCAGGGCCGCGAATAAAGTCCCCATCGCCACCCACGGCATGACCCCAACGGCATCCTCGTGAAACCGGCTACCAAGAAGTGTCCCGGAGATACCCTTAGCCAGAACAGCAACAATAATCGTGGCCGGAAGCGCTATCGCCAGGAAAATACCTAAATACCTGGACAGGAGGCGTTGAGTAGGTAACACCCCCTCCGCTTCCAAGGTCTTCACGATAAGCGGATACCCCGCCAGATAAACAACGCTCATAGCGAGTGTTAAGGATTGATTAGTCAAATCATAAGCGGCGGAATAAGTCCCGGTTGCGGCGGTATCCATCAACCATCCCAGCATGAAGCGATCCGAACTGCTAACCACATACTCCATACCGAATACACCGACCAGAGGTAAGCCATAAATAAATAGCTCCCGAAGAAGAGCGTAGTCGATACGCCGTATATTTATCCCGCGCCAGGACTTAAAATACTCCCAGACACCCGGGAGCAGCACAGAAACAAGTACCCCAAACAAAAGCCCCCAAACAGAGTACCCAGCCCAAACCAACCCACCGCCCACCACCAATGCAATCACGGCACGCACAAAAGACAATGCCCCGAAATATATAGGCGAAAATCGACTGCGTATCAGCTCAAGATTAACCTCAAACCAGGCAGTGCCCCATAACAGCAGGGTCGAGAAACTTATGAATAAACGCAGCTGAGCATCTTTGATAAGCACAAACGAAGCGGCAGCGATAATGGCAGATACCCCTCCGACCAAGACAAAGCCTCTCAGCAGGGCTGCCAAAAAGACCGCTTGGTCCTCTATGTAGCGAGGCGCAAACCGGATTAAGCCTAAACGCAACCACCAATAGAGCAAGGTGTTGACCAATCCAACGCCATATATCACCAATGCGTATCGGCCATATTCCTCGGGATTCAGTAAATGGGTATAAAGTACCAACGCGAGCAGATTAACGACGCCTGGCAAAGCACGCGAAAAGAAATAAATAACACTATGTTGAATCAGCACACTGATACTCTATTTCCTAGAGAATCTCATATGCTTCTTTTGCGGAAGTGCATTCAATATTTTCACTCAGGCCAAATGCATTAATTTTCCAAGCAATCCCCGATCGGGATCGCCCCAGCATCAATAGCGAATTTATTAATCGTTACGGCAACAACAGTACCATTGAATTTCAAGCATATATCTTGATATCCCAGCCCCCGTCCTCCCTCAAACGAAGCAGGTTGTGTACAGCAACGATATAATATCAGAAACACCTCTAACATATTGACAAATATGAATTATAAGAAAGGATATCTTGTAATTATATTCTTATTCTCTGTCGTAATTTAAGAGCTATTCAACATAAAGGTTATCTATCGGTTTCTAATAGGGCGCGTAGTATTTACAACGGGTTGTTGCAAAATGCACCAGCAGCTAAACACCGCATAGTTCTTAAGCCATTTAGCGTAAACTCCGACCCTAGCCAAAACTCCAGGTCCGACTAGGCGAATTAGGCAGAATCCCCAGCATGTGCCTGCCATCTAGATAAATTCTTACATTCCCCAGCACCCCGACATTTAACACCACTTTACCCCGTCAAAATGGACGATAGGTCGCCCGAGTAGCCCGGGACAGCCGGTCAGCCTACAACTTCATTTCTTTGCATGGACTTCTCTGAAAGCGGTTATTTGTACTCAATCTGTACTTCATATGTAATTGGCTTTAGTTCTCCCTAACCCATTCTGGCAATTGGGGTTCTTCATAACGTGATTTTTGTCCAAAAAATCAATGGTACTTAAAATACAAGTCCCTATATATACCGTGCCCCACTAAGCACAAACCAGACCTAATTCCGTTACTCCTTAAATTTAAGCCAATCAGGATTTCGCTTTAGGGCTTATTGAAGCAACCTATGATCTCATAAGTGATTGATAACAATAGCACTAAACCCCGCACCTATTCTCATACATTCGAGAGCTGAAGCGAATATGCAAAATGTCTTGAACTTTAGCAGTGCTAAACGGTGTAGATCCACAAAGAAAGCTATAAAGCTAAGCGGGTAGGCAGGTCACCCTTCCAACCCCTTCCCCGGGGCTTGGACCTAAATTGGGTAAAAGCTCGTATATCAGTGAGTCTATAAAGAGCGTGTCGTCTCTCATCATCCATATCATCAATACCTTGCCAATTGATACATTGACCCTTACTTAGGTTGCTACCCTATTAAGATCCCTGTAAAATTTCAACAAGGATCCATCCAGAAATGCACTACTTAGGGAGCTACGGTGAGAGGCAATCTCCAGGAAAGCCGCAATCCAGCCGTATCCATAATCATTGTTAATTACAATGGTGGTCCGCTGTTACATGAAGCAGTAGCAGCAGCCCTTCCCTCTTCCATCCCAGTCGAAATTCTGATTGCCGACAATGGCTCCACCGACGGCAGTCTGAATGCCATCTATCAGACCTTCGGCAAGGATGAACGCGTTCATATTATTTCAAACGGCTCTAACTTAGGTTTCAGCCGTGCCAACAACGTCGCGCTAAAACGAGCAAAAGGCCACTATGTCTTACTCCTAAACCCCGATTGCATCATCCAGCGTGACACGCTGGCTCAAATGCTCGACGTCATGGAAGCCGACACTGATACCGGGATGGCGGGCTGCCTGATCCGTAACCCTGATGGCACTGAACAACCAGGCTGCCGCCGAGCCGTCCCTACACCGTGGCGTACTTTCGTCCGTGTGCTTCATCTAAACAAGCTCTTCCCCAATAATCCCAGATTCCGCACTTTTCTACTCCATCAAGAACCGCTGCCGTCACATCCTGAAATTGTGGAAGCCATTTCTGGCGCCTTCATGCTGGTGAGGCGTGACGCCATAGAACAAGTGGGATTACTGGATGATAACTATTTCATGCACTGCGAGGACATCGATTGGTGTATGCGCTTTCGCCAAGCCGGATGGAAAATTGTATTCGTTCCAACTGTAGATGTCCTACACTACAAAGGAGCCTGCAGCAAAGGTCACCCCATACGCGTGCTTTACCACATGCATCGCGGCATGATCCGCTTCTATCGCAAGTTCTTTCGCCGACAATACCCTGCGCCATTAATGGCAATCGTCATAAGCACTGTATGGGCAAGGTTTCTCACCCTAGCTGGTAAGGAGATCTTAAAACAACCTTTCCGAAAACAGCCTACCGTTAAACCCAGCTTAGCCACCCTCATTAGCCACGAAAGGAGAAATCCCGCACCGATAGTTGCTTACATTGGGCCAGAGAGACGTATTCATAACAAAAAATCAGCACCTAGCTTTCGTGACCACCATCCCAGTAAGCGCGAACCTTCCAGTCATGAGCACGTATAACTGAATAACATCATCATAAAACAACAATTAAAAAAGTTACCAACATAGAAAATCTCTGCTCTTACGCTCCCTCTACCGAATCTAGAATGGCAGGTCCCATCCTGCCCCGCACTCCATCTATTATCCCACGGGTCATCATAACTAAGTGCTTAAGTCTGGGCTTTGCAAATAGCGAATAGAAAACATATTTTAAAAATAAGCGCCAACCATCTGCACACTTCCAGTGGAAAGGAATCCAACTCTGACGATAAAGCCAAATGGCATTACGAAAGAGATAGTAATGGCGCAACGGCTTTCGTGATGGACGCATCTTTCCAAGAAATTTAATTGGTGCATCCCCCAGACTATGGCGCATAGTGGCTGCGCATACACCAAAACATTGAAACCCGAGATGTTTTGCGCGCAGCCCCCATTCGACATCAACATAATCAATAAACAGCTCCTCTTGCATTTCACCTACAACATCTAATGTTGCCAGAGGAATCAAGCATCCTGAAGCAACCAGATAATCGACTTCGACGACAGAATATGAATATTCACAGGGTTGACGTTTCACCATCACACCAACTACCTGAATAAATGGGGGTGGATTATTTTGACGCTCGTCTAAGTAGCGTGGACCAACACCCGCCACCGCATATCCTGCTGCAAACTTCGTTTCGGCCACCTTACGTAATTGTGAAACCATATCTGGAGCAGGCACACTATCCTGATCAAGCAGTACAACATAGCGTGCATTTTGGTTGCGTGCCCAACAAATACCAACATTCTGGGCAGTAGCAACTCCTCTATTTAAATCCAAGGGAATGACAACAACTTTGCCGCCAAAATGGTTACTACTCCAATTGGCAATATCAACACTAGACCCATTGTCGACAATGATCAACATAAGCACTTGCGGCAATAGCGCATTAACCAATTCTCCAAGTGCTATTAAGTCGGGTTGGTAGCTAACCACTACTCCAATAACATCATCAGCCATGCTTTGGACTTCACTGAATCTTGCAGACATCTATAAACTCTGATTTGAGGTCTCACAATGGGGTGGAGAAACCTTTATTAAACTATCATCACAAACCTTCAAGAATATAACGGCCGAATCGCAATGAACGCGCCAATCCTTGCGGAATCTTATCTAACATAGCATCCAACTTGTAACGCACTTTTATACCGGGATTCGCTGCAATACGATTTTCCTCCTCCTCCGAATAAGTCATCAAAGCGCTCTGGTTACACATCTCTAGAAAATCACGATCAACGGCAGGTTCATTCATTATATCCTCTATTCCAGCAAGAAAGTTAAACGAAGATTCACTCCAATCAGGCCACGCATTAGCGGTTTGCTGCGCACCTTCCTTCAGTTTTTCTAGCAACTCAGGATCATTACGCAGCCTTTTGATTGCATTCACGACTCCATCTTCATCATCGCGCTTAACAACCAATGCGTTATAATCATTAACGATATACTCATCATGCCCTGACACATCGTACACGATGGCCGTTCCACCACAATGAAAGATCTCTAATGGCGGCCCAAACATCCCCTCCACGTAACTCAGCTTCACCAGAACGTCACAAGCACGATAAACTCCTGGCACCCTATCAATCGGTATCCGAGAGTATACCCGCCCAACGTGCGGATACCATGGTATATCAGATGATGTCAGGAGCCATATATCATCGGGTTTCGCTCTACGTACTAATTTTATTGTTCGGCCCACATTCTTGAAAAATACCCCGAAAGGCCCCTCTACCAGGACACGTAATCCGTTTTTCCCCATGAAAGAGATGTCTGACGGCCCATTTTTGGTATATATATCTTTACGTATACCGTTACGCGCCAATCTATATCTATGGCCAAACTCTCGCTCCATAAAATCCCGTATCCACACTGCCTCTGTAATACCCGGCAAGGGAAGTATATATGTACTATCTACGAGTTTCCGCAACGGGGCCTCACTTTCTGGGTAGAAGCGAGATTCAATAGATTGCACGAAATATGCGTATTGATAGGCATTTATCCGATGCAATTCAAGCGCAGTTTTCCACCATGTGGCAAACACAAGATCAAACCGCTCCTGCCCAACATCGGCCAGAGGAAGAATACGGAGCTCATGAGTAGCGGGATGCCATTGCAATTGTTGAACCTTATACGGGTATAAGGCAACAATGGTAACATTGTGCCCCTTCCTCTTTAGATACAAAGCGTGTTGATAAATTACATATGACCCACCGCTAATATCAACAGAGCCAAGAAAGAAAGCAATCTTCATTAAATTACGCCCCAGCCAGCCTACTTATTATTAGGAATTATAATTGCTATGCGGTCACCGCGCAGATCATATTTCCATCCGCCAAATACTGATGGCGTTTCTCGCCCAATAATTACCAATGCGTCCACATCACGTTCATGAATATCAATCGGTGAAAATCCCCTGAAATCCAATAATTCCGGGGATGACACACAATTCCGACATATCCATTTATAACTATCCATTAACGCAAATGCATGAGCAGCGAGAACCTGTTCGAGTTGCGATGCAAGCACGTTACCGCCAGCAGAATCCGAAAAAGCATAGGTCTTCCTTAGACCATCATGCTGGTGCAGCCACGCCCCTAGCAGCACAATATCAGATGCAGCAGCAGTATTGTATCTATTCGCAATTTCACCATTCGGATTGGCAAGCCAAAGCATTGGAGTAGCCACTTTCGAAATTGCATTTCCAAAAATATAAATAACTAGCATAAACGCACAAGAAACACTAAAAATAATTTTTCGATACTTTATAGAATACACTCATCCGCAACCGGTCTCGCGCCAATCGCAAGCACAGGAGCAATAATTAGAGGAAGCAATGTTGCAAATGTCCATACCAACTTGCAATACGCATATAACCCACTAAACAACAGTGCGGCACACGCAACAACAGGGTATATAACTGCCACCCCAAGAAGCACATATCCAATTGGAGAAAGAGTCTTTCTCATCCTCATAAAATAGTACCGCAACATGCGATAATCACACCATACACAATCAGGGATGCTTTACTATATAGAAAGGACAGATATTCAAGATATCCGGAAAAGCCTGGTAGTTTGACCCATCTCGTAATGCTACGCAACAGATGGATATCCGCATGAAATGGAGCAAACCCAAGGACAATGGCCAGTAAATCCAGTTTGTCATAAAAGGGAAAAACTGCCCAACGCGCAATCCCGTTAAGAGCAGCCGCGAATTGCCGAGTAGCCCCCGGATTCATCAAAAATATATAGCCAACATTTGCAAGAGCCAGGCATAAAGCAACAAAATATATTAAATATTTCAGCCGCAAGTAAACGTTACCTCGCACTCACCATAATGAAATGGTAATCATAACAATTGACCCCAATGCGAAATATGGATATAGCAACCAAACCATTGTCGACATCACTGCAAATGGCAACAATCTCAAAAAAAAAATTTTGGCGTTCTTTTCAAGAGCACAAAATTGGCAGCGCTAAAAAAATTATTCAAATATAGCAACGGCGTTAAAAGGTATTGAACAAGATACGACTTCATAAATCGGCCTGAAAATGGAGACGATATCGCGATAGCACTAGCAGAGATAATCCAATTTTGCGATTCTTCGACTCACTTCTCCACTACAAAGTAACCGCTATGGGGGTAAAAACATGAATGTAGCAGAAATAATTATCCATATTGATTTATATTCAGCTTTATCATTCCTGCTACAACCGCTACAAGGACAAGATCAATCGACCCACCCATAATTAATCAAGCTATTATCAGAAATAAGAGACAGGAGAGATTTGTGATTTACTGCATTAAATACAGTCGTATCATAGGATGAATCAGTTTGTAGTAGGCCTAAATAAGCCGAACCCGTAAACGATATCGGCCAAAAAGTGAGCCATACCACGAGCATAGCAATCAATACAATCGACCAAGGTAATGATGGCTTAGCTCCAGATTAATTACATCAGATTCATTAACCCATCACTTCCCATACTTATGGCTATAGATCGAGTAATGAAAATTTTATTTACTGTAGAACATATCCGATTGGATAGAAATAAGCCAGGCTATTAAAGAACAGGGCTATCAAACCGACCCAGATGCAAAAGTGCTATGACCCAATGCCACCGATCGCTGGGGGTATCTTCCGACCTAGCGCCTACTAAGCTAAGTGCCACGAAAATAATAATCGCGAATATAAAGGCAACGCTCAATCTTTCTAAGCCTATTAGAAGCATGCCAAGCCGCTCCGCCATCCCTATATGGACAATTACAGGCGCGCCATTTACCGCAAGTTCTAATTTGCGAATTATTCTAGTGCCTCCTAGAGAAATATTTACCTCGGAATTCTGCGAATCAATACCTGACAAGGATATTTCTATTGTTGATGGTAATTGTAATAAACTAGCTGTCCTTACAGTAGTTATTATATTCAATGGAATTTTTACAACCCTCCAGGAATATTTTGGACTCTCCAAGTCTATTATTTCCTGCCATTCACCCGATGCTACCCGCACAGTTCCGCCATCAGGCCTTGATATAAATGGTATTTCCAGGACTTTTGCAGTTAAATAAAGCTTAAACTACTGCCCGACAGTCTCGATTCCAAGCGATCGCCGCCGTATGTGGATCGCCAGTCACCGTTCAGATTCCTCACTCATTTCTTTTCAGACGAGGCTTTCCATCAGGAATGGGTAACGCCATTTCCACAACGCGATTATTCTTGGAAATATTATAAATTGATATCTTCGTATTTTCAGAAGACCCATAAGATCTTACTGGTAAGATACTACCCTCTGACTTTATTTTTGCGGAAACACTAGCATCATGGTAAATAACCATGTGTATCGGTGTTGTAAGAATGGTACATATGATAATTAAGAGAGACGCACATACTATAGTTAGGAATTTTAGCGCTCTCATATTATTTAGGTATTTTCTGATCTTAATGCGACTTCTTTGTAAGTCCAGCTAGAGTGGAGGATAAACGTTAGCGGTGGGACAATGAGAACAACAAAAGCTATCCCAATCCAATATCGATAACCCAACAATTCAATTATCCTTGATATACTTACAGCCATAGTAAAACCAAGACCTGACACTCCAATGAATCGGTATAAATTGCTCCTTTTAAGTGGAGACGAGAAACTCCACAAGGTATTTAGCAGGTAAGAGCTTATCGTGGCAGTAACAAATGCCACGCCATTAGCAAGCCATGGAATCGCCACTATGTAGTTGATAAAAGATGCAGCTACAACAACATGAACTCCTGTCACCATAATGCCGGTAATTCCAAATCGTTTAATCTGTCTAATACGTGATGCAGTCAACATTAATCAGTCGTTCGCCGCAAGGATTGCCACAATAGAAACCCCAAATGGCAGGTTAAGATGACGCAGAAGTAAACGCTCGACGAAAAGGCGAAACGAAGGGCATTATTAATCCCCCGCACTGGAATGCTCATACCACTCGGAGAATCACCGCCAAATATGCGATCTTTTATCCGTACAAGCGCAACTAACGGAAAAAGGAGGGAGTTGAAATATGATATTTTAAGCGCTCGCAACCCTGCTTCCTTTGTTTTAGCCTTAATCTCTGAAGTATTGTATCGTCGTTTATGGTGCAGGAATTCGTCGTGCGCACTCCATAACCAACGATATGCAGGCACTGTTATTAGTATTCGCCCACGCTCTGCCAGCAGCTTTTTCACCGCAATGAGAGTATCAAGATCCTCTTCAATATGCTCTAGCACATCAAAGAGGCAGATCAAATCAAATTTTTCGCCGGCAAATGGAATGCTAGACGGACATCTACCTGGTCGAATATCAAAGCGCCCGGCCGACCTTTTATTAGCTATCAAGCGTGCTGAGGAGTCCATTTCCAGCGCGCTAACTTGGCCGAAAGAAGCTAGCATCTCAAGATTACCACCAGTACCTGAACCAATTTCAAGGATTTTAGTTAGTGGATAAATCAAATGTTTCAATTAAGAGGCTAGAATTGCACGTCTACCGTCAAACCACCAGTGATGCTCCTCAGTTTCTGCCATTTGCAGATAGGCATTAGGATCCATGCCTGCCTCCATGGAGCTTGCGGATAATGTAAGTCGGCCTCTGTTTTGTTTCTATGTAAATTCTACCGATATATTCTCCAATCAAACCGATGCTAATTAATTGGAGACTACCAAAAAAAAGAACAGCAACCAGTAAGGATGCATAACCAGGGACATCAACACCCTGCATCAGCGTTCGCAAAATAATAAACATTGCATAAATAAAAGTCGTAATCGCACCAACACCACCCAAATAAGTCCATATTTTCAGCGGCGCAGCACTAAAACTCGTAATCCCTTCAAGTGCAAAATTCCAAAGCTTCCAACCTGAAAACTTAGATGCACCTGCCATACGCGGCTTCCTAGCGTAATCAATTATAGTTGTCTTTAATCCGACCCAAGCCAACAGGCCCTTCATGAATCTCTGTCTTTCCGGCAATAATAGAATTGCATTCACTACCGCGCGATCCATCAATCTATAATCACCAACATTTTCCGGTATATTAACGTCCGAAAGGTGATTATGGATTTTATAAATAGCTCTGCTGTTTTACGCTTAAGAAATGAATCAGAGCTTCTATCAATCCGTCGAGCAAGAACGACGTCGGCGCCTTCACGCCATTTATTAATCATTATGGGTATTCGTTCTGGCGGATCCTGCAGGTCCGCATCAATAGGTATGATTGCGTCACCCCGCGCCGCTTCTATGCCAGCCGTAAGCGCGGCTTCTTTTCCAAAATTTCTTGAAAGCTCTACGACGCTGAGGCGTGCATCACTCTCAGCAAGATGCATCAACTTTGACAATGTATTATCCTTGCTTCCATCATCTATACAGATTACTTCAAAACGTATTTCTGAAGTACTATTGATAATCGGGACGACGGCCCGAATAAAAATCATTAACGCCTGCTTCTTCATTGTAGAAGGGCACAACCAACGAGACCAACTGCATGCCGCCTAAATCATCCGACATTAGACACCTCCACTACTCCACCATCTAAAAATAGGCTTTGCATACGCTTCAACACTAATAAATAGCAACTCGGGAATAATATTTCAGCGAACCTTCAATCTATAAGCTCGATACAATTTTGCAGCTAGCAAACCCCCTCGCTCAAAGCAAGTCAGCCACGGCCAGAAACCGAGATCTAAATCCCTTTTTCGACTCAGCAGATCCAGACAGAAACGAGAACGTTCTGCTATATTCCGCGCTGGTATGCGATACAAAACTGCGACTGTTCAAACACACCAAAGTTTTCCATATGATAGACACCGGTAAACCATGATATTTCGTTATCCAGAGGATTAAAGACCATCCTAGCGTGCCTTCTAGCAGTCGCATTTAGCAGCCATAAGGAGGAATAGATTCGGCTATGCAATAGAGCATCTAACTTGTGAAAGCATGCCTCAAGTGTATCCTGCGCGGGTTTTATTCGGCCATTAAACAGAGGCTCCTCTGAAAATTCACTTCTAATGACTTCGGGCTTACCGGACTCAACCAACTCATATTCAGCTGCCGACCCATGATCAGCCGCCAACATCACCTCGAATAGAGCACGATTTTCATTAAATATGGAAAAATATTCTGAATTACCCTCAATGTTTGAAAAAAGAAGGCCTTGTTTTCTATTCGTCGGCCCAATGCCTCCTGGAGCAATTAGCCCGAGATAAAATCCGTCTAATTCTCTAATCGTCGAGACTTCTGATTGCTGTAACAAATTGAAAAGATTATCTTGAATCGTTCCCTTCCAGCCAACATCTACTAAGCATAAGGTTTCGCTTCGACCGAGCATCGGGAAGGTTTGAAGGTAAGAGAGAAAAGCTGCTCGCCGACCTAAGCGACATCGATCATACGCATCCCTGAACGCTACATTAGCGAGAAGCGCCGCAAATTCAGGACTGGAAGGCAGGTCCTCAAAGCGCTCCTTCATATCTAGCCCCAAATCTGACTCCAGTTTGTCAAGTAAAAAGTCCAACCCCAGACTCAATAAAAATTCCTCAATAGAAATGCGGCGATATTGGCGAAAAAGTGTTTCAAAATCTTCCTTATCTAGAGGGCCGAGCGAAGGCAAAAAAGTGGACCTACGAGAAACCTCCAGGTAGTGGCTGCGTATGGTGATATGCCTTGTTGGATGGCGTCGGCTTTGATACGAATCGAAAAGCCGCTTCAGCAATTGACCCTCACGAGCAAGAAAGAATACATCGCGAATACCTTTGGCGAGCAAGGCGTCATATAGCAATTCAGTAAAAGAAAATAAAGTAAGAGCCAGCTCCTTGAAAACCTCAGACTTACTCTCCATGAGAACATTGTCAATTGCTTGATCAATATCAGATTCACTAGCAGACTCCATTCTCCAATCAGCATACTGACTGTATCGAAACTCTCGATTAATATGTATTGCGTTTATGCCATATTCCATAGAACGTCTATAGTCAGATTCAACATTATCGCCAATCATCAAAACCTTTTCGGGCGTCACATCAAGCGCACCAAGCAGAATGTCGTATTGCCGCCCTGAGCGCTTTGTTAACAACCTATCTGCTGACACAAATAAATGCTGAAAATATTTTTCTAGATCATGATATCTAAGGATGCGCTTAAGATTTATAGACGACAAATAGAAGTCGCTGACCAGGCATAGTTTTATTGGGAAATGACCAATTATTTCTAGTAGGTCTTTAATATCAGGATCAACATATATAACTGAACACTCAGTCGCCACCTCAAGCTCGATACCCATGCGCTGAAATGAATCAATCGGTATGCTCACAGGAGATGGCAGTCTATTCCATATTTCGCGCAGAGCCTCATCTAGAGAAAACTCCATATCGAATCCAAGCACTTTATTTCGAGAACATAACTCCCGCTCGACCTCTGATCTAATTTGATATAAAGCTTCCCCCGATACGCCAATAGCTGTAGTCCTAGCTAGCCTCTCACAAACCATTCTCTTAACATCCTCCGGATGCACGGTTCGACCAACTATCGTATCGAAAAGATCAAAGCACACGAATTCATAACAACTTAAATCGCGCCCATCCAGAATATCGAGATTAATTGCGCGGAAGGTACTATCACAGCTCTGTTTTCTAAGAACCATTCTTTACGTTCTTTCTCATAATTCTGCTCAACACTAGCTTCATAGCTTGTGACAATAGCGCCGAAGCATCTCTGGAAAAATCATCCATATCATTTTGCAACTTTGAAAGAACCATTTCACGATCTTGAATGATAGATTCCATATTACCTAGTGCGATCCACCGCTCTTCTATAAGTTTTTCTTGATCTGTAATGGTTATATCTCTATCTCGAATCATTGATTCCATATTATCCATTACATTCCATCTCTCATCGAGAAGCTTAGCCTGAGATCTAATAGTGGCATCTCGCTCCAGGATCATACCCTCCATATCCTTAAGCACTCTCCATCTCTCATCCAACATACGCGTTTGATCAAGAAGTTGCCTCTCAAATAACCGCGCTTGACTTCTATATCGATAGAAGTCAATCCAAAGATCTAGACCAGATTTTTTAGCGCAACGATACCAATAGTCTCCTTTTGGAAAAAGTATGCCAAGACCAAAACTGTGCTCTAAAAATTCAAAGTGCGGATAGTGCTCTCGAATATCCTCCCAATATTTCGCACTGCCATATCCTGAAGATGGCGCAATGTCGTGAAAAAAAACAACGGCATTTTCTTCTAGCTTGTCTCGCCATGACTCAAAATCTTCTTTAGCAGCATCATAACTATGAAATCCATCAATATGCAGTATTGATATTACACTATCGTCGAAATCAGAAAGCGCCTCTGAAAATGTTTTTCGAATCAGCTGTATCGATACATCCTGGAATCTTTCTCGCACGGTTCTATCCACAAGAGCATAGACATCTTCCCCATAAAAACCAGCGTCTGGATCTCCCTGCCACGTATCAACGGCAAATAGTTCGCAACCCAACCGTAAGTCCTTATCAGCTTGCGCGAAGGAAAATAGTGAACATCCATAGTGCGTCCCCAGTTCCACTATCCGGCGCGGCCGCGAAAATGCGATCCAGTCATACGCAAAATCTCTATGCCCCGACCATGGAGACACCATAAGATCTGGGTTCAGTACATCGGACTCGTAGATCGGATGGTGAATCTTCCAAGTATTAGCGGGATCCATGTGTACTTCTACCTTTATATTCCAGCGATATCAAAGGAACATTAAATATCCCGTGAACAGAGGTCGATGCAGAGCTATCTAATATTATGACGTTGTGCGCCCAGCATTCTATATCATGCATTAGCGCATCGCCGCCATTTCCAATCCCTAAAGTAAGCCCATACTTTCCTGGTGAAATTAATGGCCACTCCCATTGCAGCTCCAAAACATGCTTACCGACCTCCAATAAATTGGGTGGATGAGGCAGAGATGTTGAATTCTCACCAAAGATAACGTTCCCAAATCGATCTTGAATTTGATAGCCGATGATAGGATATGGCAATTCCTTATCAGCAGTTATATAGAGCCTCACCTGGACAACTTTCCCATCTTTTATATAACTTGTATCCCAATTTCCATCGATAGAAACTGCCACACTGTCTATCTTTACTGCCAGTAATCCGCTAAGCTTGTTTAGTGGAATCTTAATTACATTCACATCATCGATGATAGTAGGTTCGATATTTTTTGTATCTTCAATGCGATCTACTCCAGAATTTATATTTTTTCCACCATAACCTGCACGTGCAATAATCTGATATTGCTCAATTGCTGTAGCTGGATCACCATCAAATCTTAAGTTACCTTGATTTAGAACAATCGCACGAGATGTGAGACTTGTGATAGCTGACAAATCATGTGTCACGAGAAGTTTAGTAGTGTTGGCAAGTTTTTCCTGCATAAATTTTGAGCATTTTTGCTGGAACAAGAAATCACCAACTGCTAGTGCTTCGTCCACCACAAGAATCTCCGGTTCAACATGGGCAGCCACAGAGAAAGCTAGGCGAACATACATACCGCTGGAATAGGTCTTTAGAGGCTGGTCAATGAAGTTTCCGATCTCTGCGAATTCTTCTATTGCGGAAAATTTTTCATCAACTTCTTTCCACGACAACCCAAGTATTTGTCCGGCCAGATACACATTCTCTCTTCCTGAAAAATCAGGATTGAATCCAGCCCCAAGCTCCAACAGCGCGGCCACCCTACCATTTGTTTCTACTAATCCCGATGAAGGAGAAAGAGTACCGCAGATTATTTGAAGCAATGTGGACTTACCAGAACCATTACGTCCTATTATTCCAACTGTCTCACCACGTCTAATATCAAAGGAAACATTCCTAAGCGCCCAGAATTCCCTAAAATATTTTTTAGGTGGCACACCGGCTATTTTTCTAAGACGAGGCACTATAAACTGCTTTAGACGATCACGCGGCGCATCAAAAATGTTGTAACACTTACTTAGATTGCTGACGCGGATTGCGATATCACTTATGCCCGCGTTCGCACCTAACTGCATTTTCGGGTTTAATGAAGAGGGATTATCGTCCACCTGCTGTCTCTTAGCATCATCCAAATGCTGTTGAGATTGATTCTCGTTATAGTCCGGATTATTAGGATTAGTAGAATATGCTTTGACATCAGAGGACATCGGCAAATCCTTTTCTGGTCTTTTGAAACCAGGCATAGCCAATCCATGCAATGCCTACAGCTACAAGGGTGTAAATTCCCAGCCCCATCCAATTCGGCAAATGACCCCAGACTAGCACTTCTCGTGACTGTTCGATTATGAACGTGAGCGGATTGGCCATGATAAAGAAACGATATTTTTCAGGCACTGCTGTTACCGGGTAAAACACCGGAGCGAGAAACATCATCACCATAGTGATAATATTGATGGTTTGCCCGACATCACGCAAAAATACCCCCAAAGATGCTACGACCCATGCCAAGCCCACAGTAAGGATAACTAGTGGAAGCAAAACCAGCGGTACTAATAATGCTGTCCACTGCAGAAAGCCATTGAAGAAGACAAACGCAATCAAAAGCACTATTAGACTCACCAGGCTATGAAACAAGGTGGCCCCCATGCTCACGATGGGTAGTATCTCGAGGGGAAATACAACTTTCTTTACATAATTGACGTTGCTTATAATTAGTCCGGGAGCGCGATTTAAAACTTCGGAAAACAAGCCACTCACGATCATACCAACAAATAAAACGATGGCGAATTGAGTCTTGCTTTCACCTCCACTCACACCCCAACGGGCCTTGAATACTACCGAGAAAACGAAGGTATATACCGCCAGCATGAATATCGGATTGAAAAATGACCACGCCAATCCCATGACAGATCCGCGATAACGGCCCACAACATCGCGGCGACTCATTTGCCAGATGAGATTGCGATTACACCAAAAACTCATGAGAAGTTGCCGAGCGTTGGTAGGATGTTGAACATGTGGATTCATTTCAGACATCCACCCCTAGGAGGCCATAATCGCAGCCTTCATTCATCAGATTCACTTGAACCCTTCCTTCACGACAGGGTTCCGCTGCCCCTTGGAGTTTGACCTTGTTCTCATATCCAGTTCAGCAACTTCCTTCTGCAATTGCTCGATTTGAGTCTTAAGATCTAAATATTCATCCATCTTAGATTGCAGAAACCGCGCGGTAACCTTAGCCTTCTCACTCGCACCCTTCGGTGTAAGGTAATAGGCATAGGCGCGCTTGTTCTCACTTCTGGTGAAATTTCTCGCCTTTATCCATCCCCGTTCAATAACGGCGCGCAGGCAATAATTGACCTTTCCCAGGCTCACGCCCATGGCATCCGCCAACTCACGCTGGCTCATCTGCGGGTTTCCCTCGATGAGTTTCAATAATTGGTAGTGGGTTTCGTCGTTCAACGCGTACGTTCCTGGTGTTCAACCATTGAACGCAGTATTTGAACAAGTTTGTAGGGGGTAGTCAATAGGAATGAGATGATTAGGGAAATCTAATCAGTTCTTTGTGCTTATTCCGACTGCGGAGATACCTATCCCAGAGGTAAAAAATCTATCGACACCCTGTTCGGAGCGGCGTAGAAAAAGCAAGATTTCTCGCTTGCGCTCGAAATGACACATGAGACGGATCTATTTTTGGCTTTGCCGGCTACTTACCCGCCTCTCTTTCGATGATATCGATCAAGTATTGCCCGTAGCCGTTTTGACGCAATGGTTCGGCGAGACCTTGTAACTTCTCGGTATCGATATAACCCATCCGCCAGGCGATCTCTTCCGGGCAGGCGATCTTGAGGCCTTGACGGGATTCCACGGTCTCGATGAATTGCGCCGCTTGTAACAGGGACTCATGCGTGCCCGTGTCCAACCAGGCGGTCCCCCGCCCCAACAGTTCCACGCTGAGGTCGCTGCGGTCCAGGTAGGTCCGATTGACGTCGGTGATTTCCAATTCTCCCCGTGGAGAGGGTTTCAGGGCTTTGGCGATGGAGATGACATCATTGTCGTAGAAATAGAGGCCGGTCACCGCGTAGTTGGAGCGTGGCGTCTTGGGCTTTTCTTCGATCTCGACGGCTTTGCCGGCCTTATTAAAGCTCACCACCCCATAGCGTTCGGGGTCGCGGACGTAGTAACCAAAGATGGTGGCGCCGTGCTCACGCTGCATGGCCTGTTGTAATACCTTCGCCAGACCATGGCCATAAAATAGATTGTCGCCGAGCACCAGGCTTACCGCATCATTTCCGATAAAGTTCTCACCGATGATAAAGGCCTGCGCCAGGCCCTCCGGTTGAGCTTGCTCGGCGTAGCTGAAATTAAGACCCCATTGCGTTCCGTCACCGAGTAGGTTGCGGAATAAAGGTAGATCATGGGGGGTGGAGATGATCAGGATATCCCTGATCCCCGCCAGCAGCAGGGTGCACAGCGGATAGTAGATCATCGGCTTGTCATAGACCGGCAGCAGTTGCTTGCTGATGGCGCGGGTCAACGGATAGAGCCGCGTACCGGACCCGCCGGCGAGGATGATGCCTTTCATATGATGTTGGGTCTCATGTTTGAGGAAATATCCTTTGCCACCAAAACTTTCATTAGTCCTACCACGCCTCTAATCCTCCTGCTCTTTCGTGGAATCCCTAAGCACAGAGCAATGTCACCCTAGCGCTACCTTTAGTCAGAACCCCATCCCCACCCTAACCCTCCCCTTGAAGGGGAGGGAACGATTATTTTGCCCTCCTCCGCCTGAAGGCGAGGGTGCGTAGTTAATCGGTCTCTGTAGAGTGCTGGTCCATTATGTTGCATCATGCCACACCGGCAGGCGGTCGCGTGGAATGTCCTTGAGTAGCGGCGCCGCTTTATCCTTTTCGGACAATAGCGGCTCACTAACCGGCCAGTCGATCCCGATCTGTGGGTCATCCCAGCGCACGCTGCCTTCCAAGGCGGGATTATAGAATTCCGTGCACTTGTAGACGAACAGGGCCGCGTCGCTGGTCACGCAAAAACCGTGGGCGAACCCCGGCGGCACGTAGAATTGCCGCTTATTTTCCGCCGAGAGTGTAATCCCTACCGCTCGGCCGAAATTCGGCGAGCCGGCGCGGATATCGACCGCCACGTCGAATACCTCGCCCTGCAAGACATAGACGAGCTTACCCTGCCCTTGCGGGTTCTGATAGTGCAGTCCGCGCAGGATGCCGTGGCGCGAAAAGGAGATGTTGTCCTGGACGAAGCGCTCCGGCATTCCGGCTTCCGCATAGCGCTGTTGCTGCCAGGTTTCCATGAAGAAGCCGCGCTCGTCGCCGAAGACGCGGGGTTCGATGATTAGTACGCCGGGGAGTTCTGTTTGGATTACGTTCATATTGTCGATAATACTCTGCTTATTTCTATTGTAAGGATATGATCAACGGCTCAATTCGAATAATGAATTTGTCATTTCGACCGCAGGGACTTGTGCCCGGTGTGTAGAAATCTTTGGCGCTGTGTCAGGCATATAATGCTGAAGCAAGATTTCTCGCTGCGCTCGAAATGACAGCATATTGTATTTGATCTCTCTCACCCCTGCCCTCTACCTTAAAGGGCATAAATCGCTGCGGTCTGACTGACAGCTGGACATATAAACTAAGGAGCCTCTTGCGTATCCCACTTTCCCTCCGAAATAGGGTCGAGGTAGGCGATTAATGGGCGTATTTCAACACCCCTCACCCCTGCCCTCTACCCTAAAGGGCATAAATCCCGGAGGGAGAGGGGGCCTTTTAGCAGGCTGTTTAGTTGCAGCTGGACGCGATGGAGATTCAATAAATACATTACTCGGGAGTCCCTAATAATTCCGTCATAACCTCCTGCAGCGACTCGCGCCAGGGGCGCGGCTGGATGCCGAGCCGATCCTGGATTTTACTGCAATCCAGCACGGAATTGGCCGGGCGTTTGGCCGGGGTGGGGTAATCGGCGGTGGTGATGGGGACCACGGGGATAGTACGCCCCAGGGCCGGCGCAGCTAATTGAACTATGGTCTCGGCGAAGCCGTGCCAGGTGGTGCCGCCGGCGCCGCAGTAATGGTAGGTCCCCCACTCTATATCCGTCCCGTCCTTAATCCGCTGCACGATGCTTAAGATGGCCTCGGCAATGTCGCCTGCGGCAGTCGGACAACCGCGCTGGTCCGCCACCACCCGCAGGCTGTCGCGCTCGCGCGCCAGGCGCAGCATGGTCTTGACGAAGTTGTTGCCGAACACGCTGTATACCCAGGCGGTGCGTAAAATGATGTGGCGCGGCCAGGTGGCCCGCAAGGCCTGTTCACCGGCCTCCTTGCTGGCACCGTACACGCCGGCGGGGTTGACCGGATCCGCTTCGGTATAAGCGGTATCCTTCGTTCCGTCGAAGACGTAATCGGTGGAGACATGGATAAAGGGGATATCCGCCTCGGCGCACGCCGCGGCAAGATTGGCCGTGCCGTCGCGATTCACGGCAAAGGCCCGCGCCTCCTCCGACTCGGCCTTGTCCACCGCGGTATAGGCCGCCGCATTGACGACTACCGTTGCCCCGCTCCCCAGCACGGCCTGGCGCACCGCCCGCGCATCGGTAATGTCGAGCTGCTGGGAAGACAGGCCCTCGGCCGTTACATCGAAGCGCGAGGCACGGCGCATTAATTCCGAGCCGAGCTGACCGTTGGCGCCGGTTACCAGGATGCGGATATCTGTTGCGCTATCGCGGTCATTCAAGAACAGCCTTATTGAATGTTGATTTCATTAGTATCCCCTCACCCTAGCCCTCTCCCTTGGGGTGAGGGAATAAACACACCCCATCCCCCTCCCGGCCTCCCCCTTGAAGGGGGAGGAGAAAAGCACATGATAAGACCTAATCTTTACTCCCTCCCCTTCAAGGGGAGGGTTAGGGTGGGGATGGGGTGCTTTGGCTTTAGCCAGACATGCTAACCATCCCTCACCCTTCATCCTCAGGTAGCACCGAAACCCCTAAGAAAGAGGAATATCCCAGCATCTAATTCGCTAACCCCAACCGTTCCCCCTGATACGCCCCGCTCAGCACCCGTTCCCACCAGGTACGATTATTCAAATACCATTCCACCGTCTTGCGCAGGCCCGACTCGAAGGTCTCCGCCGGGCGCCAGCCCAGCTCCCGTTCCAGTTTGCCGGCGTCGATGGCATAACGTTTGTCGTGTCCCGGGCGATCGGCGACGTAGGTGATCAGCGATGCGTGCGGTACGAATTGCGAATCCGGCAGCAACTCGTCGAGATGCGCGCAAATGGTCTTGACCACATCGAGGTTGGTGCGCTCGTTGTGCCCGCCGATGTTATAGGTCTCACCCAGCCGGCCCTTTTCCAACACCAGCCGCAGGGCGCGGGCGTGATCTTCCACATACAACCAGTCGCGGATGTTGTCGCCCTTGCCGTAGATCGGCAGCGGTTCGCCGCGCAGCGCCTTGATGATCACCAAGGGGATCAATTTTTCCGGGAAGTGATAGGGACCGTAGTTATTGGAACAATTGGTGGTCACCACCGGCAAGCCATAGGTGTGATGCCAGGCGCGCACCAGGTGATCGGAAGCGGCCTTGCTCGCCGAATAGGGCGAATTGGGCTGATAAGCCGTCTCTTCGGTGAAATAACCGTCGGCCCCGAGAGTACCGTAGACCTCATCGGTGGAGATATGATGGAAACGAAAGCGCGCCTTGGCCGCGTCAGGCAATCCCTGCCAATAATTGCGTGTCGCCTCCAGTAAGGTATAAGTGCCGAGAATATTGGTCTCGATGAACTGCGCCGGCCCGTCGATGGAACGGTCCACGTGGGATTCCGCGGCGAGGTGCATCACCGCATCGGGTTGATAGTCCGCGAACAGCCGCTGCATCGCCGCCGCGTCGCAGATGTCGACTTTCTCGAAATGGTAACGCGGATTATCAGAGACCTCGGCCACCGACTCCAGGTTTCCGGCATAGGTCAGCTTATCCACATTGATGACGGTGGCGTCGGTTTCGGTCATGAACTGCCGTACCACCGCCGACCCGATAAAGCCGGCTCCGCCGGTTATGAATATCTTCATGTTATTAACTCTTGCTGCAAGTTTACGATCAATTCCCAACTCCATCCAGGTGGGTGCTTTGCCGCCCCTTCTTTAACTCCTCCCCCTTCAAGGGGGAGGCCGGGAGGGGGATGGGGTGCTTGTTGCACGACGGTTCTATACACCCCATCCCCACCTTGTATTCCCGCCGGGGTGCATAAAAACATTGCACCCGTTCGCCGGGGAAAAGGTCCACTGGACCTTTTCCTCTTTCCATCTCACCCCCTTGAAGGGGAGGGAATAACTTTTACCTCAGTCTGCCTCACCACATTGAAGGGGAGGGAATAACTTTTACCTCAGTCTGCCTCACCACATTGAAGGGGATGGAATACTTTTTCCTCAGTCTATCTCACTCACTTGAAGGTGAGGACATAACTCTCTCCTCATTCCCCCCTTGATCATGACGGGTGGGAATAGTCGACAATGACTCCGGCAATTAGTGGTATTACTTACTCTCCTTCCGCCCATACACGTCCTCGAAGCGGACGATGTCATCCTCACCCAGGTAGCTGCCGGATTGCACTTCGATGATCTCCAGCGGGATGGCACCGGGGTTTTCCAGGCGGTGTTTCTCGCCGATGGGGATATAGGTCGATTGATTCTCCGACAACAAAAACACCTTTTCGCCGCAGGTCACTCGGGCGGTGCCGCGCACCACGACCCAGTGCTCGGCGCGGTGGTGATGCATCTGCAATGACAGCGAGGCATTGGGCTTGACCACGATGCGTTTCACCTGAAAACGGTCGCCGGCATCGATGCCCTCGTAGGTTCCCCACGGCCGCTGCACGCGGCGGTGACTTAAACGCTCGCTGCGGTTTTCCGCCTTGAGCCGTTCGACGATCTTCTTCACTTCCTGCGCCTGGCTCTTGGGCGCCACCATCACCGCATCGGCGGTTTCCACCACCACCATGTCTTCCAGGCCCACGCCGGCCAATAGACGATGCTCTGCAAACAACAGGCTGTTATGGGTATCATGGGTCAGCACATCGCCGCGCGACACATTGCCATCGGCATCGGGAATACCCACATCCCAGATCGCCGGCCAGGCGCCCACGTCCGACCATCCGGCGCTCAAGGGCACCACCGCCGCCCGCAGGTCGCCCTGCCCCGCCGTCACCTTTTCCATCACCGCGTAGTCGATGGAATCGCTGGCGCAGGCGGTGAAGGCATCCTTATCCACCCGGAAGAAATCCCTATCCTCACTCCCCGCCGCAAAGGCACGGCGACAGGCGGCCAGAATATCCGCGCGAAACTGGCCGATGGCCTGCAGCCATACCGAGGCGCGCATCACGAACATGCCGCTGTTCCACAGATAATCGCCGGATGCCACATAGCCCTGCGCCGTCGCCAGATCGGGCTTCTCGACAAAGGCCGCCAGCTCGCGCGCCGTCCCGCCCTTGGGCACCGGCCCGCCTGCCTTGATATAACCGTATCCCGTCTCCGGCCCGGCGGGCACAATCCCGAAGGTCACCAAATAGCCCGTCTCCGCCAGCGTCACCGCCTCCGCCACCGCCGCCGCAAAGGCCTGCGCATCCCGCACCACATGATCGGCCGGCATCACCAGCATCACCGCATCGTCATCCTGCTGCGCGATGGCCAACGCCGCCAGGGTCAGGGCCGGCGCGGTATTGCGTCCCGCCGGCTCCAGGATGATCCCGGCCGGGGCAGCGCCCAATTCGCGCAGCTGCTCCGCCACCAAAAAGCGGTGCTCCTCATTACACACGATCAAGGGCGCGGCAATCTCAGCGGCGCTCAGCCCGGCGCGCGACACCGTGTCCTGCAACAAGGTACGTTCCCCGGCAAAACACAGCAATTGCTTGGGATAGTGTTCACGGGACAAAGGCCAGAGCCGGGTACCGGACCCGCCGGAAAGAATGACTGGTTGTAACATATTTGTATTACTCGTTTTTCCCTGCATGGGGATATTGTTTATATAGGAGGAATGATAACAAACTTGAGTGGAGGACCGATTAATATAGGCGGACAAATTGAATCATTAAAGACTCGTAACCGCTCCGATAAGTCTAGCCTGAAACCCAATGACCCTGACTGATCCGGGCTCAAGCCGAACCGCTCCGGTGACTGCGCCGTCCCCCAGCTTTTGATAGAAAGGGAAAAGACATGCACAGGGTCTTTTCCCGTCGCAAGGAACGCGCCCGGCGGGATGTGCTCACCGTATGGTGTGGGGGTGATGTGGAACTAGCCCGAAGAACGCCTACCTGCGCACACAGCCCATCGGAAAATGCCGTCAATTAGATGCAGCCAACATCAGTATAATAATTACACTATTAATCAGTTAATTATAATGTATTTCTAATGTTAACAATTACGAAATAACAGACGCGCTCAATGCGCAGAAACCCATCCGCCAAACACGCCAGACCTAGCGCTCTTCAGGGAAGGGGAAATAATTCTTTCGATGTCATTCCGGCGCACGCCGGAATCCAGCAACGCCCTAATTAAAGACTCAGGATTCCAGATCTCCGCTCCGCCCGGAATAACAAATTAATCAAACCTGCTTCAGCCGCGCCGCCTAATAGGCGTTCTTATGAAAGAACCCTCTGAAAAGGGTCAAGACGATGATCTTCAGATCCAGCCACAAGGACCAGTTGGAAATATAGTGCAGGTCATACTCCACCCGCTTTTGCATCTTCTCCAGGGTGTCCGTCTCGCCGCGCCAGCCGTTGACCTGGGCCCAGCCGGTGATGCCGGGCTTGACCTTGTGGCGCTGCATGTAAGCATCGATCACTTCTTTATATTGCTCATTGTGCTCCACGGCATGGGGGCGCGGGCCGACGATGGACATCCGACCCTGCAGGACATTAATGAACTGCGGCAACTCATCCAGACTGGTGCGGCGCAGGAAAGCCCCGATGCGGGTCAGGCGCACGTCATAGCGATCACATTGAGTGACGCAGCCCGGCGGCTCGGTATGCAGCACCATGGTCCGGAATTTATAGATCTTGATAGGCTTGCCGTCCCAGCCATGGCGCTTCTGGCGGAAAAACACCGGCCCCGGCGAAGATAACTTCACCGCCAGGGCAATCAGCACCATCAACGGACTGGCCAAAATCAAAATCAAGGTGGCGAGGACCCTATCCTCCATGGCCTTGAACAGACGATTGACGCCCATCATGGGCGTTGTGTTCAGGTTGAGCACCGGAACCCCCGCCACTTCACCCATGGAGTGATTCAACAAAGAGAAACCAAAGATATCGGGCACGAAGCGCACGTTGACCGTAGTGTTGCGCAGACAGGCCATGATCTCCTTCATGCGTTCCTCGGCCCGCAGCGGTAAGGTCAGCCACACCTCATCTACCTCGCCAGCCTTCGCCAGCGCAATGCCATCATCAGGCGAACCCGCCACCTTAACACCCTCGATCGCTTTCCCATGGAGCGTGGGATCATCGTCATAGATCCCCGCCAGTATAAAACCGGTCCAGGGTGCTTCATGGAGATTCTGCACCACACTCTTCCCCAGATTGCCGGCCCCAATCACCGCCACCCGGCGCACATTAAAACCCCGCTTCCTGAGCCAGCGCAGCCCGATACGCAAGGCGCTGTGAAAAACTATCAAGCCCACCCAACCGAACACGGCCCATAGACCCAGCCACATCCGCGAATACAGGTCACCGGTCTTGGTCAGGAACGCCAATATGATCACGACCATCAACACCACACCCCACGCCAGTGAGCATTGCCTTAGCTCATGGATCAGGCTGCCGCCGCGCCACGATTGGTAAATATCGAACAAGGGGAAAACCAACAGGACCAGCAGCGCAGTCCACACAAAGATTCCGGAGTAATGGATAGACATGGGCCACTCGGCCACATAGTCTGCATAGACAACAACACCTATCAGCACAATGAGAGCGACATCCATGA
The DNA here is from genome assembly GCA_963810615.1 of uncultured Gammaproteobacteria bacterium. Lineage (GTDB taxonomy): Bacteria > Pseudomonadota > Gammaproteobacteria > DRLM01 > DRLM01 > JARRQJ01. The sequence continues at coordinate 352,455 of CAWEOA010000007.1, read as the reverse complement.
TGCGCGCAAAGAGTGCGAAAGTGCTGGCGTACTGCTTAAGAAAGCCCCGTTTAAACATCGTGCCCTTACATGCTCTCTATCCAGGCACACACCCCGCCTGAAGACTCGAGCCCCTCCCAATACGCCCCGCGTATCGGACGTATGTTTAATAATTATTAGATTTTTATGTTTATAGTAGTTTACCAAACTAGCGCCCTTCTTTCAATAGCCGCACGGAAATAATTTGTGAATTTTTAGTTAAGCCCCATCAAACAGCGTACATCAAGCCGAATCCAAACCACCCCATACACAGCAGCCCATTGCACCGAAGGCACACTTGATAAGTGGGTATTAGATTAATTCGGCTTTGTCATTTCGACCAAAGGGGAGATAATCTTATATCTCGCCGACAATAAAGACACCCACAGCAGAATATTTCTACCCAGGCGGATAAATCGTGAACGCTCGAAAGGGTAGTTCATCGTCAGACAACAAGAATATCCGGATACGTACTAGAACCGATGTCAAAATCAGAACGCAGACCAAAATTACTCGGCTACCAGTTTGGAAATATCCGCCGTTATTCCCTCTCCCCCAGGGAGAGGGTAAGGGTGAGGGGAGTAATGCACTTCAACTTCTTAATTTAACCCCCTCATCCTAACGGCTGCGCCCCCCCGGAGCCCGTAGCCTGGGTTGAGCGTCTTTCGCGAAACCCGGGGACTAGCCATCACAAACGCTCAATCCCAGAGATACAAAACGCCATTATTCACCCTCGCACCCCCGCCCCATTTGCCACATACCACTCATATGTCGCCCTTATCCCCTCTTTCAAAGGCGTTCGCGCCTGCCATCCCAAGCCATGCAAGCGCCCCACATCCATCAATTTGCGCGGCGTCCCGTCCGGCTTGGAGCTATCAAACACGATCTCACCCTGATACCCCACCGCGTCTTTAACCAGCTCCGCCAACTCGCGGATGGTCACATCCTCTCCCACGCCAACATTGACCATCTCCTCGCCATCGTAGCGCTGCATCAAAAACAACGCCGCATCGGCGAGATCATCCACATGCAAAAACTCGCGGCGCGGCGTCCCCGTCCCCCACACCACCACTTCCGGACTTCCCGCCTGCTTCGCCTCATGAAACTTGCGCAACATGGCCGGCAGCACATGTGAATTCTGCAAATCGAAATTATCTCCCGGCCCATAAAGATTAGTCGGCATCAAACTAATGGCATGAAACCCATACTGCCGCCGATAGGCCTGACACATCTTGATCCCCGCGATCTTCGCCACCGCGTACCACTCATTGGTCGGCTCCAGAGGCCCGGTCAACAAATACTCTTCCTTGAGCGGCTGCGGCGCCAACTTCGGATAAATACACGACGACCCCAGAAACAACAGTTTCTTCACCCCCGCCTGGTAAGCCGCATCGATGACATGGGTCTGAATCAACAGATTGTCACGGATAAAGTCCGCCGGATAAGCATCATTGGCATGAATCCCCCCGACCCTGGCCGCCGCGAGAAACACATAATCCGGCCGCGCCGTCTCAAAAAACCGCCGCACCTCCGCTTGATTGGTAAGATCCAGCTCCTTATGCGAACGCGTCACCAGCTGAGAAAAGCCCTCATTCTCCAAGCGCCGCACAATCGCCGCCCCCACCAACCCCCGATGCCCGGCAACATAGATCTTGTCCGACTTATTCATAACCATAGATTAATCTACAAATAGTTTCTAATTGTCCCCTCTCCCTCAGGGATTTATGCCCTTTAGGGTAGAGGGTTAGGGTGAAGGGGACATATAGCGAACGGCCCCATCACTCATGATAATTAAACGTCTTAAACCCCGCGTTATTCACCAAATCATCCCGCTTCGCCAACTCCAAATCCTCCCGCACCATCTCACTCACCAACTCCTCAAAACCAATCTTAGGCACCCACCCCAACTTCTCCCTGGCCTTGCTCGCATCCCCTAACAAGGTATCCACCTCAGTAGGCCGGTAATAACGCGGATCCACAGCCACAATACATTTCCCCGTAGCCGTATCGTACCCCTTCTCCTCTACCCCACTCCCTTCCCACTTCAACCCAATATCCAATTCACCAGCAGCCCGCTCCACAAACTCCCGCACCGAATACTGATGACCCGTAGCAATCACAAAATCCTCAGCCTCGTCCTGCTGCAACATCAACCACTGCGCTTCAATGTAATCCCGCGCATGCCCCCAATCCCGCTTGGCATCCAGATTCCCCAAAAACAGCTGATCCTGCAGACCCAACTTGATCCGGGCAAGAGCACGAGTAATCTTACGAGTCACAAAAGTCTCACCCCGAATCGGTGATTCGTGATTAAACAAAATACCGTTACAGGCAAACATCCCATACGCCTCGCGATAATTTACCGTAATCCAATAGGCATACAATCTTCGCCACCCCATAAGGAGAGCGTGGATAAAACGGCGTGGTTTCCGTCTGAGGAATCTCCTGCACCTTGCCATATAACTCGGAAGTAGATGCCTGATAAAAACGCGTCTTCTTATCCAAACCAAGAATCCGCATCGCCTCCAACAAGCGCAACGTCCCCAGGGCATCAGAATTCGCCGTATATTCCGGCGTTTCAAACGACACCGCCACATGGCTCTGCGCTGCGAGATTATAAATCTCGTCCGGCTGCACCTCTTGAATCACCCGAATCAAATTGGTCGCATCCGTCAAATCACCATAATGCAAGACCAGTCGCCGACCCTTCTCATGGGGATCTTGATATAAATGATCTATCCTATCGGTATTAAACGAGGAAGCACGACGCTTGATGCCATGAACCTCATAGCCCTTATCCAATAAAAATTCCGCCAGATACGCACCATCCTGGCCGGTGATTCCCGTAATAAGTGCACGCTTCGCCACCATCGTATCCGCCAGTTATATTGAGTAATATTTAGATTGACCTGTCATTTCGAGCAACAGCGAGAAATCTTGCTTCAACGGCGAAAGCCGAAGCACCGTGTTACACCATTTCTATCCAGGAGACCATAAATCCATCTGGGTAATAATGATAGCGCGCAATTAATCAGACTTTGTATAAATTGCGAATAAGTAAGGTGATTAGCACGCCCACCAAAAGCAACTCATTGCTCCCGCCCCTCAACTAACCTGACCAACTCCGCCTCAAATCGACTTAATACCTTCTCTTTATCCAACTCGGCAACAGCATACTCCCGCGCCGCCTTCCCAATGCCTTACGCCGTTCCGCGTCACCAGCCAATTTCTGAATCGCACCAGCAAATGCCTCCACGTTGCCAGGTTCAACCGTTATCCCCCGCCCCTGAACCACATTCCATACCTCAGTGCCAGGATGAGCCGTCGCCACCACCGGCCGCCCGCTCGCCAGTATACCGGTAAGCTTGGACGGCATCACCAAATCAGCAGCATCCGCCCGCTGAGGCAACAAGTGGATATCCGCGGCATTCAATAATTCATTCAATTTATCGATTGGCTGCAGTGGCAACCACTTAATGTTGTCAAGGCCCTCCGCAAGCTTGCGCAATCGCGCATAAGCCGCACCCTGTCCACACATGATAAAATGTAACGCCAACTCATCAGTTAATGCCCTGGCCGCCTCAATGACGATCTCTAACCCTTGCTTCTCTCCCATGTTACCGGAATACAACACCACAATCTCATCATCAGGGATACACAGCTCATCTCGCAATCGGCTTCTCGATCCAAAGGAAAAACCTGCTGAGTATCTACCCAATTAGGAAATAACAAACTCCTTTCCTCCGCAACTCCCTTTCTCCGCAAGACGATTCAACATCTTATTTGAAATAGTGGATACTCTATCGAATCGGCTCATTAACCATCTCTCAATACGAGTGACGGCACTACGCATTTTTCCTTGGGGAAGCAATCCCAGCTCGAAAGCCGCATCAACCTCAAAATCCTGAATATGCAGCCATGCCTTAGCCCTGGAAAGTCGAGCGACCAATATCGCGACGGGAGCACATAACAACGGCTGGCTCTATTACCATCACCACATCAGGCCGCCACAACATCTGCCAGAGCATGATAGGAGCACTGCTGAAGCGAAACTGGCAAGATGCAACAATCGCTTCATACCAGACAGCTTGGTTGGCACCCATAATGGACTTCGATAAACGCGAACACCATGCACCATTTCAGTCTGCCAGCGTAGACTGGAATAGCCAGTTAGCACGGACCACTGAGGATAATAAGGTGGCGCAGTAACTACCCTGATTTCATGCCCACGACTAACCAGCCATTGCGCCATTTCTCCTGTATATTTGCCGATACCGGTCAGTTCTGGCCAATAGTTAATACCGTGGATCACTATTTTCACGATAATTATTTCTACCGAATCTCGATCTTCCTGGAGGCAAAATAACAAATACGACAATATAGATGATCTGGCTCTTTTATCATAATCAGACCATAAAATTCTCAATGAGCAATTTTTCTTCTGAGCATCATGATAAAATATCCTGTGCTATTGATATCTCTCCAGAGTATCGAGTTTTAATTGGCCGTGCAGGCGCACCATAGCACACCATACCCGATGGAAGATTTGAGAACACGCTACTTCTAGCTCCTACAACAGAATCATCACCTATGCATACACCCGGCGCAACGAAAACATCCGTTGCCAACCAAACGCCATCACCTACCCGTATTGAGCTCGCATAAATATCGAATGTAGGTTGCAAGTAATCATGCCCTCCTGCACATAAATAACTTCGTTGCGAAATCACCGTATTCCGACCAATTACTATTTCCCCTAGGCTATACAAGACAACATCATCACCAAGCCATGAATAGTCGCCAATCCTCACTTTCCATGGATAAGTAATTCTAACTGAAGGACGAACTAACACTCCATCACCAACACTCGCACCGAATAGTCGCAACAGGAAACGACGCCACGGATACAATATCTGTGGAGAAAGCCTAAATAGAGTATTCTGTACGAACCACCACAACTGCACAAACCAAGATGGCCTGCCCCTGAAACCAGAAGGGAGAGTAAAAGATATTAACTTCTGGCTACTTTTATTCATCTAATGTTTTTGCGCTAAACATAAACGATCATTCGAAATTAACGAAAGTAATTTTTTATTTTTACTCGAAAATGCCGAAGATAATGCAAGGAATAAAGGTATTGCAATATTGCTTAAATAAAACACTCCCATTGTCAGACCCTCGAGCAATACAATTAATATAAGGCCCTTTGCGTAGCTAGGCAATCTTTTACTAAACATCATGGCAATACATAATGAGATAAGGATTGAGCCCATGATCAAACCCCAAGTGATCATCAGCCTCAGCCAAAATGAGTGGTATTGAAAAGGGAACACACCACTTACATTCCAGCCCTCTTGTTGCGAATTCCAAAGCCACTCTAATGATTTAGGTATCTCGACGGGTAAGCTTACACCAGGGGGAAACCCAAAAAGCGCTTCCGCAAAATGATTTTTTAATAACGAAATTCCCGAATACCACATCCAATATCTATCCATGCTTTCAATAGAATCAATTGGCAAATCTCTAAGATCAAAGGAAAATATAACAAAAGCTACGCAAATGGCGGCGGCAATTATTTTCATATAAAATTTTATTGGAGAAAACACAAAAATAAGCACTATCGATGTCACAAGCGCTGTTCTTGAAAAGGTAGCAAGAAGCCCCATAAACAATAAAGAGAATAATGTTTTACGCCATCTTTTATTGACATAAAAAAATGCACATAATGAGACCAAGAACAGAAATGCATCATAAATTGGCTCACCGGAACCTCGTGCCCTAACCAAATGCCCAACTGATAAAAGACTCTAACAAAAAATCAACTAAAATAATCACACCAAGCCATGCGCCATAATCACAAAGCTTTTAAAATTAACCCCTCTAAATGCCATAATCCATAACATAGCCATAAAGAAATACACGACAGGCTTAATCTCCAGTACAAGATAAGGGATATAAGCGACATCTTGAAAAGATGAACTTACAAACTTAATCACGGCAATAAAAACAACAATGGCACCCACCCAATGAAGCCAATATTTTCTTGGTGAATTAGTAATTCCGCGAAGAGTAATAGTTATAAGTGAAAAAAAACTAATAGTATCCATGCGAATTCAATCCACTCTTTCGAGACATCTAATCCCAAATTCCTAGCAAGAATAGACACAATAGGAAATAGGATATAAGACACAAGCAGCGGCAATGTTGAAGGCCTTACGCTCATATCAAATATATATTTACGAAATGATGCATTGGCTCATTGTTATCAACACAAATCAAATTGCGCTATTCAATCATGAATAAAGAATATATTAAAAATAGAATCCATATCATTATCTTGACATGAAATTAATCTGCCATCGTCGCTCGCAAAAAATGGCTTATAACCAAAGCTCACCATATATTTCATCACCTCATCTATAGAGGATCCATAGCGAGATAGAAATTCATCCACAAGCTCGACCATAATGATTCCGGGGCGCGCTCTATTATCTGAAAGCAAATTCTTTGCACCAAGCAGCACAAGATGCTCGGCCCCTTCCACATCCACTTTGAGTACAGCTATTCTCTTTAAATCTCTCGAGCCAACGAAGTCATCAATCGTTGTACAGCTTACACTTTTTCTTTCACTGTCTTTGCTAAATGAAATGTATGCGTACCCCGAATCTCCATCGGGTGTTTCCAGGGAGCACTCACGTTTCGAATTGGAGACTGCCGACTCGATGACCTCTATGTTTTCAAGCCCGTTCCTTTGCGCTGATAGCTTTATAACTAAAGCATTCCTCTCTATTGGTTCGAACACGAATACCTTACCGCCCTTACCTGAACACGCCTTCGAAAAATTTAGCGCGTAATATCCTATATTCCCTCCAACATCGATACACACATCCCCGGGCCTTATATTTTTCCGAAAGTATGCTGTTTCTCCAGCCTCAAAACTACCAAGCAGAATGAGTTTTTTTCCAATATCCTCACCACTCCATACCAGATATCTAACCTCATTGCGCTCAATCTCTCTAAGCATATTTTTCCTAAAACAACAGAGCACTTAGCCCTCTGTAGAATATCCGCAACGGCTTAGCCCACAGTGGTAGTTTCTTATTTCTGATTGTTTTACGACTAGTCAATTGCAGTAACGCCATTTTTTAAAGTCAGTTCCTTACATTTCATGGCTATCATTGAATAATATATACTGAGAGCCAAGGCATAATATAAACCCTGCATTCCATCTAGAAATCCGAGGCGTAGGAAATATCCATATATAAAGATGAATAACCCCTTAAAGGGGGAGCCTGTCTCCGATGTATTGGAGAAATCGACGACCATTTATCGTAGCCTGTCCTTTAATTCTGAGCCTATTTTTTACCCTGAGTGCTGCCTCCCAATCAGAATACTTGTTAAGCTTAACGAAAAAATGATAGAGATCATCGTGATCATTATGAAGTATCTTATTTCTCAAAATGCCTACTTCCCCATCAACTTCCGGTTGATAGTGCCCTTCAACTTCCCACATATTCTTTGCATCAAGATCATCGTAATCTAAAAACCTACCCTTATCTCGCTTGAATAACACCAACTTATAAACCCGGTGCCCATATCTCAATATCCTTCCTAGAAAGACATAATCGAAGCCAACAAAAAAGCCTACTTTTTCTATTTCTCGCAACATCATCTCTCGTAATTCATTAACTAACTGTGGGTATAGTTCTTCGTCGGCATCCACGTACATCACCCATTCATATGAGAATGGCAGATTCTCCAAGCACCACTGCTTCTTTTTAGGATATCGTCCATCCCAACGAAACGGTATGACTTTGGCTCCCATCTCGGTTGCGATTTCGCAGGTCCGGTCATCGCTAATCGAGTCAACCACGAAGACTTCAGAAAAATGCTGGAGCGACATAAGGCATTTTCGTATGTTTCTCTCTTCATTCTTAGTCATAACAATCACCGATATAGCGATTTTTTCACTCAACATATCCACCCCTATTGCATCTTCTTTTTAGCTACATTTATGAGATAGCGCACCTTAAGAGCCATAAATCTGATGCGTTGATAGAGATATCTCGCAGATAAATATTTTTTAATTAGAAAGGATAGAGGGGCTCTACCCATAATGCGCCCATGAGCCATGACATACGTTATCGCCCTGTCATCTTCACAATCTTTAGCTTCGCCGCGTCGCCGTTTCATTTCTTGAATTACAGGAAGCGTCGCAAACTTAACGCCTTCATAATAAAAATGATTGGTCGGATTGTAGATTATATCGTCCGAGGTCTTGCCATACCAATGCACCTCATGGTTATGACTTGAAATCTCTTTAAATCCGGTATCAGCCTTGGCTGAATTGCTGTGGAGAAAATCAATATCCCTTGCCTCGCGTATGCCGAACACTGCTAAAACCGCACTGCCGTCAATGCAATAATCATCAATATCGCAACCAGAAGTAGAGAGCCATTTTTTATATTCCCGCAATAATCTTGCATTCCAGCTAAACTCAGTCAAATTGCAAAGATTCATGAACTCAATGCTGTTGGCATTGAAAAGCAAACCAGCAAGGTGTAACGCCTCAGCCTTGTGATCGTTAATATGAACCGAGTGATTCTCTACCTGATATAGACCACGAATTCTTTCTTTAAGCGAGCGCATCTCGTCCAGAGCACTCTCAACAAGGTAAACTCGCAACGGTCCTTGCCTAGGAAAGCACCATGATGCCTTATTTTGGGCACCCGCAAAGCCATTCCTCCAATTACCAACCCAAGGTTCGTCGTAATATATCTGCCTGATCAGGCTCATTGGGCCCTGATTCTCTAATATGACTTCTTTCTTGTACCATATGCTGGCGTGCTCATGGATAAGCGATTCTAATTCCTCGTCTCGCCCTTGAGCTGCAGGATAAAGGACAATGATAAATGGATCCTGTATCAACTTACAGACTTCAGTCGCAATTGCATCAGCCCACGCAGGGTTTAAACCGCGCCTAAAGAACCATTCATAATTGTATACAGGTGCGACAGTTTGTTTATGAGTGACAAAGACTTTTTCACCATACAGTAGACTGGAAGCTAGGCGATGCGCTCCATCTATAATCGTACCGTATTTATCAATCGGTATTCTCGACATTCCCTTATCGAAGCCATTAGATTTGATGGAATCCAACAATACCTCGAATGCCTCTAAGAAATATTTCTCCCCACGCTTACCACTGCCATCCGTCTCCAAGTAACCATTGAAAACCTTGATGTGGTTTAAATAAAGAGATTTATGCCACTCGCTATCGATACCTCTATCTCGCCATTTCGCAAACAAATACTTCGCCAGAACATCAAATCTGTTAGCAGTGATAAGCGTTAGAGAATTACATTCCCCCTCGATATTGCTAACACCAGTTCTGACCGCTTCAGCTTCAATATTTCCCGAATCCACGTTATTATCCACCGCTACAGACAACGCCAATAATTCAAGACAATAAACCAAGTCTATTCGACAGGCGCTGACTAATATAGTTGACTGTAGCGCCCACCAGCACCATGACAGCAGCACCGCCAATTCCGTAATAAGCGGTCAATGGAAATGCAACAAGCATCATTGCCGCCACCGCCCACATATATCCTTGCGCGACCACTCGACTCGAATTTGCTACACGTAATTCTACGGCATTAAGCCTGAACAAAAAAACTAATCCGTTGGCCATCCAAAGAATTATGAAAATCGGCTCATACCGAGCATATAACTCACCATATATCATATCGAGCAGCGATCTTCCCAAGGTTATTACGACAACAAGACCAATCCCCCAAATAAGAAAACCATATTTACGCACCCTCAACATCAGCAGATGGAATGATGTTTTATCGGCCACATAAAGCCGCCCAGCCGCCGCGGAGACATGTGTTTCCAATAATTCCAAAGCGACATTTGACATGTTTGCCAAGCTTCTCACTGTGACAAACACACCAACAGCCGCAAGGCTACTGCCCCATCCCAGCACAAATACTGGAAGCGATGACCATATCCATACTAATGGACCGCTTGCAACAAACCACCTTACCTTATAAATATGCAGCCTCAAATTAGAAAATATATTCCATATTTCGGATCCGATTTTCTCCACCGCGCACAGCAGCGTTATAAAAGCAGGAATAATGGCAGCTATGATAAGAACAAAAAGCACACCAATAATGTCGGCGGGTTGCAATATCCATATTATCACCATGCGCAACAAATAAACCAAGGCGCTAGATTTCACGGCTCTCTTTGCATCAAAAATTATGTATGCGAGCCGCCGATCGAAATCGGCCAGCTGTTGTACAAATAAAAAAAACATGAAAGCAACTAATCCGCCAAATTCTATTCTTTCATCGGAATTAATTTCAATGAAATATATTAGAATCGCTATAAGCAAAGAAAATCCAACCGCCAACACCGTCTGTAGTTGAGCGAGGTTACGCCGATATGCTTTTTTATCTTGAACGCGCGGCGCTTCAACACTTGCCCACTGAAAAATGGCCGTCATATTAAAGATGAGCGCGGCCATATAGCCGGTTAGCACATAACCAAACTTCCCCTGTTCACCCAGCGGCAAAAGTCGGGCGCATGAAGCAATTGTGAGAAATGTACCGCCAGATACGATCAGTTGGTCCACTAGTGACCATTTGATAGCGCGAAAAATCATAATTATTTAAATCGCCAACACAGGATCAATCGCTGTATGCGACGTTTCAATTTATTCAATGCTCCAATTGCGAATGATATTTCGTTATATTATTGCGAATAAAAGCAATAAATATCCCAAATACCCCCCCAATGAAAAAACTTATCAGAATTATCAACATTCGCTTTGGCTTTATAAAATTTATCGGTATCAGGCACCTTGGCCGAATCGATAACACTAAATGCATATTGATCGCGAACATTGGCCAGCATAATCTTTTTAGTCTGCGCTTCCAACAATCTGTATATAGCTTGCTGAAGTTCCACCACACTGGTTTTATTAAGCTCTTCACGAAGATAATTTATGGATTTGGTTGCATCGTTAATAGCCAATTGCTGCTCGTGATAATTAAGCTTAGCCGCCAAATCATTGGCCCAGTCGATGCCAGTTTTGGATCTTCCCACTCCACTCCAAGCGTCACAAAGCCCGTTTTCTTATCCACTGATACATCGAGAATTTTTTTATTGAAGAGGTCATAGGCATCCGATGCAGTGGGCACATCGTCTTGATCATCAACATTCCACTCTTTTTTACTAGCGTTCCATTTTTTTTCAAATAAAACCGGCATCAATTGATGATCGTTTATAAATTCGCTTATAAAATCATGAGAAGTCAAAGTTGCCAACGCTTGATCTGCCTCCCCTCCTCCGGTTGTATTTATACCGACCAGAGAAGCTATACCACCAAACTGACTTGCTATTGCATTCATTGAGCTCTGTTCGTCATCCGAAACAGGCGCCAGCAAAACTTCAGCACGATATATAGGGGTCATTGAGAAGGCTACAGCTACAGCCACTACGGTAGCCAACAATATGATGTGCAGGATCAATAACCTTAAATGCATATTGATCCCGCACATTGGCAAGCATGATTTTCTTTAGTCTGCGCCTCCATAAGCTGATAGATGGCTTGCTGCATTTCGACCACGCTTGTCTTAGCTAATTGCTCTTTTAAATAGGCAATACTTTTTTCTGCCTCTTTAATGGCAAGCTGCTTTTCATGATGGTTAATTCGGCTAACCAACTCATTGGCCCATACTGCGGCTTGTTGCGGGTCTTGCCATTCAATCGCAAGGGTAACAAGCCCAGTTTTTTTATCAGTAGTTACATCGAGAATATCCTCGTTAAATAATTTATAGGCATCCAGCGCTGTTGGAATATCATCTGGAGATTTCACTTTCCATGTCTTGGTTGACTGCATCCCATTTATCGGCAAACAACACTGGCATCAATTGTTTGTCTGCTATGAAATCACCAATAAAGCTTCTTGAAGTCAAAGTTGCAAGCACCTGATCCGTATTACTCCCACTGGACCCTAGATTAATACCCGCCAAGGAAGCAAGCCCACCAAACTGGCTGGCTATTGCACTCATTGAATTCTGTTGATCATCAGAGACCGGCGCCAACAATACTTCAGCACGATAAATAGGCGTCATTAAGAAAGCCACGGCCACTGCCACAACGGTAGCTAGTAACGTGATGCTAATAATCATCACTTTGTACCGCACCAACACCCGCCAATAGTCGAGCAGATTGATTTCGTCCTCTTCAATCTGATAGGGAGGATACGGGTACGGTGGATAAGGTGGTGGCGTTGGTTGAGGATTCGACGACGATGGCGGAGATGTGTCATTCATATCATCAACCGCCACTAATTAATTACACCGATAGTGTGCCATGCTGCAATCGCCAGACCGAACTGATAGGCGATTTGGCTGATGCTTGTCCATAAAGTAAGCGGGCGCAGGTGTTCTACATCCATCGGCACTACGATGGTATCCCCCGGCTTGATTTGTGCCTGATTTTTGCTGAACCAGGAGCTGCCGCTGCTGGCCAGAACGGAACCGTTGGCACGCACAACGTAAATGCGCTTGTCATCGGCCTTATTGGTGAGGCCGCCGCTGCGGTTGATGTAGTCGTCACGCTCAAGATCGCCTTGGTAGAGATGAGAAGTGGGATGGAATACTTCACCGATGACCGTGACTTCCTGAGTTGCGGCTGGCACCACCAAGTTATCGCCGTCTTTCAATACCACGTCCGCATCGGTGGATCCGGCTATGATCGCCGGCAGGTCGATTACCAGGCGCCCCGTCGCCTTGACCTTCTCGAATTGAGATGACAGGCTTTGTAAAGTTGCCGCTGATTCCGTCTTTTTCGTATCGACTTGGGCCTGTTGCAAAGCCAGGCTGGCCAACTCTTCCTGCAGTTGTTGGCGCATGAGATTCAGCTGTTCCTGTTCGCGGGCGCGCAGCTCGGCGCGCATGAACACGGCGGCGTCGGGATTGGCGAATTTGGTCACACCGCCCGCACGCTTCAGTATCATGCTCAAGGTCTCGCCACGGCGGATCGAGTAGGTGCCGGGGAAGCGCACCTCGCCGGTAATCTGCACCGATTCCTGTTCCGACCACTGCGGTAACTCTTTTATGGTAAGGCGGTCATGGGGCTGTAGCGTAAGGTCGGCGTCGGCTATTACCGGCCAGCACTTTCTGCAGGTCGATGGTTTGATGCAGCGTCTCGCGGTAATCGCCGTTGACGATGTCGTAGCGCGTCAGCTCGGCCTGCAGGGTGTAGGCCGCCTCGCTCAATTGTCCACCGGCGCGCAGCAGGTCGCTGACGCGCATCCCCTGCTCCATGGGATATTGGCCGGGGAAGCGGATACGGCCGTCTATGGTGACCACCGGCAGGGGTCGATCCTTGCTTGCCTGCTGCATCAGTCCCATCAACAACAGGTTGATGGCATCGCCGCGATCCTGGGCGTAGCTGAACACATCCACTTCGTCATGGGCCTGCAATACGACGTTCGCCGTCGAGCCGGGTTGGGCCAGCGCCGTGCGCAGACTGGTGGACAGTACGCGGATGTGCTGGTCGGGTTTCAGTTCGCGCTTGATCAACACATAGTCCAGGTCGGACTTGTCCTGCAGGTCGCCGGTGGTGGGGATGAGATCGGTGAGGCGCATGCCTTCGTGCCACTGATAGGGTCCGGGGCGTTGCACATGACCGGATAGCATGACCACGTTTTCCATCGTATCCAGGACTGAGTAGACGTGGAGTATGTCGCCGTTGTTCACCGCTTCGGCCAGGGTTGCCGGCTGGGTGATGTTGACGTCCAGCATGATGCGATCACGACTGTCGTTGATGCGTTCCAGTTGCGCGCCTTCCGGATAGGCGGTGGGCAACAGGCCGCCGGCGAAGGCCAGGGCCTCGCCCAGGGTCTTTTCATTTTTCAGTTCGTAGATGGCGGGGCGTCTCACCTCCCCCGCGATGCCCACGGTCTTGCCGATGGGCGGCACGAAGATCACGTCGCCCGGTTGCAGGCGGGCGTCGCCGCTGGTATCGCCGTGCAGCAGCAGGTCGTACAGATCCAGTTGGCTGACGATCTTCCCCTGACGCTTGAGCTGGATGTTGCGCAGCGAACCGATGGGTTTGATGCCGCCGCTGACGAACAGGGCGTTGGTCATGGTGGACAGGCCGCTCACCGTATAGGAACCCGACTGTTGCACATCGCCCAGGACGAAGATGCGGATGGAGCGCAGCGGCCCCAGGCTGATGTTGGCCTTGACGCCGATGAGCTGGTGTTCCACGCGTTGCTGCAGGTTTTGTTTGAGTTCGGGGAAGCTCAAGCCCGCCACGGGAATGGCGCCGATGCTGGGGAAGTCCAGGGTGCCGTCACGGTTCACCGGCAGGGTGTATTGGGAGTTTTCCTTGCCGAACAATTGAATCTGCACCGTGTCGCCGGGGCCGATGATGTAGTCCGCCGGGACCGGGATGTCGGTGGCCGGGGCGAAGGTGGTGGGCACGCCGGCGAACAGGTCATAGCCGAATTGTTGTAAGGGTTGAGTCGGGAGCTGCAGGCCTTGTTGGCCGTTGAGTGTCTGTTGATCCGTGGACTGCAGATTTTGCCGGTAACTCTGGTAACTGAAGGTGGATTGGTTGGTGTTGTCCTGGGTGCCCATTCCCGGTTGCGGGCTTTGCAGCAATTGCAGGAGTTGCTGGGTCTGTAGCGTTTGGGGAATTTGCTGGCCTTGCGGGTATTGCTGGCCTTGTGGGTATTGCTGAAATTGCTGGCTGCCCGGTTGTACGGATCGGGGCATGACGGTTTGCGGGAATTGCGGGCCGGGCTGGGTTATGCCGCCGCCTTGATTTTGCTGATTAAGGAGTTGTTGCGCCCTGGCCTGTTGGTCGGAGGACAACTGCGGCATCATTTGCTGAAGTAATTGTTGTTGGTCCGGGGTCAGGCTCACCGCCTGCGCCGCGCAGACCAAGCTCCCCAATACCAGCGCCAGCACCCACTTTACGATCCCCCCGTACTTCAAAGCCAAACAACCTCCATGCTGATGCTCTCGCTGCTGTTATATTTTGCTAATTCAGCTGCATACGATGCGTTGAAATTTACCACAGCCGGAGTCGGGAGAACACCTTTACTTTATTGTTCTCTGCGGGGAATGAGGGAATTGGTGGTTTTTTGGTAGGGGGAGAAATACAGTATAGGATGGGTGTAGTTTTTGTTGACGACAGGCGAGAGTCTGGGTTAAGCGCTTGTTGTGCAACCCTGGCTATCACTTGGGTGATCAGAAATACCCCCGGGTTTCGCTGCGCTCAACCCAGGCTACATGTTCTTGCTATTGCTGCCTTTTGCCGTGCCACTGGTCAATTTGGAAACGATAACTTTGGCAAACTCGGCGAAATCGCCAAGGTGGTGGCGGGCAATGGTATGGACAATAACCCAGTCGATTTCCTCATAGTTGTGCACGGCGACATTACGAAAGCCCACGGCTTTCTTCAGCTGCACTGCCAGGTTCTCCCCGATGATGCCGGCCTTGGCCAACGTATCGAAGGTTTGGCCCATAGTATTGGGCGGTGGCACTTCCATGCCGGCGATGAGGTGCGCACCCATGTCTACGCACAATTGCACGGCCCGAGTGAGGTTTAGCGTGATGATATCCTGAAGGTCGGTGTCTCGTCCCAGCGTTTTCGAGTCGGGCGGACATTTATCCGTGATGCGCTGGAGGCAACGCCGCAAGGATTCGAGTTTTTGCTCAATCACTTCCCGATCCATGCCCGCCTCCTTTCAGAGAGGATTCTGTTGCGATAGGGTAAAAAATCCGCTTGATCGAAGAGGTGTCTGCGGATCAGGTTGGCATAACTCGTATCGCTACCCAGGATTCTTTTGCCATGCCGGATAATCTGCCCTAAAAGGGGCTCGCCGACAGCGTTGATATCCACCAAGTCAATTGGCCGACCGGTCGTTTCCGCCAACTCGGAGATCAGCGCCATTTTTTCACGGGCAGTAAGACGGCGTCCGGCATCTACCGCCAGGTCCAGATCACTGTCTTTATTTCCCTCGCCTACCGCCAGCGAACCAAACAGAATTGCCAACACGATATCCGGCTGGGTACTGATGGCGGACAGAATGGTCTGTTTGAGAATCAAGTCTTGTCCTGTCGTAGGCATAAGTTTTTTGGCGGCGGATTTCTAAGCGGTATTCGCAAGCGCCTTACTCACGGCAAAGCTGAAAGTAGTTCGGTGAAATTTAACACAGTCAGTATTGGGAGAACATCTTAAATTAGTGAATCTCTGATCAATAAGTCTAAAAATCAAGGGCCGGTTTTATTAACTCCCCCTCCCTCCAACCCTCTACCCTAAAGGGCATAAATCCCTGGGGGAAGAGCGAAGCGAAGGGTGCGGGGGTATAGACGCTATGTGCGAAATAGCGCCTGATTAATTTTCAGCAACATGCCAATTTGAGATAGCTTTTCGTCATTCCGGGCATGGCGTAGCGGAGACCCGGAATCCAGGATCTTTAATCAAGCGCGTTACTGGATTCCGGCGCTTGTGCCCTTCAGGGTGTACGCCGGAATGACAAACTAGAATCTATCTCAAAATAGAATTTGAGCTTATTGCGAGATAGAGGCACCCGCAAGAACTTTAGATAAAGGATCTTGATTCCTTCTCCCCCCGGGAGAAGGTTAGGATGAGGGGGGTGTTAAATCAAGAAGTTGAAGTGCATTACTCCCCTCACCCCATCCCTCTACCCTAAAGGGCATAAATCCCTGGGGGAGAGGGGGTATAGATGCTATGTGCGAAAAAGGCGCCATATTGATTTTCAGCAACATGCCAATTTTGAGATGGGTTTTCGTCATTCCGGGCATAGCGTAGCGGAGACCCGGAATCCAGGTTCTTTGAATTAAGCGAGTTACTGGATTCCGGCATACGCCGGAATGACAAACCAATCAGAGCTTCCTTAGTTTTATAAACGCCATTCCCATTGTGCGTCCGCGGTAGCCTGGGTACTCGTCTCGCCTGCGGATTCACTGCGCACGGCGCCGACGCGGAGGCTGATGGTTTGGCTCCACAAGGAAAAGCTATGGCCCAGTTCGATGCTGTGCAGGATGGGGCTGGCGGCCAGGTCGCGTTCCGGTTCGATGCGGCGCAGCAGGAGATCCCAGGTCTTGCCTTGGGCGGTGTCGATCAACAGGCCCAGCGACTCCATGAGGCCGTCGCCGCCCAGGGAATGACCGATGATGCGGCCGTCATAGGTGTAACCGCTGCGGTAGATGTGGTGCTGGTAGGCGTAATTGTATAAGGGGTGGCTGCTGTAAAAACCGCCGGTGGCGGTGTCGGCGTATTCCGCGTGCACACGCCACGAGGCACCCTGCCGGCCCCAAGCCCCCCAGGTCTCCAAGCCGAACAATCCGGTGTAACGCGACGGCCAGCCGCCCGCTTCGTCCTCGCCGATGGCTTGGGCATAGACGGCATAGGGCGCCTTGAACAGCGGCGATTGCCAGCGGAAATCGAATCCGGCCAATTGATTGCCCGGCTCATTGGCCTTTGTGATGCCGCCGGTTCCGACATTGTCGTGGCCGATGAGGATGTCCTTCAAGGTGCTTAAATCCTCCGGCCGCCCCTGGCCGCCCCATTGCGCTGCGCGGGTCATACCGAATTCAAAGGATGAGGTGGGACGGAAAGTGAGGCGCATGCCCATCAGCAAAGCATGGGGCACATAGCGACTGCCTTCGAGTTGACCCAGGGTAAATAGAAATTGCCACGGTCCCAGCCAGTGCAGCCATTTAGTCTCGAAGGGATCGGAGAGATGGCGTTGCACGGTTACGGCGGGAATGGGGCGGGCATTGTTGGACATGATGAGACTGCCCTCCCAGCCCGGCCCCCACCAGCGCGGCTGGGCGCCCGCGGACAATGCCCAGTTGCCCCAGATGGCGGCGACATAACTGCCGTCTGCGCGTAGCGGTTTGTGATCGTCCGGCGACTTTACCGCGGTCATTTGCAGGCGATAGGCGAAGGTTGATCCGGTCCATTCCGCACCGGCTTCCAGTTCCCCGCCTTCGCGCGGCGTGGCTTCGAAGGTCCGGTATTGGCGGGGATGGTTGGCGACGGCGGCGCGCAGGTGCGGCCTGACCTCGTGGATGCGGGAGTCTTTGCGGTATTGCCTGAGTACCCGGAGCCGCGCCGTCTCCATGGCCGGTGCAAGATTTCCGTCATAGCCTTGGATATCGCGGATCACATCCTCCCAGGCCAGGGGCCAGCTGGTAAGCGGGGCACGCACCACCCCCGCATCGCTCAACAACTGCACGTCATGGCGCAGCCCGACGTCGCCCGGATCCATCCAGGGACCGGCGTTGGCGGAGGTAATGAACAGGCTGGTCAGAGAGAGAAATAGACTGATTGCCCAGGCGCGGTGCCATGCGGCTAGAGTTTGTTGCTGAGTGGATTGGCGATATTGCGGAACTGGCACGGTTAGGCAGTAATGCGAAACTTAATTCTCTGTAAGCTTGCGGGCATGATAGCACCGCTAAGTCGTTATTTGGGGAAATGTTTAATGAGCGCCGGCAAAGCCGGCGGCCTCTCTCGATGTGTGCCTCGGAGCAGCTTAAAGCCAGCCGCCGTCCGTAACGATCGCCTTGAAGGGGAGGGAATGATTCGAATGCGGGCTTACGTTTCTGTTCCTTCCCCCTCACGGGGAAGCCTCCCCTAAGAAGGACGAGAGTGACATGAATGTGGCTGACGTTTCTGTTCCTTCCCCCTCAGGGGCAAGCCTCCCCTAAAAAGACATGAATACCGCGGTCGTTCCCGTCCCTTCCCCCTCAGGGGGAAGGTTAGGATGGGGGTGGGGTTAAACCTCGCGGCACGGCGCGGTGCACGATATTTCCTTCGCACCCTCCCCTTTCAGGGCAGGCAAATTCATGCATGTTCCGCTTAAGCCCCGTATCGTCATCGGCCCCCCCAAAAAAAAGGGCGCCATAGGCGCCCAGGAGGTCTCATGAAGGATGATGAAGATTAACTGTAAAGTTAGGCAGGGCAATGCGGCTTTTGTTCCCTAGGGTAGGAAATTTTTATTTCCGCGACCGGCACCGGACGGCTCTTACGTAAGTCTGCCAGCGGAAAGTGCTGCCATGCCGGCGGAAACCGGCATCCGAAATCGACCTGCCGGTGTTGTTTACCCCGGATTCCGGCTCTTGTGCCCTTTAGGGTATGCGCCACTGCTGTCCCATTTACTCCCGCACCCTTCGCTTCGGGAGAGGGTTGGGGTGAGGGGATTTAAATAGCTAACGCTTTGATTATTTATCCCCCTCACCCTAACCCTCTACCCTAAAGGGCATAAATCCCTGAGGGAGGGGGACAACAGTGGATATTTCCAAACTGGTGTCCGAGTATTTTTGGTGTGCATTCTGATTTTGAGATAGGTTCTAGGCCATACCCCTTGAGTAAGTGCCATTCCGGCCAGCAGCCGGTTAACGCGTTATTAGCGTTCACCGTTCTTGCCCCTCCTCCCAAAAAAAATGGGCGCCATAGGCGCCCGGGAGGTTCTCATGAAGACTGATGAAGACAAACTATAAAGTTAGGCAGGGCATTGCGGCTTTTGTTCCCTGGGACAGGAAATATTTCTTTGCGACCGACGCCCAACCTATGCGGTTTAGAGTAAGTCTGATTAATTTGTCATTCCGGGCGTAGCGTAACCCCGGAATGGCAAATTAGAACCTATCTAAAAATTGGTATGTTGCTCAAAATCAATCGGGTGCCTTTTTCGCACATGGCACCTATGCTCCCGCCCCCCTCGCTTCGCTCTTCCCGGAGAGAGAGGGAGTAATTGAGACAGCAGTGAGAGTATCCCGAATGCTCCGCTGCAGCGTGCAGGGTTCACCACAAAAAAAAGGCGCCTGATATAGGCGCCCACCACGTAGGAAACAGCTCACGTATAAATAACGATATCCAAAATTTACTAATCCCTCGTCCCTGTTTGGTAGAAGGGTTTAACTAGTCCTATCGATCAGGACTCTACTACTGATTACCCGGTTCCACTTCCCCCACCACGATTACTTCGCGATTCATCTCTACCAGTTTTTTGCCGATGCCTTTCACCTCGGACAACTGATCGGCACTTTTAAACGGACCATGTTGTTCGCGGTAGGCAATGATGGCGGACGCTTTGTCCGGCCCGACCCCTTTCAATGCTTTAATGAGGGATGCGGCATCGGCATTGTTTATATTTACCGCATCGGCCGCGAAGGCCGTTCCGGTGAAACATAACAGCAAGGTAAGCAGAATATTCCTGAAAAATTTCATTATGCGTCTCCTATTCCAATTGAGAATATTTGGAAGTCTCCCTGAGACTACTATGAAGGGATCCTAAACCCACTTCGTGGCAGCATCCTGCCGCCGATAAACAGATTAGCACTTGGGGATGGTAAATCAAGCCTGGATAGATCGATAAATCATGGGGGACCTAATGATTAATCTGGTTTTGTCATTTCGACCGTCAGCGAGAAATCTTGTATCTCGCTGATTACATAGACTCCTCAATCAAAGATTTCTCGCTGACGCTCGAAATGACAAGGTGATCAGAAAATCCTTAGGATTCACTCAACATTCTATGGGATGCTTCCGGCTGCGGACTTCAAGTCCAGACACTCAGGCGCTGATTTCCGCCCGTATGCTTTCGAGTGCGGCCAGGGGGTCGGGCGCCTGGGTGATGGGCCGGCCGATGACCAGGTATGTCGCGCCGGACTGCAGGGCCTCCGCCGGGGTCATGGTGCGGCTTTGGTCCTGGGCAGCTGCTCCTGCGGGACGGATGCCCGGCGTCACCAGGCAAAAATCGGGACCGAAACGCGCCCGTAAGGAGCGGGCTTCGCGTGCCGAGCACACGACGCCGTCCAGTCCGGATTGCTGCGCCAGCGATGCCAGGCGCACTACTTGTTCCTCAAGCGTGGCGGTGATGCCGATGTCCCGCAGGTCCTGGGTGTCGAGGCTGGTGAGCAGCGTTACGCCAATCAACAAGGGCCGCGTGGCGCAACCCGCGATGGCATCACCGGCCGCTTCCAGCATCTTGCGTCCGCCCAGAGTATGGACGTTGACCATCCACACCCCGAGGTCAGCCGCCGCCTTGCAGGCCTGCGCGACGGTGTTGGGGATATCGTGAAACTTCAAATCGAGGAACACCGCGAAGCCGCGCGCAATCACCTGGTCAACCAGTGCCGGGCCGCCACGGGTGAATAACTCCTTGCCGATCTTGATGCGGCATAAACCGGGATGCAATCGTGCGAGCAAGGCCAACGCCTGTGCCGGTTCGGCGAAATCCAGGGCCACGATAATGCGCGGATCCGTCTGCGGCATTTCTTCTGTCATGCTTACTCGCCTTCCAGGCCCAGGATGGGTTTTACCGTACCCCAGCGCTTGCAGCCGGGGCAATGCCAATGCAATGCCTTGCCGGCGAAACCGCAATGGGTGCATTGATAGACCGGTTTTTCTTCCAACACTTGCGCCACAGTGTCTTTAAGCAGTTCGAGCATGCCGCCCTCGCCGTTGTTCTCATTCATCGCGATCAGCCGCTCTACACCGCGCAGCGAGGGATTAGCATGCAGGTGCTGCTTCAGAAAATTAAGGGCGACTTCCCGGCCGCGTTGCTGTTCGATCACGTCCACTAAGGCCAATAACACGGTCGCGCCGCCGCGATCGTTATAGATCTTTTGCAGATAGTCGAACAGTTTCTCCGCCTCACCTTGCTGTTGATAACAGTGCACCAGCGCGGGAATCACTTCGGGCAGATAGGCGGCGTCCTGGCTTTCCACCTGGCGGTAAGCGCGAATCGCTACTTTGTAATCACCGGCCGCACACGCCATATCGCCGCGGATCATGCTGGCCCGCACGCAGCCGGGATCGCATGCCAGCGCCCGTTCGATATGTCGTTGCGCTTCGGCGACATTACCCTCTTCCCGCGCCTGTTCGGCCAATTCACAATGGAACTGTGCGATCGCCTGATCCATGGGCTTGCCGGTCTTGCTGTGCAGGCGCCGGGTGACGTCGATCGCCTGCTCCCATTCCTTTTCCTGCTGGTAAATGTCGCTCAACAAGGCCAAGGCCCGCCCGGTATGCATCTCCATGTCGATCAACTCCCGACACAGGGTTTCGGCGCGATCGAACAGGCCGGCGCGCATATAATCCTGCGCCAATTCCAGCAGGCCGTAGGCGCGCTGCGACTTGCTGAGCGTTGGACGGGTGATGAGGTTTTGATGGACACGGATCGCGCGATCCACTTCACCGCGCTGGCGGAATAGATTACCGACCGTGAGGTGGATCTCCACGGTGTCGTTGTCCACTTCCAGCATGCGCACAAAGCATTCGATGGCCTTGTCCGTTTGTTCGTTGAGCAGGTAATTGAGGCCCTTGAAGTAGTCTGAGGACAGATCGGGGGTTTTGCCGTTGGATGGCTGGGCTTCGCGCTTAGCCCATGCCCATCCCGATACAGCCGCTACCGGGAGCAACAACCACAGTAATTCGTCCATATCAGGGCTGGTCTTGGTGTGGAAGAGCGCGCAGTTTGGACAATTCTTTTTCGGCGTTAACGGCGTTCTTGCGCAAAGCCGAGGTCTGTCGTTTCGATTTCACCACTATCCCTAAACTGGCGATCACACCCAGCACCGCGCCGACACCCATGGCGATGGCGAGCATCAAGGCCAGGGGGACATCCACATTGCCGAAGTAATAATTGAATTGGGTTGATTCGCCATTGAGCACGGCGAAGAAGACCGCCAGAAAGGCAATCAGTAAATAGAAGATAAATCTGAATAAGCGCGCCATCCTGACTCCCCTTCCATCGCACGCTGCTTGGAAGACTATCTTGCCATGGGTCCGGGGCGATCAAAAGGCTAGGATCCGCTATCCTACGGATAGGTACCGCACACTCGCCGCACGCCTTACCCAGGCATCATCTTACTGTCCAGCGGCGTCGTTGACGCGCTCTCTCAGTTCTTTACCGGGCTTGAAGTGAGGCACGTACTTGCCGGCCAAAGAAACGGCTTCGCCGGTCTTGGGATTACGGCCGATGCGCGGTGGACGATGATGCAGGGAAAAACTGCCGAATCCCCGAATCTCTATGCGCCCGCCAGTCGACAGAGTTTGCGCCATCTGTTCCGTTAAGGTCTTAACGGCAAACTCCACATCCTTATATGTCAGCTGGCTCTGTCTTTGTGAGAGTTTTTCTATCAGTTCTGATTTCGTCATGATCTCCACTCGTCACTTGCTAGGTTGAATAAATCGCAGAAAACCGACTCCCTGGTCATCGCTTTTTTATTTAGGTCAACTCTGTTCGTTACTTCGAGCATAACTTTGTCACTTCAAGCGACTCGCCGTCATTTCGAGCCTTCACTGTCATTTCGAGCGTCAGAGAGAAATCTTAATGCCAAATAATGCGTTACAACAAGCAGTTTCTCACTTTAGCCTGTATGCAGACTCTATATCAATCAGAGTTTCCCTCGTTTATACGGCTTAAGCATCTCCCGGCCCTCGTTGCCCGCCTGAACGCCTTCGCCCTCAGGGATTCATGCCCTTTGGGGTAGAGGGTTGGGGTGAGGGGATCGAAATAAACGATACTTTTGTTTGATCCCCTCATCCTGTCCTTCCCCCCGGAGGGGGAAGGAACCGTTTCTCAAGCCGCTAACTACTCAGGCCGGGATGACACACTTGCCGTTATTAATTGCTGTTTTCCATTTGTTCTTTTAACAGATCGCCCAGGTTGGTGCCGCCACCGCCCGATGAACGATACTCTTCCATCACCTCAGCCTCGTCATCGCTGTCTTTGGACTTGATGGATAGAATGATACTGCGCGTCTTGCGGTCGACGCCCATGAACTTGGCTTCAACCTTATCTCCGACGTTCAATATCGTGCGGGCGTCTTCGACACGATCACGCGACAACTCGGAGGCGCGCAACTGACCGTCCACGCCTTCTTCAAGTTCGATGATCGCACCCTTGGCGTCCACTTCCTTCACCGTACCGTTGACGATGCTGCCCTTGGGGTGTTCGCCGACGTATATTGCCCAGGGATCCTGCTCGATCTGCTTGACGCCCAGCGAAATGCGCTCGCGTTCGGAGTCGATGGCAAGAACCACCGCTTCAAGCTCGTCGCCTTTTTTATAGTTACGCACCGCCTCTTCACCGGGGAGCGTCCAGGAGAGGTCGGAAAGATGCAGCAGGCCGTCGATACCGCCATCCAGACCGACGAAGATGCCGAAGTCGGTGATGGATTTAATGCTGCCGCTGACCTTGTCGCCTTTCTTGTGAGTTACCGCGAATTCATCCCAGGGGTTGGACTTGCATTGCTTCATACCCAGGGAGATACGGCGACGCTCTTCATCGATGTCCAGAACCACCACTTCCACTTCGTCACCGAGATGCACGACCTTGGAGGGATGAATGTTCTTATTGGTCCAATCCATTTCGGAAACGTGAACCAGACCTTCCACACCGTCCTCGATCTCGACGAAGCAGCCGTAATCGGCGATGTTGGTGACCTTGCCGAACAGACGGGTGCTCACCGGATAACGGCGGGCGATATCGACCCACGGATCTTCACCCAGTTGTTTCAACCCTAAGGACACGCGTTGACGCTCGCGATCGAACTTCAATACCTTGACGTCGATCTCGTCACCGACGTTGACCACTTCGGAGGGTTGCTTGACGCGTTTCCATGACATGTCGGTGATGTGCAGCAGGCCGTCCACGCCGCCCAGATCCACGAAGGCGCCGTAATCGGTGAGGTTCTTGACCACGCCCTTCACTACCTGGCCTTCTTGCAGATTCTCCAGCAGGCTTTCGCGTTCGGCACCGCTTTCCAGTTCCACCACGGCGCGGCGCGACACCACCACGTTGTTGCGGCGACGGTCCAACTTCACAACCTTGAATTCAAGTTCTTTGCCTTCCAGATAACTGGAATCGCGAACCGGACGCACATCCACCAATGAACCGGGCAGGAAGGCGCGGACATCGTCGATCTCGACGGTAAAGCCGCCTTTGACCTTGCCGGTCAGAACGCCCTTGATGGTATCGCCGGCCTGCATGGCTCTTTCCAGCATGGTCCAGGTACGGGCGCGTATCGCCTTTTCCCGGGACAGACGCGTTTCGCCGAAACCGTCTTCGAACATCTCCAACGCGACTTCGACCTGATCGCCTACGGCAACCTCGGCTTCGCCGTCAGCGCGGAATTGTTCGATGGGGATCGAACTCTCGGACTTAAATCCGGCATTAACGATGATCACGTCCGATCGGATTTCGATCACGGTGGCATTAACGATGGCGCCGGGTCGCATGCGTTGCGCGGCAATACTCTGTTCAAACAATTCTGCAAAGCTTTCGCTCATTGATGGATGACCTTTAGTTCAACCAAGTGGTTGAACGGTTTAGTCCGTGCGGAATTACACGGAAAAATTAATTTTGCCCGTAAGCGGCGTTTGCCGTTACAGACCCCTATATAAAGTACAGTTTAGTTTCAGATTCAACTCGTTTCCGCTGCGTCTGACCGCCATGCAGTCATCACTTCCGCCACAACGTCGTTGATGCTTGTCGCTGTGGTATCGATGGTGATCGCATCCGCTGCCGGCCGCAAAGGGGAAACGCTCCGTCCGCTGTCGCGGGCGTCGCGTTCGGCAAGTTCACCTAAAATGTGCTGTAGATTAACACTTACCCCTTTTGCGTTCAACTGCTTATGGCGCCGCTGGGCCCTTTCCTCGCGGCTGGCGGTCAGGAACACCTTGAGCTGCGCATCGGGGAAAATCACCGTACCCATGTCCCGGCCGTCGGCTACCAGCCCGGGGGGCTCGCGAAAGGCCCGCTGCCGTTGCAACAGGGCCTGGCGTACCGAGGGCAGGGCCGCCACCACCGACGCCGCCTTGCCGCATTCCTCGGTGCGGATGGCATCGGTCACATCTTCGCCCTCCAGCAGCATGCGGCTCTCTATACCCCCGTCCCCGGCCACGAACTGCACGTCCAGGTGGGCGGCCAGGGTCTTGAGGCTCACCTCGTCGGCCAGGGATACGGCGTGATGCAGGGCCGCCAGGGCAACCAGCCGGTATAAGGCGCCGCTATCGAGAAAATGCCATCCGAGCTGGGCCGCCACCAGGCGACTGATAGTGCCTTTGCCCGAGCCGCTGGGTCCGTCGATGGTGATGACGGGGACGCTGTTTGTAGGGTGTTCACGGTCCATCGCTACCTTATCCTGATTTATTAAAACAAAAGCATAGCTGATTGTTATTTAATATTTATTACTGCCAGGCAACTCTGACAGTACCGCCGACCATCCCTGGAAAAGCAATACTACCCTAGCGACCGGCTGCCTATCTGGTCGGGGCGCACAGTTCGGGTTTAATGCCACCCGTCCCCTTGGGGGAAGCACTCCCCGCCGGGCGGACGCAAGCCACATCCGTTCACCGGGCATCAATCCAAACCACCCCGTCCCGTGCGGCGCAACGGACGGAGTGATGCCCCTCAACCTTGCTCGGAAACGCCCAATCCCGTCTCTCCCGCCAACTCCAGGAAGTTGGGAAAGGAGGTACGAACGTTGGCGCAGTCCTCGATCATTATCTCAGCATCCGCCCGCAATGCCCCCATGGCAAAGGCCATGGCGATGCGATGGTCGCCGTGACTGTCGATACGGCCGCCGCCGAGTTGCCCACCCCGTATGATAATACCGTCGGGCGTCGGATTGGCAACGATTCCCAATGTGGTCAGGCCGTCGGCCATCACCTGAATACGGTCACTCTCCTTGACCCTGAGCTCCTCCGCCCCGGTCAGGACCGTCTCCCCCTCGGCACAGGCGGCGGCTATAAATAAAGCGGGAAATTCGTCGATGGCCAGCGGCACCTGATCTTCGGGGATGCGGATGCCGCGCAAGGGTGCCGAGCGTACCCGGATGTCCGCTACCGGCTCGCCGCCCACTTCGCGGGAATTCAGCAGTTCGATATCGGCCCCCATCTCCCGCAGGATGTTGATGACCCCGATACGGGTCGGATTGATCCCCACATGCTGCAGCATGAGATCCGAACCGGGGGCGATGCTGGCCCCCACCATGAAGAAGGCCGCCGAAGAAATATCCGCCGGCACATCGATAGTCGCGGCATGCAAGCGGCCGCCGCCTTCCAGGCACACACGATTGCCTTCGCGCTCGATGGTATAACCGAAGCCGCTCAACATGCGCTCGGTGTGATCGCGGGTGGGCGCCGGTTCCGTCACGCAGGTGGTGCCGCCGGCATACAGGCCGGCCAATAACAGGGATGATTTCACCTGGGCGCTGGCCACCGGCATGGCATAGTCGATGCCGCGCAACGCTTGACCGCCACTGATCTTGAGCGGCGGCGTGCCGGTGGTGCTGGCCTCGATACGGGCACCCATCTGGCCCAAGGGTACGGTTACCCGCTTCATGGGACGACGGGTAAGCGAGGCATCGCCGGCCATCACCACATCGAAGGCCTGACCGGCCATCAAGCCCGCCAACAGCCGCATGGAAGTACCTGAGTTTCCCAGATAGAGCGGAGCGGCCGGTGCCTGCAGGCCGTGCAGGCCAACACCGTAAATCGTGACCTGCCCCTGCTCCGGTCCATAGATGCGCACGCCCATGGCGCGGAAGGCGGCCAATGTTGCGAGGCAATCCTCACCTTCGAGAAAACCGCTGACTTTGGTGATACCTTCGGCCAAGGCGCCGATCATGATGGCGCGGTGGGAGATAGACTTGTCCCCCGCCACGCGGATGCTGCCGCGCAGCTGACCGCCGGGAGAGGCTTTAAATACTATGTTATGTGGTGCAGACATCGTTCATCTTTCATTGTGCACGGGGCGCAGGCTAAGTTTTTCACTTGGAATTTCACATTTGACCTTTGAATAAAGAGTGATGAATTTTTTACTTATCCCCTCACCCTAGCCCTCTACCCTAAAGGGCATAAATCCCTGAGGGAGAGGGTTGGGGTGAGGGAGTTTAAATTCATTAAACACGCAAACTCAACGAACATACCACCTTGCTTCGTTCTTCCAACGATGGCTGTCATTCAGTCTTTTCTTGCATCGCTGCCTCTTGGCACGCCACCGCTATTCACAATACCGATCACGCGCCGCTTTGGCGCGCGTAAAAATCGCTTCGATGCGTTTGCCGTCGCCCTGCACGATGGCTTCGCGCAATCCCACGAGGTCACCCTGGAAACGGTCGATCATGGCCGCAATGGCGTCGCGATTGGCGAGGCAGATATCGCGCCACATCACCGGGTCGCTGGAGGCGATGCGCGTGAAATCGCGAAAGCCGCCGGCGGCATAGCGAAAGATCTCGGCCTGTTCGTGCATGCGCGCCAGGGTATCCACGAGCGCGAAGGCCAGCATGTGGGGTAAATGACTGGTGGCCGCCAGCACCTCATCGTGATGTTCGATGCTCATCTCCACCACCTCGGCGCCGGCTTGCCGCCACATCTCGCCCACTAGCGCGACGGCATCGGCGTCCGTCTGCGCCAGAGGCGTGAGGATCACGAGGCGCTCACGATACAACTCCGCGAAGGAGGCCTCCACCCCGCTCTTCTCGGTGCCGGCGATAGGATGACCCGGAACGAAACGCCCGGGCACGGTACCGAAGGCGGCTTGTGCCGCCGCCGTCACACTGCTCTTGGCGCTGCCCACATCGGTAATGACCGCGTCCTGTTTCACGTGGCCGGCGATGGCGTGCATCACACTCTCCATGGCGCCCAGGGGTACGGCGAGTACGATTACATCCGCATCCGCCACCGCACGCGCCGGATCCTGTTCATAACGATCGATGACGCCGAGTTCCACGGCGCGCTGCAGTTGCACTTGATCACGACCGCAACCCACCACCTCGGAGCAATAAGCGGCATGCTTCAGCGCCCGCGCCAGCGAACCGCCGATCAGTCCCACACCGATGATGCACAAACGTTTGATCATTGCCGCTCCATACTCCCTCTCCCCACGGGATTTATGCCCTTTAGGGTAGAGGGTTGGGGTGAGGGCATCCAAATGGATTAATACTCCCCCTCATCCTGTCCTTCTACCCTAAAGGGCATAAATCCCTAAGGGAGAAGGGACGTTCTTCTCATGCGCCATCTCCAAATCATACGGAGCGCATCACTACCGTGTCATTTCGAGCGCACCGAGAAATCTTATTTCAGCGCTCATTCAATACTACAACTACAAGATTACTCGCTGCATTCGAAATGATAAGGCGGAATTAGTCAGTCTTTCTTTAGAGAACAGTCGAATAATTCGTCACTCCGGACGCAGCACAGCGGAGATCCGGAATCCAGTGCTTTTAACTTAGCAGGTTACTGGATTCCGGCGTTTGCCGGAATGACGACATAAGTATTCAGACCTACCCTTGGAATCAAAGCTCCCGCCCGATGGCCGCGGCGATTTGGCGCAGCTCGCCCATCAATTTGTCGATCTCACCGGGATTGAGCGCCTGATCGGCGTCGCACCACGCATCCGATGGACAAGGGTGTACTTCGATCAACAGCCCGTCCGCACCGGCCGCCACCGCGGCCCGCGCCAGGGCAGGCACCATCCACGCCTTGCCGCCGGCGTGGCTGGGGTCGACGATCACCGGCATATGCGTCTCGCGCTTAAGTACCGGGATGGCGGTAACGTCCATTACATTGCGGTAATAGGTCTCGAAAGTGCGTATGCCGCGCTCGCAGAAGATGATGTTGTGATTGCCGCCGGCCGCGATGTATTCCGCGGCCATCAGCCATTCGGATATGGTGGCCGACATGCCGCGCTTGAGTATCACCGGTTTCTGGACACGACCGACTTCCTTGAGCAGGTCGAAGTTCTGCATATTACGGGTGCCGATCTGGATGACATCCACATCGTGCTCGAGGAAGGTGTCGAGCATGCGCACGTCCATCAATTCGGTGACGATGGGCAGATGGTACTTTTCCGCCGCCTTGCGGAACATATCCAGACCTTCTACGCCCACGCCTTGAAAGCTATAGGGACTGGTGCGGGGCTTGAAAGCACCGCCACGCATCAGGCGGCAGCCCGCCGCCGCCACTGCCGCCGCCGCCGCGTCCATCTGCGGTTGTGTCTCCACGGAGCACGGTCCGGCGATGATCTGGATTTGATTGCCGCCCAGCTTGACGCCCTTGATGTCGACAACGCTGTCTTCCGGATGAGAGATGCGCGATACGATCTTGTAGGGCTTCATTACCCGTATGACATTTTCCACGCCCGGTAGGATCTCGAGGGCGTGCTCGTCGAGCTTTGCCTCGTCACCAATGGCGCCAACGACGGTGCGCTCTATGCCGCGCGACACATGGGCGCCCATGCCCATGCCTTTAAGTTTGTTCTCCACCGCCTCGATCTGTTGGTCGGTGGAGCCTGCATTCATGATGATGATCATAGTTGCTTACCTTGCAGGGCGACTGGCCCAAACGGCACCGGCCACCAATGTTTATAATTCAGATAAATTCTGGTTGTCATACCAACTCACGCACGCAATATCATTTCGCCTTTACCCTGCTGTGTCATTTCGAACGTCAGTAGAAATCTTCTGATGTCTAAGCGGGATTATATCGCCGAAACTAGATTTCATCGCTGACGTTCGATATGACACTCTACCGAAATAGCAGCCTAATCAGAACCCTTATAAAATCGCCCGGGGATAAGAGCCCAATACCTTGAGCATGGCGGCCTCGGAGCGCAATTCGTCCAAGGCCTGTGCCACTTGCGAGTCCTCCGCATGCCCTTCTATATCGACAAAAAACACGTATTCCCATACCCGGCGCCGCGACGGCCGGGATTCGATGCGCGTCATGGAAATGCCGCATTGGGCAAGCGGCGACAACAGGCTGTGCAAGGCCCCCGGCTTGTTGGAGGCCGAGAGCAACAACGAAGTCTTATCCTTGCCGCTGGACGGAACCGGGTCACGACCGATCACCAAAAAGCGCGTGGTGTTATCCGGTTCGTCTTCGATATTGGCCACCAGCACCTGCAGACCGTAGATGTTCGCGGCTTCCAGGCTGGCTATGGCCGCGGCCTCTTTATCCTGCGCCGCCAGCCGCGCCGCTTCAGCGTTGCTGCTCACGGCGATGCGCTCCACGCCGTCCAGATGCTCGTCCAGCCAGCCGCGGCACTGCGCCAGGGATTGCTGATGCGAATAGATGCGGCGCACTGCGTCCGACGCGTCGAGGGTGCTGAGCAGATTGTGGTGTACGCGCAACTGCACCTCGCCGGTGATCTTGAGCGGCGAGTTGAGGAACATATCCAGGGTATGGGTGACCACCCCTTCCGTGGAATTTTCCACGGGCACCACGCCATAGTGGCAGGCACCCGCCTCCACTTCGCGGAAGACTTCATCGATAGTGAGGTGGGAGTAGGTGCTCACCGAATGGCCGAAGTGTTTCAGAGCCGCGGCCTGGGTAAAGGTACCTTCGGGTCCCAGATAAGCGATGCACAGCGGCTGTTCCAGCGCCAGACACGCGGACATGATCTCGCGAAACAAACGCGCCATCTCTTCGCCGCTCAACGGGCCGGTATTGCGCGCCAGAATCTTACGCAGAATCTTGGCCTCGCGCTCCGGACGGTAAAAGGACGCGGCATCACCGCCGTTCTTCAATGCGGCGACCGCCTGGGCGCAGGCCGCACGCTCGTTGATCAAGGCCTGGATCTGTTCATCCAGAGTATCGATACGATCGCGCACCGCTTTTAGTTTGTCTTCGCTCATCAGTCAAACTCTGAGTAACGTCTTAAACAGTCCGTCATTCCGGACGTAGCCCAGCGGAGATCCGGAATCCAGCGCCTTTGATATTGTGCGTTACTGGATTCCGGCATACGCCGGAATGACATCATAGATTTACAACACCCGCACCGCCAATACTCCCGCGATACCGCGAATCTTATTCAGCACGGCTTCCGGCAGGGTCTGATCCACATCGATCAGCGTATAGGCCAGATCACCGCGGGATTTATTGAGCATATCGATAATGTTCAATTTCGCGTCCGCCATGGCGGTGGAAATCTGTCCCACCATATTGGGCACGTTGGCGTTGGAAATGGCGACGCGATGTCCATCGGTACGCGACATCATCACCTCGGGGAAATTTACCGAATTGCTGATATTGCCGTTTTCCAGGAAATCCCGTACCTGCTCGGCCACCATCACCGCACAGTTATCCTCTGCCTCGCCGGTGGACGCGCCGAGATGCGGCAGCGCGATTACCCGCGGCTGGCCCTTCAGCAGATTGCTGGGGAAATCGCACACGTAGGCATGCACCTTGCCGCTGTTGAGTCCTTCCACTACCGCCTGCTCGTCGACGATGGCATCGCGCGAGAAGTTGAGGAGGGTCACGCCCTTTTTCATGAAACTCAAACGCTCGCGATTGATCATGTGGCGCGTCGCATCCACCAGGGGCACATGAAAGCTCACCATATCGGATTGCGCCAGCAGGTCGTCGAGACTGACAGCCTTTTGCACATCGGAGGATAAACGCCAAGCGCTTTGCACCGTGATCTGCGGATCGTAGCCGATCACCTTCATGCCCAGCTTGGCCGCGGTGTTGGCCACCATCACGCCGATGGCGCCGAGGCCTATCACGCCCAGGGTACGGCCCGGCAATTCGAAACCCACGAAGTCTTTCTTGCCCGCCTCGACCTGTTTGCTCAACGCGGCATCGTCGCCTTCCAGGTTGCGCGCGTAGTCCCAGCCCTGACAGATATTGCGCGCCGCCAACAGCATTCCTGCCACCACCAGTTCCTTGACCGCGTTGGCATTGGCGCCGGGGGCGTTGAACACCACGATGCCGCGCTTGCTCATTTCCGGCACGGGGATGTTGTTGACACCTGCGCCGGCGCGGCCCACCGCCTTGAGACTGGCGGGAATCTCCATGCCGTGCATTTTGAAGGACCGCAGCAGGATTGCGTCGGGGTGCTGGATCTCAGAGGCAATCTCGTATTGATCGCGGGGCAAACGGTCCAGGCCTTTTGGGCTGATATTATTGAGTGTGAGTATCTTGTACATATTGTCCTCGTTGAAGCTGTCAGCCCTCAGCATTTAGCCATCAGCTCAAAGCCGATCGCTGAAAGCTATTTCATTAACCGTTCCGTTGCGCGAAGTCCTTCATGAACGCCACCAGCGCATCCACGCCGGCCTCGGGCATGGCGTTATAGATGCTGGCGCGCATGCCGCCCACCGAACGATGGCCTTCCAAGGTCTTGAGTCCGGCCTGAGCCGCTTCGGCCAGGAAGGGTTTTTCCAGGTTGGTATCGGCGATGGTGAACGGCACGTTCATCCACGAGCGGCTGTGCTTCTCCACCGGGTTGCGGTAGAAACCCGAGTCGTCGATGGCGGCATACAACTTTTCCGCCTTGCGCTTGTTGATTTCCGCCATGGCCTGCAAGCCGCCCTTGCGCTTCAATAACTGAAACACCAGTCCGGCCAGATACCATGCATAGGTGGGCGGCGTGTTGTACATGGAATCGGCGTCGGCGTGAGTCTTGTAATCGAACATGGCGGGCGTGTTGTCTTGCGCCTTGCCCAGCAGATCTTCACGCACGATCACCACCGTCAAACCGGCCGGACCGATGTTCTTTTGCGCGCCGGCGTAGATCACGCCGAATTTGCTCACATCGATGGGGCGCGACAGCAAGGTCGACGACATGTCCGCCACCAGCGGTATCTCGCCGGTTTCCGGCACCCAATTGAATTCCACACCGCCGATGGTCTCGTTGGGGGTGTAATGCACATAGGCGGCATCGGTCTTGAGCTGCCACTCCGCCTGCGGCGGGATGGTGGTGTACTTGGTGGCTTCGCTGCTGGCGGCCACGTTCACAGCGCAGAAACGCTTAGCCTCGGCGATGGCCTTTTTGGACCACATGCCGGTGTTGATGTAATCCGCACCGGATTTACCCTGCAACAGATTCAAGGGCACCATGGCAAATTGGCTGCTGGCGCCGCCTTGCAGGAACAGCACCTTGTAATTGGCGGGCACCGCCAGCAGTTCGCGCAGATCCGCCTCGGCCTGGGCGGCGATGCTCATGAATTCCTTGCCGCGGTGGCTCATCTCCATCACCGCCATTCCGCAACCCTGCCACTCCAGCATTTCCTCGCGGGCTTGTTGCAAGACTTCCTCCGGCAGCATGGCCGGTCCGGCACTGAAGTTATATATACGCGACATGGTCAATCCTCTCTCAAGTGTTCAAAATCGTTATTTCAGCTATCAGCTATCAGCTATCAGCTATCAGCTATCAGCTATCAGCTATCAGCTATCAGCTATCAGCTATCAGCTATCAAATATAAACATAATCTTAAAACAGATAGCTAATGTATTTTATCCCTTTTAGAAATCCTGTCTTGCCGGCGAACCGGGAATCTTGGGGAAACACTGATTTCTATTTGCAGTGTCATTTCGAGCGCAGCGAGAAATCTTGGGTCAGGATCGACGCAGTTGGGCATGAGATTTCTCGCTGCGCTCGAAATGACACATCTCCCCACTTCATCTGCCGTTTCAGGCATCGGCCTCCGGCGCATCCGCGGCAGCGGCGTCATCCCCTGCTTCGACTTCCTCCTCGCCCCCGTTCAATTCCGGTTCTTCGATGCGTTCCAAGCCGACCAGCTTCTCTTGTTCGTCCAGACTGATGAGCTTCACGCCCTGGGTGTTGCGCCCCAGCACCGAGATGCCGTTGGCGGCGGTGCGGATCAGGGTGCCGCCGTCGGTGATGAGCATGACCTCGTCTTCGTCGCTCACCAGCACCGCGCCCACCACCGCGCCGTTGCGCTCGGTGGTTTGAATTGAGATCACCCCTTGTCCACCGCGGCCGTGCAACGGATATTCGCTGGCCAGGCTGCGTTTGCCGAAACCGTTTTCGGTGGCGGTCAGCACCGCGTATTCGTCGGCGATGATCAGCGCGATGACCCGTTGCCCCTCACCCAGCTTGATACCGCGCACGCCGCGGGCGGTACGACCCATGGGCCGTACGTCCTCTTCTTTGAAGCGTACCGCCTTGCCGGCGCTGGAGAACAACATGACGTCGCGCGAGCCGTCGGTCAGTGCCACCCCCACCAGATGATCGTCTTCGAACAGTTCCACCGCGATGATGCCGCTGGCCCGCGGCCGCGAGAAATCGGTCAACGGGGTCTTCTTCACCGTGCCGCTGGCGGTAGCCATGAAGATGAATTTATCTGCTTCGTATTCGCGGATCGGCAGCACGGCAGTGATGCGCTCCCCTTCTTCCAGGGGCAGGAGATTGACCAACGGTTTGCCGCGGGCGTTGCGTCCCGCCTGAGGCAATTCGTAGACCTTCTTCCAATACACCTTGCCGCGGTTGGAGAAACACAGGATGGTGTCGTGGGTGCTGGCGATGAGCAGCTTGTCGATGAAGTCCTCTTCCCGCACCGAGGTCGCCGCCTTGCCGCGCCCGCCGCGCTTCTGGGTGCGATATTCGGTGATGGGCTGGGCCTTGGCGTAACCGGCGTGGGACAGGGTCACCACCACGTCTTCTTCGGTGATGAGGTCTTCCAGGCTGAGGTCCTGATGGGTGGTGACGATCTCGGTACGGCGCTGGTCGCCGTATTGTTCCTTGATGACCAACAGTTCCTCGCGGATCACTTGCATGAGCCGGTCGGGGTTATTCAGAATATCCAGTAAACCTTCAATTTTTACCAATATCTCTTTGTACTCATTAACGATCTTCTCCTGCTCCAAACCGGTGAGGGTGTGCAGGCGCAGATCCAGGATCGCCTTGGCCTGGGCCTCGGAGAGACGATAACCCTGATCGCTCAGACCGAACTCCGCGTCCAGACCTTCAGGGCGGGAGGCGGCGGAACCGGTGCGGCTCAGGAGATCGGTGACCACGCCGGGTTCCCAGGCGCGCGCCATCAGGCCATCTTTGGCCTCCGCCGGATTGGAGGCCGCCTTGATCAGGGCGATGACCGGATCGATGTTGACCAGGGCTACGGCCAGGCCTTCCAGGATGTGGGCCCGTTCACGCGCCTTGCGCAGTTCGAACACCGTGCGCCGTGTCACCACCTCGCGGCGGTGGCGGATGAAGGCTTCGAGGATCTGCTTGAGATTGAGCAGCCGCGGCTGGCCGTCCACCAGCGCCACCATGTTGATGCCGAACACGCTCTGCATCTGGGTGAACTGATAGAGGTTGTTGATCACCACCTCCGGCACCTCGTTGCGGCGCAGCTCGATCACCATGCGCATGCCGTCTTTGTCCGACTCGTCGCGCAGCTCGGTGATGCCCTCGACGCGTTTTTCCTTAACCAGCTCGGCGATCTTCTCCAGCAGGTTGGCCTTATTCACCTGATAGGGCAGCTCGGTGACGATGATGGACTGCTTGCCCTTGCTGTCCTCCTCGATCTCGATACGCGCCCGCACGTAGATACGGCCGCGGCCGGTGTGATAGGCCTCGTGGATGCCGCGGGCGCCGTTGATGATGCCGGCGGTGGGAAAATCCGGACCGGGGATCAGTTTCATCAGGCCGGGAATATCGATACCCGGATCGTCGAGTAGTGCCAGACAGCCGTCGATCACCTCGTTGAGGTTATGAGGCGGCACATTGGTGGCCAGGCCCACGGCGATACCCGCCGAACCGTTGATCAGCAGGTTGGGGATCTTGGCGGGGAGGACGCTGGGTTCATGCTCCGACTCGTCGTAGTTGGGCGTGAAGTCGACGGTCTCTTTATCCAGGTCCGCCAGCAATTCCTGGGCGATGCGCGCCATGCGCACCTCGGTGTAGCGCATCGCCGCCGGCGAATCGCCGTCCACCGAACCGAAGTTGCCCTGGCCGTCCACCAGCATGTAGCGCAGCGAGAACGGCTGCGCCATGCGCACGATGGTGTCGTAAATGGCCGTGTCGCCGTGGGGATGGTACTTACCCATGACGTCACCGACGATACGGGCCGACTTCTTGTAGGGCTTGTTCCAGTCGTAACCGCCCTCGTGCATACCGAACAGCACGCGGCGATGCACCGGCTTGAGGCCGTCGCGGACATCGGGCAGGGCCCGGCCCACGATGACGCTCATGGCGTACTCCATGTAGGAGGTCCGCATCTCGTCTTCGATGTTGACGGACAGGACTTCTTTGGCGAATTCGGTCATGACGGCGCGGTTCCTTTCCGGTGGCTATGCCTCTATGGACATTAACGCCGGTAGCTACTTGTGAAAACGGCGAATTCTACCACAAGTGGCGCGGATGCCGCAGCGTTTCAACGTGCAGGGAAGGTCTAAGCTATCCGTCATTCCGGCGCAAGCCGGAATCCAGTGCCTTTAAATTCAGGGGGGTGCAACATTCCGGCTTTTATGCCCTTCAGGGTAGTTATGCCCCCGAGGGCTTGCGCCGGAAAGACGACATAATGCTTAGCCGTTCTGTGCGGGTTGCGGTGTGCGCCCCATCATCGCCGCCATCTTTTCCACCGTGGGGGCGGTCACCACCCCTTTCTCGGTGACGATGGCGTCGATCAATTCCGCCGGCGTGACGTCGAAGGACGGATTCCAGGCCTCAGCGCCCTGGGCCGCCAGCCGCTGCCCATGCAGCGACAGCACCTCGTCGGGCGAGCGGGTTTCGATCTGGATGGAGGTGCCGTTGTGGATGCTCATGTCCACGGTGGAGGTGGGCGCCACCACCATGAATTTCACCCCGTGGTAGCGCGCCGCCACCGCCAGCAGATAGGTGCCGATCTTGTTGGCGGTATCGCCGTTGGCGGCGATGCGGTCCGCGCCGACGATCACCCAGCGCACACCGCCCTGCTTCATCAAATGCGCGGCGGCACCCTCCACCACGACGGTTACCGGGATCCCTTCCTGCACCAATTCCCAGGCAGTGAGACGGGCACCCTGCAACCACGGCCGGGTTTCATCGGCGTAGACACGATCGATCTTTCCCGCCCCGTAGGCGGCACGGATCACGCCCAGGGCGGTGCCGTAACCGCCGGTGGCCAGGGAGCCGGTGTTGCAATGGGTCAACACCGCGCACGGCCGGGCGATGAGTTCGGCGCCGAGTTCACCCATGCGGCGATTGGCGGCGATGTCCTCTTCATGGATGCGCTGCGCCTCGGCCAGTAGGCCTGCGGTGGGGTCGCCGTGCATCTCCAGCAGCAGGCTGCGCATACGCGCGATGGCCCAGAACAGATTGACCGCGGTGGGACGCGCCGCGGCGAGACGCTGCAGGTCGGCTTCAATGTCCTGCTTCCAGGTGGCGGGGGATATCGCATAACGATCGCGGGCCGCCAGCACCACACCGTAGGCCGCCGCCACACCGATGGCGGGCGCACCGCGCACCACCATGTCGCGAATGGCCTCGGCGACGCCGGCGACATCCTCCAACAGGATGTGTTCATGGCGCAGCGGTAACACCCGCTGATCCAGCAGTTGCAAGCCCTGATCGACCCACTGCACTGCACGGATAGTGTCGTGACGCGTCTCAGCCATATTCTTCCCCTTGG
Organism: uncultured Gammaproteobacteria bacterium; assembly: GCA_963810615.1. Classification (GTDB taxonomy): domain Bacteria; phylum Pseudomonadota; class Gammaproteobacteria; order DRLM01; family DRLM01; genus JARRQJ01. Next base: position 314,005 of record CAWEOA010000007.1, on the reverse strand, counting down.
ATCCGAGGGCGCATGATAACGGCGAAACCGTTTCGGCGCCAACCATACCTGGATTTAGTCACCGCCCTGGCGGCCGATATAGAATCAACAATGAAAGTATTTCCTATTTCCATGGTTAATCTAATTAAAGAAACGTCACCATCATCACCGCCCGGCTGTGACCGTTACGGCGGGTTGATCCTGGCGGCGCTATTCACGCTGTTCCTGCCCGTATGGGCCATGGCCGATGCCGCGCTAAACCTGGCGCCGCCTCCGGACGTGACTGCGACTATGGACAATGGCCGCGCCGCGACGATGATGCGCTTCGTGAATCTCGGACGTATCACCTTCGTGAGCAACAAGGCGCTGCTGACCGATGCCGCCAAACGGGAATTAGACAAGATGTCCGCTTACCTCATCGCCAATCCCGGCGCCGAGCGCGTACTACTCGAGGGTCATACCGACTGGGTGGGCGGCATTAAATTCAATGACAAGCTCTCCGACAAGCGCACCATGGCGGTAGAGGACTATTTGGTGAGCAAAGGCGTCGACCCTACTCTGATTCGCCGCAAAGGCCACGGCAAACACGCACCCGTGGACGAGAACTGGACCCGGCTGGGCCGCGACCGCAACCGGCAGGTGGAGTTGTACGCAATCTATCTTCCACACCGCTAAAGATTGCTGACTACAAAGCTGCACAGGGCGCAAAGTTAAGCCGGCTCAGAATAATCCGTCATTCCGGGGTGGCGCAGCGGAGACCCGGAATCCAGGTTTTCATCTCAGTGTGTTTCTGGATTCCGGCATACGCCGGAATGACCTCATAGATCCTGCCTGATTAGCCCTCCCGCCGAGAGAAGGAGCGTTCCTAAGTCTTGCTCGGCCTGTGGAGGCTCCGCAGCCTCATCCGGAAAATCGCCGATGTCATTTCAGGTATACTTGCCCCTCTATTTAAAAGACACTTCGACCATGGAACACGTCGACACTTTGCTGCATGCCCGCTGGATCATTCCGGTAGAACCCGACAATACCGTCCTTGAGCACCACAGCCTGGCCATCAAGGACGGCCGCATCTTCGCGCTGCTGCCCGGCGACGAGGCGCGCCGCCGTTTTCAGGCCGATGTGGTCCTGGAGTTAAGCGAACATGCACTGATCCCCGGTCTGATCAATGCCCATACCCACGCCGCCATGTCGCTGTTCCGCGGTCTGGCCGACGACCTGCCGTTGATGGAATGGTTGAACAATCACATCTGGCCGGCCGAAGGCGCGTGGGTCAATCCCGAATTCGTGCGCGACGGCACCCAGCTGGCCATGGCGGAAATGCTCAAGGGCGGCGTCACCTGTTTCAACGACATGTACTTCTTTCCCGACGAGACGGCGCAGGCCGCCGACGAAGCCGGCATGCGCGCCATGCTGGGCATGATCCTCATCGACTTTCCCACGGCCTGGGCACAGGACGCCGAAGAGTATGTGGACAAGGGTTTAAAGCTGCACGATCACTACCGCAATCACCCGCTGATCGGCACCGCCTTTGCGCCCCATGCGCCGTACACCGTTTCCGACGGTCCGCTGCAGCGGGTGCGCGTCCTGGCGGATGAATTGGATGTGCCCATCCACATGCATGTGCATGAAACCGCCGCCGAGGTGCAACAGGGATTGGAAGCACACGGCATGCGGCCGCTGCAGCGCCTCGAACAACTCGGTCTGACGACGCCGCGCCTGGTGGGCGTGCATATGACGCAGCTCAGCGACGCAGAGATCGATGCCTATGCGCGCAGCGGCGCTCATGTGGTGCACTGCCCGGAATCCAACCTGAAACTGGCCAGCGGTTTTTGCCCGGTGCACAAGCTGCTGCAGGCCGGCATCAACGTCGCCATCGGTACCGACGGCGCCGCCAGCAATAACGATCTCGATATGTTCGCCGAGATGCGCAGCGCCGCCCTGCTCGCCAAGGCCGTCGCCGGGGACGCCAGCGCCCTGCCCGCCCATCTCGCCTTGCGCATGGCCACACTCAACGGCGCCGCCGCCCTGGGTCTGGCGGAGGAAACCGGCTCGCTGGTCACGGGCAAGGCCGCCGACATTGCCGCGGTCGATTTGGGAGCCATCGAGACCCAACCGTTGTATCATCCCATTTCCCAACTGGTGTACGCCGCCGGCAGTCGCCGCGTCAGCGACGTGTGGGTGGCGGGACAACACCTGGTGAAGGAAGGCGTTCTCACCAGCCTCGATGAACAAGAGATCCTGGCCAAGGCCCGCGCCTGGCAGCGGAAGATCAAGAAATACGATTGAGTACGACGAACCAACATGATTGAGCAGAATTCAACAGGCCCTCACCCCCACCCTCTCCCAGAGGCCGAGGGGGAACATGTGTCGCATCGCGACTCCAAGATCAACATGGATCCCGGCGAGGTCGCCAAATTCGATCAGACCGCCAGCCGCTGGTGGGACCCCAACAGCGAGTACAAACCGCTGCATGACATCAACCCTCTGCGCCTGGACTACATCGATGATCGCGCCGCGCTCGCCGGCAAGCGGGTGGTCGATGTCGGTTGCGGCGGCGGCATCCTTGCCGAGAGCATGGCGGCGCGCGGCGCCCAGGTGGTGGGCGTAGATATGGCGGCCGCCGCCCTGTCCGTGGCAAAGCTGCATACCCTGGAATCCGATGTCAGCGTGGACTACCGGCAGATGACCGCCGAGCAGCTCGCCGCGGACGAACCGGCGTCCTTCGATGTGGTGACCTGCATGGAGCTGCTGGAGCATGTGCCCGACCCGGCCTCCCTGGTCGCCGCCTGCGCGCAATTGGCCAAACCCGGCGGACAGCTGTTCTTCTCCACCCTCAACCGCAATCCCAAGTCCTATTTGTTCGCAGTGCTGGGCGCGGAATACGTCCTCAAGATGCTCCCTAAAGGGACCCACGACTTTGCGAAATTCATCCGCCCCGCGGAGCTGGCGCGCTGGATCCGCGCCGCGGGGCTCACCCTGAAAGAGTTGACCGGAATGAGTTACAACCCCATCACCCGCCACTATGATCTGGGCGGCGATGTATCGGTCAATTATCTCGTGCACGTTGTCAAGAATAGCGACAGCTAAATGCTTTGCACCGCAAAGGCGCAAAGAACGCAAAGTTTTTTTAAGAAATGGCATATTCTATTCTCTGCGGTCTTTGCGCCTTTGCGGTGAATGCACACTAAGAGAATCACCAAAATGGCCCAATCCTCTTCCAGCATCCGCACCGTGCTGTTCGATCTCGACGGCACTTTGGCCGACACCGCCCCCGATCTCGCCTATGCGTTGAACCATCTGCTGCGCGAACAGGAACGCTCACCCCTGCCCTTTGAGCGCATTCGTCCCGTGGTATCCAACGGCGCCACCGCCCTGGTTAAGCTCGGCTTCGAACTCAGCCCCGATGAGCCGGTGTTCTCCGCCCTGCGCGACCGTTTGCTGTCCCTGTATCAGCAGCACCTGGCGCGGGAAACGCGGTTGTTCGACGGCATGGCGGAATTGCTGGAGTTCATTGAAGGCCGGGGTATGAACTGGGGCGTGGTCACCAATAAACCCGCCTTCCTCACCGAGCCGCTGATAAGGGCGCTGGGACTGACCGAACGCGCGGCGTGTATCGTCAGCGGCGATACCACCGCCAACAGGAAACCCCATCCCGGACCGCTGTTGCACGCATGTCGCCTGGCCGGCAGCGAGGGACGGCAATGTCTTTATATCGGCGATGCCGAACGCGATATCCGCGCCGGCTGCCTGGCCGGCATGCACACCTTGGTAGCACTGTTCGGTTATATCGGCAGCGAAGATCGCCCCGCCGACTGGGGCGCCGACGCCCTGATGGCCGATCCCGGCGCCATCATCAGCTGGATCGAGAACCACGCCCCCACGGGCCGGCCGCTGTGATTTTTTCCGCAACCCTCCGAAGAGTGAACCAATTGGCACCGTGAGCGGGACTAAAATTGCTAGACTAGGCTGACGTTAGTACGGAGAGTCACCAGGGAAGTCCTTCATGTCCGCAACCGCCTCTTATGTCACCTTGGCCTTAGTCGCCGCACTCGCCGCGCTAACCGGCGCCCTGTTCGCCTATCTGCGTGCCCAGCGTCGCATCACCGCGCTCAAGGAAGAAAACGCCACCCTCAAGGCCACCGTGGAGATCGAACGCCGTACTGCCGGTGAAAAGGTGACCATCATCGAAAACGCCCGCACGCAACTCTCCGAGACCTTCACCACCCTATCCAGCCAGGCACTGCGCAGCAGCACCGAAGAATTTCTCAAACTCGCTCAGGAGAATTTGAAGAAGTTCCATGTGCAGGCGCAAGGCGAATTGGATCAGAAGGAAAAGTCCATCGAAAATATGTTGCAGCCGGTCAAAGAAGCCCTGACCCGCACCGACCTTCATCTGCGTGAATTGGAAAAGGACCGCAAGGAGGCCTACGGCTCCCTGAGCAAACACCTCGAGACCATGGCCCAGACCCAGATGCTGCTGCAGGGCGAGACCCGCAATCTCGTTCAGGCCCTGCGCCGTCCCGAGGTGCGCGGCCAATGGGGTGAGATCACCCTGAAACGCCTCGCCGAACTGGCGGGGATGGTGGAGTACTGCGATTTCTATCAGCAGGAAACCGTTCAAGGCGAGGGCGGCAACCTGCGCCCCGACATGATCGTGCGCATGCCCGACGGCCGTGAGATCGTGGTGGACGTCAAGACCCCGCTGGACGGTTATCTGAGCGCCGTCGAAGCGCCCGACGACGGCGTCCGTACCTGGCATCTGGAACGCCACGCCCGCAAGGTCCGGGAACGGGTACGGGAACTGGCCAGCCGCAATTACTGGGCGCAGTTCAAGCACAGTCCGGACTTCGTGGTGATGTTCATTCCCGGCGATCAATTTCTGAGCGCCGCCCTGGACATCGACCGCGATCTGTTGGAATACGCCCTGGGACAGAAGGTCATCCTCGCCACCCCTACCAGTTTCGTGGCGCTGCTGCGCGCCGTGGCCTATGGCTGGCGGCAACAGAGCCTGGCGGAAAACGCCGAAAAGATCCGCGACGTGGGCGAGGATCTCTATCAGCGACTCAGCAATTTCACCGAACACCTGGCCAAACTGGGCAAGAATCTCGGCAGCAGTCTGGATCATTACAATAAGGCGGTAGGTTCCTTCGAGCGCCAAGTCATCCCCGGCGCGCGTAAATTCACCGAGATGGGCATTAAATCGCGCAAGGAACTGCACGACCTGGATCAAATCGAAAAAGGGGTGCGGCAGATGAGCGGCAGCGACGCGGCATTACCGTCCAATGACGAGGACGAAACCAATCCGGGAACGACGCCGCACTAGGCACATTGTCTCTACAGTGAAACTGGCCCACACTTCCGTGCCATTTCGAACGCAGCGTGAAATCTTTTGTCCCACCGCGCAGTTAATGACTGAAGATTTCTCGCTACGCTCGAAATGACAGGCCTACGGTTTATCATAATCAACACATGAGCATGACCTTAGAAGACAGGACGTCCACCCAGCGCCAGGTTCTCGCTGACGCGTATTGTCATTGTCTGAACCTCACCCGCAGCCACTACGAAAATTTTCCGGTAGCCTCGCGCTTGTTGCCGCGGCAGCTGCAACAACCCATCAGCGTCATCTACGCCTTTGCGCGCAGCGCCGATGACTTCGCCGATGAAGGCGATCTGTCCGTGGAGGTTCGCCTGGCGCGCCTAGATGACTACGTCTCAAAATTGGACGCCCTACGCGCGCAACACGAACTCGCCGATCCGATTTTCATCGCCCTGGCCGATGTCATTGTCAGCCACCAGCTACCCTTCGAACCTTTCTACGATCTGCTCAGCGCCTTTCGCCAGGACGTCACCAAGAAGCGCTATGCCGATTTCGGTGAAGTCCTGGACTATTGCCGCCGCTCCGCCAACCCGGTGGGCCGCCTGGTATTGCACCTGGCTCGGGCGGCGACATCGGACAATCTCCGCGAATCCGACGCCATCTGTTCCGCGCTGCAGCTGATCAATTTCTGGCAGGACCTGGACCAGGATCTCACCGAAAACGATCGCATCTATCTACCCCAGGACGAAATGGCGACTCACGGCGTCAGCGTGGAGCAGCTCGCTGCACGCCGCAGCGATGCCGCATTGCGCGCCCTGCTCGACGCCCAAATCGAGAGGGCGCGTCGCTTAATGCTGTCCGGCGCCCCGCTCGGCGGCCGCCTCAAGGGACGGCTGGGCTTGGAGATACGCGCCACCGTGCAAGGCGGACTCGGCGTACTGAATGCCTTGGCGCGCCGCGAAGACCTGTTTGCCAGACCCCGCTTGCGGCGCAGAGACTGGCTGGGCATCCTGTGGCGCGCGGTGTTTTATCGATAAGTTCAAATCGCTTTGTTATAAAAGAGCCTCGGCCGAGAAATCGATCTCAAAGTGAGCGCCTCCCCGCCGGTCTGCTATCATTAGCCGGTATTCAAGCCCTAACAAGCATATGACACCCGAGCAATACTGCGAACAAAAGGCCTCTTCCAGCGGCTCCAGTTTTTATTTCAGCTTTCTATTTCTCGAAGCGGAGGAGAAGCGGGCCATGACTGCGCTCTATGCATTTTGCCGGGAGATAGACGATGTAGTAGATGAATGCAGTGATCCCGGCATAGCGCGGACTAAACTGGCCTGGTGGCGCGACGAAATCGCCCGCACCTTCGCCGGTACCCCGCAACATCCGGTAGGCAAGGCGCTGCAATCCTGTATCGACCGTTACAACCTGCCCCAGGAACATTTCCTGGAGATCATCGACGGTATGGAGATGGACCTGGATTACAACGCCTACCGCACCTTTAAGGAACTGTCCTTATATTGCTACCGCGCCGCTTCGGTGGTGGGATTGATGGCAGTGGAAATCTTCGGCTATGAAGACCGCCGCACCTTGAAATACGCCCACGACCTCGGCATGGCCTTCCAACTCACCAATATCATCCGCGATGTCGCCGAAGACGCCGGCATCGGCCGCGTTTATATACCGGAAGAAGACATGGAGCGCTTCAAGGTCAGCCGCGACGACATCATGCACGGCCGTTTCAATGACAATATGCGCGAGCTGTTGAAATTCGAGTGCGAACGCGCCCAACAATATTATCGGCAGGCCTTCGATCACCTCCCCGAAAGCGATCGCTACCGCCAACGCAGCGGTCTCATCATGGCCGCGGTCTATCAAGCCCTGCTCACCGCCATCGAAGACCGCGGCTATCAAGTGTTCGAACAACGCATCAATCTCAGCCCGCCGCGCAAGATGTACATCGCCTGGCAGACCGCCCGCCGCGAAAAACGCCTGCATCTGGAACGCACAATCTAAGCACTAGACAACATTTCCTTGAAGCGATTGCCACGGGAAATGACCGTCCACCAAAATATTGATTACAGATTTGGACTCTCGGTCATTCAACCCTTTTACCAGCGTAACTTTCTTAATTAGTTCCTAACGAGGACCACAACAATGCTTGGCGTATTCCGTTCAGGAAGCGTTCAGGATGCATACCAATACAATACATGCTGTACTCAAAGTTCCAGACATGACTGAGAGGCGCGCTGAGGAAGGCTGAATGACAACTTGCGCATCCACTTTAACGCCCTGACCTCAGGTTTTGCATTTACATAAATCCTAATTTATTTTGATAGGGTTAGCATGCTTCTGCCTGATCACTCAGTGGGCGTCATCCTCGGCTTTACACGAAAAGCCACTTCCGTGATTCGACGCACGTATTCTGAAGCTGCGGCGCACCACGGCAACGGCACCAGGATGCTCCGACGATGGCGCAAGCGACTTTATTTTGTATGGGTGGCCATCCGCAACCGCCGGTCCTGTCGAGACTGGTATCATTTTCTGGATTCCGCACCGGTCCAGCCGTTTCTGTCCCTATTCCCTGCACTGCCACTCAAGCCCCTCAAACCCTATCTTGCACTGAGCTTGGGTATCAACGAGCGAACCCGCGTCATCCAAGACTCTCTCTTGCTGCTTACCACTCATTGGGAATCGTTTCAGCACATCATCGGCGGACGGAACCCCGTGATCGCCACCATTGACCTTGGCCCTGACAGAATAGTCTCACTTTGCCTGGAGTATAACCGGCAAAAGGAAGGTGAATTGTCGCTGCTGTTGCGCATGGCTGACGGCAGGACCGCGGCCATCTCGTCCTTTGCATTCGATCGCAGGCCCGACGGCAAGTACGTCATGCGTATCGGCCGCATCCAGGGCGTGAAGGATCATGAGCTGCTGAGATGTTTGGAAAAGGCCATGCATGGTCTGCGGCCGAAATCCCTGATGTTGTTTGCGAGTCAGGAGCTAGCACGCGCCTTCGACGTCAAGGAAATTTTCGGCGTCAGCAATGTAAATCAGGTTTACAGAAAGAAAGTGCTAATCCCGATTCCCGGATTGCGCAAATTATCGTTCGATTACGACGGCTTCTGGAGAGAAGCCGGCGGCACACTGGATCCGGACGGATGGTTTCGATTGCCGCCGAGCCTGGAGAAAAGAAATATATCCGAGATCAAACCCAACAAGCGCTCGATGTACAATAAGCGCTATGCAATGCTCGACAGCATTTCCGATCAGATCAGATCCTCCGGAGTTCAAGAATCCCAGCAGGGATTATCCATTACCACTAAACAAGCAGCGTCGCTTGGTCAGCGATAAGCGCGATTATCGTCGATCAATGGCCGACTAGAGGCTGGGCAATACAGATCGTAATGCTATCGACGAAAATACGGAGTCTGAAATTCAAGTCAAAAGCCGGTATCAGTTTTCAGAAAATAATTCAATTATTGCAGATCGCTTGTTCAGCTGACGATCACCGATGGCATTACTACAGCCGCTTAATAATGATCGACCATAGGCTATGCAGCTACGGCGAACATTGGTGCGCAATTAAATGAGACGGCAGTTCACCTCTACTCTCTTCATATTCCCGGATCACGGTTGAAGAGCCATGGAGGGCGATACAAGATCAATCCGCATAGGGTTTTAAACCCGGCCAAACACTCGCGCTTTGACCCATCCCCTTTCACGAGCTTCTCGTGCAACGGTCCTTCATTTGCATCAGCCAGCGTCCAAGAATCATTCAAGGCCTAATACCTATTAAAATATATTACATTGATATTAATAATATATTTTACCCTTGTGGTGGTGCCACCTTTTTTATTATAGTGTTACCCGGGATTGCAGCCGTCGCATTTATCCGTCAAACCTCGCGGGCTTGGATATGGCGTGTGACACCGCTTGACGGCGTAACTGCGGACCAAGACTTCGCCGCCGGCGGGAAGCTTTGCGGACTGCCGACGACGGACAAAACATTTGGGACATGGCAAATACACATAAAAACCAACTCACACTGTCTCCGGCACTACCGTGTATCCAGAATGGATATAACCGCCTAAACTACGGGCACGCCGTTAGAAAATAAGTAAAACTATCTGAAATGATCAGGGAGGGGAGATATAAATGAATCGCTACTATCGCCGTGATTCGCACATCAAGATCCTGGCTCTACTCGGCATCACGGGGATTACCCTAAGCTGGAATGCGACTGCCCAAGCCAATGAAACCATCGTGGATGAACTTAAATCTTCCGGCATCGATATCAGCGGCGGCATCACAACGTTTTTACAGAGTAGCGACGGCGCCCCGCAAAACGCCACGGCCCTATCTTATTCACTGGATCTCGGCCTTGAGGCGGCGGTAAGCGAACACGGCAAGGTAACCATTGCCCTGGAGGCGGGCGACGGCAAGGGTATCGATGCAACACTGGGCTCTCTATCCACCGCCGGCTATGACCCTTATCTCACCAATATCACCGCTTCCAACCCTGATAGCACCAATGTCGTCGTGCCATCGGTATCGCAACTCTACTACGAAGGCGATTATCCCGAGGAAAATCTCGTCGCCACTATCGGCAAAATCGACGTCAACGGCATGTTTGACGACAACGCCTATGCCAATGATGAAACCGATCAATTCATGTCCGGGATATTCGTGCGCTCCAGCGGCACCGATTTCGCGGAACTGGATCAATATTACGCACCGGCCGTCGCCCTGCAATATTCCGCCGGAAAATGGATCGATCTCAGCTTCATCGCCGCCAATGGCAACGGCGACGGTTTCAACAACGTCTTCGATTATATGTACCTGGTGGGGCAGATCAACTTCAAGGCCAGCTTTGGAGACCAGGCCGGCAATTATCGTTTCTACGCAATCTCCGACCACCGTCATTCGACGCAAACCACCTTCACCAAGATCAGTGACGGCAGCAGAACCGGCAACACCGGATGGGGGGTGAGCTTCGATCAGGCGGTAGCGGACGGCGTCGGCCTGTTCGCGCGTTATTCCAGCCAGGATGACGGCATCGCCGAAAATATCGTCAAATCGTCATGGAGCCTGGGGGCTTTACTCGAAGGCGCATTATGGGGGCGAGACCGGGACACCTTCGGCATTGCTTACGGCAGCGTCAATCTCAACCACAAGGCCGATCTCGCCGCCGCATTAGGAACGAGCAATAGCGGTGATGAAGCGCATGCCGAAGCCTTCTATAAATTTGGCGTTTCAAAGCAATTTACCCTGAGCGTCGATGCCCAGGTCATCAACAACAACGGCGGCAACGCCGCCGCTGACACCGTCACGGTTGCCGGACTGCGCGGTCAATTGAATTTCTAAGCTCATTTATCTTGCATCATGAGGAGAATATCGATGCTTAAATCTAAGATAACGGACAGTCTGCGTCCAAGCATTCTCGCCGGCTTGGCCTGCGCCGGCCTGGCGGCCGCAGTGCCCGCCCATGCCCACTTCCAGATGCTTATTCCCTCGGACGATATGGTCGGCAGTCCCGCCGAACGCCATCTGCGCCTGGATATAAAATTCTGGCATCCCTTCGAGGGTCACGGCATGAGCATGGAGATGCCGACCCAATTCGGCGTGCATTTTGCCGGGAAAAATATCGACCTGCGCAACAAGCTGCAAGCACATCAATTTATGGATAAGGGCGGGAAAAACCGCGACGGCTTTATTGCAGACTACGACATCACCAAGCCCGGCGATTATATTTTTTATATCGAACCCAAGCCCTATTGGGAACCGTCGGAAGAGAGCTACATCATTCATTACACCAAAGTAATCGTCAATGCCTTTGGGCTGGAAAAAGGCTGGGACGACGCAGTCGGCCTCAAGACCGAGATCATTCCCCTCACCCGCCCCTACGGGCTGTATACCAATAACGTCTTTCAGGGTATCGTCAAACTCGACGGCAAGCCGGCACCTTTCTCTAAAGTGGAAGTGGAGTACTACAATCAGGACAGCCAACTCCAGGCCCCCGATGATCCTATGATCACCCAGGTGGTCAAGACCGATGCCAACGGGGTTTTCACCTATGCCATGCCCAGGGCGGGCTGGTGGGGCTTTGCCGCATTACATCACGATAAAAAGATGATGGAGCACGACGGCAAGCGTTATCCGGTGGAGATCGGGGCATTGCTATGGGTTAAGACCGTCAATATGCAATAACATGATCGCATGTCGGCGACCTCTGGCGCATCGTGGCCTTGGACGGCCACAAGGCCAAGGGTGAATTCTCCTTCACCGTGAAATAAAGCGCATATCCATGCTGGAAAGCTCCGCACTTATCATCACGAGCGGTGGTGAACTACTGATACTCGCCACGGCCGTCGGGGCGGTGATCTGCGACACATGGGTGTTGCCTGCCCCGGCATCCACCGCTGCACCGCCACTCCTGGCGCAGCTACGCCGCAGCCTGTGGCGCCTCATCGGTCTGTGTGCGCTCATATTCGCTGTTGCCGTCGCGCTGGAACTGGTGTTGCGCACCGCGAACATGAGCGAACTGCCGCTGCGACCGGCCTTGGGTGAGATCGGCACGGTACTGCACAAAACCCATTATGGTCGCCTATGGTTATGGCGAGCGGCAGCCGTGCTGTGTCTGGGCATCATCTGGCTGATACAGCGGCGGCATGACAGCGCCCGCCTGCTCCCCGTCACGGCCTGCGTTGTGCTGATCGTCAATATCATATTGCTTAGCGCCAGCGGCCACGGGGGTGACGACGGCCTGCTGTCCACGGCCAATATCGCCAACAGCCTCCACATCCTGGGCGCCCTGGTGTGGGGCGGCGCTATCATTGCCTTCGCCTTGATCATCCTGCCCGGATTGATGCGTGACCGGCAGGCTGCGACTCAGGCACTGCTCGCCGCGTCCAGTCTGCGCCTGTCAAGCCTAGCGGGTATCGCCCTGGCGATGACGCTCGTACCCGGAATCTATAACGCCTGGTCGCTGGTCGGTAGCTGGCATGGACTGTGGTCGACGCTATACGGTCGCTTGCTGGCGGCGAAAATAGTCCTGGCCACCGCAATGATCGCCCTGGGCGCCGTCAATCGTTACCGCTTAGTCCCGTCGCTGCTCGTTCAAGCCGGCCGGCCGCGACCGCGCAGCTTGTTTCCCCTACCGCACTATTTTCTGAAAACGACAACGGACGGCACAAGCGCAAAATACTTTCTCCGCAGCCTCAAGGTGGAAGCTCTAATATTGCTGGCGGTATTGAGTCTGGCGGCGACGCTCTCTCAAGAAATGCCGCCCGCCCACGCGGAACACGACATGCCGTCCGGGCATGCTCATGCGCAATCCGGGCATTGAAGAGATTGCCGCCCGGAAACAGCGCTTTAAAAATTTACTGAATGATATTAACCGAGTCGGCGCTCACCGCGGAGGGAGCGTCGAGCAATTCCACCCAATGCCGGACCGGCACGCCGGCGCGGGTTTGCATATGCATTTGGCAGCCGATATTGGCCGTTGCAATCAGAGCCGGTCCGCCGGCCTGCAAGGCCTTTAGCTTGTCCGTCAGGAGTTGCTGAGAGAGCTTGGACTGCAGAATCGAATAGGTTCCGGCGGAACCGCAGCATAGATGGGAATCGGCCACCGGCGTCAAGCGATAGCCGCACCGTGACAGTATCCCTTCCACCAGGCCGTTGATCTGTTGCGCATGTTGCAAGGTACAGGGCGCCTGAAAGGCGACCTTCTTCCCCTGGCCATCGACCGCCAAGACCTGCAAATTTTCTTCGGCCAGTATCTCGCTCAAGTCTTGGGTCATGGAGGCGATGCGCGCCGCCTTGTGCGCATACGCGGGATCGTCCCGCAACAATATGCCGTACTCCTTGACTGTCGCACCGCAACCGCTGGCGGTCATAACGATAGCCTCCACTCCCGATTCCACATAAGGCCACCAGGCGTCGATATTGTTGCGCACGTAGTGCAAGGCCTCGTGGTGAGCGGAGAGATGCTGGCTGATGGCGCCGCAGCAACCCGCTTGATTCGCGCGAATCAGGCTGATCCCCAGACGATCCAGGACTCGCGCCGCCGCGGCATTGGTCGCCGGGGTGACGACCGATTGCACACAACCTTCCAGGACCAGCATCTTGCGTGCATGCCGTGGTTCAGGCCAGTCCTGCAGTGCTTGCCGCACTGGAATTTTTCGCTGCAATCCCGCCGGCAGCAAGGTCTGCAAGCGTCGCCCTATACCCAGTAATAACCCAAAACGGCGTGGACTGGGCAACACATAGCGCAAGACGCGCCGCAACACTCGAACGGTTAAGGGACGGGATACCTGCACATCGACGACTTCACGGCCGATGTCCACCAAGCGTCCATAGCGTACTCCCGAGGGACAGGTCGTTTCGCAGGCCAGGCAATGCAGGCAACGGTCAAGATGCGTCTGCGTCTTGGCGCTCACCGCATTGCCTTCCAGCACTTGCTTGATGAGATAGATGCGACCGCGCGGACTGTCGAGTTCGTCGCCGAGAAGTTGATAAGTGGGACAGGTGGCGGTGCAGAATCCGCAATGAACACAGGAACGCAGGATGGCTTCCGCTTCCTTGCCTTGCGCCGTACCCTTGAGGGACTCAATCAGAGAAGTTTGCATGCTGCTAATACCACATTCATTTATCAGGCCCGGGCATACATGCGCCCGGGGTTGAGAATACCTTTTGGATCGAAGGCGTGTTTAATCCGGCGATTGAGGTCCGACACGATTTGCGGCAAGGGTTGAAAGCAATCTTTGTCCCGCTCGCCGCCGCGGAACAAGCCGGCATGGCCTCCGGCCTCCATCACCTGGCGGCGCAGCTTGGCCCCGTCCGTCTCGCCGCTCAACCAGCGTTGTGCACCGCCCCATTCTATCAACTGCTTTCCGGGTAAGGGCAAAGGCGGCGTCGCCGGCGGCAGCGCCAGTCGCCACAAGGGTACTTCACCTGCAAAAAAGCCGTGATGATGTTCTCGAACGCCTTCCCAGAACGTGCCCGGTGTTTTAAGAACGTCGCCGCCGACACGCCGCCGTGCGGACTCCACCGCACTTTGGGCACCGGAGAGCCGCACATACAAATGAACTCCGTCATAACAGGTCGCCGACAAGGGCAAGGCCTGACCCGCCCAGTGATTCATCACCACCAAGGCCTCGGCGGCCGTGCGCTCCTGAATCAAGGTGATCTCCTGGGCGGGCATCGGCAACACTTTAAGACTGATCTCCAGCTGCACGCCCAGGGTACCCATGGCTCCCACCATCAGCCGCGATACATCGAAGCCGGCGACGTTCTTCATCACCTGACCGCCGAAGCGCAGGATGTCGCCGCTGCCGTTGATGACGGTCATGCCCAGCACGTAATCGCGCGCGGCACCCGTGTACGGACGCCGCGGGCCGGATAAACCGCAGGCGATGGTCCCGCCCAAGGTGGCGGCCGCGCCGAAATGCGGCGGCTCGAAGGGCAGCATCTGGCGATGATCCGCCAAAACGGCTTCGATATCATGCAAAGGGGTGCCGGCCCGGGCCGTGATCACCAGTTCGGTGGGTTGATAACTGACGATGCCGCGATGTTCCCCAATGTGCAGCGCTTCGCCGTGGGGTTCACGTCCCAGGAAGGCCTTGCTGTCGCCGCCCACGATAGTCAAAGGCGTTTCCGCGCGGCAGGCCGCGGTCACCCGCTCCTGCAATTCCTTGGCGATATCCCTATCCATTCAAAAACGGTCCAGCTCCGGAAAGGGCAATTTACCTTCATGGACATGCATGGCGCCGAATTCCGCGCAGCGATGCAGCGTCGGCACCGCCTTGCCGGGATTGAGTAGGCCGTGCGGGTCGAAGGCATGCTTCACGGCGTGAAATTGCGCCAATTCCGCGGGCGCGAATTGCACGCACATCTGACCGATCTTCTCCACTCCCACCCCATGTTCGCCGGTGATGGTCCCGCCCACCTCTACGCACAATTCGAGGATCTTGCCGCCCAGCTCCTCGGTACGCTGTAATTCACCGGGCTTATTGGCGTCGTAGAGAATCAAAGGATGAAGGTTACCGTCCCCGGCGTGGAACACATTGGCCACGGGCAGGCCGTATTCCTGCGACCATTCAGCAATGCGGTGCAGGACTTCCGGCAGGCGCTGGCGCGGAATGGTGCCGTCCATGCAGTAATAATCCGGCGCCATGCGCCCCACCGCCGGAAAGGCGGCCTTACGGCCCTTCCATAAGCGAGCACGTTCCTGATCATCTTTGGCGGTGCGGACTTCTCCTGCACCGCAGGCCTGCATGATATGCCGCACCTCCATGATGTGTTCCGACACCTCTTCGTTGCTACCGTCGATTTCACACAACAGTATCGCCTCGGCGTCGACGGGATAACCGGCATGCACGAAGGCCTCCGCGGCCTGGATGGCGAGGCGGTCCATCATCTCCAGGCCGGCGGGGATGATACCCGCCGCGATGACCTCACCCACCGCTGTCGCCGCTTTCATCACGTCATCGAAGGCCGCCAGGATCACCTGGGCGCGCTCGGGTATGGGTAGCAGCTTCACCGTCACCTCCACGATCACTCCCAGCAAGCCTTCCGAGCCGGTAAACAAGGCCAGCAGATCGTAGCCCGGACTGTCCAACGCATCGCCGCCTACGGTGATGAAATCCCCCTCTACGGTCACGACTCCCAGCTTGAGAATGTTATGGACCGTCAGGCCATACTTGAGGCAATGGACGCCGCCGGCGTTTTCCGCCACATTACCGCCGATGGAGCAAGCGATCTGCGAAGAGGGATCGGGAGCGTAATACAGTCCATAAGGCGCCGCCGCCTCGGAGATGGCCAGGTTGCGCACCCCGGGTTGAACGCGCGCGCTGCGGTTGCCGGGATCGACAGACAATATCGATTTCAATTTGGCCAGACTCAGCAACACCCCGCCAGCCAGGGGCAGGGCGCCGCCCGACAAGCCCGTACCGGCGCCGCGCGCCACCACCGGCACCTTAAGCGCATGACAAAGACGCATGACCGCGCGCACCTGGTCGACCGAGCTGGGCAGCACCACCACCAGCGGCGTCTGGCGATAGGCGGACAGACCGTCGCATTCGTAGGGGCGGATCTCCTCCTCCTCGCACAGCACGGCATCCAGCGGCAGCAAGGTGAACAAGGCCTCCAGCAGCGAGGCGCGGTCCTCCGCCGTCATGTGTATGGTTTCCTGTCCGGAATCGCTCATGGATATTACCCGACCAATCAATCGGGTATTTTGCCATGCCTGACCCACACATAACCACCCGCTATTCTCGGTAAAATCCTCGCGACGGTCCAAACCGGATTTTGAAGACTGTCGCTTCCCGCCCCGGCCGTCCGCTCCCAGGGCCGCCGGCACGCGGACAAGCATTAAAAGGTCTGTCCCAGGACAAGATAAATGGAAGCCGTATTGCCCTGGGCGCGTCCATAGGCCAAATATAGCGGTCCCAGTATGGTATCCGCCCCGAAAAAGGCGCTACCGGCCCAAATCATATCCGCCAAGGCGATGTCACTGCCGTTTTGCCAAACGTTGCCCCTCTCCACGGATCCGCCGATATACGTGGCCGTGCCCAATCCGCGCGCCAGCACCCCAATCTTTTTGTAATACACCACTTCTCCCAAGGCCGCATGCTGACCGGTGAGCTGGTGATGCTGATACCCTGACAACTGTAAAAATCCGCCCAGGGCAAAGCGGTCGAACTCCGGCATGGTGCTCTGCAAACTGCTTTCGAACGACAGTGAGCCGCTGAAGGTATGCTCGCCATAACTCACCACCTTGGTCATCCCCAAAGATAATTTATCGTAGCTCAGATCGGAGCCGAGGGCGGCGCGGGCCAGACTGATGCGCGCCTGAGCGAATGCACCGCGGCGCGGGAAACTCGCGCTGTCCAGTTGGTCGAAGACCACTGATCCCGTATACGCCCCCAGATTGACATCATAGACCGGGAGGTCGGGCGCGCCGATGCGCGGATCGGCGCGCACCCTATCCTCAACGATCCCGACCCGGGCTTCGCCCCAATTGGGGCCGATCTGTGCCCCGACATCCATACCAAATCGGTAGCGGCGCACCGAGTATTGGGCGACCCGGTCAGAACCGGAAAATATATTGAGGGTGTGGCGCTGCGCTTCGATACGCGGTGCCAGAAAAAAGAATCCGGTGTAATCCACCGGCTGGTAAAATTCCGACAGCAGACGCTGGGTATCTCCGAACTGGATTTGGTTCTTCCATTCCGCACCGCGCCGATCGATCTGGGTACGGGTGACGTCCAGGAGAAAGTTTACGTTGCTGTCGCCGTCGAAGTTGTTTTCGAGATTGATCCCGGCACGAATACGATTGGGACCCAGCGCATTACCGGTGGCGGTGATGACCAAGGCGTTCTTGCCGGCGTCGGGAGACACGGAGAAATCCACCCGTTCAAAATCACCCATGCCGTAGAGGCGGATCATGTCATCCTGCACTTGCTGCAGAGGCACCTTATCACCGGGCGCGACACTGAGCCGCCCCTGGATTGCCGGCGTTGACACTGCGGACAAATTTTCGACCCGGATGGAATCGACACGTAGAGTATCGCTTGCAAGATAATGATGGCTGGCCCGGATTTCTCTATAGCTTTGCGGTGGCACCGCGTAGCGGCGCAGCTTGGGCAATTCGGCGCGTGCCGCGGCCTCCCCGGCGTTGATGGCCTGCGCATAGCGATCGAAATCCACCGTACCGATGCCGCCCAGGTCGGGATGGATGTACACATCCCGCGATTTCAGGGTGGCGATCTGTTCCACGGCATTCTGGTGGGTAAGGACGCGCGTGACTTGCAGCGAGATGTCGATAACCGAACGCAATTGTTCACGGGTCAGCAACGGCGTACCGACATCCACCACGATCACCACATCCGCGCCCAGGGCGCGCGCCACATCGATGGGAAGGTTGCGGGCTATCCCGCCGTCGACCAGCAAGCGTCCCTCCCACGGTACCGGGGCGAACACCCCCGGGACCGCCATACTGGCGCGCATGGCCGTGGCGAGATCGCCCGCCGCCAGTACCGCAGGTCGACCGGTCTCGATATCGGCGGCAACGGCGCGAAACGGGATGCTCAAACGATCGAAATCACGGATATGGATGGCCGGCAAAGTAAGACGTCTGAGCAACAGGCTAAGATTCTGCCCCGCCAACAAGCCGCGAGGAAATATCAAATGTCGATCTTTGAAACCTATATCCAGCTGCACGAGATCGTGCAGATCGTCTTCCTTGCGGCGGAAGGCCAGGATTTGCCGCGGCGGCTTGTCCTTGGAAATCTCCTGCCAATTGATCGCCCGGATCTGGGCTTCGATTTCCTCGGGACTCATACCTTCGGCGTACAAACCGCCGATAATGGCGCCCATGCTGGTACCGACCACGTAATCGACGGGGATGTGTTCCGCCTCCAGCACCTTGAGCACACCGATGTGCGCCGCGCCGCGTGCCCCACCTCCGCCCAGCACCAGGGCCACCTTGGGCCGCGGGACATCCTGCGCCACGGCCGTTGACAATGCGCAGCCGCACAATGCTGCGCCCAGCAGTCCACAATACCATCGCCGCACCGTCCGTCCAGCCTGCACGCCTCCCGCCCTCATCTTCCATGCTCGTCGACAGCATACCCGGCATGGCGGCGGCGGTCATCTTTACTCGCTGGTAAGACTTTTCTATGCCACGTTATCTTTCCATACTTTCGTATAATCCGAGCGGATCAAGCGCTCGAACTCGACGGCGGGAAGTGCTTTACTGATATAGAACCCCTGAATCAAGTCACAACCATTATTTTGCAGAAAGACATACTGTTCCCGATTTTCGACGCCTTCCGCAACCACCGTCATTCCCAGATTACGCGACAGGGCTATGATCGTTAAAGCAATAGCCGCGTCATCTGCGCTGGCATGAACCTCATCGACAAAGGATTTATCGATCTTCAGCGTATCGATTGGCAAATTCTTGAGATAGTTAAGACTGGAATACCCGGTACCGAAATCATCCAAGGAGATGGTAACGCCTATATCCTTAAGCGATCGCAAAACGAGATTGGCATAATTAATATTCCTCATCAAAACGCTCTCGGTAATCTCCAACTCAATAAATTGCGCCGGGATATCGTGACTGCGAATAGCACGATCAACGACCCTACCCAGGTTTTTGTCCAGAAACTGATGACCGGACAGGTTGACGGAAACATGGATATTATCCAGCCCTGCATCCCGCCATTTTCCCACTTGAAGGCAAACCGAGTTCAATACCCATTCGCCGATAGGATGGATCAATCCTGTCTCTTCCGCACAGGGAATAAATTCAGCGGGTGACACATGTCCCAACTCGGGGTTATGCCAGCGCAATAATGCCTCCGCGCCGACGATTGCGCCACTCTTAAGTTCGACTTTCGGCTGATAGAAAACATCCATCTCACCATTGGCAAGAGCGGCGCGCAGCAAAGTCTGTATTTGCAGCTTGCGCATGGCCTCTCTTCCCATGTCTTCCGTGAATAATTGATAGGTATTGCCGCCGTCTTTCTTGGCTTGATATAGAGCGTTTTCGGCATTGCGCAGAAGATCATCCAGGCTTTTGCCGTGATCGGGATAGAGCGCAATCCCCAAGCTGGCGCTGATGGACAGTCTGTGGCCATCCACAATCAATTCCTGATCGACCAGTTCGATGATGAGTTGTGCGATACCGACGGCTTGATCCTGGTTGCAGATGTTTCCCGATATTAATAGAAATTCGTCCCCACCCTGCCGCGTAATCTTATCGCCGTCGTTCAAACTGGATAAGAACTTTCCTGCCAGGATCTTGAGCACCTGATCTCCAATGGCATGGCCTATGGAATCATTAATTATTTTGAAGCGGTCTATATCAAAACATATTACCGCGACCATGTTAGAGTCGACGCTTTCATCGTCGATCAAGCCGTTAAAATGCTCGCGCGCCACGATGCGATTCGGCAAGCCCGTCAGCGGATCGTGATAGGCCAGAAATTTTATGAGGGTCTGCGCATCTTTCATCTCGGAAATATCTATTATCACGGAGATGTAATTGGTGATCGCTCCTCTTTTATCTTTACAGGCTGAGATGGTTTCCATCATCGGCACGACGTTTCCGTCTTTTCTTCTATTCCACACCTCCCCCGTCCAATGTCCTTTCTCCCCGAGCGAAGACCATTTACCCTCATAAAACCCATCATCATGTCGATCGGATTTGATAAAATTCGGATTTTTACCCAGTACATCTTCACGCGTATAACCGCTTATCCGTGTGAAGGCGGGATTGACCGCCATGATGATCCCCTGAACGTCGGTTACGATAATACCATCGACGCTCGCGTCGAATACCTTCCCTGCCAATTCCAAGGCCTCTTCAGCCTTGCGGCGCATATTTATTTCATTCCTCAAGGCATCGGCTGCGGTTTCGAGTTGCGACGTTCTCGACCTGATGCGTGCCTCTAAACCGGCCCGCAAGGATTGTAGTTCCAGTTGCGTCCTAACCTTCAGCACGAGTTCTTCAGACTCACAGGGCTTGCCGATGTAATCCTGCGCTCCCAGTTTTAAACCTCTTACCGCGTCCGCCAGCTCCTCCCGAGCGGCCAGCAATATTACCGGGACATCACGCGTCGCTCTGTCGGCCTTAAGTCGCCTGCAAACATCGAAGCCGTCCATATCGGGCATAGCGATATTGAGCAATATCAAATCCGGCGCTTGCGCGAGGGCAATACTCAGCGCCAGCCGGCCGTCTTGCGCCTGCTGCACCGCATAACCCTCGTTGCGCAGATGTTCTGAAATGATTCGCAATGAATCCGGCGCATCCTCGATAATGAGAATATTGCCTTGGGATAAACTAGCTTGCTTGGGAAACGCCACCTTCAGTCACCCACGGGCCTCGACCATAATCGAGCCTTATAAATTTGCAGCATGAAAAGCATGATCTTTCCCGAAGACTCCCAGGTGAGTGGCTCGGAGTCTGCTTGCGGGTGACGCCGAGACGCTGAATAAATTCATTGATATACATTCAATGAATCGGCATATATATCGATAACTTGAATCCTGCGCGCGGGTGTGTGAGTGCTATATAACCACTACGGGTATCCGGCCATCACGTGGCTTATCGGGATAAGGCGGACTGTGTATCGGTGGTGCTGATCCCCACTGCTTTATAACTTCGCGCGCGGAGGTTCTTATGCTTAGTCGTAGAATTAAGACCCAGCCAACCTCGGCGGCTATTTCTGAGGGATTTCCACGAGCTGCCAGATTGGAATTCTTTTCACTGAACAGAAGTGAGAGGCAGGGTGCACTCAAGGAGAGTGTTAGTGCACCCTGCCGTCCCTGCCGCCCGGGTTAGGCGGCCTGCTTGTGACCGTTACTGTCGGGTTGCACCTCTCGCTTCGGATAGCTGGCAACCGTCGCGCTGGGCTGCGCGGCCTGCTGCGGTTCGTCTCGCTTCATCATGGCATAGACAGGATCCCAGCCTATGAAGCCCGTCAGGCCCGCGTATATGGCAAGCTGGGTCAATCCGAACAGCGTAAACGATGTAATCGAAGGGACCAACATTATCGCCACGAGCAAGGCGATTGACACCGAGCCGCGCACGACACTATCGGCAAAACCTACATTTTCAACCGCTGCGAATTTTTCATCTTCATAAGTCATGATCGTAATCTCCGTTGTTTGATCGATTCCTGATCTCCAGGATTGGGATCATTTAAGCAAAACGGGATTAAACAACACTGAAGCGAAGTTAAATTGTCTATTAAAATTCGAGCCTCACCTAAGGCCGCTATATCGCCAGCGCTGTCTCCAGCCGCAAGACCGCTTAAAGCGGCAGCACGTATTTCACCTCCTGCGATTAAGATATTCACGGGATAATTATCAGATAGTGAGAATAGCTGCTGTGCACAACAGCAGAATACGCATGACAGGTCTCTTGCCCTAACCTCGACAACCACGGGCTCGTGCTCTCATACCAAACATTAATGCTTGGAGGATGATCCCCAGATGATGGGCAGCCGATATCCTTCACTGCTCGCTTTACCCACGGCCGGTGATGCTGACAGCACGATGCGGCAGGCCTGAGGACCGCGCCAATAGCCGCTACCGAACCACTCCACATGATGACCGGGGTTGAACCAGGCGGCGTGCATGAGTATATCGTTGGTATCTGTCCTGCCGCCGCACACGACCGGCGTGATCTGCACATCGAGCGTGGAACTGTCGAGCAATTCGAGTGTTTCTTGTTCAGAAGATTGATATCTTGCATCCGTCATAAGCGCAACCTCAGTCGTGTCGCCCATCCTGATCAACAGGCATGACTGCATTTAAACGAAGGCCGACTTAATCATGACTGAAGTGAAGCTGAATTCAGTATTAATAATGCTGGGAGCCTCCCTCATCTCGGGAAACACCAATGAAGGGCTTATATGAATCAAGCGTAGCTATCGGCCAAATACCGCGCCATTAATATCAATAATAATAATTAGTTATACAATACTTATCATATATAACTTAAGCAGCGATCAGGACGGTCAATCGAGGGCGGGCCGCATACACCTGTATCCGAACCGAATGCCTAGCTCACGCTTTCGGCACTATAGCGTGCCAGCAGACCGGTGCGCACCGCATACCGATAAGTGCGGGCAAAGAACCAGGCGGCGAGCAGCATATACAGAATGGACAGGAGTCCTCCCCACAGTAGTGGGCTTAGGGAAAAACTACCGTCCGTAACCACCGCGCGCATGCCCTCGAAGACATAGGAGGGCGGCAACAGCTCCGCTATATATTGCATCCACTTGGGGAGGGTTGCGATGGGATAAAACACCCCGGCGAACGGTGAGATCAGGGCGGGGATAGGCCAGATGAACCACTCCGCCGCCGGCCCCATGCGCAACACCACGGCACTGCTGAAAATGCCCAGGGCGATGCCGCTCAAGAATAAGATCAATAGGTAGGGGATGATCATAACTCCGTAGGCCATGAATGATAAGCCAAAGACCGTCGTAGTCAGGGCGAACATCACCACAAGCCCAACCGAGCTGGTGGCGATGCTAGAGATGATCAGACCGCCGAGGTACTCCGATATGGAAAGCGGTGTCGCGAAGATATTGAGGAAATTACGCGACCACACGTCCTCGAAGAAGGCCATGGTCACACCCTGCATCACGCGGATCAGAAAATCCCATAGGAGGACGGCGCCCAATAACACCGGAACAAAATTAAAGCCTGATGCGGTGACGCTGTTGAGATATTTGGTGATGAAACCCCATAGCACCATATCGACTGCAACCCATGCAAACAGCGGAAACAGGCGTGAGAAACTGCCGCGGATGAGATAGGCCTGGCGCAGCACGATGGCATAGGTGCGGCTCATGGACATGAGCCTCAGCCGACCCCGAATATCAGCGGTTCCCGCGCCACGGTGACGAACAGCTCCTCCAGGCTATCCTTGCCATGCTCATGCGGCAAGGTCCTGGGATCGCCTTCGAGCAGGATTCTGCCGCTCACCAGGAACAACACGCGATCGCAAACCGCTTCCACTTCGTACATGTTGTGGGAAGTCCACAGAATGCCGGTTGTTCCCTGTCTGGCGAAATCGTGAATTCTCGCCCGCAGATCGCGCGCCGTCGCGGGATCGAGCGAGGCGGTGGGTTCGTCCAGGAGCAGCAGCCGCGGACGATTGAGCATCGCCTTGGCGAGTCCGACGCGGGTCTGTTCTCCCGAAGACAGTAGTCCGCACTTTACATTGCGGAACTGTTCCAGTTCGAACTGTTCGAGCAGGATGTCGATGCGGGCCTTCAGATCACTGACGGCATAAATCAGACCGAAGACCCGCAGATTCTGATAGACGGTCAGATTACCGGGCAGCGGCGCATAGACCGCGGCGAAATTGGTGGACTGCAGCGCACGCGAACGCTGCGTGGCGATATCCACGCCTTCGACATGAATCGTCCCCGAGCTCGGCTCCAGAACGCCGAGGACCATGTTGATGGTGGTGGTTTTGCCCGCACCGTTGGGGCCGACCAGAGCGACGATCTCGTTATGGCCGACCGTAAAGGAAACGCTATCCACCGCGGTGGTTTCACCGTACATTTTAGACAATCTCTCAACGGTAAGCGCCGTCGAGCCTGTTCGGGCGGCCGCCCCCGGTGACGTAGTATCAACTTTAGTTGCTGGGCGCATACTTACATTAGCGTGAGAGAGAACCATTCTTCGTTATACACTGGCAAATCCGAAGCAACCGGCTATTCGCGCGGCAATATCGGTATCGTACATAATAGTCACACGACTGTGTCCGCGTAGGATAAAATTTTTCCGACAGGCTTATCAGGCAGCCAACAATGACTATACTATCCTATTAAAGGTTCGGGAGATTGGCCATGCGTCGACCCCACATTTCAGTTCTAGCCTTTCTATTGCTGGGCCAGCTTACGCCCGGTAGCGCTAAGGAAACAACGACAATGCACATCACCTCACCCGTATTCGAACAACAAGGTATAATCCCGGCAAAATATACCTGCGACGCAGCGGATATATCCCCTCCCCTGGCCTGGCGGAAAATTCCCCAGGATGCAAAAAGTCTGGTGCTGATAGTGGATGATCCGGACGCTCCCGATCCCGCCGCACCGCAAAGGACCTGGGTTCACTGGATACTCTACGATATCCCGCCGACGCTGAGCGGCCTGGCGGAGGGTGCTGCCGATAGCCTACCCCCGGGGGTTCGTGAAGGGATCAACGACTTCCACCGCACCCGCTATGGCGGTCCCTGTCCGCCGATAGGCGAACATCGCTATTTTTTCAAACTCTACGCCTTGGACAAGATGCTGGGTCTCTTGCAGCATGCGGATAAGGCCGGCGTTGAAAACGCGATGAAAGGCCACATCCTGATGAAAACGGAATTGGTGGGCTTATATCAAAAAGGCCGTTAGTACGCACCGGACATTTTCGAGAGCGCGTTAAACAAGCATCATAAGCCGCCACCGCAAGGACAGTTCCTTGGTCACGGCGAATTCACGGTCATGGCTTAATTTGGTCCGTCTGCTCCTGCTTATCCGGCTCCGCCGCCATCGGCTGGCGCGCCTTGGGCGACCAACTGCGCACATGCAGATCACGTTGCGGAAACGGAATCTCAATCCCATACTTGCCAAGCGCGGACTCTATCGCCCACAAAAAATCCGCCTGAACCGCGCCGGGCCGCTTGACTGCATCCGATGTCAGCCACACGATCAGCTCAAAATTCAAACTGCTGTCGCCGAACCCGGTCAGCCATACCTGGGGCTTGCGATGCTCATCATTGTTCAAGGTGTGGACAACAGTCGCCGCCGCCTCCAGCACCGCTTTACGAACCAGCTCCTTATCGGTGCCGTACGCCACCCCGAACGGTACGTGAATACGCCGATAGACATCGCGCATGGTCCAATTCATCACGTGGCCGTTCACAAATACGGAATTGGGCACCACGATATCGATGTTGTCGTTGGTGGTGATGACCGTGCTGCGGATATTGATCTCCCTGACCTCGCCGACGATGCCGGATTCGAGTTCGATGTAATCGCCGACTTTTAACGATTTCTCGAACAGCAACATCAAGCCGGCGATAAAATTGCTCACCAGGGTCTGCAGGCCAAAACCGACACCCACGCCCAATGCGCTGGCAAACAGCGCGAATTTGCTCAGATCAATCCCGATGGCCGAAAGGCCGATCAGGA
Source organism: uncultured Gammaproteobacteria bacterium (assembly GCA_963810615.1). Lineage (GTDB taxonomy): Bacteria > Pseudomonadota > Gammaproteobacteria > DRLM01 > DRLM01 > JARRQJ01. The sequence goes on along the minus strand of CAWEOA010000007.1, from coordinate 288,007 downwards.
AACCCAGCGTCATCACTACGTAGTGAATCAAGCGGTTTAAGGTGTACACCGACGCGCGATTCATATTGGGACGCATGGTGGACAACCGCTCGACGCCGCGCCGGCCCAACTTGGATATCCACCAGGCGATGGCAAGAATGGCGACAATGTGTATCACATTGAGGGTGGTCAGCTGGATATCGCCGAATGCAAAAAACGGCTTGCTCAGCCAACCCACAATGGCATGCCAGGATGAGTCCATCATCGAGCGGGATGCATCATCAACCACGCGGAAATTACCCGCTTGGCCCGGAACATCCTCCATAACCGACCCGGCACTCTCTATCCATTGCCACAGACTCATCTGTGCAGCACCGCTGTTTGAACTGTCACCCTATGAATAACCATTATCCTACCTCTATTTAGAGCATACCTCATATCCAGCGCCACCTGCGGAACACGAGCAATAACACCGTCACGATTCCGGCCATAACACCCAACAGGACAAAGTACCCCAAACGGGAATGCAGTTCCGGCATATTCTCGAAGTTCATTCCGTAGACGCCCGCCAGAAAGCTCAGCGGCACGAAGATGGCCGTTATGATAGTGAGAACCTTTATTATGTTGTTCAATCGATGCGAGGCCAGTGAAATATAACCGTCGATCAGATCAGAAGCGAGTTCGTAATAGAGTGTCGCCAGACTGTTGGCACGATCCTGATTCTCATAGACGTCATTGATCTCATGCAAACGCTGCGCACCGATCCCCGGCGGCTGCTCTGTGGTCAGCGTGGAAAATATTTGTACCTGGTATAAGAATACGCGGCGGAATTTACGCAACTGAGTCTTATAACCTATCAGCTCCGCCAGCATCTCATCCCGCGGCTCGCTCACCATGCCCTGTTCGAGGACTTCTATGCGCGGCTCCAGGCTCAGCAATTTCTTCAGATAGCGATCGACGATGATCCTGGTCAACCTCAGCGCCAGCGCATCGGAACCGCGCCCCAACAGCGACTGATCCCCTTCCACCTCTTGCCACAGTATGTCGATACTGGGCGAATGATCGGAATGGCGGGTAACCAGAAAGCGTTTGCCCACGAACAGGGCAATCTGGATGGTCTCGAAGGAGAAGTCGGGGGTTTCCTTGCCCAGACCCTTCAACAAAATAAAGGTATGATCATCGAAGGCCTCCAACTTGGGCGGATGGCGTTGCCGCTGGGCATCTTGAATCGCCATGGGGTGCAAACCGAATCGCTCGATAAGGATATGCTTCTCTTGAGCCGGCTCCTCGCCCCAGAAATCGGCCCACAGCAGCGTATTCTGCCGACTTTGCCATTCGTCCAGCAATTCCATGGCGCCGCATTTAAATTCCAGCGTCGCGGGGTTATACAGTATTGCGCGAATGGTCCATCCTCCCGGGTACACTCCCTTAATATACGAGAATAACCAAAAACCGGCATCTACGGCTAATTCTCCCCTGTCAGATGGAACTCCGTAGCGCATGGCCAGGCGCGGCCCTGCGCATTAATATGAATGAATATGCACTCGCCATCCCAAGCGGCCATCATTGCAGGGTCGCAGATTATTAAGGTCAACTCAAGCCGGACGGGCTTACAGGCCCAAACGTTTGCGGATATCGGCCGGCGTAGCACCGGCTGTGCGCAGCCCGCGTAAAGTCATCGCCTGGTCGCGCTTGGAAAACTTCCTACCCATGTCGTCGAGTATAAGTCGGTGATGTGCATAAACCGGCGCCGGCAGCCCCAGCAGTTCCTGCAGCAGGCGCTGGATGTGGGTAGCATGAAATAAATCCTCGCCGCGGGTGACCAGCCCTATGTTCTGCATGCCATCATCCACCACCGCGGCGAGATGATAGCTCGCGGGCAACTGCTTGCGCGCCAGCACCACATCGCCAAGGAGTTGAGGCTCCGCGCATTGCGAGCCCGTCTCGCCGCTTGGCCCGCGACCCCGCTCGTCAAAATGGAAATCTCGTCCCAGATGCTGCTGCGCCTTGGCAAGGTCGAGCCGCACTGCGTAGGCCTCGGTCTGCATGCGCAGCGCGCGGTCACCCGGCTCAAGGGCGCGACAGGTGCCGGGATAGTGCGGTCCGTCGGGGCCATGCGGTGCATCGACGGCGGCGGCTATTTCCTCGGCAATCTCCCTGCGTGTACAGAAACACGGGTAGCACACGCCGTAGCGCTCGAGCTTGGCGAGCGCGGCGGCGTAATCGTCGAAATGCTGTGACTGCCGGCGTACAGGCTCTTCCCATTCAAGGCCCAGCCAGGCGAGATCTTCGCAAATCGCCGCTTCATATTCCGGTCGACAGCGTGTTTGGTCGATGTCTTCGATGCGCAGCACGAATTCACTATCCGTTGCGCGCGCGAACTCATAGGCCATTAGTGCCGCGAAGGCATGACCGAGATGGAGGTAGCCGGTGGGACTGGGGGCGAATCGGGTTTTCATCGGCGCAGTGGAAAACTCTGTACCCTAGGGGATTCAAACCAAGTCAAAGCGGAATTTCGCAAGCCCGGACCCAGGACAGTGCCAAGCGAGGTATTCAAACGCAATGTCCACATAGCGATCATCATAACAACCCGCTTTGGAAGCCACTCTGCCATAAGCACTACGCAATAGCGAAGACATACGGGTTATTTGTGCTTCAGGATCAGACCCTGTCCGGTGGGCAGTTCCAGTATGGCATGGCCGCGGTCGCGCATGAACGCCAACTCGGCCTTGCACTGGTTAATGGCGCTGTTCCAGCCAAAATCATCTAGCACGATGATCCCCCCTGGCACGATCTTATCGAAAAGATGCTCCAACGCCAGAATCTCGGCCTGTTCCGAATTCATATCGAGATGCATAAAGGCGATCTTCTCCGGAGCCGCCTGGGCGAACGAGTCCGGTACGATGCCCTTAACCACTTGAACGTTGCCATACACGGAAAACTTATCACACACCTGCTTGTACAGGCTGTCGCTATTCATCTTCTTGTAAGATGGATACCGGCTGCGTTCTTCGTCGGTAGACGTCTCTTCCGGCAGACCCGAAAAGGTGTCGTAGAGAAAAAAGCGCCGCGGCAAATCCTGAAAACCGAGGTACTTGCAGATCACCTCGGAACATAGGCCCTTTAGCACGCCGCACTCGACGAAATCGCCTTCGACGAAAAGCGCATTCTGCGCCGCCCATGCCAGGACCTGGAGGCGCCACATCAAGCTTTTCTCCTGATCGGCCTGGACCGAGGAGGAGAAACTGTCCATAAACTTCCTGTCGGAACGGAAAGAGAGATTACGGCCTATGGTGATCAGCATGTCGCCGGCATAGACATTCCCCGGATAAACGGACGCCAGCGTCTCCATCGCCTGCTGAAAATCTTGTATCTTCTCCGGCGGAATCCCGTAAAACATCATCTTCCCCTTGTAATATTCATAATGCTTATGCCCGGCGATAATTGCCATGACGAGACAATATTAAATTACAAACCCCGGTCTGAAACCGCTTATCATATAGAATTTCCATAGCCCATGTAATACCACTGCCCTGACGATGTAATGAGAAACCGAATATCGCCCTGATACCCCGAGGCCATCACGGCAGGGAGCGAGGCATGTAACAATCAGCAATGATATTTCTTGCGGCAATACTGCTGCCGCTCGGCTACTGGGCAAGCCACCGGAACGGCAAATACCGGGAAACCTATATCGCTGACCACGGCGACTGCGCGTCATATCTGCTGACCTTGAAAGAGTGCGGCCATGGCCATTGCGGCGACCTGAACATCTTCGGCTACTGGTTGATGGACTCGTCGCTTCGTACAACTTGAGCACCCTCGACACATTAGACATTGTTGCCCATACCAATCTAACGACTGCTCGCCACTGGCTGGAGAATTACCGCCGAGAAAACGCCTCGAAGTATTTTCCCCAAGCGGTGCTGATGATCCACCATTCCCCGGCCGCCTGACCTTAAATGAAGGGCCAGGTGCCGGCCATTTCCAGTGGAAAAACCACTGGTCGGGCCGGCCTCGCCCGCTTTAACAGACGCCCCATTGAGAATACGAGATATTTCTCAACGGCTGCGTAATCAGGAGGAATCTTCGCACCACCCCTGTTAAGCTGATTTAAGCAAAGACAGCTGGACTTCGGTGCTATTATTGAAAGTTGATAAACTCATGTATATCTGACTGGAATACGATGAAATCATTAGTAAAAAAGCATGCTAAAGAGGGGCTCTGGCTGGACGATGTCCCCGAGCCGGAAGTCGGCAATAACGACGTCCTCATAAAAATCAAAAAGACAGCTATTTGCGGCACTGACGTGCATATCTATAACTGGGACGAATGGGCGCAAAAGACCATCCCCGTGCCGATGACCGTCGGCCATGAATTCGCCGGCGAAATCGTCGGCATGGGCGCCAATGTTACCGGACTCAAGGTCGGCGATATCGTATCGGGCGAAGGCCACATCGTCTGCGAACGCTGCCGCAATTGCCTGGCCGGCCGGCGTCATCTGTGCCCCAATACCATTGGCGTCGGCGTCAACCGCACCGGCTGCTTTGCCGAGTATCTGGCGATTCCGGCAAAAAATGTGTTTCGCCCCAATATAGCCATCCCCACGGACGTGCTGGCCTGCTTCGATCCTTACGGTAATGCAGTGCATACCGCCTTGTCCTTTAACATGGTCGGTGAAGATGTGGTGATTACCGGTGCCGGCCCGATCGGCATCATGGCCGCAATGGTTGCCGCGCATTGCGGCGCGCGCAACATCGTCATTTCCGATATCAACGATTACCGACTCGAACTGGCGAAGAGAATCGTACCCAGGGTGATTGCGATCAATGTCGCAAAGGAAGAAATCACCCGAGACTTCATGCGCAATCTGGGCATACTTGAAGGTTTTGACGTATGTCTGGAAATGTCCGGTTCGCCCGCCGCCTTCCAAGACATACTCGGCAAAATGATCAACGGCGGCAGTATCGCCATGCTCGGTATCATGCCCGACGGCACCGGCATCGACTGGACCAAGGTAGTGTTCAAAGGCCTCTTCATCAAAGGCATCTATGGTCGGGAGATTTTCGAAACCTGGTATAAGGGCGTCATGATGGTGCAGACCGGCTTGCCCTTGGAGAAAATCATTACCCACCGTTTTCACTATACGGACTTTCAGAAGGGCTTTGATGTCATGCGATCCGGCCAATCGGGCAAGGTCATTCTCAGCTGGGAAGATGCGTAGGACTTAACGAGACGGAGTGCCATCATGAGTTACAAGAGTGCAAAACAGAGTCTGGCTCAGGAGCTGGAAGAAATAAAGGCAGCGGGTCTATGGAAAACCGAACGCATCATCGCCTCGGATCAGAAGAATGACATCACCCTTGCCGACGGCAGCGAAGTCGTCAACATGTGCGCCAACAATTATCTCGGGCTGGCGAATAACCCGGAGGTGATTCAGGCGGCCAAGGACAGTTACGACACCTGGGGCTTCGGCCTTGCCTCCGTGCGCTTTATCTGCGGTACGCAAACGATACACAAGACTCTTGAGCAGAAGGTCACTGACTTCCTCGGCATGGAAGATAGCATCCTCTATGCGGCCTGTTTTGATGCCAATACTGGGTTGTTTGAAACGATTCTCGGCAAGGAAGACGCCGTGATCTCCGACGAACTGAATCATGCCTCGATCATCGACGGTGTACGCTTGTGCAAGGCTGCCCGTTATCGTTACAAGAATAACGACATGAGTGACCTCGAACAGATGTTGAAACAGGCGCGGGACGCCGGCGCGCGTCGCATACTAATCACTACCGACGGCGTTTTTTCCATGGATGGCACCATCGCGCAGCTGGATAAGATATGCGACTTGGCGGATAAATACGACGCCATGGTGCATCATGACGATTGCCATGCCGTCGGCTTCATAGGTAAAACCGGCCGCGGCGTGCATGAATACTGCGGCGTCATGGATCGCGTCGACATCATTACCGGCACCTTCGGCAAGGCGCTAGGCGGAGGTTCGGGGGGCTATACATCAGGCCGCAAAGAGATCATTGACTTGTTGCGCCAGCGTTCGCGCCCGTATTTGTTTTCTAACACCGTGGCCCCGGCGATTTGCGCCGCTGCCATCAAGGTGCTCGACATGTTGTCCGTATCGACGGAACTGCGAGACCGCCTCGAAGCAAACACGCATTACTTCCGCGAGGGCATGCGGGCGGCGGGATTCGATATCCCACAAGGCATTCATCCCATCGTGCCGGTCATGCTGGGTGATGCCGTCGTTGCACAACGGATGTCACAGAAACTGCTCGAACGCGGCATTTACGCGATTGGTTTTTTCTATCCGGTGGTACCGAAAGGCAAGGCGAGGATCCGCACCCAGATCTCCGCCGCCCATACCCGGGATGATCTCGATAAGGCCATCACCGCGTTTGCGGAGACCTATAAGGAGGTAACTGCCTGAGATCGCCGCTTGATTTCGAATTCGCCACCCTCATCTATACCGGAGCATGGCTTTATATTGGCACTGTGCTGCTCACACGGGAGAAGCACACCGTCGCCCTTCCCGATACCGCTAACCCAGTCGCCGTAGATTTTGATATTGTACTTACCGCGCCGGCGACCCACTGCGCCACGCTTATCCGGCGACGAGATATCTTTCACGTGACCACGCAGCAACTGAATCGCCAATATCGCTCTCCCGGATATTGGAATGAATTGCGGCAATCGTCGGAACGCCCTGATGGCGATTTACCCCCATGCTGAGGAAGGATCATTATATATTCGAAATTGGAGCGAAGGACGCTGCATTAAGTCTTATTTTGTAAGATATTGTCTAGCATTCTCGTGGATATGATCCTGAAAATAGGACATAATTTAGCCGGATCGGCAACGAAACCACATTAAGCGACGAGAGGAACTCGATGACTGCTCGAGAAGCAAGGTACCCAAGAGAGGACCAAAATAAATGAAAAGACTCATTGTCGCGGCAGCACTGCTGTTACCGATTGGTTGTTGGTCGGCAGACCAGGATGGATACTTTCGGCCATACTTCATGACCAGCAAAGATATCAATTACGCCAGATGCAAGGATTTTGTAACCGCGAGTGCTTTAGCCAGACAAGGCCATTACAGCGCTCAAAATCAATTTAATCAATGGCTGGACGGATTTTTAACTGCATACGACATGTATACGCCGGACACGTACGATATCGGATATGGCAAGGACCTCGAAACGATGGATATCTGGCTTGAAAACTATTGCGCGAAGCATCCAGATAGTTTTTTTAACAACGCGGTAGAAAGCCTAATCTTCGAGCTTTATCCGGATCGCGCCACGGCTAAACCAAAGAAGTGACGCCATGAAAGCCGCCATCTTTGGGAGTATAGCAACGACGACTCCGGCCTAATGCCGACAACAAGCCTGTAACCAGGCAAATATGAAACACCGGCGCAACGATTTGACAATGTGTTGCGTCGATCAGTTGAGATCGCAGCCGACACCTGACATTCTGTGTCGCCTACCGTATAACCGCTGCAAGTCAGAAACCGACTAACTAACCTTTAAACTATATAAGTGAACTGATCCAGAGGCTAAATTCGGCACCTTGGACATGCCAAATATTCTTTGAGTTATACTCGACTCGGGGCAACGCAAACACCCGTCTGATTTATATAGAATGAACTCTAAGCATTAGAGACTCTCAATAGCCATGCATGTCGTCATCATCGGAGCCGGGTGGGCGGGACTGGCCGCCGCCATCGAACTCAGCCGCGCCGACATTCAGGTCACGCTCATCGAAGCTGCCGGTCGGGCCGGCGGCCGGGCGCGCCGCGTCGAGACACAGGGCATGGCGTTCGACAACGGTCAGCATCTCATGCTGGGTGCATATAGCGAGATGCTGCGCCTGTTGCACATCATTGGCGTTCCCGAGGCGCGAGCGGTTCATCGCCGCCCCTTGCGCCTGGAGATGCGCACACCGCATCGAGATGACATGTGCATTGAGTTTCCCGCCCTGCCCGCTCCTTGGCATGTCGTGGCGGGTTTCGCGCAGGCCAAGGGGCTTACCGGGTCGGAACGCTGTCGCGCCCTGGCTTTGTGCACTAAATTATTTTTTTCCGGCTTTAAGCTCAGCAAAGACCTCAGTGTCGCGGACTGGCTGCACAGCGCTAGACAGCCCGTGCGGCTGATCAAGACACTGTGGGAGCCTTTGTGTCTGGCGGCCATGAACACGCCCTTGGATCAGGCCTCGGCGCAGGTCTTCATTCGAGTGTTGCATGAAGCCTTCGCCGGTAAGCGCCGTGATGCCGATATGCTGTTTCCGCGTACGGATTTGGGCACTGTCTTTCCCGAGCCTGCGCTGCGGTTTATTCGCGACCATGGCGGAACGCTGCGCTTCAGTGAACGGGTTAACTCTTTGGAGATCAGTGATGGGCACATTGCCGGCGTGGCCACGCGCCAAGGGGTTATCCGCACCGATCATATCATCATTGCCACTGCACCCAGCGAGTCCCTGCGCCTGATGAAACCGCATCCTTTATTGCATGACATCGGCCGGCAGTTGGCCCTGCTCCGTTATGAGCCCATCTGCACGGTCTATCTGCAGTATCCGCCCAATATACGACTGGATTGCGAGATGCTGGGACTGCTGGAGGGTACGGGCCAATGGCTGCTCGATCTCGGCGACACTGGTCATCCCGGCAGGATGGCGGTGGTTATCAGCGGTCCGGGGGCGCATATGGCGCAGGATAACGCGGCATTGAGCGACGATGTCTCTCGCCAGATCAGCATCCATTTCCCGCACTGGCCGCCTCCATCGCATCGCTTGGTCATTCGCGAGAAACGCGCTACCTTTTCGTGCCGGACGGACATCGCGGCGCTACGGCCGGGGACACGGACGCCGGTAACGGGCTGCTGGTTAGCCGGCGACTACACCGACATCGGACTACCTGCCACCTTGGAGGGGGCGCTGCGCAGCGGAGTACGTGCGGCACGGGGGATTATGGGGACAGACGGCGGCGCGTAATACGGAGCTTAACCGCCCTCTAACTGCACGGCCAGGATTTCTTCGACGGAGGTCTTGCCTGCGCGCGCCAAGGCCAGGGCATTGTCTCCCAAGCGGGTCATGCCTTGGGCCATCGCCACTTCCTGCAGCTTTTGCATTGGTGCGCCGTCGTTGATAAGTTGGGCGATCTCAAGCGTCACCACCAGCAATTCGCAGACCGTCGCCCGTCCGCGGTAGCCCATTTGATTGCAGGATTCACAGCCGGCACCGCGGTAGAACTTCTCGTGGGGCAACAGATTGAAGCGCTGGCGGTGCACCTCTTCCACCGTTTCCTCCACCAGACAATTGGGACAGTTCAGTCTGACTAGGCGCTGCGCCATTACTCCTAATAGCGTGGAACTCAGAAGGTAGGGTTCAACGCCCATGTCGGCGAGACGCGTGACGGTGCTGACAGCATCGTTGGTGTGCAAGGTGCTGAATACCAAATGCCCAGTGAGGGCCGCCTTATTGGCGATCTGTGCGGTCTCGCTGTCGCGGATCTCTCCCACCATGATCACATCCGGGTCATGGCGCAGAAATTGGCGCAAAGCCTGGGCGAAGGTGTAGCCCTTGACCAGGGAGATCTGCACCTGCTCTATACCGTTCATATCGTATTCAACCGGGTCTTCCACCGTCAGCATGTGGACGTTGCGTTTCTTCACTTCGTCGAGAATCGCATAGAGGGTGGTGGATTTGCCGGAACCGGTCGGCCCGGTCACCAGGAACAAACCGTGAGGGCGCGCGATCAGCCGTTGCACCAGCTGGTATTCGTTCTCGCGCAATCCCAAACCGTCCAAGGGACGCAAACCCGAGTCTTTGTCGAGAATGCGGATAACGACGCTTTCGCCCTTCACCGTGGGCACCACGGAAATACGCAAATCGATGGATTTGTTTCCCCATGCCATGCGGGCATGACCGTCCTGGGGCAGACGCCGCTCCGAAATATCCATTTGACCGGTAATCTTGATGCGGCTGACGATGGCCGGCAATAAGGAACGGCTCATGGTACGGGCATACTGAAGCTTGCCGTCGATGCGGTAATAGACGTTCACCCGGTCCTTTTCCGGACGGATATTGATATCGGAGGCATTCTTAGTCACCGCCTGAACCAGGATGGCATTGACTAAGCGCACAATGGGCTTGCGCTGCGCCTCCTGCTCCATAAGATAAAACGATTCGGCGCTTTCCACCGGCGAGCTGCCGACCGCGTCCACCTGCAGGTCCTCCAGGGCCTCGCTCTCCTCGAGCCTGCTATAAAATTTTTGCAGCAACAAGCGGATATCGTCGCAGTCGGCGCTCACCGCCTCGATATTGGAGTTGGTATTGAAACGCAAGGCGCCGATGACCTGTTGATCGAGCGGATTCTCCATGGCCACCACCAGCTTGCCGTTGAGTTCCGCCAGGGGCACGATGTTGTACTGGATGGCCAGGTCGGCCGGCACCCGCGACAGCATATGCGCAGGCAGATCGAAACCGCGCAAATGCACCCGGGGGATACCCAGTTTTTTTGATAGTGCGAGGAGCAAATCCTCCTGGGATAGCACACCCATATCTACCAGGATCTGGCCCAGGTGCTTGGTCTTGCCTCTCTTTTGTCTGGCCAGGGCCGAGGCCAATTGTTCGACACTGATGAGGCGGTCTTCAACCAATACCTCACCCAGACGCAGATCGGACAAGGGATGCTTGCCGCTGAGCAAGTCCTGCAAATCAGCCACCGATTTCACGACATTGTGCTTCATCATGCCTGCCATAACGGTCTTCCTTTATCCCTCGCTTGCTCCGCCACACCAGAGCCGCCCATTTTATCTTTCTATATACTCTTTGCGTGCTTATCGGCATACGCCGCGGAAAAAACAAATCCATCCGCCGGAAGCCGGCCTGCAAGAATTGGCCGCTTCGCGCCGCAGCGGCAATAGTCTCCCCGGCGCGACATGCAGTCAATTAATTGACTAAAGTTACATCGAAGGACCTTAATCCATTCAATTAAACAAGATTCTCCAAAAATATTACATTATTAATAGTACGTTACACCATTTTGCACTATTTGGCACAGTAATCGCATAGTAGTCGGCGGGCGTAACGAAGGAGACAAAAATGTCCACGCCGCATCTTTTGGAAACAGGACGACACAAAGACTCGAATACCCTCAACCTGGTGTTGAGACCGTTTGCCGAACTGGCCAATGTCCGCAACGATAATTTGAGCGCGGCACTAAAACTCAATACCGTATTGCAAACCACATTGGACATCGACAGCCTGATTAAGCTTTTTGCCGATGAACTCATATTATTAATGCCCTATGACTGCTTCAGCTATTGTAGCAGTGCGAACGAGATAGATATCAGTTTCGGCAAGCCCGGGCGCCATAAATGTTCTTATCGGCTGATTGTCGGCGACGAGAATCTGGGTGAAATAACGCTCAGCAGGCGCCGCAAGTTTCAGGAACGGGAAACCGCCGTCATGGAACACCTCCTGGTCGGTTTGGTCTGCCCGCTGCGCAATGCCCTCACCTATCTCAGCGCGGTGCGCGCCGCCCAAAAGGATCCCCTCACCGGCATCAATAACCGCGCCGCCATGGACAGTTCACTGGCGCGGGAAATCGAGATGGCGCGTCGGCATCGCATGCCCTTGTCGCTGATCGTCATGGATCTCGACAAATTCAAATCCATTAATGACGGCTACGGCCATGCCACCGGCGACGAAATCATCAAGACCTTTACCAAGGTGGTAAACGGGATTATTCGCAAGACGGATATGCTGTTTCGCTACGGCGGCGAAGAATTCGTGGTGATCATGAGCAATACCGGCCGCGACGGCTCCATGCTCCTGGCGGAGCGCATCCGCCGCGGCATCGAGAAACTGGAGGTATTGCTACCGCAAGCCCGCTTGCCGGTGACGGTCAGCCTCGGCGTCGCCAGCCTCAACGGCAAGGAAGATGCCAAAGCCTTGTTCAACCGCGCCGACCAAGCCCTCTACCAGGCCAAGGCCGCGGGCCGCAACTGCGTGTGTCTTGCCGATAGCGGCCACGCCCTTGCTTAAAATATCCGCCTGATATCGCACAATTGCGCAAAACACGCGGATGCGTGGATAATCCTCATATTTTATGCGCTCGTCTCCGCGGCGCGGAATAGTGAGGTTAGAGAGTGTCCCGCCCCATACTTCCCCCCGAATGGTCGCCACAAAGCGGCGTAATGATCACCTGGCCCCATGGCCACAGCGATTGGCGGGATGTGCTGCAGGACGTAGAGCCTGTTTACGCGCGAATCGCCGCCCATATCACCCGCCGCGAACGCTTACTCATCAACTGCTGGGACGACGCGCACATCGTTCACGTCAAGGCCCGCCTGCAAGCGGCCGGCGTCGATCTGCACAAGCTCATCTGCCACGCCATTCACAGTAACGATACCTGGACACGGGACTACGGACCTTTAACGGTAGTGGAGGACGGCAAACCGCAGCTGCTGGATTTCAACTTCAATGGCTGGGGCGGCAAGTTTGACGCCGAACTCGACAACCAGGTCACCGGTCATCTTCACCACAATGGCCTCTTCGGCCGGACACCGCTCAACAGCATAGATATCGTGCTGGAAGGCGGCAGTATCGAGGTCGACGGCCGCGGCAGTCTGCTTACCACCGAAAACTGCCTGCTCGCCCCCACCCGCAACCCCGGTCTCGACCGCGCGCAGATCGAAGAACGCCTGCGCAGCTGGTTCGGGGTGACGAATATCCTGTGGCTGAGCCACGGCCACCTGGTGGGCGACGACACCGACAGCCACATCGACACCCTGGCCCGCTTTTGTGATCCCCATACCATCGCCTATGTGGCCTGCGACGATCCCGACGACGAACACTATGTCGGGCTGCAACAAATGGAAGCGGAGCTGCGCGCCTGCCGCGATCAGCAAGGCCAAGCTTACACGTTAGTGCCCCTGCCCTGGCCGGCGGCCAAATACGATGAGACGGACGGACGGCGCCTGGCGGCCAGCTACGCCAATTTCCTCATCATCAACGGCGCGGTGTTGGTCCCCACCTACGACGACCCGGCCGACGCCGAGACCCTGCGCCGGTTGCAGCCCTGTTTTCCAGGGCGTGAAGTCATCGGCGTGCCCTGCATGCCGATCATCCGTCAAAACGGCAGCCTGCACTGCATCACCATGCAATTACCGGCGGGAGTGTTGTAATCTATCGACCATCGCCCGCGTTTTAAGCAAAGAGAAACGATCATGAGTCCATCCATCCTGCGCGTCGGTCTGGTACAGCACGCCTGCGGCACCGACCGCGAGGCGAATCTTGAGACCACCATCGCCGGCATTCGCGAGGCGGCGCGGCAAGGCGCGCAGTTGGTGTTATTGCAGGAGCTGCACGCCGACCCCTATTTTTGCCAGCACGAAGACACCGCTTATTTCGATCTGGCCGAGACCATTCCCGGCCCGGGCAGCGACCGCTTCGCCGCCGTGGCGCAGGAGTGCGGCGTGGTGATCGTCGCCTCCCTGTTCGAGCGGCGCGCCGTCGGGCTGTACCACAATACTGCGGTGGTCCTGGAAAAGGACGGGACGATCGCCGGCCGCTACCGCAAGATGCATATTCCCGACGACCCGGGCTATTACGAGAAATTCTATTTCACGCCCGGCGATCTGGGTTTCGAACCCATCACCACATCGGTGGGTCGCCTGGGGGTGCTGGTGTGCTGGGACCAGTGGTTCCCCGAAGCCGCGCGCCTCATGGCCCTGGCGGGCGCCGACCTATTGCTGTATCCCACCGCCATCGGCTGGAACCCGGACGATGACACCCAGGAACAGGCCCGCCAGCGCGATGCCTGGATCACCGTGCAACGCGCCCATGCCGTGGCCAATGGCTTGCCGGTGCTGGCCTGCAACCGCGTCGGCTTCGAGCCGGACCCGTCCGGCCACACCTCGGGGATCCAGTTCTGGGGAGCGAGCTTCGTCGCCGGTCCACAAGGGGAAATCGTGGCGACGGCGGACGATCAGGCTACCGTCCTGCTTGCCGATGTGGACATGGCCCGCAGTGAAAGCGTAAGACGCATCTGGCCATATCTGCGCGATCGCCGTATCGACGCCTATCAGGCCCTCAATCTCCGTTACCGCGATCCGGATTGATTCCCCGGGACGAGCCCGGAAAAGCCCCTTATGCCCAAGCCTCACCCCGCAGCGTTGCGCCGCAGGCTGTTAGCACGCCGACCGGCGCCCGGCAGGCATTCTTCAACGAACGTCATTCGCGTTATACTTACGTCCTCATGCCGCACCAACGTCAGCTAGGAAAAAACAATGATTGTCATACTGGAACCGAATATCGATAAGAGCGGGGAAAAATACCTGTCGCTGCTCCACCACCTGTCCAATCTGCCCAACACTCAGGTACGCATCCATGAGGAGGTGGGCACGCAACAGACCCTGACCGAGTTTTATTTGATCGGCAACACCGCGGCCTTGCCCTTGGAGGATATTCGCACCATCCCCGGCGTCGAGCAGGTGGTACGCATCTCCGAGCCCTATAAAATCCTCGGCCGCCACAAGGGCGATACCCGCTCCAGTCACTTCGAATACAACGGGGTAGAGTTCAGCCAGGACAATCTCCATATCTTCGCCGGCCTGTGCGCGGTGGACAATCCCGAGCATGTGGAGATCATGATGCGCGCCCTGCGCGACCACGGCCTGAATTGCACCCGCATGGGCGCGTATAAGCCGCGCACCAATCCTTACTCCTTCCAGGGACACGGCAAGGATTGCCTGCCTTACGTCTTCGAACTGGCGGGCAAGTACGGTATCAAGGTGATCGCCATGGAGATCATGTCCGGCGTCCAACTGGAAGAGATTCAACAAGCGCTGGAGAGCAGCGGTCACCCCACCGGCGTGATGCTGCAGATCGGCACCCGCAACACTCAGAACTTCGAGCTGCTCAAGATCGTCGGCCGCCAGGCGGAGATGCCGGTGCTGCTCAAGCGCGGCTTCGGCATCACCCTGGAGGAATCCCTCAACGCCGCCGAGTATCTGGCCAGTGAAGGCAACCGCAAGGTAATCTTCGGCCTGCGCGGCATGAAGACCAACATGGGCGATCCGCACCGCAACTTCGTCGACTTCTCCCACGTTCCCGCGGTAAAGCGCATGACGCGCATGCCGGTATGCATCGACCCGTCGCACTCGGTGGGCACACGCGACGTCTCGGCCGACGGTATCCTCGACGTGTGCCACGTCACCGCCCAGGGCGTAGTTGCCGGGGCCAACATGATCTTGGTGGACTTCCACCCGGTGCCGGAAAAGGCCCTGGTGGACGGACCACAGGCCTTGCGCCTCGATGAACTTGCCTACTTCATCGAAGACGTGCAGCTGGCGCGCACGGCTTACGAGGAACGGGTAAAACTGATCAAGCGATCCAGCCAGGTCTCATAACAAGGCATCGCTTACAGCGACAGCCCGATGAATGCATGCCTTTGCATGTTTCACCGGGCTAGTCTCTATCAATCGGCGTGTCGAACGTCAGCCGTCTTCCAGCATGTGATCGCGCGGCCCGGCGGCGAGACTATTCTGATTGTCGGCGATGGGGGCACCGGCACTGGTGGTTTGATAAGGGCATTCTTTCATTGGGTTTCTTCTGTAGATTCATCCATGAGACAGGAACAGCATAGTTGCCGTTCATCAATAGCTCCAATTATTATTATTTTTTAAATCGATAGTCGTAGACATTATAGATGCCGCTGCGCCCAACAGCCTAAGAGGACCACACCGGAGTGGATTAATTGAATACTGAATCAGTCTACTTTAGACCGGATAAAACATTCTTCGCTCATCATCATGGGTACGCGCATCGAAGCATTAATTCAACTATCATTAGTATGAACTTTAATCGGCAATGTGGGTCTTCTCTAGCTACCAGGCGACGTGCAATATCAGAGTAAATAGTTAAGTCTTGTGTGCCTGCAAGGAATGGCACGTATGATGCTTATTAAATACTCAAGCATAGAGGAATACCGTGTAATGACCTCATCATCGGATACCGTTAAACATACCCGTAGGTCGCCGTACTACGCAATGCGCGGCGACGGTGCCGGCACCCCGCAATCCGGACAAGATGGGGTTCGCCGTGGTGAAGGTCCGCCATGTTTTGGTTCAAGCGCCGTATACAATTGCACCAAGAACTGCTGCTCCGAATTTCAAAGCTGCACCCAAGCGGTATCACCCTGGTCACCTGGTTAATGGAGCGCGGTTTATCAAGCCATGACCAGGACGCCGCTTAAGTATTTTGTTGGCGCATCTCGAAAGGAGGCGATTCATGATGGAGCATAGATTGGACAACAGGATTCAGGCGCCGATCCATGTCACCCTTCACACTGACAATGGCGATGCCCTGCAAACCCGTGCCAATAACCTTAGCCGCGGTGGTGTGTGTGTGGAAATGGAAGCCGCCTGGGGCATTCAGGAAAAAAAAATGGTATTGGTGGAATTCATGGAAGAGCAACTGCCTACAAAGATCCCGGCGCTGGTCATACAAACTACGGGAATGACGGCATGTCTTATGTTTATAGAACATTCCCCTGAGCTGCATACCTTTTTAAGCCAGCTCAACAAATAATTGCTCAGGACTCCTGCGCTTGGGCGCGCACACGACCGGGTAAGCCGCATCCGGCGCACATCTCCTTCATGTTTACGTCAAGGGCGCCATACACCCCGCGTATCCACAAGTTCCCTGATGAGGGTTGTAGCGTAGGCCCCTGCCGGCAAACCGAATTCCAGGCGCAGCAGGGCGTCATCGTTCCATTGCCATTGCAAGCCCTGTACCGCCAGGCGTAATGGCCGGCGTTCTTGTTCCATGCCGGCGTCGCTGCACGCCTGGCACCATAGCGCGGGACAGGCGGCAATGGCCGCCAGTTCAAGCATTTGCGCCTCGCCACGACTCGGGGATTCGCCACGCCCCCACAGCGGACCGCTGGGATGTATGTCCCCAGTGGCCAACCTGTGGAGGATGACGGCGTCGATTACATCGGCGACGAAAAAACTGCGGCTGCCGTTGAGATTGAACGCCTCACCGTCCAGGGCCCTATCCCAGCTGTCATCATTGACGCGTCGCGCCAGGACCGCATTGAAAAGAGCCGAACGCAGACTGGAGAGATAGATGCCGCGCAGATTGCGGTCCGCGACGCGCAGCTCGCCGCGCGCCATGGCTTCCGCCCGTGCAATGTTGTCGCGACCGAAGCGCTGCTCGCCGAAATAATTGGGAACACCACGCGCAGTGATTTCTCTTAAACGGCTCTCGATGGCCTGCTTCTCGCCGCGCATCTCGCGCAGCGTAATGATGAAGCGATTGCCGTGCAGGCTGCCGCGCCGAATCTTGCGGCGCGCCCTGGCCTGCTGCAATATCCGCCACTGCGGGTCATGCCATTGCGCGGCCTGTTCCATCGCGTCTTTCGGCACGTGGATGCTATACCACTGGCGGGTGACGGCATGGCGGTCCTTGAGACCGGCATAACCGACATCCATCTGGCGCACGCCGGCAAGCTTGGCCAGTTGCCGCGCGACTTGATCGGTATTCACCCTGCGTTTTTCCACCCACAGCCACAGGTGTTCGCCCTCGCCCTCCGGCGTGTAACCCAAGTCCTCCTCGACCTGAAAATCCTCGGGCGTTTGGCGCAACACGCCGCTTGCAGGAGGTGGACCAAAGGCGGAGGGAAGCGCGGCAGGGGAATTTTCAACGGACATAGTTTAGCTTTCAGCAATTAGCGCTCAGCTTAAGGCGAATAGCTGATAGCTTCTTCATCTTTTCACCGGGCGCTTTTGCAGCTTGCGTTGCAAGGTGCGGCGGTGCATGCCCATAGCGCGGGCCGTGGCCGAGATATTACCGTCATGATCGTTCAGCACCTGTTGAATGTATTCCCATTCCAGGCGATCCACCGAGGGCCGCTGATCGCCGACGGGGATCTCGGCGTTACCGCCCTCCTGCCAAAACGCCTGGACGATCTCGTCCGCGTCCGCGGGCTTGGTCAAATAATGGGTTGCACCCAACTTGATCGCTTCCACCGCCGTGGCGACGCTGGCGTAGCCGGTAAGAATAACAATACGGGTGTGGCTGTCCAGATTCTTAATCCTTTGCACCAGGGCCAGGCCCGAGTCGCCGGGCATCTTCAAGTCGAGGACCACGAACTCCGGCGGTTCCTGCCGGGCCAGTTCGTAAGCCTCTTCCACGTTGTAGGCAGTGCGCACCGCGAAGCCGCGCTTGGCCATGGCCGCGGCAAGAACCTTGCAAAAAGTCACATCGTCGTCCACTACCAGCATGTTCGGCAGTGCATCGGCATCGCTTGTCATGGTCATGTCGATCATGAGGCCATCGTCAATCCGAGCAGCGGCAAGACGATGCGGGTGCACGCCCCCCCTTCCTGACGATTGAACAACTCCACGCTGCCGCCCAGACGCCTGATGGTGGATTGCGCCAGGAATAAACCCAGCCCCAAGCCCTGCCCTGGCGGTTTGGTAGTAAAGAACGGCTCACCGGCATGAGCCGCCGCCGCGGCGCTGACGCCGTCACCTCGGTCGCAAATCTCCAGCCGTAACTCCCGCTCGTCCCAGTGCCCGCTCACCTCCACCGCCTGTTCGGAGGCATCGGCGGCGTTATTCAAGATATTGGTAATGGCCTGGGTAAGGGTCTGATCGGCGACAATGCGCGGCGGCGGTTGGGTTCCCTCCCAGTTGCGGCGAACGACAACGGCAGAACGTCCCTTTTGCCAGTGCTCGACGATCCGCTGTAAATACTGATCCAGGGCCTGATCGCGTCCGCCCTCGGCCCGCATTTGTCCCGAGGAAATGGCGAGCTGCGACAAAATTTCCTTACAACGCGCGATCTGACTGCGCAGAACTTGAAACGGTTCGGTCAAATCCGGGGTCGCGGCGCATTCGCTTTCCAAATCCTTGGCCAACACCGCCATGGTGGCCAGCGGTGTGCCCAGCTCATGGGCCGCACCCGCCGCCAGGGTACCCAGCGCCACCAGGCGTTCGTCGCGCAAGGCATCCTCCCTGGCCTGTGCCAAGGCCCGCTCCCGCTCGCGCAGGGTGGCGCTCATCTTCACTGCAAAATAGGAAATCAAAATGGCGCTCAACACAAAACCGAACCACATGCCCACCACATGCATATTGAAATTGATGCCGTGCTGATGCGGGAGCGGGTAATACCACACCATCAGCAGCGAGTAGCAAGCCAATGCCGATACCGCGATCGCCCAGGTGTAGCGTCCCGGCAGGGCCGCCGCCGCCAAGGTCAGCGGTAACAGGAACAGCGAGACGAAGGGATTGGTTGAGCCGCCGGTAAAATACAACAAGGCCGCCAGAATGAGCACGTCGCTGAACAGATGCAAAAACAATTCCTGCTCACCCACGGGACGCCCCAGCCAGCGCAGGCGCAGCCAGGTAACAAGATTCAAAGCGGCGAATATCGCAATGACGACCAACAGCGGCGCGAAGGGCAGCGTAAACCCCCTGAATACCGCCACCGCCACCCCGATCACCAGCCCCGCCAGCACCAGATAGCGGTATGCGACCAGACGCTGCAGGTTTATGGCGGCCGATGAAGGCTGGATAAGGGTTTGGGTAAGACGCATGGCCGTAGTCGAATCAAGTCGCGGTAAATTTATCACAATCCGTCACTTATCCCCAAAGAAGATCAGGGATAAGCGGCGCTGCGACATAATGTCGCAGCCTTGTCGCGCCGGTATTTATGTTAACGTTACGCCATGAAGGGATTGCGCAGTCTGCCGTATCTGAAACTCATCACCGCTCAACGCCGCCACCCCCGTTTTAATCGCTTCGCCTGGCTGGGTCTGGTCGTGATCGTGGCGGCGGCGCTGGCGGCGGCTTACGGGTTCTATAGGCACGAGACGGTCAGACCGCCCGACCCGCCCGGCGTACAATCCGTCATGCCGCCCGAAAAACTGCCGACCTTCAGTCTGACGGATCAGCACGGCCAGACCTTTACCCGCACGCAGCTGCTCGGCAAATGGACCATCATGTTCTTCGGCTATACCCACTGCCCGGATTTCTGCCCCACCACCCTGGCTGGGCTCAACAGCGCCTATCATCGTCTCCAGCGGCAAGCCCCCAAACTGGCCGCGAGCACCCGGGTGGTGTTTGTATCCGTCGACCCCTTTCGCGATACACCGGCGATCCTCAGCGATTTCGTTTCCCATTTCAACAAGGATTTCATCGGCGCAACGGGACCGGCGGCGCAACTACATCGCCTTACCGATCCCCTGGGGGCCAGCTACGATTACACCGACGCCAACAGCCATGCTCTCTTCCCTGACGACAAACGGCCGACACAAAAAGATTATGTGGTAGACCACAGTTCCGGTCTCTACATAGTTGATGACAAGGCGCGTCTTGCGGCCTGGGTGTTGCCTCCCCATACCGCCGAGCGCATCGTTTCCGTATATGAACGCATTAGGAGTCAGCATGACTAACAAAGGATGGGCGAAGGGCTTGGGTTTATTGGTGGGCGTAATGATTTTTCAATCCGCCGCCTGGGCGGATGCATCCATCAGCATAGACAACGCCTGGGTGCGGGACGCGCCGCCCCATACCGAGATGAGCGCGGGCTACCTGACGATAATGAATCATTCGGACCAAGCGCAGACCCTGACGTCCATCAGCAGCCCGCAGTTCCAAAAGGTTGAGGCGCACAAAACCGAAATGGTAAACGGTCAGGTCCGCATGCTGCGCGAAGAGAATGTGACGGTACCCGCACACGGCAGCCTGGAATTCAAGCCGGGTGGCTATCATCTAATGCTGATCCATCCCCTACATGAACTCAAGATGGGTGACAGGGTGGAACTGCACCTGCAGTTTAAAGGCACTCAACCCTTGACCGTTGAAGCTCAAATCCGCGAGACCGCGGAAGAAATGCCGTCCCACGACATGCATAAGATGCATGACATGAATATGTGATCATCAGACCCGTATCGTTATTTATTATGATTCCCGCGCATACACAAAACGGCTGGCCCCTCGAGCTGCGACAAAGCGTCACATTTACTGCGCCCTGCTGTTCGTCGATAGTTCAATGGTGGATATATTCAGCCTTGTCCATCCCTCTGGGTTTGGCTCGCCAAACCTTCCCCCGGCTGAGTATATTGACAAACTTGGCGGGCAAGTACTCTTGCCCGTTTTTTTATGGGCGCAATTCTGTGGATATACAAAAGTGCCCACTGCAAACCTGACAACCGCTAATTTTCCGCAATCCGCTTATATGTAAAATACAGCCCATGAAATCACCACTTATCTACATATTACTCCTGACCTGTTTGGGCTTCGCATCACCGACTTGGAGTGACGATGCTTCCGATCCCTATCGAGCCATGGGCATTACACGCCCCGATCATGCGCTACAGGCCCACGATTTCAGCCTATCCACGCTCGACGGCAAGCAGGCCAGCCTCAATGACTACCGGGGCAAGGTCGTGTTGCTAAACTTCTGGGCCACTTGGTGCGCCCCCTGCCGCAAGGAGATGCCCAGCATCCAAACCCTGTGGGATCGCTATAAAGACCAAGACTTGGTGGTCTTGGCCGTCTCGGAAGACGACGGCGAGCGTGAACAAATCACCAAGTTCATCCGCAAAATTAACGTGAATTTTCCGATACTGCTGGATCATGACCTTAAAATCGGCGACAGCTACATGCTGCCGGGGCTGCCTACCACTTATTTGATCGGACGCGACGGCACCGTCGCCGCCACTATCGTCGGCACGCAGGATTGGTCGCGCCGCGAGGCGCAAGCGCTGATTCAATACCTGCTTAAGCACCATCGCTGAACTCAATTCTCCGCAAACCCATTACGCATATCCATAGATGTTGCCGCTTGGTGTTGTTCCGCTAAGACCATAACTGCAGCCGGTCACACGACGGCAATACACATGGGTGCGACAATCTGTCACACGACACCGCGGCAAATTACCGTTATCTTTTGCGCACTTGATTAAAAAAATTGAAAATTCAAAACAAACTATAAGAGGGGATTATGCTGACACCACGATCGTTATCCGCGCATCTACTATTAGTAGTGCCTCTGCTATCAGCAGCGGTGCTTCCCGGTTCGGCCAATGCCCACGGCTTCGCGGGAAAACGTTATTTTCCCGCGACCCTGACCTTCGACGATCCTTTTACCCAGGATGAATTCGGCTTTCTGTACGGTTTCATGCCCAATACCAAAAACGAAGACGGCGATGCGGTGGATACCAGTTCGCTGTCCGTCGATTACGCCAAATCCATCACGCCGGGCATAGCCCTGTCGGTAGGCACCGCCTATACCCGCATAAAAGCGCCCGACGGCTCCAACCAACACGGCTTCGACAATATCGAAGTCGGGGCCAAGATCCTGGGCCATGTTAATGAGGCGAGTGAAAGCGTGTGGTCTTATGGTCTGGACGTCGATCTGGGCGGTACCAGCAGCCATGGCATCGGCGAATCGTTCACCACCTATTCGCCGTCGCTGTATTTCGGCAAAGGCTTCGGCACATTGTTCGACAGCTCATCCTATCTGCGCCCCCTGGCCTTGAGT
This sequence comes from uncultured Gammaproteobacteria bacterium, assembly GCA_963810615.1. Lineage (GTDB taxonomy): Bacteria > Pseudomonadota > Gammaproteobacteria > DRLM01 > DRLM01 > JARRQJ01. The sequence continues at coordinate 265,454 of CAWEOA010000007.1, read as the reverse complement.
GGCAAGATATCGGTGGCCCTCCCCGACCAGGGCAATCAAGCCCGCAGCCTCGACACGGCCTTTGCACTGCAATACAGCATGTCTTACCTGGAGTCCTTCGTTAAGGACGTGGGCGCCCCGCGCTTGCTGCGCGACTCGTTTCTGATAGTCGAAATGCCCCTGCAAACCTGTCTGGATCACGGCTGCGACGGCGATGTCACCGGCACGGTCAACCCCGGCATCATATTTTTTAACCACTGGGGCCAATTAAGTTTCGAGGCTCAGATCCCGGTCAACAATCGTAGCGGCAATAGCGTGGGCGGATTACTTCAGTTACATTTCAATCTGGACGATGTTTTCCCTAACAGCCTGGGAAAACCGATCTTCCAATAGCATGCAATGGACATGAGCACGAAACTGAATACCTGGATTACGGCGGCGCTGCTGAGCGCCGTCGCATTGGTGTGGACACCCGCCGTCCTGGCGCACGCCTTCCCAGAGGACACGCAGCCCGGGGTGGGCGCCATACTCCATGAGACGCCCCAGCGGGTCCGCATCCGCTTCGATTCGAGAGTGGAACAGGAATTCAGCGTGATCGTGGTCAAGGACGCCAATGGCGAGCGGGTCAGCGGCAGGACCAAAATCGATCCGGCTTCACGGAAGACCCTTGAGGTGAGCCTGCCCACTCTGGAACCGGGGGATTATCACGTCTATTGGAGTGTGGTGTCCTGGGACGGGCATCGCACCAAGGGCGACTACGTCTTTCACGTCGGTCCGCACTGATACTAGTCTACGCGGCAGGCCCCGTCTCCTGCGCCAGCAGCAGGGCCACTGCATGGGCGGCTATCCCTTCGCCGCGTCCGGTGAAGCCCATGCCTTCGGTGGTGGTGGCCTTGATGTTCACCTGAGCTTCGTCCACCTGCAGATCGGCGGCGAGCTTGTTGCGCATCGCCGGCACGAATGACGCCAGCTTGGGTTTCTGGGCGACCACGGTGACATCCACATTGCCGATGCGCCACCCTCTTTCATGCAGCAATGCCATCACCTTGCACAACAGGATGCGGCTGTCGATATTCTCGTAGTCCCGGCTGGTATCCGGGAAGTGCCGGCCGATATCGCCCACCGCCGCCGCCCCCAATAAGGCATCGCACAAGGCGTGGATCAACACATCACCGTCGGAATGGGCAGCCAGACCCTGATCATGAGGAATGGTGACGCCGCCCAACACCAAGGGTCTTCCCGCCGTGAAACGATGGGCGTCATAGCCATGACCGATGCGCATTACGGCTGCTCCTGTTGTTGTATGTACATCTCCGCCAAGGCGAGATCCTGAGGGCGGGTGATCTTGATATTGTCGGCATGCCCCTCCACCATCCGCGGCACATACCCGGCCATCTCCATAGCGGCGGCCTCATCGGTGACCGTCATATCGCGATCCAGCGCCGCCTGCAAGGCGCACGTCAGCATTTCATAGCGAAACATCTGCGGCGTCAACGCCCGCCACAGGCCTTCGCGGCCTACGGTCTCGATGACATTGCCGTGCGCGTCGCTGCGCTTCATGGTATCCGTCACCGGAAGCCCCAACAAGCCGCCGTGCGGATGCTCGCGTAATTGTTCCATCAGGCGATCGATATCCTCGCGACGCACGCAGGGCCGCGCCGCATCATGGACCAGCACCCAATCCTGCGGCGCGGCATGCCCGGCCAGGGCGTGCAGTCCGTTCAGCACCGAGTGACAACGCTCCGCTCCGCCATCAGCCACGATCAGAGCTTGTTCGGCTAGACCCGCGGCGATACGCGGCCAGTCTCGGTCGGTCGCGGCGATGACCACGACGATCGCGGCAATGCTCGGATGAGGGGCGATGCGCGCCAAGCTGTGTTCCAGGACCGTCTTACCATGCAGCGTCAGATATTGTTTGGGACCGGCCGCCCCCATGCGGAGGCCTACCCCGGCGGCGGGGATGACGGCCCAGAAACGCGGAGCTGCGCTATGTTGATGGGAAGACACGGCAACGGCCTGCTAATCGATGTAATTGTGGGGCACTAAGCTTACTCCAATGGACCGGTACCGCAGGCAGAAATCAGCTCGGAACGGTCTGAATAACTTGTCATTCAGGCGTAGCGTAGCGGAGACCCGGTATTCTGTGACTTTAATTCTGCGAGATTCTGGATTTCGGCATACGCCGGAATGACGACATGAAAGAATGATTCTGACCACCCCTTAGTCAAACTGGCACTCGAGTCAATCCGAAATCCCGATGTACTGCACCGGCTGCGCGGATAGGGGGAAATCGTTAACGATCGATGACGCGAAAAAAGGTCTCGTCTTTTTTTATCATGCCCAGTTCACTGCGGGCACGTTCCTCTATGGCGTCCATACCGTGCTTGAGATCATCCACTTCCGCCTGCAGGGCCAGGTTACGCTCTTTGGCGACGGCATTCTCTTTTTCCTGCGCGACAATGGTCCGGTCCAGGCGATAGACTTCTCCAAAACTGCCATTGCCTATCCATAGCTTGTATTGCAGCAAGGCCGTGATCACGATCAGTGCCGCGATGATCCCCTTCATAGCAACGGCTTTCCGGTGAATACGCCCGCCACTTTACCCTCGCGGCCACGGCACATCAAGTCGGACGTCAATCCAGATTATAAAAGACCTTGCGTCCCGGGAAGCGCGCCTGCGCGCCCAATTCCTCTTCGATGCGCAGCAATTGATTGTACTTGGCGACTCGATCGGAGCGCGACATGGATCCGGTCTTGATCTGACCGGCACTGGTGGCGACCGCCAGGTCGGCGATGAAGGCATCTTCGGTCTCGCCGGAACGATGGGAAATGATGGCCGTATACTTGGCCTGTTTCGCCATGGTGATGGCGGCCAGGGATTCGCTCAAGGTACCGATCTGATTGACCTTGATCAAAATAGAATTGGCGATACCTTGCTCGATGCCTTTTTCGAAGATGGAGGTATTGGTGACGAACAAGTCGTCGCCCACCAATTGCAAGCGCTTGCCGAGGCGTTCGGTGAGCAGCTTCCAACCCGCCCAATCGTCTTCGGCCATGCCGTCTTCGATGGAGACGATGGGATAGTTATCCGCCCACTTCGCCCAGTAATCCACCATCTGATCGGAGTTAAGCTGCTTGCCTTCCGATTTCAGATGATACAAACCGTCATGGTAATACTCCGAACTTGCGGGATCGATGGCGATGACCACATCCGTGCCCGCCTTGAAACCCGCTTCGGCGATGGCAGCAAGAATGGCCTCCAGCGCCGCTTCGTTGGAGGGCAGATTGGGGGCGAAACCGCCCTCGTCGCCTACGGTGGTGTTCATACCGCGGCCCTTCAACACGGCCCGCAAGGCGTGAAACACCTCGGCACCGTAGCGCACCGCCTCCGCCAGGCTGGGCGCACCCACCGGCATGATCATGAATTCCTGCATGTCCACGTTATTGTCGGCGTGGGCGCCGCCGTTGATCACGTTCATCATCGGCACCGGCATATCGAACGGACCGTCGCCGCCCAGGTAACGGTATAGGGGTTTGCCGCTTTCCTGCGCCATGGCCCGCACCGCGGCCAGTGACACCGCCAGGATGGCGTTGGCACCCAGACGGCCCTTGGTGGACGTTCCGTCCAGTTCGATCATGATGCGATCGATGCCTTGTTGATCGGCGCCGTCCTGCTTGAGCAACGCGCTGCGAATCTCACCGTTCACGTGGGACACCGCCTGGCGCACGCCCTTGCCACCGAAGCGGGCCTTATCGCCGTCGCGCAATTCCACCGCCTCGCGGGAACCGGTCGACGCCCCGGAAGGCACCGCGGCGCGTCCGCGTGCGCCGGAAGCGAGCATCACGTCCGCCTCGACGGTGGGGTTGCCCCGTGAATCCAAAATCTCACGTCCACGTATATCTACAATTTGCGACATCTATAGCTCCAGTAAATTATTCATAAGTCATGCGGAACAGGGGAAAGGCGAAAAAGATTGCTTAATTTCTCCGTGCTTATCCCATTCTGGATGACTAAGGTTTCATATTCATTTCGGCGAAACCCTGAGCCTTGACGGTTCGGTCCAGTTCCTTGAGTACCGTCAGCAATTCTTCCATGCAACCCAAGGGCCAGGCATTGGGGCCGTCACTGAGGGCCTTGGCGGGATCGGGATGGGTCTCCATGAACAGGCCGGCGACACCCGCCGCCACCGCCGCCCGGGCCAAGACCGGTACGAACTCGCGCTGACCGCCCGAACTGCCCCCGGCGCCGCCGGGCAATTGCACTGAATGGGTACCGTCGAAGACCACCGGACAACCAGTATCGCGCATCACCGCCAGTGAGCGCATATCAGATACCAGATTATTGTAGCCGAAAGACACGCCCCGTTCGCACACCATAATCTGGCTGTTACCTACCGCCATGGCCTTCTCGGCCACATGCTTCATGTCCCAGGGGGCTAGAAATTGCCCCTTCTTGATGTTCACCGGCCTGCCCTGGCGGGCGACGTTTTGAATGAAATTGGTCTGCCGGCACAGGAAGGCCGGGGTCTGCAATACGTCCACCACCGCAGCGACCTCGGCCAGCGGGGTATCCTCATGGACATCGGTCAGCACCGGCACCTGTATCTGTTGCTTGACCTTATCCAGGATCTTCAAGCCCGCCTCCAGGCCCGGACCGCGGAAACTGCTGACCGAGGTGCGATTGGCCTTATCGAAGGAGGATTTATAGATGAAGGGGATCCCCAGGCGCGCCGTGATCTCCTTGAGCTGACCGGCGGTTTCCAGGGCCAGGCCCTCGCTCTCGATGACGCACGGACCGGCGATCAAAAACAGCGGGCGATCCAATCCCACTTCGAATCCGCAAAGTTGCATGGCTTATCTCCGACTGTGCGCGTGCTGCTCGCGGGCGGCACGGATGAAACTGCTGAACAAGGGATGGCCGTCACGGGGCGTGGATTTGAATTCCGGGTGGAATTGACAGGCCACGAACCACGGATGGTCGGGAATCTCTATCATCTCCACCAGCTTACCGTCGGCCGAACGGCCGGAAACCAGCAGGCCAGCCGCCTCTAGGGGTTCCAGGAAGTTGTTGTTGAACTCGTAACGATGGCGGTGCCGCTCCATGATCATATCCTGCTCATAGGCGGCGTAGGCCTTGGAGTTCGGATCCAGGCGGCAGGCCTGGGCGCCCAGGCGCATGCTGCCGCCCAGATCCGACTCCTTGCTGCGCCGCTCCACACCCCCCTCCGAGGTCGTCCACTCGGTGATGAGTGCGATCACCGGATAAGGCGTGCCGGGATTGAACTCGGTGCTGTGCGCCTCGCTCATGCCGGCCACGTGACGGGCGAACTCGATCACCGCCACCTGCATCCCCAGACAGATGCCCAGATAGGGGATGCGGTTGCGCCGTGCATATTCGACCGCGCGAATCTTGCCTTCGATGCCGCGCTCACCGAAGCCGCCGGGCACCAGGATGGCATCCATCCCCGCCAGCTGCTCCGTGCTGTCTGCGGCGATCTCTTCGGAATCGATGTACTTGATCCGTACCCGGGAGCGGGTCTGAACGCCTGCGTGGGTAAGGGCTTCCGAAAGAGACTTATAGGATTCCGTGAGCTCCACGTACTTGCCCACCATGGCGATGGTAACCTCGCCCTCGGGGTGTTCCATGGCATTGATGACCGCCCGCCACTCGGAGAGATCCGCGTCGGGAAGGTGCAATTGCAGACGCTCCGCCACGATGCGGTCCAGGCCCTGTTCGTGCAGCAGCATGGGAATCTTGTAGATGTTGTCCACGTCCACCGCGGAGATCACCGCCTCTTCGCGCACATTGGTGAACAGCGCGATCTTGCGCCGCTCTTCCGGGGGCAGGGACTGGTCAGCACGGCACATCAGCACATCGGGCTGAATACCGATGGACCGCAATTGCGCCACCGAGTGCTGGGTGGGTTTGGTCTTCAACTCTCCGGCCGCCGCGATGAACGGCACCAGGGTGAGGTGAATGAACAGGGTGCGCTCGTGACCCAATTCCACGCCCATCTGGCGGATGGCCTCGAGAAACGGCAGGGACTCGATGTCACCCACCGTACCGCCGATCTCCACCAAGGCCACGTCGGCGGCATCGGCCCCCGCCAGGATACAGCGCTTGATCTCGTCGGTGATGTGGGGGATCACCTGTACGGTGCCGCCCAAGTAATCGCCGCGGCGCTCCTTGCGAATGACGTTTTCGTAAATCTTGCCGGTGGTGAAGTTATTGGCCTTACCCATGCGGGTACGGACAAAGCGTTCGTAATGGCCCAGATCCAGATCGGTCTCGGCGCCGTCTTCGGTGACGTATACCTCGCCGTGCTGAAAGGGACTCATGGTGCCGGGATCGACGTTGATATAAGGGTCGAGCTTGAGCAGCGTCACCTTGAGACCGCGTGCCTCCAAGATAGCGCCCAGCGATGCCGAAGCGATGCCCTTCCCCAAGGACGACACCACTCCACCGGTGACGAAAATGAACTTAGTCATGAACCTCTAAAAGATCTGCGGGTAAGTGAAACAAGATGGGAGTACAAAGTACCAGAAAGACCGATTTTACTCAATGGATATGACGAGGCGATGAGCCGTGCCGCGGAAAATTCACGTCCGTGATTGCAACTTTTCCACGGCCACGGCCAAAATGCTTTCGGCAAAAAGACATTACAGCATTGTGCTTACGCCTTCTCGGGGCGTGCTACGCCATATTGCTCAATATCGCCTTCTTCACCGCCTCCAGCGTAGCGTCCACTGTCAACAACGACCCCTGACTCTGCTTGATCGCCACGTCCGGGTCTTTGAGTCCGTGGCCGGTCAAGGTGCAGACGATCTTGCTGCCTTCGGGGATCTTGCCGTTCTTGATATCGCGCATGGCGCCGGCCAGAGAGATGGCCGAGGCCGGCTCGCAGAAAATACCTTCCTTGCAGGCCAGGAGTTTCTGCGCGGCGAGGATGTCTTCATCGCTGAATTCATCGAACCAGCCGTTGGATTCCTTTTGCGCCGCCCAAGCCTTGTCCCAGCTTTGAGGATTGCCGATGCGGATAGCGGTGGCGACGGTCTCCGGTTCCTGCACCGGGCCGCCGCGCAGGAACGGCGCCGCGCCCGAGGCCTGGTAACCCACCATGCGCGGCAGGCTGTTGACGATACCGTGCTGCTGATATTCTTTGTAACCCATCCAGTAGGCGGAAATGTTGCCGGCGTTGCCCACCGGCAGGCAGTGATAATCGGGGGCGCATTCCAGTTCTTCCACAATCTCGAAGGCCGCTGTCTTCTGCCCCTCGAGGCGATAGGGATTGATGGAATTGACGATGGTCACCGGCGCCTCGTCTCCTATTTCCTTGACCAGCTGCATCCCGGCGTCGAAATTGCCCTTGATCTGGATCACCACCGCACCGTGCATGATAGCCTGGGCCAGCTTGCCCAGAGCGATCTTGCCGTCGGGTATCAGCACGAAGGCGGTGATGCCGGCGCGCGCCGCATAGGCCGCGGCGGAGGCCGAGGTGTTGCCGGTGGAGGCACAGACGATGGCGCGACTGCCCTCTTCCACCGCCTTGGTCACCGCCATGGTCATACCGCGGTCCTTGAACGAACCGGTGGGATTGAGTCCCTCGTATTTAACGTAGACGTCCACCTCCCTGCCCAACTCCCGGGGGATGTTGTTGAGCCGGATCAGCGGCGTGTTGCCTTCGCCGAGACTGATGATGCGGGTATCGTCGTGCACCGGCAGACGATCGCGGTATTTATCGATGAGCCCGGTGTAACGGGGACGAAACGGCATTGATCACTCCTAAATTAAGCTGTCAGCTTTCAGCGCTCAGCACTTAGCCACCGAAAATAGCCAAACGCCGACTGCCGATCGCTTTAAGAATTTATTGTCTGTTCAAATATTCTACGCGAATACGCGTCACCGTACCGCCGATAGAGTCCAGGGCCTCGATGCGCTGGATGGCATGGTTCATTTTGCCTTCCTTAACCACATGGGTAAGCATGATCACCGGCACATACGCGGCCTCGGGGGCCTGTTCCTTTTGAATGATGGCCTCGATGCTGATACCAGCCTCACCGAGGATATGGGTGACCTCCGACAGGACGCCGGGGCTGTCCTCCGCCTCCAGGCGCAGGTAATAAGCGGTCTCCACCTCGGCCATGGGCAGGATGGCGATATCGGACAGGGCATCCGCCTGGAAGGCGAGATGGGGCACGCGGTTTTCCGGATCGGCGGTCAGGGCGCGTACCACGTCCACCAGATCGGCCACCACCGCCGAGGCGGTGGGCTCGGAACCGGCGCCGGCGCCGTAGTACAGCGTCGGCCCCACCGCATCGCCCTTGACCAGGACTGCATTCATTACGCCGTCCACGTTGGCGATGAGGCGCCGGTACGGGATCAGGGTGGGATGCACGCGCAGCTCCACGCCTTGCGCGGTGCGCCGCGCCAAACCCAGGTGTTTGATACGGTAGCCCAGCTCTTCGGCATAACGCACATCCTCGGCGGTGATGCGACTGATTCCCTCTGTATAGACCTTATCGAACTGCAGGGGAATGCCGAAGGCGATGGATGCCAATATGGTCAGCTTGTGGGCGGCATCGATACCCTCCACGTCGAAGGTCGGATCCGCTTCGGCATAGCCGAGGCTCTGGGCCTCCGCCAGCACATCGGCGAAGTCACGGCCCTTATCGCGCATTTCGGTGAGAATGAAGTTACCGGTGCCGTTGATGATCCCCGCCAGCCACTCGATGCGATTACCGGCCAGACCCTCACGGATCGCCTTGATCACGGGGATGCCGCCCGCCACCGCCGCCTCGAAGGCCACCATCACGCCCCGCTCGCGGGCCAGGGCAAAGATTTCATTGCCGTGTTTGGCGATCAGCGCCTTGTTGGCGGTGACCACGTGCTTGCCGTTGGCGATGGCCTTGCTCACCAGTTCCCGGGCGATGGTGGTGCCGCCGATCAATTCGACGATGACCTCCAGTTCGGGATTGTCGACCACCGCCATGGGATCGTCGGTCAAGGCGATGCCGGCGGCATCGCAAATGCGCGGACGCTTCAAATCACGCGCCACGGCCTGAGCGATGACGATGCCCCGCCCGGCGCGACGCTGAATCTCCTGCGCGTTGCGTTTCAGTACGTTCACCGTTCCGCAACCCACCGTCCCCAAACCTAATAAGCCTACTTTTACCGGCTCCACTGTCGTTCTCCTTATGTGTGATCCGCGCAAGTCAAACGCAGACAATGCGATTACTTGCCACCGCCTCTGGCGGCGTTCAACTGGCCATGGTCGCGGCGGAACATGTCGCGGATCCCGCGCACCGCCTGGCGACTGCGGTGCTCGTTTTCGATAAGGGAGAAGCGGACATGATCATCCCCCATCTCACCGAAACCGGTGCCCGGCGATACTGCCACTTTGGCATCGGCCAGTAATTTCTTGGAAAATTCCAGAGAACCCAAATGCCGATAGGGTTCGGGGATGGGCGCCCATACGAACATCGTCGCCTTGGGCGGCGTCACCTGCCAGCCGATGGAATTCAGGCTCTTGCATAATACGTCGCGCCGGCTGCGATACAAGTCGCGGATCTCCGCGACACAATCCTGCGGTCCTTCCAGGGCGGTGATGGCTGCCACCTGAATCGGCGTGAACATCCCATAGTCCATATACGATTTCATGCGCGCCAGGGCCGCCACCAGCTTGGGATTACCGCACATGAATCCCACGCGCCATCCCGGCATACTGTAGCTCTTGGACAAGGTAAAGAACTCCACTGCGACGTCTTTTGCCCCCGGCACCTGCAAAATGGAAGGCGCCACGTAGCCGTCGAACACGATGTCGGCATAGGCCAGATCGTGTATCACCCAGATCTGGTGTTCGCGGGCGATGGCAACCACCTTCTCGAAGAAATCCAGTTCCACGCACTGGGTGGTGGGGTTGCCGGGAAAATTCAGCACCAGCATCTTGGGCTGTGGCCAGCAGGCCTTGATGGCCTTTTCCAGTTCCTCGAAAAAGTCCACGCCGGGCACCAGGGACACATGGCGAATATCCGCCCCGGCGATGACAAAGCCGTAGGGGTGAATTGGGTAAGACGGATTGGGTACCAAAGCCACATCGCCGGGACCCATGGTCGCCAGCGCCAGATGGGCCAGGCCCTCCTTGGAACCGATGGTGACGATGGCCTCGCTATCCTGATCCAGCTCCACGTTGTAGCGATTCTTGTACCACTGGGTGATGGCGCGGCGCAGCCGCGGGATACCCTTGGATACGGAGTAGCGATGGGTATCGTCGCGCTGGGCGGCCTCGACCAATTTGTCGACGATATGTTGCGGCGTCGGCTGATCCGGGTTGCCCATCCCAAAATCAATGATGTCTTCGCCCCGGGCGCGAGCCTTGGCCTTCAGCTCGCCGACGATGTTAAAGACATAGGGAGGCAGTCGCTTAATTCTAGGGAATTCATCTCTCAAGGCAGTTAATCCGGAAATCTCAAACCGGGGAAAACACGGCTTAAAACATAAACAAAGCGCCCGAAGGGCGCGCCAAATATGACACATTACCCGGCGCCAAAAACCCTGTCAATCGACAGGCTATGACCATGGCTTGCACCTCATGGCCATACGCGGTAAAAGGGAGACCTTCGTTCATCTATCTCGGTTATCGTCTCACCGCCATGCAATTTAACTTGGAAATCAATCGCAGCCACTATGCTATCCGCTCCTACGGACCCGGAGAGGTCACCGTCACCATACCCCGGGACAGCGACGATCCCGCCCCGGGCGCCCTGGACGCCATCGGCCCGGATTCTTCCCGCCTTCGGCAGGAGATCCTCACCCGCAGCGCCATCGTCACCCCCACCCGCTTGGTGCGAGACTGGCCTCCCCAGTCCTTCGGAGATTTGGCGCCCAGCCATATGGACATCCTTTTGGAACTGGCCCCGGAAATCGTGCTGCTGGGCTCGGGCAGCACTTTATTATGGCCCGACGCTGCCATCGTCGCGCCTTTGGCCACCGCCGGTATCGGTTACGAAATCATGAACACCGCCGCCGCCTGCCGCACATACAACATTCTCATGGGTGACGGCCGGCGCGTCGCCGCGGCGTTATTGATGATCTGAATGCAGCGCCGGACGCGCCAAACACGCTCAATCGCAGCAGTTGGAAAATCCAACGCAAGCTTTCATTCGTAAACTGCCGAGTCCCTGTTTAAGGCTACGCCCGATACCGCCCACACTTGACTATGCACGGATTTTGGAGCGCCGGCATTACCGCGCTAAACAAAACACCAGCACCGTGGCGCGAAAATCGCGGGACTCGATCAACCTTGCGCCGCTGCGCAATTCCGGTCGATCGCAACAAGCTCATAAGCCTACTATTTTGAATAGACCGAGGTGGTGGGCGATGCTAGAATCTGACTTTTTTCAAATGGTATTGGCCCACAACATTTTATTGTCTTCCCATACTTCTAAGGAGAGATTCATGCGAACCCTTTCTATAATCCTGATCCTGGGAACTCTCGCCGCCTGTGCGTCCTCCGGCGGTTTCTTGGAATATAGGCCTGCACATTGGATGGGCCAGGATTGGGCCATTACCGGCAAAGCCGACGTTGGTACCAATAACGACTTCATCGTTCTCAAAATTAACAACAAAGAGGTCATCAGTGGGATTTTGACCAAAGACAAGCCGGAGGAAGTATTAACGGGCAACTTTGAGGACTATAAAATTTACGCGAAGTGCAAATTACTGAATGCAGACAAGGGCGACGCCAACCATACTTGCGAGGTGTCAGTCGATGGGCAGTCGGCCGGCACATTGTCTTTCTAAGACGGTTTGGAACTGATCCTTTATGTGATACAGGGCACGGCCCATTCGCTCTTACCAATCTAAAGACTCCGCCCGTTTTGCATGGCATTCCCAGCAGACGGGTGGAGGCATCACTAGCCTTACCGGCATTCATTTCCTACTATTATCCATCGGCACCCGCCCGGCGGGTCAATAGGCGCGGTGAGAAATGCGCATGAACACGAGGCCGTGGCGCACTCCCGCAGACGACCGCCCATTTTTGATCGACACGTCTAAGGCACACCGCCATGACACTCGAACACCTTATTGAAAGCTATGGTTACTTGGCACTGGTGGTCGGCACTTTCCTGGAAGGTGAGACCATCCTGGTGTTAGGCGGCATTGCCGCCAAGCTGGGTTATCTACGACTGCCGTGGGTAATCGTATCCGCCTTTGTTGGCACACTCATGAGCGATCAATTATTTTTCTTTTTGGGACGCTGGCAAGGGCAAACGTTTCTATTGAAACGTCCACACTGGCAGTCACGGACGGAAAAAGTGCACCGAATTCTGGAGCGCCATCGCATTCCCATCATCATCGGCTTTCGCTTTGTTTACGGCTTTCGCACCGTAACGCCTTTCGTCATCGGCATGAGTCGTGTGCCGGCAATCGAGTTTGTAGTGTTTAATATTGTCGGTGCCGCCGCATGGGCCTCGGCCATAGCCGGCCTCGGTTACGCCTTCGGCAAGGCTATGGAATTACTTTTGGGCGACATCCGTCATTATGAAAAATGGCTGTTGCTTTCGGTAATTGCCGCCGGGGTCGGCATCTGGCTGCTGCGCGCGGCGATCAATCGAAATCGTCGTCGCCATAACGACGTCCGCGACTGAGGTCCCGGATCGCCAGCGGCCGCTAGCCGTATACCAGATTGCCGCCGAAATATCCCAAGGCGACCACGACCACAAATGAAGCCGTGTAATTGAACAATACCCATCCCGACCCCGTGCCCTTTTTATGAACGAGAAACACGCTGTTCAAGACCAGCATAATCAAAATGACGGCCAGCACCAGTTTTACTTTGATCGGAAAAAGCCAGTCCCCGTCGTAGAAGTGCTGCCAATCCATATAGCCGAACAATACCGTCGGGAACAGAAAGATGGCGGCAAGGATAGTGCAATAGTGCGCCGTCTGACCCAACACCGGCCGCCGCAACAGTACAGCCGCGATGCGGAATATCAATGCCCCTACGATCAGGCCTATGGGCATATGTACTTCCGTCGGATGTATCGGATGTGGGTAGCCGAGCTGCCCAAGCAGCTTATAAATGGAATTGAGCATGCGCTTCCCTTTATTATTGTTTTGAGGAGTGCGGCATCCTCATCCCGCAACCATCGGCCTTGAGCCTGCTCTCAACAACTGTGCGAGCTCTTCACGCCCGATGACCTCCTTTTCCTGCAAGCGCGCGGCAATCGTATTCAAATCCTGACGCTTCCGAATCAGGATCTCCTTCGCCCTGCCGTGGCCTTCTTCGACCAGCGCGCGCAGCTCGGCATCGATAAGACGAGCGGTTTCTTCGCTATAATCCTTGTCTTCGGCGCTTTCCACCCCCAGATACATAAGCCGTTGTTGCTTGCCGTAAGTGAGTGGCCCGAGGCTTTCGCTCATACCAAGGCGCGTTATCATGGCGCGGGCAATTTCCGTGGCATGCTCAAGATCATTCTGAGCGCCACTGGAGATATCTCCGAAGACGATCTCCTCCGCGACCCGCCCACCCATCAGAATCGCGACCTGATCCTTAAGCTCGGATTGAGTGGACAGGAATTTTTCGGTAACCGGCAACTGCAGCGTATAGCCCAAGGCAGCAATGCCACGGGGAATGATTGATATCTTGTGCACCGGCTCGCCGGTGGGGACGCTAACCGCCACCAGGGCATGACCCGACTCATGGACAGCGACTCGATGTTTTTCATCGGCATTGAGAACACGATGCTTTTTCTCCGGCCCGGCAATCACACGGTCGATGGCCGCCTCGAGGTCTTTCATTTGCACGCTGTCATGGTTTTCGCGTACTGCGAGGATCGCGGCTTCGTTGGCGATATTGGCCAGATCCGCACCGACAAACCCCGGCGTGCGCTGCGCCACCACACGCAAATCGACATCGCCTGCCACCTTCATGCCGCGAACATGCAACTGGAGGATGGCGACGCGCGCCTCGAGATCGGGCTTGTCAACGACGATCTGCCGATCGAAGCGCCCGGCGCGCAACAAGGCCTTGTCGAGAATCTCCGGACGGTTAGTCGCAGCCAGTACCACGACACCCACCGAGGAATCGAAACCATCCATCTCCGTCAGCAATTGGTTCAAGGTCTGCTCGCGTTCATCATGACCACCCATCACCGACCCGATGCCTCGCGCCCCACCGATAGCATCCAGCTCATCAATGAAGACGATACATGGCGCCCTCTGTCGCGCCTGTTCGAACAGATCCCGCACCCGCGCCGCCCCCATGCCGACGAACATCTCGATGAATTCCGCCCCGCTGATGTTGAAGAACGGTACACCGGCCTCCCCGGCGACAGCGCGTGCCAACAAGGTCTTGCCGGTACCCGGCGGACCGATCAGAAGCATGCCTTTAGGCATGTGCCCGCCGAGACGTTGAATCCGGTCCGGATCTTTGAGAAATGCTATGGATTCCTTGAGTTCCTGCTTGGCCTCCTCAGCACCGGCCACATCCGCGAAGGTCACCTTCGCTCCGCCCTCGGGGTGAATACGCACGCGCTTGCCCAGACTGAGAATTCCCCTGCCTGCGCCCATACGTTTCGCCATCCAGCTCCACATCAAGAACATCACACCGAACGGCAACACCCATGAAAAGAGAATATTACTGATCCAATTGCTGTTCTCACGCACGGTGTAATCCACTCCGTGTTTTTGCAGCACCTGCGCTAGAGCGTTGTCCCACAACGGCACCGTGATAAAACGGCGTAGCTGACCGCTCTTCGGGTTTTTTTCGGTCAAGGTGCCGGTAATCGCCTTGCTGGAAATCACAGCCTGAGCGACCTCGCCCTTGTTGACGTCCTGCAGAAACTCGCTATAGGGAATTTCCTCTTGCCCTGTCTGCGAGGACGACTGCCAAAAATACGCGGCACCCATGAATAACAGCGCATAGACCCATAACGTGAATCCCGGCCTCTGCCAGAATTTTCCGTCTCCGGACGACTTGATTTCGATAGAAGGTTTTCTGCTTGGCATTTTTAGATCTATCGCCCCCATGGTGTTGTGACACTATGAATGAACCACATAGGTGAACGGTGATGTTCCATATCGTCGCAACGCCATGGAGGCGATACCGCTTTCAAAGCCGACAGCGCTTAGCGGATGAGGATGAACAATGCCCCGTCTCCGCGCCGAATGTTGAGCAGTATTCCATGGCCGCCCTTTTTAATGGCGCCCTCGATGTCTCCCATACTTTCCACCGGCTGACGGTTGACGGTGACGATGATGTCGCCTTTGCGCAGGCCCGCCATCCAGGCCGGGCTACCCTCTTCGATGCCGAGGACTTCGACACCTTTCACCTGCCCCGCCAAAGGATGAGACGGTTCGATAGCACCCAGTTTCGCGCCGGACAAGCCTTTATCCAGGTGTCCCGCATCGACCTTGGTCTGCTTGGGCGCGGAGATCAGGACATGCATCTCACGTTGCTCACCCTTATGAAGGACCGTCAGCGTCACATCGCTGCCCACCCGCAGCAAGCCGATGGCATTGCGCAGTTGCCCTGCGGTTTTAATCTCCGCGCCGTTAACCGCAATGATCACATCACCGATCTCAAGTCCCGACTGCTCGGCGGGAGATCCTTGCGCCAGTTTGGTAATCACGGCACCGCTGGTGTGTGTGAGGTCGAGGGCCTTGGCCAAGTCCGGCGTGACATCCTGGATATAGACGCCCAACTGACCGCGACGCACATTGCCGTAGCGGATCAGCTGTTCCATGTCATCCTTCACCATATTGCTGGGGATGGCGAAGCCGATGCCCACATTACCGCCCCCGGGACCGACGATGGCCGTATTGATGCCCACGAGTTGTCCGGAAAAATTCACCAGGGCGCCGCCGGAATTGCCGGGATTGATCGGGGCATCGGTCTGGATGAAATCCTCATATCCCTCTATGCCCAAACCGTTGCGACCCAGGGCGCTGATGATGCCGGAAGTCACCGTCTGCCCGAGACCGAAAGGATTGCCTATCGCCGCCACGAAATCTCCCACCCGGATGGCGGACGAATCGCCGAACGGCAAGGAAACAAGATCGCCGGCCTTGATGTGGAGCACCGCCAGATCCACTTCGGGATCCTTACCCACTATCTTGGCGGGAAAGTGCCGGCCATCATGCAGGGTCACGGTGATTTCCTGCGCATGCTTGATCACGTGATAATTGGTGAGAACATAACCTTTACCCGCGTCCACAATGACTCCGGAACCCAGGCTTTGCCGCTCGCGTTGCTGAGGACGGTTGGGGACATTGAAGAATTGGCGGAAGAAAGGATCTTTGAATAGTGGATTCTGTTCGACCGACACCAGCGATTTCGTTGAAACATTCACCACCGCCGGCAGCACCTTCTTCAACATGGGCGCCAGACTCGGATTGTTAGGCCCCTCTACCCATGTCGCCGCTCCCTGAGCAACCGACATGGTCGCATATGCAACAAAGATCAATATTCCGATGATGCCACGGCGTTTCTGTTTCATGATGTTGTTCCTTCGACGATGCGGATATTATTCGCTGAGTGACGGAGGGCGAGCGCGACCGCCACGCTTGATATCACCCCTTGACCTGCAGGAATGACACGGGTTATGACCATCATGCATAGCTCGGGTTCCCGGCAATAGTGCGAGAACATGCGCAATCGGTTATAACGCGGAAGTGAGACGAAATGACGGGCATAGACGATGGTGGCGTAGAGATCGAACTACGCCAGTCGCGGATTAAATCGGCCGCCCTGAGGCGGCTCAACACACCCGCCACGCATACAGACACCTGGAACCGAGACCGTCTACTCACACATGCCAGATATCATCACTGCGATTGCGTCGAGGATCCAACTTCATGCTGCGAGTGGGCGCTTCATCGCGCGGATGATCGAACAACAATATACTAATGGCGGTGGCATGACGGCCGAACGCGGCGAGTTAATGCCGCCGTCCGTTTAACACTGTCTCGCCTCATCTGCCGGCAGTCCGATTGGGCTTACCCTCAGCGCATTACATGTGCACGCCGATACCCAGACCGACGCCGAAGCGTACCCGCGAGTCATCGCCCACCGGCCACAAGTGTAGCTGCTCCGCATTCAACACTGGAAAACGATATGGGGCATCCCCGATCTTGCCCTCCTCTACGCCCTGCAGCTTACCCAGCACCGTGATCTCCCTACCCGGCGCGTATACCATGGTCTCCAGATAACCGTGGTAGCGGACAATGAAACGACTCTTGGCCGGCTGCCCTCGATCGGGCCGTTGCGAACTGTCGAGCGGATAGAACAGCACGGCAAAGTCGGTGTGATCCTCGGTATTGGTGGCCTTGACGATGACACCGCCCCACATCACCTGCACATCCCGTGCATTTTCCTTAACCGCCTGTTCCGGCTGCATGGAACGATTGACGCCATGCAGCGAGTCATCGGAAAAGGGCGGGGTAACCGCGCATGCGCTCAACAACACCAGCATACACGCGACGAGATGAATACGGACGAGCATAGTCTTCACCGATGACGATAAGGATGATAGTAGTATGGCCAGAACGGATCCCAAAACGGATCGTAATAGGGTACATAAACGATATTGCTGCGCTTCGGCCATAGATGCACCGCTTCCACGATCAGCCGCGGGAATTGGTAATCGTATTCGCCGACTTTGCGTTTTTCGGTACCGTCGATTTGACCGATAAAGGTGACTTCACGTCCGGCAGCGTATAAGGCCGGCTCATAAAATCCTTTGGCACAGGCGATAAACCGCCCCTGGGATTGATCGTTCGCCAAGGGCTGGGCGCTGCTGTCCAATGACAGGCCCATGATTTCGAAACAGGTCTGATTGGTCTGGGTCGTGGTCTGGATAATCACACCGCCCCAGCGCACCCGCTCGCCGTCGTGCTTTCCTGATTGCGCCTGCTGCGGCGTGGTGGCCGCCATGGGTTCGGCGACCCGCAGTTCTTGGGGGACTATGGCACAGGCGCTCAAGCCCAGCGCAAACAACAGCACTATGATCCGCGGCATGTAACCGACCTCCACATAAAAACGGCACGCATACCCACCGCAAGGGGCCGAGACCAGATCTGGATCCCATCCCTCGACGTTTCCCGTAACGGGAATCTTTCATCCATAAGAGCATGCATGCATGTATAAAGTTCAAGACGCCACGCATGATAGCCATGAATCGACCATATTTAAACTGTTGGCAGGAAATCTTAACCGGACCAGCGTGCCGGACATGCCTACATCCGCTTGCGCAACTAAACCCTCAACCGAAAACGGTTTCCGCCGAGGTGCCGGAACGATCCATGATTTGCCGCAGGCGTTGCAATGCTTCCAATTGGATTTGACGCACCCGTTCACGGGTAACCCCAATGCGGTCGCCCACTTCTTCCAAGGTGGCGGCTTCACGGCCGTGCAGTCCGAAACGATATTCAACGACTTCGCGTTGCTTGTCATTCAATTCCTGCAGCCAGGCATCGATATTGGCGGACACTTCGGCGTCCTGCAGGATTTCGCTGGGATCGGACCAGGATTCATCGGGCAGGGTATCCAACAGGGTACGATCTTGTACGCCGGCGGAATCGATGGATACCTCGCGTTCGTAAAGGCTCATCATGTGCTCGACTTCCATGGCGGATTTCTGCAGCACGCGCGCCACTTCTTCCAAACTGGGCTCATGATCGAGCCGCTGCGCCAAAGAGCGCGAAGCGCGAACATAGGAGTTGATCTGTTTGATGATATGTATCGGCAGGCGCACGGTGCGCGTCTGGTTCATCAAGGCGCGTTCTATGGTCTGGCGTATCCACCATGTCGCATAGGTGGAGAAACGAAATCCTCTTTCCGGATCGAATTTTTTCACGGCGTGGATAAGACCGAGATTTCCTTCTTCGATCAGGTCGAGAAAAGCCAGGCCACGATTGAGATAGTTGCGGGCGATCTTCACAACCAGACGCAGATTGCTTTCTATCATGCGCTGGCGGGCCGGTACGTCTCCGCGCTGCGCGAGTCGCGCATAGTAGACCTCTTCCTCGGCTTTGAGCAACGGGCTGTAGCCGATTTCGCTGAGATAGATGCGTGTCGGGTCTGTCGCCGGGGTCTTCAACTTGGCCGGCTGCGATGTTTCCTCGTTGCTGCCGCGACCAGCCGCCTCCATCAACCACCAGCGTTCAAGAATGTTTGATACCGATCCGTCCTCCGACGGTAACTGCTCTTCGAATTCGTCCATATAGAACTCCCTTTCGAACGTAACTATCAGCTGTAGTCACGGTAGGGGTCAGATTGAGCCTATTGCCCGAAAGTATCAAGAGCTAAATAATGGAATTGTCAATGGGGGTATTTAATGTTGGGTTATTGACGCGCCGGAGGCAGATATTTCAATGGATTGATGGGCCGGCCGTCATAACGGATCTCAAAATGGAGCATGGCATCGCCACCGGCCTTGCTACCCATATCGGCGATATGCTGACCGACCGCCACCGTATCGCCCTCCTTGACGAGCAAGGAGCGATTATAAGCGTATGCACTCAAATAGTTATCGTCGTGCTTGAGAATAATGAGCTTGCCGTAGTTCAACAGCCCGCTCCCCGCATACACGACGCTGCCGGAGGCCGCCGCCCGTATCGGCTCCCCCGGTCTACCACCGATATCAATACCCTTACGAACTATATTGGTCTTGGAAAAGGTTTGGACTAACCGACCCTGAACCGGCCACTGCCATTTTATCGGTGCAGCGGCGAAACCCGTCGGTGAAGGGCGGATCAGTGGCGCTGCGGTCGCGGCGGATGGCCGCTGTATGACGGGAGCCGCGTGGGGTGCAGGAACGCCATCCCGTGCATGACTGCCGCCAGCTGGTGGCGTAACACGCAACAGTTGGCCGTTGTAGATGGTGTAGGGCGATTGGATTCGATTCCATCCCGCCACTTCGCGGTAATCCAGACCATAACGCCAGCTTATGGAATACAGGGTCTCTCCAGGCTGAACACGATGGTAAACGAACCCACCACAGCCCGCCGTCACCGCCATCATGACCAGCAGCGGCAACCACGCTATTTTTTTCCGTAAACCCACCTTACCGCTGACCTTGGGATGCTCCTCGTTACAAGGAAAAATAGATGATAAGCACAGCCAACACCATGACCCAGCCCAACCTATCGATGTAAGCGTGCAAAATACGCTGCATGCCTTCCCCGCCCCAGCGCATCAAGCCCGCCACCAAAAAAAACCGCGAGCCGCGCCCGACGGCGGAGGCCAGAACAAAGGGTAAAAACGGCATGGCAACGGTGCCGGCGGCGATGGTAAACAGCTTGTAGGGGATAGGTGAGAACGCCGCCACCACGATCGCCCATACCCCCCACTCTCTAAACCATTGCTCCGCGCGTAGATAACCGGGCCAATAGCCGGCGCTGTGCAGCCACGGCGCCACCACTTCAAAGGCGAATACGCCGATGGTATAGCCGAGCATCCCGCCGCATACCGAGGCGACCAGGGCCAAGCTCGCATAACCCCACGCCGCCTTGGGCTTGGCGAGGGCCATGGGTGCCAACATCGCATCCGGCGGTATAGGAAAAAATGACGCTTCGGCGAAACTGAGCGCCGCCAGGAACCAGGGGGCATGACGATGGGCGGCCCAGCGCATGACACGCACATACAGGGCGGAGAATATCTTCACTGAGTTCCTGCGCGCATAGGTACAAACGTCACCTGATCCAACACTTCATCCCGATAGCCGTCTGGGGTACGCGTGAACATCACCAAAGACTGGGTACTCGCATCCCCCACCGGGATCACCAAGCGCCCTCCCATCGCCAGTTGCACCAGCAAGGCCGGCGGGACCCCTTCGGGGGCGGCCGTGGCCAGGATGCCGTCGAACGGGGCCTGCTCCGGCCAACCGATCATGCCGTCGGCGTGTTTGACCCGGATGTTGCGCAGGCGCAGCTCTTGAAAGCGCTGCCGCGCGCAGGTCATGAGCACCGCGATGCGCTCGACGCTGAACACTTCCTTGGCCACTTGGGCAAGGACCGCCGCCTGGTAGCCCGAACCGGTACCGATCTCCAGGACCTTATTGAGGGGGCCGTCCCGCAGCAAGGCCTCGGTCATGCGCGCCACCACGTAGGGTTGGGAGATGGTCTGGCCGTGACCGATGGGGAGGGAGGTATCATCATAGGCCCGGGTGGCCAGGGCCTCGTCCACGAAGATATGGCGGGGCGTGCTGCGTATGACCTCCAACACCGTGGCGCTGACGATCCCCTCTTCCTTAAGACGTTCAATGAGCCGATCCCGCGTCCGCTGCGAGGTCATACCGATACCGCGATGTTTAGTGCCGCTCAAGCTGCCCAGCCCCTCCACCCAGCTCGCCACCGTCTCCAATGCGCTGTAGCGGGTCAGGTCTACCTGCAAGGGGGTGATGGAAACGTAACCGCGACCCACCGCGTAGAAATCGGTGCCCGATCCGGCATCCTCCTCCGGCCCCGCCGCGCCCACCCAATAGATCGCCCGGCCGCGGGGATCCCGGGATTTAATCACCGGCTCCGCCTTGTGGCGATGGCCGAGGCGGGTCGCCTCGAAGCCGGCCAAGGCATCCCAGGGCAGATCGGGGACATTGACGCTTAAAATGGTGTCCGCGGGCAAGGGATGCGACTGCAAACGTATCACCACGCGCTTGGCCACCTCGGCGGCGGTCGCATAATGATGGGGCGCCGCACCCAACAGGGAAACGGCTACGGCCGGCAGGCCGAGAAACCTTCCCTCGATGGCCGCCGCTACCGTCCCCGAATACAGCACGTCGTCGCCGAGATTGGCACCGGCATTGATCCCGGACACTACCAGGTCCGGCTCCTGCTCGAGCAGGCCGGTGATCGCCAGATGCACGCAATCGGTAGGCGTCCCATCCACGTAGAAATAGCCGTTATCACCCTGCTGCACGCGCAGCGGATGCTCGAGGGTCAGGGAGTTGCTGGCGCCGCTGCGGTTGCGCTCGGGGGCGACCACAGTCACCTCCCCCAATTGCGCCATGGCTCGGGCCAATGCCGCCACGCCTGGCGCGCGATAACCGTCGTCGTTACTGACTAGAATCTTCATGCCGGTACAAGCCTTACCACCGTTGGAACTCCCCCACTCCCAAGGGTGCAATCATACTTGAAATCGGCATAATGTAGGAGAAAAGCACTCACACCGAATTTGCAGCCAAGAAAGACCGCATTCATTCACCACATTGGGCGCAATAGCATACACTATGGTCCGGAAACGACTGCTTGCGGCGACGCCACACCCCGCCGCAAGCATGGACGTATCCCCGACCGTTAATGCTCGGCCGCGACGGAATAAGCGCAAACAGGCCGGCGCCGAACATCATCAATATGGGCAAGGCATGATCATCGATTGGAACACTATCAAGGCTGCGGTATGGCGGCCGCGCAAGGAATATCTCCGACCGGTACAGCACCTAGATCCGATATGCCTCGCTGATCTGCTGGGCATCGACAGGCAGAAAGATCAACTGCAACGCAACACCGAGCGTTTTCTCGACGGATCGCCCGCCAATAACGCCCTGCTGTGGGGAGCACGCGGCACCGGAAAGTCCTCATTGATCAAGGCGCTGCTCAACGCTTATCAGCAGCGCGGTCTACGCCTGATCCAAGTGGACAAGGATGATCTGGTCAATCTGCCGGAGATCGTCGACGACATCCGCGATCTCCCCCAACGCTTCCTGGTATTCTGCGACGATCTCTCCTTCGAAGCCGGCGAACCGGGCTACAAGGCCTTGAAGAGCGTATTGGAAGGTTCCGTGGAGCTGCCGCCGGACAATGTACTGGTCTATGCAACGTCCAACCGCCGCCATTTGCTGCCGGAATACATGGAAGAGAATCAAGCGGCCAAACTAGTTGGCGGCGAAATCCACTTCCCCGAAGCGATCGAAGAAAAGATCTCGCTCTCCGATCGTTTCGGTTTGTGGCTGTCCTTTTATCCCATCAATCAGGACGAATATCTCGCCATCGTCGACCATTATTTTGCCGACTATCGCGGTGATCGGACGCCGCTGCACGAAGCCGCCAAGCAATTTGCGCTATTGCGCGGAGGGCGCAGCGGACGCATCGCCCGGCAATTCTATAACGATTATGCGCAATGACAACCGGCAATAAAGAGCTTCTACAGGGAGCAATCAATAAAACCATGAATAAGCCACCATCGTCTGCAGCCTTCTCAGAACATACCATCCTTGACTAAGGTGCTGGCTCGGGTATAGTTCGAAACAACATGCGCCATGCTTAATTTACTGACTTCAATTGAACGTCCGAGGTGTCCAAATGAAACAGAGCATATTCTTCCTGACCATGATTTCCGCCGCGTACGCCGGCGTCGCGAGCGCGCAAGACCAAGGTTTCTATGCTGGACTGGGCATCGGCAGATCCAGCGCCGATGTTACGGAGATTTCAAGACAGGATATCCTGAACAGCGGTTTCACTTCGCTCAGTACCTTTCAAAGCGGGTCAAGCAAGTCCGACACGGCATGGAAGATATTCGGCGGCTACCGCTTCAGCCCCAACATCGCCGCTGAACTCTTCTACGCTAATCTGGGTAAGTTTTCACGTGACGCCAGCGGTAACGGCGCGACCTCCGGCTCATCGTCAGTTAACTTCAGCTTGAACAGTGAGCTTAAAATTACCGGTTTCGGCGTTGCCGCATTACTGGGCGCACCTCTGTCCGATCAATGGAATGTGTTCGCCAAACCGGGGCTGCTCTTCTGGGATGCAAAACGCACGTCCACCACCACGGCTACAGGCGGCACCCAGAGCGGCTCCATAAGCAAAAACGGCACGAGTCCCAGCTTTGGTGTGGGTACCAGCTACGCCTTCACCGATAAACTCAGCGCGCGTCTCGAATGGGAAAGATATTTTGAAGTCGGCGATAAGAGCACCACCGACAAATCCGATGTGAATCTATTTGCCTTATCCGTGCAGTTCACTCCTTGATTACGGAGTGTTTACTGCAGGTCGGTTAAGCGCGTGCGCGCTTCCGTTGATAGATCGTCATCCCTAAAATCGTCAGGCCCAGCCCCACCAGATCAAATGCTCCGGGTTCCGGAACGGTCACGGTCAGCGTCTCAATGCCGGCAGATATGTTCGTAACTGATACGGAATTCGGCCCGAAACTCACATCGCCGTTACCGCTACCCGTGGCATCGGTGATCGTAGGTATGGAGTTATTAACATCGACGAAACTCAAACCGACGGGATCGGCAAGACCCGTAGGCACCGTCACGCCCAAGGTGGTATCCCCTACATCCACATTGATTCCCGTGTTACCGACGTTTGTGTTTAGCCCGTCGCTAAGCGTAACAGGCGGCGTGAGGGCAAGATTCTGCAGAAACTGCAATTCGAGATTATTGCCCAAAAAACCTGCCTGTGCGGTACCGGCCCAGGCCAAACCACAGAGACACACGGCTATAATTGATTTATTAGACATACATCTCTCCTGCCATCAAACTTAATTTTTGCAACCTAGCACTAAACTTAAACTTATTAATGCAATATATCAGCCAGTAAATACAACGTATTGATTATATTGTATTATTTTATTTTTCCGCTGCAAGCCCCCACTGTATTCTTCTTATTTGTAAAATTTTTCGACAGGCGTGATGAGCTCTCAGCATTGGATTTCCTCTGAACGGGGTGAGTAACCTTAGAAAATGGGAGGCCGGAGCGCAGCGGCCTTTAACCACGCCCCTAAATGAAAAGGGAGGCTTACGCCTCCTCTTCTTCAGACAGGGAGTTACCTCCCCAACATTGCTGCATTAAAGGTTCGAACCTGCAAGAGCGCCCGCGCACAGAGTCATGAGAGCACTGGGATATAAGCCCAAGGCCAGCACGGCGAGACCGTTTGCGCTCATGACTACCTTCATATCCAGTGGCGACGTCAATGGCGTCTTATGTTCCGCCTTATCGAAATACATGAGCTTAATCACGCGCAGATAGTAATAAGCGCCGATGATGGCAAAGATCACCGCCACCACCGCCAGCCATACCATGCCGGAGCGCACTACGGTCTCCAGCACCGCAAACTTCGCCCAGAATCCGAGGAAGGGCGGCACGCCGGCCATGGAAAACATCACTATCGCCATCATGAAGGCGAACCACGGACTGCGTTCGTTGAGGCCCTTGAAGTCTTCCAGGTTGTCCGCCTCGAATCCGGCACGGCTGAGAAGCACGATCATGCCGAATCCTCCCAGGCCCATGAGGGCGTAGACGATCACATAGAACATGGAAGCGGCATAACCGCCGCTGTCGCCGGTCAGAACACCCAGCAACAGGAAGCCGATGTGAGCGATGGTGGAATAGGCCAGCATGCGTTTCAGGTTGGTCTGGGAAATGGCGATGATATTTCCCACTGCCATGGAGAGTATGGACAGCACGATCAACATGCCCTGCCATTGGCTATGCAGATCACCCAAGCCTTCCACCAGCAGGCGCATCAGCATGGCGAAGGCGGCGATCTTGGGCGCGGTACCAATATACAAGGTTACCGCGGTGGGCGCGCCGTGATAGACATCGGGTATCCACATATGAAACGGGGCGGCACCCAATTTGAAAGCCACGCCGACCACGATGAACGCCACGGCGAACATCAATACCATATTGTCATCACTGCCCTGGGCGAGAAACGCGCTGATCTCGCCGATGTCGAGGCTGCGCGTCACGCCGTAGAGCATGGACATACCGTAGAGCAGCATGCCCGAGGCCAGGGCGCCCAGCACGAAATATTTCATCGCCGCTTCCGAGGCCACGCCCGAATCACGATGCAAGCCCACTAGGGCATATTGGGACAAGGCCAGCAGCTCCAAGCCGAGATACACCGTAAGCAGGTTGTGCGCGGACACCAGCACCATCATGCCCAGCACGCCGAACAGCCCCAGCACGTAGAATTCGCCCTTGAACAGATTGCGCTCCGCCAGGTAACTGCGTGCGTAGATGAATACACCGGCGGTGGAGAGGTAGATGAAGAACTTCAACACGTCCGCCATGCTGTCGCCGACAAAGGTGCCGGAGAAGGTCAACACCGGATGATCGGCATGGGCGCCGTGATAATAATAGGTCAGGATCGCCGCGCCCACCAAGGTGCCGATGGACATCAAATAGGTGACGACGCGGTTGCGGTCGCTGAGAAATAAATCATAGACCAGGATGATACATGCCATGGTCAGCACAAAGATCTCCGGCAAGGCCGGGATCACGTCCGGCATATCGAATGTCGTGCTCGCCAGTTGTTCCATCATCGCTTATTCGCCTACCATCCGGTTAATTAAAGAAGTCATCACAGTTTTGACACCACTACATGCTGCAATAGATTGCCCACCGAGGCATGGAGCACATTCACCACCGGTGCCGGCCAGACCCCCAGGAACAACACCGCGATGGCTAGGGAACCCAACACCAGACCTTCGCGGGCGTTGATATCCTTCAAGGCGGCGACGTTTTCGTTGACCACCGGGCCAAAGATCACCCGCTTCACCAACCACAAGCTATATGCCGCGCCCAGGATCAAGGTCGTGGCCGCCAGGAATGCCAGCCAGAAATTGGCCTTGAAGGCGCTCATGATCACCATGAATTCCCCGACAAAGCCGGAGGTGCCGGGCAAGCCGACATTGGCCATAGCGAACAAGACCATAAAGGCAGCGAAGGTCGGCATGGTATTCACTACGCCACCGTAATCGCTGATCTGGCGGCTGTGCATACGGTCATACATCACCCCCACGCACAGGAACAAGGCGCCGGAGATAAAGCCGTGCGATATCAATTGCACCACCGCGCCCTCAAAACCCAGGGCCGCCCCCTGCACGCTGCCGGTCTGTTTGAAGATGCTGAACACCAAAAAGAAGCCCATGGTGACGAAGCCCATGTGGGCGATGGACGAATAGGCGATCAGCTTCTTCATGTCTTCCTGCACCAAGGCCACCAGGGAAATGTAGACGATGGCCACCAGCGATAAGCCGATCACCAGCCAATCGAGATGGCTGGAGGCATCGGGGGTAATGGGCAGGATGAAGCGCACGAAACCGTAGGCCCCCAGCTTCAACATGATGGCGGCCAGAACCACCGATCCGCCGGTGGGCGCCTCGACGTGAGCATCCGGCAGCCAGGTGTGTACCGGCCACATGGGCACCTTGACCGAAAAGGCCAACAGGAAGGCCAGGAATAGCCATACCTGTTCGTGCAGGGTGAGCGGCAATTTATAAAAGTCGGCGATGGCGAAGCTGTCTGTCTGGAAAAACAGATACAGGATCGCGATCAGTAGAAATACCGAACCGAGAAAAGTATAGAGGAAGAACTTGATGGCCGCGTAGACGCGGCGCGGCCCGCCCCAGATCCCGATGATCAGGAACATGGGTATCAGCATCGCCTCCCAGAAGACATAGAACAGCGCGGCATCCATGGCGGCGAATACGCCGTTCATCAAACCTTCCATGATCAGGAAGGCCGCCATGTACTGCGCCACCTTGACCTGGATCACCTCCCAACCGGCGATCACCACCAGCGCGGTGGTGAAGGTAGTGAGCAGGATCAGCAGCAGGGAAATCCCGTCGATGCCGAGATGATAGTTGATATTGAACACATCGATCCACGGCATCATTTCCTGGAATTGCATATCCGTGGCGCTGGTATCGAAGTGGCTGAACAAGGGCAAGGAGACGAGGAAAGCCGCCGCCGCGAACAACAGCGACAACCACCTCACCAGCGTATTGCTGCCCATATTGGAAGCGGCCAGCACCGCCACCCCGCCGATGATGGGCACCCACACAACCAAACTCAATAACGGCAAATCAGCAACCATGCGTAAGCAGCCTTGTTTCTTATGGTCTTAAATAATTACCTATGCCACCACGAACCAGCTCAGCAACAGCAGCAGGCCGATGATCATGGCGAAGGCATAATGATAAAGGTAGCCGGTCTGCACCACCCGGATGATCCCTGACAAGAAGCCCACGGTGCGAGCCGTACCGTTGACCATTACACCGTCGATCATGGTCACGTCCCCGCCCTGCCATAACATCCTGCCCGTAGCCCGTCCGCCGTCGGCGAATACCTTTTCATTGAACTCGTCGAAGCCGTATTTGCGATCAAGGATGTTGTAAACCCCGCTGAAACGCGCCTTAAGCGCGTCAGGCAACGCCGGATTAACCATGTAGCAATAGTAGGCGACGGCGACCCCGGCCATAGCGATCCAAAACGGCAGGCCGGTGAGCCCCGCCAGGATGAAGCTGGCCGAGCCATTGAAGTGTGCGCTCAATTCGGCCAGGACATTGTGCTCCGGGAGCACGAAGATGCTATTGGCGAAATAGCCGTGGAACAGAATCGGTCCCGCGTACATGAAGCCGGCCACCACCGAGGGGATCGCCAGCAGGATCAAGGGTACGGTCACCACCGCCGGCGATTCACGCAAGTGCTCCCGGGTATGATGATCCATACGTTCCTTACCATGAAACACCAGGAAGAACATACGGAAGGTATACAGCGCGGTGACGAACACCCCGAGCAGCACACACCAATAGGCGAAACCGGAACCGGCGAGGTGGGACGCTTCAACCGCTTCGATAATCGCGTCCTTGGAATAAAAACCGGAGAACCCCGGGAAACCGATCAGAGCCAGAGAACCCACCAACATGGTGATATAGGTGATGGGCAGGTATTTGCGCAGCCCGCCCATCTTGCGAATATCCTGCTCATGGTGCATGGCGATGATCACCGATCCCGCCGCCAAGAACAGCAAGGCCTTGAAGAAGGCATGGGTCATAAGGTGGAAGATGCCCGCCGCATAGGCCGAAGCGCCCAAGGCTACGGTCATATAACCGAGCTGAGACAGCGTCGAGTAGGCCACCACCCGTTTGATATCGTTTTGTATGATACCGAGGAAACCCATGAACAGCGCGGTGATGGCGCCGATGACCATCACGAAGCTGAGCGCAGTCTCCGACAGTTCGAACAGCGGCGACATCCGCGCCACCATAAAGATACCGGCGGTCACCATGGTGGCGGCATGGATAAGGGCGGAGATCGGCGTCGGACCTTCCATGGAATCGGGCAGCCACACATGCAGCGGTACCTGCGCCGACTTACCCATGGCGCCGATGAACAGCAGGATGCAGATCACCGTCATCAAATTCCACTCATCCGCGGCGAAGATGTGGACGGTCACGTCCTTCATGTCCGGGGCGGCATTGAAGACATCGACGTAATCCAGGCTGTTGAAATACATCAACACCGCGGCGATCCCCAACAGGAAACCGAAATCCCCGACGCGATTCACCAGAAAGGCCTTGAGGTTGGCGTAGATCGCCGACTCCTTCTGATACCAGAAGCCGATAAGCAGATACGACACCAGGCCCACCCCTTCCCAGCCGAAAAACAGCTGTAGGAAATTATTGGACATGACCAACATCAGCATGGCGAAGGTAAACAGCGAGATGTAACTGAAGAAGCGCTGATAACCGGGATCATCGTGCATATAGCCGATGGTATAGATATGCACCATCAAGGACACGAAAGTCACCACCACCAGCATCAGGGCAGTGAGTTGATCGATGAGGAAGCCGATCTCGAAATGCACACCATCGCTCACCATCCAGGTGTACACCGAACCGTTGAACACCGGATGACCGTCGATGACCAGATCCTTGAACACCATCAGCGACAGCGCGAAGGATACAGCCACGCCGAGAATGGTCACCCAATGGGCGCCGGCGCGCCCGATCTGCCGCCCGAACAATCCGGCGACGATGGCCGCGATGAGCGGCGCCAGCACGATTCCCAGATAGACGTTTTCCATACCTACCCTTTCAAGGTATCCAGGTTGCTGACATTGATGGTGTGACGGTTGCGAAACAACACCACCAGGATCGCCAAACCGATTGCCGCCTCGGCCGCCGCCACGGTCAGAATAAAGAACACGAATACCTGCCCGCCCGTATCGCCCAGGTAATGGGAAAAGGCGATGAAATTCATATTCACCGATAGCAGCATCAATTCGATCGCCATCAGCAGGATGATCACATTTTTACGATTGATGAAGATCCCGGCCACGCTGAGACAAAACAACAGCGCCCCCAGGACGAGGAAATGAGACAACGCAACCATTATTCCCCCTTACTCCCTTTGCATCCCAAAAAATTTATTTCGCCCCTTGCCGACAAGGCACGGCGCTCAACCCTAGTTTCAATCCGCCCGCGCGGCCGTCGTAGCGGCCTTTTTCTCCGCGGCCATCTTCACCACCCGCACCCGATCGCTGCGATTTATCATCACCTGCTGCGCGGGATCCTGAGATTTGGTCTGGGGACGACGGCGCATGGTCAAGGCGATGGCCGCCACGATCGCCACCAGCAGGATCGCCGCGGCGATCTCGAACGGATAGACATACACCGTATATAACACTCCGCCCAGCTCTTTGGTGTTGCTGTAATCGGCGGCATGCTTGAGACCCTCGCCGTAGCTGTCGAAACCAAAGCGCTTGGCACCAACCACCATCACCATCTCAACGAACATGATGCCCGCCACCACGGCCCCCACCGGCAGATAGCTCATAAATCCCTCCCGCAACGGTGCGAGATTGACATCCAACATCATTACCACGAACAGGAACAACACCATCACCGCGCCCACGTACACCAGCACCAGTGCGATGGCCAAGAATTCCGCCTCCAGCATCAACCACAGCGCCGCGCTGGTAAAAAACGCCAACACCAGAAACAGCACCGCATGCACGGGATTACGCACGGTAATCACGGCGCTGGCGGCCGCCACCAGAATCGCGGCGAAAAAGTAGAAGAGGATAGCTTCAATGCCCATGGTTAATATGCCGAGTCCTTATAATTCGTATTTTGTCGTTTAGCGGTATGCCGCGTCTTGAGCCCGATCCGCCGCAATCTGCTTCTCGTATTCATCTCCCACGGCGAGCAAATCCTGCTTGCTCATAATGTTCTCGCCGCGCTTCTCAAAATGATATTCAAAAATCCGGGTCTCGACGATGGAGTCCACAGGACAAGATTCTTCGCAAAATCCGCAATAAATGCACTTGAACAAATCGATATCGTAACGGGTAGTGCGGCGCGTGCCGTCGGCGCGCTGCTCCGACTCGATGGTAATCGCCAGGGCCGGACACACCGCTTCACACAATTTGCAGGCGATGCAGCGTTCCTCGCCGTTGGGATAACGGCGCAGGGCGTGCAGGCCGCGGAAGCGCGGCGATTGCGGGGTCTTCTCTTCGGGATATTGCACCGTGATCTTCTTGGCGAAGAAATAGCGCCCCGTCAGCTTCATGCCGATCAGCAGTTCCCACAACATCAGGCTGCGAAAATAATTTACGACTGTCTTCATATTCGTCCTCCTGCCCTTGGATTACCCTAAGCGAACCAAGGGCCGAGATGGGCCAGGACCGCGCCGCCCACCACCAGCAACCACACGATAGTGATCGGGATGAACACCTTCCAGCCGAGACGCATGATCTGGTCATAGCGATAACGGGGAAAGGTGGCGCGAAACCATAAAAACAAAAACAGGAAAAACGCCATCTTGGCCAACAGCCATGCCAATCCCGGCACCCAGGCGAACCAGCCTTCCAGCACGGGAATGCCCTGGAAGGGCGACAGCCAACCGCCGCAAAACAACAAGGCCACCAGGGCCGCCACCAGAATCATGTTGGCGTACTCGGCCAGGAAAAACAGGGCGAAGGTCATGCCGGAATATTCCACATGGAAACCGGCCACGATTTCCGACTCACCTTCCGCCACGTCGAAGGGCGCACGGTTGGTCTCCGCCACGCCTGAGATGAAATACACCAGGAACAAGGGCAGCAAGGGCAACCAGAACCAATGCAGGATACCGCCCTGCTGCGCGGTCACTATCGCGCCGAGATTCAGACTGCCCGCGGCGAGCAGCACCCCCACCAGGGCAAAGCCCATGGCGATTTCGTAGGACACCACCTGCGCGGCGGAACGCAAAGCGCCGAGGAAGGCGTATTTGGAATTGGATGCCCAGCCGGCGATGATGATGCCGTAGACCCCCATGGAGGTGAGCGCCAGGATATACAGCAGGCCGGCATCGATGTCGGCCAGCACCATGCCGTCACTGAACGGTATCACCGCCCAGGCCGCCAAGGCCGGTGCCAGGGCGAGGATGGGCGCGGCGATGAACAGGAAACGGTTGGCGTTGGTCGGAACGATGATTTCCTTCATCAACAGTTTCAAACCGTCGGCGATGGGCTGCAGCAATCCCCGCGGTCCGACGCGGTTGGGGCCGATGCGCACCTGGATATAACCGATTACCTTGCGTTCCGCCAGGGTGAGATAGGCGACGGACAGCATGATCGGCACCACGATCAACGTTATCTTGGCGAGAATCAGAAAGATCTCCGGCATCCCGCTCAAACTCGTTTGCAAGGTTTCAATCATGATCTCGTTAACCCTGAGTTAGCTCAATCGCCGAGCCATGGGCTCCCAGACCCGCACCGCCCGGCACCCCGGCGGGAATCCATGCGCACCCCAATGCGACGCGATTATCTATGACCAGATCCAGCGTGAGTTCACAACCGGCTTGGCGCACCGTCACCGGCCGCCCTTCCGCAATCCCCAACTCCTTTGCCACGTTCTCATGCACATACACCGCAGCCGGCAACGCGTCTGCTGTGCCTTGCAAAGGCGCGGAACGCCGCACGATTGCATCGACGGCATACATAGGCGCATCCGCCAGCCGCACCAGCCCCGAGCTGTCGTTGCTCAACTGATCCGGTGTCGGCCAGCCGACCCGGTTATCCGGCTTAAGGGCGGCGACGACCCGGGCCACTTCATCGCGCACCTCTGTAGAAGACATGTAATCGAAGCCCGGCAATCCGAATTGATTACCCAACACGCGCAAAATCTTCCACGCCGGACGAGCCTCGCCCAGCGGCGTCGCGGCACCGGTGAAACTCTGCCAGCTGCCTTCGACGTTCACATAGGTTCCCGAGGTTTCCGAGAACGGCGCCATGGGCAACAGCACGTGAGCGTAATTGCGCATCGCTTCACTGACGAAGGTGGTCAATGCGACCACGCACTCCGCACTGCTCAGGGCATTCACGGCGACGGCGGAATCGGCGCAATCCAACTCCGGCTCCACACCCACCAGCATATAGGCCTTCAGTCCCGCTGCCAGCATCGCCCGCGCATCCAGGCCCTGGCGTGATGCGGCGGCAGCGCCGGCCTCGCGATGCGGCAGGGCTCCGGCCAACCAGCCACCGGCGCTGTTCGCCCCCCGGCTGACAAAACTCAAAGTAGATTCGCTCAATTCGGCAATCATTGCCGCCAAGGCGCGCAAGCGGGCCGCCTCGGGATGGGCGGCGGCCTGGTCGCCCAACAGCACCGCACTCTTAATGCCCTGCCGCAACAGATTGGCGATGGCCCGTGACTCATTATCCGGTGTCACGTCCCCCAGCAATTTGTTCATGGCGGGAGAGAGGCCGGTATTGCCTTCCACCAGCACCTTCACCACCGCGGCAAGTGCCCGTTCCATGCCGGCGGGAGATGTAATTATTTTGCTCGCAATCGGGAAACGGAATTCGTAATCGACACTGCCGATCAAACCCACCTGGGCACCTGCCATAGCGGCCTTGCGTATGCGATGGCCGATGATGGGTTGATCCTTGCGGATATTGGCGCCGACCAGCAATACGCTGTCGAGCTGCTGCAATTCCGCGACA
This sequence comes from uncultured Gammaproteobacteria bacterium, assembly GCA_963810615.1. Taxonomy (GTDB): domain Bacteria; phylum Pseudomonadota; class Gammaproteobacteria; order DRLM01; family DRLM01; genus JARRQJ01. Next base: position 231,759 of record CAWEOA010000007.1, on the reverse strand, counting down.
GGCATGCCCAACCAAGGATAGGCCGGCGCGGCATCCTGATCGCCGAAGTCGAACTGGCCGAGGCGATGATCGATATTGGCACTGCCCAAACCGCGCGCCAGTCTTTGCGTGAGGTACATTTCTTCCACGGTGGCACTCGGCGAGATCAAGGCTCCCACCTGGCCGGCGCCCTGAGTGCTCAATACCTGCTTGAAACCCGATACTGCCGCATTGAGGGCCGTTTCCCAATCGGTCTCCTGCCACTGGCCGTCACGTTTGATCATGGGGCTGCGTAGTCTTTGCTCGCTGTGCAAACCTTCATAACTGAAACGATCCCGATCGGAGATCCAGGTCTCGTTGATCGTTTCGTTTTCTTTGGGCAGCACCCGCATGACTTCGCCACGGCGCATATGCAGATAGATGTTGGAACCCACGCAATCGTGGGGCGCGATACTGGAAACTGAATTCAACTCCCAGGGCCGGGCGGTATAACGGAAGGGTTTGGAGGTCAAGGCCCCCACCGGGCACAGATCGATGACATTGCCCGACATTTCGGAACCGACGCTGCGCGTCACATAGGTACCGATCTCCATGTGTTCACCGCGGCCGGTGGCGCCCAATTCCTTGATGCCGGCGATCTCTTCGCCGAAACGCACACAACGCGTGCAATGAATGCAGCGCGTCATATCGGTGGAAATCAAAGGCCCCAAATCCTTATTCTCCACCACACGCTTGTTTTCATGATAACGGGACTTGTCACCGCCATAACCCAGGGCCACATCCTGTAATTCGCACTCGCCGCCCTGGTCGCAGATGGGACAATCCAGGGGATGGTTGATCAGCAGAAATTCCATGGTACCGCGCTGGGCATCCAGGGCGCGCGGCGACTTGGTATGCACCTTCATGCCCTCGGTGACCGGCGTGGCGCAGGCGGGCAAGGGCTTGGCCGCTTTGTCGACTTCCACCAGACACATACGGCAGTTGGCCGCCACCGACAGTTTCTTGTGATAGCAAAAACGGGCGATAGGAATCCCGACCTCGTCGGCCGCCTCGATGATCATGGCGCCTTGCTTGGCCTTGATCTGCTTGCCATCGATTTGAATATTAACCATGGCGCATTCCGCTTCTGTCGTCATTACTCGTCAATCTCTAGGAAGTGTTGCGTGTATTCCATAGCTTAGCGGCTGCCAGAGCCTACCATACATTTACCATTGTCGATGTGGTACTGAAACTCGTCGCGAAAGTTCTTCACGAAACTGGCGACCGGCATGGCGGCGGCGTCACCCAAGGCGCAAATCGTCCGCCCCATGATGCGCTGCGATATATCTTCCAGCACGCTCAGATCACGCGCCTCGCCGTGGCCGTGCTCGATGCGATGAATCACCCGCGACAACCAACCGGTGCCCTCGCGGCACGGCGTGCACTGCCCGCACGATTCCTCATAATAGAAATGGGCGATGCGCCCCAGGGCGCCGACCATGCAGGTATCTTCGTCCATAATAATGACCGAGCCTGCCCCCAGCATGGAACCGGCCTTGGCGATGGAATCATAGTCCATGTCGGTCTTCATCATCACCTCGCCGGACAACACCGGCACCGATGAACCGCCGGGGATCACCGCCTTGAGTTTCTTGCCATCGCGCATCCCCCCCGCCATCTCCAGCAGGGCGGCGAACGGCGTCCCCAGCGGCACCTCGTAATTGCCGGGCTTCTTGACGTGTCCGGATACCGAGAAGATCTTGGTGCCGCCGTTGTTGGGTTTACCCAAGTCCAAGAACCATTTGCCGCCTTTGAGCATGATCAAGGGCACCGAGGCCAGGGTCTCGGTGTTATTGATGGTGGTGGGCCTGCCGTATAGGCCGTAACTGGCCGGAAATGGGGGCTTGAATCGCGGCTGGCCCTTTTTGCCTTCCAGCGATTCCAGCAAGGCGGTCTCTTCGCCGCAGATATAGGCCCCGGCGCCGAGATGGGTATCGATATCGAAATCCATTCCGCTGCCCAGCAAGTCTTTCCCCAGATAACCGGCGGCGCGCGCCTCGTGCAGAGCCGCCTCGAAACGCTCGTAGGGTTCCCAGAATTCACCGCGGATATAGTTGTAACCCTTAGTGGCGCCGATGGTGTAGCCGGCGATCGCCATACCCTCGATGACCGCGTGCGGGTTGTAGCGCAGGATATCCCTGTCCTTGAAGGTCCCCGGCTCGCCCTCGTCGGAATTGCACACGATGTACTTTTGTCCCGGCGCGTTGCGCGGCATGAAACTCCATTTCAATCCGGTGGGAAAGCCGGCGCCGCCGCGACCACGCAGCGCCGAGGTCTTCAGTTCACTGATAATCTCTTCCGGCGGTGTCTTTTGGGTGAGTATCTTGCGCCACGCCTGATAACCGCCTACCTTGAGATAGGTCTCAAGGGTATGAGGTTCATCGTATTGCAAAGTTTGAAAACAGACTTCGTTCGCCATGATCCGCTACTCTAAGCTGTCCAGGATGGCATCGACCTTTTCGGGGGTAAGATGCTCGTAATAGGTTTTATCGATCTGAAACATGGGCGCCCCCGCACAGGCGGCCAGGCACTCCACTTCCTTCAGATGAAACTTGCCGTCGGCGGTAGTCTCGCCGCGTTTGACGCCCAGCTTCTTTTCCAGGTGGTTCATCAATTCCGCCGAGCCGCACAGCATGCAGGAAATATTGGTGCATACGCTGATCTTGTGGCGACCCGCCGGTTTCAAGTCGTACATGCTGTAAAAGGTTGCGACTTCATAGACGGAGATCGGTTCCATATCCAGATATTCCGCCACGGCGTCCATCAAGTCATTGCTGAGCCAGCCCTGTTCTTCCTGCACCAGGCGCAAGGCCGCCATCACCGCCGAACGCTTTTGCTCCGAAGGATACTTGGCCACCCACTTATCGATATCCGCACGCACCGCGGGGGAAAGTAAATCCGTCTTGCGTTTGCTCGCCATCATCGGTCCACTTCTCCAAATACGATGTCCTGGGTACCGATAATCGCCACCACGTCGGCGATCATATGTCCCCGCGCCATCTCATCCAGGGAGGCGATATGGGCAAAGCCCGGCGCGCGGATCTTCATACGATAGGGCTTGTTGGCGCCGTCGGAGATCAAGTAGACGCCGAACTCGCCTTTGGGATGCTCTACCGCCGCATACGCCTCGCCCGCGGGCACGCAATAGCCTTCGGTGAACAATTTAAAATGATGGATCAAGGCCTCCATATCGCCCTTCATGGTCTCGCGATTCGGCGGCGCCACTTTGTAATTGTCTACCATCACCGCGCCGGGATTGCGCCGCAGCCAATCCACGCACTGCCTGATGATGCGATTGGATTGACGCAGCTCTTCCACGCGCACCAGATAACGATCGTAGCAATCGCCGTTCACGCCTACCGGGATATCGAAATCCAAGCGATCGTAGACTTCATAAGGCTGTTTCTTGCGCAGATCCCATTCGATGCCCGAACCGCGCAGCATGGGACCGGTGAACCCCATCTGCATGGCCCGCTCCGGGGACACCACGCCGATGCCGACGGTGCGCTGCTTCCAAATGCGATTATTGGTCAACAGGGTTTCGTATTCATCGACATACTTGGGGAAACGCTCGGTAAAGTCCTCGATGAAATCCAGCAAGGACCCCTGGCGATTGGTATTGAGGCGCTCCACTTCCTTCTTGTCATGCCACTTGGAAGGTTGATAGTGGGGCATGGCATCGGGCAGATCGCGATAGACGCCGCCGGGACGATAATAGGTAGCATGCAAACGCGCGCCGGACACCGCCTCGTAACAATCCAACAGGTCCTCGCGCTCACGGAAGGCATAGAGAAACACGGTCATGGCGCCGATGTCCAGGGCATGCGCACCCAGCCACAGCAGATGATTGAGAACGCGGGTGATCTCGTCGAACATCACGCGAATATACTGGGCGCGCAGCGGCGGCTCGACGCCCAATAACTTTTCGATGGCCAGGACATAGCCATGCTCGTTACACATCATGGACACATAGTCAAGTCGATCCATGTAGCCGATGCTTTGATTGAACGGTTTGCTCTCCGCCAGCTTTTCGGTGGCGCGATGCAGCAGACCGATATGCGGATCGGCGCGTTCGATAACCTCGCCGTCCAACTCCAGCACCAGACGCAACACCCCGTGAGCGGAAGGATGCTGCGGCCCGAAATTCATGGTGTAGTTGCGAATCTCAGCCATTACGAGCGCCCTCTCGTCAGATCGGGAACTTCGCCTTCGTAGCGGCTGTCGTGGCGAATCACTCGCGGCACCAGGACCCGCGGCTGGATGCTCACCGGCTCGTAGACGACGCGGCGCTTCTCCGGGTCATAACGCATTTCCACATTGCCGATGAGCGGGAAGTCCTTGCGGAAGGGATGGCCGATGAAACCATAATCGGTGAGAATGCGGCGCAAATCGGGATGACCGTCGAAGAGAATCCCGAACAAATCGAAGGCCTCGCGCTCGTACCAATTGGCGCAGCTCCACACTTCTACCACCGAATCAACGCGCGGCGGTTCATCTTCCAAAAACACCTTGAGCCGCAGCCGCTGGTTACGGGAGACAGACAACAGATGATAGACCACGGCGAAACGTGCTCTTGGCCGCGCCACCATGGCGTCGTCTTCGCCCTCGTCAACACGGTTGTAACTGGTGTGTTCCGTTTGTTCCCACTCCTCCATGCCGAACTCGGAATAATCAACGCCGCACAAGTCGATGAGTATCTCGAAGGCAAAATCGGCTTCGTCGCGCAACGCCTTACAGATTTCGATAAGTTTAGATCGGGTGACCACCAGCGTGGTCTCGCCGCACGCTACCGTACAACTGGTCACGGCGGCGGCGAAACGCGCCTCGAGGCGTGCCGCTAAGTCCTGATTGCTGTCAGACATGAGCCTAGTTCCCTTCCCTTAGCGGGCAATGGTATTGGTGCGGCGAATCTTATTTTGGAGTTGGATCACCCCGTAGAGCAGCGCTTCCGCAGTCGGCGGACAACCCGGCACATAGATATCCACCGGCACGATACGGTCGCAGCCGCGCACCACCGCATAAGAATAATGATAATAACCGCCGCCGTTGGCGCAGGAGCCCATGGAGATCACCCAGCGCGGTTCGGACATTTGGTCATAGACGCGACGCAAGGCGGGCGCCATCTTATTGACCAGGGTTCCCGCCACGATCATCACATCGGACTGGCGCGGGCTGGGGCGAAACACCACCCCGAACCGGTCGAGATCATAGCGGGCCGCGCCGGCGTGCATCATCTCAACCGCGCAGCAGGCCAAGCCGAAGGTCATGGGCCACAGGGAACCGGTGCGGGCCCAATTGATGAGCTTATCCGCGGTGGTAGTGACCACGCCTCGTTCCAGAATCCCCTCAATACCCACAGTCTGCCCCCTTAAACATCAGACACAGGAATTAAACACCCTGCTTAATTAATTCAGACAATCGGAGTCGACTACGGTTGCAGCGCGCACTTCCTGCGCGGATGCCCGGCCGCTACTCCCATTCCAAGGCCCCCTTTTTCCACTCATAGATGAAGCCCACCACCAGAATGGTAAGGAAAATCACCATTGCCATGAAGCCGAACATCCCGATCTGTTTGAGCACCACGGCCCAGGGAAAAAGAAAGGCGATTTCCAGGTCGAAGATGATGAACAAAATGGCGACCAGGTAATAGCGCACATCGAATTTCATGCGGGAGTCTTCGAAGGCCTCGAAGCCGCATTCGTAAGGAGAATTCTTGTCGCTGTCAGGTCGGTGGGGGGCGACCAATCTACCCAATATAACCGGGACAACGCCGAAAACGGCGCCCATGACGAGAAAAATCAAAATTGGCAGGTAGTTTTCTAACATTTGCTGCGGCCAACACCCACTCGTTATGGTCTCTAACCCCCCCGCAAAGAACATGCTTTGCAGACCCCGGTTCCACGCGGCAAACCTGACTCACCAAATCAAAAAGAGATTTGGAGTCTAGGGCACAAGCAAACGCCGTGTCAAGCAAGGATTAAGACGCTAAATTATTTTAATTCATGCGGTTATAACGTACCGCTTTCAAAACAGACATGGTGCCGACGGTGAGACTCGAACTCACACGGCTTGCGCCGCCACCCCCTCAAGATGGTGTGTCTACCAATTCCACCACGTCGGCAATTTTCAGCTTCATACCCGAACTCGGGAGACTCGAGCGCAAAACAACATTTTAAGACAATCGGCGCTCGAAATTCACCGCTGGGTACTTTTACTATTTTTCCGGGACCACCGGCACATCACCGGGTTTGGTCTGCGTCGATGAATCTCCCGCTGGCGCTTCCGGCTTAGTGGCCGGTGTTGCCGGCGCCTGCGGCTTGACCAACTCCGTAACACTGTTTATTTCCCGCTTCTGTGTCGCGGTGAACGCCAGCAACCCGGTGAGCACAAAAAACAGAATAGCCAAGACCGCCGTGGCACGGGTCAGGAACGAGGCCGAACCACGACTACCGAACACCGTATTGGATGCACCGCTGCCGAAAGCCGCGCCCACCTCGGCACCCTTGCCGCGCTGGATCAGCACCAGGCCGATCAGAGCCGCCGCCACCAATATATGCACTATCAACAAAATCGAATGCATCACTACACCTTAAAAGTCATGCGGACTATTGCGCCGCCCGGCAAATCGCCAAAAACTGCTCGGCGTCCAGGGAGGCGCCTCCAATCAAACCACCGTCGATATCCGCCATGGCGAACAATTCGGCGGCGTTACCGGCCTTGACGCTGCCGCCATACAAAATCTGCACCTTGGCGGCCACCCCGGCATCGTGCCCGGCAATACGTCCACGGATAAAGGCGTGGACATCCTGCGCCTGTTCCGGGCTCGCCGTCCGCCCGGTGCCGATGGCCCACACCGGCTCGTAGGCAAGCACCGCCCGGGCAAGCGCCGCGACACCGCCGTCCTGCGTGAGTATCGCGTCGAGTTGCCGCGCCACCACCTTCTCGGTGTCACCGCTCTCCCGCTCCTCCAATTGCTCGCCCACGCACAGAATGGGAATGAGACCGGCTGCTTGGGCGGCGAAAAATTTCCGGGCCACCAGTTCATCGGTATCGCCGTACAGCGCACGCCGCTCGGAATGACCCACTATCACATGGCTGCAGCCCACATCCCGCAGCATGGCGCCGGACACTTCACCGGTAAAGGCGCCCTCTCCGATCTCCGTACAAAGATCTTGGCCGCCCAGGGCAATCGCCGTTCCCTGCAGCATCTTCGCCACTTCGCTCAAATAGACGAAGGGGGGACAAACCGCCACCTGAGCGCTCTTTACCGTCGCCATACCTTGCTTGACGGCCCCGACCAGATCGGTGACGCTGCTGCGCGTCCCGTTCATCTTCCAATTTCCCGCGACTAATGTCTGTCGCATCACTCCCCCGCAAGCTCAAAAATGGCGCTCAAGAATACCCATACCGTTGTTAGAAATCAATTTTACATTCGACCTGGGTAAGCGGCCGGCCCACCGGCATCAGCCCTCAGCCGTTAATCGCGGCGCGTGCCACCACTTCGGCCAATTGATTGGCCAGGGATTGCACCTGTCCCGAATCCGCCCCCTCCACCATGACGCGGATCACCGGCTCCGTCCCCGAGGGACGCAGTAAAACCCGGCCCTCATCATGCAGGGCGCTCAATACATCTTTGTAAGCCTCTTGAATCACAGAGGATTTGGCGACATCGAATCCCGGCACCACCGGCACATTGACCATGCATTGCGGATATTTCATCATCCCTTTCTTCAATTCGTGCAGGGAGCGTCCGCTCTTCAGGACCTCGACCAACACCTGCAGCGCCGCCACGATACCGTCACCGGTAGTGGTGCGATCCAGACAAATGATGTGGCCCGACGATTCACCGCCCAGCGTCCACCCCCCGCTGCGCAGCATCTCCATGACGTGACGATCCCCCACCGCCGCCCGCATGAAATCGATGCCCTGAGCGCGCAGGGCCTGCTCCAGGCCAAAATTGCTCATCAGCGTCCCCACCACCGTGCCGTTGAGGGTACCGGCCTGGGCGCGAGACTGGGCGATGATGAACAACAGTTCATCACCATCCACCACTTCTCCCTTATGGTCGACCATGATCACCCGGTCGCCGTCACCGTCCAGGGCAATGCCCAGATCGGCGCCATGCTCCAGCACCGCCATCTGGGTCGCCTTGGGAAAGGTGGAGCCGCATTCCTTATTGATATTGAAGCCGTCAGGATGGACGCCGATGGGAATCACTTCCGCCCCCAATTCCTCAATGACGCTGGGCGCTACGTGATAGGTTGCTCCATGAGCGCAGTCCACCACCACCTTCATCTCGCGAAAATCCAGGGAGGCCGGGATGGTGCTCTTACAAAACTCGATATAACGTCCAGCCGCATCGGTCACCCGCTCCGCCTTGCCCAGTTCGGCGGAATCCACCGTGTGCATGGGTTGTTCCAGCTCCGCCTCGATGGCCGACTCGATGTCATCGGCAAGCTTGACGCCCTGCGCGGAAAAGAATTTGATCCCGTTATCGTAATAGGGATTGTGCGAGGCGCTGATAACGATCCCCGCTTGGGCATGCAGGGTGCGGGTCAGATAGGCGATGGCCGGCGTGGGCATGGGACCCAAGAGACGGATATCCACCCCCGCCGCCGACAACCCGGCCTGCAAGGCGGACTCGAACATATAACCCGACAAGCGGGTGTCCTTGCCGATGAGAACCTTGCTCGCCCCACCCTGGGTCTTGGCCAATACCCGGCCGGCGGCCCAACCCAGCTTGAGAACGAACTCGGCATTGATGGGCGATTCACCCACTCTGCCGCGGATGCCGTCCGTACCGAAATAGCGTCTACGCGAGGGTTCTGCCATCGCTGTCCCTCCCTTCGTAAAGTTAAAAATAATTCTTACCGCAACGCCCGCAAAGAAGCACCTATGATTTTTCTTCAACAACTTGGCGTTCTTTGCTTCCTTGCGGTGGATAATCCTGTCAGTGCGTCGCCATCACAGCGGCGGTCATCTTGATCGCTTGCACGGTAGCGGCCACATCATGGGCGCGGACAATCGCAGCCCCCTGCCACACCGCTATTGCGGCGAGGGCAATACTACCATAGAGCCGCTCCTCCGCTGTCACATTCAGCACCGCTCCGACCAGGGATTTTCGCGATACCCCCACCACAATGGGCAACTCAAGCCCATTGAAATCCTCCAAATGTTTAAGCAATCGCAGATTGTGCTCCAGGCCCTTGCCGAATCCGAAACCAGGATCGATCAGCAGACGCCGGCGCGCGATGCCCGCGCGCGCGCACGCCGCCACGCGTTCGCTCAAAAACGCTTTGATCTCAAGCACCACGTCGCGATAGTGCGGCGCGGCCTGCATGGTGCGCGGTTCACCCCGCATATGCATGAGACACACCGGCACATCGAGCCGCGCGGCGAGATCAAGGGCGCCCTCCGCCTGCAAGGCGGAGATGTCATTTATCATACCGGCGCCTGCCGCTACCGCCGCGCTCATCACCGCCGGCTTACGGGTATCGATGGAAATCACTGCCGACGATTCCGCAGCAATGGCTTCGATCACAGGAATGACCCGACGTAACTCTTCCTGCTCCGGAACCGGCGCCGCCCCGGGGCGGGTGGACTCCCCTCCCACATCGATGATGGTTGCACCCTCCGTCACCATCCGCCGGGCATGATCCCGCGCCGCGGCCGGCGTCATGAAGCGCCCACCGTCCGAGAAGGAATCGGGCGTAACATTGAGAACTCCCATTACTTGGGGTTGCCTCAAATCCAGGCGTTTGCCCGCGCAATCAAGAAAATTGTCCATCACTCATTCACTCGCTATCAGCTATCAGCTATCAGCTATCAGCTATCAGCTATCAGCTATCAGCTATCAGCTATCAGCTATCAGCTATCAGCTATCAGCTATCAGCTATCAGCTATCAAGCTAAAGTATATGTTGCACCCGCGCTTGAGCAAACTTTCAAGTATCTTTCAAAGACAAATTTTCTACCGCTAAAGACTTCAGAAAATATATCTAAGGGCATCTGATTCATTCCACTGTAACGTCATTCCGGCGAATGCCGGAATCCAGTAACTCCCGGATTAAAGGCACTGGATTCCGGATCTCCGCTACGCTACGTCCGGAATGACGAATCAGTCAAACCTTCTAGCGCCTTTGCGATGAAGTCGAATCAACCTGGATTCACCCAAAATAAAACGCCCCGCAATGCGGGGCGTCGCTCAATGCTGACAGCTGATTGCTGACAGCTGTTTTAATGTTGCTCCGCCGGCGGTCCGGCCAGTTTGCCGCCGTCCACGTCGCCGCTGCTCTTCCCCGGACTCGACACCGAAGCGCCCTGACCGGAAGAAGGAGATGAACCGGAATCCGGACCCCAATCCTTGGGCGGACGCGGCTCATGACCGGCCATGATATCGGCGATCTGTTCGCTGTCGATGGTCTCGTATTTAATCAAGGCCTGCGCCATCATGTGCAGCTTGTCGAGGTTCTCGGTGAGGATGCGCTTGGAACGCTCGTAGTTACGGCTGACGAAGGAGCGGATTTCCTCATCGATGGCCTTGGCGGTCTCATCGGCCATCATCTTGTGCTGGGTTACCGAATGACCGAGGAACACTTCACCCTCCTCGTCGCTGTAGGTAAGCGGACCCAGACGTTCCGACAAACCCCACTTGGTCACCATGTTGCGCGCGATCTCGGTGGCACGCTGAATATCGTTCGACGCCCCGGTGGTCACCGCATCGGCACCGAAGATCACTTCTTCGGCAATGCGCCCGCCCATCATGCTGGAGATCTGGCTTTCTAAACGTTGTTTGCTGTAGCTGTGACGGTCCTCTAAAGGCAGGAACATGGTCACGCCCAAGGCACGTCCGCGGGGGATGATGCTGACTTTGTGAACGGGATCGTGGGCCGGCACCAACAAGCCGACGATGGCATGGCCTGCCTCATGGTAGGCCGTGAGCTTCTTCTCTTCGTCGTTCATGACCATGGAGCGCCGTTCGGCACCCATCATGATCTTGTCCTTGGCTTTCTCGAAGTCGAGCATGTCCACTACGCGCTTACTGGCGCGCGCCGCAAACAAGGCCGCCTCGTTCACCAGATTGGCGAGATCGGCGCCGGAGAATCCGGGGGTGCCGCGGGCAATGATGCTGGGTTGCACGTCATCGGAGATGGGCACCTTGCGCATATGCACCTTGAGAATCTGTTCGCGGCCGCGTACGTCGGGCAAGGGCACCACCACCTGGCGATCGAAACGCCCGGGGCGCATCAATGCCGGATCGAGCACATCGGGACGGTTGGTCGCGGCAATAACGATAACGCCCTCGCTGCCTTCGAAACCGTCCATCTCCACCAGCAACTGGTTGAGGGTCTGTTCGCGCTCGTCGTGACCGCCGCCCAAACCGGCGCCGCGATGCCGACCCACCGCATCGATTTCGTCTATGAAGATGATGCATGGCGCATGCTTCTTCGCCTGTTCGAACATGTCGCGCACTCTGGCCGCACCCACACCCACGAACATCTCTACGAAGTCCGAACCGGAGATGGAGAAGAACGGCACCTTGGCCTCGCCGGCGATGGCCTTGGCCAGCAGGGTCTTACCGGTACCCGGCGAACCCACCATCAACACGCCGCGGGGAATCTTGCCGCCCAATTTCTGAAACTTGCTGGGATCGCGGAGAAATTCCACCAACTCCCCAACTTCCTCCTTGGCCTCTTCCACACCGGCCACATCGGCGAAGGTCACCTTGACCTGATCCTCGCCCATCATGCGCGCCTTGCTGCGCCCGAAGGACATGGCACCTCGACCACCGCCACCGCCCTGCATCTGGCGCATGAAGTAGATCCACACCGCGATGAGCAGCAACATGGGGAACCAGGAGATGAACATCTGCATCAGCAGGCTTTGCTGCTGCGGCGGCCGCGCCTTTATTATCACGCCTTTATTCAACAACTCATCCACCAAGCCGGCATCGCCGGGGCTGTAGGTGATGAATTCGTCACCGCCCACGCGCTTACCTTGGATGGTATGGCCCTCGATCATGACTTCGCTAACCTGGCCCTGGCGCACTTCCTGAATAAAATTGGAGTACGGCTCCTGCTTGGCCGAGATTTGCGGCGGTCCGAAACTGTTGAAGACGGACATCAACACAATCGCGATGACCACCCATAAGATGAGATTTTTTGCCATGTCACTCAAAGGTCGATACCTCTTTAAATACCGCCGTCTTGGCCCCCGACATCCCTACGACCGCGATCGGCAAAACTGTTAATTTTAGACCTTATTACAAAACGTAGTTCTTGGCTAGCATATAAACTTCTCGGCTTGCAGGTCGTGACGCTTTAGGCTTGCGCGTTACCAAGGTCTTAAATGAAACTTGCAACTCCCGTCGAAACGCCTCCATACCTTCCCCTTCAAACGCCTTTACCAGCAAGGCCCCACCTGGAGACAGTACCTTCCTCGCCAGATCCAGAGCCAATTCCGCCAAATACATCGCCCGCGGTTGATCTACGGACTTCATACCGGAGATATTGGGGGCCATATCGGAAATTACAAGATCCACCCGTTCTTCCCCCACCATTGCCAATAACGCCGCAAAAACCTCATCTTCCCGAAAATCGCCGCGAATAAACCTTACACCTGGTATGGAATCCATAGACAGAATGTCCAGGGCGACGATCCGGCCCCGTTCGCCGACGATCTTGGCCGCCACCTGCGTCCAGCCACCGGGGGCTGCCCCCAGGTCGATTATCGTCATACCCGGGCGCAGGATATGATCGCGCTCATTGATCTCCAAGAGTTTGAAGGCCGCCCGCGAGCGATAACCGGCCTGTTGCGCCTGCCGCACATACGCATCTTTGAAGTGGCGCTGTAACCAGCGCCCGCTGCTTTTAGAGCGCGCCATAGGACGTCCCACGCCTGTCGTAGAGGAACGGCTGCCGCCGCCGCGACCAGTCGTTCGCCATGAAACGGATTATACCCCGCTTGGAGTGATCAAAAGGGCGACCTGGCGATGGTATACTCTGCGGCCTTATCAACTCGAACCCACTATGGAAATGTCATCACTCACGGAAAAACAAAAACACCATCTGCGCGGCCTCGGCCATAAACTCAAACCGGTGGTTATGATCGGCAACGCCGGCTATACCACGGCGATACGCAATGAACTTGAACTCTCCCTCAACCGTCACGAACTGCTCAAGGTGCGCGTCAGCACCGGCGACCGGGAGGCGCGCGATGAGCTGATCAAGCAACTATGCACCGAAACCGCCGCGCAACTCATACAGCGCATCGGCAATATCGCCTTGCTCTACCGCCGCAACCCGGACAAACCGCGACTGGTGCTGCCTTAGCGGTTCCCAAGTAAACTCTAAAATACTCACTCACCGCAAAGACGCGAAAAGCGCAAAGACTTATTCAATAATTGTTTCACTGCGTCCTTTGCATCTTTGCGGTGAGATTTAAGTCTTTCACATCCGAGTTAAGACAACCCTTAACTCACGGCGAGCCGCGACGCCCTCCCGACGCCGCCACCAGCAACAGTCCCAGCACGCTCACCAACAGATAGATGGCCGAAGAAATTCCATGCAGGCGTCCGAACTGCGGGCCCAAGGCTCCACCCGGCACCACTTGTACTTTGAGGGCCGCCATCTGCGGTTGAATGACGAACAGAATCACCGCCATGCCCACCATCATGATGGCGATCACGCCAACCCGCCAGCTGCGATACCAGGCGCGCCCCTCGCCCATGGCCGCGCTCAGGAGCAGCAAGGCGCCGCAGGCCAAGCCTATACCATTGATGAGGGTGAACATGGGTGCGGCCAACTGACCCGCCAGAGTGCGATCATCCAGCGTATGAAACAACACCGGTACCGCGAGAAACCCGATGGCCCACAGCCCTCCGACCCACAAGGTGAGAATAATTCGTTCGCCGATATTGATAGGACGCATAGAATTCAGCTATCAGCCTGCAGCCGCAAACCTAGATGTAATGCACCGCTATGATCTCGTAATGACGGTCACCGCTAGGGGCCTTGACCACCGCCACGTCTCCTTCCTCTTTGCCGATCAAGGCACGGGCGATGGGTGAACTCACGGAGATCTTACCCTGTTTAATATCTGCTTCCAGATCACCCACGATCTGATACCTGACCTGGTCACCGCTGCCCTCATCCACCAGGTCCACGGTGGTACCGAACACTACCTTGCCGCTGGCGTTCAAAGTGGTGACGTCGATGATCTGGGCATGGGATAATTGATTCTCGATGTCGGCAATACGACCCTCGATAAAAGATTGCTGCTCTTTGGCGGCATGGTATTCCGCGTTCTCCTTCAAGTCGCCGTGGGCACGCGCCTCCGCGATGGCATTGATGATGCGCGGGCGCTCCTCGGACTTGAGGCGCTGTAATTCCTCGCGTAGTTTCACGGCACCTGTCGCGGTAAGAGGTACTTTACTCATTAGGTGATTTCCTTGTGTAGCTGTTGCAGCGACCGGACTTCCACCGCATCCAGATACTGTAATGCCAAACTGGTGGCATCGGCGCCGGCCATAGTAGTAGTGTAGCTTACCTTACGCAGCAAGGCCTCACGGCGAATCGCGTAAGAATCCTTGATCGCCTGCTTGCTCTCTGCGGTATTGATGATCAAACTTACTTCGTTATTCTTGATCATGTCCACGATGTGCGGACGGCCCTCGGTGACTTTGTTGATGCGCTGGCAGACCACGCCCGCCGCCTCCAGCACCACCGCGGTACCGCTGGTGGCATAGAGCTCGAAGCCCCGTTCCACCAGTCGCTGCGCCATGACCGCTACCCGCGGTTTATCGGCGTCGCGCACACTGACGAATGCCTTGCCGCTGCGCGGCAGCACCACGCCCGCCGCCAACTGCGCCTTGGCGAAGGCCTCGGCGAAGGTCGCCCCCACACCCATCACCTCACCCGTGGATTTCATCTCCGGTCCGAGCAAGGGATCCACCCCCGGAAACTTGATGAAGGGAAACACCGCCTCCTTCACCGAATAATACGGCGGCACCACCTCATGGGTGATGCCCTGCTTGGCCAGGGTCTTGCCTACCATACAGCGCGCCGCGATCTTGGCTAATGACAGCCCGCAGGCCTTGGAGACAAAGGGTACGGTACGCGAGGCGCGCGGGTTGACCTCGATGACGTAGATCACATCGTCCTGGATGGCGAACTGGGTATTCATCAACCCCACCACGTTAAGCTCGTGCGCCATCTTGCGCACCTGCTCGCGCAGCTGCTTTTGCATCTCAGGCTTCAAGGTATAAGGCGGCAGCGAACAAGCCGAATCACCGGAGTGCACGCCGGCCTGTTCGATATGTTCCATGACGCCGCCGATCAACACCTCTTTGCCGTCGCAGATGGCGTCCACGTCCAGCTCCACGGCGTTGTCGAGGAAGCGGTCCAGCAGTACCGGCGATTCATTGGAAACCTGCACCGCCTCGCGCATGTAGCGGCGCAGGTCATCCTCGCCGTACACCACCTCCATGGCACGCCCGCCCAACACATACGAAGGCCGCACCACCAGGGGATAACCGATCTCAGTGGCCAGCCGCACCGCCTCATCGGCATCACGGGCGGTGGCATTGGCCGGCTGGACCAGCTTGAGCTTATGGATCATCTGCTGGAAGCGTTCGCGATCCTCAGCCAGGTCAATGGAATCCGGAGAAGTACCGATGATGGGCGTACCCGCCGCTTCCAGGGCGCGGGCCAGCTTCAAGGGCGTCTGGCCGCCGTACTGTACGATCACGCCCTTGGGTTGCTCCAACTGCACGATCTCCAACACGTCTTCCAGGGTCAGCGGCTCGAAATAGAGACGATCGGAGGTATCGTAATCGGTGGACACCGTCTCCGGATTACAGTTGACCATAATGGTCTCGTATCCATCTTCGCTCAGCGCCAGGGCGGCATGGACACAGCAATAGTCAAACTCGATACCCTGACCGATGCGGTTGGGACCGCCGCCCAGCACGATAATTTTTTCGCGGCTAGTGGGCTGCGCCTCGCACTCTTCTTCATAGGTGGAATACATATAGGCGGTGGTAGAGGCAAACTCCGCGGCGCAGGTATCCACCCGCTTATACACCGGGCGCACACCCAGCTTCTGGCGCTGCTCGCGCACCGTCTGTTCGGAGCTGCCCAGCAGAGCGGCCAGCCGCCGGTCGGAGAAGCCCTTTTGCTTTAGAAAATAAAAACCATCTTTATCAAGAGAAAGGGTCTTAGTCTTCACCTTCTCCTCAAGCTTGATGAGCTCCTCGATCTGCGCCAAAAACCAGGGATCGATGTAGCTCAAGGCAAAGATCTGCTCCACCGTCATGCCGGCGCGGAAGGCATCACCCACGTACCAGATGCGCTCCGGCCCCGGCGTCCGTAAGTGATGACGCAGATCGTCCATAGCACCCTCGGCGGCCAGATCCAGCTTCTCATTGAAGCCCTCGGCGCCGGTCTCCAGGCTGCGCAAGGCCTTGTGCAGGGATTCCTGAAAGGTGCGACCGATGGCCATGGCCTCGCCCACCGACTTCATCTGAGTGGTGAGCATGGGATCCGCTTCCGGGAATTTCTCGAAGGTAAAGCGCGGCACCTTGGTCACTACATAATCGATGCTGGGCTCGAAAGACGCGGGCGTGGCGCCGCCGGTAATATCGTTCTTCAATTCATCCAGGGTATAGCCCACCGCCAGCTTGGCTGCCACCTTGGCGATGGGAAAGCCGGTAGCCTTGGAGGCCAGGGCCGAGGACCGCGATACGCGGGGATTCATCTCGATCACCACCATGCGTCCGTCATTCGGATTGATGCCGAACTGCACGTTGGAACCGCCGGTATCCACGCCGATCTTGCGCAACACCGCGATGGAGGCATCGCGCATGATCTGATATTCCTTGTCGGTCAGGGTCTGGGCCGGCGCCACGGTAATGGAATCACCGGTATGCACGCCCATGGGATCGAAGTTTTCGATGGAGCAGATGATGATGCAATTATCCTGGTGGTCGCGCACCACCTCCATCTCGAACTCTTTCCATCCCAACACCGATTCCTCGATGAGTAGCTCATTGGTCGGCGACAGATCCAGCCCGCGGCCGCAGATTTCGGTGAATTCTTCACGGTTATAGGCGATGCCGCCGCCGCTGCCGCCCAAGGTAAAGGACGGACGGATGATGGTGGGAAATCCGATCTGCGCCTGGACCTGCAGAGCCTCTTCCATGCTGTGAGCGATGGCGGCGCGCGGCGTCTCCAGACCAATATCGCTCATGGCATGGCGGAAACGCTCGCGGTCCTCTGCCATATCGATGGCATCCCGCGAAGCGCCTATCAGTTCTACCCCGAATTGCTCCAGGACGCCGTGCTTGGCCAGGTCCAGGGCGCAGTTCAGGCCGGTCTGCCCGCCCATGGTGGGCAGCACGGCGTCAGGCCGTTCTTTTTCGATGATCCTGGCCACGGTCTGCCACTGCACCGGCTCGATATAAACCGCATCCGCCATATTGGGGTCGGTCATGATGGTGGCGGGATTGGAGTTCACTAGGATGACGCGATAGCCCTCTTCGCGCAGCGCCTTACAGGCCTGAGCGCCGGAATAGTCGAACTCGCAGGCCTGGCCGATCACGATCGGACCGGCGCCAATGATAAGGACACTATTTATATCAGTACGTTTAGGCATATTCTTCAGGTGATTTAGCGGATTGCTTATAGTTCTTAAGCAAGCGAATAAAGTGGTCGAACAGGTTCGCCGCATCATGGGGCCCGGGACTGGCCTCCGGGTGGCCCTGGAAACCGAACACCGGCTTGTCGGTGTAGTGCAGTCCTTGCAGACTGCCGTCGAACAGCGAGCGATGCGTCACCCGCACATTGGCCGGCAGACTGGTCTCATCCACCGCGAAGCCGTGATTCTGGCTGGTGATCATCACTCGATTGGCGGCGATGTCCAGGACTGGATGATTGGCGCCGTGGTGGCCGAACTTCATCTTCACGGTGCGGGCGCCACTGGCCAAACCCAACAACTGATGGCCCAAGCAGATGCCGAACACCGGCAGACCGGCGGCAATGATCTCGCGAATCGCGGCTATGGCGTAGTCGCAGGGTTCCGGATCGCCGGGACCATTGGACAGGAATACCCCATCGGGCTTGAGGGCCAACACCTCGGCCGCCGGTGTCTGCGCCGGCACCACGGTCAAACGGCAACCGCGATCCACCAGCATGCGCAGGATATTGCGCTTCACCCCGTAGTCATAGGCCACCACGTGATGGAACAGATACTCCTCCACCGGCCGCGGCGTCTCGGGTAGGCCGCCCTTGAGCGTCCAACTGCCCTGCAACCATGCATACGATTCCTCGACACTGACCACCTTTGCCAGGTCCATACCCTTCAAACCGGAGAAACCGCGCGCCGCGGCGACGGCCGCCTGCTCATCCAAATCTTCACCCGCCACGATACAGCCGTTCTGTGCCCCCTTCTCCCGCAGGATGCGGGTGAGCTTGCGGGTATCGATGCCGGCGATGGCCACCACGGCGTTGCGCTGCAGATAATCGTGCAAGGATTCCTGCGAACGCCAACTGCTGCTCACCGCCGGCACGTCGCGCACCACCAGACCGCTGGCGAACACCCGACCGGACTCCTCGTCTTCGCTATTGGTACCGACATTGCCGATGTGCGGATAGGTCAGGGTGACGATCTGGCGGCAATAAGATGGATCGGTGAGGATTTCCTGATAACCGGTCAGGGAGGTATTGAATACAACCTCGCCGACGGTCTGCCCCGAGACACCAATGGCCTCCCCGCGAAAGACCGTCCCGTCTTCTAAGGCCAACAGGGCTGAGTAACGCACGCTAACCTCCGGATGTGCATATACAAAGCGGGAGGGAGCTTTGTAAAGCCGCCTCCCGCTTATAAAACGGACAGACTACAACTGTATGCAGGACAGAATTGTAGCGTAAGCACCGGGGTGGTGTCCACGTAAGCCGTGGAATTTCCTACGCCCTATGTAAGCGGTCGCGCAGGGCAGACGCACGCACGAAGAAGGTGCATGCGCGCGAGCAAACTGATGATGAGCAGCATCCCCAGACTCAAGGGATCGACGCTCCCTCCACCCGATAAAGGGGAATTTGCGGTCGCCGCACTCGGCGTTGGCGAGCTCGTATCGCCCGCCGTCACCCCAGGAACAGCCACGCCACTGGGGTCGACAATGACGCCGTTGGCAGTTAAATCATCGTCACCCAGCCCACCATCGGTGATACTGAAGGTAACGGTCTTGCCGTCAAAGCTGGCCGGGAAAGAGTACCAATGCGGCGTCGCATCGCTGAAGGTTGGGCCGTATTTATACAAAGTTGCACCGACAGGCGCCGCGCTGGGCAGGGTCAGGGTGAAGTCAAGAGTAGATCCCCCGACGCAGCCGCTCACCGTGAAATCAACTAAACCATCGGGGAAACTGATCTGAGCGGGGTCGGTCAACGCACCGACCGTGGAGTTGGCATTGTTCGGTGCCGGCAGATAGGCGGACTTGCTGAACGCGCATTCCTCACCGCCGCCACTGAGCTCTACTTTGCTCATACCGCTGCCCGTTGCGGTGGGTCCGCTGAAGGAAGCCACAGGTGGCACCACCGGCACCGAGACCGCCGGCAGTGCGGACGACTGGACATAGACCGTCACCGGCAGCTCCGGAGAACTGCCCGCTGAATGCGTTCCATCACCACCGTAATCCGCCGTAATGCGATGCTCGCCCGGCGAGAGCGTGGACAAGGTCAATGTTGCTTGGAAGGTCGCCTTACCGCTGCTGTCCGTCACGCTGGTCAAATCCGCGCTCCCCAGGACGGTGGCGCCCTCACGGAAGGTCACGGTACCCCTGGGGTAACCAGGCTGGACTGCCGCAAAAACCGGGGGCGGAAATCCCACAGCAATTGAAGCCCGCAACACTACATCCTGACCTTCGGCAACCGTATCAGGAGTTGCAGCAAGCGCCACGGTAACTGGATCACAAAAGAAACAAGAGCCTGCTACCGTTGGATTGAAATAACTTACGGCGGAGGAAGAAGTATCTCCGTTAAAGTACGACGTCGTCCCAAAGGTCCCAGAAGATGACACCTGCTGGCCAATCCACATCACTTGAATTACATCCGGCGCGGCACTCTGAGCGACATTAACGCTCAGGGTCGGCGATATTCCCGGTTCAAACGAACTGTCTCCACTATAAGGCCATGGTATACGGCGCCGCCAGCTGCGGTGTCACCGTAAGCAGCATCTGAGTCGAAGCGTCACTTGTCTCGACAATATCGAATACACCGAGCTGCTTCGTACCATCATATAGCGTAATGGTACCGGTCGGCGACCCACTCCCCGGCGAAGCAGTGACCGAGACCATCAATTGAAACCTTTCACCGGATACGACGGTATTGACAGAAGAGGTGATGGAAACGGAGTTGGGAATCGCGGCATGTGCCGGCGTCTGCACGGCCAGGCACATGGCGGCCATCACCACAATCCTGGCCATCCACGAAAGTATCGGACGCAGCCACCCGTCACCCGTCGCCGCCCTCGATACGAGATCGTTATACCGCCGCTCCGCCGAACCCATCAATACCCCTCTAACTGTACAGTAATTTTCTTTATACTTTATATCTAGTCTAGAGGGTTAACAACAGTTTTCAGAGGCGAAACGTCCTTAGTTCAAATCTGATCTGTCCCCTTTTTGCATCACCTTTCGAAACTTGGATTATTACCTGGCGCAATAGTCGTCGTGAACAAGGTCTAGAGCATGTGGATCTCCCGGCTCAGCGACGCCTTGAGCCGCTCATACTGGAAGCGGTCTTCGCCGCGGGATTGGCCGTGACACAGCGTGCTGGCCAGATCGACGCGTTGCAGCTGATCCCACAAGGGGATGAGCTTCGGGCGCTGTTTGGGTAGCGCCGCTTGCAATGCCTTGCTGAGCTCGCTCTGCGCAGCGCCGATATCCTGGGTCGCCGGCTGCACCTTGCGCAACACTACCTGCGCTATCTCTGCACTGGTGATGTCGTACTGCGCATCGATCAGAGGGGATGCCACGCGATAGTCCTGATCGTAGCGCCCCTTGTTTTTGTGCTCAAGCGCGCTGTACTCCCGATCCCGCTCGGCAATAGCTTGCGCATGCTCCCAGCGTGGAGCACCGGTCTCGGAATCCATGGCATTCCCCACCGGTCGGGATAATTCGTTCAAGACCGAAGCAGAGACCGTAGTGGGGATGCAGTCGCAATCACAATGTTGTCGCGGCATTGCGCCGGCCGTGATCGAGGTGGTAGTCAAACCCGCAAGAGCAATCATGACGATGAAATATTTCATGTCGGAGCCCTCCTGTTCAATAAATTGAACCTGATGCACTCCTAAAGACCGTATTTTGCGCGGATGGTTCGTTACTTTTTTTATCGTGGTGATCGCTTGCAGTACGGTGATTGATAAATATCAATCGTCGCAACTACCTATCGCTCGGCATGCATAAATCATCTTTCAGTCATGCAGGGCGTTTGCAGGAATACCGTTTCAATCCGCACATTATAAGATTTCTCGTTCACGCTCGAGTGACAGTATGGAATTTGAGCAGGACTGATGATGCTTTGTTGAAAGCTGAGTACCTTCAGCGCAGGCCCAACACGTCCTGCATATCGTAAAGACCACTGTCTTGTCCCATGACCCAGCCCGTGGCGCGCATGGCGCCGGCGGCGAAGGTCATGCGGCTGGAGGCCTTGTGGGTGATCTCGACACGCTCGCCGATCCCGGCGAACATCACGGTGTGATCACCCACGATATCCCCGCCGCGCACCGTGGCAAAACCGATGGTCTGGCGATCCCGTTCGCCGGTGTGTCCTTCGCGACCGTAAACAGCTTGGGCCTTTAAATCCCGGCCCAGTGCGTTCGCAACCACCTCCCCCATGCGCAATGCCGTGCCGGACGGCGCATCCACCTTGTAGCGGTGGTGAGCCTCGATGATCTCGATGTCCACCTCATCCCCCAACACCCTGGCGGCCGTCTCCAACAACTTGAAACACAGATTCACGCCCACGCTCATATTGGGCGCCACCACCATGGCCATCTCGGCACTGGCATCGATCAGGGTGTTACGCTGCTCCGGTGTAAAACCGGTGGTGCCGATCACCATCTTCTTACGGGCGGGATGACAAACGGCGAGATTGCTCAAGGTCACTTCCGGGCGGGTAAAATCTACCAGCACGTCGAAATCCTCTGCCCGCAGCGTATCGCAGACGAGCACGCCCAGCTTGCCGATGCCGGCGAGCTCACCGGCATCGACGCCGATCACGGAACTGCCGGCACGCTCCACCGCCACAGCCAGACTCAAGCCGACCGTGTTGTGACAGGCCTCCACCAGGCTGCGGCCCATGCGCCCCGCGGCGCCGGTAATTGCGACTCGTGTCAAGCTAACCCCCTAAAATTTTAAATAAACAACGACTTCGACCCCAAGCGGCAAGCATAACAGTGCACGGGCCGGGCTGTCATGCCCGTATCGGACGCGATCAGTCCCCGGCAGGACCATCAGCTGATCCAGCAGTTCTTCATCAACTTACTCGGCACGCCGGCACCTGGTAATGACTTAATGCTGTCCGCCTGCGGAACGCCTCTCGATCAAGTCGTCCAAGCGCTTAATGTGGCGCAGCAAATCCAGACTGTCGGCGCCCTGATTCACGGCCCACTCTTCGGCATAGGCATGAATACCGCAGCGCGCGGGATACGGACCGGCTTGTTCGACGATATTCCACATGCGCGGCAACAAGATCCATTGCACCCACTGCGGAAAGTCCAAGGTGTCGCAACAAAACGGCTGATCGCTGAGCAAATCTTCGGCCGGAGGCGGCTCGGTCTCCCATAGCGATAAGAACCGCAGCTCTGCCTCGACCGCCAACAACGCCTCGCTGATTTCCCGGTCAAAATCATTCATGGGGCCATTATCGCCGCTGCGCCGCCAATGTCACGTATAAAAAAGCCGCGAAGCACATCCTCTTGAACAATCAGCTTGGCGATGTGGGCGCCGTTGGTTAATATGGTCGCGATCCTCGCGCATATAACCATGGTATATGCGCGGGAAGGAGCGTGATATTTTTCCGTTATTCCCGGGAATCTGCCATGGAGTAGCGTGACCGCGCCTTAAGCCCATTGCCTCCAGCCGTGAACGGACAGTCGCCATGCTCAACAGGATTCCCCACCATGCTCCGGTCGTCATCGACCTCGAGGCCTCCGGATTCGGTCACGGCAGTTATCCTATCGAAGTGGGCGTAGCCTTGGAGGACGGCAGCACCCGCTGTTTCCTGATCCGCCCCGCCGCCGACTGGACCCACTGGGACGCCGAGGCGGAAGCCATGCACGGCATCTCCCGTGACTTGCTGATGAGCCACGGCCACTCGGTGAGTGAAGTGGCCGAACAGCTCAATGAATTGCTGCTGTACAAGATGGTTTACAGCGATGCCTGGGGGCACGATCAGTCATGGCTGGCGCTGCTATTCGACACGGCGGGACTACCGCGGCGTTTTCGCGTGGAATCCCTGCGCTGCCTGTTGCAGGAGGATCACCTTGATTACTGGCACACGGAAAAGGCGGCAGCCCTGCGCGGCCTGAAGAATGTGCGCCATCGTGCCAGCAATGACGCCCTGGTATTGCAACGCACCCTGTTAGGGACCCTGACCCGGGCGCCAAACGCGCCCGTCCCTGAAGCAATCTAAACCCAACTCTTTCCAAACCCCGACACCCGGCTTGTTTACCGCGGTGCACGACGTTTTTCATGTCTTAACGCCGTTTAACTGTGACGTCACGGTCGTGACCCACGCCTCGATCAATTCGCGCATCGCCTGAGGCTGCTCAGTCGGTATCCAATGTTCCGCGTCCAGCGTGTGGACCTCCCCCTGGGACAAACTCGACAACAAAGCGGCGCTCATCGCGGGATCGACAAAGGTATGGCCGGTGGACAGCAAGGCGAGAGACGGCGCCCGGATCTTGTCCAGGGATAAGGGACGGATCACCTCCAATATGTCCTGCAGAAAATTGGCACTGGGCATGGTCTTGAGGTCGTGCCACGGCGAGGCATAACGCCGCACCAGGGCCCGGTCACCGCCGGGTTCACCCAACCGGGCACGAAAGATCTTGTCGAGTTCATACAGATCGAGCGCCGCCAGATGGCGCCGGTAAATACCCAGGCGGTTGAGCAGCAGGATGACGGCGATCAGCGCCTTGACCGGCAGCACCATCCGGCTCAGGCGACGCAGCATTCCCATAAGGGCCTGGCGGAGCATGGGTTCGATCAGCACCACACCATGGGTCTGGTGCGGATAGCGCGCCGCGAACATCATAGCCACGTTGGCGCCCAAGCAATGGCCCACCAGGATCGCCCGTTGATGACCTTCCTGGCGCAACACGGCGGCGATATCGTCACACCAGATTTCCAAGCCGACGCGGCCGCGGTACAGCGACCGTCCATGGCCGCGCAAATCGATACTAATGATGTCATGCGTCGCCGTCAGCACCGTTCGCTCCGCAAATTCCGACCAGCGCGTCATATTACTTGCTACACCGTGGATCAACAGCAGCGGGGCGTATCCATGGTCGGCCACTCCTCGGCGGCAGAGGTAAGTTACGCGGGCATGATCTACAGTGTTTAGCTGACGTAAGGTTTCCATGCGGCTATCCGTCGCTCGTGCTCCATCGCACATTATGCTTCCCCGCCCCGCTGATCAATCCCGCCGGAGCCGGTATTGAATATACTAGCGACATAATGCAGTCTACTGAATTGAGGCATCCTGCGACGCCGACGACGCCCCACTCAGCCCGAAGGAGAGAGCTGTGAGTAGATTTATTGACAAGGATATCCAGGAATACGCGCACCAGCACACCCGCTCGGAACCTGAACTGCTCCTCAAACTCATAGCCACCACCCATGAATTGACCGATTATCCTCAGATGCTGACCGGGCGCATCGAGGGGCGCTTGCTCAAACTGTTGGTGCAGATCGCTCAACCCCGCCTGGTGGTGGAAATCGGTATGTTCACCGGTTATTCCGCCTTATCCATGGCGGAAGGTCTGCCGGACGAAGGCCGACTCATCACCTGCGATATCGACCCCGAGGCACGCGCCATCGCGCAAGCCGCGTTTGACGCCAGCCCCTATGGCGACAAGATCGAAATAAAAATGGGACCGGCCCTGGAGACCATAAGCCGCATCGACGAAGCTATCGATTTCTCATTCATAGACGCGGACAAAAAAGGCTATCCGCACTACTACGAGGAAGTCCTCAAGCGCACCCGACCCGGCGGCTTAATCGTCATCGATAACATGTTCCTCGCCGGGCGGGTATTGGACCCGCAAGACGAAGCCGCCCACGCTGTAGCAGAACTCAATCGGACCCTCACTGGGGATGAGCGCGTGGAAAACGTGTTATTGACCATCCGCGACGGCGTGCAGGTGATTCGCAAAAGATAGGCGCAAAGATCAGCAGACCCTATCCGCACGCCGTGCAAGGCGATCCGGCCTCAAGGGTCGTGCTGCGCCCCGCGCTCATTTGTGCGCAATGGGTTTGTCGGTGAACAGATAATCCTTCAACTCTTTCGAAAACGTCGGATCCTTGCGGCGAATCCATTCCAGCACCATGGAGGCATGCTCTTTCTCCTCGTCACGGTTGTGTTCAAGGATGGCCTTGAGTTCGGGATCTTTACAGGCATCGGCGCGTTGGTTATACCAATCGACGGCTTCCAGCTCTTCCATCAACGACACGATAGCCCTATGCATGTCGCGCGTCTCCTGGGACAATTCCTCAATGGGTTCGTGGTAACCGACGCTTGCCATATTGTTCTCCTTTGCGTATGCCCTATTATTATAAATAAACGCGTTTGGCTGTCTTCCGCCTAGGCGCAGATGCGGTCAATATTACCCGGGGATAACAGATAGTATCAATAAACCCCGGGTAATATTACCAGCCATCCACATCAATCGCGAAGCGACGCGTCAGATATCACTTGGCTTTGGACGGGCACAGATACCGGTAGGCGAAATACTCGACGGTGCCGGGGATTATGGGGCGATTCCCGCCCGATTGATTGGGGGTATACGAATCCACCGCCCTGTCGTCATAAAAGACGTCGACCTGCAACAGGCTCACTCTCTTCTTCTTGCAATCAAACGAATTAAGCCCGTTGAGGATATTGTAGGCGTCGGCCCCGGAATTTCTTGCTTTAACGAAATGCTGCCGCACCCAGGCCTTAGTCAGGCCGCCGGAGCGTTGGATGCTGCCCGTATCAACAGCCACGCTGTACTCATAATCGCTGAACAGTTGCTGCCAATTCGCGGCGCCCGCAACGCAGGGAATGAGTGCCCCCAGCAGCAGCAAACGTCTCATGGCCCAACTCCTTTTGGATTGCGTGAATGTCATGAATCTCAATAACGGCAGCAACGGATCGGACTGTACGCCGTGTCGCTCTAGCCCGCGAAAGTGCGCCGTGCTGCGCTTCAGCCGCGGACGACAGAATCCATTCCTGTTTTAAACGGCTGCGACCCCGCCGCATGCAGTGAACAGCTTCGCCACGGGGGAAAAACGACCGGCAAAATCATTCAGATTCGGGCAAGGCTTGATAGGCATTCAATGCCTCCGACCTGCTTGGCCGAGGGACCGCCAAAAGCTTTTCCAATTTATCCTCAAGCGCCGGGTCTTCGATCAACCAGGTTACGTACTCGATCTTGCCGTGCCTGTCGATCAGGTAGATCGTCGGCGTGCCGACGACACCGAAACGCTTCGCCACCGCATCTCCGCTGTCGTAGAGTACGGGAAAATCGAAGATCTCACCATGACTTTGCACGTAGCGGCGGATCTTGTCCGGATCGTCTGCAAAGCCTATTGCGAGCACCTGCAGCCCCCTGCCGCGCGCCGTATCGAACAGCGCATGGAGCTTGGGCAATTCCACTTGGCAAACCGGGCACCATGACGCCCAAAACACCACCAGGGTCGGCTTCCCCTCCAGGTAGCGGTCGGTATACCGTTTGCCGTCCAGCGCCGGCAGATCAAAGCGGGGCGCAAATACCTCGGCGGCGTGCGCCGCCTGCATGCCCAGTAATAAAACGGCAAGAATCAAGGCGCATGTGATGAATGTGCCGGTGTTCCTCATAGCGGCAGATTATCACCTTAAAGAATAAAGACACCACCCTTAACAGATCACGGCGGCGCATCGAGAACCTGCCCATAACGGCGGTAAAGTCCCTTGATGACCAGTGGCGGCAGAAAGGTGGTGAACACGATCACGATCACCGTGGCGGCGTACAGCTCGGCGTTCATGATGCCCGAGGTCCGCCCCAGCTCCGCGAAGATCAGCCCCACTTCGCCGCGCGGCGACATGGCCAGACCGACGATCAGTGCACGCAAACCCTTTTCGCCGCTGACCAGGCCGCCCACCAGTTTCCCCAGCATCGCCAAGGCAAACACGCTTAGCGAGAACGTCCAGATAAAGGTAGACGACCAATCGATCTCCCGCAGGTTGAGCGACAAGCCCACGGAGACAAAAAAGATCGGCGTAAACAGATGAATGATGGGGCTCATCTGCCCTTCGATACGGTGGGCAAAATCCGGGTCGGCACGTATCGCTATACCCAAGGGAAAAAAGAATCGCCGCGACAGGGCCAGGCCGGCGGCAAACCCGCCCAGCAATTCCGGCGCCCCTATGGCGTGGGCCAACCAGGCGAAGAACAGCACCAGGGCCACTATCGTGGTGGGAATCAAACCGGGAATCTCAGTTGCCGACTCTACACGCTTGATGAGCAGCGAGATCAGCTTGGCCACCAACGGAGCCAG
The DNA here is from genome assembly GCA_963810615.1 of uncultured Gammaproteobacteria bacterium. Taxonomy (GTDB): domain Bacteria; phylum Pseudomonadota; class Gammaproteobacteria; order DRLM01; family DRLM01; genus JARRQJ01. Next base: position 203,949 of record CAWEOA010000007.1, on the reverse strand, counting down.
GATAAAAAATATGCCAACGAATAAGGCGACCTTTCCGGCATTGACCAGATTGATGCCGCCACCGAGATAAAACTCATAAAGCACCGCCAGCAACACCACGCCCATCACATCGTCCAGTACTGCCGCCCCCAGCACCACCTGTGCCTCGCGGCTGTGCTGGCGTTTCAAATCGGTGAGCACCCGCACGGTAATGCCGATGCTGGTGGCGGTCAGCGTCCCGCCTACGAACAAGGCCGCCAGCAAGGACAGATCGAACAACCAGTAACTGACGGCGAAGCCCAACGCAAACGGCAGGATGAATCCCAGCGTCGCGACCCACAGTGATCTCAGGCCGGTGGCGATCAAGCGCCCCACATCGGTCTCCAGCCCCACCTCGAACAGCAACATGATGATGCCGATTTCCGCCAGCAGACGGATGGGATCGTTGAGATCCAGCCAACCCAGCACGCTGGGACCCAATACCACACCCGCCAACAGCTCACCGATCACCGCCGGCACCTGCAGTCGCACCGCGAGCTCGGCGAACAAGCGCGCAGCGATCAGGATGGCCATTAATTGAAGGAAAAAAACGTGTGCCGTCATCAAGAATCTCCTTGCTCAACGAAGACGTCCAGTGCAGCTGAGAGCATAGCAGCTTGTCAGGTCCGCATACCCCCTCCACCCATCGGCGCCGTCTCACCGCTTCTATGATGTCGATTATGATACAAAACAAAAATTGCTGAACAAATCTAGTCTTCCCGGAAAACAATAAGAGAGACGCGGAATTCGAGTATTATGGTCGCATCCATATGGCCCTTCCTTCTTATGCCCGGGCAATTAGGGACAGGGAGGAGCAAATCGGATTACAGCGGCAGAAACAATTGCCTCTTATGATCACGATGTAGAATTAATATATGAAGAGCTGGCTGCAACGCTTCCATCCGCGGAATCTGTATCTCGTCCTCCAGGAAATCGACGAGGAGGCGGAGCGCCGCCCTGCTCCGCCGGGAAAATTCGACACCGCCCCCGCCATCGCGCTGGTGACGGCGGCGGTCTGCCTGCTGTTTATCCACTACATGAAGTTCGCCACAACCTTTCAGGCTATCCTGGAGTTCTACGCCGCGGCCACGCATCAAGGGGCCGGTTTCCTGCCGGCGCTGCGTCGCGACCCTTTCTTCGATCTATACACCAACATGTGGTGGGGGTTTATTCACCTGATCGGTTATGTGGTTATTCCTTTCCTGGTCATAAAATTCGCACTCAAGCAGCAGGTGCTGGACAACGGTCTACGGCTGGAGAAGACGGGTGATTATCTCTTCTGGTATGTGGCGCTGGCCGCTCCCATTGTCTGCTTTGCCTACTTCGCCAGCTTCAGCCGGGCCTTCCTCGACACCTATCCCTTTTACCGCTTGGCCTTCCGCAGCGGCTTCGACCTGCTGGCCTGGGAACTGGTATATCTCAGCCAATTCGTATTCCTCGAATTTTTCTTCCGCGGCTTTCTGCTCCATGCCTGCCGGCCCGCCTTCGGCGCCAATGCAGTCTTCGTGATGTGCGTACCCTATATGATGATCCACTTCGCCAAGCCCTGGCCTGAAGCGACCGGCGCCATCCTGTTCGGCTTGTTGCTGGGCATTCTGGCACTGCGCTCGCGTTCCATTTGGGGCGGCGCGGCGGTACACATGACCGTGGCATTGAGCATGGACATGCTGGCCCTGATGCAAGGCGGACGCCTGCCGACCCAATGGTGGCCGACGTGACGGAACTGCGCGACGAAACCTTGGATGCAGTGACGAGATACCTGCAAGAAAGGAACGGCCGATGACCAAGTTGCGGTGGCCGCTGCTGATCGTGAGCACCTTCTTTACCGCGCTGTTTATCGCCTGGCATGCGCTGAGCAGCGTCAACTTTCTCTATCCGCTGTGGCACGAGGTACTGAATATCGACGACACGGTGCATGTCTACGCCCCTCAGAACCGCTATCGCCACGGCTTCGAACACACCACCGGCGAAGAACAGGCCCGGCTGTTCGCCGCCATCCTCCACGCGGTGGAAAACGGCGGACGCGGCCTTGAAAATCTTCACTACCGGGATGCCGCAGGCAAACCTATCGATTTTCTGCTCACCGCCCCGGAGATCGTCCACTTGCGGGATGTGGCCCGACTGGTGCACGCCTTCCAGCTGTTCGGCTGGACTTGCTCGTTGCTGTTCATCGTCGTCGGGGCGTCATTACGCATCAAACCGGCGCCAAGACCGCCGATGAAAAAAATGCTGGTGTATTTCACCGCCATTACCCTGCTGGCCATCAGCGTGATTCTCGCGATCGGCGCCAAGACCGTCTTTTATAAACTGCACACCTGGATCTTCCCGCCCGGCCACCAATGGTTTTTCTACTACCAGGACTCCCTGATGACCACCCTGATGAAGGCACCGGTACTGTTCGCGGGCATCGCGGCGGAATGGCTGGTGTTGACGATAGCGGTGTTCGTGGCGCTGCTCGCAGCGTTCAGTAGATTCTTGCCGAACCGCAGCTGATGGGGCCGACCACTGGGCAGAGATGGCCCTGCCTCGGCCATAATCGGTCAGCACAAACTACCCTCCCTGGCCCACCCGTTTTGCACTCTTAAGGCATCGGATTTCTAAGCGGGGGTGATTTCTGATACTATCCACGGCCTTTTTGCGCTTGTGATTTCTCGAGGTTGTAGATGTTTCAGTTAGGTTGTGCCAATCGCGTTTGTTTCCAAAACGAAATACTTGCCGGGCTGACCGTGGCCCTGGCGCTGGTGCCCGAGGCGGTCGCCTTCGCCTTTGTGGCGGGTGTACAGCCCTTGGCGGGCCTGTATGCGGCCTTCATGGTCGGCCTACTGGCCGCGATTTTCGGCGGCCGTCCCGGCATGATTTCGGGCGCCACGGGCGCGATGGCGGTGGTCATGGTTTCTCTGGTCGCGCACCACGGGGTCGAGTATCTGTTCGCCACGGTGGTCTTGACGGGACTGATCCAGATCGGTGCGGGCATCCTGAGATTAGGCAAGTTCATCCGCATGGTGTCGTATCCGGTCATGCTGGGCTTTGTCAACGGACTGGCGATCGTGATTTTTCTCGCCCAGTTGCACAACTTTCAGGTAAAGCTGCCCACTGGCGAGCATGAATGGATGAGTGGCACACCGCTATATATCTTTCTGGGACTGGTCGCCCTGACCATGGCGATTATTTATTTCCTGCCGAAACTCACTACCGCCTTCCCGGCCTCTTTGGCGGCGATACTGGTCGTTACGCTATTGGTGATCGGACTGGATCTCAACACCAAAACGGTCGGTGATCTGGCATCGATCAAGGGTGGCTGGCCGTCGTTTCACATCCCCGCGATTCCGTTCAATCTCGATACCTTGAAGATCATCTTGCCCTATTCCGTCATCTTGGCGGCGGTAGGACTCATCGAATCACTGTTGACCCTGAGCCTTATCGATGACGTCACCAACACCCGTGGCCGGGGCAATCGGGAATGCGTCGGCCAGGGCATCGCCAATACGGTCACTGGATTCTTCGGCGGCATGGGAGGTTGCGCCATGATCGGCCAGAGCATGATCAACGTGAACTCCGGTGGCCATCAGCGCCTGTCGGGGATAGCGGCGGCCTTATTCCTGCTGTGTTTTATCCTGTTCGCATCCCATCTGATCGAAGCCATCCCCATGGCCGCCCTGGTCGGCGTGATGTTTGTCGTGGTGCTTGCGACCTTCGAATGGTCGTGCCTGCGGATCATGGGCAAGATCCCGCGCGCCGATGCCTTTGTCCTGGTGCTGGTATCGGTGATCACAGTGTTCACCGACCTGGCCATCGCGGTCGTGATCGGCGTAATCGTGTCGGCGCTGGTGTTTGCCTGGGAGCACGCCACGCGCATCAATGCCACCCGTTATGACGATAAAAACGGGTCGCGGGTATATGAGCTGAACGGCCCGCTGTTCTTCGGTTCCGTCAAAAGTTTTCTGGAACTGTTCGATCCGGCCGGCGACCCCGACGACGTGATCGTCGAATTCCAGAATTCACGCGTCGCGGATCATTCCGCCATTGAAGCCATCGACAACCTGGCGGATAAGTACATCGCTGCGGGTAAAACGCTGCACTTGCGTCATTTGAGTCCCGAGTGCCGTGATCTGCTGAGCAAAGCGGGCGATTTGGTAGAAGTAAACGTATTGGAAGATCCACGCTACCATGTGGCCGACGACCGGCTGGCGTAATAACGGCGTCCCGGAGTATTGCTGCAGAAGTTATGCTTCTTCACTCTTGTGACTGAGGGTATGGGCATGCTGTTCCCAGTTTTGCCCGTCGAATTGCGCGATGCTTATCGAGCGGGGAAGGGTATCCAGACAACGAACATTGATATCGTAGCCGTCCGGATTGGAACGGGGGATATAGAACGGTTTGATGCCGCAAACCCTACAGAAGATATGTTTGGCTACACCGGTATTGAAGGTATAGGTCGTAATATGATCTTCGCCGCTCAATAAGCGGAATTTGGACTTGGGGACGATTAAGTGCAGATAGCCGGACTTGGTGCAAATCGAGCAATTGCACTCCTCCACCTCCAGGTCCTCCGGCGCCTCCACTTCGAAACGGATCGCGCCGCAATGGCAACTTCCCTGATATTTCATTGCTGCAAACGCTCCTAGATCATAAGCACCAGCAGGTCTGTCGCCCCCACATCCACGCCCTCTTGCGAGAGCAAGGTAGTGACCTGGCCGCGATGGTGGGTCTGATGATTGAACAAGTGCAGCACCAGATCGCCGAACCTATTCTCGCGCGCCTCACCGTTCATGGTGTGATATTCCAGCACCACATCCAGATCCTGCTCAACCATCTCCGCCGACCATGCAACGATCATCTCATCCAAATGCGCGCGCATTGCGTGCCACTCCGGCAAAGAAGGCGCCATGATCTGATCAAGCGCGACGGGAGCCTCCATCGCCGCCAGCGCTTGCAATGATTTAAAGCCGCGCGGATGAGAGTCGAAACGTTTCAGCCATACAGTATCGGCAACCAGCAGATGATTGAGCGTGCCGCTGATGGAAGCGAAAAAGGCCTTGCGATCCCTCTGGAAGCTCTCCTCGGATAATCCGGCGCATGCAGCGTAAATCTTCTCATTCATCCAGTGGTTGTAGCGTGCAAGAAGCCCGACATGATCGACGATGCGCATCACTCATTCTCCAATTACGGTCACGCTCGATACTTTATACAAATCTAATTGCCGCACACAAATCGAACCCGGGGTTTATGTTTGGCCGTAACCACTACTAAACCCTCTACCCGCTTCTGCCTAGAAATGCCAGAAGATCGGGATCAACGAGAGTGAAATGATACCGACCAGGATCGAGACCGGGATACCGGCGCGCAGATAATCCGTAAAGCGATAGCCGCCCGGCCCCATGACCATGAGATTGGTCTGATAACCGATGGGAGTCGCGAAGCTCGCCGAGGCGGCAAATAACACGGCAATGACGAACGGCATGAAATCGACGCCCAGCGCGTGCGCCGTGGCGATGGCGATGGGGAACATGAGCGCGGCCGCCGCATTGTTAGTAATCAGTTCCGTGAACAGCACCGTGATCACATATACGGCCGCCAGCGCCAGCCATGGGTCCCCCACTCCGATGGCGGTGATCTGGGCGGCGATATGTTGCGCCGCACCACTCTTTTCCAAGGCCTTGCCGATGGCGAGCGCGGCGGCGATGGTCAACAGCACCTGCCAGTCCACGGCCCGGCGCGCGGTACTGCTGGTGGTGCAGCCCGTGATCACCATCGCGGCGGCGGCCACCATCGCGGCGGTGAGCATGCTGGTCCAGCCCAAGGTCACGGCGGCTACCATGGCGGCGATGATCACAAGCGCCACTGCGGCCTTTTCATGACGCGGCCGCCGAGAGTTCTCGACGGTGCTGACCAGATAAAAATCACGCGAATTACGCTGCTGATCGACGAAGGCAGGATGGGTGAGCAGCATCAGTGTATCGCCGGAGCGAAGTTTGACGTCACCGATCTTCTGGCGCAGCTGTTCGCCGTTACGGGCAACGGCAATCACCGCGGCGTTATACCGTGTGCGAAAGCGGCCCTCGCGCACCGTGTGCCCTACCAGCGGGCAGCTGTTGGACACCACGGCCTCGACCAGGCAACGTTCGCCGGCCGCCCGCAGTTTAAATACCTGATCGGTCGCCGGGGTCAGTCCGCGAATCTTCTGCAGGTCGACGATCGATTCCGCCAGGCCTGTGAAGATCAAGCGGTCGCGCGCCTCGAGCCGCTCCTGCGGAGACACCGCGGGCAGACTGTTGGCCCCGCGTTCGATCTCCATCAGGAACAGTCCGGGCAGGTGACGCAAACCCGCCTCTTCGATAGTCTTGCCTGCCAGTGGACTGTCCACGTCCACCAGCATCTCCACGATATAGGAACGCGAACTCTCCATCTGAGCCACGGCCGACTGGCGGTCCGGCAGCAGCCAGCGGCTGGTCAACCACACGAAGACAATCACCGCGCATGCCAGCGGCACGCCTACCACGGCGATATCGAACATGCCCAGAGAGTTGTGTCCGGTTTCCTTGATAAGCATGCCGTTGACGACCAGATTGGTGCTGGTGCCGATCAACGTGGTGGAACCGCCGATCACCGCGGCATAACTGAGCGGGAGCATCAACTTGGAAGGGGCGATGCGATTCTTCTTGGCCCAGTCGCTCACCGCGCCGATGAACATGGCCACCAAGGGCGTATTATTGAGAAAGGCGCTGGCGCCGGCGACCGGGGCCATGAGACTCAGCTGCGCCACCCCGACGGAACGCGGCCGACCCAGCAATCGAGCTAGGATGCCGGTCATGGCACCGGTCTCCTGCACGCCGCTGGTGACGATATAGAGCATGCCGATGGTCACCATGCCCTCGTTGGACAAACCCGCGAGCGCCTCCGCCGGGGTCAGGACACCGGCCAGCAACAGCAGCATCACGCCGCCGATCATGACCATGTCCGTGGCGGCACGACTCATGCTGAGCGCGCCGAAACAGGCGGCCACAACCGTCAGGGTATACCACGCTTGCCAACTCATTCAGTCATTCCCGAACACCCGAATACCAAGACGCGCGTCGCCTCGGATACGAGCCGGAGCGCAGCGATTCCGCAAGATGTTAACGTCCAAAGAGGCAATTTAGCGAGCGTTAAAATAGATCTGACAAAAAATAGACCATTAACGTATCGTCCGGTGTAACGTCCATACAACGATAATGCTGGCCGATCGGGCAGCGGGCATACCTTCTCGAATCGAAACCCCCGCACGCCTTGCCGGCAACACGGCACAATCATCTATATCGTTCAACACCCGCGCCGTAGATACGTATCGGGCTGCGCAAAAAGCCTGGCCTGCCCCCATATCCCGCGGCGAGTAGACTTTGGGATAAATGCCGTTTATGCTCCATTTTTCACCCTTTATTTTGGATCGACATGTCAGACCCATACTATGAGGCAGTTGCCGCACAAATACGCAAAGAAGCCACCAAAAGCCGAGACACGACCTCTGTCTTCTGGGATGTCATAGAAGGCACCGCCAGTATTATCGATAGCATAGCGGGAACCCCGCTATCCAAAGGCGCGACGGTCGCAAAATTCATACAAAGCAAAGCAACCGGTGGTGGGGGGGACGGCTTGGTGCCAAATCCCTGGTTTGTTTTCAATGGCCATGAAGACAATGACACTTCCGCCACGAAAAAATACCTGAAGCACAGAAAGCATATAGGTTATGCCAGCAAGGGTGTGGGGCTGGTGGGTTCCGCCACGAGTCAATATACCCAAGCCGACGTGGCGGGCATCTTAAAACACGGCAATGCGCTGGGTTCCACCTCCGCTCACATCTATAAGCTTAGAGCTCTGGCGGCAAACTACAAACAGAGTGAAACCCTGACGGGATGGATAGATCTGCTGATCAAGATGAAGGCCTTAAAGGCCGGGGCGCGGGGCACTCAACTGGTGGGGTCCGCCATACCGATCGGCGCGGTGGGATTGGCATCGGACATTGCATCCGCCGCCATGGAGCTGGGCATCAAACTGACCATGACCAAGGCCTGTTTAGCAACGGCCGCCGACATACACTGGCGCGCCTACCAGGAGCAGGCCATCAGCATGGGTCGATTCGGCCAGGGCGGCAAGATCGGCCCGGCATCCAACATGATGTACGAGATATTTTCCCGTCGCGGCGTAACCCGGATTTTCGGCAAACATGATGTGAACAATCTCATCAAGGATCCGTCCGGATGGATGGCGTTGAACGACAAATTGATGCTTATTTAGTGCTCACCAATCAATTACCCGATTAGTTCAAATTGTTCAGTAGCCACCGCTAAGCCGCCCCAAGCGTAGCGAAAGCCGCCATGAGCGCCCATCCTGCCGACGACCACTTGCCTGAGCGACGCTTGTGCCGAGCCTCAGTGGTTCTCACCCTCACCCTAGCGGCACATAGCACAGCAAGACATCCCCGTTGCCGAAGCTGCGGGTCTTGGTCAACTGCAGACTGAGCTTTTTCTCGATACCGTCGAACATCGTCTTCCCCTGGCCAAGCACCACGGGGTTCACCACGATTTGATATTCATCGATTAAGCCCTCCTGCGCCAATTGCGCGACCAGGCTGCCGCTGCCCAAAATCGCCGGATACCCGCCGGGTTCTTTCTTCAGCCTGCGAATTCCCGCCGTCATGTCGCCCTTCACCAGCCTGGTATTGTTCCACGATATCTGATCCAGAGCCCCCAAAAATCAATCTTTTAGTTTGTCAGCATTGCCTTAAAGGCTTGCTTGCGGATTCGCCATCCACCGTGTTCGAATGACGCATTTCATCATGCTCCATTCAAGGTCTCTTGCTTGATATATATCAATGACGACCCTGCCCCCATGCTCTAGGCTGCGCACATCGGAAAACAGGATGAGCATCGGGACATCGTATCGCTGCACATCAAAGGAGGCACCTCATGAAAACACGTTGGCAGGATTGGCTTAACCTGGTACTCGGTTTGTGGCTGTTCTTCTCGCCGTGGCTGCTGCAGTATTTCACCGCCCGGCCTTATACCGACCAAACTATCGCATCGTGGAACTCCATTGTCTTCGGCGCCGCCGTTGTCGTGTTCGCCGCCTGGGCCTTGTTCGTACCCAAGAAATGGGAAGAATGGACCAATCTAATCCTGGGCCTGTGGTTGATTGCCTCGCCCTGGGTATTGGGTTTTCACTCCTATACGGTCGCAGCGGCGAATATGGTGATCGTGGGACTGGTCATCGCCATCTTTTCCGGGGTCACTTTGGGAAGGCGGCATTCCATGCCGGCAATTTAACGATAATCGGCGCGCCACCCCGCCGCCGAGGCCATGCGTCTCCGCGGCGGGGTGACTTACCGGCCATGAAGTCAACCATGGTACGGGATTTCCCCGCTCAAACCTAAGTCACACCGCGGCCCACCCACGCAAAGGCCCTCCGCGCAGTTCACCCGGCTTTGACCTTCACTGCCAGGGCAATTAAGCTGTTGCTTCGACCAAGCCCGCACTACCCTCATATGACAACATCCAAAACGACTATCTTCCTGTGCAGCGATCTGGACCGAACGCTGCTGCCCAATGGTCCGCAACCTGAGTCGCCGCAGGTCCGCGCGTTACTGCGACGCGTGGCCGAACGGCCGGAGGTCAAGCTGGCTTACGTCAGCGGCCGCCACCGCGAATTGCTGCGCGAAGCCATCGACAGCTATCAATTACCGGAACCCGACTACGCAATCACCGACGTCGGCACGAAAATATATGCAAGCCGTGACGGTAACTGGCAGGTCTGGGACGCCTGGGAGAGTAATATCGCAGCGGATTGGAATGGGCAACGGCACGATGATCTTGCCGGTCTTTTCGCCGATTTGACCGATCTAACCCTGCAGGAAGCGGAAAAGCAGAACACCTTCAAACTCAGCTATTACGTAGCGCTGGACACGGATCATGCCGCTCTGATGGAGGACATGACGCTCAGGCTCACCTACGCCGAGATCCGAGCAAATCTCATCTGGAGCATCGATGAATTGAACAATGTGGGACTGCTGGATATCTTACCGGCATCAGCCAACAAATTGCATGCCATCCGCTTTTTGATCGACGCCTTGCACATTCCGGCGGCGCGCACCCTATTCGCCGGCGACAGCGGCAACGACCTCGATGTCCTCACCTCCGGCATGCAATCCGTACTCGTCGCCAACGCCACCCAGGATGTCCGTGAGGCCGCGTTGCGGGCGGTGAGCAAGAGCGTAGACCGCGACGCGCTCTACCTCGCGCAGGGCTCGTTCCTGGGCATGAACGGAAACTACGCCGGCGGCGTACTCGAAGGCCTCGCACACTTCTTCCCAGAAACCGCCGCGTGGCTGGGTGACTAAGGCGCGGTCACGGACCGATGCACCTAGATGTACGGAAAAGCCAGATTAATTCTCTATATGATGTTATTCCGGCGCAAGTCGGAACCCAGTAATTTACGGATGTTGAGACACGATATTCCAGACACCCGCTACGCCCGGAACGGCGAATCAATCAGGACTTCCTTCAAAGAGGCGTTTGTACTCGTTGAGAGTCTACGACATGGCGTTCTGCCTTTCCCGTTCATCCCAAAAATGCCCAGCCACCCATCATGGTCAAGCCCATGGCAAAAAAACTGATCATGGACCAGATAATGATTCCCGAACCGATGTCTTCATGCTGTACATTCATGGCAATCCTCACCAAACCAACTGCAGTGCCGTTCACAATCAAATTTGCAGCTTGCGTGCCAAGTCGGCTTTTTACCTGCAGTATAGCGTTTTGATTCTATGCTGACAGACAATTCGGAGAAATTCATTGCGGATTCGAGCTCACTGTAAGTCGGCATTTAATCAGCTGGTTAAGCATAAAAATATTTTGCTGCTCAGCGGCAATAGCAGATAATTGGGTGGTGGTATATTCTGCCGCACCATGCTTATGGCCGCACTATCTTAGCTCTTAAGACCACAAGCTGCGCAACTCTAGTGCGTGACCAAAGGGGAAGGATAATTGTTTCTACTCCCAGCAGGTCTCCAAAAATCATCTTTGATTTGATCTTCGAACGTTTGCTAAGGATAGGGAACGGATTCGGTCCCGCCCAGCGGGTAGGTCAAGAATACGGAATCCTTTAATGATTTCGCCGCCTCGCGCAGCCTCTTAGGCGGCTCGTCGATGGGCTCAGCGGTGAGCGGGAAGGTGCCCCAGTGTATGCCCAGCGAATATTTCGAATGAATGTCATTGTGAATCGCTACCGCCTCTTCGGGATTGACGTGCATATCCTTCATGAACCAGCGCGGTTCGTAACCGCCTATCGGTATCAGGGCCAAGTCGAAGGGACCGCAACGGGTGCCGATTTCCGTGAATATCTTATCATTGTAGCCGGTGTCGCCGGCGAACCAGAATTTAAACTCACCGATCTGCACGGCCCATGACGCCCATAGTGCCCGGTAACGATCGTTCAAGCCGCGCCCGGTCCAGTGCTGGGAAGGCGTGGCAGTGATCGTTGCACCGGCGATATCGCGTTTGTCCCACCAGTCGAATTCCACTACCTTGGTAACGCCTAGGTCGGCAAACCACTGCTTATAACCCAGGGGTACTACCCAGGTGGCGCGATTGCCGATGGCCTTTACCGTATACTCGTCGAGGTGGTCATAATGGTTGTGGGATATCAGTACAAAATCGATGTGAGGCAATTGCGCAATGCTCACCGACGGCGGCGCGCTGCGTTTGGGGCCTGCAAAGGAAAACGGTGAGGCTCGCCCCGAAAAAATCGGATCGGTCAGAATGTTGACACCTCGGTACTGAACCAGCACCGTCGCATGACCGATCCAGGTGACCTGCGGCTGGTCCCCGGGCGCATTGAGCTTGTCGAGGGGTGTATTGACCTTTTCGACCCGGTCAGCGGTGGCCGCGTAATCCGCCCATTCTTCATCTCCGAAATAACGCATACGCAAAAAAGTGGAGAACCCGGCTTGCAGAGGTTCGATATAGAGATTACGAAAGCCGTTATCGGTATGGTGTGCAGGCATCGATGCGTCCGAGCGTTTGGTGGTAACCGAGCAGGCGGTCAATGAAACAAGATAAGTAACGATCAGCAACGCCAAAAGACTGGGAAATATATAAACCCAACTAAACCGTTTATGGTTGCGGAATGAACGCATACATTGGGAAAGTGACAGGAATTGGCCCGCTGTTCAACAAGAAGTAACACTCGCCGCGACCACGCCGGGCATTTACCTATCGCGTCCTGCGCAGCCTCATATCATCCATGAAAGGGTGCTGCCAAGCATGATATTTGTTTATACCATATTTCTATTCAAGCGGCCGCTAATTCTATGAGTTACTCGAGTCCGAGCTTCCCGCCTCCCCTCTATTTCTTATTTAGCAGGCTTTGCAAATGCTCCGCCCCGGCGGGAATCATGCTGGAGACTTGAAAGTAGGCGGGCTCCTCCTTCATGAAGAAATCCACTCTTGAGGAGTAAGAGCGGCTTTCTCCCGGCGCCAGTTCATCAGCCGTCAAAACCTGATCTATACCTATCTGAACACCATACTTATCAAATATCAACAGCCTGAATTTAGGGACTATGGTTTTGTGGGTCGAGTTATCCACAACCAGCTTGTATTCATATTGTTTAGAGCCATCCGGAGTCACCACCGTAAAGACAATATTTTTTATGAAATCACTATTGACTGCCAATACCTTATCAGGCACCAGCTTCATCACACTGGGAAGTCGACCTTTTATCAATTCTTCAAGCTGATTTTTTGACTGGCCCAGATTGGATTTCAGCTCTTCCAACTCTGTCTCTTTGAGAAATAATTGCTTCTGAACGGTGTTGACTTGATTGGAAAGACTTTCGATGCGCGAACCGGAATATACGAACGAAATAAATAAAATAACCAGCGTAACAAGCAACGCAAAACTCAAACCCCATATTTTCAGGCCGCTGTTGTGAGAATGCCTCGATCTTCTGGATCGATGGGTTCTATTCTGCGATTGCTCGGTAGTGACGTTATTGGATTCCATCTAATTCCATCTATATGTAGCAACCCAAATTCCCTAGGAAGAAAAATGCCGAACAGCTCCATGCATAAACTACATTAACGTCATAAAGTCAAACAACATAAGCAAATGCATAATAGATTAGAAGGGTCAGATTAGGCTACCCTTGATTTACTTTACCGCCCCGTCAATCCTGAACCCCAGATTCCCGTATTTCAATGCGCCCGCTGTGCGGGTCTATGTGGAAAGATAAAGATGCACAGCACGATTAGCGCCAGCAGCGTCGCGGACGCCGAGTAGCGGCTTAATGCCAGACCGCCATGGCCGAGGGGTTTGTCCAAGAAGTCGCCGACCACCGCACCGAGGGGCCGAGTAAGGATAAATGCCGCCCAAAACAGCACGGTGTGGGAAATCTTGGTTCGGTAATAGGCCACGGCGATGACCGCCAGCATGGCACCAAATATCAATGCACCGCCGCTATAGCCAAGGCCGGCGGTATCGGCTGTCCAATCCCCAAGCGCTGTACCCAGGGTTTGCGAAAACATGATCGTGACCCAGTAAAACATTTCCGATTTGGGTGAGTTCACCGTATCGACGGCCACCGATCCGAGCGTACGCTTCCATATAAGCAGCGATGCCATCAACAGTGAAAATAGAATAGCGGTGCCACCGGCATAGCCGATACCCAGCGACCGGTCCGCAAAATCCGCCAGGGTCGTCCCTACCGTGGTCGTGGCAATAATGGTTACCCAGTACACGATGGGGTGAAACCGCTTCCTTAAAATCTGCACCACTACAGCGGCAATAAATATGATGGCAAAGATCCCGGTACTCAGCAGATAGCCGAGATTCATCGACATGGACAAGGCGTCGCCGCCGGTCTCGCCCAGGGTCGTGGCGAAGATCTTGATGATCCAGAAAACCAGGGTGACTTCCGGTACCTTACTCAAAATCTCTCGCTCTGTGCTCATAGTTCTCCTCAAGGTTAGTGACAATTGATTAGCAAGGATATACCTGGTCGGGATAAATCGTATATGAAATAGAGTTTCTCAGCAGATAAACGGGGGCAGAAGACAATTGTTGTGGATGTTAGCAAAAATTGCCCTCTAGTCTTATTTTATTGACGTCATTCTGGAAGCTGAAATCCAGCCACCTTCAGAGTAATAAGAAATGGGATCCGGCTCACCACGGTGCTATGCCGGAGGATACAATTAACCATTAAGCAGTAAAGTCATTGTTCAAAATCTAAGCTCTCTGAGACGGTATTTGGCCTAGGCAAGCCGCATCTTCTCCAAACAAGCTAACGCCTCTCCCCCACTTGTATTGGGAATGATCATCAACTCCAGCACTGTAACTGCGGGGAGCTCGACATGATAATCTTCCACTTCATTAGTCGCGCCTTGGGGATTGAAGTTCCACTGCTGTCGCACGATCTCCCGGAACGACTGCCCGCCATCCACCGACCAACGCAAGGCATACTCTTGCGTGCGCGCAGTACCAGTCTCCACGAAGTTCATCCAGATCCGGCGGAGCCGTTGTGGATGGGCGAATATAAGCCGGATCGTCTGCTTTCCAGGCTCCGCGGCACGCCACCCTGAGACGCCACCGGGCAGCAACGCGGACTCAATTGGATGAGCGGCGTCCTCCGAGGTGATTTCCACCTCTGCAAGTTCCTCCACATTCAACCAGTCCTCGTTAGGAGGTGAGGTTTGTTGCTGATCAGGGGCTATGATTCGTTTACGCATAGACTTGCCTCCAGGTCAATTACATGAAGCTCATAATTGTTTGTTTTCCACGTACAAAGCTTGACAGCATACGACTATCAGTGAGGGGAGAAAAGGCTTCAGTGATCACTGGAATGGCGAATTATTCTCTTTTGTCACAGCCCTCCTTCCATTATCATTAAAAAATGAGAGATAACCTAATGTCACAACGGCAGCGCGGAATAAATATTATAGACACCATTCGTAGGTTCCTATGGCCCATTGGCATCTTTCGTGATGCTTCCAAAGGAAACGAATTCGAACGCGCGGCCGCATACCGACACAACCGGGAAGTCCGCGGCTGCTTACCCCGTTACATGAGTAACTGTCTGCTTGTCGCGATATTGCTGGCTGGTGCGGGCGTTTATCTGGAAGACGCGCATAACCACGTTGCCTCTATATTGTGCTGGGTTATGCTGACTTATATGATATCGGAGCTAGCGGTACTTTCAGCCATATATCTCATACTCACCGCGTGGGATTCCTGAATTGTACTTTTCCATAACTCAGAACATAAAATCGGGCGCATGACACAAGAACCGATCAAAAAATATTTTTGGGTGGGTACACTTTGACCCTGATTATTTCTGCAACCATCATATCGTCTAATTTCTAATCACCTCTTTTGATTTAGGCGCCACAGATAGTAGTAGATATGCACGCATCCCCTCTCACCCACTATATTTGTTATGTCGAATGAATATCAGTTTCACAAATTTCTGAGCCCAATTATTTTTTCCTATATCCCCTGCTCCCGAATAACCGGACGCGCTCCTTCAAACAAGGCCTGTTGTGCCTCGATTTCTTCAGCCATATGGTCACGAAACGCCAATACTCTGGCCGTTCGTTTCAAGTCAGGGTGAAACAGCAACCAAAGACCCAGATCCAGCTTTGGATCTGGGGAACAATAGCGTTCCAGTTCCGGATCGCTATCTCCCATAAAACATGGAAGATAAGCCACCCCCAGATCCTGCGACAACGCTGCGATAGTCAATAGCGTATCATCCACGTAAAAATTATGGTGTTGGCCGCCACAAGCGTTTTTCGTCCAGGATTGATGGAAGCCGCAACACTCCACCCCGAGCCATTTCGGCTTGCCTCTCTCAGCGTGAAGCCGTGCAATATATGCGCGGCTGCCATATACCGTCGACGCCACCGTGGCAAGCCGTCTTCCGATTAACGTTTCCATTGGTGTGTTGGTAAGCCGGATCGCAATATCGGCTTCGCGTTCGGAAAGGCTGGCGTATTTATTGGACACTATGACATGTAGATCTACACCGGGGTATCGCTTACTGAAGCTGGCGAACATGGGCATCAGGACAGTCGACGCCATATTGTTGATGGCGGTGACACGCAATTCTCCCGTTAGTTGGGTGTCCTTGCCCCCAAGTGTGCCATCTACCTCCAATACCTCATTTTCAATTTTACTGGCGGCCAATTTCAGATTTTCGCCTGCGTCAGTCAATTCATAACCACTCTTCTTGCGTTCGATCAGACGCACGCCGAGTTCCGTCTCCAGCGCGCGTATGCGCCTGGAAACGGTGGAATGCTGGACACCCAACTGCCTGGCACCACCACTGATGGATCCCTCTCGAGCGACCGCAAGAAACAGTCTCAGGTCATCCCAATTCATCCCCACCTCCGTTTTGTGCATTTTTGCACATTATGTTTCCTTTTTTAGGGAATTGTTGCAAAAAATAACATGGGTAGACTGATTCGTGGGCATACATCAAAGCAAAGGGGAAACCCATGAATCAGACTCAAGCTGCATTTGACCCGATCAAGTATAAAGAGACCACACTTCGACAATGGGATAGCGCGGCGGAAGCATGGCATCGCTGGGGGCCGCTGCTCTCCAGGTGGCTCGGACCGGCAACGGAAGTCATGCTGGATATGGCCAATATAGTCCGGGGAAGCCGGGTTCTCGATGTAGCTGCCGGTGCCGGGGAACAGTCCTTGGCTGTGGCCCGCCGAGTGGGACAGGAAGGTCATGTTCTAGCGACCGATCTCTCTCCGGCGATACTGGAGTACGCCAAATCAGGTGCCCGTCTGGCCGGCTACGAGAATATCGAAACGCAGGTGCTGGATGGCGAAAATCTGGCCGAACTACAAGCAGAGCCTTTCGATGCCGTGATATCGCGGGTCGGGCTGATTTACTTTCCGGATCAGCAGAAAGCCCTGGCCGGAATGCGGCACCATCTGAAAGAAGGTGGGAAAATCGGCGTGATGGTCTATTCCACAGCGGACCGGAACCCGTTCTTCTCGATACCCGTTTCGATCATCAGACGGCGAGCCAAACTTCCGCCGCCGCTCGCGGGGCAACCTGGCCCGTTTAGTTTGGGCGATGTGAACGTGCTGAAAAAAACGCTGAGCGATGCGAGCTTTAAGGATATCGAGATCCGCGTAATAGATGCGCCGGTGCGCGTGAGTTCTGCCGCGGAATGCCTTCAGTTCGAGCAAGAATCGTTTGGTGCGCTCCATCAAATGCTTTCGGGTTTATCGGCGCCGGAACAGGATGAGGCCTGGGATGAAATCGAACAGTCACTGACGCAGTTCGAAAAGGATCAACAATTCACCGGTCCCTGTGAAATGCTCGTTGCCACAGCCTGCAAGTGAGCCAATTCGACACGCGAGCAGGGCATGAAACTCCGTTCATAATAAGGGAAGTTTACGCCGTAGAAATCAAAGGGGTCGGCGACAATTGATACTATGAATGAGCACCAATCGTCACCGACCCCGATTTAATCATCAGCGCAGAGAGAAAAACGCTTCCCCCATGGGTTTACCATTAATCCGGACCTCGATACGGTAGGTCTGATCGGCAGCCCATGCTTGACCATAGGTGCTCAGATTATAGAAGAACTGGTTGCTTCCGGCGTTATACCGGAAGGTATCGTCCTTACGCTGAGGCATGGGCTTGAGTTCAATGGGCTTTCCGTCACCCTCTTCTTTCGATGTGGGGTAGACGATGATGCGCGCATCCAACTTGTTGGCCTCATCATCGCTGATAAGATCTCCATTGCCGTCGCGGACTTCGATCCTGAGGGGAATCGTTCGATTCTTGTGATATGGACCTGCCGGCAATACAACGGTCGTCCCCCCTAAAGACGGTCCGGGAAAGCTGACGGTAACCACAGGCGCAACCGGCGGCACAATCACCGCCGAGACTTGAACCAAGGATTGGGAAACTTCACTAGTGGAATTGGCGCCTGCGCCGCTGCCTGAGGTCGACAGATCGTAATTAACCAGCAAGTCAAAAGTACTGCCCAACGGAATGGTAAAAATAAGCGTGCCTGAATCGCTGAAATTGGTTGTCCCCGGAGTTGACTGGCTGGACGTGCCGGACATGACCGTGCCGTTAGATGGTGACATCACATTCCAGAGCGCATTAGCCATGCTGGACCCGGCGACGGACACGAAACCTGCAATTGATCCCGTGACCATGACCTGTGTCGGAGTGCCGGGCACTTCGCTGCCACTGGGATCGACATGAATGATCCATGCGGTTGGACTTGTCGAAGTCGTATCCCCGGAAAACGAAAAAGCATTGCTGGAGTAGGTTCCGGTGGGCGCCAGAGTTTCACCGTGCGCCTGGAAATAGGTGGAAGGATATAACAACGGCGCAAAGACCGATCGAGCACCGTAGCAGACCGTACAGTACAGATCGGTGCCCAGCTCCGCCGCGCCATAGGCCATCGCATCAAAAGCCGGCAGATTCCCGGGCGCCGGTAACGGACCATATAGCGTATCGTTGCGACTATATGCCGATGGATCCGAGACCAGATCACTGGTCGTATTGCCAGAGGAGTCGTTAGCGAAACCTACGAATATCCTCGAATCGCTGGGCCCTGCGTTGACGTAAGTAATGGTGATTGCGTTGGCATCTATCCCACCCGCCATCAAGACGAGACTCAAGGATAGAAACAGCGTGCGACGAAAGATATTTGAATAAATTATAGTGCTCATTACCTCCCCCCCCTCAAGGTATGAACCCCGACCATTGCACAATCCTATGCCGATAACAATTACGGCAAACTGAACGGCTGCGTTTAAGGTGATGCCTGCGGAATAAATCGAGGACAGATATCTGCCCTCAAATCTACTAATAAGGTTGATAGCCAATCTCTTATAATTTATTCAGCACTTGAACTCTTGTTTAACAAGATACCGTGATGATCTGCTAAAGATTTTCGGCCACTTTGACATAATGCCAGCGGCCCTCCTGTATTATGCTCACACCCTCGCAACGTATCCTTGAAAACTTTAATCTTAAAACGGGCTCTGATGTGTCGAGCGTGTTTCGGAAACGAGAAGATAAATTGGACTGAAGGATAAGGACTCAGACTCACTACTGTCCCATTTACTCCCTCTCCCACCGGGGAGAGCGATGCGAGGGGGGCGCAGCCGTTGGGGTGAGAGGATTTAAAAAGCTAACGCTTTGATTATTTATCCCCCTCATCCTGACCTTCTCCCGTAAGGGGGAAGAAACGTTCTAACTGGGAATTTCATGCCCGGAATAAGAGTCACCATTTAAAAAGTGCTCTCAACGAACAGTTACATCCATGTCGAATAATGTAAATGGGACAGAAGTGGCTCAGACTCCTTATCGTTCTGACTGTGGAGCTAAAAGTATCGTAACAAAAGCTTGCATTAGCATCTCGCCAGGAGAAAGCACACCAAGCGCATAATCGAAAAAAAGCGTCCACCCCGGCAGAAATTATCTTCTCAGTAAGCTTAATTGATTTAGCCTTAACCACGGTCTAAACTCCTTCCATGGCAAAGAAACCCTAACCCATAGACCTTTCCGAATACGAGGAACAGGCCGTTCCCTTTGACGATGTAATACGCAAGTTCGCCGAGGCCAAACCTGAACCTAAGGAAAACAAGCCTAAAATGACAAAGAAATAACCCATGTCTACTACTCTAAGTTTTTCTAGTTTTGGCCGTGAAAAAATAAGAAAAGTCACGATCGACCTCCGCTCTGATACGCAGCATGTCCAAGTGCTATTTGACGTAGAGATTCAATCACCTGATCCTCAAGACATTGATACTGAGGTGAGAGAGGCGATATGGCGCATTCTCCAGGAGTTAAGTAAAGTGGAGCCTGATAAATTGCCGTTGCGAAAACCTCAACGCTAGCATCTGTAAAGTGGTTAGCTAGGTTGGTTTGCGCCTTATCGTCTGTCTTTGTTATGTGGCGTCAACTATATAAGCACCAACGAAAAACCCACCCAGACCCTTATCATGCTATTTTTCCCTGCGCCGCAGCGTTCCCGCTAGCTGGGTCCCTACTGCGACCGTATTGAACACAGTGCCGAACTTCTTCACGTTGTCGTGCAGTAATTCCAGTCTATGATCCGACTCATCGGTGTCGACGATTATTTCGTAGCGGATCGATTCCATCTTAGGCGGTAAGTCCTGCCTGACACCATCTACTCGAATCTCCACACCACGCAGAGCGAATTTGAGGATAGGTATCATTCGCTCGATGCCCTTGATCATGCAGGCCGACAGGGCGGCCAGCAGAAGCTCTGCCGGGTTGAATGCGTCTGGAGTACCCGCTAGTTCGGTGTCAAGCGCGATTTCAGCGCTCTTGCAACGGGCAATACTGCCATTCGCATTCAGGCGCACCGACTCCACATGGAAAGTCATTTTCTGATTACTCATGACAGTCTCCTGATTCCACATCAATAACGTTTGCGCAGCGTGTCTTCGATCTTGCTGCGGTGACTTATCCGTATGGCAAGTCTTGGCCGATGGAAAATGTTTGATCACCCTCCATATCGATCAATACTTATACGCCAAATCAACTCACTCTGCCTTGGCGTCGGCGCCGTGCTCAGATAGCTGAGCCCCAAACCAGCGATGTACTGCAGTTAACAAGTGGAGATCGGTCGTTTCAAAGGTAATTTCCGCACCATCGGAAAGCGCTGCATACGAAACCTTGATACCCGAGGCCCCGGCTTGAAGAGCCTTGAGCCCCGGCATGTCAGACCCATGCAACATTGCCGGATCCGAGTAATCGCCGCGCTGAAATTTCTCGGCCTCGTGCTTGAGATGCTGTTGAATTAAGGTAATCTGATCGGCGTCTCCCGCATCCTTCGCAATGACCCGTTGCACGCCTCCCGTCTCGGTCATCTTGAAGATGTGTACTGTCTTTGTCATATCAAAGGGCATGACGCCATGCGCCATTTGGTGCACGTGCTCTTGCTGAGTTTCTGCGAATGCCGTGGAGACGCTTAATAACAGAAAGATAGCGACCACCCGCGCTGACCAAAAAATGCCGCAAACTTGTCGATTCATATAATTTCCTTCCACATCAGTGTATAGGGGCAATGGCAATAGGAAATAGGAAATAGGAAATAGGAAATAGACGATCATCCTTTGCCACTACCCCTTTTACAACAAATAGATCTATCCCCTTTGGCTCCTTTCACACTCTGACTTTAATGCATCCAAGCCATTACTCAAGGCGGAATCAAGCATACGTCGCATTGATCGGGCAAAAAGACGCACAAGCAGCCCATCAAAAGACTCCTCGGTTCGAACGAGCACACCGTCTGCTTGTTCCTCGAACATCCACACATGAATCGCGCGAATACCCAGTATTTTGCCCGTCCATACAATTCGCCTCTTGAATTCGACTTCTTTAAGTTCAGAGGTGATCGCGGCGCCACCGGACTTCCAACGAAACTCGGTTCCGGGGGCTAGTGGTCCTTCCATATCGACGTATGCAACGTCCGGATTCCATCGGCTCCACTCCGTGAAGTTGGTCTGGACCGACCACACGACATCCAACGGCGCTCGGATGAGAGCCTCGGCGGATGCGATAGCGGGAGCCTTGCGATTTATATCCATTTGGAGCATTCACTTTCTTAAGGAAAAGCGGAATTAAATTTTTGAGCAACCATCACACCATCTAATTTGTAATCACTCTGAGCTTCCCCAATTATTTGTCGCTGCGGATATGTGAGCCTGGCCCCTTTGATTATTTTTCCATTCACCGACGGCATAAACATAGATAATAAACTATCGTTATTATTATTAATATCTATTTTTATAAATACTTAATCGGCGTTAAGCTACTCCACAGTTAAAGCCAAACTGTTGAGGTAAACAATATGGACGCACTTTATGTTGATGGTATAGAAGATATCTTGGCAATAGCCACAGGCCCTTCGGCCTGCAATGACGAGCCTTTGGAAAAGGATCGCCCCGATGGTACTGTCGTCAAGGCGTCAGTCCTGGGCGAAGAACTCGACGCAGGAGAATGCGAATTGCTCGCTGCGATTATGGAAGTCCGCCACTTAAGCCCGGGCGAACGCCTGGTCACCGAAGGAGACGTGGACAACCGACTGGTGTTGGTGGCAGCCGGTAAAGTCGCGGTGTTATCCAATGTCGACGGCCGCGAAATCGGCGTCTACACGATGACGCGAGGAGAATGCGCAGGGACAAGGGCGTTTGTTGACGGTACCCCGCGTAAGGCGACGCTTGAAGCTGTCGACGGTGCAACCGTTTATACCTTGAAGCCGGAAATCTTGGACTCGTACATCGATCGGCACCCGACAATGGCCTACAGGGTGATGCGAGGCCTGTTCAAGGCAACTCACAGCAACCTGATGCGGGCCAACCAAGAACGGCAACAATTGACCAACTACATCACCCACGCCTGCGGTCGTTATTGATCTTGTGCAAAGCAGCAAGTAGCCTGGGTTGAACGCATTTTGTGAAACCCGGGTTTCGCTTCCGCTCAACCCAGGCTACGCTTGCTTCTTTTAACAACGAGCGGATAGTTTATCAGTCTGTGAAAACGGTCAGCTTACGACACATTTCTCACTGTTCTCCACCGCTATTTAATATCCCTCAGCCACAACTTAAAACTCCGCTGAAAAATCAGACGACAATTCTAAAAAATCTTCAGCAGTTCCTAAAACTTTATATCCTCAAAAAACTTCTTAACCCCATCGAACCACGACTTGGCCTTGGGGCTGTGTTTATGAGCGGTCTCGGCGAGGGTGGCGTCGAACTGGCGCAGCAGGTCTTTTTGTTTTTCGCTGAGTTTGACGGGGGTTTCCACCACCACGCGGCACATGAGGTCGCCGGTCTCGCCGCCGTGGACGGAGCGCACGCCCTTGCCGCGCAGGCGGAACACCTGGCCGGACTGGGTTTCGGGGACGATCTTGAGGTTGACGCGGCCGTCCAGGGTCGGCACGTCCAGCTCGCCGCCCAGCACCGCGGTGGCGAAGCTGATAGGGACTTCGCAATAGAGATTGTTCTCATCGCGAGTAAAGATGGGATGTTCTTTGACCTGAACGAAGACGTAGAGGTCGCCCGCCGGGCCACCGTGTTCGCCGGCCTCGCCTTCACCGGCGAGACGGATGCGGTCGCCGGTATCGACGCCCGCGGGGATCTTGACCGACAGGGTCTTGTGTTCCTGCACGCGGCCCTGGCCGTGGCAGGTCTTGCACGGGTCCTTGATGGTGGTGCCGGCACCGTGGCACCGTGGACAGGTTTGTTGCAGGGAGAAGAAGCCCTGCTGCATGCGGATCTGGCCGACGCCGCCGCATTGGGTACATGGCACCGGGCCGCTGCCCTTGGCGGCGCCGGAGCCGTCGCAGGTCTTGCACACGCTGTAGGTGGGCACGCGGATCTTCACCGAGGTGCCGTGCACCGCCTCTTCCAGATTGATCTCCAGGTTGTAGCGCAGGTCGGCGCCGCGGCGCACCCGTGATTGCTGGCCGCCGCGCGCACCGGCGGCGGCGCCGAAGATGTCTCCGAAGATATCACCGAAGATGTCGCTAAAGCCGCCCCCTGCTCCACCACCGCCGCCCGCGCCCCCTTCGACACCGGCGTGGCCGAACTGGTCGTAGGCGGCGCGCTTGCGCGCGTCGGTCAGGACTTCATAGGCCTCTTTGGCCTCTTTGAAATTGGCTTCGGCCTTGTCGTTATCGGGATTGCGGTCGGGGTGATACTTCATTGCGAGGCGGCGGTAGGCCTTTTTCAGATCGTCCTCGCTGGCATTGCGGGCCACGCCCAGTACTTCGTAGTAATCGCGTTTTGCCATTCAATCATCAACCCTGGTTATTTTAGTAATGTTTTTAACGCCACAAGGGCGGCTCTTGCGAGTCGCCCTTGGTAGCCGCTTTGTGGGTGTGCGTGCGAGTCGTTTCGGACTGGCAATGCTTGGGGATTATTACTCCCCTCACCCTCTGTCCCTCTCCCTGGGGGAGAGGGATTAAAGACGCTTAGCGCTTGTTGTCGTCTACCTCTTCGAACTCGGCGTCTACCACTTCTTCCTTGGGACCCTGCTGCTTCTCGCCGCCACCGGCGGAAGCTTCGGCGCCGCCTGCCGCTTCACCGCCTGCCGGTTGCTGCTGGGCATAGGCGCGTTCGGCGATCTTGCCGGAGGCTTCGGTGAGGGCCTGGGTCTTGGCCTCGATGTCCGCCTTGTCGTCGCCCTTCATGGCTTCGCGCAGGGCGGCGATGGCGCCCTCGGCCTTCTGTTTCTCGTCGGCCTCGACCTTGTCGCCCAGTTCCTTGATGGATTTCTCCACGGCGTGGATCATGTTGTCCGCCTGATTGCGCGCCGCCACCAGCTCGTGGAATTTTTGGTCGTCGGCGGCGTGGGCCTCGGCGTCCTGCACCATGCGCTGAATCTCATCTTCGTTGAGACCGCTGGAGGCGCGGATGACGATGGACTGCTGCTTGCCGGTGGCCTTGTCCTTGGCCGACACGTTCAAGATGCCGTTGGCGTCGATGTCGAAGGACACTTCCACTTGCGGCATGCCGCGCGGCGCCGGCGGAATGTCGGCGAGGTCGAAACGGCCCAGTGACTTGTTGGCCGAGGCGATTTCACGCTCACCCTGCAACACATGGATGGTCACCGCGGTCTGATTGTCCTCCGCGGTGGAGAAGGTCTGCGAGGCCTTGGTGGGAATCGTGGTGTTCTTTTCGACCAGCTTGGTCATCACCCCGCCCAGGGTCTCGATACCCAGGGACAGCGGCGTGACGTCGAGCAACAACACGTCCTTGACGTGACCGCTCAACACACCGGCCTGGATGGCGGCACCCACGGCCACCGCTTCGTCCGGGTTGACGTCCTTGCGCGGCTCCTTGCCGAAGAATTCACGTACCGTGTCCTGCACCTTGGGCATGCGGGTTTGACCGCCCACCAGGATGACTTCGTTGATGTCGCCGGCGCTGACGCCCGCGTCCTTGAGCGCCATCTGCAATGGCGCGACGGTGCGCTTGATGAGGTCTTCCACCAGGGATTCCAGCTTAGCGCGGGTGATCTTCATATTGAGATGCTTGGGACCGCTGGCGTCCGCCGTCACATAGGGCAGATTGATGTCGGTCTGCTGGCTGGAGGACAGTTCGATCTTGGCCTTCTCGGCCGCCTCTTTGAGGCGCTGCAGGGCCAGGGGGTCGTTTTCGAGATTGACGCCCGATTCCTTTTTGAATTCCGCCACCAGGTAATCGATGATGCGCTTGTCGAAGTCTTCGCCGCCGAGGAAGGTATCGCCGTTGGTGGACAACACTTCGAACTGATGCTCGCCGTCCACTTCCGCGATCTCGATGATGGAGATGTCGAAGGTACCGCCGCCCAGGTCATAGACCGCGATCTTGCCTTCACCGCGCTGCTTGTCCATGCCGTAGGCCAGGGCCGCGGCGGTGGGCTCGTTGATGATGCGCTTCACTTCCAGGCCGGCGATGCGTCCGGCGTCCTTGGTGGCCTGGCGCTGCGAGTCGTTGAAATAGGCGGGCACGGTGATCACCGCTTCGGTGACCGGCTCGCCAAGATAATCCTCGGCGGTCTTTTTCATCTTCATCAGGATGCGCGCGGAGATTTCCTGCGGGGCCATTTTCTTGCCCTGGGCCTCAACCCAGGCGTCGCCGTTGTCGGCGGCCACTATCTTATAGGGCACCATGCCGGTGTCGCGCTTGACCACGTCATCGGTGAATTTGCGGCCGATGAGGCGCTTGATGGCGAACAGGGTGTTTTTGGGGTTGGTGACCGCCTGACGCTTGGCGGCCTGACCCACCAGGACTTCGCTGTCGTCGCTGAAGGCCACAATGGAGGGCGTGGTACGCGCACCCTCGGCGTTTTCGATGACCCGGGGTTTGCCCCCTTCCAGGACCGCCACACACGAATTCGTGGTTCCAAGATCGATGCCGATGATTTTTCCCATTGTGTTTTCTCTCCTCGATTGAATGCTGTCTGTTCGATTCGCCCGGGGCGAATCACTCAATAATTACCGTTCACCTTAAAATTGGGGTAATCGGTGCGATTTCAAGCCTTTTCATCCACGGACGGGCCTTTCTTTTCCGCCGGGGCGCTGGATACCACCACCATGGCGGGACGGATCAGCCGGTCGTTGAGCAAATAACCCTTCTGATACACGGTCAATACGGTATTGGCCTCGGCGGTGGGGCTCTCCTGCATGGCCATGGCCTGGTGGCGTTCCGGGTTGAACTTCTCGCCCGCCGGATCCACCTCGCTGACGCCGAACTTTTCCATGGCCGCGGCCAGCATCTTCAGGGTCAGCTCCATGCCCTCGCGCAGCTTTTCCAGCTCGGAGCCTTCGCCCGCCGCCGCCGCCAGTCCCAGTTCCAGGCTATCCTTCACCGGCAGCAACTCCCGGACGAATTTCTCCAGGGCGAACTTGTGGGCGTTTTCCACATCCCGCTCGTTGCGGCGCCGATTGTTATCCAGTTCGGCACGGGCCAGCAGCAATTGGTTCCAATGCTGATCCGCCTTGGCCTTGGCGTCCTGCAGGGTCAGCAGCAATTGCTCATGGCTCAGTTCTTCCCCGGATTCGGGATTGCCGCCCTCGCCTTGCTGCTGCGAAGCTGCTTCATCCGTATTGGGGTCGGACTGCTTGGCCGTCTGCGTATCGTCTTGATTCATGCCTCCGTCTCCACTGCTGTATTGATTCGCGTTAGTAAATATTCTGTTAACTCCCTCTCCCTCAGGGAGAAGGAACTGCAAAGCGATATTTTAGCTATCCCCTGATGAACTCCAGGAATCCTACTCGATTCCATATATTGCTCACTGTCATTTCAAGCGCAGCGAGAAATCTTCTCAGCTGTGGACCTGGCAAAGTCAGATTTCTCGCTGCGCTCGAAATGACACGTCGATGCTCTGCCGCACTCCTTTAGCAAAAAATCCTCCCATTCTCCGCCGCTTGGCCGAGACATTGTCCTTTCAGATGGGGTCCCTCAGCGGGAATTCAAGGCTGCGCCCAGTAATCGGGCAGTGATATCGACGATGGGGATGACCCGCTCGTAGGCCATGCGGGTGGGGCCGATGACGCCCAAGACCCCCACCACCTTGCCCTCGGAACGGTAGGGGGCCGTGATCACGCTGCAATCGCCGAACAAATCGTAACCGGATTCGTCGCCGATGAAGATCTGTACGCCGTCGCTGCGCAGGCATTGATCCAGGATATGCAGGATGTCGCGCTTCTCGGCGAAGGCGTCGAACAGCTGGCGCAGACGCTCCAGATTGGAAAATTCGGCAAAGCCCATGAGATTGGTCTGACCGGCAAGGACATAGTCCGGCTGCTTCTGCTCGCTGTCGAGCACCTTCTCCGCCGCTTCCATGGCCGCCTGCATCAAGGTGTTAACGGTCTCTTTGACGTCCTGCATGGCCTCCACCAGGCCGTTGCGGACCGACTGCAATTCCTTGCCGACGAAATGGGCGTTGAGATAATTGGCGGCCTGCTCCAGCTCGGCCGGGGCGAACTGGCGCTGGGTGTGAATCACATGATTCTGCACTTCGCTGTCGTTGATGACGAAGATGGCGAGCACCCGGTTCTCGGACAGGCCGAGAAATTCCACATGGCGCAGCACGGCCTGATCCCAGCGCGGCACCGTGACCAGGCCAGCCAGTTGGGTCAGCCCGGACAATAATTTCGAGGCCCGGCCCAGCAGATCGGGCAGGGAGCCTTGCGGGTCGAGCTGCCGCTGCAGTTGCAGGACCTCGCCGCTGTCCAGCGATTGGAATTTTAATAGCGAGTTGACGAATACCCGGTAACCCTGGGGGGTGGGCACGCGCCCCGCCGAGGTGTGGGGGGCGCTCACCAGGCCCAGTTCTTCCAGGTCGGCCATAACGTTGCGGATGGTAGCCGGGCTCAGGTCCAGGGCCGAGTGACGCGCCAGCGTCCGGGAACCGACCGGCTGGCCGTCCTGGATATAACACTCGATCAATGTCTTGAGGAGTCGCTGTGCGCGTTCGTTGAGTTCGCCGCTGGCCACTATGCTTTCACCGCCTGCAAATAAGCGTTACATTAGCACTCATATCAATAGAGTGCTAATCAAACCTATCAAGCGTCCTCAGCGACTGTCAAGAATATGAATGCCGTAGCAAGTTCAAGCGCCTACAGTTGGCGCCTGGCATGGGTCGTGTTAGCTTAGCGGCCCAATAATACTTATATAGGGAAAGTACATGCCAGCGGAATTTAAAACCATCGGTCTGATCGGCAAATACGGTGATCCCAGCGTCGCCCAGGCCCTCACCACCATGGCCGGTTTCCTCAAGGACCAGAACGTCAAGGTATGGGTGGACGATGAGACCGCGCGTACCGTCCCCGAACTGGGCCAGGATATCTGCAACCGCAAGGAACTGAGCGAGCGCTGCGACTTGGCGGTGGTAATCGGCGGTGACGGCACCCTGCTCAATGCGGCGCGCTCCATGGCAGACGCCGGCATCCCGGTGGTAGGTATCAATCTCGGCCGTCTGGGCTTCCTCGCCGATATCTCGCCGCTCAACATGCTGGACGTCATGCAGGAGATCCTCGCCGGCAATTATTGTCCCGAGGAACGCTTCTTGTTGCAGGGCGAGATCATTCGCGACGGCCGCACCATTCAGACCTGCGACGCCTTCAATGAAGTGGTGGTCGCCAAATGGAATATGGCGCGCATGATCGAGCTGGAGACCCACGTCAACGGCCAGTTTATGGACGTGCAACGCTCCGACGGCATCATCGTCAGCACCCCCACCGGCTCCACCGCCTATGCCCTGTCCGGCGGCGGTCCGATCCTGATGCCAACCCTCAACGCCATCGCCCTGGTGCCCATTTGTCCCCACACCCTGAGTAACCGTCCGGTGGTGATCGACGGCGACAGCCACATCGGGATCGTGGTGCGCGACTGCAAGGTGGACCATGCACAGATGACCTGCGACGGCCAGACCAACTACGACCTCCGCGACGGCGACCGCATTGAGATCAGGAAGAAGGAGCAGCCCATCCGCCTGATCCATCCCGCCAACCACGATTATTTTCATATCCTCCGCGCCAAGCTGCGCTGGGGGTCGAAGCGGGAGTAACGGAGAAGATCTGAATATTTCCGTGCTGTCATTCCGGCGCACGCCGGAATCCAGTAAGCTACAAAAAGTCGCCGGTTACTACCATCATTTCGGGTTAGATAGTGTCATTTCGACCGAAGGGAGAAATCTTGATCCTTGTTCCGCACGGCACCACTGCAATAAGATTTATCGCTGGCGCTCGAGATGACACCTTAAGTGTCTCCTCAACCTTATAATCGCCTAGAAACACCCGGACCGCACATGCTCACCCACTTATACATTCGCGACTTTGCCATCATCGATGAGGTGGAGCTGGAACTCGCCGCGGGCATGACCGCCCTGACCGGCGAGACCGGTGCCGGTAAATCCATATTAGTGGATGCCCTGGGTCTGGCCCTGGGGGACCGGGCGGACAGCAGTGCCGTCCGTCACGGCTGCGAGCGCGCAGAGGTCAGTATCGGTTTCGACGTCAGCGCCCTCCCCGGCTTCCTGGCGTGGTTGAACGAACAGGGTATCGATGCCGAGGATGAATGCCTGATCCGCCGCATCATCACTCGCGAAGGCCGCAGCCGCGGTTTCATCAATAACCATCCGGTACCCATGCAGACCCTGCAACAGGCCGGCAACTGGCTGGTGGACATCCACGGCCAGCACGAGCATCAATCCCTGCTGCGCCGCGACGTGCAGCGCGAATTGCTGGATGACTTCGCCGGCCACGACGCTTTGCGCCGCGACGTGGCCAAGTGTTACGGCCAATGGCGGGCGCTCAAGGAACAATGGCAGGCCCTGCAGCAGGCCGCCGGCGAACGGGAATCGCGCCTGGATCTGCTGCGCTATCAGGTGCAGGAACTCGATGCCCTGCAGCCGCTCGCCGGCGAGACCGCCACCCTGGAAGAAGAACACACCCGTCTCCATCACGCCAATCGCTTATTGGAGACCTGCCAGCGCGCCTTGCAGATTCTTTATGAAGACGAAGGCGCCTTGAGCGCGCAACTCGGCCATACCACCCAGGAACTGGCGCAATTGCAACGCTACGATGCGCGCCTGGCTGCGCCGCTGCAGTTGCTGGGGGAAGCGGCGATCCAACTGGACGAGGCCGCCGCGGAACTGCGCAATTATGTCAGCGACGTGGATCTCGATCCGCAACGCCTGCTGGAAGTGGAAGGCCGCATGAACGCCCTGCACGATGCGGCGCGCAAACACCGCGTCGAGGTGGAAGAACTGCCGGCACTGCATGCGCGCCTGCAAGAGGAACTGGCGGGCCTGGAACACAGCGACGTCAAGCTGGCCGGCTTGCAAACCGACATCGACGCCGCGGCCGCGCGTTATCGCGACCTGGCGAAAAAACTGGGTACCGGCCGCAAACGGGCGGCGAAGACCCTGGGCACGCAGGTCTCTACTCACATCCATTCCTTAGGCATGCCCGGCGGGCGTTTCGATATCGTCCTGGATGCGCGCGCCGCCGAGGATTTCTCGCCGCAGGGCATGGAACAGATCGAATTTCAGGTCAGCGCCAATCCCGGCCAGCCAGTGCGCCCCCTCACCAAGGTGGCCTCCGGCGGCGAGTTGTCGCGCATCAGTCTGGCGATACAGGTGGCCACGGCACGCAACGTGCGCGTCCCCACCCTGATCTTCGACGAAGTGGATGTGGGCATCGGCGGCGGTGTCGCCGAGATGGTGGGCAAGCAGCTGCGCACCCTTGGCGCGTCCCATCAGGTATTGTGCATCACCCACCTCCCCCAGGTAGCGGCCCTCGCCCATCACCACCTGCAGGTCAGCAAGCAGACCCGCGACGATCAGACCTTTACCGCCATCGTGCCGCTCACCGAGACAGCACGCTGCGAGGAGATCGCCCGCATGCTGGGCGGTATGGAGATCACCCGCCAGACCCGCGCCCATGCCAAGGAGATGATCGCCCGCGCCCAGACTGAATCCCGGGCGCTGCCGCAAACCTGAACCCGCCGCGACGCGCAAGCACTCCCCTCAGTGATCCTCATAATGACGGATCACTTCATACACGCCCTGCACCACCTTCGCCATGCGCACATAGTCGAGCCGCTCCGCCGTATCGCCCGACAGGTGATACTGCTTGTTACGATAAAAGCCCATGTCGGTGATCATCACGGCCGGATAGCCCTCGCGC
Organism: uncultured Gammaproteobacteria bacterium; assembly: GCA_963810615.1. Lineage (GTDB taxonomy): Bacteria > Pseudomonadota > Gammaproteobacteria > DRLM01 > DRLM01 > JARRQJ01. Next base: position 172,709 of record CAWEOA010000007.1, on the reverse strand, counting down.
CAGTAACTGGCATGATCGGAATAATCGATGCCGGGCAGCTGCGCCAGAAAATTCATCGAATACACCGGCAGATCGGATGAGCCGCGCATGATCGCCTTGAGCTTGCGGGTAAGCTTCCAGTCTACTAGCCTGGCGACGATGCCGATGTAATTGCCGCGCTCGGGATAGAGTAAGCCTGTACCGGGAACCGGATAGCTCTGCGAGTGCGCCGCATCGGAGAAGTAACCGATCATCTCCAGCGAGATCATCAATGCCACGGGCGTGCCCGCCGCATGCAAGGTCCGGGCGTGATGCACGCTGCCCATCGCATTCGTCTCGAAATACGGCGGCTCCTCCAGGGTAAACGCCACCAGCTCCACCGGCACCGGCGGCGGATGTTTCGCCAAGAGCCGGGCCAATGCCAGCAAACCGGCAACACCGCTCGCATTGTCGTCAGCCCCGGGCGTATGGATGTAATCATCGAATCCCTGCGAATAGCGATCCCCTTTAACCGCCTCCCCGTAGCTATCATAATGGGCGCCTATCACCAGCAAGTGCCCCTGCGCGGGGCCGAAGCGCGCGATGATATTGCTGTATTGCCTGCCCGCAACTTCGAAGCTTTGATCGCTGACATTCGCGCTGTTGAGCTTGAGCTGGGCGCGAATATAATCGGCGGCGGCCGGCAAACTGTCGGAGTCGTAGCTTCTGGGAAAATAGCGCTGCGATAATATCCGCACATCCTGCTCCAGCCGTGCCGGATCGATGCTCGGAGGATGAAAGGAGCGGGACGCGACAAACGGTTGGGTGACCGCCCACCATGCTCCCGATATAAGGATCGCGGCGACGATCAGCACTGACAGGGTGCGCCTATAGCGCGCCACTGGAATACCTCGGATGGAAAATGACAGGGAAAGCCTGAATCATAGCTATGAGGCTCGCGCTCCTTCACTGCTGCACGCGATTCAGCTTTCGCAAAAGGCTGACGCCGACCGATTATCTCACCGCAGACGAGCGAGCGCCCGGACTTATTTCTTGGCGGCCTCTTTGGCCTGGCAATCGGCACACTTGCCGTAGATGTGGAGACTGTGGTCGGTGATGGCATAGCCGTGCTGCCTGGCGATGGCGCGCTGCCGGTCCTCGATCAGCTCATCGACAAACTCTTCGACACGTCCGCAGGAGACGCACAGGATGTGATCGTGGTGTTTGCCCTGGTTGAGTTCGAATACAGCATGGCCGCCCTCGAAATGGTGACGGGTAACCAGGTCCGCGGCCTCGAACTGGGTCAACACCCGATAGACCGTCGCCAGCCCCACATCGTCCCCGCTTTCCAACAGGGCCTTATAGACATCCTCGGCGCGCATGTGGAGATGGGTATTCTGCTCGAGAATCTCCAGTATCTTGACGCGCGGCAAGGTTGCCTTCAAACCCGCCTTTTTTAGCTCAAGACTTTCCACTCGCGGTTTCCTCCGGGATAAAGCTGGAATTGAAAGGTCATGGCAGGATGCGACCGATTCGGTTAACATTCGCAGCCTTACAGCAACCTATTATCAACGAAGTTAGCCTGCGAATGCAAACCATTCTCATTTATCTTATTGCCAGTGTGGTCATCTTCATCAACGGCTGCACCATCCACATCCCCGATGTGCAACAGGGCAACGTGCTGGAACCGGACGTGCTGGCGCAACTGCACACCGGACTGAGCAAAAAACAGGTGCAGTTCCTGATGGGCACGCCCATAATCCGCGACGCCTTCCACCCCGAGCGCTGGGACTACGTCTATCTATTCACCTCCCAGGACAGCAAGGCAATTCGGCAACGGGTCACCCTGTTCTTCGACCACGATGCCCTGAGCCGTATTGAAACCGACGGGGTAACCTTACCCAAGGCGGCCCCAGCCGCCCAGCCGGCGCCCCAGGGATAGGATCAGGAGTCGGCGCTTTCCGCGGCGGGCGACTTGTCGTCACCGCCGCCCTTCTTCATGACCTTGCCCTCGGCGGCGCGCTGCTTGCGCACCACTTTGGGATCGGCGATCAGGGCGCGGTAGATTTCTATCCGGTCGCCGTCGCGCAGCGGGGTGGTGAGTTTGCTCAGCTTGCCGAAGACGCCCACCTTGTTCACCGCCAGGTCGATCTCCATAAAGTTATGCAGAATGCCGGACAGCTTGATGGCGTCTTCTACGGTCGCACCCTTCTCCACCTTGACCGGCAGGATGACCTGGGCATCCGGGCGGGCGTAAGCCACTTCCACCTCGACATATTCAACGTGATCCGTAGACATCGATGGCTCGTTTGCAAAAGGAATCGACCAGGGTATTGGCGATTTGGTTGAACAAGGGTCCCATGGCCATGCCGATCAGTTTATTGGCAAATTCGAAATCCAGATCCAGCGACACCTTGCAGGCGGTATCGCCGACGGACTCGAAGTGCCAAAAGCCGTCGAGATGGCGGAACGGCCCTTCGATGAGGCGCATTTCTATCATCTTGTTATTCTGCAGGCGATTGCAGGTGGTAAAGGATTTTTCGAAGCCGCCCCGCACCAGATCCAGGGCGGCCCGCACCTCGTCGCCGCTGCGGCTCAGTTCGCGGGCGTTCTTGCACCACGGCAGGAATTGCGGATAGGACTTCACGTCGTCCACCAGGGCAAACATCTCCGCCGGCAGGTACGGCACCAGGGCACTGCGCTTAATCGTGGGCATGGCGACAGTCTACCTTAATCAATCACGCCGATGGCATTGAGGAACACGATCACCACGCACACCGGCGTGACGTAACGCACCAGGAACCGCCACAGGCGGTAACCGACACGGTTGACTACCTCCAGTTCTTGCCGCACATCCGCCTCGCGCATCACCCATGCGGCGAAGACGGCGATGAACAATCCCCCCAGGGGCAGCATGATGTTGGCGGTCAGGTAATCGAGCAAGTCGAAGAAGGTCTTGCCGAACAATTTATCCTCGGACCACAGGTTGAAAGACAGCACCGTTCCGACACCCAGTATCCAGGTCACGATGCCGCTCCACACGCAGGCGGTCAGGCGCCGCATATTGTGATTCTCCACCAGCCAGGTCACTGCCGGCTCGATGAGGGAGATGGACGATGTCCACGCCGCGAACACCACCAACACAAAGAAGATGGTACCGAACAGACTCCCCGCCGGCATCTGGCCGAAGGCTACCGGCAGGGTGACGAAGATCAAACCCGGTCCGGCGCTCGGTTCGAGATGATTGGCGAATACGATGGGAAAGATCGCCATGCCCGCCATTAAGGCCACCAGGGTATCCGCCCCGGCAATGAGAAAAGTGGTCTTGGCGATGGATATGCGCTCCGGCATATAGGAACCGTAGATCATGATCGCCCCCATACCCAGGCTGAGGGTGAAAAAGGCGTGGCCCATGGCGATGAGCACGCTGTCCCGCGACAGTTTGCTGAAATCCGGCGTGAACAGAAACTGCAGGCCCTTGACGAAAGAGTCGGTGCTCATGGCATAACCCACCATGACCAGCAACAGCACGAACAGCGCCGGCATCAAAAAGCGCACCGCCTGTTCCAGGCCGCTGCGTACTCCCCGCCCCACCACCACCATGGTCATCACCATGAAGATGGTATGCCAGGCCAGCAGGCGTTCCGGCGAGGCTAGAAAGTCCTTGAAGATCCCGCCGACCTGATCGGCGCCGGCGCCACTGAACATCCCCAAGGCGGCACGGAACACATAGGCCAGCGCCCAGCCGGCGATGACGCTGTAATAGGAAAGGATCAGGAAGCCGGCGATGACCCCGGACCAGCCCAGGATGCTCCAATAGCGGCTTCTTCCCGCCTCTTCGCTGAGGCTGATCATGGTATTGATGGGGCTTTGCCGGCCGCGGCGGCCGATCATCACCTCGGCCATCATGATGGGGATACCGATCATCGCAATGCACAGCAGATACACCAGGACGAAGGCGCCACCGCCGTTTTCGCCGGTGATATAGGGAAATTTCCAGATATTGCCCAGCCCGACCGCCGAGCCGGCAGCCGCCAGCACAAAGGCCCAGCGTGACGACCACTCGCCGTGAATACTGGTGCGAGGACGCGCCATGGTTACTCCTTGGATAAAACTATTTCAAGCGGCTACGCCGCCGCCATTGCCTGAATTATTCCGTCTTTTCCTTGCGGTCAATAACGACACAGCCAAGTCATTCCTTCGCATACGGCGACACATCTTTTCATTTCAACCGAGCTTTGTCATTTCGACCGAAGGGAGAAATCTTGCATCTCGCGCCCCTAGAACCACATTAAGATTTCCGCTGACGCTCGAAATGACACACCCATCGCCGCGCCCTCTACACCCGCAATACCGAAATGGCCCTGGCGGCGCTTCGACTTGACTCGCCCGGCCACTACCCCTCTTTTCGCGCTATTGTCGGCGAAATGAGCTGATTCCTCAACCGCTTGACCTCACCGGCGGTAAAATGACAATCAAGCCTTCTAAGCAAAGGACCTTCACGTATAATGCGTCACCATGTCCAAAGCAGCCAAAAATAAATCGGATTCCAGCGCCACCATCGCCCTCAATAAGCGGGCGCGCCATGACTACACCATCGAGGATAACTACGAGGCCGGCCTAGTGCTGGAGGGCTGGGAAGTCAAGAGTCTCCGCGACGGCCGGGTGCAACTCGCCGAGAGCTACGTCCTCATCAAGAACGCCGAGGCCTGGCTGTTCGGCGCCCATATCTCGGCCTTACCCACCGCCTCCACTCACGTCCATCCCGATGCGACCCGCAGCCGCAAACTGCTTCTCAAACGCGAGGAACTGAACAAACTGATCGGCGCCGTGGAACGCAAGGGTTATACCCTGGTACCCCTCAAGCTGTACTGGAAGCGCGGCCGTGCCAAGATCGAGGTCGGCCTGGCCAAGGGTAAGAAGACCCATGATAAACGTGCCACCGAAAAGGATCGTGACTGGCAGCGGGAAAAAGAACGCATCATGAAGAATCGCTAGACTCGCCTTGCCCATTCAATCCTCAATGGCAGACCCCTCAGGAAAAATCCACTGAATAATTCTTTGATATCATTCCGGCGCTAAGCGGCTCTGGGTCAACTGACCATCGAACCCATGCGATGATCCATGAAAGAACCCGCCAAAAATAGAGCTTAGTGCGGCGAGCTATGGGCGCAGAGAGGATCACTACCCATTGCGCATCTCTTCCACCACCGGAAAAAGTAATGGTCTAACACCTAACGGTATGTGCGTTGCCGTACAGACATAGCCAATGGCAAGGCACAGTATCACCCCCACTACGATACATCGAACTGGATTTTCGGTACCCGCCGCAAGGGAAGTGCCGTTATCCCGGGGTGCCGAGATTCGCGATTTGCTGAAAAGATAAGGCCAACTTCCTCCAAGTTTCCCTGCCCCCGATACACCTCAATTACGTGGGAATTTTTCAGGCCGAGTACGGACTCTGCGCGCAAATGTAGGCTGGATCGCATACTGGGTCCGCGCGCAATCGAGTCAAGTAGAAACGATAAACATACAATTCAGTCACGAATACGGAGCGTCTCATGAAAGCCACGAACAAGTTCATCGTAACCCTCGCAATCGGATTGGGCCTTTACGGCTGTGCCAGCACGCCCAAACTCAGCCAGGAACAAATCCAACAGCAATACCAACCCATCGCCCAGCTTGAGCAAGCCGTGCAAACCGCTCAGCACAACAACGTGAATCTGCTGGCACCCCGAGGATACGCCGCAGCCGAACAGCAGCTGTCCGAGGCCTACTCCGCCGCCAACAAGGGACAAACCGCCGATGCGGGAGAATACGCCAAACAAGGATTGGACTCCATCGCCCAAGCTCGCCGTGACGCCGATCGCAGCGCCGAACTACTCAGCGAAGTCATGGATGCCCGCGCCAAAGCACTCACGGCCGATGCGCAAAACCTCTATCCCAAAGACCTCAGCGCGCTGGAAAAGGATTTGAGCAATACTTCGGCGATGATTGAGAAAGGCGAGATCGAAAACGCCAAGCAAAAACGGCCGGAACTGCGTCAGCACTACGCCGATCTCGAATTGAAATCCGTCAAGGAAGGTACCGTACAACGTGCCAAGACCGCCATCGCCCACGCACGCGACAACGATGCCGACAAGCTGGCGCCCAAAACCTTCAAGAGCGCGCAAGAATCTCTCGCCGCCGCCATATCCATACTCGAGGCCGATCGCACCGCGCGCGACCGCGCAGAGGCCGCCGCCCAGCAATCGCTTATCATGGCGGAACGCAGTGAAAATATCGCGGAAATAGTCCGTGACTTTGACCGCCGTGATTACACACAGGAAGATAATGTACTTTGGTATCAGGACCAGCTCAGCAAAGTGGCCAGCCCCCTTAAAAAGCAGTTGAGCTTCAACGAGCCTAATAAGACGACCGTGAACGGTTTACAGGAAGACATCGCCTCGCTCATGGATGACCGCCAGCGTCTCGCCGAAGCCAATGCCGCCCTGGCCGCGTCCGACTCCAATATCGCCCAAGCCAAGGCCGATGCCAATGCCGCCCTGGCCACGGCCAACGCCAAGCGCACCCAATTACAGCAGCTAACCGACCAAGAGGTCAGTCAACTCAAACTGCAACATCAACAAGAGCTCGCGCAACTTAAGAAAGGATTCGTCGGCGAAAAAACCGAGATGACCCAGGCCCAATTAGAGCGGGAAGCGCGCTTCAAGAGTATCCAACAGACGTTCAGCAAGGACGAAGCCACGGTGTACCGGCAGGGTGATAACGTGCTCATCTCGGTACGGGGGTTTAAATTCCCCTCGGGCTCCAGCGAGATCCAGCCACAGAACTTCGGCATTATGAATAAAATCGTGCAAGGCATCGCCACCTTCAAAGCGGCCACGGTGCAAGTGACGGGGCATACCGACGACACCGGCAGCAATGCCGTCAACCTGGGCCTATCGGAAAAGCGAGCCCAAAATGTGGCCCGCTTCCTCACTGACGTGGGCCATATCCCGGCGGACAAGATCACCACCGAGGGTTTTGGTTCGGAGCAACCGGTGGCCAGCAATGCTACCCCCGAGGGCCGCGCTGAAAACCGCCGTATCGACGTGCTGATCGTCAACGAATAGCTACCAGCGGGCTATACATGACGGGCGGTGCCCTGTGACGGGTACTGCCCGTTTCTTATCCGGCAGACCGTTTCCCCGTATCACGAAGGCTTTGCCGGGAACTCTGCCCTGCCGTATACTGTCTCAGTTACATACCAATGGGGGCGACCTGGTTTCGACGTGGGTTGCAAAACCTGAGGTGCATGCCGAGGGGCAGATAACCTCGTAAATCCAGCTGCAAACTTATAGTTGCCAACGAAGACAACTACGCACTCGCTGCTTAAAACCCAGTAGGGTGCCCTCTGACCGAGGCCGTGCTTGTGCGCTCGGAGTCCATTTCGGTGGACACTCAGGGGTCATTTCTCACAAGATCGCGGGGACGCACGTCCGGGGCCGAACCGCTAAATCCTTACGGAATCGCCGAACGTTTTCCCTGCCCATCGGGTAGCGTGCGGTTAAATTAATAGATGTGGATAAGCATGTAGAGCCGAAGGCGGAGGACTTGCGGACGCGGGTTCGATTCCCGCCGCCTCCACCAATTTGATACTAGGGCATGACCACACATGCCCTAGTAAGTGCCAGTTATTTCAGCAGTTAACCCCTACTCCACTATCTCTCCTTTCGGTCTCAAAAGGTGCCGATAAGTCGCCACATGGTCACAGTGTGGTCACAAGCTCAATCGGTACCGCCGACGGTGGGCAAAGCCACCACGCTCTCCCTGCCGAACCCAGACCGCCACACTTCGATATTACCGCCGACCTTTCAGGCGGCGGCGGTGATGCCACAGGCCATCCCGCCACCGCCGAGTGCCGCCGCGGAGACAATACCACCGCGCTAGAAAGAAACCGCACTGTCGGGGGATCTGCTGCACTCAGGGACGGGTGGATTGAACTTATAAATCGCTATGAGTGGGATTGGTTCGTTACTATGACCTTCCCTGATTGTGTTCACCCTGAACGGGCGAACAAAGCGTGGCATTATTGGTGTTCCAAATTAAATCGGAAGCTTTTTGGTCCCCGAGGCTATAAGCGTGGTGAACAGATATTTTGGGTAAGGGCTAGTGAATTTCAGCGTCGTGGGGTACTGCACTACCACGCTTTGATTAGCTCACCAGTTGATCTGAATGAGATAGCTCTTAGATTGTATTGGAAAGAAGAATGGTTACGAATCTCAGGTGGATTTTCGAGAGTTCTTAAAGTCGAAAAGTCTGCTGCTTGCATTCGTTACGATAGAACAAAAAATGATTGTTAACGTGCTGCGGAAGAGTTGGAAGCAGTAGGGAGTGGATTAGTGCGGCTAGCCATGTCGATTTCTTTTACACTTCACCAGTAAAATAAACGTTGGCATCACCTTTAACAGCTTCTAATGGTTTCTTAATTTATTGAATTGAAATATATAAAATACTGATAGCCCGATAGTTGGCACATAATTTGCCATTTCGATTATACAAGGCCTGCAATTATAAAGTTGGGGGGGGGAAATGCAGAACAACAAATTTATTACCGCAGCCGCGGCTATATTGTGCGTAGGACTTACTACCAGCGCACATGCCACGCTCTTCACTGGCACACTGTACTATACACATTATACGGGAGGCGGCCCGAACGTCCTTGATGTGAGTTTTTCTTACGACAGCAGCACCCAGGCACTGTCCTACGGATCCCAGACTGGTCTGGCCACGGTTAACGGTGCCGACGGCATTATTTTCGCGCCCAACGGAAACCTGATTGTGACAAGCAACACCGCCAGTTCCGTTTATCGAATCAACCCAAGCAATGGGAGCGTACTGCAAACGGTCTCGACGGGCGGCACTGCCGATTATCACATGGCACTTGATCCAAGTGGTACACAGTTCTATTCGAGCAATAGGTATAATCGGACTACGGGTCCCTTAGATACGTTCGCAATCAATGCGGACGGAAGCTTTAACAACGCTACGACAACTACTATTCTGAATGATGCTGGTGGTTTGTCTAACGTGACTCAGCTTGCATTTGCTCCTAATGGCAACATCTTCTACACGAATGGAACTCCTGAACTGTTGTGGTTCTGTCGGTCTCTTCACATTTGGAACCACTGACACGACCCACCAATTACTTTCGTCATTAACCGCCGCGCATGAATTATCTATGACCCATTTACCGGGCTGATGACCATGTTCGGTGGCGGACAAGTAGCCTCACTCGATCCCACGCAGACACTTACGCTAATATTATAATAGCCTTGCTGGGAAGTATAATGTCCGGTGTAAGCGATTTTGAGCACTGTTGACTGGTATCCTCTCCTAACTTTCATAGAGACGACATCAAAATCGACACTAGTGGCGGTGCTATTTACGTTTATTGATGCCAGGCAAAGATAAAGATTATGTACCAGCAATGAATATTCAACGCAAGTGCGAGCATTATTAGCGGACTTAAATTTCGACCTCTATGTGAAATCAAATTGGCTACGGTAGTTCGCATTCCCAGGTTCTATCTGCACATTAGCGAGAAGCGTCCTATAGTGTGAAAATAGGTCGAACATGATCCAAAGGGTGCTTGTTCAGTTATGAATAGGATTATATCTTCTCAGAAACTTTCATTTCACAGATTTCGTCTTAAATGGTCACTATAGATAATTCGACTAGGCGATCCATAACCTGCAAAAGTCACCAAAGTGGCTATTCTGCCCGTAAGGAATTGTTTACCCGCCAGTGCATATTCAGACTGCACGCCATTGGGAATGACGCTTCTGCCCATATCGGTACACAACATGCACCTGGGATCAACCATTTGACTTATTTACTCTTTGGGATCCCGGCATTGATTAAAAAAATCGTAATACTCCAGGGCTTCAAGTATCCCCGCGGCGAACGGCTTGCTGGCAAAATAAATGCGATCAACATCTACCAGCTGGGAAAGTTCTTCGTTATGCCGATTGGCCACCACCGCCGCCAGGGTGTTACCACGCATCATATCTTCGTCGGCGCCCGAACCACCAGCGACGAAGATACGCTCCAGTGGTATTTGCCAGTGATCGGCGACATAACGCAACGCCAGGCCCTTCGAAGCACGCTGGGGTAACACATCCAGATACTGGCCAAAGGCAACATGCAGGTGTACGGCCAGTTCTTCCTTGTGCAGCAGACTGTTGATCTCGTCGCTATCCGGAGCAATCTCAGGATCGAAGTAGTAACTGATCTTATAACGACTCTGCTCAGACTTTGGTTGCAGCTCCAAGCCGGGTAACGTGGCCAACAGCGCTTTAACTTGGTGGGGAGACCAGTGATAATCAATGTGCTTAGCCCAGGCCAGATCAGCGGAAAAATTAGGCGCGTAATAGATTTCTGTACCACCACTGGTAATCAGGAAATCCGGCTCGGGTATGTTGTATTGCCGCATTATCCTCAGGGCGGAATCAAAACGGCGGCCTGTGGCAATGGCGAACTTCGCCTCCTTGACATGCTGCCGTAACACACTGATCAGCTGCTGCAGCGAATCCTCATCGCCGATCAGGTTCTGATCCAGATCACTGACCATAGCCCGGTCACGATAGATCCTCTGACGGCGCTGAATCGGTTCGCGCTGCAACACCTCACTGCGTTCGGCGATAGGGCGAACGATTGCCAGATATTGCTCGGCGTGGGCATCCCATGAATAATGTTCACGCACCCCTTTCAGACCCTGCTCGACACACTGTTCCCAGAACTCCCTGTCCCGTAACAGCCTTAACAAGGCCTCACTGATAGAGCTGATATCGAGCGGATCAATCAACAGACCGTTATTACAGTTACCGACGATATCCCGCGGTCCGCCGTCTTCGGTCGCCACAATCGGCAGACCTGAAGCCGCTGCCTCAATCAATGTCAGGCCAAAAGGTTCTGTAAGTGCCGGATTGACGAACACACCGCCTGACGCCGCCGTCAGGCGGTAAAACAACGACACCTGTTCGCGGCTATGGTGTTTGGGTAATGATACCTGGCTGTAAATATCATAGCGGTCGATGGCCACCAGCAATTCATGAAACACCTCCTGGGCGCCTTCATCGAGATCATCGATATCTTCACGATTACCCGCGACAATCACCAGATTGGCCAGCTCCCGTAATTCCGGCGACTGGCCGAAGCACTCCACTAGGGCAACGATATTTTTACGCTTGTCCGGTCGCGACAGAGCCAGGATAATGGGCTTGTCACTATTCTTCAGATGCCTGCCGATCTCCCCCTCGATTTCCGGAAATGATGCGCCTGGTGCAGGCGGCATAAATATTTTCAGGTCAGTCCCGGGTGGTATCACGCGCATCTGCTCCGGCTGATAATGGTCGTAGAGCTGGTACTGCTCCTCGATCTCCTGATGGGTACTGGTGATGACCCGTTCCGCCGTGGCCAGCGTTAATTCCTCAGCCTCGATACGCCGAACCATATTGTAGCGTCTTTCCACTTCCTCGGCGGAAAGACCACTGGCCAAAAGATGATGGCGTTTTACCCGTCCCAGCGAGTGACCGGTGTGAATCAACGGTATGCCCAGATGATTCGCCAGACTGGCGCCGACATAACCCGCATCGGCATAGTGGCTGTGGATCACATCCGGCAATACCCCCGTTTCCGAAAAATAGCTGGAAACATTATCGGCAAAAGCATCGAGATAATCCCACAACTGCTCCTTGGGAATATATTCATCAGGCCCGGCATTGATGCGCACGATATGCAGATTATTTTCGAAGATATCCACCGGCTCCGCATAATCACTGGCAACGGAATCATCCACCACCCGGCGGGTGATCAGATCCACCTGCGCCACGTCGCGCTGGCGCGCCAGTGCCTGCGCCAGTTCCAGCACGTACAGGATTTGGCCGCCGGTATCAGCATCACGCCCCAGCTCCAGATTCCTACCCCGGATCAAACCATGAACACTGATCAATACGATATAAAGCTGGCCTGGCGCTGTACTCATTATTGCTGCTCCTTAAACTGCCATGACTGCAAATTCAAATACCCGTATACAACCTCATGCATCTGTATATGTATCGTAACGCGCATCAGTCTTTTCTTAAACAATCATCCCATGCCTCGATCGACGGTGAAATACCGGTAATCTGCTGATTTCACACATCTGATGCAGTATCGGCCTCACCACCGACGCGTTATCTGGCCAGATGTCGAACCGATAACTTAACACGTGCGCACTATGCTCGTCAGAGAATAGAGACTGACATCAAAGTCAATCATTGACACTCGCCAGGCCGCCGGACTCACTATAGAAAAACCGATATTTGGATACAGAAAACAATACAGTTCAAGATCACTCAAGCCGAGTGGCGATATTCGTTAACAACTAAAAACGCCCTACCGGGACGGTACCACCCACGTCATCTTCGAACCGATCGACTACACCGGCCGGCTGGTGGCCCAGGTGCCCAGGCCGCCCATCAACCTCACCCGTTTGGACAGGGTCTTCACTCCTAACTGCAAACGTCGGCCCGTCCCCTTTCGGAGCCACGCAGATAGAAGCAGCGTTATGCATCTATAAGATGCGGTCAGTCAATTTACTAGAAGCTATGGCAGGTATTGGCCGGCAAGCGACTGATCGTCACGGTCCTCCCGGGGTGCGATGGTTTAAACTTCAGTCTGCTCAGGAATTTCTAGGGCGTCGTCAACCTCTATCCCAAGATAACTGACCGTGCTTTCAAGCTTCGTGTGCCCAAGCAGAAGTTGAACAGCTCGGAGATTCTTTGTTCGCCGATAGATCAGCGTTGCCTTTGTGTGACGGAGGGTGTGTGTTCCATCCTCCCCAGGATCCAGACCAGCGAGAGCCAGCCACTTTTTCACAATACGAGCGTATTGCCGCGTAGAAATATGTGGAGACTCCCTTAGCCGGCTAGGGAAAAGGAACTGACTCGAAGTGAGCTGCGCTTTAGCAATCCATGCCTCAACGGCCTCTCGCGTCTGGTCGGTCGACTCAAATTTCACCAGTTGATCGGTCTTCTGCTGCATGACAGTCGTCCTGGACACCGCCTTTCCGCTGTGTGTCACATCCCGCACTTGAATCTTGACGATATCGCAGCCCCGAAGCTTGCTGTCGATCGCCAGGTCGAAAAGGGCAAGGTCTCTGGTGTGCTTGGCCATTTGCAGTCGGATTCGGATCAGCCAGATCTCGCGAAGCTTCAATGGAGGCTTCGGTCCGATCAGCCGATTTTTATTCCAAGTGATGGGGTGGGCGGTGATGGTTGCATTGTCCTGATTGTAGTACATGGTGTGTTTCCTCCGTTCTGACTAGGGAAACACAAGTTTGGTTGATCGCAGCATGGGGCGCTTGCCGACCCAAGCAGGCATTCACATCATGACAATTGGATCTAGTTACAGTTTACTTCTTTAAACTGACCGAAGAGACGGTCTCATCAAACTCAAGAAAACACTGGCGTTCAGTATCTATTCAGGGAAATAGTGCTATTGAGAAGGCTAAAAACCTGGCTCGTTAGTCAAACTTCTTGCCAAAATAACAATTCAATTATAGGTGAATAATTCATGGCGTTAAAAATAATTGGGGCTGGTATGGGTCGAACCGGAACCGCTTCATTGAAGGTCGCTCTAGAAGTGCTGAATATTAGTCCTTGCTATCACATGAGCGAAGTTCTAAAGAATCCTGAATATACTAAAGACTGGATCAATGTAGCTGAGGGAAATGCTGATTGGGACAAAATATTCAACGGATATTCTGCTACTGTTGACAACCCCGGATGCAATTATTGGAAAGATCTGTCAGCCTTTTATCCGGATGCAAAAGTTATCCTGACAACCCGTAGTCCTAGCAAGTGGTTTGATTCAACTAACGAGACCATTCATTCTGTTGAATTCGCAGATTTCGTAAAAAAATCACCATTCGGAGAAATGATACAGAAAACTATTTGGGATGTAATGGATAATCGAATGCAGGATAGGGAATTTATGATTAATTTTTTCACAAATCGTTCGGCGGAAATCATAGATTCCATCCCTGAGGAAAGGCTTCTTGTCTATCATGTTAGTGATGGCTGGGAGCCCCTGTGTGAATTTCTTAATGCGCCAGTTCCCGATATAGATTTTCCACATATCAATAGTCGAAATGAGACCAAAGAAATGCTTGCTACCCTTATCGCTGCTAGCGAAGGCCGACTTAGTGAGGACGCTATGGCGAAAACAGGCCGTGATCTACATGGTGACTGAGCATAAATGCCTGCTTTTGTCCGTAAATGGCCGGCAGTATGCATTCCCGGTTTCGACCCAGGCCGGGTGAAAACTCCAATATTTTCTCTCGCGGCCAAGAAATTCACCACATGATAATAAAAAATGTGGCCAGTTGAAAAAGTCACACCACGATATGATTTAGACAACGAAATATCAGAATAAATATTCCCACAAATAATCTTGCCTTTGAGTTTTCACACAGCCTGGACCCATTTCTGCCCTTGGTGTCGGCGTACAGTTCACGAGTGAACCGTACTTCAGAGCAGACGAATACCGAGATCGCATGTGGCCCAAACTGATATAGAGACATAATCAGATACGACCAACCGTGCACCAACCAGATGTACGGCTAGAAGTGGTGTCTCTGATTCGTTAGATGGTCATAAAGAGCCCCGATAAGCACGTAGGAAGCGCTTATCGGGGAATGACCATAGTAACCGCCGAGACTGAAAGCATGTTAGCGGCTGTGCTAGACTAATCTAGGTCTACTGAATCTAGGCTGAATGAGTGGCTGTAAGTGGCCGAAAAATGAAGTATCATTCAGTCATCGCACTGTTTGTCATTCAGCTTTCATTCAGGTACGGCATGGTAAGTGTTATGTCGGTGGCAGGAAAAATATATGTACATTGCACGCCGTGTATTTAAATGTTTTATTACCAATTTTAATAATTAATTATTTATAAAGGAGAATTAAAGGGTGAAAAAATCAATAACGCTTTTAATGGCCGCCGCTGGATTGATCGCTGTATCTGCAACGGCGAGCGCCTTCTCAACTGCACCGTGCAAGGCTTGCCATGCGATTGATCATGATGTTGTAGGACCCGCATGGAAAGATGATGTTAAGGAATATGGCAGTGCGGAAGCCCTTGCAAAGGTTTTTAAGTCCGGTTTTAAAGTCGAAGATCGCAAAGTACTCAACTCTAACCCTGGAAAATGGAAGTCTAAAGCAATGCTTATGACACCGCAGTTCAACAACCTGATCAAGGGCCATGAAGATGAAGCTGCAAAAGCAATTTTTGCAGCAGTTAAGGCTGGCAAGATATAATCTTGATTGGAAATTGTAATTGTTAAAGGCGGCCTAAGGGCCGCCTTTATTTATTGTAGAAGCCAACAACTCCAAATCAATAAGATACCCCGACAGCACTCGATTAAGGAGGTTAGCGCACTGCCGGGGCTACCTCGCATGAGAAATACTTAGGCTCGCGCGCAGTGAATCTAGTTTAATCGGGAAACCTGAATGTATGCTGTACAATCAAGCGTTATTCTCTGAAACTTCTTCAGGTAAGGCCCCGGGGGAAATAGAAGATGTGATCATTAGTCGGCTTTAACAGACCTAGCAACTCGCTTGTTCGGGTGAAAACTGCATTGCATTTTATTTGCGCCCCACAGCTTTCAGATCAATGTCTGCTATGCGGCGGCAGTGCATTTGCCATGACAATGGCAAATTTATATGTCTTTTACCGCACAAAATGTCTTATTACCCAGCATTTCCGGAATCACTAACACCACCCCTTCGGGCGATACGTAAAATCGCTCGGCGTCTTCCTGAGGATTCTCGCCGATGACCATACCATCGGGAATGCGGCAGTATCTATCTAACACCACTTTGCGCAAACGGCAATTCTGACCGATCTCCACATCGGGTAAGACCACGCAATCCTGAAGCGACGAACCCTGGTTAACCACTACATTCGAGAACAGAAGGGAGTGCCGTACCTCGGCCCCGGAGATGATACATCCGCCCGATATCAGGGAGTCTACCGCCATGCCGCGGCGGTCTTCGTCGTCGAATACGAACTTGGCCGGCGGTAATTGCGCCTGATAGGTCCAGATCGGCCAAGTCTGGTCATAGAGATCCAATTCCGGACTCACGCCCACTAATTCCATATTCGCTAGCCAGAAGGCATCTACCGTACCCACGTCCCGCCAATAGGCCTGCTCGCCATTGTCATCGCGAAAGGCGTAAGCCATTGCCCGGTGCTTGTCGATGATGCGTGGAATAATGTCCTTACCGAAGTCATGTGTGGAAGTCGAAGTGTCGGAGTCGCGGATCAGCTGCTCGTGCAAAAACGATGCATTGAAGATGTAAATGCCCATGGACACCAGGGCCGTGCCGTCGCGCCCCGGCACCGGCTGAGGATTATCGGGCTTTTCCGCGAAGCCGGTTACCTGCCAGTCTTCATTGACATTCATGACCCCAAAAGCCTTGGCCTGCTCCACCGGTACCTCGATAGCGCCGATGGTGAGGTCCGCGCCCTTGGCCGCGTGATAGGCGAGCATGGGGCCATAGTCCATCTTGTATATATGATCCCCCGCCAGAATCAGGACGTGCTCCGGCTTATGGCCGCGGATGATGTCCAAATTCTGGAACACTGCGTCGGCGGTACCCGTATACCATGAGGTCTCAACGCGCTGCTGCGCAGGAACCAGCTCCACGAACTCTCCCAGTTCGGCACGCAAGAAGCCCCAACCTTGCTGGATGTGGCGAATGAGCGAATGCGATTTGTACTGAGTTAAAACCGCAATGCGACGAATGCCGGAATTCAGACAATTGGATAGGGGAAAATCGATAATGCGGAATTTACCGCCGAACTGTACCGCAGGTTTCACCCGCCATAAAGTCAGATGCTTTAGTCGAGAACCACGCCCACCAGCCAAAATCAATGCCAGCGTATCATTCGTGAGTTGACTTACAAAACGTTCCGTTTTCATTTGATATCAGGCAAGCTCCCTCCCGCTATTATACTGGCAGAATTCGTCATGATCCTCCAGACGTTTCTTTTCTTTCCCGCAACTTGCGGGTAATCGAGTAAAAAGCTCAACATTTAGATGGAAAGGGTTGTCATGACGTTGTTGGCATTTAGCCAATATTCTCAGGACATGACTGTCTGTCGCTTGCCATGATCTTACCCGGCTCTGTACCAACCGCCTCCATCCCACATAATTGAATGATAGTTATTGGCTCAGGTCTCCCCTATCCCTAACCGGACACTAGCAATCATGCCCCGGTAGGCAGGAGTTGGCCGAGGGCGGAAGTAGGCGAAGGACACCGCGAACTGGCGCAATCGATCCTGAGGATACTACAGTAGATATTGCATGGCATTTCGCGTTGATAATGACCGGGAAGCGCATGTGACAGATTGACGGGAGAGTGGTTCGATAAAGCGCAATACCAGATGATGAGGATAGACTGCCCTCCCCCTGTGAACTATCCGTAAAGGTGGAAGCAAGAGCGTTATTCTTCCTATACTTATAACACGCTAGGAACGGGCCTATACCTCGCGTATTTAATACAGTTCCGGGAAAGGATCTTGAAAGGAATACAGGTGAATGAGGTTTTCAAGTATGCCGTCCTTAAATCACGATCATGCGTGGCGTTTCTGTGGCGATGAGTAGGTGACGACATGTACAATCAAACGTTCCCCGACGCTTCACTCATCGGCTGTCCGCACTGCGACCTGCTGCAACGCCTCCCCGCTCTTGCGGCGGGCGAGTCGGCGCGTTGCCCGCGCTGCAACGAAGAGTTGTGGCGCCGTCACGGGCATTCGCTAGACCGGCCGCTCGCTCTTACGATTGCGGCCGCACTGTTCTACATCGTTGCCAATACCATCCCCATGCTCGGGCTGACGGCGGTCGGGAACGAGACCTATACCACGGTGTTCGGCGGCGCTGCGCATCTTTGGACCACGGGTTGGCAGAGCGTTGCGGTTCTGGTGTTCTTTACCGCCGTGCTTGCACCCGGGCTCCAGATCGGATTCATGCTGGCGATCCTGATCGGTGCGTACCGTGAGCGGCCATCGTGCTGGGTTGGGATACTCCTGCGTTATTATTCCAGGCTCAGTACCTGGAGTATGATCGAAGTGATGATCCTAGGCGTGCTGGTGGCCCTGATTAAGATCGCGGAAGACGCGCGCGTGATCCCGGGTGTGGCGCTGTTCGTGCTGGGAGCGCTGATCTTCCTCATCGCGGCGACCGAGGCCAGCTTTGATCCGCGCGAGGTGTGGGCGCGGGTCGCGTGGGCCGAGACCGCCGCGCGCCACAGGAGAGAAGCCAGCCAGATCGGCGAGGAGATGTCATGAGTAACGGCGTTGTGACGGCAATGCAGCAGGATCTGCAAAGTTGCGAGGCTTGCGGCCTGCTTTCGCGCCCCTCGCCCGGCCAGGAGGAAGGGCGTTGCCCGCGCTGTAACGAGGGACTCGCATTTCGCAAACCGAATAGCCTGCAACGGACCTGGGCCTTTCTGATCGCCGCAGCGATCTGTTACATTCCAGCCAATGTATTGCCGGTGCTGACTACGACCACGGCCAAGGGTTCCGAATCCAACACCATCCTGCAGGGCGTCGTGCTCCTTTGGTCGCCGAGCGGCTGGCCGCTCTCGCTCATTGTGCTGATTGCCAGCATCATGATCCCGGTCGGCAAGATTGTGGCGCTTTCCTATCTTCTGGTGAGCGTGCAGCGGGACTCGATCAAGAACAACGAACAGCGTGTCCGGCTCTACCGCATGGTCAAGTTCATCGGACGATGGTCTATGGTCGACGTGTTTGTGGCCACGTTCACCGCGACACTCGTTCAGTTGCAGCCGCTCATGGCGGTGGAGCCTGCCCCCGGCCTGGTCTACTTCGCTGCGGTAGTGGTATTAACCATGTTTGCGTCCGAATCATTCGATCCCCGCTTGATCTGGGATCCATCGAGCTCAGGCAGGATTCGACATGGCTGATCGCGACGAATCATCTCCTCAAATTCCCGAGTCGAGGACGTTCGGCAAAAAGAAGACGCAACTCTCTCTCGTGTGGATCATTCCGATCGTGGCCGCGCTCATTGGCGCCTGGGTCGCCGTGACGACAATCATGAATCAGGGGCCGACTATCACAATCATGTTCAAATCGGCCGAGGGACTCGAGGCCGGCAAGACCAAGATCCACTACAACGGCCTCGACATCGGCACCCTAACATCGATTCAGTTTACGGACGACCACAATCACGTGATGGCCACCGCCAAAATGCTCCCCAAGACCGAGGACTTTTTCGTCGAGGACACCAAGTTTTGGGTGGTTAGTCCGCGGGTCTCGGGCGCCAGCGTGACGGGGCTGGGCACGCTCATCTCCGGATCCTACATCGGCACGGAAATCGGCAAATCGCAGAAGAAGAGGCATAATTTCGTGGCTCTCCCTAAGCCGCCGGTGGTGTCGGGCAACGTGCCCGGCCGTTTTTTCGTGCTGAGAACCAAGGACCTGGGATCGGTCGACTACGGAACGCCGGTATATTTTCGGCGCCTGAAGGTTGGGCAGGTTGTGTCATACACGCTTAACAAAGACGGACGGGCTTTGACCATCAAGGTGTTCGTGAACTCGCCCTACGATCAGTTCGTCACAGCGGAAACGCGATTCTGGCATGCCAGCGGCATCGACGTGTCGCTTTCCACGACCGGCGTAAGCGTGCAGACCCAATCGGTACTCTCTATGCTTATCGGCGGGCTCGCGTTCGAGACGCCTGCAACGGCTGCCGCACTGCTACCGGCCGAAGCGGATACGGTATTCACTCTGTACGACAATCGCGTCGAGGCTTACAAGCCGCCCCCAAAGAATCCGCAGACATACCTGCTCGTCTTTGACCATTCGGTCCGCGGGCTCGAGCCCGGCGCGCCGGTGGAGTTCCGGGGCATTCAGATCGGGCAGGTCGAGGAATTTCACGCGGAATTCGATGCAAATACCTTCGACTTCACCATACCGGTGACCATCAGCGTGGAACCGGAAATGCTCGGGATCAATATTCATGGCCACGGCGCCGGGGCCGGCGAGATCGCCGCCGACCACCGGCAAGTAATCGATGGATTGGTGTCGCACGGACTCCGTGCACAGCTTCGAACCGGCAATCTGCTGACTGGTGCGTTGTACGTGGCGATGGACTTTTTCCCCGATGCCCCGCCGTTCAAGGTGGACTGGTCGCAGACGCCGGTGCGCCTGGCGACCGTGCCGGGCAATCTTCAGGGAATTGATACCAGCATTGCCAGCATCATTAAAAAACTCGACAAGCTGCCATATGAACAGCTCGTCGGCGACCTGAGAAAAGCCGTCGCCGAATTAGACAAGACGCTTGTGAGTACGCGTCGTACCATCGATCACGCCGACAAGCTCATCGAACCGAACTCCGGACTCGAGTTGGAGCTGTCGGGCACGCTCCAGGAAATGAGGCGGACTGCCCGGGCGTTGCGCATCCTTACAGACTATCTGGAAAGACATCCCGAAGCGCTTATTCGCGGCAAGGACCGGAAGGAAAAATGATGGCGAGCAGCGTCGCACGAATACTATTAATTGCGTTCGTCACTTTCACATTGGCCGGATGCGGCGCCACGACCCCATCGCGCTTCTATACTCTGGACTTAACGGCGAGCCCGGAAGGCGCACCCGACGCGGGCACCACCATTGTGGTCGGACCGGTCACCCTCCCGGCCGCGGTCGACCGTCCGCAATTCGTCATTCAACTCGCACCCAACCGGGTCGACATCGATGAATACAACCGCTGGGCTGGACCGTTGGACGACAACATCGCGCGTGTCGTCGCCGGAAATCTCGCGGTGCTGCTCGGCACGCCACGGGTGGCTAGGGCGCCGTTCGCCAATTTTAATCCCGACTATCGGGTGACCATCGATATCCAGCGATTCGAATCGATCCCGGGCGAGTCGGCACTCATCGACGCGCTGTGGACTGTGCGGAAGTCGCTGGGTGGACAAGCCCATTCGGGCCACACCCTCGCGCGTGTAGCGGTGCAGGGCAAGGGTTTCGACACACTCGCCGCCGCGCACAGCCGTGCGCTGGCACAGATCAGCCGCGACATCGCCACTGCGATTCGTGCGGAGCAAGCCAAGAAACCCTGAGCGGTGGATTACCAAGGGAAATGTGCTTGGTCGATGATGAGTGATATAGCAGTCCTGGGGTCAGGTTGAGTTAATCCCGATTTCACGGACAGCCAGATAGGCAATTCAATTTCCTCTTCATCCATCTGATATCCGAGCACAAATGATAATAAAGTACGTTACGGCACAGACAAATTTAGTCAAATAGTGGAAACTTCCCCCACATATGCCGTTGCGTGACGCATGCTCCCACGCAATCCAGAACCAAATTTACCGAATCTGTCTTGCACAGCTGACGTCGCGATTGCAGAAATGCAAGAGCATTAAAATAATCGTTGAACGAGTTGAGCTTCCGGTATTTTCGAAACAGTGATGGCGAAACAGTGAACACGCGCCCGGCGTCGTGGGGGGGGGCGAAGGCCGGGATAAAGATGGCGAGCGACTCATAATCGCCGCATCAGCGACGCACTCAACGATAGTCCGTTGTAGCTGCCTGAAGTATTGTAACGCTCCGCGAAGCCGGCATGCGCCCGCAGGTACCAGTCGCGGAAAATGCCGAAATAGCCCTCCACCACCGCGTCCTCGCCGAATTTGTACGACGACATAGTCTCGTCCTTGTGCGAGCCGAGGCTGAGCGCAGCGCTAATGCCGTTGTCATCGTCGATCTTCCAGTAGCTGAAGGCCGTCATGGCGTAGCGGCGGTACAGATCCGGGTCGTAGTAACCGTTGTTCAGATTTCGATCGAAACCAAAGAATTCGCCGGACACGCCGAGATCCAAGGAGAGGCGCTCGCGTCGGACCATTGCGCGGCGCGGTGCGACCACCAGTTGCCACTTGCGATTGTCGTCGGAGAACTGCGACCAGCCCGCCTGGGCATCGACGAACCAGCGAAGATCCGGTCGCCAGTTGGCACTGACCAGGTTGCCGTTCTGCACAATACCCAGAGACACCGCTCGTGGCGACAGGTCGTATAGGGCGCGTTTGTGTTCCAGTCGCAGGGCAAGCTTGTCAGCAGGGTTCAAATTCAAGTACAGCTGGTGGGTCCCGATGCGCGAGCTGTGCTGCACATCCACCACCCCCACCTCGGCACCGCCCGATACCCGCGGCGAGAAGCGGTGTTCCAATCCCAGCCACAGGTCCTGAAAAGAGATGTGCTCCTGGCCGTCGCTGGTGTCCAGGCCGCTGCCGAGATTGGCCCGCAGACTCTCATAGTCATAGCCCACCAACAGCGCCGTGCGCTTGTTGTCGAATGCATGGCGACCATCCAAGCTGAGGCGCCAGATGCTGATCTCATCCGAGTCGTTGTAATAGGACAGGCCGGCCCGCACATGGGAACGTAACGGTATCCGCACGAAGCGGATGGCATCGGCGGTATCCCGGCTGTCCGGTTGTAACGCCTGTAGCACTCCGAGGCTGTCGACGGCCTCCGCCGGCCGGTTGCCGGCGCGCAACGTCAGGGTACGGGTGTAATTGAGTCCGTAATCCCGCGGGTTCTCCGCCAGCAGCGGTTGGTACACCGCTGTCGCCGCATCCGGGAACTCGGCGCGGGCCAGCAGTCGGGCCCGCAGGCTTAGATAACGCACATCCTTGCCGAAGCGCGCCAGGTAATCGTTCAACACATCCGCGGCGGCACCGTAATCACCCAGCCAGATCTCCACCTGGGCGTACTCCAGCCAGGCCTCGGCATTGTCCGGATGTGCAACCAGATACCGCTGGTAAGCAACGGCCGAGGTGTTCAACCTGCCCGCCCAGCCATCCACCCGGGCCAGCCCCCATTGGGCATCCGCATCGTCAGGCCGCCTTGCAAGCCATTCCTGATAGAGCTCATGGGCGGCCTCGAGGTCGTTCGCCCACCCGGCCTGGCGGGCGCAGGTCTGCAGGTACTCGACATTGTCGGGTTTGAGCCGACGCGCCTGCAGACAGGCCTCCAGGGCTTGCTTAGCCTGATCCTGCCCGGCATAGGCCCGGGACAAGCGGATCCAGTAATCATCATTGTCGGGTGCGAGTTCCACCGCCTTTTGCAACGCCGCCAAGACCTCGGGCTGGCGCCCCTGGTTGGCTTGTATATCCGCCACCCTCCCCCACAGATCGGCCCGTCCCGGCTCGGCCATCAGGGTGCGATGGTAGATGGAGATGGCCTCGTCCCAGCGCCCGGCCATCTCGGCGGCCAAACCGGCCTGGGGCATGGACGGCGGCGCGGCCACGGCCGGGCCGCACATGGCCAGCAACAGCCCCAGCCCCGCCACGACGATGCGCAGAGGCTTCATTTGCGCCACTGTCTTTTCTTGGTGAACCACAGATCGCCGGCGAAGCGGCCGATGGTGACGGCATCGAACAACAGGCTGGCATAGCGCAGCGGCGTGATCAGCAGCCCTTTCGTCACCATCTCCAGCCGCTGTCCCCGTGAGATAATCCCCAGTATGGTCAACGAAATCAGGGTCTCGATGGCCACCGTCAAACCCAGCGGCTCCCAGGCGCCGATCACCATCAAAACGATCACGGCCATCGGAAAAAAAATCTTTTCCACGAGTGACAGCAGCAGCACCCAACCCATCGGTCGCCCGTAGCGTTCGGTGTGTTCTACGCCGAAATGCTGCCGGTAGGCTTCCTGTACCTTGCGCTTTTCCAGGCCTTCCAGCTCTTTTGGCGATATTGGTTTGCGGCGATGCAGCAGGGCACGCTTGACGGCTTTGAGCGGGCCGCGGATCAGATCGTCGAAGTAATAACAGCTCTGCAGGAAAGACGAGGACCACATGTAGAGCTGGCCGGGCAGGTTGTCGACCTTGGGCTCCACCGAACGCGCCATCACATCGTCCAGCTGGATGTTGCGATAACCCTGCTCCAGGAAGGCGAAGCCCATGAAGATGTCCTCTGAGTTGGTCAAGTTGTCGCCTAACTCCGGCTCAAAGCGGTCGAACAGCTCGCGCACATACTTGCGCCGGTAGGCCACGGCGCATCCCACCGGGTTGATGATGCTGCCGAAGAACGCCATCTGGCCGTGATAGATGAAGCGCTGCAGGAACATGTACAGCACGCCGCGATACATGTTGGTGATGCCGCGCATCAGGCGCTGCCACTGGCTGCTGAAGATGCCTATGCGCACCTCGGGATGCTGCTGGAGGAAGGCCGCCACCCGCGGCGCGGCCAGATATGTCCGGCGGTCGCGCACGCGCATCGGCAGGATCACGCCGCAGGCGCTGGCGATACCCACGCCCTGATATAACTCCTGTACCAGGCGTTCGATATAGTTGTCGGACTCGAACGCGGTGTCGCCATCGAGTATCAGCTCGACGTCCGCATCGCCCTCGCGGGACGCGCGCTTCACCGTCGGCGTCTTACCGATGGGCTTGGCGCGCTTAATGACTACCAGGCTGAGACCGACGAACGCGGCGAACTTGCGCGCATACTCCGCGGTGTTGTCATGACTTCCGTCATCCACCAGGGTCACCTTCCTGGGCCGAAGGGTTTGTCGGGCGATGGAGGCCAACGCCAGTACGATGTACTCCTCCTCGTTGAGCGCCGGAATCACGATATCTACAGTGGCCTCGCGCCAGTCATCCACCGGCGTCGGCACGGTGCGGTCAGGGCCGTGAAACAGGCCCAAGATGCTGAGGACGGTGGAAGGACTGAATATGAAATAAGGTGTCGTCGCCATGTCAGGCCTCTTCCATCACGCGCTGGTCGGTCCGTGCGCTTTCCAACGCCAATGCCTCGCGCTCGCGGGCAGTCAGGTCGTCGATGGTCTGCTCGAGAGTCCAGCGCGGCTCGAATCCTGTGTAGTTACGCAGTTTGTTCAGTGACGGGCGGCGATGGCGGATATCCGCAAATTCCTCCCCATAGGCCTCGCCATAGCTTATGTGGTCGATGTGTGAGTTACTGGCCGCGCGCTCCAGGACCAGTTGCGCCAAAGCATTGATGCTGATTTCCCGCTCGCTGCCGACGTTGATCACTTCGCCCGCCGTTGCCGGATTGCCGGCCAGCAGGTCCAGCGCCGCCACGGTATCGCGCACATCGCCGAAGGAGCGGGTTTGCTCGCCGTCGCCGAACACCGTGATGGTCTCGCCGCGCACGGCTTGACGGATAAAGCGCGGCAGCACCATGCCGTAGCGGCCGAGCTGACGCGGACCCACGGTGTTGAATAGACGCACTGACCTGACGTCCATCCCCTGGCCGCAGTGGTAAGCGAGCCCCAGGTATTCATCAGCCAACTTACTCAGTGAGTATGACCAGCGCAAGCTCCCATTGTAGGCAAATACCAGGCAGTCCTGTTCGCGGTAGGGAGAGGCTGTGTTGAAACCGTAGACCTCGGAACTGGACGCCAGCAGCACTTGGGGATGCCGCTGGTTCTCGCGAGCCGTGCGCAGCACCCGTTCGGTGCCCGCTATGTTGGTGCTCATCACGAGGATCGGATCCTCCAGTACCCGTTTTACGCCCACTATCGCGGCCAAGTGATAGATACGGTCGGCCCAGGCGACAACCGTCTTCAGCTCCGGCCAAACCAGGATATCCGCATGGTGAAAATGGAAGCCCGGACAATCCAGAAATGGATGCAGGTTGTCCAATGACCCCGTACTCAAGTTGTCAACCACATGCACCTGGTCGCCCTTCGCCAGGTGATACTCGCTCAAGTGGGACCCTATGAAACCTGCTCCGCCCGTGATAAAAACATGCATATCGGCCTGCCTTTTCTTATAAGGCCAGCTCCGAGAAAAAACGGAACTTTGCCTGCTCCCTGTAAGCTTCTATGTAGTTAGCTGCCTGGAATAATATCTGTGCACCCGCTTATCTTTACACGACTGCCGCAGATCAACTATGGCACTCGTGCCCACATCCGCCAGACAGAGGATTGTCGCTGGATCGCGTGCTGCCGGCGAATGACCGCTGGACCTGGGAAAAAGGGCATTTGTTCTTCCTATTAAGATTCCATGCGGGACGCGATCTCAGCCCTGCGATCGCGATGAAAAGCTGAAATACAAATCCTGAAAATCCGGGTTTGAGTCACACGCAGCATCCCCATGCGTACCATTATGGTATACACGCTATGGTGGGATATACGCCTTTTTATCAGGGCTGTATGTGCGGTAGCGCATATTGCTGGCTGCCATGCTCCGGTGCCGGGTGAAGGACGCAAATGTTTGGTATATCCTGTTTTGGATGTTTTGCAGAAATCTTAGCGCCACCCCCAATAAAAAAAGCGACTATCACGCCCGTTGGCTACTTATGCCCCGCAAGTGAGATTCATCGCTTGCGTCGAAATGACACATTGATCAGACATTCCTTGGTTTTTATTTTACTGAAAATACATTCGAAATATGATCTGGCCTTAGCAGCAGACTATAGTGCCGCTTTATAACTGGGGCCGCATGTGCGATATCCCACACTGGCGCACTCGTCCCCGGCGCCGAAAGGATAATCCTCTGTTTTTAATATCAGCCCTAGCCTCGGGACCATCGGCCTGCAGTGGCGATGCTGTCGGACTGCTAATCGCTGACCGCTGTGCGCATGCAACACATTAATACTTCCGCTTAAGTACGCCACCGCACAGATTCCTTTGCGGTGGAGGGTGATACTTCAAACCACTTTATGTGAGCGGGCGAACCGTTACTCGCATGTGTGCCATCGCGCAAAAACTCTTGCCGCGGAGGATGCATGTGTGAAGTTCCGCGCTTAAGCCAACGTAAGTCAATGTGCAGAACGTCAGCGTTAGCACCGACCTGCGGCCGCTCGACAGCAACCCCCAAAGTGCACGATGAGTAGCAAGCGTAGACGCCGGCTTAACACTGCGCGATCATTACCTGGGCAATACTAAAGCGGGTTTTAAAAACTGACATTGAGAGGTTCAGCGCCTGCGGCAGGAACATCAGGATTATCGGCTGCATCGAAGACCCGGTGGTGATCAAATAGATACTCGCTCATCTGAAGGAAAATATCGCCCCACTATGATCTACCCGTATACTTGGGGAGAATGGACGTTTATTCATCTTGTGCGCGAAGCTGAAGCATTGCGAAGAATCGCCAATTATTTTCACGGCGATCTGCGAATGTCATAAATGGGGCCCGCGGGCACTTCCCGGATGCTATCAGTTGACGACCTTTTCTGGTCACCGTAATTATTAGCAGCAATACAAATGTCCGACATTGGCAAAAACTAATCCGATGCCGGTTCTTCGTCTTGCAATATACTGGATAGATGGATGTCTATCACAAAACTGAATATCCTAAATATCACTTACTTCCTGGTGTAGGACTATTCTGTAATCTATATAACTGGAATGTGCTGATGACTAATGCGCAATGGTTCATGTTCGTAGGTTTGCTGTTGTTGGTCATGGGTCTGACTTACTCCATACTCAAGCGCTCGCCGATCACCTCCGCCATTATTTATTTGGCGGTGGGACTGCTGGTCGGACCTACCGTACTCAATTTATTTCATTTCAATCCGCTCAAGGAATCAGCGCTGCTGGAGGTATTGACTGAAGTAGCGGTATTGATCTCCCTATTTTCTGCCGGCGTTAAAATGCCGGTGCCTTTCAGATTTTCCCGCTGGCGCGAGCCGATTCTACTGGCGACAGTTGCCATGACCATCACCGTCGCCATGGTTGCTGCCTTTGCCTATTACGTAATTGGCCTGCCCTTGGGCGCGGGCGTGCTGCTGGGCGCAATCCTTGCTCCTACCGATCCGGTGCTGGCAACCGATGTGCAAATCCGCCATGCCGGAGACCATGACCATTTGCGCTTTACATTAACCAGCGAGGCAGGCATGAACGACGGTAGCGCTTTTCCGTTTGTGATGCTGGGCATGGGAATGCTGGGGCTGCATGAACTCGGCAAGTTCGGCCTGAATTGGCTGTTGGTGGATGTGCTATGGGCGACACTTGGCGGCATTGCCATCGGCGTCGTTGCAGGTGTTGCCCTGGCTAGAATAGGATGGAAACTGCGGCGCGAACCTCACAGATATCAATTGATGGACGACTTCCTTGGCCTCGGTCTGATAGGCGTCGTTTACGGTTTGTCCGTGATGGTTCACGCCTGGGGTTTTCTGGCAGTATTTTTCGCCGCCCTCGCGCTACGCCAGACCGAGCTGAAACTGGAAAAGGCTGAGCGGGATGCCATCGTCGAGCGCGCGCACCTGGAAGCCTTAGGCTCTGACACAACCACTGAGCCTGAGCCCGAGCCCGAGCCCGAGCCGCAGCACAATGTTAGTGAAGGATCGCTTGTGTTCAAAGAACATCTGGAGCGGCTTGCGGAAGTGGTCCTAATTCTCCTGATCGGTGGTACGCTGTTTATAAGCTCGTGGAGCTGGATGGCGGTGGGACTGGCCTTGTTCTTGTTCGTGGTTGTACGTCCTTTAAGCGTCCTTTTCGCTTTATCCGGGACTCTTACCAAGTGGCGGATACGCAGCATGACAGCCTGGTTCGGCGTGCGCGGGATCGGCTCGCTCTACTATCTGATGTACGCCATACAACACGGCTTGCCAGAAACGCTGGCATTGGAGTTGATACAATTGACGCTGATTGTAGTAACGCTCTCTATTCTTCTTCACGGTATCAGCATTAAACCGTTAATGGGTATTTTCCGACGGCGCAACAAGCAGGCAGCGACACCCACCCCTTCTTCGACGCAACGACAATAAATGGGGGCGAGATAATATATGATCCTATTGCAACAGAGAAGCGTCACCGCTTTTGAAAAGCATCCCCACAGTGGCGACCAAACTCCGTGCTATTCCGGGCAGACATTGCCTGAAAGGCAATGATTCGCGGAATGCGAGCCTCCATTGTATAAGTATCATCTTGACAGAAACCTCGATTTGGCAGTTACATACGATAACTGAACCAGCCCCATGAGAAATAAGCCGTAGAAGGACAATTCCGATGAGCAGTTCGACACGTTGGTTACTATTCTTCGCCGTGATTGTGTGCGCCGGTGCCGCATACTATCTCTTGTCACCGCATGAAGCACCGCAACCGCAACCTGTCACCATGGAGCAAGTGCCCACCCCCGCTCCCAGCACCAACGAAGTTGAAGCCTTGACCCGTCACCCGCTTCCCCGAGCACCAACCCAGGACGCGGAACCAGAAAAGCCCTTACCCGCATTGAACGATAGTGACGATGCCATCCAAGCGGCGCTCACCCCGCTGTTCGGCGCTCGACCTCTTGATACTCTGCTAAATTTCGACGGCTTCATCAAACGCGTGGTGGTTACGGTGGACAATCTGCCCCGCACCAAACTCCCTGTACAGCGACTGCCCGCCTTCCCGCTGCCTGGAAAATTTCTTGTCGAGCAAGGGACCGGCGGCGCAATCGAGATAGATCCCGATAATTACAAGCGCTATAAAAAATATGTGGCGATGTTTGCAAGCATGGATAGCAGCAAGATTGCCGCGATATATTTTCACTTCTATCCACTGTTTCAAGACGCCTTTAGAGATCTCGGGTATAAATCAGCTTACTTCAATGACCGTGTTATCGCGGCGATAGACGACTTGCTGGCCGCGCCGGATGTACACGATCCGGTGCAGCTGGTGCAACCTTCGGTATTCTATAAGTATGCCGATGCGCGACTGGAAGGCCTTTCGGCCGGACAGCGACTGATGATACGTATCGGCAGCGACAATGCCGCCAGAGTTAAAGCGAAACTGCGGGAATTGCGCGATGCCCTGACCAAACGCGCCAGCGACGGTTGAGCGGCGGCATGCGCGCAATCCCTACCGCGCTGCGACGGATGGCCTGGCGTCGGCCGGATGTGCGCCTGACTACAAAATCCGTGATTTTCCGTGAAATCACGGGGGCTTGGGGACGCGGGCCGCAGCAACACACTCTTCCAGCAGGGTCCCGATCATCCTATACTTAACGTGTTGACGGTTTCATTGTTCACCAGCCTATAAGTTTGCGGGGTGGCTAACATGGTCATGAATATTCCCACTGAGATACCCAACATCCTTAAGATCTGGGTCGCCGTAGTCGCGGCGCTCACCATCATCCTGATGGGTTTTCTGGTGATAAAGATCTACCGCGACGAAGCACGCATCGAAGATGAGAGCCCGGAGTCAAAAGACCATTGGCAAAGTCATCTCTAATAGTGTGAGAGACACTGCAAGCATTCAATGCCGCAGGTAAATTGTTTCCCACCCGGAATTAGGCATGATATCGCGAGAGTCCCATTCTTCTGTCGATGCCGAAGAAACGGACGATGCTAGTCGGCGGTGGCAATGAATTAGATCCGCCGATTATTCAAAGCGGCTCCGAGTTTAGGCGCCGAATCCATTTCACCAAGGCCTGCATCTGATCGGCGACCAATTGTCTGACCTTGGCATCGACCAGATTGCCGTCTCCGTCAAACGTACCATCGCCGGAATGGGCCATGACCTCGGGTTTATTCATAGGATGCAGATTGACGAACACGCAGGTCTGGCGCAGATGGTACTGTGCCCGCGATGAGGCCATCCGTCCACCCGCGCCGAGGATCGCGACCGCCTTGCCGTCCAGCGCGCTGTTCCCCGGTTCGCGCGATGCCCAATCGATCACGTTCTTCAAGGCAGGCGCGACCGAGTAATTGTATTCCGGACAGGCCAGGACCAAGGCGTCGGCAGCGGCGATCTGGGCAACGATCCGTTCCACCGCCGGCGGTTTACCCTGCGCCGCGATGTCGGCATTGTAGAAAGGCACTTCCAGAATATCCGCGATCTCTATTCTCAATTCGTCGGGGGCAAGCTGCTGCGCTGCGCGCAGCAGCCCGCTGTTGGTGGATTTTTTTCGCAGGCTGCCGGATATGCCCAGCGCGTTCAGGACGGTGCTCATCTGGTACTCCTCATGTCGGTTTTTGATTACGAGACAGTCTCGACCTGGGCATCACCCCCGGGCTTCCTCGATCGAGCAGTGCTCACATCTCGGGATGTTCGTTGGGGCGAAGGTCAAATACCAAGACCTCCGCGTTTTCGCCTTCGGCAAAAGAGAGCCCTTGCCCTGCACGAATGCGCACTCCGTCTCCTTCACCAAGGACACTGCCGTTCATGTTGACTCTACCCCTTGCCACATGAACGTAGGCATAACGTTCCGGGCCGATCTGCAAGGCGCAGGATTCATCGCCGTCAATCAAACCGGCATACACGCGGACGTCTTGATAGACGGCCAGGGAATCGCTGTCACCCTCGGGGGATATAATTAATCGCAATTTACCGCGCTTCTCGTCCGTGGGGAAAAACTTTTGTTGATAGCGCGGCTCCACGCCCCGGCGATTCGGCACGACCCAGATCTGCAGAAAATGCACCACATCGGTCTTGGAGTGATTGAACTCGCTGTGCCGTATCCCGGTACCGGCACTCATCATCTGCACATCGCCGGGACGGATGATTGAACCGGTCCCCATAGAATCTTTATGTTCCAGTTCACCGTCCAGCACATAAGTGAAGATTTCCATGTCGCGATGCGCATGGGTGCCGAATCCCCCGCCACCCTGGACACGATCGTCGTTAATCACCAGCAAATCGGAAAAGCCGTTGTGCTGCGGATCATAATATTCCCCGAATGAAAATGTATGGCGCGAATTCAACCAGCCGAAATCGGCAACCCCCCGTTCAGCGGCCTTGCGAATTTCCAGCATGTGCGCCCTCCGTCAAGCGGTTTTCTATATGAGTCGTATGGATATTGGTTGCTGCGGTCAATTGTGATGATATGCCAAACTGTGTATGCTTCCCAAAAATATTTTCTGATGACTGAAGGGTCGCACGATTTAGGGGCGCAATAATGAAGCTGTTGCTGGAAATCATGATGGTGGGCACCGTAATCACCATCCTCGTACTCTTAGTTGTTCTGATCATCAAAATCAACCGCAACGAACGGAACAATACCCCGGAATAATTCTGGAATAATTTTCCGCCCCGCCCGCTCCCCGTCCTTTATCTGGGCTGACAGAACACCGAAACCGACGACGCAGCCTGGAAACCGCACCCTTCATACCCGTCCCGGCATAGCCTTAACCCGGAGGCCATCCCATTTGTCGTCCGCCCAGGACGTGGAGATGCAGATGAAACACGCTTTGTCCGGCGCCTTCATTGCAATTCATGACGGTACGATAACCGGACTCCGCAATACCCAATTGTTCCGCGATCTTTTTCGCGGTCAGATACATCTCTCCCACCAGGACATCATGCTGGGGCTCGAGATCGTTCAAGGTCGCGATGTGCTTTTTCGGGATGACCAACACATGCACCGGCGCCTGGGGATTGATATCCTTGAACGCCAACATCGCGTCGTTTTCATAAACCACGTCCGGTTTGATGGTGCCGTTGACCATCTTGCAGAATAAGCAATCCGTCATCCTGATCTCCTCTTTGGCAAGGGTTGAAAACCGTCATTATCCACTATCAATGCTGCCGTATGGAACGGGAAAAACCGGACGTACGTAGGCGACTGAAGCTGCCGTGCAGGGCATTGGGCAGTAATCGCTGAAAATCCGCGCCCGCGACGTGAATCAGTTCCTGATGATCGCCGCCCTCGAAGAAAATCTCCGGCTGGGCGCTCAGGCTGTCGTCGATAATGACGTCCAGACCATAGGCCGGCCCCATCGGCGGCACGGCGCCCACGGCGCAATCGCCGAACAAGGATTGGATTTCCGATTCGGTGGCCAAGCTGACCATCCTGGCCAGTTGCCTGCGCAACTGCCCTAACTGCAGGCGATGGGTAGCGGGAACTACCGCAATGAGATAACCATGTTCGTCGCACAATACCACGCTCTTGGCAAAGCGGCCCGCGGGGACACCGGCGGCACGGGCGGTTGCCATACTGTACTCGGTGGGCATGTGCATCATTATGTCGTAGCTAACACGATTTTTGATCAGATAGTGCTCGAGAGAACTTGCCAAAGCCATTTTGACCTCCTTGAGTCGGGCAGTGGAATCGCGCATGCAACCCAGCAGCGCATTCAGACATTCCAGTATAAATTACTTAAGAGCACCGACGCGCTTCCCGGCTTGCATTGCGCCAGCCCAGGCATGAATATAGGCCCCATAAGCACCGGATACAACCAAACGCACCGCCTCCACCGGGAACCCTTATCAGTATAGATTGAGGAATCCGCCATGCATGTCACGCTGATATATGTCCACGTCAAACCCCTGCACATCGATGATTTTATTGACGCAATACGGGCCAATCATGAGGCCTCGATACGGGAATCCGGTAATCTGCGCTTCGATGTCCTGCAGGACGGCGGCGACCCCGCCCACTTCGTGTTATATGAAGCCTACCGCAGCGCCGCCGACGCCGCCGCACATAAGGAAACCGCCCACTATCTGGCCTGGCGGGAACAGGTAGCCGATTGGATGGCGGAACCGCGGCGCGGAATAAATTATACTGGGCTGTTTTCGGAAGTAACTTAATTCTCAATCCATGAACATAGAGCCATTTGCCTTTTCCCGTGTGCCGCGGATTCTGTTCGGTGCGGGACGTATCGCCGAACTACCGAGCCTGATCCATGAATTCGGTTCGCGAGTCCTGTTGATCACCGGCAAGCAATCCTTTCCCAATTCTCCCTATTGGCGGCCATTGCTAGCCGGACTCCGGCAACACGACATCTCCTGGCTCCAGGAAACGGTCGGCGGCGAACCTTCGCCGCAGTGGGTGGACGATATCGTCACCCGCCATCGCGGCGCCAGCATTCAAGTGGTGGTGGGTATCGGTGGCGGGAGCGTACTCGATGCCGGTAAGGCAGTGGCCGGTCTGTTGCCGCACCACGCCTCGGCGATGAATTTTCTGGAAGGTGTGGGCAGCGGCCACTATCTGGGGCCGGCGCTACCGTATATCGCCGCCCCCACCACCGCCGGCACCGGCAGCGAGGCCACCAAGAACGCGGTCCTCAGCGTGCAGGGTCCCGAAGGCTTCAAGAAATCCTTCCGCCACGAATGCCTGGTGCCCGCCTATGCAGTGGTGGACCCGGTATTACTCACCACCTGTTCCCCGGCACTCATCGCCGCCAACGGCATGGATGCCTTGACTCAATTGATGGAGTCCTATGTCTCCACCAAGGCCAACCCCCTCACCGACGCCATGGCCTTGAGCGGCATCCGCGCCGTCAAGGACGGCTTTTTCCCGGCCTGGCGCGGCGGTGACGAGCCCGCTGCCGCCGCCGGTCGCGCCGCCATGGCCTATGCCGCCCTGCTGTCGGGCATCACCCTGGCCCAGGTAGGACTGGGTTCGGTACACGGCCTGGCCTCACCGCTGGGCGCATTTTTCCCCATTCCTCACGGCGTGGTATGCGGGACACTATTGGCCGCCGCCACCGAGGTCAATGTCCGCGCCCTGCACAGCCGACAAGCGCGCCATCCCGCATTGCACAAATACGCCGAACTGGGCGCCTTGTTGAGCGGAACCCAAGCAGCCGGCCGGGAAGCCGGCACAATCAGTCTGATCGAAGTGCTCCATGACTGGACGGAACGGCTCGCATTGCCCCGCTTGGGCGACTATGGCGTAACGCCGGCCGACTTCCCCCGAATCATTGCCCATTGCCGCGGCAACAGTATGAAAACCAATCCCATCGTCCTCAGCGATGAGGAAGTACGCACTATTCTCAGCCAACGGCTGTAAACACTTTTCGCTCACAAAGGTATATATGAGTTCAAAAGTCAGCAATAAACGTCTGCGGTTGCCCATCACGGCACTCATGCTCGGCGTGTGGTGCTCCGTCGCATCCGCCACCGCCAACCTGCAGTCATTGCCGCGCTGGGAGGTCGGCATCGGGCTGGGAGTACTCTCCCTACCCTTTTATCGCGGCGCCGCCAGCGGCCGCACCTATATCGTGCCCATCCCTTATATCCAGTATCGCGGCGAGCACGTACGTGTCGATGAAGAAGGTATACGCGGTTCTCTGTTCAGCAGCGATAACGCCAGGCTGGATTTAAGCCTGGCGGGCGGCGTGCCGGTATCCAGCGACGGCAACAGCGCCCGTCACGGCATGCCCAGTCTCGATCCCACCGTAGAGATCGGACCGTCATTGGAGTTCCTGCTGTGGTATCCCGAAAAGCGCGACCGCGCTCTGTGGTTAAAATTCCCACTGCGTACCGCGCTGTCCGTGGCTTTGAAAAATATCGAATATCAAGGTTGGGTGTTCGCGCCTTACCTCGATTACCGCATGGTCGCGGGCAACCGAGCCAAACCCTGGACCATCACCCTCTCCCTGGGACCGCAATTCGCCGATCGGCGCTACCATGATTATTTCTATGAAGTCACCAGCGCCTACGTCACCCCGCAACGGCCCGAGTATCATGCCACCAGCGGTTATTCGGGCAGTCGGATGACACTCGGCGTGCAAAAAAAATTCGACGGCTACTGGCTGGGAATGTTCATGCGGTACGACAGCCTGCAAGGCGCCGTTTTCAGTGACAGTCCATTAGTGCAACAGCGGCATTACTATGCAATGGGAGTGGCGTTGATAAAATTATTGGCGGTTTCCAAGCAGTCCGCCGAATCGCCCTAAGAGCCTCTATTTCGGATCCGTCGCTTCGCAGGCGCGCACCCGTTCGCCCTTCATGACATACTCCAGTTTGGCATGGCGATCGTTTTCATTTTGTGTGACCAGCGCCTCCATCTTGCCTTTGAACTTATCACCCGCATAGGTAATCTTGCCCCGACCTTCCATCTTGCCTTTCTCATCGCTGCACTCGAGGCGCCACGAGACATCGTTGCCGACGATATTTTTATCGAATACCCGGCAGTCCATCTTGCTGGATACCACCGAGTTGGGCAAAGGATCCTGGAGCGTAATGCATTTGCTGGACTTGATCGCAGGCAAGGGCAGCCCGCCTTCGATGCCGATGGTGACCATGGTCTCCCAGTAACCCTCCTCCAGATTGAGATCCCCCTCGGCCATAACGACGCTTGGACAAACGAAAATCGCCAACAGCGCCCAGCAGGCGGGCCAATATAAAGTCTTCGACACTTGAATTCCTATATTTCAGCGAATGAAAGGACGAAATCTTACCATAGGCCGGATCGACATACAGTCGGGAAAAGTGCGGCGGAAACCGCGCGTCAGGTTAATTGGGTTTGTGTGCCGGGAACCGGCTGCGCTCGGCGAGCGCCGTTAGGTGATGCGAGCCGGTCGTTGACGCCGTCCGACCTCCAGACTCATTCAAAGCAAACTTCGACGTAAAATTTGCCGGCAATGATGCTAAAGGGAATGACGATTTTCGTGCCGTTGGATTTGTGAGAAATCCGATGATTCTTGCCCGCCACCACCGCGGGAATGGCCATATCGAAATCATATCCTTGTTCGGCCAATGCCCTTTTTGCACCGCCGGTGACCATATTGGTAATCTCCCCCACCAGATCCGTCACGGTGTTGTTGATCTCGGTCACCTCCTCGCCCAGCATCCTCCTGGCGATATCGAAGATTGCCGCCGAGGTAAAGGTGATGGCCAAGGAGCCTTTTACCTGTTCGCTGGCCATGCCTATGACGCCCGTAACATCACCTTGGGCGACATCTTCTTCCTTGCGTTGCGGCTTCCCCGGGCTAGCCTTGACGTCGGCCATGGTCTCTAGGACGTTAACAATAGATTCCAAAAAAGGATTTATAAATTCCACCTTCATTGCATGTCCTTCTCATTATGACCTTCCTGTCATCAGCTTATCGGCTGCTGCAATTAATCACTGAATAGAGAAAATCTCCGGCGCCGGGACTGAAAACCCTTAAATCCGGCGGGACATAACAATTACTCGACGCGGGCGCGCACCTGTTTTTGCCTCCATGCCGGCAACCATCGCCCAGCGCCCATCACCGCCACTCCCGACGTCAGCGACAAGCAGCGATCTTGCGGACAGTAGCGCAAATACATCCGAGGCAGGCATCCCATGCTCAGGCCTCAAAATTCAAGCCCGTTTGACGGCGACCTCGTTGCGCAGATACACCGGCAAGGCCTGCTCCGCGCTCACCACCTCGCCGCGCCTCAGGGCCGCGGCCCCCAACAAGGCCACATCATGGGCGCGCGGATAACGCTGCGCCTCCCATCCGGACAAGCTTCCCGCCAGGCGCTCTTGCAGCTGCGGCAGATAGGTTTCCCAACCCGAGCCCACCCCATGCCAATCGTCACCGCCGGGAATCGGGACCTGTTCCGGAGTGCATACCAATTCGTCGCCCATCATCCGTAGTTGGCCGGCCTCATCGAACTCGCAGGCCGCCCAATACACCTCTTGGATGCGGGCATCGATGGCGGCCAACACACGACGGGCGCCGGTCTCCCGGTATCCGCCCTGCGCCAGGGCGGCCAGCGACGACACCGGCACCACCGGCAAATCCGCGCCGAAGGCGATGCCCTGAACCACACCCGCGGCGATACGCAGACCGGTAAAGGCACCGGGGCCGCGACCGAAGGCCACGGCGTCCAAGCCATCGACCTTCAAGCCGCTCTCGCTCAACAACTCGTCGATCATGGGCAGGATCAGGCGCGTATGTTCCCGCGGCGCCAGGCGATAGTGTTCCATGATCTCGCCGTCTATCATCACGGCGGCTGAACAGGCCTCGGTAGAGGTGTCGATGGCCAGCAGTTTCACGGTGCAACACCCTCGGTCGCCGCAAGCGGTCGGTTCAAAGCGGCCAAGGCCGCCGCCTCTTCAGCGAAGAACTGCTCTACATCGGCCAGATCACGACTATGGGTCATGGGCGGCAGACTCCTCAGAAAGATCCGGCCGTAGGCCTTGGACAACAACCGCGGATCGCACAGCATCAATACCCCGCGATCCCTGCTGTCGCGGATCAGGCGTCCGACGCCTTGCTTGAGGGCGATGACCGCTTGCGGCAACTGATAATCGCGAAACGGTTCGCCACCGCGGCGCCGCAAGGATTCCAGGCGCGCCTGCAATACCGGCTCGCCCGGCGAGGCGAAGGGTAATTTATCGATGATCACCAGCGATAAGGCCGGACCGCGCACATCGACGCCCTCCCAGAAGCTGCTGGTCCCCAACAATACCGCATTACCCAGACTGCGAAAGCGGTGCAGCAACTCGCGGCGCGGCGCCGTCCCCTGAACCAGCAAGGGAAAGTCGATCCGGCCCTTCAATAAGCCGGCCGCTTCCTGCAAGGCACGATGGCTGGTGAACAGCAGGAAGGCGCGCCCGCCGCTGGCCTCCAACACCGGCAAGGCCGCCTTCACCACTTCCGAGGTATAGTGGGATACGGCGGGCAATGGCAGGCCATTCGGAACATATAACAATGCATTACGCTGGAAATCGAAAGGACTTTCCCATTGCGCGCTACGGGCGTCTTCCACACCCAGACCGACAGCAAAGTGGCTGAAATCATCCCCCACCGCCAGGGTCGCGGAGGTGAAGATCCAGCCGGCCTGAAAGCGTTGAC
The DNA here is from genome assembly GCA_963810615.1 of uncultured Gammaproteobacteria bacterium. Classification (GTDB taxonomy): domain Bacteria; phylum Pseudomonadota; class Gammaproteobacteria; order DRLM01; family DRLM01; genus JARRQJ01. Next base: position 134,253 of record CAWEOA010000007.1, on the reverse strand, counting down.
GATGACTTTGAAAGACCGCGCCGATCTGCAGGGGCGTCAAGTGCAGGCTGAAGCTGCGGGTATAGGTCTCGAACCATTGGACTTGTTCGTCGGAGGGCGCTTGTTGAAACAGGGCGAGGCGCTCGGCCAATAGTTCGCTGCGCTGCCAACACTGCTGCAGCCCCTTGCCGCGTTCCGCTGCCTGCTCCAGGGCGCTGCGCAATTCGGCCAGTGCCGCTTGAATCTGATTGAGACCCGCATTCACCGCGGAATCCGCAATCAGCTCCAGCCAGGCGCCGCGCCGGCCCGCCTTGCCCATGCTCAGACGCGTATCGAGCACCGCCTTTTCCAAACGCTGAGCAAGCACGGCGAAGCCGCCCATATCCCCGGCTTCGCGGCCGTGCTCTGTCACGGCGTCGCGGGCCAGTTCCAGCAATTGCCGACTGCTCACGCTGATTCCGAAAAATTGCGCGGCGGTCTCCGGCAGTTGATGGGCCTCGTCGATAATGAAGGCATCGGCGCTGGGCAACAGCTCACCGAAACCTTCATCCTTGAGGGCCATGTCCGCCAGCAGCAGATGGTGATTGATGACCACGACATCCGCTTCTTGCGCGGCGCGCCGTGCCTTGAGAACGAAACAATCGTTGAAGCGATCGCACTCCTGCCCCAGGCAATTGTCGGTGGTGGAGGTCACCAGGGGCCAGAGTCCCGCGTCCTCGGCCAGTTCGTCGACCTCGGCGATATCGCCGCTGCGGGTACGGTGCGACCAACTGATAATGCGTTGCAGATCGCTGGCCTCGCTACGCGCGGTCAGGCGACCCTCGCTCTCGGTCAAGGCCAGGCGATGCAGGCACAGATAATTGGCGCGCCCCTTGAGCAGGGCGACATCCACCGGCATATCCAGTGCCTTGCGTACCACCGGCAGGTCGCGATGGAATAATTGATCCTGGAGGGTCTTGGTACCGGTGGAGATGATGACTTTTTTGCCGCTCAACAGAGCGGGAACCAGATAGGCGAAGGTCTTGCCCGTCCCGGTCCCCGCCTCGCAGATCAGGGTGCCGCGCTCTTCGATGACCGACTCTACCGCCTCAGCCATGGTCTGTTGCGCCGCACGCGGGGCGAAGCCCGGCACATGGCGCGCCAAGGGGCCGTCAAGGCCCAACACGGTGGCGGCGCTCAGCATGGACACTTAGGAATCATCGTCACTATGCAGCTCAACGACCGGCCTGATTGTCCCAGATGCCATCGTCCTCGACGCCGGTATCGTGGCTCCACACCAAATGACCGATGATCTTGAACTTCGCCACCGACACCGCCCCGCGCTTGCTGCGATTGCTGCTGGTCTTGTCCGCCGCCTCCAGGATATCTTCGCGTTCGGCCTCGTAGATCTCGACCGGATCATAATTCTCGTCCAGCAACACCAGCATCACACTATCCCATTCCTGTTCGGTCTTCAGCTGACCGATGCGCTGGCCGCCCTTGCTCTCATCGAAAATCGCGCGACCCTTGACTTGAATGCGTTTGCCCGCACGCGGGCCGCGACCCACGGCATCATAACCGCTCGCCCCCTTGGGCGCCGCCTCCAGATCCAGCAAACGCATAGCATCATGCACGGCCAGTTCCGCGCTGATACCGGCCAGAGGCTTGCCCATGGCCAAACGATATTCGCGGGCGAGCCGGCGCGCTTCCCCCATTAATTTATCGACTTGATACAAAGCCACTCCGGCCCCCTCGCAGCCTCACATGCTACGGCAATTATGTATTATTTTACGCCGCCATCCGACAGTGTGCCGCCGGTGTCCTCCATCCGGGCACGCGCGGCCTGAGCCCCCTCCCGGTCCCCCTGCCGTTCCTTCGCCTGGGCGATCACCAGCCAATTACTGGCCTGCAGGTTTCGCTCGCCCCCCGCGAGTGAATTGGATTTAGCAGCAAAATCAATGGCGTTTCGCCACTGTCCCTGACTCAAGCGCACCTGCGCCAGGCGATGCCATAACATGGCATTACGAGGCTCAAGACGCAAGGCCCGCTCCAGGGCGGCGGCAGCCTGCTCATAATTACCGGCCTGTTGTTGACTCTGCGCGCTCCCGAGCAAGGCCAGCACCGCCGGATTGCCCTGGGCGACGGCAACCGACGGTGCCGACGCGTCCTGCGGCGGTGGCGCGACTTCACCAACGGGTGGGGCAACGCTGCACGCGATCACCCCCAGTCCCACTGTAATCAATACCCCTAATCGCCACCCTGCCGACAGTCTCACTGCGATCCTCCTTTCAACCAATCAAGGGAACGGCGCACCGCACCGCCCAAACCCTGAGCACAGGTCGCCGGAGCCGTCGGCGCCGAACCCCGGCTGAACGGCAGTTTCACCGCACCGCTGCAATCCGCCAAGGCGCGCAGGCCGTCCTTGGGATCGATCCATTCCCAGTCGACCCCCGGCGGCGGATCGATATTCAGCGGCTGCACCCCAATCGCCGCAAAGACATCGCCCCATACCTGCATGGCGCCGCCGGCACCGGTAAAGCCCGCCGCCTCATTGTCGTCGCGACCCACCCACACCACGCCGACGCGATCTCCGCTAAACCCGGCGAACCAACTGTCGCGAAGATCATCGGTGGTACCGGTCTTGCCGGCGAGATGCAAATCCGCGGACAAATAGCGGCTTAAACTCCGGCCGGTACCGCTGGCGACCACTTCCTGCAAGGCCGTCGTCAATAAATACACCGCCACCGGATCTGCCGCCTGCACCACTTGCAAGGGATAGCGCTTCAAGGGCTCGCCCTGGGCGCTCACCACGTCGCGGATGGCGCGCAACGGGGTGCGAAATCCGCCACCGGCGATGGTCTGGTACATCTGTGCCACTTCGATGGGCGTCAGACTCATGGAGCCGAGCAGCATGGCGGGATAAGGATTGATATCACGCTCGATACCCAAGGCATGCAGAGTATCCAAGACCTGAGGCACGCCCAGCGCCATACCCAAACCCACGGTCGCCAGATTATAGGACTGCGCCAAGGCGGTATGCAGCGGCACCGGGCCGTGCGTCATTCTATCGTAATTGGCCGGTTGCCAGACCTGTCCGCCGTCACTGGTGATCGCCAGCGGCTCGTCGTTCAACATAGTGGCCAGGGTGTATTTTTGCGGCTGGCTCAGCGCCGTGAGATAAACGGCGGGCTTGATGAGCGAACCCACCTGACGTTCCGCGTCCAGGGCGCGATCGAAACCGGCGTAACGCGGCTCGCGTCCGCCTACTACCGCCACGACCTCACCGCCGCTGACGCTGGTCACGACCATGGCGCCTTCCAAACTACCCTGCTTCATCCCCCGTTGCCGTTCCAGCGCCGCCAGGCGGCGGGCAAAGACCTCTTCCGCGGTGGTTTGCACCAGGGGATCCATGGTGGTGAATATCCGCAAACCCTCCGAGCGCAAATCCTCTTCGCGATAATCGCGACTCAACTGCCGTTGCACCAGATCCAGAAACGCGGGATGGGCGGCGATGCTCTGTGCCAGCGCCGTCACCCCCAAGGGTTGCAGCTTCGCCTGGCGGGCCTGTTCGGCGGAGAGCTAGTTGCTCCTGGACCATCAAGTCCAATACCAGATTACGGCGTCGCAGGGCGCGCTGCGGGTGATGGCGCGGATCATAATATGAAGGACCTTTCACCATCCCGATCAGCAAGGCAATTTGCTGGGGCGCCAGCTTCTCCAGGGGAGCGCCGAAATAAAACTGACTGGCGAGACCGAAACCGTGAATGGCCCGCTCGCGATCCTGGCCGAGATAGATCTCGTTCATATAGGTTTCCAGGATGTCGTCTTTCGGGTAATGCAGCTCCAACAGCACGGACATCACCGCTTCGTTGAGTTTGCGCCACAAGGTGCGCTCATTGTCGAGAAAGAAATTCTTCACCAACTGTTGCGTCAGGGTGCTCCCACCCTGGACGATCTGTCCCTGGCGCAGATCGGCCCACAAGGCGCGGGCGATGGCGCGGGGATCCAAGCCCCAATGAGAGTAGAAATGGCGATCCTCGACCGCCAGCAGACCCCGGCGCAACAACAGCGGTACTTCGGACAGTTTCACCAGGATGCGATCTTCATGATGGGCCGGATAGATACGGCCGATCACCACCGGCTCCATCCTCAGTAGGGGCAGCGTGGCGCCGTCTGCCGCCGCGAGGGCATCGAGGGTATCCCCGCTGAAATGGGCATCCGCCGTTACCGATGCTTCGCGGCCGTCCCAAAATTGAAAGGGCCGGGTGGTGACGCGCACATCGTCCCCGTGCCGCTCGTAGCTACCCGAACGCGTCGCTCCGATCACGGGCTGATAATCCAGCATGCGTAACTCGCGCTCGAACTGCCCGGCCGAGAGCCTGGCCCCGACGTACAGTTCCAGGGGTTGCGCATAGACATAGGCCGGCAACGCCCAGCGCTTGCCTTCGAATTTCACGCGGATGACGTGATCGAGATAAAGCGTGTAGGCAATACCCAGGCCGAGCAGCAACAATACGGGCCATAACACCGCGGCGGATAATAGGCGGCGTTGCGGCCGTTTAGGACGACGGGAACGGCGAGTCGACATATTCGGAAACATTAAGGAGATTAAAAAATCTTACACACGGTATCGCGATCGTACCGTGAAATATGAATTATACATGGAATCAATCCGTCCGCCGGGTGAATTTCCCGAAGCGGCGCCTGCCCGGCTATCGATATCGGGCACCATCTGCAATAATCATCAAAGGCTTTTGCGTTGTTCATTGCCAGCCCATGAAACAAGGATCCGACACGAAACTGATCGACAAGCTGCAAAACCCCACCCTCTATGAACACCCGGCGCAGCATTTTCAGGTGATAGAGACCCATATCTCCTGGGTGCTGCTGACCGGTCCGTATGCCTATAAAATCAAGAAACCGGTGGATCTCGGTTTTCTGGATTTCTCCACTCTGGCCAAACGCCGCCACTATTGCGAAGAGGAACTGCGCCTCAATCAGCGCCTGGCTCCCGAACTATATCTCGCCGTCGTTGCCATTACCGGGACCGTTTCACAACCGGCGCTAGACGGCAACGGCCCGGTCATCGAATACGCGGTCAAGATGCGCGAATTCGCCCAAAGCGCCCAATTGGACCGGGCCCTGTCCCGGGGCGAACTGCGCAGCGAGCACATCGTACATCTCGCCGCTGCGGTCGCCCGTTTCCATGCCAGCGCCGCCGTGGCCGGTGCGGATTCCCCTTTCGGCGACGCGGCGGCGGTGTGGCAGCCGGCCGGCGAAAATTTCGCACAAATCCGACCGCACCTGGATACGGCGCGGGACCGCGACCTGTTGGACAGGCTGCAGGCCTGGAGCGTCCACACCCATGCCCTGTTGGCCGATGTCTGGTCGCTGCGCAAGCAGGTCGGATTCGTCCGAGAATGTCACGGCGATATGCATCTCGGCAACATGGCGTTGATCGACGACAAAATCCTGATCTTCGATTGCCTGGAATTCAATGAGCGGCTGCGCTGGATCGACGTGATGAGTGAAGTGGCCTTTGTCACCATGGATCTCCAGGATCGGGGTCGCCCCGGACTGGCACATCGCTTTTTGAACGATTACCTGCAACACAGCGGCGATTATCAGGGACTGGGCGTCTTGCGTTTCTATCAGGTCTATCGAGCCCTGGTGCGCGCCAAGGTGGCGTGTCTGCGCCTGGCACAGGAGGGCTTGTCCGCAGCGCAGCGGGACGAGATCCGCGACCATTATCGTCAATATCTGCGCCTGGCGGAACACTATACCCGCTCCACGCCCACCCCGCTCATCATCACCCACGGCCTGTCCGGATCGGGAAAGACCACCATCAGCGACGCACTGCTGGAAAGCAGCGGTGCGATCCGCATCCGCTCCGATGTGGAACGCAAGCGCCTTTTCGGGCTGTCACCCGCGACGCGCAGCGGCTCGGCCGTCGCCGCCGATCTCTATAGCCCCGCAGCCGGCAATCAAACCTATCAGCGGCTCGCCGAACTCGCGCACGGCATCATCTCCGCGGGGTTTGCCGCCATCGTCGATGCGGCCTTTTTAAAGCGTTCGCAGCGCGAACAGTTTCAGCGGCTCGCCGCCGACCTGCAGGTGCCGTTTGTCGTCTTTCACTGCGACGCCCCTATCGATCTATTGCGCCAACGGATCCAGAAAAGAGAGACACGCGGCCGGGACCCCTCGGATGCCACCCTGCAGGTGCTGGAGCATCAATTACTCACACAAGATCCCCTGCACGCCGACGAGGCCAAGCATATTTTCACCGTAAATGCCGACAGCCAGAGGTAAACCGCTAGACGCTCATCCCGCGAAGCCACTAATTAACATGAAAATTCACTGAGAATCCCGGGTAATCCGACGCCCTCGCCGCGCGGCGTGCGCCGCAGTGCGCCAGGGTCTACAATCTAGTATGGCATGCACTCGTAGGAGGCCGGCATGGACTACTCACCGGATAAGCGCTCCCGAACCAAAACACGCAAGACATTCTTGGCAGGCGGCATACCGCTGCAGTTCGAAAGATCGGTGGCGTGTCCCTATTGCGGTGAGTCATTTGTGTCCGTGCTCGACGGTTCGGCGGGAAACCAATCCTATTATGAGGATTGCGAAATTTGTTGCCGTCCGATCCTGTTCCAGACGGAGATCGACAGCGACGGCAACCTGCTCGGTGTCACGACCCGCCGTGAGGACGACTGAAATTCCGGAGCAATAGCCGTTCCCTGGTCCTAAACGGAGCCCATATGTACCGCCAGACTATCGAGATCGCTGCGCGACTCGAGCAGGCGCTGCACCGCATCCATCAGGTCGGCTTCCTGAAGGCCGAGATCGGCGAGCAACTCCGCGGGCAATTCTTCACTGTCGGCCCCCCCTTGACCCAGGCGTTGTAACAGGCGATCGGCCAGCAGCGCTAGATTGGCATAAATCGCATTCTCGCCGCGATAGGCATCGTCATGATGCCGCTGCACCGCGACTATCACTTCTTCCGGCATATTCCATTTTTGCATCAACCATGCCCCGACTTCGGTATGGTCGGTCATGAACAAGCGTTGTTCCAAATCGATCAATGGGGTCGAGGGATTGTCCAGAACCGCCTTGTTGAGGGCGTGCAGATCGGTAGGAAACAAATGACCCAGCAATAATAAACCGATGTTGTGCATCAGCCCGCCCAAGTAACACATCCCCGGCAGGGCGCGGTTGGATTGGGGCAGGTTTTCAGCTATGGATTGCATCAGTGCGGCACTGTAGGCGGCTTGCAACCATACCGCCTTGCGCCCCACCGGGCCATCGGCGGGACTGCGCATGGCCTTGCCGGCGATAACGCCAAAGGCAAGCCGCATAGCCGGTTCCATACCCAAGACCCGGGTAATGGCATCGCTGACGGAATTCACCCTGCCTCTATAGCCAAAAAAAGGCGATGTGGCTTGGCGCACCATCTGACCGGCAAGTCCGGGATCCAACTCCACGATGGTCACGAGTTTACGCACATCGGGATGGGGGCCCAGCGCCATAATCCTCTGGGCCAGCTCCGGCATCGCGGGAATCGATGTTAGCTTTTCGAGCTCGATGCGGATATTTCTCGCAATTTCAGCCATTACAACCCCGATTATATAAAATAATCTGTCACTTACTGAATATAGCTTTCGGCTGAGGACGAATATTTTTTAGCCTAGGCCTTACCAACCAGCGCAAGGTGTTTCTCCTTGTCCGTGGGAACAAGTTTTTAATCCGTGGTCGATGCGGATATGGTGTGATCCTTAAGCCGCACCGGCACACGTTTGGCTCCCCAAACACCCGGCGCGCCGTCAAACACCCCGGCAAGGGGCGCTCCGCAAAACCGGCACTCGCCGCTATCCGTCAGTTGCCAATCGGTCATGACATACCAGTCACGGCCGATCACCTTCTTGTGACAACGGGGACAGTAGGTACTGTCGCCGCTGCCATAATGCACGTTGCCGGTATAGGCGTAACGCACCCCATGCTTGATGGCGATATCCCGCGCCCTGACCAGGGCAGTCAGAGGCGTCGCCGCCTTGTCCTGCATTTTCCAATCCGGATGGAAGGCGCTGAAGTGCCACGGGACCTCCGGCCCGAGATTTGTCACCACCCATTGCGCCATTTCCTCAAGCTCCGTGTCACTGTCATTCTCGCCGGGTATCAGCAAGGTGGTGATCTCCAACCACACATCAGTGTGGTGCTTGATATACAGCAGGGTATCCAGCACCGGCTGCAGATGACCGCCGCAAATCTTGTGATAGAAGCGGTCGGTGAAGGCCTTGAGATCGACATTCGCCGCATCCATGTGGCTGAAAAATTCTTCGCGTGGCTGCTCGGTGATATAGCCGGCGGTAACCGCGACCGACTTCACGCTGACTGCGCGGCAAGCCTTGGCTACATCGATGGCGTATTCAAGGAAGATGATCGGATCATTGTAGGTGTAGGCGACACTCCGACAACCCATGTCCTTCGCCGCCCGTGCTATGACTTGCGGCGCGGCCTGGTCGGCGAGGATGTCCATCTCCCGCGCCTTGCTCATATCCCAATTCTGGCAAAACTTGCAGGCCAGATTGCAACCCGCCGTACCGAAGGAAAGCACCGGGGTACCGGGAAGGAAATGATAGAGCGGTTTTTTCTCGATCGGATCGATACAGAAGCCGCTGGAGCGGCCATAGCTAGTCAGGATGATCTGATCCCCTTGCCGGGCGCGCACAAAACACAGCCCCTGCTGACCTTCATGCAATTTACAATAACGCGGGCAGACGTCGCACTGAATGCGCTCATCCGGCAGGCGATGCCAATAACGAGTGGGGACTGTAGTCGTAGGTTCTGCTGATTTACCGCTCATGAACGCTGCCTCGGAATCGTCTCCTGCTGCGACCGCCTTACTGGCAGTATAGTTCAATTTGAATGTCGGCAAGATCGGGGGAGTTGATATCTTTACCCGTCGCCACTATGTTTATGGCATTGGAGGTGGAGGTTATGCCTACGATTCGATCACCGGCAGTGGCCGGTACATTTTATCCAGATGACAATCTTCAACTGAAAAAGATGATAAGCGGCTTGCTGGCCGCTTGCCGCAGCGACACGCCCCCGCCCAAGGCCCTCATCGTCCCTCATGCCGGTTATATATATTCCGGGCCGATCGCGGCCAGCGCCTATGCCCGGGTGGCCAGCGGCAGGGACACCATTACCCGCGTGGTGCTGCTGGGTCCCTCTCACCGCGTACCCTTTCATGGGCTGGCCGCCAGCAGCGCACGGCTCTTCACCACGCCTTTAGGGTCCGTTCCTATCGATATCGAAGCCCTGGCCGCGATCAAACACCTGCCCCAAGTACAAACCCTGGATCAAGCACACCAATGGGAACATTCTCTAGAGGTGAACATCCCCTTTCTGCAGGTGGTGCTGGCTGACTTTAAATTGGTACCTCTGGTGGTGGGCGATGCCAGCGCGGAAGAAGTCAGCGAGGTGCTGGAAATTTTATGGGGTGGCCCGGAAACGCTGATAGTCGTGAGTTCCGACCTCAGTCATTACCACGACTACGAGACCGCGCGCAGGCTCGATCGCGGCACTTCGGATGCCATCGTGCACTTCCGGCCCCAAGACATTCACTACGAACAAGCCTGTGGCCGCAATCCCATCGTCGGCTTACTGACGGCGGCGCGACATCGCGCCATGCGTGCCGAGGCCGTTGATTTGCGTAATTCCGGTGATACAGCCGGACCCCGTGATAAGGTTGTGGGTTATGGAGCGTATATTTTTCACTGAAAAAAGTCAGATAAAATGAATCCGAGTCCTCTATACACCAACAACGATCACGGGGCGCTACTGAGTGTCGCGCATAATGCAATCAGTCACGGCCTGAGTAAGGGCAAGCCCGCCAATGTCGAGTTAGACTCCTTTTCAAAATCCTTGCAAGGGCACGCAGCCTCATTCGTGACGCTTAAATATGCCGGCTCGCTACGCGGTTGCATCGGCACCCTGCAAGCCGTTCGCCCCCTGGTTGCAGACGTGAATGAGAACGCCTATGCCGCAGCCTTCCGCGACCCCCGCTTTTTGCCCTTATCCGATCGGGAACTGAGCGGACTGCACATCAGCATTTCAATTCTGTCATCCCCGGAACCTATCAGCTTCGTTTCGGAGCAAGATCTCCTCGACCAACTTCGTGCAGGCATAGACGGTTTAATTCTGGAGGAAGAACATTACCGCGGCACGTTCCTGCCGGCGGTATGGGAGTCATTACCCGATCCCAGGACATTCTTGCAACAACTCAAGATAAAAGCCGGCCTGCGCCCCGGCTATTGGTCCTCCACGCTACGCATCTATCGTTACCAAACCGAAGTAATTCAGCGCGATTGAACAAAACGTTAAAACCCTTAAATACGAGGTAACAACGATCACTGCCGCGCCGATTGACACTCATCAACCGACCCGGGGAGGCAATGCCTGCCATCCGTCCAAATGGCATTCCCCAATTTAGTGTTATGCATTTTCACACCTGACAAGTCTGCGCCGGTGAGATCGGCATAAGAAAGGTCGGCATTGTCCAGATGGGCATTATTCAGCTTTGCCTGGCGCAATTTAGCCCCGGTCAAAACCGCCCCGCGGAGATCAGCTCCTTCCAAATCGGCGATACTCAGCGCAGCATAGGACAGATTGCCGTGCTCAAGCTTAACCTCTCGTAAATCCGCAGCCGTCAAACTGGCGCTGTAGAGCATCGCTCCGGACAGATTAAGCCCTCCCAAATGCGCACCGTCCAGTGCACAATTACTCCAATTCACCTTGGGGGCGGCGGGACTGCTGCAATCCGCACCCAGCTGCGGCGGCGGCGGTTTATATAAGAGGAGAAATATCCCGGCTACAACGGCAATCGTTCCGGTGATCATCAACATGGTCCAACGCCCATGGGAATCCGCGAGAAGCTCCTGTTCGCGCTCAGCTCGCCTATAGCGGTGTTCTACTACAGGCGATTGTTCCTCCTCCCGCCGATCACTCCCTCGTCTGTTCTGCTGCGATGCCGCGTGCCTTTCTCGCTCTCCACGTCTTTCTATATCTCTTTCATCAGCCCAGCGGCGCGCCGCCTGAAGCCTCTCCTGGGCCAGGGGATCGCTGGCATCCTCCTTCATAACATTCGGGGTAAGTTCCGGTATATCCCTGATTACGATCCATTCCTCACCATCGCTGCTAACCTCGTCGCTATCGCTGACCCGACCCAGTAATATGTAGCGGCTAATCAGGCCGGCCGGATACGGACCTTTAACTTTCCCGAATTTACGCAGGTACCATGTGTTTGAAGTTGTTGTCATGTTGCTAAATCTATCCAACCGCCAGCGTAGCGTCAAATTGACAAACAAAAATAATGCCGAGACAGATGGTGCACATAATGGTTTATACTGCAAACACGGCCATAAAAGAACCTCCTAGTATTTTTATGGATATCCCAGAGCCCATCCCCAGCTCGTCGACGCTTACCCTCTCCCATACCCCCCCTGCCCTCCCATGGCGGGTAGGACAACACTTCGATGCGCAGGTTATTACGCATATCGGTCCGGGAAAGGTCACCTTAAATATAGGAGGGACGCTGGTCGAGGCACGCACATCCCTGGTTACCACCATTGGTCAGCACCTGCATCTTGAGCTTATACAGTCAGACAAACAGGTCGTGCTGCGCATAATTTCACCCATGCCCCAGGAAAATGCTGTAACTACCGCCCTGCGCCAAGCTCTCCCACATCAGCAATCCCTGCAAACGATCTTCTCCCGATTAGCTGCCTTACTATCCTCGCCCTCAGGACTTTCGCCTAAGATCACAATGTTGCTGGAGCAACTGCTGGCGCAATTACCCACGCAACAGACTATTTCACGCGCGGAAGCGCTCAAACAGGCGTTGATGGATTCCGGGTTGTTCCTCGAACATAAACTAAACGCCGACCCCAAACCGGCGGCCTTAGCCGCCGACCTTAAAGCGAATCTTTTGCGACTTCTCGCTGAGACACCCCAAGGGCGAAATGACTCCGCGAATACCCTCGCCCGGGACGTCGAAGCTGGATTGGCGCGAATTCAATTGCATCAACTATCCGCCTTGACGGATACGCAAGCCCCGCCTATCACTTGGGCGGGCGAATTACCAATCCGCAACCACAATCACGTAGACGTTTTTCAATTTCACATCGAGAAAGACTCGAATAACGCTCACGACCCTCAGCAGCAAAGCTGGTGCACCTGGCTGAGCTTCAATTTCAAAGCCCTGGGACCCATGCATGTAAAGGTCTCTCTGTCCGGCAAGAATATATCAGCGACTCTATGGGCTGAATTGGATTCGACCGTTGTCCTCGTCAAGCAAAACCTGAGTCATTTACATCAGACTCTGAGCATGGCCGGCCTGAATATTAAGGACATGCAGTGTCTGCACGGCAGCCCGCCCCTGCCGGCAACCGACCGCCTGCCTAGGGGATTATTGGATATAAGCGCATGAAGAAAGAATTCACTCCCCTGCCCCATGCCGTTGCCCTCCACTACGACGGGAAGCACGCCCCTACCGTCATCGCCAAGGGCAGCGGAGATACCGCACGGCAAATACTCGCCATAGCCGAAAAACACAATATACCTCTCCGTGAGGAGCCGGAACTCCTGGGTTTACTGGCAAAGCTGGATCTCGGTCAGGAAATACCCGAAAACCTATACCTTGCCGTTGCCCAGATTCTTGCTTTTGCTTATTATCTCAGAGGAAAGCGCCCCAATCTCCCCGATTAAGGAATTCTTACCTAAATGTAAGCTAAAATCACCTAAAGTAGGGTTAAATAAGGCCGATACATCATCTGCTAGCGGGATGCGGGTGAATACTAATTGAAGTGCGAAGTTCAAGTGTTTTGGATGAGCTTAGCCGCAGGGAACGCATATAACATTAAGGCAGAAGTTGCGTATGGCCCTACATCCGGAAAAATATCAAGCACACCAAAGCATATCTGCGGGGACATTCCCCAATCCGGGATCCATACAGTTTGACGAATTACGTCAAATGTCCATACTCCTGGTTGACGATATCGTAGATAACGTCGATTTGATAAAAAGCATGCTGTCTAGAAGCGGTTTCACTAATATTCTTTCAGCCGGTTCCGGCAAAAGCGCCATTGAATGCCTCCAGCAGCAAGTCAAAAATAACATAAGCACCATCGATATGGTGCTCCTGGATATTATGATGCCGGGCATGGATGGCTATGAATTGTGCCGTATATTGCGCAGCCATGAAGAGTGGGCGGATATACCCGTAATCATGATCACCGCCAATGCCAGCTGGCAGGAAAAAGTGGTGCGCGAAAGCTTCGAGGTAGGCGCGACGGACGTCATGTTCAAGCCTATTCGTCGCGTTGATCTTATGCCAAAGATCATCTCCGCCCTCTCTTTGAAAAAGGAACGCGATCTTCGCAAAATCCGCGAGCAGGAACTTGAAACCGAGCTTTCCGAGCGCCGAATCGTTGAGGCTCGCTTGCAGCATCTTGTCAATCACGATGATTTGACCGGCTTGTGTAATCGCAGGCGTCTGGAGCAACAATTGGAGCTGGTAGTGGCCCATGCCAGGAAAAAAGCCAAGGTAAGCGCTCTACTTTATATCGACTTGGATCATTTCAAGGTAATCAACGATGCCGAGGGACATATCGCCGGCGACAGACTATTGATAGAAGTCGCCAATGTTTTCCGCCACGAGATCGGCATGGCGGGCTTATTGGCCAGAATCAGTTCAGACGAGTATACAGTGCTGTTTGAAGACATCACTGAAGTGGAGGCACTGAAAGTCGCCGAAAGAGTCCGGCAGGTAATGGAGAACTTTCAATTCACCACAAATAACAATACCTACCATATCGGCACCAGTATCGGCGTAGCCATAATTAATCCTGGAGACATCATAACTTCCAGCGAAATCCTGGCGCGGGCCGACCAGGCTTGTTACGTCGCGAAGACCCATGGCAGAAATATTGTGCATCTCTTCAGCAAAGAAGACACCGAGATGCTCACCCTGAGGAGCGCCATCCACTGGGTTCCGCTCATCCGCGACGCACTTGCGCATAATAAATTTATGCTGGTCTTTCAACCGGTGCTGGATCTCAAGAGTAAGACCATCACCCATTACGAAACCTTGATCCGCATGATAGGGGATGATGGTGAGCTGATCGAACCTAGCAACTTCATTCCGGTCGCGGAAAAAATGGGGCTAATTCACGACATAGACCTGTGGGTTGTAAACCGGGCTATCGATATATTGCACCAGCTCCCTGAGAAGCATAAAAACACATCATTCAATATCAATCTATCCAGCCATGCCTTCCAAGATGCCGCGCTCTTACCGTTACTGAAGGAAAAACTTGCTAATACCGGTATCGATGCCGGCAGAATCACCTTTGAAATCACCGAAACCGCCGCGGTCGCCAACTTTTCCCAGACTCGGGATATGATCATGAATATTCGGCAGCTGGGATGCCGATTCGCTTTGGACGATTTTGGCTCCGGATTCAGCTCCTTCAACTATATAAAGGAATTTCCGGTCGATTACTTGAAAATCGATGGCGCGTTCATCAGTAATCTCCTCCATGACCAAATTGATCAAACGCTCATCAAATCGATGATAGAAATCGCCAAAAAATTGAACAAAAAAACCGTGGCTGAATTCGTCGAAAGCAAAAAGGTGTTAGATCTACTCGTACAATACGGCGCGGACTACGCCCAAGGCTACTTCATCGGAAAACCTTCCGCGGAACTTAAGGATATCGAGATAAACTGGTGAACGGCTAAGCCGTAGCGGTTTCCTGCTGTACGCGATGAATCCTCAACAGCAATTCGGCCTCACCTCTTGCCAGGCCGCAGTTTTCTACTAAATCATTTACGTCAACGCCTTTCTGTGCGAGGCGAATCGCATGCGCATAAGTCTGCTCCATAGGATCTCGCAACTCCAATTGATCCTGGCGCTCCGCTAAGCGACGAATTCTTTGTTCCAAACCGTCCACATGCTTTCCAAGATTTATGGCTCCTGCGCACAATGCATGCATGTCCTGATGAATTCTTTGCATCGCGTTGCCTTGTTCGCTCAGAAGTTTCTTGGTACGAGAGTAGCGAATAAACTCTAATCCGCCCAGTAATACTGCGACGCAAAATATTTCGAGCGATATCATTATTGCATTCATAGCGATTCTATCTATGCGTACTCGTCCACGGATTGTCCATCCCGGTCATTATCCTCATCACGGGATTGTCTATTTCTTTGCCTGTCATTCTGCCTAGGTTCATTGTCCTTGCGCTTTGCTTTATCGATAGAGCGTTGCGGCCATACGGGCGCCAAGGGTTTAATCTCGCCGATTTGAATTCTGGGATTAACCACCACGGCAACCTCCATATTTATGGACGCATTATAATTCCGTATTAATTAATTTCGCCAAATCAACCATGATAAGCAAGTCGCCATCCCGATTAGAGACACCCGATACAAATTTATTACCGTCGTCCGCACCTACGTTCGGCCCTACTTCAATTTGCGAATTAGGCACATAAGCCACTTCCGAGACATTATCCACCAACAGACCTACGACCTTATCGAAGGCGTCGACTACGATGATGCGGGATGCGTCGTCAGTTTCTTTGGGTGGGAGCCCAAAACGGTTTCGCGCATCGATTACGGTAACAACATTACCGCGCAAATTGATGATCCCCAAAACGTAGTGCGGCGCCCCAGGAACGGGTGAAATTTCGGTGATCCGGAGTACTTCCTGTACTTGCAGAACATCGATACCGTAAATCTCATCTCCCAGGCGAAACGTAACCCACTGCGAAACAGTATCGGACGCCTGTTGTTCTTTTTGGCTCATTGACATCAATCCTCCGATCGAATCGATAACTCCGGTGCTAAATGACCGTCAATCATTTGATACTTTAATAATAAATGCAGAGTTTGTGCCAACTGGTGAAAAAAACAAATCACTTTAATGTTAGGCACTTAGCGCCCGATCGACTATGCGCATGATCTCTCTCTCGTCTAGCAGGGCGTGCTTATTGGCCTTTACCATTCCTGCCAGCCAAAGTCTTGACGATCGTTGCAGGCGCCACTCCACATCCTGATGCCCAAGATCGACTACCTCGCCCACATAATCACACATCAGTCCGCAACCGGTCCCCTTTAGCATCAGGATATATACATTTCCATCATTCTCCTGCGAACGTCGGGCGGGGTGTCCTTCTGGAAGGATAATATCCCGCGCATCGAATATAGCGACATCGTGTCCGTCATATTCGAATTGCCTGATGAGCATCCCGTCCTTTGAGGTAAAGGGTTCCAGGCTAGCGCGCTCCGCCTCAACAACCTCGGCAATAACTTCACGGCTTATCGTCAGAGGAATTTCCCCAACCTTAAAAAGCAGAAGACGTAAGGTATTCGCATCAGCAGCAAGCCCGGATACGGCCTTCCCGTTCTCTTCGGTATGCTGAACATGGTCTACGGCAGGCAAGTCCTCAGTGCTCTGTGCTCCTTCATCCAACAACAGCGAGTCCAGATATTGCACCAAGGCGGAGCTGGCATTATGAATAGCAGTCATAAGGATTGTACCTGTCTAATCTCCGCACTCCGCTGCACACCTTCTTCCCCTCGCATTTCCAATATTGTCTCCAGCAGGGCTTCGTAGGCTATTACACCTCTGGCATGACTATTCAAGGCCGTCAGCGGAACTCCCTTCTTACTGGCATCACGAAACTGGGTATCGATAGGAATAACCAGATCCCACAGATCGTCAACATAGATGTCTCTTAGCATCTCCAGCGTATCACGACCTGCGCGCGTCCTCCGGTCATACAAGCTGGGCACAATCAGCGTCGGTATGCTGATTTTACGCGCCCGCGTGATCATTCTCAGGGTGCTCATCATCCGCTCCAAACCCTTCAGCGCCAGAAATTCGGTTTGCACGGGTATAATTAGAAAATCCGCCGCGGCCAAGGCATTGACCATTAAAATTCCCAAGGTCGGCGGACAATCTATCAACACATAATCCACCTCCGTAGCCAATTGTGACAGGGCTTTCTTAAGCGCGATTCCCGCGCCCTGCTGCGTACCGAGGTGACGATCCAGCGTGGCCAGAGCCGGCGAAGCCGACAAGAGATATAGATTTTCAATATCCGTCTGTTTAATATTTTCATTAATCGATTGTCCGGATAAAAAAACCTCATACACCGAGCCCTCGGCCGTATCAGGATCGAATTTCAGATAAGCAGTCAAAGACGCATGAGGATCCAGATCCACCATTAGTATCCTTTTACCCCTGGATGCCAATAACGCTCCCAAGGTCAGCGTTGTAGTTGTTTTACCAACCCCGCCTTTTTGATTCGCAATAACCCAGGTTTCCATACGATAAATCCCTTTACTAAAAGACTGCCGCCAATGCCTGATGTCATGGCAACAAAGCTAATTCTATTTAGCCTCGTCATTCAGCGGTGTTTTTTCGGTTTGATTGTCGTGAGCGCCCAACCCGGCGCCGCCCGATAAGGTCTTAGCGGTCGATGCCTCTTTTCCTGCCGCATTATCCGCGCTGCCGAACATCTTATCAGCGCTCGCGCTCTCCATAATCAACAACACCACGCGCCTATTCTTATTTCTCCCCTCTGCAGTTGAATTATCCGCAATTGGCCGGTATTCACCTAAACCGATTGCCGCCATACGCCTCGGTTCAACACCGTCCTTGGTAAACAGATGAACCACACTGGCCGCCCGCCCGGCGGATAATTCCCAATTGGACGGAAATGCCACTGTGTTGATGGGTACGCTATCGGTGAATCCTTCCACATGAATCGGATTGGGGAAATTCTTCAATATATCGGCGATCTCGCTGAGAATGGGCAAAGCCTCCGGCTGCAGCATCGCGCTGCCACTGGGAAACAGTATGCTGGTCTTAATTTCCACCTCAACCCACAAATCGTTTCTTCTCACCGCAACCAAGTCCTGCTGAATTAATTTCGACATTGATTTCTCAATGGCATTGGCCATTTTATCGATAGTTTCTCTAGCCCTCCTCTTTGCCACATTATCGCCGCTGTCCGGCGGCGCCGATTCGCCTTTAAAGCCGGTGTTCGTTTTTTCACTCTTGAAAGGCGATATGGTTTTTTGGTCGAATTTATGCATATTACCGCCTTGATCGACCAATCCCTTGATGATTCCCGGCTGCTTAGATGACTTACTGAGTTCGCCTACTTGAATCGGCTCCACGCTGCGAGCAGATGAACGAAAAGCGGCGACCAGCGAATCTGAAAGCACGCGATATTTACCTTCATTCACGGATGATACGGAGTACATCACTACGAAAAAAGCAAACAGCAGCGTGATGAAATCGGCATAGGAAATCAACCACCTTTCATGATTTTCATGCTCTTCATGCTTTTGCTTTCTGGCCATAATTCCACATCCTAATGCACTCAATCCTTGGATTGAGTGGCGATCTAAAGCATATATCCCTTGAGCTTGGTCTCAATATTGCGCGGATTCTCTCCCTCGGCTATCGCGATAATCCCCTCTATGATCATCTCTCTGAATTTCGATTGTTTATGAATACTGCTTTTCAGCTTGTTGCCCAGAGGGAGAAAAAAAATATTGGCCAATCCGACGCCGTATATGGTCGCGACAAAAGCCACAGCAATACCCGAACCCAGTTTGCTTGGATCCGCCAAATTATTCATAACGTGTATCAGCCCCATGACGGCACCAATAATGCCGATGGTCGGCGCGTACCCCCCCATACCTTCGTAAACTTTGGCCGCCTGAGTATCCATGTGCTCGTGCGAATCCAGTTCCACTTCAAGAATGCTGCGAATCGTATCGGGTTCACTGCCATCGACCAGCAATTGCAATCCCTTCCTTGAGAAAGGCTCGGGCTCACTCTCGGTGAGAGGTTCCAGCCCCAACAACCCTTCTTTTCTTGCTATATTGCTCCAATTCACTATCTTTTCTATGGCTTCGCTTTGCGCAAGCTTGGGCGGAAACAATGCCCAGATAAGCATCTTCAGCGAACGCAGGAATACCGGTAAAGGGGTCTGCACCATAATCGCTCCGATAGTTCCGCCCATCACAATAATGAACGCCGTCAACTGCAGCAACGAACCAATATGCCCGCCTTCGATCATATTGCCGCCGAGAATAGCGCCTAAGGCCAGAACGGCGCCGACTATCGTAAGAAAGTCCATCTCCTAGCCCCCTAGAGCCAACCGATGCGCTATCTCTGTAATCGGCAATACACGATCAGCCAGGCCGGCATCTATGACAGCATGAGGCATACCGAAAACGATGCAGCTATGTTCATCCTGCGCCCATACTGCCGAACCGCTCTTCTTTAGAAGAGCCGCTCCATCGCGACCATCCGAGCCCATTCCCGTCAAAATAATTGCTAATGCGTCCCTCCCATATATCTCGGAGACCGATTTATAGGTTATATCTACCGAGGGTTTATATTGCTCATTTTCATTGCTGTCTCTGATTTTAACCAACGGCCGACCTGCCTTATCTTCCAAGACCAACTGTCTACCGCCAGGCGCCACGTAGACCTTTCCTGCTTCAAGGACATCACCGTCTTCTGCTTCCTTAATTCTCAATTCACTCAATGTATCCAAACGGCGGGCGAATGAACCCGTAAAGGAGGCGGGCATATGTTGTACGACGAGGATTGGAACTGGAAAATCGCGAGGTAGTGCGCATAAGATGGATTGCACAGCCACTGGACCACCCGTCGATGCACCAATGACTATTATTTTGAATTTCCCTGAGTGCGCTTCCCCTCTCTCCAATAAATTATCTGGCCTTACGCTATTAGCTCGCCTTGCGGTAAATTGAATATCTGACTTATCTTTGCCGAGTGATACCTTACTGAGTTGGGAAGACCTGCTTCCCAGCGCGCGAATCTTTTCACATATAGCGCCGCTGAATTCCGCCTTCTTATAAGTCAGTTTGTCTAGACGTTTGAGCAGGAAGTCAACCGCACCGGCATCCAGCGCATCCAAAGTCGCCTGCGCACCCTCAGCCGTCAGGGAAGACAGCATCAGGACCGGGGTCGGCCTCTTACTCATTATTTCTCGGACTGCTGAAATACCGTCCATAACCGGCATTTCAATATCCATGGTTATAACATCCGGCTTAAGGCTTAATGCCTTTTCCACACCCTCATGCCCATTTTCCGCGGTACCGACTATCTGGATATGAGCGTCAGTCGCAAGAATCTCACACAAGCGGTTTCTATAAAACCTAGAGTCATCGACAACTAATACTTTAACTTGCATAAGAACACGCACATATCATCATTTAATACGGCCGCCATAACGGGAAATAAGGCCGGGCATATCGAGTATTATGGCTATCCGGCCATCCCCCGTGATCGTAGCCCCTGCCAAGCCCGGCAAACCGTGTAATAGCGCGCCTAGCGGCTTGATGACCACTTCTTCCTGCGATATCAAATGATCCACGACACAAGCAATATGCGATACACCTATCTTGATCACCACGATATAACTATTTTCATTGGATACTGCTTCACTACCGAGATCACGTAGAAGCCAATTTCTAAGGTGATAAAGCGGCAAAGGATGTTCGCGAACCAATGCGACAGACTGTCCATCGACAACATTTTTTCGAACAGATTCATACTGAATTATTTCATTGACATTCGCTAACGGGATGGCGAATATCTGCTCCCCCACCACAACCATAAGGGTCGGAACGATCGCCAGCGTTAACGGCAATTTAATCTTGATCTCAGTTCCACAGCCTTCCCTGGAATCAATTTCAATATTGCCATTCAATTGCGTTATTCTAGTCTTAACGACATCCATGCCTACGCCGCGCCCGGAAATATCCGATATTTCCGCCTTTGTGGAAAACCCCGGCATGAATATCAAGTTGTAGCATTCGCGTTCATCGAGACGAGAAGCGCTCTCCGGATCCATTAGCCCTTTCTCTACCACTTTGCTGCGCAGCTTATCTGCATTCATGCCCGCGCCGTCGTCTTTTATAGTCAGCAGTATATGATCCCCTTCCTGCCTTGCGGATAGGGTAATTATTCCTACTCGACTTTTTCCTGATGCCTGGCGTATCTCTGGAGATTCGATTCCGTGATCCACGGAATTTCGCACCAAATGCACTAGGGGATCGGCAAGGGCCTCGACCAGATTCTTGTCCAAATCGGTTTCTTCACCAACTAATTCCAGCTCTATATCTTTATTTAGAGCACGAGATAAATCCCGCACGACTCTTGGGAAACGGCCAAACACCTTTTTTATTGGTTGCATCCGCGTCTTCATTACCGCGGTTTGCAGATCTGAGGTGACTACGTCTAGATTAGATACGGCCTGAGCCACCTCGTCATTGCCCATATTCAATTTGAGCGTTTCCAGACGATTTCGCACTAGAACCAATTCCCCGACGAGATTCATAATATCATCGAGTCTTTTGGTGTCGACTCTAACGGACGTATCTGCATGAACCTGGGTGCTTTGATCTTTCGCACTTACAGCTTTCTTGGCGTCGCTGTTCTTATCATCGCTACTTTGCAGGGCTACGGATGTCGATGATTCTGCTTTTATGGGATGATCCTTGATCACCTCCCCCTTGTTCTCATGCGCGCCATTTATCCCTTCACGATTTTCTTCCTTCTTATCACTGTTATTTGGATGAGAGGAATCATTGCCTTTCGCTTTGACCGAACTCTTAGATCCTGACTTTACCCCACCGTGTAATTGATCCAAGAGCGCTTCGAATTCATCATCCGTTATTTCATCACTTGATTTAGCGGCATTATCCTTAGCTGCAGTTGCGCCAGCTGATTCCGGCCGCTTTTCCACAGCGGCCGAATCCTGAATACCCAGCAGTTCTTCAAACTGTTCTTCTACTGCATCCTTATCAACATTTTCGTTATTTTGCAGCTGATCTGACTGCCCAGCATCAGCAGGATTATCACTTTGAGCAGTAGTCGCCTGCGCTTCAGCCAAATCCGTCAGTCTAGCCAGTAATGCAGCATCGGCCGGCTCGGGCTCTTCACCGTCCCTTACGGAGTCCATCATACTGTTGACTATATCCGTGACCTTGAGGACAACGTCCATAAGATCACCGTCAATAATGCGCTGGCCTTGTCTCAGGATATTAAAAACGTCTTCCGCTCGATGACATACTTCTACTAACGGCGTGATATTTAGAAATCCAGCGCCGCCCTTTACTGTATGAAATCCCCGAAACACGGCGTTGAGCAGTTCACGGTCAGTTGGACTATGCTCCAATTCAACCAATTGCTCTCCAAGCTTCTCTAATATCTCTCCCGCTTCTATTAAGAAGTCTTGCAATATCTCATTATCGGCTTCGAATGGCATTTAAGAGATTCCTTAAAATCCTAAACTGGCTAACAACTCATCTACATCGTCCTGGCCGGATGTACACACAGCCTGATCATCTATTCCAGGGACGCACGGCCCACTCGCCTTGAGGCTCTCTTTCTCTTTCTCTTTCTCGCGAGGAGCATTGACATGGCCGGTTAACTTAATGAGTCTAACCAGGTTAGACTCCACGTCTTGAACGAGATCTATGACTTTTTTAATAATCTGGCCGGTAATATCCTGAAATTCCTGAGCCATTAGAATTTCGGTCAGATGACCATGCAGGATGCTTGCATTCTCCCCAACCTCGACCAAGAATGTCTTTGTACTACTTGCAATCTCCTGAGATCCGGCCGCGTTCGATAACTTCGACCATTTATTGTGTAGGCCGCTCGCGCCTTCGCTGATCTCTAAAGATAAAGGAATACTATTTTCGATTATTCCAAGTACTTTTTGTGTCGCTTGCTCGGTCACCTCAACAACATATTTAAGTCGCTCTTTAGCGCTTGGAATGTCTTCTTTCGTCAAACTGAATATTTTTTCGTCGGCCTTGAAAGTATTGAGAGAGTCATGCAATTGCCGTGTAAGCCTACCGATTTGGTTATACAAACCCTCCTCGTAATCCTTTACAAAAGTATCTAACGTCGCCATGCCATCTTTCTCGGAACTTACCTCCATTTCCTGCAAAAGATTACGCAGCCTAAGTTTGTATTCCTCATACATATCCATACGTTATCTATTTCCTTTTTATTATCAGGCAGGATTCTATTCCGCATCTATCCTCTCGAATACTTTCTCTATCTTTTCTTTCAAGGTTACTGCGGTAAACGGCTTGACAATGTATCCATTCACGCCCGCCTGTGCGGCCTCAACAATTTGATCTCTCTTAGACTCCGCCGTAACCATCAACACGGGCAATTTTTCCAGCTTGGCATCAGACCTCACCGCCTTCAGCAGGTCGATTCCTTGCATGCCCGGCATATTCCAGTCCGTGATCAGGAAATCAAAATTGCCGTTCTGCAGAATAGGCAATGCCGTCGCGCCGTCATCCGCCTCAGAAGTATTATTGAATCCCAGATCCCTTAGGAGGTTCTTAATAATTCTGCGCATAGTAGAAAAGTCGTCTACTACCAGTATTTTCATGTTCTTGTCCAAGACTTCCTCCTCAAGCTTTTACTAAAATTAGTCCATCTGGACAATAATTCGATTCGGTGATTGAATTATTCACTGTAAGCCTCTAACCAGCGACCCAATCTCGCCTGTAGACGTATTAAAGCCTGACTGTGAATCTGACTGACTCGAGATTCACTTACTCCAATTACAGCGCCGATCTCTCTCAAATTGAGTTCTTCGTCATAATAAAGCGTCATAACGAGCCTTTCTCTTTCCGGCAGGCTGGCGATTGCATCAGTGAGGCTTCGTTTGAATGCCTCATTTTGTACTCTATCAATCGGTCCAGGGGCGCGATCCGCAAGTTCGGAAGCGATGGCCTCGTTATCGATCCCCATATCTTCAAAACTCATCACCAAGTAGCCGCTTGCATCCTGAAGAATCTGATGGTATTCATCGAGCGAAAGTTTCAGCTCTTGTGCAACCTCATGATCTCTGGCATCACGCCTTTCCCTGCTTTCAATTTGTCTCACCGCGTCGGCGACTTTCCTGGCCTTCCTATGGACAGAGCGAGGCGCCCAATCATTACGGCGAATTTCATCGAGCATCGCTCCGCGGATACGAATTCCCGCATAGGTCTCAAAACTTGCCCCCTGCCCGGAGTCATAGTTCCGCGCCGCCTCAAGCAAGCCGATCATTCCGGCCTGTATAAGGTCGTCCGCTTGTACGCTCGGCGGCAGGCGACTCATTAGATGATATGCAATACGCTTAACCAACGGCGCATGTGTGTTGACAATTTCATCCTGATTTCGCGGTTTCATAGTGGCGCGACGTTCCTTTGGAGCGGAAGTTGCTGCGGCACCTCTCATAGTGACGCCTCCATTTCCTGGCTTGCTTGTATTAGCCTTTCTAAAAAAAACTCAACATGGCCCCCGGCATTTCCCTGTATAGGCCATTTATCGGCCTTAGCCGACAACCTCTTGAATGCCAATGCGGACTTACTTCTTGGATAGGCATCGACAACGGCCTTCTGCCTCTGCACCGACTTCTTAAGAAAGTCATCATAGGGCACCATTCCTATGAAATCTAGCTGTACATCCAAATACTTATCGGTAACGGTCATGATTTTTTTAAAGAGTTCCCTCCCCTCCTGTAGGCTCTGCACCATGTTACTAATCACCCGAAAGCGCCGAATTCCGTAATCCTTATTCAAAACCTTGATTAGCGCGTAGGCATCCGTGATGGAGGTGGGTTCGTCACATACCACGACTATCACCTCCTGCGCCGCCCTGGTAAATGTTATTACGCTGTCCGAAATTCCCGCTGCCGTATCGATCATAAGCACATCGATACTGTGACTTAGCTCGCTAAAGGCCCTAATGATCCCTGCGTGTTCCATGGAGTTCAGATCTGCCATATTTTTCACCCCGGAAGAAGCCGGGATAATCTTCAGCGACTCCGGCCCGTTAATAATGATCTCTTCCAGCCCACGGGAACCGTTGATCACGTCCGATAAGGTATGCCTCGGGCGCAACCCCAAAAGTACATCCACATTTGCCAAGCCCAAATCCGCGTCCAAGAGCAATACATCTTTTCCGGCCTGCGATAGCGCCATCGACAGATTGACGGATACGTTCGTCTTGCCTACGCCACCCTTCCCACTGGTAACCGCTATCACTTTCACCGGACGAGGATTGGCCATCCTGCGCAGGCCGGCAGCTTGATCCATCGTAAAATTAGTGCGCATTCGATACCGTCCTCCCCATTGAGAAGCGCATCAGTTCTTCAATGGAACTCTCCTTGCCTCTATTCATATTGAAGTTACCTTGATTAATAAGCTTATCAATCCTTGCCAAATGCAAATCTTCCGGCACTCTTTGCCCGTCACTTACATATGCCAAAGACAAGTTTTTATCGATCATCGCACTGAGCGCCGGACCGAGGCTGGTAGCTTCATCGAGTTTGGTCAGAATGCAGCCATCTAGATCTACACCTCGAAAAACGTTTATCGTCTCCTCCAAGCCGGCCAGTTGGCTCGTTGCCGCCACGACTAAATAAACCTTTATATTGGCCTTCGATTCTTTCAAGACCGATAGCTGCTCCGATATGCGCATATCGCGCTGACTCATGCCGGCCGTATCGATCAACACTAAGTCCTTATCCAATAGATCATTAAGATGAGTCTGCAATTCATCCTTGTTTTGGGTATTGCGTACTGGAATATCTAAGAGACGTCCGTAGGTCCTTAGCTGTTCGTGCGCTCCAACCCTGTAGTTATCCGTGGTAATAAGAGCCGTATGGCGTACTCCACGACGCATTGCATATCTTGCCGCCAGCTTCGCCACAGTCGTAGTCTTACCCACCCCGGTTGGACCGACGAGTGCGATTACACCCCCCTTATCCACGACATCTTCATTTACAAGACGCAAGCGCGCCCCCATTTTTTGCAGGGCTGCTTCCCAGGCAGTTTCAAGCCTATCGGTATAGGGCAATTGACTGGCAATCTCTCGTGCCAACTTGGTTGACACGCCGCAATTCAGTAATCTCTTTATAATCTCGGCATTGATCGGATTGGCATTCGAATAGTTGGCCCACTCAAGGTCAAAAAAACGATTTTCCACTATATTGCGCAAATACTTCAGCTCTTCTCGCATTTCCGACAAGAGCCTTTCATCTACTTTATTTGCCGGCTGTTGCGGGGCTTGAGAGACAAAGGGAGAGTTTTGACTAGCACGAGGATGAGAATAGGTCGCATCACTCAATTCTGGAACTTTTATATAATCTTCGCTACCGTCGTTATTCCGTATCGGATTGGCGCCGGAGTCATCGTCCAGACGACTCAATAGAGATTCGTCATAGTCTGTGGCTGAGATTATCTCTACGCCACCGTCTACGCGTCTATTGGAAATTATAACCGCATCGGGCCCCTGCTCATCGCGCACCATTTTTATCGCTCTGCGTATATCCGGCGCAATAAATTTTTTTATCTTCATCAACGACCCCAAAATGGCCTACAGGTTTATACCTACTTGCTACAACCCACTTCGCTCATGAAACTGCAAACGATCATCTATTCCCTATGCTCGCTACCACCTTGATCCTTTTACTATCCGGCAGCTCGTTGTAAGAGAGGACATGGAGATTCGGAATCGTCCGCTTGGTAAATCTTGCCAAGATCGGACGTAATGCCGCGGACACCAGCAGTACGCTTGGCTGACCGCTTATCTCCTGCTTTTGCGCTGCCTCCGCTAAAGATTGGTGGATACGTTCAGCCAATCCCGGTTCGAGCACCGCATCACCCTCCCCACTTCCTTGCAGAGAACTTTGCAATATCTGTTCCAGTGTTGGATCAAGGGTGATGACCGTCAATTCATCTGATAAGCCATTGATTTGTTGTGTTATTAATCGCGACATGGCAACGCGAACCGCTGCTGTCAGAACGGCGGGATCTTGACTCTCCCTACCATGCACAGCCAAGGTCTCAGCTATCGTTCTCATATCCCGCACCGGGATCCGCTCCTCGAGCATACTGCGCAACACCTGCAGCACAACCCCCATGGTCAAAGTGTTCGGAACTAAGTCCTCAACAAGCTTGGGAGATGATTTACTTAAGCCGTCCAAGAGGTGTTGCACCTCTTCCCGACCCAGCAGTTCGTGAGCATGCTCCTGCAGCACTTGACTGAGATGGGTAGCAACCACAGTACTCGCATCGACCACCGTATAACCCATGGTCTGCGCCTGATCACGCAAGGATGTCTCTATCCATACAGCCTCCAAACCAAACGCCGGATCCTTGCCGGGAATACCCTGTAATTTCCCGAATACATTCCCAGAATTAATAGCCAGATCCCTATCCGGATAAATTTCCGATTCCCCGACCACCACTCCCATTAAGGAGATTCGATACGCATTCGGTGCCAAATCGAGATTATCCCGAATGTGAACTGAAGGAATCAGAAAGCCTAGCTCATTGGTTAATTTCTTCCTAACCCCCTTGATTCTCATCATCAGTTGACCGCCTTGATTCTTGTCAACCAATGGTATTAAGCGGTAACCGATCTCCAAGCCGATAGTGTCAACAGGCACCACATCATCCCAACTAAGCTCCTTCTGCTCCTGGCTTGGCTCCTGCCTGACCACTTCAGGAACCTCCGTCGTTTTCACGACCTTTTTCTGAGAAATATAATAAGCAATGCCACCCGCACACGCCGCCAGGGTCAAAAATATGAAGTTCGGCATACCGGGAATAACACCGATCAAGCCCAGGACGCTCGCTGTTACGATGAGTGAGCGGGGATTGTCGAACATCTGCTTCATGACCTGCTGGCCCATATCCTCGGAACGAGATACGCGAGTAACCAGCAGCGCCGCTGCCGTTGAAAGAATCAATGACGGTATCTGCGCAACCAGACCGTCCCCGATCGTCAGCAAGGTATAATTGTGCAAGGCATCAGTGATGTTCATGGAGTGCTGCAGCACCCCCACCAGCAAACCACCAAAAATATTTATAAAGAGAATCAGGATGCCCGCAATCGCGTCACCCCTTACGAATTTGCTGGCACCGTCCATAGCCCCATAAAAATCCGACTCACGCGCCACTTCCTCACGCCTGGTCCTTGCATCGGTCTGGGAGATCAAGCCGGCGTTCAAATCCGCATCGATCGCCATCTGCTTACCCGGCATGGCATCCAAGGTAAATCTTGCCGATACCTCGGCAATTCTCCCCGCGCCTTTGGTGACCACGACAAAATTGATAATCACCAGAATCGCGAAAACGACGAGGCCTACCGTGTAGTTACCACCGATAACAAAATTACCGAACGCCTCAATAACATGACCGGCGGCATCAGTCCCGGTATGCCCATTCAGCAAAACCACCCGCGTGGACGCCACGTTGAGAGCCAGCCGCAAAAGAGTGGTAATCAATAAAACGGTAGGGAATGCAGCGAACTCCAAGGGCTTTTTAGCGTAAACACCGGACAGCAATACCACCAGGGATAGCGAAATATTGAAGGTAAACAAAATATCCAGGACAAAGGGTGGCAGCGGCACGACCATCATTGCCAACATCATCAGCAATAATAAGGGCGCTCCCATGCCGGCCTTGATTATGCCGCGCACATCCATAACCGCACTTGCCTGGCTCATAACTTCAATCCTCTATTACGAAGTATCATCACCCTAACTGCTCGAACTATCTCGCCATCAAGAATCTTTTCTCAAATCATCCGGTATCGGTACGTCGTCAAACTTCCTTGGATCCTGTCTAAAATGGCTGTATCCCTTCGCCCGCAATTGATAGACATACGCCAACACCTGCGCCACCGCCATATAGAGGCCCGTCGGTATCTCTTTATTCAACGGCGTACTGTGATAAATTGAGCGCGACAATGCCGGAGCGGACACAACGGGAATCTTGTAGGTCTGGGCAATACTTCTAATTTGAGCTGCCACCAAATCCTTTCCTTTAGCCAGGACGATAGGCGCACGCATCTTATCCTGATCGTATTTAACGGCAACGGCATAGTGCGTCGGATTGGTGATAATTACATCGGCGCGCGGCACTTCGGTCATCATGCGCTTCCTCGCCATTTCTCTTTGTATGTTGCGCACCCTGGCTCTTACTTCGGGATTACCTTCAGTTTCCTTGTTTTCATCCTTTATTTCCTGGCGGGACATGCGCAATTGCTTGGCGTGATCCCATAACTGGAATGGAACGTCGATAGCCACTACCAGCAACAGCGGGCTGCTGATTATCAAAAACGCCCAAACGAGTATCTCACCGGACCCTCTCAATCCAACCTGGATGTCGTCATTACTCAATACGATCAGCTGATCTTTATGCGACCACATAAATATAATAGCTACGATCGCGACCAAGCCGAACTTAGCCAAGGCCTTGACCAATTCGACAATACTTTTCAATGAAAATATTCTCTTAATACCCTTTAAAGGGCTTATGCGCTCTAATTTCACTGACAGCGCATCGGGGCTGAACGACCAACCGCCCAAGGCCATCGGCGCAAGCAGTGCCACCACAACCAACAGCATGAGCAGCGGCGCCACGACCATGAGAGCATGCGTCAGCTCCGAGAGGAAGAATTTCGGGAGACTGTCTGAATTTAGTATCTTATCCATGGACGGCTGAAAACTGTCGCGCATCGTATTGAGCAGAGATTCAATTATTTTTCCGCCCATCAAATAGATTCCGATTCCGGCGACAAACAATAAGGAAAACGTCGTCAGCTCCCTGGATCGGGCTATTTGTCCCTTCTCCCGAGCCTCACGCAGCCTTTTAGGAGTCGCCTCTTCTGTTCGCTCCTGCCCTCCTTCCTGAGACATATCAGATCACCCCAACGATGCTATGTCTCATAAAATAGAAAGTTTGAGCAAAAAGCTCTTGTAATTTTGGAACGAAGTACGGCATCGTTGCCAGCATCGCCACGAATCCCAGGAGGATAGTGATGGGAAAACCGACGGCAAATATATTCAACTGGGGTGAGGCCCTGGTCATCACCCCAAAGGCCACATTTACGAGAAGCAACGCGGTTATTGCCGGCAATGCAATCACCAAAGCCGCAATAAACATCCATTTACTCCAAAGCACGACCTCCCATAATTTTTCGGGGAGTAGGCTATAATTTCCGATCGGCATGGTCTTGAAGCTTCCGACCAAGGTATCAACCAATATAAGATGTCCATTCAATAACAAGAATATGATGGTTGCCAGCACGGTATAAAATTGACCCACCACGGGCACGGCAACGCCGTTCTGCGGGTCCATCATCGAGGCAAACCCTAAGCCCATGAGCTGCGCCACGGACTGCCCGCCAATTATTAAGGCGCCGAATACTAATGTGACGATAAAGCCAAGCATGATCCCAATAAGCACCTGTTGAATGGTAATCACAACGCCTGCCAAAGACAGGGGGTCGACATACTGCATTTTTGGCAGTATCGGCGCCACCATTATCGTAAGCGATACGGCAATGATGATCTTCGCCCGCGCAGGAACATTACGCGTTCCGAATATTGGCGCCGTACCGACAAAAGCGGCAATTCGTATAAATGGCCAGACATACTGCGCCACCCATAATGTAAGATCAGCCGAAGTAAATTTCACACTCAAGCACCTGGTTATTGCCAGATCAGATTGGGTATGTCATGAAACAACCTTTGCGTATACACGACCAAGGTTCTAAGTATCCAGGGGCCCGCCACGATGATGATCATCATGGTGACCAGTAGCTTGGGAATAAAGCTCAAGGTCACTTCATTAATCTGCGTTGCGGCCTGAAATACGCTGATCAATAAGCCGACTATCAACGCCGGCACCAACAGGACCCCAATAATTTGAATAGTCACATATAGAGCGGTTTGGCCAATCTGTACAACACTTTCAGGAGTCATGACGGCTACCTATAAAAACTCGATGCCAGTGTCCCTATTATCAGGGTCCAGCCATCCACCAGAACAAACAACATTATTTTAAATGGCAGTGATATAATTAACGGCGATAGCATCATCATACCCATAGCCATCAAGACGCTCGCTACGACCAGATCAATAATCAAGAAAGGAATGAAAAGCATGAAGCCGATCTGAAAGGCCGTCTTCAGCTCGCTGGTAACAAATGCCGGCACCAATACCATAAACGGAACGGTGTCCATACTCAGTTTGCTTTTGTTCCCCGACATATCCATAAACATTGAAAGGTCGTTTTCCCTGGTCTGATCGTACATGAACTTTTTGAACGGCTCTTCCGCCTTTGATATTCCTTGCTGAAATGTGATTTCATTCTTCATATAAGGCGACACAGCATCGGTATTTACCTTGTCGATGACAGGTGACATCACGAAGAAAGTCAAAAACAGGGCCAATCCTATTAACGTCTGATTAGTAGGCGTCTGCTGAGTACCCAATGCCTGCCTCATCAATGCAAGGACAATAATGATTCTGGTGAATGAGGTCATCATCAACAACCCTGCCGGAAGCAGAGTCAGGACGGTCATCAATATCAATATCTGGATATTGATCGAATAGGTTTGTGTTCCGCCAGTGCCCGGAGTCACCGTAATCGCATCCAGGCCCGAAGCAGCCTCCGCACCGGGGAGCAGCAGCAACAGACACAGCACAAACAAGAGTGTTTGAAACGCTATTTTCATATTAGTTACTGCTTGGAAAACTTATCTATGAGCTGCCTGAAGCCGCGATTATCGACCTGGCTCTTCACATCATCCTTATCCGGTA
Organism: uncultured Gammaproteobacteria bacterium; assembly: GCA_963810615.1. Taxonomy (GTDB): domain Bacteria; phylum Pseudomonadota; class Gammaproteobacteria; order DRLM01; family DRLM01; genus JARRQJ01. The sequence continues at coordinate 102,549 of CAWEOA010000007.1, read as the reverse complement.
TTTTGTCGCCCCCCTCCAAAACATGGAGCGTTCTAACCTGCCCAGGCGCCACGCCGACGACAATATTTTTTCCTCCGACTTCTATAACTAGGATTTTTTCCCTCATCCCCAAGGACATCGAGGAAATTATCTTTATGGCTTGACCGGAACCACTACCAAAGCGGCCGCTTTTTCTCATCAACCACGCCATAAAGAAGATGAATCCGATTACGACCAGAAAGCTTATTAATATCTGCGCCACATAAGAAAAGTTCATTGGACTATCAGCACTGGCCAGGTCCGCGCCTTGCTTGGCGAGCGCTTCGGCAATAGCCATCTTTGGAAGGATATAGAGAATGATAATTATTATTTTTATTGAGTAATTCATGCTATTTCAATCTACTTCAGCTTTTTCACTCTCTCGGCCGCGCTAATCACATCCGTCAATCTAATGCCGAATTTCTCGTTAACCACAACGATCTCCCCATGGGCGATCATGGTCCCGTTCACAAGCACATCCATCGGCTCTCCGGCCAGCCTATCGAGCTCAACGACAGAGCCTTGATTCAACTGTAAAAGATTCCTAATGGTTTGTCTGGTTCTTCCAATCTCAACGGACAGCGTGACGGGAATATCCAATATCACATCGAGATTAACTTCATCCACGTTAGCTGATCCTTCATTCCTCAACTGCCCGAATTGCGCCTTTTCATAGCTGTCATCGACGGCATCACCACTTGTGGCAGCGGACGCCGCTGACTGCTCGGCCATTGCTTCCCCCCAGACACTGTCGACTTCGTCTTCACTGCTATTGGTTTCGTCACTCATGACTTTCTCCGACACATATTAATTAATGTGCTTAATCGCTTCCGTTATCTTTACGGAATTCATGCCTTGATGGATTCCGTACTTACCCCTAAAGACAGGAATATCTTCCACCTTCATCACGGATTTCTCAGGTAAATCTACGGGGATGATATCTCCCGGCTTGATCTTGAGTACATCACCAAGACTTAATGTCACTTCAAGCAAGGTTGTCGTCATATTAACCTGTGCTTCTTTCATATCTTCGCGCAATGCAAGCACCCATCTCTCATCTGTTTCATTTCGATCACTTTGCACACCTGCGTCCAGGATCTCTCTTATTGGCTCGACCATCGAATACGGCATAGTGACGTGAAGATCTCCGCCACCGCCATCCAATTCGACGTGGAAGGTCGTAACGACCACCACCTCCGATGGACTGACGATATTAGCGAACTGTGGATTTACCTCTGAATTCATATATTCGAAACTTATTTGCAGTATCGGCGCCCATGCCTCCTTGAGATCCTTGAATGCCAGCTCCAATAACATCTCAATAACCCTCATCTCGGTCGGAGTAAATTCCCTACCCTCGATCTTGGTGTGATATTTCCCTTCCCCTCCGAAATAATTGTCGACCAGGATAAATACCAGCTTCGGGTCTATGACAAACAATGCCGTACCTCTGAGGGGCTTCACCTTGACCAGATTGAGACTGGTAGGCACGAATAGGCTGTGCACATACTCCGAAAATTTCAGCATCTGCACGCCGCCAATTGATATTTCCGCGCTGCGGCGTAGCATATTGAATAGATTGATCCTGAAATAGCGGGCGAAACGCTCATTTATCATCTCAAGGGTAGGCATCCTCCCTCTGACGATCCTGTCCTGCGATGCAAAATCATATCGTCTCGCCTCACCGTCATCGGCATTGCCGGTATCGGTGTCGACGTCACCGCTGTTGACGCCATGCAGAAGTGCATCGATCTCATCTTGGGTAAGGATATCGTTGATTGCCATAATTATTGCATCACAATACTGGTTAAATAGACTTCTTCAACGCCGGGCTTGCCTATCTTATCCTTCATTACTTTTTGAATTTCTTTGAGGATATCCTCTCTGAGCTTCTGCTTTCCCTCCATAGTCGCGACCTGGTCGTAGGTGAGATCGCTGAGCAGCAGCAGTATATTGTTCCTAATCACCGGCATATTCTGGTCGATATCAGTGCTTACGTTCTGATCATATGTCATCGCTTCTATAGTCAATTGCAAAAAGCGACTACCGCCTTGACCTTGGATATTGACGACAAACGGTGGATCGAATTTGTAGTAGATGGCTATCTTGGGTTCTTTGTGTTTAGCCTTTTCTTCCTTAGGCTTGGCATCATTACCCTTCTCCGCGGATTTATCCTCAGGCGCCTTCATCATCGATTTCATGACGTAGATGGATGTGCCGACACTCAACCCGACGAGAAGCACTACCCCGAAGCTAATCAACACCCACTTGATCAGGCCTTTCTTGCTTTTTTTAGGCGGTGTGACGACTTCTTCATCATCATCCAGATCTTTGTCCCTACTTGCCATATCGCTAACCCCACCATTATTTTTTCACTCATTGAGGGTTAGCAATTGATGTGCCATAGTTTCTATACAATAATTAATATATAATTCAATCAATTAAAATACGTCCATTTGCTAGGCGTCAGAGTTTCGACGTACACACATTGCTATCCTTAACGTAAATATGGCAGTGAGTCCGCTCTCGATAGGACATCACGTGGAACCACGCGACGATGCTCGGTTGTTATGCTTTTATAGCTAATGACTTGAGCGTCGCGCTATGCCCAACTGATATTTAATCAGGTTTTCCGCCGGGCAAGACCACGACTACGACTGCGGTGATAAGAATTCATAGAACAACGCTTAAACTATATATAGTGAGGGGATTGGCAGAGAATGATGCTCGGAAGAGTTCCCGACTATAGCAACCCGGACTTAGCGGCGGGCTTTATCGAGTCATCCTCGATACGCCCCCCCTCTGAATCAGTGCATTTCATTTAGGCCTGCTCGCCTCATCGCAACAGGTAGATAACGTTCAGATCAAGCCTTTGAGCCGCAAGTCGTTAACGACGGTGCTGGATAACCTATCCATTACCTCAGTCACATTAGGAGGATTGACGGTTTGCGAGCGCAGCGACCATACCAGGTGTTCCGATGCGGTGTCATAAAGATCGATCTGCAAGGTGATAACCGAACGGTGCTCCACGTAGCCGGGAGAAGTGACGATAGGCGCAGTACCGCTAAACGTGGTTTCAAGACTACTATCAGGCGACGGTGGCACATAGATTGCGTCACGCTCTACTCCCAGCAAATGGGATACCAACACCCCATCTATCCCCTTGCCCGCCACTGCCGCTTTGACCGTCCCCTGATTGATTTCCTCGTCGGCGGCCATTATGTCGGATGAGGCTACAGCGTGCAGACCTGCCTTCTCGAGCCTGCTCACCATTATCGATTCGAATTTTTCGCGGATCCCGGGTTCATCAGAGAGGGAAATGACCAGAAAGCTGGATAACTGCTTGTTGTAGTTGTCTGCCTTCCAGGCACCGAGAACCGAGGTATGCGACGTGGGGGTCGCGGCGCACGATACCAACAGCAAAGCGCACAGAATAAACACCGTCATCGCGCGTAAACCCCGCATAGCCGCCCTCCCTCATATACGCACCATCAAGATGGATTCTTGCACGATTGAGCACGCCAATCCATATCCTGGGACTCGCCACAAGAAATAAAATATTCCAGGCAGTTCATCCCGATCTGCAGGTGATCAGCCTTCGACTAGTGTGGCCAATGGATGCCATCATTCAAAAAAGCGCTGCTTTTAAGGCCGGTGAATCGTCCTGTATCTGCCCTCACTTCCGATGGCAGGATGAAAAACCCGTTCGGGTTTATTTCAGAATTCTGCTTACCGGACCGAATGAGCGCCGATGAACCGGCGTCACGCCAAGCCGTTCGAGACACATTATGTGATCTTTGGTGGGATAGCCTTTGTGGCGGGCAAAACCATAGCCGGGATACAGCTCTTCCAGCCTGAACAATTCGCGGTCACGGGCCACTTTGGCGAGGATGGAAGCCGCCGAAATGGCTGGTACGGTCTGGTCGCCTTTGATAATCGCCTTGGCGCGGCAGGCCAATGGCGAGGGGCAACGGTTACCGTCGATCAAGGCCAATAACGGCGCCGGGCGCAAGGTGGCAACGGCACGCTGCATGGCAAGCATAGTGGCATGAAGGATATTAAGCGTGTCGATCTCTTCGACTTCGGCACTAGCCACGCTCCAGGCTAAGGCCTTTTCCTTAATCTCCGTTTCCAATGCATCACGGCGCTGTTCGCTGAGTTGCTTGGAATCCGCCAAGCCGGCAATGGGGCGTGCGGGATTGAGGATTACCGCCGCCGCCATCACCGGTCCCGCTAACGGGCCTCGGCCCGCCTCGTCGACACCGGCGGTCAATATCTCTGCTGTCATACTGATGGTCATGGCCTCATAGGCTAACGATTTATACCTGGAAATGCCACAGTCAAGTATGGCTTGATGAAGTTCGCCGTTGGTGTGCAGGCGTTTGGCTTGACGTCGCCAATCGCGTTCCGCGCGGACAAGATTGAGCGGTCTGCAGCGGACCGCCGCTCGCTATGCTGCACTCAGCATGAATTACGCTATTTATTTCTCCGCAGCATCACGGCCAACAACAGCGGCGCAACTCGCTGCATTAACATCGTTCGACTCAAAACCGAGATGCGCAGGCGCCCGACGACAAATCCGCCGACCAGGACCACTGCGAGGACGCCCCATGTACGCCGGCCTAGCCAATGACTCAGACTGAGCTCTTGTCCCGCCGCTCGCAATCTCGCCTTGGCCTCTTCGGTGCTTAACGGTTGAGACGAATCGCGATCCATGCCATCAGCCCCGCCATGAGTATCATCAGTATCCCAATTATCAGCGCCGCGTTAACCGTGCCCACTTGCGCAATCAAGCCCAGATAGGCCGCCCACAGACAAAAGCCCAGCCCGACAGACAGCAACAATGCCGCAACAGCCACAGCCGCCAAGCCCGCACCGGTACGCATTACGGTACGACGCAGCAATCTACCCTCTGCCTCAAGCAGCTCTGCCAGGGAGATGATATATTCCGTCAGCTGGGTCAGCGCCGGCCTCCTACGTCGAACAATTTGGCGATGATAAAACCGATACCGAAGGCAGTCAGCACGCTGCCCACAGGATGTTCGCCGACCTTTTGCTCCGCCGAGTTGAACGTGGCCTTGCCCTCATTGAGCAGATCCTCGAGGCGGGCCTCGATATCCGCCCATGCCTTATGCACGTGATCTTCCGCCCGCGCCTTGGCACCCGCCATATTCTCGGATGCCGCACCTTTGACCGCCTTGGTCAACCCAATGATATCTTCGCGCAACTGGGTGATGTCCGCCTTCAGGGCGTCCATCTCCTTGCGTATGGATTCATCCGCCATAGAACCTCCTTTTTACACTTGCCTTTATCTTCGAATTGTACCCACCATCCACAGAGAAGCAGGTTACCGTATTCTTCGGGTAAATAACCAGCCGCCCCCTCTGTAATCATAGTTCAGCCTCACGTTTGAAAGATATACCAAAGCGGAAAATAAATATCAGCATAATTCCGGTCGCCCGGAACACAGGACGGCAGCGGCCCGCTAATACTTGACATACCGGCACAGTAAATACGTCCAAACATCGGAGTGATCGGCGCGCACGCTTTTCCGTATGACGGTACACGGTAATCAGCAAAGGCATGGCGTCACAGCCAGCCTCTTAGCTTCAATGCAACCAGGCACGCAAGCCCGGCAGCGCCATCCAGCCCACAACCAGCACGGCAGCGTAAACGACCAATGACCTGCCTCCGAGTTTGATATCGGTGAGTGACGGCATGCAGGCATAGAACAATGTCGCGCTCAGATAGGCCGCCACAAACCATCCTAGCCAATGTGCGGAGTCCCAGGCCGGTACGGATAGATGGATTAGGCACAACCAGCCCAGCGGCAGCAGCGCCAGCGGCGCCATTGCGATAAAGGCGCCGTTAAGTACGCCGACCCGGCGAAACGTGACCGCCCCCAATCGCCAACCCTTGGCACGACGCTGCGGTAGCAGGGAAAATCCGCTGGGTTTTGCGCCGAGAATGAATCCGATGATGAAATGCGCCAGTTCATGCGCAAATGTGCCCGGTAGTGCGATTACGGCCAGACCCCACAGACTGGAACGAGCGCTCAGCAACACGGCATAGCAGAACATCGAGAGAATGACGCTCGGTATGAACCCGTTGAGGGTAAGGTAGTTCCGTATAGGTTCGATGGTCGACTTCCAGTATTCGGCACCTGTGACGGCGGTCAATGGCCCGGCCATCACAGCGGGATTTCGCGCCCCATGAATTTTACCGTAGCGCGACCCATTTAAGATATCGGGTGTAGTTGCTTTGACACTTTTTCCGCCCCCCCCCTTCGGGACGGAAATGCCCTATATCCGGTGCCCCCCCAAACCGGACGTGCCTTACCCCGGCACAATTGTGGTGCCGGGGAATTTACACCGACTCCCTCTTAGCGGCGCCGCTCTAGCCTCACATACCCAATGGTAAGCCGGCCAGCGACGCCCCCCACATAGGCAGATGATCGAAACTAAACATACTATAGGCGCCAACATAGATAAGATCACCGTCGCTGCCCCTCGAAATATCTCTCTGAGCTCGTCGGATTGCTTGATTTTCTACCCGATCTCGCCCACCCTTTAGGCGTGCGCCGAACTCTATCAGCACTGATTCTCCTGGCAGCGGCCATCAGTGCCCCTCTACGCGCCGCCGATATCCGGAATCTGGAAGTGCATGAACATCAGGGAAGCTATAGAGTCAGCTTCGACGCGCTGTTGGATGCGCCCCATGAGTCAGTCTATGCCATCATCGCCGACCCCGCCCGCTGGCCGCAGCTTTCCCATACCGTCACGGCATCCGAGGTAGTCGGTAAACTCCCCGGCGACAGGCGCAAGGTCAGGGTGACTTTTCAGGATTGCATCCTGATCTTTTGTCAGACCATTCATAAGTACGAGTCATTGCAGACCTCCCCGGACGGCAATATCGATACCCTGGCCATACCCGAACAGAGTGATTTCAGTTATGCCCACGAACACTGGCAGATCTCCGCCGAGGACCAACATACCCGGATTCTTTACCGCGCGGAGATTACGCCGAGCTTTTACGTGCCGCCCTTGGTCGGCGCCTATATCCTCAAGGCCAAGATTCGTTCCTTGCTGCTGAACGTCACTGCAAACCTGGAGACGCTGGCCGGACCTTGACGCCCGTGACCCGCAGGTTTCGCCACTATGAACCTTATTTAAAACTTATGACCGGTTTGCGGGTCAGCAATTGCTCATCACTCGACTAGAAAAAATTCTTATCGGATTAAGAAATTTTTTTCATTTCAGATTTTCAAAGTAAATAGGTATAAGGCAGCTTGATCCGGCCACGGTACTCCCCGCGGCGGGCAAATGCAGTCCATAGCTTGAATAAGGAGCAGCTTCAATGGCAAACAGCACACGTAATGACAATCTCGCCCAAGATGATGATTTTATCGAAGAGAACGGCGACTGGAGCGACCCGCTTACGGACAAGCTTCTCCAGGATCGGGGCAAGTCCGTTTCTCGCGACGGACCAAAATGGAAGGCCATCGAGGAATATTGGGAAAAGAAGCGCTTGCAGGACGCCCTGCAGGATTATCTGTCCGAAGAAGAGTGAACCAGTTGCGGCAGCGGATTTGTCCTGAGATAGCCAAGGGCCTCCTCCACAAATCCCCGGCGTTCACCGTGGCCCTGATAGACGGCATAGACGAGCCGCTCAATGACCGGCGCGTCGCTGACCTTATATAGACGCCCCGTTTTCAAATGTTCCTCCGCCAGGTGCTCCGGCAAATAACTGCTGCCGCTGCATTCCAGCAGGAATGCCAAGGCCATGTGCCCGATGCTCATACGCATCGTCGGCATTGAGGCATCGGGAAAATGGCGAGCGAAGGCGGTTGCAAACGACGATCCCCAGTCAACCAGGACATGGCCCTCTTTGAGGGCGGTGCGCGCATCCAAGTCGGGACGGCTGGCCACCATGATAAGCGGGATCGCTGCCACCTCATTCACGACCAGCTGTTCAAGGCGGGCCGGCTCGAATAAAAAGACCACATCCAGAACGCCGTCGACCGCCTTTTTGAGTAGGACATCGGAACCATGAGCCTCGGTTTGCAAGGCGATATCGGAGCGAAGTTTATAGAGACGGTGAATCCACTGCTGTAAAAAACAGTCCCACAAGGAGTGCATGGCGCCCACCGACAAGGCCGGCCTGCGCACTTCCTCCAAGGCGGTATCGGTCAGCGCCCGTTGCCATGCAGTCACGATGGTTTCCGCGTGACGCTTCAAACGCTCGCCGGCGCCGGTCAATTGGATCTCGTTGCGGCGGCGGATGAACAAGGGCACGCCCAGGGTCTCTTCCAGCAAGCGGATACGGGCGCTGACCGCCGACTGGGTAACGAACAGGATTTCCGCCGTCTTGCCGAAATGACGGGTCCGATCCAGCTCGAGAAATGTCCGTAGTAATTGGATATCCATAGCAAGGCCGCGACATGAATAGTGTTAACAGCGACTAGGATCCCATCGGCAGCTCAACCCGCCGCACCAGTTCCTCGATGATCAGCTGATAGATCGCATCACCCAGAATGACGTCTTCCACGCCGGCATCCATATTGGGGTTGTCATTGACCTCGATGACATACACGGCATCGCCGCGCTGCTTGATGTCTACGCCGTAAAAACCATTACCGATGGCGTTGGCCGCCTTCAAGCCGGTACTGAGCACCAGCGGGGGGACGTCTTCGAGTCGCCAGGCCTTGAAACCGCCTTCGGTGAATTCCCCGGACGATTCGTGCTTGACGATCTGCCAATGCTTGGCGGGCATAAAATACTGACAAGCGAACAGCGGCTTGTGATTGAGCACACCGATGCGCCAGTCGAATTCGGTGTAGAGAAATTCCTGGGCCAGGATCAGGTCCGACTCCTTGAACAGACGTTCGGCGATCGCCTCGGCATCCTTGAAGCTCTCGGCCTTGAACACTCCGCGCGAAAACGAACCGTCCGGGATCTTGATCACGCACGGATAGGACATCATATTTTCCAGGATCGAGGTCTTGCCCTTGCGCAGGATCAAGGTCTTGGGCGTGGGAATATTGTAGGCCTTCATCAGCTCCGCCAGAAATACCTTGTTGGAGCACTTGAGGATGGAATCCGGATCGTCGATCACCGCCATGCCTTCGCTTTCCGCCTTCTTAGCGAAGCGATAAGTATAGTGGTCCACCTGCGTCGTCTCACGGATGAACAGCGCATCGTATTCCGCCAGCCGCGTGTAATCCTTTTTTTCGATCAAGTCCACATCGACGTTGAGCTTCCTGCCGATCTTGATGAAGCGTTGCAAGGTCCTGGCGCTGGAAGGCGGCAGCTTTTCGGCGGGATTATGCAAGATAGCGATATCACAACGGGAAATCTTGTTAGCCCGCGGCTCGCGCCAGCGGCTTCCCAGGTGTGAGTTCAAGGTCTCTATGAAAAACGGATGTTGCTCCACGCTGATGTTGTTGAGGGTCACCGGCTTGATGGAATCGATCTGCCAGGTCTCGCGCCTTTTCAATTCCACCTTGAGCAATGGACAGGGGAACTGGTCGAATATTTGACGCGCCACATCCTGCAAATGCGGGATTTCGCAGCGGCCGAAAAAGACAAAGAATTGAAAGGCCGAGCCCGGCGGCTGCTCGCTATGCTTGCGGAAACCCTTTTCCACCAAGGGATCCAAATCCTCCAGGTTAAGGCTATACACCGACTTGCTACTCAAGTCGCTGATGGTCTTGACGCTGGGGATGACGCGGTGCCAGCGTGCCTCAGCCAGTAACGAACAGTAGTAGCCCAGACTGAGATAACGATAACTGCGGCAAAGGTTGATAACCTTTTCCTGTTTTGACTTGAGATATTCGGGGTTGGCCAGATACTCCTTGACCTCGACGATATTCGCTCCGGGAAAATTCGGCTCCCAGTCTTTGCGATTTTCTACAACAATCGTATGCGTGGACATTGGTGTGCTACTCGACCCTCATATTTGCTAACGACCACCCCAGCGCGCGGATTTGCGCGACATCGCCCGTGCCTGGGCCACTTCTTCGTTCACGGGTTTTGCATGCAACTGCGCGCGCTTCTTCAAGATCAATACCGCCTTCTGCGCCGCCTTGCCGTAGCGGGCCATGCGTTCGAAATCCTTGCGCAGAATCGGCATGTTGACGCAATCGGTAATGGTCTTGCCCATATCCTTGTCCACCAGGGGATCATGCACATAGATGAAACGATCATCAAAGCCAGTGACCACTACCCAATGGGGCGATTTCTCGTGATAGATACGATACGAACTAATGAGCACAATGGGGATACCCCCCTGCTCGAATTGCTCCTGCAGGGCATTGACGCTCATCACGCCGTAATGAATCTTGACCGGGACGCGGCGCAGTTCATTGAGAAAGTCTTCCTGGACCAGACGCATCACTATCTTTTTTTCAGGGTCGCGCACCGAGTCCACGAATAACGCACCCTCGGCGCTGACATAGATCTCCACGTCGAAGCCGCGATGAAAGGCCGACAGCGCCAGACCGTACGGTCCACAGCCACCGTGTCCCGAAGTCATGAACACCGTGGTCGATTCCCGCCAGATGCGCAATTCCAACATACGGTCCAAGGGAAGTTTCTGATCCAAGGCCTTCATGGCCATCATCACCGATGCCGGCCCGCAGGTAAATTCCAGGGTCTGCTCATAATAGGGCACACGCGCCATGGCAGGCTTGAGATCCTTGACCATGGATTTTTCGAAGCGCACCGCATCCATGTGATCTTCGTAATAATCGGCATGAACGCCGAATTCGCGGTAACCGAGACGGTTGAATAAACCGATGGAAGCCGTGTTGTCCTTGCGGATCTCTAGGCGCAACGAGACACAATCGTGTTGGCGCACGGACACTTCGGAGGCCTCCACCAAACGAGCGGCGACGCCCATGCGTTGATATTGCGGATCGACCGCCAGCGAATAGAGACGCGCCATGGAAATACCGTCGTTGAACAACAGCATGGTGTAACCGCGCACCACACCCTTCTCTTCTTCCACCAGCGTCTCGGCATGACCCTTCTTCAGCAGGTAACGAAAATTGCGGCGCGACAGACGGTCGGTCTCGAAGCAACTATCTTCGATTCTGACCAAGGCGTCGAGATCATTCAGTGTCGCATGCCGAATCATAAGATTATGGAAGCCCTGGGTAATTTGCCATTGGAACGATGACCTGAAATCCCGTTTCGAGCACTCCGCTCGAAATAAGCGCTACATGCGTTATCCTTGCGACCGAAAGGACAAATCGGCATAAATCCTAGTTCGCACTTATTCTACCATTACCCGAACCCGGCCTGGCGACCGCCGCCTGGCCGGCACACAATAATGGATTGCGATAAAATCGTTAAGTTCTTTTTTGAACCCGGGTAGACTAATCGTATTCAAGCCGCCGAGGACGATACCCCGATGCCGACGCCACGTTTCGACCACTATTACCGTTACGCCGAACTCGGCGACCTGCTCCTCGGCCTCGCCAACGCCCACCCCGAACTGATGCGGGTGGAAAGCATAGGCAAAAGCCACGAGGGCCGGGATATCTGGCTGGCCACCCTTACCTGTTTCGATACCGGCGACGACCGGGATAAGCCGGCTTTCTGGGTGGACGGCAATCTCCATGCGCCGGAACTGGCCGGTTCCAGCGCCTGCCTGTATTTCATCCATACCCTGCTGACGGGCTACGGGCACGACCCCGACATCAGCCGCTGTCTGGACACCCGGGTCTTCTACATCTGCCCGCGCATCAACCCGGACGGGGCGGAATGGGCCCTGGCCGATACCCCCAAACTCATCCGTTCCAGCACCCGCCCCTACCCCTATGACGAACTGGCCGTGAGTGGCTTGAGCCGTGAAGATATGGACGGCGACGGCCGCATCCTGAGCATGCGTATCTCCGACCCCGACGGCCCCTGGAAAATATCCGACCGGGACCCGCGCTTGCTGGTTCCACGGGAGCCCGCCGAGCAAGACGGCCAATATTACCGCCTGCTCCCGGAGGGGCGCCTGGAAGACTATGATGGTTACCTGATCCATGTACAAGCCATCAGGGAAGGCCTGGACCTCAACCGCAACTTCCCGGCGGAATGGCGCAACGAGGCCGAGCAAAAGGGTGCCGGTCCCTACCCCGCCTCGGAACCCGAGGTCCGGGCCGTGGTGCACTTCATCACCGGCCATCCCAACTTGTGCGGCGGCGTGGCCTTTCACACCTACAGCGGTGTGCTGCTGCGTCCCCTCTCCTATCGCGACGACAATGAACTGGCGCCGGAAGACCTGTGGGTCTATACCAAACTGGGCGACAAGGGCACGGCCCTCACCGGTTACCCGGCCGCCTCCACCTACCACGAGTTCCGCTACCACCCCAAGGAGATCATCACCGGCGCCCTGGACGACTGGCTCTATGAACAACAGGGACTGTTCGCCTGGACCGTGGAGATCTGGAGCCCGCAACGGGAGGCCGGCATCGGCAATTACCGCTTTATCGATTGGTATCGCGAGCACTCCGAGGAAGACGACCTCAAGCTCCTGGAATGGAACGATGACGTCCTGGAGGGCAAGGGCTTCATCGACTGGTATGCCTATGATCACCCCCAACTGGGACAGGTGGAACTGGGCGGCTGGAATCCACTGTTCAGCTTCTGGAACCCGCCGCCGCGCCTGCTGGAACAAGAGGTACAGCGCTTCCCGCAATGGCTGGTATGGCATGCCCTGCTGTCACCGGAACTGGCCCTGGAGCTCAGCAGTCAAGCATTGGGTAACGACAGCTACCTGGTGCGCGCGGTGGTGAGCAACCGCGGCTGGCTGCCCACCTACATCACCAAACAGGCGGCGAATAAAAAGCTGGTGCGCGGTATGGTGTGTGAGATTGAACTGCCGGATGATGCCCTGCTGATCCAAGGGCAACGCCGCCTGGAACTCGGCCAACTGGAGGGCCGCGCCCACAAACCCACCTCCACCTTCGGCTGGGCCGGCACCGTCACCGATCCTACCGATAATCGTGCCAAGGCGGAATGGGTGGTACAGGCCAAACCCGGCGCCAAGATCGAGGTCACCGCCCGCCATCCTCGCGCCGGACGTATCCGTGCGGATCTCCTGCTGAGAATCCCAGATTAATATGACATTAATGAAAATGTTGTTTCGAACGCCTGCGGAAAAACTGCCAGCTTGGCATCAATGAAGCGGTGCCTATAACCGCTATAAACGCGATTGTATCCTCGGGATACTACGCCCTGCGGTGAAATCAACGACGCAAAGCCGAAGTAATATAAACGCTTACGACACTCTCCACGATCAGCGCCTACACGAAAAAAAATACCCCATCGCTGACTCGCGATGGGGTATCGAGGCACATCAAGTTGTCAAGTGGGTGGTGCGCTGCTGCCGCGACATTCACGTCAGCAGCGCACACAATCACTCCTTTATTTATCAAGGGGCAGCAGCACTCACAGTGACTTTGCCGCTCGCCCGTTTCGCGTTATTTGCCTCATTGCTTTCATCGACTACGCCACTGGCATCGGCGACGGCACAGACGTAGTAGCTGCCGGCCGGCACATCGACAAGTACGTCAGTCGATGCCGCATCTGAAGCCCCCGCATTCAGGACAGCCACGGAACGCGTCGTCGGCAATGCAAGATCATCGCCATCACCACATATACCGTTTGGCGACAGAGTATAGCCGACATCGAACGCCAAGGCCTGCGAGCCCCCTTTATTCTTTACCCAGTCCGACACCTTCATCGTGTCCCCTGCAGTCACAGACGAGGTGTATTTGCTGAACGACGATATGTACAGATCGGGCTTGGGTACCGTAATGGTGGCAGTCGTACAAGCCGTGTTGTTGCCCTCATCCGCCTCGAGCTGGACATCGTCGACATCGGCCTTGGCACATAGATAATAGGTACCTGGAGGCGTCTCCGCTGGAATGACCACGCTGGTACCGGGCCATGCGCTGGACGACCCTGGATCCAGGAAGTTCACGGAACGGGTACGGGCAAACGCGATGTCGTCCGCATTGCCGTAGGTCATGTCAGTCGAGAGATGGTAGCCCACCTTGAACTTTATTGTCCGCGAACCGCCCAAATTATCGACCGTATCGGCGACCAAGACATTGGTGCCGGCCTTGCGGATGACATTAGCACTGCCAAACGATAAATAACTGATGTCGAGATCTGGCGGTGGCAACGGTCCTGCGACGCTGACCGCATCTATTAAGGAAAAGTGGATATAAGGATCTTGATTATTCTGAAACTCAATCGTCGTGGTAGGACTGGTCGCTCCAAAATATACCGTCTTTTGATACCACCTCACTGTAGCACTGGTATTCTTGAGACTAAAGGACTGCTGCAAATTGCCATTTACCAGTACATCCACCTGCCCCGTGCCGTCCCTACCGCTGGCGGCCAATGTGCTGGCATAAAACTGCAGCTTGTAATATTGCCCTGCCACGGTGTCGATGCTCTTCTGAACACCGCCTCCCGTATAAATATAGGGAGCAAGATCCACAGCGTAAGTTCCATCTTTAGCTGAACCCCACCCGTAAAAACCGGGATCGAACCACTCGACACCGTTTAGCGTAGTCAGCCAATCAGTCAAGGATGAGGAACCGCCCGCTATGTAGGCGTAACTGCCGCCCGGTCCGTCCTCGAAGCTGCCGTTGGCCAAGGGCGGATAAGAAGAGGTCAGAGAAACATTGTCGAACAAGAATCCCGCCCCGAGGGTAGCTGGCGCTGCGGTGCCGGCCGATCTGAAAATCACCGATTTTACGATACGCGGGCTTTGCTCGGCGGAGGCCTCGCTATCGTAACGGTAATAGTTTTCCCAGGTACTCCCGGTATGAACGAGATTACCGTCGATATAAACATTGACGATGTCATTAGACGGACCGTCATTGACTTGCATTGTGAGTTTAATGGTATGCGGCTCACTCCTATCAAGGCCGGTCGCCACTACCGTCGGGACAAAATTAGCGGGATTGTCTGACCCCTGGACATCGTAGAAGGTGACATCGATGCCACTTGCCCCGTCGACAAAGCTCAAATAGCTCATCCGCGAGCCATCACCTCTATCGGGTGATACCGATATTGCAAGACCGGGCTGCTGGGCAGCCGGATCGGCGGAAGCGATATCGAACTGCATCACGTAATATCGTTGCAGCAGACCCGGGGGGAAAGTCCCATTGGTGGCATCCGCCTCACCGACCGCATCAGTCAAGGGCTTAGCAAACGTCTGATCACCGAATGATCCCGTTGTAATCGCATTTGAGATTCTTAATACCTGAGAACCGAATGTTGAATAGCCGTAGGTGTTACTTACTACCGCGGCATCATACGGACCAGTTTTGCTCCAGCCATCCTGGCCATTGATGTTGCCTACCGTGTAACCAGGACTTTCGAAATTGACGGCTACCGAATCCGCATAGACTGGAACTGTTGACAGCATAAACATGCCAAGTCCCAAGCAGCCCCACTTTATTGATTGTTTAGACTTCATGGTTCACCCTCCCGGATTTACGTGGAATTTTTTTAAAACGGGCACCGTTTCAGTAATAGCAACTCGATGACATACCCGCAGCGAAAATTCGCTTACACAAGTAGTCATTTGCCATACACACTAACATAGGAGTAGTCACAAACAGGTCACAGCGATTTCCGCAGGCTAGCGCATCCCATTCCTGAATATACCCTGAACAAAATACTGTGGGATTTGAGGTATCTTGTCGTTGGACCGAGGAACGCGAATTTCGATCGTAAGACCTTAGAAGAAAAACCACACCCTAAGAATCACAAGTACCGTATAGCCCATGGAATAATATTGGCTTTTGAAAACGCCTCTAGGGACATGGAACTACTTCAGGAAATCGGCCCAATGGCGCCCTGACCAACCAGCTGCCTTGGCCTTCCACGCGGCTAGTGGCAACCTAGATCGGTACCCCCGTCCTGAAACAGAAACTACGGGTCGGAGCCGCTATTCTGATGAGGCGAATTAAGATTCTTCCATAACATGTTCAATTGGAGTAAAAAGTTTGAATTGAGCCCTCAAATTCTCAGGAGACAAGGTGATGTATTTTGAACAGATAAGCAGCGGCGGATGCAAATCCTATTTGATCGGTTGTAAGGAAACCTATCAGGCCATCGTTGTCGATCCCTTGAGCGATCAGATCGACCGCTACCTCGCCGTCGCCGCGCGGGAAGGTCTGCGTCTTCAGTATCTACTGGACACTCATACCCATGCCGATCACTTCTCCGCCAGTCATGAGCTGGGCGAACGCCTCGGCATTCCGGTGATCATGCATCGCAACAGTCCCGCTCCGTTTATCGACATCCGAGTCGATGACGGCGAGACGATTATCGTCGGCAAGCTGCGCCTCGCCATCCTCTACACCCCGGGCCATACCGAAGATTCCATCAGCGTTCTGCTGGCGGATCGCATCCTGACCGGCGATACCCTGTTGGTGGGTGGTACCGGCCGCTCCGATCTACCCGGCGGCGATGCCTCGAAACTCTATGACAGCCTGTTCAATAAGATCCTTAAGCTGCCGCCCGAGCTGCCGGTCTACCCCGCCCATGATTACAAGGGCCAGACCCACTCCACTCTCGCCAAGGAGATTGCCGCAAATCCGCGCCTGCAGAAAAAGGATCGCGCCGAGTTCATCGAACTGATGAACGCCCTGAACCTGAAAATGCCAACTCACATCACCGAGGCCTTGCGCACCAATCGCAGCGGCGGTAAATCCATCAATCAATTGATCGCGGCGGCCGCCGCTAAAACCGTTTTCATGTCCATCGCTCAGCTGAGAGAATTGCTGGACAATCCCGGCGAACCGCTGGTGATCGTCGATGTGCGTGAGCAACATGCCTTTGAACAAGGCCATATTCCCGGCGCCATCAGTATACCGCGCGGCCAGCTAGAGTTACGCGTCAACGAACTGCTCCCCGACCCTACGCGGCGCATCCTGGTCTACTGCGACTACGGCAAGATTTCCACCCTCGCCGCCGCGACCCTGCGCGATATCGGCTTTGGCCGGGCCATCGCCCTGGACGGCGGATTTCAAAGTTGGCGGGAAACCGGCCAGGCACAGTCATAAGATCGCGGGAATCGCAGCAGCTTGAAATCCGCTTATCCCATGCAGAGGCCCGTCTGATTTTTGATATAAAAAAAGAAGACGGATCTCTCCGCCTTCTTTAATCGTTATTATCCATTACCACGCTTTTTTGCGTTTCCGATCGTTACCACACGGTATCGCCACTCGGAGCCTGGCGGTAAGTATAGAAGCATTCCGTGCCGCGCTGCCGTCTCAAGTCAACAACGGCAGCGCACACACACCCCCACCCTACATCAAGGCGGACTGATCACCGTAACGGTGCTGCTCGCCTTCCCCGTATTGTTCGCTTCACTGAGTTCAACCACCGTACCATCGATGTCCGCGACGGCACCCACGTAATAGACACCCGGCGGCACGTCCGCGGGTATCGTTACCGAGGTCGAGGCGGTACTGGTGGCGCCTACATTCAGAACATCCAGGGTCCGGGTTGTCGGCAAACGGATATCATCGCCGTCGCCGATAATGTTGTTCGGAGATAAGACGTAGCCTATATCAAAGCTCAAGGCCTGCGAACCACCCCGATTCGTCATCGAGTCCAATATCACCATGCTTTCACCGACATTCACGTTATAGGTGAAGATGCTGACCTGCGACATCACCAGGTCGGGATCAGGGATCTCGATGGTGGTGGTGGAACACATCCAGTTGTTGTCCTCATTCGACTCGGTCACTGCATAAGTACCGGTGACATCCTCATCGGCCTTGGCATACATATGATAGATCCCTGGTCGCGCATCCGCGGGGATCACCACGCTGGTGCTGGGCCAGGCGTTGCTCGCCCCCGGATTCAAGGAGATGACCGTCCGTTTGGACGCCGAAACCACATCGTCGCCGTTGCCAAAGAGCATGTCTTTGGAGAAATGATAGGCAATGACGAACTTAGTGGCTTTTGAACTACCCACGTTCTTAGTCGTGTCCGTGACCATGACATTGGTGCCGGCATTACGTTTGATATTCAAGACGCCATACGACAATTTGGTCATGATCAGGTCGGGAAGACCGCTGGCCGTCGCGGTGTAAGTGGGCTGGCAGCCTGCAGCGGTCCACTCCGCGGTGAACGTTGCCGTGCAACTCTTATTGGCATCCATGGTAACCGTGCCATCGCTACAGCCCGGATCCCCGCTCCAGCCGACGAAGCTCGATCCGCTGGCGGCGGTTGCCACCAGAGTCACCGTGTCGCCCGCGTTATAGCTGCCCCCACCCGAAACCGTACCTGAACCGGAACCAGTCGTATTCAACATCAGTGTGTAGGTAGTAGGCGGCGTCACCAGCGTGAACGTTGCCGTGCAACTCTTGTCGGCGTTCATCGTCACCGTGCCGCTGGCACAATCCGCCCCGTCAGGCCCCGTCCAACCGTCGAAGCTGGACCCTGCAGCCGCCGTCGCCGTCACCGTCGCGGTGCTGCCGTAGTTATACGATCCCGCACCACTCACCGTACCTGAACCCGTCCCCGCAGTGTCGATAGTTAAGGCATAAGTGTGGAGCGTGAAGGTCGCGGTACAACTCTTATCCGCATTCATCACCACGGAACCCGCCGCACAGTCCACGGCATCGGGACCCGTCCAACCGTCGAAGCTGGAACCCGCTGCGGCGATGGCGGAGACTGTAGCGGTGGTACCGTAATCATAGCTGCCGTCGCCGCTCACCGTACCTGTACCCGTCCCCACCGTATCGATGGTCAAGGTATAAGTAATAAGCGTAAAGGTCGCGGTGCAGCTTTTGTCAGCATTCATCACCACCGAACCCGCCGCACACTCCGCGGCATCGGGACCTGACCAGCCGCTGAAAGTGGAATCGGTATGGGCCGTCGCGGAAACCGTGGCCGTGGCACCGTAATCATAGCTGCCGCCGCCGCTCAAGGTACCCGAACCGGAGCCCGAGGTGGTAATCGTCAGGGTATAGGTATTGAGCGTGAAGGTAGCGGTACAGCTCTTGTCCGCATTCATCACCACCGAACCCGCCGCACATTCAGCGGCATCGGCGCCGCTCCAGCCGGCGAAAGTAGAACCGGCGGCAGCAGTCGCCGCCACAGCTGCGCTATCGCCGGAATTATAGGTACCCGCACCCGAGACCGTACCCGA
Organism: uncultured Gammaproteobacteria bacterium; assembly: GCA_963810615.1. Lineage (GTDB taxonomy): Bacteria > Pseudomonadota > Gammaproteobacteria > DRLM01 > DRLM01 > JARRQJ01. The sequence continues at coordinate 83,349 of CAWEOA010000007.1, read as the reverse complement.
GCCGCTACCGGCCGTGGCAATGGCCAAGGTATAGGTATCGAGGGTGAAGGTCGCGATACAGCTCTTATCCGACACCATCATCACGGAACCACCGGCGCATTCCGCCGCATCGGGACCCGACCAACCACTGAAGGTGGAACCTGCGTTGGCCGTAGCCACAACCGCAGCCGCGGATCCGAAACCATAGGTTCCGCCACCGCTCACCGTGCCAGCACCCGTGCCCGCGCTGCCCAGTGTCAAGGTGTAGGTGTTGAGGGTAAACGTCGCCGTGCAACTCTTGTCGGCGGTCATCGCCACCAACCCGCCGGTGCACTCCGCGCCATCGGCGCCGCTCCAACCGGCGAAGGTCGAACCGGCACTCGCGGTGGCCGTCACCGTCGCGGTATCACCGTAGTTATAGGTGCCGCCACCGCTCACCGTACCGGCACCCGTGCCCGCGGTGCCCAGTGTCAAGGTGTAGGTGTTGAGGGTAAACGTCGCCGTACAACTCTTGTCGGCGGTCATCGCCACCGACCCGCCGGTGCACTCCGCGCCATCGGCACCGCTCCAACCGGCGAAGGTCGAACCGGCGCTCGCGGTGGCCGTCACCGTCGCGGTATCACCGTAGTTATAGGTGCCGCCGCCGCTCACCGTGCCAGCACCCGTGCCCGCGGTGCCCAGTGTCAAGGTGTTGGTATTGAGGGTAAACGTCGCCGTGCAGCTCTTGTCGGCGGTCATCGCCACCGACCCGCCGGTGCACTCCGCGCCATCGGCACCGCTCCAACCGGCGAAGGTCGAACCGGCGCTCGCGGTGGCCGTCACCGTCGCGGTATCACCGTAGTTATAGGTGCCGCCACCGCTCACCGTACCGGCACCCGTGCCCGCGGTGCCCAGTGTCAAGGTGTAGGTGTTGAGGGTAAAGGTCGCCGTGCAGCTCTTATTGGCATTCATCACGACAGAACCGCTCGAGCAATCCGCCGCATCGCTACCGCTCCAACCGCCGAAGGTAGATCCCGTGGCGGCGCTGGCGGATACGGAAGCGGTTTGACCATAAGTATAGCTGCCGGCCCCCGAGGTAGTGCCGGAACCCGTACCGGTCGTGCTGATCGTCAAGGTATAGGGACCGAGTTGCTCGGCTGAACAGCCGTCGGTATCAACTGTGGCGCCCATGGCGGTACCGGGGCAAAGATCATGGCCGTTGCTCACACCATCGTGGTCATAATCAAAATCGGAATATCCGCAACCTTCATGATCATCGCCGTGATGATGATCGACTTCTTCGCCACCAGGGGTGCTCCCGCAATGATCATCGTCGTTGGTCACGCCGTCATGATCATCGTCAGCGGCGAGTTTGACATCCACCGTATGATTCTGGGTCTGGGATGTGGTGGTATAGATCTTGCCGTTCGGCCCGGGAAAGGTATTGGCACCGCCATTTAGATGCGCCAACCAGTACAGCCCCCATTTACTGTTGTTGCCGCCCACCTCTGAGCTGTCGAAGAGGATGGACCATGAATACTGGATTTCATTGGGATCGCCGCCGGAATAGGTGGGTCCCGACACGATACAGGGCGTTCCTGGCGAGGGAACGTCGCCCGCCGTACCTATTACGCAACTCTTGCTTAGATCACCTTCTGTACCGGATCCACTCGGTCCCACTCCCACATAAAAATCGCTGGCGGAGTCGATGGCCAGCACGGTCGCGCCACCCACCGACGTCGAGTAATCCTGCATCGTGGTGATATTGATGATGCCGGCCTGTGCCTCTTTCAGATCGAGTCTGACGCGGAAAGGCACATTATCCAGCGGCTGCCAGCCCTGCAGCTCGCCCGAGGTCCAGCCGTTGATCGGATTGGAGCCGCCCGCCCATCCTGAGGCGACGGTATCCGGGTTGCAATGATCGTTGTGACTATTGGAGTCACAACCCTGAACCACGAATTCGTCGCCATCGATAAACGTGGCAGTGGCCAGCGTGGTGCTTGAATCGGGATCAACGGCATTCGCGGTTAAAATTCCGTTATAAACACTCCTGTCGCCACCGGCGAGGAGATAGGAATAGGCAAAATGGCCGGTGGCATCGGTGGTGACCGTGTCGCTCCCCGGCGTCTCGGTTCCATTTCCGGTCATGATGCTGCCATCGACGCGAATGACCTGAACCTCGATCGCATGGTTGGGCTCGAAACCTACACCGGAGATCATCGCCGTATCGCCGGGCATGTATTCAGGCTGGTCGGGCGAGATGGATTCGTAACCGGTGGCGGCAAACAAGGAACCTGCGTGTAACAATGCAACCAGCAGGACTAAAAGTTTATTGGAAAAACCGGCGCGCTTAAGGATCTTCATGGATCCGTCCCCCCCGTTAATATTATTTTCTTAGAATTATTAAGCCTGTTGTACTTCAGCGGCGGCTAGGCTTATAAAGCCTAACGATAAATCACCTCCGCTTGCGGACATCTTCGCCTCACCGCATCAATGCCATTCAAATACTTTGTACTTTTGCATTCGAAATATAAATGCAGCGGACAGCCAAGTGATTATCCGCCCGCGGCAGAGATGCATTTCCCATTGAGCTGGGTCATCGGTAACCATGAAGTATTGTTCTTCTTTAGGCACCCGCTCTATTTATTATCAGCACCAATAACACGCGAAAATATTATTTTCAATTACAATTTACTTACCGTTCGGTAAGCAATACCCCCGACTATTTCCTAGGAAATAGAGTCGCGGGCGGCGGTGCGGGGCCGATAATCAATTCAAGACAAGACCTTAAGATATATACCGTGCGCGCGGAGATACCGACCCGCTACGCTGCCCTGATGCCATCCGGCGTCGGCGAAATATTCACCTGAGCCTCGTTCCGCCACTGTCCTTAGTGGCCAGCGGCTCAGTAACCGTAGCTCCGCTCACCTCAAAGTGACTGGGGATTTTTTATACCAGGGACGAAAATGCGGGAGATCAGAACTTCACCGGCATGAATGGGCGGCGATTACTCTATCGCCGCAACGCGGAGAAAAATCAGGAATAACGTTGCAACACCAGGCTGGCGTTGGTGCCGCCGAAACCGAAACTATTGGACATGATGCAATCCAGGCTCACGTTATCCATGCGCTCGCGGACGATGGGCATGCCTTCCGCGGCCGGATCAAGCTTATCGATATTGGCGGAGGCGGCAATGAAGTTTTCTTCCATCATCAGCAGCGAATAAATCGCCTCATTGACGCCGGCAGCGCCCAGGGCGTGACCAGTCAGCGACTTGGTGGAACTGATATAGGGAATCTCGTTGCCGAAAACCTCGCGCACCGCGCCCAGTTCGGCGACGTCGCCCACCGGAGTACTTGTGCCGTGGGCATTGATGTAGTTGATAGGGCTGGTCACGGTGGCCAGTGCCTGTTGCATGCATCGTACCGCGCCTTCGCCAGAAGGCTGCACCATATCGTATCCGTCCGAGGTGGCGCCGTAACCGGTGAGTTCAGCGTAGATGCGCGCACCGCGCGCCAGGGCATGCTCCAACTCTTCCAATACCACCACCCCACCGCCGCCGGAAATCACGAAACCGTCACGCCCGGCATCGTAGGCACGGGAGGCCTGTTGCGGGCGGTCATTGTAACCGCCGGACAAGGCACCCATGGCGTCGAACAACACACTCAAGGTCCAATGCACCTCTTCGCCACCGCCGGCGAATACGATGTCCTGCTTGTCCATCTGAATCAGCTCGCCGCCATGACCGATGCAGTGGGCGCTGGTGGCGCACGCCGAACTGATGGAATAATTGACACCTTTGATGGCGAACGGCGTGGCCAAACACGCGGAATTGGTGCTGGACATGGTGCGCGGCACCATGAATGGCCCCACCTTGCGCGCGCCCTTGCTGCGCAGGATATCCGCAGCCAGCACCAGATTGGAGGTGGAAGGTCCGCCCGAACCCATCACCAGCCCGCTACGGGGATTGGAAACATGCGCCTTCTCCAAGCCCGCATCGGCGATGGCCTGTTCCATAGCGATATAATTGAATGCTGCGCCGTCGCCCATGAAACGGCGCAGGCGGCGATCGATAACCTCATCGGGATTGAGTTTGATGGAACCGTAGACATGGGAGCGAAAACCAAACTCGGCATACTCGGGGTTATATTCAATGCCGGATTGACCCTGTTTGAGCGCGGCCACCACCTCGTCGCGATTGCGGCCGATGCTGCTTACGATACCCAATCCGGTGACTACCACCCGTCGCTTCGTCTTGTTCATCACATACCTTCTGTCACAGTAAAAAGCCCGACCCGCAGGTCAGTCGCCGTATAGATCTCCCTGCCATCGACGTGCACGGCGGCATCGGCAATGCCCATAAATAATTTACGTTGGATCACCCGTTTCAGGTTGACGTGATAAGTAATCAGTTTATTGGCCGGGGTGATCTGGCCGGAGAATTTGACTTCACCTACTCCCAGGGCGCGACCGTGGCCAGGACCGCCCAGCCAACCGAGATAAAACCCCACCAGTTGCCAGAGCGCATCCAAACCCAGACAACCCGGCATCACCGGGTCACCCTCGAAATGACACTTGAAAAACCAAAGATCGGGATGAACGTCGAACTCGGCGGTTATTTCGCCCTTGCCATGCGCACCACCGGTCTCGTTGATGGCGGTGATGCGATCGAACATCAACATCGGCGGCAAGGGCAGTTGCGCATTGCCGGGACCGAAAAGTTGCCCGTGACCGCAGGTCAACAACTCATCTCGCGTAAAACTATGCTGGTGTTTTAGATTCATATCCTACTGCCGTTGTAAGATTGTGCCGTCCGTGTCCTTGAGCCGCCCCTCCGGCAGCTTACAGGCCGCTATCATAACATGAATTATGCAATATACCGTGCGCCACGGATATCCCCGCAGCCTACATCCGTTTAATTTTTATTTTAAGCTAAAGGTGCTCCATGCTCTCAGCCGTGATCGGGCACCGCGGCGTCACCGGAAATATTTAGCATCTCAATCACCGCCGCCGCCGCCTGGCGCGCAGCATTCCGGCGCAGGCTCAAGTGCATCTCGCGAAATTGCGCAATGAGCTGCGCGGTCGCCTGTTTGTCATCGAGATATGCCTCCACGGCCGCGGCCAGGCGCTCCGCGGTGACGGCGTCTTGAATCAATTCCGGGATCAGAGGACGCTGGGCGAGTAAATTAGGCAAAGAGAAATACGCCACCTTGACCAGATGCTTTGCCAGCCAGTAGGTGACGGGTTTGAGACGGTAGGCCATCACCATGGGACACTTCAACAGCAGCGCTTCCAATGTGGCGGTCCCCGATGCCACCATGGCAGCATCCGCGGCGGCCAGGGCCTGCTGCGATTGCCCCGCAATGACTGTGATCGGCACATCTCCGCCTTGCGCCTGCAGTTGTTCCTTGAACAGCGCCTGCGTCGCCTCACTGGCCAAGGGGGCGACGAAGCGCAGTTGCGGCCGCCTGTCCAGCAGACGTTTGGCGGCGGCGATAAACACCCCGCCCAACATGCGCACTTCGGTCATGCGACTGCCCGGCAACAAGGCCACCACTTCACCGTCCTGAGGCAAACCCAAACCAGTGCGCGCCGCCGCCCTGTCCACGTCCACGGAAATGGCGTCGGCTAGCGAGTGCCCCACAAAGCGCACCGGGATATGATGCTCTTGGTAAAAGGCGGCCTCGAAGGGCAACAGGGTAAGCATGAGATCGGTGGAGCGCGCGATCTTCCTCAAGCGATAACGCCGCCAGGCCCATACCGAGGGACTGACATAATGCACCGTGGGAATGCCGCCGCGCTTCAAGGCTCCTTCCAGGCCCAGATTAAAATCCGGCGCATCGATGCCAATGAATACATCGGGGGGATCGGCGAGAAAGTGGGCGATCAATTGCTTGCGTATGGCGGACAGTTCACGAAAGTGACCCAGCACCTCCACCAAGCCCATGACCGCCAATTTTTCCGCGGGGAACAGCGCCTGGCAACCCTGTTCGATCATGCGTGGACCGGCGATGCCGAGGAACGCCACATCGGGGAGCCGTTGCTTCACCGCGGCGATCAAGGCCGCGCCCAGCATATCGCCGGACGTCTCCCCAGCCACGATGCCGATTCGGATGCTCACACCCCGTGCACAGCGAATTGAGAAAATATCGGGGTCGCTGGCGCTCGAAATGACATATAGATCATCGTCTCCCTCAGTCGCGCACAGCGCACCTTCAGCGCACGATCCCCCGTGAGGATTTTTCCAGAAAATCCACCATCACGCCGATCTCGGGGCACTCCGCTACCTGTTCCTTGAGTTGGACAACGGCGTCTTTCAAGGTGAGATTGGCACGATAAATCGTTTTATAGGCGCGGCGCAGGCGGGTGAGCGTTTCCGTGCTGAATCCGCGCCGCCGCAGGCCTTCGGCGTTCAGACCATGGGGCGCCGCCGGATTACCGGACACTATCACATAAGGTGGTATGTCCTTGGCTATGCCACTGCTGAAGGCGGTAAAACAATGGGTACCCAGGGAACAGAATTGGTGCACCAGGCTGAAGCCGCCGAGGATAACGTGATCACCGATGGTGACATGCCCGGCCAGGGAGGCGTTGTTGGCGAAGATGGTGTGATTGCCGATTTGGCAGTCATGGGCGATGTGCACATAGGCCATGATCCAGTTGTCGCTGCCGATACGCGTCGCGCCGCCGCCCTGCACCGTACCACGATTGAGCGTACAGAATTCACGGATCACATTACGGTCGCCGATCTCGAGCAGGGTCGGTTCGCCGCCGTATTTTTTATCCTGGGGCATTTCGCCGATGGAGGAGAATTGAAATATTTCGTTGTCCCGGCCGATGCGGGTCGGCCCGTTGATCACTACGTGGGGACCGATCCAGCTGCCCGCGCCGATGACCACATCGGGGCCAATGACGGTGAACGGCCCTACTTCCACATCGGAGGCCAGTTCCGCCTTGGGGTGAATGACCGCGCGCGAATCTATCAAACGTCTACTTCCCGGTGTGCACACATCAGATCGGCACTGGCCACCAGCTTGCCGTCCACCTTCGCCTCGCCGCTGAATTTCCACACGCCGCGTACAGCGCGCTGCAGCTTGACGTCCAGGATCAGTTGATCGCCCGGTTCCACGGGCTGCTTGAAACGGGCGTTGTCGATGGCCGCCAGATAGTACATAGTGCCGCTGGCCGGCGTCGCCTGCGCGGTCTTGAAGGCCAGGATCCCGGTGGCTTGCGCCAGTGACTCGAGGATCAGCACCCCGGGCATCACCGGCCGCCGCGGGAAATGCCCCGTGAAGAACGGCTCGTTGAACGAAACGTTCTTGACCCCCGTCAAGGCATCGCCCGGCGTGCAGGCCAACACCTTATCGATCAACAGAAACGGATAACGGTGCGGCAAATATTTGAGGATTTCGTGGATGTCCATCGCAAACGGCGCTGTCTCCGCGTGTGCTTCGACGGCGGATGCCGCCTCTTGCTCCGCACACGACTCCTTGGGCGGTACAGTATCTGACATAATTACTTAGTCCTTAGTTACCGAATGGTATGAGCGAACTATTCGCCCGTGGTGCCCTTTAGCGCAGCCTCCAACCGCCGCAAACGACGCGCCATATCGTCAAGCTGGTGGAAGCGCGCATAATTCCTGCGCCATTCCCGATTTGCCTCCAATGGCGTTCCGGACGAATAGACACCGGGCTTGCGGATGGAATGCGCGACAAACGACATTCCCGTGATATGCACATCGTCGCTGATCTCGGTATGACCGACGATGCCGACGCCCCCGCCGATAGTGCAACGCGCACCGATACGCGCACTCCCCGCTATCCCCGTACATCCGGCGATGGCGGTATGCGCCCCGATATAAACATTGTGCGCGACTTGAATCTGATTATCCAGCTTTACGCCGTTCTCTATGACCGTGTCATCCAGGGCGCCGCGATCCACCGTGGTGTTGGCGCCGATGTCCACATCGTCGCCGATAATCACCCCACCCAACTGCGGCACTTTGACCCAGCTGCCACCGTCGTTCGCCAGACCGAAACCGTCGCTGCCGATCACCACGCCCGGGTGCAGCACGACGCGTTTGCCGAGGCGACTGCCATGGCAAATGGTCACATTGGCCACCAGACGGCTACCGGCGCCGATGCGGCTGCCGTGCCCTATCACACAACCCGGCCCCACCATCACCCCCGCACCGATCTCTACGCCCGCTTCGATCACGCTGTGCGGACCAATCCAGGCACTGGCATCGACGCTGCTGCCGCCCGCCACCACCGCGGTGGGGTGACGCCCCTGGGGCAATAGCGCAGGCGGATTCAACAAATTGGCGATCTGCGCATAGCTCAAATAAGGATCGGCGACCACTAGGGCGTTGACCGGACAAGCGTCTCGATAGTCGTCGCTGACGATCACCGCGGAGGCCGCGGAGGAGGCAAGATATCTGGTATAACGGGGATTGGCTAAAAAAGAAATATCGCCGGCCTTGGCATTCTGCAGGGTCGCCACGCCATTGATCTTACACTCGGCATCTCCGTGAACACGTCCACCTACATGCTCGGCAAGCTGTCCGAGGGTTTTCATCACGGCTGTCCGGTCCTATTTCTTGGGGGTCGCGCCGGCGCCACCCGTATTCATCGACGCGCGCAGTTTATCCAGCACCTTATCCGTCAAATCGATAGTGGAACTGGCGTAGGCGACGCCCTCGTAGACTATAAGGTCGTAATTCTCTTCCTTGCCGATGACCGAGATGGCGCTTTGAATCACGCCCAGCAGTTTGTTCATTTCTTCATTTTTGCGCAGGTTGAGATCCTCGCGGAATTCGTCGCCCTTGCGTTGCACATCGCGCTGCAGGGTCAGAATATCGCGGTCGAGCTTGCCGTGTTCCGCCTCGCTCATTACCGATCCGTCGCGGGTCATGCGCTCCTGCATCTTCTTAAGCTTGTTCTGCTTAGTAAGCAGATCCTTTTGCTTGCCGGAAAATTCCTCTTTCAAGCGTTGGCTGACGTCTTCCGCCTGCGGGGACTCATCCAACAATCTGGCGGCATTGACATAGCCGATCTTTACGTCCGCATTCGCCGCGGGGACAAGCGCCAGCAGCAGCGCAAACAGTAGAACGATTCTTTTTCCCGTCATCGTCACGACCTCTAATCTTAAGTTTTTAGAATACCGCACCCAGAGAGAATTGGAAAATCTCGGTATTGTCTAGCGGCTTGGCATTTAACGCCTTGGCCAAACTGAAAGTCAACGGCCCGATCGGTGACAGCCATACCGCCGAAACCCCCGTAGAATAACGCAATTCCCCGGCATCGAAGCTCGCATAATCCTTATAGACGTTACCGATATCGAAAAACGCCCCCATGCGGAAGGAGGAATTCTCTTGCATAAACGGCGGCGTAAAGAACAGTTCGGCGCTGCCGACCGTGTTCAACGCACCTCCCAGGGCCTGATCGCTTTCCTTCGGCCCCAGGGTATTGGAACGATAGCCGCGCACGGAGCGAATACCGCCCGCATAGTAATTTTCAAAAAACGGGAAGCCGGTAGTACTGCCATAAGTTCCGCCGTAATCCACCTCGCCGTTGAGAGACAAAGTGAAGATGTTCAACAGCGGGTGATACCAGGTGGTCTGCGTAGAGAGCTTATAATAATTAAGGTCGCTGCCCGGCAGCGCGGTACTGGCCGACAGGCTCTGCAACAATCCGCTGTCGGGGAAGAACGCCTTGTTGCGGGTATCGTGCGCCCAACTCAAGGTCAGCTTGAATACGCCGAAGTCGGAGGCGTTGGCACTGATAAACTGCAGATATTCCTGCGGCGTCAGGCTATTGGTCTTCAGGTGGGTCTGTTCATAGCCTATAGAGGCCCGCATGGTATTGAACTCGGACAGGGGAATTCCGTAGTTCACGCTCCCGCCCAGCGCATCCGAGGTATAGGAACCCACATTGGTCAAGGCTGCGGCATCGGTGGTGCGCAAGAACAGACTGAAACCGCGGCTGACGCCATCCGGGGTGTAGTAGGGATTGGTGTACGAAAAACTGTAAATGGTGTTGACCTTGCTGTTATTGACGGCGGCGCTGACGTGTTTGCCGGTCCCCATGAAGTTCTCTTGATTGACACTGGCATTGAGCAACAGACCCTGGGATTGTGAGAAGCCCACGCCGGCGGTAAGACTGCCGAATGAGGAACGTTCCTTGACGCCGAAATCCACATCGACCTGGTCATCGGTGCCGGGAACCGCGGGAGTCTCGACGTTTACTTGGTCGAAGTATCCAAGCTTCTGCAGGCGTTCCCGCGAGCGATTGACGCTGTCGGTCGAGATCCAGCCATTTTCCAATTGACGAATCTCGCGGCGCAGGACGACATCGCGGGTCCGGGTATTACCGCTGACATTAATGCGCCTGACATAAACCCGCTTGCCCGGATCGACGAAAAAGGTCAGCTTCACGGTACGCTTTTCCCTATCCAACACCGGGGTCGGGTTGATATTGGCAAAGGCATAGCCCTCTTTGCCCAAGCGGTCGTTGATCCGGGCGTTCGACTCCGTCACCTGCTTGCGGGAAAAGATTTCACCGGGTTTGACGCTGATCAAGGCAGCCAACTCCGCCTCCGGCACCTTGAGATCACCGGCAAGCTTGACGTCGCTGACGGTAAACTGATTGCCCTCGGTGATGTTGATGGTGATATACACGTCCTTCTTATCGGGCGTGATCGCCACCTGCGTCGAATCGATGCTGAAATCGATGTAGCCGCGATCCAGGTAATAAGAACGCAAGGTCTCCAGGTCCGCCGCAAGTTTCTGTTTAGAATATTGATCGTTCTCGGTAAACACCGAGAATAAAGCGGGCGGCCCCAGTTGGAAATTGCTGAGCAGCGTCTCCTCGCTGAAGGCATGATTACCCACCAGGGTAATCCGCTGGATCTTGGCTACCTTGCCCTCGTCGATCTTGAGATTGACCTCCACGCGGTTGCGGTCCTGCGGTTTGACTTCGGATGTGATCTTGACGCCGTATTTACCGCGCGCGAAATATTGCCGCTCCAATTCGCGTTTCACCTGTTCCAGCAAGGAACGATCAAAGACCCGCCCTTCCGCCAGACCGATACGTTTCAGGCCGGTGGTAAGATCCTCGGTCTTGATATCCTTGTTGCCCGATATGTTCACCTTGGAGATGGAGGGGCGCTCCACCACCTTGACCACCAATTCGTTGCCTTTATGCTCCAAAGAGACATCCGAGAAAAAACCCGTCTTGAACAGGGCGCGAATCGCTTCGGCGGCGCGTTGGTCGTTCAAGGTGTCGCCGGCGGCTATGGGCAGGTAATTGAAGACCGTACCGACTTCTATTCTTTGCAGTCCTTCGACGCGGATATCCTTTATGACGAACGGTTCAAAGGCCCAGGCCCCGTCCACATACAAACAAGCGGCCAACATTAATAATATGAGCACCTTTCTCATCGGCCGCTGCATCCAATCTTTATTCGACGAGTTGGGAAATATCGTTATAAAAGGCGATCACCATGATGATCAGCAAAATAGCGATGCCGATCCGTTGGCCCAATGCCTGCGCCGCATCGGAGAGTGGACTGCCTTTTATGAATTCGATAACGTAGTAAAAGAGATGACCGCCATCCAATACCGGGATCGGCAACAGATTAAGCACACCCAGGCTCAAACTGACGATGGCCATGAAGGTCAGAAATGCCGTCAAACCGACGTGCGCCGTATAGCCGGCATACTTGGCGATGCTGATGGGGCCGCTGATATTCGAGACGGACACCCGTCCGCTTACCATTCCCCACAACATACGAAAAGTCAGCGCGGACATGTCCCAAGTCTTAGACAGCGCCTTACCCAGGGCCACCGGCGGCGAATAACGCAGCACCGACAACATACCCGCATTGTCGCCTTGCTGCGCGGCGACGCCGGCTCCCACATAACCGTGCTCACCGCTGTTATCTTTCTTCAAGCGGGGCTTCACATCCAAGGTCATCTGTTCGCCGTCGCGCTCGATCTCCATCCGGATGGTTTGACCGGGATGGCCGCGCACGTAGTCGACCCACTCCACCCAGTCGGAAATAGGTTTCTCGTCGCACTTTATAATCCGGTCGCCGACCTTCAACCCCGCCTGTTCCGCCGGTTCGCCGGGTTCGATAACGCCGATCACCGCCTTGAGCGTGAGTCGGTAGGGATGAATGCCCAGGGTTTCCAGAAAATCCCCCTGGTTCATGTCCCGGCTCATGGTCTTAAGGTTGAGCACCCGATCCTGTTCGACGCCGGCTGCATCGCGCACTTTGATATGCGCCGAGTTTTCCGCCAGGCTGCCGTCCAATAAATTCATCACCACGCTCTGCCAATCATCGGTGCGCTTGCCGTCCACACTGGTGATCACTTCGCCGCTCGTCAAGCCGCTGTGGGCCGCGATGCTATCGGGCACGACCTCGCCGATCATGGGTTTGACCACGGTGACGCCGAGCATGAACACCAACCAATAAGCGACAATGGCCAGCAGGAAATTACTCAAAGGTCCGGCGGAAACGATGGCGAAACGTTTTGCCAAGGGTTGGCGATTGAAGGCGCGGTGACGTTCATGCTCCGCCACTTCGCCTTCGCGCTCATCCAGCATGCGCACATAACCGCCGATGGGCAGCGCCGCCAGCACGTATTCGGTTTGATCGGGACCGCGGCGCCGCACCCACAGCGGCTTGCCGAAGCCGATGGAATAGCGGAGCACCTTGACCCCCAGTTTACGCGCCACCCAGAAATGACCGTATTCGTGGATGGCGATCAATACGCCAATGGCCAGCAGGAAAAAGAACAATGACGATAAAATATTCATGCCTAAAGAGTCTATGCCGCCTTATGCGCTATCAATTCCCGCGCCCACTGCCGGGCGCGGGCATCTTCTTCCAAAATCACATTCAGGGATGACGCCGCCTTGGACGGAATCTCGTTCAAGGTCGCCTCCACTATCTCCGCTATCGCCGTAAAGGCCAGCTTTTCCTCCAGGAACGCCTGCACCGCTACTTCGTTGGCGGCGCTCAGCACCGTGGTGGCGGTTCCGCCCCGCGCCAGGGCCTCATAGGCCAGACGCAGGCACGGGAAACGCGCCGTATCCGGGGCGGCAAAATTCAGTTGCGCCACCTCGAATAAATTCAGCCGTTTCACCCCGGAGGCGATGCGCTCCGGCCACGCCAGGGCATAGGCGATGGGGGTACGCATGTCGGGACTGCCCATCTGCGCCAGGATGGAGCCGTCCACATATTCCACCATGGAATGAATGATGCTTTGTGGATGTATCACCACTTGAATGTTCTCGGGCGGCGCGGCAAACAGCCAGCAGGCCTCGATGACCTCCAATCCCTTATTCATCATGGTCGCCGAATCGACCGAAATTTTCCGCCCCATATCCCAATTGGGATGGGCGCAGGCCTGGGCGGGCGTCACCCCGCGCAGGGCCTCCAGCGACGTGGTGCGGAACGGACCGCCCGAAGCGGTCAACAGAATTCTATTGACGCCGATCTCTTCCAGTGACTTGCCCGACAACAGCGGCAAACATTGCAAAATGGCATTGTGTTCGCTGTCGACGGGCAGCAATTCCGCCTTATGCTCCCGCACCTCGTCCATAAAGATCTGGCCGGACATGACCAAGGCCTCTTTATTGGCGAGCAGGATGCGCTTACCGGCGCGCACCGCCGCCAGGGCCGGCACCAATCCCGCCGCGCCCACGATCGCCGCCATGACGGAATCCGTCCGGGGATGCGCGGCGATGGTCTCCAGACCTTCCAAGCCGGCCAAGACCTCTATCTGACTGTCTATCTTGCGCAGGCGATCCCGCAGGCGCTGGGCGGCGAGCTCATCCGCCATCACCGCATATTGCGGATGATGCACGCGGCACTGTTCGGCAAGGCGCTCCACCTCGGTATTGGCGGACAGACCCACCACCCGATAGCGATCGGGATGACGGTGCAACACGTCCAAAGTACTCACGCCGATGGAACCGGTGGCGCCTAATATGGATACCCCGATCATGCCGGCCATTCGAACAGGCTCAGACCCAGATAAAAGGCCGGCGCCGCCGCGGTAATGCTGTCGATACGGTCCAAGGCCCCACCGTGTCCCGGTAGAAAGTGGCCGCTGTCCTTCACTCCGGCGCTGCGCTTGTACAGACTTTCCAGCAGATCACCCACTACCGACAACATCACCACTACCAAGCATAAGGGCACGAACCACGCCATGGCATCTCCCGACAATCCCAACAAGCGTCCGCCGGTCACCGCTACCACCGCCGCGGACGACAAGCCGCCGACGAATCCCTCCCAGCTCTTACCGGGACTCACCTGCGGCGCCAATTTGTGTTTCCCGAAACGGCGCCCGGCAAAATAGGCGCCGCTGTCCGCCGCCCAGATCAGAAACAGCAGGAACAACACATAGCCGGGACCGAAAGCCGTTTCCCGGTGCAGGGCGCTAAGACTCAGAAAGGACGGCAGCAATACTACGCAGCCAGCCAGCAATCCGCGCCACGGCGAAGCATCGTGAGGCTCGCTCGATTTAAAACGCATCACCCATAGCGTTGCGGCGGCCCACCATACCATAGCCACGGCGCAGATAACACGCGTCGCCGCCGGTGGGATCTTACCCGCAATCACCAAGCCCACCGTCGCCGCGACCGCCACGCTGAAGAGCGTCCATGCCGGAGGCGGCAAACGCACCAGCCTGCCCCATTCCCAAGCGGCGACAACCACCACCGCGGCGATCAACAAGGAGAAATAGAAGGTCGGCGCTTTGAGTACGACCGCACTGAACAGCGGGATCAGTATGGCGGCGGTCAACAGACGCTGTGCGAGTTCTCTTGGCATTAATTCGGACCACGGCGGCGGAGATCATTTTGCCGCGAGAACTTAGGCACCGTGGGCCAGCTCCACCTGATCTCCGGTGCGACCGAAACGCCGTTGCCGACTTGCATAGGACAACAAGGCGTCCTCGAACGCCTGGGTATCGAAGTCGGGCCACAGGGTATCGGTAAAATATAATTCCGTGTAGGCGAGATGCCATAACAGAAAATTGCTGATGCGCTGCTCGCCGCCGGTACGAATAAACAGATCCGGTTCCGGCAGACCGTGCAACACCAGCTGCGCCTCAAACAGTTCGGAAGAAATATCACCCGGCAGCAACTGGCCGGACGCAATTTGTTCTCCGATCCGGCGCGCCGCCTGTACCACATCCCAGCGCCCGCCATAATTGGCGGCGATCACCAGGGTGAGACCGGTATTGTCCCGGGACATTTCCTCGGCCTTGGCGACCTCTTCCTGTAAACGCGGGGCAAAGGCGCTGCGGTCGCCGATAATTTTCAGCCGCACATTATTGGCGTGCAACCTTTTAGATTCGCGCTGCAATGCGGTCAAGAACAGCTCCATCAACAAGCTGACTTCCTTGACGGGACGGCGCCAATTCTCACTGCTGAACGCAAACAGCGTCAGGGCCTCGACGCCCTTTTCCGCGCAGGCCTTCACGACTTGACGCACCGTTTCCACTCCGGCCCGGTGTCCGGCGACGCGGGGTAACAGGCGTTTTTTCGCCCAACGGCCGTTACCATCCATGATGATGGCCACGTGGCGGGGCAGGCCGTTGTTGCCGCCGGGTGATGTAGGTTTATCTGCGGACATAGAATATTAGCATTCGGCTATCAGCGATTAGCTTTCAGCTCCCAACAAAATGCTTCTCCGTTTGTCTTCGAGGAAGGTCCGCGGCGAGGCAAATAATACAAAGAAGTTCACCTTTGCCATCTCCTTCCGCCTGAAAAAAGCTGATGGCTAATAACTTCTGGATCAAAAACTGAGAGCTGAGGGCTGATCGCTGACAGCTTCTCAAAATCAGATCTCCATCAGCTCCGCTTCTTTCGTCTCCAGGATTTTATCCACATCGGCAATGCACTTATCGGTCAGCTTCTGAATATCATCCTGAGCGCGGCGCTCTTCGTCCTCGGAGATGGCCTTGTCTTTCACCAGTTTTTTGAGATCGTTATTGGCGTCGCGGCGGATGTTGCGAATCGCCACGCGCGCGCCTTCCGTTTCACTGCGCACGATTTTGATCAAATCACGACGGCGCTCTTCGGTGAGTGACGGCAGATTGATGCGAATAACGCCGCCTACCGTAACCGGATTCAAGCCCAGGTCGGACGTCATGATCGCCTTTTCAATGGCGGGCACCATGTTCTTTTCCCATGGCGCGACGGTGAGGGTGCGCGCATCCGCCACTGCCACGTTGGCCGCCTGGGTCAAGGGCACGTCGCTGCCGTAATAGGGCACCATGATGTGATCGAGCAGGCTGGTATGGGCGCGGCCCGTGCGGATCTTGGTCAAGGCCTCTTTCAATGAGGTGATGCTCTTATGCATCCGGGAATCCGCTTGTTGCTTTACATCGTTTATCATGCGTCTGTTCCCCCGTGCACCAGGGTGCCTTCATCGGCGCCGAATACGATGCGCTGTAAGGCCCCCGCTTGATTGATATCGAAAACCCGCAAAGGCATCCCGTAGTCACGACACAAGACGATGGCGGTGGCATCCATTACCATCAAATTGCGGTTCAGCACCTCGTCATAGGTGAGCACCTCATAACGTTTGGCGGTGGGTTCCTTGACGGGGTCCGCGGTATACACGCCGTCCACCTTGGTACCCTTCAACAGCAAATCAGCGCCTATTTCGATGGCACGCAGGCTGGCCGCTGAATCGGTGGTGAAGAAGGGATTGCCGGTGCCCGCGGCAAAAATCACCACCCGACCCTTTTCCAAATGGCGGATGGCGCGGCGGCGGATATAGTCTTCGCAGATCTGATTGATCTTGATGGCCGACATGACCCGCGCCGCGACGCCTTTGTTCTCCAAGGCATCCTGCATCGCCAAGGCATTCATGATGGTTCCCAGCATACCCATGTGATCGGCGGTGACGCGATCCACACCCGAGGCGGCCAGACTGGCGCCGCGAAAGATGTTGCCGCCGCCAATCACCACGCCGACCTGCACACCCAAACGCACAAGCTCGCGCAATTCAACGGCGATACGGCTGACGATGGTCGGGCTGATGGTGTCCTCACCATTACCCATCAGCGCCTCGCCGCTCAACTTGAGGAGGATGCGTTTATAGCGCGGCGCAGAATCCGTTCCAGCCACCGACTTAGCCTCCTCGCACTTGAGCCATCACCTCTTCGGCAAAGTTTTCAGACTTCTTCTCGATACCTTCGCCCACCTCAAAGCGGACAAAGGCGCTGACCTTGGCGCCGTTTTCCTTGAGCAGCTGTTCCACGGAAATATCGGGATTCTTCACGAAAGGCTGCCCGAGCAGGGTCACCTCTTTGAGGAATTTATTGACCCGGCCACTCACCATCTTTTCCACGATAGCGGCGGGCTTGCCGCTCTCCGCCGCCTGGGCGGTGTAAATCTCTTTTTCCTTGGCAATAAGGTCGGCGGACACATTATCGGGACCCAGGGCCACCGGCTTACTCGCCGCGACATGCATGGCGACATCCTTGGCCAGGGCCTCGTCACCACCCTGCACCGCCACCAGCACGCCGATGCGGTTGCCGTGGAGATAGGCGGCGATCTTGCCGTCGCTGTTGTTCAATACCGCGCAACGCCGCACGGCGATGTTTTCACCGAGCTTGGCGATCAGGTTGCGGCGCGTCTCCTCCACCGTGCCACCCGAGGCGAGAGGCAGGTCGGCCAGGGCCGCGACGTCGGCCGGCTGCTTGGCCAGCACCACATTGGCGATCTCGCCGCTGAAGGCAACAAAGTCGTCGCCCTTGGCGACGAAATCGGTTTCGCAATTGACCTCGACGATGGCGGCGTGCGCCCCGTCCTCACTGATGGCGGCGGCGATCATGCCTTCCGCCGCGACGCGTCCGGCCTTCTTGTCCGCCTTGGCCAGACCCGCCTTGCGCATCAATTCTACTGCCGCTTCGATATCGCCGCCGGTCTCCGTCAGGGCCTTCTTGCATTCCATCATGCCCGAGCCGGTACGCTCACGCAGTTCTTTAACCAGCGCTGCTGTGATTTGCATAATCCTCAACCTCTTTGTTAATGCGCTCATTCACCGCGAGTGAATGAGCGCCACACTCATCTTATTACGAAGAAAACTATTAACCCGCGGCACCGTCTACAGCGTCAGCTTGCGCAGGCGCCGCCGCCTTCTTCGATTTCCTGACAGTCTTCTTCACCGCTTTTTCCGCCGCTTCCCCCTCGACCGGGGCGCTGCCCTCGTCCATCTCGACGAATTCATCACCGCCGCCGCTCTGCAAGGCCACGGCGTGACCGGCGATTACCGCATCCGCTACGCCCCGCACATAGAGCTGAATGGCGCGCGCGGCATCGTCATTGCCGGGGATGACGTAATCGATACCGTCGGGACTGTGATTGGTGTCCACCACGCCGATGACCGGGATACCCAAACGCTTGGCTTCCGCCACGGCGATCTTTTCATGACCGACGTCGATGACGAACAGGGCGCTGGGAATGCCGGGCATATCTTTGATACCGCCCAAGCTGCGTTCCAGCTTTTCCATCTCCCGCTTCAGGCCCAAGGCCTCTTTCTTATGAAAGCGCTCGAAACGGCCATCCTGCTCCATGGCCTCCAGATCTTTGAGACGCTTGATGGACTGACGAATGGTCTTGAAATTGGTCAGCATCCCGCCCAACCAGCGTTGGCTGACGAAGGGCATGCCGCAGCGCCGCGCCTCTTCTTCGATGACCTGCTGCGCGGGACGCTTGGTGCCCACGAACAGGATATTCTTTTTCTTGGTCGCCAGGCTGCCGATGAAATTCAAGGCATCCTCATACAGCGGGACGGTCTTTTCCAGATTGATGATGTGAATCTTGTTGCGGTCCCCGAAGATAAATGGGGCCATTTTGGGGTGCCAGTAACGCGTCTGGTGGCCGAAGTGAACGCCGGCCTCCAGCATTTGACGCATGGAAACATTTGCCATGAAACTCTCTCCTAAAAGGGTTAAACCGCCATACATCCCATGTGCCAACCCGCAGAGCGGGCACCCGGACACATGTGTCGATGTATGTGTGGATTAGTAATAGCCAACACCGTAGAAGCTGCATCCCCTGCTTAATCGGCATGCATGCCGCAAGCGTGGTTCCGACATCCTCAAAGAGGGGAAAACCGAGTTTGCCCCCAACGGCGGGTCGCTGTCATCCTCCGCCGCCCATCAGCGGATGGGATACGACAAGCGTCGGATTCGGCGCGTTTTATACCATAAACTCACCCAAATCCTCAATAAATTTTTAAATTGACAGGCAATTTTACCGCAGGACGGCCAGGCGTTAGAATGGCGCCAACCGGTCGCTCCCGTACAGGAAAACCGAGTGCGGAACGTATGCCCCCGACTGACCGGACATGTTATTCCCCTGCGGCGGCCTGATAATAGCTGACATAGAAACTAGGATAACGGTAATATCAGCGCCGGAGCAGCCTCTTTCGAACAGTCTCCGCAGCACGCGCTTTGGGAATTATTCTTACATGACAGAGAGTTATATTGAATGGCGGTAAGCATCAAGACAGCGGATGAAATCGAGAAGATGCGGGTGGCGGGCCGGCTGGCGGCCGATGTCCTGAACATGATCCGCCCCCATGTCCAAGCCGGGATCACCACCGAAGAATTGGACCGCATCTGCCACGACTATATCGTCGATACCCAGCAGGCCATCCCGGCGCCGCTCAATTACCACGGCTTTCCCAAGTCCATCTGCACCTCGATCAATCACCAGGTGTGCCACGGCATACCCGGAAAACGCATTCTTAAACAAGGTGATATCGTCAATATCGATATTACGGTGATTAAAGACGGCTATCACGGCGACACCAGCAAGATGTTCTGCATCGGCCAAGTCTCGCCCATGGCGCGGCGCCTGGTGCAGGTCAGCCATGAATGCATGTGCGTCGGCATCGAAATGGTCAGACCGGGGGTGCGCCTCGGCGACATCGGCTACGCCATCCAGGACCATGCCGAGTCCGAGAATTTCTCGGTGGTGCGCGAATACTGCGGCCACGGTATCGGTCGCCAGTTTCACGAAGAACCCCAGGTCCTGCACTACGGCAAACCCGGCACCGGCCTGATATTGGAACCGGGCCTGATCTTCACCATCGAACCCATGATCAACGCCGGCAAACGCCAGGTTAAGCTCATGCCGGACAACTGGACGGTGGTGACCAAGGACCACAGCCTGTCGGCGCAATGGGAACATACGATATTGGTTACCGACGACGGCTTCGAGGTTCTGACCAAACTCCAGGAAGACTCCCTCTGATAGAATGTGACATGACGACCACCAGGCGGCAACGGCACTCGTGACCATCGCACCTCACCCCTTCGACAATCCGGAATTTGATGCCACTTTGGCGCAAGCGAATAATCCGGTCGCCGTAGTACGCGCCGCCTTAAAGGACGCCCAACAACAGATCAAAGACGCCTTCTTGCACGGGACGCCGGTCGCCGATCTGGTGCATCGCCGCGCGCAGCTCATCGACGATCTGCTACGCAATATCTGGCGCCAGACCATGCCCGGCGACAATACCGACTTCGCCCTGGTGGCGGTGGGTGGTTACGGTCGCGGCGAACTCCATCCCGGCTCGGATATCGATCTGCAAATCCTGGTAACCCCCGAGTGCCGCGGCCCCGTATGCGCGCCCATCGAAAAGTTCATCACTTATTTATGGGACATCGGCCTGGAAATGGGACACAGCGTGCGCACCGTGGCGGAATGTGCCGAAGAGGCCGGCAAGGACATCACCGTGGTCACCAACCTCATGGAATGCCGCTTCCTGGCCGGCTCTGCCGAGCTGTTCGCGGCAATGCAGAACGCGGTCTCCCCCGAGAACATCTGGCCCAGCCGGCGTTTCTTCCAGGCCAAGCTGTTGGAACAGGTCTCGCGCCATCACAAGTATCACGACACCGCCTACAATCTGGAACCCAATATCAAGGAAGGTCCAGGCGGATTGCGGGACATCCAGATTATCGCCTGGGTGGCGAAACGTCATTTCGGTGCCAAAGCCCTGGATGAACTGGTGGAACACCATTTTCTCACCAGCGCCGAATACCAGGCGCTGGCCGAGGGCCAGGATTTTCTGTGGCAAATCCGTTTCGCCCTGCACAGCTTGACCGGGCGCCGCGAGGACCGCCTGCTGTTCGACTATCAACGCACCCTCGCCGAACAATTCGGCTACCGCGATAACGGCCCCAGCCTGGCCGTCGAACAATTCATGAAACGCTATTACCGCACGGTGATGGAATTGAGCCGCCTCAACGAGATGCTGCTGCAACTCTTCGAAGAGGCGATCCTCTATGTTTCCGATCCCGGCGTACCGGCGATCATCAATAAGCGCTTCCAAAACCGCAAGGGTTTCATCGAGGTCCGCAACGAAGGGGTGTTTCGGCGTTACCCCTTCGCCATGCTGGAGATGTTTCTGCTACTGCAGCAACACCCGGAGCTCAAGGGCGTGCGCGCCACCACCATCCGCCTGCTGCGCAATCATACCCATCTCATCGACGAAAATTATCGCCAGGATCTACGCCACCGCAGCCTGTTCATGGAGATCCTGCGCCAGGCGCGCGGCGTCACCGAACAACTCAAACGCATGAATCGCTACGGTGTGTTGGCGGCCTATCTGCCCGCCTTCGGCCATATCGTCGGCCTGATGCAATACGACCTGTTCCACGTCTATACCGTGGACGAACACACACTCACCGTGGTGCGTAATCTACGGCGTTTCGCCCATGCGGAGTTCGTTAAGGAATTCCCCCTGTGCAGCGAACTCATGCAGAACCATATCCCCAAGCAGGAGATCCTCACCCTGGCGGCGATCTTTCACGACATCGCCAAGGGCCGCGGCGGCGATCACTCCGAACTGGGCGAGCAAGAGTCGCTCGATTTCTGCCTGCATCACGGCCTGAGCCTCTACGACGCCCGCCTGGTGGCATGGCTGGTCCGCAATCACCTCATCATGTCCATGACCTCGCAGCGCAAGGACATCTCGGACCCCGAAGTCATCACCGAATTTGCCATGACGGTGCGCGGTCCCCAGCGTTTGAATTATCTGTATCTGCTCACCGTCGCCGATATCCGCGGTACCAACCCCGGCCTGTGGAACAGCTGGAAGGATACCCTGCTGTTGGAACTGTATACTGCTACCATGCGGGTACTGCGGCGCGGCCTGGAAAACCCCATCGATCAGGCCGAGCGCATCGATGAAACCCGCATTGAGGCGCGGCAACTCATCAAGGCCCGCAAGGTAGATTCCGCCGCCATCGATAATCTGTGGCGGGAATTCGATGATGATTATTTCCTGCGTTATTCCGCCGACGAGATCGCCTGGCACACCCAGGGGATCCTCAACATGGAGAACGGCAAATTCCCCATGATCATGATCCGCCACCAAGGCAAGCGCGGCGGCACCGAGATCTTCATCCACACGGCGACCGACGACCGCCTGTTCGCGCGCACGACGCAAGTCCTGGATCAATTGGGACTCAATATCGTCGATGCGCGCATCATCGCGGCCAAAAACGGCCTGACCCTGGATACCTATACCGTATTGGAGGACACCGGCCAGCCCATCAGTAACGCCCACCGCGAGCTGGACATCTACAACAAGCTGCAACAGCGCCTCACCGACCTCGATCGCGATTTCACGCTAACGCGCCGCCAGCCGCGCTTGTTCAAGCACTTCGCTATCCAGACCGAGATCGATTTCTCCACCGACGAAGCCAATGATCGCACTATCGTGGAGGTCTTGACCGTCGATCGGCCCGGCCTGTTATCCCGCATCGGCCAGGCCTTGGTCGAGTGCGGCGTGCGATTGCACAACGCCAAAATCACCACCTTCGGCGCCCGCGTGGAAGACACCTTCTTCATCACCGACAAGGACAACAAGCCGCTTAGCGGAGAGGGGCAATTTGCATGTCTGCGCCAGAGCATCTCCGATTACATCGACACCCCCGGACAAAACCGCTGAACAAGGAAACCATGCCATCTCCACCCGACAATGATGCCGCGTCGGACTCTTCATGGGATAATAATTTTCTCCGTACTCATGCCCTGCCCTTGAGCCTGGTGGCCTTATCCACTCTGTTCGCGCTGCTCGGCAACAGCACTACTCAGTGGCTGCGTTACGATCGCGACGCAATTCTCCACGGTCAGTGGTGGCGGATCATCAGCGGCAACATCGTACATCTGGGCTGGCCGCACCTGCTACTCAATCTGGCGGGCCTGATCCTGGTGTGGTTGCTGTTCCGGCACACCCTCTCCACCCGCAGCTGGATCTTCGTCACCCTGGCCAGCGCCGCGTCAGTCGGAGTCGGATTATTGCTGTTCGATCCCCAACTGCAATGGTATGTGGGACTTTCCGGTGTGTTGCACGGTCTGTTTGCCGCCGGCCTAGTGACGGCCCTCTATGCCGGTAACCGCGGCGATTGGTGGCTGCTGTTGCTGTTCGTCGCCAAAATCACCTGGGAACAACTGGTCGGCACCATGCCCGGCTCGGCGGAAATCGCCGGCGGCACCGTAATTGTCAACGCCCATCTCTATGGCGCCATCGGCGGCGCACTCACGGCCCTGCTGATCATCATGGAGTGGCAACGCAAGCACCGTCACGCCTAAAGCTTCAATCGTGCAATTGCTGGCGGCTGGCCAGCCATGCCGCGCCCAGGATCAAGACGCCTCCCAACCATTCGCGCACCCCCAGGGCTTCGTGGGCCAGCCATTGCGCCGATATCGCCCCCACCATCACCTCGAACAATAGGATCACTGCGGAGCGATGCACCGGCATGCGCGTCACGCCGTACATCAGACACACACTCATCATGACGATGCCCACCGTACCCAGCAGCACGGCGACCACCACCGGCGTGACGCTCCACTCGATCTCGCCGCCGGCACCGGACAGCAACAACACCGCCGTCAACACCGTCACCCCCAGCCAGGCGGTCACCACTTTGAGTCCGATCGCCAGATCCTGCCCCATGCGGACCAGCACGTTGGAAAAGGCAAAACCCAGACCGGAGGAGATCGCCAACCAGTCGGCATGACCTTGCGGCCAGGGCACGCCCAGCGAAGGTTGCCACAAGATGATCAGTGCGCCGCCCATGGCCAGGACCAGCGTGAGCCACGCCTGGGAGGGCATGCGCTCACCCAATAATAAGCGGGCCAGCAATACCGCCCAGATGGGCGACAGATAGAACAGCAGCAGCACCCGCACCACCTGACCGTCCAACACCGCGAGAATGAAGGCGGTATTGCACCAGCCGTTTCCCAGCATCAGACCCAGCAACAGCGCGGGGCGCGCCGTCAACTGTGCCCGGTAGCGCCACAACATGGGTGAGCCCACCGCCAAGGCGGAGGCGAACAAGATCCCCGTCCCCCACAGTCCCGGCACACCATGCACCTCCAACCAGCGCATGGGATACCACAACAGCCCCCAAAAAAAGGCCGTGGCCAACAGGGCCAGAACCGGCAGGATGTCCGTCCTCGGTTTGGATGACATGAAGGGATGTCCTATACTGGGCGGGTCGCGACCGCGCGTCGTCAAATCCGTTATGATAGCGGACTATTGTCCCGCACTGGCGAACTACACTCTTTAATTGCGACCTACCCATGAATCCTGATCTGTTGAAACTACAAGCCTACCCCTTCGAGAAACTCACGGCGCTCAAAGCGGGTGTGACGCCGCCGGCGGATAAAACCGCCATCACCTTGTCGGTCGGCGAACCCCAGCACAGCCCTCCGCGCATCGTCACCGAAGAATTGATCTCCCATCTGCACGGCCTGAGCCGCTATCCCGCGACCAAGGGAACGCGAGACTTGCGCGAAGCCATCAGCGGGTGGCTGACGCGGCGTTTTGCGCTGGCCGCCGATCTCGTCGATCCCGACCGCCATGTGCTGCCGGTCAATGGCACCCGCGAAGCGCTGTTCTCCTTCGCCCAGGCGGTGATCGACAGGCACACCCAGCCGCTGGTGGTGATGCCCAATCCCTTTTATCAAATCTACGAAGGCGCGGCGCTGCTGGCCGGTGCGCAACCCTGGTATCTCAGCACCATGGCGGATACCGGTTTCACCCCGGATTTCGATGCCGTCCCCGACGATGTCTGGCAGCGCACGCAACTGGTGTACGTCTGCTCGCCCGGCAATCCCAGCGGCGCGGTCATGGACAACCAAATCTTGCAGCAGCTGATCGGCCTGGCCGACCGGCATGACTTCATCATCGCCAGCGACGAATGTTATTCGGAGATATACACCGAAGACGCCCCGCCCCCCACCGGCCTGCTGGCCGCGGCCGCGGCTATGGGGCGCGACGATTTCAAGTCCTGCGTAGTCTTTCACAGCCTGTCCAAACGCTCCAACGTGCCGGGCATGCGCTCCGGCTTCGTCGCTGGCGACGCGGAGGTACTGGAACAATTTCTCCGTTACCGCACCTATCACGGTAGCGCCATGCCGCCGCCGGTCCAGGCGGCCAGCATCAAGGCATGGGGAGACGAACAGCATGTGCGGGAAAATCGCATGCTCTACAGCAAAAAATTCGCGGCGATGCTGGCCATCCTGCAACCGGTGATGGACATCCAGGCCCCGGATGCCGGCTTTTATCTGTGGCCCTACACTCACTTCGACGACCAGCAATTTGCGCGGCGACTCTACGCCGAACAAAACGTCACGGTATTGCCGGGCAGCTATCTATCACGCACCGATCACAATGGCGTGGATCCGGGGCAAATGCGCGTGCGCATCGCCCTGGTGCCGACCGTAGAAGAATGCATCGACGCGGCGGAGCGAATTCGCGAATTCGTACGCGGTTTGTAAGGACAGCAGGCATCGGCCGCGGCATATCGTTATAATGAGCGACTTGCGCCGCACGGTCATTCGCAGCAGTGCTGTTGCCACTCTGACGAAATACGAAAAACGGCTAAGAGCAATGCCACACACATATCGGCGGCGGATTACCCCCCTTCAGAAGGGTGAGGAGTAAGAAGCCGGTATCCAATAGCCGCCAATAATGCACATATTCACAAATCAGCTTAAAAGGAAGTTGGAATGAGCGACATCAAGAACATCATCGAAGAGGCCTTCGAACGCCGCGCCGAGATCACGCCCGGCAATGCCGAACCGCACGTGCGCTACGCCGTCAACGAAGCAATCGCCATGCTCGACAGCGGCAAGGTCCGCGTCGCGGAAAAACAGGACGGCGCCTGGGTGGTCAATCAATGGTTGAAGAAGGCGGTACTGCTGTCTTTCCGCATCAACGACAACGAAGTCATCCAGAGCGGCGACACCCACTACTACGACAAGGTCCCCATGAAATACGCCGGATATAGCGCCACCGACTTCCGCGTCGCCGGCGTGCGCGTGGTACCGCCGGCGGCGGTGCGCAAGGGCGCTTATATTTCACCCAACGTGGTGCTGATGCCGTCCTACGTCAACATCGGCGCCTATGTGGACAGCGGCACCATGGTGGACACCTGGGCCACGGTCGGTTCCTGCGCCCAGATCGGCAAGAACGTGCACCTCTCCGGCGGCGTGGGCATCGGCGGCGTGCTGGAACCCTTGCAGGCCGGCCCCACCATCATCGAGGACGACTGCTTCATCGGCGCGCGCTCGGAAGTGGTGGAAGGCGTGATCGTCGAGGAAGGCTCGGTGATCTCCATGGGCGTGTACATCGGCCAGAGCACCCGCATCTACAACCGCGATACCGGCGAGATCAGCTACGGCCGCATTCCCGCCGGCTCGGTGGTGGTGTCCGGCAACCTGCCCTCCAAGGACGGCAAATACAGCCTGTACTGCGCGGTAATCGTCAAGCAGGTGGACGCCAAGACCCGCAGCAAAGTGGGCATCAACGAACTGCTGCGTAGCATCTGAGATGACGGTCCTTTACGGCATCAAGAACTGCGACACGGTAAAAAAGGCGCGCCGCTGGCTCGACGACCACGGCGTCACCTACCGCTTTCACGACTTCCGCGCCGACGGCCTCGACGACCAACGCCTGGCGCGCTGGACCAAGCAAGTTGGTTGGGAAACCCTGCTCAACCGTCGCGGCACTACCTGGCGCGGCATGCCGGAAGCACAACGCAATAAAGTCGCTGACGAGACCAGCGCCGTCATCGCCATGCTCACTCACCCGGCACTCATCAAACGGCCGGTGCTGGAGATCAACGGCAAGGTGCATGTCGGTTTTAAGGCCGACGAATACGCCTCCTTATTGAATTAAGCGAAAGCCACGTGAGCACCCCATACTCCCCCACCACGCAACTGGCCCTGGAACTCATCCGCCGACCCTCAGTGACGCCGGAGGACAGCGGTTGCCAGGAGCTCATCGCCGCACGCCTGGCCAATCTGGGTTTCACCATCGAACCCATGCCCTTCGCCGAAGTCACCAACCTGTGGGCACGGCGCGGCACGGCGGCACCGCTGCTGGTGTTCGCCGGCCACACCGACGTGGTTCCGACCGGCCCCCTGGAACAATGGCAGTCACCGCCCTTCGCCCCGGAGATCCGCGACGGCTATCTGTACGGCCGCGGCGCCGCGGACATGAAAGGCAGTCTCGCCGCCATGGTCACCGCCTGCGAGGCCTTTGTTGCCCAGTACCCGCAACACCGCGGCTCTATCGCCTTCCTGCTCACCAGCGATGAGGAAGGGCCGTCGGTCAATGGCACGGTCAAAGTCATGGAGGCGCTGAGCGCGCGCGGCGATCACATCGACTGGTGTGTGGTGGGCGAACCCACCGCCACCCGGCAGGTCGGCGATGTGATAAAGAATGGCCGGCGCGGCTCTCTCAACGGCCGCTTGACGGTCCACGGCACCCAAGGCCATGTGGCCTATCCCCATCTCGCCGACAACCCCATTCACCGAGCGGCGCCGGCACTGACGGAGTTGTGCGGCATCACCTGGGATGAGGGCAACGCCTATTTTCCGCCCACCAGCTTTCAAATATCCAACGTCCGCAGCGGCACCGGTGTCGAAAACGTGATTCCCGGTGACCTGGAGGTGACCTTCAATTTTCGGTATTCCACCGAACTCGATCAGACCAGCATTCAGCAACGGGTCGCAGCCGTACTGGAGCGCCACGACCTGCGCTATACCTTGCAATGGAAATTATCCGGCGAACCCTTTCTCACCGAAGCCGGGGAATTGGTGGAGGCGGTCCGCACGGCGATTCGCGAGGTCAGCGGCCTGGACACTCAGCTGTCCACCAGCGGCGGCACCTCGGACGGGCGCTTCATCGCCCCCACCGGAGCACAAGTCATTGAATTGGGTCCGGTAAACGCCACCATCCACAAACTCAACGAATGCGTGGCCGTCACCGACCTCGACAGCCTCGCCGCCCAGTACCGCCGCATCCTGGAATGCCTGTTAGTCGAGTGATACGCTGTAATTAAGCGTTAATCTTTGATCTTTTGCGACCGATAACTACCAGTACAAGGCACGAGGGGCACACGTCAATCTATTATGGGACGCATGAACATGGACCAGAACGACAGCCAAGCGGAAAGGCGAGCCTTTTCGCGCATCCCGTTCACCGGAAAAGTCACCGTGGTACGCGATCAGGCACAGTGGGTTACCGATCTATGGGATATCTCTATGA
Source organism: uncultured Gammaproteobacteria bacterium (assembly GCA_963810615.1). Lineage (GTDB taxonomy): Bacteria > Pseudomonadota > Gammaproteobacteria > DRLM01 > DRLM01 > JARRQJ01. The sequence continues at coordinate 54,786 of CAWEOA010000007.1, read as the reverse complement.
AAGGTGTATTGGTTTCCAGGCCTGAAGATTGGAACACCCAATCGGGAAGCGACTTTCACCTCAAACTCAGCCTGGACGATCGTAATCAATACACCATCGCCATGGATGCCTCGCTGGTCCACACCAACGCCGAAAGCCTGGGATTCTGCTGCGATCACATCGATCTGGAAAGCATGACCCATCTGCGCCGCTTGCTGGAACTCAATCTCGGCGACGAAGAACAGATCAATCGAGAGTTGTCCGCGCTGATCCACGTGCACAGTGGTCAATCCAACGGAAGCTAAGCATATTAATCCCTGTGCTGTCATTCCGGCGACAGCCTGATTCTATCTAGTACCCAACTAAGCTGAAAGCACAGGATTCCGGGTTTCCGCTACGCCACACCCAGAATGACGAATTATTTAGAACGTCCCTAAGACACGCCCCGCATCACAAGGATTCAATCGCCTCGTTCAAACGCCGCACGGCGATGACCTCCATATCCGCCAAGGCCTGTTTGGGCGCATTGCCCTTAGGCACGATGGCGCGCTTGTAACCGTGCTTCGCTGCCTCGCGCAGTCTATCCACGCCGCCTTGCACCGGCCGAATCTCACCGGCCAGACCCACTTCGCCGAACACCACCAGATCAGCGGGCAAGGGACGGTCGCGCAGGCTCGACAAGGCCGCCAGCACCACTGCCAGATCGGCGCCGGTCTCGGTAATACGCACCCCGCCCACTACATTCACGAACACATCCTGATCGTACATGGCGATCCCGGCATGACGCTGCAACACCGCCAGCAACATGGACAAGCGATTCTGATCCAGACCCACCGTCACCCGGCGCGGGTTGGACAAATGGCTCTCCGCCACCAGGGTCTGCACCTCCACCAGCAAGGGCCGCGTCCCCTCCCGCGTCACCATCACCACGCTGCCCGCCACCGGTTGATCGTGGCGCGACAGAAAAATCGCCGAGGGATTGCTGACTTCCTTGAGGCCCTTGTCGCCCATAGCGAAAACGCCCAACTCATTAACAGCGCCGAAGCGGTTCTTGATAGCGCGCACGATGCGAAACGGCGTGCCGGTATCACCCTCGAAATACAACACCGTGTCCACCATATGCTCCAGCACCCGAGGCCCCGCCAAGGTACCTTCCTTGGTGACATGTCCCACCAAGAACAAAGCCGTACCGCTCTGCTTGGCGTAACGCACCAACTGCGCTGCGCTCTCCCTCACTTGGGCCACGCTGCCCGGCGCCGATTGCAGGAACTCCGTAAACAGCGTCTGGATGGAATCGATCACCATCACCTGCGGCCGTTCCGCCGTTGCATGGTTAAGGATGGTCTCCACCTGGGTATCGGCGAGCAGCAGCAATTTTCCCGCAGGCAAATGCATGCGTTGTGCCCGCAGACTCACCTGCTCCAGGGATTCTTCGCCGGTCACGTACAAGGCGGTCAATGACCCGCTAAGATTGGCCAGGGTCTGCAACAACAGGGTGGACTTGCCCACGCCCGGGTCGCCGCCGATCAACACCACCGAACCCAACACCAATCCACCGCCCAACACCCGATCCAACTCGCTCAAGCCGGTGGCAATGCGAATATCGCGATGGGGCTCCACATCCGCCAGGGACTTCACCACATGCTCGCCCATGGACTCGCCGGCATAACCGCCCAAACGCGCTGCCCGCCCGCGCGGCGCGGCGGCGACCACTCCCTCCACCAGAGTATTCCACGCCCTGCAATCCGGACACTGCCCCACCCACTTGGGCGACTCCGCGCCGCATTCACTGCAACGATAGACTGTCTTTGCCTTGGCCATGCGCTATTTAACCAGAAATGGTGATGGAAAATCGAATTGATCCGTTGAGACTACCATCTCCCACCCCTTCAGGTCTGCGATTCGCACCACCCCCTCTCCCTCCGGGAGAGGGTTGGGGTGAGGGCAATCAATAATGGGGTAACAAGCAACCAAAGCCCGCAGGCAAAAAGAATAAAATACACCTCAACGAAATGGCGGCATTTATTGCGGCGCATGACAAAAGTCGATGATATATTGATTAGGAGGGGTAACTATGTGACGTCGCGGCTGCCATCACGACCTTGCCTTCGTCAGATCGATTTCGAAATCAGCGGCGGTATCTACAGTGATATACCGTCTTCGCCGTTGTCCAGTACCGCAAGATGCGCGTGGATCGCCTTGGTGACACCGCATTCACGGCGCATGCCGGTGCGCATGAATGCGGTGCCGGCCGTAAAGATCATCGATTGACATAATCTTGCTGAAGGGTATGCCGATTTAGTCCACGACTTTGCAACCCATCTGGTGCCTATGGCGAAAACACTGTTATCCCACCTTACATTACCATTCTGACCATTGACCTTAGAACCCTAAAAACAACATGAGAGAGGTAAGATTATCACCCCCGCTAGCGGGTTTCGGATCGTACTTGTTGCCGCTATAACTCGTATTCCACAGCATTAGTTGCGCGTTCTGGGCCAGCATCCACGTGGCGCCGATCATCAAGCGTTGATCCTTATTGCTACCGGCTGCGGCGCCATTGTCGCCATCCAGATAACCCAACAGCAGCGTTGCCTTGTCGGGCAATATTCCCCACTCGCCAGTAAGCGACCATGCCTTCTTTTGATTTGGTCCTGTATTGAAGACATTGGTCGCGCTTGCGTCAGCCGCGGCATAGGTCACATAAAAACCAACCGGCTTACTACCGAGCGTGCCCTGGGCCTGGCCGTCTACCGCCCAGCCTTTGGTATCCACATCGCTGCCGCTGGCGGCGGTACGGGAAGCCGTGCCGTCGAAATATTGGAAACCGACACCCGTGTCCCACGAACCGAGCGTCGGTGTCCAGACACCGCGCAGATAGGTGGCTGGGCCGTTCACGGCTGCGTTACCATGGTTTGGGGTCCACAGAGAGATATTTGCGAAACCCTGCTCGCCTGACATCACAAAGGCAAGCCCCTCCGCCGACCCCGAACCCAGCCCGACAAATTGTTGGGCAGAGGTGGCCTGACGGTCCTCCGCCACTCGGATGAACCTCTGAGCACCGGTATTCAACAGCTCAAAACCGTAAGGCGCCCCTCCGGTATCCGTAGAGAAAACTACCGCCCCATAATTAATACCATTTATCTGATAGTTGTAATGCGCCTTGAAGGAATTAAAAAGCGAAAAATTCCCGGTTCCCGTATCGGCGGTATTTCCCGTTACGACGCCTGTTCCCGTGTCGGCAGTGCCGAAGGTGCCGAACTCGAGAAGAAATCCAAGATGCTCTCCACCGCGACCGCCGACGACCAAGGCCGCCTCGTCGGGAAACTGCAGTTCACCGGTGTCGGTCTCGGAAGTAGAACCATTGGTTTTCTGATACCTGATTTTCGTGAGTAAGGACGCATTCAGGGTCACCGGTATAGAGAGATTGTCTCCTTCCACTCTTCCTTGGTCGCCCGACATTGTATAGCCGGCCTCCTTAAAGGCTCGTCCGAAGGCATTGAGAGCCGGGAAATGTTGATAATGGCAGGTACTACAAGCGGCACCGGTTTGGCGAGCGAAGCCCGGAACGGCGGCGGCATCCTGCGGAATCAAAAAAACACTGATGATAACCAGATAGGTTAATGCGGTTACATGAATCCACCCAGCATGTAGTGCGCCACCCCTGCTCATAGAAAACCCTCCCTGGAAGATAAAACATAAGTCGAACTCAGATCAGTTATAAGAGCTATCCCTAAATTATTTCTGCTACTCCCCACCGATCCAAGGTATCCGTTTCAAGCAAGACAACCTATTTTGTTCAGAATACCTGAACCAGGTATCATGAAATCATATACTGATTTATTGGTCTTATATTCACCCGCTCATGTAAGCGAGAGGATTGTTACCTCCTCCCAAAACCGTATTTATTTCGATTGTTCGATGATATATGCCACGGCGTTGGCAACATCCTCATTACTGCAGGATCCACACCCGCCGCGGGGTGGCATAGTCTTAATGCCTTTGATGGCGTTCTTGGTTAACTCTTCTGCGCCACGCGCAATACGGGACCTCCATGCCGCCTTATCGCCCGTCTTGGGAGACCGCGCCATCCCGGTACCGTGACACATTTTACAGGCATGCTTATAGACAGCCTCTCCTGCCTTCGCATCCCCCTCGGCCGAGCTTATTCCAAATGAAAACACGCATGCTGCAGCAACCAGCACTGTGATGATTGATTTCATGCCTGCCCTCCTTTACCCCAAAGCTTTTTAATCGACCAACGTATATATAGCAGGTATTAAGAAAAATACAAGAAAAGTCCGGCATCTTTTGACGCACATGAAATGATAAATATAGGCAAGAGTAATTACACTGAAATCACGCGGCATAACGCAATACTAAGACAATGAAATGTACACTTAGCTACCTCGCATTATTTCACGGCCCCGCTTTAACCAGATTGGCGTCGAAGGCATCGGCGGCTTCGTCAGTGATAGACCGTACTTCGCCGCTGCCCAGCGCAGCATACATCTGGTGGACCACCTTGGCGTAGTCCTCGGGTTCCAGCTTTGCGAATGATTTTGCCCGTGAAGACTCGAGGACGTGCTGCACGACATGATCGTCGGGGAACAGCTCCGTAAGAATGGGTTCGTAGCGCCACAACATGCCGTCGGCGCCCTCTACCACGTCCATATGCTCAAAGATATCCTTGGCGACGCGAAATTCACGGCGATTGCCGTTGAGCATGTAGGCGAAGGCCCCGAACACCGAGGACGGCACCATAAAGATCCACACGAACTTGGAGAAAGTCTCGTAATCGGTCCTGCCGGTCTTCCATGCGAAGTATGCCAGTCCGAATCCCAAACCATAGATAATCGCCGCCACCATCACCCCGACCAGCTTGGCGCGATGTTTCAAGGGCGTGACCCGCTTCTTGTAATCGAGGCGCGGTAAATCGAAGGTATCTTCTATATGGCGGCGTATCTGTTTTCTGATTTGTCTTTGGCTCTTGCCTCTGGCCGTCATGCTGCCTTATCCAATCTGCGTTATTGTACTTCCATCATTAATTCGGGGAACGAAGCGGCATATTTCTTGATCCACTCGATTGCCGCCTGTTCGCTGGTGAGTTGACGTTGTTCACGCTCCATCACTTCTCGCCTGTATTGTTCGATATGGCAAACCTGCTCGACCATGCGCGTACGAAAGGCCTCCTCGGGATCGCGAAATCTCACGCCGACTTCATAGCTGCTCTCATGCTTCCTGCACCATGCCACTTGACCGTTGATCTGGATACTCTCTTTTAACATCGGTATACGGATTACGATCAGCGCACCGTCATCCAGTTTGTTCTTGGAATGAAATGACAGGCCGCCTAAGCTGATATTGTTCATATATTCGCTTTGCGGGTCGGGCAGATCGGCAATCTTTACTTCAAGGGGAATGCTGGATGGATGCCGGATATACTCACGCATGATCTACCTCCTTCCATGCTGGGGGACACCCGGGTCGCCATTGTCGCCTTGAGAGTTCATTTTAAATTAAAACGTGACCGGGCCGGTCGGTCCGCCATTACTGACGCAATTTGTAACCGCTCTTGAGTAATCCCAGAGAGATCAATGTCAATCCCGCCAACACGGCTAATACTACCGCAAAACTCAAGGCCGGCGCCACGTCCGAAACACCGAAAAACCCATAGCGGAAGCCATCGATCATGTAAAAGAACGGATTAATATGGGAGACGCTCTGCCAAAACGGCGGCAGGGAATGAATGGAATAAAACACGCCGCTCAAGAACGACATGGGCAGGATCACGAAATTCTGGAATCCGGCGATCTGATCGAATTTCTCCGCCCAAATGCCGGCGATGACTCCCAGGCTGCCCAACACCGCGCTGTTGAGCAGGGCGAACAGCAGCAACACCGTGAAATGGTGAACCGGGACGCCGACGAAGAAGATCGCCACCAGGCCCACGCCGACGCCCACGGCAATGCCGCGCACCACGGCGGCGAGGACGAAGGCCAGAAAGAATTCCAAATAGGATACCGGCGTGAGCAGCACGAAGATGATATTGCCGCTGACCTTGGACTGAATCAGACTGGAAGAGCTGTTGGCGAAGGCGTTTTGGATAATGGACATCATCATCAACCCGGGGATGAGGAACGCGGTGTAGCTGACGCCGGGGTATACATGCACATGTTCTTCCAGGACATGGGAGAACACCAGCAGGTATAGCAACGAGGTGACCACCGGCGCGAGCAGCGTCTGCAACCATACCTTGTAAAATCGCAATAACTCTTTATAGAATAGTGTACTCAGACCGCGCAGATTCATACCGATCCATTCCTCTTTTCCGATTCCCCCTCTCCCTGCGGGAGAAGATTAGGGTCGAGCGATTTCCTGCGCCGCATTATTTCCACGAACACATCCTCGAGATCCGCTTGTTCGGTCTTGATATCCGCCACCACGGCGCCCGCCGCCCGCAGACAGTCCAGTACGGCCATGATGGAATCGTGGCCTTTATCGATTTGCAACTCGATCTTTCCGTCATCCTGCGCCAGCACCTTGCCGGCAAGCTGTGCCGGCAGGGTCGCCAGCGGTTGCGCCAGAGCCACCGCCAGCTTGCAGCGCCCGCCGCCGATATTGCGCAGCAAGGCATCCTTGTCGTCCAGGGCCACCAGTTCGCCATGATTGATGATGGCGATGCGCTCGCACAGTTGCTCGGCCTCTTCCAGGTAATGCGTGGTCAGGACGATGGTATGCCCTTCCTTGTGCAAGCGCTTTACGAACACCCATAAGGATTGACGCAACTCCACATCCACGCCCGCAGTGGGTTCGTCCAGCACCACCACTTCCGGTTTGTGGACCAGGGCCTGGGCGATCAACACCCGCCGCTTCATCCCGCCGGACAGGGCGCGCATATTGATGTCGGCCTTGGAGCCGAGTTGCAGGGCTTCCAGCAGCTCATCGATCCACGGGTCGTTCTCCCGACCCAAACCGTAATAGCCGGACTGGATACGCAGTAACTCGCGCACGGTGAAAAAGGGATCGAATACCAGCTCCTGCGGGACGACGCCGAGGTGCAGGCGCGACTGACGGTAATCGGCGACCACATCGTGTCCGAGCACCTGTACCTGCCCGGCGTCGGCGCGGACAAGGCCGGCGATGATATTGATCAAAGTGGATTTGCCGGCGCCGTTCGGCCCCAGCAAGCCGAAGAATTCGCCGCGAGCGATATCGAGATCGAGTCCCTTGAGGGCATGTACCGCGCGATAACGCTTATGCACCCCCTTAACCGCGATGGCAGTGTCCATAGTCACCTCTTAAGCTGTCAGGAACGGACGGTATGCAGTGCGGTAAGCCAGTCCCGCACCTCGCCGAGCATGTCATTGGAAGATTGATACTCACGCAGCGTCACCAGTCCGGGATACTCCAGTTGCAGTTGCAGGAAGTTGCCGACATTCACGGCGCTCGACTGCGTGCTGCGGCGGTAAAATCCCAGAATGGGCTTGACTGCCTGAATAAAGCGCATGACGTTGACGCCCGAACCGAAGCCGACTTCATCCAGGCAAAAGATCGCGGCTTGGGCCTCTGCGCGGAATCGGGCATCGCGCTCGAGAAAGAAGGCGGTGATCAAATCCTGCTCGTCGCTGGCCGCCGTTTGTGCAGCGCGCCATCGCGGCCAGTCGCGGTCGTAATTTTCAATGGGGTCGCACACCAGGCGCGCCAATTGCGTAGGATTCATCTCCGGGAATTGCCGACGGTAATAGCGATAACGGGTGTCGTAACCCAGTCCGCTTTCTTCCAGCAGCCCGATCACCGCTACCTTGAAGCCCCAAGTCGTGGCGGTGGCGAACATCCCCCTGCCGCCCACATAACACGGGATCACCGCAATTCCGCCCGCAGGGTCGCGATCACCGGCACCGTCTGCGGCCGCAGCTTGCGCCACAACAGGAATGATTCCGCCGCCTGTTCCACCAGCATGCCCAGACCGTCCGATATCTTCGTCGCGCCGTGGCGCTCGGCCCACTGCATGAAGGGGGTGGCCGTCGCGCCGTACATCATGTCGTAGCACCAGGCATCGGGCGCCAGCAGCTGTTCCGGCAGGGGCGGCACTTCGCCCTGCAGACTCGCCGAGGTGGCGTTGATCACCACATCAAAGTGCCGCCCGGCAAGATCGTCGAAACCGCAACCCGACACCGCGCCGAGCCGGGCAAAGGCCTGGGCCAGAGCGATGGCGCGGTCCTCGGTGCGATTGGCGATCACCAGCTCGGCGGGGCTTTGTTCCAACAAGGGGCTCAATACCCCGCGCGCCGCGCCGCCGGCGCCGAGCAACAACACAGCCTTGGCGGCGATGCTGCCACCCTGGTTGTGGACGATATCGGTCACCAGGCCGACACCGTCGGTGTTGTCCCCGTGCAGGACGCCCTGCGCCTGTACTTCGATGGTATTGACGGCACCGGCCAGGGCCGCGCGCGGCGTACGGCTGTCTACCAGTTCCCAGGCATTGGTCTTGAAGGGCACGGTGACGTTCAAACCGCGGCCGCCGTTGGCCACGAAATTGCGCACCGCCTGTTCGAAACCGCCGGGGTCGACTTGGATTGCGGAATATTGAAGACGCTGGCCGGTCTGTTCGGCGAACAGACTATGAATCCGCGGTGATTTGCTGTGACTGACGGGATTACCCATCACTGCGTAGATCGCGGGTTTGTCAAAATCAAACAGGGATGACATCGGTTATCAAGCTCCTCGCGGACCGGCGTCCGATATGGATACCCCCTCCCTCCGGAGAGAAATCGACGTGAATTATACCGGATATCGCCGCTGGCCGTGGCGGGCGGGCAGGACCGCCCTTGAGGCATCCTCGCACTGGGGACTATAATGCCGGCTGTCGCCGCAACAACGAATAACGAGATAACCATGCCGATAAACAGGGTTTCGTGTCTCACCGCCGTCCTTGTTGCCGCCATGCTAAGCGGATGTGCGAACAAACCCGTCGAACCCGCCATGAGTACGTCGCAAGACGCGGCCAATGCGCCGGCACCCACCATCAGCCCGAATAATCCGGACGACATCATGGCGCTGGGCGCACGGCTGACCCAAAACCGCCTGAGTCTGTTCTCCGTCAGCCAGGGCAAATACACTTTCTATGTCGGCGATATGCTCGAGGCCACGTATGAGACCGCCAGCAAGATTCTGCGCATCTCCTCGCTGACGCATGAAGATAAGGTCAAGCAGACCTGCGAATATTCGCCGCAAGGCATTCTGTTTGTTGACCCCAAGGAGACGAATAAAGACGCCTTTGTAGACAACTGCAACCGCCTGGCGTTAAGCCTGAACGATTATATGTCCAGATAGCCGGTCTCTTTCGCCTGTGGTGGCGCCGGATAATACCCCCATTCATTTCTCAATGCCATTTCGACGGCAAGGGAAAATCCCGTATTACGCAGCCGCTGACGAAGCCGATAATGCCGGAATTTCCCGCTGGCGCTCGAAATCACGCATCCGCCGGGCAGCTTAACCGTTTGTTAAGCTCGCCGCTGCGAGCACCGGATAGACATACTAATGCCCCGCCACGGGTTAGAATTAACCATGAGCTTCAAGACCGCAATTAACAAACACGTTCCTACGGCCAAGCCCGGGGAGATGCGCCGTCTGTGCGTTGCCCCCATGATGGATTGGACCGATCGCCATTGCCGCTACTTCCTACGGCTGATCTCCAAGCACGCCTATCTCTACACCGAAATGATCACCACCGGAGCGATCCTCCTCGGCGATGCGGAGCGGGCCTTGCGCTTTCACCCTCACGAACGGCCGCTGGCGCTGCAATTAGGCGGCAGCGATCCCGAGGATTTGGCGGCCTGCACGCGCATCGCCACGCAGTATGCCTATGATGAGATCAATCTCAACGTCGGCTGCCCCAGCGATCGCGTCCAGACCGGCCGCTTCGGCGCCTGCCTCATGGCGGAACCTGAGCTAGTAGCGGAATGTGCCGCCGCCATGAAGGCGGCCACGCATCTCCCGGTAACGGTGAAAACCCGCATCGGCATCGACGATCACGACAGTTACGATTTTGTGTGCGCATTCGTCGCCAAGGTGGCCGCCGCCGGCTGCACCACCTTTATCGTTCACGCCCGCAAGGCCTGGCTGCACGGCCTCAGCCCCAAGGAGAACCGTGAAGTCCCGCCTTTGCATTACGAGGTGGTGTACCGCCTCAAAGAGGATTTTCCGCAGCTGGAAATCATCCTCAACGGCGGCATCACCGACCTAGATCAGGCACAGGCACAGCTGCATAAGGTCGACGGCGTCATGCTCGGCCGCGCCGCCTACCATGATCCCTACATTCTGGCTGAGGTGGACCGCCGCCTCTACGCGGGCACCGGCACGCCCGCAAGCCGCCAGGAAATCATTGCGGAACTGCTCCCCTACATCGCGGAGGAATTGAACAAGGGCGCCCGTCTGCACCATATCACCCGTCATATCCTCGGCCTGTTTCATGGCGCGCGCGGCGCGCGCGCCTGGCGCCGTTATCTGAGCGAACACAGTCACTACGACCATGCGGGCATCGAGGTTGTGCAACAGGCGCTGGCCATGACGGAACCGGGCATTTCACCCTGCTACGGCGTGATGGGTGGTAGCCGCTGAGGCAGTATTTATTTATAATTCCACTTGCTTGACACCACAAAGTTCGAAGTCTATATCGCTAGCGAAATAGCGTGCTTGAGAGTGTAGTCCCCCTATGTAGAGGTCAAACTCATACCGGCGGCATGTATGATCAGAAAGCGTGATGGACAGAAGTGTAGGCGTTCTTCCGTGTCGGACATTCAATCACTCTGATTTATTTCCAGGTATCATTTCCATGTGTGAGGGAAATCCTGGGGACATCACCGCATTACGGCACGGCATGGGAAAAGCGGTCTTATCGCCCATCTCGGCAATAGCAATTTAGCAGGACTGCTTCAAGGTATACGAACGATAGCGGAGGCGTTATGAGAACTCTGACTAACAACTGTGTCTATACCATTTTTACAGCGTGTCTGTTTGCCTTGATAAGCGGATGTGGCAGTGGTGACGGCAACGCTTCATCCAGCCTCACGTATACCGGTTCCACCACGCCTGCGACGCTCACCCCCGGCAACAGCGCAACACTAGTGGGAGGCGCCTATACCGGAGGCAACTCGGGCATCATCATCGGCGGAGTCACCGCCGGCTTGACCAATTATGACTTCGGTGCATCCCGCCGCCCGCGCAGTCTGGTGTTATCTGACACCTTGCTCAAATTCGTCCACCTCACCACCGTAGACGATACTCTGGCCAGACCCGAGACTGCGGCGACGGTGAACAACATCCCCGGCTCCACGCTGCACGGCAATTGCGGCGGAACCGCGACCGTCAACGGCAGCTATGACGACGGCAACAAGACGCTTTCACTCACGGCAAATCTCGACAACTATTGCCAGGACGGGACGACCTTGAACGGCACGGTCGGCGCCTCGGGACAAGCCGTCGCGGATGCCCAGAACAATATCAATATCTCGAGTATCTCCATCACCCTTGCCCGGCTCACCGCCACCTACGGCGGCGATTCCTTCACCGCGGACGGCACCATGACCATCGCCCCCCAGGCCGGTTACACCTATATCGCCAACGACAGTATTCTCAGCATCAACATGCTGTTCAAGGACAATGCCACCGCCAAGGTATTTAAGCTGGAAAATTTCAAGATCTCCGAATCGCAGACCACAGGCGCCGCACCCTATGTAGATATGACGATCACCGGCCGTTACTATGCCCCGGACGAAGGTTATATAGACTTGACCACACCCACTACCATTCACGTCATGGGCGGTGACGACTGGCCTTCCAGCGGCAGTCTGCGCGGCATCGGCAATAACGGTTCCGCCACCCTCACTGCGCTGGACAATAATGCTTATCGTCTCGATGTGGATAGCGATAACAACGGTACTGCGGATTACACCGAGAACGATCTGTGGGGCAATTTATAAGCCGGCACCGGCCGGTCCGCGCGCTGAGAATCGGCGCGCCAAGCCGGCGACCGGTTCAGCCGCGACTTAGGGGCAGAACGGCATCGAAGTCGCGCACCTGCGCATGCGCGGCCCCGGCGTCGATCGTCCCGTCGCGCACCAGCCACAGGGTGTGCATGCCCGCGGTCTGCGCGGCGTCGAGCTCTTCCTTAATATCCGATAAAAACAGGATCTGCGCGGGCGGTGCGGCGACGGCCGCCGCGATCTTACGATAGGCGTCGGCCTCGCGTTTGGCTCCGATGGTGGTGTCGAAGTAACCGGAAAACAGCGGCGTTAGATCGCCGAAATCGGAATAACCGAATATCAAGCGCTGGGCCTGCACCGAACCGGAGGAGAACACGTAAAGGGCGATGCCCTGCTCCCGCCACTGGCGCAGATTGCGCATCGCGTCTTCATAGACATGACCGGTGAAGTCGCCGTGGCGGTAGCCCGCCTCCCAGATCATGCCTTGCAGGGCCTTCAGCGGCGTGATCTTTTTATCTTCGTCTATCCAGCGCAGCAACTGCGTCACGCACTCCGCATCGCTCAAGGGCTTACCAACCTCGGCCTGCACCGCGTCGAGTAGTTTACGTACCGCCGCGCCCTGGCCGTGGCTGCGCACGAACTCCGCCATGTGCTCTCGGGCATAGGGAAACAATACGTCTTTGACGAAGGATAAAGACGAAGTCGTACCTTCGATATCGGTGACGATGACTTTTATCATCCTTGCCGGGAAACGAAGGCGTCCAGCTTGGGAAACTGCTTGGCGATGGCACTGCCGGTGTAGTCGGCCACCCAACCCTCCGGCGTAGTGAACAGGCGGATGCACTTGAGTTGCGGCTCCGGCCCCATGTCGAACCAATGCGGGGTATTGGCGGGCACGCTGATCAGGTCTCCCTGTTGGCAGAGGATGGCATGCACGCGATCGTCGGCGTGGATGAAGAACAAGCCCTGACCGTCGACGAAGAACCGTACCTCGAAATCGCTGTGGGTATGCTCGTCAAGAAATTTGTTGCGCAGCGCCTCCCTGTCCGGATGATCGGGTGTCATGCTGATCACATCGGCGGACTTAAAGTTGTAGTGCTTCATCAGGCGGTCCACGGAACCGCGGTAGGCGGCGATGATGTCTTCCTGACTGGCGCTATCATCCAGTCTGCGGTCCGCCTGCCAGCGCTCGAACAATACCCCGATACCATGCAGCCGATTGGCGATGGTCTCAAAGTCATGGGTCGCTTCAATCAGTTCGGCATTGTCGCGATAGACCGCTAGTGTCGTCATGGTTTCACTCCTTGCCCGGGACCAAGTGCTCTCAGCACAGCGTCCCTAGGCTCATAAGCTGCGCTTTTGGCGCATTGTAGTCGCTGCGCCCCGCCGCCTTCAATGCTCATCCTCCATATCCGGCGACCAACCCAGTTCGCGCGCCCGACGTATGGCCGCGTCATAAATGGCATGGTGCTTTTCGCGCAGCGGCGGCGGCAATTTGCTGGCCAGATGGCCGTAGGGCGCCCAGGCTTCGCTGACCTGGTCATAGAGCTGTTGAATACGGTCGAGGTCCCAACCGGCGCAGGTCTCTTCCTCGGGCAGCAGTCCGAATACCCAGGCATCGCGGATTATGTTACCCGTCGGGGTCATGCCCCCCGACGCATCCTGCTCCAAACCGACATAGATACGGTTCTTAGTCACATTCATCTCCCCAAAGCTGACTCGCAGCGTTCATATTTTTATCCGTCCATTGTAGCTGTATTGTAAGCCAATCACCCGCGCCGCCACCTGCGGCAAAGCCCCGTGAAATACGCGTTAACTTTGGGCGGCTACTATGGTAAAACAAACCCATGGCGGAGCGGCGCCAGCGCCTGATCCAATTGTCATTTACCAGAACAAAGCCTAAATCCGGGGGGATTTCCTATGACTCATAAATACCTATTATTTTTCGGGCTATTATCACTAAACCTGCTGGGCATCAGCGGCTGCGCACAACAAATGGCCAAGCAGGATAGTATCACGTCGCCGCCCGCCGCTCAGGCCAGCACCCAGCAAGACGCCGGCCAGACCAAGGCCGCCGCGGCGGGAACCGCCACCGCCCAGGACAAGACTCCCGCCACAGCGGCCGGCGCCGCGAACAGCCTAAGCCAGGCAGCCGGCAAGGAGCCTGCCGCGCAGGCCGCGCCGAAGGCGGCCAAAGCTAAAGAGCCTACGCCCAAAGAGACTGCGGCCACCGCCGCTCTCCTACCCTTACCACCCAAGGAAATCGTGGATACCATCAAGACGCTCACCCATCATCCGCGGGTGCGCTATCTCAGCCGAAGCGCCCAGTACGATTATTACGTAGGCGGCAGGGTCGATGCCCGATACGATATCAACAAGAATGAGCTGGTGGTCTCTAACGACCCCGCCGAGGTGAAAAAAACGGTCACCTGCGAATATTCCAAGAACGGCGATATGGTCTCCGATAAGAAAGCCATGCCCGTTCAAAAAATCGAGGCATGCAATAAATTGATCAACGAACTCACCACCTACATGGCCAGATAAGGTCGTCCCCGCCTGATTGCAAGCCTGCATCAGGCGGGAAGATTATTAGTGGTGCTCGCTATAGAACCGATTAGACAGCCTGCCTTGCCTGATCGCCGGCGAGCGGTGAAACAGGGTCAATCCGTTTTAAGCCGGCGCCGGATCACGAACTACAAGACCTTAACCTTCATCCTGCCCTGCAAGGGAAAATCGATGATCCCTTGTTTGCGACGCATGGCACGTATCTGCAGTTTTGCCGCGCGAAAACCTTCCCGAAACGATAGTCTGAAATATTCGATCTTGTCCAGCTGCCCGCCGCACATGCCGTGGGCAAACCCGGCCTGATAGCGGTCGTTCATCAGCGACGGCGGCACCGTAATCGCCGTTTCCGCAACGGTCAGTTTTCGGGTTGTCTTCATGACGCCAACCTCGGCAGTTATTAAGTGCCCATTGAAGTTGTCGGATATGAGAACGCGCTACTTTAATAGAATTATGCTTGGCATGAGTGAGCTAGACGATCCGCGTATTGAGCCGCATCCTGCGGAATCCATGAGTTTATTCGGGGCAGGCCCATAGTGGAATGTGCCGTGCCGCTAGCCTCAATTCCGATTCGCAGCTCTCAAAGTCCGGCACGAAACGCCCTACCAGCGTCCAATAACGCCGTGAATGATTGAGGTGAACAGTGTGGCAGAGTTCATGAACCATGATGTAGCGCGCCAGGTGCGGCGGTAGAAACAGCAAATGGCGGTTCAAATTGATGTGGCCGCGGGAACTGCAACTGCCCCAGCGGGTTTTCTGGGCGCGCACGCTGACGCCGGTAAAAGGCAGTTGACACTCTTCGCTCACCCGCCGCAGCCACGGCGGCAGGCATTGCCGCGCGTAGTCATGAATCCATGATTGCAGCACAAGGTGAGCGGCTGTATCGTCATCCGTTTCGATGAGCAGGCAACGCCGTCCTTCATGCTCGGTCGTGGCACGGCAATGCGATCTGACTCCCGGCAGATAGCTGAGCTCCCAATCCTCGCCCAGCGCCAACAAACTCATCTTATCCGGCGACAGCGGGTTCGCCGTGAGCGGATCCTCGCGCACGTCCTGAATCTGGGCCAGGGCCCGTTCCAGCCACTTGCGATGCCGGTGTACGAAGGGCGCGACATGAGCGATGCTCACATTACGCGGCACCACCACCTCTACCTTACCCCAATGGTTGACCTTGAGCTGCATGCGTTTGGCACGCACACTCACCCGCAGCGAGTATCGCGGCAAATCTGTGTACGGCGGCACCTCCAGGTTGTCATTGGCCATGGGCATACCTTCTACGAACTTATGCTGTCCAGCGCTTCCCAGCGGCCATAGGCCGCATCGAGCTCTCGCTTCAAGGACTCGACGCGCGCCAGGCTCACGCTGATTTCCTGCTTATCGCGCCGATAGAAATCCGCATTCGCCATCAAGTCCTGTAATGCCGACTGCTCCGCCTCCAAGGATTCGATCAGCGCCGGCAAGCCCTCCAGCTCCTTCTGCTCCCGGTAGCTGAGTTTCTTGCCGCGACCGGATGCGTTTTTCTTCACCGGCTCAATGCGGGAAGCGGCGGACTTTTCCGTCTGATTCTGTCTTGCCTGATCAGCCGCACGTTGCGCCATCCATTCCCGATAACCGCCCAGAAATTCATCGACGCGACCGTTGCCCTCGAACACCAGAGTACTGGTGACGACGTTATCCAGGAAGGCACGATCGTGGCTCACCGCCAGTAAGGTGCCCTCATAGTCGGCCAGCACATCCTCGAGCATCTCGAGCGTCTCGACATCGAGATCATTAGTCGGCTCGTCCATCACCAGCAGATTGGCCGGTTGCGCGAACAGCCGCGCCAGTAATAAGCGATTCTTCTCGCCCCCGGACAATGATTTAACCAAAGTCCGCGACCGTTCGGGCGTGAACAGGAAATCCTGCAGATATCCGATGATATGTTTGCTCTGGCCATTGATGGTGACGCTGTCCTTGCCGTCGGTAACGTTGTCCATCACAGTTCGTTCCGGATCGAGTCCGGCACGATGCTGGTCGAAATAGGCTACTTTCAAATTGGTCCCGCGCCTGACGCTGCCCGCGCCCGGTTCAATCTCTCCCAGCAGAATCTTTATCAGCGTGCTCTTGCCGGCGCCGTTGGGACCGACGATCCCGATGCGATCACCGCGCAGGATGCGCACGGAAAAATCCGTGACGATGGTCTGCGTCTGCCAGGCCGCCGCGACATGTTCGGCCTCGATCACCAGCCGTCCGGACTGCTCGCCGCTATCGATCTCCATGCGCGCCTTACCCGCCAGGTCGCGGCGCTGCGCCCGCTCCTTGCGCAGCCTTTCGAGACGCCGCACCCGCCCCTCGCTGCGCGTGCGCCTGGCCTTCACACCCTGCCGCACCCATATCTCCTCCGCGGCCAGGTTCTTATCGAACCTGGCATCCTCGGCCTCTTCGGCGGCGAGAGCCGCTTCTTTGCGCTGCAAATAGGTCTGGTAATCGCACTCCCAGGACAGCAGGCGGCCGCGATCCAGTTCGATAATGCGCGTCGCCACGTTTTGCAGAAACATGCGGTCGTGGGTCACGAACAGCACGCTACCCTTGTAGTCACGCAGCCAGGCTTCCAGCCAGGCGATGGCGTCGATATCCAAGTGGTTGGTGGGCTCGTCCAGCAACAACAGGTCAGGCTCGTTGACCAGCGCCTGGGCCAGCAGCACCTGGCGGCGCTGCCCTCCGGACAGATTATTGATCGTTTCATCGCCCGGCAGTCTCAAGCGTGACAACACCGTTTCCACCCGTTGCTGCAAACCCCAGGCATGCTTGGCTTCCAGTTGGTGCTGAATGCGTTCCATGTCCTGCATATGCCGTTGCGACGCATCCTGAGCCAGCATGGCGGTCGCCTGGTGAAACCGCTGCATGAGTTCGCCGAGCTCCCCCAAACTGGCCGCCACCGCCTGATAGACAGTGCGCGGATCGTCCAACGGGACCTCCTGGGGAAGCGTGGCTATCTTCAAACCGTCGGCGCGCCATATATTGCCGCCGTCGGGCATAATCTGCCCGGCTATGATATGCATCAGGGAAGACTTACCCGCCCCATTGCGCCCGATCAGGCACACGCGCTCGTGCTCATTGAGGACGAGATCGACCCCGTCCAACAAGGGGCGCGACCCGTAGGCGAGCGATATCTTGTGGAGACGCAGCAGCAAACGGATAACCTCTTTTATATAACCTAAACCGGGCGCACGCAGCACAAGCTTACGGGCACGCGGCCGTGATTTTCGACGCCTATCATAACTGCTTGGCGAGAATCAAGGCGTCTTCCCTGCCCTGCGCGGCGGGATAATAGTTGCGGCGGGTACCGATTTCATTGAATCCCAGTTTATCGTACAAGCGGCGGGCGGCCTCATTGGAGGGACGGACCTCGAGAAACATCATGTCCGCTTGGAGTTGCCGGGCGAGTGCGACCAGTTTATCCATCAAGGCATAACCATAGCCTTCCCCGCGCAAGTCCGGACTGACGCAGATATTGAGAATATGCGCCTCTTTGGCACCGACCGACATCACCGCGTAGGCGATTATGTCAGCGTTCTTTTCCAACACATAACAGCTATAACCGGCACCCATGCAATCGCGAAAGATGCCCACCGTCCAGGGAAAGGCATAGGCGCGCGTCTCGATCTTCATGATGCCCGTCACATCCGCATCGACCATCACGCGAACGGTCAAATCACCGTGCGCCGCTTGTTGCTCACCGGCATGATCCCTATTCATAGCGCAGCCCGTTCACAGGGAAGAAAATAATTCCTGCGCGGCGAGCAGATCCTGCCACGCCTTGCGTTTCTCCTGGGGCGAACGCAACAGATACGCCGGATGATAGGTGACGATGATGGGGATATCGCTTTGTTCATAATAGAAGCGCTTGCCGCGCATACTTCCCACCGGACTATCGGTCCTCAACAGATTTTGCGCGGCGACCCGCCCCAACGCGATGATGATCTTCGGCTTGATCAAGGCGATTTGGCGCGCCAGATATGGCGCGCAAGATTGCGCCTCCTCCGGAGCTGGTTCGCGATTATTGGGTGGACGGCATTTCACGATATTGGCGATATACACCTCTTCGCGCTGCAGACCGATCGCCAACAACATATTGTTGAGGAGCTTTCCGGCACGGCCGACAAAGGGCTCACCCTGGCGGTCTTCGTCGGCGCCGGGGGCCTCGCCAATAATCAACCACTGCGCCGTGTGACTACCCACACCGAATACCGCCTGCGTCCGCTGTTTGTGCAAGTCGCAGCGCGTACAACTCAGCACCCGTTCACGCAGCGCCTCCCAATTGAGGTCGGCAATATCGTCCTGCCCCGTTGTCGCGGCCAGGTTATCCCTAACAGCGCCGGGCTCCGCGACCGGCACTTGTCTGTCTTGGCCCTGCCCCGTTTCCGGCTCCCGTCGCGCCCACACCTGGATGCCCATGCTATCCAGGTAGTGCAGACGCTTATCGTGGTCGGTAGATGACATCATCTAAGCGATTATCATAACTGGGGATGGGCCCGTGCTTGCGGGGCGGTGATTTTATTCAGGGCATGGATATAGGCCTTGGCCGAAGCCGCGACGATATCGGTGTCCGCGCCTTGGCCGTTGACGATCCGTCCGCCTTTTTCCACCCGCACCGTCACCTCACCTTGGGAATCGGTGCCACTGGTGATGGCGTTCACCGAATAGAGTTGTAAGCGGGTCTCGCTGCGCACCAGGGATTCGATGGCCTTGAAAGCCGCATCGACCGGCCCGTCGCCCTGCGCCACCGCCTGCTGTTCCTGGCCGTCTATCCATAAAGTCACCGTGGCTTGCGGTATCTGGCCGGTCTCGGAACAAACCCGTATATAGCTGAGCTTGATACGCTCGTGCTCCGCCGCCAGATTGGCATCCGTCACCAGGGCCTGCAAATCCTCGTCATAGATCTCGTGTTTCTTGTCGGCAAGATCTTTGAAGCGGGCAAAGGCATCGTTCAATTCATCTTCGGAGGGAAATTCTATGCCCAACTCCTTTAAACGCGTGCGGAAGGCGTTGCGCCCCGAATGCTTGCCCAGCACCATGCGATTGGCACTCCAACCCACATCCTGGGCGCGCATGATCTCATAGGTCTCGCGGCTCTTGAGCACGCCGTCCTGGTGGATGCCGGACTCGTGGGCAAAGGCGTTGGCGCCGACGATCGCCTTGTTGGGCTGCACAGCGAAACCGGTGATCCCCGCCACCAGACGACTGCAGGGCACGATCTGCGTGGTATCCAGATGATCGATGCTGCAGTTGAAGATATCCTGCCGGGTGCGCACCGTCATGACGATCTCTTCCAGTGCGGCGTTGCCCGCCCGCTCACCGAGGCCGTTGATGGTGCATTCCACCTGACGCGCCCCGTTGACGACCGCCGCCAGTGAGTTGGCCACCGCCAGACCGAGATCGTTATGGCAATGCACTGAAAATACCGCTTTGTCGGAATTGGGAACCCGCTCGATCAACTGGCGGATCAAGCTCCCGAACTGCTCCGGCACCGCATAGCCCACGGTATCGGGAATATTCACGGTGGTGGCGCCGGCGGCGATCACCGCCTCCAGTACCCGACACAGGAAATCGATATCGGAACGTCCGGCGTCTTCCGGGGAGAACTCCACATTGTCCGTATATTGGCGGGCGCGCTTCACCGCCTTGACCGCCTGCTCCAGCACCTGGTCGGGTTCCATGCGCAACTTCATTTGCATGTGAATGGGTGAGGTAGCGATAAAGGTATGAATGCGCGCCGAGCGCGCGCCTTTCAAGGCCTCGGCGGCACGGTCTATATCCCGATCCACGGCACGGGCCAGTCCGCACACGGTACTGTCGGTGATGGCGTTAGCAACCGCCTGCACGGCCTCAAAGTCACCGGGACTGGCGATGGGGAACCCCGCCTCGATGATATCCACCCCCAGACGCTCCAGAGATTTGGCCAAGCGGACCTTTTCCTCTTTGGTCATGGACGCGCCGGGACTCTGCTCGCCGTCGCGCAAGGTGGTATCGAATATAAATAACTTGTCACTCATGGTCGTACTCCGGATCAATAGAGCCATGTTACCGAAGCCCAATACTCCCGGCAACGCGTGCTCCGCACATGGTTAGCGCGATGTCGGCCATCTCAGCCAGGCTGCGACAACAGGAATATAAAGCAATGAAAGCCACCGCGCCGCGCAGGCAAATACAGCGGGAGAGCTTTACATAAAATGCTTATTTAATCACCATATTACGGTGAATGATGATCGACTTCGCACGCAAACGCGTGCTGTGCGGCTGCGTCTCGCTCAATCCAGGAAGGTACGCCCGGCTACAAATCATCGCGATTCTCAGCCGTGCGTTGGCGGCGGCGCTGTAATATCTGTTTGCGCTTGCGCAGGAATATCAAGCTATTGACCGGACCGGAAACCGCATAACCAAAAAACAGGGCAAACAGGACTTGCGGCGGATCGATGGAAACAAAGGCAAAGATCAACACCAGCAACAGTACCCCCACAAACGGCACCCGGTTACGCAAATCCAGATCCTTGAAGCTGCGATAGCGGATATTGCTTACCATCAATAAGGCTACCGTCACCGTCAGCACCGCCACCGCTATCGTCATACCCACAGAATCGCGCAAACCGTAATCATCAGCCACCCATACCACTCCACCCAAAACACCGGCAGCGGCGGGGCTGGCCAGACCTTGAAAGTAACGTTTATTGACCACGGCGTGCTGTACATTGAAGCGCGCCAAGCGCAAGGCCGCGCCGGCAGTGTAGATGAACGCCGCCAGCCATCCCAGTTTCCCCAACCCCAGCAAGGCCCACTCATACATCACCAACGCCGGCGCTAAGCCGAAGGCCACCATATCCGACAGACTGTCGTATTCCTTGCCGAAGTCGCTCTGAGTATTGGTGAGACGAGCGATACGTCCGTCCAGGCTGTCCATGATCATTGCAACAAAGATAGCAATCGCCGCGGCATCGAAGTGATTTTTGGTGGCGGCGACGATGGCGTAAAAGCCCGCAAACAGGCCTGCCGTGGTAAAGAGGTTGGGCAGCAGGTAGATACCACGCCGGCGTTTCACCACATTGGTCTCGTCATTCATAAGCTGTTATCCGGTTTCCGGCGTCACAACCGGCTTCTCCTTATGGATCAGATCAGCAATGATATCCGATCCTGCGCGCAGTGTACCTCCCTGCTGCACGTCGATACGACTATTGACCGGAAGATAAATATCCACGGTGGCGAAAGACAACAATAAACCGTAGCGCCACCCCTGCCCGATCCTGTCTCCGGACTGCACGGCACAGCGCAAACGGTTTAATAAAAAGATGCCCCGCATCGCGATCACCACATCGTCCTGTTCATCGGTCTGTATCCACATCGCGAAGTGGGCCTGGCGGGCGTGCGGGTCCCCGGACAAGGTCTGTTTATCCATCCCGGCCAACAAATGGGGATCCAGGCCCTGGGGTAAATACCATTGCTGCATCACTCGACCTTCGATGGCGCTGCGCAATACCAAGGGGCCCAGCAGGTTCATGCGAATACTTATCTTGATGGCCGCACGTCCCAAAAAAGGATCGCTTACCTCACTCACTGCGACGACTCGCCCATCAACCGGAGCAACCACCCCTAAAGGCGTAGGCGGAATGCTCCGTTGCGGATCACGAAACAAATAGAGTAAGCCCATTGTGATAATAATCAGCGGCAGGCTGCAATAAAGGCCACAGGAGATATAGGCGAGCCCGGCTGCGACACCGGCTGCGATCACCAGCAACCATGCTTCACGGGCTATAGCCATCAGACAGGTATTACCCTAATTGCGGAACAATAATGACAAGCAGCTTGGAATAGTTTGTTGAGCGTTAAACGAAGGAGCAGGCCGGACTCGCCGGGACCTGCTCCTTCTCATGCGACTATGGTTTGTTATTCGGGGACGGCTTTCCCTTCCGTTCCTCCGCACCGCTTAGTTTTTGCTGCGATCCACGATTTTATTGGCCTTGATCCACGGCATCATATCACGCAGCTTCTCACCCACCACTTCAATAGGATGTTCGCGGCCGATACGGCGCAGCGCCTTCAATTTCGCCGCCCCCGCCTGGTTTTCCAAAATAAATTCACGGGCAAACTCGCCGGTTTGAATCTCAGTGAGGATCTTCTTCATCTCCTGTTTAGTCTGCTCGGTGATGATGCGCGGCCCGCGAGTGAAATCCCCGTATTCGGCGGTATTGGAGATGGAGTAGCGCATATTGGCAATGCCACCCTCATACATCAGATCGACAATGAGCTTGAGCTCGTGCAGGCACTCGAAATAGGCCATCTCCGGCGCATAACCGGCCTCCACCAAGGTCTCGAACCCGGCCTGCACCAAGGCCGTGGCGCCGCCGCACAGCACCGCCTGTTCGCCGAACAGATCGGTCTCGGTCTCTTCGCGGAAATTGGTTTCGATGACACCGGCACGGCCGCCGCCGTTGGCGCTGGCATAGGACAACGCGATCTCCCTGGCCTTGCCGCTGGCATTCTGATAGACCGCGATAAGGCTGGGGACGCCGCCGCCTTGAATATACGTGGAGCGCACCAAATGACCCGGACCCTTGGGGGCAACCATGATCACGTCGAGATCGGCACGCGGCACGATCTGCTCGAAGTGGATATTGAAGCCGTGAGCAAAGGCCAGGGCCGCACCCTGTTTGATATTCGGCGCGACGGTATCGCGATACAGCGCGGCCTGGTGTTCATCGGGCACCAGAAGCATGACGACATCCGCCCCCTGCACCGCTTGATCCGGCTCCTGCACTTCCAGGCCGGCATTCTTGGCCTTCACCGCGGAAGAGGAACCGGCGCGCAGGCCCACCGTGACGTTCACCCCGGAATCCTTCAGGTTGTTGGCATGGGCATGCCCCTGCGAACCGTAGCCGAGAATGGTGACCTTCTTGCCGCGAATAATGGATAAGTCGGCGTCTTTATCGTAATAAACGTTCATTGCATGATTCCCTCTGGGTTTTAAGCTATCAGCTCTCAGTCTTCGGCTATTAGCCACGGACTGACAGCGCATAGCCGATCGCTTATAAATGTAAACTCTTTTCGCCGCGCGCGATGCCCGACACCCCGGAACGCACCGTTTCCAGGATCAGTCCCGCGCCCACCGCCTCGATGTAGGCGTCCAGTTTATCGCCGGTGCCGGTCAATTCGATGACATAGGTGGTCGGCGTGACATCGATGATACGGCCGCGGAATATATCCGTGAGCCGCTTTAATTCATTGCGCCCTTCAGCCGCGGCCTGCACCTTGATCAGCATCATTTCGCGTTCGATGTACGGTCCCTCGGTGAGGTCGACCAGCTTCACCACGTCCACCAGCTTGTTGAGCTGCTTGGTGATCTGCTCGATGATCTCGTCCGAACCGGACGTCACCAGGGTCAGGCGCGACAACGAAGGTTCCTCGGTCGGCGCCACCGTCAACGACTGGATGTTATAACCGCGGGCAGAGAACAGACCCGCCACCCGGCTCAAGGCGCCCGCCTCGTTTTCTAACAGTATGGAAATTATATGTCGCATATAAGCGCTTTCAGCCTTCAGCTGTTGGCTATCAGCTTAGTGCCCTTACTGATAGCTGACCGCCGAGAGCGTATCATTTTATACCAATATCATTTCATTGAGGCCCGCGCCGGCCGGGATCATGGGATAGACATTCTCGGTCTGATCGGTAATGAAGTCCATAAACACCAGTCGGTCCTTGAGGGCCACCGCCTCTTTCAGCGCACCTTCCACATCGCCGGGTTTTTCGATCTTCATGCCGACGTGACCATAGGCCTCGGCCAATTTGACGAAATCCGGCAGGGAATCCATGTAGGACATGGCATACCGACCCTGATAGAAAAACTCCTGCCATTGCCGCACCATGCCTAGATAACGGTTATTGAGGTTCACGACCTTGATGGGCAGCTTGTATTGAAAACAGGTGGACAGTTCCTGAATACACATTTGGATGCTGCCCTCGCCGGTGACACAGGCCACGATGTCGTCGGGATGGGCCAGTTGCACGCCCATCGCCGCCGGCAGGCCGAAGCCCATGGTGCCCAAACCGCCGGAATTGATCCAGCGTCTGGGCTTGTCGAATTTGTAATATTGCGCCGCCCACATCTGATGCTGGCCCACATCGGAGGTGACGAAGGCGTTGCCGCCGGTGATCTCGTAGAGTTTTTCCAGTACGTACTGCGGCTTGATGATCTCGGAGTTGCGATCGTATTTCAGGCAGTCCATGGCCCGCCATTCTTCGATCTGCTGCCACCACGCCGCCAGCGCATCCTGGTCGGGCTGGCGCTTGCCGTCCTTGACCAGTCGGATCATATCGTTCAATACCAGATCCACCGCCCCGACGATGGGCACATGCACCTTGACGTTCTTGGAGATGGACGAGGGATCGATATCCACGTGCACGATCTCGGCGGTGGGACAGAACTTCTTGACGTTACCCGTCACCCGGTCGTCGAAGCGCGCACCGATGGCGATGAGCACGTCGCAATGATGCATGGCCATATTGGCCTCGTAGGTGCCGTGCATGCCCAGCATGCCCAGAAACTGCTTGTCGGTGGCGGGGTAAGCGCCCAGGCCCATCAGGGTATTGGTGATGGGAAAACCCAGCGTACGGGTCAATTCGGTGAGGGCGCCGGCGGCGTTCGCCAGGATAACGCCGCCACCGGTATAGAGCATGGGACGCTTGGCGGACAGCATCAGGTCCACGGCCTTTTTGATCTGCCCGGGGTGGCCTTTGGTCACGGGATTATAAGAGCGCACCGAGACCGAATCGGGATAGGCGTATTCGGCCTTGTTGGCGGTGACGTCTTTGGGGATGTCCACCAGCACGGGGCCGGGCCGGCCGGTGGCAGCGATGTAAAAGGCCTTCTTGATGGTCTCCGCCAGGTCCTTCACGTCCTTCACCAAGAAGTTGTGCTTGACGCACGGCCGGGTGATGCCGACATTGTCCACTTCCTGGAAGGCATCGTTGCCGATCAAGGCGGTAGGGACCTGCCCGGTGAGGATCACCATGGGTATGGAATCCATATAGGCCGTGGCGATGCCGGTAACCGCATTGGTGGCGCCGGGCCCCGAGGTCACCAACACCACGCCGGGCCGGCCGGTGGCGCGGGCATAACCGTCCGCCGCATGGGTCGCCCCTTGCTCGTGACGCACCAGGATATGTTTGACGTCCCCTTGCCGGAACAAGGCATCATAGATGTGCAGCACCGCCCCGCCGGGGTAACCGAACACATACTCGACGCCCTCATCCTTCAGGCTCTGAACGACAATCTCGGCTCCGGTCAATTCCACAATAGTTCCTGTATAAGACAAAAAAACCCGCAAAAACGGGCAAATGCTAAATTACGGCCTAAAATAACCAAAGAACGGTAATGATAACACGGTGATAGGTCAAGAGAGAACGAGCAGATTATTGCCGTGGCCTTAAGACCACCCCGGGAATGGCGCCTCCGGGAGAGCATCCCCTCAAGGCGTCACATGGCGAGACAGAAAATCCTGGGTTTCTTTCCACGCCGAGGCCGTTGCGGCCACATCATAATTCTTACTGAGCGGATCGCTGAATCCCCGGTCGGCATTCAAGCCGATTACATCGATATCCATTCTCGACCTCAATACGGCAGCGATTTCACGCATATTTGCCAGGGCATCCAGGCCCAGGACGATAAAATTCGCGCCGGCTTTACCCACGCTGCCTTTTGAGGGCTGACTCGGCCGGATCTTCAATTCCGGATCGCGTTTCGCCAATATGAGCATCATGGGGCTGTCGACGGTTTCAGGCGACGATGGGGTGGTATTCAGGTGCGTGGGGTACAAGGCAATGGTCGCCGCCACCGCAGCGGGATCGTTCAGAGTTGCGAGCAAGGCTTCGGTTCCGCCGTAATCCCAGCCCAAAATCACCACTTTGCGCTGCGGCTTATTTTCCTTGAGATAATGCAAGGCCGCCGAGATGTCCGAATCCGCCCACACCTGATCGATGGAATTCATGATGGAGGTGGCATGCTCCCACGTCTTGGCATGGCGTCCATCATAGAGATCAATGGCCAGGGCACGGTAACCCAGGCCGGCAAAACGGTCCGCCCAATCCCGCGCCTGTTCATCGAACCCATAACGGTCGTGCAGCAGCAACACCGCCCGCGAGGCATCCTCGGGGCCGGTGACATAGGCATCGAACTGGGTACCGTAGGCGGTGGTCAGGACCGTCGCCTTCCCGGCGGGTTGCGGGGCTTGGGTTCCCGCTTGGCCATAAGCCGTGGCCGCAACCAGACTCAGCGCGCAAATCAAGCAACGCAGCATGCTGTCCCCTCTCCCGAAATAATTACCAAGGAAAATACCACGTCACACCGCCGTAGAACAATCCATTAAGGATCATGCCCCTTGCAATTCACGCAGGGTCTGCCAAGGCGGGCGACGCAGGATGAAGCGCGTGCCCCATAGCCCGGCGACGGCCACGCTGAGCGCCCCGCCCGCACCGCCCCACCACCACAAGGCGACATTCACGTGATAGCTGAAGTGGAACAGGTGCTCGGCCAGCATATAACCGGCGGCGGCGGCCCCGGAGGCGGCGATCAGGCCGGCGATCAGGCCGATTCCGGCGAATTCCACCGCCATGCCGCCCAACAATTGACGGCGACCGGCCCCCAGGGTGCGCAATACCGCCCCCTCCAGCAGGCGCTCGTCCAGGGATGATTGAATGGCGGCGTACAGCACCATCAAGCCGGCCAAGACCGTAAAACCGAACACATACTCCAAGGCCAGGGTCACCCGTTCGATCACCTGGCGTACCTGGGCCATGATCGCCGCCACATCAATGACCGTGACATTGGGAAAGCGCTGCACCATGCGCCCCAGGAACGCCTCTTTACCCACCGGTAAATAGAAACTGGTGATATAGCTGGTGGGAAAGCCATCCAGGGAAGCGGGCGAGGCAATCACGAAAAAATTCACGTGAAAACTGTCCCAGGCCACTTTGCGCAGGTTCGCGACGCGCGCAGTGAACATTTCTCCGCCGATCTGATAGCTGAGAGTATCACCCACGGCTATCCCCAAGGTCTTGGCGATGCCCTCTTCCACCGACAATAAGGGTTGAGCGGCATCGGCGCTGCTCCACCAGCGGCCGGCGACGATACTATTGTCCGATTGCAGCGCCTTGGCCCACGACAGATTGAATTCCCGCTCCACCAGCCGCCGGGCACGCTGGTCCTGATAGTTTTCCGGCACGACCGGCTTGGCATTGATGGCGGTTAGGCGGCCGCGCACCATGGGGAACAGATCCGTACCGGCAAAATTATTGGCCTTGAAGAAGGCCGTGAGCGGCTTGACCTGTTCGGGCTGAATATTGATGAGGAAACGGTTCGGCGCCTGGGGCGGCAGACTGGCCTGCCAGTCCGCGAGCAGGTCCACGCGCACCACGCCCAGCAATAGCAACGCCAGCATCCCCACCCCGAAGGCCACCACCTGCACCACGCTGCCCTGGGAACGCCGCGTCAGATTGGCTATGCCAAAGCGCCACACTCCGCTGGCCCGGTGACCCAGGCGTTTCAATAAGGCCATGACCGCGGCGGCGGCGAGCGCTAATACCATTATGGTCGCCGCGCTGCCCCCCAGCACCATCAAGCCGAGACGCAGATTATCGGCCTGCCACACTGTAATCATCGCCAGCGCCGCCACGCCCACAAGATAGGCGCCCCTGCTCGGTCCGGGCAGCGCGCCCATGTCATGGCGTAATACCCGCAAGGTAGGTACGCGCCGCAAATGCATCAGCGGCGGCACGGTGAACGCGGCCAGGGTGATCAAGCCGACCAACATCCCGATGAGCACCGGAAACCAGGAGGGCGCCGGTAAGGCCGATGCGGCCAGCGTACCCAGGATGTCGCCCAGCAAACCCTGGGCGATGTAGCCGGTGACACAACCCAACGCGCTGCCCGCCAGACCCAATGCCAATAATTGCCAGCCGTACAATGCCGCAATATCCCTTTGCGTAGCGCCGAAGGTGCGCAGGATCGCGACATTATCCAAATGGCGGGCAACGAAGCGGCGTGCGGCCATGGCCATCGCCACCCCGGCCAGTATGACGCTCACCATGCTCGCCAAGCCCAGAAACTGTCGCGCCCGTTCCAAGGCGGTACGCATCTCCGGACGGGCGTCTTCCACCGTCTCAAGACGTTCGCCGCGCGCCAGCTTGGGTGCTATCGCCTCGCGATAATTCTTCAAGGCCGCCGCATCTCCCGCCACCAGCAGCCGGTAGTGCACGCGGCTGGCGGGTTGAATCAAACCCGTCGCCGCCACATCATCCTGGTTCATCAGCAGGCGCGGCGCGATGCTGAACAGCGAGCCGCCGCGATCCGGTTCGTGGCTGATCACCGCCGCCAGGCTGAACACCGCATCGCCCACGGTAATGTGATCGCCCACCTGTATGCCCAACTCACCCAATAAACGTTCGTCGGCCCAAACCGTGCCGCGCACGGGAATGGTCTGCGCCACATGATCAGGGACGAAGCGTTGCGGAGCGATACGCAGCTCGCCGCGCAGCGGATAAGCGGCGCTCACCGCCTTTACCGCCGTGAGCTGATTGCGCCCGCTGGCCTGCACCATGCTCAGGAAACTCACGGTCTGCGCCGTGCGCAAGCCGCGTTGCCGCGCGGCGCGGGACAAATCGGCACCCAGCACATGATCCGCCGCTATTACCAGATCCGCCCCCATCAACACATTGGCCTGGCGTTCCAGTAACTGCTGAATACGGTCGGTGAAAAAACCTACGGAGGTGACGCTGGCCACCGCGATCACCACCGCCAGCGCCAGCACCCGGACTTCGCCGGACCGCAAATCCCGGCCGAGCAGGCGCAAGGCCAAGGCTAGGTGCTTCATTGCATCCCCTTGAGCCGGCCCGCTTCCAACTCCAGACGTCGGCTGCAGCGTTGCGCCAGTTGTTCATCGTGGGTCACCAGCACCAGGGTCGTGGTATGTTCCCGATTCATGGCAAACAGCAAGTCGATGATACGTTGACCGGTAGCGCTATCCAGATTGCCGGTGGGCTCGTCGGCGAACAACACCTTGGGCTGAGGGGCGAAGGCGCGGGCCAAGGCCACCCGCTGCTGCTCCCCGCCGGACAACTGCTTGGGATAATGCCTCAGGCGCTGGGCCAGGCCCACCCGTTCCAAGGCCTCGTGCGCCGCAGCACCGGCATCACCATGACGGGCTAGCTCTAGCGGCAGCATTACATTCTCCAAGGCAGTCAGATTGGGCAAAAGGTGAAAGGCCTGAAAAACAAAACCCACCCGCGCCGCGCGCAAGCGCGCCCGGCCGTCTTCATCCAGGGCGGAGAGTTCCACGCCGTCCAAATAGACACTGCCGCTGCTGGGTGTATCCATCCCCGCCAACAGGCTCAACAAGGTGGACTTGCCCGCCCCCGACGCGCCCACCACGGCCACCGCCTCACCGGGGAAGATGCTAAGATCGATGTCTCCGAGCAAGGTGAGTTCACCTTCGGGCAGCATGACCCGTTTGCCCAGCTTCTCGGTAACAATGACCGCCTGTGACTGCGAATACGACATGCCGAAACGACTCCTGCTATTTTTACTGCTGTGGCTGCCCCTTCCCGGCTTTTCCGCCACCACCCTCCTGGTATTAGGTGACAGTATAAGTGCCGCTCATGGCATCGATCAGAAACAGGGATGGGTGAGCTTACTCGAAGAGCGCCTGCAACGGCAGTGCCCCACCTGTCAAACCATCAATGCCAGCATCAGCGGTGAAACCACCGCCGGCGGACGCAGCCGGGTCGTCCCGCTGCTGCAACGTCATCACCCAGATATCCTCATCGTGGAACTGGGTGGGAACGATGGCCTGCGCGGATTGCCGCTCACGGAGATGTACGACAATCTCGATCATATCATCACTGCATCTCTGCACCGCGATATCCAAGTAGTATTGCTCGGCATGCGCCTGCCGCCCAATTACGGCCCGGCCTATACCCGCAACTTCCAAAATGTCTATAAACGCCTCGCTGACAAATACCATGTCGCCTGGGTACCGTTTCTGCTGGCGGGATTGGAAGATCGACGCGATTTATTCCAGGCCGACGGCATCCACCCGATTGCCGCGGCCCAGGGCGTTATGCTGGATAACGTCTGGCCCGTCTTGCAAACCTTGTTGCCGAAATAGCGCGGCAGCGGCAAACGGTCGAGTCGGAAATGAAACTCGTCACATCCCGTAACAGCCGCACGCCAGATCACCGAACACGGCCTCTACCCGCAGCAATATGGTGGGAGTGAAATGGAAAGAATCCGTTTCCGGCCAGGAAAGTCCCGGCTGAATATCGAGAAATAGCCATTCGCGATGAATACGCGTTCGCCAGGTCGTGCTGATCGCATAGGCTGTTACATGGGAATTGGGCTGGCTCTGGCCATACACGCTCGTTTGATAGGACAATGCATGGCTGTCATCGATAGGATTGAACAGAAAGAAACTCTGTTCAAAATCGAAGCGCTGATCATGATCGCTCCAGATCGCCTGGGTGCGCGAACGGCCTAAATATTTGTCACTGAATTTGTAATCGGCATCATATAGCGTGCTTTCCCCCATTCCACTTTGCTCATACCAATACGCAGCTTCGGTAAAGCGGAATTGCCATTGATGCACAGTTTGAACACGAGATGCCCGCACCCTGAAAAAGGGCGGCAAGGAAAGTCCATGAAACCTGAGTCCGGCATCGGTATTGATATTCCAATGCGGCGAATCGGTTACCAGTACTTGGACCGCGGCTCTAAAATCGCCCGGCACATTTACTTTCGGCGCACCGCTTTGCGTGGGCACGGATGAGGTCGGCGTCGCACCTGTGACGTCGCTGTTGCTTTCAAGCAATATATGCAGGCGTTTTTCCAATGCCGGCAACACCACCTTGGCCTGCAACTGGGGGTTGAAGTCGCTTGACCCGGACTTTTTGAATACCAAGTCTCCGTAAAATCTCAAGTAACTTGTACGGGACTCCTGGAATACCCGCTCATCGGCGAAAAACCTGTCCACCCTGGTGGATAGAGAAACGAAGCTATTCGAAATATAGTCGCGAGGCTTGTCAAGCCAATTGAAATAACTCGTTTCATCCGGGAAGACAGGCAGATCGTCCTGGGCAATTCCCGGCAAAGGCCATATCAGCAACAATATGACGGTGCGCCTGACTACTATGGATAAAGCCGGAAAAGGATCGGGACGCCAATGGATATCACTCATCGCTTGCGCATTACCCTAAGAATACTCTCGATAAATTTCCAATGTCGTCCCAGGACGGCAATAACATCAAGTAACTTAACGTCCCTCAGGGTACTCGCCGGTTCCATGCGATACACCTTCCTAAAATAAGCTTGCCAGGCATGCCGACAACAGCCGTCGCCAACCCATACCCTTATTAACATAAACGATCTGCGGCATACAAAGCTAGGATCGAGGAGCTCGAACTGCCCGGCGACGATGATTTACCTGAAAATACGGCGCAATATAATTTCAGCGGGGGGTTTCGACAATATGGTATCACCCGGCAGGGTGTACAAATCCAAATTATTGAAGAAGTAAGTGGGATCCACGAACAAAACCTGGACGCTCTGCGCAATATTCTGGACACGGCCGGTAATCAGAGTGAGCGAGGTCTCCGGCGCCGAAATCGTCGTCCCGCCCGAACCGGCGATATAGACACGGAACAAGGGATTGTTATCCAGGATTATGGAATAGCCGCCGTCCACCTGGAAAGTGCCACCGTAATAATAAAGCACCAAGCCACTGTCGGTGATGTTGCCGCCCGAAGCGACAAGACTCAGATGTCCGTCCACGCTCACATCCGCATGGTCGAAACCGTCCACGCTGTATGAACCGTCGGTGAACGGATTGGCCGGCAAGGGAATGGTAGCGGGTATCACCGCCGGCCCCAGGTCGATATTGCCCACAGCCGTGATCGATGCGGAATGCAGGCGGGTTATCACCGTTGCGGGATCGGTCGTGGGCGTCACGAATGCCAGAGTAAACATCGATATCGAACCGCCGAAACTGTTGGCGGGATTGGTCAGGGTAATGCTGTTGGCATTGGCGGCAAGGTAACTGGTGCCCGCTACGGTCAATACATCGCTCTGCGTAATAGGGCCACCGCCGGCGTAGACCGCCAAATTACCCGTGAGGGTGGTCAAAGGCAGATTGACGGCGGCATTATCGAATATGATCGTCAAATTGCGCAGAATCGTGGGCACACCTATCAGGTTTGCGCCCGGATTGACGTTACGCAACCCAACGTCTCTGATGGTGCCGCCATTGATCGTTGTGATCGTCACAGCGCCGGCAAGATCGTTGGGCTCAATATCAAGCAAGACATCAGCCTGCTGCACGGTATCCACCTTGAAGATGGACGTGCCCGCCACCGTCAACACCCCGGTCTCGGTGATGGCGGTACTCGCGGCGGTCACACCGCCGGCGGTTATGTCCATGTAGCCCGACAAAGTGGTCTCAGGCAGGATGACCGGTGCGTTATCGAAATAGATGGTGAAGTTACGGGCATAAATGGGCGGAGAAATCCCTAAGAGATTTGCCCCGGGGTTGATATTACGCAGGCCTATATCACGGATAGCAGGGACAGCGGGCGGGACGGTAAGGTCCGCGGGGTCGTTGACAGGTTGGATCGTCAGCAAACCGGCAATATCGTTGAGCTGGGTATCAAGCAATATATCCGCGCCATTCGGGTAAACCAGCGGGTCCACGGTACCCATCGTAAATGTCGCCGCACCGCTCACAAACAACACACCCACCTGCGTAATATCGCCGTGGGCGGTCACAAACAGGCTGCCCGCCACCGTGGACGCCCCGAGGATAATCTCATTGCTGTCGACCACGCTGGCATCGGCGCTCACGGTGGTGTTGAGAATCACCGGCCCGGTAAAGTCATTACCGGGATCGGTCAGAACGATGGCGCCTGAGCCACTGTTGAAGGTCGCCGCACCGGCCGCAGCCTCTTGAGTGATCGGTCCGATCTGCGTGATGCCTATCGCATTGACGGTCAACGTACCGGAACCTATGGTCGAGGTCCCGAAGATAATATTGTTGACGTCGGTGATGACGATGTTGTTGAGACCGGTATTGATCATCATTACCGCGCCGCCAAAATCGTTATTAGGGTTATCCAGCGTAATGGCATGGGGGCCGGCATTGAGGCTGCTGGTGCCCGCTACGGTCACCACGCCCACCTGGCTGATGTCGCCACCGGCGATGACCACCAGATTGCCGGTCAGGGTGGTCAAGGGCAGCACCACTGGTGCGTTATCAAAAATAATCGTCAGATTGCGCAGAATGGTTGGCACGCCAGCCAAATTTGCACTCGGATTGATATTGCGCAACCCGACATCTCGGATCGTTCCGCCGTTGATCGTGGTAATCGTCACCGCGCCGGCAAGATCATTTGCATGATCTAGCGGTGCCGGGGGATAAGGAGGATAGGGGGCAAGCCACACATCAGCATTCTGTACGGCATCAACAGTGAAGGTGGAAGTGCCCGCCACAGTCAATATACCGGTTTGAGTGATGGCTAAATTCGCGGGAAGCGCGCCGCTCGTGAGCGTGGGGGTCACGCCGCCCGCGGTGATATCCAAAAAGCCCGTCAAAGTAAGTGTGGGCAGTATGACCGGCGCATTGTCAAAGAGAATGGTGAAATTGCGCGCCGTATTGGGCATGCCCAGAAGATTGGCGTTGACGTTGATATTGCGCAGATTGATGTCGCGAATCGTACCGCCATTATAGGTCGTGATCGTCACCAGGCCGGCGATATCGTTGGGATACACCGGGCCGAGGATAACATCAGCCTGTTGCGCACCGTCGATGGCGAAGGTTGCCGTGCCCGCTATGGTCAACACGCCGGTCTGCGTAATGCTCCCGCCCGCGAGGACCACAAGGTTCCCGCCTATGTTACTTGCGTCGAGACTCAGCGTGGTCACCGGCAAATTCACCGACGCGTTGTCAAAGATAATCGTCAAATTGCGCGCGACGGTCGGCACGCCCGCAAGACTCGCCGTGGGG
Organism: uncultured Gammaproteobacteria bacterium; assembly: GCA_963810615.1. Lineage (GTDB taxonomy): Bacteria > Pseudomonadota > Gammaproteobacteria > DRLM01 > DRLM01 > JARRQJ01. The sequence goes on along the minus strand of CAWEOA010000007.1, from coordinate 20,189 downwards.
CTGATATTACGTAAGCCGATATCACGGATCGTCCCGCCGTTCACGGTTGTAATCGTCACCGCGCCGGCAAGATTGTTGGCGTGATCGGTCGGACCGGGCGGATAAGGCGGATCGGGCGCCAACCATACATCGGCATTTTGCGCGGTGTCGACGGTGAACGTCGACGTGCCGGCGACCGTCAGCAATCCGGATTCAGTGATATCTCCGCTGGCGGTCACCGCCAAATTACCCGCCACCATCGAATTCCCCAGGTCGATGGCGTTGCTGTCGACGACACTAGCGTCGGCGCTGCCGCTGGTGTTGAGCGATACCGGCCCGGTAAAGTCATTACCGGGATCGGTCAGAACGATGGCGCCTGAGCCACTGTTGAAGGTCGCCGCACCGGCAGCGGCCTCTTGGATGATGGGTCCGGTCTGGGTGATACCCACCGCGTTGACGGTGAGCGTACCGGAACCGATGGTCGAGTTCCCGAAGACTATGGCGTTGACGTCGGTGATGACGATGTTGTTGGGGCCGGTGTTGATGAGCATTACCGCGCCGCCGAAATCGTTATTGGGGTTATCCAGCGTAATGGCATGGGGGCCGGCGTTCAGGCTGCTGGTGCCCGCGACGGTCACCACGCCCACCTGGCTGATGTCGCCGCCGGCGATAACGTCCAGGTTGCCGGTCAGGGTGGTCAAGGGTAGCACCACCGGCGCATTGTCGAAGATGATCGTCAGATTGCGCAGAATGGTCGGAACCCCGGCCAAGTTCGCGCTCGGATTGACATTGCGCAGTCCAACGTCGCGGATCGTACCGCCATTGAGCGTGCTGATCGTCACCGCACCGGCAAAGTCATTGGGCTGGGTATCGAGCAGGACATCGGCCTGCTGTACGGTATCAACGGTGAAGATGGAGGTGCCCGCCACGGTCAAGACCCCGGTTTCGTCGATGGCGACACCTCCAGCGGTAACACCGCCTGCGGTGATCACCATATTCCCCGACAAGGTGATGCCCAATAAGCTTACGGGCGCAATATCATGGGTAATGGTCAAATCATGCGCAGTGGCCGGCAGGCCGGCAATCGTCGCACCCGAATTGACGTTACGTAGATTGATATCGTATGTCGTACCGCCATTGATCGTGGCGATCGTCACCGCACCGGCCAGGTCATTGAGTTGCGTACCGAGCAGGACATCGGCCAGGGTCGCGGTATCGATGATGAAGGTTGAGGTGCCGGCCACCGTCAACACCCCGGATTCGGTGATGTTGCCGTGTGCCGTCACCACCAGGTTACCGCCCACCGTCGACGTACCCAGATCGATGGCATTGCTGTCGGTGACCGTTGCGTCATTGGCGCCGCTGTTGTTCAAGGACACCGGACCGGTGAAATCGTTGCCCGCATTACTTAAGTCAATAACGCCCGCGCCGCCGTTGAACACCGCGGCACCGGCGCCTGCGGCCTGGATGATCGGCCCGACCTGGGTGATGCCCACCGCGTTGACGGTCAGCGCCCCGCTGCCCAGCGTCGATGTCCCCAGGATCAGGCCGTTGGCATCGGTCAGCACCACGTCATTGGCGCCGCTGTTGTTCAAGGACACCGGACCGGTGAAATCGTTGCCCGCATTACTTAAGTCAATAACGCCCGCGCCGCCGTTGAACACCGCGGCACCGGCGCCTGCGGCCTGGATGATCGGCCCGACCTGGGTGATGACCACCGCGTTGACGGTCAGCGCCCCGCTGCCCAGCGTCGATGTCCCCAGGATCAGGCCGTTGGCATCGGTCAGCACCACGTCGTTGGCGCCGCTGTTGTTCAACGACACCGGACCGGTGAAGTCGTTGCCCGCATTACTTAAGTCAATGACGCCCGCGCCGCCGTTGAACACCGCGGCACCGGCGCCTGCGGCCTGGATGATCGGCCCGACCTGGGTGATGCCCACCGCGTTGACGGTCAGCGCCCCGCTGCCCAGCGTCGATGTCCCCAGGATCAGGCCGTTGGCATCGGTCAACACCACGTCGTTGGCGCCGCTGTTGTTCAAGGACACCGCACCCACAAAGTCGTTAGCGGCGTTGCCCAAGGTGATGGGATTGGCACCGGCGTTGAAGCTGCTTGTTCCGGCAACGCTCACAGCACCGCTCTGAGTGATCGCGCCGCCGGTCGCGACATCCAGATTACCGCTAACCGTGGAGGCCGCCAGGTCGAGGGCGTCCGCATCGCGCAGCGTCACGTTATTGCCCGAGACGATTCCGACGGTGCTGAAGGTATTGGTGACATCGTTCAAAATGATGTCATTGAGGGCGCCCGCCGCCAAGGTGGTGAGACCGGTGACGTGCACGGCGCCGCTCTGGGTGATGGTCCCGCCCGCGGCCAAATCGAAGACGCCGCCGAGATTGATACCGGCAAGATCGATAGCATCCACCTCATTGATATAGGCATCGGTATTGGTGCCGATGATGCTCAAGGTGGCGGCCTGGATCTTGAGCGGCGCCAAGGCGGTGCCGATGGTGGTGGCGGCATTGTTGATCACAACGTCCGTCGTAGTGACGGTGAAGCCGCCGCTATCCGCCACGGTTTCCACGTCGGTGACATTAAAGGCACTGCCCGGGGTCGTGAAGTCGCCGGTAACGTTAAGCACATCCGCATCCGTCCCCAAACCGCCGCCATCTATCTGGCCGCTCACCCCGGCGGCGAGATCGAAAGTATCGATGCCGATGCCGCCCTTGAGTGTGCCAAAGTTGTTAAAGGCCAGGATATTGCCGGCTGTATTCAAGGTGCCGGTGTTGGCTGCGCTCACCGTCCACAGATTGTCCAGATTCTCGCCCTGCAGGGTGTTAAGCGTCGCCACCGGTGCCGTCACCACATCGATGTTGGCGAAGCCGCCGGCGATACTGGCCTCCGTGCCGTTGAAGCCATCGACACCGGAGCCGGTTATCAGCACGTTGCGATCCGTGGTGTAGGCCGACAGATCCAGCGTGTCAGTACCTGTCCCACCATCGATGCTACCCGTAAACACCACTGCGTCGGTGACGACGAAATTGTCGTTACCGGCACCACCACTGAGGTCTTGGACATTAGTGAAGGTAGTAGCACCGGCCGTGGTGGCAATGTCGCCGTCGGCACCACCCGTGATCGTCCACGTGGCGTTACCCACGGACTGGATAATGTTGTTGCCAGGACCACCGTCGATGCCCATTGTGCCGGTCAGCTGGCCGCCGTCCTCCATTTTGAAGGTATCTATCTGATCACCGCCGATAATGGAATCCAATCCGATGAATGAGGTCCCCAGGAAGGTGATCTGATTCACACCCGTTATATCCCAGTTATTATCCTGACCGTTGGGACCGATCAAGCTGCCGGAGGCCATCACGACTTCTATCCCAATGTAATCGTCACCACCCGCATTAATGATGGGATCCGGGATCGCTATTGCGTCTCCGGTCCCGACGCCGGTAGGACTTATGGAGACGGGCACACTGTAGCCGAGGAAATTCAGGGTATCGCTGCCGGCGCCGCCGTTGACCTGACCGTCAAGCTCCGCGGTACCGACGAAATTGAAGGTATCCACATCGCTGCCGCCGACCAGATTATTCATGCCGTTGAAGGTCAGCACATAGCCGCCCGTGTCCAGGGTGCCACTGTTGATGCCACTGACCGTCCACACATTGGGCAGATCCTGCGCCTGCAGAGTATTGACCGTGGCCGCCGGCCCGGTCACTACATTGATGTTCGCAAACCCGCCGCCCACGCTGGCCTCCGTGCCACTGAAGCCATCAATACCCGACCCCGTCAGCACCACGCTGCGCGCCGTGGTGTACAACGACAGGTCCAGGGTATCCACGCCCGTACCGCCGTCTATCGAGCCACTCGTCACCACACCGTCGTTCAGCGCAAAGCTGTCCGCAGCGCTGCCGCCGATCAGATTATCGATGTTGCTGTAACCCACGCCAATCCCGGTCACCGTACCGCTGCGGCTGCCGGTCACCACCCAGTTGTTCGCTACATCCGCCGCCTGCAGGCTGTTGATGCCCGCTCCACCGTCTATCGAACCACTCAGCGTGCCGACACCGCTCAGCGTGTAGTCGTCCGTCGCCGTACCGCCGATGAGCGTGCCGATATTACTGAAGCTCACCGTGCCGTTCGCATCGGTGACACTGCCGCCGTTCGCCGCGTTGATCACCCAGGTGCTGGCTAGGTCGTTGCCCGTCAGGCTGTTCGCACCGGTGAGGCCGCCGTCAATCCCACCGCTCAGTGTGCCGACACCGCTCAGCGTGTAGTCGTCCGTCGCCGTGCCGCCGGTGAGCGTGCCGATATTGCTGAAGCTCACCATGCCGTTCGCATCGGTGACACTGCCGCCGTCCGCCGCGTTGATCACCCAGGTGCTGGCTAGGTCGTTGCCCGTCAGGCTGTTCGCACCGGTGAGGCCGCCGTCAATCGACCCGCTCACAGTTCCAACTCCGACTAGGATGAAGTCATCCGTCGCACTGCCGCCGATGAGATTGTTGGCATTGGTAAAGGTCAGCACATTACCGCCCGTAGTCAGCGTGCCGCTGTTTGCACCGCTGATCGTCCACACGGTCGCCAGGTCCTGACCCTGCAGGCTGTTGATCGCGGTCACCGGCAGCGTCACTACATCGATGTTCGCAAACCCGCCGCCCACGCTGGCCTCCGTGCCACTGAAGCCATCCACACCCGAACCCGTCAGCACCACACTGCGCGCCGTCGTGTACAACGACAGGTCCAGGGTATCCACGCCCGCACCGCCGTCTATCGAGCCGCTCGTCACCACACCGTCGTTCAGCGCAAAGCTGTCCGTGCTGCTGCCACCGATCAGATTATCGATGTTGCTGTAGCTCACCGTGCCGTTCGCATCGGTGACACTGCCGCCGTTCGCCGCGTTGATCACCCAGGTGCTGGCTAGGTCGTTGCCCGTCAGGCTGTTCGCACCGGTGAGGCCGCCGTCAATCCCACCGCTCAGTGTGCCGACACCGCTCAGCGTGTAGTCGTCCGTCGCCGTGCCGCCGGTGAGCGTGCCGATATTGCTGAAGCTCACCATGCCGTTCGCATCGGTGACACTGCCGCCGTCCGCCGCGTTGATCACCCAGGTGCTGGCTAGGTCGTTGCCCGTCAGGCTGTTCGCACCGGTGAGGCCGCCGTCAATCGACCCGCTCACAGTTCCAACTCCGACTAGGATGAAGTCATCCGTCGCACTGCCGCCGATGAGATTGTTGGCATTGGTAAAGGTCAGCACATTACCGCCCGTAGTCAGCGTGCCGCTGTTTGCACCGCTGATCGTCCACACGGTCGCCAGGTCCTGACCCTGCAGGCTGTTGATCGCGGTCACCGGCAGCGTCACTACATCGATGTTCGCAAACCCGCCGCCCACGCTGGCCTCCGTGCCACTGAAGCCATCCACACCCGAACCCGTCAGCACCACACTGCGCGCCGTCGTGTACAACGACAGGTCCAGGGTATCCACGCCCGCACCGCCGTCTATCGAGCCGCTCGTCACCACACCGTCGTTCAGCGCAAAGCTGTCCGTGCTGCTGCCACCGATCAGATTATCGATGTTGCTGTAGCTCACCGTGCCGTTCGCATCGGTGACACTGCCGCCGTTCGCCGCGTTGATCACCCAGGTGCTGGCTAGGTCGTTGCCCGTCAGGCTGTTCGCACCGGTGAGGCCGCCGTCAATCCCACCGCTCAGTGTGCCGACACCGCTCAGCGTGTAGTCGTCCGTCGCCGTGCCGCCGGTGAGCGTGCCGATATTGCTGAAGCTCACCATGCCGTTCGCATCGGTGACACTGCCGCCGTCCGCCGCGTTGATCACCCAGGTGCTGGCTAGGTCGTTGCCCGTCAGGCTGTTCGCACCGGTGAGGCCGCCGTCAATCGACCCGCTCACAGTTCCAACTCCGACTAGGATGAAGTCATCCGTCGCACTGCCGCCGATGAGATTGTTGGCATTGGTAAAGGTCAGCACATTACCGCCCGTAGTCAGCGTGCCGCTGTTTGCACCGCTGATCGTCCACACGGTCGCCAGGTCCTGACCCTGCAGGCTGTTGATCGCGGTCACCGGCAGCGTCACTACATCGATGTTCGCAAACCCGCCGCCCACGCTGGCCTCCGTGCCACTGAAGCCATCCACACCCGAACCCGTCAGCACCACACTGCGCGCCGTCGTGTACAACGACAGGTCCAGGGTATCCACGCCCGCACCGCCGTCTATCGAGCCGCTCGTCACCACACCGTCGTTCAGCGCAAAGCTGTCCGTGCTGCTGCCACCGATCAGATTATCGATGTTGCTGTAGCTCACCGTGCCGTTCGCATCGGTGACACTGCCGCCGTTCGCCGCGTTGATCACCCAGGTGCTGGCTAGGTCGTTGCCCGTCAGGCTGTTCGCACCGGTGAGGCCGCCGTCAATCCCACCGCTCAGTGTGCCGACACCGCTCAGCGTGTAGTCGTCCGTCGCCGTGCCGCCGGTGAGCGTGCCGATATTGCTGAAGCTCACCATGCCGTTCGCATCGGTGACACTGCCGCCGTCCGCCGCGTTGATCACCCAGGTGCTGGCTAGGTCGTTGCCCGTCAGGCTGTTCGCACCGGTGAGGCCGCCGTCAATCCCACCGCTCAGTGTGCCGACACCGCTCAGCGTGTAGTCGTCCGTCGCCGTACCGCCGGTGAGCGTGCCGATATTGCTGTAGCTCACCGTGCCGTTCGCATCGGTGACACTGCCGCCGTTCGCCGCGTTGATCACCCAGGTGCTGGCTAGGTCGTTGCCCGTCAGGCTGTTCGCACCGGTGAGGCCGCCGTCAATCCCACCGCTCAGTGTGCCGACACCGCTCAGCGTGTAGTCGTCCGTCGCCGTACCGCCGGTGAGCGTGCCGATATTGCTGTAGCTCACCGTGCCGTTCGCATCGGTGACACTGCCGCCGTTCGCCGCGTTGATCACCCAGGTGCTGGCTAGGTCGTTGCCCGTCAGGCTGTTCGCACCGGTGAGGCCGCCGTCAATCCCACCGCTCAGTGTGCCGACACCGCTCAGCGTGTAGTCGTCCGTCGCCGTGCCGCCGGTGAGCGTGCCGATGTTGCTGTAGCTCACCGTGCCGTTCGCATCGGTGACACTGCCGCCGTTCGCCGCGTTGATCACCCAGGTGCTGGCTAGGTCGTTGCCCGTCAGGCTGTTCGCACCGGTGAGGCCGCCGTCAATCCCACCGCTCAGTGTGCCGACACCGCTCAGCGTGTAGTCGTCCGTCGCCGTACCGCCGGTGAGCGTGCCGATATTGCTGTAGCTCACCGTGCCGTTCGCATCGGTGACACTGCCGCCGTTCGCCGCGTTGATCACCCAGGTGCTGGCTAGGTCGTTGCCCGTCAGGCTGTTCGCACCGGTGAGGCCGCCGTCAATCCCACCGCTCAGTGTGCCGACACCGCTCAGCGTGTAGTCGTCCGTCGCCGTGCCGCCGGTGAGCGTGCCGATATTGCTGAAGCTCACCGTGCCGTTCGCATCGGTGACACTGCCGCCGTTCGCCGCGTTGATCACCCAGGTGCTGGCTAGGTCGTTGCCCGTCAGGCTGTTCGCACCGGTGAGGCCGCCGTCAATCCCACCGCTCAGTGTGCCGACACCGCTCAGCGTGTAGTCGTCCGTCGCCGTACCGCCGGTGAGCGTGCCGATATTGCTGTAGCTCACCGTGCCGTTCGCATCGGTGACACTGCCGCCGTTCGCCGCGTTGATCACCCAGGTGCTGGCTAGGTCGTTGCCCGTCAGGCTGTTCGCACCGGTGAGGCCGCCGTCAATCCCACCGCTCAGTGTGCCGACACCGCTCAGCGTGTAGTCGTCCGTCGCCGTACCGCCGGTGAGCGTGCCGATATTGCTGTAGCTCACCGTGCCGTTCGCATCGGTGACACTGCCGCCGTTCGCCGCGTTGATCACCCAGGTGCTGGCTAGGTCGTTGCCCGTCAGGCTGTTCGCACCGGTGAGGCCGCCGTCAATCCCACCGCTCAGTGTGCCGACACCGCTCAGCGTGTAGTCGTCCGTCGCCGTACCGCCGGTGAGCGTGCCGATATTGCTGAAGCTCACCGTGCCGTTCGCATCGGTGACACTGCCGCCGTTCGCCGCGTTGATCACCCAGGTGCTGGCTAGGTTGTCGCCTGTCAGACCGTTTGTACCTGAGCCGCCGTTGATCGCTCCGCTCAGCAGAGAGCCGCCATTCAGGATAAAGCTATCATTACCCGCCCCGCCCGTCAGCGTCTGGATGTTCACGAACTCCGATACACCGGCTAACGTGGCGATGCTACCCGCATCCCCGCCGGTAAGCGTCCATGTAGCATCACCCACCGACTGCAACACGTTCGCACCGGGTCCACCGTCGATCGCCGGAGTTCCAGTCAGACGACCATTATTTTCTATCGTAAAGATATCGACTTGGTCACCGCCAAGCACCGACGTCATTCCGCTATAGGTCGTTCCGTTCAGAATGAACTGATTCAGCGCCGTGATATCCCACAGATTGGTTTGACCGTTGGGTCCTATCAACCCACCCGTGGCGATCACGGTTTCCATTCCGGTGTAATCGTCTCCCGCTGCATAGTTGATCGGATCCGGTGTCGCCGATACGTTGCCGCTGCCCGTTCCGGTAGGTCCGACCGAAACCGGCGTGGCATACCCCGAGAAATCGATGGTATCGCTACCCAAGCCACCATCGACCGGGCCGCTCAACACCGCCGTACCAATGAAGCTGAAATTGTCTGCAACACTGCCGCCGATCAAGGTGCCAATGCTATTGAAACCGCCACCCACACCCGTCACGCTGCCGGCATCCGTTCCATTGATCGTCCAGGCATTCGCGACATCAGCTCCAGTGAGGCTATTGCTACCGGCGCCGCCGTTAATCGCGCCGCTCAGGGTGCCGCCGCTGAGAGTGAAGCTGTCGGTGCCAGTGCCGCCGGTGAGGTTGCCGATGTGGGTGAAGCCGCCGGTGACGCCGGTGACGGTACCGCTATCCAGGGCCGTTATCACCCAGGTGTTGGCGGCATTGTCGGCGGTCAGGGTATTCGCGCCTGTGAGTCCACCGTCGATCGCACCGCTCAGGGTGCCGCCACTGAGCGTGAAGCTGTCGGTGCCGGTGCCACCGGCAAGATTACCGATGTTGCTGAAGCCGCCGGTGATGCCCGTTACCGTGCCGCTATCCAGAGCCGTTATCACCCAGGTGTTCGACACGTTGTCCGCCGTCAAATTGTTCACGCCGGTCAGGCCACCATCGATCGCACCGCTTAAGCTACCGCCGCTGAGTGTGAAGCTGTCGGTGCCAGTCCCGCCGGTGAGGTTGCCGATGTGGGTGAAGCCGCCGATGATGCCGGTCACCGTACCGGCATCCGTACCGGTAATCGTCCAGGTGTTGGCGGTATTGTCTGCGATCAGGGTATTCGCGCCGATGAGACCGCCGTCGATCGCGCCGCTCAGGGTGCCGCCACTGAGCGTGAAGTCGTCGGTGCCGGTTCCGCCGGTCAGGTTGCTGAAGCCGTTGAAGGCCAACGTACCCACCGTTCCGGCATTCGCGCCCGTGATCGCCCAAGTGTTCGCCACGTCCGCTCCCACCAGGGTGTCGTTGGTCCCGTCACCCGTCACCGTCTCGATGTTGGTGAAGTTCGTGCCGATCTTCGTCGTCACCGCCACTGTCACCGCCGAATAGTCCAGTGTATCGCTCGCCACCTGCAGACCACCGTCGATCAATCCGCTCACGCTGCCGCTCGCACCGATGGTGAATGCGTCGTTATTGCTGCCGCCCGTCAGGTTGGCGATGTTGCTGAAGCCAGCGACGCCCGTCACCGTGCCCGTGTCCGCGCCACTGATGCTCCAGGTATTGGCCACATTATCCGCAATCAGAGTATTCGTTCCGGTACCACCATTAATTGAGCCGCTCACGCTGCCACCACTGAGAGTGAAGCTGTCAGTGTTGCTGCCGCCGATCAGGTTGGCAATATTGATGAAGCCACCCGTAATGCCGGTTACCGCACCGGCGTCCGCACTGGTGATCGTCCAGGTATTGGCCAGGTTGTCCGCGGTCAGGCTGTTCACACCCACCCCGCCGTTGATCGCGCCGCTCAAGATCCCGCCGTTGATAATGAAACTGTCGTTGCCCGCGCCGCCCGTCAGCATCTGGATGTTCACGAACGTCGTCGCGCCCGCCGTCGTCGCGATGCTCCCCGCGTCCGCCCCCGTCAGCGACCACATCGCGTTGCCCACCGACTGGATGTCGTTCAGGCCCGGGCCACCGTCGATCTGTCCACTGATGCGGCCCGCGTCCTCCATGATAAAGGTGTCTACCTGATCACCGCCCGTTACCGAGGTTACACCGCTGAATGTCGTGCCGTTCAGCGTAAATTGATCTAAGCCGGTCACATCCCAGATGTTGGTCTGACCATTGGGACCGGCTACGCCTACACCGACGACATTCTCAACATTGACGTAATCACTCGTCCCCGCATACGTAATCGGATCCGGGGTGCCCGACAGCTTACCGCTGCCCGTCCCCGTCGGACTCGCCGACACCGCCGACCCATAGCCCGTGAAATCCAAGGTATCGCTGCCCAAACCACCATCTAGTTGGCCGCTCAATACCCCTCCCGGCATGAAGGTAAAGCTGTCCGTGGTATTTCCGCCGACCAGGATACCGAGGTTGGTGAAACCACCCGCCACTCCCGTCACCGTACCGGCATCCGTACCACTGATCATCCAGGTATTGGCCGTATTGTCCGCGATCAGGGTATTCGTACCGGTGAGACCGCCGTCGATCGCACCGCTTAAGGTACCGCCTGCTAGCGTGAAGCTGTCAGTGCCCGTACCGCCGGTGAGATTGCCAATGTTGGTGAAGCCGCCGGCGATGCCCGTCACCGTACCCGCATCCGCACCGGTGATCGTCCAAATATTGGCGGCATTGTCCGCGGTGAGGGTGTTGGCGCCGGTCAGACCGCCATTGATCGCACCGCTCAGCGTCCCGCCGCTCAAAGTGAAGCTGTCAGTGCCCGTACCGCCGGTGAGATTGCCAATGTTGGTGAAGCCGCCGGCGATGCCCGTCACCGTACCCGCATCCGCACCGGTGATCGTCCAAATATTGGCGGCATTGTCCGCGGTGAGGGTGTTGGCGCCGGTCAGACCGCCATTGATCGCACCGCTCAGCGTCCCGCCGCTCAAAGTGAAGCTGTCAGTGCCCGTACCGCCGGTGAGATTGCCAATGTTGGTGAAGCCGCCGGCGATGCCCGTCACCGTACCCGCATCCGCACCGGTGATCGTCCAAATATTGGCGGCATTGTCCGCGGTGAGGGTGTTGGCGCCAGTGAGACCGCCATTGATCGCACCGCTCAGCGTCCCGCCGCTCAAGGTGAAGCTATCAGTCCCAGTGCCGCCGATAAGATTGCCGATGTTGGTGAAGCCGCCGGTCACGCCGGTCACCGTACCCGTATCAGCACCGGTGATCGTCCAGGTATTGGCTAGGTTATCGCCCGTCAGTGTGTTGCTACCTAAACCGCCATTGATCGAACCACTCACGATACCGCCGGCCAGTGTGAAACCATCCGCCGCGCTACCACCCACCAGGTTGTTGACACCGCTGAAGCTCAGCACATTGCCGCCTGTATCCAGCGTACCGCTGTCGGGGCCGTTTAGGGTCCACAGGTTGGCCAAGTCCTGAGCCTGCAGGGTGTTAGCTACAGTCGCCGGCAACGTCATCACGCCGATGTTCACGAAACCACCGACGATGCTGGCCTCCGTGCCGCTGAAGCCATTCACACCCGACGCCGTCAATAATATGCTGCGCGGCGTGGTGTAGGCCGACAGATCCAGCGTATTCGCGCCCGCACCGCCATCGATAGAACCGCTCGTCACCACCCCGTCGTTCAGCACAAAGGTATCGCCAACATTGCCGCCAATGAGATTACCGATGTTGGTGAAGCCGCCGGTAATGCCCGTGACCGTGCCGCCGTCCGCCGCGTTGATCACCCAGGTATTGGCCAGGTTATCCGCCGTCAAGGTGTTTACGCCCAGCCCACCGTTGATGGCACCGCTCAGGGTACCGCCGTTGAGCACGAAGCTGTCGTTCCCCGCCCCACCCGTCAGCGTCTGGATGCTCACGAAGTTCGTCGCACCCGCTGTCGTGGCGATGCTGCCCGCGTCCCCGCCCGTCAGCGTCCACGTCGCGTTACCCACCGAAATAATACTGTTCGCACCCGGCCCGCCGTCGATCGCCGTCGCACCTGTCAGTTGTCCACCGTTCTCAATCGTGAAGGTATCGATCTGGTCGCCGCCCACTACCGCCGTCATGCCACTATACGTCGTGCCGTTGAGCGTGAATTGATCGATGCCCGTGATGTCCCATGCATTGGTCTGGCCGTTGGGACCCGACAAGCCACCGGTGGCGAGCACGTTCTCCATGCCGGTGTAATCGTCGCCCGCCGCATACGCGATCGGATCCGGCGTCCCCGACACGTTACCGCTGCCCGTCACCGTCGGACTCGCCGAGACCGTCGTGCCATAACTTAAGAAATCCAAGGTATCGCTGCCCAGCCCGCCGTCAATCGGTCCACTCAAAATTCCACCAGGATTAAAAGTGAAGGTGTCGGCGTTGTTGCCGCCGATCAACGTACCGATGTTGGTGAAGGTACCGGTGATGCCGGTGACCGTACCACCATCCGCCGCATTAACCACCCAGGTGTTAGCAACATTGTCGCCGGTCAGACTGTTCGTGCCGGCGCCGCCGTCGATGGCTCCACTCAAGGTGCCGCCACTGAGCGTGTAGCTGTCGGTGCCGGTGCCGCCGATCAGATTACCGATGTTGGTGAAGCCACTGGTCACACCTGTCACCGTACCGGCGTCCGCTGCGGTGATCGTCCAGGTGTTGGCGGTATTATCAGCCGTCAAAGTATTCGCACCGGTAAGACCGCCGTCGATCGCACCGCTCAAGGTACCGCCTGCTAGCGTGAAGCTGTCGGTGCCGGTGCCGCCGGTGAGATTAGCGATATTGGTGAAGCCGCCGCTGATGCCGGTGACCGTACCGGCGTCCGCGCCGCTGATGGTCCAGGTGTTGGCGGTATTATCAGCCGTCAAAGTATTCGCACCGGTAAGACCGCCGTCGATCGCACCGCTCAAGGTCCCGCCATTGAGGGTGAAGCTGTCGGTGCCGGTGCCGCCGGTGAGATTGGCGATGTTGCTGAAGCCGCCGCTGATGCCGGTCACCGTACCCGCGTCCGCGCCGGTGATCGTCCAGCTATTCGCAACATTGTCGCCGGTCAAGGTGTTGGTGCCCGTACCGCCGTTGAGCGCACCACTCAATGTGCCACCTGACAGGGTAAAGCTGTCGGTGTTGGTGCCGCCCGTCAGGTTGCTGAAGCCGCTGAAGGCGACCGTGCCCACCGTCCCGGCGTTCGCACCGTTGACCGTCCACGTGTTCGCCACGTCCGCGCCCACCAGGGTGTCGTTGATCCCGTCGCCCGTCACACTCTCGATGTTGGTGAAGTTCGTGCCGATCTTCGTCGTCACCGCCGCCGTCACCGCCGAGTAATCCAGCGTGTCGCTCCACTGACTTGCGCACCGCCGTCGATCAACCCGCTCACGCTGCCGCTCGCACCGATAGTGAACGCGTCATCATTACTGCCGCCCGTCAGGTTGGCGATGTGGCTGAAGGTCCCGCCGATGCCCGTGACCGTACCAGTGTCCGCACCGCTGATCGTCCAGGTGTTGGCCACGTTGTCGGCGGTCAGCGTGTTCACGCCGGTCAGGCCGCCGTCGATCGCTCCACTCAGTGTGCCGCCGCTGAGCGTGAAGCTGTCGGTATTGGTGCCGCCGATCAGATTACCGATGTTGCTGAAGCCGCCCGTGATGCCCGTGACCGTGCCGCCGTCCGCCGCATTGATCACCCAGGTATTGGCCAGGTTATCCGCCGTCAAGGTGTTTACGCCCAGCCCACCGTTGATGGCACCGCTCAGGGTACCGCCGTTGAGCACGAAGCTGTCGTTCCCCGCGCCGCCCGTCAGCGTCTGGATGTTCACGAAGCTCGTCGCGCCCGCCGTCGTGGTGATGCTCCCCGCATCTCCGCCCGTCAGCGTCCATGTCGCGTTACCCACCGAAATAATACTGTTCGCACCCGTACCACCGTCGATCGCCGTCGCACCCGTCAGCTGGCCGCCGTCCTGGATCGTGAAGGTGTCGATCTGATCTCCGCCCAGCACCGCCGTCACGCCGCTGAACGTCGTGCCGTTCAACGTAAATTGATCGATGCCCGTGATGTCCCATGCATTGGTCTGGCCGTTGGGACCCGACAAGCCACCGGTGGCGAGCACGTTCTCCATGCCGGTGTAATCGTCGCCCGCCGCATACGCGATCGGATCCGGCGTCCCCGACACGTTACCGCTGCCCGTCACCGTCGGACTCGCCGAGACCGTCGTGCCATAACTTAAGAAATCCAAGGTATCGCTGCCCAGCCCGCCGTCAATCGGTCCACTCAAAATTCCACCAGGATTAAAAGTGAAGCTGTCGGCGTTGTTGCCGCCGATCAACGTACCGATGTTGGTGAAGGTACCGGTGATGCCGGTGACCGTACCACCATCCGCCGCATTAACCATCCAGGTGTTGGCGATATTGTCGCCGGTCAGACTGTTCGTGCCGGCGCCACCGTCGATGGCTCCACTCAAGGTGCCGCCACTGAGCGTGTAGCTGTCGGTGCCGGTGCCGCCGATCAGATTACCGATGTTGGTGAAGCCACTGGTCACACCTGTCACCGTACCGGCGTCCGCTGCGGTGATCGTCCAGGTGTTGGCGGTATTATCAGCCGTCAAAGTATTCGCACCGGTAAGACCGCCGTCGATCGCACCGCTCAAGGTACCGCCTGCTAGCGTGAAGCTGTCGGTGCCGGTGCCGCCGGTGAGGTTACCGATGTTGGTAAAGCCGCCCGTGATACCGGTGACCGTACCGGCGTCCGCGCCGCTGATGGTCCAGGTGTTGGCGGTATTATCAGCCGTCAAAGTATTCGCACCGGTAAGACCGCCGTCGATCGCACCACTCAAGGTCCCGCCATTGAGGGTGAAGCTGTCGGTGCCGGTGCCGCCGGTGAGATTGGCGATGTTGCTGAAGCCGCCGCTGATGCCGGTCACCGTACCCGCGTCCGCGCCGGTGATCGTCCAGCTATTCGCAACATTGTCGCCGGTCAAGGTGTTGGTGCCCGTACCGCCGTTGAGCGCACCGCTCAATGTGCCGCCGCTGACGGGTGAAGCCGTCGGTGTTGGTGCCGCCCGTCAGGTTGCTGAAGCCGTTGAAGGCGACCGTGCCCACCGTCCCGGCGTTCGCACCGTTGACCGTCCACGTGTTCGCCACGTCCGCGCCCACCAGGGTGTCGTTGATCCCGTCGCCCGTCACACTCTCGATGTTGGTGAAGTTCGTGCCGATCTTCGTCGTCACCGCCGCCGTCACCGCCGAGTAATCCAGCGTGTCGCTCCCTACTTGCGCACCGCCGTCGATCAACCCGCTCACGCTGCCGCTCGCACCGACCGTAAACGCGTCATCGTTGCTGCCGCCCGTCAGGTTGGCGATGTGGCTGAAGGTCCCGCCGATGCCCGTGACCGTACCAGTGTCCGCACCGCTGATCGTCCAGGTGTTGGCCACGTTGTCGGCGGTCAGCGTGTTCACGCCGGTCAGGCCGCCGTCGATCGCTCCACTCAGTGTGCCGCCGCTGAGCGTGAAGCTGTCGGTATTGGTGCCGCCGATCAGATTACCGATGTTGCTGAAGCCGCCCGTGATGCCCGTGACCGTGCCGCCGTCCGCCGCATTGATCACCCAGGTATTGGCCAGGTTATCCGCCGTCAAGGTGTTTACGCCCAGCCCACCGTTGATGGCACCGCTCAGGGTACCGCCGTTGAGCACGAAGCTGTCGTTCCCCGCGCCGCCCGTCAGCGTCTGGATGTTCACGAAGCTCGTCGCGCCCGCCGTCGTCGCGATGCTCCCCGCATCTCCGCCCGTCAGCGTCCATGTCGCGTTACCCACCGAAATAATACTGTTCGCACCCGTACCACCGTCGATCGCCGTCGCCCCCGTCAGCTGACCGCCGTCCTGGATCGTGAAGGTGTCGATCTGATCTCCGCCCAGCACCGCCGTCACGCCGCTGAACGTCGTGCCGTTCAAGGTAAATTGATCGACGCCCGTGATGTCCCATGCATTGGTCTGGCCGTTGGGACCCGACAAGCCACCGGTGGCGAGCACGTTCTCCATGCCGGTGTAATCGTCGCCCGCCGCATACGCAATCGGATCCGGCGTCCCCGACACGTTACCGCTGCCCGTCACCGTCGGACTCGCCGAGACCGTCGTGCCATAACCCGAAAAATCCAATGTGTCGTTACCAAGACCACCGTCTATCGGCCCATTCAGCACTGCCGCACCCGTGAAGCTGAAATTGTCCGCACCACCGCCACCGATCAGCGTACTGATATTGCTGAAGCCGCCACCCACGCCGGTGACACTGCCCGTATCCGTTCCGCTGATCGTCCAGGTGTTGGCCACGTCGGCCCCGGTCAGACTGTTCGTTCCTAAGCCGCCATCGATCGCGCCACTCAGCGTGCCAGTAGTTAAGATGAAACTGTCATTGGCACTGCCGCCGACCAGATTGGCGATATTCGTAAAGCCGCCGTTGATACCCGTGACCGTACCCCCGTCTGCCGCGCCGATTATCCAGCTGTTCGCCACGTTGTCCGCGGTTAGCGTATTTACGCCGGTGAGACCACCGTTGATCGCACCGCTCAGGGTGCCGCCATTGAGCGTGAAGCTGTCGGTGCCGGTGCCGCCAATCAGATTACCGATGTTGGTGAAGCCGCCACTCACACCCGTCACCGTACCGGCGTCCGCCGCGGTGATCGTCCAAGTGTTAGCGGTATTGTCCGCAGTGAGCGTGTTGGCGCCGGTAAAACCGCCGTCGATGACACCACTCAAGGTACCGCCCACTAGCGTGAAACTGTCGGTACCTGTGCCGCCGGTGATGTTACCGATATTGCTGAAGCCGCCGCCGATGCCCGTGACCGTACCAGTGTCCGCACCGCTGATCGTCCAGGTGTTGGCCACGTTGTCGGCGGTCAGCGTGTTCACGCCGGTCAGGCCACCGTCGATCGAGCCGCTGAGCGTACCGCCGCTGAGCGTGAAGCTGTCGGTATTGGTGCCGCCGATCAGATTACCGATGTTGGTGAAGCCGCCCGTGATGCCCGTGACCGTACCGGCATCAGTGCCGGTGATCACCCAGGTATTGGCCAGGTTATCCGCCGTCAAGGTGTTTACGCCCAGCCCACCGTTGATGGCACCACTCAGGGTACCGCCGTTGAGCACGAAGCTGTCGTTCCCCGCGCCGCCCGTCAGCGTCTGGATGTTCACGAAGCTCGTCGCGCCCGCCGTCGTGGTGATGCTCCCCGCATCTCCGCCCGTCAGCGTCCACGTCGCATTACCCTACCGAAATAAGACTGTTCGCGCCTGTACCGCCGTCGATCGCCGTCGCACCCGTCAGCTGGCCGCCGTCCTGGATCGTGAAGGTGTCGATCTGGTCACCACCTAATACGGTTGATACACCGCTGAACGTGGTACCGTTCAGCGTGAATTGATCGACGCCCGTGATGTCCCACACATTGGTCTGGCCGTTAGGACCGGCCAATCCACCACCCGCCCCGGTATTCAGACTTTCAATCCCCGTGTAATCATCCCCCGCCGCATAGGTGATCGGATCCGGGGTCCCCGACACATTACCGCTGCCCGTCCCTGTCGGGCTCGCCGACACCGCCGTCCCGTAACTCGAGAAGTCCAGCGTGTCGCTGCCCAGCCCGCCATCCAGCGGTCCACTCAAGACTCCGCCCGGCGTAAAGGCAAAGCTGTCTGTCGTGTTGCCGCCTACCAGGGTACTAATATTCGTGAAACCACCCGTGACCCCCGTCACCGTGCCGGCATCGGCGCCACTGATCGTCCAGCTGTTCGCCACATTATCTGCTATGAGGGTGTTGATACCGGTAAGGCCGCCGTCGATCGCACCGCTCAAGGTCCCGCCATTGAGGGTGAAGCTGTCGGTGCCGGTGCCGCCGGTGAGATTGGCGATATTGCTGAAGCCGCCGCTGATGCCGGTCACCGTACCCGCGTCCGCGCCGGTGATCGTCCAGCTATTCGCAACATTGTCGCCGGTCAAGGTGTTGGTGCCCGTACCGCCGTTGAGCGCACCGCTCAATGTGCCGCCTGACAGCGTGAAGCCGTCGGTGTTGGTGCCGCCCGTCAGGTTGCTGAAGCCGTTGAAGGCGACCGTGCCCACCGTGCCGGCGTTCGCACCGTTGACCGTCCACGTGTTCGCCACGTCCGCGCCCACCAGGGTGTCGTTGATCCCGTCGCCCGTCACACTCTCGATGTTGGTGAAGTTCGTGCCGATCTTCGTCGTCACCGCCGCCGTCACCGCCGAGTAATCCAGCGTGTCGCTCCCTACTTGCGCACCGCCGTCGATCAACCCGCTCACGCTGCCGCTCGCACCGACCGTAAACGCGTCGTCGTTGCTGCCGCCCGTCAGGTTGGCGATGTGGCTGAAGGTCCCGCCGATGCCCGTGACCGTACCAGTGTCCGCACCGCTGATCGTCCAGGTGTTGGCCACGTTGTCGGCGGTCAGCGTGTTCACGCCGGTCAGGCCACCGTCGATCGAGCCGCTGAGTGTACCGCCGCTGAGCGTGAAGCTGTCGGTATTGGTGCCGCCGATCAGATTACCGATGTTGGTGAAGCCGCCCGTGATGCCCGTGACCGTGCCGCCGTCCGTGCCGCGTTGATCACCCAGGTATTGGCCAGGTTATCCGCCGTCAAGGTGTTTACGCCCAGCCCACCGTTGATGGCACCGCTCAGGGTACCGCCGTTGAGCACGAAGCTGTCGTTCCCCGCGCCGCCCGTCAGCGTCTGGATGTTCACGAAGCTCGTCGCGCCCGCCGTCGTGGTGATGCTCCCCGCATCTCCGCCCGTCAGCGTCCATGTCGCGTTACCCACCGAAATAATACTGTTCGCACCTGTGCCGCCGTCGATCGCCGTCGCACCCGTCAGCTGGCCGCCGTCCTGGATCGTGAAGGTGTCGATCTGGTCACCACCTAATACGGTTGATACACCGCTGAACGTGGTACCGTTCAGCGTGAATTGATCGACGCCCGTGATGTCCCACACATTGGTCTGGCCGTTAGGACCGGCCAATCCACCACCCGCCCCGGTATTCAGACTTTCAATCCCCGTGTAATCATCCCCCGCCGCATAGGTGATCGGATCCGGGGTCCCCGACACATTACCGCTGCCCGTCCCTGTCGGGCTCGCCGACACCGCCGTCCCGTAACTCGAGAAGTCCAGCGTGTCGCTGCCCAGCCCGCCATCCAGCGGTCCACTCAAGACTCCGCCCGGCGTAAAGGCAAAGCTGTCTGTCGTGTTGCCGCCTACCAGGGTACTAATATTCGTGAAACCACCCGTGACCCCCGTCACCGTGCCGGCATCGGCGCCACTGATCGTCCAGCTGTTCGCCACATTATCTGCTATGAGGGTGTTGATACCGGTAAGGCCGCCGTCGATCGCACCGCTCAAGGTCCCGCCATTGAGGGTGAAGCTGTCGGTGCCGGTGCCGCCGGTGAGATTGGCGATATTGGTGAAGCCGCCGCTGATGCCGGTCACCGTACCCGCGTCCGCGCCGGTGATCGTCCAGCTATTCGCAACATTGTCGCCGGTCAAGGTGTTGGTGCCCGTACCGCCGTTGAGCGCACCGCTCAATGTGCCGCCTGACAGCGTGAAGCCGTCGGTGTTGGTGCCGCCCGTCAGGTTGCTGAAGCCGCTGAAGGCGACCGTGCCCACCGTGCCGGCGTTCGCACCGTTGACCGTCCACGTGTTCGCCACGTCCGCGCCCACCAGGGTGTCGTTGATCCCGTCGCCCGTCACACTCTCGATGTTGGTGAAGTTCGTGCCGATCTTCGTCGTCACCGCCGCCGTCACCGCCGAGTAATCCAGCGTGTCACTCCACTACTTGCGCACCGCCGTCGATCAACCCGCTCACGCTGCCGCTCGCACCGACCGTAAACGCGTCGTCGTTGCTGCCGCCCGTCAGGTTGGCGATGTGGCTGAAGGTCCCGCCGATGCCCGTGACCGTACCAGTGTCCGCACCGCTGATCGTCCAGGTGTTGGCCACGTTGTCGGCGGTCAGCGTGTTCACGCCGG
>CAWEOA010000006.1:0-8080 GCA_963810615.1 uncultured Gammaproteobacteria bacterium | reverse complement strand
TTAAGTCTACGCGCCGGTCGAACCGTGCTGCCTACCTTTTTATTCTCAGATACCCGAAAAGTGGCTTATAGCTATCCATGGGTGCGTCCGCCTTTGGAGGTCTATCGTTTGGCTCCGGTCACCGCCAGCGATGGCGTGGACGCCACCTACCAAATGCATCTCGGTGACGTCACCAATGCTCTACAGGCTCACTTCGGTAAAAGCGAAAACGAGTTACCGGGCGGTCAGGGCGCTATCAAAGCGAGGCAGTCGTGGGGTCTGTCCTATACAGGCGAATACCGCGCCGCCACACTGCACTTAGGCTACGAATCATCACGCTTCACTCTGAACGGCCTTAATCCGATTTTCGACGCCTTCAGACAATTCGGGCCGGAAGGCGTCGCCATTGCGGACAAATACGTTGCCGACAATAAATCCTTATCATTAATCACAATGGGTGCACGCTACGATCCCGGCCAGTGGTTCATGTCGGGGGAATGGGGCCGTTTAGTTAGCCATTCCTTCGCAGGTAAAGCAACCGGCTGGTACCTGAGCGGCGGCTATCGGCTTGGCGAGTTTACACCCTACCTCACCTACGGCCAGGCGAAGGCGGACACTCTCTCCGATCCCGGTTTGAATCTGTCCACCTTACCTCCTTCTCTGGTAGGCACTGCTGCCGGTCTCAATGCCGCCCTCAACGCAGTATTGAGCACAAATCCAGTTCAGAACACCCTGTCCATAGGCGGGCGCTGGGAAATGACGAGGAACACCGCATTCAAAGTGCAATACGATCACACCCGCATCGGCTCCGGCTCGAGCGGCGTATTGATCAATTTCCAGCCGGGGTACCAAACGGGCGGCACGGTCAACCTGTTCAGCGCATCGATTGATTTCGTATTTTGATGAGGCCAACCATGATCATAATAAGCCGCATCGGATCTATCATCATCGCACTGGCCCTGGCCTTGAGCTCAGGTCAGGCAGCCGCCGAGGTGGTCGCGGTCGTCTCAGCCAAGAACCCGCTGACCGCGCTGAGCAAGAACTACGTCGCGGATATTTTTCTCGGCAAGACCAGCAAGTTTCCCGACGGCAGTTTGGCCGTGCCGCTCGATCAGGCCGAAGGTAACGCCGCGCGTGATGCGTTCTACCTCAAGTTCATCGGTAAATCCCCCGCGCAGGTCAAGATGTATTGGTCGAAGATGATCTTCACCGGCCGGGGCCAGCCTCCGCATGAAGTGGCGAACGGCGTCGAAATGAAGAAACATCTCTTTGAGAACCCGGATGATATTGGCTACATCGAGCGGAAATTGCTTGACGGCACTGTGAAAATTATCAGCGCCCAATGATGAGCGCAGCTTGGCTGCTAGCCATGGCCATTTGAGAATCGGAGTTCGACCATGCTGATCCAACACGTAATCACGCGAAAATACCTTGAACTCCTATTGTACTTACCGACTCGCTTCGCCCTGCTTGCTGCAGTGTTGTATATCAACGACGTTTGCGCCCACGAGTCCGCGACATCGATGTTCTCGTTCAGCGGCTTCGGCACCGTGGGCGTTGTCCACTCCAGCGAGCGCCAGGCGGACTTTACCTCCAGCACTTTGAAGCCTAACGGCGCCGGCCACAGCCACACCTGGAGCGCCGACGTCGACAGCCTGATTGCCGGGCAAGTTAACGCCAATCTCACGCCACAGTTGTCGGCGGTCCTGCAGGTCATCGCGGAGCAGAATTACGACAACAGCTACCGGCCACACGTGGAGTGGGCGAATATCCAGTATCAGGTCACGCCGGAATTCAGTGTCCGCGCCGGTCGCACCTTATTACCGACCTTTCTGTTTTCGGACGCTCGTAAAGTGGCTTATGTCTATCCATGGGTGCGTCCGCCACTGGAGGTCTATCGCCAGGAGCCGATTACCGCCAGCGACGGTGTTGATGCCAGTTACCAGATACGCATCGGTGACATCATGAATATTCTGCAGGCTCGCTTCGGAAAAAACGAAAACAAGGTACCAGCCGGCCTCGGCTCTATCAAATCGAAGCACATGTGGGGTCTGTCCTATACAGGCGAATACAACGCCGCTACGCTGCACATAGGCTACGAATCAAGCCACATAACTCTGGATAGCCTCAAGCCGATTTTCGATGGGTTCAGGCAATTTGGGTCGGAGGGAGTTTCCCTTGCGAACAAGTACGAGGTGAACAACAAAGCCGTGTCCCTCATCACCATGGGCGCACGCTACGATCCCGGCCAGTGGTTCATGATGGGCGAATGGAGCCATTTGGATACCCATTCCGTCTTTGGCAAAGGAACCGGCTGGTACCTGAGCGGCGGCTATCGACTTGGGGCGTTTACTCCCTACCTCACCTACGGCCAGGCGACGGCGGACAATCTCTTCGATCCCGGCCTGGCCGCACCCGCCGCTGCCGGCCTCAATGCCGCCCTCAATTCGCTCCTGAGCACGAAACCGGTTCAGAACACCCTATCCATCGGCGGACGCTGGGATTTCATGAGTAACGCCGCCCTCAAGCTACAATACGATCACACCCGCATCGGCTCCGGCTCGAGCGGCGTATTGAGCAATTTCCAGACGGGGTATCAAACTGGCGGCACGGTCAACTTGTTCAGCGCAGCAATCAATTTCGTATTTTGATGAGACCAAGCATGATCATTAAAAAACGTCTCGGATCTATCATCATCGCCCTGGCACTGGCCTTGAGTTCAGGTCGGGCAACGGCCGAGGTGGTCGCGGTCGTCTCCGCCAAGAATTCGGTGACCTCGCTGAGCAACAACCAGGTCGCGGATATTTTTCTCGGCAAGACCAGCAAGTTCCCCGACGGCAGTCGGGCCGTGCCGGTCGATCAGTCCGAGGGTACTACCGCGCGTGATGAGTTCTATCTCCGGTTCACCGGCAAATCCCCCGCGCAGGTCAAGATGTATTGGTCGAAGATGATCTTCACCGGCCGGGGCCAGCCGCCGCATGAAGTGTCGAGCGGCGTCGAGATGAAGAAACATCTCGTTAATAACCCGGATGAGATTGGCTACATCGATCGGAAATTGGTTGACGGCACTGTGAAAATTATTAGCACTCAATGAGCTGAGCGGATTGGCTGCCAGTCGTGAAGATTTAAGGAAGGTCTGATTAATTCTTTTGACGTCATTCCGGTGAAAACCGGAATCCAGAAACCCCCTGCATTAAAGGCACTGGATTCCGGGTCTCCGCTACGCTATGCCCGGAATGACGAATTAATTAGCGCTTCCTCAAGTACCGGAGTCCCGCCATGTTGAACCGACACGTAGTCCCGCGAAAATACCTTGAATACATGCCATATAAACTGACTCGCATCGCGCTGTTTGCAGTGGCGCTTTACACGGCTGGCGCGCGCGCTGAAAATCCGGGTCCGCCGATGTTCTCGTTCAGCGGCTTTGGCACCCTGGGCCTTGTCCACTCCAGCGAAAACAGGGCGGACTTCAACTCCAGCATTTTAAAGGCTAACGGCGCCGGCCACAGCCACACCTGGAGCGCCGACGTCGACAGCCTGATCGGCGTGCAAGGCACCGCCGATCTCACGCCAAAGCTCTCGGCGGTCCTGCAGGTCATCGCGGAGCAGAATTACGATAATAGTTACCGGCCCCATGTAGAGTGGGCGAATATCCAGTATCAGGTCACGCGGGATTTCAGTGCTCGCGCCGGTCGCACCATACTACCGACCTTTCTGCTCTCCGACACCCGCAAAGTTGCTTACACCTATCCCTTTGTGCGTCCGCCACTGGAGGTCTATCGCCTGTTCCCGGTTAGCGCCAGCGACGGTGTTGATGCAAGCTACCAGATGCGCATCGGTGACATCACGAATTTTCTGCAGGCACACTACGGCCAAAGCGACAGCACATTACCAAACAATCTCGGCCCTATCAAATTGAAGCACATGTTGGGGCTGGCCTATACAGGCGAATACCACGCTACCACTCTGCACATAGGCTACGAATCAAACCATATGACTCTGGATGGCCTCAAGCCGATTTTCGATGGGTTTAGGCAGTTTGGGCCAGAGGGAATTGCCCTTGCAAATAAATACGAGGTCGACAACAAAGCCATATCCGTCATCACAATGGGCGCACGCTACGATCCAGGCCAGTGGTTCATGATGGGTGAAGTGGGCCATGGAATCACCCATTCCATCTTTGGTAAAGGAACCGGCTGGTACCTGAGCGGCGGTTATCGGCTTGGGAAGTTCACGCCCTACCTCGCGTATGGCAAGGCGAAGGCGGACAATCTCTCCGATCCCGGTCTGGCCGCACCCGCCGCGGCCGGTCTCAATGCCGCCCTCAACGCGCTCTTAAGCACGAAACCGGTTCAGAACACTCTATCCATAGGTGGGCGCTGGGAATTAACGAGGAACACTGCATTAAAAGTGCAATACGATCACACCCGTATCGGCGCCGGATCGAGCGGCGTGTTGAGCAATCTCCAGCCAGGGTATCAATCGGGCGGAACAGTCAACCTGTTCAGCGCAGCGATTGATTTCGTATTCTGATGAGAACGAGCATGAACAAACTAATCCACCTCCTTCCTATCCTCATCGCACTGGCCCTGGCACTGGCCTTGAGCTCAGGTCGGGCAACGGCCGAGGTGGTCGCGGTCGTCTCAGCCAAGAACCCGGTGACCGCGCTGAGCAAGAACCAGGTCGCGGATATTTTTCTCGGCAAGACCAGCAAGTTTCCCGACGGCAGTCGGGCCGTGCCGATCGATCAGGCCGAAGGGTCGGCCACGCGCGATGCGTTCTACCTCCAGTTCACCGGCAAATCCTCCGCACAGGTCAAGATGTATTGGTCGAAGATGATCTTCACCGGCCGGGGCCAGCCGCCGCGCGAAGTGTCGAACGGCGTCGAAATGAAGAAACATCTTATTAATAACCCGGATGAGATCGGCTACATCGAGCGGAAATTGCTTGACAGTACTGTGAAAGTCATCAGCACGCCATGATGAGAACAGCACGACCGCCTACCGTGAACATTGAAGTATCGGAGTCCGTCATGTTTATCCAATACGTAACCCCGCGAAAATACCTTGAGCACATGGCATTCATATTGACGCGCATCGCGCTGCTTGTGGTGGCGCTGTACGCGGCTGGCTTGCGCGCCGATAATCTGAGTCCGCCGATGTTCTCGTTCAGTGGCTTCGGCACCTTGGGCGTAGTCCATTCCAGCGAGGACCAAGCGGACTTTACAACCAACATCTTCAAACCTAACGGTGCCGGCCATAGCCACACCTGGAGCGCTGACGTCGACAGCCTGATCGGCGTACAAGGTACTGCCAATCTCACGCCAAAGCTGTCGGCGGTCCTGCAGGTCATCGCGGAGCAAAACTACGACAATAGCTACCGGCCTCATGTGGAGTGGGCTAATTTCAATTATCAGATCACCCCGAATTTTAGCCTTCGTGCCGGTCGCACCGTGCTGCCAATATTTCTTGTGTCCGACTTTGTAAAAGTAGGCTATGCCAATCCATGGGTAAGGCCGCCCGTCGAAGTCTATAGCATAGCTCCTATCAGCTATAGCGACGGCATCGATGCCAGTTATCGCGTGAAGATTGGTAAATGGGTAGATACCATGCGGGGTAGTTATGGCAAGGGCGAATACAAACTCACGGCCGGCGGTGCTGCCAAAGGAAAAAAGCTATGGGGCATATCCAATACAGCTGAATACGGGCCGATAACCCTGCGCATTGCCTACCATAAAGCCAAGGTGACGGTAGAGTCCGTGAATGCGCTCTTCGATGCCTTCAGACTCTATGGGCCGGAAGGTATCAGGATTGCGGACAAATACGATGCTGCCAATAAGCCCTACTCGGTCCTGGCACTTGGCGCAAGCTATGATCCGGGAAAGTGGTTCGTGATGGGAGAATGGGGTTATTACGACACCCGTTCGGTATTCGGCAAAGGACCCACCTGGTATGCCAGCGGCGGTTATCGGATTGGCAACTTCATGCCCTACCTAACCTATGCCCAAGTGAAGGCGGATAATCTCTCCGATCCCGGTTTGTCGGTATCAACCCTGCCCCCCTCGCTGGTCGGATCCGCCAATGTCCTCAATGCCACCCTCAACGCGCTATTGAGCACGAAAGTTGTTCAGAACACAATTTCCTTGGGTGGTCGTTGGGATTTTATGAGAAATGCCGCTCTCAAATTGCAGTACGACCACACTCGTATCGGCACTGGTTCGACCGGAAGATTTATCAATACCCAGCCGGGCTATCAAACGGGCGGCAAGATCAACGTATTCAGCGCAGCGATTCAATTCGTATTCTGATGATATGAATCTATCTCATTAAAATTGGCATGTTGCTCAAAATCAATCGGGGGCCTTTTTCGCACATAGCGTCTATACTCCCGCACCCTTTGCTTCGCTCTTCCCCCAAGGATTTATGCCCTTTAGGGTAGAGGGTTAGGGTGGGGGGATAAATGCATTGTAACCTTATTATTTGACCCCCTCATCCTAACCTTCTCCCGGAGGGAGAAGGAACTAAAAGCATTTTTTTTCTAAACTGCAACAGCTAAATATTTCGTGACGCAAATAAATCCAAATTTGAGATGGGTTTTAGAGGGACGCCCGCCCATCCTCAGATGTTCGTGCTTGCATTCTTATCAGCAGTAAACGACTGCACCCGCAGCAATTCGGCCATCTGATCCGCCGGCATGGGCTTGTTGAGATAAAAACCCTGGTATTCGTCGCAGGCGTTCTGGCGCAAATAGTCGGCCTGCTCCTTAGTTTCCACGCCCTGCGCCACGACAGTGAGGCTTAGCGTCCGGCCCATCGCAATAATGGCTTTGGTCAGGGCCTTGTTTTCGGAGATGCTGGTGACATCGCGAATGAAGGAACGGTCGATCTTGACGGAATCGATTGGGAATTGCTTGAGCGAGGTAAGTGAAGAATAGCCGATACCGAAATCGTCTATGGATAACCGGACGCCAAGGGACTTGATTCCGCGCAGTATCCCCAAGGTCGTTTCAACATCGTGTATCAATAGAGCTTCGGAAATTTCCAGCTCCAGCTGGTGCGCGTCCATGCCCGTGTCTGCGAGGATCGTCGTCAGGTCCGCCAGCAGATGTTCATCAGTAAACTGCCGCGCCGTCAGATTGACGGCCATGCTCAAGTTGGCCAGCCCCTGCTTCTTCCAGGCCACGCTTTGCATGCAGGCCGTTCGGAGCACCCATTTGCCGATCGGCACTATCAAGCCCATTTCCTCCGCGAGCGGAATGAATCGCATCGGGGCGACCTCTCCCAGGTCGGGATGCTGCCAGCGCAGCAACGCCTCCATGCCCGTGATATGACCGCTGGCGATATCCCGCTTGGCCTGGTAGTAAAGCTGAAATTGGCCTTTCTCCAGCGCATGCCGCAGTCCCGATTCCAGGTTGAGACGCTCGAGTGAGCTGGTCTTCAATTTCTCGGAAAAGAACTGGAAATTATTCTTGCCTTCCACCTTCGCGTGGTACATCGCAATATCGGCATTTTTGGTCAGGGTCTGCTCGTCCAGACCGTCTTGCGGGTAGAGACTGATCCCGATACTTGCCGTAATGCGGCATTCCTGACCGGCCAGGATAAATGGCCGGGCGAGGGAGGAGAGAATTTTCAGCGCTACGGTCGACACGTCTTTCTCCTCATTGACCTCGGGCAGCAGTGCGACGAACTCATCGCCGCCCAGCCGCGCAACGGTATCGCTGTCGCGCAGACAGGTCTTGATTCGCGCCGCGACTTCCTGCAGCAATTGGTCGCCGGTCTCGTGTCCGAGCGTGTCGTTGATATTTTTGAAATGATCCAGGTCGAGAAACATCACCGCCAGTCGCCGGTTGTAGCGAATCGCCTGATGAATACTTTGCACCAGCAGTTCGCTGAACAGGCTGCGATTAGGCAGCGACGTAAGGCCGTCATGATAAGCGAGGTATTTGACGCGCGCGGCGTGGGCGATTTGCTCTTCTACGGCACGCTGGCGGCTTATGGCCAGTTGCCAGCTCATGCGGCCCATTCCCACGGTAATCAGGCACAACACAATGCTGCCGGCGGTGGCACGCCACAGATAGACATGATCGCGGTGTCGAACTTGAG
>CAWEOA010000005.1:0-7948 GCA_963810615.1 uncultured Gammaproteobacteria bacterium | reverse complement strand
TTTAATCAAAAGGGTCAGACTCGATTGAAACACAAAGACCCAATTCAATAGACAAGAACAAACGCTGAACACGGATAATTTAGGGTCTATAGGCTCGACGCCACAAGGAAAAAATCTGTCACCTTTTCTTGAGCCTTTGGCCCGCCCACCTCGCCGGAGCTATAGCGTCAAACTTTATCAAAGCGTTTGTAAAACAACTACGGGGACAGGTCGCTCGCATTTTAAAATCTCATTAAGCCATGACCCGCCGCCAAACACACCTGGGTACGCCGGGTCGATCTCAGGCCGCAGAAGAAGCGAATATAAACGCGATCACCGATATGCGGGCATATTATAATTTATCCGCCTTCCTATAAAATAAGAGACTGTATAGAATAGCAACAATTCAGGTCAGAGCAAAAACTCTGACCTGAAAATAATTTGATTGCAGAGTCAGCAGTTTTTATTTTTACCCAAAAAATATTCATTGAAGCGAAAGTACAGGTTAGCCCAATCCCAGCCTGATAATTTTTTGGCGACTGACCTAGAAGACAAAAAGATAAAATGTTATTTCGCCATATTGCGCGGCGCATGAATTACTCTATTTATTTTTTTATAATGATTATGCCGATCATGAGAGGGGATAAGAATGATAAACAAGATACTGACCAGGCCCCATTCAAGCATCGCACTTTTAATTGGAATTGCTGCGATTTTGTTAACGCCAGGTTGCGCGACCTTATTCACTGGCACCACGGATGTTATCAACTTTAGCTCGAATGCTGATCAAGTCCGCGTATATATTGGGGGGCGCTTCGTCGGGAAAACGCCATTAACGACCACTGTTAAACGTGCGATTGGGGAAGGACCCCTTATCAAATTTGAAAAAGAAGGTTATGGAACACAAGAGTTCTATCTAGAGAAAGAATTCAATTGGGTAAGTGTACTTGATATTTCATCCGTCCTTACTTCAGGCGGAATCGATGTATTAACAGGCGCCGTACTGAAATATTCAAAAAATAGTTATCACGTCGAGATGATACCCGATAATCGTACGAGCATGAATGAACGCCAAAGACAGATAAAATTTGCTAATTTCGTTTTACTCAACGCCGATAAAATTCGCGCGGATTTGGCGAAGGGTGGAGGCGAGTATTCACGCTCATTAGCATCTTTGGCAATCGCCAAGGAATTTGAATCATGGTTACTAAGCCATCAGAAACCACTGATTTCGGCATCCGACCCTGAAATACTTCTCACGAAATTACGGCAAAGCCATATGACACCATAACGAAGGCGCCTACGAAGAATAATAAAATGAACCCCGGGGTCAACCCCCGTTAAAGGGGTCAGAGCCCTTATAACTAGTTGGTATCAGGTCGCTCGCATTTAAAAATCTCTTTAAGCCATGACCAGCCGCCAATCGCACCTGGGTGCGCCGGGTCGACCTCAGCCGCGAGAGCGATATAAACGCGATCACCGATAGGCAGGCATATTAGAATTTATCCGCCTTCCTCTAAAATAAGAGACTGTATAGAATGGTGCCAGCCTAAACCCTGGCCTGCGTCTACCACTGGAGAATTCGCCATGAAGCTCTATTACCACCCCGCCTCGACCACCAGCCGCATCATAATGATGTTCGCTGCCGAGGAAGGGATCGCTCTCGACTACCAAGTCGTCGATTTGATGACTGGCGAGCACCTCAAACCCGAGTACAAGGCACTCAACCCCAACTGCCTGGTCCCGATGCTGGATGACGATGGGTTTCGCCTCACGGAGAGCAGCGCCATCATCCGCTATCTCGCCGGCAAGACCGGCTCGGCTGCGTATCCCAAGGACCCGAAGGAGCGGGCGCGCGTCGACGAGGCGATGGAATGGTTTTACAGCAACTACTACAAGGATCACGGCTATGGTCTGGTCTACCCGCAGGTGTTTCCTCATCACAAGCGCCAGAGCGATGAAGCCCACGCCGGCAGCATTGCCTGGGGTAAGCAGAAGGCCCAGCACTGGCTCGGCATTCTCGACAAGGACTTGATCGGGCCCAGCCGCAAATTTCTCTGCGGCGACAAACTCACGCTCGCCGACTATGTCGGCGCCGAGATGGTGGCGTTGGGCGAACTGGTGCACTGCACGTATCAGGACTACCCCAACGTGCGGCGCTGGATCGGCAACATGAAGGCCCTGAAGCACTGGAGCAAGGTGCATGAGGTAGCCGACGGATTTGCCGCTTCGCTCAAGGACAAGCAGTTCGTATCGATCTGAGCCGGAAGACAGAGGGAGCAACTGCCATGATTCGAAAACTCCACCACAGCGCCTACCGTTGTCGCGATTCGGAGGAAACGCGCCGATTCTACGAGGATTTCCTCGGATTGCGCCTGGCCGGTTCGATCCAGATTTCAGAAACCAAGACCGGTCGCAACACCTCGGTGCTGCATACTTTCTACGAACTTGACGACGGCTCCTACATCGCGTTCTTCGAGGACCCCGAGACGCCGTTCGATTTCAAAGCGCAGCGCGACTACGACCTGCACATCGCGCTCGAAGTCGATCCGGCGGTACTGCAACCGATGCTCGATAAGGGCCGCGCCGCGGGCATCGAGACCCGCGGCGTCTCCGATCACGGCTTCATTCACTCCATCTATTTTCGCGATCCCAACGGTTACGTGCTGGAGCTGGCGGCGAGGATGCCGCATCACGCGCAATCCATGGATCCGGTACGCAACGAGGCGCGCGCTATTCTCGATCGCTGGCAGGCCGGCAAGGGAGCGCCGCGTTGAAGGTCACGCGGGTCTACGCGGATGCCGCCGGCGACTCGCACTTTGGCGAGATCGATATCCCGCTCAAGGATGGTGGCACCATCGGACGCTTGTCGGAACACCACCCCGTCAAGAACATCATCTTCCGCGAGAATGACAGTGACTACGATTACGACTGGCACTGCGCGCCGCAGCGCCAATACATCGTGCTGCTCGACGGTGAGATTGAAATCGAGACCAGCGGCGGCGAGAAGCGGCGTTTCCGTGGCGGCGACATCCTGTTGGTGGAGGATGTCAGCGGCCGCGGCCACCGCACGCGTACCGTTAACAACAAGCCGCGGCGCTCGATATTCGTGACGCTGGATTAATGGGGCGGCTCGAATTTCTGAAATACCAGCTTCCATTTCGAGCGTAACCAACAGTAGAAGATGTATTTGCTATCGCTGCAAATCCCGTTAGAACGTCGTACCAATCCCAAGCCCCAGCACCCAGGGATTGATCTTGACGTCGGTGGTATACGCATGGCTCCAGTGGCGGCGTCCGACAAGGTTGCGGTGGTGCTCATGTCTATGTATTTGAGATCCAGATTTACAAACCACTTTTTGTTTATATCCCAATCCTGACCGGCCTGGGCAGCGGCACCCACTGTGTTGTCGATCTTCAGTGCTATTCCGTTGGCCTGACTTTTCTTGATAGAATAACCGTGTAGTTGATCCCAACGGCGACGTATGGGCGTATCTCGGCGCTTGGTCGGAAGTGATATTGCAGCGTGAGTGTCGGCGGCAATACACCCGTCACGCCGATAACGTCGCCACTCAGACCCAGAGCGTTAACCACCACTCCGTTGCAGTGACGGTATGGCTGGTGGTGGCCGCGATGAGTTCTAAACCGACATTGGAGGTGAACATGTAGCTGACGTCTGCCTCCACGGAGGCCGCGCTATTGACACTCACTTCGGCTCCGGGAACCGCTGCTCCCGCCGCAGAGGTGACCTCACTGCTGCTGTCGTTGGGCATGACGTCAATGGCGCGGACGCGCAGGAGTATGTCGCCCTTGTCCAAGGCGTAGACGGCCCCGGATGCTCCCATCAAGGCGCATGCCAGCACTGCGCCACCGACCCATCGTGTGGTTTTAATACCCATGACTTCCCCCTCTTGTCAGTAATTGGTCTGTGCTCCGAGTACCGTTGCACAACGCCATTCACTTTGAGTGCGCGACAGCGAAGCTGCAATGACATATGTCAACAAAACCCGGGATAAGGGAAAATTAGAGATGATTGACCGAAGATGACTCGATATGACAGGCGCGGCGCATCAATAATGATGTTGAGTACGTTGGTCAAATAAACAGATTCTGTCGCACAATCACTTCCGCACCGTGTTCCGGCGAACACGGAACGAAGAGTCGGAAGTCAGCGGTAATCGATTCTGGATGCCGGCATTCGCCAGGATGACGCTGCATTAACCCTTGGCGTCTCGATATGACACCATGAAGAACGCATTGATAATTCAGGAAGGAGTTCTGACTCCCGCCAGCTCCTGCAACGCGGCTAGGTCGTGGAAAATGATGTTGCGGCGCTCCACCCGCAACAATCCCTGGCGCTGAAAGCGAGAGAACACTCGACTCACCGTCTCTACCGCCAGCCCCAAATAGCTGCCAATGTCATGCCGCGACATGCTGAGCCGAAATTCGCTGCTGGAAAAGCCGCGCTGCTTTAGGCGGAACTGAAACTGACCAGCAATGCGGCCAGGCGCTCCTCTGCGGTCGGCTTGCCCAGCATAGTCAACATCTCATGATCCTGATGGATCTCACGGCCCAGGACCCGCAGCAGCCGCCGACTCAGACTGCGCACCTCGTCGGCGAGGTTTTCAAGCTGGCCGAAGGGCAGCTCACAGAAGCTGGCCGTGTCCAGGGCACGTGCCGAGCAGTCATGTTTGCCGCTGGCAATGGCGTCCAAGCCGACGATCTCACCCGGAAGATGAAAACCGGTGACCTGTTCGCCGCCATCGGGGGTCGGGATATAGGTCTTGACGGAGCCGGAACGGATCACGTAGATAGAATGAAAGAGGTCGCCGATCCGGTAGAGGTGCTGGTTTCGTTCCAATGGACGCCGCCGCTGGATGATGGTTTCTAGCCTCATCAGATCTGCTTCGCTGATTCCCAACGGCAGGCACAGCTGGAACACGCTGCAATCCCGACAAGCGACACGGGCGGCCGATAGACTATGTATTTCACTCAACTTTTCTTGTATCGTCATCAGCGCTACTCGCCCATAGATTCACCATAACCTGACTATATATTATTGCAAAACTCGGGGAATAGGCACGGGATTGAAGCCGAAATCCCGGGGCACGGGCCTTGAGATTAAAGGGGCCAGGCTCGATTTTCTCACTAGTTGAATGCGTTTGCGAGCCAGGTCGCGTAGCGCGCGGTGTGCCGGCGGATGGATATACCCGGTGGGCAGGATGCCTAAACGCGACAGATGCGCCAGATGTGCGGCGCCCTCCTCATCCCCGCTGTGCTTGAGCCCGTCGTAGCGTTTCAAAGCCACCGTGTTGGCCAGCCGTACGTCGTATCCCGCCGTCATCAGTCCATCCACCAGCCAGTACCAGTTGTAGGTGGACTCGATCACCACCTCGGCCAACTCGGCCTGGTAGGGCGCGAGAACGGCCAGAATCTTGCCAAGATCGTTGGGGTAGCGGAGATTGACAAGTTTCCTGTCCATTTCGTCAGAAATCACTGATATGGCTATTGTTTGAATGCAGATCTGTGCAACAGAATTTCAGCACGGCCTCCTTGAGTAAATTAAAGTTCGCACCTTACTTTTACTCCACCGCCTCATGGCGGTGGGAGGCCGGCTAGATGATTCTCAGATCGAGCCAACCCGGCTCGTTTATATTTCCCACCAAAATCCTTGCGACATTATGTCGCATTCTCAGCCAAACGATCGTCGATTAGACTCTTAGCCTTTCCCATGCTTTTTGTTGGTTTTTTGTCAGGGCTTATCATGAGAAAAACACTTGCCTATTGGATGACGGCGCTGCTAATCACCGCCTACTTTCCTTCCGCGCATGCCTACATCGGCCTCTGCTGCGCCAAGTGCGGCGGCAATATGCCGATGAACATCCCCGGTGGTGGGATTCCGGAAACCAAGGAATTTCGCTTCAAGCTCAGCCCCATGTTCATGTCCATGGACGGCTTGGCGGACGGCGGCGATTCGATCAGCGCCGACAGCCTACTGGGCATGCCGGTCATGATGGGGCAGCCCACCGGCAAGTTCATGGCCGTTCCCACGTCCATGGATATGGCGATGCTGAATTTCACCGCCGGTTACAGCTTCAGCGACGATCTCTTCGGCGCCGTGATGCTGATGTACAAGAACAACCGCATGGACATGAAATTCAGTCCCATGATGCAAAGCACAACGGGTCAGAGCGGTTTCACCATGGAGTCCTCGGGCATCGCCGACACCATGTTGATGGGCAAGTATCTCCTGGTCAGCGACGATCCGCTGATCCCCACCCGGCAGGCGTCGTTGCTATTCGGCTTGAGCCTGCCCACCGGCTCCACCGACGAAAAGAACAGCAACCATCCGCTGGCAATGCGACAAAGCGAACAGCTGCCGTATGGCATGCAGCTCGGTTCCGGCACCTATGATCCCACCATCGGGCTCCTCTATCAGGGATCGAAGTCGCCCTACTGGTGGGGCGCCAACGCCATGTACACCGCCCGGCTCTATGACAACGACCGGGATTACCGCCTCGGCAACGAGTTTCGTCTCGATCTGTACAACATGTATCAGTTCCGCTACAACCTGTTGGCCCAGGTGCAGCTTAACGGCAGCTACTGGGGCAAGATCCACGGCGAGATGGACGAATCGAAGACGGGAGCCTCCGGGCATGTGACCAAGAACGATCCCACCTCTCCCTTTATGACCCCGTTGTGGGACCCGAATAACTACGGCGGCCGCAAGATATTGGCAACGGCCGGTTTTCAGTGGCAACCCGCCCCCCTGCACATCATCGATTTCAATGTCGGGATACCCGTCTATCAACATCTCAACGGCCCGCAACTGAAGGAAAAGTATCGCGTCATGCTGACCTGGTACGTCGAGATCCCGACCAAGGCCAGCGTTCGCTATATCAAACATAAAACCGGAGAGAGCAGCCTCGGCTTCTAGGCGAGAGGCTGACCGCGAAGATGACAGGAGAGTTGCCGTGAAAAAGATGCCATGGTTCGCGCTGATGGTCGTGGCGAGTGTTGCCGGTTGCGCCGGCGGACCACCCCCCCTACCCGACCCTCAGTCATCGGCCGCGGCGCTCTATGCCGAGAAGTGCGGCGCCTGCCACGCCGTACCCCATCCGAAGCGCAACACCGCCGCCGAATGGCGCAGGCTTTTCGCACTCATGGAACAACGCATGGCCGAGCGTCATATGGCCGCCTTCTCTCCGGATGAGAAGAAGACCCTGCTAAATTACCTGCAAAGCAATGCCCGTTAAATCGACCTGCAAGTCACCTAGGCGCTATTATCTCTTCATTCGATATACCGCGTGGCTTGATAGCGGGGGTGTGCGATGAAATTTCTGAAAAGACAAAGCGCGGTAACTCAACTGATGCGCCATCCGCGACAATGTACCGCACGTAGGCAATCTTATTTTATCTTCCATCTGCTATGCGTATTGGCGATCATGGCCGCGGCGCCGGCCGCTGCCGATCCCTTTTCCGCGCTCGGCGTGACCACGCCCAAAGTACGCCTGAACGCACCTCCCTTCTCCTTGACCCGGCTCGGCGGCGGCACGGCCGACTTAACGGACTTCGCGGGCAAAGTTGTCCTGCTCAATTTCTGGGCCACCTGGTGCCCCCCCTGCCGCGAGGAAATGCCCGCCATGCAACGGCTCTGGGAGCGCTATCGGAAACAGGGGCTGGTGATTGTCGCCGTCGCCGCAGACCAGGACAACGGCAAACAAGTGGCATCGTTTGTCGACAAGCTGGGCTTGAACTACCCGATATTGCTGGATCCAGAGGGCAAAGCCCGAAATCGTTATGAAGTCGTGGGGCTGCCCATGAGCTATCTGATCGGACGCGACGGTAAAATTTCAGGAAGGGTGATCGGCATCAAGAGCTGGGACAGCCCGCAGGCCTTTGCGCTGGTGGAACATATGCTTCAGCAAGAATAGAAAACCCGGGTTTTCCGGCGGCCGTTGAACTGGTGC
>CAWEOA010000004.1:0-75798 GCA_963810615.1 uncultured Gammaproteobacteria bacterium | reverse complement strand
ACCGAGGCAGAAGATAGAGTGCCGTGAGAGCGAGTGCACGAGAGTTGACAGGGACGTCCTGTCACGCTTCTCAAGGTCCGCGGCACAATCTCCACCGTTGGGTTGGACAAAAAGGGCGTTTAATCTGCCTATACTCAGAACCGAGCGAAGGTTTAATGATGCTTGTCTTTATTTCTAGTTATCACGCTCATGGTCCACAAACCCGCGAAAAATATGACTGTAGCGGCCGCGAAAATCTCGAGTGGCAGATAATTTCTTGGAAATGCGATGAACATGGAGCACCTCCTCTCGTTAAGCCCAAAATCAGTCTGGGTGTATAGATTGGAGGTTTTGCCATGATAGATGTTCCCTGCAAGTATGCTGGGTTTGGTTAAATAAATATCCGCATAATTCTAATTAATAGTAATTCCATGAAATCCCACAACGTCCCTCATGTACAAAAATACGCAAAATCAAAACCTTGTGATCCTACAATGTCGGAAGCGGACCTCTCGAAATTTATGACTACCAATTGCGTGCTGGGGTCAGGTCATGACCATGCGACGACTTATTGGCACCTTTTGAGACCGAAAGGAGAGATAGTGGGGTAGGGGCTAACTGCTGAAGTAACTGGTACTTACTAGGGCATGTGTAGTTATGCCCTAGTATTAAATTGGTGTTGCTCATCAACCGAACAACGCCGGTAACATGTTGAGTTTTAATATTACGACTAGAGCGGATTCTGAAAGTGGCCCCCAAAGAAGCCCCAGGTGCTAACCTGGCGCCAATCAAGCTGAGCAATGCTCATTTGATTGGATAGAGTTGTCGGATGAATTAAGACCTTGAAGGCCTGCTACCGGCCAATAAGCGACTACTATATATAGAGCGTTTGAAACTACATAGGAGAAATAACCATGCGAATCGCCAAAGAGGACGTGGACGTCAAAATGAAGATCCCAGGTGCCGTGATTCGTCAGCGATTGGATTTCGGGGACGCAACTGGGCTTGGAAAGTTTAGCTGTGAATACTTTAGTCTCTCGGCGGGCGTCGATACCACCCCATTATTTCAGGGCCTGCAAGGTGATTCGTGCCAGTGCCCCCACTGGGGCTTCGTCTTACGCGGCCAACTTACGACGACAGATGAGCATGGTGCACAGGAGACAGTAAACGCGAATGATCTTTTTTACTGGCCTCCCGGTCACAACGTTAAGGTAGACGCTGACGCTGAAATTGTGATGTTTAGCCCTCAGCACGAGCATAGCATGGTCATCAACCACATGATCGAGAAGGTGAAAGGTTAAGCCCAGGGGCTTAGGCTCGACATCCCACAAGGGTATGCGCCACCTGGTTGGTGCCCCTGGCTAACACTGTGTGATGAAGGTCCGCTTTTGGGTCGGAAGCAGCCGTTATTTGCCGTTAAACGAGGGAAAGGCACTCAGACCAGTGCCCAGATTCATCAGCTCGGGCGCGCCAATAAAAACAATATCTTTGCTCAAGACGAGCCCCCATTACAATTCTAAATATCAAGCTGGGTATACCTACGGGTATACGGGTTTCAGCAGGCCGCCTGCGGGATCGTGTGGGCCATCCAAAATGGCGGGGTGGCTAATACCCTTGGGGTGTAGTCGGAGAGGGCATGGCGGCTGAGTGCGTAGCCTTTTTAGTGAACCCTAACCACCAAGGCGCATTTAATGTGAATGAAGAAGTGTTGGAGGCTTCGGTGTTGATTTGCACCCAAAGCAGCCCTTCAGCCGTCTTAATGGGAATGCAAAAATGCGGCCTGCAATACCACGCAGCTTTTCGCCTTGAACTTTCCCATAAATATACTATGTTTTTAGAGTCACGATGTTGTGGCGGCGATTCGTTAAGTTCGAATAGCCTATGATGAGAGATTATAAAGGAGGAAATGTATGGCTAAGAAAAAAGATGCCACTCAGGATGACAACATCATTGCTTGGACAGCGATACTTGTTCCTATCGTGATGTATTTTATTTTTGCTCACATGGTAGGATAGGTTAAGAGATAAGATACAGCGCTTCGGATGTATTGAGCTGCAATAACAAAACACTGATCATAGTGATCAACAATTCTTTGTTGAGTATTAAATGGGAAGGTTGCAATAATAACGCCTTCCCTTTTTTTGAACTCAGGCAATTACTTAGTTCTTCACCAATTTTTTAATTGCCCATGCTCACGACGCTTATATAGCGACAAAGTGGGCCTTAGATTTCCGATTATTGGCAGAGACCGATGCAATCCGGCAGGGTGGATCTGGGCACGATATCTCAGGATATTCTCTTCGATATCACGCAATCATCGAACGTCGTTAATTGGCTGCGGGTTCACTCGCTGCTACGTGGTGGTCCAGGATACGCATAAAACAGAACCCCGTCGAAGCGGGGTCTGTGTGAGGGCTAAAAGTGAAATCCTATCCCTGTCTGCTACTCGACGCAGTCGTAGGCGAACTCATTAGGAGACGGCTTGTCAGCATAACGAGCATGCCTCCCATATTTTTGACATTCTTCCTCCGCAATCCTCATCGCTTTGCCGCCCATTGCTGAACCGCCATGAATAACGACGCTACGAGGGGTCGAGCTTTCAATACTTGCACATCCCGCTAAGACGGAAGCGCACAAAAACACCGTTGTGGTTTTCATTAGTCCTCCCAAGACTTGTTGATTTGTTATAGGCACGTAATTGGAAAAAACTTTAGTACAATGCTGACAGTCAACTTCCCCTTGTTTTTATCTGTTTATACGCATTTTATATGGGCGAGGCAAGGAAAGCCTGTCAACAGCGCTGTAACGCATAACACACAAATAACGAAAAAGCACGGGATACGCCAACCTGACCTACACAACACTAGGAAAGAGGGCATCTCTAAGCGTTATGCGAGAGACAGGCACTCAATCTAGTGCCCAGATTCATCAGCTCGGGCGCGCCACCAACTGAAGTACTTGAATTATTACCCTTCTCGTTGCAAGCATAAAAGATGAATCTGGCACTTTGAGTTAATTCGCTCTAGCTATTGCCA
Source organism: uncultured Gammaproteobacteria bacterium (assembly GCA_963810615.1). Classification (GTDB taxonomy): domain Bacteria; phylum Pseudomonadota; class Gammaproteobacteria; order DRLM01; family DRLM01; genus JARRQJ01. The sequence continues at coordinate 72,784 of CAWEOA010000004.1, read as the reverse complement.
TACATCGCCAATTGGCCCATATCGACTCTGGGCTGGTAACTAGCCTAGAGACGAATTATCTTGAGAACACTACACTCATGTTTGCGATCTCAACTTTTCGATTCAGGTACGGGGGCTGCGATCAGGTAATTTAGGGCATCTTCCTTACTCTGAAATACGTGCAAGTCATATCCGCGATTTTGATATACAGTCTCCATGAATTTAAAATCGCTCCAATAGGTGGTTGGTACTACAGCCGCCGTATAATTTACTCTTCGCACACCAATACTTTCGGTCTCTTCAGGCCGATGATAAATAGCAACAGTGGCTAACATGCTTGTGATTCTAGTGAAATCAAACAAGACCTTTTTGCAATTGAGCTCCTGTAGCATATTCCACCGTTCTTTAGCCATTTGGTTGAGCTGATCAGACGAAGGATTTCCATGAACGATGACTTCAAGATAATTGTGATCCTTAAAATAATTAAATTCCCAATTCATAGCGACCCCCCCCTCAAGTACGCTAACACCCTGCACATAATCTTATAATGCAATTACTTTCTCATGCATAGGATGCGACAATTGGCCGCTAATAGGCCAACATTCAATAAATATCACGTCGATACGTAGAGCGTCTAGGATTCTCGACGATGCCCAGCGATGCTAGGCGCAAAGAAGGGTGAGGGCGGACCTTATAAGGAATTGATATTAAATTTATATTAACAATAAGTTGTCACTTCGAGCCAGGCAGTCGGTGTGGGAATTAAGCTAGGAAAATAGGCCTGACTAAATGTGAGACGTCGAATTAGGTAGCGTCCATCAACCAGTCAAGCGCAATTTTACGGTTTGGATGAACCTGTGCATTCCAGCCACGATTTTGGCAGACAGTCTCGTAGAAATTTGAAGCGGCTTGTGCGCTTAAAGTAGTGGGGAAAATTACTGCGATACGACTTTGTCTATCGACTCCTTCTCTGTGATATTGCTTTTCAGCTATATCGTAAACGTCAACAAATGATGCGAGGATCTCAGAGCCGTTTATATAAACGAGAAATCTTGTTACGCCTGCCTCTTTCTGAAGGTCAATGCACTTGGTAGTTGCTTCGCGTAGGTCACTGCCAGAAACGAAGCCAGTGAGCGCCAGTTCCACTATATCTAGGTTTGTAAGATGGTTGATGGTGTACGGCATCTACGATCCCCCCAGTTAGTTTATTTAATATTATTACACATATCAGACTATCTCAATTAACTACTATATAAGCCATAACTATCGAATAGTTAGACCTATTTTCGGCAAAGAAATGATATAACAGCTGTGGGTATAGCCACCCTTGTCCGCCGTTATGTAAGGGAAATGTACTCAAACCAGTGTCCAGATTCATCAGCTCGGGCGCGCCACCATTAGAAGTCTTTGACTTTCCTTAATTCCAATGACCACCCGAGGAGATGAACCTGGGCACTCCGATATCATTCAGCCCATTTACTACTCTGCATCTCTCACGGAGAAGCTAGATCTTGAGAGCCCTTCTTTTTTCACGAATCAGTAGAAATACCATCCACGAGGTTCCGCATGGGTAACTTATCGTCAGAGCCGCGTTATATGCGTCATTGCTGAAATTGTTGACCACACCTATTAAACAGAACAACGCAAGAAGGTAATCCCCCCCAACAAAAGCCTAAAGATAATGCTGGGTATACCTGTGGGTTTAAGGTTTAAGGCGGCTTATCTGTGGGATCGCCTAGGACGTCCGAGTGGGTGGGGGTGGCTTATCCCTTGGTTGGGTGTCGTACGAGGCGTGACGGGTCTGTCGATAGGCCGCTTGGCTGGCCCGGGGTTCGTAATGTTGGTACCGGTTTTGTGCCAGGTGCGTCCGGGTAGTCGTGGTTGTGCCGCCTCCCGGTAATGTGTGGCTCTGTAGGCCTACGGTTGATCCAAATTGTGTTCACCATCCTCACGCAACACGCGTAAAGCAGGGCGTCTTTTACCGACTTTGTAATCCGCAACCATTTTCTCGTAAAATTCCCATTGCTCTTCATCATACCCATTCACGAAATCCTTTACCCTCTCTGCGTAAGCGCCAATCCGCAAATGCACTACCGCCCGTGCAAGCTCAGCGATCATGCCGTAAAGATTTCGGGGATGATCTTCAAGGCAGTCGGAATATTCAAAGTGTATGCCCGGATCTCCCGCCGTTCTGTAACCTATACGATCAGTGCCATATTCATCGTACGGTTCTTCGCCATCATAATATGCGACAAAGATTAGCCCGGTCATATAAAGATTGCGTAATCTCCAAAGATCGCTTTGTATCTTTTCACCTGTATGTTTCATTCAATTTATCCTAAGTTGTGGTCGCAGTATTGCGGCTTTCATTTGCACACTATTAAGGAGAAATTCATGTTCAAATGGCAAAAGACTGCATCTATTGCCATAGACAAAAACGTCTTAGGGTATATAGAGGGATGGTGACTACTTGTATCGTGTCGCTGGGACTGGGTTCAAAGTCTGGGTGGTCCTGGTGAGGTGTATTGTGTCGAATGTTGCTGTTAGGTCCGCCTTCGCAACCCTGAGCGGACCCTTGAAAGAGGTGGGCACCCTGCTGCAGTGGCTCGCAAGTACGGGTCCGCCCTTGCAGGGCTTGAAAGAGTCATGTCCATGGCGTAACGTCTGATAAATACAGGGAAATATTAAGCATTTTTAGGGAATGCTAAAAAATGTATAACGGGGCACGGGGTCCCGTTCATATTACTGTTATGTTCTTATTGAGGTCTGCTAAATTGACGCCAATCACCCCAGAAAAAATTCGTTTTATCAAGCTCGGTGAAGACGGCGAGTGGGAACAGTCATGCATTCTTGAGGGTACTATCCGACTGGGCGACCACAGCCCCCATCACCAAGACTCCTTAGACGGAAATTGGAATGCTGTAAGGCAATATTGGCTAAATGCTCACAATGGCGACGAGGGCGCAGCAACGCGAGATGTAAACCAAATACGCGATTTTTATGAACTAAAAGAAACTGATGTTTGGATTACTTTCTACGAGAAAAAACTATATTGGTGTCGTGCCGCGAGCGATGTCATAGAACTGAACGACAAGAGCCGAATTAGAAACGTTATTGGTTCTTGGTCATCAACCGATATTAATGGCAAGGCACTTCGCATTGAGAATATAGATGGGCGCGTAATAAAAGTTCAGGAGTTTCGCGGATCAATTAGCTCCATTGACATGCAGGACTATCTTGTCAAAAAAATTAATGGACTAACCATTCCTGAGGTAGAAAAGACAAAAACTTCTCTTGAAGCGCTAAGGGCTGACGTTGAAGAGTTAATCAAGGGGCTTTGGTGGCACGATTTTGAGTTGTTAATTGACTTGGTCTTCTCAAAAGAAGGTTGGCAAAGATATTCTGTCCTGGGAAGGATGGAGGAAGATGTAGATCTTGATGTTTACTCTCCCTCCACACAAAAAAGAGCTTTCGTGCAAATTAAGTTAACAACAACACGTGCCGAAATCCAGTCTTACATTGACACGTATAAGGAGTATGAGCAATTTAATGAAATGTATTTTGTGTATCACACCTGCCACACTGACTTATCTGATATGGAATCTCTCGATCCAAAAGTTCATCTTTGGGGGCTGAATAAGGTAGCTGGGCTTGTTGTTAATGCGGGGTTGACAGAGTGGCTGATAAACAAACGAACATAACTAGCGCATACAGCTAAACGCGCTAAAGCGCGTCGGCTGATGCATGGCATTATGTGTTTTAGGTAATGAAGAGATTCGTTCAAGAGTGTACCCCGTCAGCACAAGTTGGACAGATAGCGGGGAATTGCTAAGGTGATGTTTTGGCTGGTCGAAGTGACGAAAGGAACGAAGATGAGTCAAAAACATGACGAGAAGGACGAAGCAGATAAGGTTGTCCGCAGCATCAAACAGCAGTCCCTCACCGCTCCACCTCTTCCCTCAGCACCGTCGCATCCCGCAAGGTCTCGGCGACCCCCGGCAGGATTCCCTTCTCGATATAGATGGGCCGCACCTGCTCCCGCAACCTGGGTAATTTGAACCAAAAAACCACAGCGCCGCCCACACACACCAGGCCGCCGCCCACCAGGGTCAGCGGCGCGCCCACCGCAGCGGCGACAACGCCGGCCAGCAGACTGCCGAAGGTCGCCGTGCCCATGAACGCCATGAGATAGAGTGCCATCACCCGCCCGCGCATCTCCTCGCGCACCAGAGTCTGTATGAGGGTGTTGCTGGCGGCCAGATGAACCATGAAGCCGACCCCCATAGTGAACATCAGTAGCAGCGACAGCGGCAGCCACCGTGACAGGCCCACCCCCACCAGACTCACGCCGAAGATGACGACGGCGTAGGGAATCAGGCGCCCGAGGCCCAGCACCGTGCTGCGCGAGGCGAGGTACAAGGCCCCGATCAACGCTCCGCCACCCATGGCAGCCATCAAAAAACCCAGGGTATGCGGTCCGCCGTGCAGCGTCTGTGCCGCGATCACCGGCATCAGCACCCGGTACGGCATCCCCGCCAGGCCCAGCAACGCGAGCAACAGCAGGATTGCCCGGATCGGTGCGAAACCGAAGGCGTGGCGCAGCCCGTCGCGAAGATCATGGAGCACCCGCTTGCCTTTGACGGCGCGCGGCTTCAGCGCCACCCGCATGATCAGCAGCGACGCGATCACGGCAAGATAACTCACCCCGTCGGCTAAGAAACACCAGCCCTCGCCCACCCACGCGATCAGCAGCCCCGCGATACTCGGACCAATCAGGCGCGCCCCGTTGACCATCGACGAATTGAGCGCCACCGCATTGGACAGATCGGCGCGGTCCTCGATCAAGTCGATCAGTAACGACTGGCGGGCGGGCATGTCGAAGGCATTGACCAGACCCAGCAACAGCTGTAGCGCGAAGATTTCCCAGACCATGATGCTCCCCGACAGCACCAGCGCCGCCAGGGTAAAGGCCTGCAGCATCGCTAACACCTGCGTCGCCACCAGCAGGCTGTGACGGTTGAGACGATCCACCCAGACGCCGGCAATGGGCGCGAACAGGAAGGTCGGCACCTGGCCGGCGAAACCCAGTAGGCCGAGCATCTCTACGGAGTGGGTAAGTCGCCACAAAAGCCAGGTTGCCGCCAGCCGAGTCATCCACGTCCCGACCAGGGAAATGCTCTGCCCGATGAAGAATAAGCGGTAATTGCGGTGGCGCAGAGCCCGCAGTAATACTGATAGCATGTGTACTTTCATAATAGCCAGGGTCTCATTTCGAAGCCCGGGTTTTTTTCCCCGTGATGCTCACGAAGTGTCGTGTCGATCGCAGCCAATCCGCCGTGGTATATGTCATTTCGAGCGTAGCGAGAAATCTTACATCGTCGTTCCATCGAGAAAGTCGGAATCAGTCGCCGGCTTGACGAGTCGCTTCAACTGTTTTAGCTAGGACGCGATGATAATTTGGCCCATAAGAGATGAGAATATCTGTTTGATGCCCATTATCTAAAATGGGTATAAAAACTTGCCAGCCATCTTGCATTAACCAGCTAACAACTAGGCTTTCAAAAGAGGAATCCTTGAACATCTGGTGATTTCCTTCTTTTGTCGCGGTCATCCTTCTAGGCACAAAATCTCCAGTCTAGTTGGCTCATAACAGGTAATAGATGGGCACTGACGCCCGGTCATTGTTTAATATACGGACGCCCATAATGCCACCGCAATTGCTTGATGTGCAATGAAATGGATACCGTGGTGTCAGTGCTATTGATATTAATATTCTGACAGAGCTCTTGTAGAACAGGGTGGGAAGACGAGTAGACGCTGTTGGCCTAGGGTGGAAGCCCGATCAACGGAACCGCAAACTGGAACTATCGACCTGCTACGGTCCTTCTGTTAGTGAATTGGAATGACTGCTTTGCAGGGGTTGGAATAATTACGAAGGTACTTTAAAGGTATTGCTCAGATCAGGCCCATGGCCCGTAAGTCATTAATGACGGTCTGGGACACACTTAGCACTATGTCGCTCACGGTGCTGAAATTAGAGGTTTGCGAATTCAAAGACCAGACCAGTCGTCTCGATGCCGTGTCATAGAGGTTGGTTTGTAAGGAAACAACTGAAAGGTGTTCTACGTAACCGGGCGAAATATTAATAGGGCTAACGCCGTCAAACGATTCGTCAAAGCTAGTGTCTTGGGACGGTGGTATATATATCGTGCTCCGATCCACGTCAAGCAAGCGCGACACCAACACTCCATCAAAGCCCTTGCCCGCCATCGCGGCCCTAACCGTCTTCCGATTTATCTTTTCATTGGCAGGCATGATGTCGGACGATGCTATCGCATGCAAGCCTCGCTTCTCCAGACTCTTTACCATGATGGATTCGACTTTTTCTCTGATCCCCGGTTCGGCCGCGTGGGAAATAACCAGGACATTGGAAAACTTCCCGTTGTAGTTATTCGCCTTCCAACTCCCGATGATCTCGGTATGTATCGTCGGGACGGAAGCACACGCTTCAAGGAGAAAGGTGCTTATCATAAGCACCGCTAAAATCCATGGACACCGCATGCTCATCTCAGGCTCCAAAGGAAGATATCACAAGAATTCTTATTTATAGAATGGCTGGCGCTGAAGGGGAGTCGAAATAATCCACTGCCCTAAACCGTCTGCTAGTTCTCGCCTTGGCCGATACTAGTATGCTGAAGGCTAACCTTTGTCGATAATTCGCGAATAGGGCAAGTTATCGATTAAGACAGGTTTTCCTGATGCGAGCACTTCACGCCATTGATCGAGCTCAGACATTGCTCCGCGCAGCATCAACACATATTTGCCTTCTACTATGGCCTTGTGTAGAGACTCTATTTTTTCTTGTGGAATTCCTGCCCGGTGATAGGCGACTGCCAGTTGCGACAATGCTGCAGCGCCGCCCATGGCGGTGGCGCCTACTACTGCACCACTGGCAATAGCTTCCACAATGTAACCTGCTGCCACCACAGTACCAACCCCGGGAATCATGAACAATCCGGCGGCTCCTGCAAGCATTCCCCACAGTCCACCCCAGAATACGCCTTGTTTCCCCCAAGCCTTCATGCGGTCGCCGACGTTTAGGTGATAAATCCCCAAAGTATCGTCACCCGACGCATGTGGCTTTCCCAAGACGGAGATAAGATCCATCTGGTAACCCTTGTCGATCAGGGATCTCACAACAGCTTCCGTCCCCTTTTCATCGGGATATACAGCGACTAGAACACGGTTCTTCTCACGCCAAGATGCTCTTTCAGGTTCAGACATTTTGCACCTCAATCCTGTCAGTTAGTGGAAATAACGAAAACCCGTACAACTTCGACCATCCTTGATCTCCGGAGTTTCGGTACTTTCGAATACGGTTAGATCCCTACCATGGGCTTATGTAGCGAATGTCAGCTCCCGCCTATTCTGCTGAAATACTTCTTTTCCAGGGGGGATGAAATAATTACAGCCTTTATAGGGCGAGAAGCTTGCAAAGAGCAGCAAGTTCTCTAGATGTCCCGCTGTGTGGTCTCACAATGAGACGTACGCAAATATTGGGTATAACTCTCGAAAGATTTGTCTTTTGGCAAATATCGGAGGGTTGGATAATTCGAGTTTTTCAACAGAATAGACACAAACTGGACGGTCAATACGAGCCCAATGAGTGTCCGCAATCAGTGTTACGGCTCGCGCAGGTGATCTGACTCCCTAAAACGGTCCAGAAATTAAGTTAGTAATCCGCTTAAACTGGACCATGAAGGAGGTCAAATATGCCAAGAAAACATTATTCTCCCGAGGAGATCATCAAATTGCTGCGCCTTGTTGAGATTGAGGTCGGGCGCGGCAAGACCACGGCCCAGGACTGCAAGACCCTGGGCTTTACCGAGCAAAGCTACTACCGCTGGCGCAAGGAATACGGCGGCCTGGAGATCAGCCAGGCCAAGCGGCTCAAGACCTTGGAAAAGGAAAATGCCCGGCTGAAGAAGATGGTTGCAGAGCTTTCCTTGGACAAGGACATTCTCAACGAGGCCCTCAAGGGAAACTACTAAGCCCCGAGCGCCGCCGACGGTGCGTGAACCACGTACAGCAACAACTAGGGATCTCCGAACGCAGGGCCTGTCAGTTACTGAACCAACCCTGTACGACCCAGCGTCGAACCCTGGTGCAGCGTGATGACGAGGATCTGTTGACCCGAGCCATTATTGATCTGGCTACGGAATACGGACGCTATGGCTACCGGCGGGTGACCGCCTTGCTTCAGCAGCAAGGTTGGGTGGTAAACCATAAGCGCGTGGAGCGGATCTGGCGGCGCGAGGGGCTGAAAGTCCCGCAGAAACAGCCCAAACGGGCTCGGCTGTGGCTCAATGACGGTTCCTGTATCCGGTTACGGGCAACGCATCGCAACCATGTTTGGTCTTACGATTTTGTCATGGATCGCACTCATGACGGCAAGGCCTTTCGCATGCTGACGGTGATTGATGAATATACGCATGAATGCCTGGCCATCAAGACACGAAGACAACTGAACTCCACCGATGTACTGGACTGCCTGGGTCAGTTGTTCATGCAGCACGGGGTCCCGGAACATATCCGATCCGACAATGGGGCAGAGTTTACGGCCATGGCGGTTCGGGAATGGCTGGCAGCGGCTCAGGTGAAAACCCTGTTTATTGAACCGGGTTCGCCTTGGGAGAACGGTTACAATGAGAGCTTTAATGGCAAGCTCAGGGATGAGTTATTGAATGGCGAAATCTTTTTCACCTTAAAGGAAGAAGGAAGCGCAAACGATCATCGAGGCCTGGCGTATCCACTACAACACAAAAGACCGCATAGCTCACTGGGGTACAGGCCGCCCGCCCCGCAGACTGTACTGTCCAAGCCGATAGCTCTCCGATTTGTCACGCCGACACCGGAGACACTACAATGAAATTTCGGCCAAAAACTAACTGAGAAATTGGATCCTTTTTTCGGGGCAGGTCACAGTGCCCAGATTCATCAGCTTGGGCGCGCATCAACATTAAGTCTTTAGTCTTTCCCAAATGCAAACGACCGGCCGACAGAATAAATCTGGGTGCTGCGGCCAGACGTCTCCGACCAATAATCGCCCTTTTCTCCGATTGGATTGAGAGACAACTATCTCGATATCTATATTACCGCCTATATAACGATCACAAAATTTGCAGACAAAATTTGCGGACTGCAAAATTGGTCCGGTTGATCATCTCAATAAAATGCTATTAACCTTATGATATTACAAGGAAGAGGTGTGCTGGCTTCAGATATGCATAAAATTCTAAAGCCACTGGTATTTGCCCTCCGGGAATAATAGTGGTTAGCCCCGATAGGCCGGGCGCCTACCTCAGTCTAACGGGGCGCTCTTCTATTCAAAATTGCGATGTCTTGGGGCGACCAAGCTGGTAATTGGTCCAAACCGAGTGTAGGTTACTGCGCGACAATCTGTTTCTATTCTCAACTAAAAAAAGTGAATGGCCGTGGAACTGGGATCTGATTATCCTCGTACGTGCGGCCAATATCTGATCAACGCGTCGCGAAGCAGGCGCTCGAATTCATGAGCCAAATGGCCACAAGGCGTCAAGGGCCGCCGCCGGACACCGCCTGCGGTAATCTCCAGCGGGACTCGGTGTCTGTTGTAGCAGCAACAGGCTGTTGATGCATCAATGTGCCAGTTAGGTTTGCAGTTTACTATTGACGATTTGATAAAAGATTTATGGGCTCAATAAATATAAACCCCGGCTAGTGCCGGGGCTAAGAGGAAATAATTTGTCTTAGGTGAAGCTTGGCGCTATCAGCCCCAGACGTGAGCCATTGAATAGAGTGCGAATAAAATCATTACGACCACAGCGGCTGTGGCCATGTTGCTGCCGGTACTTTCTGGAACTGTCGATTGCATAGTCATGTTTCCCCTGCATGTTAAGAGTTTGTATAAGACGGTGTGAGATAAAGTGTCTTATTTGTACAAATATAGTAAGGAATTGGCGAAATGCAAGGTCATACGTCACATAATCTTCAATCTAGGCCTGATTCAGCCATTTCGAGAATTCAAGGCTCGGAGTGAGAAGCCAGTTCGAGGCTACCCGCCCCACACGCCGCAAACAGTACCAAAATTCATCGGTGACGCCCGTATAGGGTCGTAAGCCACCCTTTGCAAGCATTATGTGAGGAGGTAAGACACTCAGTCAGGTGTCCGGATTCAGCAGCTTGGGCGCGTGCCATCCTTATGAAAATATATTCCTGTGATCTTCCCCCCACGGAGGTGAGACTAGTGACTGCCGCGTGCGGCCAGGCCCAGGTTGAGTAGGCGTTGAATGAATTGCGGGTAGCTCATGCCGGCCTTCTCGGCGGAGAAGGCCATGTCCTCGTTGTCGGCCAGCGCGGCATTGGGATTGGCCTCCAGCACATAGATGACGCCGTCCTTGCTGAGGCGCAGGTCCATGCGCGCATAACCGCTCAGTTCCAGGATGCGATAAATGCGTTTTCCCAGTTTGGGGATGGCATCGGCCATGCCGACCGGTAGATTGCGCACGAACTGATAGTCGATATCATGGCGTTCGCGATACTTCGGATCCCATTTGACTTTGTAGGTGGCAATACGCGGTTCACCTTCCTCGTGGCCACCGAAGATCAGCTCGCGCACCGGCAATACCTGTAGGCGCTTATTGCCCATGACGGTCACATAAAGCTCACGCCCGTCGATGTACTGTTCGGCAATGGCGTCGCCGCCGGTCATCTCCTGGACTTGTATCACGCGTTGGACGAGTTCTTCGGCGTTGTTCACGAACGATGCCTGGGCGATGCCCACGGAGCCTTGTTCCAGCAGTGATTTCACGACCAGCGGATAAGACAGCTTTCGCACATTGTCTACCGAAACGGTTCGACCCCAGCGGAATACACGAAAGCGCGGCACCTTGATGCGATGATAGCTCAATAGTTTCTTGGACAGCGCCTTATCCCTGGCCAGCAGCAGGCCGCGTGGATTGCAGCCGGTATAGGGTACTTTGAGCATCTCTAGGTAGCTGACCACGTAGTAATCGATTGCAGCATTGTCTGCGAAAGCTTCCAGCAAGTTAAAGGCGATATGAGGTTTCCATTCCTGAATCGCGCTGCGGATTGGCGTCAGATCGTCCGCCACGGCGACCATGCGTACTTCATGGCCGAGAGACAGCAAGGCTTTATGTACATCGTACTCGGTGCGGTATTTGCTCATGCGTGGGTCATCTTCGTCCACCAGATTATCCGGCGGCACCAGGTCGGTGTGTACCAGCATGATGACTCGCAGTTTTTTCTTTTTCATAAGTTTATGCTAAATCCACCGCTGTAGAGTTTGTGCATCACTACCATGGTCAGGAATGCGACCATTTCCGGTTTCATTTCCTGATCCTCGCGCGTCACGCGCAGATCGAGTTTATCGCATAGCCGCACCATCTCCTTGAGCGCCTCGTTGATACGATATTTATACTCTCCTGTCCAGCGTTCGACGACATCAAGAATGTCATCACGGTTGCGACGGAGATAGCGAGACGCCTTTTCTCTGTGCGCATATTCGGGATTACAGGAAAACAGTTTTTGCAGATCTCTATCGAAAAATTGTGGGCTATCATAGCCATAGCGTGCAACCTTGTCGGCGTAGTACTCGCGCAGAGTCATGCGCATTTTCTCCACCGGGTATTCTTCGCGGAGGTTGCGCAGGCGCGGACGTTTGCCGCGGATCTCGTGCATGAGCTGATCGACGAACTCGATTTTCTTGATGGCCGGCCAGTTTCGGTAGCGTCGCCGCCAGTCCGATTTCGGCCTCAGCCACACGGCGAAGGTTTCCGCCCAATCTTCGTGGGGGTGCGCCTGGGCGTACCAGTTGGGCAGATTGAGTACGTAGCGCTTGCTATAGGGTTTTGGAAGATAGGTGTCGGGATACGGGGTGTTGGGACGGCCGAAAATGCGTTTCCAGTCGCGGCGTTCATGGAGCTGATAGGCGTTTAGCAGGGCATGGGCGCTTTCATGGCGCAGCAAGCGCATACACCAGTCGCGCGTGCCGCCCTCCAATTCCATGACCGATTCGAGTTCGAGGCGGCGCAGTCGCGGGTGTGACAAAAAGAACGGAATGGCGACGCCCGGTACGCCGTCCGGACAGTACCAATCATCGGATAACCAGAAATGCGGTCGGAACTCGAAACCGCGCCGTTCCAATTCGCGGTGCAACTGCTGAACGCGGGGTTCCAGGACCGAGCCGCTGATATGCAGGCCAAGATCGCAAATGCGCATGTCCAGCAGCTTGTCCTTGGGCCAGCGTGTCCAACGTTGCAGCTCCTTCAGTGCCGGTTTGTTGGTTTTTTTCCGGGTGGTCATATGACAAGCATAAGGAAGAACGGGGGCAACAGGCAAATGTTGAGCCGTATCCCATTCCAGTCAGCGTCTCTACAGTTCTCTGAGGCAGTGTGCCCTCACGGGGCATGGTGATGATGGGCGGCCAGGCCGCCTGGGGATGAAGGATGCTCAGGTGAGATCGGAGTGGGCGAGCCTGCCGTGCGCCGACAGGCTCGACACTCCGATTGGATGGTTCAATCCTGCTTGCGGCGACGCGTGATGCCGAGTCCGGCCAGGCCCATGGCCAAAAGCGCAAATGTTGCCGGCTCCGGAACAGTGCTTATCTGCGTGCCACCACCCTGTTCAGAAGCGGTGATATATACACGGTCGACGACCACATCGGCGGATGGATTGAGGTTGGTGTCATAGGCGAATGATACGTCGTAGAATCCATCCGCTAACACTGTGACGAGCCCGGAGAAATTGACCCATGTCTGTACATAGTCTGGATGGTCGTGGACGTTGTAACTGGCCAGGGTGACGCCGGCTATCGTGCCGCTGAAAGACGCGTCTCCCGCATTCTGGAAGCCATTCAGCGGAGCGTAGGCGTCAAAACCGATTTCATAATTGCCGGCGGATAGATATACCAACTGGTCCAGAGTCTGATGAGCAAAGTCATCGACGAAATAGACCCCATGGTATCCGGCTGAGTCGGGGCTGCCGCCGGAGGCACTGTCAGGCATTATCGATTCGCCGTAGGCCGAGCCGGTCGTGCCGTCGGTGAGAATGACAGAAATTGGATTTGAATAATAACTTCCGCCCGCGCTCCAAGCAGTCAAGCCAGATTCAAAACTACCGTTGGAAAGCAGATTCACAGGCAGCGCATGAGCTGTGCCGACCAGGGCCGGGAGGCAAACCAAACAAACGATAAATGATTTTCTTACCATCTTATTACACCTATGCGGTTAATGTTAATGGGCTGACAGAGACTGATCACGCAATATTCGTTCTGCCAATTATGGTGTTGTTACGCAGTATTCATGCCATTGGGAAATAATTGATCGCAACTGATTGCCGGATAAATGTAATCCCGTTTGCCGGAATTTGGCCGAGCGATGCCCGGTCAGAACTTTTGTAAATTTTACCGACGCTTAGGGGATGTTTGAGTTTCATGGGCGCTTCAGAATGCGTGTGCGGCGTCAAGTATCAGGCGGCATCTATAAGGATCTGGTAAGGCAAATCCCGCCGGTTAATTTCAGGCTTATTTACAACCGACATCAGCTCACAGGACATGATCCGCCGCCTTGTATTGAGCGCGTAGAACCCAGTTTTACGGCGGGACTGATGGCGCATTTGCGGAAGTGGTCTTGATTGATTGTTGACGACATGCTTCCAGGTGAGCCCTATTGGAATTAACGGTCATCGCTAATAGTCGCGGCATGAGCAGTTTGAATGCGTAATAAAAACGCCGATATGAATCCCGATACGGTATATTGCAGTGCTCGAGAAGTCCCATCTACATCCATTGAACTATTCATAACTTCTGGTGATCATAAGTGCATGCACGTTATTCAATATGATGTGTCAAGGCGCGTTATATAGTTGAATTTACCGATTCAGAATAATGTCGGACTTTAGTCATGGAATTATCATTCATTGTATATGGAGTTATTTGCGCGTATCTGCCGTGAAAACTGCTGGATTTTATGGTAGGTTTAAGCACTCTTCCTATTGAAGCATCGTCTGTGTGGATATTTAGCGGTGCTTTACGGTCCAGTTATTCCTTCATATTTATTTACCATCGCGAACATGATTGATTGGAGATGAACTCCAATGCGTTTTTTCTGGAATGCACTGGGCAATTATACGGTGAATAACGAAGGCAACTTTAGTAATTTAAATTAGCATCCGCGAACAGGAGGTGCGTTATGTTGAACGGAAGAATACCCTTGGCGGATATAGATTATTCAGAATACAGGAAATCGTCGGCATATGATGTCGCCGCTGACCAGGCGCTCATTCTCGACGATGCTGAAATCCGACAGCTTTTCCCCGCCAAACCCGCACACTATTCCTCGAAGGAGACTTTATACAGCGAAGGAACGGAGGCGGACACAGTCATTGTCATTCGTAGTGGGATGGTGAAGCTGATCAGTCATTTGGCAAACGGCAGGGCGCGTATCGTGCGCGTTCATTCTAAGGGTTCATGGCTGGGTCTTGGCGGTGTGCTGGGGCAGCCTTATGAGCATACCGCTATTGCCGTAGAAAGTACCGATGCGTATCGCATACCGGTGAGCGAGCTGCTGCGCATTAAATCGGATAATCCTTATCTGTATTGCCGTTTGATTGAGTGCTGGTTCGATTACTTGCAGGAAGCGGATCTGTGGATAGCTGAATTCTCCACCGGTAGTATCAAGGCGCGTGTCGCCCGCTTGGTGAATTTTCTATCGAAGATCGAAGACCAGACACCGTCGGGCGAAGTGAAGCTGCTGACTTGTGAAGAAATGGGTGAGATTCTAGGGGCTACTCCGGAAAGCGTCAGTCGCGTACTGGCCGAATTTAAGCGCTTAAATATACTCTCCCAGTCACGAGCGCATCCCGTTGAGTTATATCAGCGCAATACATCGGCGCTGGATATGATTGCGCAACATTGATCTTTATCGACAAACCGCCTGCTTATTGTTCCCGTTGACTGTGTGGAGGGGCTCGGCTTGACTTCCACGATAGCTCCTAACCCTGGCCGGAGCCGGTAAAGTCTTCCAGAAGATTGGCCATGTCATCCGCATGCTCTTCTTCGACGGCAAGAATATCCTCCATCATACGGCGGGTGGTCGGGTCGTCATTGCCGAGAAAATTGATCATATCCCGGTAGCTGTCAATGGCTATTCTTTCGGCGATGAGATTTTCTTTGATCATTTTAATGAGTGATTCGCCCTCTATATATTCCGAATGAGAACGTGAAGCGAGTTCGGCGGGAGAGAAATTCGGTTCGCCATCGAGCTGTACGATGCGTTGGGCGATCATGTCGGCATGACCCTGCTCATCGCCGGCGTGTTGCAGAAATTCAGCTGCGACACTCTGCGCATTGATTCCGGTGGCCATGAAGTAGTGGCGTTTGTACCGTAATACACATACCAGCTCGGTGGCCAGTGCTTCATTCAGTAGCTTGATGACCGTTTTTCGATTCGCCTTGTAGCCTTCGGTTACCGCGCCGTGCTCGATATGGTGCCTGGCGCGGTCGCGTATGGTCTGAATATCGGTAATAAATCTCTCTTCGTTCATAGCAAAGTCCTTTCTGATTAATATTGCGGATAGTAGTTATGCGTGATGTGCGATAAGCATTACTTTTATTTCTCCAGTCGTGGACTGTGCCAAAAATACACTCCCCAGGTCATTGATTTTCATCAATCCGATTCCGGGATGGTCATGATACGGTAGTTGATGAAATTCAGCGGTGTATAAGAAACTGAAGGATGAAATAACACTGCACCAGTCCGGGTTACCTGTGAAAAACACGGGATCTATACCGATGCCAAAAACAGAAGGCTCCAATTCATGCAGGATGACGTCAGGCAAACGAAAACCGCCCATGAGGAGCGTGCGGACGACGAGCTCTTCAGTAATCCCATGCAAAGGGGATTCGAGAAGATTGTGACTCCGTTTCAGGGATTCATTCGCGATGAGACTACGGCAAGTGTGCTGCTGCTGATTTGCACGGTGGCAGCTCTGGTGCTCGCCAATTCGTCATGGAGCGAAGCATATACAAACCTGCTGCACACGCGTATCGGCATGAGCGTGGGGAATTTCACCTTCGGCAAGGATCTGCATCACTGGATAAACGATGGTTTCATGGCGCTATTCTTCTTCGTGATAGGGTTGGAAATTAAGCGTGAGTTGCTGGCGGGGGAACTGCAAAATGTCAGACTCGCCATTCCGGTGATCGCCTCCGCGGTCGGCGGGATGACTGTGCCGGCTTTGATCTACGCCGGATTCAATGCCGGAACGGCTTCATCCCACGGCTGGGGTATCCCCCTGGCGACCGATACCGCCTTTGCGGTGGGCGTGCTGGCGTTGCTCGGTAGTCGCATCCCCGCGGCATTGGCGGCATTTCTCACGGCTCTCGCCATCATTGATGACATCGGCGCGGTCATGGTGATCGCCGTGTTCTATAGCGACTCGCTCAGCCTGGCGCACCTGCTACTGGCATTCATAGTATTGGCAGGTCTGGTGTTACTCAATCTGCTGGGGGTACGCCATGCCGTGCCCTATTTGCTGGGTGGGGGGCTGGTATGGCTGGCGATGCTCGAATCGGGTGTACATGCATCGGTGGCCGGTATCCTGGTGGCATTTACCGTGCCGGCGC
Organism: uncultured Gammaproteobacteria bacterium; assembly: GCA_963810615.1. Classification (GTDB taxonomy): domain Bacteria; phylum Pseudomonadota; class Gammaproteobacteria; order DRLM01; family DRLM01; genus JARRQJ01. The sequence goes on along the minus strand of CAWEOA010000004.1, from coordinate 56,121 downwards.
GGCCGCGGCGCGGGCCGTTTTGGTTCTTGGGAAGGACGCGACGTTTGATGGATAAGTTCGAAAACCTAGAGCAGCGAAAAGAGCAAGGCGTGCAGGGCTCCGCCAGCATACTGGCGGCGGAAGATCAGCATGCCGTGGTCGAACGTATTCAGGAAACGGCCCATGAAGTCACGACACCGCTGCAATCGTGGGAGCGAACCCTGGAAAGTCCCGTTGCGCTGTTGATCCTACCGGTCTTTGCCTTGGCCAATGCTGCAGTGCCCATACATCTCGCGGCACTGCCGGCGTTGCTGACCAGCCCTATTACCTTGGGAATTGTGTTGGGACTGGTGATAGGCAAGGTGGTTGGTATTACCGGCTTTTGCTGGTTGGCACTCAAGTCCGGGTTCGGCGATCTTTCCCCGGCGATGAATATCAAGCATGTTATAGGTATCGGTCTGCTGGGTGGCATGGGATTTACCATGTCGATTTTCATCGCCGGTCTGAATTTCGAGTCCTCAGCCGACCAATTATTGACCGCCAAGAGCGCTATCTTACTGGCGTCCTTAATCGCCGGCCTGTGCGGATACCTCTGGTTACGGGTGACCGTATCGGGAAGGGTCGGCGATGACGATGGATCCCGGCACGCGTATGAATGAACGACATCGTCGTCGCTAACGGAGAATCAGCGGGTCAATCATCAGGTCTTCTCGAGTACTGCCTTTAGAGGAAGATGATCAGAGGCGGTTCGGGCAAGCTTGCTGTCGTGGGTTGCAACACCCGCCAAAGCGGACGGTGGATATACCCAGATGCGGTCCAATGCGAACAAGGGCCAGCGGGCGGGAAAAGTGCGGTGCCGTTGCGAGACCGGGAACACGCGATTCAGCCAGCGCAGTGGACGACCCCAAAGGAACCATTCGTTGATATCGCCCATGAGAATGGTTAGATCATCACCGCTGACATCGAGCAGTTTCAGCAATCGCCTCACCTGATCGCGTCGTTCACCGGGATTGAGTCCGAGATGGGTCGCGATCAGATGTAGCTGGCGACCCCGCCAGTCGAGGCGCGTATCGATCGCGCCGCGGGGGTCGCGGCCGGGAAGGCTGAGATCGATGCGTCGCACGGCGAGTATGGGCAGACGGGTAAGCAGAGCATTGCCATAGCCCGATTCGGCATGGGTGACGGTCGGGCCGGCGATCGGCGTGAAGCCAGTGTGTCGGGCAAGATAGGCAAGCAGATTCAATGCAGGCTCGTGATGCAATTCCACTTCCTGGAGTGCAATGACATCGGCGTTCATTTCATCGAGCACCGACAAGATTCTCTCGGGCAGGGCCAGACCATCCGCGCCGATGCAGCGATGGATGTTGTAAGTCGCCAGTTTCAGTCGTTCCTGCATGCTGTTCGTTTATCGAGATACTGATTCAAGATGGGTGCGGCGTGTCCCGCGAGGCTGCAGGCTGATTTTTCAGCCAGCGCCGCAATGCGAATGCCGCAACTAGGATGACGGCGCCGACCAGCTGCCAGCGTGGAGAAGCTGCCGAGATCGGGTGACTCGATGCTGGCGACGATGCGATCGGTAAACAGGGATATGGCGATGATGCCCGGCGCCATGCCGATGCCGGTTCCAAGCAGGAAGTCACGAAAGCGGATATGGGAGGCGCCGGCCACCATATTGATGACGGTGAACGGTGCGATGGGGATGACGCGCACCGCGACGATCGCCAATACGCCGCGCCGCGCCAGACGGCGGCTTAAGGCGTTCAGCCGTGATCCCGCCAGCTGGCGCACTGTGTTGCGTCCCAGCAGGCGGCCGAGAGCGAAGCTGCCGAGGGCACCGAGTATGGAGCCGGCGAAGGCATACGCGAAACCCGGCCACGGACCGAAGGCCAGTATGGTGGCGATGACGAGTAAGGTGATGGGTATGGAGATGATACTGCCAATTATATAAGCCGCCAGGATCAGCAAGGGTATCGCCGGCAGATGCTTGAGCTGCATTATGCCGGCATACAGCATGTCGATGCTCAGCCAGTGATTGAGCGGCGTCCAGCGCCAGGCCGCCGCCAGCATCACGACCGCCAGCAGCGAGACTACCCACCATATGATGCGTCGCCGTGCGGAAGGACGCTCACCGTCATCCACGAATTGACGGATGAGTTCATCCGGATCGACGGGGTCGCTCCGGGTCAATCATTTCCGCGGTGGAGAGATCGATATTCGCCTGCGGCGCGGTATCCAGCGGCAAGGTCCGCAGGCTGCGTTCTGCACTGCGCAAGGCCTCGATCCCGGCAATCGCCGAAGCCTTGGTCGCGATCATGTGCGCGACCTCCCGCGGCGCGGTCTGCAGGTGCTCACCCAGCAGCCGATTGCGGAAACCGGCGATTGCCTGTTGAATCCGCGCTTCGCCGCAGGCCTCTATGGCGAGATCGCATTCGCTGTCCAGGCCCATGGAGCGGTTATTGAGATTGGCCGATCCGACCCGCAGCAGTTCATCATCGACGACCAGCACCTTGGCGTGAACATTGATCGCCTGTTTATCCTGATGCGGCACATAGGGATAATAGACGCGCAGACGGCCGTGGCGATCTGCATATTGCAGGCGTTTGATCAAGCGTTCCCGCATCACGTCCAAGGTGTTCTGGGCCAGCCAGCCGTCGGTCTTCAAGGGCAGGACCAGTACGACTTCCGGTCCATCCATCTCTTCCAGCCGTTGCGCCAAGGCCTCGCACACCCGGCCAGCGGTGAAATATTGATTCTCGATGTAAATCAGGCGGTGGGCGGCGGCGATGGCGTCCAGATAGAGTGCCTCGACTTCGCGTATCTCGGGACGGTCGAGATAGTGCGGTTCGGTGCGGGCGATGGCGACCGTGACGTCGGTCAAATCCACTTGCAGTGCGGGCGGCCAGGGATCGCCCGTTGAGTGCGGCGGCGGTATAGATTGACGTCCGGTGCGCGCCCAGCGCCGGCGCGACAAATCACCCAGGGCGGCGGCGGCATCGCCCGAAACCGCCAGCTGCACATCGTGATAAGGGCGATGGGGTTGATCGTCACCTTCGCAGCGGCGCGGATCCAGCGGGCGGTGTTCGGAGGTATCCCAGCGCCCTTTGGTGATATCCAATCCGCCCGCAAAGGCGAGTGTGTCATCGATGACCACTACCTTCTGATGCTGCGATGCACCAATGGGATGACTGTCGTCCAGATGGAACTGCAGACGGCGATTGGTCCTCCAGTCGAATTTGTAGATGGGCAGGAATTCGCGGGCGGAGGCGTAGATCATGGCGAAGTCCCAATCGAGGACATAGGCGTGTAGGTTGGGGCGACGCTTGATCACTGCGTTCAGCAAATCACCCAGGCGGCTGGGCCATGGCGAGGGTTGCGGAGTATTGCGCACCAGCTCGAAGCGGCTGTCGATGTCCCAGGCCAGGATCTGAATCAAGTGCCGGGCGCGGATGATGCCGTCATATAGAGCGCGGAAATAATCGTTCCCATCGATGAGAAAGGCGACCCGATCGGCGTGTTCTATGCGCCAGCAGTTGCGGCCTGGTTTGAGGATTAGATGTTTAGTCATGGCGAATTGTATTACTCCCTCCGGCAGGAATATCCTCATGCAAATGGGTCAGGACTATGTCAGCCACAATACCCGTCAGCGATTTTTCCGCTCATGTATGCAAAGAACTGCGGAAGCCTGCAATCTATGGAAATACCGGGAGCTTCGTCGTGATTTATTGTGGCCGCTCGACGAACGCCGGATTGCGTGTTTCCCAATGTACGATTACCACTACGTCTGTGACATTGAAATATATCAATGCACGTTTCCGGCGTAATATGCCGCTATTTTCCTCTCTCCACATTCGTTGCCCTGGGGCGATGTGGTATCACGGCGTATTGACATATTTCAATGTGCGGTGGGTCTTGGAACTGTATTTTTGCTTTGTGCCCGGATGAGGCGCGCACGGGTCCTATACGCGCGCCGGGGGCGAAAGGCGAAGCGATAAATAATGCAGAGGAGGCGATAGCTATGAGAGTGAAAGACATTATGATGAGCGAGATTGTAACCTGTTCTTCCAGCACGGATTTAGCAACGGTGGCGATGATGATGTGGAACAAGGATTGCGGCGTTGTGCCGGTGACGGATGCCGAAGGCAAATCGGTTAGTATGATTACCGATCGCGACATCTCCATCGCGGGTGCTACGCAGCATCGTCTGTTGTCTGATATCCCGGTGACCGCTGTGAAGGACGGCCGGATCATCGGCTGCAGTACGGAACAGGATGTTAAAGATGCCATCAAATTGATGGCGAACGCCAAGGTGCTGCGACTGCCGGTCGTTGACGGGGACGGCAGGCTGGTGGGTATGTTGTCCATGGGAGACGTAGTCGCCAATATTCCTGGAGGCGGCAAAGGTGAGTCGTCCGCGGAGTTGCCCTACGAGGATGTGATAAATGTCCTAAAGGAAGTTTATGTTCACCATTAAGGGCAAGACAGCCGTTAACCGCAATCATACATACGCACCAGAGGTCTCGATTGCTCCAATCTCTGAATCCGGAAAATCAATGATGCACTCCCGCAACATTGTTGTCGTGGGAGGAGGGTTTGCGGGGACCGCGGTCATGCAGCAGCTTGCCAAGGAACTGCCTGCAGGATGGCGCGCCGTTTTGCTCAGTGAAGAGACCTATATGCTGTATACCCCCTTGCTGCCCGAGGTGGTGGGCGGCTCGTTGCTGCCCACCCATACTGTCGCACCACTTCGCCATATTATAAAAAAACTGGACTATCGTCGCGGCGTCGTGACAGGGATCGATTTCGCTAACAGACGGATCCAGTATAAGGAACGGGTGATTAGAGAACTTCCTTACGAACATCTTGTCCTGGCCTGCGGCACCCTGGCCAATCTCGATATCGTGCCGGGCATGGCCGAGCATGGCATAGCGCTCAAGACTCTGGGTGATGCGCTCTATCTGCGTAATCGGATGATCGAACGTCTGGAACAGGCCGCATTGGAGGACGATCGACAAATACGACGCAGCTTGACGCGTTTCTGCGTGATCGGAGGAGGTTCCAGCGGTGTGGAGGTGGCGGGTGCGATGCGTGATTTTCTCGTGGCCGCCGGCAGACAGTACGATAACATCGATACCGAAGAGCTCGAGGTTATCTTGATCGAAAGCGGCGAGCGCTTACTGTCCGAGTTTCCAGTTACGCTCGGTGATTTTGCGCGCCATGCACTGGAAAACCACGGAGTGCAGGTGAGGCTCAATACGTCGGATCGACCGGGTCAGCGCATAAGCCCTTGAAGACCGAGACGGTAATCGCGTGGAGAGCCGAAATGCGGTATGTACCATTGGCACTTCGCCTTGTCCGCTGATCGAGCGCTTATCACTGCCTAAGAAGCAGGGGCGCGTCAGCACCCGGCCCGAGATGTCCGTGCAGGGAATGAGGAATATATGGGCGGTGGGCGACTGCGCTGCCGTACCCAACCGCATTACGGGCGAATTGAGTCCGCCTACCGCCCAATTCGCGGTGCGGCACGGCGAGCAGGCGGCGAAGAATATCGTCCGTCGTCTTCAGGGCCGCGCTACCCGCAGCTTCTCCTATAGACCCCGGGGTGAATTGGCTTGCGTCGGTTATCATCGCGCCGTCGCCAGCATCTTCGGTATGAAGCTGTCCGGGTTTCCGGCATGGCTGTTGTGGCGGGCGTTTTACCTCTTCAAGCTGCCGACCTTGTTGCGCAAGCTCCAGGTCAATTTCGAATGGAATGTCGAGATGCTCTTCCCGCAAGACGTCACGCAATTGCATTTTGTGCGCACCCAATCTCGGCATCGTTGAGCCGCTGTGACCTGGTTCGGCATGTTTGCGGCCAATCCTATCGATAATGCGCTGCTTGTCAGCGAGGCGAGAAACGCGTATCGAGGTGGTCGCTCGTCGTTTGCATGGGCGGCCGGTAGCTGACGATCGTGTCGCCTGCCTGGAGTTGGGCATTGTCCTGAAGGGGAAACAGGACTATCTCGCCCTTTGCGCTCACGGACACGATCAGAATGCTGTCCAGAGGCAGATCATGGGTGAAATCCTCGAACGAATATTCATCACTGAGCTGAGTGCTATGGAATTCCCATCCTTCATAGTGGTAACGCACGTAATCTTCATAACGGGTGTCTTCATCGAAGGCGATGCGCCCGCGCAGGGTGCGCGCCACCTCTTTGATGCCGTTCTCTTCTTTGTGCGTGGACGGTAATTGATACACTTGATTGTGCCCGATTTCGGGAGCAAAGCGGGTGCAGACCAGGGCGTTATAGGCATCGTTGGCGGTGGCGGCCAGCAGATGGCTGATCTCATTGAGTTCCAGCGTCTCTTCGGATCGTTCCGAGAGGATCTCACCGTGATGTGTCTGCCGGACACCGGCCATGCGAGCGCCGTGCAAGTGGTTCCAGCTGGTGTCGCTGAGAATGGTAGGCATCTTCAAATCCTGGAGCGTATGCGCCAACTCCACCGACCAGGGCGAGGCGCCGACAATCAGCAGGCCATTGGCGCGTTGTGCCGCCAGCTTGAGGCGCCGGGCCAGCCAACCGATGCTGAGGCCGTGCACCACCACGGTCGTGACGATTAGGGCGAATACCAGCGGCAGCAGTTGCTCGGCGCCGGCATAGCCTTTTTCAATCAGGCGCGGCGCGAATAAGCCGGCAACGGCCGCCGCAACAATGCCGCGCGGCGCCACCCACGCCACCAGCAAACGCTCCCGCCAGTCCATGTGGCTGCCGAGAGTGGCTGTATATACCGCCATGGGCCGCACGACGAAAATAATGGCGGCGAGCAGCGCGGCGCTGCGCCTGTCGAGATGCGTCAGCACGCCGGGGTCGATATCGGCGGTGAGCAGGATGAACACCACGGAGACCAAGATCACAGTGATGTATTCCTTGAAGCGCCGCAATTCATCGATGTTGCGCAGATGGCGGTTGGCAAGTACCACGCCCGCCGCGGTTACCGCCAACAGGCCGGCCTCATCCTGAAAGCGATTCAGCGAGACATACAGGATCAGGATCGTCGCCAGCATCACCGGCGCCTTGAGATATTCGGGAACCAGTCCGCGCAGGAAACTCCATGAGAGCATATAGGCGATGGCACTGCCGACGATGACGGCAATGGCCAGGGACATTCCCAGATCACCAAGTACGTCAATGAAAATGGGTGTATGTTCCGATGCGGAGAAGTACTCGAACACCAGCACTGCCAGCAGCGCGCCCACGGGATCGTTGATGATGCCTTCCCATTTGAGCAAGGCGGCGGGGCGGCGCTGTAGCTTGGCTTGTTTGAGCAACGGGGTGATGACCGTGGGACCGGTCACCACGATGATGGCGCCGAAAATCACGGCGATCGGCCATGAAAGATGCGCAATATAATGGGCGGCCATGCTACTCAGGGTCCAGGTCAACACCAGGCCGATGCTCACCAGGCGAATTACGTCGATACCGGTTTCACGGTATTCGTGCCAGCGCAGGTTCAATCCGCCCTCGAACAGAATCACCGCCACGGATAAGGCAACCATGGCATGAAGGATGTTACCGAAGTCACGCGATGGCTGAACCCAGCCGAGCACTGGACCGATGGTAACTCCCGCCGCCACTAGCAGGATGATGGCCGGTATGCGTATTCGCCACGCCAGCCACTGGGCAGCGATGCCCAGGGCAACGATCAGTCCCAGGTTGACGGCGAGATGCTGGCTCATAGGTTCGGTCTAGTCTGTGGAGATTGGTTTTGGTGTACTGGCACCACACAGCCGCCCATAAGAATACACGATGAATTAGCGGTATAGTGCGAGACGAATGATCGCATCAGTCGGCAGTGGGCTCCAGATCGAGTTTCAGGGCGATAAAGGACTTGAGATCCTTAATCGAAACCACGCCCAGCAGGTGTTCGTTTTCGACGACCATAAGCCGGCTGGGCGCATCCGGGAGCATCATGTGTGCGAGGACCTTGGCGGTATCGCTGTCGGGTGAGACCGTGTTGTCCCCCGAACAAGGTCTTAACACGTCACCGACGGTTCGTTCCGACCACTGCGGGCGGGGGGTATCTTTTATATCTTGCGTGGTGACGCAACCCAACAGCTTGTCATTCTCCACCACCGGGAACATTTTGAAGTGGTGCTTATAGAAATAGTCATCCACCAGCTGCTGGAGGGTGATGGTGGGCGTCACGCTGATCGGTGTGCTGGTCATCAGGCGGCGAATGGCTTCGCCCTGTAAGGTCTCGCGGATCACCACCTGGCGATAGGCCGTCACCGCGGCACCGCGCAGAAAAAGGCCGATCAAAAACCACCAGGTGCCTCCGATGAAATTTCCCCGGACGAATGCCACCACGCCGAGAATCATCAGTATCCAGGCAAAGCCGCTGCCGATACGGCTGGCGATGCGGGTCGCATCCGTCAGGCGCCGCTTCCAGCCCCACAAGGCGGCGCGCAACATGCGGCCGCCATCGAGCGGGAAAGCCGGAAACAGATTGAATACCGCTACGATGGTATTGAGATAGCTGAGGTAGGCTAGGACTCCGACGATGGCAGTATGCCAGGAGTGGGCCTCACCGAAGCGGGCCGACTCAAAAAAAATACCGGCGAGCAGCAAACTGGCCAGCGGCCCGACGACCGCCATCACGAACTCCGCCTTGGGGCTAGGCGGTTCGTCTTCCATTTCGGCGACACCACCGAAGATAAACAGGGTAATGCCCTTGATGGGCATGCCGAAGCGGCGGGCTACCAGGGAATGGGACAGTTCGTGGAATACGATGGAGAGGAAGACACCTACAGCGCCCGCTACTCCCATCCACCAATAAGTGGGCCGAGAGAGATCAGGGTAGGTGCGCGGGAAAAGGCCGACGGCCAAGGTCCAGGTGATGAGTAACGCCAATAATATCCAACTGATATCAATCTTGACCTCGAAGCCTAAAAGTCTAAAAAGCGGGCGATGCCCGGGGCCGCTGTTGCGGGCTAGGTGAGTTTCCATGATAGGCCTCTTAGTAAGTGATGTGGGGTTAAATGCTGTGGAATGGATATCAACCATAAGCAATCTGCCATGGCGGCGCCTTGATATTTGTCAATACGTGCTGACCGACACCAATGCGAGGGTTTTATACGTCATGCCCATCGATCTTGAATAGCTTATCCCCTGCCGCGGTGTGGTGGCCGATGACCGCCGCCGCCGCACTCCAGCCTTGATAGCGGGTGCCGCCGGGTTCGCCGGTTTTGCCGTTGAGATATTCGGGGAACCCCCAAGCTTCACCTTCCATGGTCGAGGCATTGGCGGTATGTATGGCCGAGAGAAAGCGCCTGGCCCTGTCGGTTCGGCCGCGTTTTGCCAGGGCCGCCACATAGAATCCGGTGACCATGGGCCAAAGGCCGCCGTTATGATATTCGTAGGGTTTGTTCTTGAAGGTGTAGGAAAACATCACCTGCAAGTGTTCCCAGTCTTCGTCCACCGGCTCGATGACCGGGTGGAATGCGGGCAATATCAATCGATCGTCACTAACGAGAAATTTATCGATATATTCATCCACGGTTTCGCTCTGTGCGTCACTGGCTACGTCCAGCAAGGAAGCCAAGACGTTAGCGAGGCTGTCGAAGCGATAGCCATAGCCGGTCGGAGAAAAGGAGGGGAGCCAATGCCGTTCGGGACGGTGACTCGCCGCTTTATGACCCTTTTTATAGAGCACTTCATGATAGGCATCGTCGGGGACCGTATCACCGTCTTCGAACCAGTAATTAGTGCAGATGAGATGGTGAAGGCGTCCGATCCGTTCTTGCAGGCCATGGTCGCTTGAACCATGGATGGCGGTGTGAATGCGGGCGAGAGTGCGTTGCGCCTGGAGATATAGCAGCTGATCGTACAGGACATAACCGTTGTGCAGATATTCATCGGCCCAGTCACCGGTCAGTGGCACGTAGAGTAATCCTCTATTGTTGAATTCCCAGGCCCCAAGTAGGAAACGCACCTTCTCCAGGGTAGGCAATAGCCGTTCCAGGAAAAGGTTGTCTTCCGTAGCCAACCAGTATTCACCGCAGCCGATGATGAACCATAGGTCGGTGTCGATTCGACCGGCGGTGCCGCCGTAGCTGGTTCGATTCGTGCCGGGGTCAATGTTGGCGGGAATTTCGCCATGCGGACCCTGATGTTCCGCCAGCGTCTCAAAGGTGCATCTCGCGGTGTTGATCAGGTGCTGGTCCCGACTTACAAGGGCCGCCAGCGCCATGATGGCGCCGTCGCGTCCCCAGATGCGCCGGTAGTTGGAGTTTCTGGTCGGCGAGGCGAGGAAGCCATGTTCGGCAGCGCAATCATGCAACAAACCGATTGCCTTGCTGTAGCCCTCATTTATGGGTTTGGTTTTCATTAAGTACTTTCTATTTAGTGCTTAACCCCGCATCAGAATCCAGCAGCATTGAAGATTATCGACACAGTAGACGATTTTTCTGCGCACTTCATTGATATTTTTCAATGTGGCGTTCCTTGGTACTGCATAGAATGCCCGATATCAGGTATTCGCATTACATATGACCTGATACTTGCCTATAGGCATATTTAAGTGGTGAGTAAGGTAAATTGGCTATGGGACGTGAAAGGAGATGAAGAGGATAGTAAGGATATATTCGCAACATCCACAAGCCAATACGCCGACGTAATAGGAGGTAGGATGATGCTATGGAGTATTCGAAATGGCTATGGTTATGTTGCACCGTCTCGGTGAATTGCAGCGCTATGCAATCAGCGCAATAGACGGTGAGATAGGTTCGGTGGAAGAAGTGTATTTCGACGACTCGACATGGACAATTCGCTATTTTGTGGTGAATACCGGTCACTGGTTGACGGGAAGGCGGGTGCTCATTTCCTCCGTTGCGATCGGTAATGTCGATGAAAAGAGTAACGAGATATTCGTCGAGCTTTCCCGCAATCAAATCAAGGACAGCCCGCCTATGGAGAGTAAGGAGCCTGTATCGCGCCGCTACGAAGTCGATTACTTTCGCTACTATGGCTGGCCGCCGTATTGGGATTCCATCCCCTATGCACCACCCGCGCCAGCCTCCTCGAACAAGCCGCGGGACCGACAGGCCGACAGCCGGCTGCGCAGTTCCAGAGAGGTAGTGGGTTATAACATTTCAGCGGAAGATGGCGAGATCGGCCATGTGGCGGATTTCGTAATCGATGAAAACAATTTCAAGTTGTGCTATCTGGAGATCGATACGCGCAACTGGTGGCCGGGCAAGCATGTATTGCTTAATCCGGCCTGGATAGCGAAAATCGATTGGCCGAGGAAAAGCGTCTTCGTCGATCTGTGCCGGGACGATATCCGCAGTGCGCCCGAATACGATCCAAAATCCGTTATCGGTCGCGACTATGAAATAAGGCTGTTCGAACATTATGCGCGCCGAAAATATTGGGAATAAGATATATCGCCTCGACGAGACAGCTTGCCGCGGCAGAGAAGAAGGTGGAGTGAGTATCGTCGATACAGTAAATTTCTGAGCGCCCCGCGCGCCGGCTGCGCGGTAGACGCACGATGATGAAGGAGGTAGATTATGGAAACCATGAAACGTGAACAGCTCAAGAGTCTGCTTGATCGCAATGAGTCCGTTTACCTGATAAATGTCCTCGGCGGCGGCGAGTTCGAGAAGGCCCGTATTCCTGGGTCATTTAACATTCCGGTGGCGGACAAGGATTTTATCCGCAAGGTGGAGCAGCGCGTCGGCGACAAGGATGCCAAAGTTATTGTTTACTGCGCCAGCTTCGACTGTACCGCGTCACCCAATGCCGCCAAGAAATTGGACAAGTCGGGCTTTACCCATGTCGTCGATTTTGAAGGCGGCGTTCAAGACTGGCGTGACGCTGGCTATCCGCTTGAAGGTGCTATGGTGCATTAGAAGATGGTTCCCGGCGCAGGCGGCCACAGTTGAACAACGACCGCCTGCGCTTTCGGGTTTCTAGCTCAGGTAATGCGCAAAGCGATAGCCAGATTGTGATCACGGAGTAAGGCAGTGAAAATACGCGATTTGATGCAATACTGGGAAAAACATGCCGGCTCTGAAATCGCCGCCAGGGAATTCTCCGTCCAATTACCCCTGTACGATGCGGCGCGTCTCCTGGCGCTGGCCGAGATGTATCCCTCCAAGACCGAGACCCAGATCATCACCGAATTGCTGGGTGCCGCGCTCGATGAGTTGCAGGAGGCCTTCCCCTACGCGCAGGGTAAAAGAGTAATAGCCGCGGACGACCATGACGATCCGATCTATGAAGACGTCGGACCCACTCCGGATTTTTTCCGTAAAGCCCGGGAACACGCAAAACGGCTGGAAGCGGAGGCGAAAAGCACACGGCTCGACTGAGCGCCATTGTGTTGCTATTCAGGTTTGCGGCGGCAGCCAATACGCCCACAGGTAATAGACTCCCCAGATCACCAGCCCCACTGTCACCAGCTTGAGCCAATAAGGCACATAGCCGTGGCGCTCCAACAGGTCCGCGTCCTGATACTTGAAAACGATGTCGGCCTTCTTCGCCTTCTCATCCGAGCGGTAGTGGGTCTTGCTGGACAATTCTTTGCGTTCTTCACCGGTGGGCAGTGTCATGGCGATGGTATTCCTTGTATTTGTGCGGTGGCGGCCTGGGCGACGTGCCGCGCCTTGGCCGGGGCATGGTGATAGTTTCCGGCGACCACGGGATCACCGATGTGTCCGTCCGCGGCGGCCTGGGACAGGCTGCCCCAGATGCGGCGGCGTGCCTTGTCCACATTGCTTTTATCTAGGCCGACCACCTGCATGTGTTGCACATGCGCATCCACCCGCAGCGATTGTACGAAGTGCACGATGTCCCACACCTCGCCGGGCTTGAAGGTCCCGGCGAAGGCCGGCATGGGTGTGCCACCCACGCCGGTCATGACGGTTTTGAAGATGTGGGTGCCGTCGTGGCCGAGCTTGACGCCGCCAGGTACTCCGGCGGGGAGGGTGAAATTGGCCGGCGTGACCGCATGTCCCCAGGTGTCGGTGAGGCTGGCGGCCAGGGGGCCGTCACCCTTGCCGTCCTTGCCGTGGCAGGTGAAACAGATCTGATTGAAATGAGTTTGGCCGCGGTTGATGGAGGCGGCGGTCACCGCCGGCTCGGGCGGGATATCGATGGGCGGATTAACCGGCTCTTTCTGCCAGCGATCGGAAAAGGTCTTGATATATTGGATTACCGCCAGCCGTTCTTCGCTGGAGATCTTGTACCAGGGCGGCATGGGCGTACCCCACAGACCGTGGCTGATGGTAATGAACAAGTCCTGATCGGAAGGCAGCGTATTGGCGCCGCCGCCGGTGGAGCGGAATTTGAAAATACCGGTGGTAAAATCCCGCGGCTTGGTCTTGAAGAAACGCGCTGCCGGTCCTTTGCCGTCGCCCTTGGCGCCGTGACAGCCGATGCAGCGTCGTTCATAAACCCGCTTGCCCTTGGGGATCAAAGCCTGCTTGTCGCGCGCACTCAATTGTATAGCGGCGCCGCTGATCAGGCGCGTGGGCGTGAAGGTTTCGCGCCAGTCTCCGATGTTGGTGCCCAGCTTTTGCAGATAGGCCACCAGCGCCTTGCCGTCGTCATTGAGTTCGGGCGCCTTATCGCCCTGCGCCGGTTTAAACAGCCATGGAAAGCGTGGCATGATGGAATCGGGCACGATGTTGCGCGGATTCCAGTGATGCGCCGCATGCCAGCCGTCGGCATATTTGCGGCCGACGCGGAACAGGTCCGGACCGATGCGCCGTGTGCTGAGCATATGGGGTTGATCGAAGTCATATTCACCGGCCTGGGAGAGCGGGCCCCAGCGCGAGGTCTCGCCGGTAACCGGGCGGATATATTGCGAATGGCAGTACCAGCAACCCTCGCGGATATAGACCTGGCGGCCGCGTCGTTGCAACGGGGTATAGTCAGTGGCCTTGATGGGCAGGCCGGTCTCGGCATCGGTGACATCCGGGGTATTGGTCTCCGGCAGCAGCGAGGGCCAGATGCCCTGTACCACCACGGCGATCAGGAAGTAGCTGATGCCGGCGATCAGCACCACGCCCGAGGGCGTGCTGATGATGCGGCGTTCCTCGCCGGCGGGACGAGTCTGCAGCGCCTCGCCGTATGGCGTCTCCTTGAACGGCGCCCCATGGCGTGCCGTCTGGATGAAGTTGTAGACCATCAGCACGAAACCGATGTCCATGGTGGCTCCCGCCAGGGTGCGCGCCACCCACCACGGTTTCATCTCCACCACGGTATCCACCCAATTGGCTCCGTATTCCAGCATGCTGCCCTGGATGAAGCCCTGCGCGGTCAGCCCCAGCAACATCACGCTGGCGCCGGCGATGGTCAGCCAGAAGTGCCAGCTGGCCATGCGCGCGCTCCACAACTGCCGGCCGGTAACGCGCGGCCACACGAAATACATGGAGCCCACCACCGCGACCACGAAGGTGCCGAACACTGTGAAGTGGGAATGGGCGATCACGAAGTCGCTGAAGTGGGTGAGCTCCTGGACGCGGCGCAAGGCTTCGGTCGATCCTTGAAAACAACCCACCAGATAGAAGAACACCGCCAGCAGTAAAAACTTGGCGCCATAGCTGTCGGCATCGGTGCCGTGGGCGATGGCGCCCCAGCGTCCCAGCGCGGTACCGAAGTGATTGGTGACCACCGCCCATACCGGGATGATCAACAGCATGCTGGTAACGATGGAGATGGTCTGATTGTGATAAGGGATGGGGCTGAACAGATAATGATGGGTGCCCAGAAACGGATAGAGCAGGGCGATGGTCCAGAATCCGAACTTGGACAGGGCATGGCTGAACAACGGGTTCTTGCACGCCAGCGGGATGAAATAATACATCAGCGCCAGGCCCGCGGGCGTGATCCACAAACCCACCACGTAGTGGATGTACAAGCCGTGCAGCGCGGCGTTGCTGATGCCGGACATGTGCACATAGGGAAGCACCACGTTGCCGAGGATGAGATTCATCAGGGTCCATACCAGCGCGGCCACCGCGTACCATAGGGCGACGTAGAAACCGCCCTCCTTGCGCCGGAACAGAGTCACCAGCACCTGGGTGCCGATGATGCTCAGCACCACGAAGCGCAGGATGTTCCATGGCCATTGGAATTCGTCCGCCTCGAAGCCCAGGTTGTAACCGAACAGGAAGGACAGGGTGCCGGTGACGATGAAGACCTGCCAGCCCCACAGCGCCCAGCGGCTGAAGGCCATACCGGCCATGGGTCGTCCGGCAAGCCGTGGCACCAGATAATAGAGCAGGCCGAGGAAGGGCGTGCTGAAGGCGCCGAATATCACGCCGTTGACGTGCACCGGCCGCAATCGGCCGAAGGTGAACCACGGCTCGGTGCCGAGAAATCCCGGGTTGTGGAACTTGATGGACACCAACAGCCCCACCAGGGGAAAGACCGTCAGCCACGCCAAGGACCAGTACAACCAGGTTTTGACTAAGTGGGTATCGACCAGATGCGGCGAGGATTCGTTAGTGCGAGCCATCTCCTGTCTCCCTCGTGATTATTGATTTTCTAGCTCGAGATACGGGATGCCGCGGTATGGAGCGCGTGTGCACATTGCTAATATGCGAAATCCCATCCCGCGCAAACTGGTTTCCCCGCTTGATGAAGTGAATCTTAAGGAACGACCCCTTGTCGGACATTGATAAATCACAATGCAAACCAAGTGAGTTGAGACTATGGAGCAGATTTGTACTTCAGGAGTAGGGTTTTGTTAATGTGATAGCATCCTAATGGCGGGCCGTCGACAAGAGGATTGAAGCATCGTAGGGGGAACAGGTGAACCATTAACTCTATGTGCTGCTGGCCATTCCATTACTGCAGTAGCTGGAGCGCGACTGGAAGGCCACCGTCGGCGTAGTAATGGTTGGAGCCGATCTCCCCTTTGTTGCTCGCGCTCATGCAATCGGCCTAACTAGATTGTGAAGATTCACATTTGATGTCGCTCTGCGGGAATCCTATGAAGCATTGCCCGAATTGATGCGCGCCCGGACGCTTGCGGCTGACTGGCCGAACAGGATTTTCCTGCTCTCTTCGGTTATCACCGGGCGGTTTGAGTACGGTTTGGCCTGTATGTAAGCGCTGACGGTGGCCGGCCGGTTGCGGATTGCGGTGAACCAGCGTTTGACGTTTGGAAAATCGTCCAGATTCATATGTTGAGACTTCCATGATACGACCCAGGGATAGCTTGCTATATCCGCTATGCTGTAGTCATCGCCGATAATGTACTCTCGGCCCTCAAGCCGGTGATCCAGCACGCCGTACAGTCGATTGGTTTCGTTTACGTAACGGTCGATGGCATAGGGTAGCTTCTCCTCGGCATAGTTGGAGAAGTGGTGATTTTGCCCTGCCATCGGCCCGAGGCCGCCGACCTGCCAGAACAGCCATTCAAGCCCAGTTATCCGGCCGCGCGGATCTGTCGGCAACAGTTTCCTGGTCTTTTCGGCCAGATAGACCAGGATTGCTCCTGACTCGAATACCGATATTGCTTCGCCCTTGTCCAAGGGGGCGGTATCGACGATGACGGGCATACGGTTATTAGGACTTATTTCGAGAAACGCGGGCTTAAATTGATCGCCTGCGCCTATGTTCACCGGGTTGATCCGGTACTCAAGCCCTGTCTCTTCCAGAAACATGGTGATTTTGTGACCGTTAGGTGTGGGCCAGTAATAAAGCTCGATCATAGTGCTTCCTTATCTTTACAACGACGTGAAATGCGAAGAGTGAACTAACATCCCCGTATTCAGCTATGACAGTATCCGATCCATATTTATCCTCAGCATCAGGATTACCCAATTACGAGTCGGTTGCGCTTTGATATTTCAGCTGATAAACCAGGTAGTGATAAATGAAAAGAGACTTGATTATTTTCCGATCTCATTGAATTACAGTAACTTGAAATTTCAAGTTTGTTTCTCTTCTGAGATCAAGAATATCATTGATGCGTGGATCACGCATTCTTGCCGGTGATGAATGCTTCTATCTGCTGCGGCGGGTGCGGACGGCTAAAATAATATCCTTGTGCTTCATCGCAACCCTCATTCTGCAGGTAATCTAATTGGTCTATCGTTTCTACACCTTCGGCGATAGTTTTCATGCCCAGGTTTTTCGCCATGCCGATGATCGCGGCAACAATGGCTTTATCCTCCAAGTCCGTGCTGATGTCGCGTACAAATGACTGATCGATTTTGAGTTTGTATACCTTGAACTTTTTAAGGTAGCTTAGGGATGAATATCCGGTTCCGAAATCATCGATCGACATACGGATTCCGCGCTGATGTAATTCATTCATCACTGCAATAGCTTCCTGCGGGTCGTGCATCGCAACTCGTTCGGTCAATTCCAACTCCAGATATTCGGGGGGCAACTGTGCTTCACGGAGAATGGTGCTGACCATATCCGGCAGATTGGGATGCCGAAATTGCACGGCCGACAGGTTGACCGCAACAACCATGGCCGGGTAGCCGCTGTCCGTCCAGCGTTTCAATTGATTGATAGCCTCGCGTAACACCCATTCCCCGATCGACAAGATCAGCCTGCTGTCTTCTGCAACGGGGATGAACTCGGCCGGTGATATATTCCCTAGCTCCGGATGCCGCCACCGCAGTAAGGCTTCGACCCCGATGATGCGCCCATCCTGTATCGATATCTGTGGTTGGTAATGTAAATGCAATTGGTCCCGTTCCAACGCTTGACGCAGCGAATTAATCAACTCCATATTGCGCCTCGCATTCACTTGCATCTCGGTAGTAAAGAAACGATAAGTATTCCTGCCCTCATGTTTTGCCCGGTACATTGCGGTATCCGCGCTCTTGGCAAGTGTTTCAATATCGACGCCATCCTCAGGATAAAGGGCAATGCCGATTGATGCAGTCACAAGCAGATCGTATTGTTCGATCTTGCTGGGATGTGAGATGACCTGAAGCAACTTTTCCGCCACCTGTGCGGCTCCTTGGGCGCTACACTCGGACAACACCAAAACGAATTCGTCGCCGCCCCGCCTGGACAGCGTATCCTCCTCACGCAGGATCGATCGAAATCGTCGAGCAATTTCAATCAGAAAGGCATCGCCTATACTATGACCTAGCGTGTCATTGATGTCTTTGAAACGGTCAACATCTATGAACAACACCGCCAAATGGCCTTTATTGCGCTTAGCCAAGCAGAGTGCATATTTGAGATTTCTTTCCAGTTGGGTGCGGTTGGGGAGTCCGGTAAGGACGTCGAAATTCGCCAGATAGGCCAACTGGTCTTGCTCGCGCTTGCGTTCTGCTTCGTCGTGAAAACGATCCAGTGCGAAACTGATATCCATCGCCATTTCCATCAAAAGGTCCTGCACCGCCTTGTCGAAAGCATTGACTACGTCGGAATAAAGGACAAATACACCAACAGCATTTCCCTTGCGATGTAAGGGTAAGGCGGCGGCGGAACCCCAGCCAAATTTTGTTGCTCGTTCATGCCAGAAAGCCATGGTCGTATCGTGCTTAATGTCCTGACTCCAAATTGGCCTCTGTTCGCGTAGCGCGGTTCCTGTGGGTCCGAGTCCGGCCGGATTATTCGCGGTCACTGAGATTTCGATCCCGTCCAGATACTCGATGCCGGAGCCGAATGAAGCACAGGGTTTGACTAATCTGGTGGACTCATCGAGCATGCCGATCCAGGCCATTTTCATGCCGCCGAATTTGACAGCGTCTCGACAGATTTGGGGTAACAGTTCCATTTCATTTGTGCAGCGGACGATGGCCTGATTGCATTGGCTGAGTGCTGCATAGAGCTGTGATAATCGGACAATCTTGCGCTCGTGAGCTTTTAATATGCTGATGTCTCGCGCTATCTTTGAGGCGCCGATAATATTTCCCCTGGAATCTTTGATCGGGGATACAGTAATTGAGACTTCAATCAGTCGTTGGTCCTTTGCTTGTCGCAGTGTTTCAAAGTGGTTCACTCTTTCTCCGCGCCTGATTTTTTCCAGAATCATGTGCTCTTCATCTTGCAGGTCGGCAGGGATCAGTTTAGTGATGGATGTTCCCAGCATTTCGTTGGACATGTAGCCGAATATTTTTTCAGCACCAAGATTCCAACTGGTAACGATGCCGTTCAGATCTTTGCCGATAATGGCATCGCCAGAAGACTCGACTATCGCGGCGAGGTGTTTTGAATAAATTTCCGCCTGTTTGCGCTCAGTGATGTCACGAATAATCCCCAACAGATTGCCGTCCGGCATGATGGTTTCAATCACTTCAGCTGAAAAGACCGATCCATCCTTACGACGGAGCTGCCATTCTCTGACGTAATTCCCCTTTTTCTTGGTCGCATCCAATGCAGCCTCGATATGTTCTACCTCTATCTGCGTAACAATCTCTGAAGCATGTAATCCAACAAGTTCATCGCGGGTATAGCCGAGCATTTTGCAAATACTTGCATTGGCGTCGAGATAGTAGCTTTTCTGATCGGCAACGACGATACCGTCCGGTGCGTAATCGAATAGCGAACGGTACATTGACAGGCCTATGTTTACTGACTCCTGCTGCTTGCGTTCGTCGTTGCTTTCGTTATTGCCATCATCATCTCGGTCATTCATGTCAGCTCCACAAGATCTGAGATATAGACAGCAATACTTTAGCAAATTACTAGGGTATTTCAAAAGTTATTAAATAAGCTATTAAAATATGGTTTTTATGTAAGAGCTCACGATAGAGACAGCGACAGGATTATCTATTGTGCTCACTAGAATCGCGGACCGTTCTTTCGATAATTACCTAGGTTCCACGATATTTATAGAATCAACGAGCATGCGCACATGAACCGGGTCAGCCTTATAATGAGGTTTGTTTCGAATAAAAATTCAATAGGGAGATCTTTGTGGCCGGTACTATATTTTAAAAGTGAGATTCGCCTAATGGCGTGATGCGCATAACCGTTCGATTAAATGGTTATGATTTGTTTTGTAGGATAATTAAATTACACTATTGGCACCGGTAATCATCCGGCACGACCATGTGTGGACCTGTGGCAATACATAATAACAGCCAAGGTGCGATTTCATTCTAAGGGCAGTTGCTTTCTAGAGAGGTTTGAGGGGGGAAATAGCAATGAGCACCAGCTTCACATTGGACTTTCTAAGTAACTACATCCGCATACTGCATCCTGAAGACTACGAAATCACTCCCGAAAGCCAGCAGCAGCTATGGGAGGCCATCGGAGAGGCGTGTGAGAAATACGATTGTTGGTGCGTGCTGGCAGAAGCGCCGACACCGCCTAAACGCAAAATGAACCAGGTTGACGCCTTCAGATCGGCAGAGCGAGCGGCGAGAATTTCAAACAAGCTTCGACTGGCGCTCGTTCTTCCTGGGTATAATCCGGACGAGACCACCGAATTCTTTATCAATGCGGCATATAATACGGGCGTTAGAATTGAATTATTTACCGATCGGGAAGAAGCCATTACATGGCTCGGCCTTGACGGTGAATGAGTCTTTGGCCTGACGTCAAGCCCATCGCCTCGCAGTATGTCTCGTACCTGTTACGCATAACGAAGTCTGATCTTAGCGCTTGAGCTGTTAACGTACTCAGGAGTGGCGAAGGCTTGAAACCAACCGCTCATCGTTGTTCCGGCCAGCCTCAGCGAATTACGCATTCCATATATCAGTATCTTCCGGTTGAAGGACCGCTACGACTCGCTTCAAGCCCTGCCGTCATAGATGCAAGAAGCGGTGTTCATTTAGCTGTGCCACGTTCTTGATGAGTGCTGGAATGACATCGGGTTCGAATTGAACTTGAACGGGAAACCGCTGGCGCGAGCCGGAGCGCCCCAGCCAAGGTCGAAACCCCTTATTCTTTTGCAAATAGTGTGGTAAAAAAGAGATCCCGACACCCATTGGGTGGCCGGGATCCAAAATGCCTAGCGTTTGGGAAACCAGGCATGCATTCCCCGTCCCGGGGGGAGGGAATAGGACGGGGTGAGTGTAATGGGAGTCACACTCAAGACACGATATGGGGGGTGTTACCGCTAAGTTCAAGGTTGCGAGCTTAGCGGGACCCGCTTCCCGGGAAAATATACTTCTTTGCTCTCTCCAACCCCCCCCCGTTTTTTTTCTGAATACCGGCCAATGCCACAGCCAGAATCGGAGCAAGGGTGAGGGTATCCCCTTGTTTGGCAACAGGTGTCGTGACTTTCAACGTCGACACAGCACGCAGGCCGAAGACATTGGATAAATACAAAGAAGATTCAGGTTTATGGGTGTTCCCGACTCCCCGGAGCGGGAGTTTTGTCTCCGGACGGCCAATGCTGCTAAGCTTGGCAGTTCAGTAGTTGGGATACTAGTCATGTCTGATCTTGCCGAAAGCAGCTCCGGCTCCGGTAGCACGGTGGTGGATATTGCGGAGTTGAACGCGAAATACCGCCCCTTGAGTTTTGCGCAGCGCATCGAACAGCTCTATCGGGATTTCGATCCTGGTAAGGTGATGGTGACCTCGTCGTTCGCGGCGACATCCGCCTATTTTTTGCACATCATTTCCCGTATCCGGCCCCGGCAAACCATCTTCTTTATCGATACCGGTTTTCACTTCCCGGAGACCCTGAGCTATAAGGATTATCTGGTCGGCTTATACGGCTTGGTGGTGCAAGACGTGCGTCCGGAGGACTGGAAGCATGATTTTACCGCGCAGGAGCAGACCTATAATTCGGATCCGGATTTTTGCTGTTCCATAAATAAGGTGGAACCTCTTGAAGAGGTGAAGAAGGATTATCAGGTATGGGTATCCAGCCTGATGCGCTGGCAGACGCCCCATCGCTCCGGTTTGGATATCTTCGAAGAGCGGGGAGGTATCATCAAATTCTATCCGATGGTGGACGTCGGCAAGGATGAGCGCGATGCCTATATCCGCGAACATCAGCTGCCGTTTCATCCCCTGGTTGCCAAAGGCTATTCTTCCATCGGCTGTTCCCATTGCACTGTGCCGGGCGATGACCGCGCCGGTCGCTGGGTGGATACACCGAAAAAGGAATGTGGCTTGCATTTGTAGGCTAAATTTTATTTAGCTGCCTGATTTTTCGTCAGTGCATGCTCCAGGGCAAGTTCATATATATCGATCAAATCTTCTTCGCTGGCATCGATGATGCCGTCCATCTGGCCCAGCGCCCACTCGATGTCATCGATATTCAGGGCCAGTGGATCCTGAGAATGGCTCTGCTGAAATTGCGCATGGTGCGGGTGATGACTTTTCAGCATGGGATAACGCCGTTTCAACAGCAGATTGTTGATCATATAGGCCATCAGCAGCAGGATGAGGGCGTTGCCGAGCACGATATACACCATGAATTGCACGTCCATATTCTGCAGTTGTGCCCCCGCCATGACCGCTAGTGCCGTGGCCGCGCCGGGCGGATGAAGGCAATTCAATAACTGCATAGCCAATATCGAGCCGCCGACGATGCATGCGCTTGCGAGTATGGCATCCGTAGTCAAATGGGTGATGGTGATGGCAACGATTGCCGAAACAAGATGGCCACCGATCAGCGGCCAGGGTTGCGCCATCGGGCTATGGGGTACGATGAATAACAGAAACGCGGATGCGCCCATTGACGCCATCAGGGGCAAGACAAAGGTCTTATGAGGAAGAATCTTAAGCACGAAGCCAAGGACGAGTATGGCGAAGGTCGCTGCCAGAGCATTGATCAGCTTTTCTTTGAACGAGACATGATCGATGCGTGATTTGATGAGCGAAAACATTGCTTGGAACTTGAGATGGTGAGAAAGCGGATAAGTAACGGCATTAAAGATGCAATTATAATATATCTTTAGTGGTGTCGGGGTCAATGACGGGCGCGGGCTTGCCTCAGAGCGCGCTTTGCTGCCGGTTATTGAGGGAAGGAAGGGTGCGACCGGCTTGCGGGATTCATCTCATCTCATGCCGCCGCCTGATAACTATGATGCGGGCATCTGCGTAGGCACAGCGCGTGGCAATGTGCGAGGCTACTGCAGTGCGTGGCCGATCAGGAATGAAAATGTTTGTGAGCGTGTTCGATGCCGGTGTTATGGGCATGATTATGAGAGTGGGCGGTGGGTCCGTAGCGTTCTTCGATGCGGTAGAACTTCCAGATGCCGACCGAGAGAGCCCAGGCGAGCAGAAATATTCCGACGATCACATAGCCCAGAATTCCAAAATCCAGATTTTCGACGTAATCGAAAACAGGACCTTTCAGATTCAACATATTGATCATCACCTGCAGCAGTTCGATGGTGCCGATCACCAGCGCGACCGCAACCGATAAGCCGGTGGTGGTGATGTTGTAGTAGATTTTGCGCACCGGATTCAAGAACGCCCAGTTATAGGCCTTGACCATCAATACCCCGTCGGTGGTGTCCATCAATGACATCCCCGCGGCGAACAGCACCGGCAGGGCCAGCACGGCGGGGACCGGTAAATTGCCGGCCGAGGCGCCGGCGGTCATGGCCAACAGTCCGACCTCGGACGCGGTGTCGAAGCCCAGGCCGAACAGCAGGCCGAGCGGATACATCTGCCAGCTGTGGTTGATGACCTTCTGCAGTTTGCCGCCGAACAGGCGGTTCATAAACCCGCGTTGCGAGAGCAGTTCGTCAAGGTGGGCGTGACTGTGTTTCCCGGTCTTGGCCTGGCCCCATACCTTGAGGATGTCCAACAATACCAGGAAGTTGAGTATGCCGATGATCCACAGAAATATCCCGGAGACGCTGGCGCCGATGATGCCGCCCATATTCTGCAACTGCGGCAATTCCTGTTTGACAGCGGCGGCGGAGAAGATGATGGCCACCGCCAGGGCGAACACGATGGTGGAATGGCCCAGGGAGAAAAAGAAACCGATGCCCAAGGGCTTCTTACCCTTTTGCAGCATGTAGCGGATGGTGTCATCGACCGCCGAGATATGATCGGCGTCGAAGGCGTGGCGCAGCCCGAACAGATAGGCGACCACCCCGAGTCCGGCCAGGGTCGGGTAGTGGGCCGAATAGAACACAAACAATCCCCAGCCGAGGATATGCAGGAAGGCGATGAAACCGTAGAGGCCGCCCAGCCGCGCCCACTCGGCGGCGGTAAACCACAATCGCGTGGGAGCGGTCTCGGCCGCTTGCGCGGATACAGAGATCGCTGCGGCGTTGTCGTCGCTCATGCGGCAACTCCCTGGATTCGGAAAATGGATTTCGCTCTATCGGTCGATTGCAAGGCGGCGTCTCTGTTCTGAATTTGGTATTGAGTGCGAGCTGTTCTCCGAGGTCTCCGGGCGATGACCAAAGACGAGCATCTGGCGGTATCGACAGCCGGCGCCGCGGGCGTCGCTTCTAATTGCCGGCCCGCATTGAGTGCTACGATTTTTAAAATCTAGCATTCTGGTAACATGATGTCAAATTTTGTGTTACCGGCGTGACTCCATGCCAAACATAATGAATCTTCGGGAAATTCTTTTCGGTTGAGTTTTGTGCAGGCCGTGAGAGGCCAAGTGGACAAGCATCCGCCTAGGGAGGGGACGAATGGGCGCGTGATTTCAGCGACCCAATCAACCCACTTCGGTTCTTACGCGGTAGTTTCCCCGGCGCTTGCTTGGTCCAGGGCGTGGCGTAAGGGTTCGAGATGACTTAGTAGTGTTGCCAGCGACCCACTGAACGGCTGTACAAAGGTTGGCGGACCTGATCATAACCGGCAGTGGCGACCACTCGCTGCGTCTCGTGAAAACGCAGACAGCGTTCATCCCATTTCAGGCGGCAATGCTCCACTATTTTCCTGCTTATACTTTCCTGGTCGGCCACCAATTCCTCATAGCGGACCTCCATCATCGCTACGTTGAGCATCTTGCGCCAATTTTCCATGAGCCGTAGATATTGACGGTAGTAGGCACCCAGATTGCCCAAGTCAATTGTGAAAAGCCATCCTGTTGCAAGCGCCGTTTACGCTGCTGCTTTGCATTGGTGCGAGACGGGAAACACCGGCTTTTTTGCCGCATTATTCGAGAGATCGCACTTTGCTCGTCTGTATACGCAGTCCCTTGGGCATGAGACTGCGCTCGATCAATTCAAACAGGCCTTGTACCAACAGCGCTAAGACGGCGGCCGGGACTGCGCCTTGCAGGATCAGGCCGATGTCGTCGAGGCGTATGCCGGTGAGGATGGGTTGGCCATAGCCGCCGGCGCCGATCAGGGCGCTGAGGGTGGCAGTGCCGACGTTGAGCACGGCAGAGGTCTTGATGCCGGCGAGGATGGCGCGGGTGGCGAGGGGCAGTTCCACGATGCGCAGCCGCGCTCCCGGCGGCAGACCCAGTGCGCGCGCCGATTCGATCACGGTCGGCGGAATATCCTTGAGTCCGGCATAGGTGTTGCGAACGATGGGCAGCAGGCTGTAGAGAAACAAGGCCAGGATTGCCGGCGGTGCGCCGATGCCCAGCAAGGGGATCATGAACACGAACAGCGCTAGGGACGGGATGGTCTGCAGGATGCTGGTGGTAGCCAATACGAACTGGCCGAGGCGCGGGCGGACGGCGGCCAGGACGCCGAGCGGCACGGCGATGAGGATCGCCGCGGAGAGGGAGATGGCCACCAGGATCAGGTGCTCGGAGGTGTGTTGCCGGAAGCGTTGCCACGGGCCTTGCAGGCGATAGTCCACATCGATGTCCAGGTTCTTCTCGAGAAAATCCGCCGCCACCGCCGTTTCGCTCTCGCCGTTCAATTTCACCCGCGCGTTCATAGCGCTCATGGCGGCGGCGTCGATGCGGCCCGCCAGCCGTTTGAGCAGGGCCACCATCTCTGGCGCGCGCTGTTGCATATCGGCGCGATAGAGGATGACGGCATCATAGACCGGAAAATAATGGAGATCGTCCTTAAGCGTGCGCAGCTTGTAATAGGAGATTTCAGCGTCGGTGGCGTAAAGGTCCATGACCTGCAAGGTGCCCGATTCCAGGCCGCGGTAGGCCAGGTCGTGGTCCAGTCCCCGGACGTTTTGTTGCGGGAGTCTATAACGCCGCTGCAGGCCGGGCCAGCCGTCGGCGCGATCCATGAACTCATTGCTGAAGCCCATCACCAGCTCGGGGTGCCGGCGTAAATCGGAGATGGTGTACAGCCCGAGTTTTTTTGCCAGCGTCTCTTTGACGCCGATGGCGTAGGTGTTGTTGAAGCCCAGGGGGCGGGTCATGCGCAGTCCGCGCTCGGCTAGGGCCGCTTCGAGTTGTTTATCGCTATTCACGTTTTCCTTGACCATGATTTCCTGCAGCAGGGTGCCGGTGTATTCAGGATAGGCGTCGATCTCGCCGTTGAGCAGGGCGTTCCACAGTACGCGGGTGCCGCCCAGCTGGCGGCGATGCACGGCCTCGGCACCGCTGTGTTTGGCGAGCAGGCGCAGCATCTCGCCGAGGATCACCGATTCGGTGAAGTTTTTCGAGGCAACGGTGACGGTCGCGGGTGTTGCGGCACTAAAAGCCGGTGATACCTGAATGCTGCAGAGCGTCATCAGCAATGTTGCCAGCCACAGCCGGGTCTTCATTTTAAGGCCTCGGCCAGTTGCTCCAGCGGGTCGCGCTGCGCGGTGATGAATTGTTCTACGAATGGCTCGGCCGGTGAGCGCGCCAGTTCCTTGAAGGGGCCGGTCTGGACGATGCGGCCGTCGCGCATCAATACCAGGGTATGGCCGAAATAAGCGGCCTCGGCGATGTCGTGGGTGACCATCACCACGCTCTTGCCCAGTTGGCGGAAGATGGCCTTGAGTTCCTGCTGCAGTTCATAGCGGATCATGGGGTCCAGCGCGCCCAGGGGTTCGTCCAGCAGCAGCAACTCCGGGTCCAGCATCAAGGCGCGCATCAAGCTGACGCGCTGGCGTTGTCCGCCCGATAGCTCGGCCGGGTAACGCATCATCAGTTCCAACGGCAAGCGTACTAGTTGCGCCAGTTCGGTGATGCGGTTTGCTATCCAGGCTGGGTCGCGGCGCAGATAACGCGCCATGACGATGACATTGTCACGTACGCTGAGATGGGGAAACAGGCCGCCTTCCTGAATGACATAGCCCATGCGTTGCCGCGCCTGCAGGATATTGTCCTGCGTCAGCGTCTCGCCCGTGAAGACGATGGTGCCGGAATCCGCCTGGATCAGTCCGGCGATCAACCGCAGCAGTGTGGACTTGCCGCAGCCGCTGGGTCCGATGAGCACCACGGTCTCGCCCGCCGACACCTGTAACTCACAGTGCGCCAGCGCTTGAGTTTTGCCGTAGCGTTTGCTGATATTTGCCAGTTCCAGCATGTCCTTATCCACCCACTAGAGATAAGGTCGCCCGATGCACCGGGCGACGGGACATTTTAATAGGACTTCCTTATCGCGGTATTGCCTGCTGTCGGCACTATGGGTGCCAGCCGAGTTGCTGCGCCTTGCGCCGCGCCTCGGCAGGGATATCGGCAGCGATAAAGCGTTCGTGGAGGATTTGCACGCCGATGAGATGATTGATGACAGCGTCGAGCTGGGTCTGGGTAGCGGAGGAGGTGTCCGGCGACTCGTGCAGCTTGAACAGGGCCGAGACACCGTCCGGGTCCAGCAGGCCGGCGGCCGCAACCGTTGTCGGGTCGAGGTGGCGTTTGGCCAGGGTTTGCATGGCCTGCCACTTCTGCGGATCGGTATGGGCCGGGGGCGCCATGAAGGCGAACTTCTCTCGCTTGTAGAGGGTTTCCGGCAACAGGCCTTTCATGGCTTCGCGCAATACGTATTTCTCGGTGCGGCCGTGAATGCGCATGGACGGCGGCAACTGTGCCGCGTACTCGGCGAGGTGATGGTCGAGGAAGGGCGGGCGGGCCTCCATGGAATTGGCCATGTCCACCCGGTCGCCGCCCCAGGTGAGGATCTGGCCTTCGAGCATGGTCTTGATCCACACGTATTGGGCGCGGTCCAGGGGATGGCGGTCCTGCAGCGCATCTCCGTCCAAGGCGTCGGCGATGGCGGCACCCGGCGAGTAAGATTTCAATTCGGCGCGGCGCTCGGGATGCAGCAGGGCCGGTACCCGTTGCGCGCTGGCCAGCCACGGCTGCAGGCATGACGGTGTGAAGCCGACCTTGGCGCTGAGGGCGGGATCGTCGATGGTCTCTTCGGAGAGCATGGCGCCGCTGAACAGCTTATTGCTCTCGGTCAGCATCGCCTCCCACTCGCGGCGTTCATCGGCGGGCAGATGGTCGAGTCCGTGCAGAAACATGTCGCGGCGGAAGGCGGGATAACCACCGAACAACTCATCGGAGCCTTCGCCGGTCAGCACCACCTTGTAACCGAGCTCGTTGACACGGCGGCTCATGAGCATCTTGGCCACGCCCAGGGTGTTGTAGATGGTGCGTTCGGTGTGCCAGAGGGTCTCTTCGAAATGATCGTAGAGATGGGTGGCGTCGAGGCGCAGTACTTCCTGGTCGGCGCCGACGGCCTCGGCCATTTCCCGGGCGATGGGTGTCTCGTCATAGTCGGCGTTGTCGAAGCCGATGGTGAAGGCCTTGACCGCGCCCTGGGTGCTGGCGGCGGCCAGGCCGATGATGGAGCAGGAATCGATGCCGCCCGATAGATAACAGCCCACCGGTACGTCCGCTTCCAGGCGCAGTTGCACGGCGTTGATCAGGCGTTCGCGCACGCCGTCGATGTATTCGGCTTCATCATCGGGCGTGCCGCGCGCGTCTTCGCGGGGGAACGGCATGTCCCAGTAGCGGCGATCGCTGATGTGCAGCCGACCGTCGCGGCGCGTGACGGTAAGCACATGGCCGGGCTTGACCTGATGGACGCCGGCGAAGGCGGTGCTGCCCGGCACGATGGTCTGCATGAGTTGGTGATAGAGGCCGGCGGAGTCGAAACGGCGCGTCACCGCGGGATGGGCGAACAACACCTTGAGTTCGGAGCCGAACACCAGTCCGCCGTCGATCTCGGTCCAATACAGCGGCTTGATGCCGAAACGGTCGCGCACCAGATGCACGCAGTCTTCATCGCGGTCGTGCAGGGCGAAGGCGAACTCGCCGCGCAAATTGGGCAGGCTGCCGTCCAGACCCAGCCAGGGATAGAGATGCAGGATGAGCTCCGAATCGCTCTTGGTGCGAAAGCGCGCGCCGCGGGCGGTGAGTTCGGCGCGCAGGCGTTGATAGTCGTAGATCTCGCCGTTCTGGGTGAGCATCAGCCGTTCGTCGGCGGAGACGAAGGGTTGGCGCGCCCGCTGCTCATTAAGGTCGATGATGGACAGGCGGGCGTGGCTGAAGCCCACGCCGTCCCTGGCCTGCCAGCCGAAGCCGTCGGGGCCGCGGTGATGTTGGATGGCCGCCATCGCCACCAGGGTTTCCGGTTCGACGGGACGGGTTCGGTCTGCGTATATAAATCCGGCTATTCCACACATATCAAGTAAACACCTTCAAGATTGAAGACAACAGCGCCATGCGCATGAACACCGCGCCGCGGGCCTGAGCGAAGTACCAGTTGTGGGGCGTGTCGTCGAGTTCGCGTTGCAGTTCCTGGCCACGCGCCAGGGGATGGAGGATGATGGCGTCCTCTTTCAGCGGTGAGGACTTGTCCAGGCGGTAACGGCTGCCCAGTTCTTCGTAGTCGTCGCCGAGCCAGGCGATGGTATTAATGTAGACCACATCCAGCTTGGGCAACTCTTTTTTCAAGTTGGAGGCGACACGCAGATTCAAGCCCGCTTTCTCCAGGTCTTCGCGCTGGCCCTTGCTGAACGGCTGTTTCTCATCGCTGATGATCAGCACTTCCTTGATGGCATTGGCGAACAGCGACAACAGCGACAGCAGGCTGCGCACGGTGCGCATGCGTCCCGGCACGCCGATGATGCCGATATGGATGCGCTGGGTTGGATCGATGTCCGACGTGCACAGCGTGGGCCGCCATTTGAGCAGGGTATAGATGTCGGCCATGGCCTGGGTGGGGTGCTCGTCACTGCCGTTGCCGCCGTTGATGATGGGGATGCGCAGCGATTCCAGCATTTCGTACACGGCGTTGGCGTCGCTGTCGCGCAGCACCACCAGGTCGCCGTAATGATTGAGCATCTCGCCCACGTCGTAAAGCGATTCGCCCTTGGCGATACCGGTGGAGGCGGGGTCGGTAATGGACATGATATCGCCGCCCAAGCGGTGCCAGGCGCTCTCGAACGACAGGCGGGTGCGGGTGCTGGGTTCGTAGAAGGCGCTGACGAGGATCTTGCCGGTCAGCGGCCGGGTGATCAACTGCGGCTGGGTCTCGTAACGGGCGGCCAGACGGGCGAGTTGGGTCAGCTGTTCGCGATTGAATTGACGCGCCGAGACCACCGGGCGCTGCGCCAGACTCAGCAGAGGGGTGAGGTCCTCCTCGATGTGATCCAGCAGTTCGCGGGGACGTTCGAATCCCTGGGTGTCCAGGATGTGTTTCTCGACGGGTTCCTGCAATCTGGGGTGTAGTGTGTTGTCTACCATAAGCGTCCCTTTACCAAGTCTCTATCCAGAAAATGATCAACACGATGGGTGCCAGCACCGTGACCAGAGTAGCGATGCCGACCAGCCAACCAGGCCAGCGCGGCGCTGTGCATGTTGTTCATGATTCCACCACCTGTTGAATCTCGGCGATGGCCTCATCGGCGGTCATCACCCGCGCATAGCGGTCCTTCATGGTGGTGATGGTGGCCTTCTGCAGTTCGGGGGTCACCGTGGCGCAGCCGTCGGCGATGAGGGTGACGTGAAAACCCAGGTCGCAGGCGTCGCGGATCGCGGTGGACACGCATTCGTTGCTGTAGACGCCCACCACCACCAGACCGTTGATGTCCATGTTGCGCAGGATGTATTCGATATTGGTGGCGTTGAACACGCCGCTGGCAGTTTTGTTGATGACGATCTCGTTGTCGATGGGTGCGACCTGTTCAATGAACTCGGCCTCCTTGGAACCCGGCGCGGCGTGCAAGCCGAGACGCTTGTGTCCGACGCTGCGGTCGCGGCCGTCCTGGGTGAGGGACTGAATGCGGGTGTGGATCACTTCCAGTTGATGGACGCGAAAGGCATCCTGTAGGCGGCGCACATTGGGTAATACGATGTTATGCAGACGCTCGAAATAATATTCCTGCGCCTCCAGGGGTACGCCCGAGGCCGCTACGTCGGCGAACACGCCGTATCCCGGCGCCGCGTCCAGATATTGCAGGTCGATACACAGCAGTGCGGTTTTGTGTGCCCGCAACGAGCGTGTTACCGCCGGTGTATGGGTGATAGATTTCCGATAGGTATCCCGTAAGGGATCGACTTCGAGAAAAGCCTCGATGCCCGCCTTGATGTCTTTTTCGTTTTCCTTGCTCATGTTCAACTTGCCAATCGCCGCAATGCGTTCAATAAGGTGTTGGCCCCGGCCTCGATGTCGGCCCAGGCGGTCCACTCCGCCGCCGAGTGGCTGCGGCCTTCCTTGCTGGGCACGAAGATCATCCCGGCGGGGGCGATGCCGGCGATGATCTGGGCGTCGTGGGCGGCGCCGCTGGTGATGTGGGTCGAAGACAGCCCTGCGTTTTCCACCGCTTGTTCGATGGCCTGCAGCACCTGCGCGGCACAGCGCACCGGCGCGAGTTCGCTCAACACCGCGAACTCGAACATCAGGCCGCGGCGACGCGCGATGGCCGCCAGGGTGCGGTTAAAGGCGTCGCCCAGCATCTGCAGGGTGGCGTCGTCCGCGTCGCGCACGTCCAGTGAAAAGATCACCTGTCCGGGGATGACGTTGGCCGCACCCGGTATCAGCTCGACCCGGCCGATGGTGGCGGTGCTGCGCGGGCTGCCGTACTCCTCCAGCACGCGGTCGATCTCGCCGGCGAATTCCGCCAGTCCCTGAAAGGCGTCGGTGCGCATGTTCATGGGGGTGGTGCCGGCGTGGTTGGCGGCGCCGCTCAAGGTGATCTCCCATTTGAACAGGCCGGTGATGGCGTCGACGATACCGATGCTGACGCCCTTGCGATCCAGCACCGGTCCTTGTTCGATGTGCAGTTCCACATAGGCGTGAATACTGCCGGGCGGGCGCTGGGCGTGCAGGGCTTCGCGGGCATCCAGGCCGTGTTCCGCCATGGCGGTGACCAGGCTGACCCCGTCTAGGTCGCAGGCATTGTGCAGATACTCCGGCGTCACCAGGCCGGCGATGGCCTGCGAGCCGAACATGCCGCCGAAACGGCCTTCTTCGTCGGTGAAGGCTACCGCCTCCAGGGGGCGGCGCAAGCTGATATTTTCTTCCTGCAAGACCCGCAGCGCTTCCAGTGCGCACACCACACCCAGCGCGCCGTCGAGATGACCGGCGCCGGGCACGGTATCGATGTGCGAGCCAGCCATGACGCCTGGAGTCTTGCCGTCCCAGTTGAGGCGGGCGCAGATATTGGCGGCGCCGTCCTGATGAAGGGTCAAGCCGCTGTCGGTGATGCGTTGCCGCAACCAGTCGCGGCCCGCCTTGTCTCCCGTGCTGAAGGACATGCGATAGATGCCGTGATCTTCATGACGGCCGATGCGCGCCAGGGCATCGATATCCTCGCGGAGGCGCTGGGCATTGACTCGCAGTTCAGTGCCTGTCATCGCGTTCCCTTTCCGCGCTGCGTTCCAGCGGCAGTGTCGCGACCAATACCACCATACCCAGGCCGACGAAAAACATAAACGCGCGATAGGGCGGATGATGGGCCACGGTCACCTTCTCGGTATCGCTGGACAGGCTGGGGGTCTGCGGTGGCGTCTCGGCGAGCGCGGTCGGCAGCTGCCATATCAATAACAAGGCGACCAGTGCAGAGATTCGCAAGCTACAATGGCGCGTGAGGAGGCTGATGAGCTTGGCCGTCATGGCAACTTAGATAATTGGAGGAGCCGTCCCAAGGTACGCCGGCGACGCTCCTTGCCAATATTGTTTTTGGTCAAAACGATATTCGCCGTGCCGCAGTGCGGCGATGTGTGAATTAAGGCCATAATTTTACAGGAGATTGGCTTTTTTTCAAGGCGCGTCCAAGGTGATGGGGGGATTTAATATAGTTATGACACGAGATAATTTGCGGAACCTACTCTCATGAAAGGCAAATCAAATCTTGCCGACCAGGTGATAATCGCGCTGCGCCGAGTGATTCGCGCCGTGGATCTGCATTCCCGCACGCTGTTGGAAAGCCATGGTCTGCCGGCCCCCTCACCGTCGGCGAACTGGCGGGACGCGTCAGCCTCAGTCAGGGCACGGTTACCCACATCCTCAATCGCCTCGAGCAACGCGGACTCATCCAGCAAGTCAGGGATGAGGTGAATCGCCCCCGCGCGCGCGAGGGAGTCACGGCGGCGCCTTTCTGGCATCGCCGCCGCCGCGAATCAAGGGTGCTTGATGAAAACCGGACGGATACGGAACGATGAACGCAAATACAAATGAAAATATGCGCGAGGTGGTGGACGGCTTGTATCGCACCGAGTCGCGCCGCGTCTTCGCCACCTTGGTGCGTTTGCTCGGCGATTTCGACAGCGCAGAGGAGGCGCTACACGACGCCTTCAGGGCGGCGCTGGAACAATGGCCGCGGGACGGCGTGCCGGCCAAGCCGCGTGCGTGGCTGGTATCCACCGCGCGCTTCAAGGCCATCGACGGCATGCGCCGCCGCGCACGCTTTACCTCTCTGGACGATGATGTTACAGAGATCGCCGGCGACGATGACTGCGTGCTGGGGGATGACGAAGGTGTAGAGGACGATCGCCTCAGGCTGATCTTTACCTGCTGTCATCCGGCCCTGCCGGCGGACGCGCAAGTGGCCTTGACGCTGCGCGAGGTATGCGGGTTGACCACCGAAGAGATCGCGCAGGCGTTTCTCACTGCTGCTCCGACGCTGGCGCAACGCATCGTACGCGCAAAATCCAAGATCCGCGATGCGCGCATTCCCTATCAAGTGCCGTCGCCGGCGGAATTTGCGGAGCGGCTCGACAGCGTGCTGCGCGTCGTCTATCTGGTGTTCAACGAGGGCTATCTGGCATCGGCGGGGATGGAATTGATGCGCCACGATCTCTCGGGCGAGGCGATCCGTCTGGGCAGGTTATTGGTGGAGTTGCTGCCCGAGCCCGAGGCATTGGGTCTGTTGGCGCTGATGCTGTTGAATGAATCGCGGCGCGCGGCACGCAGCTCGGCGGCGGGTGATTTGATCCTGCTCGAAGAGCAGGACCGTACACTGTGGAACCGCGAATATATCAACGAGGGATTGGCATTGGTCGAGCGCGCTTTGGCGTCGCGCCGCTTCGGCCCATATTCGCTCCAGGCGGCGATTTCTGCGGTGCATGCCGAGGCGGCCACAGCGGCTCAAACCGATTGGGTGCAGATCGTCGGCTTGTACGACGTATTGCTGCGCATCGAGTCGTCGCCGGTAATCGAGCTGAACCGCGCCGTGGCGGTGGCGATGCGCGACGGACCGACGGCGGGACTGGCGCTTATCGATGACATTTTGGCGCGCGGCGAACTGGCGGATTATCGTCTTGCGCATGCGGCGCGGGCCGATCTATGCCGCAGAGCGGGACGGACGGCGGACGCCGTGTCCGCCTACCAACGGGCGCTGACGCTCACTCGCCAGGAGCCGGAACGGCGCTTTCTGGAGCGGCGTTTGGCCGAGCTGAAAAATTAATGGTAGCGGTGTCGATTTATTGCCTCGTGGATCGACTATAGGGTATCTAACCGTTCCATAAGCAAAGGAGATACAAGCATGAGATTCATGATTATCGTCAAGGCCACCCAGGACACCGAGGCCGGGGTCATGCCCAAGGAGGCGCTCTTGGCCGAAATGGTGGAGTACCACGAAAAACTGGCTCAGGCCGGCATGCTGCTCGATGCCTCCGGCTTGCAGCCCAGCGCCAAGGGTTGGCGTATCGGCTACAACGGCGCGCAACGCAGCGTGACCGACGGGCCTTTCGCCGAGACCAAGGAGTTGATCGCCGGTTATACGCTCATCCAGGCCAAGTCCCGGGAAGAGGCGTTGGAGTGGACGCAGCGGTTTCCCAATCCCGCCGGTGACAGCGGCATCGCGGAAATCGAGGTGCGGCAATTATTCGAATTGGAAGACTTCGAGCCTAATGCGGCGATCGAGCGCTTCCGTGACTTGGATACCGGTAACCAACACTGAACACAGCGTGATCGCTCCGCACCGACGACTGGCGGGTCACCTCATTACTTAACCTGAGCGGGAGGGCTATATGAAATACCTGTGCCTGGTATATGGAGATGAACGGGACATCCAGTCCATGCCGGTCGACGAATGCATTGAGTACGATGCCGCGCTGCGTGACAAGGGACAGTGTCTCGCGTCCGAAGCGCTGCAGCCTGTGAATACGGCGACCACCGTGCGGGTGCGCAACGGAAGGGTTACGCTCACCGACGGTCCCTTCGCCGAGACCAAGGAACAGCTCGCCGGGTTTTATCTCATCGAGGCTCGGGATCTTAACGAGGCCGTCCAAGTGGCGGCGAAAATCCCGCCGGCGCAGGTCGGCTGCATCGAGGTGCGGCCGATCCGGCCAATTCGCGATATGGCCGGTTCCTAGCCGTCTACGGCAACACTAAAGTTACGTTCAAATTCGAGAAAGGAAATAGCATGCAAGTCCAACCCTATCTGTTCTTTGATGGTCGCGCAGAAGAGGCGATCCAATTCTATTGTGACGTGCTTGGCGCCGAAGTGACGGGGTTGTTGCGTTATAAGGACAGCCCCGAGCCGCCGCCGCCCGATATGGTCCCCCCCGGTTCCGAGAATAAGATCATGCATGCCAGCTTTCGCCTCGGGGAAACGACGGTGATGGCCTCGGACGGCCGCTGCCTGGACCAACCCAGCTTTCAAGGTATTTCGCTGTCGCTCACGGTTGCGGACGATAAGGAGGCGGAACGCCTGTACACTGCTTTGCTCGATGGCGGCCAGGTGCAGATGCCTTTGACCAAGACCTTCTTCTCTTCGCGCTTCGGTATGGTCGCCGACCGTTTCGGCGTGTCGTGGATGATCGTTGTGACGCCGTGAGGGATGCCCCCGCTCCTCTTTCGTTAAATTCTATTTTTTTATCAATTAGTTGCGTTGAAAATGCAAAGGCTCGGCGGGCCGCACGGTCGGCCCGCCGCTCCTCTTCCGTGTGTTCGAATAAAAGCTTGATTCAAATCAGGGCTTTCTTATGGAGCAATAGCCGATTCTTACCCTTAAACATTTGCCGCGAGGGTCGATGTTTAGACCAGAACTAATTTGAATTCTGGGGGAAGCCATGAGTGACTTTATGCGGTCGGTAGACCAACGAACCCGTCTCGCCGGTGCCAACCGGCTTGAGATTCTTCTATTCAGTTTGGGTGTCGATACGCAGACCGGCCGTGAGGAGGTCTTCGGGATCAATGTCTTCAAGGTTCGCGAGGTAATGCATGTCCCTCAGGTGACACACGCCCCGGATATGCCGCCCGGGGTCCAGGGCATGATCAGCCTGCGCGGCCAGATGATACCGGTGATAGATCTGTCGCATTTTTGCGCGATGCAGGTCAACGAGCCGCCGAAGATCTTGATCGTCACCGATTTCAATCGCAGTACCCAAGGCTTTCTCGTGCATTCGGTCGAGCAGATCCTGCGCATGGATTGGAATGACATCAAAGTACCGCCGCAGATGCTGGCGGATCGCCTGGGTGGGCTGGTGACGGCCGTGACCGAGTTGGAGGACCAACGCATCGTCATGCTTATCGACGTCGAGAAGGTTCTGGCCGAGACTGCCGGGAAACTCGAAGACAATACCGCCTTTGATGGTATGGAGAAAATTCACAATCAGGCCACCGTTTTCTATGTCGACGATTCTTCGGTTGCGCGTAAACAAATCGCCAAGACCCTGGATACTCTCGGCGTCAAGCACATGGCGGCCAAGAACGGGGAAGAGGCGTGGGAACGTCTGACCGAGCTTGCGGAACGGGCCGATATCATGAAGGTCCCGACATCCGAGCTCGTACAGCTGGTCCTGACCGACATCGAGATGCCGGGCATGGATGGTTATGTCTTGACGCGTAAGATTAAGGATGACAAGCGCTTCAAGGGGATCCCGGTCATCATGCATTCATCGCTATCCTCCGATGCCAATATCTCCGTCGGTAAATCCGTGGGTGTTGACGGTTATGTACCCAAGTTCGATCCGCGCGAACTGGCAAAAGCCATGTCGCCTTATATCAATATCGAGGAAGCGCCGGCGGCGTAACTTGCTTGTCCGATAAATCTTCTCCATCGACAAACGTGCTTGCTAAGACGGTTTAGCGCTTTTCGATTTCATCCGCTGCTGAAGTTGGCTCGTGACCCGGGCCATCGTCAAAGTCACTTTCGTTTCTGCACAATTTTTCGCTTATGTACAGACCGTGATGACGGCGACCGCCACAACGCTTACGCCGAATTATTATCGACACAATCAGCCATTGTTCATTAATCTCCGCCGGGAAGCAGTTACTGTCCTAATGGTATCGCCGGCGGCGATGATATAGGTCAACCTTTCCCGCCCACTCTTTAGTAAACTGAGCGCATAAGAATCGCTTGGGCCAGTTTCGATGAACCAGGAAGAGCAAACCGCGCAGTCGCCGCGCTCCGTATTCGAAGCAAGGGGGTTGACCAAGGTCTATCAAATGGGCGACGTTCAGGTCCAGGCGCTGCGCGGCGTGGATTTGGATCTTTACATCGGCGAGTTTGTGGTGTTGCTGGGGCCTTCGGGCAGCGGCAAGTCCACTCTGCTCAATATACTCGGCGGTCTGGACAGTCCCACCAGCGGTAAGGTGCGCTACGGCGATCATGACCTCAGCATCTACGATGACGCGGCCTTGACTCGCTATCGCCGCGAGCATGTGGGTTTCGTATTCCAGTTTTACAATCTCATTCCCAGTCTGACCGCCCGCGAAAACGTCGCCCTGGTCACGGAGATCGCCAACAATCCCATGACGCCGGAGGAGGCGCTGACTCTGGTCGGTCTGGGAGAGCGCCTCGATCATTTTCCGACGCAAATGTCCGGCGGCGAACAACAGCGCGTGGCTATCGCCCGCGCGGTGGCGAAACGGCCGCAGGTATTGTTGTGCGACGAACCCACCGGCGCCCTGGACGCCCAGACCGGCATCCTGGTGCTGGACGTGATCGCGCGCGTCAACCGTGAACTGGGCACCACCACCGCGGTCATTACCCACAATGCGGTGATCGCCGCCATGGCCGATCGCGTGGTGTACATCAGCGACGGCCAGGTGGCGCGCATCGAGCGTAACACCGAAAAAAAGCCTGCGGCGGAGTTGCGTTGGTGAAGGCCCTGGACCGCAAGATGTGGCGCGATCTCTGGCAGATGAAGGGCCAGGCCCTGGCCATCGCCTTGGTGGTGATGTGCGGCGTCGGCACTTACATCATGTTTCTCACCACCTTGAATGCCCTGATCACCTCGCAACAGACCTATTACCGCGAATACCGCTTCGCCGACGTGTTCGTGTCCTTGAAACGGGCGCCGGAGACGTTGCGGCAGCGCATGCTCGACATTCCCGGCGTGGATCAGGTGGAGACGCGGGTGGTTTCGCTGGTGCGTCTCGACATGCCGCATTTCAACGAGCCGGTGACGGCGCTGATGGTGTCTTTGCCCGACAGCGGCCATCAGGGTTTGAATGCCTTGTATCTGCGCGAGGGGCACTTGCCCGCGCCTTACAGCGCGGATGAGGTGGTGGTGAGCACGCCCTTCGCCGAGGCCCATAAGCTGAAGCTCGGCGACCGCTTCGCCGCCATCCTCAACGGCCGCCGCCAGTTGCTGACCCTGGTGGGTACCGCCTTGTCGCCGGAGTTCGTGCAGCAACTGCGTCCCGGTTCGGTGTTCCCCGATTACAAGCGTTTCGGGGTGATGTGGATGGGGCGCCGCGCCCTGGGTCAGGCCTATGACCTGGAAGGCGCTTTCAACGATGCGGCGCTGAGTCTGCGGCCCGGGGCCGATGCGCAAGAGGTCATCGATCGCCTCGATGCGCTGCTCGATCCTTACGGCGGTCTCGGCGCCTATGCGCGCGAGGATCAGCGTTCCCACCGTTTCCTGTCCCAGGAACTTGAGCAGCTCGGTACCCTGGCCAGCCTGTTTCCGACGCTGTTCATGGGCATCGCCGCCTTCCTGCTCAACGTCGTGATCGGGCGCATGGTGGCCATGCAGCGCGAGCAGATCGCGACGCTCAAGGCCTTCGGCTACAGCAACCTCGCGGTGCTGGGACATTATCTCAAACTGGTGTCGGCCATCATCGGCGCCGGCATCGTTTCCGGTACCGCCCTGGGTGTGTGGTTGGGCAAGGAGCTGTCCGCGATCTACGCCGAGTTCTATCGCTTCCCTTATTTGAAGTTCAGCCTGCAACCCTTGACGGTGGTGGAGGCGGCCGCGGCGAGCCTGCTGGCCGCCGGGGCGGGGACGCTGTTTGCCGTGTGGCGCGCCGCCAAGCTCAAACCGGCGCAGGCCATGCGCCCCGAACCGCCCGCCCGCTATCATGCGAGCTGGGTGGAGAAGATAGGGCTCAAGCGCTGGTTGTCACAACCCGCGCGCATGATCCTGCGCCACATTCAACGTCGTGCGGTGAAGTCCATGTTCACCATGCTGGGCATCGCCCTGGCCT
This sequence comes from uncultured Gammaproteobacteria bacterium, assembly GCA_963810615.1. Taxonomy (GTDB): domain Bacteria; phylum Pseudomonadota; class Gammaproteobacteria; order DRLM01; family DRLM01; genus JARRQJ01. The sequence continues at coordinate 16,565 of CAWEOA010000004.1, read as the reverse complement.
GCGGCATCATTCTCACCGGTCTGTTTCAGCGCGATACCGTCGGCTACATGGTGCACGTCCAGTACGGCATGGCGCAGCGCCAGGATCTCTCCGTCACCTTCACCGAACCGACGTCGTATAAGGCGCGCTTCGATCTGCGGAGTTTGCCCGGCGTGCAACACGTGGAGGTGTTCCGCGAGGTGGCGGTACGCCTGCGCCACGGCCGGCGCAGCTATCGCACCGGCATCCGCGGCATGGAACCGGGAGGCGATATCCAGCGCCTGCTGGATGTGGATCTGCAGCGCGTCGCGCTGCCGCACGACGGTATCCTGCTCACCGACTATCTGGCCAAACGTTTGGATGTGCATCCGGGCGATCGTTTGACGGTAGAGGTCCTGGAAGGGGACCGTCCGACACGCGAGACCACCGTGGTGGGTGTGGTGAAGGAGTACATGGGCGTGTCTGGTTACATGGATATCCATGCCTTAAATCGCTTCATGCGCGAAGGATCAGCCATCTCCGGCGCCTATCTCAGCGTGGACAGTGCGCACCTCCAGGAACTGTTTACCGCACTCAAGGGCATGCCGCGGGTTGCCGGCGTCGCGGAACGCGTCCAGGAGATTCGCAACTTCAATAAGGTCATGGAGGAGACAATGCTGTTTTTCACCTATGTCGCCACGGTGTTTGCCGTGATTATCTCCTTCGGAGTGGTGTACAACAGCGCCCGCATCGCTCTTACCGAGCGCGGCCGCGAACTGGCCAGCCTGCGGGTGCTGGGATTCACCCGCGGCGAGATCTCCTACATTCTCCTCGGCGAGTTGGGTATCCTGACTCTCTTTGCCATTCCGCTGGGGCTGTGGCTGGGAATCGAAATGTGCTATTTCATCGCCCACAACATGCAGAACGATCTTTATCGAGTACCGGTAATATTGGTCCCCGCGACCTACGCCTTCGCCGTGACGGTGGTGCTGATATCCGCTGCGCTGTCGGGGCTGATCGTACGCCGCCGCCTGGATAAACTCGATTTGATTTCCGTACTGAAGACCGCGGAGTGAAGTCATGAAAAATCATGTGTTGTTACGTAGACGAATCTTTCTCGCGGTGCTCGCAATCCTGATCGCCGTGGGACTGTTCTACGGCTTTCGTCCCCAACCGGTGGCGGTGGACCTGGGCGCGGCGAACCGCGGTCCGTTGCGCGTCACCATCGAACAGGAGGGCAAGACCCGTGTGGTCGACCGTTATGTGATCTCCGCGCCGGTGGCCGCCTACGCCCAGCGTATCGATTTCGAAGTGGGCGACAGTGTTGAGCAGGGCGCGCCCGTGGTGCGACTCGAACCCATGCCCGCAGAAGTGCTGAGCCCGCGCCAGCAAGCCGCCGCTGAAGCGCGGGTCGCTGCTGCCAAGGCCGCGGTCAAGGTCGCGCAACAAAACGTGGAGGCCGCTAAGGCCGGCGCCGACCTGGCGCAAAAGGAATTGCAGCGACTCCGCAAACTGCACGCCGACGGCCACATCGGCCAGGACGCGGTGGACCGCGCCGTCGCCGAAGCGGAACGCAGCCGGGCGCAACTGCGCTCCGCGCAATTCGCCGTGGACACCGCCCGCTACGACATGGAGGCGGCGCAGACCGCGTTGCGTTTCGCCGCCCAACCCGCTGCCGGCAAGGAACCCATCATGGTGCGTGCGCCGGTGACGGGTCGCGTACTCAAGATCCCGCGCAAGAGCGAAGGCGTGGTGGCGGCGGGACAGGCGCTCATGGAGGTCGGCGACCCCCATGCACTGGAAGTGGAGGTCGACGTACTCTCCGCCGACGCCGTGCGACTCCACCCCGGCACCAAAGTGGAATTCGAACGCTGGGGCGGTGACGGCAAACTGGAGGGCAAGGTGCGCGTCGTCGAACCGGTGGGCTTCACCAAGGTCTCCGCGCTGGGCGTGGAGGAACAGCGGGTATGGGTCATCGTCGACTTCACCTCGCCCGCCGCGCAGTGGCAAACCCTGGGTGACGGCTACCGCGTCGAGGCCAGTTTCATCCTCTGGGAAGGCGACGATGTTTTACAAGTACCGGCCAGCACCCTGTTCCGCGACGGCGAGAAGTGGGCATTGTTCGTGGTGCAAGACGGCAAGGCAGTGAAGCGCGACGTGCAGGTCGGGCAGCGCAACGGCCTGAGTGCGCAGATACTGTCCGGGATCAAAGCGGGAGATCGAGTGATCGTCCATCCCGATGATCAGGTGAAGGATGGGGTGAGGGTGGCGGTGCGGTGATGGCTTGGAGTGTCTCATAACAATATCATCTGCCTCCTTTTATGGCTGTTGCCGCCGCTTCGAGAATGCGGCGCGATTGAAACAGATATACGAAATTGCGAAGTGGGTTTAGATAAACTCATTAGGGGACCTAAATCCGGGCGGCTAATTGATAATAAAGGGATTTATATATGCGATATGGGATTAGGCGCCTTGCAGGTGTAAAACAATGCCCCTTTAGGGGGACTAATTTTAGTTAGCAGTCAAAAGAAGATGGAAACGGATGATGTAAGTAAATTGGCAGCCTATATTCGTGAAAAAGGTTGTTGCCGTATTGGGGTAGATGGAACAAATGGTGCCGGAAAATCTACGTTTTCTGCTGCGTTGGCGAGTGCATTGGGGATTTTCCACCTGAATTTGGATAGATTTTCTTGTCAAGAAACGGGGCGGATTTTTAGCTTATCTGAGTACGACGAGATAAAACAAAAGATATCCTACCTCGACGGCTATGTTATTGACGGTGTGTGTCTGCTGAGGGTGCTGGAGGAAATTGATAACGTCTGTTGACTGCCTGGTGTATGTGAAGCGCATGTGCCATAGTCTTTGGGCCGATGAGAGCGAATGCGAAGTATCTGAGGATGTCGAAGATTATATAAAAAAAGAAAAAGAGACTATTCGTCTAATCGAACGGTCCGAAACAACTCCAGACACACTGGGATTGGCCGAGGAGATAATCCGTTACCATGACAAGTACAAACCGCAACAGCAAACCGAGCTTTTCTATACGAGAGAGGACTGCTAATAAACCCATCAAGCCGACGCTGAACTTCCCCCGCTAGAACGGACACCTCAAACTAACGAGGAGTCCGAAATGATAAAACGAAGATTCATAGTCTCTATACCAGCCGATGATCGATGCCTTGGATCACGGACTGATCCGTTTGAGTTTGCCGGAAGCGGTGTTACTCTTGCCGGTGGAGAGACGTCGCGTACTGATATTGGGTAGGAAGGTGTCATGGACGAATTTTTGCGAGCCGCAATTGATGAAGCGAGGAAAGGTTTAGCGCAAGGTGGGATCCCCATCGGCTCCGTGTTGGTGATCGACGGTCGCATCGTCGGCCGGGGACACAATAAGCGCGTGCAAAAGGGGAGCGCGGTTCTGCACGCGGAGATGGATTGCCTGGAGAATGCCGGTCGGCTCAAGGCCTCGGAGTATAGTCGCGCGACTTTGTATTCGACGCTGTCCCCCTGCGACATGTGTAGCGGCGCCGCGCTGTTGTACGGGATACCAAAGATCGTCGTGGGTGAGAATCGCACATTCCGCGGGCCGGAGGACTACGTGCGATCTCGCGGGGTTGAGGTAAGGCTGGTGGATGACCCCGAGTGTCGGCAACTCATGGAGGCCTTTATTAAGGCTCATCCGGGGCTATGGAATGAGGATATTGGCAAGTAATGTGTCGGTTTGGAGGCGTCGCCGAAGCTCAGTCTGTGAATCTTCCCCCGCTACGTTGATCTTCCGTCACGGATTCCATCGCAACTTCCACGTGGCTAGGCTGTCATAATCCTTTTTGGACATCAGTATTACACCCTCAGCGGACAGTTGCTCTTCGTTGCGCGTCTTGTTGATCGTGTGTTTGAGGCGAGTCGCCGGCAGGGCGGTCCATGCCACATGCTTGCCGGCCGTGTTGCTTACCGTCAGGGAGAAAGAGGGATTGCTGTAATATCCGCTGTACACGAGGTTTAGTCTTTTCGACATGGGATGCAGTTCGAGGACGTAGTGCAGCTTGCCATTGTACCAGTAGCTGGTGAGCTCCGCGTTGGTGTTGCCCAGTTCCGGCAAGCTGAGCGTCGGCCACGATTTGCCGCCATCGGGCAGCATGACTTGTGGGATTTGTTCGTCCTGAGGGTCGCTGTGGGTCGCAGTCGCCGCCGCTCCTTTTACCGGGGTCAGTTGGTCGCCTTCGATCAGCATGACCTCACCGGTTCGCGTGTCGAGACGTACGAGACGGCCTTCGTCGTCTTTGGACAACTGGTAACGATTGCCAGCCGCGCACCCCGCCAAGGTGAGGATGCACAAGATGGCAGTTGCGTAGTTAGGTTTCATCGCGATTCACTTCGATTTTGCATTAGGATTGATCGGAAGTATGGGCAAGACTTGTAATATTGCCGCAAATACGGCGATCGTTACAACTATTTGATGGCTTATAACTTGCGCCGGGGTATGTCTTCACTAGAATCTATCTCAAAATCGGATTTATGCGCGTCACGAAATATTTAGCTGTGTGGTTTGGTGAAACAAATGATTTTAGTCCCTTCTCCCCCCGGGGAGATCGAAGTGAGGGGGGCGTAGCCGACAGGATGAGGGGGCTAATCATGATTACAATGCATTTATCCCCTCACCCCCGCCCTCTCCCGGAGGGAGAGGGGGTGTAGATGCTATGTGCGAAAATGGCCCCAGATTGATTTTTAGCAACATACCAATATTGAGATAGTTTCCAGGCAAAAAACGGTATTGTCAGTTTCGACGGCAGGCTTCGGGCGCTGAAGGCGCAAGAATCGGGTGGGAGCCGGCTTCTCTCCATGGCAGAATGTTGCCATGAACGATTATCAGCGCATCGCTCTCGTCATCCGCTATCTGGACGAAGGCTACGTCGATCAACCCGATCTGGCGAGTTTGGCGGATTGCGTCGGTTTAAGCCCATTCCACTTTCACCGCCTGTTCTCTGCATGGGCGGGGATCACCCCCAAGGATTTTCTGCAGTGCCTTACTCTGGCGCATGCCAAGGAATCGCTGCGCAAGGGGGAGAGCGTTATGGCTGCCGCGCTGAGGTCGGGGCTGTCAGGTCCCGGTCGCCTGCATGATCTTTGTGTCAGCCTCGAGGCGGCATCGCCCGGCGAATTGAAATCCGGCGGCGCGGGCTGGACGATTACCGCCGGCTATGCCGACAGTCCGTTCGGAGCTTGTTTGGTGGCGGAGAGTCCGCGTGGTATTTGCCGGCTTGCTTTTGTCGAGTCTGAAAACGGTGAGGGGGAATGGCGTGCGCTTCAGGATAGTTGGCCATTGGCGTTGTTGCATCGGGACGATGTCACCGCTGCGCGCTTGGCCGAGAGAATATTTATACGGCCGGGTGCCGCCTTCTCGGGGCCAGGCTTGCGGGCATTCGTAAAGGGTACGGTGTTTCAGTTGCGGGTGTGGCGTGCTTTGCTGCAGCTTGAGCCCGGAACACTCGTCAGTTACGGTCGTCTGGCGGCTGCACTCGGCAAGCCCGCCGCCGCCCGCGCCGTGGGCAGCGCAGTGGCGAAGAATCCTCTGGCTTATCTTATTCCATGCCATCGCGTGATTCGCGAGACCGGCGTGGTGGGCGATTACCGCTGGGGGCGGGTGCGCAAGCGGGCGATCATGGCGTGGGAGAGTTCGTCGGGGTTTAGCGTGAAAGCGCCCGGCGTCATGGGTTCCGACCCTCGCATTGTTTCGCGAAAAGGATAAGACCCACTTACCCTCATCGGTTTCGCGTGGTTCAGCTCAACCGACAGCCCTTGAGGGGTGGAGTTATCTTTCTGCAAGGACCTGGCGGGCTCCTGATATCGGCATATCTTTTTTAATGCTGGATTCCGGCTTTCGCCGGAATGACGGCGTAATCAAGGTCTTTTCTTTGAAATGATGCCATGGGGTAATATCCCCCTTGGGTCGTCGTCCCGTAGGTTCAATGAAATCCATGCCGTCCAGGTTTCGGGCATAAAAAAAGCCCCGCCGTGTGGCGGGGCTTCTGTCCAGGTAAGAAACCTACCTAGGATTACTTATTGCGGAACAACATTGGTCGCGTTCAGACCCTTGGGGCCGCGCTCGGTGTCATAAGTCACCTGTTGCCCTTCAGCCAGCGATTTGAAGCCGCTAGCCTGAATCGAATTATGATGTACGAATACATCCGCGCTGCCATCGGCGGGCGTAATGAATCCGAAACCCTTGCTGTCATTGAACCACTTAACTGTACCTGTAGCCATTCTAGTTACCTCTATAAAAAAACAATGTAATAGTGCAGATTGTTGCTGAGATGTCACGGGAGGGGCTGCTGTTTACACTGCGAGGAGCTACCGGAACCGCTAGAAAAAATCTGCTACCGAGCGGCACCATATACCATATTCCCCAAATTAGCTATTTATATTTTGCCCGGCGCCGTCCAAAGCCCTAGTGCTTGAGTTCCCAGGCGTATTGGCGGTTCGGGATGGCGCCATGCCGGTTGCGGTTCGGTCCGTGTTTGTAGGGGAGCCGTAACCGGGAAGCCATAGTTGTCGATAAGTTTAGTGGGTTTTATCGGGCGGCGAAGAGAGGAGTAGGGATCCATCCGCGACCCTTGTGGGGCGATGCGTTAATCAACCGCCGAGCAAAAGGACCCGTAAGGATAGGTGACGTCGGACCCACTCCAGCAGTGTCTGTGGCACACAGCCGATCTTTGGAGCGATCGACTCCACGGCCGCCCACAGCGACGGGTACTCCCCACGGTGCTCCTGTACCATCCGCACCGCACGCTCACGGACCTCAGGTGACAACTTGTTCGACTTGTTCATGGCTCCATTCTTTCAAAAGTTGGAGCCTCCTCAAAACCCGGGGCGGTTCACCACAAACCAATGGTATTTGTGAACGGTTCCATAAGACGATATTGCAGGAATTCTATCAAGTGACATTCCGCAAGAAAGTCTACACTGATCTGGCAGGTCTGCAGACCGACCTGGACACCTGGGTCGCGTACTACAATAATGAACGCACGCATCAAGGCAAAATGTGTTGTGGCCGCACTCCAATAATCACTTGGAATGACGGCAAACAGATTTGGAAGGAAAAGTCGGTGGCTTGAACTTGACCTGACAAATACTGCTTCCTCGGAACCGGTAACTGTCAGATCAGGTCGCGACTACTACAATTTGGATTAGTTAGATCTGACCTGACGGGTGTTGTCGGATTCGCATGATCATAGGACTTTCTCTTTTGGCCAAATCTGGCGTTCAACGCCCGAATTAGGTGAGCGTTGTTGCTTATTTCAGCCAACTTTCCACTTTTTTTCTATCGGGAATAGAACCTGAGTGCATTAAAGTATTATCGACAACAACGGCTGGCGTACTCATTACTCCATAGCTCATTATTGCTTCTGGACTGGTTTCTTTTACTACATTGACGGGAATATTGCATTCGGCGGCAACCGATTGAATTAATTCTGCCGTCTTAATACACTTGGCACAACCGCTGCCTAAAACTTTAATTTCTTTCATTTGCATCTCCTAGTTGAATTGAATTGCATTTAGAGTCCATCCTACTACTGTAAAGGATGTCAGCAGGAGCACAAAAATAGTCGCGAGCAACCTCCATGTCATAACCTGCTTCAGTAATATGAATTCAGGAAAACTAGCCGCTACTGTACTCATGCAAAATGCCAATGCGGTTCCTATCGGCAGGCCTTTTGTGATCAAGCTTTCCATTACGGGGATGACACCGGTAGCATTTGAATAGAGCGGAATGCCGAGGAGGACAGCCAAGGGAACAGACCACCATTGCCCGCTTCCAAGGTTCGCCTCTATCCAGGAAATTGGCACAAAGCCGTGTAATGCAGCGCCAAGGCCCACACCTATAAAGACCCATTTCCAAACGCGACTCAAAATATCCAATAGCTCTTGTTTGGCGAATTCATGCCGGTCCCTAAACGAAAGCGTTGGTCTGCTGGTGTCTTTGCTAACCGTCGGCCTTGCCGATTGATAGGCCTTAAGCGCAAAGGGTTGTAAAAGTTTTTCGGCATGGATAAGGTCGAGAAATATTCCACCCGTGATTCCAACTGCCATTCCTACTAATACATAAATAAGGGTTATCTTCCATCCCACCAAGCTCAACAAAAGCAATACGGCTACTTCATTAATCAGCGGCGACGTCAATAGAAATGACATCGTTATACCAACGGGAATGCCTCCCGATGTAAAGCCAAGAAAAACCGGAATACTTGAACAAGAGCAAAACGGTGTCATTGCTCCAAATATCGACCCCATGAAATAGCCGATAAATCTGTTTTTTCCTGCCAGATAATCTCGAACTTTTTCGATGTTTAGAGATGCGCGGACAAGCGCAATAAAATATATCATTGCAACCAATAGAAAGAATATCTTGGTCGTATCTTCAATAAAAAAGTGAACTGCACCACCTAGCTTTGAGTCCGGCGCCAAGCCAAATAATGTAAAAGCAAGCCAATCAGCCAATTCTGTAAAAATAGTCAGCACGTAATTTCTCTTATTAGCCTAACAGTTATATGTACGGGACCCCGTGTCCCGTTATATATTTTTAGCTTTCCCAAATTAAGCTTGATATTTCCCATCGTTTGTCGGACGTTACGCCACGGACATGACGTTTTCAAGTCATGCAAGCGTGGGTCCGCACTTGCATTTCATAAGAGCAGGGTATTCTCCTTTTTAATGGTCCGCTCAGGGAAGCAGTCCTACTCTGCGAACCGCTGAAATCGGCCACTGGCGCCTCCCACAAGGGCGATCACGTAAAGGAAGACGAGTGTAGGTTGGCGAGGCTGGAAACAATCGTGTGGATTGATGGGGGGGAAGAATCTGTTTGGTTGTTCCGGTGTTGACTGCTGTGATACAGCAGGTTACGCCAACAATGGCCCGTAGGTCCTACTTGTCTACGCGAGTGAGCGGTCCCATCCATGCGTCTGGAGGATCTGCCAGCATTGGTTTCAACTTTGCGATGGCCGTCTGGTACAAACCACCCTCGTCCTCGTAGATTGCCTTTGCATCTGTCCCGGTCTCCCACACGCTCAACGAGGCTATGCGGTTGTTCGGAGCATCGACGATCAGGAAGTTCTGAATGAATCCTCGGTAACTCGCTGCGGTAGGCATGACTTCCTCACGCAACAGCTTTGCGGCCTCTTCGACCTTCCCCGGCTGAATTTGAATACGAACGTTCATTCCGTGCATGTATACCCCCTTTTGAAAGCCCAACGAAAAGTCGTAATACCTCTGAGAAACAGAGTCGTACCGAAAGTCGTCATACCTCTTCAGATATACGTCCTATCCAATTATAACTTACTGAAAATATAACTATTATTTCAACAACCACGACCCATAGTGATAGGTGAAGTAGCCCATTGACCAGAAAAAGTACCTACTAAAATCAACAGTTTTCAATAGGTTAAATCACCCAAATTCTAACCTCCACATATCCAAAGACTTAGCTCCAGCATAAATCTCTACCACTTTTGACGATCAGAAAGCTAATCGTCTAGGTTGGGTTGAATGTTGTTGATTAGGTCAGTTTGCATCGGCACTGGAGTGTGTGTGTTACCCCCCATCAGCAAACTGGTAGAGAATTCGTACGACTTCCAGGAAAGACCACAGTGGAATTACCAGAGCTGAAACGTGCTGTGATGGTGCTGATTGTGATATCGATTCTCGAGTGATGGGATTCGAAATATGTGAACTGGATGCTGTCGGTGGTCTGACATCGGGGGAGGGATTATTTTGCAAGCCGAATCGTCTGGTGTTTGGTCGTGCTTGGTCAGCTGTCTGTGGTAAGAATCTGGACCGTGCATGTGGATATTTTTCTGGAACCCATTTCGGGCTAGTAGTTGTTTTCAAAGTGGTCAGCTAAGACCAGCACTTGTACCGATTTGGTTGCTGGTGTAGTAGATCCCAATCGGGGTTAGTAGCACTTTAGAGGGGCATAGGTCGTACTAATTTGCGTTTAGCTGCGAGATGAATTTGGGGTGGCAACTATTTTAGTAGCTTAGGACCCCATTATCTGAACGGACATGATCGAGTTTGAGGATCGCCTGAAAAACTATGTTTAACCCAACGGGCAGTTACACAGAATTATTTACAGGCTCCTATCCTAGGCGTCAGCCCTCTCGAAATATCGGCAAAACTTCCTCATATTCGAATCTAGTCTTTTGCCGCCATCTCTTTTCTTGCCGGACAGCCATCGGAGATGGGATCGCAGAATTACGTAACACCCATTCAACACTCCCTCGCTAACTCTGCATCCTCTGGCATCAAGCTGCCTTAAACGACCTTTCAACCATAACAACTCCGCTGTTGTATACCTCTTCTGACGAAAGATTACCGTGTTCGGGAAATTACTGCCTCTCTTGCGAAGACGAAGCGCTGGCTAGTGATCCTGACAAATCTGTGTCAGTGGGAGTAGAGTTGTGGGCGGGGGAGGGTGGATGCTCATTCCCCATCGTGTTGTGTATATTCTGATCCCCACGATTTCCTGCAAGCAGTCAGGTCCCGTGGTGCGTCCTTCGGGGCAATTCGTACGGGAAAAATACTAAACCAATCACGCAGATGGTGATACATTATCAATAGACCCGATCACTATTCGGTCTATGCGTACATTAACACGCGTAGCGTCGTATTGCCGCAGCTAGCGCCATCTACGAGCTATGGAGTATTTCACACGATACATTAGACAGCACGCACAAGATCTGCATTTATCCAATACATAGTAGGAGGCATTCATGTCTGAACTAAAATCCTACGCAGTCTGGGACGCAGGTACCCGCTGGTTCCACTGGATTAACGCAATCTGCGTCATTGTCTTGGGAGCCGTGGGTTTCACGATTCTCAATGCGAGCGACCTCGATGTGTCAAATGCCGGGAAAGTTACTCTAAAAACAGTTCACGTTTCCATCGGGTATATATTCATTTTGAATCTCTTCTGGCGTATCGTGTGGGCCTTTTTGGGCAACCGCTATGCACGGTGGCGTTCGATCCTCCCGGGCGGTAAGGGATATTTCCATGCGGTACGCAGCTATATTGTAGCCTTCATCGCTGGTAACCCGGAACAGTACCTGGGACACAACCCGGTGGGGCGGCTGGGAATTGCGGCACTATTTGTACTTATCTTTATTCTCGGTATCACCGGACTGGTTCTCGCGGGTACTGATCTATTCTTCCCTCCCTTCGGGCATTGGATCGCGCAGTGGGTGGCGGCGCCGGGAGTAAATCCGGGCACCCTAGTGCCTTATACCCCCAGTATGTACGACTCGGTTGCCTATGAAAGTATGCGCGCATTTCGCAAGCCTTTTGCATCGATACATGTCTACAGTTTTTATGTGCTTGTTATTGTCGTTATTGTACACATAGCCGCAGTGGTTATCACGGAGCTGAAGGAAGGTGGTAGCATCATTTCGGCAATGTTCACGGGGCGAAAGATCATTAGCAAACCTCCCCAGGATGGGGATAGCAGCGACCATGATTGAGTTTATTCTGTAATAAAGTGCCCAATAATACGCTCATAGGGCTTACTTTGAGAGCCGCTTAGTCTGCGATAAGCTCAAAGGAATTCGCGAATCAGGAACTATCATAATGGAATAAAAAGCACTAATTAATGGAGCCTTAAAATGCAGGCAGAAAAACTGGATATGGAGCAATCTATATGGCATAGATTGTCTGCCGAGTCCTCTCTCAAGGAACTGGAAGTATCCCTTGCCGGCCTCGACCAGAGCGCAGCAAATAAGCGGCTCGATAAATATGGATTCAATCGTTTGCCTGAACCGGCAAAGCGCAGTGTACTGATACGCTTCCTGCTGCATTTTCATAACATTCTCATTTATGTGCTGCTCGGGTCCGTCGTAATTACTGCGGTGCTAAGCCACTGGATTGATGCCGGCGTCATTCTGGCCGTGGTTTTTGCCAACGCCATTATCGGCTTCATTCAGGAAGGCAAGGCGGAAAAGGCGATGGATGCTATCCGGCAAATGCTTGCGCCTCGCGCCAATGTGATTCGTGGTAATGAGCGCATCAGTATAGAGGGCGAGTTCCTGGTTCCCGGTGACATTGTGTTGCTGGAAGCTGGTGATAGGGTTCCAGCCGATCTACGTCTGCTTACCGTGCATGGCTTGTCGGTACAGGAAGCGATTCTGACCGGCGAGTCCGTCCCCGTCGAAAAGCAGAACAAACCGGTTCCCGAACACGCATCACTGGGTGACCGCTCTTGCATGGCCTATTCCGGCACATTGGTATCCTCCGGCCAGGGAAAAGGTATGGTTGTGGCCACTGGCGGCCAGACCGAAATAGGGCGAATCAGCCACCTGCTTTCGGAAGTGGAAACGCTCACCACGCCGCTGGTTAGACAAATGGACGTTTTCGCCAAGTGGCTGACGATTCTCATACTGCTGATTGCCGCAGTGCTATTAATCTATGGTTATTTTGTCGGTCATCATGAATTCACGGAAATGTTCATGTCGGTGGTGGGGTTGTCGGTCGCCGCAATTCCTGAAGGGTTGCCTGCCGTGCTCACGATTACCCTTGCTGTTGGCGTACAGGCAATGGCAAAGCGTCATGCGATCGTACGGCGACTGCCAGCTATAGAAACGTTGGGTTCCGTTTCCGTTATCTGCTCGGATAAAACCGGCACGCTGACGCGCAACGAGATGATGGTGGCTTCGGTGCTGACGCATATGCATCTTTTTACCTTGGAGGGAGATGGGTATGCCCCCGAAGGTGTATTGAGGTTGGAAGGTGCGCACATCTCTCCGTCTGAACATGCAGTTCTGGAAGAACTCGCCCGTGCCGCTTCACTCTGTAATGATGCGACATTGCAAGAAAAGAACGATGTGTGGCGGGTTGAAGGCAACCCAATGGAGGGTGCCTTGCTTTCCTTTGCCGAGAAAATGGACGTGGAAGTCCGTAAAGAGCGTGAAGCGTGGACACGTACCGACGCCATTCCGTTCGACGCCAAGCATCGCTTCATGGCGACGTTGAACCATGACCATATGCGCCATGCCTTTGTCTTCATAAAAGGTGCGCCGGAGCGCATTCTTGCCATGTGCCGGAACCAACGGAGAGTAGATGGAAAGGAGGAGCCTCTGGATGCCTCGTACTGGGAGCAAAACGCCGAAGACATTGCCGCGCAGGGGCAGCGCGTCCTGGCCTTTGCCGTGAGGTCAATGCATCCCGAGAATACAGTGCTCGAACAGTCGGATGTGGAAGGATCGCTCACATTACTCGGCATGGTGGGGATGATCGATCCGCCGCGCCCTGAAGCGATTTCGGCAGTAGCAGAATGTCATAGCGCAGGCATCCGGGTAAAGATGATTACCGGCGATCATGCAAAAACCGCTGCCGCCATTGGCAGACAGATTGGGCTGCAAAACCCTGACAAGGTGCTGACCGGGGCTGATCTGGATGGCATGGATGACCTCGAGCTAAAAGAAATCGTAAGAGACTGCGACATCTTTGCCCGCACCAGCCCGGAGCATAAGTTGCGTCTTGTTACGGCCCTGCAAGCTCATGGGATGACAGTAGCCATGACCGGTGACGGCGTAAATGATGCGCCTGCGCTCAAACGTGCCGATGCGGGCATCGCCATGGGACTTAAAGGTTCTGAGGCCGCCAAGGAGGCGGCGGAATTGGTGCTCGCAGATGATAATTTTGCCTCGATTGTTGCTGCCGTGCGGGAAGGTCGAACCGTCTACGACAATCTCAAGAAGGTAATCAGCTGGACACTCCCTACCAACGCTGGCGAAGCGATGACCATTGTGGTGGCGTTGCTTTTCGGCATGACACTGCCCGTCACGCCCATCCAGATTCTCTGGATTAACCTGATCACCGCTGTAACACTGGCTATTGCGCTTGCATTTGAGCCGACCGAAGAAAACACCATGCGCCGACCACCAAGGCTACGTAATGAGCCACTCTTAAGCGGTGAATTGGTTTGGCATATTGTTTTTGTTTCGATTCTTTTCTTGGCGGGTGTTTATGGCATTTATTACTATGCCACAGGTCGGGGATATTCCGTGGAACTGGCGCGAACACTGGCGGTAAACACGCTGGTAGTGATGGAGATTTTTCATTTGTTCTTCATCCGGAATATTTACAGCACATCATTGACATGGAAGGCAGTGCGAGGTACTAAGGTGGTGTGGATGGTAACAATCGTGATTACCGTGGCGCAGTTTTCGATCACATATCTGCCGCCGTTGCAGACTGTTTTCGCCACAGAATCCATCCCGTTTCGTGATGGGGTATTGGTAGTAGCTATCGGCGCAGCGTTATTCGTCATTATTGAGACGGAGAAACAGGTTCGTCTGACATTCCGTCGCGAGTTTAATCGCCAAACATTACATTAGACTATTCCACGCTGCCCTCATTCCCGTGGCGGAAATGGTGGCGATATTTTCAGCGGCGAGCCTAGTGCCTTGAGTAGAAGGAATCAGTAAATGCCTCTTACGGCGCAAGGGCCACGCAATTGCGAAATAAGCCTATGCGATGTTTAAAAACCGCAATATTTGACGGGCCAGGCAGCCACAGAGGCTGCCTGAGTTTTATTTTTACGCAATATTTTACTTTCCTAGTTGTACCCAGTTTATTCTAAGATTTTTCCTTCCTGGTTCCATCGGGGACTGAATCGTCACCGGTATGTTGTGCAAATAGGCTTCCCGCAATGTATTGATAATTTCTCTTGCGGAAGGTTCGTCTTCATGCAAACGCACTCCGTAGACCTTGTCTGGTTCGGTGTCCAGCGTCACCAAAACTTCCGCATCCAAACGATCTTTATCTGTTCCGATTTCGAGTCCCTTAATTTGCGCTCGAAAAAGCGTTAGTTTTCCAGATGCAGTAACTGCATGTCCATGCACTGCCGTTAATGAAGCCGGTGTATCGGCTAATGCAATCGACGTTGATAATAATAATCCAGTAAATAAACAAATATTTAGAGCTTGATTCCTAATCATGTGATTACTCTCCCTGGTTAAAAGACCGTAGGTCCGCCGGTCATCACAAGTATATCAAATAGCAGACTGTTATTAGGAATGGTGTGCTGAGCTTCCCGGCTCCGTTGAGTCAGGGTAGATATTTGTGCGTACGACAACTGGAGATGGTGTTGGTCAAATTCTTTGTATTAATCAAGGCCATTGCAGAGTAAGCAAACAATATTGTCGAGTAAGCACTACAATATTGAAGCTACTCATTTCGCATGTAGGTGCTCGGAATCGATATTATTCTGAGTGCAACAGTCAGAGCGTCAAAAAGCGTTATATTGAGTCTCCAATACAGCCTTCCCACTATGCAGTTTTGTCCCTTGAACCGAAGGCCTTTGCCGCCTCAAATCCGATGACGCACGCCGCGCTAGCAACTATGCTAACCGTCATATCTGTCAGATGCAGCACGCCGAAGGAGAATAGGCTTCGCAATGGCGGTGAATAAAGCACCAGGACCAGCAAGGCCAACGCGCCACCCGTAATCCACCACAGAGCACGATTGCGGGTTCTAAGCGTTGCCAGAAGTGTTCGTGTTCGGGACCGGTTACTGAAAATTAATCCGATGCTAGAGATAACCAGCGTACCAAAAGCGATGGCGCGTGCTTCATCAGCATTCAAGCCTCGGTAGAGTGCCCCGCCGTATAATGTGAGGACGATTGCGAAGAGCACAAGTCCCTGAATTAATCCAAAGTAGATCGTATTCCAATTGAATAGATGTTCATTAGGCGAGCGTGGTGGCCGATGCATGACATCGACCTCTTCGGGTTCGGCCTCGAAGGCTATCGAGCAAGCCGGATCTATGATCAGTTGCAGGAACAGAATATGAACCGGCAATAAAACCAGCGGCCAACCGAGTATTACCGGGACCAACGACATGCCGACGATTGGTATGTGGACAGCGATGACGAATGAGATGGCCTTACGAAGATTATCAAAAATTCGCCTACCCACCTTAACGGCAGCCACGATCGAGCTAAAGTCGTCATTGAGAAGTACTAATGCTGCGGACTCACGTGCGACGTCTGTGCCGCGCGCCCCCATCGCGATCCCAACGTGTGCCGCCTTCAGAGCCGGGGCGTCATTAACGCCATCACCCGTCATTGCAACAATTTCACCGCTCGCTTTGAGACTCTCTACTAGGCGCAGTTTCTGTTCAGGTGCGACCCGGCAGAATACGTTTACATCCTTGATCCGATTTTGCACTTCGGTATTGCTAAGCGCATCAAGGTCCTGTCCAGTCATGTAGCCACCTGCCGAATTCAGACCAATCTGGCCAGCAATATTCATAGCAGTTGCGGGATAATCTCCCGTTATCATGATAACGCGAATGCCCGCTGCGTAAGCTTCTCCGATTGCGGTAGGCACTGTCTCACGTACCGGATCGGCGAGCCCGATCAGCCCTAGACATTCGAAGTCAAAGTCGTGCTGGATCACTGGCAGACTTGCTCGGCCGAATGTGGCGCGGGCAACACCGAGAACGCGCAGCCCCTGACTGGCCAGCTCCTGGACCTGCCTCGCGAGCTGATCGGCCCCGTTCTGATCCAAGTGGCAGAGGCCAGCAATGGCCTCCGGTGCGCCTTTGGCGGCAATGACATAGTG
>CAWEOA010000003.1:0-226710 GCA_963810615.1 uncultured Gammaproteobacteria bacterium | reverse complement strand
ATGGCGGAGAGGGAGGGATTCGAACCCTCGGTACGCTTGTGGCGTACACACACTTTCCAGGCGTGCTCCTTCGACCGCTCGGACACCTCTCCCGGGACCGCATGCACGGGGCATGCGAAGGCAGTGAAGGTTAAACTAGAATCCTCAGTTGCGCAATGCCAAACCGGGGGTCCGCTTGCTAATTTTCACCGATTGTCCGATACATAAGCATGCCTCCCCATCTAGGCATGAGTAAGCGCCAGTGAGCCGCACAGGATGTCAGCCCATGATTTTCGCCTCGCCCCCTACCCCTCTCAATCCATTACGCGCCGCCATTGCAGCCGCCTATCTTGCGGATGAAGCCAGTTGCGTGGATGGTCTACTGGCTGAGGCGGAGTTCGATGCGGCGGCACAACAACGGATACAGCAGCGCGCCTATGAACTGGTGAGCGCGGTACGCCGCCGCCAGCGCCAAGAGAGCAGCCTGGATGCCTTTCTCCATGAATACGACCTGTCCTCCCAAGAGGGCATCGTCCTTATGTGCCTGGCGGAATCCCTGCTGCGCATTCCTGATGCCGAGACCGCCGATCGCCTGATTCGGGATAAATTGAGCAAGGGGATCTGGGACAAGCACCTGGGTCACAGCCATTCCCTGCTGGTCAACGCCTCCACCTGGGGATTGCTGCTCACCGGGCGTTTGGTGAAATGGAACACCGGCCGGCCTCAGGATCTGGGCGAGTCCCTGGGACGGCTCGTGGCGCGCCTCGGCGAACCCATTGTGCGGATGGCCTTGAAACAGGCCATGGGCATCCTGGGAGAACAATTCGTCATGGGACGCGACATCGAGGAGGCCCTGATTCGCAGCCGGCAGAAGGACGAACGGCTGTATCGGCATTCCTTCGATATGCTGGGCGAAGCGGCGCTCACCTATCAGGATGCGGATCGCTACACCGAGGCCTATCTGGATGCCGTGGTAGCGCTCGCCGCCGACGCTTCCGCCAATAACCTCGATTTCTTCGCGCGTCCCAGCCTGTCGGTGAAGCTTTCCGCCCTTCATCCGCGTTATGAATTCGCCCAGCGCGATCAAGTCATGGCCGAACTCCTACCGCGGCTTTCCCACATCGTGAACAAGGCCAAGGCGGCGGATATCGGTCTTACTCTGGATGCGGAAGAAGCGGATCGCCTCGACCTTTCCCTGGACTTGTTTATCGCGATATTCAATTCACCGCCACTGAAAGATTGGCCGGGATTAGGCCTGGCGGTCCAGGCCTATCAAAAACGCGCCTTGCCGGTGCTGGATTGGCTGATCGATACGGCGCGCGGGCGCGGTAAGCGCATTCCCGTACGCCTGGTAAAAGGTGCTTACTGGGATACGGAGATCAAGCGGGCCCAGATGACCGGCCTGCCCGGCTACCCGGTGTACACGCGCAAGATCACCACCGATGTCGCCTATCTCGCCTGCGCGAAAAAGATGTGTGCCGCGCGCGATGCCCTTTTTCCCCAATTCGCCACCCACAATGCCTACACCGTGGCTGCCATTATGGAGATCGCCGGCGAGCAGCACGATTTCGAATTTCAACGCCTCCACGGCATGGGCGGCGCCCTCTATCATCAATTGCTCCATAGCTCCCCAGCGCAGATCGCATGCCGCGTCTATGCGCCGGTGGGCAGTCATGAAGATCTGTTGCCCTATCTGGTGCGCCGTCTCCTGGAAAACGGCGCCAACACCTCCTTCGTCAACCGCCTCGAAGATGAACGCTCGCCCATCGAGGAAGTGATTGCCGATCCCGTCGCCCGTCTGCGAGACTCGACGCCCGTACCCCATCCGCGTATCCCCCTCCCGGCGGATATCTATCCCGACCGCCGCAATTCATCGGGCATCAATCTCGCCGATCCCATTGCGCTGCATGCACTCGCCACTGCCATGGCGACGACGGCCGAACGCTCCTGGCGCGCCACACCGTCTCTTATCCCTGATGAGGGTTCATCGCAAGAGCAGACAGTCAGCGATCCCGGCGATCGCCGCCGCTGCATCGGCGCGGTGGTGCCCACCGACGCCGCCACGCTGGATCGTATAATCAGTGCCGCCACGGCCGCCGCTCCCCGTTGGGATTCCACTCCGGCCGAACGACGTGCGGAGATTCTGGAACGGTCGGCCGCGCTGCTCGAGAAACATATGCCGGAATTGATGGCGCTCTGTATCCGTGAGGGCGGCAAAACCGTTCCCGATGCTCTGGCAGAGGTACGCGAGGCCGCGGATTTCTGCCGTTACTACGCCGCCCTCGCCCGCCGCGATTTCGGATCACCTCATAGCTTGCTGGGACCGACGGGAGAACATAACGAATTGCAATACCATGGGCGCGGCGTATTCGCCTGTATCAGCCCATGGAATTTTCCCTTGGCGATCTTTACCGGCCAGCTCAGCGCCGCGCTCGCCGCAGGGAATGCAGTCATTGCCAAACCCGCAGCTCAGACACCGCTCGTCGCCTCTCGCGCCGTGCAATTGCTTCACGAGGCCGGGGTCCCTGCCAACGTATTGCAGCTCATCCCCGGCGAAGGGCGGATCCTCGGTCCGCTACTAGCGGGCGATGAACGCATCAACGGTATCGCCTTCACCGGCTCCACCGAAACCGCCCGTGCGCTGCAGCGCAGCTTGGCCGCCCGCAACGGCGCCATAGTCCCGCTCATCGCCGAGACCGGCGGACTCAACACGATGATAGTGGACAGTTCCGCCTTAGCCGAGCAAGTGGTGAAGGACGCCTTGCGCTCTGCCTTCAACAGCGCGGGACAACGTTGCTCCGCATTGCGGGTGTTGTTTCTCCAGGAAGACATCGCACCCAAGGTCATGGAATTGTTGGCCGGGACCATGGCCGAACTGCGCATCGGCGACCCCGCACTGCTCGCCACCGATATCGGCCCGGTCATCGACGAAGCGGCGCGCACCAAGTTGCTCGAACACTGCACGCGCATGAATAAGGAAGGTCGGCTGATCTACAAAATGGATATCCCCGCCGAACTGCAACACGGCTGCTTCTTCGCACCGCACTTATTCGAAATCGACAGGCTGGAACAATTGCCGCGCGAGGTATTCGGTCCGATTCTGCATGTCATTCGCTATCGCGGCAACGAACTGGACAAGGTGATCGACGCCATCAATCGCAGCGGCTATGGCCTGACCCTGGGGATCCACAGCCGCATCGACACCACAATCCAGTATATTCAAAGCCGGGCGCGCGTCGGCAATTGCTATGTCAATCGGGACATGATCGGTGCGGTGGTAGGGGTACAACCCTTCGGCGGCGAAGGCCTGTCCGGCACTGGCCCCAAGGCCGGCGGACCCGACTATATACGCCGTTTCGCCGTGGAGCGCACCCTTACCATCAATACCGCAGCGGTGGGTGGCAATGCAACGCTATTGTCGCTGGAGGAAAAATGACTGCTGTATCACCTGATCTCAACCAGGAAGTTACCGGCCAGTGGCGCGGAATTCTCCTTAACCTAAGCCGTTCACCAACGGTGAAACCATAACTAAGCTCTGAAAATTCTCTCGTTGTCATTCCGGCGTACGCCGGAATCCAGTAGCCCGCTGAATTGAAGACGCCTACTTCCGGGCTCCGTTAGGCTACGTCCGGGATGGCGGATTATTCGGCCCCTTCCTCACTCCATTAAGCTCGTCAATGCTGCTGATCCATTGCGTCGCCGTGATCATGACCGGTATCGTCATGGTGATGATCGCCATCCTCATCGTCATCCCCCGGTCCGGCCATCTTGTCCATTTCTTTGTATTGCTCCGCGGTCATATGCGGCAATTTCTCGAGAAAGGCCACCATCCCCCAAATCTTCTCGTCGCTATGCGTCGGGCCCCAGGCGGGCATGCCGGTCATCTTCACGCCGTTCTTAATGACCCAGAACAGCTCCGCGGGCTTCCACTCTTCCACCGCCTCCTGCAGCTTGGGCGGTTCGGGCAACAAGCCTTTACGGATTTCAGTCGATTTCACTCCCGGCGCAAGGTGACATCCGACGCACATCTCCCGATAATGACGAAAACCTGCCATGACCATCTGCTCATCATCCAAGGGGGGGGCAACGATTCCCTTGGCGTGATAGCGCACCGAATTATCCATGGTCGCGCTCAACACCATCTCCGTCAGCGCATTGTGCGGGTTGGTGGCGGCGACATTAATCACTCCGGAAAACATGACGATCACGCCGGCGATCACTGCCAACAGCGCCAAACCGAGAAATCCTTTTATGCAGTTCATATCCACCCCCATGGCTGCGGCACAGCCGGCTCACTGCCGGTGCGCTGATTATCTAACACCAAAATTTGGAAATGACCATCGGGAAGATGGTCAGCTAGCGACACTATACACCGGCGCCCGGTAAGAGTAACTCATTTCCGAGTCGCGGCTCGTCGTCTCACACCAGGCTTACGCTCTCTGTCATCGTCAGCACGACAAAGACAACAGCAATCGCTGCGTCTCAATCGACAGGTCCACCCCCAGCTTGGCGCGAAAAACATTGAGCGCACGTTCATAGAGCCTGATTGATTCCGCCTTCTGTCCGACGGCTGCGTAGCTGACCATAAGGCCACGATAGAATGCTTCGACCAGATCATCGATCTCCAGAGCCCGTTGAAAATAACAGATGGCTTCTTCGTGACGATTGAGCCGTTGCAATTCCGTACCACACGAGGAGTAGATCTGAACAAATTTAGCATGGAGTCTTTCGCGCATCGGCACGGCCCAGGGAGCGTCATCTTCGGAATCGAGAAAAGGTTTATGGTAGATCTCATATATTAAGCCACAGGAATCGAAGATATTGCTATCCACTTCCGACACCGAACGCTCGAAGGTCCAGCAATCCACCCAGCAAATTTGCGGGTCCAGGCTAAGACGCCCTTCCTGCCGCTTGACCGTATCGTTGCCGATCAGCTTTCGCAATCTGAATAAGGAGGTCGCAAGCGATTGCTGTGCCGCATCGCCGTCGGACTCCGGCCACAAGGCGGCGGCCAAGCGCTGCTCGCTCACATCTCTGCCGCCGAAGGCGATGAGCGCCTTGAGCAGATTCATGGGCGCGCGTTGCGCCTTTCCCTCGAAGCGGATCGGCATTTCATTCTTTGATACGGTGAAGCGTCCCAGGGTATAGATCTTAACCGGATATGGCCATTTGTCGGAGGTGGCGACCGTCGGATCCGGGAGCAGATTGTGCTGCTTGATGAGTCGCCGCACATACTCGATCTCAATATCGTTATCCAACGCCATTCCACACAGTTTCGCAATCACCGAACGCGGCCAAAAGAAGAAGTGCATATACCCGTTTTCTCGCCCGAGACGCATCGCATCCTTGAGCAACAACAGGCTCGTTGTCTCCTTGTTTCGATCCGCCTCCAGGTAAGCGGCAAACATCAAATAGACCCACTCCAGCAATAAATTATCGATACTCTTGCCTATTTCCCGCGCGCGCTGCAGATAGGTTTCAGCCGATTCAACATTATCCAACCAGTAATACACCAAACCCATTCCCAGCATGAACACAGACATAAAATAAGGTTTACCCGTACGCTCCACCAGTTTGAGTGCAAATTCAGCGTGCTTGAGCGCCACGCCCGGCTGATTGGTCAATGCGGCATGCCATGCGGCCATGACGTGGTAATAAGAAGCGTCCGTATAGCGGTTCTTTTCGAATACCGCCGCCATTCCCTTGACGAAATCACCGGCACCCTCAGGATCATTCATGCTGAAAGCTGTCGTTGCACCATGCCCCAGGAACACCATATCCCACATGTGAATGCCGGTGTCTTGCGAAAGCTGCAGACCCTGGATCACGGCCTCCAGGCAGCGTTCGTGCAGGCCGGCATGCATGGCGTAAATGGCATCGACCAGATACCACATGACCTGTGCGAACGGCGACGAACTGATTTTGCTTAGTTCGCCGCGCTGGGTTTCGAGAATAATGCTGGCTTGGGCAAGGTCGCCGCGCCACAAGCAATACTTTGCCAGATGCAAGGTCAACAGCATATGCAGGGTCGGGTCGATGTCGGATGCGATCATATCCCTTACCCGCTTTTCCATAAACGCCATGCGTGGATGATTGGGCTTCCAAAACATCATCGCGGTAAACATGGTAAAGATCACGCCTCCGGTAATCTCCGGCGAGGGTATCTGCGCATAGCGCGTCAACAAGGCGTCCATTTCGTCGATCCAATGTTCGGCCTCCTTAAGATCACCATAGGCATAGACGATGGAATCCATGATCCCCGCCCAGCTCAGGAAGATGCCTTCCGGGTCATTTTCCCGTTGAAAATGGGCGTAAGCATGCTCGAAATACGGGCGACTGACCACCGGATCATAGAACAACAGACTCATGCCCAGCCAATAACTGAGGCAAGGCCTCTCGTCCACAACCTCCACAGGGAACATCCGCAGCCAGGCTTCCAAGGTCCTGTGGCGGCCTTGTTCATGAAATGTCCTGGCATATTTATGGATTACATCTTCGGCCGCATCCCAATCTCTTACTTTGAGAAACATCTGCACGCCATCTTCCACCTGTCCCGATGCCACCAATACCTGCGCCGCGCGATGGCGGACATCCGTCAGCGCCTCTGAAGGCAGAGTCGCTTCCGCTCTATCCAGGAGAAATTCGCGGAATAAAGGATGGTATTGATACATGGGATTTTGATCGCCATGTTTGGTGGTGAAATAATTCAATTGCGCGAATTTCGCCACCAGACGACTGGCATCGGGCGAACCGATCAGCTCATCGATGGTTCGCGGCGACATCACCGGCAATACCGCCGTGTATTGCATGAGAGTCTGGATCTCTGGTGAAAGGCTATTGAAGACTTCCTCGGCAAAATAGTCGAATACCACGGAGTCGATCGCGCCTGAGGAATCACCGTCAAAATTATCGTGGGATTTCATTTGCAAGACCAGCGACAGTCCCGCCGCCCAGCCGCCCACTTTCTTTTGCAATTGTTTGGCCGCCTCCTCAGAAGGCAGTTTCAAACCGTGCAAGGCCGCGATGGCCTTCACTTCACCGGCACTCAATTGCAATTCATCCCACTCGATAATAGCCACCATGTTGCTGGCGCGCAGTCGTGCCATGGTCGATGGACATTCCTTCCTGCTGATGATGACGATACGGCCGCCTTGCGGCAGTTCGGTGCAGGCCACCCGTATCGCCTCGTGCAGAGCGGCATCTTCGGCGACATCCTGATAATTATCGAGCACGATGAGAAAAGGGACTTCCATATGCCGGTACAGCTCACGAAAGTAGCGTTTGGCGAAGGCGGTAATTCCCTGAGAGAACTCGGGCGTCAGATGCGGCATGGCCGTTTTGTTATGGGGGGTCGCTTCGCGCGCCGCAATGCCCAAATAATGGAAAAATGTTGCCAGGTCCTTATCGCACTTGTCTACCTGATACCAAAGACTCGGCAGCTTGCGGCTTTCGATATAGGTCGCGATCAAGGTCGATTTGCCGGCGCCCGGGGGACCGCTGACCACGATGAGTTGCCTGGAGCGCATCTCATCAAGAAGATCGTGGAGGCCGGTGCGGTGATAAGTAAGCGCGAGTCGTGGGCGGGCAATCTTGGGTATAGCTGTTTTATCCGCGCTCATATCTTATCCCCTATATAATTTACACTTATTGGCGACATATACGGGCACGGCCATGGCGGGTAACATTGCATTACCACGAAATCACAACGAGCCCTTAACAGTACGAACAATACTGCTGCATGGTTATCAATGCAAGGTAGGTTTCGAGGTTTAAGTGCGCCTTACTATTTTTTTCCTGATACTACAACACCCTTCCTCAAATAACTCACCCTATTTAGTCATGGGGCTTTTATACTCTCACACGACATTTGCTCCCTGCAGCAAGCTTTATCGGAAGCTTAAGCCTATTTATTTTTCAGCGAATTTATGCCCCTCCCACAACGTAGCGCTGAACTCATGAGATCAGCATGCTATCGGCAGCAAATTTGGATTTAAACGAAAAAATTATTTTAACTATGGAATATGTACCCAATATGTAATGACTCATGGATTACAGTACAGGCGTCAGGGAAGACGGGAGGCACCATGGCTAAGGGCCCGAGGATCAACGTGTAGACGCGTGCCTGCTAAACATGGGCAGGCACAAGCATACACGGTAAAGAAATGTCGCAGACATAGCGAAACACCACAAGCAGTGCATGGAAGCACGTCAGGGAGCCTTGGTGAACTTTTAGTGCCGCGTGTTCAAGTATCGCGAGATACGGCATGGAAGCCACATCGCGTTCCACTGGACCGCGGCACACACATCTTGCGCCTCTCTATGAGGTGGTCAATCCCGGTAGGGCCAGACACCCCTGCTCGTAAGAATAGCTGATGGTCGCCAACATGCTTCATGCATGCCCTTTCGGCAGCCGCCATGCCAGCCTGTTCCCGCGGCGGATCCGGATCATCCCATAAATCCATGGCGCCGGCGGAGATCAAGTCGGCAAGGGCAGCGTCCCTGCCGCCAACCTTATTACATACCAAAAATTAATATACAGGTCGCCCGGTCACAAATCGGTCACACCTCTTATATATCCACTACCATTACTATGAGGTGGACCTGCGACAGCCTGACTGGCACTATGATTCCCGTTTTTGAATATCTCCAAAGTTCAATAATTTACTGATAATATACGCCAGCGACTGGCCTTGCACCGCGGATTGACAGCTTGGACCGGCGAGCGCCAAGTAAGACGGCAAGGCAGCTTGATACTTCTAGTTAAGGAAATGCCATGGAATCCCAAACCAGCTTGATTGAGGCATTGCGCGACACCCTCGGCCAGGCCCTCCATGGTTTGATCAATCTCATTCCCAATGTAATGAGCGCAGCCTTCGTGGTGGCGATAGGCTGGTTGCTGGCCCGTTTGATTAGGGGTCTGATCATTCGCGGCATCCATGCATTGGACAAGCTGCTGCGCAAATTCCATACCCATCAAGCCTCCCGTCCACCATTAGTACAAGAGCGCTCCATTAAGGCGGTAGGCGCCATCTTCTATTGGGCAGTCATCCTCCTATTCCTGACCGCGGCAACCCAGGTCCTGGGCATGGGGGTATTTTCCGACTGGTTGAGCGGCATCATGACCTATCTCCCGGCGGTAATCGCCGGCATCCTCATCCTGCTCGCCGGCTTTGTGTTCAGCCTCATGGTCAAGGACCTGGTCACGGCGGCCGCCAATTCCGCCCACATAGCCTATGCCGATCTCCTGGGGCAGACGGTACAGATACTGATTTTTTCCACTGCCGTGGTGGTGGGTATCGATCAAATGGGGATCAATATCACCTTCCTCATCGTCATCGTCTCCATCATCCTCGGCATGATCTTCGGTGGCCTGGCCTTGGCCTTCGGCCTGGGGGCGAAAAATGTGGTCAACAACGTACTCGCCTCCCATTACGTGCGCCAGACTTACCAGATCGGCGATACCGTCGAGTTCAATGGCGTCAAGGGCCGCATCATCCAAGTGACCAATGTCGGTATCGTGGTGGAACATGACCAGGGACAAACCCATATACCCACCTCACTCTTTTTGACCGGGCAATCCACCCGTGTCGAGGATCATCACCATCATGAGCAACGACCTGGCCCTTAGCCACCTGTTTTGCGAAAAACATCCATCCGATGCGGCATCCGTCCTGGTGCGGCTGCCACCCGAATACGTTGCCGGATTTTTGAGTTCCCTGTCCCCCGTCCAGGGCATCAATCTCATCCAGCACATGCCTACACCCTACGCCACCCAGCTGCTCACCTTTTTCGAAAACGATTTCAGCGCGCGGCTGCTCGCCCACGCGGATTTTTCCACAGCGACCAGATTGCTGCGCCCATTTACTCTCCAGCAACGCGAACCGCTCATGGTGCGCATGGATGCCGCCCACACCGCACAATTGTCGCGCATGCTGAACCATACCCCGGGCAGTATCGGCCATCTAGTGGAAATCCCGCCCTTGACCGCTTTGGGCGATTGGACGAGCAAACATGCCCAACGCGAATTAAAGAAGATTCGGCGCCGCTCACTCTTCAATTTCCCCGTCGTCGATGACGATCATCGCTTCCTGGGCATGGTCACCGTCCACGCTTTATTGGTCGCCGGCGATAACGATCGCCTTAATGATTTATGCGCGGATAAGGAGCATGCCTTGCCCGCCTATGCCACGGTCGCCTCGGTGATCAATCACCCGTTATGGATGAAAAATCTCTCCCTGCCGGTCGTCGACCACGGCGGAATATTACTGGGGGTCTTATATCACACGGTCCTGACATCCCAGATACCCGGCACGCCCAGCGCCCGCAGCCAGGACGTGCTCGCTCCTGTCATGGCCCTGGCCGAACTTTATTGGTCAGCGTCATCCTCGATCATCGAGGTCTTCGGCAAGAATAAGGCATCACAGCACAAAAGCACTTGAGTATATGGAGCCGCCCCATGGCCAACGCCACCACCACAGCCGTCAACGCCCTCAATCGCTTCTTCATCCGCCAATATCCGGGCGAAGTCGCCGCATGGCTGAGCGAACTGTCTCCCAAAGAAGCGGTCGGCGCGATCGTTCGCATACCGACTAATATGATCGCGGCGGTATGGGATAAATTACCCACCCATGTCGCCCGCTCCCTGCTCAGCAACCTGTCATTGGAGCAGGGCCGCAGTATCTTGGTGCGCGTCGATCCCTCCCATGCCGCCTTGGTCCTGCGCAGCCTGGAGCCCGAGTTGCGCCATCATTATCTGGAAAAAGTCGAACCGCTGCTGGCCAAAGAGTTGCTGCGGCTGATGAATTATCCGCCCGATAGCGCCGGCGCCTTGATGGACCCCGTCGTCATCAGCTTCAAGGACGATGCCGTGGCGCAACACGCCTTGAGACAGTTACGCCGTCATCGCGGCAACATCGGCCGCTATGTGTTTATCGTCGATGAACAAGGCGTTCTCGAAGGCCTGGTCGATATCCAGGATCTGGCCCTCGTCAACGGCAAGACCCGTTTGAGCACGCTCACCCGCCCGGCGAAGGCCGTGGTCGACGTCATGGCAAGCCGTGAAGAGATCACCGATATCCTGGAGACCCATAAGATCAGCGAACTGCCGGTCGTCGACGCCCGCGCTTGCCTGGTCGGCAGCATTCGCTACGATGCCCTCATCAGCGCCGTGCAGA
The DNA here is from genome assembly GCA_963810615.1 of uncultured Gammaproteobacteria bacterium. Classification (GTDB taxonomy): domain Bacteria; phylum Pseudomonadota; class Gammaproteobacteria; order DRLM01; family DRLM01; genus JARRQJ01. Next base: position 215,557 of record CAWEOA010000003.1, on the reverse strand, counting down.
ACGAAACCAGCGCCGATATTCAGACCATGGTCGGCGTCAGCAAGGACGAACGCGCCCTGTCACCCATTCCCTTCGCGGTACGCAAGCGCCTGCCCTGGCTGCAGATCAATCTCGCCACCGCCTTCCTCGCCTCCGCGGTGGTCGGCCTCTTCGAAGGAACCATCGCCCACCTCACGGCCCTGGCGGTGTTATCGCCCATCGTCGCCGGCCAAGCGGGGAACACCGGTCAACAGGCCCTGGCGGTGACCATGCGCGGCCTCTCCCTGCGCGAGATCAGCGCCCACAATTGGTGGCGCATGATCTATAAAGAGATGAGCACGGGCTTGATCAACGGCGTCGCCATCGCTCTCACTACCGCCTTCTTCGTCTTCCTGTGGTCGCATTCCATAAGCATGGCGGCGGTCATCGCTATCGCCATGGTGCTGTCCATGGTGGCAGCGGGTTTCGCCGGGGCCATCATCCCCTTGATCCTGACCATGCTCGATCAGGATCCGGCGCAGGCCTCCTCCATCATTCTTACCACCGTCACGGATTGTACCGGTTTCGGCACCTTCCTCGGCATCGCCACCCTGGCGGCTTCGGCGGGATTACTGTAGGTCAGCTCTGGTTAATGTCCAGCACGGGTCATGACGTAAGATAATCGGGGAAGACCTCAGTAGAAGCCTGAGAATCGAGATTAAGCCGCTGCTGCGGCCGGTGACATGGCAAACCTAATGCAAAACTTTAGAAAGGCATCACGAGAAATCCATGAGCAAGAAGTCGTCCAAGCGTGACGGGAAGAATAGGCGGCCCGCCACAGGCGCCAAACCCAACCAGGAAGCAATGGACCGGCTGGTAGGCCTGTTCAATTCCGGACAATTGCCCGCAGCGGAGATTGAGGCCCGCCGCCTCATCGAGCAACACAAAAGGATACCCGAACTGTACAACATGCTGGGCATGATCCTGACCGGCCAGACCAAACTCGATGAGGCCATTGACTGCTATCGCCAGGTGCTCAAGATCAAGCCGGAAGCTGTCGGGGCCTTTATTAATCTGGGGAATGTGTACCAGCGCCTCAATAAACCGGAAGAGGTGGTGGCCAGCTTTCAGCAGGCGCTTAAGCTCAACCCGGATATCGCCCAAGTGCACAATAACCTGGGCGCCGCACTGGCGTCACAAGGCAAATTCGCCGAAGCGGTGGACAGCTACCGCCGCGCACTCGAGATTCAGCCGGACTATGCGCAGGCGCACAATAATCTCGGCAATGCGCTAAGAGACCTGGGCCTGCTAGAGGATGCCAAGGCCAGCTTCGAGCAGGCCCTGAAGATCAAACCGGACAATGCTGAGACACATTACAACTTACATACACTGCTGCTTGCTAAGGAGGATATGTCCTCCGCCATCACCAGTCTGGAGAACGCCGTCAAGCTGCAACCCGACAATGGCAATTACAGGCTCAATCTCGGAATGATGTTGGAGTACTGCGGCGATGCCGCAGGCGCCGAACCCCATCTCAAGGAAGTTGAACATGGATCCGCCTTGGACCGCGCCCGTCTCGATGCCTGGCAGTACATTAAATCGGCCGGCCCCGCCATGCCAAAGATGATCGGCTCGTACCTGGAAGCCTTCCGCCTCGGTGTGCACGCCGCCCGCGCTTCAGGACTGGTGTTGGAATTCGGCGTCCGCTTCGGAACGACTATCCGCCAGATAGCCGGTTTGGTCGAGCAGCAGGTACACGGTTTTGACAGTTTCGAGGGGCTGCCGGAAGCCTGGCATCACGAACAAAAGGGCAGCTACACCACCAAAGGCGTGATGCCCCGGGTACCGGATAATGTGCTCTTGCATAAGGGATGGTTCGAGGATACGTTGCCGGAGTTCGTGGAAACCCATAAAGAGCCGGTGCGTTTCATGAACATCGATTGCGATCTTTACAGCGCCACCAAGACCATTCTCGACACCCTGGCCGCGCAAATCGGCTCCGGAACCGTCATCGTCTTCGATGAATACATCGGCAACGAACATTGGCGTGAAGACGAATACAAGGCGTTTCAGGAGGCGGTCCGCGCATACGGCTGGCGCTATGAATATCTGGCCTTCAGCCTGTTTACCAAACAGGTGGTAGTGCGAATCCTATAGCACCGCCGCCGGGCCACGAGACTAATGCTGGGTTGCCTGGGCCTTGCAGCGCCATTCATTGAGCTGCTCACGGATCTGGCCTATGGCCTGGCGGGTCAAGACGCTGCGCCGTGCATCGCGCACTTCGCCGCCCAGCTCCTCCGCCAGCCGCCGGGTCTTGGCCAGCATGGTATCGAAGGTAACGATGTCGTCTTCCTCGCCGGCCGGCACCATGAACAGCGACAGACCCGCCGTATTCATCTCGCCCATGTTCTCCAGATTGAAGCTGCCCGGCTTGACCATATTGGCCAGACTGAATAAGGGCGGGGTATTGCCGTGGGCAGGGGAATAATAATGAAAGATCTGCCAATCGCCGTATTCAAAGCCTGAGTTCTCCACCGCCTGGCGCACGGCCGGGCCGGAAAACACTTGATCATCGTTCGCCATGATGTTCAACACCACCACGCGATGAGGATCCTCAGCCACCCGCGGCGCAGGGCGTTTAGCGGAGTTCGGCTGCGGCGCTGTCGCCGGTTCATGAGCGCCAGGGTCGGAGTGCATCTGCGGAGGCGGCTGTAGCGGCGCTTCCTGTTGTTCCGCGACGATCCTGCCGACACCGGCCAAGGCACGCTCCGAAACATCGGAGACCTTGGTATCGACCGCAAACAGCGGATCAAACTCCGGCTCCTCGTTACGGACATGGTCGCCGCCGTACCCCGTCGGCGGCAGTTGCCCAGGGCCACGCCGCCGTAAGCCCAGGCGTAACAGCAGCACCACGGCGATGATCACCGACCCAACTACGATTAATGTCATACTGACCGATTCCATGGATCAACCTTCGCAAGCAGAAGAAAGATAACGGGTCATAGAGCAAAATCAAAAGAGGAACGCTCTTTTACTTTCCCCATTTCTCTTTGCTGTAACCCGTCACGAAGCAGCCGCCATCTGCATCGCCTCATCGATATCCACCGATACCAGGCGCGACACGCCCGGCTCATGCATGGTCACGCCGACCAGCTGTTCGGCGATCTCCATTGTACCCTTGTTGTGAGTGATGTAGATAAACTGCACCCGATCGGACATATCCTGCAACAAGCGGGAAAAGCGCCCGACGTTGGCGTCATCCAAAGGCGCGTCCACCTCGTCTAGCATACAGAACGGCGCCGGGTTCAATTCAAAGATGGAGAACACCAGGGCCACCGCCGTGAGCGCCTTTTCACCGCCGGACAAGAGATGAATGGTACTGTTGCGCTTGCCGGGCGGGCGCGCCATGATGGTAACGCCGGTGTCCAGGATGTCTTCGCCGGTCAGCTCCAGGTAGGCATGGCCGCCGCCGAACAGACGGGGAAACATGGCCTGTACGCCGGCATTGACCTTGTCGAAGGTTTCCTGAAAGCGTTCCTTGGTCTCGCGGTCGATCTTGCGGATGGCGTTTTCCAGGGTGGTCAGGGCCTCGGTGAGGTCGGCGTGCTGCGCATCCAGATATTCCTTGCGTTCCGATTGCTCGGCGAATTCCTCGATGGCCGCCAGGTTGATCGCGCCCAGACGCTGAATATGCGCAGCCAGCCGCTCCGCCTCGCTATGCCATTCCGCCTCGTTGGCGCCCTCCGGCATTTCCTGCAGCAGTTGCTCCAGGGTAAAATCCGATTCCGCGATCTGCTCTTCCAGGGTCTGGCGGCGCACGCGGATTTCCTGGAAGTCGAGACGGGCCCGGTCCAGATCGCCGCGCACCGCCTGCACCTGTTGTTCGGCCTGGTTGCGCCGTTCCGCCAATTCCCGCAACTGGTGATCCACTTCCGTCAAACGCCGCCGCGCCGCGGCCAATTGCTCATCCACCTCCAGGCGCTTGGTGAGCAGCGTTTCCAATTCGCTTTCCATCTGTTCGATGGGTGCGCCACCGCTGGCCAAAGAAGAAGTGAGTTCTTCGCGGCGGTGAGTCAGATGATTCAGCTGCCCCTGCATCTTGTCCAGATTGTCGCGGGTGGAATTCAATTGCGCCCGCGCCGACTCGACACGCAGTGCCACCTCATGGCGGCTCTCGCGATCGCTGCGCGCCTGCTGGCGGATCTCTTCCAGGGTGCGACGCTTGTCGTCGCGCTGTAACAGCAATTGCTCCCGCAGCGCGCTGTGATCCTCGGTCGCCGCCAAGGCTTCCTGCAGGCGCTCCTGCGCGGCCACCCGTTCCTGCTCGTCGCGTTCCAGATCCTTGCGCACTTCATCGATTTCCGTGCGCAAGCGTTTATCCCGGGCCCACAATTGGTTGAGGCGTTCCTGCTTGGTGCTGAGCTGTGACTGCAGTTCGGCGCGCTTGTTGGTGGCATCGCGCACCTGGCCCTGCAGGCCTTCGCGATCCTGTTCCAGTTCCCGCACCGTCCGGGCAGCTTGCTCAAGTCTTTGCTGCAGGTCGCCGATGCGGCCGCTGAGCGCTTCGATCTGAGCCGCCAGATCCTGCAAGGCCTGCTCGCGGATCAATACGCTGGACTGTTCGTCGGAGCTACGCACTACACGCAGCCAGCCGTTGCCTATCCACACCCCGTCGCGGGTGATCACCGATTCCTGCGCGCCCAGGCGGGAGCGCAGGCTCAAGGCCTGATTCAGATCCTCGGCAACGTAGACACCGCCGAGCAGGCCGTCGAGCTGCCACGGCGCCTGCACCTTGTCGAGCAGGCTGATCATACCGTCTTGGCGTGCTGAGCTAGCAATGGCGGCATTGGTATCGAACAGCTCAACCTCACCTTGTGCCAAACCCTGCAGCCAGGCGGGCATATCGTCCATTCCCGAGACGCACACTGCTTCCAAGGCGTGCCCTAAGGCAATCTCCACCGCCCGTTCCCAGCCGGATTCGACCTTGAGCTTCTGTGCCAGACGCGCCGCGTCATTGAGACCGTACTCGGACAACCATGCGCTTACGGCGCCGCCGGTCTTGCCCAAGGCCTCTTCCTGCAAGGCCTCCAGCGAGGCATGTCGCCCCTGGGCGCTGTGCAGTTCGGTGCGTGCCGCGTCGAGATCGGCATTGAGGCTCTGATGCTGTTGGCGCTCCGCATTCAGGCGCTCCAGGTCCTTGCTCAAGGTGGCTTGCAGGGACTCCAGCGTCGCATCCAGCTCCTGTTTGGCAGCGGCGGTCACGGCCAGCTCTTCTTCCAAGGGCTGGGGTGACAAGCCGCCCAGCTCAGTCTCGAGACGCTTGAGTCGTTCATGGGATTGCGTGATGCGCTGTTCGAGATGATCGATGCGCGCCCGCTCCACCTCCGCCGCCTGCAATTGCACCGCGGCACGGGTATTGAATTCGTCCCAGGCCTGTTGCCAGGTATGCATGGCCTCTTCCGCCTCATCCAGCGCCACGCCGGAGCGCTGCTCCAATTGCTGCGCCTCGCCCAAGGCGTGTTCATTCTCGGCAAGCGTCTGTGTCAATTGGTTGATCAAACCGCGATCGGCGGTCAAATGGGCCTGTACCTCGTTCCAGGCCTTCTCCACTTCCTGAAGATCCCGCTGTTGCTGATCACGGGTCTCCTTGGCGTGGTGTATGGCCTGTTCCAGGCGGGCTATCTCGGCGCCGACCTCATAGGCGTGGGCCTGAACCTTGTTGAAGGCCTCGGTCTCTTCACTGTGTTGTTCGCGCTGGCGCTCGATGTTGGCTTCCACGTTGCGCAGCACCGCCACCTGGGCCTCGAGATGGGTCTCCAGGGATTGAATCAGTTTTTCCCGCTGCGCCGAATCCTCATTGAGGGTGGACCAGCGCAGGGCCTGCAATTGGGCCTTCACCAGGCGTTCCTGCTGCTTCAGCTCCTTGTAGCGCTCGGCGGTCTTGGCCTGGCGCTGCAAAGTCTGCAGACGTTTCTCAAGTTCGTCGCGCAAATCATTAATACGATTTAGATTCTCATGCGTGTGACGCATGCGGGTCTCGGTCTCGCGCCGGCGCTCCTTGTATTTGGAGATCCCCGCCGCCTCTTCGAGGAAGATACGCAATTCGTCAGGCTTGGCCTCGATCAAACGGGAGATGGTGCCCTGCTCGATGATGGCGTAGCTACGCGGACCCAGGCCGGTGCCGAGAAAGATGTCGGTAATGTCCTTGCGCCGGCAACGCGTACTATTGAGAAAATAAGTCGATTGCCCGTCACGGGAGACCTGGCGCTTGATGGAGATCTCGGCATAGCTGGCATATTCGCCGCCTAGGCCGCCCTGGCTGTTATCGAAGATCAATTCGACGAAGGCATGACCCACCGGCTTGCGCCCCGCGGCACCGTTGAAGATCACATCGGCCATGGAATCGCCGCGCAGGTGCTTGGCCGAACTCTCGCCCATCACCCAGCGCACCGCGTCGATGACATTGGACTTGCCGCAGCCGTTGGGGCCGACGATACCGATCAGGTTGCCGGGCATGGGAATGGTGGTGGGATCTACGAAGGATTTGAATCCTGACAACTTAATTTTTTTCAGTCTCATAGTGATCTTATTTAAAGTGATATTCCATTACTTAGGGATGCATGGCGTACCAAGAATAAGGTATCTTATGCAGCCTGTTACCGACGAGAACACACATGCCTACGCAACCTAGCAAGGAACTGGAGACCTTCGCGAATCCCAGCCCCGAGCGTGCCTATACTATACGCATCCGGGTGCCGGAGTTCACCTGTTTATGTCCGAAAACCGGTCAGCCGGATTTCGCGACACTGTTGATCGACTACGTGCCCAGTCAACGCTGCGTGGAGCTTAAATCCCTGAAGCTCTACGTGTGGTCCTATCGCAACGAGGGGGCTTTCCACGAAGCGGTCTCCAACCGGATCCTGGACGATTTGGTGCGCGCCTGTGAACCGCACTTCATGCGTTTGACCGCCGAATTCAATGTGCGCGGCGGCATCTATACCAGTGTGGTCGTGGAACACCGCGATCCCGCCTGGAATCCCCCGCCGCCGGTGCATCTGCCGTGATCGGGGATGAATGATCTCCGACCCATTGTTTGTCGGTATCGATCTAGGCACATCCGGCTGCCGGGCCCTGGCCATCGACCAAGATTTGCGACCCATCGCCGCCGGCACGGTGAGCTTGAGCACGCCACCGCGCCGCGATGTCTGCAATGAACAAGATGCCGAAACCTGGTGGGACACAGTCGATAAAGTCATGACTCAACTGACGGGACAAATCGATCCCGCCGCCATTGACGCCATCGCCGTGGATGGCACCTCCGGCAGTATTGTGTTGTGCGATACGCAGGGCACGCCCGTCATGCCGGCGTTACTCTACAACGACGCCCGCGCCCGTGATGAGGCCGACCGCATCGCCGCGGTGGCGCCGTCCACCAACGGTGCGCACGGCGCATCATCAGGGCTGGCGAAACTCCTCTATCTACAAGCCCAGCCGGCCAGCCGCTCTGCCCGCCATGTACACAACCAGGCCGAATGGATAGCAGCGCGCTTTACCGCGCGCTATGGGGTCGGGGATGAGAATAATTGCCTGAAGCTGGGCTACGACGTCGTTGAACGCCGCTGGCCCGAGTGGCTGGATGCCCTGGAGGTGAAGCGCAGCTGGTTACCGCAAGTCGTCACTCCCGGCACGCTGCTGGGCACGGTGAACCCGGACGTCGGCCGCCGCTTCGGTCTGGCGCCGCACTGCCGCATCGTGGCCGGAACCACCGACAGTATCGCCGGGTTTCTCGCCACCGGCGCCAACCAGCCCGGTGCCGCGGTCACCTCCCTGGGCTCGACCCTGGTCATCAAGATCCTATCCCGACAAGCACTGTTCGCATCGAAGTATGGGATCTACAGCCATCGCCTCGGCAACTGGTGGCTGACCGGCGGCGCCTCCAACAGCGGTGGCGCGGTATTGCGCCAGTATTTCCAGCAAGCCGAGTTGGACACCCTCACGCCGCAACTGAATCCCGACCAGCCCACCGGACTGGATTATTATCCCCTGCTGAGCCGAGGTGAGCGTTTCCCCATCAACGACCCGCAGCTGCCGCCGCGCCTGAGCCCCCGCCCGTCTCACTCTCTGCAATTTTTCCAAGGCATGCTGGAGGGGATGGCGCGCATTGAAGCCGCCGGCTATCGGCGCCTGGCGGCTATGGGCGCACCCGTCCCCAGCTCCATACGCACGGTGGGCGGCGGCGCCGTCAATGCCGCCTGGACGCGGATCCGCGCCCGGGAACTTAAGGTACCTATGATCGCCCCGCAACATACCGAGGCCGCCTACGGTGCCGCCCTGCTGGCGGCGGGATACCAACTGCCATGAGCCTGCTCGCGCCCCTGCACGGTGCCGCTTATCTATGGCGCGGCTTCAAACTCATCACCCAGAACGGGCTGCGTCGCTACGTCATAATGCCGCTCTTGATCAACATGCTGCTGTTCGGCGGCGCCATCTGGTACGGCGCCGATGAATTCGCGGCATTCATCGACGGGCTGCTGCCCGCCTGGCTGGATTGGCTGCAGTGGCTGTTATGGCCGCTGTTTGCCGCCGCGGTGCTGATCGCGTCCTTTTACACCTTCACCCTCATCGCCAACTTCATCGCCTCGCCCTTCAACAGCCTGCTGGCAGCGCAGCTGGAGCGGCGACTGGTCGCCACCAAGGTGACGGCGATGGCAAACCAGTTCTCGGTCCTGGAATCGCTGGCCCACGAGATGAAGAAATTTTTATTTCTGGTGGGCTGGGCCGTTCCCCTGGCGGTGTTGTTTTTCATCCCCGGCCTCAATCTGCTGGCGCCGTTCGCTTGGCTGCTGTTCAGCGCCTGGATGCTGGCCCTGGAATATGGCGACTATCCCATGGGCAACCACGGCATTCCCTTTCGCGACCAACGTCGGCTGCTGCGCAAACATGGTTTGCTGAATTTGGGATTCGGCTCCGCCACGCTGGTCGCCACCAGCATCCCGATCGTCAACCTGTTTGCCATGCCCGCCGCCGTGGCAGGTGCGACCGCGCTGTGGGTTGAAAATATGCGCGAGCACCGGGAAGATCTAATATCCCCATAAAGGCAATAGATCGGTGAGCAACAGCGATCCATCACGCGCCATGATCTCTTTGATAGCCCATTCTCTAGCGGCGGGATCGCGGGGCAAAGGCCGGGGATAGGCGACGCCGCGCGGCGTGATGATGCTGGCCACCCGTGGCGAGACGCCTTCTTGACCGCGGTGCGTCACAACCGCGATATCACCGTTGGCGAGGCGCACGAACGCCCCGGGCGGATAGACACCCAATTCCTTGATGAATACCTCCGACAGGCCCGAATCGATGTCGTTGCCCTGTCCCAGCAAGACCTGCCGCAAAGCGTCAGTAGGCAACATGCCGGCGCGATGCATGCGCTCCGAGATCATGGCGTGATAGATATCGGCGATGGCCATGATGCGTGCGTCCTCTTGAATCTCGTCGCCACGCAGACTGCGCGGATAACCGCTGCCATCCAGACGCTCGTGATGTTGCAGCACCAGTTCCAACCACAGCTCATCCTGTACGCCCGCCAGACGCAACATCACCACGCCCTCTTCCGGATGGCGATTGATTTCCTCACGTTGGTTTGAGCTGATCCCGCCCTGCTTTATCAATTGTTCCTGCAAGTCCAGCATGCCTACGTTGGCGGTCAAGGTAGCGGCGATGAGCCGCTGCCGTTCGTCGGGCAATTTACCCATGCGATTGGTAACCAATTCCACCAATAACGCACTATGGATAAGATGGCGCACCGCATATTTTCCGCCGTGATCCAGATGGATAGCGGCCAGGGCCGCATCCGCGTCTTCCGCGCACATTAATTGGATGGCGACACACAGTTCGTTAAACTGGGCGATGTTAAAATCCTGGCGATGCGCGGCAATGTCATGCAGCATGGTATGGAGGCGCCCCATCCATTCGCCGATGACAAAAAACGGTATCCCGCTGCGATCTTTAACGGCACGCGTTGATTGTTCGCCTTCAGAGCCGCGGTAAACGGCCTGCTCCGTCAACAGCGCCAGCCGCTGCGGTGTATCGATCATCGTCCCTTTGCGCAGCAGCGAACGTCCCCTGGCATCGAACACCGTCCACGGCAAGGTCATATCCTGCCCGAGCTGCTCGATTTCACGATCCAGTTTGATCACATTCCGCTTCCATATTCACCGCGTTAAAAGACATCATCGATTCCATATTCTTTCGCTTGAACACCTTCAGCTTACGAGCTATCCGACTGTCAGCCGTTACACGACACTGAATGGTTGCGCAGAAACTCAGCGAGGCGGCGCACGCCTTCTTCGAGATTGACCAAAGAGGTGGTATAGGCGAAACGCAAGTAATGTTCCGCGTGATTATGGCCGAAGTCGCTGCCCGGCGTCACGGCCACACCCGCCTGTTCCAGGATGGCGGCGGCGAAGCCAAAGCTGTCGGCGCTGAAACGCCGGCAATCGGCATACACATAAAAGGCACCACCGGGGGTAACCGGTACCGCGAATCCCAAGTCGCACAGCGCGGCGAGCAGATAATCGCGGCGTTGTGCGAACTCGCGGCGGCGGCTCTCGAGAATGGCGATAGTCTCGTCCTCAAAAGCGGACAGGGCGGCGTATTGCGCCGGCGTCGATGCCGCCAGGAATAAATTTTGCGCCAGCTTGTCCACCTGCGATACATATTGTTCGGGGACCACCAGCCAACCCAAGCGCCAACCGGTCATGCCGAAGTACTTGGAAAAGCTGTTCACCACGAACACCTGATCCGAAAAGGCCAGGGCGGTCATCGGCGGCTCGTCCTGGTAAACCAAGCCATGATAGATCTCATCGACGATCAAACACCCCTGGCGGTCCGCCACCAGGTCACAGATTTCCTCCAATACGGCCGGGGCGATAAGCGTGCCGGTGGGATTGGCCGGCGAGGCCAGCAACACGGCGGCGACCTGCGGCGACCACGCCGCGGCCACTTGCGCGGCGGTAGGTTGATAATCCGTCTCCGCATTCACATTGAGCACCACGGCCTCCCCGCCCGTCAGGCGCACCAGATGACGATTGCAGGGATAACCGGGATCGGTGAGCAACACCTGGTCGCCAGGATTGAGCAACAAGGCCAGCACCAGTTGCAAGGCCCCCGACGCCCCCGGCGTGATGACGATGCGCGCCGGAGAAATCTCTACGCCGTAGCGCTTCCTGTAAAACGTACTGATCGCTTCCCGCAGCGCGGGCAGACCCAGCGCCGGGGTGTAGTGAGTATGGCCTGCCTGCAAGGCGCGAATTCCCGCATCGACGATAGGCTGCGGCGTTGGAAAATCCGGCTCGCCGATCTCCATATGAACGATGGAGCGACCGGCGGCCTCCATGGCACGGGCTCGCGCCAGGATATTCATCACCTGGAAGGGCTGTATGTCCCGTGCACGTCGTGAGAGCCGCGGCGTTTGAGAATCGTCCATGGGTCGCGGCCGCCGATTACGCCCGTTCGGCGATGGGTGACTCATCATCATTGAAGATCCAGCGCAGGGTATCCACGTCGATCATTGCCGCCCCGTTGGCATCACCTGCCAACACCGTCATGTCCTGACCGGGTTCACCGAGTTGATCGACTACCAGTGCGGCGCCGCTGAAGCGTTCATTGCGCGTGTAGTCACTCACTGTGACCACGGTTTTCAGATCGGCGGACAGGGCCGAGCGCAGGCCGTTCATGGAATCCTCCACTGCCAGACAGTTGGCCGCTGGCAAGTTCATGGCCGCCAAGGTGTAGTGATAAATATCCGGCGCCGGTTTTTTAGCCGCCACCATGTCGCCCGCCGCAATGACCTCGAACCAACTCACGGCATCGGGGTCCAGCGAGTGTTCCAGCAAGGCCTCGACATTTTCCATGGAGGTGGTGGTGGCGATGGCCAGACGCAGCCCGGATTGTTGTGCCTCCAGCAATAAACGCTTCACGCCCGGCCGCAGGGGAATCTCGCCGGCGGCCACCATATCGGCGTAAAAGCCGTTCTTGGCACGGTGCATTGCCGCAATGAATTCATCGAAACCGCCGGGGGCTATGAATTGCGGCTGGTAGTTTTGAATATAATGAAAGATGCGCTCTTTGCCACCCGTCACCGCCAGCAAGACCCCATAGAGTTCCACCGACCAGTGCCAGTTCAAACCCGCCTCGGCAAAGGCTTTGTTGAAGGCGACGCGATGGCCATTGGCCTCGGTATCCGCCAAGGTCCCGTCCACGTCAAAAATCAAAGCCTGCAAGTCGCTCATGTCAATACCCCAAATTAATATCTTTAGTGTTTTGATATACTAACACATCACAATCAATTGCTTACACTTCCATAGGCATGCCCCGCCGAGAAATTCTCCGCCCTGATCGCCAAAGAATATGACGGGATTTCTTGCGTCTCTCGGTTTGTTTTGGTATAGAAACCAGCTTTATTCAGGCCGGAGACAAAAAGCATGTCCGCAGTTAAGAAGTTAAAAGCCAAATCCGCACCTTTGAAGTCCGCCAAGAAGCCCGCGCCCAAGGCCAGCGCCAAATCGGCCCCCGCCACCAAGACCGCCAAAAAAACCGTTGCTAAGAAGGTTCAGGTCAAGCCTAAGGCGACAGCACCGAAAGCGGTAGCGACGGCGCCCAAGGTTGCTGCGGCCAAGCCTAAACCCAAGGTTAAAGCCAACGGCGACTTGATGAGCTTTAAGAATTACGAACCCTATCCCTTGCGGAAGGGCGAAGAGTACATGAACGATGCGCAAGAGGCCCATTTCCGCAATATCCTCAACTTATGGAAAAAGGAATTGATGGAAGAAGTGGACCGCACCATGCATTACATGCAAGACGAAGCGGCCAACTTTCCCGACCCCAATGACCGCGCCTCGCAGGAATCCGACTTCACCTTGGAACTGCGCGCCCGTGACCGCGAACGCAAGCTCATCAAAAAGATCGACGAAGCGCTGCAACGCCTCGAAAACCACGAGTACGGCGAATGCGAAAGCTGCGGCGTGGAGATCGGCATCCGTCGCCTGGAGGCCCGCCCCACGGCGACCTTGTGCATCGACTGCAAGACCCTGGATGAAATCCGCGAAAAGCAAATGGGAGACTAAAGGACTTCATCAACCCGGAGGGTATGGGTATGGGTGAGGCCATGCTCATTGACCTGTACCCTGCCCTCTGCGTCTTTGCCCGCCTCCGCCGCACGCTCCGTGTTTTACCAGACAGTGCATCTCGCTCCGGCAATTGTTAATATTGGCGGATCGCGGAGGCCCGCGTTAATTGCATGGGGAGCGCTATGAGCCACGATGAAATCGATTCCATCCTGCAAGAAGAACGGCAATTCCCACCTCCCGCCGCGTTCGTCGCCAAGGCGCGCATAAAATCGATTGCCGACCTGCAGGCTTTGCACCGTCGTGCCGCCGAAGACCACAACGGGTTCTGGGGAGAGATCGCCCGCCGGGAGATTTCCTGGCACAAACCCTTTCAAAGCACGCTCGACGACAGCGCCGCACCCCAATTCCGCTGGTTTCACGACGGCCAGCTCAATGTGTCATTCAATTGCCTGGACCGGCAGCTGGCGGAAAAGGCCGACAAGACCGCGATCATCTTTGAAGGCGAACAAGGTGACACCCGTACCCTGAGTTACGTACAACTTCACGCGGAAGTATGCCGCTTCGCCAATGCACTCAAGGCCCACGGCATCAAGCACGGCGACCGCGTGGTGATCTATATGCCCATGATCCCCGAGGCTTTGATCGCCATGCAGGCCTGCGCCCGCATCGGCGCTATCCATTCCGTGGTGTTCGGCGGTTTTTCCGCAGAGTCGCTCAAGGACCGTATTAATGACGCCGGGGCGAAGATGCTCATCACCGCCGACGGCGGTCATCGCGGCGGCAAGATCATCGAACTCAAGACCGCCGCAGACAAGGCCCTGGATCACGGCTGCCCGACCATCGAAAACGTCATCGTCTACCGCCGCACCGGCCACGACGTGCCCATGCAGGCCGGCCGCGACCTGTGGTGGTCCGATGCCGTGGCCGGTCAAGCCGCGCAGTGCGAGCCGGTGTGGGTGGACAGCGAGCATCCCCTGTTTCTGCTCTATACCTCCGGCTCCACCGGCAAACCCAAAGGCATCCAACATTCCAGCGGCGGCTATCTGCTGGGCGCCATCGTCACCATGCAGTGGGTGTTCGACATCCATGACGACGACATCTTCTGGTGCACCGCCGATGTAGGCTGGGTCACCGGCCACAGTTACGTGGCCTATGGCCCCCTGGCCTGCGGCGCCACCATGCTCATGTACGAGGGCTCACCAGCGGTCCCCGATACCGGGCGCTTCTGGAAGATCTGCCAGGATCATCGGGTCACTATCTTCTATACCGCGCCCACCGCCATCCGCGCCCTGATGAAAGGCGGCGATGCAATCCCGGCCCGCTACGATCTGTCGCGTCTGCGCCTGCTGGGCACCGTGGGCGAGCCTATCAATCCCGAGGCCTGGATGTGGTACCACCGGGTGATCGGCAAGGAACGCTGCCCCATCGTCGACACCTGGTGGCAGACCGAGACCGGCGCGCATATGATCGCACCCATCCCCGGCGTGACCGCCACCAAGCCCGGTTCCTGTACCCAACCGCTGCCGGGCATAGCGGCCGACGTAGTGGATGATAGGGGCAACAGCATCACAGTTGCCGACAAAGGCGGCTATCTGGTCGTCAAAAAACCCTGGCCGTTTATGCTGCGGACCATCTGGGGCGATCACGACCGTTATATAAAAACTTATTGGAGCATGTTCGGCGGCAGGTATTACCTGGCTGGTGACAGCGCCCGTCGCGACAAGGACGGCTACTTTTGGATCATGGGCCGCATCGACGATGTGCTCAACGTCTCCGGACACCGCCTCGGCACCATGGAAGTGGAATCGGCCCTGGTGGCCCATCCGCGGGTCGCGGAAGCGGCGGTAGTGGGACGGCCCGACGATATCAAAGGCGAGGCGATCTTCGCCTATGTGGTGCTGAAGGGCGAGCGGCCGGCGGGAGGTGTCGATAAGGCGCTCACCGAGGAACTGCGCAACTGGGTCGGCGAGCAAATCGGCCACATCGCCAAACCGGATGACATCCGTTACGCCGACAATCTGCCCAAGACCCGTTCGGGCAAGATCATGCGGCGCCTGCTACGCTCCATAGCCGGCGGCGAAGCCATCACCCAGGATACCTCTACCCTGGAAAATGAGGGTATTCTGCAGCAGCTGCAGGGCAAACAATAACGCAATCCCGCAACACATCGTCCGGTCGCAGGCAGCGAAAAACTCGGCGAACACCAATCAAGCAGGCCGGACAGTCAGATGACCCCATCTGGGCAGATGGGGTCATCTGTCAGCGTATGAGATGCTTAAGCAATAACGCGCGTCAGCCTTCAACTTGGATACGACGCGCCTGAGGTTTTTGCCGTTTCGGAATGAGTACCTGCAATACACCATTCTTACCCAGCGCGGTAATGCCCTCCGCGTCCGCCGATTCAGGCATGACGAAACTGCGATGAAAGCTGCCGGCCGGCCGCTCACGGCGTGTAACGGCCTTATCTTCAACGGCGGTTTCGGGTGTGCGCTTACCGCGCAAGCTGAGAACGCCTTTTTCCATGGTCACCTCAATCTCTTTGGGATCCATGCCCGGCAGATCGGCAGTGATGACGTATTGATCGGCCTCTTCGCGGATATCGACCGGCGGGACCCAATCGGCGCTCGCCGCGCTGCTTCGCTCGCCGCTACGCTTAGGCACGCGCGTAGCGAATAAGCGGTTCACTTCATTTTGCAGTTGATTTATCAAGACAAAAGGTTCATAAGTGGCCACGGCCATGACGATTCTCCATTCGACTCATTAAAATACCTAGGTATTAAATGTGGGCCGAAATTCCGATTTCAAGCGCCAAGGCTTGCAGCCAAGTTCTCCACCTGGATGAAGAAATGAAGGAAACGCGCCTATAAGGCCTGGAACAGCTCGGCGCGGTAGTAGAACAAGAGCAGCGCACCGAAGATGATCCGGTACCAGGCGAAGGCCACGAAGGTGTGGCCGGCAACGAATCGGATCAGGGCCTTCACCGCAAAAAAGGCGCTGATAAAGGCGGTGATAAAGCCCACCGCGAACACCCCCAACTCTTGGGCATTCATCAAATTCCAATGTTTGAGCAGATCGTAGAAAGACGCGGCAAACATCACCGGTATCGCCAGAAAGAACGAAAATTCGGTTGCCGCCTGACGGGACAAACCAAAGATCATGCCCCCCATGATCGTCGCCCCGGAGCGCGAGGTCCCCGGTATTAGCGACAACACCTGCGCCAAGCCGATCTTCAAGGCATCCGGCCAACGGAGATCGTCGACGCTGTGAATACGCGGCGTATAACGATGGCACTTTTCCACCCAGAAGATGATCAATCCGCCGACGATGAAGGCGATGGCCACGGTGAACGGCTGGAACAGGTGAGCCTTGATGGTCTTGATGAACAATAGACCGATGATCGCCGCCGGCAAAAAAGCGATAAACAGGTTTACGACAAAGCGCCGGGCTACCGGATCCTTGCCGACTCCGGACGCAACGTGCAAGAGTTTGCTGCGGTATTCCCAACAGATGGCCAGGATCGCGCCCAATTGAATGACGACCTCGAAGACCTTACCGATTTCGTCGTTGAAGTTCAGCAAGTCGCCGACGATGATCAAATGGCCGGTGCTGGATACCGGCAGAAATTCCGTCAAACCCTCAACCAGGCCGAGTATGAGGGCTTTGATTAGCAGCAACAAATCCATATGCATCACCGTTGATGTAGGGTTTTGGCCGGCGCTGGCCAAAAGGCCGCCCATTATCCTTGTTGTGCAAGGCAATCGGCAAGCTTAGCAACGCGCGGGTGACAATATGATGCACGCCGCCGTCCACGCCCACCCGGGAAGGCGTGGCGCGCCAAATCCAGTGCAGAGGGAAGCCTATTCAGTATCGGAAATAATAGGGCAAGGCGAGCAGCACGATGCCGATAATAACGATTAAATAGGTATTGCTTACGAAATAAGGGAACACCATCAAGCCGATGCCGGAGGCAAACGGTACTCCGCGCTTTTGCTTTTTCCCGTAAATAAAATAACTAAACCCGATGGAACCGAATATCAAACCCCAGATCAGCGTTGCCGTGTTGTCCATGTCCATTCCTTCCAGGATCACCTGTATAGCATAATCGGCAGCCAGGCCTTCACGCTCAAGGCGCCCCCGGACTACGGACTGCTACGATCCCGAGACCGTGGTTCCCCCACAACGACGATCATCTACGGCGGATCACTTCTCCGGCCGCCAGCCCGTGTGGCTCACCATGTTCAAGGCCTTGGTCTTGACCACCGATTTTTTATCGTTGGTCAAGATGGTAAAGGTGCAGACCACCCCGCCGGCACCGACTGCGCCCTGGGTCATGTATTTAAATTCCCCGGGTTTGGGTGCCCTGTCGGTCGCATCGAAATAATAGCCGGGCCCGCGCCCGCCACCCATGGTCACGATGCCGAGCTTGCCTTCCACCGACTCCGGCTCTGCGGCATGCGCCGCCTTGACTACGATCTCATGGATGGACTTGGGGGTGCCGAAGTCACTCGCAGCATGGGGATCGGGCCAGCGCGGCGTAATGAAGACCACGAACGGCGATCCGTCGAAACCGCTGATAAATATGGTCGGTGGAAAATCCCCGGGGTGTTTGCGCACCTCGTCGTTCCAACCCGCCGGCAGGTGTAAACGCAATTGGCCGTGACCGGGCAGATTATAGGTCCTGTCTACGCCATCATCGGCGGCCTGCACTGTAGTGCCGAAAAAAACAGCTATGCCCGCGAGCCAAATAATACGAAAAAATTTCACATGAACCCCCGTGCGGTGAATAAACTCCGCGTCTGCAATGAAACCAGGGATAGGCGTAGCGATATAGCAGAGTGAATAGCTTTCCATCCCCGACATCAAACAAAAAGGGGCTGACGCCCCTTTTCATCTACTTACTAGCAAGTCACCTTGCTATTCGCCTTCCTCGACCGCCTTGATGCTGAGACGGACGCGGCCTTGCTTGTCGACTTCCAGGACCTTTACCTTGACCATGTCGCCTTCGGAAAGCTTGTCGCCGACGTTCTGCACCCGCTCCTCGGAGATTTGCGAGATGTGCACCAGACCGTCTTTGCCGGGCAGGATGCTGACGAAGGCGCCGAAGTCCATGATCTTGGCGACCCGGCCTTCGTAGATCTTGCCCACTTCCACGTCGGCGGTGATCTCTTCGATGCGGCGTTGTGCCTCCAGGCCCGCCGCCTTATCCACGGAAGCGATCTTGACGGTACCGTCATCGGTGATATCGATTTCGGCGCCGGTGGCCTCGGTGATGGAGCGGATGGTGGCGCCGCCCTTACCGATGACATCGCGGATACGCTCGGGGTTGATCTTCATGGTGATGTAACGCGGCGCATACTCGGACAGTTCAGCACGGGGCGCGGTGATGGCCTTGGCCATCTCGCCCAGGATATGCAGACGCCCTTCCTTGGCCTGATCCAGGGCCACGGCCATGATCTCGCGGGTGATGCCGGTGATCTTGATGTCCATTTGCAGGGCGCTGATGCCCTGGGTGGTTCCGGCCACCTTGAAGTCCATGTCGCCCAGGTGATCTTCATCACCCAGAATATCGCTCAGCACCACGAAGCTGTCCTGCTCCTTGACCAGACCCATGGCGATACCCGCCACCGGCGCGCTCACCGGCACGGCGGCGTCCATCAGCGCCAGGCTGGCGCCGCACACGCTTGCCATGGAGCTGGAGCCGTTGGACTCGGTGATCTCCGACACCACCCGCACGGAATAAGGATAGTCTTCCATGGAGGGCATCACGGCGGCCACACCGCGCTTGGCCAGACGGCCATGGCCGATCTCGCGGCGCTTGGGGCTGCCCACCATACCGGTTTCGCCGGTACAGGACGGCGGGAAGTTGTAATGGAACATGAACGGTTCGCGGTACTCGCCGTCCAGGGCGTCGATGATTTGCGAATCGCGCTGCGTGCCCAGGGTAGCTACCACCAGGGCCTGGGTTTCACCGCGAGTAAACAAGGCGGAACCATGGGTACGGGGCAACACGCCGACCCGCACGGAAATGGGACGCACGGAGCGGTTATCGCGACCGTCGATGCGACGCTCGCCGCCGATGATACGGCTGCGCACCACTGCCTTCTCCAGGGAGTCAACGCTATTCTTCAGTTCTTCAGCCGTCCACTCCCGGGGACTTTCCTCGCTGGGCGCCAATTTGGCGACCATGTCCTGGCGGATCTCGGAGAGACGCTGGGAACGTTGCTGCTTCTCGGCGATGCGGTAGGCGTCGTTGATGGCGGCTTCACCCGCCTCGCGCACCGCCGCTTCCAGCGCTTGATTCTTTTCCGCCGCCTGCCAATCCCAGCGCGGTTTGCCGGCGCTTTCCACCAGATCGTTGATGGCCTTGATCGCGGCCTGCATCTGCTCGTGGCCGAACATCACCGCATCCAACATCACGCTTTCAGGCAATTCTTTGGCTTCAGATTCCACCATCAATACCGCGTCTTTGGTTCCGGCTACCACCAGGTCCAAAGCTGAAGTCTTGAGATCGGTCTTGGAGGGATTCAACAAATACTTACCGTCACGGTAACCCACCCGTGCCGCCCCGATGGGCCCTTGGAAGGGCAATCCGGAAATCGCCAGGGCCGCCGAGGCGCCGATCATGGCGGGAATATCGGGATCGATTTCTTTATCGAGGGAGACTACGGTGGCGATGATCTGAACTTCGTTCTTAAAGCCCTTGGGAAACAAGGGGCGAACTGGACGATCGATCAGGCGGCAGGTCAAAGTCTCTTTTTCGCTGGGACGACCTTCGCGCTTGAAAAATCCGCCGGGGATCTTACCAGCCGCATAGGTACGTTCCTGGTAATTTACGGTCAGGGGAAAGAAGTCCTTTCCCGGCACGGCTGCTTTGATGCCGACAGCGGTCACCATCACCACGGTGTCTCCCATGCTGATCATGACGGCTCCGCTGGCTTGCCGTGCAACTTCATTGGTTTCGATGGTGACCGTGCGATCACCGTATTGGAATACTGTCTTTAAAGGCGTCACAAGCGCTTCCTTACAAACTGGATTTGAATGTCATGATTGACCGTTGGAAATGCAAAAAACCGCACCACAGGCCATCCGGTGGTGCAGCCTTGCTCGCGAAGAGCAGAACATCTTGTCAACGACGCAGGCCGAGACGCGACACCAGAGTACGATAGCGCTCGGTGTCATGGCGCTTCAGATAGTCCAAGAGATTGCGTCGCGCACTGACCATCCGCAGCAAACCTTGCCGGGAGTGATGATCCTTCGCGTGCCCCTTGAAATGCTCGGCCAATTGATTGATACGCGCGGACAACAACGCAACTTGCACTTCAGGTGATCCGGTATCGCTGGCACCGCGCTGATAATCCTTGATGATCTGCTGAGTGGCTTCGTTATTCAGTGACATTAACAGCTCCAAATAATTAAACGTTCTAAAAAGAGGCGGTATTTTACCCATTAACCTTGTAATCACACAAGGTTATCTCATTCCCCAGGCCGGGCTATACTCCCGACCGTGACCGGTCCGTATCCTACCCAGGTTCATTCAGCCGCTCAAACCGCTGATTAGCCTCTTTGGGGCGACACGTCCGTCGTCCAAAACCCGCCCCATTCCCAGGAAACCCTGGTCGGCGGTCCGCAGCCTCACCCAGCCCTGGGTGGGCGCCCGTGGCACGAATACCGCCTGTCCCTGGCGCAGGTAAAAGGCCAGATCGTCGCTCAGGCACACCTCCGGCCACTGTTCAAGGGCGGCCTCCATGGGTATCAGTAGGCTATCCAGGGCAGCAAAACCTTCTGCAGCGGCCGCCGCCAATTGCTCCTCGGTCACCATTTGCTCGCTAACAAAGGGACCGGTGGCAGTTCTACGCAACACGGTTACATGGGCACCGACGCCCAAAGCCTCGCCGATATCCTCCGCCAAGGTCCGTATATAGGTACCCTTGGAACACGCCACTTCGATGTCCAGTTCATCTCCATCGGCGCCCAGCAGGCACAGTTCATGGATCATCACCGCTCTCGCCTGGCGTTCCACCTCGATACCCTTGCGCGCCAGTTTGTACAAGGGTTGCCCCTGGTGCTTGATCGCGGAGTGCATGGGCGGGATCTGTTCGATCGCCCCCGTAAAGCGGCGCAACACCGCCTGCAATCTATCGGCATCTATGCCGTCCACGACGCGACTGGCGATAACATCACCCTCCGCGTCGCCGGTAGTGGTCTTGACGCCCAGCTTGATCGTCACCCGATAACGCTTGTCCGCTTCCAGGAGAAATGCGGAGACCTTGGTGGCGCCGCCGAAGCACAGCGGCAACAGACCGCTCGCCAGGGGATCCAGACTACCGGTATGTCCGGCCTTTTTGGCGAGATACAGACGCTTGACCGCCTGCAGTGCGGCATTGGAGGTCATGCCCAGCGGTTTGTCCAGCAACACGATTCCGTTGACATTCCGCAAGCCGCTTCGACGCATCTTGGTTTCTTTCATTCTTCGTGGTCTTCACGTTCCGCCGCCACCGCATTCAGCAGGGCGGAGATGCGCATGCCTTCATCCAACGAGCTGTCATAGACAAAATGCAACTCCGGCAACACTCTCAGCAGGATCCGTTTACCCAAGGCATGGCGCAAAAAACCGGACGCGTGCTTTAATACCTTGAGTGTCGCCGCCACGTCCTGATCGGGATCCATTAGCGTGATAAAGACCTTGGCATGGGCCATGTCCTTAGTCACTTCCACTGCCGAGATGGTCACAAGACCCAGGCGCGGATCACGCAGTTCCTGTTGAATGATCTGCGCCAATTCCCGCTGGATCTCTCCGGCCACCCGTTGCGTACGGCTGAATTCCTGCACCATGAGCTTGCCCGCCGTTGTACTGTCAGAGAACCACTGCCATCTTGCGCCGCATTTATCTGTCCGCCGTGCTTCGTCATTCCGGCATGACAATTAAATTTGGCGGGCTACCTCAATCCGTTCAAAGACTTCGATATTGTCGCCGGGCTTCACGTCGTTGTAGTCCTTCACGCCAATACCGCATTCCGTGCCGGCACGCACCTCATTAACGTCGTCCTTGAAGCGCCGCAACGACTCGAGCGTGCCTTCGTAGATCACCACGTTGTCGCGTAGCACGCGGATGGGATTGTTGCGTTTGACGACCCCTTCCATCACCAAACACCCGGCGATCGCACCGATCTTCGGCGAACGGAACACGTCGCGCACCTCGGCGAGGCCGACAATTTGTTCCTTGATCTCCGGCGACAACATGCCGGACAAGGCCTTCTTCACGTCGTCGATCACATCGTAAATGACGCTGTAATAACGGATCTCCACGCCCCGCTCCTCGGCGCTGCGCCGAGCCGCCGCATCCGCGCGCACATTGAAACCGAACACCACCGCACCGGAGGCAATGGCCAGATTAACATCGGATTCGTTGATTCCGCCGACACCGCTGGTCACCAGTTTGACCTGCACCTCGCTGGTGGACAGCTTGGTGAGGGATTCGCGCAAGGCTTCCATAGATCCTTGCACATCCGCCTTCACCACCAGATTCAGCACATTGACGTCACCCTGAGCCATTTGCGAGAACATGTTTTCCAGCTTGGCGCCTTGTTGCCGCGCCAGTTCCACATCGCGGTACTTACCCTGACGGAACAAGGCGATCTCGCGGGCCTTACGCTCTTCCGCCACTACGACGGCGGAATCACCGGCATTGGGCGTTCCCGACAGACCCAGCACCACCACCGGCATGGAGGGACCGGCCTCATCAACGAGCTTACCCTTCTCGTCCAGCATGGCGCGCACCCGGCCGAATTCATGGCCGGTAAGCAACACATCACCCTTCCGCAAGGTACCGTTCTGTACCAGCACGGTTGCCAATGGGCCGCGGCCCTTGTCCAGTGTCGATTCCACCACGACTCCCGAGGCCGGCGCATCTTTCACCGCGCGTAACTCCATCACCTCGGCCTGGAGCAGGATGGCATCTAATAACTCGTCAACCCCGTCACCGGTCTTGGCTGACACATGCTTGAACATGACGTCGCCGCCCCATTCTTCAGGCACGACTTCATGGCCGACCAGTTCCTGCTTAACCCGATCCGGCTCCGCCCCAGGTTTATCGATCTTGTTCACCGCCACCACCATGGGCACACCGGCCGCCTTGGCATGCTGCAGGGCCTCAACGGTCTGCGGCATCACGCCGTCGTCCGCCGCCACCACCAGTACTACAATATCCGTCACCTTCGCGCCGCGGGCGCGCATGGCGGTAAACGCCTCATGGCCCGGCGTATCGAGAAAGGTGATCATGCCCTTGTCGGTCTTCACGTGATAGGCACCGATATGCTGAGTAATACCGCCCGCCTCACCGGAAGCAACCTTGGTTCTGCGCACATAGTCCAATAGCGAGGTCTTACCGTGATCCACGTGACCCATGATAGTCACCACCGGAGCGCGCGGTTCCAACTCGCCACTCACCTCGGCATTCTGGACCAAGGCCTCTTCCAGGGCGTTTTCCTGCACGGGTTTGGGAATATGTCCCATTTCCTCGACCACCAAGGTCGCGGTGGTCTGATCGAGCACCTGGTTGATGGTGACCATGCTGCCGATCTTCATCATGAACTTGATCAAGTCCGTGGCCTTCACCGACATCTTCTGCGCCAATTCCGCCACGGTTATAGTCTCGGGAATACTCACCTCGCGCACCACGGGCGCGGTGGGCTTTTCGAAACCATGCTTGGCGGAACCGCTGACCGATAGATCCTTATCGCGCGACGCCTTGGACTTCTTACGCTTACCCACCTTTTCGGAAGCGAGATGCAATTCCTTCCGGCCATACTTGCTGGATCGATCCTCAAGCCCCTTATCCTTGCCGTGGCGCTTTTTCTCTTTCTTATCCGGTGCCGGCGGCGCTACGGGGGCCGCTTGCGCCGGCTTAGCCGCTTCCGTTGCGCCCAAGCGAGCTTCTTCTTCGGCGCGGCGCCGTGCTTCCTCTTCCTCGGCCAGACGCCGACGCTCTTCTTCAAGACGCGCCTCTTCCGCGGCGGCCCGGCGCTGATCTTCCTCGGCGCGACGCTGCGCTTCTGCCTGTAATTTCGCCTGCTCTTCGGCTTCCTGACGGGCGCGCTCAGCCATCTGCGACTCCAGGCGAGCGACCTCATCGGCATTGGCGACACTGCGTTTGACGTAGGTGCGGCGCTTGCGCACCTCCACATTCACCGTCTTACTCTTACCTTGCGGACCCGATTGCCTGAGTTCGCTGACGGTACGCCGCTTAAGCGTGACCTTCTTGGGTTCGGCAATAGCAGGCACATCATCCGCCCCGTGGGTACGGCGCAGGTAATTAAGCAGCTCTACCTTTTCCTTATCGCTGATGGCCTGATCCATGGACTTGATCGATGAACCCGCCTCTTCCAGCTGGGTCATCAAACGATCCACCGGAATTCCGACGTTTTCCGCGAATTGCTTTACAGTTACATCCGACATGCCTGACTTCTCGCTCCGTTACGCCTGCTGTTCACTGGCGAACCAGGGTTCGCGCGCCGTCATAATCAACTCACTGGCACGTTGCTCATCCATGCCTTCCACATCCAATAACTCATCCACTGACTGCTCGGCCAGATCTTCCCGGGTTACGACACCGTGCTCCGCCAAACGATAGGCCATCGCCCGATCCATACCCTTCATCTCCAGCAAGTCTTCGGCCGGTTCCGCCTGCGTTTCTTCTTTGGCAATGGCACGGGTCAACAACACGTCCCGAGCACGTTGCCGCAACTCTTCCACGATGTCCTCATCGAACTCCTCGATGGCGACCAGCTCCTGCACGGGGACGTAGGCGATCTCTTCGACGCTGGAGAATCCTTCCTGTACCAGAATGTTCGCCACTTCTTCATCCACATCCAATTGCTCCATGAAACCGGTCTTCAGGGACTCGGTCTCCGATTCGCTCTTGGCCTCGGCTTGGCTTTCGCTCATGACATTGAGTTCCCAACCGCTCAGTTGGCTGGCAAGGCGCACATTTTGCCCGCCGCGACCGATGGCCTGGGACAGGGTCTCTTCCGCTACGGCAATGTCCATGCTGTGGGTATCTTCATCCACTACAATGGACTTCACTTCCGCCGGCGACATGGCATTGATCACGAACTGGGCGGGATTGTCGTCCCACAAAATGATATCGATGCGCTCGCCGGACAGTTCGTTGGACACCGCCTGCACGCGGGAGCCGCGCATACCGACGCAGGCACCGATGGGATCGATACGGGGATCGTTGGTCTTAACGGCGATTTTGGCACGCGAACCCGGATCGCGCGCCGCGCTGATGATCTCGATCATCCCTTCACCCGCCTCGGGGACTTCCAGCTTAAACAGGGCGATCAATAATTCGGGGGCGGTCCGCGACACGAACAATTGCGGGCCACGCGCCTCCGAACGCACATCGCGCAAATAGCCGCGCAGGCGATCGCCGTTGCGCACGTTTTCCCTGGGGATCATATCCTCACGGCTGATCAAGGCCTCGGCATTGCCGCCCAGATCGAGGATGATATTGCCGCGCTCCACGCGCTTTACCACGCCGGTCACCAGCTCGCCGATGCGATCCTTATAGGCATCTACCACTTGGGCGCGTTCCGCTTCGCGTACCTTTTGCACGATGACCTGTTTGGCGGTCTGGGCGGCTATTCGGCCGAAAGCGACGGATTCGAGCGGCTCTTCGATATAGGCGCCGATGTCGATCTGCGGAATCTTCTGCACCGCTTCGTTGTGGTGAATCTGGTGTTCGGGGAATTCCAACGCCTCTTCATCGGCGATGACCAGCCAACGGCGAAAGGTCGAGTAATCGCCGGTCTCACGGTCGATACTTACCCGCGCCTCGATATCGCCTTCGTAGCGTTTCTTGGTCGCGGTGGCCAATGCGGCCTCCAATGCTTCGAAGATGATGTCCTTGTTGACACCTTTCTCATTGGATACCGCTTCTACCACTAACAGAATTTCTTTACTCATGCCTCGCGCCTCTGCTTAATCCTCGACCGTGCTGCGGCCTTGGAACTCATGCGTTCCCCCTATATGCCCGGGACCAGCCTCGCCTGCTCTATATACTGCAATGGGACCGCTACCTCTTCATCGTCCTGGACGACCACCACGGCATCATCGCGCATTCCCACCAGGACGCCGGAAAAGTTGCGCCTGCCGTCCAGCGGCGGACTGACCCGCAGCTTGACGCGGCTTCCCGAAAATCGCTGAAAATGCTCCGCCGTGAACAAGGGCCGGTCCAGCCCCGGCGAAGAAACCTCCAGCATATATTGGCCCGGGATGGGATCATCCACATCCAAGACGCCGCTGATCTGACGGCTGGCGCGTTCACAGTCATCCACATTCACGCCGTCGGGCGTATCGATATAGACCCGCAGCAAGGAACTCCGTCCCCGAGGATGGTATTCGATCCCCACCAGTTCATATCCCAGCCCTTGCACCGCTGCTTCAATCGGCCTACGCAGTTTTTCCGGTGCCTGACGCCCCACGTCCGTCTCCCCAAACGAAAAATGGGCCTACGGCCCACTTCCTGCGAATCATTAAAATCTTGCGGTATACCAACGACTCGCAAGTCACCTCTGCAGGAGCTTTCACCCGAATCCGCGCCTCGCAGCATCATGCCCGCATTGGAGACAGGACAGAATCGGTAACAAAAAGCCCCGGACCCGGGGCTTTTTGTAATTATCCTGGTAGCGGGGGCAGGATTTGAACCTGCGACCTTCGGGTTATGAGCCCGACGAGCTGCCAGACTGCTCCACCCCGCAACTGAGCGGGTGATGATAACAAACTAAGCCAAGCTCTTTCAAGCTAAGCTTTTGAGCCATCAGTGTCTAAGATCGCAAAGTCAGCCTATACTCATATGCATGCCCCTGGCCTTATGGCCGGAGCGACAGGCCGAAGCCCCGCAACAAGGACTCGCTCGGCGCCGCATTCCGACACACCCTACCCCGTCCGGACAGGGACCGTAAGCAGGGGGGGTTGATATAACGAAAAATCCGGTCCCCGAAGGCCTTGCCGGCACAAGGATATCGTGCCGCTAGCCCGGGATCAGCTGTCGCGCCGCCTCCATCAGGCCTTTCATATCGCGTACCGCAGCCTCCATGCCGGTGAATACCGCCCGTGCAACGATGGCGTGACCAATATTGAGTTCGCGGATCGTCGTCAGGGCGGCAATATCTGCCACATTATCGTAACTTAACCCATGTCCGGCATTGACCTGCAATCCCGCCGCCCGACCATGCTCCGCGGCTCGCACGATCTTGGCCAGCTCCCCTGCCTGCTCGGTGGGATCCGCGGCATCGGCATAGTGGCCGGTATGCAATTCTATCACCGGTGCCCCGCAGCGGGAGGCGGCGTCCACTTGCTCGAAGTCGGCATCTATAAATAGGGATACCCGGCAGCCGGCGGCGGCCAGGCGCCGGCAGGCAGCGCTGACCCGCGCCACCTGGCCGGCCACGTCCAGACCGCCCTCGGTGGTCAGCTCCTCGCGCCGCTCCGGCACCAGACAGCAATCCGCCGGCCCAAAGCGTTCGGCAATCCGCAACATGTCCTCCGTCACCGCCATTTCCAGATTCATACGGGTTTGCATAACATCTTTCAGGCGTTCCACGTCATGTTCCTGAATATGGCGTCGATCCTCGCGCAGATGCAAGGTAATGGCATCCGCCCCCGCCTGCTCGGCCGCGATGGCGGCCTGTACGGGATCGGGATAAAACGTATGCCGCGCCTGGCGCAGTGTCGCCACGTGATCGATGTTCACACCAAGCAATATCGTCTGCTCGTTCTTCACTACACTATCCTCTACTCACGTCCTTGCATCTAAAAGTCTATCGGTCGCCGCGCTTCACGTTTTCCGGGGACAACCGCGGGTATCAGGAAAGTCTTAAATGCGGCCGCGCTGTTCAGGAGTGGTCATAATGCGGCGTAAACAGGCGGCGGCTGTTTACGGGCCGCCCGCCCAATTGTTCGGCCAGGGCCGCGCGCATCAATCTTTTCACCTCACGCAGGCTGACCTTGTCGTCCAGTTGTCCACGCGCCAGGTTTAACAGACTTTGACCGCGAATGGTCAAACGATGCGGCGCCACTTCCGCTTGAACGGCGTTGATTCTCACCGGCCCTTGCGCCAAATGATAGATATACAACTGTTGCGCTTCAATAGGTCGACCGTGCTCGGCATCATATTCCAATACCAAACCATAACCGATTTCTTCCAGGAGGTGCTTCTCAAAAATGCGCAAGGCACGTTCCAGTTCAACGGAGACCAACGCAGCGGCGCCCTCCCGGCCTTTATCGCTCTCAGCACGACGGCAGATATCCCCGAGCACTTGCACGCTGCGGTGATACACCGCATATAGCTCGGGGTGAGGATCATAGCGATGCAAAAGGCGCATCAACAATTCGTTGAGATAGAATCCTCCCATCAAGGCCTGGCCGGTCAACCACTGGTTGCTGCCTTCCGCCTCCGCCGCGTTCAAATTGGCAAGCTCGCCGTTACCGCCCCAGGAAACCAGAGCGGAACGAAACGGCTGGAGGACGCCCGCCAGGCGGGATGAGGCTTGACGAGCGGCACGGGCGATCACCCCCACCCGCCCATATTGGGGAGTAAACAACTCCACCAGCAGACTGCTGTCGCGAAAGGCACGGCGGTGCAATACATAAGCGGGCTGCAACAGGACCCGCGCACGCTGGGTATTCATAATGACACTCCCCGGCCGCAAACCGGACATCAACCCTCGCTATCATCATAGCCCAGTTGGCGCAACAGACGCTCATCTTCGGACCAGGACTCCTTGACCCGTACCCAGGTCTTTAAAAAAACCTTGGCGCCGAATGCTTGTTCCATGCCGATGCGGGCGCGGCGGCCGATTTCCTTGAGCGCCTCCCCTCCTTTGCCGATGACGATCGCCTTCTGGCTCTCTTTTTCCACCCAGATCACCGCGTGAATATGCAACACCTCGTTCTGTTCCGAGAATTCCTCAATCTGCACAGTGACGGCGTAGGGTAATTCCTCGCCGAGACGGCGCATGAGTTTTTCCCGCAGCAACTCCGCGGCGAGAAAGCGCTCACTGCGATCCGTGACTTGATCCTCGGGAAAGAACGCCTCGCCTTCCGGAACTAAGTTCATTACCAAGGTCTCGAGACGCTCCACATTGTCGCCGCCGCGTGCCGACAAGGGGATGACCTCGGTAAATTCACGCTTATGCGAGAGCTCCTCAAGAAAAGGCAATAAAGCGGTTTTATCACTCACCTTGTCTACCTTATTGACCACCAGAATTACCGGCGCCTCACTCATCGTCAGCGCCGCCAGGATATCCTGGTCCTCGTCGGTCCAGCGCAAGGCCTCGATGACCCACAGCACCACATCCACGTCGGCGAGCGCCGATTTTGCGGTACGATTCATATAACGGTTGATCGCGCTCTTGCCGGCGCGGTGCAGGCCGGGCGTGTCCACATAGACCACCTGGCTTTGCGGCAAGGTTTTAATCCCTAAAATCTTGTGGCGCGTAGTCTGGGGACGGGACGAGGTAATAGTAAGCTTTTGCCCGACAATACGGTTAAGCAAGGTGGACTTGCCCACATTGGGGCGACCGATAATCGCAGCAAACCCGCAGCGGAACTTTTTTGCCTCATCCATTTCCGCTCACCTTAGGGTTATCGCTATTCATTCGCCGCATCGCCCAACAAGGCCAAGGCCTTGCTCGCCGCCTCCTGTTCCGCGCTGCGGCGGTTACCGCCTCCGCCGCGGGTCAGGATCTCGGCATCGACAATGTTGCATTCCACCTGAAACTGT
The DNA here is from genome assembly GCA_963810615.1 of uncultured Gammaproteobacteria bacterium. Taxonomy (GTDB): domain Bacteria; phylum Pseudomonadota; class Gammaproteobacteria; order DRLM01; family DRLM01; genus JARRQJ01. The sequence continues at coordinate 185,689 of CAWEOA010000003.1, read as the reverse complement.
TGATTGTGTGCGTCCCCCGCCGTGGATAATACCCGGTATTCGGGCAGATTCATCCCCCGTCCCTGCAGGAATTCCTGCAGACGGGTCTTGGGGTCTTTAAACCCTTGTTCCAAAGTAAGAGAGCTCAGCATGTCGTGATAGATCGAGCCGATCAGGCCGCTTACCAGCGCAAAGCCGCCGTCTAGATAGACCGCACCGATAATGGCTTCCAAGGCGCCTGCCAATATCGAATCGCGGCGAAAACCACCGCTCTTGAGCTCTCCCGGCCCCAAGTGCAGATAGTCACCGAGTTGAAATTGACGCGCCAACACCGCCAGGGCGGCCCCCTTCACCAAATGCGCGCGCAGCCGGCTCAATTGGCCTTCATCCGCTGCGGGAAAACGCTCAAACAATAGGTGGGCGACGACGAAATTCAACACACCGTCGCCGAGGAACTCCAGCCGCTCGTTGTTGCTTTTACTGAAACTGCGGTGCGTGAGCGCGGTCTCCAGTAGTTCCTGCCTTGCAAACCGGTAGCCCAGCAGTTCTTGCAATCTTTCGTAGGAGCGGCTCAAGGCCCCCCCAACTCGACACGATTATCCGGGAATCGCGCTACCAGGTCGAGATTATAGAACAGCGTCACCCGCGCTTCATAATCCACATCAACCACGGTTTTACGGCCCTCTCTGGTGATCTTGATATTGTCCTTGGTTACATGCTGCACATCATTGATACTTAGCCGATTCAGCAAATGCTTCTCGAGCTCGATCGGCGATAATACCGACTGGTCGTCCTTGGCCTCCTGAGCCAGCGACTCCAGTGAAGACTTCACCTTGAAATGTTCCATGTACAAAGGCGCCACCTTGATCAGCACGACGGCGGAGAAGGCGATGACGACCAACAAGATCAGCATACCCAAATACGTCATACCGTTCTGGCGGTTTCTTGCGGCAATGCTATTCATTTTATCCCTTCCGCATATTCGCTATTGAATCGCTTTCCCCAAGCGATTCCAAGTAATTCCCCCATTCGAACCATTCCAGTTCATCCATATCATGAATGCCTTGCCGATCAAATTCTTCTCCGGCACGAAACCCCAAGCGCGACTATCGTTACTATTATCCCGATTGTCCCCCATCATAAAGTAACTGTGCGGCGGGACCGTCCACTCACCTTGCTCAAGCCTGCCGTAAAATCCGGGATGTATGACCATGATATGTTTCTTATCCCCCAGGGATTCTACTTCGAGGCGGCTCGGCATGGGAATACCCGTAGGAAACTCGGTAAAAGGTCCCATGAAGCGCTGATCGGCCTTGACCCCGTTGATGAAAACCGTCTTATCATGATAGGCAATGCGATCACCGGGCAAGCCGATGACCCGCTTGATATAATCCGTCGAAGGATCCTCGGGATAGCGAAACACCACTACGTCGCCCCGATGCGGCTCACCGATATTGAGGATCTTGTCGTTCAAGACCGGCAAGCGTATGCCATAGGCGAATTTATTGACCAGGATGAAGTCGCCGGTCCACAACGTGGGAATCATGGAGCCGGAGGGGATGCGAAACGGCTCCACCAGGAATGAGCGCAGACAGAATACCGCCAGGATCACGGGGAAAAACGACCGCGCATATTCCACCAATACCGGCTCTTTACTGAGCCGCAGGCGAGTCTCCTCGTCTAAGTCTCCCCCCGCCGCCTGGGTGGCCGTCGCCACGGCTTCGCGACGGCGCGGCGCCCACATCACGGCATCCGCCGCCCAGATAATTCCGCAGACGATCAGAAAAATCACCATGATGGTTGGAAAATCGTAGCTCATCTATTTCTTTCCTACTTGTAAAATTGCCATAAATGCCTCTTGCGGGATCTCGACCGAGCCCAGCTGCTTCATACGCTTCTTCCCGGCCTTCTGCTTCTCGAGCAATTTACGCTTACGGGACAGGTCGCCTCCGTAACACTTAGCCGTGACATTTTTGCGTAAGGCCTTCACCGTTTCACGGGAGATGATTTTGGAACCGATCGCCGCCTGAATAGCTACATCGAACATCTGGCGGGGAATCACCTCCCGCAGCTTTTCCACGAGGTCCCGGCCGCGCTGGATACTATTGGAACGATGCACGATTATGGACAGTGCGTCCACCCGTTCGGTGTTGATCAGCACATCGAGTTTAACCAGATCCGCCGCCGCGAAACGGTCGAAGTTGTAGTCCATGGAGGCGTAACCGCGGCTGACGGACTTGAGGCGATCGAAGAAATCCATGACGACCTCAGCCATGGGCATCTCATAGGTCAGCGCCACATGGTTGCCGTGAAATTGCATTTTTTTCTGGATGCCGCGGCGTTCTTCACACAAGGTGATGACCGCACCCAGATGCAGTTGCGGAACGAGGATATTGGTGGTTATGATCGGCTCCCGCATCTCCTCTACATCTCCCGGAGGCGGCAATTTGGAGGGATTGTCTACGTACAGCACCTCGCCCTGCTTGTTCAGCAATTCATACACCACCGTCGGCGCGGTGATGATGAGATCCAAATCGTATTCACGCTCCAGGCGTTCCTGAACGATCTCCATGTGCAGCATGCCGAGAAATCCGCATCGGAAGCCGAATCCCAATGCCTGCGAAACCTCCGGCTCGTAGAACAGCGAAGAATCGTTGAGGCGCAGTTTGCCCAAGGCGTCGCGCAAGTCTTCATACTCTTCGGCGCTGATGGGAAACAGTCCCGCGAACACCTGAGGCTGCACCTTCTTGAATCCTGCCAGCGGCGCGGCGGCGGGATGGCTGGTATGGGTGAGCGTATCACCCACCGGGGCGCCGTCCACCTCTTTAATGCCGGCAATGATGAAACCCACCTCTCCGGCACTGAGACGACCCGTGTCCAGGCGTTTCGGGGTAAAGATCCCGACCTTGTCCGCGTAATAATGGCGCTGGGTGGACATGACGGTGATCTTGTCCTTGGCCTTCAAGCTCCCTTGCATTAGGCGCACCAGAGAAACCACGCCCAGATAGTTATCGAACCAGGAATCGACGATCAGCGCCTGCAATGGCGCCTCCGCATCGCCTTTGGGCGGGGGAATACGCCTGATCAATTCCTCCAGCAAATCCTCCACCCCTATCCCGGTCTTGGCGCTCACCTGCACCGCGTTATCCGCTTCAATACCGATGATATCTTCGATTTCCCGCGTCACCCGCTCGACATCGGCGGTGGGCAGATCGATCTTGTTCAGCACCGGCACCACCTCCAGTCCCTGCTCGATGGCGGTATAGCAGTTGGCCACGGTTTGCGCCTCGACGCCTTGCGAGGCATCGACCACCAGCAACGCCCCTTCGCAGGCGGCGAGGGAACGCGACACCTCGTAGGAAAAATCCACGTGCCCGGGCGTATCGATGAAATTCAGCAAATAAATATGTCCATCCTTGGCCTGATAACGTAATGACACGCACTGCGCCTTGATGGTAATGCCGCGTTCCCGTTCCAAGTCCATGGAATCCAGGACCTGCTCCGCCATCTCACGCGAGGTCAATCCTCCGCAGATTTGAATAAGACGATCGGCCAGCGTGGATTTGCCGTGGTCTATATGGGCGATAATGGAAAAGTTGCGAATATACTTCATCGATTAGAAACCGGAAAAACCGGACACCTGGGCCGCCAAAGCCCGCCAGTGTACCGGATTTTTCCGTTTTCCAGAATCACCGCGCCGCCGCAATGCGAATTAACGAGGTTTAGTTGTCCTTATCGGGCATCTTGAGCGCCAGAAACATGGGACCTGAACCCCGTTGCACCAGCATCGGCAGCGATTTGCCCGCGGGCAAATCCTTAACCAATTTCTGAAACTGGCTGACGTTCTTCACATCCACGTTATTGATCATGAGAATAATATCGCCCTGGCGCAACCCGGCCGCCCGCGCCGGGCCGCTGTGGACATCATCCACATAGACCCCGCTCTTCTTCTTGTCCAAGCTATTGCGCTGATCGGCGGTCAAATCCTTCACCACCGCGCCCAAGCGGTTATCGTTGGTACCTTCATCCCCGCCGCGGCTGGCCTGTTTGATCTCCTCTTCCGGCGGCAATTCGCCGATCTTGATCTTGACCTGCTTCGATTTGCCGTCACGCAAAATCTTCACCGATGCCTCTTGACCGACCTGCATCCGGCCCACAATCGGCGGCAGGGAGGAGGAATTATCGATCGGGGTGTTATTGAACTCCAGGATGACGTCACCCACCTTGATCCCGGCCTTCTCCGCCGGACTGCCTGGCAATACCTGCGCCACCAGGGCCCCGCCCGGACGATCCATGCCGAAGGATTCGGCCAAGTCTCCGGTGACATCTTGAATCAAGACGCCCAGCCAGCCACGGGTAACGCTACCCTTGTTCTTGAGCTGATCGACGACATCCATCGCCAAATCGATGGGGATGGTAAACGACAATCCCATAAAACCGCCGGTGCGGCTGTAGATCTGGGAATTGATACCGACCACTTCGCCGTCCATATTGAATAAGGGGCCGCCGGAATTTCCGGGATTGATCGCCACATCCGTTTGGATGAACGGCACATAATTTTCGTTGGGCAAACTGCGTCCCAATGCACTGACGATGCCGGCCGTCACCGAATGATCGAAATCAAAAGGCGAGCCGATGGCGAGCACCCACTCTCCAACCTTAAGCTTGGAGGAGTGTCCGATCTGGACCGTCGGTAAATTCTTGGCGTCGATCTTGAGCAGGGCCACGTCGCTGCGCTCGTCCGCACCCATCACCTTCGCTTCAAATTCCTGACGATCGTTGAGACGCACGATTATCTTATCCGCATCCTTGATCACATGATCGTTGGTGAGGATATAACCGTCGGAGGAAATGATGAATCCCGATCCCAAGGATTGGGTACTGAAGTCATTGTCATCCCCACCGTCATTACCTTGTCCGGGATCACCGAAAAAACGCCGGAAAAAATCGTCCAGGGGCGGTGAACCGTTGGGCCCCTTCGGCATGCCGTGGGGTATCCGCGGATGTTGTTTTATGGTTTGGGAAGTGCTGATGTTTACCACCGCCGGGCTGGTTTTGGTCACGATATCCGTAAAATCGGGTAACTCACGCGCCTGCGCCTGAGACGCGGAGAATATGGTGCATACGGCGACCAGCCAAGCAAAGTACATATTACGATTTATCATCTGACTTCCATTCCATAAGTTCATTATCTGTTGTCAATAAGATTCGGATTTTGGGCAAGCCGCGGAAACATGATCGGCAGTCTTTTTCAGAATCAAAGGTTGATAGCGGCGATCGTCACCAATACTTTGACTATGGCGCCTGAGCCACATCAAACCCGCGGCCAAACCGACCATCCCCGACAGCAGGGTGACAATATCAGGCGCAACTTGCGTCAACATACCCGCTATCTGAGTTTCACCCAGCAAGGCGAACCCCAGCATGAATAGGATCGGCATGATATAAGCGGCAAACGAACCGCGGACCAGGGCCTGCTCATCGACACCTATCACCACGCGATCACCCACTTCGACATCGTGAGTATGTCGCACTTTCAATCGGGGAGAACCAAACCTGAAGGCTTTCGCGAACAAACCCGCTCCGCAACCTTTATTCATGGCGCAAGCTCCACAAGCACTGTGCCGCTGGGTTTCCACCCACGCGGCATCGTCTTCAAGCTCCACCACGGTCGCGATTTGCTCGATCATCTATTGTCCGGCCACCGTCAATCTCAGTGAGTTACCGATCAAACGGACTGTCGCCAATGGCACTTCGCCGACCACGGTCAGTTGATGATCACTCACTACGGTTCCGTAGGCATTCACTGCACCCACATGCGACACACCATTGAACGGCCGGGCGTGCTCACCCAGTTGCTCGACGAATACCGAAACGGTCGCCATGCCGTCGGTGAGCACCAGCTGGTCGACCGGCCCCCATTTGCCATGACTGTGTTGATAGCGCTCGACCAAAGAAAAACCGCTCGGCATACGCATGACCTGCCAATGCCCATCGGCCGTGGCGGACATAGTATCGGGGGTGCTGGATTTCAGAGCCTGGCGCATTTTATCACTCATGGTCACGGCCTGGATCATTTGCGGTGTAGGCATGTCCATGACGTTTATGGTGGTAAACATGAACTGCTCGACGGCATTACCGTGCTCGTTAACCAGATCGGACTGCAGCAATAATCCCGTCTTCTCATCAACCCAAATCCGGTAGCCGTAACGATAATTATCCTTGGGCTCGATGACCAGCATCCGCGCAGCACGCCCGGCGATACGATCGCCTTCCCCCATGACCAGGCGATAATTCTTTTCCAGATCCTTTGTGCCATCCACAAGCTGCGCGGGAAAATTCCGCCTTAAGATCTCTTTGTTGAGGGTGGAATGCTTTTGACCCGGACTGAGGTATACGACCCCTTCCTTACTCCGGAAAAATTCCCGCTGCACGCCGCTCAAGGAGCTGAGGCGCTCTCTTTCACCCGATTGATCCACGACATGCACGAGATGCATGGTCACCAATTGGTCATCACGGCGAAATATAAACGTGCCTTCGTAGCTGACATTCCGCTCGGATGAGGCAATCTTATCCAACCACGCCTTTGCCTCGTTCGCGGATCCGCCGGCATCCACCGCCTGCGCCTGTACGGCGCACAGCCCGAGCACAGTCAACAAGACACAGGCCCACGCCCGCGGCGCACAACGATAACCGCGTACGCCGCTAAACGGGGGTTTGAACAAAGCAGGTAAGATCCGAATGTCGAACATCAGGCAATCAAAAGTCCGCCGCGATAGCGATAAAGTTGGGCTGATCACCATTCGCAATACTCATGCATACGATCAGCCGGATGCAGGCCTAGCGGCCGTCACCGGTCAAATTACTCGGTGAGATGGTCTCGGGACGCTCATATCCCACGATCCTGACCTGGGGCAACACGCTATTGTGCATCCCGTCCACTGCAGAATATTGATCGTGGTTGATCAAATAGTCATTGAGCTTGGAGGCCAGTTCAGGCTGTTCGACGTCCCACTGTCTGCCGTGCACGGTCGTGTAAGATACCACCGGTTGAGTGCTCACCGTGGTAATCCCGCTGGAGGCCGGCGAATTATTTGAGGCCAGGGTCGGCATTTGCTCCATACCCGTTTGCTGGGTATTCCAGCCCAAACCGAGAAAAGCCACGGCTGCAACGGAAGCGGCCAGAGCGAAACCGATCGTGGGCCTGATGAATGATTGGTAATCAAAGGTACGGCGCGGCGGAGTGGAGAGCAGGGGTTCGGATTCAAGGGCTAGGGAGACGCGGTTTACAAAATCCTCTGGGAGTTCATCGGGGAGATTGTTTTTCAAGGCATCGCTGATCAGATGGTAATGTCGCCAACACATCTGACTGGTCTTATCGTGCTTGAGCCCGTCCATCAGGCCATCAATCTCCTCGCGAGGCATTTCACCATCCACCAGCACCGAGATTTTTTCTTCAAGATTGTCTGCCATATACCTTCCCCGCAATTAGTGCCCAAATACTTAACGAATCATGCCAACAGCGGCTTGAGTTTATTATGTATCGCTTCACGAGCCCTGAAGATGCGGGAACGCACGGTGCCTATCGGGCATCCCATGGCTTCCGCGATTTCCTCATAACTTAAACCTTCGAGCTCTCGTAGTGTAATCGCCGTACGTAGGTCCTCCGGTAGCTGCTCAATGACCTCGAATACCGTCCTTTCGATCTCGTCCTTTAACAGCAGGCGCTCGGGAGTCGCATAATCCCTCAACTCCGACGCCCCTTCAAAATTCTCGGCAACGCTAATTTCCACGTCCGAATCGGGCAGACGGCGGCCTTGGGCTACCAGGTAATTCTTGGCGGTATTGATGGCAATCCGATACAGCCAAGTATAAAAAGCGCTCTCCCCTCGGAATTTAGGAAGAGCCCGGTATGCCTTGATAAAGGCATCTTGCGCCACATCCAACACCTCGGCCTGATCCCGTATATAGCGGGAAATGAGCTTGACAATCTTGTGCTGATATTTGGCAACCAGAATGTCAAATGCCTTTTTATCACCTCTTTGAACGCGCTCAACTAGGAGCTGGTCAACACTTTGCTCGCCCATTTCGGGCCTGCCCCTTCTTCACTGAGGAGTAAAATCCCTTTACTCGGAAACAATAGACCATGGCGGATAATATTAGTTCTCTATTAGTTGCCTAATAGCGTTACCCATACACAATATTAGATATTACTAATTTACTAAGGGTGCGGGTTTGGGAATATGCGCCCACCTCATTCACCCTTAGCGCCTCACCCGCGCCGGAGGGGATCTCTCAAGCCCGGCTGGACGGCTAAAACTTACGGCTATATGCTGCATGACCAGGCCATGCCCGTAGGGGCCGAATATAAAGTATCCATTATGACTATAAAAGACCTCTGAGCCAACACGCTTTTTTATGGAACAAGATTATTACGATCTCCTGTTAATCGGAGGGGGGGCTGCGGGTTTAAGCCTCGCCTTACACCTCGCCCCCCATATCCGCATCGGTCTCATCACCAAGGGCCCACTGACGGAAGGGGCCACCTATTATGCCCAGGGAGGCATCTCCGCAGTATGGGATCAAGCCGATTCCCTGGAATCCCACATCGAGGACACCCTCAATGCCGGCGCCGGATTATGCGACGAGGCCGTGGTCCGCTATACCGTCGAGCATGCCCGGGATGCCATTCAATGGCTGGTCGGGCAAGGCGTCCCGTTTACCCAGGAGACCCGAGCGGACGGCAGCATCGACTACCACCTCACCCGCGAGGGCGGCCATAGTCATAGGCGCATCCTGCACGCCGCCGATACCACGGGGCGGACCGTCGAATTGACCCTGGAGCAACAGGCCCGCCGTCATCCCAACATCGAAGTATTGGAAAATCATATTGCCATTGACCTGATCACCGGCAAAAAGTTGGGACTGACACACAATCACTGCTGGGGCGCCTATGTCCTCGACCGGGACGCCGGCCAGGTCAAGACTCTGCGCGCCAAGTGCGTGGTACTGGCCACCGGCGGTGCCGGCAAGGTCTATATATATTCGAGCAATCCCGACGTCTGCACCGGCGACGGCATCGCCATGGCCTGGCGGGCGGGGTGCCGGGTGGCCAATATGGAATTCATCCAGTTTCACCCCACCTGCCTCTACCACCCCCAGGCCAAATTCTTCCTCATCTCCGAGGCGGTGCGCGGCGAAGGCGGACGCATCCTGCTCCCGGACGGTAGCCCGTTCCTGGATAAATTCGACCCACGCGCCGAGCTGGCGCCGCGCGACATCGTGGCACGCGCCATCGACCACGAGATGAAGCGCCTGGGCGCCGAATACGTCTATCTGGATATCAGTCACAAACCGGCGGACTTCATCAAGAATCACTTCCCGGGCATCTATAGCCGCTGCCTGGAATTGGGCTTCGACATGACCAAGGAACCCATCCCGGTGGTACCAGCCACCCACTATACCTGCGGCGGGATATTGATCGACCTGCGCGGCCGCACCGAGCTCGAAGGACTGTATGCCATCGGCGAAACAGCCTACAGCGGACTGCACGGCGCCAACCGCATGGCCAGCAACTCCCTGCTGGAATGCCTGGTGTTCGGTCAGGCGGCGGCGGAAGATATCAAGGCCAGCATCGCGGCTATCCCTCCTCCGCCGGCCGCGCCGGAGTGGGACGAGAGCCGGGTCACGGATTCCGACGAGGAGGTGGTGGTGGCCCATAACTGGGAGGAACTGCGGCGCTTCATGTGGGATTACGTGGGCATCGTGCGTAGCGACAAGCGCCTGCAACGCGCCAAGCACCGCATCGACCTGTTGCTTCAGGAGATCGACGATTATTACGGTCACTTCCGCGTCACCAATGATTTGATCGAACTGCGCAACCTGGCGCTGGTTGCGGACCTGATCATCCGCTCCGCCATGCTGCGCAAGGAAAGCCGCGGTCTGCACTATACCTTGGATTATCCGATGCCGGATGACAGCCAGCCGCCGCACAACACCGTGCTCACACCCTAGAAAACGGATGCGGCACAATGGCACGAAGAACGCCGCGCTTTATAATTCTTCGCTTGCTCTGCGCCTCGGTGTGAATAAGCAGTGGCCGGGGTTAATCTTCAGTCGTCGCCTTGTCCTGCAGCAAGGTCAATTGCACCCGCAAACGGCGGTGGCTGTCGGGGTCCAGACTGTCGCGGGGCAGGACCACCGCGTTCTTATGCCCATCCTCCGTCAAAAAGCGCAAGACCACCAGCCACGGATGGACATAGCTGCCGGGCAGCAAGCGCGCCGGCCGACTCGCGCCGTCACGGTTGAACAGCTCCCAGCTGCTACCACCGGTCCACACCAGGCGCTTTGCCGCCGAAGGCGAGCTGAACGCCAATTGGCGCCGCCAGCTGACTATCCCCTGCGCCATCACGGCTAGGGCAATAGGCACTTTTATCCACCAAGCCACCGGCAACGGCATCAATACCAACAATGCCATACCGTGCACGGCGAGCACGCTTATCAGAAAATAGCGGGAGGGACGGCGGTCAAGCCGAAACGGGGGTACGTAGCTGTGTGATGACATGTGCAAGCTGACTATCGGTGGGGATCACGCGACCCATGACGTATTCAAACAGCAAGGCATCGGGATAATTCAACAAGGCCTCAAAGGCACGGCGCTCGTCGGACGAAGCATGATCATAGCGATGATCCAAAAAGGCTTGCAGCACCAGGTCGAGCTCCAGCATGCCGCGTCGGCATTGCCAATAGAGCCGCGCCCGGCGCGAGGAAACCGATTGCGCCTGTCCTGTCCGATCCCCGTCACTCGTTGCGCTCATCGCCCTCCCCCGTTCCTCTAGTCCTGCCTATATCAGATGCTTCAGCATCAGTTCCTTGATATTACCAATCGCCTTGGTGGGATTCAGCCCCTTGGGACACACATCGACGCAATTCATGATGGTATGGCAACGAAACAAACTATACGGGCCTTCAAGTTCGGCAAGTCGCTCCGCGGTCGCCTGGTCGCGGCTGTCGGCCAGAAAGCGGTAAGACTGCAACAAGGCCGCCGGCCCGCGGAATTTATCCGGATTCCACCAAAAGGACGGACAGGAAGTAGAGCAACAGGCGCAGAGTATGCATTCATAAAGTCCGTCCAGCTTATCGCGCTCCGCGGGACTTTGCCGGTATTCAACCTCGGGTTCGGGGTCATGTACCGTAAGCCATGGCTTGACGGCACGATATTGGTGATAGAACTGGCTCATATCCACCACCAAATCCCGAATCACAGGCAGCCCCGGCAAGGGGCGAATCTGCACCGGCTCTTTCAGTCCGGCCAGCGGGGTAATGCACGACAGGCCGTTGCGGCCATTGATATTGAGTCCGTCCGAACCGCACACCCCTTCACCGCAGGAATGGCGAAAGCTCAGGGTCTCATCCTGCTGTTTTATTTTGAGCAATGCGTCGAGCAGCATCATGTCCGGCGCCACTTCGGCCAGCTCGAAGTCCTGCATATGCGGCTTTTGGTCCGCTTCCGGGTTATAGCGATAGATCGAAAATCGCATACATCACTCCATAAAGCTTAAAGCCTACAGCTGAGTGCTGACAACTTTATCAATACACCCGCTCCTTGGGCGGGAACGTCTCTACCGTTAGCGGCTGCACCCGCACCGGCTTGTAATCCAAGCGACCGCCTTCCTTGAAATACAGGCTGTGCTTCATCCACTGTTTGTCGTCACGCTGAGGATAATCGATCCGGCTGTGGGCGCCACGGCTCTCGGTACGCGCCAGGGCCGAGGTGATCGTGGCCAAGGCGACATCCATGAGATTTTCCAGCTCCAGTGCCTCGATGCGGGCGGTGTTGAATACCTTGCTATGATCCTTGAGCCGCGCCTGTTGTAAGCGTTGTTCCAACTCCCGCACCTTCGCCAGACCTTCCCGCAGCACATCTTCCTTACGAAATACCCCGCAATAGTGCTCCATGGCGCGCTGCAGACTATCGCGCAAATCTGCCACCGATTCACCCTCGCCGCGCTGTTCCCAGCGCACCAGGCGTGCCAGGGCATTATCGATGCCCTGCTCGGGCAGCGCGCGATGATAACGCTGGCCGCGCAGGCTCTCGATGATACGGTTACCAGCGGCGCGACCGAACACCACGATGTCCAACAGGGAATTACCGCCGAGGCGATTTGCCCCATGCACCGAAACGCAGGCACATTCGCCCACGGCGAACAGTCCCGGCACCGCCTCCTCCGCGCCGCTGTAACCGGGGGTGACTACCTCCCCGTAACGATTGGTGGGAATACCGCCCATGGTGTAATGGGCGGTAGGAAATACCGGCACCGCTTCCTTGCTGGGATCGATATGCAAAAAGGTTTGGATAATGTCACGGATCCCCGGTAAGCGCTTGTTGATCACCTCCGCGCCGAGATGATCCATCTTGAGCAGGACATAATCGCCATGGGGACCGCAACCGCGGCCCTCGCGCACCTCGGTGGCGATAGCACGACTCACCACGTCGCGGCTGGCCAGATCCTTGGCATGAGGGGCATAGCGCTCCATGAAACGCTCGCCGTCCTTGTTGACAAGGTAGCCGCCCTCGCCGCGCGCCCCTTCGGAAATCAGCATCCCCTTGCCTGCGATGCCGGTAGGATGAAACTGAAAAAATTCCATATCTTCAAGCGGAATCCCGGCACGCAATACCATTCCCATGCCGTCACCGGTGTTGATGCGGGCATTGGTATTGGTGCGGAACAGGCGCCCCGCCCCGCCGGTGGCGAGCAAGGTGGTCTTGGCCTCGATGACCACCGGTTCGCCGGTCTCGATCTCCAATACCAGTGCACCCACGATATAGCCTTCGTCGTCCTTGATGAGATCGACGGCGAAATACTCATCGAAAAAATGGGTCTTGGCGCGGATGTTTTGCTGATACAGGGAATGGAGGATGGCATGACCGGTGCGATCCGCTGCGGCGCAGGTTCGCGCGGCCTGGTCGCCGCCGAAGTTCTGGCTCTGTCCGCCGAAGGGCCGTTGGTAGATCTTACCGTTGTCGAGGCGGGAAAAAGGCACGCCGGCATGCTCCAATTCCACCACCAGGCGCGAAGCCGCGCGGCACATATACTCGATGGCATCCTGGTCGCCGAGATAATCGCTGCCCTTGACGGTATCGTACATATGCCAATGCCAATTATCGGGCGAGATATTGCCCAGCGCGGCATTGATGCCGCCCTGCGCCGCCACGGTATGGGAACGAGTGGGAAACACTTTCGAAACCACCGCCACCGTGGCCTCGGCATGGGACAACTGCAGGGCGGCGCGCAGTCCACCGCCGCCCGCGCCGATCACCAGAGTATCGAACCGCCGTCGCGGAATATCGTGCGCCGCCATTAAATCGCCCTCGCCAATACCAGCAGCAACCACGCCCCCATGGCGATCAAGCCCGCCGCTATCACGCTCAACGCCGTGAGCCGTACTTTGAAAGAATGCAGGTAATCCATGGCGATGTCGCGCATACCCACCCAGGCATGGATGAGCAGGAAGGCAAACAACAACAGCGTGGAAATGCTCATCAGCGGCGAGGTCATGAAGCCTCGCCACTCGGGAAAACCATGGGGAGCCTGAATGCTCAACCTGATGAGAAAAAAGAGCAGGTAGGCCGTCATGTACACGGCGCTAAACCGCTGCGCCAGCCAGGTCTTCATTCCGTGGGCGCGCGTGCTTACCATAACAATATCCAGGCGATCATCACTAACGACACCGAGCTGCCCATCGCAACCACCCAGGCCGTGCGGCGCGCCTCATCCCGCTCCACGCCCAGCCCAAAATCGATCAACAACACCCGTACGCCCGCAAACACATGATGGGCCAGCGCCCAGAATACAAGAATCACCGCTATCTTGATCGGGACATAGCCGAGCAGTCCTTGCACATGGTTATAGCCCAGCTGGCTGCCCAGGGATAGATCCAACAGATATATCGCAAAGGGAATGCTGAGAAACAGCACCACCCCCGCCAGCCGGTGAGCGATGGAGATTAACGCCGTGATTGGCAGGCGGATGCGCGCCAAATCCAGAAATACCGGTCGATTATTATTTTTGGGCATACAATCCGTATGTGTAGACAACTGCTCCAGTTGCTCTAGTATTATGCCCTGCGCGTATGATTGCAACGGCAGAATTTAAAAGGAAAGCGATAATGATGCTCTCAGAATGGCGGACTTTTCTCGAAAATAGCGGCGCCGTAATCCTTGACGGTCACGTCGCCCATTACGGCAATCCGTCCCTGGAAACCCAGATTGCCACCACCGGCGAGGTGATCGCCGACTTATCTCAACGCGCGCTGATCGCGGTGCGCGGCGCCGATGCGGAGAAGTACCTGCAAGGTCAGCTGAGCAACGACATCCACGCCGTCACCGCGGACCGCAGCCAACTCAGCGCCCATTGTAGTCCTAAGGGACGCACCTTAGCTTGTTACCGGATCTTCCGGCGTGAGGATACCATCTATTTAGCCCTACCCGAAGCCTTGCTCGAAGCCAGTCTGGAACGCTTGCAAAAATATATACTGATGAGCAAGGTCACCCTGGAAGAGGAGACCCAGCTGGTGCAAATAGGTTACGCCAGCGCCAAAGGCATCCAGCACCTGCGCGAGATCCTTCATGCCCTCCCTGAAGAGGTAAACAGCGTTACTCATTCCGATGGCCTGAGCGTCATACGTATTCCCGGCCCCCACCCGCGCTTCGAGGTGCTGGGCACGGCCGCCGCCGTCAAGGCCCTGTGGACCAAGCTCGATGTACACGCCGCCGCCGTAGGGACGGGCCCTTGGGCCTTGCTGGATATCCTTGCCGGCATACCGGACCTGCAACCCGAAACTGTCGATGCCTTCGTTCCCCAGATGATCAATCTGGATGTATTGGGTGGCATCAGCTTCAATAAAGGTTGCTATACCGGCCAGGAGATCGTGGCGCGCACCCACTATCTGGGTAAGCTCAAGCGGCGCATGTATCGACTGCATTGCTCCGCCGATTCGCCGCCCGCCCCCGCCACGGCAATTTACAATACCGCCCTACGCGGCGATGAAAGCGCCGGCAGCGTGGTGGCGGCGCAAACGGCCCCGGAGGGCGGGATCGCCCTGCTGGCGGTGCTGCAAATCGAGGCTGCGACCCAAGGCGAACTGCGGCTGGGGAGCAGTGACGGGCCGCAATGCAGCCTGCAACCACTGCCGTACAGCCTGGATGCGGTTGCGAATTGACTCCAATTTCGTCCTCTTTATGAAAAATTCCGGGAATCTGCCGCTAAATAACCATAAAGCCGGAAGCTGGAATTTTTCCACATGGATTTAGAAAAGAAATTTCTATCCGATTTCCTCGCCGACCTCAATGCCAACCGCGTGGTCCTGCCGACCTTGCCGGAAGTGGCTATGCAGGTCCGCCGTGCCGTCGGCGATCCGCAGGCCACCGCCGCCAGGATAGAAAAAATAATCAATAGCGATCCGGCCTTGTCCACCAAGCTGCTCAAGGTGGTGAACAGCCCCGCTTATCGCGGTTCGGAACCGATCACCAATCTGCGCATGGCTATCACCCGGCTTGGAAGCAACCAGGTTCGCAATCTGGCCACCGGGCTGGTGATGGAACAGCTTTATCAGGTCGCCTCCACTGATAATATCAAACGACACTTGAAGGACTTATGGTTGCACAGCACCCGGGTCGCGACCCTCAGTCATGTCATTGCCAGGCGCTTTACCAAACTTAAGCCCGATGAAGCCATGCTTGCGGGTCTCATTCACGATATCGGCTCCTTACCCATTCTCAACCGCGCCAGCCAGTTCCCGGAACTATTAGAGGACGATGAGAAGCTGGTCGCGGTGATGCACCGTTTGCACACCATGATTGGTCCTGCCGTCCTGGATGAATGGGGGTTTTCCCGCGATATGGTGATCGTCTCGGCGGAACATGAAGACATTTATCAGGCCCGTGACGGCGAAGCGGACTACGTCGACGTGATTATCGTCGCCAATCTACACAGCTATTTGGGCACCCAAAACCGGCTTGCCAAGATAGACTGGGGGGAAGTCCCCGCCTTTGCGAAGATCGGAATGACGCCCGAAGACAGTTTCGCCGCGATGGAAGAAGCGCGTGATGAAATGCGCGAAATGCAGGGCATACTCGCAAGCTCAGGGTAAAATAGCAACACGCCTACAATTACTGTGAAATAGAGCTCTTCACGCGGCATCCATATGTAATAAAATTCTCGCCTACACCAAACACCAAGGTAATTATTGTGAGTCGATACTACTTAAGTTATCTTGCCTTCAACCCTTATCTCTGAATCATCGTCGATCATAAATTATATCCCCATGTTCAAATCCCCAATCATTTCTACTTTGTTATTTATATTGCTCGTTTCGGGATGGGTGCCTGCGAGTCACGCCGAGTGGTTCAAGGAAGATCGCGCCATTATGGGCACAGCAATTCTGGCAGAGGTGTGGAGCACCGATGCCGATCAGGCGCAAAAAGGCATCGCGGCGGTCATGGAGGAGATGCATCGCATTGACGAACTCATGAGCCCCTATAAGAAAGACAGCGAGTTGTCGCTGGTCAATCGCGAAGCCGCCGACCATCCGGTAAAAATCAGCCGCGAATTATTCAATCTCATCGAACGCTCTTTATATTTTTCGCGCATCTCCCACGGGGCATTCGACATCACCTTTTCCAGTGTCGGCCATATGTATGATTACCGCGAGGGCATAGCCCCTACCGATACCGAGATCAAACAGGCCTTGCCGGGCATCAATTACCGTCACCTCATCCTTGACCGCAATGCCTCGACGATTCGCTTCGCGCGCAAGGGCATGCGCATCGATCTGGGCGGTATCGCCAAGGGCTTTGCCGTGGACAACTCCATCGCGATCCTGACCAAGATGGGCTTTCACCAAGCATTGGTTACCGCCGGGGGTGACAGCCGCATTCTGGGCGATAAAAACGGCAAGCCCTGGATGACGGGCATACGCGATCCGCGCAAGAAGGGGGAATCGGTGGTAGTCATCCCCTTGAGCGATGCGGCGATCTCCACCTCCGGCGATTACGAACGTTACTTCATGCGTGACGGGGTGCGTTACCACCACATCCTCAATCCGAAAACCGGAAAATCGGTACACGATACCCGCAGCGCCACCGTGATCGGGCCGGATGCCACCACCACGGACGCCCTGTCGACCACGCTCTTCGTTCTCGGTTGGGAGAAGGCCATGCAGCTACTGAAAACCTTACCGGGCATAGACGCGGTCATCATCGACAGCGGCGGTAAACTGCATTATTCATCCGGTTTGGAACCACCGCAGCCTCCCACTTCATAGGCGGCGTCCCGGGCTTCCACGCTATCAAAGAGAGCGGCGCATCAAGGCGCATCAAATTGTCCCGTTCACAATAGGCGGAAATGCCGTCAAGCTGTCCATTAAAGCGGCATTCCCCAGACCATGGTTGGGGAACAAGGTCGCAAACTTGTTCTGCTCTCCATGCAGGGCCAGATAGTTCAGTATCACCGTCTGTACCAGTAGGTTGACGTTGTTGGCGGCGGGACTCGATGCCGATTCCACGGAACCGTCGGCGCGAAAATAACCGATCTGCTGCGTCAAGGCCTGGGGTCGGCCACCGGGGTTGAATACCAGGAAGAATGACGCGGCGGTTGAGGAATTATCCCCCGTCCATACGCCCTTACCTCTGCCGTCCACGGAATTATCCACACTGCCGTTGCTGGCCAGGGAACCGTCGCTGAACACATAGAGCATCAGCGGCACACCCACTCGCGCCGCATATTCCAGACAGGCGCCCATGCAGCGCCCGGCGCGCAAGTCGCGCAACTCGCCGGTGGAGCGGTTACCGGTATGGTAGTCGAAACCGCCCATAGCGATGGTCCCGGCGCCGGCAAAGCCGTTGACCACCAGTTTCATCACGGCGGCGGTCTTGCGAAATTCGGCTTCGCCGTCGTATTCCGCCTGAGTGAAGATCCCACTTGGCCCCACGATATTGGTGTCAAGATCGGGATTCAGCGTCGCGGGATTGCCGTAACGATCGACCAGGTCGGCACTCTTGACGTAACCGCATCTCACCAATTCCTTGACGCCGGCGTCATCGCTCAGCTTGGTGCTGACCCGCGCCAGCTTCATATCGCTGATGCGCTGCACCGACTCCATCACCGCCACTGCATCCTGCTTATTGAGGAGTCCAACCAGTTTCCCCGTATCCACCAAACCGGTGACGTCACTGGGTCGATCGACCTTGGTAGGTCGCACCGACGTATCTATCATCGCCACCGGCGCCATGGAATTGCCGCCGGAATCGGAGCTGCGCGAACCGATCAGGGTAAGCAGTTCGCCGTCGGCACCGGCCTTATAAATTCCATACATAGGATTATGCGGATTATTGGCGGTATCGTTGTCCGAGAGCGCCGGGATCACCGCCCCATTGACCATGGCGCGATGACCGGCGCTGACTTTTTCCTGCATACCGCGCAAGAAAGCGCTGTCGGAATGAAACGCTAAACCGAATTCCGAATTAATGAAGTTACCGGCGGCAGCAGGGTTTATATCGCCCGGCAGGCCCAGCTTGCTGTATCCCGCACTGCTCAGAAAATCCAACTGCCCGCCTTGCTTGCCTACCAGCACGTTGGATCCGGCGATATTGGCCCCACCGGCCAGGTCAAAGCAGATGAACGGGATCTTGCCGGCCCCCTGCACCGCCAGACCGCACAAGGTTTTTAGCGTCTCCAGATCCGGTGACAATGCCGCTCGCGCCAGGCGCGGTGCGCTGAACAGAGCACTCAAGACCGACGGCATTAAAACCGCACCCATACCGGCTCGCAGTCCCATGGCTAAAAAATCACGGCGGCTGGTGGGCCGTTCGTGATCAGGATGTAACAAGGGGGCATCCAGCGGGTGGGTTTTGGGTAACTTTGCCATATTAATCTCCTGAAATATCTCTACGGCCGGCTTATTGCAGCAACATCGCACTGCTGCCCAGCACCGCGGTACACATCGCCTTAGTAATAGTCCGGGTGCGCACCGCATCGCAACCCGCCGGACACGCCGACGTCAGTCGATCGAATAGATTATTGCTGTTGGTCGCAGCCGGGCCGATCAATTCACCCTTAATCTCACTCTGAGACGGCTGAGTACTCAAGCTGCTGCCCACCACATTGTTGAGTAGCGCATCGACAACCTGATTCTTCTGCGTCGAATCGCCGCTACCGAAGGCCGTGGCCACATCCGCATTGAAGTCGATTCCAGCGCCGAAAAAGTTGCTGCGCAGGCTTGGATCTTCCACCAGTTCATTACAATAATCGATGGCGAGCTGGGCCACCGCCACCTGATGGGCGGAAAGGAAGCCCTGGATATTTTCCACCGTGGGCAATTGCTGCTTGATGGTATCGAAAGTGGTTTTGATATTGGCATTAGCGCTGCTGACACCGGTCACCGCCGCCATAGTCGCGTTGACTTCATCAAATACGCGCAAACCGATATCCGCGACCGGAGTCCCTATGGCCGGCGGCAAGGGGGTCAGGGGCGCGGCATCGGTAACCACGTTACTGTGCCCGGCCAATTTCTCGAAGCTCAGGAAAAATTCATCGGCATCCGCGCCTTTTTCACTGGCAATCACGGTCCCGAGTCTCGATAGCAGCTGTCCGTTCGGCTGATACGTGGAACCGCCTACGGTCGTATCGAGATTCTGATAGGCCTGCCCCACATGGGCCTCTTTACCGTTAATCCCCAGCCTCATGCCTTTAAGCGGAATATCGCCGGGGTTGACACTGGGATCGAGGTTGATAAAGGTCGGCCGATTGAACAAGTAACTGTAATTATCGAATTGACTGACCTCGAATAATATATAGCTTTGTGGAACAGAAATCAGATCGCCGATACCGAACAGCATATAGAATTTCTGGCCCACCCCCGCCTCGAAGTTGCGGGTGATCTGTTCCGGCGTCAAGGCGCGGTTATGGATGGCCACCAAGCGCACCTTCCCCTGCCATAAACGCCCGCCGGACACCTCGTTACCCAAGACAAAGGCGAAAGTATCATCCCAGTCCTGCAGTCCCCCGCTGGCGGTAGTATCCAGATCCCCGCTATATTTACCATTGATGTAGATGCGGCGGCCGTTGACCGGGTCATAGGTGACAACCACATGCTGCTGTGTGGCCTGCAGGCGCTTATCATCATTCACGGTCGACAGCAGCGGTTCACCGTTGGCATCGGTGGCGCTGCTGCGGTTCATGAATACATAGCTGAATTTGTCCTGACCCAGGGTAAAGTTGCGCGCCTTGTCGCCTCCGGAATAACTCACAATCCGTGCCGGTCCGTCCTGAGCGGTATTGCCGGGAACCACCCAGGCCTCGATGGAATATTCGCCGGTCGCCTCGATCAAGTCATGAATCTTTTTGCTGGCGGCGGTGGACCCCTGCGCCTTGCCGTCGTGAACTTCTATACCCCAGCCGTTGACCCAGCTGACATCGCCGCTCAGGGACAAATTAAGCGCAGGTTCGACACCGCTGGTGTCATAGGCGATATTTCCCTGCCCGGTCTTGAATTCCCACAGCGCGATGACGTTCGCTTCATAGCGGCTGCCGCCGCTGGCGGTAATCCCATCGCCCAGCTTCAAGGCCTTGCTCAACACCAAACTGGCATCCACCTGCGTGGCCGGAACGCCATTGGCCATGCTCGTAATCGCCGCCTCCATCTCGTCAGCGTCGCTCGCGCAATCGCTCCAGCAATTGTGGAACTCATTGCGCAAGCGCAGTACCAGGCGGGAATTGGCGGGCGTATCCAGATCCAACTTGGGCTTCACCGCGTCATAGGCAAAGCTGACATCGTTGCTCGCAAAATAAGGCGACTGCGAGGTAGCGGCGGTTTGTGAATGGCAGCGCGAACAATAGGTGGTCAATAAAGGATAGACCGTATTCTGGAACAGGCTGGGATCCTGCGGTAGATTTTTACTGGCGCCGGCGATCTTGACGGGCGGAGCGGTCAACTGAATCTGGCGACTGCCGTCCCCTTGCACCCCTCCCGCCCATGCGCTGATGTAGGCGGTCAGAATATCGGCGCAAGCGGTGGGACTGTCCAACCAACAATTATGTCCGCCACCGACCTTGGCCACCATGCGCGATTCCGATGGCGACTGCAGGTTAACTATCTTGGCGGCCTCGGCATAGGCGATATTGACGTCGCCTTGATGGGCGAAGGTCGGTGACTGTCCGCCGCTGCCGTGACAGCCGCCGCAGCGATTAACCGGTGTCAACTTTTCCCACAGATTAAGTTTAAAGGCCTGCACATCGCTGGTGGCAGGTGCCGGCCCCAGATAACTGGCTACCACCGGGGCATGAGTATCGGGCAACGCTTCGGTCTTGGTGCCGCCGCCACAAGCACTGAGTCCCATGACCGACACACACAGCCACAGCAGCAGATAAAAATTGCGCCATGGCAGATAGCCGTCGTACGGCGACATAGCCTGCATTGTCGTTACCTTGGTTGCTCTCTCCACCGCAGCTCTCCGGATACTTATATGTGAACGCCAGCGAAACAATTCCGCGGGATTGCCGTCATTCGCCCATGCAGTAGGCGCCCGCCTCGGCGAACACCTGTTTCATCTTGTAATTGCCGCTCTTGAACGAACTCACCATGGCCGCCACTTTATTGAAATCAGTGCTGTCGGTGGGATCGCGCAGGCACACGGCCTTAAATACCTTCTTGACCTGGCACTGGGCGAAGGCATCACTATCGGCCAGTTCCTGTCCTAGCGATTTCGCCCCGGCTCCGCTGCCGCTGAGTGCCGTATCCCAGCCAAGCAGGCTGTTGGGGCCGTGGCGCCAGTAGTTATCCCAATGATCATCGGTGGTGATATAGCCGGGTTTGAAGTTATCGGAGTTGATAAGATACTTGCCCTGGACGCGGCTACCCGTATCCGGATCGATCGTTCCGGCATTGTTATATACCAGCCTGCCGCTGACTCCGTCGGGATCGGTGTCCGCGTTATAGTCATAATCGTAATATGCAAAGGCCTGGGCCATGGGATCCATGCCCGCATGGCAGCCTATGCATTTGTTCAAGAAAATTCGGCTGTCGCCACCGGGACTGCGGGACACATCCTGACGAATCCGGTCGGGCGGACGCGATATATCCTTGATCGGCTCCAGGTCGGTACACAAATAATTAATCAGCGTGAATCTGAACATGGCTCGATTAGTTCCGGCGATAAAGAAGGCGGCGGCGGCGGCGCGGGTCGTAATCACCCCGGCGGTAGCCTCGGAAGGAATACCGGTAACCGCGGACTGCGTCGTCCGGATTAGATTAGTCTTAAGATCGATGCCCAGATCTTCCATCGCCTCATAGTGAGCGTTGTCGTTCATACCATAGGCGGGCAGACCGAGATTGCCGGCACCGACATACAGGATGTCGCCGTACAATACTTGTCGAAAGTCCAGGTCATCACGGATTATTCCTATCACCGTGGCCGTGTAATCGTTGAGCGGCACAAACACGCTCTGATCTTCATTGGTCCACGGCGCCACGAAGTTCTTCAGCGTGACGTTATAGAAGGCGCTGTTGTTCATGGCCTTATACGCGGCGGCAATCGGATTGCCGGCACTGATATCCGCCGCCATCTGCGTCAGCACCGCTTCCGTGGGAGGAACGCCTGCGATGCGGTCATGCATGCGTTTAGCCTGCTCTCTCGGTCCGGCAACGGCGGCAACGGCGGTGACAAGCAGCCAGCAAGTTAAGATTGATCGTATTCGCCGAGGCCAAAGACGACACGAACAAAGCCTTGTATTAACGCCCATGATGGTTTCCCTCGTCGCTGCTCAAATTCTTCCGTCCTAATTCTTCAACTATTCACAAGCAAAGTTCTTGCCGGTAGTCACATAATCGCCATGTTAGATGTATTTCTTAAAAATCCCTACTCCCACTCCGTGACAAATCAATTGGCTTGGTGCTTAGTGTCTTTATCGGTTGATCGTGACGTAATGTGCGCCATTTCACATTAGGCGCACCACTATTCGCCATTTTCATAGCCTTAGTTATCCTTGTATCCGAATTTGCACTTAACATCCTTCCTCACCCGGCTTTCTTAAAAATCGGTAAGGTAACTCCGAAATTCACACCGCCACTTGGGATCCAAGCAAGCTTATGTGTCACCTGTAGGAGACACGCATCGGACTAAGGGGAGTTCATTCTGTCGGTAATAAGCACATGCGATCCTGTGATACAGCACATAAAACCGATTTGTCCTTGCATGTATCTTATTAACGACAAGCCTCTTGCTGTCGATAAATTCCGTTGAATTAAACTTTATGAACGCTTAGTTTAGCAAGCTAAAGTTTCATTTATTGATTTAGTACGCAGTGACCAATAATCGGGCCTGCTAGAAGTAAAGGATTATGCATACTAAGGCGCCGATGAAAAATGATGGCACTCCAGTGAAAGTTCGGCTATCACACCACTTGTCATATTTCCGTGCAACTTTCATATACCCGCTGCTGAGCGGTGTGATGTTGTTGTTGACTGCATGCGGCGGAAGTATCAGCGGCAATGGCCAAAGCCCCGACCCGGTGGTCGCCGATTTTCCTATCGCCTATATAAAACGGCCGGTGACTGTCGACGCGCAGGGCAATCCGGTCAGCAGTGATACGCGGCGGATTCTGAGTTTCAACCAAGGTGGTGATCTGTACATCCGCGACCGCGCTTCAACCACCGCGGCGGAACGAAACCTCACGGGAGGGATCACCGGCGGAAAGGGCGACGTCAAGGATGTCGAGGTGTCTTTCGACGGCAAGCGTCTGTTGTTCGCCCTGCATGCCCCGATACCAAAAGACACCACCACCGATCCTCAGCCGACCTGGAATATCTGGGAGTACGACATCGAGGCCGATCAGTTAAGGCGGATCATTTCCTCCGACATTACAGCGGAAGCCGGTGACGATGTCACCCCGCACTACCTACCGGATAATCGCATCGTCTTCTCCTCCACTCGCCAACGTCAATCCCGTGCCGTCCTCTTGGACGAAGGCAAGCCGCAATTCGCCGCCATGGATGAAGACCTGCGGGAACAGGCGGCGGTGCTGCATGTAATGAATGCCGACGGCACCGATATTCATCAAATCTCATTCAACCAGAGCCATGACCTCGATCCCACGGTTCTGAGCAGCGGTGAGATACTGTTCAGCCGTTGGGACAATGCCGGAGGCCGCAACGCCATCAGCCTCTATAGCATTCATCCGGACGGTACCGAACTGCAGGTACACTACGGAGCACACAGCCACGCCACCGGCACCAACGGGGCGACGGTACAGTTTATACAGCCTCGAGAGATGCCCTCGGGGAAAATCATAGCCCTGCTCGAACCGACTGCCAGCACCCAGGGAGGCGGCGACCTGATCATGATCGATTCCAGCGATTATCTCGACCATGATCAACCCGTGTGGTCCAGCCGCGGCATTGTCAGCGGCGAGGGCCAAGCACCCGCCACCACCAATGACATGCGAACCAATAACCAGCCCTCGCCCGGCGGTCGCTTCAACTCGGCCTATCCGCTTTGGGACGGAACACCCCGCGCCTTAGTGACGTGGAGTCCATGCCGGCTGATAGAGAATAACGCCGTAGTGCCGTGTACCGGCGAACGGCTCGCCGCAGCGAACGTCCAAGAGGCCCCGCCGCTCTATGGCGCATGGATCTATGATATGGATCGCAATACCCAGTTGCCGGTAGTGATACCTCAGGAAGGCATGATGATCGCCGAAGCGGTCGCCGCCCTGCCGCGTCCCACCCTGCCCGCTATCATCTATGATAAGACCGCCGGACTCGGCTTGGACGCCGACAACCTGAATGAAGGCGCCGGCATCCTGCACATACGCAGCGTCTACGATCTGGACGGCGTCGACACCTCGCCCAAAGGCATCAGCACCCTGGCGGATCCCATGCAGACAACTGCCGATCAACGGCCCGCCCGATTTCTGCGCATCGTCAAGGCGGTCTCCATACCGGAGCGCAAGGTCCTGCGCCTGCCCGGCACCGCCTTCGGCGCCAGCAGGCAGCGCCTGATGCGCGAGATCATCGGCTATGCCCCTATCGAACCGGATGGTTCCGTCATGGTGAAAGTACCGGCCAATGTGGCCTTGGCCGTCAGTGTCCTAGACAAGGACGGCAGGCGCATCAGCGCCGAACATCAAAACTGGATTCAAGTCCGTCCCGGAGAGACCAAGGAGTGCAACGGCTGCCATTCCCATAGCAGCGGCATCCCCCACGCCACGCCCCAAGGTCCACCCTCGATCAATCCGGGTTTGACCACCACCGGCCTGCCCTTTCCCAATACCGATCCCAACCTATGGAGCGACATGGGCGAGACCATGGCCCAGACGCGCGCGCGCATCAGCTGCCAAACCGACTGTGCCGCTTTGATCCCGCAGGTGGATGTCGTTTATGACGATGCCTGGACCGATACAACGCTACGCGCCAAAGATCCGAGCTTCGCCTATCGCTACGCCGATCTCGATACCCCGGCCCCGGCGACGACCGCCTGCCAGACCAAATGGGACGTACATTGCCGCATCGTCATCAATTATGAGCAACATATCCATCCCCTCTGGGGCAAGACGCGCCAGATACTGGACAGCGACGGCGTCACCGTTCTGGCCGATCACACCTGCAGTACTTGCCATAACGCGGTCGATGGCGCGGGTGCGCCGCAGCTTCCCGCCGCCCAGTTGGACCTCAGCGACGGACCATCCAGCGACGAGCCGGCCCAATTCAAAGCGTACCGGGAATTATTGCTGAGCGATAATCAACAGGAATTAGTCAACGGTGTCTTGCAGGATGTCTTGGTGCCCGGCACGGATGCGGATGGTCAACCCATCATGGTACCCGTTCCGGTCAGCCCGCCCATGTCGGTCGCCGGCGCCCATGCCAGTCGCTTCCTCAATGTATTCGACAACGGTGGCAGCCATGCGGGGTGGCTAACGCCCGCGGAAATGCGCCTGCTGTCGGAATGGCTGGATATCGGGGCGCAATACTACAACAACCCATTTGACGTCCCTATAAATTGAGCGGCCAGACAATGCCAACAAGTCCATTAGACTATTGCACAAAGTCGCAATCGATCTCGGCGGGCGACGGAGTAAAGCCCCGGTCGTACGGGCCGTAAAGGCATGGTGGAGCACGGACTTATATTTCGCAACATGAGAATTACAGTGCTACTGTTGATATCACAATGTCTGCTGAGCGGTCTGGTCTTCGGAGCTGAACAGTATCGAGTGGTGCAGATCGCCGATCCGTTCATTGAACTGCGGACCGGGGCGGGACGCGGCTACCCGGTCTTTTTAGTGGTGGCGCGCGGTGAAACGATCACCTTATTGAAGCGTAAGACCGACTGGTTCAAGGTACGCACCAAAGAAAATCAAGAAGGTTGGGTCGATCTTAAGCAGCTACGACAGACCCTGAGTCCAACGGGAGTAAAGACGCAATTCACGGGAATCGCGCTCAGCGATTTTTTGCGTTATCGCTGGCAGATAGGTGTAAGCGGCGGCGATTACGGCGGCGCGCGCGAAATCAATCTATACGCCGGTCATCGCCTCGCGGAGCATCTATCCGCCGAATTGGACATTTCCCAGGCCTTGGGCAGTTATTCCAGCAGCGTATCGGCGAAGGCCAGCCTTCTGGCACACCCTTTCAGCCAATGGCGCATTTCGCCGTTCTTCGCCATAGGCACCGGAGTGGTCCGCACCAATCCGCGTACAACCCTGGTTCAAACCCAGGACCGCACCGATCAATTCGCCAGCGTGGGAATAGGCGCGCAGGCTTATGTCACCCGCAGATTCGTATTTCGGCTTGAGTACAATGATTACATCGTCTTCTCCGCCACCAATGCTCACGACACCAACGAGGAAATTCACGAATGGAAGGCCGGCTTCGCCATATTTCTCTAGGCTGCGCCGCAATGCTGCTGATATGCGGCAACGTATTGCTCGCAACAGCCGCTGTTGCCGCGGAGCCCATGACTATCGATACCGAGCAGGTCATCAAGCCGCAGGTGGCGCGCACGCACATTAGTGAGCCGCAGATCGACACGGAAGATTTCGAAGTCGGGCTCTTCGCCGGGCTCATGAGCGTGGAAGACTTCGGGGTCAATCCGGTTTTCGGCATACGCACCGCCTATCACATCAGCGAAGATTTCTTCGTAGAGGCCGCGATCGGTCAATCGAAAACCACCAAAACCAGCTATGAGCGTCTGAGCGGTGCGGCGGAATTGATCACCAGCGATGAACGCCTTCTACGCTATTACAATCTCTCGGTGGGCTACAACCTGCTTCCCGGCGAAGTATTCATTAAAGACAAGTATGCCTTCAATACCGCCCTGTATATCATCGCGGGCATCGGCAGCACGCATTTTGCGGGAAATGACAGATTCACCCTCAGTGTCGGCAGCGGCTATCGCTTTCTGGCAACCGACTGGCTGGCCATACACGGCGATCTTAGGGACTTTATATTCGACATGGATCTATTCGGCAGCAATCAAATAACCAACAATATTGAAATGAGCTTGGGGGCAACGCTCTTTTTCTGAAGGAGATAATTTATGACGATTCCAAATAATGCCACCATCATACGTTGTCTTGTGCTGCTGATGCTGTACACCGGCTTTGCGGGCGATGTACTGGCGGAAGCCGCACAGGGCGCGGCCCCCGACTTCACTTTAAAGAGCCAAAAGGAGGGCAACATCAAGCTCAGCGAATTGCGTGGCAAGGTCATCTTAATCAATTTCTGGGCTTCCTGGTGCGGACCCTGTCGCCAGGAAATGCCGGTCCTGGATGAATTGTATCGACACTATCGCTCTCTGGATTTCACTATTTTGGGCGTCAATGTCGAACAGAATTCCGACGATGCCAAATCCTTGCTGAAAGATGTCCCCGTTTCCTTTCCGATCCTGTTCGACACCGAGAACAAGATCAGCAAACTCTACGACATTAAAGGCATGCCCAGCACAGTACTGGTAGATCGTGACGGTAATATTCGCTATGTGCATATGGGCTACCAATCGGGGGTCGAGACTGAATATCAGAACCAAATAAGGGCATTGATTCGCGAATGATTAAGATTATTATCGACTGGATCCTCCTGGGAAGTCTATGCGCCGCATGCACCGCTTGCGGCATTGAGCCATGGGTCCAACCCTACGAGCGCGCCCACTTGGCAGATCCGATCATGAATAACGATAGGGATCCGGTGGCGAGCGCGTATATAAGCCATGTCTATGAAGCCCGTGAAGGGGCGCGCGGCGCGGAAGGATCCGGAGGTGGCGGCTGTGGGTGTAATTGAGCGAAACACCGCGCGACTTTCAAAGCTGACGGTAGTTCTTACTCTTGCTCAACCGTTATTCCTCTATGCCGGTGTTCTCCCTGATGAACGGGCCGACGCCCTCTATCATTCCTATAAGGGCGGCGGCGTCCAAGTAAACGGCCCATCCATCCTGGTTCGAAAAAGCCTAGGCAACAGCGCCTCCGTCGTCGGCAATTATTATGTCGATCATGTATCCAGCGCCTCTATAGACGTGGTTACCCAGGGTAGTCCCTACAAGGAGGAACGCAAGCAAAAATCGCTGGGGATTAATTACCTAAAAGGCGATGTGTCCATGGTCTTGAACTATATCAACAGCGAAGAGAGCGACTACACCGCCAATACCGCCAACTTTTCCATCAGCCAGGATATGTTCGGCAATCTCACCACCGTCACCATGGGTTATTCCCGCGGCTGGGATACGGTACGGAAAAACGGCCAGCCGGATTTTGCCGAACCCGCCTCGCGCAACAATTACCAATTGGATTTTTCCCAAATTCTTACCAAGGACGCCCTGGTGGGGATCTCCTTTGAAGCCATAACCGACGAGGGTTATCTCCATAACCCCTATCGCTCGGTGCGCTACCTGGATCCCAGCAACCCCATCGGCTACAGCTATGAACCGGAGGTCTATCCGCGGACCCACACCAGCACCGCCGTCACCCTGCAGGCTCGCTATTATCTACCTTACCGAGCCGCAATCCATGGTGAATTCCGACTCTACAGCGACTCATGGGGCGTCAAGGCCAACAACGCCCAGCTCGACTATACCCAACCGTTGGGAAAGGATTGGACCTTCGCGCTTAAATACCGCATTTACAGTCAGACCGCAGCCGATTTTTATAGCGACCTATTCCCCCGCATCGACTCGCAGAATTTCCTGGCCCGCGACAAGGAACTGAGTGCGCTCACCAATCAAACCGCCGGCGCCGGGATCACCTACGAATTCGCCAAGAAGCAATGGAAATATATAGACAAGGGCAGCTTGAACCTCTATTACGACCATATTCAATTCAATTATGACAATTTTCGCGACGTCGCTTCCTCCAAAAATGCCGGCAGTGAACCCTTGTATAAATTCTCGGCAGATGTGCTGCGTCTGTTTCTTTCAATTTGGTACTGAACGATGTCAATCTACCATTCTATGATTATTTTCCAAAGAGACGGGATCATCCGTCTCAACAAGTATAGGAACACAATATCGTGATCAGTCATCACTTGATACGAAACCTGACCATTCTCCTCTTTCTCGGCATTTTGCCGCTCGCCGCCGCTCGGGCGGCCGAAGATGCGGGCGTGCCAACAACACCGCCGGCAGGCAATCCTGACCAGGATATACAAAACCTCAAGAAGGAGGTTCTCAAGCTCAACCGTGAACTTTTCATGATGGAGGAAGACATCCTCTATCCCGAAAGCACGCAGTTTACGGTATTTGTATCCTTAGACAGCGGCGAATTGTTCGACCTGGACTCGGTCCAGCTGCGTATCGACGATAAGATCGTTGCCAATTATTTATATACCACCCGAGAGTTGAGCGCACTTAAAAAAGGCGGAGTCCAGCGGCTTTATCAAGGCAATCTAAAAAGCGGCGATCATGAGGTCACCGCCTTCTTAATCGGCAAGGGTCCGCACAATCGAGATTACAAACGCGGCGTAAGCCGCACCGTCAATAAGGCTTTATCCCCTCTATTCGTCGAGCTGAAGATCGTCGATGACGGCAGTCAGGAACAACCCAATTTTGATCTCGCCGTCTGGGATCATTGAACCTTAAACGCGAAACCCCCTGAAGTGAAAACACGCTATAATATCGCTTTAGCCTTAATGATCTCCGTAACCGTCGGCGTTCTCGATTCGGCTATGGCTGCAACCCCGCAGCAACATCCACAACCCGTGCACGACCTACGCTACGGCGAGGCGCTGTATGATTTTTATCAGGATCAATACTTCCGGGCCATCACCGACCTCATGGTCGCAAAGGCGCGCTCGCCGATCTCGAATCAAGGAAATGATCCGGAACTGCTTTTAGGTTCCATATACCTCTCTTACGGCATGCATGAGGCCTCCGCCGATATTTTTCAGCGCTTATTACAGACTAACAGCGATACCTATGCGCATGACCTGGCCTGGTTCTATCTGGGTCGAATGCGCTATATGGACGGCCAGTACGACAAATCACTAAAAGCCTTCAAATCCGTTCGGGATGCCCTGCCTGAATCCAGGAATGCGGAACGCCTCCACCTGATGGTCAACGCCTATCTTCATAAAGATCAATACAAGGAGGCCATTGAGGTACTCGGCGACATCAAGGGGCAAGGGATATGGAATGACTATGCGCGCTACAATTTGGGTTTGGC
The DNA here is from genome assembly GCA_963810615.1 of uncultured Gammaproteobacteria bacterium. Lineage (GTDB taxonomy): Bacteria > Pseudomonadota > Gammaproteobacteria > DRLM01 > DRLM01 > JARRQJ01. The sequence goes on along the minus strand of CAWEOA010000003.1, from coordinate 155,012 downwards.
GCTCATTCGCACCCAGCAACTCGAGAAAGGACGAGCCCTGCTTGATCAGCTGAGCCGGCTGGCGCCAACAAACGAAGAGGAATACGCCTTAAGAGACAAGGCCAATATAGCGCTGGGATATACCGCCATTCGCGATGCCGCCTTGCCTGATCCCGTCACCGCCTTCTCTCGCGTAAGACTAAACGGCCCCTATTCCAACCAGGCGCTATTGGGCATAGGCTGGGCATACAATGAAAGAAAACAACCGCAGGAAGCGCTCAAACCCTGGATCGAATTGAGCACCCGATCAAAAGCGGATCCGGCGGCGCAGCAGGCCCCGATTGCCATCGCATATACCCTTGAACGGCTCAAACAACGCAAATTGGCATTAAGCTACTATGGACAAGCCGTCTCAGAGTATGACCGGATACGTGCCGAACTGGACAAGGCCATGAGCGCCGTCAATTACGGCGAATTGCTTCGCAACAGCATCCCATCCTCCTTCGCCGTTGATGAAAAATGGTCGGCGGCCGATCTTCAATTTAAGGCCTTACCCGCCTCCGAATATTTGAATGAATTATTGACTTCGCGTGATTTTCGGAAAGCCTATCGTGACTATCGCGACCTGAATTATATTCGCCTGCAGGTGGATAAGTGGCATGAGAGGATTCCTCTGCTGCGAACCATGCTCGAGGAACGCCGCCGTCAATATACGATCAATCTTGATCACGTTCATAATTCACGATATAGCGAGCGGCTGCGTGAGCTCCATGATGAGCGCGATCGGCTGGCGAGAGAGATCGCAAATATAGAAGAGCGTGAAAAGATCCAACAACTGGCAACAGACGATGAATGGTCTCGGTTGAAGAAATTTCACGCCATTAAGGCCAAACTGAAAAATCTGGAGGCGAACGGAGTCGACGTCAAGTCCGCATCAAACGAATATCGTATCCTGTATGGCTTGATGCAATGGAAGCTCCATACCGAATTTCCCATCCGATTATGGCGCCTCAAAAAAGATCTCCAGGAATTGGACCAGGCGCTGGCGCAGAGCACCCAGGCACGCTCCTCACTGCAAAACGTCCTTAAAATTACGCCGATGAACTTTGACGGTTTCGCGGATCGAATTACCGCGCTTGATAAGTATATAAACGAGATATCCTCTAAATTGGACAGCGCCATCCAAGGACAAGGGCAATATTGCAGCCGACTGATCATCGACACCCTGGCTCAGAAAAAAAACCAGGTAGACACGTATAGAAACAGGGCGCTATATGCCCAGGCCCGTCTCTACGACCAACTCAGCCACGAACCAGATGCGCCATGAACAGCCGTTGGTCTAGCCTTACCATTATTGTGCTGCTGCTATCCGCCTGTGCTTCAGCCCCTCCGGAGCAAGCCCGCATCGCCGATCTCAAGGCGAAGGCGCTGCCGTCGGCCCCACCCGCAGCGACAGCCATTGATGCCCAAGCGGCGTTGAAGACCTATAGGACATTTCTGAACGAGGACTCGGACGGCCTCTCATACCGTGAGGCACTGAGGCGTTCGGCCGATGTGGAGCTGGAAACCAGCGAGCAGCTGAAGTCACCGCGCGCCACTTCGGCCCCCGATACAGCCTCTCCGCAAACAGCCATCGACACCTATCTCGAATATCTAAAAAAATATCCAGGTGACGACAATAACGAGAAGGTGCTCTATCAATTGGCGAAGGCTTACGATCTGAGCGGCCAAATGGAGAATTCCCTGGCGACGCTGCAACGACTGCTTCAGCGCTACCCGGGAGGACGCTATTCCGAAGAAGCCTTGTTTCGCAGCGGTGAGATGTATTTTTCAATGCGTGAACACGCTGCGGCGGAGCGTTCCTTCGAGCTCATTATTCAAAAATATCCGCATTCTCTCTATTTCGAACGTGCCCTCTATATGTCGGGCTGGTCTCAGTATCTGCAGAATCGCTTTGCGGACTCCGTACAAAGCTTCCTCGCCTTATTTGACCGTAAACTGGACGATGCAAGCCTATCCGGTGATGCGCTGAGTAACAAACTTTCAAAGGGTGACCGTGAGCTATTGGATGACAGCCTCAAGGTAGTCTGTCTGGCCTTATCTTATCAAGGGATCAAAAACCCTATTGACAGTAACTTCGATCACCATGGCGATCGACCCTACGAGGCATTGATCTACCGCCGCCTCGGTGAATTCTATCTAGACAAGCAACGCTATCTGGATGCCGCCCAAACATTTATGGGCATGCCCCACCGTCACCCGGCTAATCCATTGGCACCGGCATTCCATCAATATGCGATCAAGGCCTACCGACAGGGTGGCTTCCGCGATCTCTTCTTCGCGGCGAAGGCGACATTTGTTGAAAGTTACGGGATCGACAGCCAATACTGGAAGTCTCATGACGAGAATATTCACGAAAATATTCGTCCCTTCCTGGCTGCTGATATCAAGGATTTAGCCGCTCGCTTCCATAGCATGGCACACCACAGCAACAAGGCCGCGGACTACGATGCCGCGGTGATGTGGTACCGGGAATTTCTCAAAACCTTCACTGCCGGCGATCAAGCTGCTGAGATGGACTTTATGCTCGCCGAATGCCTGCATGACGCCAAACGCTATCCGGAGGCCATCGCAGAGTATGAAAAAACCGCCTATCAATACGGTCCACATAAAAACGGTGCCGAAGCGGGATATGCCGCCCTTCTCACCTATAAACAGGTCATAACCGGCGATGAGCGTAATCAATGGCAGCTTAAGGCCATCGCCAGCGCAATCCGTTTCAGCGAGCGTTTTCCCCAGGATCGTAGAGTGGATGAGGTACTCGCCAATACCGCCGATCTGCTGTATGCCATGCATGACTATCCGCGGACCATCGATGTCGCACAACGTCTGCTCGCGCGCCCCGATCAAAGTGCCGCGGACTTGCGCCGCAAGATATGGGTTGTTCTGGGACATGCGCGCTTCGAGATGAAGGATTATGTCGCCGCCCAACAGGCCTATCAAACGGCGCTTACCCTGCTCCCCACCCAGGATCCGCAGCGGGCAAGCATCGTCGAAAATCTGGCCGCGTCCCTGTATAAGCAGGGCGAAGAACGCCGTGCCGCCGGCGATCTAAAGGGGGCAATCGCGCTATTCATACAGATCGAGCAGGTTGCTCCGGCACCCTCGATATGGATTGCAGCCAAATACGACGCCGCAGCGGCGCTTATCGAATTGCAAGACTGGACCGGCGCCGCAGCCGTGCTCGAGGATTTTCGGCGCCGTAAATTAGGTGATCCCAAAATACAGCACGGCGTAAACGAAAAACTGGCCTTGGTCTACATGAAAACCGGACAAAAGAGGAAGGCCGCCCGCGAGCTTGAAACACTGTCGGCAGCGCCCGGTTATGGCGCCAAGCGCCGCGAGCTGCTATGGGAGTCCGCAGCGCTATACCAGGAAACCGGAGCGAATTACGACGCTGTTAGGCTATATAAGCAATACATCAGCGCCTTTCCCACCGCCATCGCCGAGGGCATAGAGGCTCGCCATAATCTCAGCATTCTCTATACCCGCCTGGGCAAGGACGACCAGGCGCGCCTATGGTTAAACGAAATCATCAAGGCCGATGCAAACGCGGGTGCCGCGCGCAGCGATCGCTCCCGGCGGCTGGCCGGCGAAGCCACTCTAAACATCGCCCAGCCTTTGTTGGCGGCCTATCAAAAGGCACGGCTGACCTTGCCCCTGAAAAGGAGTCTCAAGGTCAAAAAGTCCTTGATGGAAAAAACCATACTCATCTATAAAAAAGCGCTTGAATATCATGTGGCGGAAGTGAGCACCGCGGCCACCTACCAACTTGCCAATATCTACGATCACTTCGCCAAGGCGGTTGCGTCTTCCGAACGGCCGCATGGACTATCGAAGGATGAACTGGAGCAATACAACATACTCTTGGAAGATCAATCCTATTCGTTTCAGGAAAAGGCCATCCAGCTCCATGAAATCAACATCAAGCATATCGCCGATGGCATTTATGACGACTGGATCAAAGACAGCCTGAAAGCCCTGGCGGTACTGTATCCCGTTCGCTATGCCAAAACGGAAGAAAGCGAGACATTCTTCGATGCCATTCGTTGACCCCCGGAAAAAAATCGCTGTTACATTGACGATCGTGGCGCTCCATGGCTGCTCGCTCGTCCAGCATAAGTCGGCTCACGAAGAGAGCGGGGCATCCTCGCGGCCTGCTATGCTAACCGGGGGCGAGTATCACCGTGCCATAAATGATCTAAAGGCCGGCAGGGATGAAGATGCCTTGAACGGGTTCAAGGCCATGTCGGAATCCCATCCCGACTTCGCGGCATCCTATATCAATATCGGATTGATAGAGATAAAGAGAGACGATCTGCACACGGCGGAAACGGCGTTGCTGCATGCCGCAACGCTATCCCCTCAACAAGCCCAGGTCTACAACGGGCTGGGGATCATCTATCGCCGCACGGGCCGATTCAAGGAGGCGGAGAGTGCTTATCTCAAGGCCCTGCAGCTCGCTCCCGATTACGCCAATGCACACTTAAATATAGGAATCCTTTACGACATCTATCTTAACAATCTAAGCGCGGCGCTGGATCATTACGAGCGCTACCAAACCATCAGCGGCGGGAACAATACCGTGGTCAAGAAATGGATCATCGACGTCAAGCAGCGTTTGGCAAAAACCATGGGGGCGGCAAAATGACTAAGACTCCACGCACAGTAGTACTGCTGTTGTTAGTAGCGTCGCAAGGACTGTCATTCGCCGACGACCGCATCCGTCTTGACCAGACCACCGTCATCGATAATCACGAACTGCCCAAGATAACCTACATCGTTCCATGGCAGGCGGCACCCCTGCCCGAACCCGAAAAGCCGCCCTTGGACAGTTTGATTGACGATGCCCTGACGCCACTCGATCGTGACGTGTTACGCAGCCAGATTCAATATTATTATGAGCTAAGTCCCACTGCCGCCGTTGCCGACAAGCCCGTCGGCAAAACGGACAAGTGATTGCGCTGCGGTCCAATCCGCGGGGTATACGCCCTCTATTTATGGCGCATATGCGGAAACAGCAGCACGTCGCGGATTGACGGCGCGTCGGCGAACAGCATTACCAGGCGGTCGATCCCTATGCCCTCACCCGCGGTAGGCGGCAGGCCGTGCTCCAGGGCGACGATGTAATCCTCATCGAAGTGCATGGCCTCTTCGTCACCCGCATCCTTTTCCTGGACCTGTTTGCGAAACCGCTCGGCCTGATCTTCGGCGTCATTCAACTCGGAGAAACCATTGGCGATCTCGCGTCCGCCGACGAAGAATTCGAAGCGATCGGTGACCGACGGATCGGCATCGTTGCGGCGCGCCAAAGGCGACACCTCGGTGGGATAGGCGGTGATAAAGGTCGGATCCTTGAGGCGGTGCTCCACGGTCTTTTCGAATATCTCGATCTGTACCTTGCCCAGGCCGTAATTGTCCTTCAGCGGGATGGCCAGCCCTTCCGCCACGGTGCGCGCCCTCCCCAGATCTTCGATATCGGCCGGCGTCAGATCGGGATTGAATTGCAATATTGACTCTTTGACTGTCATGCGCCGAAATGGCTCGCCGAATTCATAGCTCTCACCCTGATAAACAATCGTGGTCGTTCCCAAGATGCTCTGGGCCATGCCGCGCAGCAGGGTTTCGGTGAGATCCATGAGGTCGCGATAGTCCGCATAGGCCTCATAGAATTCCAGCATGGTGAATTCCGGGTTATGGCGGGTGGATAGACCTTCATTGCGAAAATTGCGGTTGATCTCATAAACCCGTTCGAAACCGCCGACCACCAGGCGCTTCAGATACAGCTCGGGCGCGATGCGCAGGAACAACTCCATATCCAGGGCATTGTGATAGGTGGTGAACGGCCGTGCCGTGGCGCCACCGGGGATCACTTGCATCATGGGGGTCTCGACCTCCAGGAAACCGCGCTCATTGAGAAAACCGCGAATATAATTGACGACGGCGGTGCGCATGCGGAAGGTATTGCGACTGATCTCGTTCATGATCAGGTCGAGGTAGCGCTGCCGGTAACGGGTTTCCTGATCGGCGAGTCCGTGAAACTTCTCCGGCAGCGGCCGCAGCGATTTGGTCAGCAAGCGAAGATTGTCAACCTTCACCGACAGTTCGCCGGTCTTGGTGCGGAACAATACCCCTTCGGCGCCGAGGATGTCGCCGATGTCCCAAGCCTTGAACGCCTCGTATGCGCCTTCCGGCAAGGCGTCGCGCTGCGCGAACACCTGAATACGCCCCGACATGTCCAGCAGCTGGGCGAAACTGGCCTTGCCCATGACGCGCTTCGCCATCATGCGTCCCGCCACACTTACCCGACGCGGATTCGCCTCAAAGTAGTCGTTATCCTTATCGCCGTATTCAGCGTGCAGTTCGCCCGCCATCACATTGCGGCGAAAATCGGTGGGAAATGCGACACCCTGTTCGCGCAATGCCGCCAGTTTGGCGCGGCGCTGGGCGATCAAGGCGTGTTCGTCTTGTTCCGCCGCAATCTTGGTTTGATCAGTACTATCCGTCATCGTCAATTACAATCCACTCTTCAAACTTGCTTCAAGAAATCCGTCCAGATCGCCGTCCAGCACCGCTTGGGTATTCCCCACTTCCACACCGGTGCGCAGATCCTTGATCCGGGATTGATCCAACACATAGGAACGAATCTGACTCCCCCAGCCAATATCGGATTTGCTGTCTTCCACCGCCTGCTCGACAACGCGACGCTTTTGCAATTCCATCTCGTAGAGCTTGGCCTTAAGCTGCTTCATGGCGGTGGCGCGATTTTTGTGCTGCGAGCGATCGCTTTGACACGATACCACGATACCGCTGGGGACGTGCGTGATACGGATGGCGGACTCGGTGCGATTGACGTGCTGCCCGCCGGCGCCGCTGGCGCGATAGGTATCCACCTTCAAATCGGCGGGGTTGATGTCGATCTCGATATCATCGTCCACTTCCGGCGAAACGAACACCGAGGCGAACGAGGTGTGGCGACGGTTGCCCGAATCGAACGGCGACTTGCGCACCAGACGGTGCACACCGGTCTCGGTGCGCAGCCAGCCATAGGCATACTCGCCTTCGAATTTCACCGTAGCGCTCTTGATCCCCGCCACTTCGCCGTCGGAGATCTCGATGATCTCGGTGGTAAAGCCGCGCCGCTCTCCCCAGCGCAGATACATCCGCAGCAGCATATTGGCCCAATCCTGGGCCTCGGTTCCGCCAGAGCCGGCTTGAATGTCTACGAAGGCGTTGTTGGGATCCATCTCCCCGGAAAACATGCGGCGAAATTCCAAGGCTTCGAGCCGCTCTTCCAATTTATCCAGATCGGCGACAACACCCTCCACGGTCGCCTCGTCGTCCTCCTCTACTGCCAGCTCCAGCAAGCCGTCGGCATCCGCCAAACCATCGTCCAAGGAGCGAATGGTATTCACCACAAGCTCCAGCTTGGCCCGTTCCCGGCCCAGTTCTTGGGCGCGCTCCGGTTTATTCCATATATCAGGGGCTTCCAGCTCCCGCTCGACCTCTACCAGCCGCTCGCGCCTGGCATCGTAGTCAAAGATACCCCCTCAGGGTGGCGGCACGCTCCCTCATGTCTGATATACGTCTATGTATTGGATTGATTTCCATAATAAAAATAATTTTTCTCTGTGAATATGGGTGCGCAATTCTAGCACACCCCTTTAGGAAGGAAGCAACGATTTCAATATGTTATTGATTAATATCGGGGCGGCGCTTACAAGCTTACACGGGCTTACCAACCTGGGAAGCTCACCTCTCCGAGCAACTCAGGGCTTGCATATATTATTTTTTGGGATATTATTCCCAAAAGGTTTCTTGGCAACCTGACAACCCATAACCATGTGAGCGTGGTTCTTAATTGGTGGCATTAAGGTAAGGAGCATCATCATGATGACTAAACAGCAGATCGCGATCTCCGGGACCGCCCTCGCCATTACTCTGACTCTGATGGCCTGCGGCAGCGGCAGCAGCAGCACCAGCGGTTCCCTCTCTTCCAGTTCGAAGACGTCGACGACGCAAGGCGTCATTACCGGATTCGGCAGCGTCTTCGTCAACGGCGTTGAATACTTCATCGGCAATAACACCGCGATCAGCGTCAACGGCGACGATAGACCGGAATCCGACCTACAACTGGGCATGCTGGTCACGGTGCAAGGCACGGTAAATCCCGATGGTAAGATCGGCATGGCGAATCAGATCAAATACGCCAACGTCATCGAAGGCGTCGTCACCGCCAATACGGTGGCCAGCGACGGTACCGGCACGTTGACCGTCATGGGGCAAACCGTTACGGTGACCGCCGATACGGTGTTTGACAGCAAGGTTGCCAGCATTACCTCTCCGGACCTGATTCAAGCAGGCAACATCGTCGAAGTCAGCGGCTATGCCTCCAACAGCGGACAAGTCACGGCCACCCGCATCGAAGTCAAAGCGGTTTCACAGGCGGCGGGCGTCATCCTCGAATTAAAGGGGACCATCGCCAATCTCGACAGCGGTATCTCGACCTTCACCATCGGCGGACTGACGGTGGATTACAGCGGACTCACCGCGGCCTATCTACCGAGCGTCGCGCTGAGCGACGGTCTCTATGTCGAAGTCAGAAGCTCTGCCCCCTACGACGGCACCGGATCCTTGATCGCAAGCGCCATCTCCGTAGAGGATGACGGCTTCAAGGGGCATGAAGGCCATGAAGGTGAAGGCCTGGAAGTACGGGGCCTGGTCACGGCGGATTACGCCAATGGGCAATTTGAACTCAACGGCCGCACTGTTCTCGTCGATTCCAATACATTGTTGGTGAACGGCGGTACCGCGCAATTACTGGCCGGTACTCAAGTCAAGGTCGAAACTCATTTCGATGCCAGCGGCAACCTGGTGGCGGATAAGATCGAATTAAAGTCCACTGCGGAACTTACATACCAGGGTGTCTTGCAGGCAGTCGATACCGATGCCGGCACAGTGACAGTCCTGGGCAAAACCATATATGTAGACAACAGCACCCTGATGATGGATAAGAGCGACTATGCCATTCGCTACTTCAATCTGACCGACCTGGATCCCAACAACGCCGACTATCTGGAGATCCATGCCTATAAGGATGCGACCACCGGCAATCTGATGGCCACCCGAGTAGAGCGAGAAGACTACTCATCGCAATCCAAGGTAATGGGGTCCGTGGACGCCATCGGTAATCTAATCGTAGCCGGCATCGCCATCGATGTGTCCAATGCGGGTACTATTCCCACCTTGAGCGTCGGTCAAACGGTCCTCGTCACCGGCACCTACAGCAATGATGTGCTGTTGGCGACTCATGTTTCCGTAATACAGACGTCAGCGGGAGAGCATGGACAGCACATCTCCCAAGACAATCACTCCGAGCAACATTAAGAGATAATGTTCAGATAAGTAATGTAACCCTTACTACGGTCCAAGCTACTATTGGCAATATAGGAATTACAGCTCTCACTATATTATGGAAACATCACTCAACAAGGCACTCTCTGCGGCAATCCTCCGGCTCCTGCGCCCGCTGGTCCGCGTCTTGTTGCGCAATGGTGTCTCCTACAACGGATTTGCCGATCTGGCCAAATGGGTATTCGTGGATGTGGCCGCCAAGGAATTCGGTGTCCCGGGACGCAAACAATCCGATTCCCGCATTTCGGTGGTCACCGGGCTGACGCGCAAGGAAGTGGCGCGAATCAAAGGTATTGAAACCCCCGACGACACCGACGCCGAGCAACAGTACAATCGCGCCGCGCGGGTCATAAGCGGCTGGCTTCGCGATCGGCGCTTCACTTCCCAGGACGGGTCACCCGCCCTCCTCCCATTCGAGGGCCAGGGAAGCTTCAGTGAATTGGTCAAGGCCTACAGCGGCGACATGACTGCACGATCCATCCTTGATGAACTCCTGCGCGTCGGTGCTGTCGAACGCAATCAAGAGGGCATGATTCGTCTATTAGTTTCCGCCTATGTTCCCGTGGGCAGTGATGCCGGCAAACTGCACATCCTCGGCAGCGACGTCGCCCTGCTTATCGGAACCATCGATCACAATATGCATGAGACTCAAGAACAACCCCGTTTTCAGCGCAAGGTCGCCTACGACAATCTGCCAGTGGAGGCGCTCCCCAAGCTACGGGCGCTCACCGATGAGCACGCCCAAACTTTGCTAAAAGAGATCGATGGCTATTTATCTCAACAGGACCGCGACATCAACTCGGACGTGCAAGGAACCGGACGTAAACATGCGGGCATCGGCATCTACTATTTTGAAGAAGATGCGCCCGAGGAGAAATAGCATGCGTAGCCAACGACTCAGATATCTAAGCTTAATGACCGTCTTCATCGCCGGCCTGACGGCCTGCGGCGGCGGCACACAAGTGGCAGGCGGCGGCATCGGCGGCACCGGCATCAGCCAAGGCAGCATCACCGCCTTCGGCAGTGTCTGGGTCAACGGCGTGGAGTTCGACACCAGCAACGCCTCCATCCTGCGCAACGGCTCATCGGTGACCCAGAGTGATCTGGCCATCGGCATGGTGGTTACTGTGGACGGTTCCGTCAACAGCTAACGGCGTCAGCGGCACCGCCAGCAGCGTAAGCTACGCCAAGGAATTGCAGGGACCGATCAGCGAGAAACCCAACGACAACTCGCTCGTCGTCCTGGGCCAAAAAGTGATCATCGACAACCTGACCAAGATCATGTTTAACGGTACCGCCATCTCCATCGCAAACTTAAATACCAGCGACACCGTGGAGGTCAGCGGCTTCTCTCACTGCCAGTGGAATTCGCGCCACTTATATAGAGAAGAAGTCAGCCAGTGACACTGTCGAGCTCAAGGGTCTGGTCAGCGTGGTGAACGGCACCATCATCACCATCGGCACCCAAGATATAGACGTCAGCGCCGTGCCTGCTTACACCCCAACCGTCGGCGATTTCATCGAGGTCAAGGCGACTATCGGGACCACTGCAACCCCTTTGCAAGCCATCAGTGTAGAGAAGAAGTCACTTGGCTTGGGAAGCGGGACGCATGATCGGGCCGAACTCGAGGGTTTCGTTACTGTCTTCACCTCGACTACTGACTTCAAGGTCGACGGCCAGCAAGTGCAGACCAATGCCCAGACCGTATTCAGCGGTGGCGCCGCCACTGACATCGTCACCGGCATCAGGTTGGAAGTAAAGGGTGCGCTAAACAACGGTATACTCGTCGCCACGAGAATCAGTTTCGAGGATCAACTCACCCTGGAAGGAAAAGTTGATCCCTCGTCCAGCGGTAATACCATAATACTAGACACCTATCCCGGTGTGCCTATCGAGATCAATGACGTCCTCACCGAAGGAGTCTCTAACTCGCATGTGGTGGGCGACTACATCAAGATCCGCGGCCGCAAGCAGGATCCGAATTGCACCACCTCATGTCCCCTACTGGCCACCGAATTGGATCATATCGAATCCGGCGGAACCGGCAGCAGCGGTGGAAGCTCCGGCGGCACCGGCACTGATCTTCCTATCGAATCACATGTCAATGTCGACACCGTGGACGCGGCAAATATAAAGATCACCACCGTCTTACTTAACACCGCATCCCACCACTTCTGGGTACTGTGGTGGATGTTTCAGCGATACCCGACATCAGCGGCCAGGACAGCGCCGGGAACGACATCACCACCATAAGCGAATTCTTCGCCGCCGTTAAACACGGTGATCTGGTGGACCTCAAGGGTACCAATAACAACGGCACGGTTACTTGGACATCGATAGAGTTGGAGGATTGAGGCGCAACATTTTAGTCGTCGCCTCAATCCACCCTATTGCGCGCCGTGCCCTGTAAATAAGCCCGAATATTCTCGCCAATTTCATTCACCAGACGCTGACGCGCCTCGCGGCTGGCCCAGGCGATATGTGGCGTCACGATTAGATTGGGAATGTCGGCGCCGAGCAAAGGATTATCCAGCGGCGGCTCCTCAATGAGCACATCCACGCCCGCCCCGCCCAAGTGACGCGACCGCAATGCCGCCAATAAAGCCAGTTCGTCGACAATGCCGCCGCGGGCGGTATTGATCAGCACTGCACCCCGTTTCATTGTCCGCAATTGTCCAGCACCGATCAAACCGCGGGTCTCGACGGTCAAAGGACAGTGCAGCGTCAACACATCGACCTGGGGCAATAATTCCGATAACGGTACCCGCCCCGCCCGCACTTCGATTCCGCTTCGTTCCGCGATCAACACCCGCATGCCGAAAGCTATGGCGATTCTCTCAACCGCCTGCCCCAGCTCACCATAACCCACTATGCCTATAAGCTTGCCGCGCAACTCATTGATGGGATAATCGAGGAAGGAGAAATGCGCACTTTTTTGCCAGCGGCCGGTTTGCACGGCCCGATGATATTCCGGCAAGTGGCGCATCAATGCCAGCAGCAGCGTGAAGACATGCTCAACCACCGATGGCGTTGCATAACCGCGCACATTGCACACCGCGATCCCTCGCCGCTTCGCCTCCGCCAGATCGACATTATTGGTACCGGTGGCGGCGATACAGATCAGTTTCAGTTGCTTGGCCGCGGCCAATGCCTTTTCGTCCAACACGACTTTATTGGTAATCACGATATCCGCATCGGCAATGCGTTCGGGTACGGCGGCCGCCTGCGTGACATCAAAATATCCCCAATCGATCGCCGCGCCCTCCAGAGGCATCATATCTATTGCGGACTGCACCAATGATCCGGCATCAAGAAATACACCGCGCATGCTCCCCCCTCACAACGACTCAACACTCAGCTCTGCAGATGCTCGGGAAACCATACCTTTAAAGCCTTTCATAAAAAACCACTCACAAAATATTTTAGTTAATAACAACTAAATATTTATGAGTCGGCATATTAGTATTAGTCGATTGATTTATATTGATTATTTTAAACCTAAAAAAGAGTCCTAAAGTTACGCTCAAGTAATCCGAAAAATTACACGCAACTTAATAGTTGATTACCAATAGCTTAACTGGGAAATACGTAAACCCGGCGTTATTGGACTAAAAGTTCATACCAATAATAAAGAAAAAGCATGATCAATAAAAAGAAAAAAATGGCAACAAATGCTACAAATTCCACACCCATATGGTCAGTCTGCCTGGCAACGGGAATTGCCCAAATCCTGATTGTAGTGTCGATGACAAATGACCTGGGTGTGTTAAAGCTAGCAGCCATAAGCTCTTCGCTCCTGATCGCGCAAGCCGTGGCGGCAGCGGTAATCAGTTACAAGCAGAAGGCGGAAATCAGCACTAAACTTAACGCCGCACAACAAAACTGGGATGAGGAACTACGCACCTCGCGGGCGGCCGACGGTATACGCGGGCTGGATGAATTGTACCTGTCCATCACGCCCATTTTGGTCAAACAAATCGATACCGCCCGGACTCAGACTCAGGAAGCCATCACTTCCCTGGCACAGCGATTTTCCAACATATCAGAACGCCTGGGAAGCGCAGTGGCGGCCTCACAACAAACAGCTGGCGGCCTGACCGGCAATGCGGAAGGCAGTGCCGTCCATGTGCTCACCGTCAGTGAACGCGAATTGACTTCCTTAATCGGCTCATTGGAATCCGCCCAAGGTGCACGTGCCGCGATGTTGACTGAAATTCGCGGACTGATGCGCTACACGGATGAGTTGCGCAATATGATTGATGAGGTTGGCGCCATAGCCAATCAGACGAATCTTCTCGCCCTCAATGCCTCCATAGAGGCCGCTCGCGCCGGTGAGACCGGCCGTGGCTTCGCGGTGGTGGCCGATGAGGTACGCAATCTATCCGGAGTTTCAAGTGACACTGCCAAAAAGATGGCCGATAAAATTGGCGCAGTCAACACCGCCATCAGCAATGCATCGCAGATAGCGGAGAATACATCGGTTCAGGACGAGCAATCCATACACGACTCCGAATCCCTAATTCGCAATGTCATCGATCGTTTCGAACGCGTTACCTCTCGCCTATCCGAAGCATCGGAATTGCTGCAGGAGGAAAGCAGTGGTATAGGCAATGAAGTCGGCGAAGTGCTGGTGTCACTTCAATTCCAGGATCGTGTAAATCAAATATTAAGCCACGCGCAGAACAGCATGGATAAATTAGTCGACCATCTCAAAACTGCACAGACCAAACAGCGCGAAACGGGCGAATTACAACGGATCGACTCGACCGCCTGGATGAAAGATATGGAAGTCGCCTATGCCACCGATGAGCAACGCCATAATCATCGAGGCAAGCAACAGGCTAAACCGGCGGATGCACAAGATATAACGTTTTTCTAGGAGGAAATATGGCTAAGACCGTATTAATCGTTGATGACTCGGCCAGCTTGCGACAGGTGGTAAATATCGCCCTAAAAGGTGCTGGATACAATGTGATTGAGGCATGCGATGGCAAGGATGCACTCTCAAAGCTCAATGGTGAAAAGATTCACCTCATTATCAGTGACGTAAACATGCCCAATATGGACGGTATCACATTCGTAAAAGAGGCGAAAAAACTTCCCAATTACAAATTCACACCGATCATCATGCTCACCACTGAATCTCAGGAAGAAAAGAAAAAAGAAGGTCAAGCGGCCGGGGCTAAGGCTTGGGTGGTAAAGCCCTTTCAACCCGCGCAGATGTTGAGTGCCGTTTCGAAACTAATCATGCCCTAATTCAGGCTGAGTATATAAGTGAACACTTTCAAATAATTTACGTAAATAATACTAATCACGTATACGATCAAGGAAGAAACATCATGCCAACAGACCCCAAGAATAAGAAAGGCGTACATAGCCTAAAACTACAAGGCGAAATGACAATCTATAATGCGACAGCTATGAAGACTTCCATTTTGGCCGCATTGAAAAAATACAAAGAAGTTAAGATAGACCTGGCCAAGATAAATGAGATGGATTCCGCCGGCCTTCAGCTTCTGTTATTGGCGAAACGCGAGGCCGCTATTCAGAGAAAATCACTTCGACTGATAAACCACAGCGACGCCGCCTTGGAAATTATCAACCTCTATCAAATGGCGGAACATTTTGGGGATCCTATCGTCTTGCGGCGGAATGGCAACTAAACCTTATAATTCACAGATATATTCGCCACTTACCAGGAGAGCGACATGGATATAGATCAGGCACTAATTACCTTCCTCGAAGAAAGCCGCGAATTGTTGCGTCAAATGGAAGATGCCCTGATGTATTTGGAAACCGCCGAACAGGATGAGGATACTGTCAACGCTATGTTTCGTGCCGCTCATACGATCAAGGGTTCAGCCGGATTGTTTGGGCTCGATAATGTGGTCTCGTTCACACATGTAGTCGAAAATGTTCTAGACCAGGTGAGGAGCGGAGAAATCTGCATTACTCCAGACCTGGTGGCGGTACTGCTACCCTGCAGCGATCATATCGGAATACTCATAAATGAAAGCATGGATAATAACAGCACACCAAGCGACGAACTGCATGCAGAAGGCGAGCTGTTGCTAGGTAAATTACGAAAATATTCAAAATCATCAACAAATGATAGTGACGAGGGCAAGACCATATTTATCGACACCGAAGGTGCAACACCTGTCGGGATGAACGATAGTAATTTCTCCGTGGCCGCGGATACCTGGCATATTTCCCTACGCTTCGGCGAAGACGTACTAAGGAACGGTATGGATCCCGCATCTTTCCTACGTTATCTGGGAAAACTTGGCGAATTAATTCATGTTACCACCCTGTTCGACAAGATGCCGGAAGCGGACAGTATGGATCCAGAATCCTGTTATCTTGGTTTCGAAATAGATTTCAAATCGGATGCCACGAAGAAGGAGATAGAAGAGGCTTTTGATTTCGTCAAAGAAGATTGCTCACTGTGCATCCTGGCACCTAATAGTCGCATATCCGATTATATTCAGCTTATCTGTGAGTTGCCTGAAGGCGAAGAAAAACTTGGCCAACTATTGATTCAAAGCGGCGCTCTTACCCAAAGAGAATTGGAGGATGGCCTAGCCAGACAAAGGGCCCAGGCATCCGAACATCCTGATACCTCTCTAATAGGCAAGATCCTCGTAGATCAAGGCGTGGTTCAGCAACCCGTAGTGGACGCCGCCATCGCCAAACAGCAGAATCTTCGCGAGAAGAAGCCTCAGGATAGTCGCCTAATACGAGTACAAGCAGAGAAATTGGACGCGCTCATCAATCTTGTGGGCGAACTTGTAATTGCCGGGGCATCGGCCAGCCTGCTGGCACAACACGCAGGTGACGGCGAGTTACTGGAAAGCACATCAACAATATCCCGTTTGGTGGAGGAAATACGCGATGGTGCGCTGCAATTGCGTATGGTGCAAATCGGCGAAACCTTTCACCGATTTCAACGGGTGGTACGCGACGTTAGCAAGGAACTTGGCAAAGATATCGATTTAATCATCAGCGGCGCGGAAACCGAATTGGATAAAACCGTCGTCGAGAAGATCAGTGACCCATTGATGCATCTGGTGCGCAACTCCATGGATCACGGCATTGAAGGTGTAGATCTTCGAGCCGCTCGAGGAAAGCCCGGTAAAGGCCATTTACGTCTCAATGCCTATCACGATTCGGGCAGTATCGTAATTGAGGTGTCCGACGACGGCGGCGGTCTGAATAAAGAAAGAATTCTTCAAAAGGCCTTAGAACGTGAGGTTATTACTTCAACGCAAAATCTGTCAGACAAAGAAGTTTATAATCTCATTTTCGAACCCGGCTTTTCCACCACTGATCAAGTCAGCAGTTTATCCGGCCGCGGCGTCGGCATGGATGTGGTACGCCGCAATATCGAGGCGCTACGTGGCAGTGTCGATCTCGACAGCATAGAAGGCTCGGGCACTACGGTACGCATACGCCTGCCTCTCACTCTGGCAATCATTGACGGCTTCCTGGTTGGAGTTTCCAACAATGCCTATGTAGTACCGCTCGACATGGTTATGGAATGCGTAGAACTCACCCCGGAGCAACAGCATTCTTCTAGCGGCACAAATTATATAAACCTTCGAGGTGAAGTACTACCTTTTGTCCGACTCCGTGATTTATTCGGCGTAGAGGGCGCACCTCCTCGGCGAGAAAGCATCGTTGTCATGCAATATGCAGGACAACAAGCAGGCTTGATGGTCGACTCCCTAATGGGTGAATTTCAAACTGTTATCAAACCTATGGGAAAACTATTCACTCATCTTAAAGGTATTGCGGGTTCGACCATATTGGGTAGTGGAGATGTGGCTCTTATCCTCGATGTGCCGTCCCTGGTACAGCGTGCCGTCAATGCAGAATCTCACGCAGCCACGCTAAAAAGTCCACCTCACGCAACAACGAATAAATCACACAACTTAGTCTTATCCAAAGGAGATCAATAATGTTCAGGAACATGAAAATAGGCTTGCGCTTAGGCCTGGCTTTCGGACTGGTCCTAGTTATGCTGTCAACCGTCGCCCTTATCGGTATCAACAGGCTTGCGGATCTCAACGGCAATGTGGAGGAACTCGTCAATGATCGTTACCCTAAGACTGTTTTAGGAAACGACATCATCGATGATGTCAATACTGTCGATCAGGATATGCTGAGTGTTGTTTTGGAGAAGGACGCCGCTCAAGAGAAGAAATTTATCGATGAAATAACGAATACTGAAAATGATGTCGGCGCGAAGTTTGATAAACTGCAAGCCATCGTCAATACCGAAAAGAGTAAGGAGCTTCTTAAAATCGTTCAAGATACGCGCTCCGAATTCAATAGTGTACAAGACCGCTTCCTGAAGGCAGCCCAAGATGGAAATAGCAGAGAAGCCGACAACATTGTCTTAAATGAAGTTCCAAAGGTGCTAAAAGCCTATTTCGAGGCCGTCAATAAGCTGAATGACGCCCAAGATCAAGACATGATCGAGTCAGGTAAGAAGTCCGCCGAAGAGTATACCTCTGCTGATCGTGAGATGCTCATAATAAGTATCACCGCGATTTTGATAGGTCTTGGCGCTGCATTCTGGATAACCCGTGGCATTACCCGCCCCTTGAATCAAGCCGTCTCTGTCGCGAATCAGCTTGCGGAGGGCGACCTTAATGCCAAAATCGAAGTCAACAGTAAGGATGAAACCGGACTGCTTCTCGCATCGATGCGCGATATGATCGGCAATCTATCCGGAATCATTTCCAATGTGCGCAGCGCGGCCGACAACCTTTCCTCCGCCTCCGAGGAGGTGTCGGCCACCGCGCAAGGCCTGAGCCAGGCCACCAGCGAACAGTCCGCCTCCGTCGAGGAAACCTCCGCCTCGGTCGAGCAGATGAGCGCCTCTATTTCGCAAAATGCCGAGAACGCCAAGGTCACCGACAGCATGGCCTCCAAGGCCGCCAAAGAAGCAACTGAAGGCGGAGAATCGGTCAAACAAACGGTTACCGCCATGCGTCAGATCGCCGATAAGATCGGAATAATCGACGACATCGCC
The DNA here is from genome assembly GCA_963810615.1 of uncultured Gammaproteobacteria bacterium. Classification (GTDB taxonomy): domain Bacteria; phylum Pseudomonadota; class Gammaproteobacteria; order DRLM01; family DRLM01; genus JARRQJ01. The sequence continues at coordinate 136,518 of CAWEOA010000003.1, read as the reverse complement.
TACCAGACTAATCTTCTGGCATTGAATGCCGCCATCGAGGCCGCGCGAGCCGGCGAACATGGCAAGGGGTTCGCCGTGGTCGCCGCCGAGGTACGGAAATTAGCCGAGCGCTCCCAGGTAGCCGCCCAGGAGATCGGCGAGGTGGCCTCCAGCAGTGTACAACTCGCGGAGAAGGCCGGGAATCTCCTTGACGAGATGGTGCCTTCCATCAACAAGACCTCAGATCTGGTTCAGGAGATCACCGCCGCCTCCGAGGAGCAGTCCAGCGGCGTATCGCAGATTAATACCGCGATGGAGCAGCTGAATAAAATTACCCAACAGAATGCCTCCAGCAGCGAAGAACTCGCCGCAACCGCCGAGGAAATGAGCAGTCAGGCGGAAGAATTGCAGCAGGTAATGGGTTTCTTCAAGATCGATACTCAGTCGGGATTTGCAAAAATAAGTAAACAAAATATAGTCCGCGAGACCTCGAGAAAAACCGGCACAAGCGGCGTTTCGGAAAAAATCGTAGCCGCCCATGGCACAACTCATGCCGATCCTAGCGAATCCGAATTCGTAAAATTTTAAGGGGAAGCATCATGGGTGAACTCGTCAAAAGGAAACCGTCGGAACTCATAACCGACGACGAACAGCTTCAGTATCTAACGTTCTTGCTGGGTGGAGAAACATTCGCTATCGGTATCCTCAACATCAAGGAGATTATTGAGTACGGGAATGTCACAGCCGTACCCATGATGCCCGATTTCGTGCGTGGTGTAATTAACCTACGGGGGTCGGTAGTACCGGTAATCGATCTGGCTATGCGTTTCTCGCGCCAGCCTTCTCCCGTCACACGCCGGACCTGCATCGTTCTTATCGAAGTGGAGGCTGAGGGCGAGCATTACTACATCGGCGTTACGGTGGATGCGGTGAACGAAGTACTTGAAATACCCGGAACGGAAATCGAGCCGCCGCCAACATTCGGCGCTAAGATTCGCTCTGACTTCATTGGCGGCATGGGTAAGATCGACGGGAAATTCGTCATTATACTTGACGCCGATAAAGTCCTTTCCATCGACGAAATGGCTTCATTAACGAGTATCGATAACCCGGAGAGCACAGTCTCCGAGTAGGCGATTTTGGTCGACCGGAATCAGCGACAGGAATGACTCAGGCGCTTCACGCTATTCTTAGGAAATAATAATATGTAGATCGCAGCTATGCTGCAGGATATTGAATGCGCAGAATGCGGATCAATCCAATATCATTTGATGAATCTGCTTACAAATTGCTGAGACATCGACTCCTCGGTATTCGGCCGTCAAATCCCAAAGCGGGATTGAATACCTGCTCTTAAGCAGTTCAAGGGAACGACATGGATACTCCAACTATCACAGACCACGAGTTTTATAAGTTCCAGAAGCTGATATACAACATTGCGGGGATCAACATGAGCCCCATCAAGAAACCGCTGGTAATGGGGCGGCTCGCTAAGCGGCTCAATAAGCATGGTCTACGTAGCTACGGAGAGTATTTTAAGCTGCTAGATAGCGGTAGGCATCCACAGGAACTACAGATGGCGGTCGATCTATTGACCACCAACGAGACCTATTTCTTCCGCGAACCTAAGCATTTTGATTTCCTGCAACGGAAGATACTCCCTTCTCATTCGCGCTCCAGACCCTTCTGCGTCTGGAGCGCCGCCTGCTCCAGTGGTCAGGAACCCTACAGTACCGCAATGGTTCTGGCTAATCACCTTGGCGAAGGTCCATGGGAAATCATCGCCTCCGATATCAGCACGCGCGTATTGGACAAGGCCCGCAAAGGTCACTACCCCTTGGAACAAATAGAACATATCCCTAAGGAATTCCTTGCGAAATATTGCCTCAAAGGAATAGGTTCTCAGGATGGCACCTTCATCATTGACAGGAACATACGCAACCGCATCAAATTCTCACAAATCAATCTGAATAATCCTTTACCGGCCATGGAAAAGCTCGACCTGATATTCTTGCGCAACGTAATGATCTATTTCAATGCTGAAACCAAACGTAAGGTCCTCGAGCGGTTGGTAGAGACGCTGAAGCCCGGAGGTTATTTGTTCATCGGTCATTCGGAAAGCCTCAACGGCATCTACGATGAGCTGATTACGGTTGCGCCAGCCATCTATCGTAAGGACTAGATCATACTACAATGAAAAAGCCCGCCAACACCCAAGAAATCTATTTACAGCCTGGAGATTTCTATTTCGGGGACCGCAACACCCGCATCCGCACGATACTAGGGTCCTGTGTCTCCATCGTCATGTGGCATGAGACTCGTCTGATAGGCGGTATGTGCCACTATATATTGCCCAAACGCGACAAACCTATTCGCGACAAACTTGACGGCCGCTATGCCGAGGAAGCAATGGAACTCTTCTTGACAAAGATACAGGCAAGTAACACCAGATTTCGAGACTATCAAGTCAAGATATTCGGAGGGGGGAATATGTTTCCACAGTATACCAAGCGAGGGAAATGCGTGGATGTACCGTGTCAGAACGTCCTGGCGGCACGAGCTCTAGTCAAACGGCATGGGTTGAATTTGGTCGGCGAACACCTGGGAGGAGCCGGGCACCGCCAGGTTTATTTCGATATCTGGAATGGCCATGTATGGATGCGCCGCATTGAGATCGATACGAAAGCCTTGGCGAGTGCGCCCCTGTGACTAAAATAAACGTCTTGCTGGTCGACGACTCGGCAGTGGTTCGTCAAGTCTTGCAGGGGATATTGGAGACCGATCCATCCATAAACGTAATCGGTGCCGCCTCCGATCCGATCTTCGCCATGGACAAGATGAAGAAGCAGTGGCCGGATGTGATCGTCCTGGATGTGGAGATGCCGCGCATGGATGGTATCACCTTCCTCAAAAAGATCATGGCGGACCACCCCACGCCGGTAGTCATATGCTCGTCACTCACGGAAAAAGGTGCGGAAACCACCATGCAGGCCTTGGCCGCCGGCGCGGTGGACATTATTACCAAGCCGCAGATTGGCCTGAAAAATTTTTTACAATCATCGGCGCAAGGATTGATCGGCGCAGTTAAGGCCGCCGCCGCCGCGCGCGTGCATAAGCTGCGGTCTTCTACTGCTACCACGCCATCCCCTAAAGTCCCGGCCAAGCTAAGCGCCGATGCGATAATCGCTGCGCCGACGGCTCATTCCATGGCCAGGACCACTGAAAGGATCGTCGCTATCGGCACATCGACCGGCGGCACCCAAGCCCTGGAAAAAGTGCTGACCGCCCTGCCCCGCGTCTCTCCGGGTATAGTCATCGTCCAGCACATGCCGGAGAAATTCACCGCTTCCTTCGCCGAACGGTTAAATGGTCTATGCGAGATGGAAATCAGAGAGGCGCGTAACAACGACCGCCTTATACCGGGTCTGGCGCTTATAGCACCCGGCGGCAAGCACATGCTCATCAAGCGCAGTGGCGCCTATTATCACGTAGAAGTCATCAACGGACCGGTGGTCAATCGTCACTGTCCTTCGGTCGACGTATTGTTCCGTTCGGTGGCGAAATTCGCCGGCAAGAATGCCCTGGGTATCATCATGACCGGCATGGGCGATGACGGCGCGCGCGGTCTCAAGGAGATGCACGACGCCGGCGCTCCGACCATCGCTGAGGATGAAAGCAGCTGTGTAGTATTCGGCATGCCCAAGGAGGCAATCAAATTAGGCGGGGTGGACAAGAGCGTTGCGCTGGGTTTCATCGCCCCCGAAATCATGCGATTCGGCAATTCCGGCACTATCTGAGCAGAGTCAGAATTATCCGCTGTTTCAGGCGACGCGCAGCAAAGACCCAGCATTCCAGAAGACTTTCAACCCTGCCCTAATGGGCGTCCCCCCGTGGCCACCCTCTACCGTCATCCGGCTCATCTCATGTCGGCAGGAGCGTTACCGTAGTATCTGCTGTGGCTTTATTGATAGCGAAGCTGACTTCGCAGTATTCAGAATATTCCGTGAAAGGCGTAGGGTCATCCGCACAACTGCAACCTGGTATTGAGCCCGAAAAGAAAATTCCGGTTTTAGCCCGGATTAAGCCGGATTCTTCGGACACGCTGATAATCATCACCTGAAACTTTTCCTCAAGGGCATAGCTACTGTGAGCCAGGCCCTGTTGCAAAGGCAAGGCCGTCACCGCCAAACCCTCGAGCTCCTCCTTGAGGATTTTCGTGAAATCTGGTGTCTGCCACGCTTTCAAGGATTCTGTGAGCTGAATCATCGATCATGACTCCGGCGATGGATATCTTCTTAAATATATCTAAACCCGGATTGCAAGACTAACTAAAAGGCTTCGGCAGCGGGAGCGCTTCAATCCTTTGCTCAGGCAGGCTGCAATAAATGCACGCTGAACAGGGCTTCCGGATCCGTCCATACCCGCAGCGCCCGATACCCGGCACGGCGCGCCAGGTCCTGGAATTCCACAACACTGTATTTATAAGAGTTTTCGGTATGAATGGTCTCGCCTTCATCTAAGTGGAACTCCTGGCCGTCCACGATCACGCGCTGGGGGCGGCGGCTGATGAGGTGCATCTCCACCCGTCCAGCCTCGCGGTTATAAAAGGCTTGATGGCGGAAGCCGTCGGCATCGACCTCGGCATCCAGATCCCGCTGTAACCGGGCAAGTATATTAAGATTGAAGGCCGCGGTGACTCCGGCTGTATCGTCGTAGGCGGCCTCGATACGTCTAACTTCTTTTTTGAGATCTATGCTGATCAACAAGGAACCCCCTTCACCTACCAGAGTGCGGGTATTTTCCAGGAAGGCCGTCGCCTCATGGGGATCGAAATTGCCCAGGGTCGACCCCGGAAAGAATACCAGGCGCCGCGCATCTTCCGGAAAAAAATCCAATTCCAACGGCTGGCAATAGTCCGCGCATACCGGGTGCACTTCCAGCCAATCATAATCCGCCGCCAGCGCTTGGGCTGAGGCACGTAATTGTTGGCGTGAGATGTCGATGGGTACGTACATAGTCGGACGCAGGTGTTCGAGCAACAGGCGCACCTTCACCCCGGCTCCGCTGCCCAGCTCCACTAGACAACTGCCGTCATCAACAAGGGCGGTTATTTCCCCGGCGTGGCGCTCGAGTATGGCGATCTCGGTGCGGGTAAGATAATACTCCGGTAATTCGCAGATACGTTCGAAGAGCTGAGCGCCACGATCATCATAAAATAACTTGGGCGGCAGGACCTTTGGGGTCGCGCCGAGTCCTTCCAGCACTTCACTAATCAGACTCGCCGAACTGGGATGATAATCATGAAAATATACGCCGGCCATTATCCGCACTCACCTGCCAGTCGAATACCACTGAATTGCCAACGATCGGCCGGATAAAAGAAGTTGCGATAGCTGGCGCGAATATGATTCGTAGGTGTTGCGCAGGAACCGCCGCGTAAGACAATTTGATTACACATGAATTTGCCGTTGTATTCACCAAGCGTGCCCGCTAGCGGCCGGAATCCGGGATAGGCCGTATATGGACTTTGCGTCCATTCCCACACATCACCATAGAGCTGAACCATGCCCGTTCCTTGGGCGGCCACCGGATGATACCGACCCTCGCCCTGGAGGTTACCGCTGATCGCAACGTCCTGCGCCGCCACCTCCCACTCCGCTTCGCTGGGCAGGCGCTTACCCGCCCAGCGGGCATAGGCATCCGCCTCGTAATAACTCACATGACAAACCGGTTCATACTCATCCACCGCGCGCATACCGGACAGGGTCATATAGTGCCAATTATTATCGCTCAATTCCCAGTAAAGCGGCGCCAGCCAATCTCTTTCCCGCACCGTGCGCCATCCCTCCGCCAGCCATAGCTCAGGACGCCGATAAGCACCATCCGCCATAAACTCCAGGAATTCGCCATTAGTGACCGGGCGCGAAGCCAAGCGATAATCTTCCAGATAGACACGATGGCGTGGCGTTTCATTGTCGTAACAAAAATCCTTGCCGCGATATCCGATCTCGTGGATACCACCCGCAAATTCATGCCATACCGGCGCCCGCGATAGCGAGCTCACCTCCGATCCGGCGTCGCAATAAACCGGGCGCAGCGGCTGCGAGGCGAAGATGTGTTTGATATCGGTAAGCAGCAATTCCTGATGCTGCTGTTCGTGATGCAGGCCGAGGATCACGCGAAATGACACCTCCCGCCAGCGGTCTTCGGACACGGTCTCCATCAGCAACTTCATATGCTCGTCGATGTGCTGGCGATAGCGGTAGACCTGCTGTAGCGGTGGCCGCGACAGGAATCCTCGTTGAGCCCGGGGATGCATCGCCCCAGCACCTTCATAATAGGAATTAAACAGCACGGCGAAGCGCGGTTCGAATTCGCGGTATCCGGTTAAAAACGGCTTCAACAGAAAGGTTTCGAAGAACCAGCTCACGTGGGCGAGATGCCATTTGGGCGGGCTGACGTCCGGCATGGTCTGCATGCAGCAGTCCTCGGCCAACAGCGGCGCACATAATTTTTCGCTGGTGCCGCGCACAGCGGAGTAACGCATCGCCAGCGCTTGACGTTCCGACCCACTCGCTGCATTTCCCAGGATTTTATCCGCCGGCGACGACATCTCTTGGCTCCTAACTGGCTTCATATAGCCTGTAGCAAGATCTCTAAATTCATTGCAAGCCGAGGTTACCATGCCCAGAGTCCTATTCAAAGGCGCAGTGCTCGCCGATAGCGAACTCTGCCACATTGTGGAAGGAAATTATTACTTCCCGCACCATGCCGTCGATCACCGCTATCTGCACCCAAGTGACACACACCGTATGCGGATGGAAGGGAGTCGCCAGCTACTATCATGTGGATGTAGATGGTGAAGTCAATATCGACGCAGCCTGCGTTCTATCCAGATCCTTTATCCGCCGCCAAGCACATCAAGGACTACATAGCCTGCTGGAAAGGTGTAAGCGTAGAACCATAGAAGTCTGGAATACGAGTCGCTATTTAAAATTCGAATTCCAACGCCGTGACGATGGTTCGATCCGGTGCTGTTGAATTCGCGCCGAATAACAGCCCGATTCTGTACTCTAATTCGCGCCCCGCCTTTGAGTAAAATTCACCGCTGATTACCGGCCCCAGCTGTGAAGCGCTGTCATTGGGTCGATAATAAGCTTCTACGCCCGGCCGGAAGGCTGGTGCAAACTTATAGCTGATACTGTAAGCCGAGCGAAATTCGTATTTTCCGCTTGCTGCTGCGCCGATCTCTTTTTCCCAAATCAGATTTAAGCGCTGATTAACTCGGCCGATTCTTTTCGCAAATAAAGGTCCGAATTCGACCGTATCGGACTGGCTCGATGCCTTTATATGTCCGTAAGAAATGAGAAACCCCGGATCCATCCAATATTCACCCATCGGCGCCAATTGGAAAAAATTTTCGAATTCGCTCCCCGTAAGTCTTGTTTTGTCGCCGGGATCCCGGCTGTATTGCGCAAAATAGATCTCCGCCTTCCACCAACGGCTTACACCATAGGCTACTGAAAAGTCATAAGCACGGGCACCGTCAAGAGAGGAAGCGGCGTCCTGAGTACTGTATCCGCTATATTCGATTTCACTACTACCCTGAATTACATAGGGCGAATAGACGTTGAAATCATTTGCGTACGCGGCATGCGCCGTCAAGACGCTATTGAGCATGGCGGTATAAATCACTATTCTCAAGCCTCGGCGCATACTCGAGAAATAGACCAGCTTGATGGCGCACATCGCGACATACCCCGCAATATTCAATTTCCAGTTGTGAATCGGCTCAATCCCGGAACGCCGAACAATCAGTGGCATTATGGAAAGGATCGATATCAGGATGTCGTTGTCGGATGGTGATCCGCTGATGTCATGCCGCCCGGGGAGTTGATTTACCAAACAGCCGCATCAGGGTAAGCACTATTAGAATAGTGCCGACATAGAACACTACTTCGATACCGGACGGTCGTGCGATGTAGCCGATCAGGGTATGCAAAAGCTGGCCAGGGAGGCTTGCTTGGCTCAACAAATGAGAGGTGTCCCATAATTGGCCGCCTAATGCCGGCAGTAGATCCGCCTGGTTAAGAAAACCCGCCGCCTGCGCGGAAAGCCCGGCGGTCAGCAGCAGGATGATCCAGCTTGTGAGTGAAAAGAAATGGCGGAGCGGAAATTTTAACAAGCCGCGATACAGCAGCGCACCAACCAGCACGCCGGCTACGATGCCAACCAATGCGCCCGACGCCAAATCTATACCTTGTTGGCCGCTAGTCGCAATCGCCCAGATAAACAATACCGCCTCTGATCCCTCACGCATCACTGCGGCAAAAGTCAGGAGCATTAACGCCGTCAATGGTTGTCTACCCGTCTCCACGTCTTCTCCCACCGTCGCTACGTCCGCCGCCAGCTTACGGCCATGGGATTTCATCCAGACGTTATGCCAGGTGAGTAACGCGACTGCACTGAGAAGAATAATGGCGTTCAGTATCGCCGATAGCCTACCTTCGAATTTCAATGCGATATCCGAGGCCAGGAGCGCTATCATGGATGCACCAATAACGCCTAGTAAAATTCCACCCGCAACCCAGCGTCCCCGCCGCGCAATACCTCGACTCGCACCCATGACAATAGCGATGATCAGAGCCGCCTCCAAGACCTCTCTAAATAAAATAATTGCCGTGGCGAGCATGGTCAGTTCATCTCTTCATTGGCGGGCTTTACCGTGATGTTTCCCCGCATAGCGGGATTAAAGTCATTGAAGAACTCATACTGCCCGGCACGGAGCGGACCCACAAAAACTGTTACCGATTGATTCACAGGGACAATGATTTCGCGCGATAGATCGAAACTCTCGAACTCAGCGGGGAGATCACCCTCATTGGTAATCGTAAGCTTCACCTTGACTCCCGGGGATAGTTCCAGATGTGCGGGTACAAATCCCTCTTTGTGAATTGCAATTGTCTGAGTCGGCGCTGCAGCCATTGCCGGACCGGGCATCGCCATGACAAAGAATACGAGGTTAGCTACGACACTACGACCGAACACACGCCCTCCTGACCAGACATCCATAATAAATATAAATGCACATGATAATGATTATCATTCATAAAGCAAGGCCGGATTGCGGATGTTACGCACATCCCTTTTGTTTCTTATCGGGAAAAGCGCCAAAATTAACATAACTTATTTATATTTATGTATTTTACTTAGCGTGCTGTGTGCTTTAGCTAATGGCAATCCTGCCACCCACCCTCTAGTCAGGTAGCGCCTCACTCCTCTCAGCCGCGGCCTTATGAATTAAGATCCCTAATGATCCCCCGCATATCGTGGTTCAAAATCCATGCTGCACGCCCTGCTACACCGTAAGCCGAACCCTGGAATCCGCCTGCTTATGCCCTGCCCCCGCCGCCCCCCGGCATTGCCGGATTCAATTGCACGCAAAATCTCGCCGCCGCGCCCTGACCCGATTCCTCCCCCAAACGCTGAACTCAATGAAAATTACATATTCATCACAATCCGGCATGGGATATGGCTACACACTTTCGTCATTCACGAGCCGCACAGTGCTTCCCTTGGGCGTCATTACGGGAATGCTCATTGCAAAGCTGAAAGTATCAGATTTTTTGATTGGCTTGCCGTAGCGATAGTAATTCGCATGTGTCGTATACAACACCTTGCCTGTAGGGCCGACGACAGTAACAAGCAAGCTGTCCCGCGGGATACCCAGCACGGCTCGTTTGAATTTCACCTTGCCGGCAAGATCGATACTCTCGCCGCTTTTACGAGCGTAGACGGTGCCAATGTCGGCATGATCGGAGGATAGCCTGACTATAGTTAAGTGACCGGCTCCCGCCATGGCGCCGCTGGACGCGCAACCATAGAACATGCTCGAGACCAGGAATAGAATTAGTGCGCAATGTCGGCGCATGGCAATCGGCATTTTCATTTCGCTCCTTTCTCCGCTGTTAATAAAACTGCGTACGAGCTGCAACGTTTACTCATTCCCATTCTTGCGGGTCAGTTCCTTTGCCACCTGCAGCGAAGGCGATGCCGCACAGCGCCAAGGACCACACCACTACCGCCCCCGAGGGCAAATCAAAGATCGCGGAGCACGCGAGGCCCAGGGCATAACCCAATACGCCGATGGCGTAGCCGATCGGCAACTGACGGTGCGGGGTATAAAAACGGCCGGCCAAGGCGGGAATGATCAGGCTGGCGAAGACCAGATAGACGCCCACCAGTTGCACGGAGGCCGTGACTACTATCGCGAACATCGCGTAGAAACCTATCGGCCCCAGTTTGGCACGGACCGTGAACCACAACGCCAGGATGAGCGCGTACAGCAACGCGACGGGGATCAGTTGCTTGTAACTCACCCACAGGATCTGCCCGACCAGTAAATCCTTCAGATGTTCCCCGCCATGAGGGTTGTTAGCCAGCAACAACAATCCAGCGCAGGCGGCCAGCACGAACAACACGCCGATCAAGGCCTCCTGCATATCCGGCCAGCGCCGCTCGGTGAAGGTCAGCAGCGCGGCACCCAGCAGTGCGGAGCTGACCGCCGCGACCTGCACCGCATAGCCTTGTGGCTCCCAACCCAATGCATCCGCGGCGATGACCCCCAGACCAGCTATCTGAGCGATAGCGAGATCGATGAACACGATACCGCGGGCCAGAACCTGCCGGCCCATGGGAACATGGGTAGACAACACCAGCAGGCCCGCGCAAAACGCGGGCCCGAGGATGCTGAGATCAAATCCTTCCCAGTTCATCGCGCCGCATCCAACAGGCGCTGCACCGTATCGTCGAACAGACCGAACAAGTCCTTGGCCTTGTCCGTTCCGCCAACGGTGAAAGGCACCATCACTGCGGGGATCTTGGCGCGCTCCGCCAGCCAATTGGAAGCCCGGTCGTCATTATAGGCGGCACGCACCACCATCTTGGCCGGTTGCCGTTTCAGCTGATCCAGGACCTCGGCGAGGTGAGCGCTGGTGGGTTCGACACCGGGTTTAGGTTCGAGCTGCGCCACTTCCTTGAGGCCCAGCCAGTTCTCCAGATAGGCAAAGGCCTTGTGATGCACCACGATCGCCACACCGCGCAAAGGTGCCGCCTCTTGATCCCAGCGTTTCAGCGCCGCCTGCCAGCGCGCGGAAAAATCAGCGTAGCGCGTTTGATAATAGGCCGCGTTGGCCGGATCGATTTCGCCCATACGCTGCGCCAGGGCGGTGGCTACTAAAGCGATATTGCGCGGATCGGTTTGTATATGCGGATTACCACCCGGATGAATATCGCCGTCGGCGCGATCGAGGCGAGTCGGCACCTCGAGCTTGCGCACGTAACTGGCGGCCTCGAAGTAACCGGGCTTGCCCGGCTGCACGCTATCATTGCCCGATTGGCGCAACACCACCGGCAGCCAACCGATTTCCAGTTCCGAACCGGTGCACACCACCAGATTAGCGCGGCGCGCCTTGGCCAGCAGGCTGGGCTTGGCCTGGATTTGGTGCGGATCCTGAAAGGCGTTGGTGGCCGTATAAATCGAGACGCGGTCACCGCCCAGTTCCTGGGCCAGGGCGCCCCACTCCGGCTCGCAGGCAAAGATATCCAGAGCCGCAACATAGGGACTCAGAACGACACTCGCCATAATCGACAAGGCTATTAGCAATCTTTTCATAATCGATACTCCTCAAATCAATATTGATGGGCAGGGTGAGCGCCAATATTCACCAGGTATTGCACGTATACCTGATGGTCGGTACTGTCCTGACGCGATTTGTCTTCGGCGAGCTGCAGACGGATACGGCTGAATTCGCTGAGCGAAAAATCCACCATCGCGCTGTTGCGTGACGGATTGAAGTTGTAACGCGCCAGACTGGCATTGTTCGCGCCGTAATCCACCGAACCGTGATCCAAGCGTTCGGTACGCAGCCCGATCCGCCAGTACGGCATGAACTGATAGACGGCCTGCAGATACCAGCCTGATTGCTTGGCATCGTAAGCCGCCATATTCGCGGCGGCGTCGGTCACGTCACCGTTTTCGTGGCGCTGCATGTATTCGCCTTGCAGCTTGAAATTGGTGTAGACCGGATTGCCGTTAGGCGCGTATTTCCACACTGCATCGGCTATCCACGTCCGGCTGTGACCACTGAAACTGTTGGTTACGATATTGCCGCCGAGATCGGCGGCCTCGAATTCCCGATCCTGCGGTGCGGTGCTCAGCACTGACAAACCCGCCCGCCAGCTGCTGCTCAGGCCTATATCGCCGCCGAGATGGGCAAACACTGTACTGGCGCCCACGCCGTTCTTATCGCGATCGCTGCCGGGAAAGGGACGACCGCGTCCCAGTTCGCCGCCCACCTCAAGGAAAGTATCGGTGGGTGCCAGCCACTTGACCTGCACGGCATCGTCGCCGAATTGCCCGCCGAGAAACGCCTGGTAGACCAAAGGCGCATCGACAAAATCCCAGACGTGACTGTGTTGGGAGTTGAGATAACCGATGCTGGAAAAGAATCGCCCGGCCTTCACGCTCAAACCATTGCTGAGGGCGATGGTTTCGATGAAGGCCTGTTCCACCGAAGCGGTATCATCCGCATGCAGGGAGTAATTCATCCCGCCGTAGAAGTACGGATCGATGTTGGCATATATGGCCAGTTCGCTCTCGGCAAGGCTGAAACCGCGCTGACCCGGTCCTACATCCGTACCCGGCGCCACCGGAAATCCAGTGATGCGATAATTGGCCGGGTCCTTGGAGAGATTGGTATAGATGCCGGAAAGGACCAGCGAAACCGCCGGATTGAAACTGCCTGCCGAAGCCGGTGGGCTGGCGCTGGAAGCGGTTTCCAGGCTGTCGACCCGCTGCTCCAGCGTTTGCAAAGGCTGGTCGGTAACGGACGGTTCTGCGGACCAAGCGGGTCCGGCGAGCGCGGCCGTAACGGCCACGCAAAGTAGACGACGATGCATTTGTATTCCTCCACAAACATAGCGCGACGCACGCAAATATCTCAGCGTCGCTGACTTCGTAAATAAATTTTGCTCAAGCACGGCCGCGCCGCAGGACGTGGCGGTGCCCGGCATATGGATCAGGAATTAAACGGAGATGACGGAGGGCGGCGCGCGAGCGCGATATGCCAGAGCGGCTAACTTGGCAATTTGCAGATCGAGGACATGGAATTCGGTGTTGGCGACAGGCAAGGGCAAAACCAGGGCGATCGCGCCCGTCAGGGCATGGCTTAAGGGCGTAGCGTGAAGGCAGGTGACGCAGGTGTCGCCGGATTTATGGGCGGCAAAATCGTATTCGTGATCGAGCAACGCCGCTTGTGAAAAAAGCAGCGCCGCTACCAGGAACAGGCTGGACAATCTAAGCATGGCTTACGTGGACACTTTCACTTTATAGTGAATTCGAAAAGAATAGAGTAAGCACCGCTGCTACGCAAGGGCATTTAACAATCATTTACATTCATCGCTATCACCTCACATCGTCTCGATGTGTTCCACCAGCAACTGGGCGCTGCGCTGACCGCGATACTCATTTACGTCCAGCTTATACGCCACCCGTGCCTGAGCACACTCCCGCGGCCAGGCCTGCTCTTCCGTATTGAAGGCGATGGCATCGAGCAACTTGTCATAACCCGGAATCTTCACCACCATTTTGAGATGGCGCTCGCCGACGACACGCTGGCTGACGATCTCGAACAAGCCGTCGAACAGCGGCTCGGGAAAGGTCTGTCCCCACGGACCCGACGAACGCAGCAGTTCCGCCATGTCCAGGTTCAAGTCTTCGGGCACCAATTCGCCGTCGCTCATGATAACGCCGCGCAAATCATCAGCCGCCAGGTGACGACGTACTTCCTCGTCAAAGGCGACGCTGAAAGCGGCAAAGTTTTGTCGTGGCAGGCTCAGGCCGGCGGCCATGGCGTGTCCGCCGAATTTACTCACCAGCCCCGGATGATGCGCGGCCACCGCATCCAGGACATCACGAATGTGTACACCGGGAACCGAGCGTGCCGAACCCTTGATCTCGTCGTCATTGGCCGGTGCAAAGGCGATCACCGGCCGGTGTAGGCGATCCTTAATACGCGAAGCGAGGATGCCGATCACGCCTTGGTGCCAATGCTCTTGAAACAGACACACGCCGATGGGCAACTGGGGATCGTCCTCGCTGAGCGATAAGGATTCAAGCTCCGCTATGGCATCTTCCTGCATCTGCACCTCGATGGCACGCCGTTCCTGATTGAGTTGATCTAGGCGTGCCGCCATCATCCGCGCCTGGGTAAGATCGTCGCTGAGCAGGCACTCAATACCCAGCGTCATATCCTCTAATCGCCCTGCCGCATTCAAGCGCGGCGCCACCGCGAAACCCAGATCGGCGGCGACCAACTCCCGCGCATTGCGTCCCGCTACCGCCAGCAGCGCCTGTATCCCGGCGCAACAGCGCCCGGCGCGGATGCGGGCCAAACCTTGACTGACCAGAATGCGGTTGTTGTAATCCAGCGGCACCACATCGGCCACCGTGCCCAAGGCCACCAGATCCAGCAACTGCGCGAGATTGGGTTCGGCGCAGCCGCTGCGGGCAAACCACTGCTCCTCGCGCAGGCGGGCGCGCAAGGCCATCAATACATAGAAGATCACGCCGACACCCGCCAGATTCTTGCTGGGAAAATTATCAACGGGCTGATTGGGATTGACGATGGCGTCGGCCGCCGGCAACACCGCACCCGGCAGGTGATGATCGGTAATGAGTACCCGCATACCCCGCTCCCGCGCCGCGGCGACGCCTTCGATGCTGGAGATGCCGTTATCCACGGTGATCAGCAGTTCGGGCTGCTGCTGCGCCGCCACCGCAACAATCTCCGGCGTCAATCCGTATCCGAAGTCAAAACGATTGGGAACCACGTAGCGTACATCCCGCGCGCCCAGCAGGCGCAAACCGCGTACGGCCACGGCGCAACTGGTGGCGCCGTCGGCATCGAAATCGGCGACGATCAGGATACGTTGCTGTTCTTGCAAAGCGGCGGATAACAATTCGCAGGCGGCATCGATGCCCGACAGCGCGGTAAAGGGATGTAAAGCGTCCAAGGCGTAGTGCAACTCACGCGCATCGCTCAATGCGCGAGACAGATAAATACGGCGCAACACCGGATGGAGATCGCCGGGTAAGCCATCCGCCGTCGAGCCGATGTCACGTCTGACGATGATCTTATTCATGTTCGTATGCTGTCGTCGCTTATGTGCATGGAAAAACCACCACTACAACCACTGCGCCAGCGGTCGCCGCCTCACCCACCAGCGCCGCGCATCCCCGGCGCTCAAGCGCAATACCCTGCCATCCGCGGGATACAGGTTCAATGCCGCCAGCCGCTGTTGCTTAAGGGCTGCAAACAATGGGGCAAACCAAGCATCATGCAGGGTCTGTACATATTCCCGCCAGGCTTCCACATCGGCGAATTGGATCTTTTCCTGCAGTCCGTCCATTACCAACAACTGTTCGCCCGGCGTATCGTCCTCCAACCATTCGGCGGCATCGGACGGTAAGGAAGCACCCGGGACGCGCATCAGTGCCGCCAAACTCTGGCTGAAGCCATCATTGCTCCACAACTGCGACCAGTTCACTGACGCAGGACACGGCAAACGGCCTCCGCCCCAAAACCACAGGCTGTTAATCACCGGCGCGCCCCGCGCCTCGCGTTCCTGATTGATCCGACTGGAGTGCAACACCATCTGCACTTCATTCATCATACTGCGCCAATGCCGCTCCGCCTTGCCATGAGGCATATGGTGGAGGATATCCCGGCCCACGACATCGGACAGGGCCGTGGTAGCGATCTGCGGATCCTTATCGAGGCGTACAAACCAGCGCCGCGCATTGGCCGCATCGAGCATCCAGTCTTCAGAGCTGAAATGACGATTGAGCTCCAAGACAAGCTCGCGACACTCCTCGGCGGAGATATCCAGCATCTGATTACCCAACATAACGATACGATCACGGTCGGCGCGAAGATGCACCGGATCGGCCCGTAGCCACCAATAGCCGCCCGCATCCTGTGCTTCCCATTGCCGGGTGAGGGCGGCAACGGGTATATCATCGCCGCGGCCAACGCTGAGATTGAAGAGTTTAAACAACGTCTGCTCCAGACCTCGTCCATCTATATTGCTCGACCGAGAGCGACTCAACAAACCCTCCAAGGCCTGCAGCGATAAATCCTGCCAGACCTCCGGAAGCTGCTCGATCTCCGCCGGACCGAACAGGCCGGGGATCACCACACTCAGCTGGCGCGTCGCCTTCACCATCACCTGCCTCCCTGTGTGGTGCGGCACCACTCGAAAACTATTCCCTCTTCGTTCTCTGCCGCCCGGCACGGGGCGCATACCCAATGTCCCGCCACCGCCGCCAATTGTTCGCCGATATAGATGAGCGGAATACGTTCCCGCTCCCAGGGCGGGACACCGGCCTCCTGCAGTAATTTTTTGAGTGGGCGTGTAACGGCGTGCGGCGCGATTTGGCACTCCTCGCCGCCCCGGCGGTAACGCACCGTCACCGCTTGCTGCCGGCATAAGGCGCGTTTGATCCCCTCGCCGGTGGAGGTCACGGCCAGCAGGCTGCTGCCGTCGGGCAGTGTTAAGGCTTGCGCTGGATCCCACGGTATTATTGTCTCGTTATCCATCAGGACTTGCGGCGTTACGGCATACACTCGATCGCGATAGCGCCGCACTACTACGCCCTCCCAACGCACCTCGGGTGAGCGATCCGGCGCGGCATGCAGCAACTCATGCTGCACTTGGGCGAGCCGCACCGTATCGGGCAGTTTGAAACCCAGGCTCTTCAACCAGTAGCGCAATACATTGCGCTGCCGTGCCGCATCCAGCGCCAACAAGGCGCTGAGGCGCAAACTATCTTCGGTCGCATCACAGCCACGCAAATCCTCCGCCGCCAGTTCATCCAGTAACTGTGCCGCCTCCGCCTGATGGCCGGCGCCGCGCGCCAGCACCCGCGCCACAGCCGGCCAGCGCTCACGCAGGCTAGGCATTACGCTGTTACGCAGATAATTGCGATCAAATCCGCTATCGGCATTGCTCGGGTCGTCGATCCACTGCAATGCGTGGCCTTGCGCGTAGTCCCGCAGATCTCGACGGGAAAAACCCAACAAGGGTCGGGCATGCATACCGGCAGCGAATGCGCTCAGCGCCGGCATGGCTGCCAAGCCGTGGGGTCCCCCGCCGCGCAGCAATTGCAATAATAAGGTTTCAGCCTGATCGTCCTGATGGTGTGCGGTAAGCAGACAATCACCGGATCGCATCAAACCGGCCAGCGCTCGATAGCGGACGTGACGCGCCGCCGCCTCCGGACTTTCACCGCCGCCGCCGCGCGCATCCACCTGCAACAGTGTAAACGGCAGCTCCAATCCCTCGCAGACCACCGCACAATGCCGCGCCCACTCGGCGGAGTCCGCCTGCAGACCGTGATCGACGTGCACGGCGTGAAAGACTTGTGCCGCATCGTTTGCGCGTAATTGCGCAGCGGCATGGAGCAGGACGTGTGAATCACAACCGCCGCTGTATGCCAGCCAAAACCGCGACACGGAGGGAAGGTCCTGCAGGATCGCGGCTAGACCCTCGGGAGAAAAGGGTGTCTGACGGCGACGGACATCCACCGGCTTACTGACGACGCGTAGTGAAGTTTCCGAACTGCATGAGGCGCTCGTAGCGCTTCTTTACCAGGTCATCGGCGCTGAGACCGCTCAACACTTCGACATTATCCAGTAACGCCTGTTTCAAACGTTGCGCCGTTTCATCCATATTGCGGTGCGCGCCGCCCAAGGGTTCCTTTATCACCGTATCCACCAGATTGAGCTTTTTCAAGCGCACGGTGGTAATGCCCATGATCTCGGCGGCATCGGCGGCCTTGTCGGCACTCTTCCACAGGATGGACGCGCAACCTTCCGGCGAGATCACCGAATAGGTGCTGTACTGCAGCATAAGGATGCGGTCGCCCACGCCGATAGCCAGCGCGCCGCCCGAACCGCCCTCGCCGATCACGGTACAGACGATGGGTACCTTCAAGGCCGACATCACGAACAGATTGCGGGCGATGGCCTCGCTTTGCCCACGCTCTTCGGCATCAATGCCCGGATAGGCGCCGGGCGTATCGATGAAAGTCAGGATCGGCATCTTGAATCGCTCCGCCATCTGCATCAAGCGCATGGCCTTGCGATAACCTTCGGGACGGGGCATGCCGAAATTACGCCGCACCTTTTCCTTGGTGTCACGGCCTTTCTGTTGCCCGATCACCATCACCGGCCTAGCGTCCAGGCGCGCCACCCCACCGACGATGGCGGGATCATCGCCGAAGGCGCGATCACCGTGCAGCTCTTCGAAATCGGTGAAAATGCGTTCGATATAATCCAGGGTATAGGGCCGTTCCGGGTGGCGCGCCAATTGCGCAATCTGCCAGGAGGTCAACTTGGCAAAAATGGCTTCGGTAAGCGTCTTGCTCTTCGCTTCCAAGCGGGTGATCTCCTCGGAGATATTGATCTCGTTGTCGTTGCTGACGTAGCGCAACTCTTCAATCTTGGCTTCAAGCTCGGCAATGGGTTGTTCGAAATCGAGAAAGCTATGTTTCATGAGACATTCTATTAAATTCAGGAAGCTTCATTTTAGCAAAGTGATCAGCTATCAGCTATCAGCTATCAGCTATCAGCTATCAGCTATCAGCTATCAGCTATCAGCTTAATATCAGTACACGAAGAGTATAGCCAAGAATGTTCTAAATAATTCAATTCGTCATTCCGGCGAATTCAATACTTCCTGGATGCCGGCTTCCGCCAGCATGACGAAGGATGTGAACCCCCGAATTACAGTCCTTCTCTAACAAAGCTGACCGCTGATAGCTGATGGCTAATATACCACCCTCACCTTGTCTTCCCCCGCCAATTCTCTGAGGCGATGCAATAACACCTCGCTGGGCCGCACCCGCCACTCCGGCCCCAACAGCAATTTGGCCAAGGCTGCGTTCCCCTGGTATTCCAGGCACACCTGGCAGCGCCCCTCGCGGAACGGCTCCAGCACCTGCGCCAGAGAACCGGGAAAGCCGTTGCCCAAGCGGTTGCCGTCGATGCCGATCTCCAGGCGACGGGCATACTGCTCGCGCGCCTGATCGATATCGAAGATCTGCTCGGCGCTCATCTTGAAGCCGCCGGAGTACTCATCCACGCTCACCGTGCCCTCCACCACCAGCAGCTTATCCTTCACAATCAAGTTTCGATATTTATTATAAGCTTCTGAAAAAACGGCAAGTTCAATACGCCCACTCCGGTCATCCAGGGTGACGAAGGCAATGCGGTCGCCGCGGCGACTGTTGCGGGCGCGGATCGCCACCACCAGTCCCGCCACGATCACCTTTTGTTCGCGCTCCGGTTTGATATCGACGATGCGCAGCTTGACGAAATTAGCCAATTCTTCCTGATACTGCTCGATGGGATGGCCGGTGAGATACAGGCCCAGGGTCTCCTTCTCGCCCTCCAGGCGTTCCCGGTCGCTCCACTCCGGCGCTTCCACGAAGCGCGCGCTGACTGGGGCGTGATCCTGCGGCGTACTGAGCGCCAGACTGCCGAACAGATCGTCCTGGCCCGCCGCCTCATCGCGGCCATGCTGCTCCGCCAATTGCAGGGCGCCAGCCAGCGACGCCATCAAACTAGCGCGATTGGGACCCATGTGATCCAGGGCGCCGCAGCGCACCAAGGCCTCCAAGGCGCGGCGGTTCATCTTGCGCAGATCGACACGCCGGCAAAAATCGAACAAATCCTCATAACGGCCACCCTGATCGCGCTCCGCCACCAGGCTGTCAGTGGCGGCGGTGCCTACACCCTTGATCGCGCCCAGACCATAGCAGATAGTCTTGTCGTCCTGCACCGCAAAACGCGTGGTACTGCGATTGACGTCCGGAGGCAGGATCTCCAATCCCATGTGATGACTCTCGTCGATGAAGGTCACCACCTTGTCGGTGTTATGCATATCCGCCGACATCACCGCCGCCATGAACGCCGCGGGATGATGGGCCTTCAGCCACGCAGTCTGATACGACACCAGTGCGTAGGCCGCGGAATGCGACTTGTTGAAACCGTAGCCGGCAAACTTCTCCATCAAGTCGAAGATATAGGTGGCGGTCTTCTCCGCCACACCGCGCGCCTTGGCGCCCTCCACGAAGATCTCACGCTGCTTGGCCATCTCCTCCGGTTTCTTCTTGCCCATGGCGCGGCGCAACAGATCCGCGCCACCCAGGGTGTAACCGGCCAGCACCTGCGCGATTTGCATCACCTGTTCTTGATAGAGGATCACGCCGTAAGTGGGTTTGAGGATGGTCTCCAGCTCGGGGTGCGGATATTCGACCTTGATGCGGCCGTGCTTGCGGTTGATGAAGTCATCCACCATGCCCGATTGCAGCGGACCGGGACGGAACAAGGCCACCAGCGCCACGATATCTTCGAAGGAATCCGGCTGCAGGCGCTTGATGAGATCCTTCATGCCCTGAGATTCCAATTGGAATACCGCGGTCGTGGTACAGCGCTTCAACAGGGTAAAGGTGGCTGCATCGTTCAAGGGGATGCGGGTAATATCGAGCAAGTCCTCGCCCGTTTCCCGGCGCTGGCTATTGATGATCTTTACCGCCCAATCGATGATGGTCAGGGTGCGCAGGCCCAGGAAGTCGAACTTCACCAGGCCCACGGCCTCCACGTCATCCTTGTCGAACTGGGTCACCGTGCCGCTGCCGCCGGATTCACAGAACAGGGGCGTGAAGTCGGTAAGTTCGGACGGCGCGATCACTACACCGCCGGCATGCTTGCCGGCATTACGCGCCATACCCTCGAGCTTGCGTGCCAGGTCGATGAGGTCGCGCACATCCTCTTCGTTTTCGTATCGCTGCCGCAACTGCTCTTCCTGCTCCAAGGCCTTGTCGAGGGTGATACCCAGTTCAAAGGGAATGAGCTTGGCGATCTGATCGACAAAACCGTAGGGATGACCCTGCACCCGTCCGACGTCGCGCACCACCGCCTTGGCCGCCATGGAGCCGTAGGTGATGATCTGCGACACCCGCTCGCGGCCGTAGCGCTGGACCACATAGTCGATGACCCGGTCGCGGCCCTCCATACAGAAATCCACGTCGAAGTCGGGCATGGATACCCGCTCCGGATTGAGAAACCGCTCGAAAAGCAAGTCATAACGTATTGGATCTAGGTCAGTAATATCCAGGGAATAGGCCACCAGGGACCCCGCCCCGGAACCGCGTCCCGGCCCCACCGGCACATCGTTATGCTTGGCCCAGCGAATGAAGTCGGCGACGATCAGAAAGTAACCGGGAAAGCCCATCTTGATGATCACATCGAGCTCGATCTCGAGACGCTCGTCATATTCCTTGCGTTGTTCGGCAAAGGCCGGCGCCGCCGAATCGAACAGAGATGCTAGACGTCGTTCCAGTCCTTCCCACGCTTGCTGACGGAAATACTCGTCAGTGGTCATACCTGCCGGGATGGGAAACTCCGGCAGCACCGCCTGACCCAGGGTCAACTCCAGATTACAGCGTCGCGCGATTTCGACCGTGTTTTCCAGGGCCTCGGGAAGATCGGCGAACAACTCCGCCATCTCCGCCGGGGTACGCAGATACTGCCATTCGGAATAATGCCGCGGACGGCGTGGATCATTCAGTACCCGGCCGTCGTGGATGCAGACTCGCGCCTCGTGGGCTTCGAAATCCTCGCGCTTCAGGAAGTGCACATCATTGGTCGCCACCACCGGCATGCCTTCGGCAGTGGCGAGGCTGACCGCCTCATGCAGATACTCTTCATCCTGGGGACGGCCGGTGCGTTGCACTTCTATATAGAATCGCCCGGGAAACAAGCTCGCCCACTCCGCCAGTGCCGCCTCAGCGGCAGCGCGATTACCGGCCAGCAGTGCCTGGCCCACGTCGCCGCCCCTGCCGCCGGACAGGGCAATCAAACCCGCACTCGCCCCCTGCAGCCATTCCTTATGGATGGTTGCCACGCCCCGTTCCTGACCCTCTATATAACTGCGCGAGATCAGGCGAGTCAGATTGAGATAGCCCTCGCGGTTCTGGCACAACAGCACCAGGCGGCCGGGCTGATGGGGGTCGACCTCGTTATGCACCCACAGATCCACGCCGATCAGGGGTTTCACCCCCGCCGCCATGGCGGCCTTATAGAACTTCACCATGGCAAACAGGTTGCACTGATCGGTAATGGCCACCGCCGGCAACCCTGCCGCCACGCAGGCGTTCACCAAAGGCTTGACGCGCACCACGCCGTTGGCCAGGGAATATTCGCTGTGAACGCGGAGATGGATAAAGCCGGGGGTCATGATGAGCATTCTAGCCCAGCCGTGATCGCTCGGCGATGGCTTGACAAACACTATTTGGCCATTGCCTCAACGAAAGCTAAGCTGGTTATGGACAAGCAATCCGCGTCTCCTCGGCTCACCTTTAGCCCCAAAGTCATGAACTTCACGATGCATATATCTGTTTTACAAATCTAAAACCTTAGAGCTGTCACTTGAACATTCCGCACCCATTCTCCAAGGACGGCGGCAATTGCTTATCCCACGCAAACTTGTCCTCCTCGATGCTTCCCACATTGAGGCAAGCTGCTCGGAAGCTGTATAAATTACCTGATATCTAGCCATACGATGCTCCGATTAAAAAACATCTTTAGGTTTGGTATAAAATCTTGACTCAGTCATATTCCAGAGCGATCATACGAAAAAAATAGCCGCTAGCTATTTTTGACTCAGGCAAATGAGAAGCCGCTTCAGAGTCCGTACCCGGCAGTATGTGTCAACAAATAAGTACGCAACGGCTAGCAGCAGGGGTTGGGTTACTTTCTTTTCAGTAATAAGAAAGAATATCGCACCCGCATCGTCACCACCGCCGAAAAGGTCAATTTGAAACTGGAAGACGCCCAGGATCTGATGTTCAAAAAGACGGCCTACGCCATGGCGGGATTCTTCTAAAATATATTGACAGCCTCCTCTTGTGGGTAAATCCCCTCAAGAGGAGCACATATCGTGACGGCGATTGATGTCTGCGGCGCCCGCGCCTCCACCCGGCGCTTCGCTCTCCATGTGCTCCTCATAGGCAATACACCCTCATTAAAAGCGCGCAGGCGCAATAACCGAAAGTTATTGCGCCTGCGCGTATTTTCATCCTCATTCCGTAACTAACGATTAGTGAACCGTAAACGTCGTAGCGGTGCAGGCCGCATTATTGGCCTCGTCCGATTCATCTACCGAATCTGCATCATCCGCACGCACGCACATATAGTAAACACCCGCCGGCGTGGCCGCGGGTATTTTCACGAACGTCGGTCCGGCACTCCTGGCACCTATCGCCATGGAACCTATCGTCCGGGTCGTGGGCGAGACTATGTCGTCCCCATCTCCATAGCTAGCATTGCTTGAAAGATGGAACGCAACGATTGAGGATCCGGCATTCGAGCCGCCTTGATTCACGATGGCGTTGTAGATATTGATCTGTGAACCTGCCCTGCGTGACGTCGTCTTGGTAGATACCGCCGAGACCACCAGATCCGGTTTCGGTACGCTCACCAGGGTGGGGGAACACAAGACATTATTGTTTTCTTCGATCTCTTGGACCGTGCTGCCCGAATCCGCCTTTGCACATAGATAGTAGGTATTGGGCGGCGTCGTCGCAGGCACCGTGATCCGGGTAGTTCTCGTGTCGGATTCTCCTGGGTCCAATGTGGGTACGAGTCGGGTGGCGCTGAGCAGCACGTCATCCGCATCGCCGAACACCATATTCAGTGAAAGCCGGAATTGCACACTGGAAGAAGCGGAAGGCATCAACCCCTGGTTTTTCACAGTATTGCTCACTTCCAGGGTATCCCCCTGATTCACCGTCGCCGCGGCAGGTGTGACATCCGTCATGACCAGATCCGGATAGGTCACCGCAATCGGCGAGCTGGTGCACAGGGTGTTATTGTCTTCATGATAACCCTCATTTAGATCCAGGTTGCTATCGGCCATAGCACAGAGGTAATAATTGCCTACTGGCGTCGTGGACGGCACGGTCAGCGTCGTCGATGCCGTGTAACTATCATCGACGGCCAGCGAACCCACCAACAGCACCCCGGACAAGGTGATGTCATCACCATTTCCGTAAACCGTATCCGTGGAGAGGCTGAAGGCCACTCTGAAGAAACCGGTATCCACGTTCCCTTGGTTCATCACCGTAGTCACGGCCGACAAGGTTTGACCCGGCAATAGAGCCGTGGTACTAGAGGACAGATCACTTACGACAAGATCCGCAGCGGGCGAATTCGGCGCGGTGACAATAATCGACACCGTATCCGTTGCAATATCCCCATGACCGTCATCGACAGTAAGATTCACATCCCAGTTACCCACGTCCAGCGTGACTAACGGCTTCATGCCGTTCGCTGTACCGAAAGTCCCGGTCCAACTGTATGTCAATGGATCACCGTCAGCGTCGTAGGAACCGCTACCGTCCAATGTTATGTCAATGGTGCCGGTAGATTCGGCCATAACCGACTGGTTCCGACCGGCAGAGGCGTAAAGGCTAAGACCAACACGTCGAACCCGGTTGTTACCATTATCCGCAATATACACATTACCGACGGAATCGACTGCAAGCCCAAGGGAGAATTGCGTCAGGGGAAAGCTAAGCCCGGCACTGGCGGCGGCACCGCCGTCACCGCTGAAAGTGCCGTATTCATAGGTGCTATTCCACAATCCATTACCCGCAATCGTGGATATGATATTATTTTCCACCCTACGAACCCGTTGATTATATGCATCGAGAATATACAAATTCCCAGCCTTATCCAAGGCCACAGCTGAAGGAGCATCAAGACCCGCCTGGGTGGCAAGTCCACCATCACCGCTAAAGGAAGCACTGCCATTGCCCACCACCGTGGTTAGAATTCCAGTGGGGGCTAGCCTGCGGATTACATTATTATATGTGTCGGCAATATAGAGATTGCCGCCGGCATCGACTGCGATGCCTAGCGGATGGTTAAGCACTCCTACATAGGGCGTGCCATTACCTACGACCGTTGTGATTATACCACTGGTATCCACCTTGCGAATGCTATCGTTATCCGTATCGGAGATATAAATATTTCCGTCGGAATCGACTGCTACACCTTGAGGATCGCTCAGTTGCGCACTGGTTGCTGGACCGCCGTCGCCACTGTATCCAGGCCCCATCACGCTATTTCCTGCAACAGTAGTAATAATGCCCGATTCATCCACCTTACGGATCGTACCATCGGCAATGTAGAGGCTGCCGCCGGCATCGACTGCAATCCCCTCGGGACTATTAATTTGTGCCCCGCTGGCCGGTTCACCGTCCCCTGCCCCATTTATCATAGGGTCATATCCGATTCCGGCAACGGTAGTTATTATCCCATTTGCATCCACTTTCCGAATCCGATCGTTCTGCGTATCGGAGATAAACAAGTTTCCGGCTGCATCTATGGCGAGTCCTCTGGGTGAATTGAGCATGGCAAGGCTTGCTGTATTACCATCCCCAATAACTCCATGCCAACCGTTACCCACCACCGTGACAATTTTTGCATCCGCGCCTATCTTACGAACGCGGTTGTTGCCGCGATCGGCGATAAACAGATTTCCGCGATCATCGACCGCGAGTCCGGATGGATAATTCAGCTGGGCATCGATAGCTACCCCATCGTCTCCGCTGAATCCGGCCGCACCGTTCCCCACTATCGTCGTGATGATTCCTGACGCATCCACCTTACGGACACGATGATTGCCGGAATCGGGAAAATAATTACTCCCGGCGACACCATCATTAATATATAGATTACCTGCGGCATCCACTGCAACAGCCGAGGGACTGTTTAATTTGGCACTGATTGCCGCACTGCCGTCACCGTCGAATCCCGCCAGGCCATTGCCTGCTACAGTTGTGATGATGCCATTGCCATCGACCTTGCGAATGCGATTGTTTCCGGTGTCGGCGATATATAAATTTCCGTCCGCATCGAAAGCAAGGCCTGCCGGGTGGTTAAGGCCGGCCGTACTTGCCAAGCCGCCGTCACCACTAAAAGACCCGGAGCAACTCGCTAAGGTGCAGTTGCCAACCACCGTCGTGATGATCCCATTTGCATCTATCTTGCGGATACGATGATAGTCGGAATCCGCAATATACAGATCACCGTTTTCGCTAAATGCGATATCAGCGGGATAACCCAGGTGAGAATTGATTGCCGGTCCACCCTCGTCATCGAATGAAAACGAGCCACCACCGGCTACCGTACTGATGATGCCCGCACTATCTACCTTGCGAATACGTCCATTATCGCGATCCGCGATATACAGATTGCCTATGGAATCGACGGCGACAGCTGATGGGTTGGACAAATCGGCATCGAGAGCCGGTATTCCGTCACCGTTGTAACCCGAAGTACCTCGTCCCGGTATCCGTCCCGTACCGGCGACAGTAGAAATGATACCATCCGTATTCACTTTGAACACACGAAATTCACCGGCGATATATAAATCGCCCACACTATCAACATCTACACTTTGCGCTTGTATATCTGCTGAGATAGCTGGTATATTCTCGGGAGGCTGGCCACCACCCGCATCAGTTGTGATGATTCCTGATGCATGAACAATCTGTGAACCCGTTACCAACAGGGCGCAAAACAACCTTATACTGCAGTTAAGTAAGCTATTCATGGCTTATCCCTCCAGTGCTAATGGCCGGTTATTTCCGGCATGTTATTGCGTTGAAACTGCGCTATTTATTTCATGATCCGTACTCCTAATTTGATTTAACTGGGCAATAGTCGACTCCTCGCGCAATTCTGCAGAAGCGCGACTCTTCGTTCGAATTGTGTCAAAACGAACGAAGTGTTAACGGTAAAGCTACCGTCTTAAACCAGCCGTTAATACAACGCTACCGAAATAATGTCTCGTGGTTTTCACCACGAGTGGGTAGCAAGACTACAACGCATACTTCATATCAATGAAGCTGATTGATAAAGGCAAGGATGGGACTTAAGCAATAATCGGCGGACTAAATTGCCCGCGCACATCGTCGGCATAATACTTCTTCCCCATACCCCAATGCCTTTTCCAGACATATGTAGGCTGCTTTTCAGAATTACCCAACTGACTCATCAGTGATACAGTTGACAGATTATTCCGCTTCAAACTGCCGGTATTACTTCTTCTGCCTTGGGCATTTCTGCATGTGTCATTTTAAGTAAAGACCAAGCGAAATAGTCTGTCAAATTATTTTTCGTATTTTTTATAATTATTTTCGTGACTTAGTCACATATTGTGCGTGA
The DNA here is from genome assembly GCA_963810615.1 of uncultured Gammaproteobacteria bacterium. Classification (GTDB taxonomy): domain Bacteria; phylum Pseudomonadota; class Gammaproteobacteria; order DRLM01; family DRLM01; genus JARRQJ01. The sequence continues at coordinate 109,177 of CAWEOA010000003.1, read as the reverse complement.
CATTGTTACAGAGCATTCATCAACTCGCAAAGAACAAAGAATCGATTCTATCTACTCTAGACATATCTTATTTCCGCTTTTATCACCGAATAAAAGATACCATCATCACTGACAACCGTATCAAAATAAGCGATCACCTAATCACCTTCAAAGGAGGATATAGTATGAACCACAATGGACAGCCCACGGGGCCAGAACAAAAAGACAGTCCTGAATCAATAAAATCATTCATAAGAAATATTAAGTCTCGCAGTGTGTGGTTGCGATTGTTCTTCATGTTGGTGGTCTTCTTACTCTATGGTGTTTCCAGAATCGTTACGGCAGCAGTGATCGCATTGCAATATTTCTGGGTACTCTTCACCGGCGGCACTAACTATCAGTTGCGAGGAGTAGGTCAGGCACTAGCCACCTACACCTATCAGATCATTCTTTACTTGACCTTCAATAGTGATCAGCGGCCGTTCCCCTTCGATACCGACTGGCCGGCAGGACCTCCGTCATTATAACGAAGTCGTTTTCTTTATGAGGCATTTACGCATTCATAACCAAACGCAGCGATGAGTCGCCTATTTCATTGACGGCCATATCAGTGCATATATAGCACTCAAGCGCCAAATTGGAGCGTTCATGCCGTATACCTCGCAGTATGAGTCAAATAATTACCTTTACGCTTGCCCGCTGGATACAAGACAAAACAAATGGATAGTTATCTCATCCACTGCTTACTGTAGCGACAAGCTTAACTCGTCACTCATGGCATACATGTTGCTCCAATAGATATCGAGAAAACTCACTTGATGCATTAAATGACAAAAAGCGGTGCTATCCGATTAAAATTCGGCAACTTGGATCATCATCACAGCCGTCATGGGATCGTTGCAGTTGCGACATAAAGATGGGTTATGGCCACACGGTCTCGCAATGTGTTACGGATTGCTAGGTTACGCCTGTGGATGGATATTGATTGCCAACACTGCCATGGCCGTCAATCTGATTGGAGTACTGCTGCTGGCACACGCCATGGTGATCTGCGCCTATCTGATTCACGAGTGCGCCCATAACACCGTTTTCGCAGCCAATCTTTACAATGCGCGACTCGGTGCCTGCCTGAGCTGGATCACCGGCAGTTGTTACGCACGCTATGAAGATCTGCGCCGCAAGCATTTTCGCCACCATGTCGAGCGGGCGGACGTGATCGGTTTCGACTATCGCCGCAGATTGCGCTTCTATCCACGACTTTCGAGATTCATGGCCGCATTGGAATGGGCCTATATCCCGGCGGTGGAAATCCTGCTGCGCGCGCTGGTGATCGTACTGCCGTTCCTCGATGCCTACTACAAGCCGCAGCGTAAACGGGTCCTGTCCGTATTAGTCATCCGAGCATCGCTTTTCGCCGCGCTGCTTTGGGTATCTCCCAGGATACTGCTGCTCTATCCCCTCGCCTACATGCTGTTTCTCATCGTGCTGCGCTTCATGGATGCCAACCAGCACAGTTACGATCTGGTGGAGACCCACGACGATGCACCGCTGTCGGGCAGCGAGATGCGTGATCGCGAGTACGAATACCGCAATACATATTCCAACCCCATCTCCATGCGCTTCCCGCTGTTAAATCTGTTCACCCTCAATTTCGCCTATCACAATGCCCACCATGATCGGCCCACCGTACCCTGGTATCGCCTGCCGGCATTGCATCGTGAGTTATACGGCGATGATCGCAGCCATGTCCTGTCCTTCCGCGCATTACTGCGTGCCTACCACAAATATCGCGTGGTGCGGGCGTTCCGGCCTGTCGGCGGGGAAATAAAAACCCATGTCGCTCAAGGCCCCGATCTACAGGGAATCGACGGCATCTCATTCCTCATCCCGATATGAAATGTCAGGACTCGGGCCTGAACAGGATCACACATGAAATTACAAATATTCAAAACGCTATGGGGTCATACCGGCAGCTTAGAGGAAGCCGCCAGTGACGCGATGACGGCTCATTTCGACGGCATTGAATGCCCCGTCCCTCAACACCCCGCACAACAGAATCTGCTTGCTGAAGTATTGGCAAGCAGCGGTTTGTTATATATAGCGGAGATTTGTACCGCGGGGTCCTATGTGCCGGAACGGCGTGCCGACGTCAATAGTCATCTGGCATCGCTGGATAGCGGGCTGCGCTCTTGTATCTATCTCAAACCGGAATTCGTCAATTGCATCGGTGGTTGTGACGCCTGGTCTCTGGAAGAACACCTCAGCTTCTTCACCGAGGCAATGCGGCTCGCCAAGCAATACCATGTCGATATCAATTTCGAGACGCATCGCAGCCGCTCCCTGTTCAATCCCTGGATCACCCGGCAGGTGGTCGCGGCGCTCCCCGATATCCGCTTGACCTGCGACTTCAGTCATTGGTGCGTGGTATGCGAGCGCCTCATGGACAGTGAACTCGATGTCATCCGAGCTATCGCCGCTAACGCCTTTCACATCCACGCCCGCGTCGGCTACGACCAGGGGCCGCAAGTACCACACCCGGCAGCGCCGGAATATGACCATTGCCTGCGCGCGCACCAAAGCTGGTGGGAAATCCTCTGGTATGCACAATATCGACGCGGAGACTCCACAACCACCATGACGCCCGAATTCGGACCCGACGGCTATTTGCACCTGTTACCCTTCACCAAGACTCCAGTCGCCGATTTGTGGGAAATCAATCGCTGGATGGCGACCACCGAGAAGCAGCATTTCTTAAATTTCAAAACGGAATTGGCGTAAGGCCGCGACGATGATGGACGCGAGCTCGGTGCGCACTGTTTTTTTACACACAAGCACCAATATGGCGCGAAACCGAAACGCCGCCAAGTTCTCGTCAACGTTTACCGACTGTTTATCAAGCCTTTTCTCAACATACAAGACACTGGCATAGCGGTTGCAAAATCGCTTCCAGCGGTCCCAATTTCACTATATGCACGGAGAGGAACTCCCATGATGAAGTCCACAAGAAAATTGTTAAGTGCGCTGGCCGGCTTGATGCTGACCGGCATGTCGCTCCATGCCGCCGCAGCGCCATTGCGCATCGGTTACAGCGACTGGCCGGGATGGGTCGCCTGGCAGGTGGCCATCGAGAAAGGCTGGTTCAAGGAGGCAGGTGTCGACGTCAAATTCGACTGGTTCGACTACGTCGCGTCCATGGATGCATTTTCCGCCGGCAAGCTCGACGCCGTGGCGGTGACCAACGGCGATGCCCTGGTGACCGGTGCCGCCGGCGCCAAGAGCGTGATGATCCTGATCAACGATTACAGCAACGGCAACGACATGATCGTCGCTCAACCCGGCATCAAATCGCTCAAGGATCTCAAGGGCAAGAAGGTCGGGGTGGAACTGGGCTTTGTCGATCACCTGCTGCTGCTCAACGGCTTGAAGGCCAACGGCATGAAGGAAGACGATGTGCAGCTGGTTAATTCACCGACCAACGAGACACCGCAGGTACTGGCCTCCGGCGAGGTGTCTGCCATCGGCGCCTGGCAGCCCAGCTCCGGTATAGCTTTGAAACAGGTACCCGGTTCGACAACCGTCTATTCCAGCGCCGATGCGCCGGGTCTCATCTACGACGTATTGACCGTGTCGCCGCAGAGTCTTGCCATGCATCGCGCCGACTGGGAGAAGGTCATCAAGGTCTGGTATCGGGTAGTGAATTACTTCTATGACCCCAAGACCCGCGATGACGCCATCAAGATCATGTCGGCGCGGGTGGGTGTGACGCCCGCCGAATACAAGACCTTCGTCGACGGCACCAAGATCCTGAAACTGGACGAGGCCAAGAAGGCCTTCGCCAAGGGGGACGGCTTCTCCTCGCTCTACGGCTCGTCGAAGATCTCCGACGACTTCAATGTAAGCAACAAGGTCTACAAGGAGCCGCAGGACATCGACAGCTACATCGATCCGTCGCTGACCGCGAAGATGAAGTAAACGCAACCCAAGCCATGTCTTGGATAAACCGCCAATTCAGCAAAGACAGGGTACAAGCGTGGTTTCCGCAGTAAACAAGGAACCGACAAACCGGCAAAGGCTCATGATGGGCATCATGAGCTTTGCCATCCCGCTACTCATCTGGAGTCTGGTGAGTTACGTCCCCTTCATCTGGCATCCGGACGTGCGCATTAGCGATCCGGGTTCGGTATCGTTCTTCCGGCCCGGCATGCTGGTGGAAAAGGATCTGTTCGCCAAGGAGGCCGCCGCCGCCCGCGCCGCAGGCAAACCGCAGCCGCAAGGCGAACCCGCCAATCCCATCTATCTGCCGGCACCCCACGAAGTACTGAAGGCCTTCTATACCGCCTTCACCACCGAACCGGCACGACGCGATGAGAAATGGTTGCACGAAAGTCTGTGGTCCAGCATTCAGGTCATATTCTGGGGATTCTTAATTTCGTCGCTGTTCGGCGTACCGCTGGGCATCCTCGCTGGCACGTATAGCGTGATGTCCAAACTCACCGAACCGTTTATCGAGTTTTTCCGCTATCTGCCCGCCCCCGCCTTCGGTGCGCTGGCGGTGGCCGTGCTCGGCATCTACGCCGCGCCCAAGATCGCCATCATCTTCATCGGCACCTTCTTTCAGCAAGTTCTGGTGGTGGCCAACACCACGCGCAAACTGGACCCGTCATTGCTCGAAGCCGCCCTCACCCTGGGCGCCAAACGCATCAGCCTGCTGTTCCGGGTAGTTGTCCCCGGCATCATCACCCATTTGTTTAAAGACATGCGCATCCTGCTCGGCTGGGCATGGACCTATTTGATCGTGGCGGAATTGATTGGCGCCAGTTCCGGCATCACCTGGTTCATCACCCAACAGGCGCGCTATAAGAATTTTCCCAACGTTTACGCCGCCATCATGATGATCGGCATCCTCGGTTTGAGCACCGATCTATTCCTGGCCTGGTTGGGCAGGCGCATCTTTCCCTGGGAGCGCGGAGTTGCTAAGGCATGAACCTAGCAGAAACACGAGGACAACAGACGGTGAAACGCCTGGAACTACCCAGTTATCTGGAACAAACGCCGGAGGTGCGCGATCGTTTTACCCGGCTCAAGAAACGCCCGGTCATCCTTGAGGTCAAAGGGCTGTATAAAGAATTCGACGGCAACCACGGTAAGGTCACCGCGCTTAGGGATATTCATTTCAAGACACACAAGCGCGAATTCGTATGCGTGATCGGCCCGTCGGGATGCGGCAAATCCACATTGATTCGCATCCTTGCCGGACTGGAGGAAGCTTCATCCGGCGAAGTGTTGCTGGACGGCAAGGCGATCAAGGGACCGGGACCGGATCGCGGCATGGTGTTTCAGTCCTACACCTTATTCCCCTGGCTCACGGTCAAAAAGAACGTCATGTTCGGCATGGAGGTGTCGGGGCGTGGCGGCCTCGCCGAACAGGACGCCATGCAGTGGATCGACCTGGTGGGGCTGTCCAAGTTCGCCAACAGCTATCCCCATGAATTGTCCGGCGGCATGAAACAGCGCGCCGCCATCGCCCGCGCCTTGGCCAACCAGCCGCGCATCCTGCTCATGGACGAACCCTTCGGCGCCCTGGATGCCCAGACCCGCGCCAAGATGCAGTCTTATCTGTTGGAGATCTGGCGCAACATCGACATCACCATCCTGTTCATCACCCATGACCTGGACGAGGCCGTCTATCTCGCCGATCGCATCCTGGTGCTCAAGGCCCACCCCGGCGAAGTCCAGGAACTGATCGAGGTGCCGGTGCCGCACCCGCGCTCCTCGGATCAATCCATCAGCCCGGAATTCCTGGCGACCAAGCGGCGTCTCGAAGAATTGATCCACCCGCCCTCGGCCGGCGCGGACGACGAAGACCGCCTCAACATGGTACGCATGGTACGCGTCGACGACGAGGTGGGTGACATCCTATGAGTCTGCGCGAATGGCGCCAATTGACCTGGGAGGAAATCGGCTCCCTGCCCGCGCAAGGCATGAACGGCGCATTGCTGCCGGTCGGCGCCACGGAACAGCACGGCCCCCACCTGGGTTGCGGCGTCGATACCGAGATCGCTCACCAGCTCTGCCACGTGGCCGCCGAAATCTCCGAGGTAGCGCTGCTGCCTACCCTGCCCTACGGCTGTTCCATCGGCCATTCCCGGCGCTGGCCGGGCACCCTGGCGCTGCAACCCAAAACCCTGATCGACGTGGTGACGGACATCGGCGATTGGTCGTACTACTCGGGTTTCCGCCGCCTGTTCATCGTCAACAGCCACGTCACTAATTACGCGCCGTTGCGCTGCGCCCTGGAGATGCTGCGGGCACGCCACGACGATCTGCTGGTGGCGCTGATCAATTCCGCCACCATCAGCCAACGGGTGCGGGAGCGGCATTTCGCCGATGCCGAGGACTGGCACGCCAATGACGCCGAGACCTCTTTGATGATGGCCATCGCGCCTCATTTGCTGCGTAGCGAGCGTCTCATCGATGCCGACGATCCCGACCGAACCGGCGCCTGCGTGTTCGCCCACCCGGTCAACCGCACCAGCCGCAACGGCGTTACCGGAACACCCAGCCAGGCGAGCGCTGAAAAAGGCGAACAGCTGTTCACCTGGATGGTGGAAGACCTGGCCGAGATAATTGAACGGGGCATGGATGAAGAACCGCCACTGCCCTATTCCTATTTTCAAAACCTGAGGATGGTGTGAATGATTCGTTATGCCGTTATTCCGGCGCAAGCCGGAATCCAGCACCCAGCTGAATCAAAAGCACTGGATTCCGGATCTCCGCTACGCTACGCCCGGAATGACAAACAACTTCACACATCCTCATATCTAGCCCAGTAAAAGGATCGCAAACATGAACCCCGCCAATGATATCCACGCCATTCAGCAGGAACTTCGCGCCAAGGGCGTGAAATACTGCCTGGGCGCCTACGTGGACATCCACGGCATCCCCAAGGGCAAGTTCGTGCCCATCGATCACCTCCCCCACATGCTGGAAGGCTCCGAACTCTATACCGGTTACGCCCTCGACGGCCTGGGTCAGTCGCCCAATGACGATGAGATCGCCTCCGTTCCCGATCTCGACGGACTCATTCAATTGCCCTGGCAACCGGAAGTGGCATGGATGCCGGCGGACAACACCTTCAAGGGCGAGCCCTACCCGCTGAATACCCGCGTCGCCTTGAAGAAGGTGTTGGCCGAGGCGGAAGCGATGGGCTTCGGATTCAACCTGGGCATCGAGTGCGAAGTGTTCGTCCTCAAACAAAACGCCGACGGCAGCCTGGAAATCCCCAATCCCGACGACAAACTCAACAAGGCCTGCTACGACGTGCGCGGCTTTCTTGATCAATTCACCTGGCTGGACAAGGTGGCGACCTGCATCAACAATCTGGGCTGGGATCTGTATTCCTTCGACCACGAAGACGCCAACGGCCAATACGAATTCGATTTCAAATACGCCGACGCGCTCACCATGTGCGACCGCTACATCTTCTTCCGCTACATGGCCAAGCATTACGCCAAAGAGGAAGGCCTGCTCGCCACCTTCATGCCCAAGCCCTTCGCCGACAAGACCGGCAACGGCGCCCACTTCAACATGTCGCTCTACGACAAACGCACAGGCGCCAACCTATTCGCCTGCGACCCTAAAGACGACCCGCGCGGCCTGGGCCTGACCAAGCTCGGTTACCACTTCATCGGCGGCCTGCTCAAACACGGCCCGGCACTGTGCGCGGTGTACTCCCCTACCGTCAACAGCTACAAGCGTCTGGTGCGCCAGGGCGGTATGACCTATTTTTCCTGGGCGCCGGTGTTCAACTCCTTCGGCTCCAACAACCGCACCAACGCCATCCGCGTCCCCATGAACGGCGGGCGTTGCGAATCGCGCAACGCCGACGGCTCCCTGAATCCCTATCTCGCCGCCACCCTGGCCCTGGCCGCTGGCCTGGAAGGCATCCGCGAAGAACTCGATCCCGGCGAACTGCAAAACGACAACCTATATGAACTCAGCGAGACGCAGCGCCGCGACCGCGGCATCCAGTTCCTCCCCCAGAATCTCGCCGAAGCGGTCCAGGCCTTCGCCGCCGACCCCTTCGTCGAACGCGTGCTGGGCACGGAACTGCGTGACGAATTCATTCGCTACAAGAGTGAGGAATGGGAGGCCTATCACCTCAGCATCTCGCACTGGGAAATCGAGCGCTACAGCCATTTGTTCTAAGGAAGCTTTGATTACTTCTTTAACGTCATTCCGGCGAAAGCCGGAATGACGAATTATTCAGATCATCCCTTAATAATCAACAACAGGAATAGTCCGATGCTTAAAGTGGGCACTATAAAGGAAATCTGGCGCTATCCCGTAAAAGGCATGGCCGGCGAGAGCGTGAAACGATGCGGCCTCGGCAAGACCGGCCTGACCGGAGACCGCATCTGGGCATTGCGTGACACCGCCCGTCAAGAAATCCAAAGTTGCAAATTCCGCCCCGAATTGCTCCTGTGCTCCGCTCGCTGCCACAGCGGCGATGCCACCGGACCGGGCGATCAAGTGGACATCCTTTTCCCCGACAATACGGTGCTGAGCAGCGACAACACAGAAATCCACGCCAAGCTGTCGGCGCTGACGGGCCATCCATCCACTCTGGAGTCACTGCGCCCGGCCTCCGATCGGGATTTTTACCGACGTCACAAACGCGACAACCACACCTGGCTGGAAGAACTCAAGGCCACCTTCGACCGCGAAGCCGGCGAGCCCTTGCCCGACCTCGATCATCTCCCACAGTCGGCGGTCGATTTTGTTTCACTACTCGGAACGTTTTTCCTGGTGACGCCCTTTCACATAGTGACCACCGCCACCCTCGCCCATTTGAAAAGCCTCCACCCGCAATCCGATTGGGATAGGCGGCGCTTTCGTCCCAATGTCGTCATCGAAACCGAGCCCGGTGCCGAGGGCCTGCTGGAACAGGCATGGATAGGCAAACGACTCACACTCGGTGACGCCAGAGTCGACCGCACGGAAACCGCCCCCAGGTGCGGCGCCGTCACCCGTGCGCAACGCGATTTCGCCACGGATAAGACAATATTGCGGACCGTTGTCAGGGATGCGGATCAGAATGTCGGTATCTACGGTGCCGTCGCGGACGGTGGTGTTTTGCGCGTCGGCGATGTCGTGTATGTAAATTGATGCGGCACGCCGTCATCACAGATTGCTTTTAAGGTGCCTCAGCCTCAATAAATAAATCTGACCCGATTTCTCTGGCAACCAAATATTGCCTTTCAATTTTTATTGCTTTCTGCCTAAATCATCACAATAGTTGCTGACCCAATGCGCCGCGTGAATAGCGAATTGCCGCTGCAGTCGGGTTTTGTTATAGCTTTCAAGGGCATGACCTTCAGCGGGAATACATGAGATATACTTTATATTTAATTGTTTTTATTAATTAATTTATCCAAGAACGGCAAGGCCTTCCATCCGCATCATAATCATCCTTAATGAATCAGACAGCAGAGCTGCATGACCTTCCGTATTGATTTTGGTGATATCCATCACCGAACAGCAAAGCGGGATAGACAGATTCTGTCTAACCCCGGAATATACAGATTCTGTCTAATCCACTGTTATGCGTAGGACTGAATGAATATTGAAGCTCTAGCTGTTATAGGAGTATTTACCTTTATCTTGGGAGTTATACTGCTTATTCCTGGCTTGTGGTGGGCGCGTCGCAAGGTAAAAAAACTACCAGAGCATGCCCCAGGAAGGAAAAGAGTAACCCCATTTGGTTTCGTTTATTTTGGAGTCATTATTAGTCTTTCACTGTTTACATTCAGTCTGCGTGATCTGGCCCCAGAAGTTTCTGGTGGCGAGAGGTTGGCTTTGATTACTATCATATTCATAGTGGCTCTTCTGGTTGAAAAACTGGCTAATAGACTAGGAATCAAATTGATCAGTAAAAATGGTAATGGTCACGCATAACAAGGACAAACATCCAATCAGCAGTGGGAAGCACTGAATCGTAATGGCAAAACAAATCGGCATATTGACGGCCGGCGGCGATAGCCCGGGTTTGAACGCTGCCATTCGCGGCGTGGGTAAAGCCGCGATCGGCCATTTCGGCATGCAGGTGATCGGTTTTCGCGAAGGTTTCCGGGGCTTGGCAGAGAACCGCATTCAGCGCCTAGACGGCAGTGCCCTGTCAGGCATTCTGACCATAGGCGGCACGATCCTGGGCACCAGCCGCGATAAGCCCCACAAGATGAGCATCGGCGGCAAGATCCACGATATGACCGATGCCATTGTCGAGAATTATCATGCCAACCATCTCGATGTGCTGGTGTGCCTGGGCGGCGGCGGGACGCAGAAGAATGCGCTGCGCCTGAAGCAGAAGGGCCTCAACATCATCACCCTGCCCAAGACCATCGATAATGATGTGGCGCTTACGGACGTCACCTTCGGTTTCGATACCGCGCTGGGCGTTGCCACCGAATCCATCGATCGCCTGCACAGCACGGCGCACAGTCATCATCGCATTATTGTTGTCGAGATCATGGGGCACCGTGCCGGCTGGCTGGCACTGGGTGCGGGCATCGCCGGCGGCGCCGATGTCATTCTGTTGCCGGAGCTGCCCTACGATGTGAACAGCGTGGCGGAGGCCATCCGCAACCGGGTGCGCAATGGGAAGAAATTCAGCATCGTGGCGGTGGCCGAAGGCGCCATGCCCAAAGACCTGGCCAAACAGCATGCCACTGCGGAGAAATTGAAGGACAAGGCGACCACCAAGGAAGAGAAGAAGAAGGCCAACAAGGAACTGGAGAAGCTGGAACAACATCACCGCAATCACACCATGGAACTGGGCATGCAGCTGGAAGAACTGACCGGGCTGGAAGCGCGGGTGACCATCCTGGGTTATCTGCAGCGCGGCGGCATCCCCTCGGCGGCGGATCGCCTGCTGGCGACGCGGCTGGGCAGCGCCTGCGCCAACTTCATCAATCAGGAAATGTACGGCGTCATGGTTGCGGCGCGAGGCGACCTGGCCGAGGCGGTACCGCTGGAAGACGTCGCCGGTAAACGCAAGCTGGTGCCGCTGAATCATCCCTGGATTGAGGCGGCCCGCCATGTGGACACCAGCTTGGGTGATTAACAGATTAACAGGCCGCCAAGGACGACCTCTTTTTTTAATACTGCCTTATCGCTTACCGGTCGTGTTCCGAGCTAGGGGTTCACGATCGACTTAGCAAACCGTGCGCGAAATCCATAGCGAATGCAAAGCGTATCCCTCGTACCATCTTCAGCGATCAAGCGTAAAAATCTATCGCTCCGGCCCCGGCATCCCAACTATATACCGTCGGACTCACGATTTCTTCGCTGTCGGATAGAGTGGTATCGATATGCTGTCCGCCACCGCCTGGATACTGCTGCCCCGAACCTTGATTGTTATATTGGCTCTGCCCCGAAAATGAGTGATGTGTGACATTGGCATCCCCCAGCTGCAAGCCGCTGCTGCCCAACATCTCCTTCAATTTTGGTATCGATGCGTCCAGCGCTTCCTTCACCCCTGCATGATGAGAATTGAAGCTCACGTCCACATGATCCTTATTCATGGAGACTTGTACCTCAAGCGGCCCCAGGTGAGGAGGATTGATCTTGATGCTCGCCGTTTGCACGTCGTGCTGCACCATCCACATGACGCGATTGCTTAGTTCGTCACCCCATTGCGGCGTCTTCATGGGAACCGAGATCGCCGGCGGCGTCGTTTGGGTTTGATGGAGCTTGTCCGTGCCTTGGGTCAAGGCATTCAAACCGCCAGCGGTATCCAGCCCCATGTGCGTTGCAGCGCCGGCCAGGCCGGTGTGCTTGTCTAATGCAGCACCGGCCAGATCCTGGTTAAGGGTCTGGGCGCTTAGCTGGTTGCCGTGCGACGCGGTGATTAGCGCGCTGAAATCGGACTTGGCGTTAAGCGACGATTGATCATCGCTTACAGCGGTAGACGCCGCAGAGGCTTTTGCCGCCGCGTCGCTGCTCATCTGTTGAGCCGACTGCAATAACGAAGTGGTTTTGTTATCCCCCACCGGCTGAGCGGTTTTCTGAACACCTTTACCATCCCCGCCCTTGGCATCCACCTGCAGCGGAATCAGCCCCGGCAATCCACCATTGGCGGCTGCCGATGTAGCCTGATCCCCTAATGTAGTTGCATCAGTCTGGGCCGGCGCTGGGGCAGTGACGGTGGCACCGGATGCGGAATCAGGGGCAGGGGCTTCGCCCTGAATCAGACTGTGCGGCAACTGTATGCCGGGAAGCGGCAAGACGGCATCCGCCGTCTGGAGCTGGGGCGCTGTCTGCGCTGTCGCGGAATTATCATCCTTCTTGGTGTCATTCTTTGCGTCCTTAGTACTCTTGCCGTCGGCGCCGCCTTTCACCTGCTTCATTGCCTGGGGGAAGGATAATTTATCTGATTGATTTGAATTATTTATTTCAGCAGAAGCAGGGTTGCCGGCCTCAGCAGGCTGAGTGACGGAGACCGGGGATGTCCCAATAGCCAATGGTGTGGATGCCATTTTTGCCTCGTTAGTAGAGTTATTGTCTACTCACTATAGGCAATAGGCGTGCCAGCGATGGCAAGGGGCAAACCGGCGCTAATCGTCGCGCCGTTTATAGCGGTTGAGTTCATCCGCGAAGATTTGTTCCGTCTTCTGCTCGTGCCGCAATTCCTCATCGCGAAACTTGTCTATGGTTTTTTCCAGGATATCCATACGCTGCTTGGCCTGCAGCCAGTTCTGGCGGTATTCCTCGGCGGCGCGTTCCGCCTCGCTTAGCATCTTCTGCTGTTGCGAAATCGCCTCGTTCAATTGACTGATGAACGCATAGCATGATCGGATTTTATCCGCCTCCGTCCCGCGGGCGCTTAGCTGCGTAAACATATCTTTATATTCATTCAGGTAACCTTCCAGGTCCGAAAGCTTTTTTCTATTTTCCTGAACGACCTTCTGATATCCAGAAAATTTCCGCGCCTCTTCCCGCTCATTGGCTTCCTCAATCTTGATCAGTACCGACAGTCGCTTCGATTTCTTCATGTAGCCATCTTAAACAGCATGCATCAGGGTCTTCAATTGCTGAAGACTCTCGGAGAATGAAACCGGCTGATGCATACCTTGACGAAGGAATTCGGTCATGCTCTGATTGAAGTCGATGGCCTTATCGATCAGCGGATCGCTGCCGCGGGTATAGGCCCCGATACTGATCAAATCCCGGTTCTGCTGATAAACCGAATTGAGCTCGCGGAATTTTCGGGCATTCTGCAAATGCTCTTTGTCAACGATGCCGGTCATGGAACGGCTGATCGAGGCCTCGATATCGATGGCCGGATAATGGCCGGCCTCACCCAGGCGCCGTGACAGCACGATGTGCCCGTCCAGCACCGCGCGGGCCGCATCGGCGATGGGATCCTGCTGGTCATCGCCTTCGGCTAACACCGTATAAAAGCCGGTAATCGATCCTTGATTCTTATTGCCGTTGCCGGCACGTTCCACTAACTGCGGCAATTTGGCGAACACCGAAGGCGGGTAACCCTTGGTGGTGGGCGGTTCGCCGATGGCCAGGCCGATTTCACGCTGCGCCTGGGCATATCGGGTCAGCGAATCCATCAACAGTAATACGTGCTTACCCTGGTCGCGAAAATACTCGGCGATACTCGTGGCGAGCAAGGCGCCGTGCAGGCGCAACAGCGGGGGATTATCCGCCGGAGTGGCTACCACTACCGATCTGCGCATGCCGTCACTGCCCAGGATGTTTTCGATGAATTCCTTCACCTCTCGACCACGCTCTCCGATCAGACCGACTATAATCACATCGGCGCTGGTAAAGCGCGTCATCATCCCCAAGAGCACGCTCTTACCGACGCCGCTTCCGGCGAATAAGCCAAGGCGCTGTCCCCTCCCCGCCGTCAGCAGGCTGTTGATGGCGCGAATCCCGACATCCAGAGGTTGATCGATAGGTTCACGAGACAAGGGATTGATCATCTTGCCGTTGAGCGAGATATGGGCGTTGGTGGCAATCGGCCCCAGATCGTCAATGGGGGAACCGGTTCCATCCACCACCCTGCCCAGCAAGGCGGCGCCGACCGGAATTTCATAACTCGGTTCACCGGGGATCACACGCGCATTGGGCAATAAGCCTTGGATGGGTCCGGTCGGCATCAGGAACGTTCTCTCACCGGAGAACCCGACTACCTCGGCTTCAATATAGGAGTTTGCCGACTTCATCACCAAACAACGGGATCCAATCGCCGACTGGCAGCCTACCGCCTCAAGCGTCAAGCCGACGATGCGCGTGATACGTCCCTCCACGATGAGAGGGATGCTTTTTTCAAGGAGGCTGCGACGTTTGCGCAGACCACCCAGCCACGGTGCTTCCACATCATTATTCAGACTTGTCATTGCTTCTTTCGTCTACCAGAATCTTCGAGGCGATCATTGCCAATCTCGTTTCAAGCGTCGCATCGATTTGGGAGTTCTCGGTGGTCACCTTGCAGCCCCCCCGCGTCAAGCTTAGATCGTCGACTACGCTCCATGATATATCATCGTTCAATTCAGCCATGACCTTGCGCACCAGAACAACGTCGTCGGGATGCAGGAAGATACGTACTTTTTGAGAGGCTACGGGCAATGCCGCAAGCGCCTCGCGAATTACGGAAATGATGTGCCCGGAATCCATGGTAATTTCGCGTCTTATGATCTGTTTGGCTATGGTCATGCACATCAGCACAATCTCATTCTCGATTTTCTCATCCGTTTGTTTGATGGGATTATGCAAGGCATTGGCGAGTCCGATAAATACTTGCGCCTGCTCTTTGATGTGAGATTGACCGGCCGCCGTCCCCTCCTTCAAGCCGCGCGCATAGGCCTCATCGTATGCCTGCTTTTGTATCCTCTCCAACTGGACCGCGGTGAGGTATTTATTGCTTCCGGCATGTCCGTCTATGCCTTCACCTACTGCAACATCCGGAACCTGCCAGCGCTTGAATCCGGACATGGCCTCGCCGGTTAGGACTTTAGACATATTCATCGCCACCTTGACTTCCTAATGCGATTTCACCGGACTCGGACATCCTTCTGGCGATGGCCAGGATCTCTTTCTGCGCGGCTTCGACTTCGCTGAGTTTCACGGGGCCTTTGGCCTCCAAGTCTTCCCGCAACATTTCCGCCGCCCGTTTCGACATGTTCTTGAGTATTTTCTCTTTGATTCCTTCATCGGCGCCCTTCAGGGCGATAATCAGTGAATCCGATGATACTTCGCGGAGCAGCGCCTGGATTCCGCGATCATCCACCTCAATAAGATTATCGAAGACAAACATCAGATCCTCGATCTTTTGACCCAGATCCGGATCTGATTCCTTTATCAAATCCATGACCTGGTTTCCTTTGGATGCATCCATGAAATTAAGAATATCTGCGGCGGCCCGGGTTCCCCCGACGTTAGAGGACTTCACATTATTATTGCCGGTAAACTGTTTTTCCAGGATATCGTCCAGTTCGCGCAGGGCGCTGGGGTGAATGCCGTCCAACGAGGCGATGCGCATGAGAATATCCGATCGCATCCTCTCCGGAAGCATGGTCAGTACTTCTGCCGACTGGTCACCGTCTAAATAGGATAGGACGATGGCGATAATTTGCGGATGTTCCAGGCGGATTATCTCCGCAACCGCCCGCGGGTCCATCCATTTAAGCGCTTCCAGTCCCTTGGTGGTGGCACCGGTCAAAATCCTATCGATCAGGCTCCCGGCCTTTTCCTCGCCCAAGGCCGAGACCATAACGCTGCGAATATAGTCTTCGGAACCCACACCCAATGCCGTTTGGCTTTCCACAGTGGTGATAAAATCAGACACCACCACTTGAACTTGAGACGTCGAGACGTTGCTCAGCGTGGCCATAGCGGCACCGACTCTCTGTACCTCCTTGGGGTTCATATGCCTTAAAATTTCGGCGGCTGCTTGCTCGCCCAACGCCATTAATAATATGGCGGCGCGCTCCACCCCTTTACTTATGCGGTCCGTCTCAGCCATCCGTGGATACCCAATTCTTGACTACCTGAGCCACCCGCTTGGGATCCTGCGTTGCCATGCCCTTGATCGCTCCCAGCTGTTGCTCATAGTTATTCGGTCCCGGCAGCTGACCTTGCATTTGTTGCCCGTTCATCGCCATCCCTCCCGGAGCAGGCAAATCACCACCACCGCTACTGGCCATCACCATGGTGCCGGGCGGCGGCGCCTTATCAACCAAGCTGCGCAACAGCGGCCTAAACACACCGAATATCAGCAATATCACGCCTACGCCTGCGCCGACCTGTTTGGCCACGTCCCACACCCAGGGCTTCTGGTAGAACGGTGTTTCAGGCGGTGCTTCCAGGGCCGGCGGCTGCGCGAACGAGGCATTGATGACATTGACACTGTCGCCGCGCTCGGCATTAAAGCCCACGGCTTCCTTGACCACCGCCGTAATGCGCGTCAATTCCGCCTCTGTCAGCGGGGTATGCTCGACATTACCATTGTCATCCACTTTCTGATGATCATCGGCCACTACCGCAATGGACAGCTTACGTATCAAGCCTGTCTGATAATTGGTATGGCTTATGGTCTTGTCGAGTTCGTAATTTCTCGTAACACGGCGAACCGTGTCGCCGCCCGCCGGCGAGTTTCCATTGCCATTCTGACCTTGCTGATTGGCGCCGTTTTTCGCACCGGGCGGTTGATTGCTCAGCGCCCCGGGAACGCCTGCCGCGGTTGATGAACCGTTTGAATGGTCTTCGTATGTCTGCTCGCTGCGAACCGCCGGCAGATCGGGATTGTAACTCTCCTGAGTCTGCTCGGTTTGATTGAAATCCATATCGGCCGAGACCTGAGCCCTCACACCCCCCGACCCGAGAATCGGAGAAAGGATATCCTCGATTCTCTTCGTATAGTAATCCTCGACCTTTTTCCTATAGTCAAACTGCGTCGCGGTTAAGCGCAACGAATCGGAGGACGTTTGGGATGTAAGCAACTTTCCGCTTTGATCAACGATGGTGATCTTATCCGGTGACAGATTTGAAACGCTCGAGGCCACCAGGTGAACAATGGCCGCAACCTGACCATCGCGAATCGGACGGCCGCCGTACGCATTTAACATGATAGAAGCGGAAGGCTCTTTACGATCACGCACGAATTCGGACTGCTTGGGAATAGCCAAATGCACGCGCGCACTTTGCACATTGCTCATACTGCTGATGGTCTTGGCGAGCTCACCTTCCAGAGCGCGCTGATAGCGGGCATTCTCCATAAATTGGCTAACCCCGAAGCCCTGATCCTTGTCCAGGAGTTCATATCCGGTTGCCGTTTCTTTAGGTAGGCCCTGGCCGGCCAAATTCATCCTCGCCTCGTGAACGCGATCCCCCGGCACCAAAATGGTTCCAGATCCCGAACTTATTTTGTAGGGGATTCCGGATCGATCCAAGGCATTGGTCACATCCAATGAATCTTGATCGGCTAGGCCGCCATAGAGCATGACGTAATTCGGCTGCTGCGACCACATCACTATCACCACGCCGAAGGCAATACTGGCGGCAAGTCCAGCCATCAACAACAATTGCCGCATTATGGAGAGATTGCCAAATCCCGATAAGGCCGACACCATTTTCATTTGTGATGATGCTTCTGCCATGATTTCTTATCGCTTCCTATTTAATTATTTAGTGCCGTCATCCGAAGCATTGAAGGTATTGCTTAAATCTGCATATTCATGACATCCTGATACGCCACCACCAATTTATTCCTAACCTCAACCATTGCCTGGAAGGAAATTTTGGCTTTCTGCAAGGCGACCATTACTTCCGTCAGGTCCGTCTGGGGGTCGCCCTTCTCGAATGAGTCCGAAATCTTGCCTGCTTGCTGCTGGACATCGTTCACATTATCAATGGCTGATTTGAGCAACGCCCCGAATTCTCCGGCATTGCCCGCATCGACTTTTGGCGTCACTTGTCCTTGGGCTGCGGCCGCCATCGCCTGTAATTGGGATATTGCCTTACTAATATCGATATCACTCATTGTATTTCGTCTCCCATGCTCGGCGGCTAGCCCACACCCACACCATATCCTCTAGGAATATTTACGCCCTCATCACGCATCCTTGCCAACTTGTAACGTAAGGTACGTTCGCTGATACCTAGCTTCATCGCCGCATGCTTGCGATTACCGTGACCCGCCTGCAGCGCCTCAATAATCAGAATATGTTCCTTCTTCTTCAATTCATCACCAAGATCGTTGGCCTGTTCCGACAATTCGACGACATTTACATGATTTGCCGATCGTGACTCGCGAGACGGCTCAAAGCATAAATCCTCGGGAGTAATTGCATTGCCACGCCTTAATATCATGGCTCGTTGCATTACATTATCCAGTTCTCGAATATTGCCGGGCCATGCATGCTCCAAAAGAAGCGCCTGTGCACCGACGGTCAATTCGGGAACGATCTTGCCATCGGCATGCCTTTGCAATAGAAATTTGGACAAGGGCAATATGTCGCTGTCGCGCTCTCGCAGGGGAGGGATATTTATCGGAAAAACATGCAACCTATAATATAGATCCTCACGAAATCTTCCGAGATCCACTTCCTCACGCATGACACGATTGGATGTAGCCAACACTCTTACATCGAGCGGGATGACTTTGCGGCCGCCCAAACGTTCCACTTCGCGTTCCTGCAATACCCGAAGTAGCTTCGCCTGCAACCCCAAATCCATTTCCGATATTTCATCCAGCAGCAAAGTACCGCCGTTGGCTTGCTCGAATTTTCCCGCCGAGGCTTGATATGCGCCGGTGAAGGCCCCTTTTTCATAGCCGAACAGTAACGCCTCCAGCATATTTTCCGGTATCGCCGCACAATTGATAGCGACAAACGGCCCTTGCGAGCGTCTTGAGTTGTTATGAATATATCGGGCAAACACTTCCTTACCGGTTCCACTTTCACCGCTTATCATTACAGTGGCATCGGTTTCGGCCACCCTCTTGGCCAGTTCGATCAGATTACGGGTTCGTTGATCTTCCGCTATTAGCCCCGACTGATTTTCGATAACCGCGGCACTGTAACGTTCGATAATACTTACCAGCGCATCGATCTCGAATGGCTTTACGATGTAGTCGGCTGCGCCATCATGCATCGCCTCCACCGCCTTTTGAATGGTGCCATAGGCGGTCATCAGAATAACTGGCAACTGCGGATGGTGCTTTTTGATATTTCTCAACAGCTCACTGCCGTCCATGGGTCCCATTTGCACATCACTCACGACAACGTCAAACTTATCTTTCTCTAATTCATCCAATGCCGTAGCGCCATCGGCCGCACTGGTTACCGAGTAGCCTGCAAGCTGTAAAGTATCGGACAAGGCTTCACGTAAGGAAACATCGTCTTCTACCACCAACACCTTCGGTTGACTCATAACTACTCCTACCATTTATAGATTATATTTGCTGACATTCAGCTATACGCGATGGCTTGCTCGGTAAATCTTCGGCATAAAGCGGGGAATTGCGCCACAGGCCGCTGAATAGCGCTGCATCGCCCTGCATTATGGGCAGCTTCAGGAGAAATGTAGCCCCCTGACCGGGGCTGGAACGAACGTGTATATCACCCTGATGTCCCTGTATGACCGCTCTCACGACTGCCAGGCCGAGACCGGTTCCACCGCTGCGGGTGGTAAAAAACGGTTCAAATATCTTTTTCTGGATTTCTGTATCGATGCCCGGTCCGTTGTCGCTAATGAGAATTTCAATGGAGTTCGTATCGGCCGCGGATATTTCGATTTTAAGATCGACTCCCTCACCGCATGCCTGCATCGCATTAGTCGACAGATTCAACAATGCACCCATTAGCATGTCCCGCGATCCTTCCACCATACTGGCGGCGGCGTTATTGATGATGCGTATATTTCCGGCGTATTGTTGTAATTGAGGCTCAAGGACTTGCTTGAGTTCATCCAGCAATGCATCGATCGAGACCGTCTCAGGTGTAAACTCGCCGCCGCGGGCGAATACCAGCATATCGTTGACCATGCGTTCCAATTGCCGCAAGCCAAGCAGAATCTTGTCCGCATAATGGGACTTGGTGGGTGCATCGCACTGCGGTTTGTTTAAATGAGAAACATACAACATGGCGGACGCCAGAGGCGTACGAATCTGGTGGGCAAGCCGAGCAACCATTTCGCCCATGGCCGACAAGCGCTGATGACGATTCAGCATTTCCTGTAGTCGGCGTGTCTCGGTATCGTCTTTCAACAGCAGGATACGGCCCGGCTCGCACCCTAAGGCACGGCTGGAGATGCCAACCTGTCTGCCGTCGCATAATGTCGCGTAATAACCGTCGCTGCTCAGACCGGATATGGATCTTTTTGCCACATCGACCCATTTCTCGCCGAGCAAGGGTTCCCTCAGTAAATCGATGGCGCCCGGATTGTATTCCCGGATAACGTCATTGCCATCCAACACTACAATGGCACCCGGCAAGGCATCGAGTAATTGTTGCAGGCGATTGGCTAAACGTTCTTTTTCCGCAAGCTGCTGCAAGCGCTCGCTGCGGGCGGCCGCCAGCTCTTCGGTCAGGATGGCTACCCGTTCTTCCAAATCACGATAGGATTCCGTGAGACGTTCCGATATCTCACTGAAGGCGTGAAATGCATCATGCAGATCTTGTCCGCGATTTGCCGATTTTTCCGTCATCCACACTTCTCGCTTTAAACCACAGGGCGAATCAAACTCCATCGCACCATTTAAAAAGCAAAAGGCGTGCCTACGGGTGACTTACTTACAAAACAATCAGTTATGAAATTACTGGTAATCTCGGGGGGGATTTTCGACAGAATTACGTCACTTCGTCACTGCGTTGAAGGCCGTACTTACGCATTTTCTCAACCAGGGTGGTACGGCGCAGTTTGAGGCGATTGGCGGCATGGGCCACGATACCGCCCGCATCATCAAGGGCCTGCTTGATGAGGGTGTACTCCAGGTTATTGATATGCTCTTTTAGATCCAAGCCCTCCCGCGGCAATCGCGGCGTCTCCCAAGGGTCGTAACTCACATCCATGTCCACCGGCAGGGAGCCGACCATCTCCCCCTTACCCGACCGGAATTTCTCCGGAAGATCATAGGTGTCGACTACTCCAAAGGGATGGATAATCACCAGACGCTCTATGAGGTTCGCCAGCTCGCGAACATTCCCCGGCCAATGGTAATCGCACAGAGCCATCACCGCCTGAGGGGTCAGGCGCACGGAGCCCCGCTTCTCATGTTCCATTCGTGTAATCAACTCGTTTACCAGTAACGGAATATCCTCTTTCCGTTCTCTCAAGGGCGGCATTTCTATGGGAAACACATTTAAACGATAGTACAGATCTTCACGAAATTGCCCTGTCGTGATCTGCTCTTCGAGATTTCGGTGCGTCGCGGCGATGATACGGACGTTTGTGGGAATCGGCTTGTTGCTCCCTACCCGTTCGAAAACACGTTCTTGCAATACCCGCAATAGCTTAACCTGCATATGGAGGCTCATATCGCCTATTTCATCCAGAAACAGACTGCCGCCTTCCGCCAGTTCAAAGCGGCCTTGGCGCGCGGTAATGGCTCCGGTAAAAGCGCCCTTCTCGTGGCCGAACAGTTCGCTTTCAAGTAACTCCGGCGGAATCGCGCCACAATTGATAGGAACAAACGGTTTGCTCCGTCGTGAGGAATGGTAGTGGAGATTACGTGAGACCACTTCTTTGCCGGTCCCCGATTCTCCCAGTATCAATACGGTTGCATCGGAGTTTGCTACTTGTCCGACCAATTTACGGACGTGGCGAACACTGCGGCTGTTACCCACCAAACTGCGGAATAATTCAGGAGAACGTTGTGTCGGGGTCTGGGTGCGGCTGTCATTGAAAATCTGGGCCTGTTGCAGCGCGCCGGTAAGCTGCCGGTACTTGACCGGAAAATCGATGGCCGTGAGTACGCTGCTGTCATTTTCCCGCGGCAGAAAATGCCCTTCATCTCCGCGTAGCACGATAATGGGCACTGCCGGCAGCTGGGCTTTCAGTTCATGGAAAACCTTCACCACCTCACCCTCGGTCTGGCATTTACCTATCAAAACGGCAAATAGGGCGTCTGGATCCTCCACCGATTGGCGCCAATTGGCACAATCGCCGATGTCCACCATTTCATAATCCAGAAACTGCAGAATAGCTTTAAGTTCTTGACGTTGCAGCTCATCCGCTTCAATGACTAGAATGGTCGATGACGACATACCCCAAAACCCCCTCATTCTTAAGACGGTAGTGCACCGCTCTACTAGACGGCTCCCACCGTCCAGATTTGGGGACCAACGTCCCTTAGCCGCGGCCTTACGAGCGCTAGTATAAAGCACCTATAAGGACAAATGTCAAAAATTTGTCATTCCGAAGGCCGACGGGGCTGGAGGGAAAATCCGGGTTTAAGGATCCTCCCTGAAGGCGGATTTTAGGAGGATGGCAATTTCGAATCAGATACGAGGCTCCTCCGGGCCAGCGCCACGCTCCGACGATGGTGCCGAAAGATCATTTTCTCCAGGCGTTCCCGGATCGGATCGCTCATTTCGATAAATTGCGCGGATACTCGATACCCCTGGCCATCATGCTCGACATGTTCAACCCTGGCGGGAAAAACCAGCGCGCGGGGACAGCGGCTATTCAAGTAAATCTCAACCAGCCCATGGGTCCCGGGATTGATTGCCGCGGACGACGCCCACTGCACCTCGAATGGCATTAGCCTTACGTTGACAGCTGCCGGCAGGGGAAAATACACGCCCAACAGCTGGGTGAGCATATTCAACAATAGGTCGAATTTAACCTCGACCTTAGCCAGCTCTTGATTTATCGAAGGATGCTCGCCGGCGGATTCGCTTGGATGCTCGTCAAGCACGTCGATGAATCTCAAGACTTCTTCATTGCCGGCGTCCAGCTTGGCCATCTCCAAGGGCGAAGGTTCACCGGCCAATACTTGCCATTTCAGCGGCAATACATCTTCGAAAATCAAGCCTTGTTCCGAATCTGTCCCTGACTCAGTCATGTCATTTATGAAGAACTATTCATATTGGATAATATGCAAATGTAACTAGGGCCTGTCCTCGCACAAAGAATCATCCTATCCCATGATAGGCATTAACAGCCTTTCGACCCTGATTTAGACCACCCATGGCCTTTACCAATTCCGCCTTAGTCTGCCTGCCCAAATCCATCATGCGATAATTGAGCGACAGGACATCGCGCATCTGCGCAACTATGGTATCAATAGCTGTGTCGGAGTTCGTGGTGCTGATTTCAGCCGCCAATCGCTGCAAGGCGGACTGACGGCGCATTTCAATCTTTTCCACCTCGCCCCAATCTCCTTTTTCTGCCGCCGACAGCATGGACTGCGTCAAATCAAGCAACTCTCTAGAAGGCTCGCCATATGACATTTAAGTCTTTCCTTATAAGGATGACGTGGCGATGCTTTTGTCCTGCTCACCTATCCGTTCATGAGATTCCTTACTGATAATTTCCGGAATGGCATCCCAGGCGGACTTAATTTCCAGCATCAGGCTCGCGACCTCATCCAGGACTTGCGGATTATTTTCCGCATTGGCTACCACCAGGCGCCGCTGCATGTAATCGTATAAGGATTCAAGATTTTGGGCAATTTCCCCTCCCTTATCCATGTCAAGACTTTGGCGTAGCCCATCAATTATGGACAAGGCCCAGTTTATATTACGCACCTTCTCGGCCACCTCACGCCTTTCTATCAAACCCTTGGCGACGCGTATCTTCTCCATGGCACCCTCCATCAGCACTTGTATCAGCCTATGAGGCGACGCCCCTTCGGTCTGAACATGTGCACGCACCTGATTATATTTTTTTAACGCACTGCGAGGATCCATATTAGTCATGCCCATTCACCTATAGTAGTTATTACATCCATTATTAACCTTGCCCCTATAAAAACGCCTCACAAACGAGGTCTACTTGCCGGTAGGCGTAATGCTCGCCAAGCTTGCCAGCTGTTGCGTCAGGAAATCACTCGTCGATTTCATTTGAGCAACCAAAGTATCCATGGCATTGAACTGTTTCAGATATTGCGCTTGCAAAGTGTTCAAGCGCTGATTCAATGCCGTCACTTGATCTTTGATATCAGCCACACTCTTATTGATACCATCGGTACGGGCGTTGATCGGCCCTGTCGCACCTATAGCCGTCCCAACGAAGGAATCAATCTGATTGGCGTAGCCCTGCGAGTAATTGACTGTACCCCGATCACCCAGGGATCCACCCGTTATTTGAATTTTCAATCCAGAAGAAGCATTTCCCAACGCACCGGTCAGATACTGACCTGATCCCGATGCGAATACCCCATTAATGGTTCCCGCCACGTCTATGCCCGCAGCACCGGTACCCGGACTCAATCCGAGTGTTGCGGCGGTATTGCTGCCCACCGAAATAACCGAGATATTGGAGGCAGATCCATATTTATTCGAAGTTATTTTCAATTTAGAGGCGGTATTATCGAAGCTGACCTGCACACTGCTATTCGCCGCCACTAATGCGCTATCGCCGTTGATCTTTGACTGAATTTCCGCAGTCAATTCCGCCGCCGTCGTGTAGTTACCAGGGGTCAGGTTAATAGTATCCGTCTGAACGCCATCAACTTGAAGTACGAAGGTGTTATTGCTGCTATCGATAACCACTGGACTGGAAAATGTACCGTTAGTATTGGCCAATGCGGCTGTACTCGCACCATCGCTGAAACCCTGGCTGGCCAGTTGCGTGACCGTCAGCGCGTAACTCCCGGGTTTGGTCGCACTGCTAGCGCTGGTATATTTAACTAGGCTATCACTCGCACTGCCTACCGTGGCGAACAGGCTTTCTACATCCTTGGGATTGGAGGCCAGTGCCGCTTTCAATTTATTAACATCCAGTGAGAGCGTGCCATCCTTCTGAAAGCTGACGCCGATATTCGAGAGAAATTGATTGCTACCGCTCGCGCCGGCGATTTTAGAAGTCAGCAATGATCGCAGCTGTCTTTCAATCGTCAATACGGTCGAATCCCCCAGCAATATGCCTCCCTGCTGAGTCGTGGCATCATAAGCCGTGGCATCGCTCAGTGTCTTATGTAAATCATTATAGGCGGTAACGAAATTTTGTACCGATGCCGTTACCGAGCTGGGATCACTGGCGACCGTTAAGGCCGCTGGGACACCGGCCACGCTTTTTTGCTGTAGATTTAGCGTGACCCCTTCAATCAGATCCGTGATTGTATTGCTGGACTTCTTGATTCCGGTAATCCCGTCAACGTTCAATACGGCGTCCTGGGCGGCCACAGTTTGTGTCAAATTCTTACCGTTACCCTGAGTACCTGCGGGATCGTAGGTGAGCTGGGAAAGCCCGTTGCTATCGACATTGTTACCATCGGTGTCATTGTCCGTCGTGATCTTGAGGCTGTTGGCAGCGCCGGTATCTGCAGAGGTCAGCGACAATCTGTAACCGGTACCGTCGTTAATGATGGTCGCAGATACCCCTATCTTCGCCGCATTGATGGCGTCGCGCACACCTGACAAGCTGCTTTGAGAGGCATCAATGCTTACGGTCTTCGTAGACTTGGAGCTGCTGGCTGTAAACCCACCCGCTCCATCGTCGGTTCCGAACTGGAAGGTCAGCGTTCCCGTCCCGACTATATCGTTGACTGATGTAAACGGGTCTGAGGCCAGTTTTTGTGATTGTGCAAGATTGGTAACCTCTATGGAATAGGTTCCGGGAACCGCAGTCGTATCCGCCGTGGCGGTGTAAACAGACGAGTCGCCTGAGGTAGCGGCAACGGTCTGGAAGGTATTTGCCGACTCCAGGCTGGAGACTGCCGATTGAAATCCGGACAGGGCGGATTTGACATTGCCGTAGGCAGTCAGTTTAGCTTGATAATCGGTCTCTTTGGCATTCATCTGCTTTAGAGGCTGGCTCTCGGCGGTTATCAATTGGCTTACTAAGCTGTTGATGTCCAGCCCTGAACCCAAACCGGTGGACGTAATCGTTCCCGAACTTGCCGCAGGAGTGGATGAAATCGTTGTCATAACTCGCCTTTACTAAACCGAACCTGTACGCAGGCCACCGGCGCACTGCTTATTAATAGGCAAATGTCATGCCTATTAACGACTCGTCACTGACCACAAGATGAATATCATTTTAGGCTTTAGCCTTCACCAAACCCATGTGATGTTCCTGCATATACTGATCGATATTTTGTGCCAACGCCAAGGCCTCTTCGCTGGGGATCTGACGGACAAGCTCGTGGGTCTGGGCATCGACGACCTTGACCAGTATCACACCATTGTCCTTATTGATGGAAAATTCGAGGTTCCGATTCAAATTTTGGATCTTGGCATTGAGTTGATCAACCGCCGCCGCCAACTCTTGATCCGATCCCGCTACTTGCACGCTGCTTTTAGCACTCAACTGAACCGCTCCTCCACCTCCACTCACCGCCGAACTTAGGCCTTGGACAGCAACGGCTTGAACCGCTATACCCGCAGATGGGACAGATGTCGGTTCGTTCTTTGGTGTCGGAGGAGTAGATATGACTTGGGATATATTGGATATCATGGCTCTACCTCAAACGATAGAGGATGCCGCCCGGCGTCCCAGCCCGGGCGGCTCCATTTTCATATTTAACGCAACAAGGTCAACACGGTATTGGGCGCCGAATTGGCCTGGGCCAACATCGCCGTACCGGCCTGTTGCAGGATTTGCGCACGAGTCAGATTGGCCGTTTCCGCCGCGAAGTCCGTATCCAGGATACGGCTGCGGGCGGCCGACAGATTCTCTGACGTCGACTGCAGACTGTTGATGGTGAGCTGGAAGCGGTTCTGTACGGCACCGAGGGTGGCACGTATGGAAGACACTTGATCCAGCGCCCCGTCCACCAGGGTGATGGCCGAGTTGGCACCACTTGTCGACGAAATGTCAATGGTGTTGATGGCGGTCAAAGTGGAAGACGCCGTGGACAGACCCGCCTTGCTTGGATTGTTACCACCCACCTGGTAGGCGGCATTGGAGGTCAGCGAGATCTTACCGTAGCTGGTGCTGGCGGCATAGGTACCGTCCGCGCCGCCAGCGGCGGTTGCCGCGCCTATGCCGGTGGCACCCGAGCTCAAGGTCCAAGTGACATCCGTGGCACCCGTCGCACCCAGGTTATCGGAGGTGAGGGTAATGGCAGCCGCGCCGCCGCTCGCCTGAACATTGGTCGTATCCGCGGTGTAGGCGGCGTTGACTTTGGTCAGGAAATTCTGAGCGGTCGCCGAAGCGGTCGCACCGATCGTCACTAAAGTATTGCTTCCCGTCGGCGTCGAGTCGGCAAACCCGAACTCATAGACCGTGCCACCGACTGTAACAGTGTCGCCAATGTTCGTACCCGCACTGGCCGAGCCCACATCGTTGACCGCGGTCATATTTGAACTACCATTTACAGGCGTGGTGACGGTGATCTTGCTGGTATCCGCCGTTGCATATTTAGAGGTTACTGTCAGCGTGCCAGTAGCATCGCTCGCGGTGATATGAGAAGCGGTACCAAGGGTGCCTTCCTGGGCAGTGATTGCTAAAGCAAGATTATGAGCACTGTCAGTCTTACTGGCACCGATTGCCACTGTGGTATTTCCGCTGGCAGAGGCGGCAAACGTATAGGTCTGGCCATCAACGACCACCTGATCACCAATTCCCGCTGTGCCAGTAAAGGCAACGGTACTGTTGCCCGCTGTGCCACTAAAGGTGTGTAGCTCGGTCGCTGTCGTCGCGCCGCTGGCGATGGGCAGACCGGTGGCATTCGTCACTCTGGTAGCACCCGCATCGCCATTGTTACTGGTGATGGCGATGGTCTTACCGGTGCTGGAATCCAGGGTTATCTGGCCATTTGTGGAATTGGCGGTAGCCGTAACGCCGGTAGACGTCGTCTTCGAATTGATAGCCGCGGCGAGGGAAGCACCCTGGGTCGCCACATTGAAATCGCCGGTAACCGCACCGATGTTCACACCGTTGATCACCAGGTCGCCCGATTGCAGATCCTGTTTGCGGGTGGGGGCCTGCAAGCCGGCGAGTTGAGACGTGGTCGAGGTTGCGGAGGCCGTGACACTGGTCTGGCTGGTGACACTGTTGATGGCGTTGACGATGCTGTCAGCACTGCCGCTGGTCGAGGCACCAACGTTGACGCCGTTGATGGTGAGATCGCCGGAAGACAGGGCGGTACCGCTCACGGTGCTGCTGGTGTTGTTATACTGATAGGCGCCTAATTGCGAGGTCTGGGCGTTGCCCACTGACACCTTAATCGTTTGGTTGGCGTTCGCGCCGATCTGGAACTGGGCGTCGGTCAGGGTACCGTCCAATACGTTCTGACCGTTGAACTGGGTCTGGGTGGCAATACGTTGCGCCTCGGAGAGCAGTTGCTGAGCCTCACTGTTCAGCGCCTGACGATCGGAGGATGAATTACTGGCGTTGGCAGACTGCACCGCCAATTCGCGGACACGTTGCAGAATGTCCGTGTACGAACCGAGCGCACCTTCTGCCGTTTGTGACAAGGAAATCGCGTCATTGGCGTTACGCACCGCCTGATTCAGACCGTTAATCTGGGTGGTAAACCGCGTCGAGATCGCCAGGCCCGCAGCATCATCCTTGGCGCTGTTAATGCGCAGACCAGAAGACAAGCGCTGCAAAGAAGTTTGCAGGGCACTTTGAGATGAGGTCAAATTGCGTTGAGCATTCAACGACATGATATTGGTATTAATAACTGCCATAGTATTTCTCCAAATGGACCCCGGGTAGCCTCAATGCCTGCCGAAGGCCTGTTCAACCATAGCGGATATACTTCATCGAGAAATATTTTCCGCTTCCGCCGATGTTAGCGGCCGTGAGGAGAAGAACTTTAGAAAATTTAGGGGAGGATTTACGAAAATTTACAGCCAGGACCAAGGGGTAAATTATTTTATTTTTTATTTATATTACAATTAATTAACGGCGTTTATTGATGTATAGCCCCACTGATTCATAGCGCTCACTGAATATAATTGAACAAGGACAAATTCTGGGTCTTCACAAAGGTCTGCTGTGCCGCCTGCAAGACCAGCATTTGCTGGCTCAAGGTACTGGCGGCTGCCGTGTAATCCAAATCCTGAAGAGACGACAGCGCGGTTTGCGACGCCAGGATAAAATCACTGTTTGCCGCCTTTTGATTGTCGATGGAATTTAAACGGGCACCGATCCCGGCACGGACGTTATCAATATTATTCATGGCATTATCAACAGAGTCGAGAAACTGATTAACCTCGCTGCCGAATTTAGCCTTTGACGCTGGATCGTTGCTGGTACTGTTCATGGCGGACACTAACTTCTGAACCGTCGAGAAAATATCTTGATTTGTGCTGGGCGCAATTGTGAAGCTGTCCCCGGTAGCCGGCGCACCGCTAACCGTCACTTGCGCGCCGTTGAAGCTAATCGCAGCATCGCTTTGATAGGTGCCGGTAGTGATTAGTGCCGATGAACTATCGCGTACTTCATAGTTCGTAGGACTTGTAAATGTAAGCGTGTATGTATCAGGGACCCACGCGCCCGGATTCGTTACCTGGCCCGTGCTGATAGTTGCAGATCCCGTATTGGCATTATTATACGAGGTAGTGAAGGTACCATTGCCATTTTTAATCTTCTGAAAGACATTATAGCCGGAATCACTGATGGAGACTTTTCGGTTCTCCCCAATCTGAATGGTACGCTGCCCCTGATCGCCCTCATAACTGAAACCGCCTGCATTCTGGGCAAACGGCTGGGTTCCGGTACTATTGCCGGAAAACAGATAATTTCCACTTCCATCCTGAGAATTGGCAAGACCTAAGAGTCCATTGAGATCCTGCTGCACCTCCTGCGAGATGCTTTGCAAATCCGTAGCGCTCACCGCACCGCTATTGGCCTGCACAGCCAATTCGCGGATCCTTTGCAGCAGATCGTTGCTGCTGCTCAAGGCGCTCTCCTCTGAACTCAGCGAAGACTGAGCATATCCGATGTTAGTTTGATAAGTGTTCTTCACATCGATACTCTGTTGCAGTTGCAGTATCTGCACAGATGCTGTGGGATTGTCGCTGGGGTTTACTATCTGCTTACCGGTACTGAGCTGGAGCTGCGTCTTGCTGACTCTTGCCTGCTGTTCGAGAAGCGCGTTTGCGCCTCTTTGATAAATCTGGTTGGTGGAGATGCGCATAGTTTATCCGCCGATTGCTGACAATAGGGATTGGAATATGGTTTGCGAAGCTGAAATAACTTTTGCCGCTGCTTGATAAGCCTGCTGGAATTTCAGCATATTGGCCGCTTCTTCATCGAGATTGACACCCGAAACCGAATCGCGCGCATCTGTTGCCTGCTGAACGAGCGTATTGAGTGCGTCGCGACTTGAGGTGGCTTCCTGGGTCTTCGTCCCCACATCGGCTACGATTTGTCCGTAAAGATCCTGATAAGTCGTCGTCCCGCCGGATAAGCTCTTGTTGCTTTGCAAAGCGGCAATTTTCTGGATATTACTGTTATCCCCGGTACCGTTGGTATTGGCGCCGATGGAAAAGCTGTCTCCAGTCGCGGGAGTCCCGCTAATACTGAAATTCCAGCCGTTGTAACTAATCGCTCCGCCACTGGTGTAGGGCACATTGACCGTGGGACTTCCGCTCGTCGCCCCGCTAACGGTAAAAGTGGTGGGACTGGTAAATGTCAGGGTCACCGCACCCGTCAAGCCCGGGTCGGGAGCGCTCAGGGCGGCTTGAGCTATGCCGGCGCCTCCTGTATTGCCACCGTCCGAACTGGTAGTTCCTTGATCAACGTAAAATTTATCGCCCGTTGCTGGTCCCGTACCACCATCGCTGATGTTGGTGGTCCACCCGTTGAAGCTGATGTTCGACCCGGATGTATAACTGACACTTTGGGCCAGAGTAGCTCCGGATGTTTGGTCCAGCACGTCATAGGTGGTCGGACTGGTAAATTGAATGGCAACACGATCGTTGGGATTATTCACACTGATCTGGCCGGCGGTGGCGCTACCTGCATTACTCAAAGGGGCGGTGACCGCCACCGGCACGGCCGCCGCAATCTTCGACGGGTCGCTAATCAACGCGCTCAGATCATCGACTCCCGCCCGGGTAGGACGGATTAGAAAACTATCACCGACAGCCGCCCCGGAATTTATCGTCAGAGAAATACCGTCTATAGTCGTGCTGGAGTACGGCGATGCTCCGCCGGTATTAATCGTAAATGTCTGACCGTCATTCAGGCGCGTTAGACTATAGGTATTGGCGCCGTTGTATATCAGTTTGTAGTCGCTACTTGTCAGATCATTGGCATTTACCAGGCTGCCGGTGACCGCCCCCGTACCTGTGTTCGAGCTGCTGACGGACACTACCGGCGACGCTACACTAAACAGGTCCCCGCCCAGGTTTCCATTTAGATCCATCCCGAGATGATGCTGGGTATTTATCGTACTGGCCATGCCCACAGCCAATTGCCCCAATGTATTTTTAGTGCTGTCCAGCACCTGGCTTCTGTAATTCAGCAGCCCACCTAATGACCCACCGCTGATTTGTCCGGAGATATCGACGGTAGTGCCGCTACTGGTTGAGTAACCTATCTCCTTGCGCGTTGGGTCGTATAAATTAGGAACAACGCTAAGTGCTTGCGATTTTGATCCAACGACCAGTGATTGGCCGTTACCGACGAACACATCTACCGCACCGTTGCTTTCATTTACCGTAGATACTGAGACCATATTAGCCAATTTATTCAATTGCGCATCACGTTGATCAAGCAAATCATTGGGAGAGCCGCCACCTGCCATACCGGTTGCAAGAGCGATTTGATTGTTCAAATCGGCGATATTCTTTGCCAGGGAATTAATCTGCGAAACCGAATTACTGATCGCTGTATTGACCTGACTGTAGCCCTGATTTACCGTAGTGTTTACATACTGAAAATTCTGCACCAGGGAATTGGATTGACTTAGTAAAGCTTGCCTGGCCGCCTGCGAGCTTGGATTATTGGCCACCTGCTGAACGGCGTTGAAGTAATTGTCGATCCCGGTATTTAAACTGGTATTGGAATTACCAAGTAGATTGTCGATCGAGCTTGAGAGTTGCTGGTATGTATCGACACTGCTGAAGGACGAGGTATTTACCCGTACTTGGTTCACCATAAAATCGTTATACACCCGCTGGACACCGGCTACCTTCACACCGTTTCCGAGGTAATTGTTGCCGAACAGCTCCGGCGAATTTGTGGCCAGATCTACGGTTTGTCGACTATAACCGTCAGTATTGGCATTGCTGATATTATGACCGGTAGTCGACAGCGCCCGCTGCGCGGCGGCCAAGCCAGAATACCCTATGCCTAATATGTCAGCCATTCTATACCTTTAATCTAACAAGAGTTTTTCAATTTCCACTTGCCACTTGCCAGCCACTTAAAACGTACTTATGTTAATCAACCTATCGGATTTAGCGCATTTACCTTGAGGTCCGCCATTGCCGAAGCCAGGGTATCTCCACCCAGGACATTACCGATCTTCCGAGCATAATTTGGATCCGTGGCATAGCCGGCGGCCTGTAGCGCATTGCTGAATTTCTGAGGGTCAGCCGCATTGGATAAGGCATCCTTGTATCGAGGATTACTCTGCAAATAATTCACATAATCCTGAAAGCCCTCGGCTAGAGAGCCGTACGAGCGGAATGACGCCCGCTCCTTTACGGCGACGCCATCACGATATTCCAGCGTCGGTACAGACGCCGCGTCCTTTTGCCAAGCAGCGCCGGCCTTAATTCCAAATAGATTGTGGGTGCTACGACCGTCTGGATGCTTGATGACACCACGTCCCCAACCCGTTTCCAATGCCGCCTGAGCGACCAGTACCTGCGGATCTATATTTAATTGCTTGGCAGCCTTCTGTGCATACGGCCATACATCCTTAACAAATGCCGAGGGCGAGGCATAGGCGGTTTTATTGTCCGCCCCCGCGCTAAAGGTTGCGCGGCTATCGGCTTGTGCCGATGCCGATGGTGTTTGCACCGCATTCTTTCCCGGAGAATCCTGTATATGAGCTTTATGCTGAAGCTGCTTAACCATCATATCCGCCAGGCCAAGCTGTCCTTTGGCGGCCATGCTCATGGAAATCTGTTTATCGAACAGATCTCGATACATCTCCTCGGCCTTGCCGCCGAACAATGGATTGTCCGGCGTTGCCTTGCGCATACTTTGCAACATCATTTGAATGAACAAGGCTTCGAAATGCTTGCCCACTTCCTGAAGCGCTTGCGGATTATCGGTAGACGCCTTGTATTGCAATTGCGACAGTCCGCGAAAATCCGTATAGACGCTGTCGGAGAGGGTACTTACAGTCATTGAATTTCACCCGATCATATAAAATATGTGCCATCCCTGGCGGATTATCGTCCCTGCTGTCCTAAACTATTTAGCAAGGTTCGTGCCTATTATGATGATCGGCTGACAATGCCTCCTATATCTCAGCGCTGTTTCCGGTCCTATGCTATCTACAGGACAATGAGTTCGGCACGTAGCGCCCCGGCTTCATGCAGGGCTTCAAGGATTGCGACCAGATCACCGGGGGCTGCCCCCACCTGATTTACCGCTCTAACGATCTTGTCCAGGCTTACTCCCGGCTCGAACAAAAACATGTGATTGGTCTCCTGGGACACCTTGACGTCGGAAGTGGGCACGACGACTGTATTGCCACCCGATAAGGGCGCAGGCTGACTGACCGTCGGTTTTTCGGTAATGGTTACGGTCAAATTACCATGTGCAACCGCCGCTGCCGTTACCCGCACATGCTCACCGATCACCACCGTTCCGGTTCGTGAATTGATGATAATCCTGGCAGGCGCCTCTCCCGGCTCCAGGGTTAAATTTTCCAGGACAGATACATAGGACACGCGCTGCGCCGTATCGCGCGGCGCTTGTACCATCACCGAAGTGGCATCCAGCGGGCGGGCCGAACCCATGCCGATGGAGTCATTGATTGCATCAGCCATGCGCTTAGCCGTCGTAAAATCCGGTTCATGAAGATTGAAAACCAGTACATCCGCGCCTCCCATACTGGTTGGTGACATTTTTTCCACGCTGGCGCCGCCGGGAATCCGTCCCGCACTGGGAATATTGACGGTGATTTTCGATCCGTCACTACCCTCTGCGCCAAAGCCCCCTACCACCAGGCTTCCCTGTGCCATGGCATAAATCTCTCCATTGGCCCCCTTGAGGGGGGTCATCAAAAGTGTCCCGCCGCGTAAACTCTTGGCATTGGCTATCGACGAAACGGTCACATCCATCAGCTGGCCCGGCTTGGCAAAGGGCGGTAATTCTGCATTAACCGCAACAGCGGCAACATTTTTCAATTGAGAGGTGACACCCGCCGGCACAACAATGCCGAACTGCGCCAGCATGCTTTTCAGGCTCTGTATAGTAAAAGGCGCCTGACTGGTCTGATCACCGGTTCCGTCCAAGCCAACCACCAAACCATAGCCGACCAACTGATTGCTACGCACACCGGCCACTGTGGCGATATCCTTAATACGTTCCCCGTAAGCCGCCATACTGGTCAGACTTATGGCGAAACATACTACCAACAGATTCATTAACCTCGTATTCATTATTATTTCCGATCGAATGCCACTCACTAGAAAGGCCACCACTTGCTGTTAAAGAGGCTGGCCAGCCAACCGCTGGAATTAGAATCATCAAGCGTACCTGTACCGGTATATGCAATCTTTGCATCCGCTACCGAGGTCGACAGTACGGTATTATCCGGGCCAATGTCAGATGGCCGAACGATTCCCGAGAAGCGTATATATTCGTCACCTTGATTGATGGTCAATCGCTTCTCACCTCTCACCATCAAATTGCCATTTGATAAGACTTCGGCGACGGTGACCGTGACGTTGCCCTGGAGTTTATTGCTTTGACTACTATCTCCTGCTCCCGCAAAGCTTCTGGATCCGCTCAGAGTAGTCCCCAAATTCAGCACTCTATTTGATCCACCGGGCATATTAAAACTTAGAGGCGCACCCAATATTGTCGGGTTATCCAATTGTGTATCCTGCTTTTTGGATGTATTGGTATCCGCTTGCTTAGTTGCGGTGGTCTGCTCAACCAAGACGACCGTGATAATATCCCCCACCCGCCGCGCCTTGGCATCCTCGAACAGGGAAATCTCCTGACCGGACTGAAATATCGCGCCTTGCGTAGCAGGCGCCAGCCTCTCCGGCTGCGGACGCGTCGGTTCATAGCTCATAGAATCCTTCTGCATAGTCGCGCACGCTTGCAGCAATGCGACTGTGGCCACTAACATACTCAGTCTAACGATAAACGTTAATTTTGAGTATCCATTCGATTTAATATCGTTCTTCATTTAATGATTGTCCCGGCTGATCGAATTTCTTTAAGTATTATTGACGATAAACTTGAGCATGCTGTCCGTTGCTTCGACAGCTTTAGAATTCATCTCATAGGCGCGCTGAGTCTCGATCATGTTCACCAGTTCCTCGACGACATTGACGTTCGATGTCTCCAGGGAACCTTGCAAAGTCGTTCCCAATCCATTCAAGCCGGGCGTGCCCGTCTGGGGCGAGCCGCTCGCAGCAGTCTCCAGCGATAAATTCTCACCGACGGGCTGGAGACCGGAGGGATTGACAAAATCCGCCAATTGCAAGGATCCAACCTGGGTAGGCGCTGACTGCCCTGCAATCGTTACGGAGACCGTCCCATCATTGCCGATAGTGATGCCTTGCGCGCCATCCGGGATGGTAATCGATGGCTGCACCTGGTAGCCGGTAGAAGTCACCAACTGACCTTGTGAATCCATTTGAAAAGTTCCATCCCGGCTGTAAGCAAGCGTCCCATCCGGCATCAGCACTTGAAAGAATCCTCTCCCTTGGATGGCGACATGTAAGGGATTGTCGCTTTGGACGATATTTCCCTGTGAAAAAAGCTTTTCAGTCGCGACTACGCGGGTACCGGTTCCCAGCATCAAGCCTGAAGGCAATTGCGTATCTTGAGAGGTCTGCCCCCCACTTTGTCTGACGTTCTGATAAAGGAGATCCTGGAATACCGCATTGCTGCGTTTGAAACCCGTAGTGTTAACGTTGGCCAGATTATTGGACACTACTGACATTCTGGTTTGTTGCGCCTCTAAACCAGTTTTCGCAATCCATAATGCTTGATTCATCTTTATTAACTCCTAAGACTTAAACTACGCCAACCGCAGCAGTTGAGCACCCGCCGCATCATTATCCTCGGCTGTCTTGAGCAACTTGATCTGAGCCTCGTAATGCCTGGATAGCTCGATCATGTTTGCCAAGGCATTTATGCCATTCACATTGCTGGTTTCAAGGACTCCGGACTGAGCCGTCACCGAGGCGTCCGGCGCCAAGGTATCTCCGGTAGTGGGTCGCAATAACCCGTCACTGGTTTTAATCAGTGCCTCTGCGGGGGCCTTAACCAGTTTAATTCGATCGACAACTGCCAAGGTATTAGGCGTCTGACCGATAGGCAGGACAGAGATTGTGCCATCCGTGCCGATCTCGATTTTTTGATTGGGAGGGATTGCGATTGGTCCACTGTTACCCATAACTGGAAAGCCCGCGCCGGTAAGTAGCATCCCGGCACTATTGAGTTGCAAATCGCCGGCCCTGGTATAGGCTTCGCTGCCATCCGGCGCCTGGACCGCAATTAAACCATCGCCTTTTACCGCCACATCCAGTTCCCGTCCCGTAGTGATCAGCGGCCCCGAACTCATATCAACACGCGTCCCTTCCAAGACGGCATTGGTACGGCTGGGGTAACCAGCCCCGTCAATCGGCGTCGATTGAAACGATGCCAGGTCGGCACGAAAACCGGTCGTATTAATATTGGCGAG
Source organism: uncultured Gammaproteobacteria bacterium (assembly GCA_963810615.1). Lineage (GTDB taxonomy): Bacteria > Pseudomonadota > Gammaproteobacteria > DRLM01 > DRLM01 > JARRQJ01. The sequence goes on along the minus strand of CAWEOA010000003.1, from coordinate 72,231 downwards.
ATTATTGTTATTGATCGCCTGAGCCAACATGATATTCTTGGCGCCGGTCATGGCTACGTACAGCATTTTGTCCATGTGATACCTTCGAGTATTGTCTCTAATTACCGGATATTAATAATGGTCTGCGTTATCGCATCCTGAGTCTTGATTGCCTGCGAGTTCGCCTGAAAATTTCGCTGCGCCGTAATCATATTCACCAGCTGTGCGGTTAAATCGACGTTGGACGCCTCGAGAGCCCCGGATTGAATAGAACCCAGACTGGCGGATCCTGGCTGCCCTATCAAGGGTAAGCCGGATTCGGAACTCTCGGCCCAGGACGTATCCCCTAATTGGCGAAGACCTTGAGGGTTGGCAAAATTCGCCAAGGCGACTTGACCCAGGGTCTTGGATTGACCATTGCTATAGCGCGCCAGGATCGTCCCATCACTCGCGATATCGACGCCACTTAATTGACCCGTGGCATAACCATACTGCTTTAAGGAATTGACACCAAAATTACCGCCAAACTGAGTGCTGGGCGAGACTGACCCGTAATTTAAAGTCATAGACAATGCGCTTGCTCCTGTAATGGGAAATGCGTTGTATGCCACATTCCCCCCTACCGGGGTCGCTAATGTTCCGTCCGAGTTGAACGTAACGGCTCCGGATGTCGTAGGTGTTGCCTCCGTACCATCTACAAGCATGTGGGTATCCCAACTATTCGCTCCCGTTTTAACAAAATACAGCGATCCCAAATGACTGGTTCCCTGAGAGTCATATAGTGTCAACGATGTCGAATTATTATAAGAGCTGGGATCGGTTGCATTAAACGCGACAGAGGGTACTGTCGCAGCGGAGTCGAGATTTACGCCTACGTCGATGTTGCTCGTCGCTTGCGGTACGATATTGGCCGTGCTTAATTGCAGATCGCCCAATGCGCCGGTCACGTTGCCGGTTGAATCGGCCAAATAGGCCGTCAAACGTTGATTCTGGGCATTCGTTATGTATCCATTATTATCTACGCCAAACGAACCCGACCGGGAATAAACGGTTGATCCGTTATCACTCAGACGGAAAAATCCTTGGCCGCTGATTGCAAGATCAAGGCCGTTGTTTGTAACATTAATATTCCCCTGACTAAACTGCTGAGCGACCCTTGATACGTTAACGCCGCTGCCTATGGCGGTGCTGACAGACCCAATACTGGCAGAGGTAAAGATATCAGAGAATTCCGAGCGCGATCCTTTATAGCCCGTGGTACTTACATTGGCAATATTATTGCTGATTACATCCAGATCAGCTGATGATGCGTTCAAACCGCTTAGTGCAATATTAAATGACATTATTTACTCTCCTTATAAAGTACTAACATTACATCAGTTGCTTTATATCGCTAATTTTTATGGCGTCTCCGCTGGATGTATTCAACGTTATATTCTGCGCTGCCGAATCTACAGTCACACTGTCCACCGTGGATGACACATAGGTTTTCATCGCTTCGGCTGTGCCGTTGACATTCGCCATAGCCTTGATCTGATATAGACCGTTCGTAGCCGCTGTGCCGTTATCCATAATTCCGTCCCATGAAAACGGAACGGTTCCTTTGCTCTGAGAACCCATATCAATTTGTTTGACCAGTTGTCCCGCGCTGTCGTAAATGCCCACCGCCAGTTGGTCGGTGTCCTGACTAAGATCAATGGCGCCGCTAAGGCCGTTGGCGGACAAGGTGGCGTTAGACCCCGGCGCGATTACTTGATGCCCGACCAATGCAGCCGCTTGAGTGGTCTGACCGGCCATCATAGTACCCACCAATTGTTTAAGTGAACTCTGCATATCCTGAATTCCGGATACGGTCGACAATTGGGCCATCTGCGCCAGCATTTGGCTGCTATCCGTAGGCTGTGTCGGATCCTGATTATTCAGCTGCGTTGTCATGAGTTTGAGGAAATCGCCCTGGTTGAGCTGGCCGTTGGACGTAGCGCTCGCGGAACCCGCAGAACTGCTGGCTGATGACGACAATCCCAACTGCTTCATTAGATCGACATTCATATTACTCATATATTGATCTTCCTTAATTAATTGCCGAGTGACAAAGTTTTGAGCAACATTTGCTTTGAGGTATTCATAACTTCGACATTATTCTGATATGAACGCGATGCGGATATCATATTCACCATCTCTTCAATGGGATTGACATTCGATCCGTAGACATAGCCCTTGGCGTCGGCCAACGGATTTCCCGGCATGTAGCGCGCCTGAATGGGCGCCGTACTCTCTTTTATGGAGGCCACTTTGACGCCATTGACATTGTTTGCATCACCTCGTGCCGCACCGTAAATAGCCTGAAATACCGGTTCTTTTGCGCGATAGGCATCGGCCTCTCTACCACTCACGTTATCTGCATTGGATAGATTGCTGGCGACTGTATTCAAGCGGATTGACTGAGCGCTCATCCCGGATCCGGCTACGTCAAATATATTGAAAAGCGACATAAACTATTGTCCTTTGATTGCAGTTAGGATGCCTTTGATACGACCGTCGAGAAACATCAATGACGCCTGATGCTGGATCGCATTGCGCGTAAATTCCGCCTGTTCGACCTGAGTGTCCACAGTGTTGCCGTCTAATGAGGGCTGGAGCGGTACGCGGTACATAACCTTATATTTGGACGATTGACTCGAGTCCGCCTGGATCTGATTGGCGCTGGTCACATTAAGCGGTAAATTTCCCGATTGGGCCTTGGATAAAGCCGCCTTAAAATCGACATCGACGGCCTTATAATTCGGAGTATCCGCATTCGCTATATTTGTCGCCAGCAATTGCGCACGGTACGCATGCAGCTCAAGGGCCTGAACAGGGATACCCAATACCTTGTCAAGATTCATCGCCATCACAACCTCCGCCTTCTAATCTTCTCCCATGCATAGGCAATATGCATGCCATGTGCGGAGACGGAGAGATAACGGGGCTAGAGCTGGGATAAATCGATTGAAGGCGGCAAAATCATGCCGTTGGTTGCCGCTTTTATTGCAGCCTTAGGCTGATGCATATAAAAGGTGTGAATTTTTATGCCGGAGATGACGTCTATTTCAAACGAAAGACCATCCCGCCGTAATAACGTGCCACTTCGAATTTCGTGGTATAGCGACTAATTGACTCCGACCCGCCTAAAAATAGATAACCGCCGGGCTCTATAATATTTGCCATCCGGTCAAGGATAACCATTTTGTTCTTATCGGAAAAATATATCAGGACATTACGGCAAAAAACCACATGAAACTTACCTATTGTCGGGGTCGACAATATAAGATTAAGCTGCTGAAAGGTGACTTGTTTGCGTACAAATTCTTTTACTTGCGCCTTTCCCATCTGTTCATCAAAAAATCTCGCCCGTCGATCCGAGGTCAAGCCTCGCGCTAATGCAATATTTTCGTACACACCCTCTTTTGCCGCTCTAAGAATAGTAGGCGATATATCAGTCGCGACGATATTCACGCTCGGCAACGGATGTTTCGGATATTCGCGTCGATACTCTTCCACTATCATGCTTATGGAATAGGGTTCTTGCCCGGAAGAGCATGCAGCGGACCAGATGCGTATATTGGGCAAATGGGCGCGCGCCAGCTCTGGCAAAATCATTCTTTTCAGCGATTCGTATGGATATTGATCGCGAAACCACAGGGTTTCATGGGTTGTCATCGCATCGATGATCTGTTGCTGCAGCCCCGAGCCACCTTGGCTTCGTACAGATGACAGCAACTCGGTGATGGACTTAAAGCCGTTCTTGGCAAGCATGGTCTTTAAACGGCTATTAACGAGATATTGCTTGTTATCTCCTAACTCAATACCACAAGAGCTGGAGAGATATTCACTCAGCCGGGTATATTCCTCGGGAGATACATTAATATCCATGCACATCCTCCCCGGCCCATTATTTTCGCGCATCAAATCCATAATAAATGCTTATCGTTAGTTATATTTTAGTATTGTATTGATTCCAATTAATACGACCTACTTTGGCCCTGCTTCGGAGCCATCCGCACGTTGACGAACACTTGGGAAATTATTCCTTGCTTCCCTCGACGGAATCAAGCCTCTTTATTATTTCTTCGGCCAAATCACTGGCATCGAATTTTGGAACAAAAGCATTGGCATCAACTTTCTGAATCAGATTGGCATTAAACAAACCGCTTAAGGAAGTGTGCAATACCACATAAATATCCCTGAACTTCGCATTGTTGCGTATCTTAGCGGTCAAGGTATAGCCATCCATCTCCGGCATTTCAATATCTGATATCACCATTAACAAACGTCCCAGCAAAGGATCATCGTCTCCCTGCCACTCCAAAAGCTTTTCATAAGCCTCCTTGCCGTTTTTACAGATCACACTCTCTAACCCCAATTTATTGAGAGTTTTCTTTACTTGATTTCTGGCTATCAGTGAATCATCCACTACCAGCACCACATAGTCGCTACTCTTCACCTCAGACAATGTCTCCACGACTTGCACTGATTCCTCATCCTGCTCGACTCGGATATCTCCCAGGACTCTTTCCACATCTATGAGCTCGACCATATCTTTATCGACATGTGCTACCGCCGTTAAGAAATGGTCGCGCCCGACCCCTTCGGGCGGAGGCACAACATTTTCCCAATTAATATTGACGATGCGATCGACGCCCCGCACCAGGAATCCCTGCACCGAACGGTTATATTCCGTCACAATGACGATGCCGCCCTCTCCATCCGCTAAGGACGGCTGGCCAATGGCCTTAGCCAAATCAAAAATCGGGATGGTCTTGCCGCGCAAGGTTGCGACACCACAAATTATGGGATGAGCATTGGGCAAGCGAGTCAAGGCCGGAGCGGGGATAACCTCGTGAACTTTAAACACATTGATGCCGTAACGTTGATGGCTGTGCAGGAAAAATAGTAACAACTCCAATCGATTATGGCCTACTAGTTGCGTGCGTAAATTAACCTCATCCAGCACCCCACTCATAAACGGCTACTCCCTATTTGACTAGGAATGATATCGACTGCACCAATATAAAGCTTAAGCTCGAGGCGTCGGCATAAAATCGGCATGATGTTTGCTAGTATATATCCGGTAATTGAACCGATTCAGAGATAATAATGGTAAGAACTCTACATAACATGCAGGATTTGCCCGGCGCCGCCGTCAATTACCGGCGATTGACGCCCTGCGTGCTGTCAGTGGTGCTACTGCCATTGATGATCTACGCAGCTAATGCGATTGCCGGCGAGGACACCGCTCAATCCCATGCGTCCATCAGGAAAGCCGTCGTTACCTTCATTAGCGATGGGATTGACGAGGCATATCCTCACCATGAAATTAAGGTCAACAACCTTGACCCAAGGCTTAAATTACCCAGATGCAAGGTGCCCCTGACCGGATTCTTGCCGGCCGGAGGCCAGTTCATCGGAAACACGACTATTGGCATCCGCTGCAGCGGCAATAAGCCATGGACGATCTACGTGCCGGCCAGCGTAAAAGCCATGCGCAAGGTGGTCACCACTACCCGCCCTATCTTGCGTAATTCAGTCATTTCGGAAGCCGATATACGGCTTGAGGAACGAGATGTCACGACCGGCTCGGACACCTATATCTTCGATCCCAAGAATGTGCTGGGTAAGCTTGCCAAACGCGCCTTGCCCAGCTCTATATCACTCACACCGGCGATGATGAGTAAACCGTTACTAGTACGCCGCGGGCAACAAGTCATTATCCTTGCAGAAGGAGCCGGCATTGAAGTCAGAATGGCGGGTACGGCCTTAATGGATGGCGCTGAGGGTCAAATTATCCGAGCCAAAAATAAGAGGTCCAAACGAACAGTGGAGGGCCAAGTCGTCCAACCGGGCATCATCAAGGTCAATATGTAACAGCGATTCGACTTAAGCATTTTGGGTGTGGGTCGCTATATTTATTAGCATAGAGAGGTAAGAATTATGGCTATCGAAATTTCAGGGCAAAACCCTGCACATTTATCGAACGCCAAGGCGGAAACAAAAGGACAAGTCGGCCGAACCGACCCTGCGGTACCCAAGCAGCAAACCGGACAACCTTCCACACCGGACACGGTGACCTTGACGGACACGGCGGCGCAACTCCATAAAATGGAGGCTGCAATCCATGCCGCACCGATTGTCGATACGGCGAGAGTAGAAGATGTCAAACAAGCCCTTAGCAACGGACAGTTTCAAATAAATCCTCAGCGCGTGGCAGAAAAAATGTTGAGTTTTGAAAATGCGCTCGGACACCCTTCCCTCAATTAAGGAGCGCGTAATGGATTCGACCATTTCTTCTCAGGACATTCGCAGCATACTCCAGCATCAGCACGATATTGCGCATAAGCTTCTCCAGACATTGGAACAAGAATATACCGCACTCAACGGCAATGATTTGCAGGGCCTTGAGACAAGTATTGCCGTCAAGCAGCAACTCATGGATCGGCTTGAGGAAATTTCACGGGATATTGTGGAAATAGCCCCTCAATACCCCGCTACCACGAAAGAAGGCATGGCAATATTCTTAAAACACAAAGATCCTCAAGGGACATGGGGGCTGGAAACCCTATGGCTACAAGTGAGAAAATTGCTTTCTCAATGCCGCCAAAATAACGCGACCAATGGCAAGATCATCTCCCTCAATCACCGGCGCATTCAGCAAGCCTTGGAAATCCTACGGCATGGAGACCCGAACTCACAGACCTGTTACAGCCCCACGGGCGCCGGTCAAGCCCCCGCCCCCTCGCGAATTCTCGGTAAAGTCTGACCCAGACCCAAGTTTTCCGCTCATAGTGTGTGGCGGATATGCCCCGCAAGTGATAGAATCCCGGGCCAGCCAGGACAGGCAGAGATTCAGAAGCCTTGTCCATCAGATCTACATGGGGCCGTAGCTCAGCTGGGAGAGCGTCGCGTTCGCAATGCGAAGGTCGGGAGTTCGATCCTCCTCGGCTCCACCAAATAAAAAAAGCCCAAGTGAAACCTTGGGCTTTTTTGCGGTAGTCACACTGGTTTATCAACACCCGCCCATACTATGGGACTTATTGAGAACGCCACTATATCGCACCATCAGGAATGGTCTGTTCCCCACTTCTGGGCTAGCCCCGAAGCACGGTAGGTTCATTGCCCAACTAGTATCGAAAAAAATTCAAGGCATCGCTATACTCGCAAAAGCCTTTATAAGGACCAAAAATGATTTTGGATCGTCAAGGATATCGCATTAAGTTATGTCTGGCCGCAGTAGCCTCCTTGATGAGCCTGACCTCTCCCCTGTGCATGGCCGCCCCCATAGCAACCGTCGGCCTAAGCGGAGGACTAGAGGCCATGCAACTCAAGGAATTCGATAGCTCCGGCTCCCGCTTGCTATTGGAAACGGGCAACCGCACCGTAACCACCGCCTTTCTTGACGATGGCGGCAAATATGACCCCGAAGTATCCATACACTATCATCTCGAGGCCAGCGCCTATTGGGGACAAGTTGATTATGACGGCAAATCCCAAAGCGTAGATCCTGCCCAAAGCAACCTTCCCTTAATGTCCAAAACCGACTACCGAGGTGGTCGTGCCGAAGCCTTATTAGGCTATCGCATAAAGCCCATGGCTGGTCCCCATGGCCTAGAACTCATCGGAGGCCTCGGCGTAGATGGGTGGAACCGCACTATTCATAACGCCACTGCATCGAACGGCACCTTGGTCAGCGGCATAAAGGAAAAGTACACAGTCTACTACGGTAAAGTAGCATTGGGACTGATCAACTTATACTCCTCATCTTGGCATAACCAGTTGCAGTTCGGCATTAAAGTGCCCTTCAACATTAGCGAAGAAATTAACTTGAGCGACGTGGGTTATGATAATAATCTGACGATCTCGCCGGGCAATACCTATTCCGGTTTCATCAAGCTGCAGCTTGAGCCGCAATCCAAAGATAAAAAAACCGGAAATCTGGTAATCAACGTCTACTATGACGGTTTTCGCTTTGATCCCTCCAAGTCTAAGACGGTAACGCGCAACGGCTCGTCCGTCCAAGTATGGCAACCGGAAACCCATATGAACATCCTAGGATTCCAGATCGGCTACCGCTTTTAATAATCGCGCTGTATCACTCTGGAGTCGACTGCACCACGATAACAAGCGACCGCCCGGTAACGATCACACCCCGAATGATGGTTTTAGCGCGTCGCTCCGGGGTAAAATGCTATGACTTAATATCATTAATTGTTATCGTATCAGTCATAATATCGATTCTCCGCCCCGGTAGCTCAGCTGGATAGAGCATCCCCCTCCTAAGGGGAAGGTCACACGTTCAAATCGTGTTCGGGGCGCCACTTTACCCTATCGCCAAGGCCCTTTATCCTGCCCTGATGCAAAGCAAGCAACTCGCCACTTCCCCACAGCATAGCGCTACAGTCATGGCCTCGGCCGGAACGGGTAAGACCTGGCTGCTGGTTACTCGCCTGGTGCGCTTGTTAGTGGAGGGCGTCCCGCCTGATTCCATATTGGCCATTACCTTTACCCGCAAGGCGGCCGCGGAAATGGCGACCCGCCTTAGCGACAGGTTATACGCACTTTCCGCTATGGATGTTGCCGAGCGGGCACAGGCGCTGGGTGAGATGGGCATCGAACCCAGCGAGTCGTTGTTTCAGACCGTCACGAATCTTTATGAAAACCACCTCTTCGAGTCGCGCCAATTAAGAGTCACCACCTTTCACGCTTTCTGCCAGGAGTTGTTACGCCGCTTTCCCTTGGAGGCGGATGTCCCGGCGGGCTTTGAAGTATTAGACGGTTCTCGCTTGCTCGAGGAGGCGGCTTGGGATGCGTTGGTCGATGAAGCGACCCGCTCCTCCGATAGCCCCTTAGCCGCCGACCTGGAAGAATTATTCCAATGCTTCAACGGCCATCAAGGCACCAGGACCGCATTGCTGCGCTTCCTCGATCATCGCAGCGACTGGTGGGCGTACACCTTTGGTGAACCCCAGCCGGTGGATTATGCCTACCACAAGCTGGCTGAGCAGTTATCGGTCACAATGGAAAGCGACCCGCTCCACGAAGAACTTACCGCGACCGTGCGTATGGAATTGCGGGCCTATGCGGAGATGTTATTACGACATGGCACTGCCACCCTGACCAAGGCCGCCGCCCATATTGATGAGGCGCTCATCACCGAACGCAGCAGCGAAGAGAGATTGTCCTCCTTGGATCTGGGCCTGCTGAGAAAATCCGTCGTTCCCAAACCCAGCAAGGCGCTGGCGAAATCCCTAGGCGAAGACGGCCAAGCCCGCCTTATCGCCTTGCATCAAAGACTGAGCGCCTGGCTCCTGGATATCCAGGATCAATTCCGCCGGCGCCGCACTTTGACGTTGTCTCATGCCTGGTTTCGCGCCGGGGCGCGCTTACTCGATCATTATCAGCGGCTAAAGATCGAGCAAAGGGTATTGGACTTCAGCGACCTGGAATGGAAGGCCTATATACTGCTTAATCACGCCGATCACGCCCAGTGGGTACAATACAAGCTGGACCAGCGCATCGACCATCTACTCATCGATGAATTCCAAGATACCAACCCGACACAATGGCATTTGATCTTTCCTTTATTGCAGGAATTGGCCTCGGGGGAGAGCCAAGTTCCGCGCACTGCATTTTTGGTAGGTGACGCCAAGCAATCCATCTATCGTTTCCGTCGCGCCGAACCCGCGCTCTTCCCTGCCGCCCAACAATGGCTGCGCCGGCAACTCCATGCCGTCGATCATGCCCTGTCCGCTTCATGGCGCTCATCGCCCGCGATTATAGAATTCGTCAACCAGATCTTCGGCAAGGATCCGTTACGCGCCCAGCTCGCGGAGTTCAGCGAGCACTCCACGCACCGCAATGCGTTATGGGGCCGAGTGGAAATCATGCCCTTGATCACCGACGAAGACGCCGTGCAGTCTTCTCCAGCGGGATTTCGTAACCCGCTACAGCGTCCGCGCGAGCTCGTCCAAGACAGCCGCCACCGCAAGGAGGGCGAGGCCATCGTCTCCCGCATCCATGACTTGCTGCAACAAACGACGACTGTCGGAGAAGACGCGGCGGCGCGGCCGCTTCGTTATGACGACATAATGATCCTGGTCCGAAACCGCACCCATGTCCGCAGCTACGAAGAAGCGCTGCGTGCGGCCGGTATCCCGTATGTGACCGCCAGTCGCGGCACCCTGCTCGACTGCATCGAGATCAGCGACGTGGTCGCCCTCCTGCAAATTCTCATCATCCCTTACAACAACCTGAGTCTGGCGACGGTATTGCGCTCGCCTCTGTTCGATTGCAGCGATGAAGACCTCATGACGCTTGCCGCAGAGCCCGGCGGCTACTGGATGGAGCGCCTATTGGCATTGACGCCCCGCCTGGCGGCGGGCACACCGTTGGCGCGCGCCGCCTACTGGCTGCCGCGTTGGCAAACCCTGGTTGGGGAGCGGCCGGTACATGATCTCTTGGATCGCATTTACAGCGAGGCTAACGTAGCGGCACGCTATGAAGCCGCCATACCCGTCCATCTGCGTCCCCGCGTCCGCGCCAATCTGACACGCTTTATCGAATTGGCCTTGGAAACCGACAGCGGTCGCTATCCCAGTCTAAGCGCCTTTCTGCAGCGCCTCGCCACCTTGAAGGCCCAGGAAGACGATGCCCCCGATGAGGCTGCGGAGACTACGGCAGCGGGCAGCGTACGTCTACTGACCATCCACGCCGCTAAAGGATTGGAAGCCCCGGTGGTCTTTCTCGCCGACAGCACGACGGGCGTCTCCAACAGGCACGCCTACCAAGCCCTGGTACGCTGGCCGGCCAATGACAGTCGACCCAGCCACTTTCTGTTATGCGGAAAATCCAGCGACGTGGACAACATTACCAATGCACTCCTTGGCGACGAGGCCCGCCAGGAACAGCGGGAGCAGATCAATCTCTTATACGTTGCCATCACGCGCGCCAAACAACTGCTGTACATCTCCGGTTGCAGGCCCAATCGCGGCACGGAACTGGGCTGGTACGGTGCCATAACCGCGCAACTGGATGATGGCGAAGCGATTCAGCAAAACGGTTGGAGCGCCTCCAGCGGCACACCCTCTCCCGCTGTTGCACAGGCCGCCCTCATCACGGCGCCACTAAGCATAGATCCCGCGCTCGCCAAGCCTGTCCCGGTTACTGCCATCGATCTCGAAATCGCCCCCAGTCGCGCCACTGCTGAGCCGAGTGGCATGAGCGGCGATGAAGAAGGCCGGGAACGCGGCCTTGCCATCCATCGCTTTCTGCAATTGCTCAGCGATGTGACGCAACCCGATTTAGCGGACGTTCGGCGGCGGATAAGCACCGAACTCGATCTCGATGCAAACATATATCCGCTGGAAGAATGGCAGGAAGAGGCCCTGCATATCCTGACTCGGCCCGACTTTCGCGAATGGTTCGACCCGGGTCGTTATGACTACGCCTACAATGAGGTTCCTATCTATTACTACGCGGGTAAGCGGCTGGTGCACGGCGTGGTCGATAGGCTGGTCATCAACGAGGGTACCTGCACTCTAATCGACTACAAGACGCATCGCAGCGCCGGGGTCGATAAGCTGGCAGCCATGGCGGCGCCCTACCATGAACAAATGCGGCTCTATACGGAAGGGATTAAAAGGCTATGGCCGGACAAGACCGTTCGGGCCGTTCTACTCTTTACCGCCTGCGCCGGGGTCTATGCCTGGAAAGACTCTTCGGTTTCTTAGGGTTTGGCCGTTGCCATCTGATCGAGCATTTTACTCATACGCTCCGGCGGAATATAACCCGATATCAGACTGCCATCATCCAAGATCAGGGTGGGCGTCGCGTTGACGCCCAAGCGGTCGGCCAGGGCCATTTGTTGACGTACCGGGTTGTCGCAGCTGAGTCTCTTCATATGCTCGCCGAGTTTGGCCCGGGTAAGAGCGGCCTTGCGATCCGGTGAACACCACACCGACACCGCTTTGTAATACGACTCGGTATTCACCCCAGAGCGGGGGAATGCCAGATAACGAATGGCGATACCGTATTTGTTGTAATCGGCAATCTGTGAATGCAGCTTGCGGCAGAACGTGCAGTCCACGTCGGTAAACACGGTGACGGTGTGTTTGACCTGCTTGGGCGCATAAATGATCATGGTTTTAGGATCGACCGCACTCAGGAGTTTGAGGCGGGCGGTGGAACGCATGGTTTCGGTAAGATTCTCCCGCGTCTGGGTATTGAGCAAGTCACCTTCCAAGACATACTGACCGTCCTTGCTGATGTAGAGCACATCCGGGCCGTAACTCACCTCGTACAGGCCGGGAATCACGCTCTCCGCAATCCGATCGGGCGTCGCACCCGGAATGAGATGTTGCAATACCTTATTGATGACCGCCATCTCATCGGCGGCCACGGCGTTTACCGCGCTCAATCCCAAGATGACCACGGCTACCCCAAGCATTTTCTTGAACATAATGATATGACTCTCGCTAAATAAAGTATTAGAGCGCCTGAACGTGCAATGGTGCCCTACAAATAAACGGACGTACGCCGCCCGCACTTAAACCCTCTAGCCCCGTGGATGATGGGCGGCATGCACACCCTTCAAACGTTCCCGCGCCACATGGGTATATATCTGGGTCGTGGATAAGTTGCTGTGTCCCAACAACATTTGCAGTACCCGCAAATCCGCACCATGATTAAGCAAATGGGTGGCAAATGAATGTCGCAATCCATGGGGCGACAAGCCCGTCGTGATTCCGGCCTGCCGCGCATAACGTTTTATCAGATACCAAAACGCCTGGCGGGTCATGGCCGCTCCCCGTTGCGTGACAAACAGGGCGTCACTCATCCGCTCCGCCAACAGCGCGGAACGCGCCTGGTGCTGGTATCTGTCCAGCCAATCCGCCGCCTCTTCACCCAGCGGCACCAGACGCTCCTTATTACCTTTACCCACCACTCGCAAGACCCCCTGACGCAGATTGAGCTGCGAAACCGGCAGCTCTATCAACTCCGACACCCGCAGACCGCAGGCATAGAGTAATTCTATCATCGCCCTGTCCCGCAACCCCAGGAACTGACTCACATCCGGCGCCTGCAACAAGGCCTCCACCTCCGACTCGGTGAGTGATTTCGGCAGAGGCCGCCCCAATTTCGGCGCATCGATCTGGGCACTCGGGTCCGCCTTCAGACAACCTTCACGCAGCAAGTATTGGTAAAAGCGCCTGAGACTGGAGAGCAAACGCGCCGTGGTGCGCGGCCGCGCGCCGCCTTTGACCCGTAGGGTGAGATAAGCGAGCAAGTCTGCCCGCTGAGCGGTCAGCAGTGTCGCGGCCTGTTTACGCAAATAGAGCGCTATCCCCTTTAAGTCGGCACGGTAAGCCGCGAGGGTATGGTCGCTCAAACCCTGCTCCATCCATACTGCATCTAAAAACCGTTCAAGCAGTGCCTCGTCTTCATCCTCCAAGCCGGGAGTGTCCATCACAGGCGACATTACGACGGCAACTCATGGGCCAGTAAGCGTTGTTTGAGCTGTAAACCCCGTCCGGCGGTGACACCCATAAAACCGCCTATATCACGCGCTCCAACGACCCGATGACAAGGAATAATGACCGGAATGGGGTTGGCGCGACATGCCCCGCCTACGGCCCTCGCCCCACTCCCCAGGCGTCGCGCCACTTCGCCATAGCTGCGGGTCTGTCCCGCCGGAATACGCCGCAGGGCTTCCCACACTCTGAGCTGGAACGGTGTGCCAATCGGCTGCAGCGGCAGCGAGAACCGGTGTTGCGGATCACGGAAATAGGCTTGTAGTTGCCTGACCGCCCCCCCGGCGACGCCACCGGACGCGGAATGCTCTAAGGCATTATCCGCCAAGAAATCGATGGAAGTAACAAATTCACCGTCGATGCTAACGCCCAGCATGACACCGGCCCAAGGTGTTGCCAGTACCGCTGCGTAGTCATGCGCCTGCTGTCGTCGTACCGGAGGCAACGATTCCGCTCCATGTCGCACAGTCCTGGTCTCGCTCATGGATCCGCTTCGAATTTGGTGTAGGTGCGACTGAGTATACGCAGAAGGGATAAAAGCCCGCAACGGACGGACGCGGACTGAGGTGGATGTACCGTCGGGGAGCGGCAGGCGCTCCCCGAGCGGATGCAGCGAATTAAAGCTTTTCCTTGATGCGTGCCGACTTACCTTGACGATCACGCAGATAATACAACTTCGCACGACGCACCGCACCGCGACGCACGACTTTAATATTGTGCACCACCGGGCTGTGGGTTTGGAAGGCGCGTTCCACACCTTCGCCGTGGGAGATCTTCCGTACCGTAAAAGCGGAATTGAGCCCGCGATTGCGCTTGGCGATGACCACACCCTCGAAGGCCTGCAGGCGCTCGCGATTCCCTTCCTTTACCTTTACCTGCACTTCAACGGTATCGCCGGGACCGAAGTCCGGGATGTTGTCCTTCATCTGTTCCGCTTCAAGTTCCTGGATGATCTTGCTCATGACTTTAACCCCAAAATTATTCCAACCTAAAATCCAACCAACGCTATGCTCTATTCTTCACGTTCGCTTTTAAACTCTTCCAACAACTGCCGTTGCTGTTCACTGAGACTCATTTGCTCCAACAAATCGGGGCGCTGCAACCAGGTACGGCCCAATGCCTGCTTCAACCGCCAGCGGGCGATTACGGCATGATCTCCGCCCAGCAACACCTCCGGGACCTGCATACCGTCGATCTCTTCCGGCCGGGTGTAATGGGGATGATCCAACAATCCCGCCGTAAATGAATCCTGCTCCGCCGACTGCTCATGACCCAACACCCCGGGGAGCAGCCGCGTCACGGCATCCATCACCACCATCGCGGCCAATTCACCGCCGCTCAACACATAATCCCCGATGGACCATTCTTCATCGATCTCGCTGTCGATGAGGCGCTGATCGATGCCCTCATAGCGTCCGGCCACCAGGATCATGCCTTCACGGCCGGCCATCTCCCTCACCGCGGCCTGATCCAAGCGCCGGCCCTGAGGGCTGAGATAGATCACCTTACTGTTCGGGGCGGCGCTGCGCGCCGCGCGGATCGCATCCCGCAGCGGCTGCACCATCATCACCATCCCCGGACCACCGCCATAAGGACGGTCATCCACACTGCGATGGCGGTCGGAGGTATAGTCCCGGGGATTCCACAAGCCCAGTTCAACCACGCCGCGCTGCACCGCTTTGCCGGTTACTCCGTAACGCGTAACGATCTCAAACAGGTCGGGGAACAGGGTAAGCACATCGATGCGCACCGCTAGTACTCCGGATCCCAATCGACTAGGATCACGCCCTGCTTCAGATCAACGCTTTTAACCACCACGTCCCGCACATAGGGAATCAGGCGTTCCCGCGCACCTTTCACCACCAGGACGTCGTTGGCGCCGGTCTCCACCAAGTGGTCCACCGTGCCCAAATCGACATCGCCGAGGGTTCGCACCGTCAGCCCTTCCAGGTCCGCCCAATAATAATGATCGGCCCCCGGATCCGGCATTTCACTGCGATGTACCGCAATCTCGGCGCCGATCAAGCCGCGGGCGACATCGCGATCATCGCAAGCCGCCAAGTGCGCCAAAATACCCTTACCGTACCTTCGCCCCTCGCTGAGCACCATGGCCTTCCAATCAGGCCCGCAGCGCACTTGCCACGTCGTATAATCGAGTATCGCCTCGGGCGGCTCCGTGGAAGAAAGCACCTTTATCCAACCACGCACCCCGTAGACACCGGCCACCCGGCCGATGATGACTAAGCGTGAGTCGCGGTCGCTCATTACATTATTCATCGATACCCGCGCTTCAGGGCCGGGCATCAAACCCAGGCTTATTGGCTAGCCTGCTCCTTGATGAGCTGGCCGACCCGGTCAGAGGTCTGGGCGCCTTGGGATATCCAGTAATTCACCCGATCGGAGTTGACCTGCAAGCGGGTTTCGCCCCCGGTCGCCACTGGGTTGAAATAACCGACACGCTCAATGAAACGGCCGCCGCGTGCGCTGCGGCTATTGGTTACCACGATGTGATAAAAAGGCCGCTTTTTTGCGCCGGTGCGTGCTAAACGAATGGTCACCATGTTGCGTTGTATCCCCTTAAACAATAAGCAAGCCCGCCGCTCACGCGACGAGGAAGGTAAAAGCGCGATATTCTACGCTATTTTAGGTAAATGGGAAGAGGGGGAACGATATTTCCTTATAAACTAGAATGGCATGCGGCCCGGCAACTTACCGCCCAAACCCTTCATAAGCTTACCCAGACCACCCTTGGACATCTTCTTCATCATACGCTGCATTTGGTCGAACTGCTTGAGCAGGCGGTTAACGTCCTGGACCTGGGTACCGGAACCGGCGGCAATGCGACGTTTACGTGAGCCTTTTATGATATCCGGGAAGCGGCGTTCCTTGAGGGTCATGGAATTAATGATGGCCTCGGTGCGGCTGAATTCCTTATCGCTGAGCTGGCCCTTGACCGCGTCCGGCACATTGCCCATGCCCGGCAACTTATCGAGCAGGGAGGCCATGCCGCCCATTTTGCGCATCTGCTGCACCTGCTCACGGAAGTCTTCCAGGTCGAACCCCTTGCCCTTCTTGAGCTTATTGGCCAATTTCTCGGCCTGATCGCGATCGATGCTGCGTTCAGCCTGCTCCACCAGGGACAGGATATCTCCCATGCCGAGAATGCGCGAGGCCAGGCGATCGGGATGAAAGGGTTCCAGGGCCTCGATCTTCTCGCCTACACCTAGAAACTTGATGGGCTTGCCGGTGATATGGCGCACCGACAGGGCGGCGCCGCCGCGGGCGTCGCCGTCGGTCTTGGTGAGAATCACCCCCGTCAGCGGCAAGGCGTCGTTGAAGGCCTTGGCGGTGTTGGCGGCGTCCTGGCCGGTCATGCTGTCCACGACGAACAGGGTCTCCACAGGCTGCAGGGCGGCGTGCAACCGCTGGATCTCATCCATCATGGCGGCATCGATATGCAGGCGACCGGCGGTATCGATAATCAGCACATCCATGAATTGCTTACGGGCCGCCTCCACGGCCGCCTGGGCGATGGCCACCGGGTCCTGCCCGGTGTCGCTGGGATGGAAGTTCACCCCGACCTCCCCGGCCAGGGTCTTCAATTGCTCGATGGCGGCGGGGCGATATATATCGCAACTGGCCACCATGACCGATTTCTTGCGACGTTCTTTGAGAAAGCGGGCCAATTTGGCCACGGTGGTGGTCTTGCCCGCGCCCTGCAGACCGGCCATCAGGATCACCGCTGGCGGCGGCACATTGAGCTGCAGGTCCTCGTTTGCCGCGCCCATCAGCGCGGTCAATTCGTCCCGCACCACCCCGATCATGGCTTGGCCGGGGGTCAGGCTTTCCAATACCTCTTTGCCGACGGCGCGCTCCCGCACCTGACTGATAAAATCACGCACCACCGGCAGCGCCACATCGGCCTCGAGCAGGGCCATGCGCACATCCCGCAAGGCATCCTTGATATTGTCTTCACTGAGCCGCCCCTGGCCGCGCAAGGCCTTGAAGGTCCGCCCCAGACGCTCCGTCAAACTTTCAAACATGAATGCAACCTCAGCGCCACAACCCGGCACTGCTTAAGAATGAAGATCTATGAGTGGGGGATTATAGCTTTATTACCTCACCGCTGATCAAGCGGTGCAGTTTGTGCTCAGCCAGGGCCTCCGAGCATTCGGCGAGGATAATATCCTCTTCCCCGGGTTTGTTGTGGGTAATATAGATCTCCGGACGATGCCGGAGTTTCTTCAAGTCTTCGGCGAGTAGACTGGGGCAGTAATGCTTGGCAAGGCGGCTTATGGCGATATCGGCATTGCAGAATGCGGTCTCGACTATCAGCAGGTCCAGACGCTCATGGGCATTCAGCCCCTCCCAAAAACTGTCATTGGTCGAGGTATCGCCGCTGAAAGCAAACACCCCGGTCGGGCAGGCGACCCGATAACCCACCGCCGGCACGGCGTGCTCGACGGGGATCATTTCAAAGCTGCGCCCGCCCATATCCATTATCTGGCCCGGCGCCATGGTCTCGTACCGCAACACCGGCCGCTCACTGGAGGGCAAGCGGGCGAAATCCGGCCAGATCACCCAATTGAAAATATGCTTTTGCAGCGCCTCCAGTGTCGCCGCTTGACCATGAACCACCAGGGGTTCGGCGCGTTCTTCAAATATACTGTCCAGCATGAGCGGGATGTAGGCAATGTGATCGAGATGTGAGTGCGTGAGGAAGATATGGCGGACGGCAGCCATCTCCTCAAGGCTTAAATCACCGACGCCGCTGCCGGCATCGATGAGTATATCCTCGTCCACCAATAATGATGTGGTACGCAAGCCTTGGCCGACACCTCCGCTACATCCCAATATCCGTATCTTCATAATTTACCTTGTCATCATCCCTATAGCTCGACTATTGCATCCTCGGCGTCCAGACCGGGGTTTGCCATGTCCTTAGCACATATCCCCTTTATATCACCCCCTGAGGTATGCCATCATTCCCGCTGTAAATTTACAGCGACTGCGATGAACACTACCTATATCGCCATATTGGCCATCGTCCTTTACTTGTCGGCCGGTATCAAATTGGGCCTGCGGCTCGCAAAAGGCGCGCAGGCAGTCCGTTACAAAGGCGTATTCCTTGGCCTGGGCTTTACGGCGATAGCCCTGCACGCCTGGGTCTTGTACCAGAACCTTGTCGTAGTTAACGGATTGAACATGGGAATTTTTAATGTTCTGTCCCTGCTCTCCTGGATTATAGCGTCCCTGATCCTAGTAAGCTCCTTCACCCAACCGGTGGAAAACCTGAGTATTGCCGCTCTCCCCCTGGCGGCACTGGCCTTGATTCTGGAATTGGCATTCCCTTCCTCCCCGGAGGTCCACCTGGTCAGCAAGAATGTCCCCGACGGACTTAAGATCCACATCTTGATCTCGATCCTCTCATACAGCCTGTTCACCATCGCTGCCTGTCAGGCGGTCCTGCTCGCCGTCCAGAATAAGCATCTGCACAGTAAGCGTCCCGGGGGATTTGTGCGGACGCTGCCTCCGCTGGAGACCATGGAGACCTTATTATTTCGCCTGATCTCCGTGGCCTTCGTGTTACAAAGTATCTCCGTGGTGAGCGGGATCATGTATTTGCGAGACATGTTTGCGCAACACCTGGTACACAAGACCGTACTCTCGATTGCCGCCTGGCTGGTATTCGGCATACTGCTGATCGGCCGCTGGCGTTTCGGCTGGCGGGGACGTACGGCGATTCGTTGGACGATGAGCGGCTTCGTAACACTGTTATTGGCCTATCTGGGCAGTAAATGGGTACTGGAAGTCCTTTTGGGCCGGTAACCGAGAGCGAAAATTACCGCGATTCCCGATAAACAACCCTCTTCGCCACGGAAACGGCCGGAAGAGGATGTCTTGAAGGCATGACAACAAGTACAAGTCGATTTAAGCCATGGAAGAAATCCCTTTAAATATTCTCATCGCCGTTCTGGTCGTCATGATCCTGTTGTCAGCCTTCTTCTCAGGGTCGGAAACGGCGATGATGAGCCTTAACCGCTATCGACTGCGCCACTTGGTTAAAAACAAGCATCGCGGCGCCATGTTGACGCAGGCCCTGTTAAGCCGGCCGGACCGTCTGATCGGGCTCATCCTCCTAGGCAACAATTTCGTCAATATCGCCGCCTCATCCCTGACCACCATTATCTTCTATAGGCTTATGGGCGAGACCGGCATCGCCATCGGTGCGGGGCTGCTGACCTTGATCATCCTGATATTCGGCGAAGTCACCCCCAAAACCCTGGCGATCATGCATCCGGAAAGGATCGCATTCCCCGTCGCCTATGTCCTGACATTCCTACTGCGCCTGATGTATCCCATCGTGTGGATTACCAACGGCGTCTCCAACTCTTTAATTAAAATTCTCGGCATTGCCCCCCAGGAAACTGCGATGCAACAGCTCAGCCGCGATGAGCTGCGTACCGTGGTCAATGAGGCCGGCGCGCTCATCCCCCGCCGCCATCAACGCATGCTGCTCAGCATCCTGGATCTGGAGAATGTCACCGTTGAAGATATTGTGATACCGCGCAGCGAGATCGTGGGCATCGATCTCGATAATAATCTAGATGAAATCATGCGACTGCTGACCACCAGCCAGCACACCCGTTTACCTATATACCGCGAGAATATCGACCATGTACTGGGCATCATCCATGTCCGTAATGCCTTGCATTTGATCGCTCAAAAGAACCTCACCAAGGAATCGCTGCAGGATATCGCTCGTGAGGCCTATTTTGTGCCGGAAGGAACCTCGCTCCACACCCAGCTGCTCAATTTCCAACGTCAAAAAAGAAGGATCGCTCTGGTTGTCGACGAATACGGCGATATTCTGGGGCTGGTGACGCTGGAAGATATTCTTGAAGAAATTGTCGGGGAGTTCACGACGGATTCATCCACGACCCTGCGCGACATCCATCCACAGGAAGACGGCAGTTTTCTCGTCGACGGCAGCCTTACCCTCCGTGAGTTGAACCGTCTGACGGATTGGGGTTTGCCTACCGATGGCCCCAAAACCCTCAATGGCCTCATCATAGAACATATGGAATTTATACCCGAACCGGGCACCAGCCTGCTCATTGTCGGATACCCGGTGGAGATTG
Organism: uncultured Gammaproteobacteria bacterium; assembly: GCA_963810615.1. Taxonomy (GTDB): domain Bacteria; phylum Pseudomonadota; class Gammaproteobacteria; order DRLM01; family DRLM01; genus JARRQJ01. Next base: position 51,548 of record CAWEOA010000003.1, on the reverse strand, counting down.
TGCAAACCAGCGCCAACGCGGTCAAAACCGCAAAGATCTATCCCGCGTTACGCAGACTACCCAAAACCTAATTCGGCCGGCCATACAAGCAAACCCTCGGCCACATGACCAATTAAAAAGTAATTCTGCTGCCGTACCCATTTGAGATATCAACCAGCTTGATGATCAAGCTTCAAGAACCTGCGATTACGTCCAGCGCACGCCATCGACCGTTACACAAAATAGTTTTCTTTGCGAATTCCAAAAATTCACACTCTGCCTGACGCGTCATGTCTAAGCTATCCTATTGAACCTTAAGTCGGGATTATTTCCGCCGCAAAGAGACCGCGCGTATTTTTCAATTCACTCAGCACAGCACGCACCTAACTCTCGAACCATGATTTCCTTTAAATACAGCCATCCTTTGCTCTTAGTGCGTGGCGCCCCATGCCTTCATTGATTTTGAATCGAACAAACCATTAACCCAAAAATCAAATTTTCTTCGGTCAGTCTGAGCTGGCGTTTCATTTTCAGAACTCACGCTAATTCGTGATGTCGAATGTATGGAGTCAAGTAAAACGAACCTACTCATCTCCTCCCTAACTAAAATCTTTTTTTGCCCCACATCCAAACGGAGACACCGACTGACGACACTCATCTAAATTGACTTTACGTCATAATGTTGATAGTAATTATTAGCTTTATTGTCTAGGATATTGGTTCTGGGCTTTCGAGGATTCATAGGATGCAGCAAGAAGACGGCTTTCGCCCCCAAGACCTGCCGCTCGAGCGCGCGTCATCATACCGACAAAATCCAAAAGGAAAATCTCCCTAACTGCATATCAAAAACAGAAAACGCTAGGGACAGGGTTGCTATAACACAACAGGATTTAAGTAGTGCATCTGCCAGATATAGACGCCATTCAGTTCATTATTCGCAACAGACGTATCGTCGAAAGGGATGGAAACACTCGGCCCCGGCCAGCCGACACATATGTAATCCATGGCAAAAATCCTTCATGCTTAGCGAAAATAATGGCCGCACTACGACCCGGTTTATTGCCTGGCTCCATATCAACATTTACAATCGCGATCTCCGCACCTCTGAGCCACCGCATTGCAAAAATCACCACACAGGGATTCGTAACCCCAAATCGCCATAGGCACCACGGCAGCAATCGCTTCTCACCCAAGTGTCGCAAGCGAGATTGCAAACTAGAAACGTGCGCGCCCCACTTCGGCGAGGAAACTCATTTAACGGGAATGCACTTAGTCGCTCTACTTCATTCCGAATTCGGCATCGGATCCATATTCGGTCGTCCCACCGAGATAACGGCACACAATAATGCAACAAATCAAAGGGCGGTTATGCTCGATACCACAGCTTAGTAACGTATGTCCGTTCGAAATTAATTACAGAACCCACTTGTTTCCTGAAACATAGTTCTTCATGGAGGAAAATCAATGCAAAAGCTAAATCACCTTAAGCAAAGGATCGACCAGCCCCAAAATCAGCAGCCACAAGGTGAAATCTATCGGGGCGCAGACCTGATTCTCCATTATCTGGAACAAATCGAGGTGGAATACATTTTTGGAATCCCCGGCGGAGGAATTGAACCCCTGTACAACGCCTTGGCGCGCAGTCAACGCCGCGGCGGCCCGCGTCCCGTTGTCGCCCGCCACGAATCAGGAGCAGCTTTTATGGCCGACGGCTATGCTCGGGAAACCGGAAAACTGGGGGTATGTTGCGCAACCACCGGCCCCGGCGCCACAAACATGCTCACCGGTGTGGCCTCAGCCTATATGGATCACACCCCATTATTGGCCATAACCGCTCAAACGTCCTTAAGAACATTCGGCAGAGGGGCCGCTCAGGAATCCAGCTGCACAGGCGTCAACACGGTTGCCATGTATCAGCCTTGCACCAGATACAATTCGCTGGTATCCCACATAGAACAACTTGAGAGAAAATTAGTCTCAGCCATCACTGTAGCCTTGCAAGCTCCTTACGGCACTGCCCACCTTAGCATTCCCATTGACATCCTGCGTACACCACTAACCATTGATCCATCCATCAATATACATACATTGCTCGCCCCTTCCAATTCAGTGGACAGCAAGACAATTACTTTGCTGTATCGAACGCTTTATAGCGCTCAAAATATCGTTTTCGTCCTCGGTGCCGGCGCCGGCAACGCGGCTGATGCCATTTTCGAGCTGGCAAATCTCATCGATGCCCAGGTCGTCACCACGCCCCACGGTAAAGGCTTGGTCAACTCATACCATCGGCAATACCGCGGAGTTTATGGTTTGGCGGGTCACTCCACCGCCCACAACATACTCAAGGACAAATCCATAGACACGGTCCTGGCCATTGGAACGGACTTGGACGAACTTGCAACCAATGGCTGGTATCCTAGCGCGTTACTCAGCAAGAAAATGATCTTTATAGACTCGTCGGCTCATTATTTTTCCCGGTCGCCGATGGCCCGCCATCACATCAGCGGAAACATTTCGGAGATCTTCGCCAGGTTGCTTTCGCGCTTTCACGGCACTCGCAAGAAATATGGGGAACATATACCCACTCAACATGTCCAGAACACGGATCAGCGAGACATCGTTGTAGTCCCGTTTGAACGCCGCGTTAAAGACCGGCGCCTCCTCCATTCTCCTGAAATTTTCAAAGGGGTTAGCTATTTACACACTAAGGAAAGGCGTCAACCTCCTGAACGTCGAGACTCTCCAAACGCACCATTGGCAGCACGGCATTTCATATTGAAGGATGAGGACAAGTATCTTTCCGACGCCACTCCGATTAAACCCCAGCGTTTGATGTATGACCTATCAAGGTTATTTCCATCTAAAACGCGCTTCTTGGCTGACATCGGCAACAGCTTCTTATGGGTAATTCACTATCTTCATCCGGCCAAATGGAATCTCATTGATGGTAACCAACCCACAAAGGGAACTATTCGGTTAGGTATGGGATTCTCTCCTATGAGCTGGGCTATCGGCGCATCAATAGGGACGGCGCTAGCCACTCCCGGAAACCCCGTGGTATGCATTACAGGTGACGGCGCTCTACTCATGGGCGGCCAAGAACTTACCACTGCAATTCAAGAAAAATTACCAGTGATTTTCGTCATCCTTAACGACGCCGCCCTGGGTACGGTAAAACACGGACAACAATTGGCGGGGGCAGAATTGATCGGATTTGAACTGCCGAAGATTGATTTCGTCGCCTATGCAAAATCCATGGGAGCCGACGGTTATACCATTAATTCTCCCGAAGACATGAGCAAATTGGACATTGCATCGCTCTGTAATCGCACCGGACCGACCGTGCTCGACGTACATATCGATCCCGACGAAATACCGCCTCTCGAGGAACGCATTAAGATGCTTGAGGACGACGTCGCGCACTAGTCAAATCGATATTCGAGCTTCTTAAGGAAATATACGGGGGTAATGGTCAATGGGTATACGCATTATCAGCACGGGATCCTATCTGCCACAAACTATTGAGGCTGTTGCGGCACAGACCTCGCCTAAGGAAAACTATGACGCCGATCTCGCCTGGTTATTTTCCGGCGCACAGGAACATAGAATTTGCACCGATAAAGAAACCTCCACCTTCATGGGCATACAAGCGGCGAAGAATGCCTTAACTAAGGGCAATATCGATCCCGCGACAATTGACACAGTCTTAAGTTACACGGGCGTAGCAGATCATGAAACGCCCAAAGACGTCTATGGAATAATCAACGGAGCGGGTTGCGACGGCGCCATGGCTTGGACGATCGATACTGCATGTGCATCGTTTCTAAGCCATCTTCATTGCGCCAATGCCCTATCGTCTACGGGTCGACAACGATTTCTCATCATAGATTCTATGAATTGGGTCAACCGGGCATTTGACGATGACACTAAGCGCAATGGACCAGGGTCTTTGGTAGGTGACGGAGCCGGTGCAGTTATTGCCGAGACGGTTCCCGGGCGTGGAAATATTATAGATGTTCTTGAAATTACGAGCACGGAAGACTTTAACTTCATCAAAATGAATTCGGCTCAAGTAACCGGCGACAGGGAATATCTTGCTTTTACCAAAAGCCCGAAAATCATTTATCGCGCCTTTTCCATATTGCCGGAGACCGCACAACGGCTCCTTGATAGAAATGGCCTCACTCCTGGCGATATTAGCTGGACGATCACCCACCAGCCTGGCATCAATGCTATATTTAAATGGCATGAAATGGTTGGAATTCCACTGGAGCGAAATTTAAATACCTTTAAATTATATGGAAATATGTCTGCGGCTAACATTCCCGTGACATTGGATCACTTTATAAGCCATGACCAAAAAATCAATCGAGGCGATCTTATCCTGGCCTTTACCGCCGGTGCAGGAATACATTGCGCGGCTGCGCTTATTGAATACTAAGTCCGGAATAAGCATAAGGAAACTTTAGAAAACTTTTCATAAGTCGATAGTTACAATATAACTATACATTTAGGTCGGGGAACTGGATGCCGTGGGATATTTAAAACCTACCTTAACTATCGCCGCGATATTGCTGGTTTTTGTGGATTCGTCGGCCCTTGCTCAACCCGGGAACATCGAGGAAAGCGATCTTGCGGCCGTTTACGGTGACACTGATTTTGTCAGCATCGCCACGGGAAGCACTCAGCCCATCGCTCGGGCTCCCGCAGTGGCCACTGTCATCACGGCGAATCAGATTAAGGACATGGGGGCGACCGATCTTGATCAGGTTCTAGAGTCCGTCCCGGGTTTACATGTCGCCCGTTTTTACCAGGCGTACAATCCCATTTATACGATACGGGGCATCTACTCGGATACGAACCCGCAAGTCCTGATGCTCATCAACGGCATCTCGATCACTAATCTATATTTGGGTAACCGCGGCCAGGTATGGGGTGGTATGCCTGTCAACGATATATCGCGTATTGAGGTCATCCGTGGACCGGGTTCGGCACTCTACGGTGCGGATGCGTTCGCCGGCGTCATCAACATTATCACCAAAGACTCCGCAGATATTAAGGGTACGGAATTAGGCGCCCGAGTGGGCTCTTACAACAGTAAGGATGTGTGGCTGCTGCATGGTGGAAGCTATGCCGGAATCGATATGAGCTATTCCTTAGAGTACGGAGATACTGATGGCCAACATCAAACCATCGAAGCGGATTCCCAAACAAACCTGGATGCCGCCTTTGCAGGCGCCCCCTATTTTGCCCCGCCGGCCTCCCTGGCGCCCGGATCGGTAAATCTGGGCAGAAAATATCTGGAAGGTAGATTCGACTCCAAGTGGAACAACTGGCAAATGCGCCTCGGTTATCAGCACCGTTACGACTTGCAAACCGGTGCCGGTGTCTCCCAGGCTCTGGATCCCGTAGGAACCAATAAGACCTCGCGTTTGAATGCGGATATATCCTATTTCATGAAAAACCTTAAAAACTGGGATACCACATTTCAGTTGAGTTACTTTGATATCAGTACGCAATCCAAATTGGTGTTATTTCCCCCAGGGGCTTTCGCCGGTAGTTACCCTTCTGGGGTAATCGGCAACCCCGATGTGTATGAACGCCATACGCAGTTCGGCATCTCCAGCTTTTATACAGGCTGGCAGAAGCACAATGTACGTATCGGTTTAGGCACAAACTACGGGGACCTTTATAAAGTTCAGGAAACCAAGAATTTCTCCATAGCCCCCGGCGGCATACCCGTACCGCTGGGCAGTATCGTCGATGTCAGCAAAACTGCTGCGTTCCTGCATCCGGTAGATCGCACCGATACCTACATATTTGCACAGGACGAGTGGGCATACACCAATGATTGGGCCGTTACTGGCGGGGTACGATACGACAAATATTCCGATTTTGGCGAGACTGTAAATCCCCGACTGGCACTGGTGTGGCAAACAGCTTATAACCTCACCAGTAAACTGCTATACGGTCGGGCATTCAGAGCACCATCCTTCGCTGAACTTTACAACATAAATAATCCAGTGGCTCTTGGTAATCCGAATCTCAAACCCGAAACCATTAATACAGTCGAATTGGCATTCGATTATCAACCAATCGACAAGGTTCGTACCAGCTTCAACTTATTTCATTACCGCATGAGCGACATCATACGCTTCCTGCCCGATCCGGCACCGGCCACCACCATCACCGCACGAAACGCCGGAAATCAAAAGGGTTACGGCTTGGAATGGGAATTAAACTGGTCCCTATCCGATTCGTTGAAATATTATATCAATTATGCACTACAACACTCGGAAGATTTAACTAGTCATACGGATGCCGGCAATGCCCCTCACCATGAAATATATAGCAATCTGAAGTGGGAGTTTGAACGCAGCTGGTCAATCAGTCCACAGGTCACCTTCGTAGGGGAACGCCAGCGGGTCTTTGGTGATCCACGCCCGCAGTTGAAAAGTTACACTTTGGTGGACTTGACCCTACGTCGAACTCAGATTAAAGACAACTTCGAATTTGCCACATCCATACGAAACATCTTTGACAGCGATGCTCGAGAACCCAGCCCAAGTCCGGGCGCAATACCCAACGACCTTCCGTTGGCGGGTCGAAACCTCTATATCGAGATTCGTTACACCAATTAAAAGAACATCGGCTGCAAGCGTAATCAGCACCCTTGCTGATTCCACAAGGCTTGAAGCAAGAAATCCGACACCCATAAATTCCAAGCTAGGAACTGATATTCGCTTCTTGTATTGGTAATGGAAATCTCACGGTGAATATTGACCCTTTCTGAGGATAACTTTCAACGCTTATCTCCCCCCCCATTAATTGACATAACTTCTGGGTAATACTCAACCCTAAACCGGTGCCGCCATATTCACGAGTGGTGCTCATATCGGCCTGGCGAAATTCTTCAAATATGGTTCTCTGCTGCTCTTCGGTCATACCAATTCCGGTATCCGAAACCACGACCGTAAAATCGCGGGCAGTTTTCACGGCTTGTAACTTGATTTCCCCATCGGTTGTGAATTTTGCCGCATTGCCCAGTAAGTTGATCATTATCTGTCGCAACTTGGCATTGTCTATGAGCAGCGATTCATCACCACCCTGAAGATCGGTCATCAATTTATTGTTATTTTTTTTGACCAGGACTTGAACCGTCTCTGCAATCTCCACCATTAATTCCCGCAGATCCGTAGGCTCGATGTACAACTCCATGCGGCCCGCCTCGATCTTGGCCAGATCAAGAATGCTATTAATCATAACCAGAAGTGTATTCGCGGCCTTCTGCACGCGCCGTAAATCATTAGCAGCTTCATCATTACCCGCCTCCTCCATCTCTTCTATAACGATTTCCGTATAGCCGATAATAGCGTTAAGAGGAGTTCTTAACTCGTGACTCATATTCGCCAAAAATTCGGATTTATGCCGACTCGCCAATATAGCTTGATCTCGAGCTTCCACTAATTCGCTGGTACGCAGATTTACCTGCGCTTCAAGATTTTCATTATGCTCACGCAACTGTTTATCTCGCTCCTCCAACACGGTCATCATATTATTAAATACATGCGCCATGGCTTTGATTTCCGAGGGTCCTTTCAATGGAGCACGAATCATCCTAGCTTCTTCTGCCTGCTGCATAATGCCTGACAATTCCTGCAATGGTGACGTAATTCGACTCACCAAAACCCTCAGCACCAACAACAATATCAAGGCAAAGATCGCTGCAACGGTAATGTTATTTATAAAAATATCGATTTGCGCATCGCGAAGAGAGTCTTTACTCAAGACAACGTGAACGTATCCCAGCCATTCCTGGCCTGCCTCATTATTTATTGGCGCCTCCCCGAACTGCACCTCTCCCTGCTTTGGCGCAAAAACAGATGCCACAAAATGTAATGAGGCATTCGTCTCATGAATAAAATATGCCGATGTATGCTCTATCAAGTCGTCATGCGCCAACTTAGGCGCCCAATCTGCCTTCCCCCCAATTTCCAATAGAACTTTATTCTCTTTATTGAGAATTGCCACATATTTCACATTAGGGAAAGCCAAAGTAGCTTGCGCGGAATCCGTGGCATTTTCTTTCGATGAAAATACCAGCGCCAACACACTTTGCGACGCGAAATTTTCGGCTATCTTCTGTCCTTCCTCAATGAGCTGCTCCCTGACTTTATTGCTCTGCAACCACGCCGTAGTAAGCGACGCTCCAAATGCCAGACTAACGACTCCAATCGTAACCGTCAGTAGTAACTGACGGCGAAAGCTGTTAACCGGTAGAGAAAAGTGCTTGATCAGGCTCATATCAATCTTGACTAAGGTGCCGGGAATATCAAAGCATAGTCCTTCCGCTCTCTATTCGAGAGCGTCAGACCAATATGATCGGCGGTTCGCACATTGATTGCGGCCTGCAAATCTTTCAATGGGACAATGGTATTGCTCATATCGGCGGCATTATCACCTACGTATGATTCGGCCATTCTCGCCAGACTCTTCCCCATCGCTTTATTATCCGGAAACATTGCAAACAGAGCGCCTCGCTTCACATGAGCAGGATTGCTCGAAAACAGCAAAACGTCATTGTTCCATGCCCCTCTGAGCAATAAAGGGAAGACAATTTTATTATCGACGGCCACAGGATCCGGAAGCAACCAAATCGCATCTTCCCCGGGGTGAGACTTATTTAATATATCGCGGTAAATTAATGCGGAACTCTTTATATCGTCTGATTTATAGGTGTGCAGTTGAACCTTGAATTTACCTGCGACCTTCCGCGCAATTTGGACTAGCCACTCACTATAATGAGGACTGTAAACCACATGCACCCTCTTAACGGAGGGAGCAAGATGAGTAAGACGCTCAAGTAACAGATCGGGATCGGCCGCAAGACTTATACCCGCTAAGCCTCGCTCATTCTTATCAGGCATCAACAACAATGCGCCGACGACAATAGGAATTTTACCCAGCCAATGTTCGGCGGTAACAAGACCCGTTCTACCCAAAGCTATGATGGCTGAAACACCTTCTAGGTTTACTGACTCGTCCAATTGAGGGATATCAGCGCCATCACCTATAGCAAGCAGCCTCACGCTGACTTTAGATTGCTCTTGAATCCCCTCGATAATTGAAGAAAATACTCCGCTATAAGGTTCTTCAAGTTCGGGATACAGCACTACAATTACTGGTGGCTGCGCGGCACTAACAACAGGGGAAAGTAACCCTAATAGACAAATGAGGGTCAACGTAACGATATAACGTGCTGGGAAATGACGGACCATCGTTACGGAAAACTATTATTACGTCCTTCGTCCGTGAAAGGGGATTTCGTACAGAAGACATTCAACGACTCCCCAAGGATCACGATGTGAAATCTCATCGTTAGGATATGATAATCCAATCCTTTACGTCCAATTTATATCATGGCAAGGCTAACCCCCTCGCGTTAGAAGCATCAATGCAGGCAATCCTTCGAAGCACAAGCGGCTTCGGCTGAACTCTGGCCATCGTTGTGTGATAATACCATAGTACCTAATATCCATTCACAGCCTGTACGACTTCCTTGAAATATCGGATCTTCCGTAACTGCGAGCAACCTCAATTGAAGCTCTTCTTCTGACTTTTTAGCACGATCGGTCATATTCTATACCTCCCACGCGTAAGAGGAAATGGATCCTTTTGATTTCAGAGCTGAAGACAATCCATTTATTACATCGCTCTGATTAAGCTATCGGCCCGGCATCCATAGGCTTTAATCATGAAAGCTACGCGCTGACGCAAGAACAGCCTAATTTAACTGCAGAAATGGTCATACAAGAGCCTTACGGCGCAGTAATAAGCAATAGCTCAACCATTCCCCTAGAAATTGATTAACGCGGCGCTTTTCGTAAGGCTGTAACATTTTGGGGTTAGGGTACGGATAGAAGGGTTTAAATGAATGGATTCCTTGACAGGCAACGACTTCCGCAACCTGGGCGTCATGGTAAATCCGCACCTTTACGACCAAGGCGCTAACCCAAGGCTCGGCGCCCTGTAAGTTGTGACGTATTTGAATGGTCGTCGTGTAGGGATTCTGCTCCAGCACTTCGATGCAAACCGATGATAACCCAGCAGCAGCAAGCACAACAGCACCTTCCCGGCAATTTAAATCGGGCAGCCAGTCCACCAGCTTATGGTAATTGCTCTCGTACAAGCTTAGTGAATTCTCTACTTGATAATTCACATCATACCCTTCCGTTCACTTGAGCGCATTTCATGATACTACAATAGCGTTTGTTTTAGCCAAACGCTATTAATTCAACACCTCTCCTTACATCGTTCTTATCGTCCTATAGGTTAAGATGGTTTAGCCTCCGTCCTTTTGCTGCGACTTCATAAAGGAGGCGATAAAATCCATCGGCAGGGGAAAAACAATCGTGGAATTATTCTGACCCGCTATCACGGTCAGCGTCTGCAAATAACGCAACTGCAGCGCCTGCGGCTGCTCGGCCATTATCTCTGCCGCCTGGACCAGTTTTTCTGAAGCCTGAAGTTCACCCTCCGCGTGAATGACCTTGGCGCGACGTTCGCGCTCCGCCTCCGCCTGTCGCGCTATAGCGCGTATCATGCTTTCATCAATATCTACATGTTTGATTTCTACATTGGCGACCTTAATACCCCAGGCATCGGTTTGCTCATCGAGAATCCTCTGAATATCTGAATTGAGTTTGTCCCGGGCCGCTAACATGTCATCCAATTCGTGCTGCCCTAAGACGGAACGCAAGGTGGTTTGCGCCAGCTGGCTGGTCGCTGAATCGAAGTTTTCCACCTGAATGATCGCCTTCTCCGGATCGACGATGCGGAAATAGAGCACGGCATTCACCTTAACCGACACATTGTCTCTGGAGATGACGTCCTGACTCGGCACATCCATGACGATGGTTCGCAGATCAGCGCGAACCATCTGTTGTATTACCGGTATCACCAGAACAAGTCCCGGACCCTTTACTTTCCAGAACCGCCCGAGCATGAACACTACTCCGCGCTCATACTCACGGAGCACACGGAAGGCACTCGCCAGTAGCACCAGCACCAACCCCAGAAACACCAGCAATGTATACGAAATCATAAGTCTATCCTCCTATGTTGGCGCGGGTAATCGGCTCGACATTCAAAACGAGACCCTGCATGCTCAGCACTCTCACTTGCTCTCCCTTGCGTAAGGGCACTCTCGAACGGGCATTCCAGACTTCGCTGTGTATACGAATGCGCCCTTCGCTATCGAAGTCTTCCAGGATCGTCCCGATCGCCCCGATCAATTCTTCCTGCCCGCTCACTACGGGACGTCGTCTCGCTTTGACAGCCATACCTATGATGAATATGAAGAACACCGCGCTAACCAAGGCCACCGCGCCAATCAAGGCAGGTGATATTCCGTACCCCGACGCCTCCGTATCAAGCATGATCACCGAACCTATTACGAACGCAATGATGCCACCGATACCCAGAGCGCCGAAACTGGGCACCACCGCTTCTCCGATCATGAAGGCGATACCTAGAATGATCAATCCGATCCCCGTGTAATTCACCGGCAATACCTGGAAGGCGAACAGCGCCAACACCAGACTAATCGCGCCCGCCACACCGGGCAGCACCATACCCGGATTGGCAAATTCATAAACGAGGCCGTAGATCCCAATCAACATCAGGATATATGCGATATTAGGGTCACTGATAACGGCCAACAAGCGCGAACGCCAATCGGGTTCCATTTCCGTAAGGACCAAACCCACAGTATGGAGCACCTGATCCCGCCCGTTCACGCTCACCGTTCTACCTTGTATTCGCGCCAGGAGATCCGGCATATCCTTCGCCACCACATCGATCACGCCCATCTTCAAGGCTTCCTCCGCCGGCAGGCTGGCAGCATCACGCACGGCCTTTTCGGCCCATTCGGCATTGCGTCCCCGCATCCTGGCTAGGCCTTTGATATAAGCCACTGCATCATTGGTAATCTTCCGGGTCATGGTATCCCCGTGATCCGTGCCTTCCGCTGATGAATCCTTCTTGCCCGATTCATCACCACCGGGCGACAAGGGACTCGCAATCTGCACCGGCGTTGCCGCCCCGAGATTGGTGGCGGGGGCCATCGCCGCGATATGACTGGCATACAAAATATAAGTGCCCGCGCTGGCCGCCCGAGCTCCGCTCGGCGACACATAGCTCACAACCGGGATCGTTGAGGAAATAATGGCTTGAATGATGTCCCGCATGGCGGTATCCAAGCCGCCGGGCGTATTAAGCCGTATGATGACCAGAGCGGCCTTGTCGATCTCCGCCTTATGCAGGCTCCTCTGCACATAATCACTGGTGGCGGGACCGATAACGCCGCTGATTTCCAAAACGACGGCATGCGGATTCTGATCCCCTAGGGCGAGAGGACAATACACCGCCAACAACAAAACAAGGCTAATCACTCGTCGCATAAACACCCCCTGATGAGCGGCCTACCGTTAAAATCATATACCAAATGGCTTACTGATTCCCTACAATATGCCGGTACAACTTTACACATTGTGCATAGGCGTTGAACTTGTTACATTTCACGCTTACCGGCATCAAGCTACCTCAGATTATGAATCAAGCACCTGCGGCCTCCGACGCCCATCAAACGCGCAAATACTATATTTTGATCGGCATCGCGCTTTTAGCGCTTGCCTTGGACATTTATCAATGGATTGAGTTGATCCAGATCAGGACCGGCGGCGCGGCTCCATTATGCTCATTAAGCGCAAAAATCAACTGCGCCACGGTGTGGAACTCGCCGCTGGCAGATAAGGTGCACGATTTAACCGGCATCCCCTTCGCAGGATGGGGTGTCGCCTGGGCGGCAATCGTGCTCCTCATGGGTATAGAACTTATTTTCCTTGTACGCAAGGGGAATCCGCTCGGCACGGCCATACTGGCCTTGCGCCTTACCACCGGCATCGGTGCCATAACTGCTCTGGCGTTGCTGACGTACAGCATTGGGATCGGGGTAATCTGTCCAACTTGTTTTTTGTTTTATATTCTCGTAGCAGCGGCTGCGGTTATCGCCTTTCGCAGCCAGAAAGGCGGGAACGGCCAATGGAGTCATGCCCTATTGCAATCGGCCGGACTATTACTCATTCTTCTAGCTCTGCTGCTGTTTCCGGGAAGAAACACACCGCAGCAATCACAGGACCTGGCCACTCTCAACGCCATGGGCAAAGCAGCGGCGGATACTAAACCGGGCGAAGACCCCTTGGCGAAATTTCTACGCACCCTACCTCCCGAGGCGCGACAACTGGTCAGCGATGCACGTGCTGTGTACCGCGCCGCGCCGCTTATCGATCGCCCCGTGGATATTAATCGCCTCATTACCGGCAACGCCCGTTCACCGGTACACCTCATCGACTGGGTCGACATTCGCTGCCCGCATTGCAAACACTTGGAAGAGGCCCTTACCGAAATCCGCCACGCCACACCCGCCAACAGCTGGAGCGAAGAAGGACGCCATTTCCCCCTCGACAGCGAATGCAATCCCAATATGACCCGTTCCGACGACACGCATGTCGCCTGTCTTGGCGCCAAGATGCTAATCTGCCTGGGCGGGTCCCCCAAAGGACATCAGGTGCGCACCTCCTTTTTCCAAAAACAAGGACACCTCGACGTCGACAACATGTGGGAAATAGCCGCCGCTACACCGGCACAACGCAAAAGTTTGGAAGCGTGCGTCAACTCCCAGGCGACGGCAAATATGCTGCAAGATGATATCGACTACGCCATGCAACATCATATTCAAGGCACACCGTTGGTGGTTATAAACGGCCGGCAAGCACCCGGGTTCCCACCGTTTATCTACGCGATGATCATCGCCGGCGGCGACAGCAATGCCGAAGGCTTTAAGGTATTACCGCCTCCCAGAGATCACGTTACAGAGCATTGACGGCCGGTCCTTCCCATGAAGCCCCCATCGCCGGATATGCAACAAGACACCTGCAATAACCCAACAGAAGGTGGTGCACTCACCGTTGCCGGCGCCAGGGATCGTATCCTCTCGACCATTCAAGCTCTCGCGCAAACCGAACGGATACCTCTAAAAGAGAGTTTAGGCCGCATTCTCGGCGAGAACCTGTGCGCCCCGTTTGACGTACCTCCCTGGGATAATTCCGCCATGGACGGTTATGCCGTTCGCAGCCAGGACCTGCCGGGCGCCAAACAGCGCCGTCTGACGGTGGTCGGAACCGCTATGGCGGGACTCCCTTTTAACGGCGAAGTACTGGCAGGCCAATGCGTGCGCATAATGACCGGCGCAATGATTCCTCATGGTTGCGATACCGTCATCATGCAAGAACAGGCAATACGCGAGGGAGACGTCATCTCCATCGGAGTAGGCCACAGCGGCGGCCAACATGTACGCCGTGCCGGAGGCGACCTGGCTGCGGGACTAGCCGTCCTCAGCACCGGACGGCGCATAAGGCCGGCGGACCTGGGTGTGCTGGCCTCAATGGGTATCGCTCAGGTCACCGTTACCCGCCGCCCGCGCGTAGCCTATTTTTCCACCGGGGACGAACTGCGCGCCTTAGACCAAGCGCTCGATGCCGGCGCGATCTATGACAGCAATCGCTATGCCCTATACGCTATGCTGCGGCAAACCGGCGTCGAAGCGGTAGAGCTGGACATCGTGCGCGATAAGCGCGACGCCCTGCAACTCACCCTCACTCAAGCCGCCGCCGGCGCGGACGCGGTAATCACCACCGGAGGCGTCTCAGTGGGCGATGCGGATTTCGTCCGCGATGTCCTCACCGAACTGGGAGAAGTCCATTTCTGGAAAGTAGGCGTAAAACCCGGTCGGCCCTTCGCCTTCGGTCGCATCGGCCAAGCCTGGTTCTTCGGCTTGCCCGGCAATCCTGTTTCCACCATGGTGAGCTATTATCAATTCGTACAGCCCGCATTGCGGCGCTTGATGGGTGAGGATGCAACCCCTCCTCTCCAATTTAAAGTAACTTGCGTTACGGCCCTTAACAAGTCGCCGGGCAGAATGGAATATCAACGCGGGATATTGGAGACCAACGCCACGGGAGAAACCGTGGTACGCAGCAGCGGAGGCCAAGCCTCTAACATCCTGAGTTCCATGAGCGAGGCCAACTGCTTCATCGTCTTGCCCGCGGAGTGGAGCGACGTGCCGGCGGGCACCTTAGTGGAAGTTCAACCCTTCCCCGGATTGTAATAGTCAGTCGTTGCCGAGGTCTTAGCCAAAGCCGATCTGTAGCGGCGCTACGATGTCTTCCCAACACCTGCAAAATGGAAGAACGTGCTATGGATGGCACGCCGCTCCACCTGTTTGTCCATCGCAAAGGCGCACCCGCGCCTGAGTACCTGGCCATCCCGAACCGCCACGGCATTCGGCGCTCTGGCCAACCGGTATTGGTCTGCGGCACGATGGGCATGGAGTCCTAGGTATTGGTGGCGTGACAGATCGCTCAGAGCCCTCAATCTGCCGCAACGGCTGGCGGGCCATGAGCCGTCACCGGCCACCCGTCAATGGCGTGGACGGGAATTGCTCGATCAGCTGGCGAAACGCGGCACCTTGACCCATAGCCGCGCCTTGCGCGGCATCGTGGATGAGTCCTAGGATGCCTAGAAGGACGTGGCGGCGATGCTGGAAGCGTCTCATCAAGCGGGACTGGCCCACAAGGTGGCGCGCTAGTGACCCATGAACGTGGTCAAAGGCTGATGCATGATAATCCCCAAGCGGCATGCCCTGGGTCAATAGCATTGTGTGAGACGTTCCATAGCAAATATCCTCTAAACCTAATCGTGATATAAGTGTGTAGGCCCAAAGGCTCAGGAAACCGAGGTCCATCCACAATGCCGACATCTCACCGTGGCCAAAGGCCTGGTCGTCGAGCGCCTCGCCCGGCAAATGGCGGAGATCGACCGGCTCAACGCCGAACTGCACGACATAACCCTGCTTAAGGGCATAGAGGTGGGCATCCTCGAAGATGGACACCTCGACCTCCCCGCCAGCGTATTGTCACGCTTGGATCTGGTGGTAGCCGCGGTCCACAGCAAATTTGATCTATCCCGCGGCAAACAGACCGCGCGTATCCTGCGGGCCATGGATGCCCCGCATTTCACCATCCTGGCCCATCCCAGCGGCCGCCTGATCGGCGAACGAGAGGCCTATGACGTGGATATGGCGCGGATAATACATACCGCGCGGCAGCGGGGTTGCTTTCTGGAACTCAACGCCCATCCGGAACGTCTGGACCTCAGCGACGTCTATTGTAATATGACGAAAAGCGAGGACGTCTTGATCAGTATCGCCTCGGACGCCCACAGTACGCTGGATTTCGCCAATCTGCGCTTCGCCATAGGGCAGGCGCGGCGCGGCTGGCTGGCTGGAAGCCGCGGATGTCTTGAATACGCGTCCGTTTGCCAAATTGCGGGCGCTGTTGCGACAAACCATGTAAGTGCTGCGGCGGGACACGCCATCGGGAGAAAGGAAATGAATACTGCACACACACCGGCAATCGAACTCCAGGACGGCGACGCGCTGATTATCGTCGATGTCCAAAACGATTTCCTTCCGGGGGGAGCGCTTGCCGTACCCCATGGCGATGAAGTGGTGCCGGTGCTGAATCACTACATTGATCTCTTCCTCACCAAGGGCCTCCCCATCATCGCCACGCGCGACTGGCATCCGCTCGACCATTGCTCGTTCCACGCCCAGGGCGGCCCCTGGCCACCCCACTGTATCGCCAACGGACCCGGCGCCGAATTTGCCGCCGGCCTGCGACTGCCGGCGGAATTTGTGATCATTTCCAAGGCGGCTATCCCGGACAAAGACGCCTACTCGGGTTTCGGCAATACGGAACTGGAGGCGGTACTGCGCTCCCATGGGGTACGTCGGGTGTTCGTCGGGGGCTTGGCCACCGATTACTGTGTCTTGAACACGGTCAAGGATGCGCTGGACAACCGCTATCAGGTCTATGTCCTCGACGACGCGATACGCGCCGTGAACGTCCATCCCGACGACGGCCGCACGGCGGAACAGGAAATGATCGCCAAAGGGGCGATCATGATTACGCTGGATCAGTGCTCATGAAAAACAGTACGTCGTTTGCAAGCTGCAAGCTATCCCTTCGAAATTGAAACCCTATGCGCAGTTACGAATTTTGACTGTATGATCGAGATTTCCCGCAGCGCCCTGCTGACCGATCTCTATCAGCTCACTATGCTGCAGGCCTATAGGCAGCACGGACTAGAAGACACCGCCGTATTCGAATTCTTCATTCGCAAACTGCCCGAGCAACGCGGCTTCCTCATGGCCGCCGGCCTCGAACAGGTTTTGCAGTATCTGGAAGCATTGCACTTTACCCCCGCGGAGTTACAATGGCTGGAAAGCACCGGCAAGTTCAACCACGAATTCCTCGACTACCTCAAAGATCTGCGTTTCAGCGGCGAGGTGCACGCCATGGCGGAAGGCACGTTGTTTTTCAGTGACGAGCCTATCCTGCGCGTCACCGCCCCCTTGCCCCAGGCGCAGTTGGTGGAGAGCCGCTTGATCAATCTATTGCACTTCCAAACTATGATCGCCTCCAAAGCGGCGCGCTGTAGACTCGCGGCTCCCGATAAACAACTGGTGGATTTCGGCTTCCGCCGAGCCCACGGCGCCGATGCCGGGGTATTGGCTGCCCGCGCCGCCTACCTCGCCGGGTTTGCCGGCAGCGCCACGGCGGCCGCGGGGCCGCTGTTCGGCATCCCAACCTACGGCACCATGGCGCATTCCTTCGTCCAGGTCCATGATGATGAAACGACCGCCTTCGCCCACTTCGCCGCCGCCAACCCGGAGGCGGTGGTGTTACTCATTGATACCTATGACACGGAGGCGGCGGCGCACAAGGTAGCGGCATTGGCGCCGCAATTGCGCCAGAGAGGCATCACGGTCAAAGGCGTACGCATCGACAGCGGCGATCTCGCCGAGCACGCACGCCGCATACGCCACATCCTCGATCAAAATGGACTGCACGACGTCACCATCTTCGCCAGCAGCAACATCGATGAATATCTCCTCAGAGAACACACTGAAGAATGTGTCCCCATCGACGGCTACGGCGTCGGCACTCATCTCGACACCTCCGCCGATGCGCCCTATCTGGACTGCGCCTATAAACTTCAGGAGTACGCCGGCCGACCGCGCCGCAAACGCTCGGAAGGGAAATCCACCTGGCCGGGGCGCAAACAGGTCTACCGGCGCTATGGAGACGACGGCATCATGCTCAATGATGTGGTAACCGTGGTTGATGATAAGCGGGAAGGCCGAGCGCTCTTGCACCAGGTCATGCATGAAGGGCTCAGAATTCATCCTCAGCCGTCACTCACGGCGCTACGTAAATATGCCGAGCAGGAACTGGCAGGTCTGCCGGCGCCGCTGCGTGAACTTGGCAGCGAGCCGCCTTATCCGGTACTGCTCTCAGAATCTCTGCGAAATTTGGCCGCAATAGTCGATAGCGTGGATTTGGACACCTGATTATCCCCAACGCTATTGACTGGCCTTATCGATGGCTTGCTGTTGCTCCTCGGCTGCGTCCATCATGGTCTTTTCGACGCTCTTCGCCTTATCCAGCCCCTGGACCTGCGCCTTCCATACATTATCGGCGCCGGTCTTGGCCTTATCCTTGATATCTTCAATATGTTCTTTCATGTCATCATTACCGCTCTTGGCGCATCCGCCGAGAAAGGCCAACAGCAAGGCTGCAATCACTGTGTATTTAAATACCATAAAGCCTCCGCATCACCGAAAATATACTCATGGGTATTATCCGCTCCGACATCCAGTCATGTATCGGCCGCCCGGTCGATTTATTCTCACCGGGCAGGGCAAACGAGACCTATTACCTTACAAGCTGATTCGTGTATCCCGGAAGCAAAAAGACGTCTTACCGCAATGGTGACAACCGACTTAAGGTATAGCAAGATTTGCCCCTACGGACACAATAGCAACTCGCCGTCCATAATAGCTTCCTGAGCCTGCGAAAATCGGCATTATCACCCACTTTCTCCATATTGAGGCGGGATGAACAAGAATCAAATCATGACAAACAATTCAGACAAATCCCAGGCCATTCTCCCCGTCATCGGCGCGATTCTACTGCTCGGCTTGGCGCTGTTGCTATGGACCGGCCACCACCGGCCGGCGACCGCTGTCTGGGTATCCGCCTGGCAGGCGCAACCGGCCTTTCGCATCCCCCGCCGCGCCCTGGCCGCCGCCGCCAGCGCCACCCATGTCTACGTCATCGGCGGCATGGACAATGACAATCGTTATGTCGCTCAAGTGGAATACGCCCCCATCCGCGCCGACGGCCGTCTGGGCACATGGCAATTCACTACACCCCTGGGCGAGCCACGTTTTTATCTGGCCGCGGCCATCGTGAATAATTATCTGTATGCCATCGGCGGCGCCAACGGCCGGCGCGGCCAAGACAATATCCCCAGCGCCAGCGTGGAACGCGCCGCCATCAGAGCCGACGGCAGCCTGGGTCCCTGGCAACGGGTCTCGTACCTCACCACGCCGCGCCGCGGCCTCCAGGCAGCGGTCTACGGCAAGCATATCTACGCCATCGGCGGCTACGACGGCGTCTTCCTCAAATCCGTGGAACGCGCCGACGTGAACCCGGATGGAAGTTTATCCGAATGGCGGCTCGACCCCGAGCAGGCGGTCGTCGATCGGTACATCCATTCCGCCGCCCATCTCGGCGACAAGCTGTATTTATTGGGCGGCCACGAACAAAGCCCGGATGCCATCAGCTATGGTGATGTAGAGATGAGCCAAATCGCCGGCGACGGCAGTCTGCATCCCTGGGAAATCCAAAAGACCATCCTCAAGACGCCGCGCTTCATCGCCGCCGCCTTCGCCATGAATCATTTTATTTATATGCTGGGCGGCCATGACGGCCGCAATCGCCTGCGCAGCGTGGAAATGGCGCCTCTCGACGACCAGGGCCGCGTCGGCCCCTGGTCCTTTACCACCCCGCTCCACGATGAGCGCAGCGCGACGGCCCTGGCCGTGCATGGCGATAAGGTTTACGTATTCGGCGGCATGGGTGCCGGCGGGGCGCTGAATTCCGTGGAAATGGCCGAGCAACAAGCCGACGGCCGCTTGGGCATTCGCTCATCTAGGCAACAAAGCCTTGGGAATGCATCCACACCAGCAGCGGGCTCCTCGCCACCGGCCGCACAATGACGGATTGGCAGTCCAGTGCCGCATCGATGTAATCGTCCTGAAACACCTCAATGGCTAACGGTGGAATAGGCACTAAGCCTGCTCCGGCTAAGCTCTGAATAATTCTCTTGATGTCATTCCGCGCGCAGCGTAGCAAAGACCCGGAATGACAACTCATTCAAATCGCCCCTAATTCAATCAAGCTGATTTGGTGGTGCCCCGTTACGGCGACGATCGCGCCCAAGAAGGCTTTATGGCGAGCGACAAGTCAGCGCAACGCCGGCCCGGGAAACATCGGGGACCGAAGTATCCTCGCGCAGCAAGCTGTCGCGCATATGCGCGCCGCTGCCGGCACGGCGTTTCATGACGATCTCGGTCATCACGCTCAGCGCGATCTCCTCCGGCGTGCGCGCTCCGATATCGATCCCCGCCGGCGCCATGACCCTCGCCATGGCCGCCTCGTCGAAATCCTCCCGGCGTAGATAATCCAGCACCAGACGCGAGCGCTTGCGGCTGGCGATGAGCGCGATGTAGCCGGCCTGCGAACTCAGCGCCTGCTTCATGGATTGATGATCGCCCTTGTGCTGAGTGGCAATTACGACGAAGTCCTCCGCCACCGGGGTGAGCTGCGAATAATTCATGTCATCGGTGATCAACTGTGCGGCGGCGGGATAGCGGCCGCGATCCACCATGGGATCATTGACCACCACGCTAAGTCCCATCAAATCACCCAGCTGACACAGGCATTCCGCGACACGGCCGTGGCCCATGATCCACAAGGTGGGCTTGGGCAGGATCGGTTCCACATACACGCGCATGCTGCCGCCACAGGGCATGCCCGCGCCCAGCACCTCGTCGTTGAGGTCAATGTCTATTACCGTTGTCTGGCCGCTCTTCATGCAGGCCAAGGCGGTATGGCAGGTGGTGGATTCGGCGCAGCCGCCGCCCACCCAGCCGGCAACGACGCGGCCGTCCTGATCTATCACCGCCTTGGCGCCGGTCTTGGCCGATGACGAACCTTCGGTTTCGACTACCGTGGCCACGGCAAAGGGCGCGCGTTTGGCGCGCATCTCCATCACAACATCGATGATCTCTTTCGCCATGGTTATCACCTCTCACCGCATCGCCGCGCTCCGCACCGGCGAAGCTTTCAAGCGCGCTTGCAAGCTCGCGTAATCCTCGGGCGTGTCCAGATCGAACACCACATGATCAGTATCCATCTCCACCGTCGTCACCAGCTGCGGATTGCGTTCGATCAGCCGCTTGCAACCCAGGTTGCGCCCGCCGCCGAGGATCTCCGCACGATGGCTATAAGCAAGCACGATGGGATTGCCGCGTCGACCTTTATAGGTCGGAACCAGGATGGAAGCGCCGCGTCGGCCGAAGGCATCGATCAATACGTCGATATCCTGTGCGGTAAGCAAGGGCTGATCGGTAAGGCAGATCATCACCCCGTCACACGGCCGCGTCAGTGCTCCCAGCCCGCAATGCACCGAACTCATCTGGCCTTCCCGATACTGGCTATTGACCACCGTACGCACCTCGAGATCGTGCAGCAGGATGCGCGTCTCCTCGACCTGATGACCTAGCACCACCACCACTTCCCCCAGCCGGGAAGCCAACAAGGTCTTTACCGTGTGGCGCAGCAAGGGTTCGCCCTCCACCGCCAACATCAGCTTGTTAATCCCGCTCATGCGCCGCGACTCACCCGCTGCCAAAAGAATCGCGGACACCGTGCTCACCGCACCGTCTCCAGATAACGTTGCGGTTCTTTATCGAAGCTGTGTTTGCAACCGGCGCAACAAAAATAATAGGCTTGCCCGTCGAAATCACTGCGATGCTCCGCCGTTGCAATGGTCACGCTCATGCCGCAGATCGGATCGATGGCCTCTGCGGGCTGCGCCGTACTGGCGCCGCGACCCGCCGCAACCTCTAGCATCGGCTTGGCCGGCACCGCAGCCACCAACCCGGCGCGACGCGCCTGTACCACCCCGGCCAGCACCGAAAGCGCAATCTCCTCGGGTGTCACGGCGCCGATCTCCACACCGGCGGGCGAAATAATGGCATCGACACGCGCCGCATCCTGGCCGCGTTCCTTGAGATACTGCTTGAGCTTGCCGGCCTTGCGCTCACTGGCCACGAAGGCAACGTAAGCCGCGCCGGTAGACAACGCCGCCTCCAGGCCGGCCTCGTCGCGTTTGCCCTGAGTCGCCACCACCACGAAGGCCGGCGCGCCCGCTGCGGCCAGCCCTTCCAGCTTGTCTATCACCCGGTCGGCCTCCGGGAACAAGGCCTGATCGGCACCGGGGAAGACGGCGGTCACCGTAAAACCAAGGCGGTGGGCCAAGCCGCTTAGGGCCTGGGCCGCAGGCGAGGCGCCGATGATCCAAAGTGCCGGGCGTGCCACCACCGGATCTATGAATATGTCCAGGGTCCCGCCGCTGTGACAGCTCATATTGAAATCCATGATGCCTTCCGCGATGAGCTCGTCACGCTCGGGGCTGATACGGATCAGCCTCGCGCTACCGTCCTGCAGGACCTGCTTAACTACCTTGATCACCACCGGCTGCGCGCAACCGCCGCCTATCCAACCCTCGATCTCACCCTCGGCGGTAACCACCGCCTTGGCGCCGGGTTTAGCCGAGGTCGGAGACTCGGCACGCACCACCGTCACCAACGCGAAGGGCGTACCGCTCGCCTTTAAGGCCGCCGCCTTGTCCAGAACCGCATCCGTTTCGATCGTCATGACTTCAGCACTCCCCTCCTAGCTACCTATAGCCTCACCAGTTGCGTTTCCAAGGCCGCGAGGCTTTCCAGATTGTGCGCCGGGGCAAAGACATCGAGCAGCGGCAAGGCGGCGGCCATGCCGCCGGCCAGCGGCTCATAGCCCGCACGGCCGAGCAACGGATTCAGCCAGATGAGCTTGCGTACCCGTTGTTTGATGACCTTAAGCTGTTCCGCCAACAGCACCGACGACCCCGTGTCCAGGCCGTCGCTCATCATAATCACCACCGTGCGCCGGTTGAGCAGCTTGCGCCCGAAGCCTTGATTGAAGGCTTGCAGGCTCTCGCCGATGCGCGTGCCGCCCGCCCAACCCAGGGAGATTACCGCCAATTTGTCCTTGAGTTTATCGCTGTCGCGTTCGCGTAGCGCATCGCTGATCGGCACCAGATGGGTGTGGTAGACGAAGGCGTGGGCATCGCGAAAGGCGTCGATCACGCCGCGCGCGAAACGCAGGAAAAAATAACTGTACAGACTCATGGAGCGACTCACGTCCAGGAGCAGCACCAAGCGCGGCTGACGGCGGCGGCGTTGGGTAAAGACCGGCTCCAGCGGCGTACCGCCGTAGCGCAGGCTGTGGCGCAGGGTATGGCGCAGATGCAGGCGTCGCCCTTCGCTGGCCAGCCGCCAGCGGCGGCGCAAGGTCCGGCGCATATGCAGTGCCAAACGTTGTACCAGCTGCTCAACCTTCTCCATCTCGCCGGGCGCATTTAACGAGCGGAAATCACTGCGCGCCATGGATACCTGCGCGCTGGCGCCGCCGCGCGTCCCGCCGTCGCCGGCAACATCATCGTCACCGGGCTGAGCCTGATCGGTCTCGGCCGGCACGCCGGAATTGCTTGTTTGTGCCTGCCCATCTCTGCCGCCCAGTTGCGAACCGGGAGCGGCTTGCACACGCGAACTGCGACTTTTGGTAGGCGAGCGCCAATAAGCATCGAAGAGTTGATCGAAGCGTTGCCAGTCTTGAGCGTTACCGCACAACAGGGCGCGCAACCCCCAACGCAGACGCTGCGCATCCACAACGCCGCTGCGCTCGGCCAGACGCACCGCGTCGAGTGTCTCGCCTATCCCCGCCTGAAAATCATTTGTCCGCGCCAAGCGCACGAACTCCACAACACGCGCGACCAGGGTCTCGCCAGCATGCTCTTGGAATGCGATGTCGCTGACCGTATTCATAGGCTGTTGGCCACCAAACGCGACGTTACCTCGGCGGTGATCGCGTCGCGATCTTCTTTGGTCTTCAAGAGACATACCAGCGATTGCGCAATCAGCGCCGGATCTCTGTCGAGCTTATCCACCTGCAGGCGCAGCAAGGCCGCCACCCAATCGAGGGTCTCGGCTATCCCCGGTTTCTTGCGCAGGTCCAAGCCGCGCAAGCCATGCACGAAGGCCACCACCTGCCCGGCCAACTTCTGACTGATCTGCGGTTCATGGCGCTGGATGATGCGCAGTTCCTTATCCATGGCGGGATAATCGACGTAGTAATATAAGCAGCGCCGCCGCAGGGCATCGCTCAATTCTCTGGTACCGTTGGAGGTAAGGATTACATAGGGGATGCTGCTGGCCTTGATGGTGCCGATTTCGGGGATACTGATCTGAAAATCGGAGAGCAGCTCCAACAGATACGCCTCGAACTCTTCGTCGGCGCGATCGATCTCGTCGATCAACAGCACCGGCGATTCGGGTTGGGTGATCGCCTGCAACAGCGGGCGCTTGAGCAGGAACTCTTCGTTGAAGATGTGGCGTTCCTTGTCTTCGGCCGAGATATGTTCGCTTTCCTGAATCTTGATGGCGAGCAATTGCCGCTGATAATTCCATTCGTAGACCGCTGTGCCGGCGTCCAGTCCTTCGTAACACTGCAGGCGGATCAAAGGACAGTCGAACACGGCGGCAAGGGCCTTGGCGATCTCGGTCTTACCCACCCCCGCCTCGCCCTCCACCAGCAGCGGCCGCTGCAGATCCGTGAACAGCAATAAAGTCGCCGCCAAGCCCGGCTCGGCGATATAGCCGGCCTTTTCGAGACGGGATTGGAACTCGGCGGTAGTACTCATAATTTCACTGGTCGCTGCGACATTGCTTACAATCTCAGCCCTCCTCACCCTGCGCAGGGATGAAGGTGGAAAACCGGATGGTGTTAATGATCAAAGGCTTTAAGTCCCTCATGCGAAAAGACTCAGCCCTGTGAATCCAGCCACTCATTATTATTTTGTCCGACACACACGTGAGAAGTTCACGCTTCTAGGCCTTGCCGCCGCCAAACAGGCTCTTGAAGAATCCCAGCAAGGCATGCCAAATCAGAGCCAGGGCATTGAGTTCCTTAGGCTGCTGCGCCACCACGGCTGCCGCCTGCTCCGCCGCCGCACCCTTGCCCATGGCCATCACACGGGTGGTGAAGTTGTCGCCGAATTGCTTGAGTATCTGCTCGGACACCTGGTTCATCATGCGCCCGCCGAAATTGGCCATCTTGCCGCTGACGCTGACATCGGAGACACCGACCAACTCGCACTGGCCGTTGCCGCTGTCCAGTACCCGCGCGGTGAGATTCATGGTGGCGGCGGAGGCGCCGGAGGTATCGGCGCCTTTACCGAACATCTCCATTTTCTTTTCGTTCGGGTCGAGTGACTTGACCTCCAGCTCGCCGTTGAAAGTCGCGCTGGCCGGTCCGAGGCGCATCTTCACCTGACCTTTATAGTGCTTATCGTCGAGCTGTTCGGTAATCTGTGCACCGGGCATGCATTCGGCGACGACCTTGATATCCTGCAGCAAGCGCCACGCGTTGGCGGCGGGCGCGGCGATGGCAAAGTTCTTTTCCAGTTTGACTTCCATGTATCACCTTGGCGGCTTAGTAGCGAACAATGGACCTTCGTAGCGTTACGCCTGCTTGTCCAGACCCAACTCATGAATGGTCTTCCATACATTGAATGACGTGTGAGGCATTTCGATCTGCGTCACCCCCAGGTGGGAAAAGGCGTCGTTGACGGCATTGGTGAAACAGGGGATGCCGCCCACATGCGGTGACTCCGCCACGCCCTTGGCGCCCAGGGGATGATGCGGCGAGGGCGTGACCGTGAAATCGGTCTCCCACTTGGGCGTCTCCACCGCGGTGGGCACAAAGTAATCCATCAAGCTGTTGCTGAGCAGGTTGCCGTTGACGTCGAAAGCGATCAATTGCCCCATGGCCACGGCATAGGCCTCGGTGAGGCCGCCGTGGATCTGGCCTTCGATGATCATGGGATTGATACGCGTGCCGCAGTCATCGAGGGCGTAGAATCGCCGCACCTTGCTCTCGCCGGTATGGCGATCGATATCCAGCACACATATATAGGCGCCGAAGGGATAGGTGAAGTTGGGCGGATCATAATATTCCACCGCTTCCAGACCCATCTCCATGCCCGCCGGCACGTTGTTATAGGCCGCCCACGCGATCTCCTTCATGGTCTTCTCCTGGTCGGGCACGCCCTTGACCTTGAAGCGATCGATTTCCCAATCCAGGTCGTCGGGGCTGACCTCCAGCAGATGCGCGGCGATCTTGCGCGCCTTGTCGCGGATCTTGCGCGCGGCATTGGCGGTGGCGGCACCACCCACTGGCGTGCTGCGCGAACCATAAGTACCGAGGCCGTAGGGCGCGGTACTGGTATCGCCCTCCTCCACTTGAATCACCTCGGAAGGTAGACCCAATTCGGTGGCGATGATCTGGGCATAGGTCGTTTCATGGGCTTGGCCCGTGGACTGGGTGCCCATGCGGGCGATGGCGCTGCCGGTGGGATGGACGCGGATCTCACAACTGTCGAACATGCCCACGCCCAAGATGTCGCAAGCCTTGCTGGGACCGGCGCCGACGATCTCGGTGAAGGTACAGATACCGATGCCCATTAACTCGCCTTTTTTTCGCTTCTCCGCCTGTTCCTTGCGCAGGCCCGCGTAGTCCACCGCCTCCATCACCTTTTTTAGGGCGGCGGGATAATTTCCACTGTCATATTCCCAGCCCAGCGCCGAGTGATACGGGAACTGTTCGGGCTGGATGAAATTGCGCATGCGGATCTCGGCCTTATCGATGTCGAGCTTTTGCGCCAGGATATCGATCATGCGCTCGATGAGATGCACGGCCTCGGTAACACGGAAGGAACATCGATAGGCGACACCGCCCGGCGCCTTGTTGGTATAGACGCCGTCGACCTTCACATAGGCCACGGGGATGTCGTAGGAACCGGTACAGATACTGAACAGCCCCGCCGGCCACTTGGTGGGTTGGGCATGGGAGTTGAAGGCACCGTGATCGGCCAGCACGTCAACGCGCAGCGCCTTGATGCGGCCGTTCTTATCGGCCGCCAGTTCGCCGATCATGTGATAGTCGCGGGCGAAGGCGGTGGTCGATAGATTCTCGATGCGGCTCTCGACCCACTTCACCGGCCGGCCCAGTACGATGGAGGCGACAATGGCCGTGACATATCCGGGATAGACGCCCACCTTGTTGCCGAAACCGCCGCCGATGTCCGGGGAGATGACGCGGATCTTGCTCTCGGGCAGGCCCGACAACAGCGACACCACGGTGCGCACGATATGCGGCGCCTGCGAAGTAATGTAGACGGTAAGATCGCCGCGCACCTTATCGAAGGACGCGACGCAGCCGCAGGTCTCAAGTGGACAGGGATGGACGCGCGGATTGAGCATGGCCTGCTTGACGGTGACCTCGGCACCGGCGAATACCTTGTCGGTGCCCGTCTTATCGCCCACCTCCCATGTAAAGATGTGATTATTGTGCTTGCGTTTGCCCTGCCCCGCCTCGTCCTTGCCCACCAGGTCTTCGCGAATGATGGGCGCGTCGGCGTCCATGGCCTTGTGCGGATCGACCACAACCGGCAGCGGCTCGTATTCCACCTCCACCAGGTCGACGCCGTCGGCGGCGATATAGCGGTTGTCGGCGATGACCACAGCCACTTCCTGATATTGAAAACAGACCTTTTCGTCGGCGAGCACCGCCTGCACGTCGCCCGCCAGGGTCGGCATCCAATGCAGCTTCAGCGGCTTAAGATCTTCGGCGGTGAGCACGGCGTGTACCCCGGGCAGCGCCAAGGCCTTTGCCTTGTTAATGGACTTGATGCGGGCATGGGCGTATGGGCTGCGCACCACGACGGCAAACAGCGTGCCGGCGAGATTGACGTCATCGACGTAATTGCCCTTGCCCTGTATGAAGCGGGGATCCTCCTTGCGCTTGCGGGAACAGCCTATGCCTTCCAGTTTCTGTTCGCGTTCCATTCTTTCCGCTGTGGTCGCCATGGCTTACTTCCCTCCCGGAGTCTGAATTTTCTTGGCCGCATATTGCACTGCCTTGACGATATTCATGTAACCCGTGCAACGACACAGATTGCCCGACATCCCCATGCGCACCTCATCATCCGTAGGCTTGGGATTCTCCTGGAGAAAGCGGTAGGAGCGCATCAGCATCCCCGGCGTGCAGAAACCGCATTGCAGACCGTGCTCTTGCATAAAACCTTCCTGCAGCGGATGAAGCTGGCCGTTTTGAGCCAGGCCCTCGACGGTCAACACCTCGCCGCCGTCCGCCTGTACCGCCAGCACGGTACAGGATTTGACCGACTTGCCGTTGAGGTCGACGGTACAAGCGCCGCAATGGCTGGTCTCGCAACCGATGTGGCTGCCGGTCTGGCGCAGTTGTTCGCGCAATACATGGATCAGCAGTTCGCGCGGTTCTACCAAAATTTCCATTGCCGCGCCGTTCAGCGTAAATGAGATCTGTTTTTTCGCCATGATCAATTCCCTCCCGCCCGCGACAGCGCCAAACGAATCGCACGGCGGGTCATCTCCCCCGTCATGTGTGTCTTGTAGTCCCGGTCACCGCGCATGTCCTCGGCGGGATCGCAGATCGCCATGGCCTTTTGCGCCGCCTGTTCGATCAAGGCCTCATCGATGCTCTTGCCGGTGAGCAGCGCCTCCGCTTCCTTGGCTCTCAGCGCCGTCGGGGCGGCATTGGTCAAGGCGATAGTGATTTTCTTGCAGGTCTTGCCGTCGAGCTGCAACTGCACCGCGGCGGCGGCAGTGGCGAAGTCGCCGGTCTTGCGTTTGAGCTTGCTGTAAGCGTAACCACCACCTTTGGGAGGAGTGGGAATGCGGATCTCGGTGAGTATCTCGTCCGCCGCGAGTTCGGTGTAATACAAGCCGTGGAAGAAACCGTCTGCCGCCACCGTGCGCTCGCCGCCGGGACCTTGCAGAATGAATACCGCCTCGCTGGCCAGCATCACCGCAGGATGGTCGTTACCCGGATCGCCATGGGCGATATCCCCGCCGATAGTGCCGCAATTGCGCACCTGCGGATCGGAGATCAATCTGGCCGCCTCCGGCAGCAACGGACATTTATCCTGCAGAAGTTTGGATTCAATCAATTCGTTCTCGGTGGTCATGGCGCCGATATGTATCGTGCCGCCCTGCTCGCTGATGCCGCGCAATTTGTCGATGCGATTGAGGTCGATGAGGTGTTGAGGATTGGCGAAGCGTAGCTTCATCATAGGTAGCAGACTGTGTCCGCCGGCCAAGAGCTTGGCCTCGTCGCCAAGTGAACTCAGCAGCTTGATGGCCTCGTCCACACTGCTTGGCGCATGATAGTCAAACGTGCCCGGTATCATAAGGTATCTCCTTCCTTTGATTGACGGATGTTTAACGCTGGGTTGACGATGACTAGGCTACGCTCCGTCGCTGCCTTGATACATTCGTACTCCCGATATCGCTGTGACGCTGTTTATAACACAGCTCGGGATTTAATAACTATAGTGCATCCTGATAATAAAAGTTCGACAACGCTTGTCTTAGCAAGCGCGCCCCAATGACGAAAATTTTAGCAAGACGATGATTTTAAATAATTTGCCGGATATGCCGCAGCAGCAAATGAACGTTACGGTTCAGCTCGCGGCAACCACCGGCAAAACCCATACGTCGTCATTGGCGAGGAGATAGAGAAAGATCAATAAGCCCACACGATGTTCATGCAAAGACAACAACATCTCACCCGCAGGCTACGAGCCGACATAACCCGACGATAACATGATTGTGCAGTCATCAATATGTGCTAGGAAATCCTGTGTGGCTTATGAAATTATATTCACCGAAGATGAAAGTCTGCATAAAGACGCGACGATAAAATGCATCCGCTCGCACCGCTGGCCGGACCGCCTATTAGACAAATCCCGATATCAGAAATCCAGATCAACTGCGCCGTATTGTTTCAAGACCGCTTCGACATCGGCATGGTGATTCACCTTCGCGAATGTTAATGCCGTATACTGCGTCCCCTGGATATCGATTGACACGGACAAATCGGCCTTGGCTTCCAACAGCAGCCTGACAACCTGGGCATGGCCGCTCTCCGATGCCACCAACAAAGGTGTTATACCGCTGGCGATACCCTTAGTCACATCGGCATTGGCCTCCAGTAACAGGTGTACGACCTCGGCATGACCTTCCTGCGACGCCATAAATAGAGGTGTTGTGCCATCGGTTCTGGCTTTATTTACATCCGCTTTGGCGGCGAGCAGCAGTCTGACGACCTCGGCATGACCTTCCTGCGATGCTATGAATAAGGGAGTCGCGCCATTTGTCTTGGCGCGATTCACTTCTGCCCCTGCCACCAATAAGTCGTTAACGACATCGGCAAAGCCGTTTAGCGATGCCAAATATAGAGGGGATGTACCATCCGACCTGGCTTTATTGACATCGGCCTTTGCCGCAATCAGCAATTTTGCAATATCGGTATGACCATTCTTTATTGCCACCGATAACGGGGTTATCCCTTCGAGTAATCTGTTTGTTGCGGTTACATTGATGTTGGCTTTTGCTGCAAGCAAAGTTTTAACGACCTCGCTATACCCTCCCTGAGCCGCCAATAGCAGAGGAGTCGCACCATTGGCTCTTGCCTTGTCGACCTCCGCACCCGCATCCAGCAACAGCTTGACGACATCGCCATGACCTTCCTGGCATGCCATAAGTAAAGGACTTGCACCGTCGTCCCTGGCCATATTGACGTCGGCCTTTGCATCCAGCAGCAGCTTGACGACCTGGCCGTGCCCTTCTTGTGCCGCCACGAACAGCGGAGTTGCCCCCCCCGCCTTGGCCCGATTGACTTTTGCCCCTGCGGCGAGCAGTAGCTGTACGGCTTCAGCATCCCCGCCCTGTGCTGCCATCCAAAGGGTGGTGACACCGTCCCGCGCGGCAGCGTTTACGCTCGCATTTGCCACGAGCAGCAGCTTGACGACGTCGCCATGGCCTCGCTGCGCAGCAATCATCAAGGGCGTCACCCCATCCGTTTTAGCCTTGTTCACAGCGGCCTTAGCGGAAAGCAACAGTTGCACGGTATCGACATTCCCCTCCTGAGATGCTATCCACAGGGGCGTAGCGCCATCTACCGCCGCACTATTCACGTCGGCCCCTGCCGCAAGCAGCGATTTGATCACGTCCGGATAAGCACTTTGCGCTGCCAAATAAAGGGGAGTCTGGCCATCTGCTCTGGCTTTATTGACGTCGGACTTGGCCTTAATCAGCAGTTCAACGATGTCGAGACGACCATTCTTCGCCGCCGCCGCCAGCGGCGTCATGCCATTGATTGCATCCTTTGTCGCAGCCGCGTTCACATCGGCCTTTGCGGCAAGCAGCCGCTGGACGACATCTACGTGTCCGTTCTGCGCC
This sequence comes from uncultured Gammaproteobacteria bacterium, assembly GCA_963810615.1. GTDB lineage: Bacteria > Pseudomonadota > Gammaproteobacteria > DRLM01 > DRLM01 > JARRQJ01. The sequence goes on along the minus strand of CAWEOA010000003.1, from coordinate 19,873 downwards.
GCTATCCATAAGGGCGTCACACCATCACTGCCGGCCTTATTCACATCGGCCCCAGCCGCAAGCAGCTTCGCGACCACATCGACATAGCCATACTGTGCTGACATCCACAGGGGCGTAACACCATATTTGTTTACCACATTAACGTCGGCCTTTTCCGCAATTAGCTCGTCGATCTTGCGTGGCTCGATGTACTCGCTCTCGGATATATTTTTGAGTTGCTCCGTCGCCGGTGATAATTTCGGCGCCGGGGCTTCGTCATCGTCAGCCCGGCTGACGGTGCCAGCCAAAACCATCACTACGCAGAATGTCCGCAGGATCAGCGAGAGCATGTTATATGCGCGACTACTTGACAGCATCATTTATCCTCCACTGCAAAACCATAACCTCGCGCCGAAAAGTTAGTGTTACCAGCATCTTACGTGACAAGGCGCCACTCTGTGGGATGCAGCCATGTGAAGCCCCACTTCGTCCCCGCTATCGAATATTCAATCGAACAAGGGTAACCGAAAATCTCCGGACTAACTACTTCTGAAAGGATTTCATAACCTTGTGGACCATCATAAGAAGGATTCGGCCTTCGGTCACTTGATCCATTATCCATTGGCGGAGTCACCATGCGTCATTGAACTCGCGACTACAGAGATCTTGCCGGCGCGGGCAACTGCAAACTATGGAACACCATCTCTAAGCTGGAATCCGCAACCCAAAATCCATATTATCCGGTGACCTAGCCACCGAATTATTAAGGATCACGCCAGTCATTCATATCTCGTCACGTTTATGTTCTCCCTGTTTGCCAGCCAGCATCATGGTAATCACTAAATATATATAGGTTCATACAACAATTTCCCTGCAACAGGTATGGACAATCCATAAGCCGCCGTGGCAAAGTTGAGCACATTCGATCGAATCTATCGTACAGCCATGAAACCCATCTATATATTCCGACACATCACTTGCGAAGGTCCCGGGTATTTCGGCGAATACTTGAATCGCCACCAGATCCCGTCTCGTCTCATCGCCATCGATCTCGGCGACAGTGTTCCGACCAGCATCGATGACATGGGAGGACTGGTATTCATGGGCGGCCCCATGAGTGTCAATGATCGACTCCCGTGGATAGATGCCGAACTGAAACTGATTCGCCTCGCACAACGCGCCGATCTGCCGGTGCTGGGCCATTGCCTGGGTGGACAGCTTATCGCCAAAGCCTTGGGAGCAAAGGTGCGGACCAACACCGTGAAGGAAATCGGCTGGCACGATGTGCGGCGAAATGCAAAACCATCATCATGGCTGGCGGAACTGCCTCTCACCTTTGAGGCCTTCCATTGGCACGGCGAAACCTTCGACCTCCCGGAGGAAGCCGTTCATTTATTGGAAAGCCGATGGTGCCCGCATCAGGCCTTCGTCTGCGGGCGGATGCTCGCGCTGCAATTTCATGTAGAGATGACCGAGCAGATGGTCACGGAATGGGCGATGCTCTATCGCAAGGAATTGGCAAATCCCAGCGCCAGCATACAATCCCATGATGCGATGACTTCGAACCTGAAGGTACGCACCAAGAGGTTGCATGCCATAGCCGACGCGATCTATGATCGCTGGCTAAGCATGGCCACGGGAAACACGCCGTATTAATAACGGTGGCGAAAACGATTGCCCACTTATATCAGCCGGGACTGCGCTTGATACTAGCGTCATCTCACAGCATCCGACATTTAGCTAATCCCGCTTGAGTCGCGGAAAAAGTTGGACGAAATTACACGGCTTGGTGCGGCTGTCCAATTGGGGGTTTAGAATCGCATCCCACGCCACTTGGCACGCATTGGTGGAACCGGGAATCGCGAAGAGAAAAGTCCCGTTGGCAATGCCGCCCAGCACCCGCGACTGAATCGTCGAAGAACCGATTTCCTGAAAGGAGATGGAACGAAACAGTTCGCCGAAACCATCGATGCTCTTGTCCAATAATGGGGTAATCGCCTCGGGAGTATGATCGCGGTCAGTCATTCCGGTACCGCCGGTAATAATCACCACCTGCACCTCAGGATCGGCGATCCATTTCGACACCAGCGCGCGTACCTGATAGATGCTGTCGGGCAAAATTGCCTTTTCTGCCAAACGATGCCCGGCATCGACTAGCCGCTCCGCCAATAGCTGACCGGAGGTATCAGTCTCCGCGGTACGGGTATCCGAGACTGTAAGGATTGCGATATTAACGCGAATAAATTCCCCACTTTGACTCGTATTAGCCATGCGTACTCCCGTGGCTCACAATGATTAATGGACTCTTTACTGAATGTCTCTACATACCGACAGAACGGCCGTCATTGTGACATAGATGAGTGACGGCTCAAATCAACCACTACCCCAACACCTTTAGACATTTTTAAATCGCAGCCATCTACAGGAACTCAGGCTATGAGATGTCATCATACAACACTCGCTCAAATACTGAAAATGGCACCGAGACTTGAGTTGAGAGGCCGGAAAATCAGCGTGATGGCCAGCGGCACCGCGGGTACCGGCGAGCAATCTGCCGGCTCATCGAGTTTATCCTCTAATACCTATTTTAGGCTACTCCAGAAGTAAGTAATACGGTTACTGATATTTTAATAGCATTGATTGCGATAGATAGTGAAATAAGACATCACTCCAGGCATTTTTTAGTCCCCTCAAATAAAAAAGGAGGAGTATGTGAATACTCCTCCCTTCTTTCAAAGATTAAATGTTCTGTATTTATAAACCACCGCCGGCGACCACGGCATAGGCCATATTGTTCTGGCTGCCCCCAACGTATCCTCCCCTGCTGATCAGAACATTTTGGCTTGCTGACCCCACGAATAGAGCGTTGGCCTGGCCGCTGATGTTTTGTTGTACTTGGGACGCTGAGCCAGATTGATTGTTTGCGCCTTTGTTCCGACTCTGATCAGTTGCGTGATCATCAGACCATTGATACGTATCGAACTGGCTGTTCGCACTAGCACCACTGGCTAACGACACAGTCGAATTTAAATTCCCATTGAAGGTGTAATCGTTGCCATTTCCAGAAACTTTGTCAATCGCTTCGTCGCTCAATGAAGACTTGGCGGCAAATACAGGTTCTGACAACAGAATCGCCGCAACCATACAGGCCACAACCAAGACGATGGGCTTCATATTATTTTCTCCTTATTTACCCTACCGCTTAATTATGACTAATGACGTGATGTATTTTTGTGATGTAGGTCATATAAATAACGTATAACCGAATGAATTTTTCTCGTAACAAAAACGACGGCATGCCCATCAGACTGTATGAAAACCCATATAAGATAATTGTAAGCCTGTGATTGGTTAATAAAATAAGCATCAGTCGGCACTGAATGCAGCATTACTGTAAATCTCAATAAGCATGCAATATTGGAATATGACTTTTACATCACGTGAATGGCTTATCCAGGATAGAATTCAGGTAGCGGATCTTCTGGAATCTGGATCGAATATCAATAGTAATCGAGGGCTGACTTTGACCTAGGATTGCCCTCGATCCACAACAGCCCATCTCTTTTTGATATTGAAATGTATGCTCGCTAAAACTCAGCCTGTGTTAGCGTCGGGGACGCAGACGATAGAATTCAACTTTTGACCACCCGGCAGCACTCGCGAGCGCACCTCAGTCGATGCGCCATCCTTCATACGTAAGGCACGAGTGCGAAGATTGTATTGTTCCAGTGTCGGGGAAAGTCACGAAACCTTGGATTATCGGAATCCTTGGTATCGGTTTCGACCATATTGAAACCTGGATAGAATTGACTATATCCGCGTCAGCTTAGCTCATCACGCCTTGATGTCCCGCACCGATTCATGAATTATCGCTTAAAAAATGCGTATTCATAATAGTTCACTTCACTTTGCCAAATTCCAGTCCTGTCGCGGCCACCTATTGGAAGAGTGGTTCCGTCGCCCAATCGCATTCGTTACTATCCCGCATATCGGCCACTTTTGCTCCAGTCGAAAGCAGCATCAATACCGCCTGACCGTCATTGTCAACATGAGTAATCAAAGCCTTCGGGAGACCCATTTTGCTTTCCAATTGCCATGATCCTGCCCCTGCCAACTCCACGACAGCCCCCTTTGGCAAGCTAAATTGACCCGTATCCACGAGAATTCCGTCTGCGCTGACATTCTTGATCGAGGCGGATATAAATCCAACCGGATTATGATAGATCATTATGGGCAAGTTGATTTCTCTTCGGGTGTTCCAACGGTACGCCATGTCTTCCTCCGAGCCGTAATTTAATAATGGGGGAATGAACGTAGCCACATCACCGATCGGAGTCTGTGCGATGACACACACAAGACGAGCGATTGGGATGTCAGGTTACTACACCTATATAAATTTCATATGGATAGATATTCCACCAACCCCAGGCATGCAAACTATTCCTCACTGCCTTACGGACGGCCCCCATCCCTTTCGCCTGGATTGACCACATGATTCACAATGATATTTTTCCCTTACTTATTCACTCAACATTTTACAATTAATTAAAACCAAACCGTTTTCCCCACTAGACAGGGGGATATATTCGACGAGCACATTGGGAGCGAAGCGAAGCACGAGAGACAACAACCAGTCGGAGGATCGGACGTTTTGTTGGAGACCGCACGTTAGCGCGATTGAAGACATAATGTGAGCAACCGAACCGGTGTAGCTAATATCCGCCCATGATCCGCCGCGTCAGGATGGAACGTATAGAACGCAGGGCTAAGGCGGGGCCTGAAGTCATAAATCGTCGCCACAATACACAAGCGACTGGAAGCTTGTACGTCCCTTCAGATTTTGAGAAATATGGCGACGCACGTAATCTATGCTTTATCATAGTCGGTTATATAACTGCATGTAATGAATTGCTCTGGACACACTTGGTGCCGACCATACTAATACTGTCACAACGTATATTTGCGGCTTGATGATTATAATAGTAAGTCGAATCTTTATAATCTACATCCTTGGATAGCAGCAAGTTTGATGACCGCAATTTACGTGATGAGCCAAAGGAGTTGTTTCATGAATACCTTTATTCATGATTTTAAGTCTGTTGCCTACCATGAGGCGGGGCATGCCGTTTCAGCATATCGATTACTACCGGATATCGAACACGGTGAGCTTTCTATCCTCCCAAATGAGGAGGGAGGAACATTAGGTCACCTTATACATGAAAAATATTCTTGGTCCGAGAACAATGAAGTTTGGCGCAGCATGGTTACGATATATTTATCAGGTTTTGCCGCTAGTTTCGCCGCAGGATGGAATGTCGAAGCCGCGCTGCTCGGTTGCGGCTCTGACTTTGAAAAAGCTGAAAATATTATAGTAGCCCATAATGGCGGCTCGTTAAGGCTATATCTCGATAATGCGGTCGTATTCATGTGCAAACAAGAGAATAAAACAGCAGTTGAGGTGGTTGCCGAAGAACTTCTTAGCCGGAAAATACTTTTGAAGGGTGAGACAAAATTTCTTATTGATTTCGCTGACGGAGCAGTTGGTGCGGAGGTTCTTTCGCGTTGGAGGCTGATTACGAATGCTGAAGAACTACGCCAGATTAGATTAGAAAGAAGTGGTACGGTAGATAGCCGCTCTTTAGGCCAGTAAATCAACAGATGAAACGCGCCGCCGATCATGATGATAGTAGAAGCATGGCTGCCCTGCACCGGCATGACAGAAGCACTTCCCGCCCTACGCGTCTCAGCGTGGATGTTCTGTAGTAGCCGCGAACGGCTGTTGAAACTACTACATTTTTATCACCACTGGTCAACTTAATCTCCGCATTCTTCGAGCAGCCGGGTGGCATGGGTATTCCCTCTGAATGAAATACCCTCCATCAATTGCATTATTTATTAATGGGACAGCATGCTAGCCTCCTTTCCCTACTATCACCTATAAATTGAAAGTGACGGATAGCTCACCTTTATGGCTGCGTGTATGCGTACAGTCGGACTGTTGAGGACATTGACAGAAGAATACGAACGCCAGTTGTGTGAGTCATTTAGGTGGCGCCATCGCTTAGCGTAATCCCTGGGCAAAAGCGATTAAGACAAGAAAGCCGAGATGCTGGGTCACAAGTGTGACTTATCTGTGACTATTATTATGCTAGTTTAATATGCCTTCGAAGACACAACATTCCGGCAATTATGCCACCACACGAAACTGCGGTATCTCGATTCCGCCTAGGGAGAAAATGACATACAATGTAAGCACTTCATGAATTTTATCTGAGGAGGGAAGTCGCGAGAAAAGTGTAACTCAAGAGACTTAGGGGGGATCTAAACCAACGCGCATGTATCCCACTAGATTTAGTCTAAGCAAAAAAAGTAGTTGAAAAACATGACAACATGGAGGTGTCATATGTCTTGTCCCAACCCCAAAGATAACCATCTTCTCGCCTCCTTGCCCGAATCCGCTCGCGCGCGCATCTATCCCCATCTGTTTCCCGTACAGTTGCCGCTTGGGGAGATCCTGTACGAGTCCGGCGACCGATTAGACTATGCCTATTTCCCCACGACATCCATAATTTCTCTACTTTACGTTATGGAAAATGGCGCATCGGCCGAGATTGCGGTGGTCGGCAACGAAGGTGTGCTCGGCATTGCCCTGTATATGGGCGGCGAATCTACACCGAGTCGTGCCATTGTGCAAAGTGCGGGCTACGGATTCCGGCTCAAAGCGCAGTTGCTCCAGGATGAATTCGATCGGGCCGGGCCACTAATGCATCTGTTGCTGAAATACACCCAGGCGCTGATTACCCAGATGTCCCAGACGGCGGTTTGCAATCGCCATCATTCCGTACATCAACAACTGTGTCGCTGGTTGCTGATGAGCCTGGATCGGCTACCGTCCAACGAGCTGACCATGACTCAGGAGTTGATAGCCAATATGCTCGGTGTGCGTCGTGAAGGGGTCACAGAGGCCGCCGGTAAATTACAGGACGACGGGCTTATTCTCTACAAGCGAGGACGCATCACCGTATTGGATCGCCCGGGATTGGAGGCGCAGGCCTGTGAGTGTTACCAGGTGGTCAAAAAAGAATTCGATCGCCTGCTCCCTGACGTGATCACCTAATGAATATTTTGGAGCCTGCACTGAGGCATCAAGTCGAGATAAGCAGTTGCAGCCCATCGGCCCATCCTATGCCGGCACACGAACGCAGCCATGAGACGCAGCTGATCGGCACACGCACAAGCGATGCATCGATATCGCCCAGCACATGATTTTATATGTAATCCGTATATTCATATTACCCCAACCGCACTAATGCGCGATCTTCGAAAAAATGACAGCCCCTTCGCCTATTCGAGGCTCGTCACACTCCGTTTTACTCTCCGCGTGCTTCTACTTACTATAGATCAGATCGCATAATCGGCGCGCTCAACCGCTTAACCAGGATACGTAGGCCATGATCGATAAAGTTAAGATCACCGCGGCAAGGGCGAGTATCCTATTTTGGACTTTATCGTTTACGCCTCCATCCATCCAATCTTCACTATCAAGATGAACTGCGGACATACTGTGATCAAAATCATGTTTTCTCTCTACAGTGAGGTTGTACCCCAATCCAGCATTCATCTCATAAGGAAGCATTCCACGCTGCTCATGGTACGAGGCTTCGCAACTACTCACCCGGAATAGAACGTAAAATGGATCCCAGCCTAGGATAGACGTGAGCGCGGGATAAACCCCGAGAAGGATTACGTATCCATGCCAAGACAGCAATCCGGCTTGCTCAAGAGAAAAAAGCGGCAGACCGATCACATGTAAGGCGATCGCACCACGGAATATGCGATCAATAAGCCCAATGTTTTGCTCCAAGTTTAAATTCTTCATTAAAATAAGCATGTAAAACTCCTCCTCGAATTAATTATCCGTCACCCTCTATGTATCGCAGTGGTCGTGACAGCCAAGCTCATATTCAAAGGATTAAATCCGCTTGCAGCTCACACCCATCGTAGCGACGAGTTTCCTACGCTATTCGGATTAGGCTGAATCTGATCCTTAGCATGTCGATCCTCGTCAATAAAATTATGGGACGTAACGGGATAAGAGACTTACCGAGCATTCAAGATAGGAGCTTGGAAGGATTGCGTCTGTACGCTATGCCACAGAGTGGGTTCAGATGTACGGAAGCATGGGTAAATCAGCACGATTGAACATACAACCAATTGACACCGTTCTGGAATTTATAGCATGTTGATTCTCTTCTGAATGACTATTATCCAAAACCAATCCTAGAGAAATGGCATCTCACAGTTATTTAGCCATTGTCGGATCTGCATGTCTTTTACATTAATGTTCAATTGAACATAGACGGCAACACACAACATGTCATATGACATCAATGACGCGGGGATGCGCCTAAAATATTGACGCCAGATTAATTGTCCATAGCAGACTCTCTAATCCTTTAGTCTAACGACGACCCGATTTGTGGATAGGTCTCTGGAAACCATTCCAAGAAATTTTTAATAAATATGATTATTGATAATTAGGAAATGTGGGCTATATTTTTCTTGTCGGCCGCGAAGAACAAACCAAGGAGGCTCACCATGGCTAAGAAAAGATCGGAAGAGCTAGAGGTTAGTTCGTCCAGGCGTGATTTTTTCCTGAAGATCGCAGGTCTCGGTGGTGCGGCCCTGTTGGGCGCAAAAGGTGCGGCGGCGGCAAGCGGTTCCGTGATGCTTCCCTTTGCCAATGGCAAGAGGCCGCTGGTGACCTATCCCCAGAAACGGCCATTAATGCTCATGACTACCAGACCGGTACAGCTAGAGACGCCGTTTCCGATTTTCAATGATAATGTTTTTACCCCCAATGACGCCTTTTTCGTGCGCTGGCATCTGGCCGATGTTCCAACCCAGGTAGACCCCGCCGCTTTTGCCGTCAACGTGCACGGTCGAGTCAAGAAACCGCTGAGGCTTTCTCTAGATGATATTAAAACTAAATATGAAGCCGTGGAGGTAGCCGCCGTCTGCCAGTGTTCCGGAAACAGTCGCGGTTATTTCGAACCTCGCGTGCCCGGCGGTGAATGGGGGAACGGCGCCATGGGTAATGCCTTGTGGAAGGGAGTTCGTCTGCGCGACATTCTTAAGCAGGCCGAACTGGTGAGTGATGCCGTACAGATACGTTTCAATGGCGCCGACAAGCCGGTGCTGGAATCGACGCCGGATTTTCGCAAGAGCCTGGTGACCGACATGGCACTGGGCGAAGACGTCATCCTGGCGTACAGCATGAATAACGAGCCGCTTCCTGTTCTCAACGGCTTTCCACTGCGTTTAGTCGTCCCAGGCTGGTACGCCACCTACTGGGTAAAGGCGATCAATGATATAGAGGCGCTGAATGAGGAGGATAAACAGTTTTGGATGAATCCCGCTTATCGTATCCCGGACAATCCCTGCGCCTGTGTCGAGCCAGGCGGCAAACCCAATAAGACCGTGCCTCTCAACCGCATGGACGTCCGTTCCTTTATCACCTCAGTGCAGGCGGGCGGGATGTTGATAGGCAACATGGCTCATACGATTCGTGGCTTGGCCTTCGATGGCGGCTATGGCATCAAAAAAGTGCTGTTCACTACCGATGGCGGTCAGACCTGGATAGATGCGGCATTGGGAAAAGATCTCGGAAAATACAGCTTCCGCCAATGGGAAGCACGCTTTACGCCCAAGAAAGGGCTAGATTACATGCTAGCCAGCATCGCCTTCAACCAGATTGGTGAATCGCAGCGATTCACCCCGCGTTGGAACCCGTCGGGTTATATGCGCAACATGGTAGAGATGGTCAACATCAAGGCGGTATAGGAGGCACCCATGAAAAGGATATTTAATATTGGCCTGCGCGCCGCCTTGATGACCGGTATACTGATGTTCCCAGCGCTCGTGTCGGCTGCAGCAATCAGCATCACACTGCCCGAACCGAAACAGAGCTTCCGGCCTGGCCTAAATGCTGACCTCGCAGGCCAGTACTGCGTCATTTGCCACTCATCGGACTACATAGAAATGCAGCCGCCTATGGGGCTCGACAAATGGCTGTCTACGGTCAATAAGATGCGCAAGGTCTTTGGCTGCCCGCTGCCCGAGGCTGACGCGGAGAAGGTGGCCAATTACCTCGATTCCGCTTATGGTTCCCGGATAAAAGGCCGCCCATAAGTCGCCTCTGTCAATGCAGTGATGAAAAACGAAGCGGAAACACTCCGAAGTGTTACTTTGGTCGGCTAGCGGCGATTACCGACTTTCTCTCCAATGTGATCTCGGCATCCACTTCCCACTGGACCGGTCGGATATTCGCCAGCGCGAAACGCGCACCGCTCTGAGCGATTTCATCCCAGATATAAACAGCACATGTCTTGGGTATGCCGAATCCTGGATGGAGAGTAACTAAAGCATGCTCCGGTGGTGCTTCGCCCAGAAACTGATTCAGTCGTTCATACATCGCTGTTATTTATAAGCGTGTATTATTTGATAACAACCTTCACGCTATCATCCAGACTAGACGCCTTGATATAGCCAATCGCGTTAACATTAGCACTCACCATCTTTTTCATTTCATCGTCCGAGGCGACCTGCTTTGGCGGTAATGACTGCCCGGAAAACATCATTTGCGACCATACCATTTTCATGTGCGACAACTTCTTGCCGATCACTTCATCGCAAAACATCGCGGTTTCGGGATTATCATCCGGCAAACCCAGAGCGGCAATTGCACCTCCGCTTTCCCATCCCTTGGCCTCGCCATTGTAGATCTTGGCAATCAACCGCTTATCTACGATATTGTTATTATTTTTATTGACTATAACCACGACGCCACCGGCATACACCGTCTTACCGAACCCGGCTATTGCCAAGAGCATTGAAACGACTATTGCAAACTTTTTCATGTCTTAAACCCTTTGTATGATCAGAAGACGAAATTGACCCCGGCCACGAATAAGCCCCAGTTATTTTCGCCGGCCCCGGCACTGACTTCCTCGGAAGCCACTGGCAGGGCATAACCGTGATTGAGATGATCTTCCACGCGCACGCTAAGGCTAGGCCCAATCTTGTATTCGACGCCCAGCATGAAGGTCTTTTGGTAGTAGGATGGGTCGGATTTTTGGCTCTTATCCGTAGTGAAATAATCGTAACGCATATAAGGCTTCCACTTATCATTTAGATAGTAGCCGGCCTGAACGTAGCCACCCCTGGACGTTACGGACAAGCGCTTATGATTCGCATATTCAGCTTTGAGATCATAGTCATCCGTCACATAGCTGGCAGAGAGGATGGCGCGGTCTTCATCACGCATCGTGCTATCTTTTATCCCGTTAGTGATTACCTGCATTTGTACCCTATTCAGGGTAAGCATGAACCGTAATCCATCGACCGGCGTACGATAGGTAATTCGTCCGCCGAAGGTACGACGATCCTGCGCATCGGCAGTAGCGATATCGAAAGTGTAATCGTAGATATTCCCTGCATAGACTTGCCACATCAGATGGCCGGCACCGACGTCATGGTCATAATCCAGACCCACACCATGATAGGCGTCATACATCATGTCTGAAGCACCTTGATAGATGCTGGGCTCCAGCTGCGATATCTGTAGATTTTTGGCATCAATAACTTCGTTGTACAGGCCCATGGGCAGCTTGACGCGACCGATGTGACCACGGAGTTGATTAGTGAATTGGTAATCAACAAAGAACCAGGTAAATCGATTTTGATCGGTCGAGCTGGCTTGCAGCTGTGCCCACAGTTTGCTCTTATCATTGAGGCTGACGGCGCCTACCAAGCCCAGAAAATTATTATCCCAAGTTCCTTTTTTATCCGCCCCCAGATAGCTGTTCTTGCTCGCCTGGACGTAGTCCTGATAACCATAACCGTGCAGCTCAATCCCGGCTGCATGGGCGGCGGTAAACAAACCCACCGCACAGATTCCGGTCATAATAAAAGGATAAACCCGCTTGATATTACCGCTCATCAATTTTTCTCCTTATTAGATATTACGAATATTTGATTATGCTAATCGGTTGTAAGTCCATAAACTTTAGGACAATTTTCTCCGATTCCTGAATGGTTCGTTCAGGAAAGCCGCTTAGAACCGGAGAAGCGCCGGCTCCTCTTCGCAAATTCCTACGCCGGGTAATGACAATGCACTCGGTCAAATGTTACATCCCGAACACACAGACCTTCGTATTCTTGAGCCGAATCTTTTCAGCGGACCGGCAGCGCCAATTCGCGGTGCAGCTGTGCCCACTTCCAGGCACTGCCGATATCTGCCTTTCGCATCGATGGGGATAAATGACAAATGTACTACGTGGACGGTCTTAGGCTCTAAAACGTTCTACGAGACGCCGCATGTTGATCGACTGTTGAGCAAGATTCTCACTAATGGCGACGGTGCCTTGAACGGCGTCTTGCACATGATCGGCTACGGAATCAATTTCATGGATATTTTTATTGATCGCTTCGGCCACTGCCGCCTGTTGCTCTGTAGCACATGCGATATGAATATTCATATCGTCAATCACGGATACCGCTTTGTCGATGGTGTCCAATGCCTCATCGGCTTTCGCGGCGTGTTTTACGGTTGCATCCGTCTCTGCCTTACTTTTCATCATTTCTTGGACGGCATTTTTCGTCGCGAATTGCAGCTTTTCGATCAAGTCGTGGATTTCCCCGGTCGATTCCTGAGTTCGCATAGACAAGGATCTTACTTCATCAGCCACTACCGCAAAACCTCGCCCATGATCGCCGGCGCGGGCAGCCTCGATGGCGGCATTCAATGCAAGCAGGTTTGTTTGCTCGGCGATATCTTGAATCACCTGCACCACCTTATTGATACTATGACTGTCCACTTCCAATGCCTGGATAACGTCGGCCATACCCTCAATCTTGACGGTCAGATTTTGGATGGAATTCAGATTCTGCTGAACAACATGTTTACCTATGCCCACCTCATGACGGACCTGACTGGCTGCCTGCGCCGCCTCGCTGGCATTACGTGCCACCTCGCCGACAGTAGTCGCCATCTCATTTATCGCGGTGGCGAGCTGTTCAATCTCGGCGTGCTGGGACTTTACGCCTCGGTTTGTATCTTCGGCGCGGGTTGACACTTGATCAGCGGCGCTGGAAATACTTATCGATGAATCCGCTACTCGACCCAGGGTTGTTCTCTGGCGAGCCTGAAGCATTTGCATAGCCACCCGAATTTGACCGATTTCATCGCGCCTGCCGGTGTACATCATTTGAATTAACGGGTTGTCGACTATATTTTTGGTTTCTTTGGCCAGGGCCTGAACGGGTTGCATAACTAATTTAGCCAACGGATAGAGTAGAGCCGTCACCGTGCAGAAAGTGCCCACCGCCCATAGCCCCGAGAAGATTCCGTACATCAGAGCCGCAATAAAAAATGGAATGAACAATGCCATAAAGCCGGTATAAGCGCGCCACACCATGTTGACATCGAATAGGCGCAACTTTAGCTTCTTACCGACATTGACTAATGAGTATATTTTTTCTGCGCGCTCGATCAGGTCCCGGTTTGGTTTGACTCGCACCGATTCATATCCCAGTGTGCTGCCTTCTTCTATGATGGGCGAGACGTAGGCGTCCACCCAATAATGATCGCCGTTCTTGCAGCGATTCTTAACAATCCCCATCCAAGGTTTACCCGCCTTGAGGCAGTTCCACAAATCTGCGAAAGCGGCGGGCGGCACATCCGGATGACGGACGATGTTATGATTTTTTTTAAGCAGTTCATCTAGAGAAAACCCGGAAACATCTACAAACGCCTGGTTAGCATACGTAATGGCTCCCTTTAGGTTGGTGGTGGAGACCAGCTCCGTGGCCTCATCGTAGGTTTTTTCGACCTTCGTTATAGGGTGATTGATCTTCATCAGGTACTCCAACTGCTTATTGTTGCCTTTATTTCGTACAAATATATAAAACCTTTAAATAATAGTAGATATATTTAATCAACAATAACGCCACATCGAGTTCCTCTTAAATCATCCCCCTTTTTTATATTGATTAATACTTAGAAGCAGCAAGGAGCAAGTAGCCTGGGTTGAACGCATTTTGTGAAACCCGGGTTTCGCTTCCGCTCAACTCTGGCTACGCTTGCTAAATCTTGATAATCGAACAGCGCCTATCATTTCTGCTTACAGGTGCAGGATAAAGATGGCCATATCGCTTTGGCATCTCTGCGTATTCCGTCTCGCGAAAACGCACCGGTCAAAGCCAACACCTAAGCTGTTGCAGCGCGAAGTGTAACAGGCTTAAGAGTGTGACAAGGACGGGATTTTCTGGCTGTTAGATCTTTCGATGTTGATAAAACGGCCGGCATGCCGGTCTGACTTACCAATGTGCCCTGAAAACCAGTCGCACAACAAAAGTTGAGTGCGAAATGAAAGCAGGGAAAGGTCATAATCTTCGATATTAGAATATTCCCTGAGCGCCGTGAAGTTTTCTATGAAGCGCTTGTGTTCTTGCATGTGGATAGTTAGAAACGGATATTTGTACCGGCCCATCAGCTCAGATTCATCGAAGCTGCATTCCTCGATGTGACTCGCCACGCTGGTGAAAATGATGCGGATTGCCTGGCGGTCATTGGCCATGGAAGCCGAAATGAACTCGTTTGTTTTTTCGAACAGCCATCTGTGTGACTTGTCTATCGTATCGATGTTGATCTGGAATGTCGGTTTCCATTCCAGTTGATTGTTCAATTCGCCCGTGGAGAGATGGTAACCGGTGGCTAGATATTTTTCGCAACGTGCCAGATAAATTTGAGCCGGCACGTCCTTCGGCACTGCCTCAATACACTGCCTGAGCAGCTCAATCGCGCGGGGAATTTCCTTCATATGATAATATGCAATTGCCGTTTCAAACATGACTTTGGTGGCGCGTTTGCCGTCCCTGAGTTTGATCGGGTCATTGTTGAAGACTTCATAGATGGATAGCGGCTGCGTCTTGCCCTGAACACGAATGCGATCAAGGAAACGGATGTCATATTTACCGGGATTGGTCAGGTCATAGAGCGTGTTCTGACTGATCAGCAGCGGGGTCTGGTAGGTTTTGGTGGCCACTTCGATGCGCGAGCTGAGATTGACGGTATCGCCGATAACGGTGCTTTCCATACGGTCCTCGCCGCCGATCGTGCCGATCATGACCAGACCAGTGTTGAGCCCGACCCCGATGCCAATGGGGACATAACCGGCGCGCGCCCGACCGGCATTGTATTCCTCCAGTTTTTCCAGCATGTGAATTCCGCTACCCAATGCATCATCGGCACTTTGCACGAAAAGAGCCAGGATGGTGTCGCCCACATATTTGTCGATAATGCCGTCATGTGCACCGATGATGGGTTCCATCTGTTTGAGATAGGAATTCAAGAAATTGAAATTTTCCTGCGGGGTCATGCTTTCGGACAGCAAAGTGAAATTGCGGATATCGCTAAACATCACGGTCAATTTGCGCTCGATTTGATCGCCCAGTTTAACGTCGAGAATGTTTCTCCTTTCCAGGAGCGGGAGCAGCTGATATGGGATCAGGCGTCCATAGGCCAATTCGGTTTGTTTCAGCAGAGAAAGAGATTGTTCGTGTTCTTCTATGCATTTACTCCGCTGCTGGATCTCCTTTTCCAGTTTACCTTTGGCCAACTTCAGCTGTGCCGTGCGACGTGCGATTATCCATTCCGAGCGCGATGTGGTTCTAACCATACTGAGTACCGATGCAACCAGGATGCCGGTCAGAAAGGTGATCCATTCCAGATTAATTTCATTGAAATAGATTGAGATTATCAGCAACCCTGTGATGGAGATGACGGCCAGGACCGTCAGGTAGGGCTGTATGACTTTGAAGATTTTATGTGCGCGCATGGTCATTCCTCATGTGCGGAGAGCGCCTCTCTGATCTACTCGGCGGCAGCGGAATCACCTTCAATGAAAAACACCCTTTCGTTCTTATTGTCCATGCGCATAAAAATCGCTGTAATCAGTTCCAAACAAACCCCTGTAGAACTTATTATTATGAGGAATCCTCGCACTGTCATCGAACACCACGGCTTACGCTATTGAGCCGCTCAAGCCGCAGCGCAGCGTCATGGCGGGATGCGAAGTACTGCACATATGCCTTCTCACTTATCCGTCAATTCATCTGGTAAGCACGCCTAGATGACCATTATGCGACGAGGAAGCAGACTTGCTCCGTTCGGTATCGCACAAAACTATGAAAGTGGCATCAGGCTGTGAGCGGGGCTCGTGCGGCCCATCCCATAACCATGGAGGTTATAATGATGAAAAGAACGAGCCTTCGTTGAATATCGCAACAAAAGATCTTGAATTCATTATATAAACGGGCTCCTAGCGCCTTTTGAAGGCTGGATTGTGGCTTAATAAAAAATAAATAATTTAAGAGAAGTTCGCTCATGTTATCAAAGGGTTCCGATGCGCACCTCCTTTCTCCGCGTGTACGGCCGCGCACTCTCCAGTCCGTCTGGTCGTGCCCGATGATGCGCCAGTGCCCGGGTTCGGCCAATACCAGCAATTCGTTCCAAAATGCCTGAGCGACCGCTTTCACAGGATCCCCCCCTTACGAGTGAATACATTTACTTCTTTCAACTTGCATCAGAAACTGCCGGGGGGGCAGAGAAACAATATGTGCGATAACGTACAGACCTAGCCATTACATAGGAGCAACATCATGCATTCGACGCATCCTTAATCAGGCGCAGAGTACACACGCCGAATTGGCACAGCCTATGGAGTGATTGCGATGAATGCCAAAAAATACATAGCGATTCTTTCCGTGGCGGCGATCGCCACGTTTTATGGCCTCCCCCAGGCGGAGGCGACGTTAATATTGAGTTCGGATTTGGCGAAATTCTCTGTGCTAGGTGCCACGCCAAGCGTGACCAACACCGGTGCTACTACCCTCACCGGAGACGTAGGTGTCAGCCCGGCGGGTTCGATCACCGGCTTGAACACCATTACCGTCAATGGGACGAATGGTGCCAACACGCCCAACCCGAATGTTCACCTAGCTGATGCGACGGCTACGCAGGCTCAGGCTGACCTTGTCACCGCGATAGGTAGTCTTTCATCCCTGGGGCCAGGCACCCTTTTGCCCGCGGACATAACTGGCCTGACGCTCCTTCCAGGCGTCTACACGGTTCCTGCTGGAACGACCAATTTATCGGGCATGGTGACTCTTGACGGCCAGGGTAACGCGAACGCGTTCTGGCTGTTCCAGGCGACGAGTTCGCTCATTACGTCCTCCGGCTCATTAGTTAACTTGATCGACACAGGTTCGGGCGCCGGTGTGTTTTGGAATGTAGGCAGCAGCGCGACGCTCAACTCAAGCAGTACCTTTGAAGGAAACATTCTCGCGCTCACGAGCATCACCCTCGGCAGCGCCGTAACGATTAATTGCGGCAGGGCCCTGGCGAGCACAGGTACGGTGACGATGATTGGTGACACTATCAACGCCGGCGATTGCACGGGGACCGGAGCGGATAACAGTAACGGTTTGGGCGGTAGCGGCTTGGACTATGTGTCTAATAAGGGAGGTGCCGGAACAGTCGTCGATATAGCAACTGGGCATGTCGTGTCCGTTCCAGGTACGATTCCCGAGCCGGCCACACTTGCGCTATTTGTAATCGGGTTCGTGGGGCTTGGGTTTACGCGGCGTCGATACGGTTGAGATGAAACGCCCCGGCGACTGTAGCCCTCATCCATCACCGATTTTGGTAAATTGGTTGAAATAGAAAAGTATAGAAATAATAAACGCCAAGTCTCCTCGATTTCACGGGTAGTTCATAGCGAGCAGGCAGCCATGCGTATGCCGAGGTTGCCATGAAACCGCACTGGATTCAGTCATTCTTGCTGAAAATAACCGCGTAGCAGACATTAGCGATCTTGATACCGTGGACCGCAATGGGTCGCACCCCTCCTTTACTAAAAAATTAACTATAGTGATTAAATGATCGGAATTTCGATGATGCCGACACATCGAATAATAAGCCGTTGGATTACAAACCCAGACTGTCTATCAATACCGCTCTATTAAACGGTTAGCTTACTTGCAGACAAGTAAAAAACTGAGTACTACAAGCAAGACATGGCAAAAATCGGTCGTAGGACCGGGTGTGACAGCCTGGCCTTACGTTTTATATAACAGTCGTTTCCCTTATAAACCGTATCGCCGCCTTTAAGCTTAATATTGACCCTTCCTAGGTTCCTGGGAACCGTTTATCAGGGGTAAGTCGGATAGTCTTACCATCGTCAGCTAGGGATCGCCTCGAGCGTCTCCAGACTAAGCCAATAGCAGCAATTCGCTCCAAGATGCCTAAGCATCTGTTTCAGCAGGGTTCCCTCCTTGCGAGTGAATACAATTACTTCTTACGACATGCATCAGAAGCTGCTGGGCGGCCAGAGAAACATTATGTGCGATACCGTACAGACCTAGCCCATGAGTAGACCCAAAATAATGCCTTTCAGCGTCCTAGATTGGGTGCAGTGAACTCACTCCAGGTTGGCATTGTTTATAGACTATTAGCACAGTCAAGGAGGACACGGGATGACGCATTTCGAAGCCGGCACAAGATATTTAGGCAAAATCGACAACTTAATAGCCGTATTGCTGCCATCCATTCAGCCAGGTCACCATCATGTGAGGTTGGTGTCATGGGATGGCGAGGCCCCGCGCACTGAATATATTCCGTATCCCGTATTCTCAGATTACGTTCCGGCACTCTTACGGCATAAGGGTTTTGACGTGGAGCAAGCCCAGTGGCGGGTGTATAAGCATGACATGGCGTGATAACTCCAAGATGCTGAATTGGCTGACGATAACCGCGATCTACGTGGGTGGATCGGGGTCGGTCCAAACATAAGTTGGCGCATGAGCCTCGCAACCAAAACAGACGTATTTTCGTGGCGATTCTTTGCGCCGCACTACTGGCCAACCTGGCTGGTGCTCGGGTTCATGTGGTTTATCGGCCAACTGCCCTATCGCCGGCAGATGGGCCTGGGCCGAGCCTTGGGTAGACTGGTGGGACGCCTGGGCAAAGAGCGTACGCATGTCGCCCGTGTCAATATCGCCTTATGCCTTCCCGAAATCAGCGCGGTCGAGCGCGATCTTCTGCTGCACAAACATCTGGAGTCGGTGGGCATGGCCCTGGTGGAAACGGCCATCAGCTGGTGGGCGCCGGCGGAACGGCTGCGGCCACTGGTGATAGTCGAAGGCTTGGAACACCTGCATGCGGCGCTGCGGCATGGCCGCGGCGCCATCATACTCAATGGCCACTTCACCACCGTGGAATTATGCGTCCGCATGCTGGCCCTACACAAGCCGTTGTATGTCACCTATCGCCAGAATAAGAACGCACTCTATCAATATATGTATACCAGAATTCATCGCAACCACGGTCCCGGGCTTATCCCCCATACCAATCTGCGTGCCATGCTTCAGGCCCTCAAGCGCAACCAACCAGTATGGTACGCTCCGGATCAGAACTACGCCGGCAAACACAGTGCTTTCGTACCGTTCTTCGGAGTTCCGGCCTCCACCATCACCGCCAGCTCGCGTCTCGCTCAGATCAGCGGTGCCCCCGTCATCCCGATGCTGGCGCAACGCCTGCCCGACGACCAGGGGTATCGCATCACCCTGCAAACACCGCTGGAAGATTTCCCCAGCAAAGACGAAGTGACTGACGCGGCGCGCATCTTGCGAGTCATTGAGGGCCAAGTGCGGCAAATCCCTGCGCAATATCTGTGGGTACATAGGCGCTTTAAGACCAGGCCAGCTGGTGAGAAGATGGTCTACTAAACAAAGCAAGGCTACATCAGTCGAGACAAAGATCAAAAATATTCAC
>CAWEOA010000002.1:0-885634 GCA_963810615.1 uncultured Gammaproteobacteria bacterium | reverse complement strand
TGTTTGGTTTCCCACAGCCCCGGCCAATTAGGATTTCCCAGATTCGGCAATCGGGTTTATATTTTCTAATATGCGGCCCATCCTTACTCCAAAGCACTGAATCTGATGAGCAAACGCGGTTGGTGTCCGGAAAAGAAATTATGAGATAGGTGGCTTCCGTCTAATACATTGTTATACGACTGAGACAATTAGCACAGGTTAAATTAAGGGAACGTAATGGCGAAAACAATAACCGCGAAAGATCCAAAGCCAACTGCGGAAAGGATAGAGCAGCTGGCTAACAGGGTGTTGGTAGGCGATATAATTTTACCTGAGTTTCAGCGACCCTTCGTTTGGAAAAGGAAACAAATTTTAGAGCTTTTAGATTCAATATATAGAAATTATCCAATACGCAGTGCGCTTTTGTGGGAGTCAAGGCAGGAGCTCGCGAGCAAAAGATCAATTGCCGACCTCGAAGTTGGAGAGCGAAGCAAAAATTACCCAGTAAACTATTTGCTTGATGGGCAACAGAGACTTTCAACAATATGCGGGGTTCTTCATTGGGAACCTGGAGATCCTAATAGTGTTTGGAACGTAGTTTTTGATTTAAGAACTGAAAAATTCAGTCACATTGATCACGTTGAAGAGCTGCCCGCACACCAAATCCCTATTAGGCGCTTATCAGATGCGGCCGAATACTTTAGAAAAATCTCGGTTATTGATGATGTCAAGTTAAGGTCTGTAGCTGACTTATTATTTAATAGGTTTAAAGACTACCAGTTACCTCTTGTGACTTTAGGCGATATGTCGATCAATGATGTTGCCCCTGTATTTGAGAGAATTAATTCGACTGGCACAAGACTTACCATTTACGATTTGATGCGAGCGGCTACGTGGAGTCCTGAATTCGATTTAGGTAAAACAATAGAAAGCATAAAAGTCTCCCTAGAAGCCAAAAAATTTCATTCCTTTGAAAACAAAACATTTCTACGTTGTCTAGGAGCTGCAAGTGGAAGTGACTTTTCTTCGGGAAGTATTGACTCACTAAGGCAATTAGATCCTGATACTCTCCACACGTGTGCTGAACAAATCAAGGTATCAGCGCAGCTAGCAGTAGATTTTTTAAGCACTGAAATTAAAGCCCCTCGCGCTGAGGCGCTACCATATTCAAATCAATTCGTAGTATTGATCGAATTTTTCAGAGTTCTCCCTAATCCGAATTCTGAACAATTGGCTGAACTAAAAAGGTGGTTTTGGTTAACGACGTTGTCAGGTTATTTCAGTGGATGGGATAGTGGGCAAATGGCTGCAGATGCGAGATCTATTAGAGAGTATGCTAGTGGGAAGGTAGCCAATATTGACGTGATCGCGTCTGTACCAACAGCATCACTATGGAATATAAAACCATTCAGAACTAACAGTGCAGTATCGAAAATGATTGCGTTGATGTTTACCACAAAGGCCCCGCTGGATCTTATTACAGGGCAAGTAGTAGATATCGACAAGTCTTTAGCTTGGTCTAATGATAAAGAATTTCACCATCTCTTTCCGCAAGCGTACTTGTCAAAAATCGGCATCAAGGCATCGAAGGGTAATGTGCCGGGCAATATTATTTTGCTAACCTCTAAGTCTAATATTTCTATTTCCGATACTGCCCCAAGTGTGTATTTAAAACAGATTATCGATTCTGATGGTCGTCATGCTCTAATTGAGAGGTTAGAAAGTAATTTAGTACCTGAAAGTGCATTAGATTCTGCACTGAATGATGATTTTGAGACTTTTTTAAATATACGCGCTGCTTATTTGCATGGTATTGCTGAATCTCTGTCAAGTATCAATTCAGATGGATTGGTAGAAGTTTCGCCAGAGGAAATGGATGATTCCGATTTTGACCCAACAGAGTAAATCTGTATAACAAAGCGCTGCTGTCGGACAATTTCTCCGCTGCGCTCCGAAATTGCCGCAGAGTGCAGCGTTAGGCATCACAAGGAGGCACCGTGGCACTAGAGAACTGGAGCAAGACCTTAGATGACGGCGCAGGCTATTGAGGAAAAAATGGGACAGATTTATTTATCGGCCTCCAGGTGGGGTAAATACAGGGTTAAAATAAAATCCGGGTCAGAGAGGCATTCATTCCAATATTGGCGATATTTCCTCTCTGGCTCTTATAACTTTGGATAGACAGACTGCCGTCTAATTTTCCTTTGGAGGAATCCAAGATGAAAAGGCTGATGATCATCGGCTTACTGTTGCTGGCTGGATATGCTTATATCAATAACCAGCACGGTCCGGCATTCAGCGGCGCACCAGTCTCCGCTGCAGCACAGAGCGTGGGTAATTCTGATGCGATAATCGCCAATGCCTTTTCGAGCCATGAAAGTAGCCTACAGGTTTCTGGCGAAGGAGTTGTCGTCAGGTTGCTGCCCGATGATAGAAGTGGTAGCAGACATCAGAAATTCATTATTAAATTGGCTTCTGGTCAAACATTGCTGGTTGCGCACAATATCGATCTTGCCCCTAGGATTTCCTCAATTCGTGAAGGCGACACCATACAATTTAAGGGTGAGTATGAGTGGAACGAAAAGGGTGGTGTTCTGCATTGGACACATCGAGATCCTAATGGATCCCATACGGCTGGTTGGTTAAAATATCAAGGGCAAAAATACCAGTAATTAAAACACGAATCAAAAGCGTCAGACTCAATTGAAAGATGAATAAGGGGTGATGGGGTTGCTTGGTAAGATTCAAATGACTCTGACCCTTTTGGTTATCGTATACCTTGCCCCCACATTGAGAGCGTGATATTTCATACACAGGCCGTTTAGGATTAATAAAGGTAGATGTAAATGGAAAGAATATTTTTAGAGCCGACCCAGAAATCGGGAGCTGCCCTTTTTAGACGAAATATTACTGGGGCTGTTGTAATGCTCAATATGCTGCGTTTCAAAGAGACGGCGGATTATTCAGCTAATCCAGAGTTGAAACCGGAAAAGCCTATTACCGGCCGGGAAGCCTTTCAAAAATATATTGATCACACAATGCCATTCTTAAAGAAAAGCGGCGGGGAGCTATTATTGCTCGGTAGTGGTGGACAGTTCTTTATCGGCCCCGAAGTCGAACAGTGGGATGTCGTCATGCTCGTAAAACAAAGTTCGCTTGCCAGTTTTATGGGGTTTGCTACGAATGCCGATTACCTGGCTGGTATCGGTCATAGAACTGCGGCCATTGTCGATTCGAGATTGTTGCCTATTGTTGAATGCGAAGGTCACTCTATAACAGATGATTCCTAGGGACCGATCTACGCTGCACTTCAGGTGAAAAAAATCGGGGCAGATCTATTTATCGGCCTCCAGGTGACGGAAGTACTTGGTGAAAATAAATTTGTCCCCATCGCTTACATAACTTATGCTGAACATCAACATTTAGTCAGCTGGTTCCACATGTTTATGCGAAAAAACCTTGCTATTTTCTGCTTGTTTATATCGGCCTGCGCAACCACTCAGGTCGAACATGAATATCTTCAGTACTCACTCGCCTCACATCCTGGTCAACCACCATGGAAGATTGGATATCAAAAAGTGGTCCCGAACCGTCTGGCGCTAACGGAACTAATTCGAAAAGGCGACGACATTAACAATTGGAAGGAGCTGGTCACGATTATGAATCTCGAGCCAGCAGAAGGTAAACCAGCTCCAGAATCAGCGCTCAAGGGGATGATTGAAACTCGAGAAAAGGAATGTCCGCACGTTACGAAATGGAATGTTATAGCAAAAAATGAAACTTCTATTTTGTATGAATGGCATGCTCGGCCGTGCCTGGGATGGCCCGATCAGCATGAAATTGCAAAGATCTTCTTCGGAAAATACAACAATTTCATTCTTAAATTTACCATGAAAAAGTATGATATGCCGGATGAGTTGCGTCAAGAATGGATCGAGGTTCTGTCCAAAGCAAGAATCGCGTATAACTACCCTGAAGGCGCCGCAAGCGTCTATCGCTGAAGATCGATGCATTAGGCGTCAACGGAAAACCCAGCCCCAATTGAAAATCGGGAAATGAATCATCGTTTCTAATTAGGATCGATGGCTATTCTTACTGATCAATGACGATATCCTAAAGAACCAGCAAAATGATGACGATAAACATTGAGGTGATTGCTCGAAATTAATGCTGTTTATTAGTCTTTACCAGATAAGTTAGTCAATATACAACAAGGACCAAGGAGCTAAACATATATAAGAAATTCTAAGGAAGGAAAACCATTGAAGCCATTCATAAAAATATCGCTGGCGTCTGTGATGCTGGTGTTCTCAACATTGCTTGCCTCAATCCTTCCGGCCAGTGCGGGCGGCGTCGTTCATCGAACCCAGGCCCAGAAAGACAGTTTTCTTTCCATGGTGTGCGCCGATTTCAATATGCTGACCCGGAAGGGACAAAGTTACTGCCTGCAGGAAATGTATGGACAGTCCCTGGAATTTGCGCAGAGTTTCTTCGCCGCAATGGATATCAATGTCTCCAACAAAGAGCAGCGCATTAAAGTATGGCGGGCGAAAGTCGGCCTCGACAAACCGGCACACCTGACCGACGAGCAGAAGACCAACGCGGAAACTGAGGTGGTATACATGGTGGGCTATGGTAATACCTGCCAACTGCTTTCGGACACGATCATGAATCCGGAACAGTTGTTAGGGCTGAGTGACAAGACCGTCGATACGCTGGTCGGCCTGCCGGAGTATTGCGTGGAACAGGCGATCAACGTCGCCCGAACATTCGATCTTCCTATCGATTTCAATGAAGCAAAACACCTCTCTGAACATATCGACAAGGTCAGGGCTTATTATGAAGCACATCCGACTATCCCGGAATCGCGTCCGGGTGAAAAAATCAAACTACCCAATCCCGTTTAACCGTATCACCAAACTTGTTTATTTTTTGGGCCGGCGAACGGCCCTCACCTTCCCGCTCGGCCCTCCTCCGCAGAAGAACTGATCGCCGCCGTCGGACTCGAGCCCCGAAACGTTCACGCCGGGCGGCATGTCGAGTTTCTCCAGGACCTCGCCCGTTTGAGGATCGATTCGCCTCAAATCGCTCTCGTCACCCTCCCAGGTGCCGTGCCAGAACTCTCCGTCGATCCAGGTGACCCCGGTGACGAAGCGGTTGGACTCGATGGTGCGAAGAATCGCCCCTGTCTGGGGATCGATTTGATGGATCTTCCGATCGCGATACTGCCCAACCCAGAGCGTCCCTTCGGCCCATGTCAGCCCCGAATCACCGCCGCCGCCGGGCGCCGGGATCGTGGCGAGCACCTGCCCTGTCACCGGATCGATCTTCTGAATGTGGCCCTCGGCGATCTGAAACAGGTGCCGGCCGTCATAGGCCGTACCCGCATGCGCGGTGACGTCGAGAGAGCGCAGCATCTTCCCGCTCGAAGGATCGAAGGTGTTCAGTTTATCTCCAGACGCGAACCAGACGTTTCTGGCCGTCATAGGTGACGCCATGCACGGCGTCAGCACCCGGAAAGGGGCCATATTCATGGGTGATATCGGCGTTTGATCGTTTCATGCTTCTATTCTAGCCAATCGGCAGGGGAGCGGGGAGTAACAAGCTTGTCGTGAATCCCGGCACGGGCGGGGTTATCCAACGACGCGCCCGCCCGCGACCGAACGACTGCACCTTGCCGGTCGCCGCGAGCGAGTCGAGCGCCCGCTGCACGGTGCGCTGGCTCGTTCCGAGCGCGAGCGCAAGGGCCGAGCTCGACCACGATTCGCCGTCGGCGAGGAAGGCGAGTAACGCCGCATGCTGCTCTTCAACGGGCTGCGCCAGCACGACGACCTTGCGTGCGCGGCGCGGCGCCAGCACAAAACCCCGCTTTGTCGCGCTTACGTCGGCCAGCGTCCGCAGCGCCGTGCGCAGCCGCCCTATTTCAACTCGCAAGCGTGCGCGATGCGATTCATCGGCGTGCTTCGTTCTGAATGCGTGCGCGATGAGCGTTTCCCTGGCCACGTCACCCGGCCACGCCTCGCCCAGCGCATGTGTGAGCGCGAATAATACCGGACGCTTGGCGAGGGAAACCACCCTGCCCTGGTCGCGTACGACGAGACGGCAGGCATCCACGATAAACGCTTTCGACGCCAGCAAGGCTTCGACTTCCTCGAGCAGGAGGAATCGTTCTTCGCCATGCGCGGTCAGACGTGCAGCGGGCGTGTTCAGAACCAGATATGCACTATCGACCTCCGCCGTCAGCGCAGGGATGCGTGCCTGCTGCGCCGTGCGCCTGGCACTTGCGAGCGCGGCGCGCGCCGCCTTAATTCGGAGACGGCGAATCGCGATCCCCGCGACCACCAGTTCGCGGGCGGTCTTCAACGCGGGAGGGCAGGGATGTGGAGTCGATCCGCGCGAGCGTATGCTCGGCTTCGTCGATGCGACCGATCAGGAGCAGGCGCCGGGCCTCGAGATAGCGGGCGTGCGCGGCATTGATGCGGTCGCCGTGCGCTTCGAGCGTCGCCCGCGCCGCGGCGAGGGCCTTCGCGGTCCAACCCAAGTCGCGCGAGACGAGTGCGATCTCGGCTTCGGCGACGACGCACCGCGCGCGTGCCACGGCCTCCTTCGGGCCGAAGGCGCGCGCCGCCCTTCGCAGTAATACCTTTGCCCGAACGAGATCGCCGAGCTGCGCCATCGCGATGCCGCGAAGCGCGAGAGCCGGCGGGTCGTCGCGCAGGGCGACGCGGTTCAGTGCCCCGAGGGGATCGCCCGCCGCGAGTGCGCGCGCCGCGGCGGTGATCAGCGAATCCATCGGAATCCCGTCACACTTGTAACTCCCACCGTGCGATTACCGGCGCCTAGTATAGCTCACGATTACCAACCACCAGAGGAGAATAACGATGTCCAAGCACATGACCGGAACACGTAAAGACTGGCTCGCCGCACGGCTCGAATTGCTCGAGGCGGAGAAGGAACTGACTCGGCGCAGCGACGAACTGGCACGACAGCGGCAGGCGTTGCCGTGGGTGCGGGTCGATAAGACGTACCGATTCGAGACCGACGAAGGGAAGGCCGTGCTGACGGATCTTTTCCAAGGGCGCTCGCAGCTCCTCGTCTATCACTTCATGTTCGGGCCGGATTACGCGGCGGGTTGTCCGTCCTGCTCGGCGATTGCGGACGGTTTCGATGGTTTCGCCGTCCACCTGGCGAACCACGACGTCATGCTGACGGCGGTGTCGCGTGCGCCACTGGCGAAGCTGCAGGCGTACAAGCGGCGCATGGGATGGACCTTCCCATGGGCGTCCTCTCTGAGCGGCGACTTCAATTTCGACTTCAACGTCTCGTTCACCGAGGAGCAACAACGTACGGGGGATATCGAATACAACTATCGACGCGGCGGACACGCGATGGACGCGACGCCGGTACCTGAGCCCGTCATCCAGTTCGCGGCCTCATGCGGAACCGACGCGCCCACGTACTCGCGCGACAGGCCGGGCATGAGCACGTTCGCGCTGGAAGACGGCGTCCTCTACCACACTTATTCCACCTATGCGCGCGGGCTGGACGGTCTATGGGGCATGTACCAGTGGCTCGATCGCGCACCCAAGGGACGCAATGAGGCGGGCGTTTGGTGGCGCCGCCACGACGAGTACAACAAGTGACGAGCGATTCTTGTCGGGAGTTCTCGCGACACATGTCGTTCGAGCGAGCCTCCCGGCCAATTTTTCTTGGCGTCTTGGCCTCGATCTTCACTGTCAGCACGGCTGTAACTATTATCTGGTGCTCATCCATGTCGGCGATGGGCGAGATGCCGATGCCCGGCGGCTGGACGATGTCGATGGCATGGATGCGGATGCCCGGACAGACGTGGGTCGGTGCTGCGGCGTCGTTCCTTTGCATGTGGGTCGTGATGATGATGGCGATGATGCTGCCGCCCTTGGTACCGATGCTGTGGCGCTACCGTCAGGCCGTGAGCAGACTGGGCGGGACACGCCTCGGTCTACCGACGCTACTCGTGGGCATGGCTTACTTCTTCGTCTGGATCGTATTCGGTATGGCCGCATATCCGCTGGGCGCCGCGCTGGCATCGGTCGCGGTGCGGTACCCGGAGCTGGAGCGTAGCGCGCCGGTTGCGGTCGGCGTGGTCGTCCTGATCAGCGGCGTGCTCCAGTTCACCCCGTGGAAAGCGTGCCGCCTCGCCTGCTGCCGGGCGCCGCCCGGGTGTGGCCGCACCTTGTCGGCCGACGCCGGCAGTGCCTGGCGACATGGCCTGCGCCTCGGTCTTCACTGCGGACGTTGCTGTGCCAATCTGATGGCGATCCTTCTGGTTCTCGGTGTCATGGACCCGAATGTGATGGTCGTGGTGACGGCAGCGATCACCGCCGAGCGTCTCGCACCGGCCGGTGAACGCATCGCCCGAGCCACCGGGGCTCGTCGCCGTCGGGGCAGGACTGATTCTGATCGTACGGGCGGCCGTACTCGGATAACGCATCGGCGTCGTGCACTTGAACTTCGTCCTCCAGTTGAGGCCAAGACTTCAGGGCGCAGTCGGTGTTCCGACTATCTGTAAACTGTTACCCTTGTCCTTTACTCAACGTGCTGAGCCGCTGCTGCCTGGATGGATAAGGGTGCGGACCGGTTTTTAGGAGGGGTTGTTTATGGCTAGTCTGGACGCACATTACTCGGCCCGCGACATTGAGGAGCGCATCCTGACCGCCATCCGCGCGGCCGGATTGAATCCCGAGCAAGGCCTGTCGCCGGAGGAATTGGGGGCGCTTGATCATTTTCACACGGGCGGTTTGCGCGCGTCGCTCGAATTGCTGGAGCTGGCACAGATTGGTTGCGATGATCGCGTGCTCGATATCGGTGCCGGCTTGGCCGGTTCCGCCCGGCTGCTTGCTTCGTCGTGCGGTTGTCGCGTCGACTGCGTAGAGTTATCGCCCGATTATTGTACCGGCGCGGTACTGTTGAATCGGCTGACCGGACTTGACGATCAAATCAACGTGCACGAAGGCAGCGCGCTCGAACTGCCTTTCCCCGACGATTCGTTCGATGCCGTCTGGATGCAAAATGTCGGCATGAACATCGCGGATAAGAGGAAGCTCTACGCGGAGGTCTGCCGAGTCCTCAAACCGGGCGGCCGATTCTCCTTCCAGGAGATGGCCGCTGGTGAAGCGGCTACGTCCTATTTTCCACTGCCATGGGCCACCGACCCTGCCGACAGCTGTCTTGTTTCCGCCGAAGAGATGCACTCGCTCCTCGGCGAGAGTGGGTTCGTCACTGAACTCTTTGAGGATACCAGCGACGAGCATTTGAGCAGGACCGCCGCAAACGCTACGCCCTCCGCGCCGGGAAAGCTTGGCTTGGCGGTGTTCGTCGACGATCTCGCGCAAAAGGCTGGGAACGCGCGACGCAGTCTTGAGGAGGGCCAGGTCCGGCTTGTCAGAGGTGTCTTCCGGCGTCTGTGAGACATTCAATGCTTCGAATAGAAAAGCCGGATAAATTTACTATCACTGCGGTACTTTGCGCCTACGTCGGTAGAAATCTCGTAGGCAAAGCTACCCTCTCTATAAGAGAACTAAAGGGGTAGGGTTCTTAGGTCTGCCTGAAAATCCTGATTTTGAAGTGTGAAAGGTGACGAGGAAGGACATTGAACAAGGTCGATAAAACTTTGGCTATAGTCGCTGCCGACGCACAACCGAGGACAAAACCTTCAATTTATCCCGAACCCTTTGCTTCGATGATGCGGGGTCGGGAGAAACGCCCGCTTGGCGATCTCTTTGGCCTCACAAACTTCGGTGTCAATCTTACCCGGGTGGCGCCAGGCGGTGTCTCCGCGCTTCGCCATGCTCATGCCACTCAGGATGAGTTCATTTACATACTTGAAGGATGCCCAACACTGGTGACAAACTCGGGTGAAATCCAGCTGTCGCCCGGAATGTGCGCGGGCTTCAAAGCAGGTGCTGGCGATGCCCACCAGCTCGTTAACCAATCCGATCAAGATGTTCTCTATCTAGAGGTCGGTGATCGCAGTCCCGGTGATGCGGTGTTCTATCCGGACGACGACATTAAAGCCGTTCTTGCTGCTGATGGGAAATGGATGTTTGAGCATAAGGACGGCTCACCCTACTAGGAAAACCCGGCTCAGAGAGGAATTCTTTCTAATATTAGCAATATTTTTTTCTGATCCATTTTTTGTAGCCAGGCGATGATGGACGCCTTCGGCGCCGGCCCTTACCTTGCATTCACCACGGCCTGCTATTGGCGCGGCCTACCATGGCTCCCATACGGGCATCCGCCGGTTTGGTGCCTCCACGCTTCGCCTTCACACGCGCCAACTCCGGCAAAAGGCCCGGCCGCCCGGCTGATCGGGGCTACTCACGCTTCGCTTCCCTGTACGCATCTTATTAATAATGTAATACGACGGCGTTATCGAAGCTTACAGCCTTGCCGGATACCCGCAAATTAATTCAGATTTAAGGTTCTTAGCCTATTTTAAGGGAAACGTATTCCATTGATTGATGTCTCATAAAGACAATAAACAGGACAGCGGGCATTTACATAATGACGGACTCTCTACTCGAGAAACAAGCGGCAACACCTGAGCAAAGATATCCTCTGATTCCGGGCGACAACGAACAAATCGCTACCCTGAAGAGCGAAGGCATGGCCTTGATGCAGGGCAATCGCCTTCAGGAGGCAAGGGAGCTCTACTCCAACATCGTCGGCATCAGTCCCGAGGATGTGGATGCTTGGTATATGCTGAGCACCATTACTGGGAAGCTCGGGCAAATTGACGATGCGGAAGAGTGTTGCCGGCGCGTACTTGCCTTGCACGCCGAACACGGCGATGCCTATGTCAATCTGGGCCATGTATATGCCCGCCGCGGAAACCTCCACGAAGCGCTCAAGTATTACCAAGCGGCGGTGCGCATCAAACCGGATTCCCCCATAGTCCATTTGAATATCGGTAATGTATTGAATGCCCTGGGCAAACAAGACGAGGCGATAGCAAACTACCGGCAGGCCATCCATCTCGCGCCCACGTATGCCGACGCTTACAATAATTTGGGCAATGTCTATCTGGAGCGGGACGATTTCAATGAGGCATTCAGCAGCTATGCGCAGGCGCTGGAGCTGAATCCGCTACACTTGGCCGCCCTCAACAATTTGGCCAAGCTGTGCCAGTCTCCCGAGCAAATAGCACGCTACTTCGGATTTTACCGCCAGGCGGTCGCGCGTATTCCCGGCCCCAAGGAAGCCCGCAGTGCCTTCATCAAAGTATTGGCAAGGATGCCATCGGCCGACTATGAGCCGTGGCTGGATGCGGAATTGCAAAAATGTCTGCTCCTAAACGAGGTCGACTATCGGCCTCTGGCACTGGTTACGTCACATCTCTTAAAAGACAAATACGCTATTCAGAGCTATGAGGATCCTGCAGAGGAGCTTATCCCGGACGTAATCGATTCTATTTCGAAAGATAAGCTATTCAGTCTCTATATAGAGAAGGTCGTGAATGTCGACCCCGATATCGAGGCACTGCTGATAAGAGTGCGCCGCGCCCTGCTTTGCAAGGCCGAATGCATAACAGATATTTCTACTCAAGAGTTGAGGGTGATATCCGTACTGGCATTTCAATGTTTCAATAATGAGCATATCTTCGCCGTAGGGGCGGAGGAGGAGAGCCGGCTGGCGAATTTGAAACAGCAGGTCGAGCGACATGTTGCCGCAAATCAGTCTGCCGATAGTCAGCTCGAATGCATGCTCTTCGTAATAGGCATGTATGAGAATCTATTCTCACTGACCTGCGGCGAGCGCCTGGCCGCTTACCCGCTCAGCGACTGGTCGGAACGGTTTCGCGCCTATGCGGAACATTCGCTCTTCAATTTCTTCGCGGAACAGCAAATAAAAGCGAAGATTGAATCCATAGGCACAATTCGCGATCGGACCACCCAGCTCGTCCAGTCCCAATATGAAGATAACCCCTATCCGCGATGGTTGTCGATCACTAAGAAGTCGGTAATAAATACAAGACAACATTTAAAATCCCTGCTGCCCAGCCTTAGTCCGCCGCCATTTGTGGATGGCCCGGTCAAGGTGTTGGTCGCCGGATGCGGTACGGGAAAGCACGCTATTCTCGCAGCGCTGTCCTACAGCAATGCTGAAATATTGGCGGTCGATATCAGTAAGAGCAGCCTTGCCTATGCCATTCGCATGGCCGAGAAGCACAATATCAAGAACATCCGCTTCAAGCAGGCCGATATTCTGGAATTGTCCCAGATGGATACGCGATTCCACATCATAGAATGCCAAGGCGTATTGCATCATATGCAAGATCCGATAAAAGGGTGGCGGGTGTTGACCGGCTTGCTCGTCCAGGATGGATTGATGTCGATAGGCTTATACAGCGAGAAGGCGCGGAGGAGCGTGGTTGCTGCGCGCAGGATCATTGAAAGCGAAAAAATCTCGCCTGACGAAAGGCATATTAGGGATTTCAGGGCGAGGATTTTGAGAAATGAAATTCCGGCTCTTTCCAATGCGTTCAACAACTCTTATGATTTTTACACCATGAGCGCGTGTCGCGATCTACTGTTTCATTATCAGGAGCACCGCTTCACCCTGCCGCAACTCGAAAGAAGCATTAACGAGTTAAACTTGAAGTTTTCGGGGTTTATGTTCAACGATACCAAAATCATGAATATGTGGCATCAGCGATTTCCCGGTGAGCATGATCCGACAAATCTCCTGTTATGGGATCAGTTTGAAACCCTGCACCCGGATACATTTTCCGGAATGTATAAATTTTTCTGCCAAAAAATATAATATGATATCCC
Source organism: uncultured Gammaproteobacteria bacterium (assembly GCA_963810615.1). GTDB lineage: Bacteria > Pseudomonadota > Gammaproteobacteria > DRLM01 > DRLM01 > JARRQJ01. The sequence continues at coordinate 872,840 of CAWEOA010000002.1, read as the reverse complement.
CTTGTCCTTGATGCCGCCCTCCAGCTTGCCGCACGTCTAAGCACGGAATCGAAAAGGCCGGGAGTCGGCGGAGCATGCCACCCGAATGATTCCCGGGCAGCTATTCCCGCCTGTGCTGCACTATACGAAAGCGATCCATGAACAAAGGAACCTGGCACGCTATTGGCGCTTACCTGTGCTGGGGGTTCTTCCCCGTGTACTTCAAGTGGCTGCGCGAGATTCCGGCGCTGCAAGTGATCGGCCATCGCATTATCTGGTCATGCCTCATGCTGATCGCCATACTGCTGCTCACCCGGCAGTGGTCAGCCTTCCGTGCCCAGACACGCAGCCCGCGCGTCATCCTGATCTATCTGGTCGCGGCGATCCTGATCGGCATCAACTGGCTGGTCTTTGTCTGGGCCATCAATGCCAATTTTATCGTCGAAGTCAGTCTGGGCTATTTTCTCTCACCCATCGTCAATGTCGTCATGGGCGTGATATTCCTGCGCGAACGCCTGCGCCTCTGGCAGTGGTTGTCCATCGGCTTGGTGGCAGCGGGCGTGCTGTCTCTGACACTCGCCTATGGACGCTTTCCGTGGATAGCCATAACCCTGGCGCTTTCCTTCGGTGTATACGGGCTGGTAAAAAAGACCGCACCGCTACGCTCGCTCAATGGCCTGACTCTGGAGACGGCCATCCTGTTTATGCCGGCGCTGCTGTATTTGGTTTATTGCAATGCAGTCGGCCTGGGCAGCTTCGTGCACGGCGGCGTGCTTGTGGATGTGCTGCTGGTCGGGTCCGGTGTGGCGACGGCGATTCCCTTACTCTTGTTCGCCTCGGCCTCGCAACGCATTCCGCTCTGGCAACTGGGAATCCTGCAGTACATCGCCCCGACCCTGCAATTCATTCTGGGTACGGTCGTGTACAAGGAGCCGTTCACCTACGCCCAGCTCGGCGGCTTCGGCCTGATCTGGTCGGCGCTAATAATCTTCGCGCTCGAAGGGTTCATCACCGGTCGCGCGCAGGCGCTGGCGACGGAGACATAGCCATCGTTCCTTTGCATATCTTTAAGAACTCTCGAACTTCGTCATATTTTTTACGTGCTAATATGAAGTTGTTCGAAAATTATTTTGCGCTTGCCGCTTAGGAGGCTATATGACCAAAATGAGTAGCTGGTGTGCCGGTTGGGTGCCGCACTTGCTGAGTGTGCTGCGCATAATAACCGGATTTTTATTCATGGAACACGGCACGATGAAGCTGTTCGGTTTTCCCTCACCCATTGGAGATATTCCGCTGTTGTCGTTGATGGGCTTGGCCGGAACCCTGGAAGTGGTCGGCGGCTTTTTAATCCTGGTCGGCCTGTTTACCCAGCCGGTCTCATTCATCCTGTCGGGCGAAATGGCGTTCGCGTATTTCATGGCGCACGCACCGCAAGGCTTCTGGCCGGCACTCAATCACGGCGAGCCCGCCGTTCTGTACTGTTTTATCTTTCTCTATCTGGCCGCGGCCGGCGGCGGTCCTTGGAGTGTGGACCGCATATTCCGTCGGTAACATTAGCCTGCTACGTTCATGTCTGCACATAAACACGCACCCTTCGCTTCGCTCCTCCCTTCGGGAGAGGGGCGGGTGAGGGGATTTTAAAACTGAGATAGCTTAAATTGATTTGTCATTTCGAGCATCAGCGAGAAATATTATATTTTCTCTCGCTGACGCTCGAAATGACAGTAGCGAATTGATCTGCGTTGCCGAATAGAACAATATTTTTACGCCGAGGAATTTTGCGCATCACCCCTATGATTTCATCCAGCGGGGTCATGGTGATCTCGGCCCAGAACAAGGGGATGCATCGCCTACCATGCCCAGGCAGTGATGACGATGCTGGGCTACCGTTGATGCGCCCAGCCCCTTATCTCCGCCGAAAGGTTGTCGCGGATGCGTTGCCATTTATTCTTATCATGAAACAGATTGAAGTCGTCACTGGAGTTGCGCGCGGCATCGATATGGATCTGCTCGTAGATGAATCTTTGCGGCGCGGTTGTGCGCACCATGTCCTCCCTGTGAGTCCCATATCCCCGTTGCGATCTACGTCGCTGGCGATGCCCGAGTATGGGCCATAGGCAATGTTCTGAAAAGCAGCAATAAATTCAGCCGGCTTTCGTCACGACGATCGCTCACATCCTGCCATAGACAAAGCATAGACGATGTCAAATAATTGCCGAAAAGTCGGCGGTATCCACTGTCGATTTTGGAGAGCCTGATCCGACTATCTTATGGCATGATCGTGTGGCAGGGCATATCGCGGAGGGGAGTGATTATGGCAGGCACAAGCAAGAAGTCGGCATCTCGCAAACGGACATCAACTATTAGCAATAAACCCGGCACCGGCAAACGCCCGGCGCGACGGGTGGTGGTGCTGGTCGCCACGCGCAAGGGCGCGTGGCTGTTTCACGGCGATACGCGCCGCAGAACCTGGCGCGTCGACGGACCGCACTTCCTCGGTCACATCGTCAATCATATGGTGCTTGATCCGCGCGATGGGCGCACGTTGCTGGCGGCGGCCAAGACCGGTCATCTCGGTCCGACGATCTTTCGTTCCACCAATCGTGGCCGCAGCTGGAAAGAAGCCAGCCAGCCGCCCGCCTTTGCGAAATCGCCTAACGATGCGAAGGCGCGTACGGTGGACCATACTTTCTGGCTGACACCCTGTCACGCCAACGAGCCCAATGTCTGGTACGCGGGAACTTCACCGCAGGGTTTGTTCCGTTCCGAAGACGGCGGCGATACCTGGCAGCCGTTCTCCGTCGTTAATGACGATCCCCAATACCGGCAATGGATGGGCAGCGCCCAGGACGGCACGCCGGATGGGCCGAAGATGCATTCCATCATCGTCGATCCGCGCGATCCCGCCCACCTCTACTTCGCCATGTCGGGCGGCGGCGTGCACGAATCGCTGGATGGCGGCAAAACCTTCGCGCCGTTGGTGAAGGGCATGGAAGTGGTCGAGATGTTCGACCCGGCCAATATCGCCTTCCACGATCCCCATTGCGTACGGTTCTGTCCCAGCAACCCGGACCGCCTCTATCAACAGAATCACTGCGGTATCTACCGTATCGACCGACCATCGAAGGAGTGGACACGCATCGGTAGGAAAATGCCCAAGAGGATCGGCGACATCGGTTTTCCCATGGTGGTACACCCGCGCGATGCGGACACCGCCTGGGTATTCCCCATGGACGGCACCATGGTGTGGCCGCGTACCAGTCCGGCCGGTAAACCCGCCGCCTACGTCACCCGCAACGGCGGCAAGAGCTGGCAGCGGCTGGACAATGGTTTGCCCCAGAGTCAGGCGTGGTGGACGGTCAAACGCCAGGCCATGAGCGCCGACGCCCTTGACCCCGTGGGTCTGTACTTCGGCACCACCAGCGGCGAACTGTGGATGAGCCGCGACGAAGGCCAACGCTGGACCTGTCTCGCCCAACACCTCCCCGAAATCTATGCGGTAGAAGCCACCGAGCTACCATGAAACCATCTTCAAAAATCCCCTCTCCCTCCGGGAGAGGGCCAGGGTGAAGGGAGTAAAAGTATGAATTTATATCCCCCTCATCCCTCCCTTCTACCCATCCGGGGACCGAGGTCCCTGAGGGAGAAGGAGCCAGGTGTTAAGGATGACGCCGCCTCTACACAGCCGGATTTCCTCGCAGGAAGATTGAGACCATGAAAGTTCTAATCCCCGGCCCGCTGCTCTCCTATACCCAACAACGGGAAGTCGAAGCCGCCGGAACAAATCTCACCGAACTGCTTGCCGACCTCGACCGCCAATACCCCGGCCTGCGCTTTCGCGTCATCGACGAACAGGACAGGATGCGGGCGCACATGCGCTTTTTCGTCAACGGAGAGCAGGTGTTCGATATCACCCGCCCCCTACGCGCAAACGACAGCGTGCAGATCATCCAGGCCCTGAGCGGCGGGTGAGGGTCGATTTCTTAAGATTTTCCCCTTGCCAGTGCAATTTGATTCTCTCTATAGTGGCCGCGTTCAGCACAGGGTTCGGGAGACAGGCTATGGGCGCACAGTGGAAAGCAAAAGGCAAAGAGGCCGCGGCCAATGCCAAGGGCCGTATCTTCACCAAGCTCGCCAAGGAGATCATGGTCGCGGCGCGCAACGGCGCCGATCCGCATATGAATCCGCGCCTGCGTCTGGCGGTGGAGCAGGCCAAGAAGGCCTCCATGCCCAAGGACACCCTCGAGCGTGCGATCAAGAAGGGCGCCGGCCTGCTGGACGAAGGGGTCAGCTACGAAAAACTCACCTATGAGGGTTTTGCGCCCCACCGGGTGCCCGTGATCGTCGAGTGCCTGACCGACAATGCCAACCGCACCGCTTCCAATATTCGGGTGATATTCCGCAAGGGACAAGGACAACTGGGTGCCCTGGGCTCGGTATCCTGGGACTTCGATTACCTCGGCATGATCGAGGCTACGCCAGAAACCGCGGACGCCGACCCGGAGCTGGCCGCCATTGAGGCCGGCGCCAGCGATCTGGAACCCGGCGAAGAGGGGGCGACGCTATTCCTCACCGAATCTTCCGAGCTGGACGCGGTATCCCGCGCCTTACCGACCCATGGGTTTGCCGTGCAGTCCGCCGGACTGGGTTATCGCCCCAAAAACCCGGTGACGCTGGGCGAAGCGGAACGCGAGGAAGTCGAGGCCTTCCTCGAAACCATCGATGCGGATGATGATGTGCAAAACGTCTATGTGGGGCTGGCCGGTTAAGGCGGTTACCAAGCTGAGGTTGGTTCACAGCGTGGTCCGATTGATCATTGTAGATGGTAATTCCTGCCCAAATTTTTCAATCGGCAGCTCAAAAATCCAGTTGTAGAACTCCACGGCTGCCGTCCGTAGGCCGCCAATATTCGTTAAAATCAAGATTACTTTCTTTGGGTCGATTTAGATGGAAACCGTAATTGGATTAAGGGATACATCGTTACCTTGCCGAATATGACGAAGTCCTGGAGCTATTGATAATTAGAAAAAGGAGTCTCTAATCGAAATCATAATCCCAAGTTTGTATGTGCTGGTGGGGATTGTTGTCTATGGAATGATCCAACATTGGGTCTTTGCGGCGAGTTCGGCCAAGCGCTCAAGTCATTTGTTATTTTCCGGCATGTGCCTGTCAATAATACTGTTCGTGATTTATTGCGCGAGAATTCTGCATGCCGCAGATGACGCCGAGTTTATTCAGTCTCTTAGGGATAACGTTGCTGCCGCCCTGGTGCTGATGACGTTGTTTCTATGGTTCATCGCCGAGTACACGGGAAGACGGGCTTTGCCCGTGCTAATGGGGGCGACGCTTCTCATGGCCGTGTTGTTCGTGGTCAATCTAACACAAACTTACACGCTGCAATATGACCGCTTCGACGGCATTTACAAACTGCAGTTGCCCTGGGGAGAAGTGGTGACGCGCGGGGACGGCCATAACAGTCCCTGGGCACACATCGCGATTGCAACAGTTGTCGCAATCTTCGGCTACGCAATTTATGCTCTGAGCGACTATTACCGTCGCTCCGGTCGCCGTACGGCAGCGTGGATGTTGTTTGCAACCGTCCTATTCGTGCTATGCGGAGTTGAGGGCTTACTCGTTCGACTTTCCGTCATCCACTTCATTGCACTGGGACCTTATGGCTTTCTGATAATGGTCACCGTGATGGGGGCGACCTTAAGCCGCGAAATGCAGCAACAGCTGCGCACCTCCGAGGAAAATTTCCGTTCCCTGTTCGAGAATTCGCCCACGGCAATGCTTGCTTTCGATCCGAATAACGGCCGCATCGCACAGGCCAATCAAATCGCATTGAATATGATGGGTTACCCCATGAAGGAGATCCTGGCCAAGACAGTCGCGGATATTGTCCACGCCGAAGACCTGGAAGCATTCCTGGATTGTCACGCGCAGTTGGTAGCGGGGTCAGTCGATCACATGCACAGTGAAACGCGCTATCTCCGCAAGGACGGCAGTGACTTTTTGTCGGACAGCTATATCGCGCCCTTGAAAGAAAAAGACGGCGACGTTACACGGCTAATTGCCAGCGCCATTGATGTCACTCAGCGCAAGCATATCGAAGCAGCGCTTAGAAGAGAGAGCGAGAAGAATCTGGCCATCCTGCACAATGCCAGTGATGGTATTCACATCGTTGACAGCGACGGAAATGTTATCGAAGCAAGTAACGCGTTCTGCGACATGCTGGGCTATAGCCGCGAAGAACTGCTCGGGATGAATCTGTCCCAATGGGACGCGCAATTTACGGACGCCGATCCGAGGGCCGAGGTTGGAAAACAGTTGGCGCAGCCCGTTCGTTTACAATACGAGGCTCGCCATCGCCGCAAGGACGGATCGGTATTCGATGTGGAGATCAGTGGATTTCCGCTTAAGCTTGATGGCGCACCGGTATTGTTCAATTCATCGCGCGACATAACCGAACGCAAGGCAAGCGAAAAAAGGATCCAGCATCTGGCGTTCTATGATCAGCTTACCGAACTGCCCAATCGGCGGCTGCTCGATGATAGGCTCACTCAAATCCTGGTTTTAGGTGCGCGCAACGGCCGCTACGGGGCTTTGCTGTTAATCGATTTGGATAACTTCAAGACCATCAACGACTCAGTCGGTCATCTTTCGGGAGACATGATGTTGAAGCAGATCGCGAAGCGTCTCACCACCCTGGTGCGCAAGAGCGATACCGTGGCCCGTCTCGGCGGCGATGAGTTCGTCGTGTTGCTGAGTGATTTAAGCGAAAATTATAAGGAAGCCGTGATTCAGACAAAGACGGTGGGCGAAAAGATTCTTCAGGTTCTCAGGCAGCCCTACCAGCTCGGTGCGCGGGAATTTCGTTCCAGCTGCAGTGTCGGCATTACCATGTTCAAGGGGAATCAGCTGTCGACGGAGGAGCTGACCAAACAAGCCGACATCGCCATGTATCAGGCCAAGAACGGCGGCCGAAATAACCTGCGTTTCTTCGATCCGGAAATGCAAGCCAGCATCAGCGCCCGTGCCTCCCTCGAAAGTGATTTGCATCAAGCGCTTGAAGACCGGCAATTCGCTCTCTACTACCAGATTCAAGTGGATAGCTCGTTCCGCCCAATCGGAGCTGAGGGCTTGATTCGCTGGATACATCCCGAGCGCGGTCTGGTGTCGCCGGCGGAATTTATTCCGCTGGCGGAAGAAACGGGCTTAATCATACCCATCGGGCAATGGGTGTTGGAGACCGCATGCGCGCAACTTGCACTATGGCGCCAAGATCCCCTGACCCGGGACCTCATGATGGCAATAAACGTCAGTTCTAAGCAATTCCGAAAGGCGGGCTTCATAGAGCAAGTACAATCGGCCATGCGGCGTTATGACATCAACCCGAAACTTCTAAAACTAGAACTCACCGAGAGCATGCTATTGGATGATATAGAAGGTACCATTGTGCTTATGAATGCCCTGAAGGAGATAGGCGTAAACTTTTCCCTGGATGATTTCGGCGCTGGCTATTCGTCGCTACAATATCTTAAACGCTTGCCGCTCGAGCAGCTCAAAATCGATCAATCATTTGTGCGCGATATTGCCGTCGATAGTAGTGATAATGCGATAGTCCGTACCATTGTGGCGATGGCAAAAAGCCTTAATCTCGGCGTTATCGCCGAAGGCGTGGAGACGGAAACGCAACGCAAGCTGCTTCTGGAGATCGGGTGTAAGTATTTCCAAGGATATTTATTTACCAAGCCGGTTCCCGCGGATGAGCTGGGAACCTTGCTTGGTAAAAAGATATTTGTCGGCGAAGTTATGAACGATTGATCTTTATGCGGGCGGCTCTCCACGCCCCGTAAAGCCGCACTCGACCTCAGCGACACCGTACAAATGATGAATGATAGCCCATGACCAGAAACTACCAAAAAATCCGCTTTTTCCGTGAGCGCATTCCATCCTTCGAGTGCATACCCGGCTGTCACGACTGCTGCGGGCCGGTGACAACCTCCAGCGAGGAGATGGCGAGGCTGCCGGTTAAGAGCGAGGCGGAGCATGAAGCGGCGCTTGCCGAGTTGAGTTGTCCGCACTTGGTGGATATGGGTTGCCAGGTCTATGCGGAGAGGCCGCTGATCTGCCGTTTGTTCGGGACCACGCCGCGGCTGGCCTGTCCTCATGGTAGGCGGCCGGAGGTGATGATCGAGCCGGAAATCGAGGAGGGGATACATCAATTCCTGAGGGAGACGCGGCAGGTGTTGGTTTGATTCGGGTAGTCTTACTCAATCCGCACCCCCTTCGAGGGCAGTCCTCTTCAGCGGGGTGAAATTCATACAAGCTACTTTAGTCATCAAATTCAGAAACCGCCGATCTCCGCTTGGATTCCCCAGGAGGAGACCTTCTTATAGTATTGCGCCAAGTCGCTGCCATAGCCGGTTTGTCCCCATAGCGTCACGGGGAGTTGCATGACCTTGGTGCCCAGTTCTAGGCGAAGTGTGCTGTAACGAAAGGTTTGGCGGTAGCCGGTTTCGTACAGGACGGCACACTTGAGATCTTTTAGAAACTCCCCGCCTCGCTTTTCGTAGTATTTAATCATTGCCGAGATGCCGTTGACTTGATTCCGCGGTTTGCCTTCCGGATTATTTTCCCAGCTGTTGTATTCCTCGGCTTTGCCCTGGAGGAGGCCGTCGGAGAGAAAGTATTTGAAGCCCAAATAGGTCGAGAGCGTTCTATTGGACTCATCGTAGGGGATATTCTTCCATTTGAGTTCCAGATAATCCCAGCCGCGACTGAGTTGGTCGTTGACGAATTCCGGTTGCTGTGCCGTAGTTAGTGCCTGTTGGTATTGAGTCGGGTCATTGATGGACTGCCCGTTCGATTCGTGGGCTAGGAACGCGAAATCGACGTATCCCGCATGTTTCTCGTCCATCCAAAATCGCATGAACAGTTCGGGATTGAAGCGCTTGCCCACCACCGGGGAGGAATCCCGGGTTCCGATGTATTGGCCGAATCGTCCCGTGAATGCGAAATACAAGGCACTGTTGTCGCCCAAATCCGGGTTGACGAAATTGAGACCTTGCGTCATCCAGTCGGGGAACATTTGATAGCGCACCGATAATTTGAAGTCCATGAAACCGACGTCGTCACTGTCAAAGGTGTAGCCGACGGTATTCGGTTCATAGCTGCACAGGGACGGTTCCTGTTCCGAGTGCGTCTCGCATTTGTGCGCCTCGGTAGCGTATGATGAGCATCCCCACACGAGCAAGGTGGCAGCAATCAGGCTTCGCGAAATCGCCATTTCCGACATTCTTCAATGGTCCGTGAAGATTAATATCGTCCTTCGAGATTCACTTTAGCTATCCTTGCACTTAGGTGTCAACTGTGGAGCTGTAGGAATCAAAATTGGCATGTGGCGTCACCCTTATTTCCAAGGCGCTAGTCGGATTTGCGATTCGCCTCCCATTCCCGCAGTGCGGTGAGCGTATTCCCCACATGCTGGTCTGGATGTAAATTTGTGTAGGTGTAGATGATCTTGCCGCTGGGAACGATGACGTAGGAAGTGCGGTTGGCGTATTCGGGTTTGGCGGCGAGGATCGCATCGTAGGATTTCATGATGCTTTGATCGGTATCGGCGGCCACCGCAAATTTGCTGCGGCATTCGCTGACCGAGAATTTATTGAGCTTCTTTATGCCATCGTGCGAGACGCCGATCACGGTCGCGCCCAGGGCCTTGTACTTGTCTATGGCTTCGGCGAAATCGTGCGCTTCTATAGTGCAGCCCTTGGTGAAGGCCGCCGGATAAAAATACAGCACGACCGGGCCTTTCTTGAGGGCGTCTGCGAGGGAGAAGGTGAACACCTTGCCGCCGAGGGAGGCCTGGGCGGTGAAGTCCGGTGCCTGGTCGCCGACGTTCAAGGCGGCATACGCCGGCGTTGCAAGCAATGCCGCCAAGAGTGCTAATGCGGTAAGTGATTTCATTGCGGATCTCCTGTAGGGCGTGAGGGGAATATGATAGTCTTTTGCGCTTGCTGTGTTTACAGATAAAAACCAGAGGAACTGCGAATGGTCGGTCATTCCGGCGCAAGCCGGAATACAGCGCCTTTAATTCAGAGCGTTACTGGATTCCGGCTTGCGCCGGAATGACGTCAAAAGAAATGTTCTGACCGTTCTGGATGGAATCCTCAGCAAGGAGCTTAGCTCCTTGGGAAGATGCTTCCAACGGTTAGTCTGGCTGTTTTATATAACCAGGGCTACTTGCTCATCTGTGGAGTGGGAAGCCTTTAATTTGTCATTTCGAGCGTAGCGAGAAATCTTTCTGCATCGCTTGTTTATACCGGCAAGGCAAGATTCTCGCTACGCTCGAAATGATGTGGTGTGTGGGCTTAGGTCGGTCGGTCCTCGTTATCTTGCGCCCTGTCGGGCGGCGGTTGCCGCTTCCATGGCCTGGCGTTGCAGGTAGTCTTCGTAGTTGCCGTTGAAGTTGATGACGCCTTGCGGAGTCAGTTCGATGATGCGCGTTGCCAGGGAGGAAACGAATTCGCGGTCGTGGCTGACGAACAACAAAGTGCCGGGATAGTTTTCCAGGGCCAGGTTGAGCGCTTCGATGGCTTCCATGTCGAGGTGATTGGTCGGTTCGTCGAGGAGCATGATGTTGGCCTGCAATTGCATGAGCTTGCCGAACATCATGCGCCCCTGCTCGCCCCCGGACAGTACCTTGACCGATTTGCCGGTTTCATCCGATGAGAACAGCATGCGGCCCAAGGTGGCGCGGATCGCCTGTTCGTCGTCGCGGGCTTTACGCCATTGCTCCATCCATTCGAACAGGCTCATGTCCTTGGCGAAGTCGGCGGCATGGTCCTGGGCACAGTAACCGATGGCGGCGTTTTCCGACCATTTGACCGTGCCGGCGTCGGGCTTGAGTTCGCCCATCAGACAACGCAGCAGTGTGCTTTTGCCGATTCCGTTGGGGCCGATGACGGCGACGCGTTCGCCCACTTCGATGCTCAGATTGAGGTCGCGCAACAGTTGCAGCTCGCCGAAACTTTTGCTCAGGCCCTGTACTTCCAAAGCGAGACGATAGAGCTTCTTCTCCTGGGCAAAGCGGATGAAGGGGCTGACGCGGCTGGAGGGTTTGACCTCATCCAGTTTGATTTTCTCGATCTGTTTGGCGCGCGAGGTGGCCTGCTTGGCCTTGGAGGCATTGGCGGAGAAGCGGCTGACGAAGGTTTGCAGCTCGGCGATCTGTGCCTTCTTCTTGGCGTTGTCGGCGTACAGGCGCTCGCGCGCCTGGGTGGAGGCGGTCATGTACTCGTCGTAGTTGCCCGGGTAGACGCGCAGCTCGCCGTAATCCAGGTCGGCCATGTGGGTGCAGATGGAATTCAGGAAATGGCGGTCATGGGAGATGACGATCATGGTGCTGTTGCGCTGATTGAGCAGCTCTTCCAGCCAGCGGATGGTGTTGATGTCCAGATTGTTGGTGGGCTCGTCCAGCAGCATGATTTCGGGATCGGCGAACAATACCTGCGCCAGCAATACCCGCAGTTTCCAGCCCGGCGCCACCGCGCTCATCAGGCCGGTGTGCTGTTCGATGGGGATACCCAGGCCCAACAGTAATTCGCCGGCGCGGGCCTCGGCGGTGTAACCGTCCAGTTCGCCGAAGGCGATCTCCAGCTCGGCTACCCGCATGCCGTCCTCTTCGCTCATATTGGCGAGAGCGTAGATGCGGTCGCGCTCCTGCTTCACTTCCCACAAGTCGGTGTGCCCCATGATCACCGTGTCCAGCACCGTATAGGTCTCGAAGGCGAACTGGTCCTGGCGCAGCTTGCCTAGCCGTTCGTCGGCGTCGACGCTGACATTGCCGGAAGTGGGCTCGAGATCGCCGCCCAGGATCTTCATCAGGGTCGACTTGCCGGAGCCGTTGGCGCCGATCAGGCCGTAACGATTACCATCGCCGAACTTGACCGAGATGTTCTCGAACAGCGGCTTGGCGCCGAACTGCATAGTAATATTTGCTATAGAAATCAATGTAAAATTCCCAAAATAGAGTAACGATGATGCTGGACCTCGGTCGCCGCGGCGACAGGCACGGCGCGGCCTCAAGTCGCACGGACCATGAGCTTTGGCGGCAGGATGGTGTCGGCAGCGATCGGCGATGCGCCGCCGACGGCATGGATAACGCGGAACGGCTAGGTCAAAGCGGGCAGTATTGTCTCACAAATCGGGGTCGACGTGGCCGGGACGGCCGCAGCCGTTGCTACGACACTGTCGTCGTCATGGCTGACGCGCTGCAGCAGGAGGGGGAAACGACTCGATGCGAGATGTGCTCGGCCCCTTGAATGCAAGGGGCCGGCACTATCGCAAATTGTTTCTACCAGCGCGAACGACCACCGCCGCCGCCTCGTCCGCCGCCGCGGCTTTCCTTTTCCTGCGCCATATTCACTTTGAGGGCGCGTCCGTCGACATCTTTTCCATTCAGCGATAGGGCCGATTCCGCCGCCTGTTGACTGGCGAAGGTGATGAATGCAAACCCCTTGGAACGTCCCGTTTCTCTGTCCTTGATCAGCGCGATGTCTTCGATTTGACCAAAGGATGAGAACATTTCTCTAAGCTGGGCCTCATCTACCGAGTAAGGAAAATTGCCCACGTACAGTTTATTTTGTTGCATTCGAACTCCTACACATAAATTGAAATTTCTTGAAGGTGTAAATACCGTATATCCACTCCTATCAAGCAGTATGTCTAAAGCGTGAAGATCTTTGCTGGCCAATAGCTAGTTTGGGGACAGGGAGGAAGCTTCAGGATGAAGTGTACTCTCGATGGGGTTATGAGTGTATCCCGGGCGGTGTTTTCGCCATTTGGGTGCCGAGTGGCGAATGGCTGCCTAAGTCCCACTGAATAATCATCGCGATGCCATGCACCATTAAATTGCATCTAAGCCGCTTAAGTATCAGTCTATTCGACGGGCAATGTTACATGATCCGATTATGGAAAGTCCCTACTTTTCAAACTATTTATTATTAAATGCCGTATGATGGGAGTTCAGTCCTCTATAGGGAAATATCCGGATATGCAGACCGAGCCCAAAAAGACATCAAGATCAAAGACTAATTCGAATGTTGCGAAATTGACCAGTCAATTGATCGCGGAACAGACGACGGCCTTCCTCAAGGCCGGCGGCAAGATCGCCAAGATTCGCTCAGGTGTGAGAGATCAGGTCGTGGTAGCGGAAAAAGAAGGCGCCTAGACAACGGCGGCGAGCTTCCGTTTAAACTGAAGACCGGCCTTTTGTATGGCCGTCCATCGCACCGGATGCGATTCAGCCACATCCGGTATACGGCCGAGTGTCGCTAAATTTCCTTCCCAGCTAATCGATCCGCGACTGCGCCTGCAATTCCAGTAACTCCTCTTCCACACCGGCGGCATGGGTGAGTTCGGCGACGTTATCCTTGGCGAAGAAGCCGTCGAATTCACCGAAGCGTTGCACATATTCGATGATCAGCGACGAGTGTTCCGAGGCGCTGGAGAAGATCTGTTTCAGTCCCTGTTCCTTGGAGCCGATCACGTCGAGCAGAAAGTCCCGGCCCTGGGCGGCGATCTGCTTGACCACATGCTCGATATTTTCCCAGCCTTCGGTCTCGCCGTCGCGCACCGCCAGCGCGATGTGGTGCAGGCGCGGGCCGTAGTTGCGCACGAAGGTCTCCGTGGGCGAGGGCAGTTTTTCCAGGTGATTGACGAAGTACGGCGTGTTGTTGGCCGTGAAGACTTTGGCCGGGCTGCGGGTCTCGCTGGCGTGGTGCACGCTCTTGGTGACGTTGGTGGATGAGTTCTGGTCCTTGATATCGTAGGAACCCCAGTAGTAGTAGCTCGACAAGGACAGCCATTCGAGGATCGCTACCTCGCGGTTCTGGCTGTAGACGCGGGTGGCCAGATGATCGATGGGCAGGATCAGGTCGTAGATGGACAGCTTCTTCTGCAAGTCCTTGGCGGCTAGGTACACGTCCTGGATCTCGGCGTGGATGGTGCTAAGGCCCAGGGAGTAAACGCGGAGATCCTCGTGCGGCCGTTCCATATAGGCGACGATGTTATGGGTGTAGGGGGAGGGCTTGCTGACGGCCAGATTGCCCGGCAGCTCCAGCTTGCGGATCTGGTCCTGGGTGAAGAAGCGGAAACCGCGTTCCTGCTGGCAGCTGACCACGCCGTGCAGGTCGTCGACGCGCAGGACTTCCCCCATGTAGCGGCTGTTGGGCTTGTTGGCGCCGATGGGGTAGACCTCGTTGAGGCTGCGGAAGATTCCGCGGATGTTGGGATCCTTGACCTCCCGCACCAGGAAATCCGGCGAGTTCATATCCACCCGCAGGATGTGGGTCCAGTGGTGTTCGCTTTCCAGGGTGACCAGATAGTGATACGGCGTCATCAGCGCCAGTTCGCCGATATAGCGCAGCGAATGCCCCGGGTCGACGGTAATCATGATGGCGTCGATTTCATCGACCATGCCGGTGAGGCCGGTGGCGTCGCGCTCCTCGAGCAGCCGCTGCAGGTACTCCTCAAAAAATGCGGAGTTTTGCTTATCGCCATGGCGGGGAAATGAGGTCGAAATAGGCATGAAGGCCTGCACCTTGGGTTGAGGGTTCTTGCTATTACATGGATAAGGCAACATTTGCGCCACAGGACCCGCGTCGCTGCGGCCGGAGTGCGAAGGCTGTTTTTGTCCTTGGCGATGACTGGTTGCAGATCACACAGAGGGAGGGCGGAATAAAAAATCCACTCAGCGGCCGATGGCGGCCGTTCTAAATTGGTGCAGGCAGGTGGTTTATCACGGAATTTCCCCTTTTATGGTGCAGACAATCCGATAAGGCGCCGGATGCCGATGGTCGGACACTATAAAAATATGGGAAGAACAGTTGAGCGGCTTAGGAAGGCGAGTCACCGGGTGCTGCCGCAGGGCGATGATCTGACGGCAGGCGCGTACCGGGTTTGCGCGCTCAGAGCTTGCGGTATTTAAGCCATGATTCGGGGGTGTAGTAAGCCTCGGGCGAGTTCAAGGCGGTATCGGCTATCGGGCTTGCTTGCTCGGGGCATGCCTGCGCTTGGCGCCAATAGGCGCTCATCAGCATCAGGTGGCGGCTGAGGTCGAAGTCCTGGGGGGCTTTGGGATAGACGCCCGAATCATTACCGCCGGCGTACAACATCACCGCCGAGTCCGGATCGGTAGCGACAACATCGATCAGGTCCAGTGGCGCTTTTCCTGCGAGAATATGATAGTGATTCGTCATGCTCGTTGCTCCCTTGGGTACCGATTCCTTTCGCTAATACAGAACAGTAAAACAAAGCGGACTTAAACGACCCTGAAAAAAATCTTAATCCAAACTTAAGCTTGCACATCGACTGCGCGGCGTCTGAGGTCTCAAGCCCATTGCCAAGGGGGTAATCCCCGGCTCACCCACGGGACGCGGTCCTGGTTGAACGGCATCTGCACACCGGCCATTATCATTGCTGTGCATATAACCACATGGTGCGCGGCCGCATCGGAAGCCGCTGTTTCTGCTAGAATAGCGCCAGTCTTCAGTAGTGATAGCGGCTATGAGCAACGAAAACGATCCACAGACCCTGCAGAAAATTAAAAAGATCCACGGACGCGTTGCCGTTGTTGCGGGGGCCGTAATGGGTGTGGCCTTGAGCGCTTATTTCTTTACCTTCGGTATGCTGATCGATCGAGGCGCCACCGTTGCCCTGTGGTTTCAGATCATTACCATGGTGTTGTTTATTTTCGGCCTGATCTTTCTCAAACGCGTGGCGTTCTTTATTACCCGGATATTGTTGGCCTTGAATGCGGATTGCCGGCGTATGCTCAAAGGTATGAAACCCGCCGATCTCGAAAATATCTAATCCCTCCGGTAGCATGGCGCTTCCGAGAACGTGCTCGATCTCGCATCTGCTATCTGCGATACAATGTATTCCTGGGTTAAGGCCTTGAAACGATAGAGTCTATTTGATGGCTAAACCGCTGATTGCGCTGCTCGTCGGACTGCTGTGCCTGCCCTGGGTGGCGGCGCAGGGCGACGCGTTTTCGCAATGTATCGCCGGACTGCAGGATCGCGCGCGGGCGCGGCACCTTCCGGCCTGGGTAGTCGACGACGTCATGGTCAAGCTCAAGCCCCAGCCGCGGGTGCTGGAACTGGACCACGCCCAACCGGAATTTACCCAGACCTTCGCCGATTATCTCAATCGGCGCGTGACGCCGGAACGGGTCGCACACGGTCGTCAATTGCTGGATGAATACCGGCGCTTCCTGGCGGACCTGACCGCCAAGTACGGCGTGCCGGGCCGTTATCTCATCGCCTTCTGGGGTCTGGAGACCAATTTCGGTGCCAACCTGGGCACTATGCCGACGTTGGATTCGCTGGCCACCCTGGCCTGCGATCAGCGTCGCAGCGATTATTTCAGCGGTGAATTGCTGACGGCCTTGACGCTGCTCAACCGCGAATCGCTGTTACCCGGTGATATGCAAGGCTCCTGGGCCGGGGCGGTCGGTCATACCCAGTTCATGCCTTCCGCCTATCTCAAATACGCGGTCGACGGTGATCATGACGGCCATATCAATCTGTGGAAGAGCAAGAGGGATGCCCTGGCCAGCGCCGCCAATTTTCTGGCCAATCTCGGTTGGCAAAACGGTAGCCGCTGGGGCCGGGAGGTATTGGTTCCTGCAAACTTTCCCTATGCCGAGACCGGTCTGGCGAACCGCCAGCCGCTCAGTCACTGGGCCGGGCTGGGCGTCACCCTGACCGACAAGCGCCCCTTGCCGGAGGCGGATCTGCAGGCATCGCTGCTGCTGCCCGCCGGCCATACCGGTCCGGCCTTCCTGGTCTACGACAACTTCAATGTCATCATGAAATGGAACCGCAGTGAATTTTATGCGCTAAGCGTGGGTCTGCTGGCGGACCGGTTTGTCGGCGGCGGCGTACTGGCACGGCCGCCTTCCACCACGGAACAAGCCTTGAGCCGCGACACCATCGAACGCATGCAGGGGCGCTTGAATCATCTCGGTTTTGCTGCGGGCGATGCGGACGGAGTCATGGGTTCGGCGACGCGCGCGGCGTTGCGGGCGTTTCAGAAATCGGCCGGCATCATCCCCGACGGGTATCCCGACAGCGCTACGCTCACTGCTCTCGAGGTGCAGGCGGGACCCAGCTCATGAATCGGCATGACGACGTTTCAATGATGAACAGCCGCCCGTTCCAGTTGGCGCTGGGCGCGACTCTGCTGGTCGCCATGTTTATGCTGACCCTATCCATAGGCCAGCCGCGGCCGCAGTTCCCATCGCTACCGGATTTCACTTCCTTTAAGCGGGTCGACGACAAGAAGGCCGCCTTCTTCGACTATCTGACTCCCATCGTCCGGTACTACAACGCCAGGATCCTCGCGGATCGCAGACACCTGCTACGGATCGCCTCAGCCGTTACCGACGGTGACAAGCCTTCCTGGGTGGATGCCATATGGCTGCAACAATTGGCGGAGCAGTATGCGGTAGCCTGGAATGATGATGCCCCGGACGAGGTGATCCGTAATCTTATCTCCCGCGTGGATATCATCCCGGCGCCCTTGGTGCTGGTGCAGGCGGCCAAGGAATCCAGTTGGGGACAATCGCGCTTTGCGGTCGAGGCCCACAATCTGTTCGGGCAATGGTGTTTTCATCAGGGCTGCGGTGTTGAACCGGATCAGCGTCCCGCCGGTGCCAAGCACGAAGTGCGCAGGTTCAAGACGGCCGGCGAATCCGTGCGCAGCTACCTCCACAATTTGAATACACATGACAGCTACGCGGATCTGCGCCGGATACGCCAACAGCTGCGAGAGCAACAACAACCCGTCACCGCCAGCGCCCTGGCGAACGGCCTATCCTTCTACTCGGAGCGGCGCGAGGCCTACGTGCAGGAGATCAAATCCATGATTGCGCAGTATCGAAAATTTCAAAGCACGCGGGCCGACTAGATGTGCCGGCGCCTAGCGCTGCTGCTGTGCGGCTTGGTGCTCGCCGCGCGCGCGCAGGCCGCGGATCACGCGGCGGTGCTGCTCTATCATCATGTCAGCGATGACACCCCCCCCAGCACCAGCGTGTCGCCAGCGGTTTTCCGCCGTCACCTGGATTTTCTCGCCACGGGCGGATATACCGTCCTGCCGCTCAGCCGGATCCTGGCCACTTTAGAGAAGGGCGGATCACTGCCCGACAAAACCGTGGCGATCACTTTCGATGACGCATATCGATCGGTGCTGGATACGGCTGCGCCCTTATTGAAAAAACACGGCTGGCCCTTTACGGTCTTCGTCAGCACCCAGTCCATCGATGAGGGTTACCACGATTACCTGAGCTGGGATGGACTGCGCAAACTCATTGCCGCCGGTGCGGAGATCGGCAATCACAGTTACAGCCATGCTCATCTCGTCCGGCTCCTAGACGGCGAGTCGCAGCAGCAATGGCATACGCGCGTCGCCGCGGACATCCAGCGCGCCCAGCAGGAGCTGCAGCGCCGACTAGGCGTTACTCCGGTCATGTTTTCCTATCCCTACGGTGAATATGACGCCGACTTGCAGGGGATCGTCGGCTCATTGGGTTATTTCGGCATCGCCCAGCAGTCCGGCGCGGTGGGCGAGGGCTTCGACAGGCTGGAGGTTCCCCGCTATCCGATGGCTACAAACTACGAAGACATGCAGCGCTTTGCGGTCAGTGTCGATTCGCGACCGCTTCCGGTGAGCAAGGTATCCGCCGGTTCGCGTATACAGACGGCGGGAGAATTGAGCCGTCATAGTTTTGCCTTCGATCTTGCGCCCGGCGATTTTCGCTTGGCGCAACTGGCCTGTTACAACAGCAGCAGCGGTGCGCGCCTGGCGCTGAACAAGCAGACTGCTGCCGGAGAGACGCGGATAAGAATGCAGCTTCCGGATTGGGGCGCGGGGCGCAGAAAGATCAATTGCACCGCACCGGCGGCGCATGACGTCGGTGTATTCTACTGGTACTCATATCTTTGGTTGGTGAAGCAGGCCGACGGCAGCTGGTATCAGGAATGAGTCTCCGCGGACCGCGGCGGCGCTCCGTATGGACAACAATGCGCCTAGGGAAAACTGTCATCTAGCTTGCCGGGCGCTTGCTCCGCATGAACTATGAGGCGGTTGCGCCCGGCGTTTTTTGCGGCATACATGGCAGCATCGGCTGCTTGCAGAAGTTCCGACGTGGTATCGAAACATTGATCCTCATCCATATGAGTCGCTATGCCGATGGATAGCGTGACGAACAGAGGCTGATTGGTGAGGCCGGCATGGTCCAAGGCGCGCACCGCCGTTATTATGCGTTCAAATAGTTTGCATGCTCCGGCGGAGTTGGTGCCCGGCAATATGGCAACGAACTCTTCTCCGCCATAACGGGCCAGTACATCCGATTGACGGGTGTGGCTGCGCATGACGTCGGCAATGGATTTCAATATCTCGTCACCCACTTTATGCCCGAAGCTGTCATTCACCCGCTTGAAGTTATCAAGGTCGATGAAGGCCACGCTCAAGGGCCAGTCCTGTTCGGTGGCATGTATGAATTCCTTGTGGAGGATCGCATCGAAATGGCCGCGGTTGTATAGGCCGGTAAGACTGTCCTTGTGCACTTGATCCTCCAGAATTTGCGAGCGCGTAGTCAGTTCCTCGGCGGCGCGCCGCACTTGATTGACTTCCTCATGCATGCGCAGGTGGTGGATCATCATGATCTCGTTTGCTTGATCCTGGAGGGCCGCCGCCTGCGCTGGCTCAATCAGCTTGATTTCGAATATCTCCGAGACCTCTGGCAATGAGGCGGCGATTAAATCCAGCGCCGAACGATACGTGTCGGCATCCATACCTAAGAATTCCTCGGCACTGTTGACAGCCTGAGTGGGCAAAATGTCATTATCGGGGTGCAGCATGGCGTCTGCGATCAAACCGGAAAGCGCCACGCAATTTGCCATGGACGACAGTTCGGATGGAATAGTTGGGTCGTTTGGCGCATGGCTGGCGGCAATGAGCTGTTGCAGGTAAACCGGCAGATTCCATTGGCGTGTCAGCCATGCGCCTGCCTCGGCATGATCCGCTCCAAAAGCGTTTCGTTCTGCTTCTATGACGACGTTATGATCGACGCTATCAGCAACGGCTTTGCGGTACTCCTCTTGTAGGGCCGCATGAAACACCAACATGCCGATGTCCTGCAGCAATCCGGCGAGCATGAGTTCGTCGCCGGTCTTTAGCCCCAGCTGCGTACCTAGGGCGCGCGCCGCGATGGCCGCGATGACTGAACGACGCCAATAGTGCTCGGTATCGAATCCCGTTCTTTCTACGTCGCGCAGCGATCCCGCCAGGGAAAAGCTCAAGCTCAATGTGATCACGGCGTTCAGCCCTAGCACGTTCATTGCCTGGCGCAGGTTGTCCGTTTTGCGGCGGAATCCGTAGAGCGGACTGTTCGCCACCTTGAGTACTTTGATGCTGAGTCCCGGATCGAGGCTGATAAGCTGTGCGATGTCTGGTAAACCGACCTCCGGTTGACCGGTCAATTCGACCACGCGCATAGCGATGGCCGGGATGGTGGGTAAGTTTTTACAAAAGCGTAACCGTTCTTCCAGTTGCGGGTTCACGTTATGATACTTTCCTTAAGCTTCTACAATCGTTAGTCATTCTGCGCTAAGTGATAGCGGAGCTTCCGGACAGTGGTAATGGCGAAACCAAGCGGTCTCCCGCGCGCCCGATTAGCATTTGATAACCTAATAATTGTATCAAGCTACAAGTCACAAATAGGTCACACATGACGGTGTGGTAATTCAGCATTGAGGCGCTGTTTTCAAAGTGAGGGTAGTGGGGATGTGAATGAGTCGCGAGCTATCGCGAAATACTATTATGTCAGGGTCCCCGGGAGTTCAGGCGGGTGCCATAGCGCAGCACAACTGACACACAGCCCAAAACAAACCGGGGATGGCTGAGGCATCATTATTTTTTGCCGTGGAGCCGCAGCGTGCGGTCAGCCCTGTTGGAGTAGTGATTTTAGCCGGAGGTGCCGGCGAAATAGGCCTTCTCCAGAACCTTCTTGATGATATCGGGGCCGGATGCGGCGCTCAGCGGTTTTAGGATGTAATCCAGAATGCCGTACATTTTGCAATCATCGATACTCTTCTGATCGGCGACCGAGGAGAGCATGGTAATGGGGATCTCGTTGTCCGCCTCGCGAATCTTCTTCAATGCTTCCAGGCCGGTCATGATCGGCATCACCATGTCCATGAAGATAAAGGCGATCTGGTTATCCTGGAATTTCTTGACCGCCTCGGCACCGTTTTCCGCTTCAATGACATTATCGTAGCCGAGAGAGTTTAAATATCGTTTAATGGCATTGCGCACCAGCTTCATATCGTCGACGATCAGGATCAGGGCGTTATGATCTAACATAGGCGTATCTCTTTAGCGGGTCTTTTGGTGGAGTAGATAGCTGAACGAGAAGCGACCGACCCCGGCTATATCGATAGGGATGGACAAAATTTCCTCGACGCCGTCCATGATGAACTCTATATCCGCGGGGCCGTTGATAAACAAGGGCGCGCTGAATTGGAGCTGTGAACCGGTATCGCTAAGTGAGCGGGTGGCCAAGCCGATGATGGTGTTTGAGAATTCGGTCAGGGCCTCGCCGATCTCCTCATTGATCTCGGCAAAGTTATAATGTTCTCCGAACATATTGGCAAGGAAGCGGTTGCCGATCGTCAACGCGGATTTTATTTGGTGATTCATAATCACCTTGCCTTCGATGCTGCCATAGGTACGGGCGACGACGCACACGGCGTAGCCCTTGAAATCGTAATCGCCGACTTCTTCCTGGATACCACTGCCGGCCGTGGCTTCCAGGTTGGCCATTTCAGCCAATGCCTTTATGGTCTCATCGACGAAAGGCATGAGAATTTTGGTATGTACCTTATAAAGATCCATGCATGGGACCTCCATTTGATTCCATAGTATGTCGGCACCCGGTAAGTTGCCTTTAATCATGCAGACTTGGAATAAATAGGAATCATTTTCATCTCTTGGCCGCCGTCGACCCTGGCAGAGTCATAGAGCGGGGCCCGCAGGATACCGGTTGCGACCCCGGGGTCGGGACTCTATCTATATAGTGTAGAGACGCTCTCATCCGGGAATTGTATGGTGTGCGGCAAAGCTTGGACTGGCGTCGCTAGTGACCCGGCGCATAATGGAGGCGACCCGAGTGACGGGACTTGGATGGAGAGCGAGAAATGCGGCAAATAGGCCCGCGAACTGCAATTACCTGCATTTAGCCTAAGGATAGTCGTGATGGCGATGAGCGATCAATTCCCCTGCGGCCGCAGACGAGTATGCCTTTACCGGGCGATCATCTTCTTGCTGCTGAACGGTTTTACCTGTTCAGGTGGGGCCGGGACGTCGCTAAGCTATGATATCGATCGCCACGATTCATTGCTCAGGATTTTTGTCTATCGCTCTGGCCTGCTGAAGGCCTTTGGGCACGATCATCTGATCAGCACCACCATGATTAACGGCGGCTTGATCTATACCACGCCCCTATCACCTGCCGCCGCCTTCAAGCTGACCGTCCCGGTGGACGCCCTGGCGGTCGACGATCCGGAACAACGCAAAGCGGCTGGTGAACGGTTTTCCGCCCTGGTGCCGGATAAGGATCGTAGCGGGACACGACGGAATATGCTGAGTGATAAGGTCCTCGATGCCGCGCGTTATCCGGATATCATTATCAGCGGTCACTGGTTGTCCGGCTCTCCCGCACGCGCAACGGTCGCAGTGACCATGGGGCTACGCGATAAACTCGCCAAATATAGCGTGCCGGTCGCCATTCGACAGCAAGATGACCGGCTGCTGGTGACAGGCACACTGCACATGAAACAAACGGAACTTGGCATCACGCCTTTCAGTATATTGGGCGGGACACTCCAGGTGGCGGACGGTATCGATGTCAGCCTTTCTCTGGCCTTCGTGCCCGTCGCCGGGTCTGAACAGCCGCATATGTAATAGTGTGCCCGGTGCGCAAGATCCGCCGGTATAGGCCGGCGATATCCCGGTTTGCGCCACACCCGAGCACGGCCTGCACGGCGGACCCGGAGGGGATTCCGGGTCCGCATGATTTTACCTCGCTACATCTTTTTGGACAGTTCGCTGTAACCCAGGTAAAGCCGGATCTTATTGCCGTCCTTGATATCCTTGATGCTCTTGGGAGGATAGTGCAGGCGCATCGAACCCTCATCCGTCTTTACCGTGATGAAGCCCGTATGGTGATTGACCTTGGTCACGGTCCCATCCATATGGTGTTCACCCATCTCTTTGCTTTCGGAGGCCATACTCTTATCGTGCCAGTTGCCGCCGTATTCTCCGGCCAGCACCGGTGTTGCCACGGACACGCTCAAGGCCAGGCTTAAAGCCACAGCCATCACGGGATATGGGTTTTTCATGATGTTAACCTCCATATTAATTAAGGTATTATCCTGACAGTCAATTCGCCGCGGTCTCGCGAGACCGCTCCAGCCGATTTCCCGCTACGACGGGAAACATGGGTGTTGTAGACCATCAAGCTGTGGCAGGGTTCGCCGGGAAATGAACCCAGTAAGGATCGGATGCGAAATGGCGGCCCGCGCTAATATGCGCACTTGCCAAGATAAAGGACGTTCGCTAGATTTACAGCGCGGAATTCTCCATTCATGGATGCCTCACGCTGCGCTGTCGGTGGGCAGGAGAAAGCAGCTTGCCGCCGTCCGCGATAGTCGACCAACATCCGCGTCAGGATTGGAAAGCCGCGGCCATCGGCTTTTACCGGATGGCCGCCCGTTAATAACAAAGGAGCAGAACATGTCCCGTTATCCAGCCATTGTCGTTGCAAGCCTATTCGTGGCGATGATCAGTGCGTTCAGTCAAGCTAATGCCGCATCGAATGTGTCCGACATCATCTCCGCCGCCATCGCCGATCCCGGCCGTCCCGCCGCCGATCGCAAGCAGGATGCCAATCGAAAGCCCCTGGAGGTGCTGGAATTTGCCGGCGTCAAACCCGGTGATCGCGTGGCGGACTTCATCCCCGGCGGCGGGTATGTCACCCGGCTGTTCTCGAAGATCGTGGGTAAGAACGGGCATGTCTATGCGGTGGTGCCGGAAGAACTCTTCAGCATGAGGGCGAATGCGGATGCGGCGGTGAAGGCGATTGCCGCCGATAAGGAATACTCCAACGTCACGGTGCTCAAGGAGCCTGCCGAGCGCTTCAGCGCCCCCGAAAAACTCGATATGGTCTGGACCTCCATGAACTATCATGACCTGCACGACAAGTTCCTCGGCCCGGTCAATATGGCGGTGTTGAACAAAAAGATCTTCAATTCGCTGAAGCCGGGCGGTATTTATCTGGTGCTCGATCATGCCGCGGCCGCCGGTTCGGGCCTCCGCGATACGGAGACCCTGCACCGCATCGATCCGGCCGCCGTGAAGAAAGAGGTGTTGGCGGCGGGCTTCGTGCTGGATGCGGAATCGGATGTATTACATAATCCGGAAGACGATCATTCCGCCAAAATCTTCGATCCCGCGATCCGCGGCAGGACCGACAAATTCATTTTTAGATTTCGGAAGCCGAACTAGGGCCTGTAACGCCATCCATGTCGTGGCCTTGCTATCCCAAGAGAGAATCGTCCCGATTCGCGTAGCTAAAAGGCGGAAACCACTTGATTAAATTGCACTAAATTACTTGGAGTCATGCCTTAAGCGAAGCCGGGGTGGTGAAAGCCGATTTGATATCGGCAGGACCCCGGTGCCATATACACCGTAGCGTGCCGCACCCTACGCCAAAGAACACCCTCCCCGGCATACTTTTCCAGGAAGCGGCGAATTCGCCGCTTAAATCCCGGCGCTCGCTGCCGATAGCCTGTCTGGAAGCTATTGATAATTAAATCTGAAGCGACGGATAAGCTCAATGGGTGTTGATCTGACTTCGAAAACGTATTTGGTGGTGGATGACTTTGCCGACATGCGCAGCATGCTCCGGTCGATGCTGGTCGCCTATGGCGTGACGAATATCGAAATGGCGGGCAACGGCAAGGACGCCATTAAGATGCTGGCCAAGAAAACTTATGATGTAGTCCTTTGCGATTACAATCTTGGCGAGGGCAAGGACGGTCAGCAGGTGCTGGAGGAGGGTAAGGACAAAGGTTTTATCCCGTATTCGACGGCCTTTATAATGATCACCGCCGAAAACACCATGGAGATGGTGATGGGTGCCGTCGAATATCTACCGGATGATTACCTGTCCAAGCCTTTCAACAAGGATATGCTGCGCAGTCGTTTGGAGAAAGTAATCGTCAGAAAAGATGATCTGCACGGCATCGTCAAACTGCTTAAGCAGGAACGGTTTGAGGATGCCCATGCGCTCTGCGACGACAAGATAGGACAAAATCCCCGCAACCTCACGGAGCTGCTGAAGCTCAAGGCGGAGGTCCTGATGAAATCGGGAAGATATGCGGATGCGGGCGCGATATATGAGAGCGTGCTGGCCAAGAGGGACGCGCCGTGGGCGATGCTCGGCTTGGGCAAGGTGCATTATCACTCTCGGGAATACGCGGAGGCAAAAACGGTATTTCAGAAAATCATCGACGGCAACAAGACACATATGGAGGCGTATGACTGGCTTGCCAAGGCCGCTGCCGCGCTGGGTGACCAAAAGCGGGCGCTGGAGGTGTTGGCGGCGGCGACCGAAATTTCACCGAAATCCATTGTGAGGCAAATGGAGCTGGGAAATCTCGCCCTTAAGGAAAAGGATTTCGGTATTGCTACCAAGGCCTTCAAGAAGGCCGTGCATGCCGGTTGCAATTCCATTTATCAGACGCCGTCCAACTATACAAGGCTGGCCAAGATACTGGGCAAAACCTCGGGGAAGGAAGCCCTGTCGTTTCTATCGAAACTGCGCAATGATTACGGCAGGGATGACGAAGCTAACCTGCATGCCGCGATTGCCGAGAGCATAGTGTTGAAGGACCTGGGGCGCGAAAGCGAGGCGCAAAAGGCCTATGCCGAGGCAAATAATCTTTATGAAAAGTGTTCCGAAGACGCGCCGAATGACGTGGCCATGGAAATGGCGAATGCCTGTCTGGTGAACGGCGATAAGGACAGAGGGTTGATGATGCTGCAATCACTGGTGAAGAACAATCACCAGGATGCGAAGTTGCTTGATCAGGTGCAGGATGTATTCGGCTCGGTAGGATTGGAAGCCGAAGGTCAGGAAATGATTAAGACGGCGATTCGGGAAGTTGTGAATCTGAATAATACCGGGACGCAACTGGCCAAATCGGGCAAGTTGGACGAGGCAATCAGTTTATTCGAGAAGGCCGTCCGCAACATGCCCGACAACAGCACCATCAACATGAACATCGCCAATGTGTTGATGATGCACATGAAGGCGAACGGCAAGAACGACAACTACCTTTACAGGGTTAGGCAGCATCTCGAGCGCGTCCAGCGCCATGACCCGGGCAACGAAAATTTCCGGAAATTGAACACCGCTTATGAAAAGTTTCTGGCATCCTGATGCGGTCCTGCGCGCAAACGATGGTCAGCAATAACGGCCCTTCTGCCTCTATGAGCGACAACGAGAACATAGGTTTTTCGACCATTCTCGCTTCCAGCATTCATGATATGAAGAATTCTCTGGGGGTCGTGCTTAGTTCTCTGGATGAATTGGTGCACAACGTCGGCGATGCGCTGCCTCCCGCGCAGCTGGCCAAGCTCCAATGGGAAGCCAAGCGGGTAAACGACAATCTCGTGCAATTGCTGGCCCTCTACAAGATGGAAAACCAGGGCGTGGCGCTTAATGTCGATGAATATTTCGTCTATGACTTTCTGAAAGAGGTGCTGGCGTCTGAAAAGGCCGTGCTGAAGACCCGCAATATCGAGCTTGAGCTGCGATGCGCGCATGATCTGGCCTGGTACTTCGATCGTGAACTGATCACCGGTGTGTTAAAAAATGCGCTAGGTAACGCCTTGCGCTACGCCAATACCAAGGTGTTGATCACGGCCGGCGAGGAAGATCACTATCTGATCCTGTCCGTCAATGATGATGGTAAAGGCTTTAATCCCAATTTAGTGGCGGATGGCCGGCAGCATGCTCACGGTGTAGATTTTTCCTCCGGCAATACCGGCTTGGGCCTGTATTTTACTTCCAGGGTGGCGAAATTACACAAGAACAAGGACAGGCGGGGCATTATCCAGCTCGACAATGGACGGGCGCTGGGCGGTGCATGCTTTTCCATCAAACTTCCCTGATCTTAGCCGTCCGGATTTGACGGACTTGCTCTGTATACACAGCCGCCGGATAGATTTAGCGAGCGGGACGGCTTCCTTGTCGACTATTGCTATGATTAAATAGATCTCGTAAGGCATTACGTTTCGGGAAGACAGTCACCCATGAATCTCAGCGTCATCATACTCGCCGCCGGTCAGGGTACGCGCATGCGTTCCACCCTGCCCAAGGTCCTGCATCCGCTCGGCGGCACCTCACTGCTCGGCCATGTAATAAACACCACTCAGGCACTGGAGGTCGCGGCGACCTACGTGGTGGTGGGCCACGGCGGCGATCGCGTGCGCGATGTTCTGGCGACTGCTCCCGTCACGTGGGTGGAACAAAACCGGCAGCTGGGCACCGGGCATGCAGTGGCGCAGGCCGTGCCGTTGATACCGGCCGATCATCTGGTGTTGGTGCTCTACGGCGATGTGCCCTTGATCAGCGTTGCCACCTTGCAGCGTTTGGTCGCGGCGGCAAGCCGGGATGCCCTGGGTTTATTGACCGCCCATCTGGTCGATCCCGGCGGCTATGGGCGCATCATCCGCGATGCGCAGAGAGATGTCATCGCCATCATCGAACACAAAGACGCCAGCGAGGAACAGCGTAATATCAATGAGATCAATACCGGCATGTTGGCGGTGAACGCGGCGCGTTTGCAGCAATGGGTGGCAGCGCTGGATAACAGCAACAGTCAAGGTGAGTTTTATCTCACCGACGTCATCGCTATGGCGGTAAGAGATGCTGTGGCCATCAAGAGCGTTTACCCGCTCGGCAATGCAGAGATCCTGGGCGTGAACACCAAGGCGCAACTCGCCGAACTGGAGCGGGTGTATCAACTGCAACAGGCGGCACAGCTGATGGTGCAGGGAGTAACCTTGCGCGACCCGGCGCGATTCGATCTGCGTGGGGAAATAACAGTCGGTCATGACGTCACCATCGATATCAATGTGGTATGCGCCGGCAAGGTCAGCATAGGCAGCGATGTCACCATCGGCGCCAACAGTTATTTGCGCGACGTAACGATCGGCGACGGCGTCATCATTCAACCCAATTCAGTCATCGAAGAGGCGGAGGTAGGCGCCGGCTGCCGTATAGGGCCTTTCGCCCGTATTCGTCCCGGGACGCGGCTGAGTGAGGCGGTGCATATCGGTAACTTTGTCGAGATCAAAAAGGCCGAGGTGGCCCAAGGTTCGAAGATCAATCATCTCAGTTACGTCGGCGATGCCACGGTGGGGGCACGGGTCAACATCGGCGCGGGTACCATCACCTGCAATTACGACGGTGCGAATAAATATCAGACCATCATCGAAGACGACGTGTTTGTCGGTTCCGATACGCAACTCGTGGCTCCGGTCACGCTAGGTGCCGGTTCCACCATCGGCGCCGGTTCCACCATTACCAAGGACGCCCCGCCCGGCGAACTGAGCCTGAGCCGCGTGCCGCAACAGACCCGCAAAGGCTGGAAGCGACCGGTGAAAAAACCAAAATAAATCCGCGTCACTCCCGATCGTTCGTTTCGAGCGCGAGAATCTTCTACTACTATAGTATTCTTGGCGTTATGGATAAAAAGATTTCCCGCTGTCGCTCGGCGTGCCACATTTGCTAGGGAGCCGCATGATTAATCCTCGATTTGTCACCTTCTCAGCGGTCAGGCAGCTGTCCGGTCGTTGATTCATCGCTCGCTTATGTCTGCTGATTCAGATACGGTCCACACCCATATGAAACCTTATTCCATCCTTTTCACTGCGTTCCTTTTCCTTATGGCTTCGTTGGCCGTGTCCGCGGCAGGGCAGGATCCATCCGCAGATTCGGCCACCGGCAAAACGGATACACCGCAGGTCTCTTCAGAGACCTGGCGCGGCTTCGAGAACCTATTCAGCGCCATCAATCAGTCCGAACAGGATTTGGCCGGCTTGCGCAAGAAGTTGAATGCGGCTAAAGACGATGCCGAGCGTGAGCGTATCCGTAAAGACATGGATTTGATGGAATCGAATATCGACAGTCTGCAGCTCGCTTGGGAGATGTGGGCCACCGGCGGCGTCGATCTGCAATTATTCTCGCCTAAGAAGGAAGAGAAGTTCGATTGGCGCCAGGAAATCCAATCCGTATTCGAGCCCATCGTGGTGGAGATGAGGCGTTTGACCGAGCGGCCGCGGAAGGTGGAACGCTTGCGCAGTCAACAGGCCTTTTTTCAACAGCGTCTCGCGGTGGCTGATTCCGCACTCAAGAACATCGATGATTACAAGCGTTCGGCCCCGTCCGCGGCCCTTAAGGGCGCCTTCGGCGATCTGGAGTCGCGTTGGCATAAGCGTCATGAGGAAATCAAGAATCAACTGGGCCTGGTCAATTTACAGCTCGAAGAACTCCAGGCTCCCAATCAGCCGGCGGAGGAGAGGGCCGGCAAGGCACTCAAGGAATTACTGAGCGGGCGGTTTCTGAATCTGGTGTTGGCGGCGTTGGTCGCCTCGCTTATTTACGGTCTGATGCGTTACGTCAGTCGCGTCTATATGCACTTGATTGCCAAGCGCGGCCGGCGGCGACCGTTCCTGGCGCGGGTTGCGCATCTTTCCTTTATGCTGGTTTCAGGTGTACTGGCCTTGCTGGCGGCAATGGCGGTGTTGTATGCGCGCGATGACTGGATCCTGCTCGGCTTGCTGATCATCGTGCTCATGGGAGTTGCCTTGACCTTGCAGCGTACCTTGCCGGCCTATATTAAAGAGGCCAAGGTGCTGCTCAATATCGGTCCGGCGCGCGAGGGCGAACGCGTGATCTACAATGGACTGCCGTGGAAGCTGCAGACCTTGAATATGTATTCCACCTTGCTCAATCCGGCCTTGCGTGGCGGTAAGCAGCTGCTGCCGCTCAGTGCGCTGGTCACCATGATCTCGCGCCCCTACGATGAGGACGAACCGTGGTTTCCCACTCGGGAAGGTGATTTTGTGGTGTTGAGCGATCAGACCTACGGGCGCGTCATGCTGCAAACCCCGGAAACGGTGCAACTGCGGGTGGCGGGGGCGATTAGGACGTATCCCGTCGGCGCGTTTTTGGATAGCCACCCACAGAATCTATCGCTGCACGGATTCGCCATCATTATGAAATTCGGCGTTGATTATCGCCATCAGAGCGATGTGACAACGAGTATACGGGAAAAATTTGCGAACTATCTGGGCGCTCATCTCAAAGACAGCGACTTCGGCCGTTACCTCAAGGATTTTTTCGTGGAGTTCGACGAGGCTGCCGCCTCGTCCCTGAATTTCTTCGTTTGGGCCGCCTTCAGCGGTGAGGCCGCGGAATCCTACGGCCGTATCCGCCGTCTGTTGCAACGCCTGGCGGTGGATGCGTGCAATGCCAATGACTGGGTGATACCGTTCGGCCAGGTTACGGTGCATCTCGCTCAGGATGGGGAGGCGTCTTCAGTTAACGCCTTGCCCTGACGAACCCGGTGACGACCAAGCATAAATCCCGCAAGCCACCATCCGCGCCACGCCGCATAGGCGTGGCGCGGGTCCTGTCCAAACTGGGTATCGCGTCGCGTACGGTTGCCGCGCAATGGGTGGCTGCCGGGAGGGTGACGATCAACGGCAGGATCGTTCGCGACCCGGAGACGCCGGTGGTGGCGGAGCGCGATCGGATTACTATGGACGGCCAGCCGCTACGTCCGGCGAAGAAGCGCTATGTCATGCTCAACAAGCCGCGCGGTTTGGTAACCACCGCACGCGATGAGCAAGGGCGCGCCACTGTATATAGCTGTTTCACAGATGGACAAGATCACGGCTTGGCGCCGGTGGGGCGTTTGGACAAGGCCAGCGAAGGATTGCTGTTGTTCAGTAATGACAGCGAGTGGGCGAGCCGCCTGCTCGATCCCGCCGCGCATTTGCCCAAGCTCTATCACGTGCAGGTCGATGCGCTGGTGGGCGCGGGTCAGCTGGCGCGTATGCACAATGGCATTCACCTGGAAGACGGAACCGTGATGGGTGTGAGCGCGGCGCGGCTGTTGCGTAGCGGGGAAAAAAACTGTTGGCTGGAGATTGCGCTGCAGGAAGGCAAGAATCGCCAGATCCGCCGCATAGCCGAGGCGCTGGGGCTCAAGGTATTGCGCCTGGTGCGTGTTGCCGTCGGGCCGTTGTGTTTGGGGACCCTGGCCAAGGGTGAGAGCCGTGCATTGAACGAAACCGAATTGCGGGAGATTGAGGAAGCCGTGGCCGGGGATTGTCAGGGACAGAGCTGATAAGCGCCGTGCAACCTTCCCTGTTCGTTTGGGCCCCAGGCTGATATTTCCCCATAAAGAACTTCAGCTTGATTTGTCATTTCGACCGAAGGGAGAAATCTTCTGCCGCCATAGGCGCCTCATCTTTGAAATTTAAGATTTCTCCCTTCGGTCGAATGACAATGAAGGTATGTATCAAAGATTTCCTAATATTATTTTTCGGGAGCAATTATGCATCGCTGCAACTGGGCGGGAACGGACCCCGTATACATCGATTACCACGATCGCGAATGGGGCGTGCCCATGCATGATGAGCGTACGTTGTTCGAGATGCTGGTCCTGGACGGGGCGCAGGCGGGTCTGAGCTGGATCACCATCTTGAAGAAGCGAGACAATTACCGGGCCGCCTTCGACAATTTCGAAGCAACCAAGATGGCGCGTTATGGCGAACGCAAGGTGCAGGCCTTGCTGAATAATCCGGGCATAGTGCGCAATCGCCTCAAAGTCGGCGCCGCGATCCAGAACGCCAAGATGGTGCTGAAACTTCGGGAGCAGGAAGGAAGCCTGGCTGAATACCTGTGGCGTTATGTGGACGGTAAGCCCATCATCAATGCCTGGCGGAACATCAAGGAGATTCCGGCACACACCCCGCTGTCGGACACTATCAGCAAGGACTTAAGCCGGCGCGGCTTCAAGTTCGTGGGGCCGACGATTTGCTATGCCTTCATGCAGGCCATGGGTATGGTCAACGACCATACCGTGGATTGTTTCCGTTATCGGCAGTTGGGCGGCAGGCGGCGTATTTAGCGCCGCGCTGCCGCATTACCTCAGAAGCGCCAGCCCAGCTTGACGGTGTAGGAGCTGGTGCTGTCGGTGTTGTCGTAATCCAGATCTATGTTCAGCAGGGCGAAATTAATGTTGACCCCGGCGAAATATTTGGTTTGTTGGAAGCTTTCCTTGTTGAGGACGGTAGCGGCATCGGCCTTGGGCTTGCTGTCTACCCACACCTCGCCTACCCCGGCGTAAGGGGTCAGCATGGCGAAGCCCTTGGACACCGAGAGCTCCAGACCTTTGGTCGAGAAGTCCAGCTGATCTACGCCGCTAAGCTTGGTGAAGGTGCCGCGTACCGCCACCGCCGGGGAGGCGACGCCGCCTTCCAGGATGGCATAGCGCAACTCGCCGCCCAGCAACGAGATGTTGGTGGTAGGGATCTTGGAGTAGACCGCGCCGACATCGAAGTTAAACGGCAGCCCTTTGATGACATGCAGCTTGGGAATGGGTAGGGTACTGGGGGCGCTGCCGCTGCTGGCCTTGTCCCAGATTTCGCTGTGATTCAGTTTGGTGCCGGTGACCTCCAGACCGATGTCGAAGCCGGTAATGCCCAGGGGCTCGGCCGGGCTGACGGCCTTGTAGCTCAAGGCGGCGCCCAGGTCCTGGGAAAGGGCCTTGAACTCCGATTGCAGCAGAGTCTGCAGGCTGTCGATATTGTCGGCGGCGAAGCACGGTGATGCGATGCTGAACGCGGCTACTGCAGCAATGGCTTTGAACTTCATGGTTTTCTCCCTTTGGTGAATGTGACGTATAGCACTTATCCTAGCGCCATGACAGGTGAAAAAAAGCGAACGCGTACCTAAATGCTGCTTCTTTAGCATTGCCCGGGCAAGTAGTCAAATATGAATACGATATTTGTCAATAAGTGGAAGATCCCGCGTAGGGTTTGCATCGCGATTGCCGTTTCAGGCAAAGCCGGGATAAAGGTATATCGGGAGCAATTTATAGTTCTTAACCCCCTCGCCGATAGACATGTTATTGAAACGGGTCTTATGGGATAATTCAGGCGGTAATTCCCGGTAAGTTACGTGTTGAGGTGGTCTTATGTGCGGTATCGTGGGTGCGGTGGCGGAGCGTGATGTAGTCCCTATTTTGATCGAGGGTCTCAAGCGCTTGGAGTATCGCGGTTATGATTCCGCCGGCGTTGTGGTCCTCAACCAGGACAATTGCCTGGAACGGGCGCGTACTCCCGGCAAAGTCAGGCAAGTGGAAGCGCTGGTCAAGGAACAGCAACTGCACGGCAGTTGCGGCATCGCCCACACCCGCTGGGCCACCCACGGCAAACCTACCGAGGCCAACGCCCATCCCCATATCTGCCGCAAGACCGTG
Organism: uncultured Gammaproteobacteria bacterium; assembly: GCA_963810615.1. Classification (GTDB taxonomy): domain Bacteria; phylum Pseudomonadota; class Gammaproteobacteria; order DRLM01; family DRLM01; genus JARRQJ01. The sequence continues at coordinate 839,166 of CAWEOA010000002.1, read as the reverse complement.
GCCGTGGTGCATAACGGCATCATCGAGAATCACGAAATGCTTCGTTCCCTCCAGATCAAGGAAGGCTACGAATTCACCTCGGAGACCGACACCGAGGTGGTTGTACATCAGATCCACCATCATATCAATCAGGGAAAAAATCTACTCGCCGCGGTGCAGGCTGCCAGCAAGGAATTACTGGGCACCTATGCCTTGGGGGTGGTATGCAAATACGAGCCCGGGGTGTTGGTGGCGGCGCGGCGCGGCAGCCCTCTGGTGATCGGGGTCGGCATCGGTGAGCACTTCATCGCCTCAGATGTGGCGGCGCTCATCCCGGTGACCCAGCGTTTCATCTTTCTCGAAGACGGCGACGTGGCGGAGATTACCCGGGAACGCTTGACCATCTTCAATGCCGACGGCGAGGTGGTGGAACGGCCGCTCAAGGTAAGCGAGCTCACGGCGGATGCGGCAGAGCGCGGTCCGTACCGCCATTACATGTTGAAAGAGATTTTTGAACAACCCCGCGCCGTTGCGGAAACCCTGGAGGGCCGCCTCGGCGTGCAAACCGTCCTCGAGGCCGCCTTCGGTCCCGAGGCCGCACGGATTTTCGCCGAGGTGCGCGGCGTGCACATCCTCGCCTGCGGCACCAGTTATCACGCCGGTATGGTGGCGCGTTACTGGTTAGAAGCCCTGGCGGGCATCCCGTGCAGCGTTGAAGTCGCCAGTGAGTTTCGCTACCGCCGCCCGGTGGTGCGCCGCAACTCTCTGGTGGTCGCCATCTCCCAATCCGGTGAAACCGCCGATACCCTGGCCGCCCTGCGTGAGGCCAAGCTACGCGGCTTCGGCCCCTCGCTGGCCATCTGCAATGTGCCGGAGAGTTCCCTGGTACGCGAGAGCGATTTGGTGCTGATGACTCGTGCCGGTCCCGAGATCGGTGTGGCCTCCACCAAGGCCTTCACCACCCAATTGGTAGCCTTGCTGATGCTGGTGGTGGTATTGGGCCGTCGCCATGGCCTGTCGGCCCAGACCGAGATCGATCTGGTGCAGCAGCTCGTCAGCCTGCCGGCTAAGCTCGAACAGGCCTTGGCGCTCAACGATCAGATTCAAACGCTGGCGGAGCGCTTTGCCGACAAGCGCCATGCCCTGTTCCTCGGCCGTGGTACGCAATATCCCGTGGCCCTGGAGGGTGCGCTGAAATTGAAGGAGATATCCTATATCCATGCCGAGGCCTATCCCGCCGGCGAGCTGAAGCACGGTCCCCTGGCCCTGGTGGACGCCGAGATGCCGGTCATCGCCGTGGCGCCCAATAACGACTTGCTGGAAAAGCTCAAATCCAATCTCCATGAGGTGCGCGCCCGCGGCGGTGAACTCATCGTATTCGCCGATGAGAGTGTGGACGTGGAGGCGGATCCCCAGCTGCAATTGTTCAAGGTGGCCACCGTACCGGATGCCATAGCTCCCATCGTGTTTACCATCCCGCTGCAACTGTTGGCCTATCACGTCGCGGTCCTCAAGGGTACCGATGTCGATCAACCGCGCAACCTTGCCAAGTCTGTTACCGTCGAGTGATCCTTGGCGAGAGTTGATCTGCACGCCCAATCGCGGGTTTGATGCCTGATCGGGGATAGAGTCGGAGCCGCTATGATTTATGTCCGCCGATCAGCATATCTTGCTTATTCAAAGTATTTTTCCCAGTCCAGATGACAACGAGGATGTCGCAAATGAACTCTAAAATTATTCAATCCGTGCTGGCTTCACTATTGGCCGTCACCTTCGGTTGGGGGCAGGGCTATGCGGAGCAGGTGAGGACGGATAAGCCGACCATGCAAGACGTCAAGAAAGAGATGGCGGAAGCGGTTGAAACCATCAAACACTATTCCGCTGATCAGCGCGATGAGGCGGTCGACAAGGCCAAAGCCGTCATGGATGATCTGGACGCTAAAATCGATAAGTTGGAAACGTCGATACATAAGCAGTGGGCTACGATGGATAAGACAGCGCGCCACAAGGCGCAAGCCGCCTTGGATAGGCTCAAGCAGCACCGCAAAGAAATGGCCGAGTCCTATAAAGCCCTGCAGCAGAGTACCGCAGGCGCCTGGGAGCATGTGAAAAAAGGCTTTGCCGATTCCTATATGGATCTTCAGGATGCCTGGCAAAAGGCGGAAAAGGAATTTGACAGCGGCAAATAGCATTACCCAATACACAATTAAGCGTCATATAGTGTAGTTGCACCGGACATCGCCCGTGGTGCGCAAATACTGTATTAATGCGAATGATGGAAGATTGGCCATGCTTGCGTTCCTCTGTGTAGATTCGGGATTACACATGCATAATCAATTCAAGATCGCGATTTCTATTTGCATGTTGCCGTTTTGCAGGGCAGGGGGCCCACAACAAGGCTTCCCTTGCGACTAAGGACGAGACAATGAAATTTCCGACACTGTATCTACCTCATGGCGGCGGCCCGTGTTTCTTTATGGAATGGACCATGGGCCCCCCTGATACCTGGGACAAGATGGCGGAGTGGCTGCGTGGCCTGGGTGCAAGCGTGGGTGACAGGCCTACGGCAATAGTCATCGTTTCCGCCCATTGGGAGGAAACTGAATTTTCCGTGACGGAAGCGCCGCGGCCGGCGCTGTTGTTCGATTATTATGGTTTCCCCGAACACACTTACCGGCTGACATATCCCGCCGCGGGCTCGATGGAATTGACGTCGCGTATTAAACAGTTGCTGGACGAGGCGGGGATTGTGGCGCACGGCAACGGCGAGCGCGGTTTCGATCACGGTGTTTTCATCCCCTTTAAGCTCATCTATCCCGATGCGGACATACCCATAGTGCAACTGTCGCTTAAGGCCGGGCTCGTCCCCGGCGAGCATATTGCGGTAGGGCGGGCGCTGGAACCGCTGCGGGATGAAGATGTGCTGATCGTCGGCAGCGGGATGAGCTACCATAATATGCGCGGCTTCGGCTCCGCCAGCGCTACTCCGGTATCGGATGCATTCGACGTCGCATTGACGGAAGTCGTCTGTCTACCGGAAGCAAGTGTACGCAATGAGCTTCTTGGTGCATGGACCTCCCTGCCTCATGCGCGCAGCTGCCATCCGCGCGAGGAGCATTTGCTGCCGTTGATGGTGGTAGCGGGGGCGGCGGGCGAGGACAGCGGTCAACGTATCTTCAGTGACCATGTGATGAATGTGGCAGTCTCCGCCTTTCAGTTCGGTTAAATGCGTTCATCAGCGGCGCACGAATGGCCCTGCCGCCGTGCGGTGATAACGGCTGAGAATACTGTTGCGCAGCACATGATGTTCGTAGCGTATTTGAAATTGCGCATTAAAAATGCTAATCTTTTTAAGCTCATAGCTTTATATGGGCGATGTCTAATTACTTTCAGTTGACCGATGTTTTCGGCGCTTATCGTCGTCAAGAATTAATTTAAGATGCGGATGGGTGCCCGCGATGTCGGGTTTCCGAATGGATAAGTACGATGTCCACGTCGCCGAGCTACGGCGGCAAGCTAATGTTGTTGCAGGCACTATTCGATCAACCGGATCGCCCGACACTAAATGATCGAATGCACTGCGAGGTGGTTCTTCACCACACAAGCTACACCGGTCTTCGTGGAGGACCGCGTTGACTCGGCGCGGAGATCGAAACCATGGAGCAGGATCGAATGACACAACATCCGTTGCGGCCACTGGTATTCGGTGAAGTTTTGTACGACTGTTTTCCCGACGGCAATACGGTATTAGGTGGTGCGCCGTTCAATGTCGCCTGGCACCTGCAAGGTTTCGGGTTGTCACCCTTGTTCGTGAGCCGGGTCGGTGATGATGAGTTGGGGGAACGGATACTCGCGGCCATGAGCTCATGGGGCATGGATACCCGCGGCGTGCAACAGGATCCCAGCCATTCCACCGGCCGGGTGGTGGTGAACTTTCACGACAATGAACCCAGTTATGAAATCGTTCCCGAGCAGGCCTACGATTTCATCGCAGCCGATGCGGCGGAAGGGCTGCTGAGCGAAGGGAGTTATGCGCTCCTATATCACGGTAGTCTGATTGCCCGACATCCGGCGGCATGTGCCGCCTTGGATAGATTACGAGCGGCGAAGATACCGTCGTTCGTCGATGTCAATCTACGCGACCCGTGGTGGAAACTGTCGTGGCTTGATAGCGCGCTGCGTCAGGCGCGTTGGGCGAAACTCAATGAACACGAGCTGCGCATACTGGAGCGCAGCCATGAGAACCCCGCCGCCGATATCCCGGCACTGGCCGCGGAATTGCGGCGCGCCTGCGGTTTGCAGGTATTGGTGGTGACGCGGGGCGAAGCCGGGGCGTTGGTGTTGGCGGATGAGGAGACGGCGGAAGTTGCGCCGCCCACCCGCGGTGAAATCGTGGATACCGTCGGCGCCGGCGACGCGTTCAGCGCGGTCAGCATATTGGGTCTGCTGCAGGGCTGGCCATTGGCGGAATTGGCGAACCGGGCGGTGGATTTTGCCGCCGAGGTGTGTCGCATGCGGGGTGCCACCGCCAGTGATCATGATCTGTATCAGCGTTGTCTGCGGAAGTGGGGGGTATGACACAACAGGACGAAGGCTTGTATTTAATGTTGATCAGCGTCCACGGCTTGATGCGCAGTCATGATCTGGAATTAGGGCGCGATGCCGACACCGGCGGTCAGATCACCTATGTAGTGGAACTGGCCCGCGCCCTGGCGGAGAACCCGCGTATCGCGCGCGTCGATGTGCTTACCCGTTTGGTCGAAGACGCCAAGGTTGACGATGACTATGCCAGGCCGGAAGAGGCCTTGTCGGACAAGGCCTTCATCATCCGCATTCCCTGCGGCCCGCGCCGTTATTTGCGCAAAGAGGTGTTGTGGCCGCATCTCGACAGTTTCGCCGATAACGCCTTGAAGTACATCCGCCGCATCGGCAAGGTGCCCGACGTGATCCACAGCCATTACGCGGACGCCGGCCATGTGGGCGCACGCTTGGTGGGCCTGTTGGGCGTGCCGCTGGTGCATACGGGCCATTCCTTGGGCCGGGAAAAGCAGCGCCGGCTTCTCGATCAGGGCATGAAGGCCGAGTCCATCGAAAAGAATTACAACATGAGCGCGCGCATCGAGGCCGAAGAGTTTGCCTTGGATAACGCCGCCATGGTGATTGCCAGTACCCGGCAGGAAGTGGAACAGCAGTACAGTATTTACGATAACTATCTGCCGGAAAATATGATGGTGATCCCGCCGGGCGTGGAGCTGGATCGCTTTTACCCGCCACGCCGCGGCTGGTTCAAACCGCCGATTTTTCTGGAACTCGAGCGTTTCCTTCCCGAACCGCGCAAACCCATGATCCTCGCCTTGTCGCGGCCCGACGAACGTAAAAATATTTCCTCTTTGCTGCGCGCCTATGGCGAACACGATGCCCTGCGGGGCATCGCGAATTTGATCATAGTCGCCGGTAACCGTGATGACATACAGACTATGGACAAGGGGCCGCGCAGTGTTCTGAACGAAATCCTGATGTTGATCGATCGCTATGACCTTTACGGGCGGGCGGCCTATCCCAAGCACCATAATGCCGACGACGTGCCCACCTTGTATCGTCTGGCCGCCAAGAGCGGCGGTGTGTTCGTCAATCCCGCTCTCACCGAACCCTTCGGCCTGACCCTGATTGAGGCCGCCGCCAGCGGTCTTCCCATCGTCGCCACAGAGGATGGCGGACCCCGTGACATAGTGGCCCATTGCAAGAACGGCATATTGATCGATCCGCTGGACGTAACGCGCATGGGGCAGGTGTTGTTCGAGGCCGTCAGCGATCAAGACAGGTGGCGGCGCTGGTCGAAGAACGGTGTGCTGGGGGCGCATCGCCATTTCTCCTGGATCGGACATGTAAAAAAATATTTAAACGAAGTGGATAAGGTGATAAAGAAATCGCAGCGTAAGCGGCCGGCCGCGGCGACCAAGAGCAAGTTGCCTACTTCCGATCGGCTGCTGATCAGCGATATCGACAACACCTTGATTGGAGACTGGGAGGCGCTGCAGGCCCTGCTGGAAAAAATACGCCAAGCCGACGGCAAGGTGGGTTTCGGTATCGCCACCGGCCGGCGCCTGGAGAGCGCGCTTAAGGTGTTGAAGGAGTGGAAGGTCCCTCTGCCGGACGTCTTGGTCACCGCAGTGGGGACCGAGATCTACTACCGCGATTCGACGGAGTCGGATCCGGGTTATCAGCAGCATCTGGATTATCGTTGGGAACCGCGAGAGGTGCGTGAGGCGATGCTGGAGCTGCCCGGTATTCGCATGCAAGGGGCGGCGGAGCAGCGCCAGTACAAGATCAGTTATTTTATGGACCCGGACAAGGCGCCCAGCGTGAAGGAGATCACCGGCCGTCTGCGGCAACGGCACCTGCATGCCAATGTGGTTTTTTCCCATGGTATGTATCTGGACGTGTTGCCCATGCGCGCCTCGAAAGGCAGCGCCATTCGTTATTTGGCTGATAAATGGGGAATTTCGGTCGATAGTATTTTGGTGGCCGGTGATTCCGGCAACGATGAGGAGATGCTGAGCGGAAATACCTTGGGTGTGGTGGTCGGCAATCACAGCGCGGAACTCGAGGTGTTGCGTGATCGCGAGCGTATCTATTTCGCCGAAGGCCACCATGCCTGGGGAATATTAGAGGGCATAGGGTACTACGACTTTTTCGGATCATTGCGGTCGATCCATGAACAAGGTGTGATTAATGAATGATAATAACTTAGGGACGTTTATCGAAGCTCATCGCGAGGCGGTGTACCTGTTATTGCGCCGTTATGCCGCGCTGGGCAGACCGTATTTGCTACGCTCGGAGTTGTGGGATGAATTTTCGGGCTTCTGCACCGACAGCGATTTCGGCGCCCTGCTGGATTCACCCTTGGCGGACACGATTCGTATCACCCAGGAGGCGGCGGTCGGCTTACCGTGGATCTATTATGTGACGCGTCGCTATGTGGCGCGCTCGCGCCACTTCCGCATTCATACCGAGACTTTGCATATGGAAAGCGTTTCCGTCTCGGAGTACCTGCAGTTCAAGGAACATCTGGTGAACGGCGGCAGCGTCGATCCCTGGGCGCTGGAGTTCGATATCGGGCCTTTCAATCGCGATTTTCCCAAGCTACAGGAAACGCGCTCCATCGGCCGCGGCGTGGAATTTCTCAATCGTCGCCTCTCCAGCCAGCTCTTTCAGGCACTGGGCGAGGGTGATCGGCGCATGCTGGATTTCCTGCGCGTGCATCAGGTGCAGGGCCAGCAATTGATGTTGAACAGCCGCATCGATCAGATGCATGATCTGCGGCGTTGCCTGCGCGATGCCGATGATTATCTGGCGCGGCAGCCCGCCGACGCTGGTTGGGACCAGGTGGGTTCCGAATTGCAAGGCATCGGACTCGAGCCGGGTTGGGGACGTACGGCGGCGCGCATGCGCGAAACCCTGGGGCTGCTCTCCGATATTCTCGAGGCGCCGGAACCGGGGAATCTCGAACGTTTTCTGAGCCGCATCCCGATGATCTTCAATGTGGTGATTCTGTCGCCTCACGGTTACTTCGGTCAGGCCAACGTCCTGGGTCTACCTGACACCGGCGGGCAGATCGTCTATATCCTCGATCAAGTTAAGGCCCTGGAAAAAGAGATGCACAAGCGGCTCGATGAACAGGGTCTGGATATCGAACCGAAGATCCTGGTGGTGACGCGTTTGATTCCAGATGCGCCTCACGGCACCACCTGTAATCAGCGTTTGGAAGGCATTGCCGGCACTCGCAACGCCGCGATACTGCGGGTACCGTTCCGCGGCCTCAATGATGAAGTGATCCCGCAGTGGATATCCCGCTTCGAGATCTGGCCGTATCTGGAGCGCTTCAGTATCGAAGCGGAAAAAGAGGTGTTGGCGGAGCTGGGGGTGCGTCCTGATCTGATCGTGGGTAATTATTCCGACGGTAATCTGGTGGCGACCCTGTTGTCGCAGCGCCTGCACGTGACCCAGTGCAATATCGCCCATGCCTTGGAGAAGACCAAGTACCTGATGTCAGACCTCTATTGGCGCGACAACGAATCGCAATATCATTTCAGCTGCCAGTTCACCGCCGACCTCATTGCCATGAACGCCGCTGATTTCATCATCACCAGCACCTATCAGGAGATCGCGGGACGCGAGGACAGCGTCGGCCAATACGAAAGCTACAGCGCCTTCACCATGCCGGGTCTGTATCGCGTGGTGCAGGGCATGGATCCCTTCGATCCCAAATTCAATATCGTTTCTCCCGGCGCCGATGCCCAGGTCTATTTTCCTTATAGCGAATCCGCGCAGCGTTTGACCAAACTGGTGGACGAGATCGAGGCCATGATCTACCAGGAGGATTTTCCCGGCGCGCGCGGCCGTTTGCAGGATCGCAATAAACCCCTGCTGTTCACCATGGCGCGCCTCGATCGCATCAAGAACATCACCGGCCTGGTGGAATGGTACGGCCAGAGCCAGGCGCTGCGCGAGCAGGCCAACCTGGTGGTGGTGGCGGGCTATATCGATGCCGCGCAGTCAACGGACGCGGAGGAGCAGCAGCAAATCGCCCATATGCACGAGTTGATGGACCGTTACCAACTGGACGGTGACATGCGCTGGCTGGGTCTGCGGCTGGAGAAAAATTTCACCGGCGAGTTGTATCGCTATATCGCCGATCGCCGCGGCGCCTTCGTGCAGCCGGCCCTGTTCGAGGCCTTCGGCCTCACCGTCATTGAGGCCATGACCTCCGGACTGCCCACCTTCGCCACCTGGTACGGCGGACCCTTGGAGATCATCGAGAACGGCGTATCCGGTTTTCATATCGATCCCAATCACGGCGATCGTGCCGCCACCATCATCGCGGAATTCTTTAGCCGTTGCCGCGACGAACCCGATTATTGGCAGAGAATTTCCACCGGCGCGGTGCAGCGGGTTCAGCGACGGTATACCTGGGAACTCTACGCGGAGCGTATGATGACCTTGTCGCGTATCTACGGCTTCTGGAAATACGTGACCAATCTGGAACGGGACGAGACGCGGCGCTATCTGCAGATGTTCTATGGCTTACAGTACCGCCCGCTCGCGGCAAAACTTCTGGAGAAATGACGGATATTTCGCTTTTGGATAAATCATAATTTTAATGCGGTGTCTGCCCGGCCGGACTTGCCCGCTGCACTCGGAGATGAATCATGGATCTGTTCCTGAAATATTTTGAAACAATCAAATGGGAGGACATCATCTTCTCCGGCTTGAGGATACTGCTGATCCTGGTCTTGGTATGGATCCTCATCGGCGTCGTGGGCAAATTGCTGCAGCGGCTGGAGAAGACCCTGATCGCCAAGGGGCATGCGGAAGGCGAGGTGCCTAGCGAGGCGGCCAAGCGCGCCGAAACCCTGGTGCGCCTCTTGCGCCAGGGAGTGATTATCGTCATGTGGGTCATGGGCGTGTTGTTGATATTGCGGCAACTGGGCGTGGACATCGGCCCGGTCCTAGCCAGCGCCGGTGTGGTCGGCGTGGCGGTGGGTTTCGGCGCGCAAAACCTGGTGCGCGATGTGATCGCCGGCTTTTTCATGATCCTGGAGAATCAGGTGCGGGTCGGTGACGTGGCCATCATCAACGGCACCGGTGGTCTGGTGGAAAAGATCAACTTCCGCACCATCGTGCTGCGCGATCTCAGCGGCATCGTCCATACCTTCCCCAACGGCACTATTAGCACGCTGGCCAACATGACCCGCGAATGGTCGGCCTTCGTCTTCGATATCGGGGTGGCCTATAAAGAAGACACCGACAAGGTCATCGAAGTGCTGCGGCAGGTGGGCTCGGAATTGCGTCAGGATGCGCATTTCGGCCCGCTGATGCTCGGCGACGTGGAGATCTTTGGTGTCGATAAGTTCGCCGACTCGGCGGTGGTCATCAAGGGACGCACCCGGACTCTGCCCATCAAGCAATGGGATGTGGGACGGGAGTTTCAACGCCGGGTGAAGAAGGCCTTCGACCAGGCGGGGATCGAGATACCCTTTCCTCATCTGTCGGTGTATTTCGGCGAGGCCAGCAAGCCCTTCCTTGCCCATCTTGTCAAGAGCGCGCCGCAACAAAATAACGGGTAAGATTCACCCTGCGGCCGCCGTAGCTACGGCGGCTGCGTTCCAGAAGGAAAAACCTGAATAATGCTTATGCCGTCATTCCGGCGAACTCCCAGATGGGCACAAGGGCCGGAATCCACTTTTCCACCGAGTTAAAGGCGGTGGCGTCCGGGGGTCTTTACCGTGTTCCACCCGGAATGACGCATTGTTCAGGCCTTCATAGCAGTTGATGTAATCGTTACCCGAGGTATTGCCGTGAGTCTCAATGCCCAGCAGCGCGCCGCGGTGCGTTATTTGGAGGGTCCTCTGCTGGTGCTGGCGGGCGCAGGCAGCGGCAAGACGCGGCTGATTACCCACAAGATCGTCCACCTGATCAAGACCTGCGGCATCGCCCCGCAGCACATCGCCGCGGTGACCTTCACCAACAAGGCGTCGCGCGAGATGCAAAGCCGCGTCGCATCCCTGATGGGCGGCAAGAAGGCCCAGGGTCTGCGGGTGTCTACCTTTCACAGCCTGGGCTTGAATATCCTGCGCCGCGAGACGGCCGCCCTGGGTTACCGTCCGAATTTTTCCATACTCGATGCCGATGACTGCAGCGGCTTGATTCGCGATTTGCTGCGCAGGGAATTCAGCGACGACAGCCAGGTAAAAGCGGTGCATTGGCAGATTTCCTCCTGGAAGAACGCCATGGTGGATGCCGAGCAGGCCCTGGCCCTCGCCGACGGCGACGCGGTCAAGACCCTGGCGGCGGGTCTGTACGGCCAGTATCAGCGCCACCTCAAATCCTATAATGCGGTGGACTTCGATGACCTGATCTTCCTGCCGGTGCGGCTGTTCGCCCAGCATCCCGATATCCTCGATGCCTGGCAGAACCGTATCCGCTATCTGCTGGTGGATGAGTATCAGGATACCAACGGCGGCCAATATCAATTGGTGCGCGCCCTCACCGGGCCGCGCGGCGCGCTGACCGCGGTGGGGGATGACGATCAATCGATCTACGCCTGGCGCGGCGCCCAGCCGGAAAACCTGGCCTTGCTGCAGCAGGACTTTCCCAATTTGAAGGTGATCAAGTTGGAGCAGAACTACCGTTCCACCGGGCGCATCCTCAAGGCCGCCAACCAGCTCATCGCCAATAATCCCCATGTTTTCCAAAAGGCCCTGTGGTGCGAGTTGGGCTACGGCGATCCGCTGCAGGTGATCGAAACCCGCAGCGACGAACACGAGGCGGAGGTGGTGGTCTCGGAGATCCTGAGCCACAAGTTCAAGCAGCGTACCGATTACCGCGACTACGCGATTCTCTATCGCGGCAACCATCAGGCGCGGCTGTTCGAGAAGACCCTGCGCGAACAGCGTATCCCCTATTTCCTCAGCGGCGGCACCTCGTTCTTCAGTTATGTCGAGGTCAAGGACATCATGGCCTATCTGCGGCTGCTGGTGAATCCCGATGACGATAGCGCGTTCCTGCGCGTGGTCAATGTGCCGCGCCGCGAGATCGGCCCCACTACCGTGGAAAAGCTGGCCGATTATGCCGGCGGGCGCGGTATCAGCTTGTTCGCCGCCTGTTTCGAGCTGGGTCTCAAGGCGCATCTGCCCGAACGCGCCGCGACACGCCTCGAACAATTCGCCCAGTGGTTGGTAGATCTGGGCGATCGCGGCCAACGCGGCGATCCCGTCGCCGCGGTGCGCGATATGATCGCCGGCGCCAACTACGAGCTGTGGTTGCAGGATAACAGCAAGGACGAAAAGACCGCCGAGCGGCGCATGACCAACGTCTGGGAACTGATTACCTGGATGCAGCGCGTCGCCGAGCAAACCGGCGAAGACAAGACCCTGGCCGATCTGGTGGCGCACATGAGTCTCATGGACATCCTCGATCGCAGTGACGAAGAAAACAGCGCCGATTGCGTGCATCTGCTGACCTTGCACGCGGCCAAGGGTTTGGAGTTTCCCCACGTGTTTCTGGTGGGCATGGAAGAATCCCTGTTGCCGCACCGCAGCAGTATCGAAGCGGGTGATATAGAAGAAGAGCGGCGCCTGGCCTATGTGGGCATCACCCGTGCGCGCAAGACCCTGACCTTCACCTTCAGCGCCAAGCGCAAACGCGGCGGGGAGATGGTGCCGCGGGAGCCGAGCCGTTTTCTTGCCGAGTTGCCCGCCGACGATTTGGAGTGGCAAGGCGGCAGCCGCGAAGTGGATCCCGTGCAGCGCCAGGAACGCGGCCAGGCCCATCTCGCCAATCTGCGCGGCTTGTTGATTTCCGGATAACGAGTCGTTGCACGATATATTGTGCTGACTCGACGGCCGTGACCTGAAAAAATCCTTACTTGACATTTGTTAACATAGATACTTTACTTACGCGTTAAGTACCTCCACAGGGGGTGGGTATGGCCGATACGGGATTTTATGCCCGTTGGATTATTGCTTTTATCGAACCCGAGCCGTGTCAGAGTCTACGCTGGCGCTGTACTAGTCCCGCCACCCCTAACGATTTTCTTTTATCTTTCCTTTTTTCGATCGCTTCGCTCGTCGCGCTGCGCGTGTGGCGGCGTGCGGATGACCTTGGCGCGCATGTGTATGAGGGTTACCGCGCAAGGGTCGTGAGTTCCGATATTCACGAAGTAGACCTTTATCACGGCGAGCTATCTGTCTCTGCCGAGGCTTGCGCGCAGCCATTTCAAGACATTCATATCAAGAGTTACCACCCCGGCTTCAATGAGGGCAATCTTCCGCAACGAGAGAGGGGGGATACTCCTTCTTTCCCAAGGATGGGGGGATGGGACACAGGATGTGTCCCATCCTTATTAACGAAGAGGTGGCCTAGGGGGGTCGGGGTGGTTCCCATCCCAGCTATGAGGCGGGAATGGGCATGAGGTCACAAATCAGTTGTCACGACGACGTAGCGTTTGGTCGCTTGGTCAGCGATGGTCCCATAGGCGAAAGGAGGTAAGGCTTAGCGCGATAAATTACATAAATAATTCTTATAAAGGTTTTATGGAGGGATATGAATGAATGTCATCGCCATTACCAACCAGAAGGGGGGGTGCGGAAAAACCACTTTCGCCATCAACCTCGCAGCATGTTTAGGACGCAAAGGATTGAGTGTTCTCCTCGTCGACATGGACTCACAAGGTCATTGCGCTTTGGGCTTAGGGGTCAGGCCCGAAGAAACCTGGGCAAGTCTCTATGATGTTTTTATGGGCGATCTCTCTTTATCCGATGTCATTGTCCCGGCAGTGGCGCAAGGGGTGGATCTTGTGCCGGGGCTGCCCGATCTTGCACTCATAGAACAGCGTCTGGCATTTCGCCAGGATCCCGAGGCAGAGCTCTTCAAGCAACTCGCCATGCTGGGCGGGCGCTATGACTATGTGGTGCTGGACAGTCATCTTGCGCTGAATATTTTGGCCGTCAATGCCATCCGCGCCGCCCATCAAGTACTCATCCCCATCGAGCTCAGCTCCTTCGCCCTGGACGGTATCTCCCGGGTGCGGGAGGTCGTTACCCAGATGTGCGAGCGTCATGGGGGATACGTGGAGATCAAGATTGTGCCGTCGCGGGTCAACAGCCGTACGCGCCTCGCCAACAGCCTGCTGGAGAACTTGCGCCACGATCTATCGGAGGAGCTGCTGCCGGTGATGATCCGAGAGAGCGTACGGGTGCGCGAGGCGGCGGGTGCCGGTCGTTCGGTAATCGACTACGCGCCGAAATCCGCCGTGGCGGAAGACTTCCTGAATCTGACGGAACTGTTGACCGGCGAAGTCGAGGCGGTCGCCGAAGAAGAGATCGAAACGACCAATGCGGCACATCCCACCAGCATGACCTTCAGTGAAAGCATGGCGCTGGCCGGCGAACGGCGGGTGGTGTTGAGCTATCACCACTTCATGGGACAGGAACTACAGATAGCGGGCGACTTCAACGATTGGATTCCGGACCACCGCGTCGAGACTCGCACCTTCAACGGTACCGTACAGAAGGTGTTGAAGATTCCGCCGGGCGCCTATCAATACCGGGTGATCATCGACGGCGAGTGGCAGGAGGACCCGGTCAATCCGATACGGGTGCCCAACGACATGGGCGGCACCAACTCGGTATTGCGGGTCACGGCATAATTTATGTGAGTTAGTGAGCCACACTAACGGCAATGTGGTGAAAGCCGGAGAGCGTTGATCATATTCTCCGAATCATCAACCCCGCTGCGGCGGGGTTTTTTCGTGGCGATTAAATCCAGTGTGTGGGTATACAGCGGCTGAGGAGTTTCCGGGTCGTAAATCGAGTTCATGGCGCGGAGCCGACGATTTACTTGTCGCCGTGTTTGTAGTGTCTACATCTATATAGAACAAGAGCTTGAAATTGACAAGCCAGGTTATGCGGCGTAGGTTTCCGGGTTATACGGCGAAAGTACCACATAATTAAGTTAAGGCTCCTAAATGATCGAATCATCATGCATTGATCAGTACAACAGAGTTGTTCGAATGCTCAGCCGCTTGGAGCACGACAATTACGGATCAATAAATTACAGATGATAATCTGTATTCATTTTTTCAGAATTGCTGGCATTTGAAAGACTGGATAAAAAACGACGACAAGGTAGGTCAAGCCGTAAGAGATAACATTGAAAATATTGTTAAGAATTACCCAAAATCATGATTAGCTGTGACCTTGCTAATGCAAGTAAACATTTAAAACTTACTACGTCTAGAGTTGGTGCAGATGTCGTTAGTCGAAGTGTTACTGTTACTTTGGGTGACGTCAGCAAAAGCACATGCTCGCATCAGATAATGCTAGACGATGGAAGCGAAGTTGTAGCTCAGGAAGTTGCAAAACAAGCAGTAGAAGAGTGGAAAGAAATATTAGGAAAAAATGGTCTTTTATAACAAATGCCTTAACAAGGCAATTAAATTCGCTCCCTACGGTCGCCGGTCCTTCGCTTCTCTCGGCCGTTTATTTCGACGTTAGATCTCAGCAATAAAATGGGAGAGTCAAACTATGGCAGTCCAATTCCTACCCATAATTAAAGCTGTGGCGCCTTACATCGCCCAAGTGGCAACGGCCGCAATACCGGCATTTACCTCTAAGCCAGAGGCGGCAAAAACAGATCAGGTTGTAGCCAAACAGATTCAAGAACTCCAAGGGGCCGTTACGCAAAATGCAGAGTCAATTCATGTGCTCGCCGAGAAGCTCCAGCAGGCTATTCAAAGTTTAGAGGGCGCGGGTCAAGATGCTCAGAAGCAAATAGCTACCTATAAAGTAATTATCGCCGGCTCATTAGGGTTATCTGTCGTTTCACTTGCGATATGCATTTATTTGCTCATCCACTAATGTATGCAAAGGCGCTACGCTTAAGGGGGATTAGGCTGCGCTTCATTGCTGTCAGTCAGGTCGATACCATTTGTCATGATTCCCCTCACCCTATCCCTCTCCCGGAGGGAAAGGCGACGACTCTTTGAAGGGTACTATTTTTTAATTCAGTCCTGCTCTCGGGGTGGAATCGGTGGACGTTGAACAATTTAAGTTGATTCTGGTTAAGTTTTATAGCATAAACTCCGTGAGAAAGTGTAGGCAGGTAAGCTTAGCTTGAAGTTGCGGAACTGCATCTGCTGTATAAGAAATTAATGCGGTTATAGGCTGTGAGTAGAAACACTTTGTGAAGGGCAAATCTATGTATTATTTGATCTATGTTAGCTCCGCGGTGAAGTTGATGAGCGATGATGAGTTGGTAGCCTTATTGGAGCAAAGCCGCGAGAAGAACTTGGGTCTCGGTATAACGGGAATGTTGTTATATAAGAGTGGAAACTTTATGCAAATGCTGGAGGGTGAAAAGGATGTCGTTATGGGATTGTATGAAACGATAAGGCACGATGTTCGGCATAGAAATGTGATCAACATCATTGGCGATGTCATCATGCGCAGGAATTTTGAGTATTGGTCGATGGGGTTCTACAATATGGATAAACTTGATGGTCTACCCACGTTCAATGAATATATCGATCAGAATTTGACTTCGAGAATCTTTCAGGCCGATACAAAATTCGCGTATAAGTTTATGGTGTCCTTCAATAGGAATAACACATAAGTAAGCTGATTTTCCTCATAGGCGATCCTGCTGCCTGTCGATCGAGGTAGTTTCTACGAAATCTTCCCAATAAATAGAGTAATGGAGGAAACAGCCATGTTTCAGCTTCGTTTGAAGGTAGTAATAATCGGTGTTGCCATGTCAGTTTTCGGGGCGACTGTGAATGCACAGGACATACAGGTCGAGAAAGATATATCCTTGAGCTTGGCGAATGATGCCGCCGCAGCTGCGGTGGAATTCTGCTCGAGCAAGGGCTGGAAGGTTAGCGCTGCGGTGGTCGACCGGGCCGGTTTACTCAAGGCATTGCAGCGCGCGGATGGAGCGGGTCCGCATACCATTGATGCAAGTCGTCGCAAGGCCTATACATCGGCATCGACGCGCAATGATACCAGCGCTATGCTCGATACGATCCAGAAAAATCCCAGCTCAGCTAATCTATCCATGATTGCTGGCTTTCTAATTCTGGGCGGTGGCAGACCTATTCGTGTCGGCGACGAGATCATTGGCGCCATCGGCGTCGGTGGTGCGCCCGGCGGCCAATTGGACGATCAGTGCGCAGCAGCTGGCATAAATAGGATTCGTGATCGCTTGAAATAAGCGCGCTGATTGTGTGGCCATGTCTGTAATCATCAAGATCATGGTCCAGAGTGGCTGAATATCCCCGGGTCAGCGCGCTTAATATATTTGCTTTATATATGCAACAGCGTCACAAATAATTCATCTAATCTTCACGCGGCGGACATCTTGCCGGCCGATATTACGCACAGGTATAGAACGTGAGTATGATTCATGCGTATGCATTCGGCTTTCAAGCGCATGGAGAGCTGGGAACTGGTGTTGTGCGAGTTGTGCAATCGCGCTTGCCGCCGTTCCACCATCAAAAGGATTTTTGTCGTCGTCAGCCGCCTGGGTGACGGCGTCTTCTGGTATGTACTGATGTTGATGTTGCCCCTGTGGTATGGCATGGATGCGCTGCGGGCATCCATGCATATGGCCTTTGTGGGACTGGTCGGGCTGGCGCTGTACAAATATCTAAAATCACATCTGGTGCGGCAGCGGCCCTATATCCAGCATGGCGGCATTACCCTCGGTACCGCGCCGCTGGATCTCTGCAGCTTTCCCTCGGGCCATACCCTGCATGCGGTGACCTTCTCCATGGTAGCCTTGGTCTATTATCCGAACCTGGCCTGGTTGCTGATACCCTTTGCCAGTATGGTGGCCATGTCGCGGGTGATACTGGGTTTGCACTATCCCAGCGATGTCTTTGCTGGCGCCTTGATCGGCGCGCTGTTGGCGCGGGGCAGTTTCATGGTGTTGTCGTGACCTGCCGCTGCGGACGCCGCTAGTTAAACGCGTGCGTATCCTGTTTATCACCGATGTGTTCTTTCCCCGCGTCAACGGGGTATCGACTTCGCTGCAGACCTTTTGGCGGGAGCTGGAAGCTTTGGGGCATGAGGTCACGATCATTGCGCCCGAGTATGGGCAGCAGGCGCGGCGCGCTCCCTCGCTGATTCGTATTCCCGCGCGCGTCGTTACGTTCGATCCCGAGGATCGTATGATGCATAAGCAGCGGATTCTCGATCTGGGCGGCGAGTTGCGGCGTCAGGATTTCGATCTGATCCATATCCAGACGCCCTTCGTTGCTCATTATGCCGGAGTCAGCCTGGCCCGCCGCCTGAACCTGCCGCGAATCGAGACCTATCATACTTTTTTCGAAGAATATCTGTTTCACTACGTGCCATTTCTGCCTAAGCCATGGCTGCGCTTTGCGGCGCGACGCTTTTCCCGGGCGCAATGCAATGAGGTTGATGCCGTAGTGGTGCCCTCGACTGCCATGCGCGATGTGCTGGCCGGTTATGGTGTGAGGTCGCGCATGGAGGTGCTGCCTACCGGGATTCAGCTGGAACAATTCGCGGGCGGTGACGGCGAGCGTTTTCGCGCCCTGCATGATATTCCGCCGAAGCGGCCCTTGCTTTTGCATGTCGGCAGGGTGGCCTTCGAAAAAAATATCGGTTTTCTGTTGCGTGTGGTGAGACAAGTCAAGAAGACGGTTGCGGATGTCTTGTTCGTAATTGCCGGCGAAGGTTCGGCGCTGCAGAGCTTGCGCCGTGAGGCGCTGGACCTGGGGCTGGCCGACAATGTGTTGTTCGTCGGCAATATGGACCGCGAAAGCACGTTGCTGGATTGTTATCGCTCCGCGGACGTGAAAGTATTCGCCTCGCGCACCGAGACGCAGGGCCTGGTGCTGTTGGAAGCCATGGCTCTGGGGGTTCCGGTGGTCTCCACGGCCGTCATGGGGACCAAAGATGTACTGCAACCCGGCTGCGGCGCGGAGGTGGTTACGGAAGATGCGCGCGAATTCGCGGCGGCCGTGGTGCGTGTCCTGGGTGATAGCGCATTGGCGGCGCGGCTGAGCGACGCCGGTAAAGACTATGTAAAGTCATGGTCGGCACCGGTTATGGCGCGGCGCATGGTCGACCTTTACCAGAACGTCGTGGCGGATTACAAGGCGCAGCCGCTCAACAATACGCAACGCGCAGAGTCCTGAGCTTATCCGCTTGTTGTGAACCGGTCTCACCGTTACGCGGCGCGCTCTATGTTCAAACCGGCAGCTTCAATCAATATTTGCCCAAAAAACTATTCTTGCCGTTGGGCCGCAAAGCCTATCTCGCCGATCTTAAGCCCAGCGCAACCCTTTACAGAATATAATTTAAGCCCGGCGGCTTGTTTGGGCCCCGGGGACGGTTACAATGATGTTTACCTCGCGGGTGCCGCGTAGCCAAGGATCGATGACGCCTATGTTGAAAAAATTCGAAAAAGGTTTGGAGGCGATGATATTCAACAGCCGTTGGCTGTTGGCGCCTTTCTATGTGGGTTTGGTGGGTGCCGTATTCTTACTGTTGGTCAAGTTTGGCCAAGAGTTTTTTCACGTGGCTCCCCATATACTGGATTCGACCGAAGGCGATGCCATTCTGGCGATCCTGACGCTGGTGGACATGTCGCTGGTAGCCAATCTATTGCTTATCATCATATTCAGCGGCTATGAGAATTTCGTCTCCAAGATCGACGCTGGCGGTCATGAAGATAAGCCGGAGTGGATGGGTAAGGTGGATTTCTCCGGTTTGAAGCTCAAGCTCATCGCCTCCATCGTCGCCATTTCGGCGATCGAGCTGCTCAAGTCCTTCGTCAATATGGACAAGATACTGGTGCCGGGCACGGGCTCGGGTTCGGGTGAAACACAGCTCATGTGGAAGGTGATCATTCACGTCGTCTTGGTGATTTCCGGCGTGCTGTTTGCCGTCATGGACAGGGTGGCTGAACCTAAGAACGGACATCATTAGGGCAGGCCTTAATACTCCGTCATCCCGGGCGTGGTGCAGACCTGGAATCCAGCGAATTCAATTCGGCGAGTTTCTGGATTCCGGCATGCGCCGGAATGACATCACAAGATTACTCACGGCTTCCTTTGATTTAAAAGCTGTCGTCATTTAGCCATCACCACGAATGCAGAGTTACATTCTTGCCGGCTCCTATCAGAACATCGCCCTCTCTTCCTGGGAGAGGATTAGTGTGAGGGAGGGCGAGCGAGAAAAATAGTTTATTGCCCTCCCCCATCCTGCCGTTCTACCCTGAAGGGCATAATTCTCCAGAGAGAAGGAACCTTCAAATTAATATACGGATATGCGAATCGCGCAACACCAGATGCGGTTCCGGAATAGATGGTTAGCCGTGTTTTGCCTGCGGTAGCGGCAGGCAAAGCCATCATCTTTTGCTATGCTTGTGGTCACGGCGCATAGCGTCCTGTAGAAAGCTCCCGCATGATCGAGCACACCATGATCACCCTGGCGATGATCGTTGTCATCGGCATAGGCTGTCAGTGGCTCGCCTGGTGGTTCAAGCTGCCGGCGATTTTATTTTTGTTGCTGTCCGGATTGCTCCTCGGTCCGGTGACGGGCTTGATTCAGCCCGATAGGCTGTTCGGTAATCTCTTGTTTCCCATGGTGTCGCTGGGTGTGGCGCTCATCCTCTTCGAAGGCAGCCTGACCTTGCGCCTCAGCGAGATCAAGGGGCTGGGAAGTGTGGTCCGCAACTTAGTGACCTTCGGGGCGGTGTTGAACGCCGTGATCGTCGCTGCCGCCACCCACTGGTTCGTGGGCTTTTCCTGGCAGATGGCCTTTTTGTTCGGCGCCATGGTGTCGGTGACCGGTCCGACGGTGGTCGTCCCCCTGCTGCGTACCGTGCGGCCCATCAGCAGTCTGGCCAACATCTTGCGTTGGGAAGGCATCATCATCGATCCGCTGGGCGCCTTGATGGCGGTGTTGGTGTTCGAATTCATCGTCTCCGGACAGGATCATCAGGAGTTGCTGGTCTTCGGTAAGATGTTGCTGATCGGCGGAGCGTCCGGGGCGGCGGCGGCCTATGGCCTGGCGACCGTGTTGCGCCGCCATCTCCTCCCCGAGTTTTTGCACAACGTCACAACCCTGGCGCTGGTGGTGGGCGTGTTTACCGGCGCCGACTTTCTGCAGCACGAGTCCGGGCTGCTGGCGGTTACGGTTATGGGGATGATGCTGGGAAATATGAAGAATGTCTCCATGGAGGATATTCTCGACTTCAAGGAGAGCCTCAGCGTTCTCTTGATCTCCTTGTTGTTCATCGTGCTGGCGGCGCGGGTGGATTTCAAACTGTTCGCCGACGTGGGTTGGGGCGCGTTATTGGTGTTTCTAGTGATCCTGTTCATCGCCCGGCCGGCGATGGTGCTGGCATCCACTCTTGGTTCCAAGCTTAAATGGCGGGAAAAGGTTTTGCTCAGCTGGGTGGCGCCGCGCGGTATCGTCGCGGCGGCGGTCTCTGCTTTGTTTGCACTGCGCCTGCAGGATCTGGGTTTCGCCGACGCTGATCTGCTGGTGCCCCTGACCTTCATGGTGATTATCGGCACGGTGGTTGTGCAAAGCGCCACGGCGCGGCCCCTGGCAAACCGTTTAAAGGTCTCGGAGCCCGAGCCGCGCGGGGTTCTGATTGTCGGCGCCAATTCGGTGTCGCGCGCCATCGCCAAGGCTTTAATGGAAAAGGGCTTTCGCGCCGTCATCGCCGACACTTACTGGGAAGATATCCGCACCGCGCGCATGGAGGGTTTGGCCACCTATTACGGCAATGTGGTATCCGAGCACGCCGACCGCCATCTCGATCTGGTGGGCGTCGGTCGCTTGTTCGCCATGTCGCGCCGCCCCGCGCTCAATGCCCTGGCCTGCACCCGCTACAAGAATGAATTCGGCGCCAATAATGTGTACAGCCTGCAGACCGCGGAAGAAAAGGGCGCACCGGAAAAGCAGGTCATCGCCACCCATTTCGCCGGTGCGCGCCTGTTCGGGGAAAACATCACTCACACCATGTTGGCGAGTTTGATCGGTCAAGGCGGCGAGATCCGCGGCACGCAACTCTCCGAGACCTTCGATTATGCCAGCTATCGCGAGAAATACGGCAAGGGCCTGATTCCTCTGTTTGCCCTCGACGGTCGCGGCGAATTGCGGGTCTTTTATGTGGGGGGCGAATTGGAACCGGCCCCCGGTTGGACCGTGGTCAGCCTGTTACCGCCGGAGGACGAAAAACGCGAGCAGAATTCCCATAAGGAAACTGCAGTGAGCAGGCCGGGCGCAAAGTCAGGCGATAGCGCGCCGGCCTAGAGGGCGACGCGAGCGCTGCTTGCGCTCGTCGCCGAATCCGTCTTGCAGTGACTGAATTCGAAGGGATCGGCCAGTATGTCCTTGAAGGCGGCGCCGGCGAGGAAGACCTTTTTCTTGGTGGTTTTCACCATGTTGGTATTGCCGCACAGATAGACGCGCCAGCCCTTGAGTTGCGGGTAACTGGCCAGGGCAAGGACATTGACGCGGCCGGAGCTGAACCCTTCGGGAACGGTTTCGCCCGAAAGACAAGGCGTATAGGAGAAATTGGGGTAGCGCTCCGCCAGTGCCCGCAATTCGTCCACTAAATACAGGCCGTCGACGTCGCGGCTGCCGTGAAACAGATGGATGGCCGCGGCGTGGCCATGATGCAAGGCATCGCGCAGTACACCCCATAAGGGGGAGAGGCCGCAGCCGGTACCGATCAACAGCAAGGGCTGCTGAGGATTCCCCAGGGTGTAGACGCAATCCCCGAAGGGGCCTTGAATCTGCACACTATCACCTACCGCCATTTCTTCGTGTATCCAGCCGCTCATGCTGCCGTTGTTGACCCGCTGCACATGCAGTTCCAGCGCCTGATCCATCTCCGGCACACTCGCCAGAGAATAACTGCGCATCAAGCCTTGATGTTTTAGATTGATGAATTGTCCTGGCCGATATGTCAGGGGTACTTCGCAATGCAGGCGCACCCGCACGACTTGGTCGCTGAGCGATTCCTTGGCGACGACCTGCGCGCTCCGCAGCGGTATATCGGCGTCGTTCGGCAAGGCCACCTCCATGTCCGTAACGGGTATGCATTGACAGGCGAGAAAGTGATTGTGTTCCCGCAGCGCAGCCTTCAAACCCTTTTGCGCCTCTGCGGGGGGTGTCTTGTCGACGGCGCGCATCAGACAAGCTTGGCAAATACCGCTGCGGCAGGAAGAGGGAATAGCGAGGCCGTGCCGCATCAAACCGTCTAGGACCGACTCTTGCTCCTGCAAGGTGTACTGCCGGTTTTCGAAAGTAATAGTGTGCGCCACGGCCCCCCCTTTCCCGTGCTTAGCGGCCCAACACGTCGTTGCGCGTGCTCTCGGCGATGGCGGCCGCCTCGGCGATCAGCTCGGCAGGGACGTTGAGCTCTTGCAGCGTTGCGCCCAAATTTTCCATCACGGCATCGAAATGGCTGTCATTTAGACCGCGCTTCACCAGGTGGGCATGGCCTTCGCGCATGGCCTTGTGAGTGTAATTATTGGGGCCGCCGAAGGCTACAGTCAAAAAGGCCTTCTGTTTGGCCGCTTGCCTCTCCATATCTACGTCCTCAAAAAACTCGCTGATGCGGTCGTCGGCGAGCACCTTGCGATAAAAGATGTCCACGGCGGCATTGACCGCGGCTTCGCCGCCGATCTGATCGTAGAGGGACTGGGTCATGATGGTATCTCCTACTGGAAAGTAATTAAAAGATGTAGTCAGGATGTATTATTGAAATTAGCGGCCGTAATGTCAATATTAAATATATGGGTATTATGACTATTTCAGTCAGATATTTATGGCCGGACTTGTGCTGCGATCTTGTACTATGACGGACTCGTCAAGCGGCATAAGCATGCAATATATCAGCGAGATCCGGTGGACAGCGCATAAGCCCAGTCATGAAAACCAATCCCTTCTCATTGCCGCGCACGGTGCTGGTCCTCGGCGGGGTCTCGCTGCTCAACGATGCCGCCAGCGATATGTTGGCGCCCCTGCTGCCGCTGTTCTTGACTGCCACCTTGGGGGCCGGGCCGGTGGTGGTGGGACTGATCGAAGGAGTAGCCGAGGCCACAGCCAGTATCCTTAAATTGGTGGCGGGCTGGCTGGCGGACCGCGGTTGGAATCAGAAGGGCTTGATGCTGGGCGGTTACGGTCTTTCTAATGCCGCTCGGCCCATGATCGGCTTTGCCTTGGGCTGGGCCTTGGTGCTGAGCCTGCGTTTCCTGGACCGGGTGGGCAAGGGGCTGCGCACCGCACCCCGCGACGCCGTGATCGCCGCATCGGTGTCGCCGAGCATTCGCGGCCGTGCATTCGGATTCCATCGTGCCCTGGATCACAGCGGCGCGGTGCTCGGGCCTTTGCTGGCCTTTGCCTTGTTGGCGGCAAACGTACCCTTGCGCGATGTATTTTTCGCTTCGGTCATTCCAGGTTTATTCGTGATGTTGCTGTTGATCTTTGGCCTGCCGGCTACTTCGACGCCGACCGTTATGGAGAGCGTCCCGCGATTTGCCTGGCGCGATTTGGACAGCCGCCTGAAAGGTTTGATTATCGCCGCTGCCGCCTTGGCGTTGGCCTCCGTACCGGATGCCTTTCTGGTGCTGTGGATGCGGGCCCACGGCTTCGCGATCGTATGGGTTCCCTTGTTGTGGGCGGCCATGCACGCGGTCAAGATGGTGGTGGCCATGCCCTTCGGCATGTTGTCCGACATGATTTCCCGATTGAAGGTGGTGATCGGCGGCTGGAGTGCACGGGTGGTGTTATTGACGATGTTGGCCGTGCTGGGGAACGGATTATGGTCCGCTTGGGCGCTGTTGCTAGCCTATGCAGCGGCCGTTGCCTCCACCGAAGGCGCGGAGTTAGCCTTGATCGGCGACGTGGCGCCGGCTGAGAACAAGGCCACTGCCTTCGGTGCCTATCACATGCTGAGCGGTCTGTGCGCCTTGCCGGGTGCCTTGTTATTCGGTGGCTTGTGGCAGATCGCGGGGATGACCACCGCTTTCATCGTAGCGGCGGTGTTGACGCTGATCTCCGCAGCGGCCTTGGTGGTGATCGTGCGGCGGGGGTAGTGATCTTGATCGCCAAGGCGGCGAAGAAGAAATTATGAGTTTAGGAAGGAATTATTCTACGCCGTCATTCCGGCTTGCGCCGGAATGACGCAATGTTTTTATTCAACTTGTAGTGAACTTAGGTGCTGAGTTTCTTCTTAAGTAACTCGTTCAACTGCTGCGGGTTGGCCTTGCCCTGGCTGGCCTTCATCACTTGGCCGACGAAGAAGCCGAACAACTTGTCCTTGCCTGACCTGTAGTCCGCCAGTTGCTGCGGGTTGTTGGCCAGCACCTCGTCGATGATCTTCTCGATGGCGCCGCTGTCGGTGACCTGTTTGAGGCCGTGTTTCTCGATGACGGTGTCGGCGTCGCCTTCGCCGTTCCACATGGCCTCGAAGACCTGCTTGGCGATCTTGCCGGAGATGGTGTTGTCGGCGATGCGCTTCAGCATGCCGCCCAGCAGCGCGGCGCTCACCGGGCTGTCGGCCAGCTCCTTGCCTTCTTTGTTGAGGGCGCCCAGCAGTTCGCCCATCACCCAGTTGGCGGCGAGCTTGGGTTCGCCGCCGCTGGCGACCAGCGCCGCTTCAAAATAGTCCGCAAGAACCCGGCTGGCGGTAAGCACGCCGGCGTCATAGGGCGGCAGGCCGAATTCAGTGCAGAAACGCTCGCGCTTTTCATCAGGCAGTTCCGGTAGGGTGGCGCGCACCTCTTCGACGAAGGCCGGGGCGATTTCCAGGGGCAGCAGATCGGGATCGGGAAAGTAACGGTAATCGAAGGCCTCCTCCTTGGAACGCATTGAGCGGGTCTCGTCCTTGTTGGCGTCGTAGAGGCGGGTCTCCTGCGAGATCTTGCCGCCGGACTCCAGGATCTCGATCTGGCGCTCGACTTCGAAATTGATGGCGCGCTCCACGAAGCGGAAGGAATTGAGGTTCTTGATCTCGCAGCGCGTGCCGAAGCGATGCTCGCCCTTGTGGCGCACCGAGACATTGGCGTCGCAGCGGAAAGAACCCTCCTGCATGTTGCCATCGCAGATCTCCAGATAGGTGACCAGGGAGTGGATCTTCTTCATATAGGCCACCGCCTCTTTGGCGGAGCGCATATCCGGCTCGGAGACGATCTCCAGCAGGGGCGTGCCGGCGCGATTGAGGTCGATGCCGGTCAGGCCGTGAAAATCCTCGTGCAGGGATTTGCCGGCATCTTCTTCAAGATGGGCGCGGGTGACGCCGATGGTCTTGACCTCGCCGTCCTCCAATTCAATCTGCACCTGGCCGTGCTGCACCACGGGCAGTTCGTACTGGCTGATCTGATAACCCTTGGGCAGATCGGGATAGAAGTAATTCTTGCGCGCGAACACCGAGCGCGGCGCCACCGTGGCGCCGACGGCCAGGCCGAATTTCGCCGCCATGCGCACTACCTCTTTATTCAACACCGGCAATACCCCGGGCAGGCCGAGATCCACGGCGCAGGCCTGGGTGTTGGGGGCCGCGCCGTAGGCGATGGCCGCGCCGGAGAAGATCTTGCTGCGGGTAGCCAGCTGGGCGTGGATTTCAAGACCGATGACTGTTTCCCATTCCATATTCAAAGTTCCGAAGTGCGAGTGACAGATGGCGAGTGACGAATCATGAGGTAAGCCGCGTTCATTCAAATCCTTCCGGACTACGTGCATGCCAGTCAGTCGCCTGCTGATAGCGGTGGGCGACATTGAGGAGACGCGCCTCGTCGAAATAATTGCCGATAAGTTGCAGGCCTACCGGTCGCTTACCGACGAAGCCGGCCGGGATGGACATGCCGGGCAGCCCCGCCAGGTTGACGGCGATGGTGTAGATGTCCGACAGGTACATGGTGACCGGATCATCCACTTTCTCGCCGAGGTTGAAGGCGGCGGTGGGGGTGGCCGGTCCCATGATCACGTCCACGTCCTTGAAAGCCTGTTTGAAGTCCTGGCTGATGAGTTGCCGCAGCTGCTGTGCCTTGAGGTAATAGGCATCGTAATAGCCGGCGGATAATACATAGGTGCCGATCATAATGCGGCGTTTCACCTCGGCGCCGAAGCCTTCGCCGCGGGAGCGCTTGTACAGGTCCATGAGGTCCCTGGGTTCCGCGCAGCGGTGGCCGAAACGCACCCCATCGTAACGCGATAGGTTGGAGGAGGCCTCCGCCGGCGCCACTACATAATAAGTGGGGACGGCGAGCTGGGTGTTGCGCAGGGAAATCTCCACCACCTCCGCGCCCAGGGTGCGGAATTCCTGAATGGCCGCTTCGATGGTCTTGGCCACTTCGCCGTCCAGGCCGTCGCTGAAGTACTCCTTGGGCAGGCCGATCTTGAGTCCCTCGATGGAGTTGTTGAGACTGGCACTGTAATCGGGCACCGCCTGTTCGACGCTGGTGGAATCCCGCGGATCGAAGCCGGCCATGGCGCCCAGCAGCAAGGCGCAATCTTCCGCGGTGCGCGCCATGGGGCCGCCCTGGTCCAGACTGGAGGCGAAGGCGATCATGCCGTAGCGCGATACCCGGCCGTAGGTGGGCTTGATGCCGGTGATGCCGCACAATGCCGCCGGCTGACGGATAGAACCGCCGGTGTCGGTGCCGGTGGCGCCGGGGATGAGGCGTGCCGCCACCGCCGCCGCCGAACCGCCGGACGAGCCGCCGGGAACGGCAGCCGTGTCCCATGGATTGCGCACCGGTCCGTAGTAACTGGTTTCATTGCTGGAGCCCATGGCGAATTCATCCATGTTGGTCTTGCCCAGCATCACCGTGCCCGCCGCCTTGAGTTTGGTGACGCAGGTGGCGTCATATGGCGCGATGAAGTTGTCCAGCATCTTGGAGCCGCAACTGGTCTTGGTGCCTTCGGTGCAGAAGATGTCCTTATGCGCGAAGGGGACGCCGGTGAGTGCAGGGGCGTCGCCGCTGTGCAGGCGGCGGTCCGCCGTGGCCGCGGCGTCCAGGGCGGATTCTTCCGTGACGGTGATAAAGCTGTTGATCTGCGCATCCAGGCGCCCGATGCGGTCCAGGAAATGACGAGTCAGTTCGACGCTGGAATATTCCTTGTTGCGCAGCGCCTGAGCGAGCTCGGCTAGGGTTTGGTTGTGCATTCAGCAACTATCCTTCAAACTGAGTTAAAGTGCGGGGCCGTTTCATTCGATAACCTTGGGAACCAGATACAATCCCGCCTCGACTTGCGGGGCGACGGATTGGAATTGTTCCCGGTGATCGGTTTCGGTGATGTCATCGGGGCGCAGCCGCTGGCCGGCCTCCATGGGGTGGGCCATGGGAACCACGGCGTGGGTATCCACACTGTTCATCTGTTCCACCATGTGGAGGATGTTGGAAAGTTCGCGCACATAGCGCGGCACATCTTCCTCGGTGACGGCCAGTCGCGCCAAATGGGCGATTTTTTCGATATCGGAATGCTGCAGACTCATGGGATGAGTGACTCCATGGTTTTTCAAGAGAGCGAAAGTTATCACACTTACCTGCTTGCCCCAAACCCCGGCAGGTTGTTAAATTACACAGCGCTGAAAAGCGAGCCCTTTGTCTGGCAAGGGCCAGGGAAGCCAGACCATATATTTCTTGCCACAGGATAACCCATCTTTATGTTCTTCAAACGCTTTCGCGGACTTTTTTCCAACGATCTGTCCATCGACCTTGGAACCGCCAACACACTTATATATGTCCGCGGTAAAGGGATAGTCTTGAACGAGCCGTCGGTGGTGGCAGTGCGTCAGGACCGCGGACCGGGTGGTCCCAAGGCCATCGCCGCCGTGGGTGCCGAGGCCAAGGCCATGATCGGCCGCACTCCGGGCAATATCACCGCCATTCGCCCTTTGAAGGACGGCGTGATCGCGGATTTCACTATTACCGAGAAGATGCTGCAATACTTCATCCATAAGGTGCACGAAACCCGCTTCTTCCATCCCAGTCCCCGAGTGTTGATCTGCGTACCCTGCGGTTCCACCCAGGTGGAACGGCGCGCCATCAAGGAATCGGCGGCGGGCGCTGGCGCCCGCGAGGTCTATCTCATCGAGGAACCCATGGCGGCGGCCATCGGCGCCGGGATGCCGGTGAGCGAGGCGCGCGGCTCCATGGTCTTGGACATCGGCGGCGGCACCACCGAAGTGGCGATCATTTCCTTGAACGGCATCGTCTACTCCGCGTCGGTGCGCATCGGCGGCGACGGTTTCGACGAGGCCATCATTAACTACGTGCGGCGCAATTACGGCACCCTCATCGGCGAGTCCACTGCGGAGAAGATCAAGCATGAAATCGGGTCGGCCTATCCGGCCAAAGAGGTGCGCGAACTGGAGGTCAAGGGTCGCAATCTTTCCGAAGGTGTGCCGCGCAGCTTTAAATTGAACAGCAATGAAATCCTGGAGGCCCTGCAGGATCCATTGTCGGGTATTGTCGGTGCGGTGAAGACCGCCCTGGAACAGACTCCGCCGGACCTGGGCGCCGATATCGCCGAACGTGGTATGGTGCTGACCGGCGGCGGTGCGCTGCTGCGCGATCTGGATCGCCTGCTGACCGAGGAAACCGGTTTGCCGGTGGTGGTGGCCGAAGATCCGCTTACCTGTGTCGCCCGCGGCGGCGGCAAAGCCCTGGAGATGATAGACGAAGGTGGTGGCGACGTATTTGTGGTCGAATAGTCAGTGGCGGCGGCGCTTCTGCTCGGAAGACGAGCCCGTTGCCTTTGCGGTAAGCCGGCAGTGATGATCGGGACGCCGGCTGCGCCGATATCGGCGGTTTTCGAGGGATCCATCCATTAAGCCGCTTTTCATACGGGGGCCGTCCGAGAATATCCGACTCGTGGTGTTCGTAGTGGTGTCTTTGGTGCTGATGACCGTCGATCATCGCCAGCACCATTTGGAAAGCGTTAGATCGGCCCTGTCCTTCGTGGTCTCTCCTCTGCAGTATCTGCTTGGCGTGCCCATCGGGGTCGGCCATTGGGTGGGTGAGGCCTTGAGCAGCCGTGAATCCCTGGAACAGGAAAACGCCGCGCTGCGTTCCCAGCACCTGTTGCAGAGTGCCCGCCTGCAAAAGATGGCGGCGCTCGAAGCCGAGAATGAGCGCCTGCGCGCCCTGCTGGATTCCTCCGTCAAGGTGGGGGAACGGGTCGTGGTGGCC
Source organism: uncultured Gammaproteobacteria bacterium (assembly GCA_963810615.1). Taxonomy (GTDB): domain Bacteria; phylum Pseudomonadota; class Gammaproteobacteria; order DRLM01; family DRLM01; genus JARRQJ01. The sequence goes on along the minus strand of CAWEOA010000002.1, from coordinate 809,441 downwards.
GAGTTGTTGGAGGTGGACTTCGATCCCTTTTCTCAGGAAATCGTCATTAATAAGGGTAGCCATGACGGCGTTAGTGTCGGTCAACCCATCGTCGACGCCGAGGGGGTGATGGGGCAGGTGGTGCATGTGGCGCCGTTCACCAGTACCGCCATGTTGATTACCGATCCCAGTCACGCCATACCGGTGGCGGTGAACCGTAACGGCTTGCGTGCCATCGCCATGGGTACCGGCGCCGCGGATCGTTTGGATATCCCGCATCTGCCGCTGAACGCCGATATCCAGGAGGGTGATCTATTGGTGAGCTCCGGGCTGGGTGGACGTTTTCCTCCCGGATATCCGGTGGCGGTGGTCAAAAAGGTCGAGCGCAATCCCGGCCAACCCTTTGCCGACGTGACTGCGAGTCCCACGGCGCGCCTGGAGCAGAGTCGCGAGGTATTGCTGGTGTGGACCTCGGCGCAGGATGCGGCGGATACCTGCGATCCCGACCAGGGGCCTTGTCCGTCCACAGCCGCCAAGCCGCCGGCCCCCGGCAAGGGGCGCTGAATATGGTGCTGGCCACTCATCATCGCGGTTGGGTCGTCATCGCCACCTTTATCGGCGCCCTGCTGCTGGATGTCATGCCGCTCCCGGACTGGATCGTTGCGTTCCGCCCCGAGTGGACGGCGATTGTGTTGATCTACTGGTGTCTGGCCTTGCCGCAGCGGGTGGGCGTGGGTATCGGCTGGTCGGTGGGTCTGGTGGTGGATGTGCTGCGCGGCGCCTTGCTGGGCCAGCATGCCTTGGGTTATGCGGTGATGGCCTATCTCGCCTTGAAACTTCACCGACGGATACGGGTCTTTCCACTATGGCAGCAGGCATTGACGATTATGGTGTTTATCGCACTTCATCAATTATTGGTGCTGTGGGTATTGGGGATAATCGGTCAGTCGCGAGGTACGTTCAGCTATTGGCTGCCGAGCATCACCAGCGCGCTGTTATGGCCGTGGATGTTCGCGGGACTGCGGGGCGTGCGCCGCCGCTTCCATGTAACATGATCTCTGCACCCATGCCATGCTGCACCGCACGCCCCTAAAAGATCATCTCCGAGAGACCCACATCTTCACCAGCCGCGTGGTGATCGCCCTGGTATGTGTGGGCTTGCTGCTGGGTGTGGTGGTGGTGCGCCTGGTGTACCTGCAGATTCTCAGCCACGAACATTTCGCCACGCTCTCGGAAAAGAACCGCGTCAATATCGTTCCGGTCCCGCCCACCCGGGGTTTAATCTTCGATCGCAATGGCGTGCTGTTGGCGCAGAATCTGCCGTCATTCAGCCTGGAGGTCATTCCCGAGCAGACCGATAATCTGGAAGCCACCCTGGCGGGTTTGAGAAAGCTGATTACCATCAGCGACGACGATCTAGACAGTTTCCGCAAACGGTTGCAGCAGAAGCGTCCTTTCGAGTCGATCCCCCTGCGTTTCCGTCTCAGCGAGGAGGAAGTGGCGCGCTTCGCCATCAACCGCTATCGTTTTCCCGGTGTGGATATCCAGGCGCGACTGACCCGCGATTATCCCTTCGGCAAGATCGCCTCGCATACCATAGGCTATGTCGGCCGTATCAATGTAAACGAACTGAACGAACTCGATCCCTCCAATTACAGTGGCAGCACCCATGTCGGCAAGACCGGCGTCGAAAAATCCTATGAAAGCATCTTGCATGGGACGGTGGGTTATCAGCACGAGGAGAGTAATGCCCGCGGCCGGGTCTTGCGGGTTCTGCAGCGTATTCCGCCCAAGCCCGGCGAGAATCTGTATTTGACCATCGATATGGATTTGCAGATGGTCGCCGAACAGTCAATGAAGGGTAAGCGGGGTGCGCTGGTGGCGATCAATCCCAAGACCGGTGAGGTGTTGGCCATGGCCAGTGTCCCCGGCGTCGATCCCAATCTCTTCGTCAATGGAATCAGTTCCGTGCAATACCAGGGTCTCCAGGAAGATATCGATCAACCGCTGTTCAATCGCGCCTTGACCGGGCAGTATCCTCCGGGATCGACGATCAAACCCTTCATGGCCCTGGCCGGTCTGGAATATAAGGAAGTGACGCCTGACACCCAGGTGTTGTGCCAAGGTTCGTATTCTCTACCCGGCGACAGCCACCGTTATCGCGATTGGAAGCGGGGGGGGCATGGCATTATCAACGTGACCTCGGCCATCGTGCATTCCTGCGACGTGTATTTTTACCAGCTGGCCCATGACCTGGGAGTCGATCGCATCTATAAATACCTCAGCTATTTTGGCCTGGGCAAGAGGACCGGCATCGATCTGCCGGGAGAACTTTCGGGGTTGCTGCCGTCGCGGGAATGGAAGCGAGCCGCGCGTCACGAGGTCTGGTATCCGGGAGAGACGCTGATCAGCGGCATCGGCCAGGGATACAATCTGGTGACACCGCTGCAGTTGGCGGAGGCTACGGCCATCCTTGCCAATCGCGGTACTATCCTTCAACCTCACATCGTGCATGCGACCCAAGCTTCCCGCAGCAGCGAAATTGTGGCGGAAGCGCCCTTGCCGGAAGGCAAGGTGCCCATTGCCGCACCCAAAAATTGGGATACCGTGATCTCCGCCATGGTGGATGTGGTGAATACTCCGACCGGTACGGCCTACGGCGTAGGCCGCGACGCGCCTTATCTCATCGCCGGCAAGACCGGTACGGCACAGGTTTTCGGTGTCAAACAGAATGAAAGATATAAGGCTGCAGATGTGGAGGAACGCCTGCGCGATCATGCCTTATTTATCGCCTTTGCCCCGGCCGATGATCCAGAGATCGCCATCGCGGTGGTGGTCGAGAACGGTGGGCACGGCGGCAGTGCGGCGGGGCCCATCGCCCGAGCGGTGATGGATCGCTATTTTTCTTCAAAACCGGCGTTATAGACATGGCTATCGATACTCAACAAACCCGCTGGTATGAGCGCCGTCGCCAAGGTCGGCTGATGCGCGGACTGCACATGGACGTACCGTTGTTGGTGGGCTTGCTGTTGCTTTCCGCGGTTGGCTTGGTCGTGCTCTACAGCGCCAGCGGTCAAGATATGGATGTCATCATTCGTCAGTCGATTCGCCTGGCGGCGGGGTTTGCCGTGTTACTCATCCTGGCGCGGGTCCCGCCGCAACACTTCGCGCGCTGGACGCCGTGGATATACGGCATTGGGGTGATTTTATTGCTGGCGGTGCTGGTGATGGGCGAGATCGGCAAGGGTGCGCAGCGCTGGCTGGATTTCGGGGTGCTGCGCTTTCAGCCCTCGGAAATGATGAAGGTGGTGGTGCCGATGATGGTCGCCTGGTATCTGGCGGAAAACCCTCTGCCGCCAAGCCGGCGCGCCGTGGCGGCGGCGAGTCTGATAATCGTGATCCCGACCTTCCTGATCATCCGCCAGCCCGATCTGGGCACCGCCTTATTGGTGGCGAGTTCCGGTGTCTTCGTGTTGCTGTTATCCGGCATATCCTGGCGTTTGGTTGCCTCGGTGCTGGGCGTACTGGGCACCGCCGCACCGGTGTTGTGGTATTTTCTGCGCGATTATCAGAAACAGCGGGTGCTGACCTTTTTGAATCCCGAGAACGATCCCCTGGGCGCCGGTTATCACATTATTCAATCAAAAATCGCCATCGGTTCGGGCGGTCTGTACGGCAAAGGCTGGTTAAACGGTACCCAGGCGCATTTGGATTTCCTGCCGGAGCATTCCACCGATTTTATATTTGCGGTGTTGGCGGAGGAGTTCGGTTTTATCGGGATTTTGCTGCTGTTGGCGATCTACTTTTTTATCGTGGCGCGCGGACTCTATATCTCCACGCAGGCTCAGAACAGTTTCAATCGCCTGGTCGCCGGCAGCTTGGTACTGACCTTCTTCGTCTATGTGTTCGTCAATATCGGCATGGTCACCGGCTTGTTGCCCGTGGTGGGATTGCCGTTACCCTTGGTGAGTTACGGCGGCACCTCCTTGGTGACCATGATGGCCGCTTTCGGTGTCTTGATGTCCATACATACACATCGCCGCCTGTTGTCCAGCTAATACGGATTGTTTATGAAGACTTGGCGAAGTATCGTGATTATTTCACTGTTTCTGGCGGCATGCACCAGCATGGCCAGGGTGCCGGACCTATCCCGGCAAGGCGGCATGCGCGCCTTTATCGCCGAGATGGCGCAGCGGCATGGTTTCGAACCGGCGCAATTGGCGGCATGGTTTAAGGCGGCCAGGGTACGCAGCGATATCATAGCCGCCATTTCCCGTCCGGCGGAAAGCAAGCCGTGGTATCAATACCGGCCGATCTTTTTGCAGACGGCACGTATCGAGGGCGGCGTGGCGTTCTGGGATCAGAATGCCAAGTTGTTGGAGCGCGCCGAGGCAATTTACGGCGTGCCGCCGCAGATCATCACCGCCATTCTGGGGGTGGAAACCCGTTACGGGAGTCGCCAAGGTTCCTACCGGGTCATGGATTCACTGGTCACCCTGGCGTTTAATTATCCGCCGCGTGCCGCCTTCTTCAAGAGTGAGCTGGAGCAATATTTATTACTGACCCGGGAGGAGGGCGTCGATCCGCTGAGCCTAACCGGGTCTTATGCCGGCGCCATGGGTCAGACCCAATTCATCTCCAGCAGCTTCCGCCACTATGCCATCGATTTCGACGGCGACGGTAAGCGGGATTTATGGCACAACACCGCCGACGCCATCGGCAGTGTCGCCAATTACTTCAAGGAACACGGCTGGGAACGGGGCGGAGCGGTGGCGGTTCCCGTAACCGTCAGCGGAGGACATCCTCAAGCTTTGGTGGACAAGGGACTCAAGCCTTCCCTCCAGGTCGTGGATTTGCAGCGGCAAGGAATCGAGATGGCGCAGGCGCTGTCCGGGGACGAAAGGGTCGCGCTCATAGAATTGGAGCAAAAGCAGGGTCCGGAATATTGGGCGGGTTTGCAGAATTTTTATGTCATTACCCGCTATAATCACAGTCCCTTGTATGCCATGGCGGTTTATCAATTGAGCGAAGAGATCCGCGCCCGGCGCAACGAGCGCTTGGCGCATGCCGGACAATCAGGTCGCTAGTATGACGAGTGCGTCAATTTCAAGTTCGGCATATTTATCCTGCAGCAGTTGGCGCGGCTGGTGTGCTTTGCTGCTGCTGCCCTTGTTCTCCGCATGTGGCACCATGCCTGCTTCTCACATCGGATGGGGGGGGGGCGATGACGGACCGCCCGCCCGTCCAGTGGATGCCGCGACGGTTCCCAACGCGGTGCCCCGCATCGAGGCCCGCAGCCCCTACGGCAATCCGACTTATTATGATGTGAACGGCCAGCGTTACCATGTCATGAAAAGCAGTAAGGGCTATGTGGCGCGCGGCATCGCCTCGTGGTACGGCTCTAAATTCCATGGGCACCGCACGTCCAGCGGCGAACCCTATGACATGAACGCCATGACCGCGGCCCATCCCACCTTGCCGATTCCGACCTATGTGCAGGTCACCAATCTGCGCAACGGCCGCAAGGTGATCGTCAAGGTCAACGATCGCGGACCGTTTCTGCACAATCGTCTCATCGATCTTTCCTATGTGGCGGCGGTAAAGCTCGGTATCACCGCCGAGGGTACCGGTCTGGTGGAAGTGCGCGCCATCGATCCGGCCGCGCCAGCCGCAACGCAAGCCGCTGAGGCGAAGAATACGTCGACTGCAGCGGATGCCTCGGCCGCCCTCTATTTACAGATCGGTGCCTTCGCCGACCGCGAGAATGCGGAGCGTCTGTCGCAGCGGGTGGCTTCTCTCGGTCCGGGGGCTGTAATTCAGGTCAGCAAGGGCGCCAACGATAATGCCGCCAGTCCGATCTATCGGGTGCGCATCGGTCCACTGCCCAGTGTCGAGAAGGTGGACCAGTTGACCCGCAAGTTGACGGATATCGGCGTCATCGATTCTCAAGTAGTGATTAATTAAGCCCGTCATTCGCCGCCGGGGCTGTAAATTGGCTGCAGGCACGCTAAAATAGCGTTTCGCATCCGCCTCCGTCCTTACCGATTATCCAGCTGCAGCGAATAGCTGAGGCAATCAATCAACAAGGGTTTCTGCCAGTGAAGTTGATCTTTATGAGTTCATTTTTCCGCGTAATGCTGCGGGTGTTATTTTGCCTGGGCGCCGTCGCGACATCCTTGGGTGCCGCCGCTGCGCTGAACGTGCCGCCGCCGCCCACCGTCAACGCGCGGGCCTATATCTTGATGGATTATGACAGCGGACAGGTCTTGGCGGAGTCCAAGGCCGATGAGCGCATGGAGCCGGCGAGTCTGACCAAGCTGATGACTTCATATGTCATCTACAAGGAGTTGCGGGACGGTCGTATCAAACTCAATGATATGGTGACTATCAGCGAGCGTGCCTGGCGCATGGGAGGTTCTCGCACCTTCGTTCCGGTGGGAAAGAAGGTCTCCGTGGAAGACCTGCTCAAAGGCATGATCGTGCAATCGGGCAACGATGCCACGGTGGCTCTGGCGGAATATGTAGGCGGCAGCGAATCGGTGTTCGTGTCGATGATGAATCAAGAGGCGAAACGCCTGGGGATGACCGGCACCCATTTTGTGGACAGTACCGGCATGCCCAATCCTGATCATTACACCACAGCGCGTGATCTGGCTGTGCTGACGCGGGCCATCATCCGGGAGTATCCCGATCATTATCAGCTGTATTCCATGCGAACCTTCACTTTCAACGGTATTACCCAGCACAACCGCAATAAATTATTGTGGCGCGACAAGTCTGTGGACGGCGTCAAGACCGGTCATACCGAATCGGCGGGTTATTGTCTGGTGGCCTCGGCCCTGCAAGACAATATGCGACTCATCTCCGTGGTTCTGGGTACCGATAGTGAAGAGGCGCGGGCGGAAGAGAGCCAGAAATTGTTGAGCTACGGCTTTCGTTTTTATGAAACCCACCGTCTGTATGGCGCCAATCAACCCCTGTCTACGGTGCGGATCTGGAAAGGTGCAACCGAGAAATTGCCGGTGGGTCTGCAGCATGAGCTGTATGTCACTATCCCGCGCGGGGAGTATTCCAAGCTGGATGCCCAGATGAAGTTGCAACAACCCATCATTGCTCCCGCGAGCAAAGGGGCGCCATACGGCAGTCTCAACGTCAGTCTCGACGGTCAGACTGTGGTGGTCAAGCCCTTGGTAGCCCTGCAGGATGTGGCCGAGGGCGGCATTTTCCAGCAGGTGGTGGACGATATCAAGCTGTGGTTTGAATAGGCGGCGCGGTTATGGGCATAGTTTATCTCAACGGTGAATTCCTGCCCGTAGAGCGGGCGCAGATTTCAGTCATGGACCGGGGTTTTGTTTTCGGTGACGGCATTTACGAGGTCATCCCGGTATACGGCGGCCGCTTGTTCAGGCTGGAGCAACATCTGCAACGCCTGGCGCGCAGCCTGGCGGAAATACGCCTGCTCAATCCCCTGAGCAGCGACGAGTGGCGGCGCTGTCTACAGGATCTGGTGACGCGCAACGGCGCCGGCGATCAGTCGGTGTACGTGCAGATTACCCGGGGCGTCGCCCCCCGCGATCACGCCTTTCCCAAAGAGGTGAAGCCTACGGTCTATGCCGCCAGCAGTCCGTTGCGGCCGCAGGCGGCGGAGGTGGCGAAACACGGGGTGGCGGCCATCAGTTTGCCGGACATCCGCTGGCAGCGCTGCGATATCAAGGCCATTACCTTGTTGCCCAATATCCTGTTGCGGCAACAGGCCGTCGATCGAGGGGCCGTGGAGGCGATCCTGGTGCGTGACGGACTAGTCAATGAAGGCGCGGCGAGCAATCTGTTCATCGTCAAAGGCGGTGAACTGATCACCCCGCCCAAGGGTGCCTACCTGTTGCCGGGCATTACCCGCGACCTGGTTTTGGAACTGGCGGCGGCTCACGCCATCGCCTATCGCGAAGCCGCGATTACGCCGCAAGACCTGGCGGATGCAGAAGAGGTGTGGTTGACCAGTTCCACCCGGGAAATATTGCCGGTGACCCGGCTGGATGAACGTGCAGTGGGGGATGGCAAGCCCGGCGCGTTATGGCGGCGGATGACGGCTTTGTATCAGGATTACAAGCAGGTTGTGCGTGAACGGGGCGAGGCGCCGGCGGCTTGAGCGGCAGGTGCTGGTCAGAGTCCAGCCGCCCGCGTAGAGTTGCATGACCATGCGTCGCGATGAAGATCGAATGTCCGATCCCGATCAATCCCCCCTGCAGTTTCCCTGCAGCTTTCCCATCAAGGTCATGGGCCTGGCCTCGGAGACCTTCGATGCCTTGGTGGTGGGTATCGTGCGGCGCCACGCCCCGGACCTTGGCGAGGCGGCGGTGACGGTGCGCCCCAGCGCGGGAGGAAAATATCTGGCGGTCACGGTTACCATAGTGGCCACCAGCCGGGCGCAGCTGGATGCCATCTATCATGATCTGGTGGCCAGTGAGCAGGTATTGGTCGCGCTATGAGCGCCGCGGCGGGCAAGCTTATGGTGCGGGCGTTGGGAAGACGGGACTACATCGCGGTCTGGAAGGCCATGCAGGCCTTCACCGAAAACCGGGCTGCGGATAGTGGCGATGAATTGTGGCTAGTGGAGCACCCGCCGGTGTATACCCTGGGTCTCAACGGCAAGCCCGAGCATGTACTGGACCCGGGAGCGATACCCGTCGTGGCGGTGGATCGCGGCGGCCAGGTTACCTATCACGGCCCCGGGCAAATCGTGGCCTATGCCCTGCTGGATCTGCGCCGCTTAGGGCTGGGTCCCAGGCAACTGGTGATGGCGCTGGAACAGGCGGTCATCGATCTGTTGGCCGAATATGGGGTCGTGGCAGTCGGTCGTCGTGAGGCCCCGGGTGTCTATGTGAATGGGGCCAAGATTGCTGCGGTGGGGCTGCGGGTGCGGCGCGGCTGCTGTTATCATGGTCTTAGTTTCAATGTGGCCATGGATCTGGAGCCTTTCAGCCGCATTAATCCCTGTGGTTATCCCGGCATGGCCGTGACGCAGCTCGCCGATTTGGCGGTAGTGGAGGAGAAAGAAGTGCTTGCCCGCCGCCTGGCCGATAAACTTGCCGGGCGACTCGGCTTGGCGGGGGTGTGGACGGATGATGGAGCGGGCTGAGTTCATGCGCCGCCGGTTTGGGCAATAGAGGAGTATGTATGTCGTCGATTAAGAAAGAAGTTGCCGGTACGGTGCGTGAACGCGGCGCCGCCAAGGTGGCGCGCATTCCGGTCAAGATCGAGCCTACCGTGCAATTCCAGCGCAAGCCGCAGTGGATCCGCGCCAAGGCGCCCACCGCGCCTGAGGTGTCGCGGCTGAAGTCGGTGTTGCGCGAGCACCGCCTGCATACGGTATGCGAAGAGGCCTCCTGCCCCAACCTCGGTGAATGCTTCAGCCACGGTACCGCGACCTTCATGATCATGGGCGATATCTGCACGCGGCGTTGTCCGTTTTGCGACGTCGCCCATGGCCGTCCCGGGACACTGGATGCGGAAGAGCCGGCCAACCTGGCCAAGACCATTGCCGCCATGGGCCTGCGCTACGTGGTGATTACCTCGGTGGATCGTGACGATCTGCGCGACGGCGGCGCCGGGCATTTCAAGGCCTGTATCGAGGCGGTGCGACTCCAGTCGCCCCACACCAAGATCGAGATCCTGGTGCCCGATTTCCGCGGCCGCCATGATGTGGCCCTGGCGATCATGGAGCAGGCCCCGCCCGACGTGTTCAATCACAATCTGGAGACCATCCCGCGGCTTTACAAGGCGGTGCGTCCGGGGGCGGATTACCTGGGATCGCTGCGCTTGTTGCAGAGCTTCAAGGAGCGCTACCCCCAGGTTCCCACCAAGTCGGGCCTGATGCTGGGTCTGGGCGAAACCTTCGAGGAGGTCGAACAGGTGATGAAGGATCTGCGGGAACATGGTGTGGACATGTTGACCCTGGGTCAGTACCTGCAACCCAGCCGTCACCATCTCCCAGTGAAAAGGTATGTGACCCCGGATGAATTCACTGTCCTGGGGGAACGGGCCAAGGCCCTGGGTTTTGCCAATGTGGCCAGCGGACCCATGGTGCGTTCTTCTTATCACGCCGATCTGCAGGCGGCAGGGCAAGCGGTTTCTTGATGCGCGCGCCGATGGTTCGGCTCAGGGCGTAAGTCTCCCCTTATATTCATCGCGTCTTTGATGCATGTGAGATCCCTATTCGCCGCGGGTGTTCAACACGGCGTAATGCAACTCCAGTTTGCCGCGCGGGGCGAGGGGCGAGGAGAAGTACAGCGGTTCGCGGAAATCACGCGCCTGTCCCGGAGGGACCTTGGGTTTTAGCGTGATATCCGTCTGGTTGATGACCTCGCAGTGGTTATCCGCACAATCCTCCATGGAGACGCGCACCTGCAGCTCGTTCAGGGTGTACTCTTGGGAATGATTGCGGACGCGGCCGGTGATTTGGCTGCCACGTCTCTCATCGATAATTTTCATATCTGCCAATTCCACCTCCGCCACCGGAATACGCTGTTTGGACAGGCTCAGCTCATGATTCTGATGCCAGGCAAAATAAGCGATGATGCCGATGACGACGGCAAGCGCCACGGGTAACACGCGCCCGAGATTGTTGTTGGTGAGGGCCACGCCGACCAACACCAGTATCAGGATTAGACCCAGCAAACCCCAGATCATGCGCCGGCCTTCAACGAACGGCCCTTATAAAGCATCGTGACGCACCCTTCATGTGGATGTGAAACTGGTGGGGAAGGCGCAATGAATTTGGAATCCTGGATCGTTGCAAGCTAAATATGGATATCGATGCCTTGCGGCAGATACTGCTGTTCTTGATCGGTGGATCTATGGCGTCGTTCATTGGTCCGCCTTTCATAATGGCTGCGCGTATCGAGTAACACGGCAGCCTGGCGGCCTTGACCGCGGCGTTGCTGAGTCTGACGACGTTCTCCGCGGCGGCGTTCTTCAGGGGAGGCCGCCGGGGCCGAGGGCATGTGAGACGCTTGAGAGCCAACGCCGGGGGCGGCGATAAGAGATGATACCGCTGCAGTGGTTTTAGCGGCGTTGGCTTCTTTAAGTCGCAGCACCCCTAGGTCATCTCGCGGTAGGTTTATTACCATCACAGCAAAGTCCCATCACTTAGTGTGTCTCATAGTAGTTAGCAGAAATCATGTCAATACGTCAATCTGGCCGTCGGGGGTGTTTCAAGCGCCTGCGGATCAGAATGGCGACAATAAGCACATTGTAATCTGCAAAATCCATTATATATCAAATAGGTTCCCGATGACCTCAGGATGGCGCGAGCTTGACGGCCTTATCGCTGGAAATCCCCGTTCTATTCATCTTTGGGGGAAAAAGCTTACCTCGCGCTCGTGCTGCTCTGCCTCGAGAGTGGGTGTTGAGAGTTTAAGCACTCAGCAATTGCACGTCCTCGGGGACCTCAATTTCCATGGCAATAGGGAGATGGTCCGACAGGGCATGATGGATCACCTGGAGATCGGAGATCTTCAGGGACGGCGTGACCAGGATGTGGTCGATGTTGCGATAAGGACGCCAACTCGGGAAGGTATGCAGTGCGGCCGCCGGTTCACATAACTGGGTCTTGGTGAGCAGCAGATCCATCTCATGGCTTTCCGGAACGCAGTTGAAATCCCCCATTACCACTGCGTGTTTATGGTCGTGTATCAATTCGCCGATGAAGTCGAATTGGCGTAGGCGCGCCCGTTTTCCCAGGGCCAAGTGCACCAGCAACACCACCAGAGTGGCATCGCCATGGCCGAGCTGTACCATCATGGCGCCGCGGCCCGGGATGATACCCGGCAACTTGTGTTGGGCGATGAGATGGGGGCGGAACTTGCTCAGCAGGCCGTTGCTATGTTGTGCGAATTTGCCCAGGTCGCGATTGGTCTGATGGCACCAAAAAGGGAAATGGCCGCGGCGCGCCAGGTATTCCACCTGATTGACGAAGTAGCTGCGCATGCTGCCGGCGTCGGCCTCCTGGATTGCGACGATATCGTAGTTGGAGGTCAGGCGGGCGATACGGTCGAGATTGTCGAAACTGGAAGGATGGGGTAGCACATGTTTCCAGCTGCGCGTCAGATAATGATGAGGCCGGGTCGAGGCCACTCCCGCCTGAATGTTATAGCTCAGCAGGCGCAGGGAGGATTTGATCTGCGCAGGACGAGGCGTGTCGAACAGCGTCTCAGCAGTCGTTTCGAGGATCGCGGTGTTAGTCTTCATAACTGGAAGATCGCCTCGCCAAGTTTCGCGGTTAATTTGATGTTCTCAGTATAATCGACCGGACAGTCAATTATGTTTACTTTGTCGTTGCTCAAGGCCTCTTTGAGGATGGGTAGCAGCTCCGAGGCGTGATTGACCCGATAGCCCTGGGCGCCGAAGGACTCGGCATATTTTACAAAATCCGGATTATTAAAGCGCACATTGGAGGCGCGTCCATAGGTAACCATTTGTTTCCACTCAATAAGCCCGTAGGCGCCGTCGTTCCAGATCAGTACCGTCAGTGGGATATTCAAGCGTATCGCCGTCTCGATTTCCTGTGAATTCATCATAAATCCGGCATCGCCGGTCACCGCCATCACCCGCCGCTGGGGATAGGCGAGCCGTGCCGCAATCGCCCCGGGTACGGCAATGCCCATGCTGGCGAAGCCGTTGGAGATGATGCATGTGTTGGGATGCTCGCAGCGGAACATGCGCGCCATCCACAACTTGTGAGCCCCCACGTCGCAGACCACGATGTCTTCCAGATCCATGGCAGTGCGCAGGTCCCAGATGATCTTCTGCGGTTTCAAGGGGAAGTCCATGTCGCTGCGATGGCGGTTCATGTCTTCGATGAGGGCGGCGCGCAAGGGCCGCAGCGTATGACCTTGCTGTGGTTGCGCCCGCTGGCCGATCTGCGACAGGCTATGGCCGATATCCCCCACCACGCCCACCTCCACCACATAGCTGGTATCGACCTCGGCGGGGGCGGTATCGATGTGAATGATCTTGCGATCACAGGTGGGGTGCCACAGGCGTGGGTGATATTCCACCAGATCGTAGCCGATACACAGGATCACATCGGCCTTATCGAAGCCGGTATTCACATAGTCATGGGCCTGGAGGCCGACGCTGCCCAGGGCCATGGGATGTTTGAAGGGTATGACGCCCTTGGCCATGAAGGTGTTGGCCACGGGAATGTTGAGCTGGGTGGCGAAGTCGGCGAGCTGTCGCCAGGCCTTAGCGCGGATCACGCCGTTGCCGGCGAGGATGATGGGGTTGCGCGCTTGGGAGATGAGGTCGGCCGCCGCGGCGACCCGATCATCGGCGGGCTCCGGCATGGTGGGCTGTTGGGCCCGCAAGGGTTTGGAATCTATCTCCATCTCGGCCAGGTTTTCCGGGAACTCGATGAAACAGGCCCCGGTCTTTTCCGTCTGCGCCAGTTTGAAGGCCTTGCGTATCACCTCGGGGACCACATTGGGGGTCAGCACCCGCGAGGAGTATTTGCTGATGGGGGCGAAGATGTTCTGCAGGTCCAGTACCTGATGGGATTCTTTATGGAGGCGATTGGTGTCCGCCTGGCCGGCGATGGCCACCAGGGGCGCATGATCCATATTGGCATCCGCCACCCCGGTGATCAGGTTGGTGGCGCCCGGTCCCAGTGTCGACATACACACGCCGGCGCGCCAAGTGACGCGGCCATAGACGTCGGCCATGAAGGCGGCGCCCTGCTCGTGGCGGGTGGTGACAAAGTGGATGGAAGAATCCAGCAGGGCATCCATGAGGGCGAGGTTTTCCTCGCCCGGGATACCGAAGATGTACTCCACGCTCTCGTTTTCCAGGCACTTGATAAATAGCTCGGCGGCTTTCATGACGAGGATGTCAGTGCGGTGCCGCCCGCTTCGGGTTCATGGATGATGGCACTATCCTTTATTTGCGGCGCGCTCTTTATCTATCAGGTAGTTCATGATCTTAATCATAGTATTGAAATTACCGTTGGCGTTGTCCGGGTTGAGGATATATTTACCGTTGATGACCACCGACGGCGTGGCCTCGGCTTGATAACGGCGGCTCATCTCCCGGGCGCGGTTGACCTTGGCGTTCACCGCAAAGGAATTAAAGGTGCTGCGAAATTCGTCCTTGCTCACGCCTTGTTCCACGAAAAATGCCATGATGGCATCTTCGCTGTCCATGCGGCGTTTCTCGGCGTGAATGGCGTCGAACAGGGGTTGATGAATGCGGTCGGCGATGCCCAGGGCCTCCGCGGTATAAAAGGCCCGCGCCAGCAATGCCCAGTGTTCGCCGAGGATGGCCGGCATGCGGCGATAAACCACGTCGGCGGGTTTGTTCTTCAACCAGCGCGCCATATAGGGTTGAAAGCGATAGCAATGGGGGCAGCCGTACCAGAACAGTTCCACGACTTCGATCTTGCCCTTGCCCTCGGTAGGCTGCGCGGGCACGATGCGCTTATAGTTGCGCCCCTCCTCGAAGGTGGCGGACTGGGCAAGCAGGGGGAATAGCATTAGCAGCAGCAACAAAGAACGAGCAAGGATTTTCATCGAGATTTCACCTGTTGATTCTTGTGGATGGTTAAATGGTCGTTGAACTTAGAGCTTGTTCGGCGCGCTTTGTTGCAAAGCCTTGCCGATTATCATTGGAAACCCTGATAATGAAAGTCGCCGGCGGCCCGACGGCAATGGTAACACGGCCTTGGCCTATGCAAGCCATTAATTCAGCGCAATACATTTATGTATAAACTGTATAAGAAAACTGCACAGCTTGTCAGGGAAATAAGGACTTAACGCCCATCACGCGGGGCCCTCAGCGGAGCGAAAATTCATGACGGAAAAAAGAGCCAAACTCACCCAGTTTCTCAATCAGCAATATTTGTGCGAAGCCCTGACCGTAAAAGAGGTGGAAACCCTCTTGGACTTTACCGAACTGGTGGAGTTGAAGCAGGGCCAGATGATCGCCGATATCGGCGAGGTAGGGGAGGCGCTGTTCTTCGTCATCAAGGGTGAGGCGGCCTTATTGGTCGACGACCACGGTCGTGAGATGGAGGTGGGGCGGATGCACGAGGGTGAATTGATGGGGGAGATGTCCTTTTTCGATCGTCACCCCCGCTCGCTGCGGATGCGCGCCTTGAGCACCGAGACGCAACTGTTGAAGCTGCCCCGCACCATGTACAACCGCCTGCGGGTGGAGCACCCCTTCATCGCCGTCAACCTCCTCGAGCATGCCATCATCAGTCTGGACCGTCTGGTCCGTCGGGTCAGCGAAGACGAGGCGACCTTGACCCGTTATATCTACGGCGTCGGAAAAAAATAATCGCGTGATCACAACCAAGGCGAAGGAGCAGGCGGCGCCGGGTCCGGCGATTGATTTACGGCGTACCACTTTCATATTGGGTGCCGCCCGAGCCAATCAGTTTCCCACCGACAGCGGCTGGGAGGTGGCGGTGGCGGGGCGCTCCAATGCCGGTAAATCCAGCGCTATCAACATTATTGCCGGGGTGAAAGGGCTGGCGCGCGTCAGCAAGACCCCGGGTCGTACCCGCGAGATCAATTTTTTCCAAGTGGATCCCGATCGGCGTTTGGTGGACTTGCCGGGTTACGGTTATGCCCGGGTGCCCGTGCCGGTGCGGCAGGCCTGGCAGCGTTTGATAGAGAATTACTTTGAACAGCGCCAGTGCCTGCGAGGCGTGGTGGTGGTCATGGATTGCCGACACCCGTTGACGGACTTCGATCAGCAGATGTTGCTGTGGTGCGGTCATGCCCAGATCCCCGTGCATCTCCTGCTCACCAAGGCCGACAAGCTGAGTCGCGGCGCCGCTTCCGCGGTGCTGCACAAGGTTCGCAGCCGCGTGGAGCAGGAATATCCATCTCCGGCGGTGGTTACGGTGCAACTGTTCTCGGCCCTGAAGCGCACAGGGCTTGCTGAGGCACAGGAAATACTTGCAGAATGGATGGAATTTGACAAAAAAAAAGGCCCCGGTTTATAAGAGGGAGGAGGAACCGGGGCCGAAGATACCCGGCTTGGGGAAGCCAGGTTAGAGGGGTTCCCGCTCAAGGGAGGGCGAGCGGGAGAGCACGGACCAGAAATGTAGAAACCGTACTCACCATCATGAGAGTGTCGGTCATAAAAAAAGTTCATGGCCGATACTCAATTTTTGCCGAAATGAATAAACTTTACTTAAATTAACAAATTGAAGCTGTAACGGCGCCGCCGGCCGAGGTCAGTGCGCCTCGTCCCAGTTCATCCCGATGCCGATATCCACCATCAAGGGGACCGACAGGATGGCGGCCTCCTGCATGCAGCGTTCGATGCCGGCCACGCTTTCCTCCACCGCCGCCGCGGCGACCTCGAAGACCAATTCATCGTGGACTTGCATGATCATTTTGGCGTCGATGCCGGTGTCGCGTAGCCAGGCGTCGGCGCGCAGCATGGCGCGCTTGATGAGGTCCGCGGCCGTGCCCTGCATAGGGGCGTTGATGGCGGCACGTTCCGCGTATTGGCGACGCTGCTGCTGGCGGGCGTTGATATCGACCAGATACAGTCGCCGGCCGAAGATCGTCTCCACATAGCCCTGTTCCCGTGCCTGTTGGCGGGTACGGTCCATGAATTGCTTGGCGCCGGGGTAGCGGGCGAAATACAGATCGATATATTGCTGGGCCGCGCCGCGCTCTATGCCCAGCTGGCGGGCCAGGCCGAAGGCGGACATGCCGTAGATCAGGCCGAAGTTGATGGCCTTGGCATTGCGGCGTTGCTCGCCGCTGACCGCATCGGGCGCCACCCCGAAGATTTCCGCCGCCGTGGCGGTATGGATGTCGATGTTGGAGGCGAAGGCATGGAGTAGGCGCTCATCTCCAGACAGATGGGCCATGATGCGCAGTTCGATTTGCGAATAATCCGCCGCGACGATCTTGTAGCCCGGCGGCGCGATGAAGGCCTGACGGATGCGGCGTCCCTCCGGGCTGCGAATGGGGATGTTCTGCAGGTTGGGATCGCTGGACGACAGGCGGCCGGTGGCGGCTACCGCTTGATGATAAGAGGTGTGCACGCGGCCGCTGCTTGGATTGATCTGTTCAGGGAGGCGGTCGGTGTAAGTGGATTTGAGCTTGCTCAAGGCGCGGTAGTCCAGGATCAAGGCCGCCAGGGGATGCTGGTCCGCCAACTCCTGCAAGGCCTCTTCGCCGGTGGAGGGTTGACCGGTGGGGGTCTTGAAGTTCACCGGCAGTCCCAGCTTGCCGTAGAGGATCTCCTGAATCTGCTTGGGCGAGCCGAGATTGAAGGGCTGGCCGGCCAGTTCGTGGGCGCGGCGCTCCTGCCCCGCCATGGTTTCGGCCAATTCCCCGCTTTGTCGGCGCAGCATCGCCGCATCCACCAGTACCCCGGTGCGTTCCATCCGTGATAGCACGCTTACCAGCGGAATCTCTATGTCCTGGTATAAGGCGGCCAGGCTGGGCGTCTGAGCCAGTTGCGGCCAAAAGTGTTGATGGAGGCGCAAGGTGATATCGGCATCTTCCGCGGCATAGGGGCCGGCCTGTTCCAGGGGTATCTGATTGAAGGTGAGCTGTTTGGCGCCCTTGCCGGCGATGTCTTCGAAGGTGATGGTGGTATGGTCCAGGTATTTTCGGGACAGGGAATCCATGTCGTGGCGGTTGGCGGTGCTGTTCAACACGTAGGACTCCAGCATGGTGTCGTGGGCGATGCCCGCCAAACGGATGCCGTGATTGGCCAGCACGCTCATGTCGTATTTGAGATTGTGCCCCAGCTTTGCGTGTGCCGAATCCTCCAGCAGGGGTCGTAGCCGGTCCAGGACCATGTCGCGCGCCAATTGCGTCGGCGCGTCCAGGTAATCATGGGCCAGGGGTACATAGGCGGCCTCGCCGGGGGTGACCGCGAAGGACACCCCCACGATCTGCGCCTGCATATAGTCCAGGCTGGTGGTCTCGGTGTCGAAGGCGAACAGCTCGGCCTGTTCCAAGCGCGCCAACCAGGCATCGAGCGCCTCGGTGCCGAGTACCGTTTCGTAGTGGGTGGCAGTTGGTGGCGACGGGGGATCGGCCGCAGATTCGTCCTGCTGAGCACCGCCCTGCTCCTGGAGCTGCCTTAACCAAGTCTTGAACTCCATATGCCGGTAGAGGTCGGAGAGCGCAGCGGTATCGGTCGGTTGAGGGTGCAGCTCGGTGGGTGTGACATCGAGCTGGACCTGACAGTGAATCGTGGCCAGCTGGCGGGCGAGCGGCAGTTGCTCCAGATGGGCGCGGAGGTTTTCGCCGACCTTGCCCGTGATTTCCTCGGCATGGGTGACCAGGTTATCCAGCGTGCCGTAGGCCGTGAGCCACTTCACCGCGGTCTTGGGGCCCACCTTGGGCACGCCTGGAATATTGTCCGAGGTGTCGCCCACCAGGGCCAGATAATCGACGATCTGTTCCGGCGCAATACCGAATTTTTCCACCACACCCTGCCGATCGAGGACGGTATTGGACATGGTGTTGATCAGCGTGACGTGCCCATCTACCAGTTGAGCCATGTCCTTGTCGCCGGTGGAGATCAATGTGTCTATGCCCGCGGCGGCGGCCTGTTGCGCCAGGGTGCCGATGACGTCGTCCGCTTCCACCCCTTCCACCACCAGACAGGGCAGGCCGCTGGCGCGGACGATGGCATGCAAGGGTTCGATCTGGGCGCGCAGATCGTCGGGCATGGGGGGGCGATGGGCCTTGTATTGTTCGAACAGCTCATCGCGAAAGGTCTTGCCCTTGGCGTCGAAGACCACCGCCACGTAATCGGCCTGATAGTCGGCCAACAGCTTGCGCAGCATGTTGACCACGCCGTACACCGCGCCGGTGGGTTCGCCGCGGGAATTGGTGAGGGGCGGCATGGCGAAAAAGGCGCGGTAGAGATAGGACGAGCCGTCCACCAGCACCAGTAATTGCGAGGATTTTTTATTCATGAATGATAAGGTCTTATTTTAGAGTGCCGCCGCAGCGCATGCGGGGATTGTACTAAAAATAGTTCTCGGCGCAGCCGATACCTAATCAGCAAACAGGAAAACACATTATTATGGACGACAAGCACCGCGCCACCCATCCCAGTTTCATGCCCGTCAACGATTCCATACTCAACCGGGAGTCGTGGAAGATCTTTCAGATCATGGCGGAATTCGTCGAAGGTTTTGAGCGTCTGGCGCAGATCAAGCCTTCCGTGAGCTTGTTCGGTTCGGCGCGCATGGCGCCCGATCATCCCTATTACCAACTCACCGAGGAGATCGCGCGCGGCCTGTCCGATGCAGGGTTCAGCATCGTCAGCGGCGGTGGGCCGGGATTGATGGAGGCGGCCAACAAAGGGGCCTTCGCCGGCAAGTCGCCGAGTGTCGGCCTCAATATCGCCCTGCCCCAGGAACAGTCCGCCAACGATTATCAGGATATATCCTTGCATTTTCGCCACTTTTTTTCGCGCAAGGTGATGTTCGTGAAGTACGCCTCGGCCTACGTGGTCCTGCCCGGCGGCTTCGGCACCCTGGACGAATTGGCCGAGATTCTGACCCTGGTGCAGACCGGTAAGACCCGGCGTATTCCAATAATCCTAGTGCATACCCCGTTTTGGGAGGGGTTAATCGAATGGTTTAAGGCTACACTTGTCAAAGAGGCTACCATCGAAGCGGATGATCTGGATTTGGTTCAGGTGCTGGACAAGCCGCAAGAGGTAGTGGATGCTATCTTTAACCACTACGAAAGTCGTGGCTTCGAGCCTTCTGCTGAAGAGCAGGAAATGTTATTGGATCTGTAACACCTCTAAAGTCGGATTGGAACGTAAGCTATGTTGAGAGTTGTGCCGCAGGCGGCCCTGTTGTTGTTTCTTTCCATCGGCTTGGCGATGGCCGCCGATGAAGGTGCGCCTGCGAGCGATAATGCCAGCAGCGTGCCCCAAGAGCCCGACGTCACCATTATCCAGCGCGGTCAGGAACGGGTCGAAGAATTTCGCATGAACAATCAGATCTATATGGTCAAGATAACGCCCGCCAAGGGTTACCCTTATTACCTCATCGATACTACCGGTGACGGCAATTTCGATACGCGACGTCCCCAGTTGAATTCCACGCCAATCACTCCGCAGTGGGTGTTGATGCGCTGGAAATAGTTGTGTTTGGGCCGCTTCCTGTTTTTCATACCTAGTGTTACAGCAAGACCGGCAGGCCTTAATGCCCGGCAGGGTGGGTCGGTGTAATGAAATCTACATGTCCACCAGGGACAATTTCGCAAAGAGGAAGATGCGCCCCAGGTAACCGGTTTTTAAAGTTGCCCGCCATGATTACATGTTAAGCCATTGCTAAGAATTGTAATTTTTAACTATCCACAAAACCTGTGGATAAGTATGTGGAAGAGTTGCGCTTAGTTTTGTCAGACAGTTGCCGTGCCTGGGCATTCCCCTGATTGTTGAGAAAATAAGCATGGTGCTTTAATTTAATTAAAACAATATGTTGAGTTTTTTGCCGAGGATATGGCGAAGGGGTTTTGCGGCTTGGATTTATTGCTGATATCGGCGCCGGAATTGTGCATAAGCCGGGTTGAGATCGTGTCGCGATTGGACTCATGCCCTTAATGGGAAACAGGACATATGAACGGTCACCCCCCTATAGGATGACAGAGTATTAAGGGTTGTTTCAGCTCAAACTGGCATCCTTATATTGGCCGTGCTCTTCCGAGGGGACTAAAATTTCTGCATTTTTTGGTGATGATGGGGTAAAGGCGTATGATGTGCGGGATTTGTTACATAGGTATCGGCACGGAGCCTGAACGGCATTGATGGATTGGAAGCAATATAAGGCCTTGGGGGCGGAGGCGTTCCTTACGGGGCGATCTGTTTCCGTGGCGACTGCGCTGTGCGTGGTCCTATTGGCCTATAGCGCTGCCCGCCTGACCTGGATGGTGGTGCCAATCTCCGCGGACGGTACCGGAGCCCCACCGCCGTTGGCGGCCCCGGTCGTGGCGCTTCATCAAGCTGACGCCCTTTCCATGAGCCGTGACATCGTTGCCAAGCATTTATTCGGTCAGGCGCAAACGGCAAGCACCCAGCCGGGGCTTGCCACTATCCCGGAAACACAATTGAAACTGGTGTTGCGCGGGGTGATGGCATCCCAGGATGCGCATACCGCCACCGCTATTGTGGCGGATCCCAGTGGGCATGAAGACTATTACACGGTAGGAAAGGAACTGCCCGGCGGTGCGACGCTCAAGGAGGTGCATGCCCAATACATCGTCTTGTCCCGTGGCGGGCGCCTCGAGACCCTACGTTTACCCACCGACTCCTTGAAAGTTTCGAATGGCGTGCTTGCATCTCCCGCCACTGCCGCATCGCCCGGCGTAGCACCGGATGCGGGCGCGCTGCTCCAACAATACCGCGAACAATTTATAAAGAATCCCCAAAGTCTCGCTAATCTGTTGCAAGGGGAACCCTATTGGGAAAACGGGCGCTTAATCGGCTACCGTTTGCGCCCGGGGCGGGATCCCGGTGTGTTGGAAAAATTTGGTATACAGTCGGGTGATGTCGTGACGGCGATTAACGGGGTGAGTTTGACCGACCCCGGCGGGAGAATGGAATTGTTGCGTGATTTGAATAATGCAACGCAATTTAATGTGAATCTGATTCGTGGCGGCCGACCCCTTTCCATCTCCATACCGATTGGTCAGCCGGGTTAATATGAACTATGGCAGGAGGGTGAATCGCCCGCATTCGCAATGTGTAATTCGGGATGTCCGGTGATTCCGCTTGAAAGTATTAGTAGGATAAGAGATGCCCACATACATAAATGATAACAAGCGCTTTGCTAAAGCCTCGCGCCGGCTGTTGGGGATTTGTCTGCTGTTCGTGTTGGGCAACCTGCCGGTGTTTGCCGCGCAGACTGTCACCTTGAACTTCAAGGACGCGGAAATAGAATCGGTGATCGGCTGGATGGCGGAACAGACCGGCAAGAATTTTATCGTCGATCCGCGGGTCAAGAGCAAAGTCACCATCATTTCCGGCAAGCCTCTCAACAAGGATGAGCTTTACCAGGTATTCCTGTCCGTGCTGCAGGTGCACGGTTTTGCCGCAGTGCCCAGCGGAGACGTCATCAAGATCGTCCCGGACATCAACGCCAAACAAAGCGGTGTGCCGGTGGCAACTGATAAAAATCCGGGTGAAGGCGATGAGGTGATAACCCGGGTCATTGCTTTGGAGAACGTCCCCGCCGCGCAGTTGGTGCCAATTCTGCGTCCCTTGATTCCGCAGCAAGGGCATATGGTGGCCTATCCGCCGAGTAACGTCTTGATCATTTCCGATCACGCGGCGAATATCGATCGCATTGCGGAGATCATCTCCCGGGTCGACCTGCCCAGCGCGGATAATGAGGTGGAGGTGGTTCCGCTGCAGCATGCCTCGGCCGGGGAGGTGGCGCGCATCCTCACCGCCCTGGAGCAGCAGAATCAACAGAACGCCCAGAAGCAGGGCGGGCAATTGGAAGGACGGGCGACCTTCATCGCCGACGAGCGCACTAACAGCATCCTGTTGGGCGGAGGCAAGACCAACCGCTTGCAGATCCGGGCATTGATTTCCCATCTCGACATTCCCCTGGAGCGGGAAGGCAATATTCATGTGGTCTATCTGCGCTATGCCAATGCCAAGGAGTTGGCGCCGGTACTGACCGGCATCGGCCAAAAAGTGGCGCAAGAGGAACAGGCTAAAAAAGGCGGGGCGGCCGTGGGCGGCGCCCAATCCAAGGCCCAGAGTTTCGATATCCAGGCCGACGAAAGCACCAATGCCCTGGTGATTACCGCCAGCCTGGAGGTGTTCCGCTCCCTGCAGGCGGTGATTCGTCAGTTGGACGTGCGCCGTGCCCAGGTCCTGGTGGAAGGTATCATAGCCGAGATCTCCCTCAGCAAGGCGGCGCAATTGGGTGTTCAATGGGGAGTGGATGCCTCCCCTGGCGGTCATGGTCCGGTCGGCTTCACTAATTTTGCCAGCGGCACCAGTTCCAGCCTGGGCTCGATCGCCGCCGCGGCACTGGGCGGCGCTGCTACTGCGATCAGTGCAGCGCCGGAGGGTTTGACCCTGGGCGTCGGCCGCTTCAACAGCAATAATCTTAATTTCGCAGCCTTGATTCGCGCGCTGCAAGGCGACGGCTCCACCAACGTGCTGTCCACGCCCACCTTGCTGACCCTGGATAATCAGGAAGCGGAAATCGTCGTCGGTCAAAACGTGCCGTTCGTGACCGGCTCTTATTCCAGCGTGAGTAATTCCAGCACGGTGTCCAATCCGTTTCAGACGATTCAACGCCAGAACGTCGGTATCGACCTCAAGGTCAAACCACAGATCAACGAAGGTAACACCATCAAATTGGACGTGGAGCAAAAGGTGGACAGTCTGGCCGCCAGTTCCGCGGGGGCGGCGGACCTCATCACCAATACGCGCTCCATCAAAACCACGGTGTTGGTGGATGATGGCCAGGTGGTGGTGTTGGGCGGACTCATCAAGGATGATCTTACCGAGAGTGTGCAGAAGGTGCCGGGACTGGGGGACCTGCCCCTGATCGGCGGTCTGTTCCGCTACAAGTCCACCACCAAGGACAAGACCGATCTCATGGTGTTTCTGCATCCGGTGATCATGCGCGACGATACCCTCTTAGCCAATGTTTCCGGTAGCAAATACAATTATATTCGCGCCAAGGAGCTGGCGTTGCGGGAAAAGGGGGTGGACTTATTGCCCAATGAAGAGACTCCCTTGATGCGTTCCCTGGATGAAATGCGCGAATTACCGCCGCCTTTCAGCGAGAATCCGCCCCCCGCGGCTAAACCTTAAGCGCGAGCTTGAGCCTCCATATCCATGTTTAACGAGATTGCTCAGCAGCCCAGTGTAGAACCGACGCCGACCCCGGTAGAAGTCAGGCGCCTGCCGTTTGCCTTTGCCAAACGTCACGGCGTCTTGGTCAATCGCTGGGAAGACGGTCATGCCGTGGTGTGGTGTCGGCCCGATGTGGACAGTAACGTGCTCACTGAAGTGCGCCGTTATCTGGGCGCACCGGTGATACTGCAGCCCTTGGATGTGGACAAGTTCGATTATTTGCTGCGTCAGGCCTACGAGCAAGGTTCCACCGAGGCCATGGAGATCATGGAGGACATGGGTGATGACGTGGATCTGTCCCGCATCGCCCAGCAACTTCCGGAACCGGAAGATCTGCTGGAAAGCGAGGACGACGCCCCCATCATCCGCCTGCTCAACGCACTGCTGACCCAGGCGGTAAAAGAGAACGCCTCTGATATCCACATCGAGCCCTATGAACATCGCCTGGTGGTGCGCTATCGCGTCGACGGCGTACTGCGCGAGGTCCTGGAGCCGCGCCGGGTGCTGGCGCCCTTGATCACCTCGCGCATCAAGGTGATGGCCAAGCTGGACATCGCCGAAAAACGCCTGCCGCAGGACGGTCGTATCTCCCTGCGCATCGCCGGCCGGCCGGTGGACGTGCGCGTCTCCACCATTCCCTCCGGGCATGGGGAGCGCGTGGTGTTGCGTTTGCTGGATAAACAGGCGGGTCGCCTCGACCTGGAACACCTGGGGATGGCGCCCGAAGCACTGCAGTTGATGGACAAGATCATTCGCCGGCCTCATGGCATTGTCCTGGTTACCGGCCCCACCGGTTCGGGAAAGACGACGACCCTGTACGCCGCTTTGATCCGCCTCAATGATCGTTTGCGCAATATCATGACGGTCGAAGATCCCATCGAGTATTACCTGGACGGTATCAGTCAGACCCACGTCAATACCCGGGTGGAGATGACCTTCGCCCGTGGCCTGCGCGCCATCCTGCGTCAGGATCCGGACATTGTCATGGTGGGTGAGATCCGCGATCTGGAGACCGCCGAGATCGCCGTACAGGCCAGTCTCACGGGGCATCTGGTGTTGTCCACGCTGCATACCAACAGTGCCGTGGGCGCGGTGACTCGTTTGCGTGACATGGGCGTGGAACCGTTTCTGTTGTCATCCAGTCTCATCGGCGTCCTGGCGCAGCGCCTGGTGCGTTTATTGTGCCCGCAATGCAAGAAGCCCTATGTTCCCCCGGCCGCGGATTGCCAGCGCTTTGGCTTCTCCGTGGAAAACCCGCCTACTGTTTATACCAGTGCTGGTTGTTCATCGTGCAACAACTCCGGATACAGCGGTCGCACCGGTATCTACGAGTTGCTTGAAGTGGATGAAAAGATGCGCACCATGATTCATGACGGGGCCGGTGAGCAGCAGCTGGAGGCCTATGCCCATGCCCGCTATTCCAGTCTATTCAAAGACGGGATGCGGCGCGTACTGTCGGGGCACACCTCGCTGGAGGAAGTCTTGCGCGTCACCCACGAGGCCTAGGCGGTGGGTGCCTTTGAATTTACCGCATTGGATGAAGGGGGCCGCGAGCGCAAAGGCGTGCTCGAGGCGGATACCCCGCGCCAGATTCGCCAGCAATTGCGCGACAAGGGTTGGGCGCCGCTGGCGGTGATGGAAGTGCAACAACGGGAGGCGCGCCGTCAGGTGAGTTCCCCGCTGTTGCGCCGCGGCATCAGCGCCGTGGATCTTGCCCTCGTCACCCGCCAGTTCGCCACCTTGATTCGCTCGGGTCTGCCGGTGGAAGAGGCCCTGCAAACCCTGTCCCGCCAGACCGAGAAGCCTCGCCTGAGAAGCCTGTTCATGGCGGTGCGTTCGCGGGTGATGGAGGGACACTCCTTGGCGTCGGCGTTCGAGGACTTTCCTTATGTGTTTCCCGATCTCTACCGGGCCACGGTGGCGGCGGGGGAACAGTCCGGTTATCTCGACGCCGTGCTGGAGCGGCTGGCCGATTACACTGAGACCCGCCAGACACTGCATCAGAAGACCATGTTGGCCTTGATCTATCCCTTGATGGTGATGGGCGTGTCGCTGCTGGTGGTGGTGTTTTTGATGGTGTATGTGGTACCGCAGATCGTGCAAGTGTTCGAAGGCATCGGGCAGAAATTGCCTTTGTTGACCCGCAGCCTGATCGCCACCAGCGACTTTATCCGCGGCAACGGCATCGTGCTGTTGGTGGGGATCGCGGCGGCGGTGGCGGCGGTGCGTACCGTGTTGCGCCGCAGCGGTCCGAAACAGCAGCTTCATCGTTTGTTGCTACGCTTGCCCATGATCGGTCGCTTGGTGCGGGGCTTGAACACCGCGCGCTTTGCCCGAACCTTGAGCATCCTCACCGGCAGCGGTGTGCCGGTGCTGGAGGCGTTGCGGATCTCCGCTACGGTGGTGAGTAATCTGCCCATGCGTGCGGCGGTGGAGGAGGGCGCGCGGCGTGTGCGTGAGGGTACCGCCCTGCATACCGCTTTGGAGCACAGCGGCTATTTTCCGCCTATGACGGTCCATTTGATCGCCAGCGGCGAGTCCAGCGGTAAATTGGATGAGATGCTGGAGCGGGCGGCGGCCTCGCAGGAACGGGAGATGGAGGTGTTGATTACCACCATCACCGAATTGTTCGGGCCGTTATTGATTTTGGTGATGGGCGGCATCGTGTTGGTGATCGTGTTGGCGATCCTGCTGCCCATCTTTGATTTGAATCAGCTGGTGAAATGAGGGGTCGTGGCGGCGTGTCATACAAACAAAATCGAGTCCGCGGCCGTGTAGGGATTAGCTTTCAGCGTGAGAGACGTAAACTATGATGATGTCCATAAACACTTTTAAAGTAATGCCGCGCCGCGCCGCGCGCGGTGAGCAAGGTTTTACCCTGATCGAGGTCATGGTGGTGGTGGTGATACTTAGTATCCTCGCCGCCATTATCGTACCGCGCATCATGGATCGCCCCGACAAGGCGCGCATCGTCAAGGCGCAGTCCGATATCCGCTCCCTGGAGAGTGCGCTCAACCTGTATCGATTGGATAACCATAATTACCCCACGACCGATCAGGGTCTGGAATCCTTGGTGCAGAAGCCGGCGGATGCGCCCAGCTGGAAAGAGGGCGGTTACATCGATCGGCTGCCCAAGGATCCTTGGGGTCGTCCCTACCAGTATCTTAGTCCGGGGCAGCACGGCAGCATCGATATCTTCAGTCTGGGGGCCGACGGTCAGCCGGGAGGAGAGGGCAAGAATGCGGACATCGGCAACTGGACGCTTGAGTAACGGTTTTGATTTGTGCATACCCACCGCCTCGCTTTGAACAAGCCCGCCGTGCGCTGCCGCGGTTTTACATTGCTGGAAGTGATGGTGGTGGTGATCATCATCGGCATCGTGATCAGTTTCGCGGTGCTCTCGATCAACAGCGATGATAAGACCCTGGATGAAGACGCGCGGCGGCTTCAGGCGCTGATCAACTTGACCAGCCAGGAAGCGGTTTTGCAGAGCAAGGAACTGGCGCTGCAGTTTAACGATGATGGGTATGAATTTCTCGCCTTCGACGGCGAAAAGTGGCAAGCCATCGCCGATGATGAAATATTGCGGCCGCGCAAGCTGCCCGACAATGTTGCGGTGGATTATGAGCCCGAGGGTCAGAAGCTGACTCTGAAGGGCATGGATGACGAGGCAAAGCCGCCGCGCATCTATTTTCTGTCCAGCGGCGAGATGACGCCGTTTCGTTTGACGCTGAGGCGGCGCGGCGAACTCGATGGTTACGTATTGACCGGCAGCGCGCGGGGCAAGACCGAATTGCGCGGGGCCGATGATGGCAAATAAGGCACGAGCCCGGAAGCGCGCCGCTGGCTTTACGCTGGTGGAGATCCTGGTGGCCTTGGCGATCCTGGCCATCGCCGTGGCCGCGGTGGTCTCAGCGGTGAGCGCCAATGTCAGCAACGCCGGCTATTTGCGGGATCGCACGCTAGCCCATTGGGTGGCCATGAACAAGGTTGCCGAGCTGCAGGTGAGCGGAGACTGGCCCGCGCCGGGGACCCAGCAGGGTGAGAGTCTCATGGCGGACCAGCAGTGGTCATGGCAAGTCACCGTGTCCACCACCGATGATGCCGATGTGCGGCGGCTGGACGTGAATGTCTATGCCGACAAGGCGCGTAAAGACAGCCTGGCGACCATGGTGGCGTATGTGGGGCGGCCGGCGGAGAGTAATGCCGCCGCAGGGTCGGTGCCGCGATGATCGACAGGCGGCGCAGCGCGGGTTTCACCTTGCTGGAATTGCTGGTGTCCCTGGCCATCTTCGCGCTGTTGGCGACCATGGCCTATTCGGCGCTCAACACGGTGTTGAACGCGCGCAAGGAAGTGGAGCAGCGGGCGGCGCGCCTCACCGAGCTGCAGACCGCCTTCATGGTCATGCAGCGCGATATAGAGGAGGCGGTGGCCAGGCCGGTGCGCGATGATCTGGGCGATGAGCAGGCGGCGCTTAAGGGGGGCGGGGTGGGTACCGGCGTGTTGACCCTGACGCGCACCGGATGGCGCAATCCGCTGGGCGTGGCGCGCAGCGACCTGCAGCGCGTCGACTATGTTTTTAGCAAGCAGCAACTGTTGCGCGAGAGTTGGAGTACCTTGGATCGCGGCCCCGGCAATGAGCCCTATGTTGAAATATTGATCGACGGCGTCTCGGCGGTGGAATTGCGATTTATGGGTCAGGACCGCCAATGGGTGGGATACTGGCCGCCCGATGCCAGCAACAACGCCGAGAATCAGGATGCGGTGTTGATGCCGCGGGCGATCGAAATCAGTGTAGATGTGAAGGGCTGGGGGAGGATAGTCCGGCTGTTCCGTGTGCCGGGATGATGCGGACATAATGTGGTTGATAAAAGTATGAGATACTCGATTTCCGCAAGGCGGCATAATCATGGGGTGGCCTTGATCACGGCGGTGTTGATCACCGCGGCCATCGCCATCGCGGCGGTGGCCATGGCCGCGCAGCAAAACCTGGATGTGCGCCGTACCGCCAATATCGTCAACGGCGATCGATCCTACGTGTTTGCCTTGGGAGTGGAAAGCTGGGCCATGCAAATATTGTTACGGGATCGGCGCGATAATCAGACCGACAATTTGCATGAGGATTGGGCCTCGCAGTTACCGCCCATCAGCGTGGAGGGGGCGGTGGTGACCGGGCATATCGAGGATATGCAGGGGCGTTTCAATCTCAATAATCTGATCAAAGACGGCAAGCTCAGTCCCTTGGACATGGAACGTTTCCAGCGCTTATTGACGATAGTCGATCTCGATCCCAATCTTGCCGATGCCGTGGTGGATTGGATCGATGCGGACAGCGACGTGACTCAGCCGGCCGGCGCCGAGGATCCCCAATATCTGCGCGCCGATGTTCCCTATCGCGCGGCGAATCGCTTCATGGTGAGCGCTAGCGAATTGCTGCTGGTGCAGGGCTTCAGCGCCGATGTCTATCAGAAGATCGCGCCCTTTGTCTGCGCCTTGCCGGCGCGCACCCCTATCAATGTCAACACCACCTCCAAGGAAGTCCTCATGTCTTTGGCGGACAATATTAATGAAAATGATGCCCAGCAACTGATCGATGACCGCGGCGATAAGGGCTATGCCAGTCTGGATACTTTTCTGCAGGACAAGGCGCTGGCGGGCCGCGGCGTCAAGCAGGACGGCCTGGGCGTGGCCAGCGATTATTTTTTACTGGACGCGGCAACCAAATTCGACCGGGCGCAAACCCACTTGTATAGTTTGCTGGCGCGTAACACCACCGGTATTAACGTCATATATAGAGGACAGGGGGCTTTCTAGGTGCGGGAAAACCTTTTCATACGTTTCGGCGCGACGCAGCAGGTGGAGTGGTTGTCGGAAACCGAGCCTAAGCAAGTGCGGGAGGGTTCGCTAGTCGAGGCCGCTGCCG
Source organism: uncultured Gammaproteobacteria bacterium (assembly GCA_963810615.1). Classification (GTDB taxonomy): domain Bacteria; phylum Pseudomonadota; class Gammaproteobacteria; order DRLM01; family DRLM01; genus JARRQJ01. The sequence goes on along the minus strand of CAWEOA010000002.1, from coordinate 779,655 downwards.
CCGCAAGCGGCAAGCAAGTGACCGTGGTGGTGCCGGGAACGGATGTCATCCTGACCAAGGTCGCGGTTCCCACCCGCAACCGCAGCCGCATGGCTGCGGCCGTGCCCTATCTCTTGGAGGAACAACTGGCCACCGATGTGGACGTATCCCATTTTGCCCTGGGGGAGCGGGACGCCGAAGGCTTGGTGGCGGTGGCGGTGGTCAGTCAAGCGTGCATGGATGGGTGGCTGGCGCGTCTTGCCGAAGTGGGCGTGCAGGCGGACAGACTCATCCCCGAGACCCTGTTGTTACCCTACACTCCCGATGTATGGAGCCTGCTGGTAGAGCGTGACTGCGTGAACCTGCGCAATGCGCCTCAGGGCGGCATGGCCCTGGACAGCGCCAATGTGGCCTTCATCCTGCGGCGCGCAGTGGCGGAACTGGAGGTCAAGCCCGCGCAACTGCATGCCTGGATGGCGAGTGGCGCGGCGGATGGCGTGATGTTCCCGGAAGATCTGGGGGTGAAGGTGCGGATCGAGCCCTTGGAACTCCCCCCCCTGGCGTTTTTGGCGCGTCAGGCCCATGAGGATGGCGTCATTGATTTGTTGCAGGGGTCCTACAGTCGTCGCGAACAGCTGGGTAAGTTATGGCGCCCGTGGCGGCCCGCGGCAGCGCTGCTGGCGGTATGGGTGGTCCTGCAGTTCGGGGTCAAAATCTTTCAGCATCACGAACTGCAGGCACAAGATGACAGTCTGCGCGAGGAAATCAGCCGGATCTATTTGCAGACCTTTCCCGAGGCCAAGCGGGTCGTCGATGCACGCCTGCAGATGCAACAACACCTCACCGAGTTGCGCGGCGGCACGGGAAATGTAGGCGGGTTTTTGAAGATCCTTGCCGAGGTGAGTACGCCCGCCGCCGAGATCGGCGGGGTGGAGATCGATCGCCTCAGCTATAAGGACGGGGAGTTGAATATCGCCTTGATGATCTCCGATCTGCAGCGCCTTGAACAGCTCAAGGATCGCTTGAGCAGCGATACCCACATGGTCGTGGAGATTCAATCCGCCACGGCGCGCGATAAACGAGTGGAAGCCCGTCTGCAGATCAAAGGAGGGCGGACGTGAAGGAATGGTTCACCAGTTTGGCGCCGCGGGAGCGGGCCATGGTAAGCATCGCCGCCGTGGTGGTGGCCCTGGCCTTGGTCTATGCCGTGGCCTGGGGTCCGTTGGCCTCTTCGGTCACCCATTTGCAGCAATCCGTGGAAGAGCAACAGGCCCTCAAGCAATGGATGCAACAGTCGGCCGCAGAGGTCAAGCAATTGCGGGGCGCGACCGGGGCCGCCGCTGACCATCGCTCCCTGTTGGCGGTGGTGGATCAGACCTCCAAGCAATCGCAATTGGGTCCGGCGGTGAAGCGCATCGAACCCGACGGCCAGGAACTGGTGCGCGTTACCCTGGAGCAGGCATCCTTTGATGACATGATGACCTGGTTGGGCACTCTGCAGCGCGGCTCTGGTGTGAGCGTTGCCGATGTGTCCATCGACCGCCAAGCCGACAGCGGTCGCGTCAATGCCCGCATCACCCTCAAAAGGAGCGGACAGTGAACAAGGCAGTGAAATATGTCCTGCTAGGCGCGGTGATGTACGTGCTCTTCGTGGCGGCAAGCTTGCCGGCACCGTGGATCTATAGCCATTGGTTGCAGTCCCGCCTGGGGGGCTGGGCCGTGTACGGCTTGCAAGGCACCCTTTGGCAAGGGCGCGCCGCGGCGGTGAAGTCGGGGAATCTGCAACTGGAAAGCCTGCACTGGGATCTGCATCCCTTGAGTTTGCTGTGGGGAAGGTTGGAAGTCGCCCTGCAATTTAAATATGCGGCAGCGCCGGGAAGCCTGGTGCTGGCACGCAGCTTTACCGGTACATGGCATGCCGATGATGTCGACCTGGAGTTGCCCGCTGAGCGCTTGGCCCCTCTGCTGCGCCTGCCCGGCGCCGAGTTGGGGGGAAAGCTGGCGGTGCAATTGTCCACGCTGACGCTGAAACAGGGACGAGTGACTGCGGCCGCCGGCAGCGTAGCCTGGGAGAAGGCGGCGGTGCGTAAACCGGTGGTGGTGGACCTGGGGGCGTTTGCCCTCGATCTCAAAACCACTGCGGAGGGTGTCAGCGGCACCTTGCTTGATCACGGCGGCGCAGTGCAAGCCCAGGGCCTCTTGAAACTGAATGCCAACGGTCAATATCAATTCACCGCCACCTTCGCTTCACGCGACCCCAAACAGTCCCTCGTTACCCAGGGTTTACAGCTGTTCGGCACCCCGGGTCCCGATGGGCGGGTCAAGTATTCGGCCACGGGTGTGGTCCCGCCGCTGCTTCCCGGTCTTCGTTGATTAATCCCCCATCGCTAGCGGACGGCGTTGCAGCTAACACCGTGCCCGCATCGCTAATTCACGGTAATCTATGTCGCCCGCGCAGGGGTTAAGCTGGGGCGGTCAACGGCAGGGGCTGGCTGGCCGTGAAGGCGGAGTGAAAGGTATTAACAAGGAAGCGGGATGTATTTTCTATTGATAGGAGCGATGCTGCTGGTGATCCTGGCGGCATCCGAGATTTTCGTCAACGCCTTGGAGCATTTGGGCGAGCGCTTGAAGATTTCCGAGGGCGTTACCGGCTCCTTGTTCGCCGCGGTGGGGACCGCCATGCCGGAAACCATGGTGCCGCTGATCGCGTTATTCGCCGGCACCGAGAATCAAGCCATCAACGAAGAGATCGGCGTCGGCGCGATCCTGGGTGCCCCGTTGATGTTGGTGACACTGGCCATGGGCCTGCTGACGATCGCGACGCTACGCCAGCGCGGGCTTCGCGGCGAGTTTACGCCGGAAATGACCGGCGTCCGCCGTGACCTCAATTTTTTTCTGGTGGCCTTCGGCGCGGCGTCCCTAGCCTTGTTTGTGCCGCATCATCTCGCCGTGGTGCGCGTGGGTATCAGCTCGGTACTGGTGTTGAGCTATTTCGTATACATCATGTTGACGCTGCGCGCCTCGGAGCAGCTGGTGCAGAACGGCCACGCCACCGAGGCCGGCAGTCCCATGCTGCTGAGCCGTGTGGGCCTACCCAATAATCTGTTTGTGGTGGTGTTGCAGATCGCCCTCGGCGTGATATTGCTAATTGCGGGCGCCAAAGGTTTTATTTACGGCGTCGAACACCTGGCGACGGTGTTCGGGGTGTCGGCCTTGCTGGTGTCCCTGTTGGTAGTGCCTATCGCCACCGAACTCCCGGAGAAGGTGAACAGCGTGTTGTGGATACGCCGTCGCAAGGATACCCTCGCATTCGGTAACCTGACCGGGGCCATGGTGTTTCAAGGGTCGTTATTACCCGCAATCGGGGTGATGCTGACCCCTTGGGAGCCGCGTCATGAGGTGTTTGCCGGGGTCATCATCACCCTGGCCGGGGCCTTATGGCTGCGCTATGTAATCAGCCGTGGCGGTTTGCGGGTGTGGCACACTATGGTCAACGGCGTCCTCTACCTGGTGTATCTCGCCGTGGTATTGGGGTGAAGCGGGGTGTTCAGTAGATCACGACCTTGGTGCCGAGGGTGATCCAGTGGGCCAATTGATCGATTTGTTCATTGGTGAGGGCGATGCAGCCTTCCGTCCAATTGGTGGTTTCATGAACGAAGCGACTGCCGTGGCCGATGCCGTGGATGCCGATGTTTCCGCCCAAGGGCGTGTCCTGGGGAGGGAGATCCCCGCGGTAGAGGGCGCGGTTGATGGCGGAGTAAGTGCCGTAGTCGATGAGTTTATGGCGTAACGCCGCTTCGGCATATTGTTGGTTGGGATAATCCAGGCCGAAGAACAGGTGGAAGCGGCTGTTGGGATTGATCCAGGCGACGTGAAACACGCCGAGGGGCGTCTTGCCGTCACCCTCGTGGCGTTCGAGCGTATAGCCGTTGCGTCCAACGGAGATGTTGCGAAAGATTTGTTTGACGCGGTCGCCTTGGAAGATGGATAGGGTTTGTTTGGCGACGTCGATCATCACCCAGGCTCCGCCGTCGGCCTGGGCATGTGCCGGGCCGATGGTGCCTATCCAGATCAAGCTCAAGTAAATGAGTACGCGGCGCATGTGTATCACCCATTAACGGCGGACGGATTATCGAACGGGTTCGCATCCGACTGCCTGATATTAGGTTACTATAGCAATCTAAGTTTTCCCTGGCATCCCGTGATGCGCTTATCCCTTTAATTACAAGTTGATACCATAATATTTCTAGCGGTACCAGGCCGACAAGCTTAAGGTAAGGCATTAGGGTCGGGAGCATTGTGAGGGTTTTAGGGTCATAGGCCATAGGCCCGCTTGGGATGAACACCGGAATGTTGATGCAGGAATTTATGGAGATACGTCCCGTGCCGCGTAAAGCGATCGGCGGTCGCCGCCGCTGTCTGGCAGTCTTGCTGGGCGGGTTAAGTCTGTTCGGTTGCGCCGAGGCCAGCACCTACCCGTTGCCGGTTGCCGGCCAGTTCCTGGTGGGGCAACTGCAAGATACCCGGGTGAAGGCGGGGGAAACCCTGTTGGATATCGCGCGGCGCTATAGTGTGGGTTTGGATGAATTAGAGGAGGCCAACCCCGGCGTGGATCCCTGGTTGCCCACTGTGGGGCAGCGGGTCTTGATCCCCAGCCAGCATCTGCTGCCCAATGTTCCGCGGGAGGGCATCGTGGTCAACCTGCCCGAGCTGCGCTTGTATTATTTTCCCAAGGCCAAGGCGGGTGAACAGCGGGTGGTGATGACCTATCCTCTGGGCATCGGTTCGGAGGGGCGAGCCATTCCCGTGACCCTCACCAGCGTCATACAAAAGAAAATTGATCCCCCGTGGGTGGTGCCGGCGTCCATACTCGCCGAACACCAAGCGGACGGCGATCCTCTGCCTAAAGTCGTGCCGCCGGGACCGGACAACCCATTGGGCAGATATGCGCTGCGTTTGGGACTCTCGAGTTTCTTGATTCATAGCACCAATCACCCTTACAGCGTGGGCATGCGCATCAGCCATGGTTGTCTACGTATGTATCCGGAGGATATCGAAGAGTTGTTCGGCAAGGTGGCGGTCGGTACGCCGGTGCGCATCATCGATCAGCCTTACAAGGCGGGTTGGCAGGGCGGGGTCCTTTATCTGGAGACCCATCCGCCTTTGGCGGAGTCGGGTTACAGTTCGGATACGAATTTGACGCCTATGGTGGTGGCGCTGACCAATGTGGTCAGTCAACGCCTCAATGACCATGCCTGGCAGGCCGCGGCGCGAGTTGCAAGTCAAGATTCGGGAATTCCTACGCCCATCTTTGCCGAGGATGCCAAACGGGCGCAGGCAGCATTCAGTCATGCCAGTGAAATGAAGATTGACCAACATCCTTGGATGGTGCAAGTGGGTGTATTCCAAGACAGGGATAAGGCGCAGCATGTGAAGCGGATGATGCAGAGGATGAATCTGCCGGTTGAGGTCAGCGAGGCAGGGGAGAACCGCTTATGCCGGATCTTAGTTGGGCCGTTTCCCAATCGCAAGGAAGCGACGGATACCGCGGATAAGATTTCTAAAGGCACCGGGCTGGATAATTTTTTGGTGCCGCAGAACCACACTCTCGCCGCCGATTGCCGGCTCAGCAATTGAGGTAACGAGCATCCAACCCGGATGGTCGCTGTGAACGGCCTCCGGGTTGGTGCCCAATACCAGTAGATCGCGCTGGGTAAAATGTTGTGCGCCGTTATCTGCCATGACAGATGAGACCGGCTTCCCGCTATGATTTATTTACTCATGGCCTTTTTGAACATGCGGTCGGCCTTTTCGTTGGCGGTGTCGGCAGCCGATTTGGCGTCAGCGGCCTCTTGCTGTGCCTGACTAGCCATGCTCCTGGCGTCGTTGGCATCGGCTTGCGCCTTGGAAGCGGCATCCATGGCCCGGTCCGCCGTGCTCTTGGCGTCCGCCGCCATGCTCTTGGCATCCTCGGCACTCTTCTTGGCTTCGTCGGCGGTCCTTTGCGCCTGATCTATCGACGCCTTCAATTCGCTGGTGGATGCACAGCCGCCTAATACCAAGGCGAGTACGGGAAGGGTGATTAAGGCAGTCCTTTTTAACATAGCGGCGTTCCTCTTTTCATATTGCTGTTGGATGGGGTATTTCCCAAAACCGGAGCTTCTCTCCTGGCGCATGGTGCAGGGTGTTTCGTTTTTCCAAGACCGGGAATGCGCTTGGTAAGACAATTTGGTTGCTGAAGGTTTCAAAGTGCCCATGCAAATTCTAGGTACTATCGTCATAACTCGCAACTGCAAGGGTAAATGCCGCTCTACTCCGCGGGAATGACCCAGGAAAAGCGCCATGGCTTTGACAGCATGGCGAGGCTGGTACAGAATCCTTTGGCAGTTCGGTTTCGCATGGTCATCAACAGGATGAGGAAGATGGGTCCATCACAGTCCATAGGAAAGCTTTTGATATGGATAGGCGTGGCGGTGGCGGGAGCCGCCGCGGTGGGCGGTATCGCCCTGCATCGGGGTGAAACGATCAATAGCGTATGGTTTGTTACCGCCGCACTGTGCGTCTACGCCCTGGGTTATCGTTTTTACAGCGCCTTCATCGCCGCCAAGGTACTGGTCCTGGATGCCAGCCGGGCCACGCCGGCGGAGCGTTTCAATGACGGGCGCGATTACGTACCCACCAACAAGTGGGTGGTGTTCGGCCATCACTTTGCCGCCATTGCCGGCCCCGGCCCCCTGGTTGGGCCGACCCTGGCCGCGCAATTCGGTTATCTGCCGGGCACCTTATGGATCTTGATCGGCGCGGTATTCGGCGGCTGTGTGCAGGATTTCGTCATTCTGTTTTTTTCCACGCGCCGCGACGGCCGTTCTTTGGGGCAAATGGCCCGTGATGAGCTGGGGCCGGTGGGCGGGGTGGCGGCACTCATCGGGGTGATGATGATTATGATCATCCTCATCGCCGTGCTGGGGCTGGTGGTGGTCAACGCCATGAAGCACAGTCCCTGGGGGACATCGACCATTGCCGCCACCATACCCATTGCGATTCTGGTCGGAATTTACATGCGCAATATCCGCCCGGGGCGGGTGTTGGAAGGGACGTTCATCGGCGTCGCGCTATTACTTTTGGCGGTGGCGGGGGGTGGATGGGTCGATCACAACCAAATCCTGCGCACCTGGTTCGATTTTGACGCCCCGCAGTTGGCGGTGCTTGTGATCGCCTACGGTTTCAGCGCCGCGGTGCTGCCGGTGTGGTTGTTGCTGGCGCCGCGGGATTATCTTTCCACTTTCATGAAGATGGGAACCATGGCGCTGCTGTGCATCGCCATCGTGGTCATGCATCCGGAAGTGAAAATGCCGGCCTTGACCCAATTCGTGGACGGTAGCGGACCGATCTTCGGCGGCAAGCTGTTTCCCTTCGTCTTCATCACCATCGCCTGCGGTGCGATCTCCGGTTTCCATTCACTGATCTCATCGGGCACCACGCCCAAGCTCCTCACCAACGAAGCCGATGCACGCATGATCGGCTACGGCGGGATGATGATGGAATCCTTCGTCGCCATCATGGCCATGATCGCCGCCTGCGTACTGGATCCCGGAGTGTTCTTCGCCATCAACAGCCCCGCCGGCGTGGTGGGCGGCGCGGCGGCGGACGCGGTGGCGACCATTTCCGGCTGGGGCTTTCCGGTGAGCGTGGCACAGATGAATGCCCTAGCCCACTCCATGGGTGAGGCGACCTTGTTTGCCCGTACCGGCGGTGCGCCTTCCCTGGCGGTGGGGATGGCCGGTATCTTCGGCAGCGCCTTCGGTGCGGGCCTGCTCGCCATGTGGTATCACTTTGCCATCATGTTCGAGGCCTTGTTCATCTTGACCACCCTGGATGCCGGAACGCGGGTGGCGCGATTCATGCTGCAGGACATGCTGGGTAATATCTATAAACCTCTGGGACGCACCGCCTGGTATCCGGGTGTCATTATGACCAGCGGCGTGGTGGTGGCGGCCTGGGGATATTTCCTTTATATGGGGACCATCGATCCCCTGGGCGGGATCAACAGCCTGTGGCCGCTGTTCGGTATTTCCAATCAGATGCTGGCGGCGATCGCCTTATGTGTCGCAACCACCATTCTGGTCAAATCCGGCAAGGTCCGTTATGTATGGGTGACCGCCCTGCCCCTGGCCTGGTTGGTGATCATGACCAGCTGGGCCGCCCTGGAGAAGTTGTTTTCGCCGGAATTGAAGATAGGTTTCATCGCCAAGGCCAATGACTTGGCCGCACAGCTGGCAAGCGGCAGTCTGCCGCCGGATAAGCTCGCCGTCACGCAGCAGTTGATCTTCAACATCCGCGTGGATGCCCTGCTTACCATCGTGTTTCTGGTGACGACCTGGGTCCTGGTGTTCGAGACCCTGCGGATCTCCTATAGAATCCTCAGCGGCCGCCAACATCCGCCGCTCTCGGAGGCGCCGCATGTCCCTTCCCGGCTCGCCGAAGAATGGATGCGGGATTAGGCCCATGTTCCGTCTCATGACCCAGCTCGGACGCCTGCGCCGCTTGATTCGCGCCATGACCGGCGAAGATGCCTATGAGCGCTATCTAGCCCACTGGCGGGAACAGCATAGCGGGGATGGGCCCCCGCTTGATCGCAAGACCTTCTACAGGCAACAGCAGGAACGCAAATGGAACGGGATAAATCGCTGTTGTTAAGGGATTCGAGAAGATTTCCTGCTCTTCAAACCCTCTGATGGAGGAAAATTGACGATTTTCCTTACCAGGAGCTTATGCAATTTTCTTCTTAATTATCTAATGGTTGATTGAATTACCATCGGCAAATGCCCTAGCTTTGTAATGTAAAACGCTGGTGAGTCGTAAGCGTTTTTGACATGATGGAGTGAATTGTCGGGGCGGGACCGCGACTTCGCCAGGGACAGCCCACACTTTAGGAAGACGTCAACTACCACGCCTCGAATAGAATAATTGGCAGTGATAGGTTCCTAAAATATGTGGTCAGAGCTTCGCGCAGTGCGTAAACGTTACCTGGGGATAGTAGCACTGGGATTTGCCGCCGTGCCACTGGCCGGTTATGGCGTTGAGCTTTGGCTGGGTCAGCGGGAAGATTTCTCCCTATTAGGTTCCGGCGCCGGACGCTTATTGGCGACTTTAGCCATAGTCTGGTGGGTGGTGGCCATCGCCCATTATCGTCAAATCTTTACCTTGGCGGTTCCGGAAGAAGACGAAGGTATCGTCCAACCCAAGGCCTTATCGCGGGGCCTCTCTCAGCTCCATAGCCATTATTGGCGATGGCTATGTGCCTACGTGGTGGTTTCCTCCTTATTTTATGCCGCCGATACCGGCCAGTCCGTCTCATCCGTGGCGGACTGGCTGCCCAGTTTGTTGATCCAACTGGTCGTGGCGGTATTGATCGGGGTGCCGTTCTATTTGTTGGCATTGGTATCCTTGGGCAGGTTTGCCAGGGCGGCTGGTCTGGAGAAGGTCCACGTCTCGATTAAAAGCAAGCTATTACTCTTTGGCGTGTTGATGCCGCTGTTGGCAGGCCTGGCCATGATGTACTTCTATTGGTTGCGCACCCATTTGTGGACGGCGGAGGTGCTGCTGGTATGGAGTGGGCTAGGGCTATTGGTGCTGGCCGCGGTCGCCATCGGCTCGCGTAGTATCTTGGGGGCGTTAAAACCCCTGCAAACCGTGATGAACCTTAGCGGTACCGCATCGTACCTGGAGGAGCTGGCGGTACTGCGACCAACATCCACCGATGAATTTGGATTACTCACTCAATCGCTGAGTCGTTTGGGGCGATTCCTGGAAGGTCAGGAATTGAAGATCCAAGCCATCATAGATGCCGTCCCGGAGGGCATCATCATCACCGATGAAGCGGGGGACATCAAAATATTCAATCCCGCCGCGGAGAGATTGTTCGGATCTGAGGTGCTCAAGGCGCAAGGCGCGGCGATATGCGCGTTGCTGCCCGGTTTGACATGCGAAAGCGGTATTCCCTCCCCTATACAGGTTGTACAGGAAATCCAGGGTAGTCACCGCGAGGGACTTGATATCGCCATGTCGGTGCAGGTGAGCAGTATGGGGCTGGGCAATAACGCCTATTTCATCTGCTCCGTCTCGGAAATCACTGACCGACAAACGGCGGAACCCCGTTATCGGGATTTGGTGGAATCGTCCCGCGATCTTATCTGGAGCATGAACCGCGAGGGGCATTGGACCTTCGTCAACAGCGCGGCCAAGTACATCTACGGGGTAGAGCCGGCGGAATTGATCGGTTGCAGCGTGCTCGAATTTACCGAGCCCGATTATCTGGAACGGGAGAAGGCCGCGTACCAGGCGCTATGGGACGGAAAGGATTGGCTGGAATTCGAAAGCGTGCATCACGACCGCAAGGGTGCTCTCCACCATTTGCAATTTATCGCCGGGGCGCGCAAGGATCAGCAGGGGGGGATGGTGGCTCTCACCGGCATCGCGCGCGACATCACCGAGCAAAAGGTCCAGGAACAAAAGCTCACCTATCAGGTTTCTCATGATGCCCTTACCGGGCTGTTCAATCGAAGATATATGCGCCAGGAACTGGAGCGCATGGTGGCGAGAGCGGCGCGCGGCAATGAAACCGGGATATTGATGTTCGTGGATCTGGACCAGTTGAAGTACATCAACGATAGCATCGGCCATGATGCCGGGGACAGGTTGTTGGTGGAAGCGGCGGATTTGATGAAGAAACACACCCGCGAGAGCGATCTGTTGGCGCGTTACGGTGGTGATGAGTTCACGGTGTTGCTCTACAATGTGGATGCCGAAGGAGCGCGCAAGGTGGCAGAAAATATGCGCGCCCATTTTGTTGAATTCAAATTTCTCGAAGGCGGCAATGCTTACTCCCTGACCTGCAGTATCGGTCTTGCCTTGATTAACGAGGGCGTGAAGTCGGCCGACGAGTGTCTGGCCCAGGCGGAACGTGCCTGCCACAACGCCAAGACCTTGGGTCGTAATCAAGTGGTATTTTACGATGCCGTCGTTATCAAGCGACCCACGTTACAGGATTCCGCCTGGGCGGATCGTATCAAAGGATTGATGGAGGAAGAACGCTATCAATTGGCCTATCAACCTATTATCTCAGTGACGACAGGGAGTGTTTACGATTATGAAGTATTGGCGCGCATAGTCGATAGCGAAGATCATTTGCTGATCCCCGGCGCGTTTTTGCCCACGGCGGAGCGCCTGGGCTTGAGTCAACAGCTGGATCGCTGCGTGGTGATGAAGTCGATTCGAGAGTTGGCGCGACTGCGCGGGGCGGGGCTGGCGGTACGATTTTTCATCAATTTGACCCCGGCGGCGTTGCGCGACGCCGGCTTACCGACCAGGATCCGCGACATGCTCGCGGAAACCAAATTGGATGCGTCGGTTCTCACCTTCGAGATCAATGAGACCGCGGCGGTGGCGGATTTGGTGCTGGCCGCCGATTTCATTCGCGTCATTAAGGAGATGGGCGCCAGGGTGGTGCTGGAACACTTCGGTTTAGGCTTCAGCTCTTTTACCTATCTCAAACATCTGCCGGTGGATGCGCTCAAGATCGACGGATCCTATGTGCAGGGCTTGATGCAGTCGGTGGTCAATCAAGTGGTGGTGAGATCCATCAATCAAGTGGCGCATGCCCTGGGCAAGGTCACCATCGCGCCACAGGTGGAGAACAAAGAGACGCTGATGCTGCTGCGCGATCTTGGTGTGGACTATGTGCAAGGTTTCTACATAGGCCGGCCGGAGCAGGACGTCGGCACCGAGCGTTATATCAATACCGCAATAAATTAATTCAAGAGCACATGCCGCTCGTCTACCGGGCTTTTCTGCGGCGATGCACGACCACCACCGTCCGACTGGCTATTAAGAAAAAACCGGCTATAGTTGTAGTGGCGATTGTCTACTTCACCGTGTCCGAACCAAGCTCAATCTTTTAAGTCTCAAGCTTTACGCTTTAGCGCCCTTGCCGATTGCGGGTAGGGTCATTTGTCATCTGTAAGTAAAGGAGAAATGACTATGGTCAAGCTGGCATTGTTTGTGCGATTGGAGGCCAAGCCCGGAAAAGAGGCGGCGGTCGAAGACTTTTTGCAGGGTGGCTTGCCGGTGGTCGAGCAGGAGCCGGCGACCACCACGTGGTATGCGCTACGCCTGGGGCCGCGAAGTTACGGCATCTTCGATACCTTTCCCGACGAAGCGGGGCGTCAGGCCCATCTTACGGGGCGCGTTGCCGCGGCGTTGATGGAGAAGGCCGGCGAACTCTTGGCGAAACCTCCTAGCATCGAAAAGGTCGATGTGCTTGCGGCCAAGCTGCCCGGCTGAATAACACGTTCAGGTCGGTGGTGAGTCGGGGATCAAAGCGCTTGTAGCTTGGCGTAGGCCAATACCAGCCATTTGCTGCCCACGCCGGCGAAATTCACCTGAACCCGGGCGCTGCTGCCCTGTCCTTCGTAATTGGTCACCACGCCTTCGCCGAAGGTGGTGTGGAGCACGTGCTGTCCCAGTCGCAGTCCGCCGCTTATCTCCGCTTCCGGCGTAGCGGAGCTGAACGCGGCCGGGCGAGTGATGTGGGCGCGCGGCCGCACTTCCTGCAATAACTCGGCAGGGAGCTCGCTCAAGAAACGCGAAGGACGGGGATAGGATTCCGTGCCGTGCAGACGGCGACTCTCCGCATAGGTGAGGTAAAGTTCCCGCTCCGCACGGGTGATGCCTACATAACACAGGCGGCGCTCTTCTTCGAGGCGGCCCTCTTCGGCGATGGACATTTGATGGGGGAACAGGCCTTCTTCCACGCCGCAGATAAACACCAGGGGAAATTCCAGGCCCTTGGCGGCGTGCAGGGTCATCAGTTGCACGCAGTCTTCCCAGGCATCGCCCTGACCTTCGCCGGCCTCCAAGGCGGCGTGGGTGAGAAAAGCCGAGAGAGGATCCAGTTCGCTGTCTTCCTCGCCCTGGAATTGGCGGGCGGCGTTGACCAGCTCTTCCAGGTTTTCGACCCGCGCCTGACCCACTTCGCCCTTTTCCTTGCGGTAATGATCGAGGAGTCCGCTGTGATGAATGACGTGTTCCACTTTGTCGCCCAAGTCCAACTGCGCGCTCTCCGCGGCAAGGCGATCGATGAGCGTGACGAAACCCTTTAATGCCGTCGTGGCGCGTCCCGCCAGATGCGATGAATCGATCAGCGCCGCGGCGGCGCGGAACAAGGTGTGTTGATGCAGGCGCGCCTGATCGCGCACGGCGGCAACGGTGCGTTCGCCGATGCCGCGGGTGGGTGTGTTCACCACCCGTTCGAAGGAGGCGTCGTCGTCGCGGTTGGCCAGCAGCCGCAGGTAGGCAAGGGCATCCTTGATCTCGGCACGCTCGAAGAAGCGCAGGCCGCCGTAGACGCGATACGGCATCCCCACCGCCAGCAAGGCCTCTTCCAGGACGCGTGACTGGGCGTTGGAGCGGTAGAGGATCGCGGCCTCGCTGCGGCGATTGCCCGCCCCCGCCCAATGCCGCAGGCGCTCGACGATGAAGCGTGCCTCGTCCAATTCATTGAAGGCGGCATAGAGCAGGATGGGGTCGCCTTCATCACCGCGCGTCCAGAGTTCCTTGCCGAGACGGCCGCTATTGTGGGCGATCAGGGCGTTGGCCGCGGCAAGGATGGTGCGCGTCGAACGGTAATTTTCCTCGAGGCGCAGTACCCGGGTGCCGGGGAAATCCTTGCTGAAACGTTGGATGTTCTCAATGCGCGCGCCGCGCCAGCCGTAGATGGATTGATCGTCGTCGCCCACCGCGAACAGATTGCCGCGCAAACCCGCCAGCAAGCGCAGCCACGCATATTGAATGGCGTTGGTGTCCTGGAATTCGTCCACCAGGATGTGCTGGAAGCGGTTCTGATAATGGGCGAGGATGTCGCCGCGGTCGCGCAGCAGTTCGTGGGCGCGCAATAACAGTTCGGCGAAATCCACCAGACCGGCGCGTTGGCAGTTGTCCTCATAGGCCTGGTAGATACGTACCATCTGCGCGGTGAACGGGTCGCCGCGGCCGTCGATGTGCTGCGGCCGCAGTCCTTCGTCCTTGCGGCCGTTGATGTACCATTGCACCTGTCTGGGCGGCCATTTGGATTCGTCCAATTCCAGGGCCTTCAGCAGGCGGCGGATCAAACGGTATTGATCATCGGAATCGAGGATCTGAAAGGTCTGCGGCAGGCCCGCCTCGCGCCAGTGGGCGCGCAGCAGACGATGGGCGAGGTTGTGAAAGGTACCCACCCACATGCCGCCCGCCGGGATGCCCAGCAATTGTTCGGTGCGGCCGCGCATCTCCGCGGCGGCCTTGTTGGTGAAGGTGACCGCCAACACGCCGTAGGGGGAGGCACCTTCGACCCGAATCAGCCAGGCGATGCGATGCACCAGCACCCGGGTCTTACCGCTGCCGGCGCCGGCGATGACCAGCACCGGCCCCGCCGGTGCCGTTACCGCCTCGCGTTGTGCGTCATTGAGGGGATCAAGCAGATCAGAAACATCCATAAGCGCATTTTAACAGATGCGTGTGCCGGGCTGGGTTAATGCCTTCAATGCGGGACCTGCCGTATATCGATGTAAGCGGGTTGTGATGCGACTCTGTCCAGCCATGCCAGGATGTTGGGATATGCTGTGAGTTCGAAGCCACCTTCCGGGGCCACGTGGGTGTAGGCGTACAGACCGATATCGGCGAGTGAGTAGCGCCCTGCCACAAAGAAATCATGCTGAGCCAGATGCTGGTTCATGATCTGCAGGGCCGCCTGGCCGGGGGCGCGCTTCTCGGCCAAAGCGTCCCGGTATTCCCGCTCCTTACCCAGCAAGGCGATCCAATAACGGGAAGTGGCGATATACGGTTCGTGGCTGTATTGCTCGAAGAACAGCCATTGCAGGACCTGCGCGTAGTGCCAGGGATCACGGGGCAGCAGCGCGCTGTCTTGGGCGAGATAGACCATGATGGCGTTGGATTCGCTCAGATACACTTGGGGCGCGATCTCCAGGAGAGGGATGCGACCGTTGGGGTTCTTGGCCAGAAACGCCGGGGTGCGGGTCTCGCCCTTGAGAATGTCGACGGCGATGCGTTCGTAGGGGATGGCGAGCTGGGACAGCAGCAGGCGCACCTTGTAGCTGTTGCCGGAAGGAAGAAAATCGTAAAGTTTCAGCATGCTGGGCGGCTCCCAGGGCGGAGGGCAATAACGCTTTCGAGTCCAGGCGAGCTAGTATATAACTAAGTCCTAGGCTTCGATATGGATGGGTATGTGGCGGGGAGCCGGAAAACGGAGGGAATCATGGCTAAGTCATCCAGGGTCGCTTGTTGTTGTGCTTTCCTTGTTCTGGTTGCAGTTGCCGGGACCGCATCGGCCGCCGCATCCGATACCCTGCGCTGCGGTAACCGCCTGGTGTCGGTCGGGGACAATAAGGCCGAGGTCTTGATCAAATGCGGTTCGCCGGCGTGGAAGGATGACTGGACGGATCAAATCATCACCAACCCCAACTCCGTAGACGCGTCGCGGCTGAGCATAGATCGCGAACGCTGGGTTTATAATTTCGGCCATAATTCTTTTCTGCGTTTTTTGCTGTTTGAAAACGGCAGATTGGTCAACATCGCCACGGGTGGTTACGGCTATGACGGCGGCCACCCCTCCGCCGGGCTGTGCGACAGTGCCCAAATACAGACCGGCATCAGCCAATATGAAATACTGCAGCGCTGCGGAGATCCGGCATTTAAGGACAGCCGTCAGGAGGAGCAGCTCGCCAGCGTGGATAAAAACACCAATAGGTTGACGATCAAGCGCATCGATGAGTGGACCTATAATTTCGGACCCAATAAATTTTTGCGCATCTTGAAATTCGAAAACGGTAGGCTGGTGGATGTTGAGACCGGTGATCGCGGCTTTTAAGTCGCCACGTCTAATAGATCGTTGCGACGTTGGGTGCCCGGGAAGATCGGCAAAAGGGATATGTTACATCGGCCTCCAGCGCCGGCGATTTTTCACCGTCGAGACTGGGCGGTTTTTTTTGGACTGCGTTTGAGTAGCCAATCCTGTAATCGGGAACCGGCCAAGGGCGGCGAGTACAAATAACCTTGCCCTATATTGCAGCCGAGCTTTCTCAGCACTTCATGCTGGGCCGGGGTCTCGACGCCTTCGGCCACGGTCTCCAATCCCAATTCGCGGGCCATGGCGATAATGGCGGTGGTGATGGAGCGATCTTCGGCGTCGCCGGCGATGTCGTCGACAAAGCTCCGGTCGATTTTCAGCTCGTTGACCGAAAAGCGCTTCAAATACGAGAGTGAAGAGAACCCGGTTCCGAAGTCGTCTACGCTGATGCGGAAGCCGACTTCGTGCAGTTTGCGGAGCATGCGGCTCGCACTTTCCACATCCATCAGGCTGCTTTCGGTGATTTCGATCGACAGACGTTTTGGTGAGATATTGGCGATGGAGACGATGCCCATGATTTGGGAGAATATATTGGGCCGGCGGAAATGGTGTGCAGAGATATTGATGCTGACCAAGAAGGGTGGCAGCCCGGCCTGGTTCCAGGCGCGCATCTGGCGGCAGGCCTCGGCTATCACCCAGTTATCAATGTCGACGATCAGTCCGGATTCCTCGGCGATAGGAATGAAAGTGCCGGGCAGAATGGTCTCTCCGCCGTGTCGCCACCGCAGCAGCGCCTCCACCCCTACCAGCTCATTGCTCTCAAAATCGATCTGGGGTTGATATTCCAGAAACAATTCATTATTCGCAATGGCCAGCCGCAGCGAGCGTTCGATGAGCAAGCGATGGCTGATATGTTCTGCCATCTCATTGGTGAAGAATAGATAGGTGTTCTTGCCGTGCTCCTTGGCGCGGTACATGGCAGTATCGGCATGGCTCATGAGGATCTTCGGATCGGCAGCATCCTCCGGAAAGAGGCTGATGCCAATGCTCGGTGAAATTTTGTACTCTTGATCCTTGAGCATGAAGCCGGCGGTAAAGGCCTCGAGGATGCGCTTGGCCATGATGGTCGCGCCGTTGCGGTTCTCAATATCAAGCAAGATAACGAACTCGTCGCCCCCTAAGCGGGCGACGCTATCGGCAGCCCTGACGCATCCCTTCAGGCGGTCGGCTACCTGCTTGAGCAGTTCATCACCTTCTTCATGGCCAAGGGTATCGTTGATCATCTTGAAGTTGTCTAGATCCACGAACTGCAGGGCCAATTGGGTACCGCGGCGCTGCGAGCGTGCCAGCGCCAGCTTCAGGTGTTCATTAAACAGTGAGCGGTTGGGCAGCATGGTCAGCTCATCGTGGGTGGCGAGAAATTCCATGCGTCGGCGGGATTCCTTGATGAGGGTGTTGTCGCTGAACATGCCTATGTAGTTGATGACATTGCCGTCTTCGTCACGCACGACATTGATTGACAGCCATTCCAGATACAATTCGCCGTTCTTGCGGCGATTCCAAATCTCGCCCTGCCACCAGCCGCGGTCGTGCAGGATATCCCACATGTCCTTATAAAAATCCGGCCCCTGTTTGCCGGATTGGAGTATGGCGGGACTTTTGCCGATGACTTCGTCCCGCGTATAGCCGGTTACGCTGGTAAAAGAGTCATTTACGGTAAGGATCTTCTGATGCTCGTCGGTGATCATGACGCCTTCCGCGGCTCGATCGAAGACGCGTGAAACCAGGCGCAGCTGATCTTCGGCATGCTTACGGACGGTAATGTCTCGCGACGAGCAATAGAGCAGTACCTTGCCGTCAAGGTGAACGCCGACCGTGCTTATCTCGACATCAATCACACTACCGTCACGACACAAGTGACGGGTTTCAAATACGGCGCGCTTGTTGATAAGGTCGAATACGCGTTGCTCGAGTTCTGCAACGGAAAACTTCGCATCCCATTGGCTGACATGCATGTGCAAGATTTCATCCCGGCTATAACCCAGCATCTGGCAAAATACATCGTTTGCTTCCACGATGTTGCCGTCAATATCCAGTACGTGAATGCCGTCGTTGGCGGCATGGAGCAATATTTCGTAGCGGCGGTTGGCGTATTCAGATCTGTCTTTATCCTGTTTCGAGTCGTTGCCGGAGTCGCTTAATGCCTGCCGCGATACCAGATAAAAAATTCTCAGGATATAGGTGAGCGCAATGGCGGCGAGAACGATGCTCAGAGTGCTGGCAATCCGGATGGGAAAATGGAATAGGTTGATGAATAATTTATCGTTGAGATCTGAGCCGGGAAACCACTCATCGGGCCTGGCGAACAAGCCGCCAAGCACGCCATAAGCTATAAACGAAATGGCCAGGACGTAAAAGGCAATTTTTATTGATCTTTTGTTTGAAGAGATCAATTTCGCCTTTACATAGCGGTCCCAATAGATAAAGAAACCGATGCCGGATAGAACGGCGCCACTGAATGCAAAAATGTATTGGGAGAGGATGGTGAAATCGTGCAGGCTGTGTCGGGAGAAAGCGGTTCCATAGGCGATGGCGCCGAATATACCGATATACAACCATGGCGCCAATAATCGTCCCGGAATGGTTGAGATAAATCCGGGGCTCAAATTGGCGCGGATCAGGCGGCGGCCGAATTCAAAAAGAAACAAATAGGATAGAAGTAAAACAAACGGTTCAATGCTGTCGAACAGCGGAATGTCGCCATGGATTTCGTGCCACAATTCTATCCATTCGATAAATCCATGAGTCAAACCGAACGCCCCCAGGAAGCGGAGTGTTCTGGAAAAGCTGAACTCATCCTCATGCCTGGGCCATACAAGCAGTAGTAGCCCAAGGAATAAAAAGGACGGACCGACAAATTGCAAAATGACGTCCAAGTATCCTTCCTCAAAAACAGCCGCTGCACCCACAGGATGATGCCGAATCGAAATGCCTGCTCCCAAACACCAGCCTGTTATGGCGCGCGCGACGACGGCGGAGCATAGGCGCTCCGCCGACGATGGGTCGTTATGGGTGTAACGGTTTGATCAGCCTTGGAGTTTAGCCGGAAGCGGTTAGAAGGTATTTTGTTTGTTTAGTGTTGGTCAATGTCGATGTGAATGGATAGGATCGCAGGATATTGCGGCAGGCGGCGACCCCTAGGGCAAGCATAATGCTCAAAGCTTGGTTTAACCCTTGTCCGAAGAGGTGTCTTGGCCATTTTCAAACTTTTCCGCTGCCTCCAGCCATAGGGCGTTCACCAATCCGAAGGCCAGCGCTACGCCGATGCCCAAGATCCAAGTGAAATACCACATGTCGTTCTCCTTTTATCAATATAAGGTATGGTTGCCGTCGCGAATGGTCTGGATAGTGATCTTACCGCGCAGGACGCCGTACACCCAGCCGGTGTAAGCCATCACGATGGGCAGAAACACCAGTACCACCCAGAACATCACTTGCAGCGTGCCGTGACTGGATACCGCATCCCAGGCCGTCAGACTGCTGTTGGGGTCGGAGGATGACGGCATCACGAAGGGGAACATTGATAAGCCGGCGGTCAATATAATCCCCGCGATGGTGGCGCCGCTGGTAAAGAATGCCATACCCGCTTTGCCGGCGCGTGACAGGAACACGGTCAAGATTGCGCCCAGGAAGGCGAGTAGCGGCGCAAACAGCATCCAGGGATACATCACATAGTTGTGGAGCCAGGCACCGCTTTCCTTGATGACCTGTTTCGCGGCCGGTACGAAGACGTCGTTAGCAGGCGGCATGCTGACGATGCGATAACCTTCTATACCGTTGGCCAGCCACACTCCCGCCGCGACGAAGCCTGCCAGCATAACAATGGCCGAGATCTGCGCCGCCAGTACCGCGCGCTTGTAGATGGCGCCCTCGGTGCGTATCTGCAGATATACGGCGCCGTGCATCATCAGCATGCTGAGGCTCACCACGCCGCTGAGCAGGGCGAAGGGATTGAGCAATTGCCAGAACGAACCGGTATAAAATACGCGCATGGTGTCGTCGTAATGAAAGGGTACGCCGAGCAGCAGATTGCCGAAGGCGACGCCGAAGACCAGGGCCGGTACCGTGCCGCCGATGAACAGTCCCCAATCCCAGGTACTGCGCCATCGGGGGTTGGGCAGCTTGCTGCGATAGTCGAAACCAACCGGGCGGAGAAACAGGGCGAACAAAACCAGCAGCAAGGCGATGTAAAAACCTGAAAACGCCGCAGCGTACACCAAGGGCCAGGCGGCGAACAGGGCGCCGCCGGCGGTAATGAACCACACTTGATTGCCCTCCCAGGTGGCGCCGACGGAATTGATGATGATGCGCCGCTCCTCGTCGTTCTTGCCCAGGAAGGGCAGCAGCGTCCCGACCCCCATATCGAAGCCGTCGCTGACGGCGAAGCCGATCAATAAGACCCCGACGAACAGCCACCAGATCACTTTCAGAGTTTCATAATCGAAGATCATTTCAAGACTCCTTGTCCGGATGCGGTCGTCGCTTCATTTTCAAAATGGTAGCGTCCGGTGCCCAGGCTGCTCGGACCCAGGCGCGCGTATTTGAACATCAGATACAGTTCGACGATCAACAACAGGGTATAGAAGCTGATGAAGCCGGCGAGGCTGAAGTAGAGATCGCCGCTGGTCAGGCTGGAAGTACTGAGGTAGGTGGGCAGGATGCCGCTGATGGTCCAGGGCTGACGGCCGAATTCGGCGACGAACCAGCCGAATTCCGCGGCGAGCCACGGCAAGGGAATGCTGTACAGCGCCAGCTTGAGCAGCCAGGGGCGGCGATCCCAGGGATGGCGCGAGGCGGACAAATAAAACGCGGCGCCGAACAAAAACAGGAAGAAGAAACCCAAGCCCACCATGACCCGGAACGACCAGAACATCGGCGCGATACCCGGTACGGTATCGGCGGCCGCGCTGTCGATTTGCTGCCGGGTCGCCTGTGCCGGATTGTCGGTATATTTTTTCAGCAGCAGGCCATAGCCCAGGTCTTTTTTATGCTGCTCGAATACCTGGCGGGTCTGCGGCGTCGCCGTGCCGTGTTTGATGTCCTGTAAGGCGCCATAGGCCAGCATACCGCTTTCGATGCGTTTGCGATTGGCGTTGCGCAGGTCGACGATGCCTTCCACCGGGGTATCGGTGGAGCGGGTGGCGATCAGGCCCATGACATAGGGAATGCGTAGCGCGTAATCGGTGGTTTCGGTCTTTTCATCCGGCCAGCCGAACACGGTGAAGGAGGCGGGCGGCTTTTCGGTATGCCATTCCGATTCGATGGCGGCCAGCTTCATGCGCTGCACGTCACCGGTGACATAGCCCGATTCGTCACCGAGTACGATGACCGACAGGCTCGATGCCAGGCCGAAACCGGCGGCGATGGCGAAAGAGCGCTGCGCGAAGGCGCGGTCACGGCCGCGCAATAAGTAGTAGGCGCTGATCCCTAGTACGAACAGCGAGCCGGTGACATATCCCGCCGCTACGGTATGCACGAATTTCACCTGTGCCACCGGGTTGAATATCAAGTCGGCGATGCTGGTCAGCTCCATGCGCATGGTCGTTTCGTTGAATACCGCGGCCACCGGATTTTGCATCCAGCCGTTGGCGATGAGGATCCACAGCGCCGACAGGTTCGAACCCAGTGCCACTAGAAAGGTGACCAGCAGGTGCTGGCGCTTGGATAGACGATCCCAGCCGAAGAAGAACAAACCGACGAAGGTGGATTCCAGGAAGAACGCCATCAATCCTTCAATCGCCAGCGGAACGCCGAAGATATCCCCTACGTAGTGGGAATAATAAGACCAGTTGGTGCCGAACTGGAATTCCATGGTGATGCCGGTGGTCACCCCCATGGCGAAATTGATGCCGAACAACTTGCCCCAGAAGCGGGTCATGTCACGGTAGATTTCTTTGCCCGTCATTACGTATGCCGATTCCATGATGACCAGGATCCATGACAATCCCAAGGTCAGCGGCACGAACAAGAAGTGGTACATCGCCGTTGCGGCAAATTGCAGGCGAGACAAATCGACGAGTTCAAGGTTGGGTTGCATCGCAGGTGTCCTTTCGGCTGCAGGTTGAAACATGGGCGGGCGTCAGCAGTTCATCGGCTACTTGCTGCGGCTTGAGGGAGATCGGATGACTGAACCAGGCAAGCCAGATTACATAAAGTATCGCCGCCTTAATGAGCAGCAGTCCCCCAAGGTGCCAACGTAGCGGATATCGTCGGTGATGAGATAGTAGCTGCGCGCGCATTCTGCTCAGCATCTTTGCCGGCTGTGCCGCTGTTCGGACACGGCTTTCCTATGAGTCATGAATGTGTCCACCCTTGGGTCTCTCCCTCTTCAACAATGGCAGGCAGTAGGGTAATCAAATATAAGCATATATTAAAATAATAATATTATATTGGGAATGTCCACGTTCATTTTAGTAGGCGGGCATTTCCATCGGGTGAAATGTCCTAGCGAATTAGCCCACATTCAACAACCATATTGCCTACGGCACCATGTTGCAATCTGTTCGGTAAGTAACATATGCCAGAAAGCGTTCGTTAAGCGTTCCCGCCCATCATTGAGCAACGAACAGCGGCGACGGCACGGCGCGAGAGCAACAAGATATTGCCGCGTTTTACCCAACCGCGGCAAATGGCCAATCAACAACCGGCAAGCCCTTGCCGCAACAAATAGTAAATCAGCGCGACCCATCGCCACAATCGACGATCTGAGTCCGGGCACGATTTGTGCTTAATGGTGTAAAGCAAGTCCCAATGTAGGTGATGCTCGGCATGAAATGGTTTATCGATACGCGTAAGTCAACCTTGCTCGGGTTGTCGAGCGGCGTGTGCATTCTCTTCGTCACGGCCTATATCGCTCATCAAGGCTTCATGGCCTTGTTCAATCTATCCGGTTTGCTCTTGGTGTTAGGCGGCACCTTGGCGGCGACATTGGTCAGTCGTCCCTTGCATGACGTGGTCAAAGTATTCAAGACATTACCCCGGTTGATGCATGATGAAAAAATCCAAATTAATTCGGAAATACCGCATCTGCTGGATATCGCCTATTGGTATCGGGCAGGCAATATCGAAGCTGCCGAACAGGCCATCGCCAAGGTCAGCAACCCCTTGCTGCGGGTTGGCGCGCAGCTGGTCCTTGATCAAGAGCCGATTCATGACGTCGTCAAAGTCCTGCAATGGCGCATCGCCGGCATCCGCGATCAGGAACAAAGCCAAGCCCATATCTTACGGATTATGGCCACATTCGCCCCGGCCTTCGGAATGCTGGGTACCTTGTTCGGTTTAGTGCAGATGCTGCACGGCCTGGGACAGGCCAGTCTGTCTCAAATAGGCGCGACCATGTCTTTTGCTTTGATTACCACTTTGTACGGTTTGGTATTGGCCAATGTGATATTCAAACCCCTGGCCATGAAAATGGAACGACGCATTCAGCATCGGATTATGGGTATGAATTTTCTGCTTGAAGGGGTTGTCCTGCTGCACCAGCGCCGCCACCCCATAGTGATCAAGGAATCACTGGAAATGTACCTCGGTCAGCTACAGGGAAATCCACAGGCGGCGGTGACATTGGCCAGGGCGGCATGAAGTCGGATTGCCTATGAATCCGACGGATCTCAAGGTGCCCAACCCATACAAATTAGAGGCTTTCAACTTTCCCGAGCTTTGCGAGTTTGATCCGGCGGAAGAGAAAGACAGCAGTTGGCTGATCAGCTTTGTCGATATCCTTTCTTTATTGATAACCTTGTTTGTGTTGTTGCTGTCGTTCAGCCAGATGACGCGGCATGAGACGCCGAAGAACGTACCGATGGCGACTGCGCGGCCGTTACCGCATCCACAGCCCGTCGCGGCCCCCAAGATGCCGGCTCCGGTTCCGTCGCCTCCCGCTCCCGCAGCGATGCCGGCCATAGTCATCCCGCAAAACATCAAGAACATGGTGGATGTGATGGCCACGGCCACCGAGATTAATTTGGTTATTAAGGATGATGTCCTATTTGCCGAAGGCAGCGCCGATCTGACAGCCCTTGGTCGCTCGGTACTCGACGGTATCGCTCAAATTCTCAAACAAAACACCTATCCCGTCTCAGTGGAAGGGCATACGGATAATGTGCCCATCCATACCGCGCAGTTTCCCTCCAATTGGGAGCTTTCCAGTTTTCGTGCCACCAATGTGGCGCGCTATTTCATCCGCAGCGGTGTGGCGAACGAACGTCTGCGTGCCATCGGTTATGCCGATACTCATCCGGTTGCCGCCAATGACAGCGAGGCCGGCCGGGCGCGTAATCGCCGCGTTTCATTGGTCATCCAGGTGAAGGAACCCCCGGCCAAGTCGCGGCCAGCCGCAATATCGCCCACTTCTACGCCACACTAATCATTCAGTCTTAGGGGGTTCCCTCAATGGCCTCGGCCCTAGGGCCGGTAACGGGGCTTGGCGATGTCAACGCCTAGGGAGCGTGTCTGCGCTCGAGGATTCTTGGGGGGCTAAAGAAATTCCATCGATATCACGTTATATGTATTACTAGGGTGGAGGCGCGGAATGCCTCAAAAGATAAGCCGCTATTTTACATGGAAATATGTCTGTGGAGAAGAATCCATACATTGAAGAGCAAGAGCAGGCCTCCGAAAATTTACGCATGGCTATCGCGCTCCTATCCAAACATCAGATTCCCATGTCACCCTACAACTATAGGATGGGATATGACTGTGTATCGGGCAAGAATGCGGCGCTGAAAAAGGGCCTCGATGAGGCCGTAATGTCGCAAGAGAAATCACTTGGCGAACGTTTGTGGGAGCTGTATCAGCGGTTATACATTCTAGATGACCAGTCCTTGGATGACATTCGCCGTGAATTGAACAGTATCATCCACAGTATGCAAATGGACATTGAGCGGTCGGGTGGGAAACTGTCCACTTACGCGGACAGGCTGACTCAATTCGCCGCTGTTTTGAATGAATCACCGTCTCCTCAGGTAATGGCGGCGGAAGTCGAAATGGTCATTCAAGATACCCGGGCGACCGAGCTGACTCAGCGGCGATTTAATGCGCAACTGACGCAAATTTCCAGCGAGATGGAATCACTCCGTAAAGAACTGGCTCAGATCAGGGAAGAGTCCTATATCGATTCTCTGACCGGTATTTCCAATCGCAAGTCTTTCGATACCACCTTGGAAGATGCCGTGCAGAAAACTCGCGCGGAAAAGTCGACATTCTGCGTATTGATCGCCGACGTCGATCACTTCAAGCAGGTTAATGATAACTACGGCCATCTTATCGGTGACAAGGTGCTGCGTTTTGTGGCATCGACGTTTAAATGGTGTGTCAAGGGAAAGGACATGGTGGCGCGCTTTGGTGGTGAGGAATTCTCCGTGATTCTGATGAATACGGATATTACCGGTGCCTACTCGGTTGCAGAACAGATCCGACGGGCTGTCTGTGCCGGAAAAATCAAAGACATGAACAGCCAGAAATTACTCGATCAAGTAACTATATCCATAGGCATTGCCCAGTTTGATTCGAGCGATCTACCCAATGATCTGCTGCAACGTGCCGATCATGGCCCTATATAAGGCTAAAGATAAGGGACGCAATCGCGTCGAGATCATAAAATAATAGCTGATGTGACCTTGTCGATAGCAGTTATTGCTCTAGCTGAGCCAGCTCTTTTCATTGTGGCGAAAATGCCGCGTGTACCGGCAACATGATTTCAATGCGCAGTCCTTTAGTCGGACGATTGGCTGCGCGTATGGTGCCGCCATACGCTTCCACAATACGTCGTGCTATCGCCAGCCCCAGGCCGTGACCGTCTGTTATCTTAGTGGTTCTGCCGCGAAAAAACGGCTCAAAGATGGCGTTAAGCTCCGTCTCGGGAACGCCCGGGCCATCGTCTAGAACCGAAAGCACCAAGCAACCTTTTCTGATGTCAACGCGGCCATCCACGCTCACTTGGCTGCCATCGGGCGTATGTTTGACTGCGTTGCGCACGACATTTTCGATGGCCCAGTGCAGTAACTCAATATTGCCCTTGATCATCGCCGTATAGTCTCCGGTCATGAGAACCAGGATTTTTCGCGCTTCGGCCTCGAATCGAGCATCCTTGATGATGTTATCCATCAATTCATCAATGATGATCTCCTCATTTGTCGCTGTGATAACGCCGGCCTCCAACATGGACAAGCTCAATAGCTCGCCGACCAGCTTGTCCATGCGAGTGCCTTCTAGCTCGATACGGTCCAGGGAGTTTTCCAGTCTATCCGGTTGTTGGCGCGCCAGTCCAATCGCCGCCTGCAGTCTTGCCAATGGAGAACGTAGTTCGTGCGAGACGTCATGAAGCAGCCGGCGTTGACCATCCATCAGTGCGCGAAGTTGGCGTACCATCCGATCAAACTCATGGCCTAAGTCTGCCAATTCGTCGCGACGCTTGCCCATGACGGTAGCCAGGTGTACGTCCAAGTCGCCCTCGGATACTGATTGGAAGGCGGCGCGCAGGCTGTGAATAGGTTTTGAAAAATACCACGCCAGTAATGCCGCAAATCCCAGACTGGCGAAAAGCCCCGCAATAATAGGTTCGATTGGAAAATGGTGCTGGTGGCCATGGGAGTGCATCGCCTGGGGTAATGTTGCTGCGGCTCCGGGAATGGATCCGCCGACGACCGGGGGCGTGTGATCGAACCCATGTTGGGGAACAGTAGAAAAAAGTAAATAGACATGGCCATCGGCCGCCTTTACGTGTTCAACCGCATGCAGATCCGGTTCGCGAACCAGCATCTGTTTGGCCTGTTCGAGCATGATCGGCGTTACAGGCCGTCTCAGGATATCCTTGTTGGTTTCATCGACGGCATAGACTATGGCATGCATTCTTGTGCCCAGCAGATTGCGCAAGGCTTCCGTCCCTGCATAATGCAAGGTCGATGCCGCCGAGTCGACCAGTGTGGTGGCCGAAGGACTCTCGTCGATGTTCGTGGCGAAGCTGTTCAATTCATGATTCTTCAACCAGAATATCGCACTGACGCCGGCTACCGTCGTCAACTGCGCCAGCCAGATGAAAAAGAAGAACTTCCAGAAAAGCCTGCCCACGTTACTGTTCCATGATGAGCTGATAACCCAAGCGATAGACGGTTTCTATGCAGGAGCGACCATCGGCCAGCGCCCCCAGCTTTTGACGGATATTGCTCATGTGCACGTCGATGCTGCGATCGAAACGCACCAGGGGTCGACCCAGTCCCAGCTCCGAGAGATCTTTCTTGCTGACCGGCCGTCCGGCATTGCGCGCCAGCAATTCCAGAATATTAAACTCGATGCTGGTCAGGTTGAGCAGTTGGCCGGCCCATTCGGCGCGCCGCTGTCCGGGTTTTACGGTCAGCTGGCCGACAACCAGCGGAGCGGAAGAAGTGTCGTCTACGGCGGAAGCGTCTATGCGGCGCAGGATGGCGCGGATGCGCGCGGTGAGTTCGCGGGGCGTACACGGTTTGGGTACATAATCGTCGGCGCCGATCTCCAGGCCGAGAATACGGTCCATATCGTCGCCCTTGGCGGTGAGCATCACTACGGGCATGGTACTTTTGGCGCGGATTTGCTTTAAGACGTCCACTCCGGACATGCCGGGCATCATCACATCCAGAACGGCAAGCGCGTATCGTCCGGACAGGGTCTCACCGATGGCGGACTCACCGTCATAAACAGTGGTAACGGCAAACCCCTCATTCTCAAGATAGTCCTTGAGCATACCGATGAGTTCGACGTCGTCATCCACCAGCAGAATCTTAGTCATCACGCTGCAATTTTTCCAAATTCAGGGCGTGAAACGATCATAACCAAGCGGCCCGATGGGCGACAGTATTTGATCCCGATCTTTACGTAAACTTACTATTCCTCGAGCTTGGCCGGGTAATGGTTGCGTTTTATATCAGTGCTGTCGCAGGCAGTCCTTAAACATATAGAGCGGCCAAATATAGTTTCGTTTCATTGTCACCTTAAATGCGACGCCGGCCATCAAAATCGGCAGCGCCAGTAATTGCCGCCGATATGGGAATCTTTGGGTGGTGATCAGCGCCGTTGCGTCTCCCGGCGTGGAGATCAATTTTCATATCAATTTGTTGAAAATGCAAAGCGCTTACCGCCCGGGCGGCACTAACCGGGGATGAGGCAGGCAAGTGTTTGCCGGTGGTTTCCACTGAATCCAATCGGGCGGGTGGCCGGCGTGGGCGGAGGACCTGTGCAGGCATAACCCTTTACAATGTTTTACTTTGCCTAACGCAAAACACCGCTGAATCGAGTCCGGATTGGCCGATAAGTTGCCTTTACATTCCCGACAATCTCCAGTCGAAGTCTCTGTTTGAATCAGTCAGGGCAAGCTGCGGTGAGATTGGAATTTGTTGAGTTATGAGTGCTCAACGATGTTGTCAAATTCAAGTCAAGGAGTTCGACATGATGACCAGCGGTATTAATCCTGGAAACAATTGGCTTTCCCAGTTTGGCAACGCCAATCAATCATGCGGTACAAACAACACCGGTAGTAACGGTAACACAAGCGCCGCCAACGGCGGCGATATGATGACTTCCCCAGGAGGTAAGTTACTCGACGCCATCACCTCCGCCCTGTCGCAAATCGGCGTAGGCAGCAGTTCGACGTCTACAAGAGCTTCCTCCACCGGCACGGACGCGTCGTCTACATCCACGCAGAACCCGGCACAAGCCCTTGCGTCTTTTATGCAAGAGTTGATGGCCGCTCTGCATTCACAGAGCGGTTCTCAAAGCGCCGGCTCGCAAGGCGGCGCCGATAGTGATGGCGATAATGACGGCAGCGGTACGTCGGGCGTTAGCGGGTCCGGCAGATACCGGCCCAATATCCAGGCGGACCTGCAGAGCCTGATTCTGCAACTATCGTCCTCAAGCGCCGATACATCCTCCGCAAGCTTAAGAACGGCGGATGCGAGCTCCACCGACACCACCCTCTCAAGCCTGGAGCAGAGCTTTCAAGGCTTGATGAGTAGCCTGGGGGGTTTCGGAAGTACGACAAGTCTTACGGATTTTCTGCAGGCGTTTGCCAATAACATGCAGGGCGAGATCTCGGTTGGAAACGTGGTCAAGGTGCAAGCCTGAAGTATTTATGTTTACGGTGCAGGCTCACCGTGCTGATTATTCGTTTCCAAAAATCGCTAAAACGACCTTCAGAAACGGGGGTCGTTTTTTTTGTTCTCCCTAGGGGCAACGGCTCAGTTTCCCGATGCATTTCTATGGCGATGGCATTGCAAGCAAAAGCATTCGGGGGATAGGCTCAGTGCGCCAAAGCCGTTGTAAAAACCGTTCAGGGTTGATCCTTTAGTCATTCTTAAGGAGAAGCTATTCCAGGTACTTGCCGCGGCCGGTGAATAATCGATGAAACGAACGGCCGGATTGCAGGCGGCGATTAGCAATAAAAAATTATATTACAATGAGTTATATGTTGTCTGTTGTGGCGCGCTATCCTGACTTATAGAGTCGATCTTACATTCAAAATACGCTTGCATGATGAGGCCCATGCGATTCCATGGCCGAAGAATCCCGGGCTGGGTTGTCTCTTCCTGGCGACGCTGGAAAATAATCTGAGATTGCCTGTATTCTGTAGCGCCTGTGGAAGATAGGGTTTGCAGGCCTTTGGGCATGACGGCGTACTGATTGTCGATTACCAAGGGCTTGCCGGATTAGCTAGGCGTACATTGTCGTCGTGAATGTTGCGCCTATACCTTGCTTGTCAAACACTATGGTCACTTCGGCCTTACCAAGGCCATCCCATCCCGGCTGATTTAAACGATTCGCTCGAGTTCCTTTTGCTTGAGCGGTGTGACCGTAGTGCGGCGGTCAATTGAATGGCATTTACGCGTTATCCCCGCTTAGGAGCATTAGAAGCATCATGAACGATATTGAGAGCACTCTGGCAGTTAGTACCCCTTACCCTAAGGCGTATGCAGATCATATTATTCACATAGTGATCTTGGGCGGCATCATCGCCGGCTGCGTGTTCAGTATTCTGATCCCCGTGTTCCGTCCCAGCATGGAGTATCTCGCCAAGCATGGCTGGACCAGCTTCATCGTTCGCCCGTGTTTGTTGTGGTTCAGCATGGGCCTGACATTATTGCTGGTGCGCACGTTACTGTGGATCCGCTACCGGCCTTACGTGGCCGTCAGCCAGACCGAGGCGCCCCATCTGACGGTGGTGATTCCGGCCTATAACGAGGGAGCGCTGGTAAAGCGCTCCATCCTGTCTGCCGCCGCCGCCAGTTATCCGCGCGATAGATTGGAAATCATCGTCATCGATGACGGCAGCCGCGACGACACCTGGATGCATATCGAAGCGGCCGCGCGTGAACATCCCGCGCTCATTCGCACCATTCGGTTTCCGAAAAATAGCGGCAAGCGGGCCGCCCTGGCCGCCGGATTCGAACATGCGCGCGGAGAAGTAGTTGTCACCCTGGATTCGGACAGCCTCATAGAGGCGAACACCCTGCTGGCCATCGCCGGTCCATTCCGCGATCCGCATGTCGGCGCAGTAGCCGGCAAGGTCAGCGTGCTGAACCGTTTCGAGTCGCTGCTGCCGCGTATGATCCATGTCCGCTATGTATTGGCCTTTGATTTCCTGCGCAGCGCCCAATCCACTTATGGAGCCGTTTATTGCTGTCCCGGCGCGTTGTCCGCCTATCGCCTGTCCTTGGTTCGTCGGATATTACCCGCGTGGCTGCAGCAACATTTCCTCGGCGCGCCCTGCACCGCCGGTGAGGATCGCGCGCTCACCAACGATATTCTCGCCCTCGGATATAAGGCCGTGTATCAACGCACGGCGGTGGTGCATACCCTGGTTCCCGACCGTTACGGTAAACTATGCCGTATGTTCCTGCGCTGGGACCGCAGCTATGTTCGCGAGGAAACGCGCCTACTGACCAAAGTCTGCTGGAAGTTGCGGCCCGCGGCCTTGCTGATGACTCTCATCGAAAAATCCATTACTAACCTGCGCTACCCGATTTCCTATTTAGCCATTGGTCTGATGGTGGCGATGAGCATCGAAGATCCGTGGATGATTCTCCGGTTTCTGGCGGCGGTCGGATTGACGGCCTTCTTTTACATGCTGTATTACCTGAAGAGCGAGCGTAACTGGGAATTCGGGTATGGGATTCTCTACGCGTACTTTTCGGCCTTTGGCTTGTTCTGGATCTTCCCCTATGCGCTGTTGACGCTGCGCAGCCGCTCCTGGATGACGCGCTAGGCCGTTCTCCAATAGTTATGAAGACTTAGCGCGTTTATCCTGCTCATGGTGCGGCCGGGATCCGGACCGGGAATGTCTGAAATGTGCGCCATGCCCGCGCCGGCGGGGCCAAATTAATGTTGGTTTCATCTCCATACCTATAATGGTCACTGAACACGCCTTATGCATCGGTCGGGTGTCCGGTGCACGGAATTCATACTCAGACTTTGACAGTAAGGGAGCTCGAACATGAAACCACTGAAAAAAAAGGGTGTGCTGGGTAAATCGATGATTGCGATCATCGGTATCTCGCCGGCCATCGCATTCTCGGATAATCTGGACCACGTCATTCGCGACAAGGTGAATCAGGGCTTGAACGTAGCCGGCGCCGCCAAGACCCTGGTGAGCGACAATGTGCGCAGTGCGGCTCCCGACTTCAGCAAAGGTTGGACCAGCCAGGAACTGTCCGGCCTCAACACGTTCCTCCGCTCGGTCAAGATCGACCCGGACACCGGTGTGATCACGGTCAACTACTCGGAACAGGCCAAGGAGATCATTATCAAGCTTACTCCCTCTGCCGGTGGCACCGGTTTGGTCGGCGGGACGACCCCGCTCGAGGACATCAGCTGGCGCTGCGCGGTCAGCAATCCCGGCGTCAATAAATATGTCCCGGATGACTGCCGGGTGTAAGCAGAGTGTTAGCAAAAACGGGCGCCGGGATGCGCCCGTTTATTTTTGATGATCTTGCGCCCAGTCTTCAATGCCGAAAACTTTTCTTTGATTGCTGTGGCGTGCTGGTGCGGGTTATCTGGGCGCTGGACCGAGCAACTTTCCTAACTTAACGTGGAGTTGAGGTGCTTGCGCGGTTTTTCGCGCGCGTAGCCATCGAATGATGGATTATGCGTCCCTATCGGTTTGCTTGGCGAGCTGCGGCAGAGTGGCACGGATGGTTGCCTTGAGTGCCTCAGCCGCTTCATCATGATTCGCGGAGTCCCAAACGATTGTCAGATGATGGTTGGTATCGAAGTGTGTCTTAGTCGTTTTAAACTTGCTACGCTCACAGGTATAGATCACAGGCTTTCCAAGTCCTTCTGCGTAACCTGCTTCCCAGTAAGCACCAAGGTTGTCATGCGTAAGGTCTGCAACCAAGAAATCGGAACTCTGAATCTCAACGCGAAGACGATCGTCGATCAATCCAGCCTTTGGAATATCATCAAGCTTGAACAAATCGAACCCAGCTAGTTTGGCGGCTGGTTTGAAAGCATTATTTAGAACTTGTTCCAAAATCGGATCGCCGAACTTCATGGCCATAAACGCTTTTCGATATGCGGCGCTGCCCTTGGCCAGACCTTCGTAGTACGACCAACCGCGAAAGGATAAAGTCGCACTTGCCCTACCTTGTACTCCGATGGTTTTCATCTGGTGCCCTGTCAATAGATCACTGTCAAAGAGATAATCCAGGATGAGGGCGAAGCCGCTATTTGATTTAGCGCCAACAATGCCTGCGTGTGTCGTTGGGGCAATATCGACAAGTTCGCCTGGCCCCGGAAGATTTTGTGCCAACCACCTGATCAGGAGGTCAGCCTGCTCTTGTGGTCGTGGCAGGGGCCGCTTTAGAACCTCTTCAATCGTCGCCGTGGAGAAGAGGACATCTGAATTAACCTCTTGCGCGCGTCGCAAGGCATGGCTCAACTTTGCTGCTGCATCTGGCGTTGAGGCGAGTGTGTGAGGTAGTGTCGCAATCAATGTTCCCGTGAGGACAAACCGTCCGCACCTTGGGCAAGAAAATTGCGTTGCATCTTTACCGCCGGCGTTCGAGGGCAATTCGAGTAGTGGCGTCTGACAAACTGGGCAGTTGCTGCTCATAGGTGCACTCTTTGGAACGTATAATTATTAATTAGGCGGCACCTTCATAAAATTTAGCCTTCATGGATGGTCCCCCGTTCAAGTAACACGGGGGGGGTACGGATACGCGCCATCAAGTTGTCTGATAGCAATAATCCCCGATGGTTTGCCGTTTCGCAAGAATAAATTGGCAGAATTAATAACATAGCGCCAGTAGGTCATGCATGGGCTATCTGATATGGATTCAATCCTGACATATTCTGACGCCGGACGAGACAGAGGAGAAAGGTAAAGAAACTTGGCAGGGCGGACAGGTGCCCAGTGATATGAGAGATTGGCGCGCCCGGCGCGATTCGAACGCGCGACCTTCGCCTTCGGAGGGCGACACTCTATCCAGCTGAGCTACGGGCGCTTGTGATGACCTGAGGGCGGTGAGGATACAGCTTGTTGCGTTCCGAGTCCATATTGGCGACCGGCCAGCCCCGGGAGCCGGGCGGGTTCGCTGCCTTCCACCGAGCACTCCACTAAGCCCTAAATCTCATATTTCCGCAGCTTGTAGTGCAAGGTGCGTACGGATATGCCCAGGGCGAGGGCGGCTTCGGTCTTATTGCCGCCGGCCTCCTTCATGGCGGCGGCTATGCGCTGCCTTTCTATGGCGGCAATTTCATTGCGGAAACTGATGGCCGTTCCTTCCGCAGCCGGCGACGAAGCAGGGGCGGGCGTGGCTTGCGCGCGGAGGATCTCAGGACTGGTGCTGAAATCAGAGCTGGTCAGTTGCGTTCCGCTTGCCACGGCGACCGCGCGATGTATGACCCATTTGAGTTCGCGAATATTACCCGGCCAGCCATAGCCGTGTAATGATTTTAATGCATCCGCTTCAATGTCGGTGATGTGTTTGCGATAGGCCTGGTTGGCCTCCTCGATAAAAAATCGCACCAACAAAGGCAAATCCTGGATGCGCTCGCGCAGCGGCGGCAGCTCAAAGGAGATGCCGTTGATACGGAAGAACAGGTCGGCGCGGAATCCGCCGGCAGGGTCGCTGAGGTCATTATGCGTTGCGGCGATAAGACGAAAGCTGACGCGTCGCTCGGTGGCATCGCCTACCCGGAAAAAGACGCCGGACTCCAGCAGTCGCAATAGCTTGGCCTGAACGCCGTCGCTGAGTTCGGCGATCTCATCGAGAAACAGGGTGCCGTCCGTCGCCTTCTCGACCAATCCTTCCTTGCTGCTTATCGCGCCCGAGAAGGCGCCTTTGGCATGGCCGAACAACTCACTTTCCACCAGGTCCTTGGGTAGGGCTGCGCAATTTATCGAAACCAGGTTGCCGCCTTGTTCTGACAGGGTGTGTATCCATTGCGCCAGACGTTCCTTGCCTGTCCCGGTCTCGCCTCTGATGAGGACGGGGATACTCAAGGGCGCGATCATGGGTACGCGCTCCATAATTTGTTTCATGGCGCCCGTAGGTGAGGCATTGAAAATCGCCGACGCCTGCGACTCGATCTGCCGCTGCAGCGATTTCACTTGCTGGTGGAGCTGGCGATTTTCCAGCAGCATCAGCAGCTCGCGCTTGAATTTGGGGATGTCTATCGGTTTGGTGAAATAGTCGGCCGCACCCAATTTAAGTGCGGCGACGGCATTCTCCACCGTCGCATGCGCGGTCAACATGACTATGATGGTATTGGGCTGCAGGGTTTTGAATTCACGGATATAGTCCACTCCGTTGCCTTCCGGTAAGCGAACGTCCAATAAAATTATTACGTAGTCTTGCTCGGCCAGTCTTTCACGGGCGGTCTCCAGCGAGTTGGCTATGCTTATGTCAAACATGTCATCCAGCGCCATCGCCAGCGATTCGGCGAAGTTTTCCTCGTCGTCGATGATGAGTGCGTGCGGGATTGCGTTGTTCATGAATTACTGCTCAGCGCAGCGACGGGCAGCCAGATTCTGAAGCCCGCACCGCCGGCGGGACGATACAGTTCCAGCTCGCCGCCGTGCGCCCTCACGATTTTGTTTACCAGATCGAGACCCAATCCCGCTCCCTTGGAGCGCGTGGTCACGAACGGCGATATCAGTGATTTTAATTCGATGTCGGGAAGGAAGCCCCTGCCATTGTCTTGATAATCTATCATTGCCCGCTTGTCGCCCTCGGCTTTGTGCAGTGTTATACGCGCGGCATCGGCGCCCGCTTCCGCGCTGTTTCTGCATCAGGTTTGCAAATAATATATCCAAATAGAATTTGTCGCCTCTGCACTTTATGTCATCGGTTGTGACGTTCAAGTCATGCCGTTGCGCGGCCTCGCGGATCAGTTGCTTTAAATCGACCCAGGTGGCGTTATCGAGGCTGAGGTCTTTGCCATAGATTAAGAGGTTGTCGATAAGTCGCCGCATTCGTTCAAGTTCCTGAAGCGAGATCTGCATGAAGCGCTCCGCGAAACGGTGATCGCCGATGCGTTTCGGGAAGGTCTCCATCAGGTTGCTGAGTGTGGCCACCGGGGTGCGTAATTCGTGAGACAAGGTAGTCGTCATGCGTCCGAGTAATGCGTACGCCTCTTGTTCATGCAGGGCGGTGGTCAGGCGCCGGCGTTCTTCATTATGAAGAAGGCGCTCCAGTTTAGCCTGCTCGCTCTTGGTAACGTACACCCACAGCGCAAAAAACATTAACAGTGCTGAGAGTACTCCATAGGTAATCTCGACGATGTCCGCGCCGGTTGCTTCCGAGGCGATGTAGTCGGGGTTTAGGTATATCTGGACCTGGTCGCTCGTAGCTACAGACGTCCAAAGCGGCTTGTCATCGAGTTTAAGTGCGCCGTTATAAACCGGAGGAACAGTAATGACCTCTTCCGGCAAAACCTGCTTGGTATATCGTGTGATGAAGTGCGCGATTTCATCGGGTCCCGCATCCCCGTGGCTGATCTGATACGCGTGTATGGTCTGTATGATCTGAGTATGAATCTTATGGCGTATCTCCTTTCCTTCCTGGATATTGTCCAGCGTGCTCACCACCAGTACGACAACGACCCCGAATATCAGGGAAACCATGAGGGAAAAGCCGATTTTCGTTAGAGGGAAAAAGAATCTTAGAATCATTTTAAGGCCGTGTCGCGACAGTGATGCTTGCTACATGCTCCCACAAAGACACCGGTATTTGGAATTCGTTCCTCGGCGCAAGTCCCGCTCGCTAGCCTGCAAGACTTGTAAAGAAATGTATACGAGTTTTGCGCAGTAACGGGGTTCGACTCCCGGACCAACAACAAAATTCTTTAAAAAACATCTGGATATAAATTGGCCCGCTTTCTGCACTGCCAATGGCCTCGCTTAGGCGAACAGTTGTTTGGATCTATTTAGTAAGGAGTCGGGGCATGCACCAACCTGCGGAAGCGCGCTTAACATCGTCGCCCCTGGGTAATCAACTCATCGTCGATTTTTATGACTGCGGTTGTGAAAACTTCGACGACTTGGAATGGATGGAGAATGTGATGATCGAGGCGGCCAACCGCGCTCGCGCCACCATAGTCGACGTCGTCTTCCATAAATTCAATCCCAAGGGGATATCCGGGGTGGTGGTGATAGCCGAATCCCATTTCGCCATTCACACCTGGCCCGAGCACCGCTATGCGGCGATCGATATCTTCACCTGTGGCGACGCCTTGGACAGCGAAGCGGCTATCGCCTATCTCGCCACTCAATTGGGTTGTCTTAAGCGCGGTGTCACCAAGCTTGCTCGCGGCAGCTCGCTGAGCCTGGCCGCTGATGCACATACGGTCGATGGCCAAGATTCCGAACAGCGACGATTGGCGGCGGCGGGCATTTATGGCTACAAGAAATCGTTGATTTAATATGGGTAAGAGAACTATGCACAGAATGGCGGCGGCTTATGATATCAGGGCTTGTGACGGCGGCCGCTTGGATGATGGTCAGGGTTTTGTGCCCCTGCAGGAAGGTGATCTTGCGGCCTTTTATCGGCAGTTTTTGCGGGTGCGGGCCGAGCCGGTGTTTATCGATATATTCAAACCTATTCCGTATCAAAGCGCCGCACAGTTTGCCGAATACTTTTCAGCCGGGAAGCGACCGCTGTGGATGATGGGCCCGCCTGAGTCGCCGACCGCGTATTTCGGCTTGCATTACATGCTGCATCAGCATGATCTGGCGAATCTGGATTTCGTGTATTTCTCCGCTTACCCCAGCCCCGGTTCCGAGGCCGCCCATTCATTTTGGCGTTACGTCCTCAGTTGCATGGTGGAACGCGGCTTGACCCGTGTACAGAGTTTCGTCCTCGACAGCAGCGTGGAAAAGATCCGCCTGCTGGAGTCATTCGGTTTCCGTCAAGAAGGTCTCCTTCGCGAGCACTATTTTCATAATGGCAAGATGCACGATGTCATAGTTCACGCCTGGATGGCGGAGGAGCGCCATGTCTAAACTCGGTTTGGATAAGATAATCGTCCGTCGCCTTGTTCCTGAGGATCGGCCTCTCCTGCGCCTATGGTTAAACGACCCCGCAGTACGCCAAGCCCTCGAAGACGAGACCCTGGATTTTTCCAAGATACCGGAAACCATGGCCTTGTTTGAATCCAGTGATCCATTTTGTGACGGCGCCTTGGGTCTGATGGTCGAGGTGATGGGGCGGCCGATCGGTTTGATCCATTTTGCGTGGCTCAATTGGATCAACCGTAACGCAGAGGTGATCGTCCTCGTCGGTCCCGGCGAGTTGCGGCATTCGCTGGGCGCGGCCGTGGTGGTGGAAAAGATCGGTCACGTGGCGTTTCGCATGCTCAATCTGCATAAGATTTACGCCTTCGTCTATGCGTCCAATCAGGATGCGCTTTCCGTGTTCCGCAAGTTGATGACGGAGGAGGCGTGCCTGCATAACTACGTAAAATCTACTCAGGGATATGGAGATTTACATTGTTTCGGATTGCTGGCCGGCGAATATTTTGCGGCCATGGAAAAGATTAAAGGTCGCCATCTATGCGCCTGACGCCAGTTTCATCGCTATTCTGTTCAGACGCCTGTATCTATGGATGCGTCCTTGGTATTACATGGTTAATGTCGCGGATGGAGAAGTTATGCGAATAGTTGTCACCGGCATGGGAGTCATTTCCCCCATCGGTATCGGAATCGATGCGTTCTGGACTGCGGCCGTAAATGGCGTGAATGGGGTTCGGCATATCAAGAGTTTCGATGCCTCGGGTCAGCGCTCGAAAATTGCGGGAGAAATCCCTGACTTCGATCCTGCCGCCTATCTGCCGGTGAAGACCATCGAGCAGACCGATCGCTTTTCGCAATTGGCCTTATCCGCGGCGGCCTTGGCCGTCGCAGACGCCGGTGGTCTTACCGCCTATGATCCGTCGCGTCTGGCGGTGAGTCTCGGCACCGGTATGGGTGGTTATGCCACCTATGAGGCATCCGCCGCCCGTTACTTTCACAATCAGACCACGCCACCCTTTACCGTCCCCAAGACCATGGCCAACGCCGCCAGCGCCTGGATCGCCATCACCCATCAGTGCAAAGGTCCGAATCTGACCTTCAGTACCGCCTGTTCATCCGCAGGGCACGCCATCGGCAACGCGCTGCAATTGCTGCGCGGTCATCAAGCCGATGCGGTGATTGCCGGCGGCGCGGAGGCGTGCGTGCTACCGCTGACCATGGCGGGGTTTAACGCCTTGCGCGCCTTGTCTATC
Organism: uncultured Gammaproteobacteria bacterium; assembly: GCA_963810615.1. Taxonomy (GTDB): domain Bacteria; phylum Pseudomonadota; class Gammaproteobacteria; order DRLM01; family DRLM01; genus JARRQJ01. The sequence continues at coordinate 740,987 of CAWEOA010000002.1, read as the reverse complement.
GCTTACGAAGATCAACCGGAGAGGGCATCGCGACCCTTTTCCAAAGGACGTGACGGTTTCGTCATGGCGGAAGGCGCCGGCATCCTGGTGCTGGAACGGGAAGATGATGCCTTGCGCCGCGGCGCCACTATGCATGCGGTACTCGCCGGTTACGGTAGTTCATGCGATGCGGCACACATCGTCGCCCCCGAACACGACGGTCAGGTCGCGGCGATGGGCGCCGCCATCGCCGATGCCGGCGTGGATCGCGGGGCCATCGACTATATCAATGCGCATGCGACCTCCACCCCGGTGGGTGACATCATCGAGACACGGGCCATCAAGGCGTTCTTCGGGGACCGCTCGCGGGATATCGCTGTCAGCGCCACCAAATCGCTGTTCGGCCACACTATCGGCGCGGCGGCGGCCATAGGCAGTATCGCCACCATAATGAGCCTGCGCAGCGGAGTCATTCACCCCACGATTAATTTTGAAGAGGCGGACCCGGAATGTGACCTGGATTACACGCCCAACAAGGCTCGCGAGCGAGCGGTGCAGGTGGGTTTATGTAATGCCTTCGGATTCGGCGGCAATAACGTAAGCCTTATTTTTTCCAATATATGATCAACGTGAGAAGGTAGAGTCGATGGATAAGCCGGATATTGAATCAAAGGTGATTGCCTTTATAAAAGAATCGGTGCATCAGGAAACCCCGGTCGAGATCAAAGGGACGACCAGCTTTAACGATCTCGGTCTGGATTCCATGGATGTTGCCCAGCTGTTGTTCGAGGCCGAGGATGCCTTCGGCATTTCCTTTGATATGGAAAAGGCCGCTGATATCACCTGTATCGGTGACATCGCCAGCTACATCGCCAAACATCGGGTGGCGGCTTAGAGCTCGGGAACAACGTCATACCGGTACACTGCCCGGGCGGTTTGGTGGTGGACGCACTCACAGGCATTGCGTCCCATAAGGGAGTCGGTGTGTCTGATCCTCATGGGGCGGTGAATTCAGGCGAAGCACGACCGCTTCGGCGCTGAAACCGCGGTAGGCGTTCTATGGCGTTAGTGCCAAAAAATATAGTGCTGGGCTTGGTCTTGCTTACGGTCATGCGCATCGCCAGCGGCCAAGAAGATCCGCCCTCCCCACTGGGTGGACAATACGGTGCGGAGATCGACCTTGAAGGGCAGTCCCCACCTGCCGGCGTCGATCTGTCCGGCGAGGTATGGTACCGCTACGTCTATCGCCGTGATCCCTCCCGCTTGTGGGACGGCCTTTATGTGCAAGGCGGCGGGGCCTTGGATATCAATCCCGCCTACGGCCGCATGAGCGCTTATGTGGAGTGGATGCCTGTCGCAATATTGCAATTGCGGGCACAAATCGACCGCTACGCATTCTTCGGGACTGACGGTTCGCTGTTGATCTACACAGACACAAACGCGCCGTTCGGTTCGGGAGATTACCGGGATCGCCGTGGGCAGGAAGTCTCCGCTCAGGCCGATCGCTTCATGCTCCAGCCGACCTTGCAGGGTACGCTGGGTCATTATGTTTTGGTTAATCAGAGCACATACGCGCTTTACGACTTCAAGCGCGACGGACCTTATTTCTGGGATCAGGAATACGATACCTTGTTACGGCGCCATGACCGGCTGTATGCCGACGATTTGTCGGTGTTGTACGACTTGGCGCGGCCCGGCAAGAAAGGGCGCCTGTTGATCGGTCCCAGCTTCGAAGTCGTCCATGCCTCGGGCGCCGACCTGACCCGTACCCGGGTCGGTTTGAGTCTGTATTTCGAACCGCCGGCGACCAAACATGCCTTGGGTTTGCTGGCCAAACCACGCATCTATTTCCAGGCGGGCGTTAACACCCACGATAGAAATCAGGACGGGCGGGCGTACTTCTTGGGCGGGGTCGGAATGGAGCTGAACTTCGATTAGCCGTTGTCCTTAATGAGCCTCTGATTAATTCGTCATTCCCGCTCCTGGTTTCCGGCGACGGTGTAGGCATGTAGACGCCGTTTCCAGGCAGTGGCCAGCACCGCGCAGGATGTCTCTGAAGTGACCAGGTTCAAGCGGTCCATGCGTTCCGAGAAATCGGGGTGGCGCTGCAGATAGATGGCCTCCCGCGCCAGGCGCTCCATGATGCTGTCCGGATGATCTTCGTCGATGATCAAGCCCGCGCTGAGGTGACGGCGGGCGATTTCCAGTTCCCGCGGCTCCAAGCCCTCCTGTAGCAACTGTTCAACGCTGCGGCCCACGATGTCGCGGCAGGCGTCGATATGATCCGGATCGCAGGCGGTGTGAATCGACCACGTGCCGCCATCGCTGTAATACTCCAGCCGGGAATGAATACCGTAGACCAGGCCGCGCCGTTCCCGCAGTTCCTGAAAGAGTCGCGACGATACCCCGCCGCCCAGCACATGATTGGCCACCAGGTGGGCATAGTGGTTGTCGGCGCCTGCGGGCGGGATGGGCATGATCCACAGCAACTGACTTTGCTCGCTGTCCAGCGTAACCGGATGCACGCCGGGGATGAATGGCGGCGCGGTTTGCGCCGCAACCTCACCGGCGGGCAGCGCCGCCAGTTCCCCGCACGCCGCGACCAAGGCGTCATGCTCCACGTCGCCGGCGGCCACCACCCACACCCGACCGCCGCTGATGTGTTGGCGCATATAGTCGCGCAGGGCCGCGGCCGCGGCGCGCTCGATGACCTCGGGACGGCCGAGGATGGGTTGGCCTAAGGGATGCTCCGGCCAGGCCAGGCTCATGGCCCGGTCCTCCAGGGCCTCCTCCGGATTGTCCTCCACCATCGCCATTTCCTGCAGGATCACCTGGCGTTCCAGCGCGACGTCGTGCTCGTCGAAGCGCGGCTGGCACAGCATTTCGCTGAGGATCTGGAGCAATTCCGGTATGTCTCCTTTCGGCACCAGGCCGTGCAGCGCCGTCAGTTCCCGGCCGGTATGGGCATTGACCTGCCCGCCCATGGCCTCCAGGCGTAACGCCAGGCTGGCGCCGTCCAGCCGGTCGGTGCCCTTGAAGAACAGGTGTTCGAGAAAATGGGCATAGCCGGTTTGCGTCATGGCCTCATGGCGTACGCCGTTGAGCAGCCATAGCCCTAGGGCGACGCTGTGATGGCCCGGCAGTCGCTTGCTGACAACGTGCACACCGTTGGCAAGGATGGTGGTGTTAATCATGGATATAGCCAGATGTTCCGATTGTAGTGGCCTAGTTTAACGCAAGGGGGTGGTGGCGCGTGGCCGGGTTTGCGCACCATGGAGGTGCGTCAGACCATTCCCATGCGCCATAGCCAAGCATAAGGGACCCAGCTTAAACATAAACAAGATGATTTCCTGCTGCGTAAGCCTATCCGCCAGCCCGCACCAAAATAAGACAAGCCAAGCTCGTAAGTCACGGTGCTGCGGCGATTTCGGCGCAAAGGATTCGTATGCGCAGCGCTGAGCTTAGCGGCAAGACTCAGGGCTGGCACATCGCTTGCTCTGGAGGTCTTTGAGTCCGAGGAGCTTGGGGTGTGCCCAGGCGTTTTTCAGACGACTAGGGTTCCGGTCCATAGAGATGGACGTCCGGTCCGAGGGTCGTCGGCCTCCACGGCGGGGTTACACGGCGGGACAAAAGCCCGGGAGATGATCGGTTTCTCATAACTTTTGTTCAGTCCATTACCGACAGCGGAGGAAGCAAACATGATCAGATCACCGAGACGCAGTGCCTTTACCTTGGGCGCCAAGGCGCGCCGCCACCACCCCAGTTTCGACAAGACCCAGCTGCACGGCTGGAAGGCAATGCATAAAGAGGCCGCGCTGCCTCACGCCGGCTGGGAGGCGGAAGAGAAGCGCGGCCTGGAACTGGGCTTGCCTGGCGCCGACAGCATCCAGGATAAATCCATCCCCACTTTTTCCCGCGGCGAGCTGCCCCATTTCGCCGGTATCAACACCTTTATGAAGGCGCCATATATAGAGGACGTGAAGGACGTGGGCAAATTCGATGTGGCGGTGATGGGCGTGCCCTTTGACGGCGGCACTACTTATCGCCCCGGCACCCGCTTCGGACCCCAGGGCATCCGCCGCATCTCGGCTTTATATACACCGTATAACTATGAGATGGGCGTGGACCTGCGCGAGCAGATGAGCATGTGCGACATCGGCGACGTGTTCACCATTCCCGCCAATATCGAGAAGACCTTCGACCAGATATCCAAGGCCACCGCCCATGTCTTCGCCAGCGGCGCCATGCCGGTGATCCTGGGCGGCGATCACTCTATCGGTTTCCCCACGGTGCGCGGTATCGCCAGTCAGACCGACAAGAAGATCGGCATCATCCATTTCGATCGGCATGCGGACATCCAGGAGAAAGATCTGGACGAGCGCATGCACACCACGCCGTGGTTCCACGCCACCAATCTGCCCAACGTGCCGGCCAGTAATCTGGTGCAGGTGGGTATCGGCGGCTGGCAGGTGCCGCGCCAGGCGGTGAAGGAGGCGCGTAAGCGTGATACCACCATCATCACCATGAACGATGTGGAGCAGCTTGGTCTCGATAAGGTGGCGGAGATTGCTTTGGAGATGGCGTGGAAGGACGCCGACGCGGTGTACATCAGCTTCGACATCGATTGCGTCGATGCCGGCTTCGTGCCGGGTACCGGCTGGCCCGAGCCGGGTGGCTTCCTGCCCCGCGAGATTCTGTACCTGTTAGGCAAGGTGGCGAAGGAAGGGATCTGCGGCATGGAGGTGGTGGAGGTCTCGCCTCCCTATGACATCTCCGACATCACTTCGTTGATGGCCATGCGCGCCATCGTCGATGTGTTAGGTACGGTGGTGGCCCACGGCAAGATGGGTTCGCATCAACATATTATTCGCGGTTGGGGCGCATAACGGAGGATGTCAAACCACGCGGCTCAGGTGCAGTGGCAGGATGAAAACGGATGGCGGGCGAGCCTGCATCTCGGTTTTGAGCGGCGCGGAGCACGCAGCGTCTGTCATGAGCGCCGCCACGTCGGGCCGCTGCGGGTGCAGCGGCCGTTCTATCCGGAGGGCGATGAGGTATGCCATGTCTATGTGCTGCACCCGCCGGGCGGTGTGGTGGGCGGTGATGACTTGGAGATCACGGTTGAGGTGAACGACGCGGCGTCGGCCCTGCTCACCACTCCTGCGGCGGGTAAGTTTTATCGCAGTGACGGTCGCCAGGCGCGGCAACGGCAAAGTCTGCGGGTCGCCGCCGGCACGAGTCTGGAATGGCTGCCTCAGGAAACCATTGTCTTTGCCGGTGCCCGCGCGGCGATGGCCACCCGTGTGGAACTACAGGGTGATGCGCGTTTTATGGGTTGGGAGATTTTGTGTCTGGGGCGACCCGCTTCCGGGGAAAGCTTCGCGTCTGGATCGGTGTCGCAGGCATGGGAGATCTGGCGCGACGGCCGAGCCCTGCTTATCGAGCGTGCCGTCTATGAGCATGAACTTACCGTGCTCGATGCGCCATGGGGGCTGGCCGGCCAGCCGGTATGCGGCAGCCTGGTATGTGTCGGCGATTATGCGGCATTCGTAGATCAAATCCGCGAGGCGACGACGGACTTGAACGGCGACGGTCTGTTCAGCGTTACGCAGTTGGCCGAGGTGCTGGTGTGCCGTTATCTCGGCCGGCATAGCGATGAGGCGCGTAGATGTTTTGGGCGCGCATGGGAAATTTTGAGGCCGAACTCGTTGCGGCGTGCGGCCTGCGCGCCGCGCATTTGGGCCACATGACTGAGTGGTGATTTTTAACAAGGAGGAATTATGGAGCTAACGCCCCGCGAAAAAGACAAGCTGTTGCTGTTCACAGCGGCCTTGCTTGCCGAGCGGCGCAAGGCCAAGGGGATCAAGCTTAATTATCCCGAGGCGGTGGCGTATATCTCCGCCGCCATCCTGGAGGGCGCGCGGGAAGGCAAGAGCGTCGCTCAGTTGATGGGTGAAGGGGCCAACCTGCTGACGCGCGAGGAGGTGATGGAGGGGATAGCGGAGATGATACCCGAGGTGCAGGTGGAGGCCACCTTCCCTGACGGTACCAAGTTGGTGACGGTGCACAACCCGATCGTATGACATGACTCACGCAAAGGCAAATGGAACATGACTTTATTGCTCGCCATAGCGTGTCTTTGCCTGAGTCGCTTAATCAAAGGAGAGCGCCATGATTCCAGGTGAGATTGCGACTGTGGACGCTGATATTGAGCTGAACGTGGGACAACCCAGCGTGCGTGTCGTCGTGACCAATACCGGTGACCGGCCGATTCAGGTGGGTTCCCATTATCATTTCTTCGAAACCAACACCGCGTTGGAATTTGATCGCCAGCCGACCTGGGGCAAGCGGCTCAATATCGCGGCGGGGACGGCGGTGCGTTTCGAACCCGGACAACGCCGCGAAGTGGAACTGGTGCCGTATGTGGGCGAACGGCGGGTGTTCGGCTTTCAAGCCAAGGTGATGGGTACGCTGGAGGATAAGGCATGAGTCGAATCGGGCGACGCGCCTATGCGGAGATGTACGGCCCTACCGTCGGCGACCGGGTGCGCCTGGGCGACACGGCATTGTGGATCGAGGTGGAAAAGGATTTTACGGTTTATGGCGAGGAAGTGAAATTCGGCGGCGGCAAGGTGATCCGCGACGGCATGGGCCAGAGTCAGCGGACTTCTAAGGAAGTGGTGGACACGGTGATTACCAACGCGCTGATTCTCGATCACTGGGGCGTCGTCAAGGCGGACATCGGCATCAAGGACGGGCGCATCGCCGCCATCGGCAAGGCCGGCAACCCGGACGTGCAACCGGCGGTGACCATCATCATCGGCCCCGGCACCGAGGTGATTGCCGGCGAGGGACTCATCGCCACCGCCGGCGGTATCGACGCCCATATTCATTTTATTTGTCCGCAACTGGTGGAAGAGGCGCTGATGTCCGGTGTGACCACCATGCTCGGCGGCGGCACCGGCCCGGCGGCGGGCACCAATGCCACCACCTGCACGCCCGGGCCGTGGTATATGCACCGCATGCTGCAGGCCGCGGAAGGGCTGCCCATGAATCTAGGCTTTCTAGGCAAGGGCAACGCCAGTCTGCCCGACGCACTGGTGGAGCAGGTCGAAGCGGGCGCCATGGGTCTCAAGCTCCATGAGGATTGGGGTACGACGCCGGCGGCCATCGACAATTGTTTGAACGTCGCCGAGCAATACGACCTGCAGGTGGCCATCCACACCGACACCTTGAACGAATCGGGCTTCGTCGAAGATACCCTGGCGGCGTTCAAGGGTCGCGCCATTCATACCTATCACACCGAGGGTGCCGGCGGCGGCCATGCCCCGGACATCATCAAGGCCTGCGGCGAGGCCAATGTCCTGCCCTCCAGCACCAACCCGACTCGGCCCTACACGGTGAACACCGTGGACGAGCATCTCGATATGTTGATGGTGTGCCATCACTTGGATGCGGGTATCCCCGAGGACGTGGCCTTCGCCGAGTCGCGCATCCGCCGTGAGACCATCGCCGCCGAGGATATCCTCCACGACCTGGGTGCCTTCAGCATGATTTCATCCGATTCCCAGGCCATGGGCCGGGTGGGCGAAGTGATCACTCGCACCTGGCAGACCGGACATAAGATGAAGGTGCAGCGCGGCGCCTTGCCCGAGGATACGGCCCAACACGACAATTTCCGCGCCAAACGTTATGTGGCCAAATACACCATCAATCCCGCCATCACCCACGGCATCAGCCACGAGGTCGGGTCCTTGGAAGTGGACAAGTTGGCGGACATCGTGTTGTGGAAGCCGGCGTTCTTCGGTGCCAAGCCGGCCATGATTATCAAAGGCGGCATGATCGTCGCCGCGCCCATGGGTGACCCCAACGCCTCCATCCCCACGCCGCAGCCGGTGCACTATCGCTATATGTTCGGCGCCTACGGCGGGGCGTTGTTGAATACCAGCGTCAGCTTCATATCTCAGGCGGCTTTGGCGGCGGATATCGGGTCGGCCCTGGGTCTGCGCAAGCGTTTGGTCGCGGTGCGCGATACTCGTCGCATCCGCAAAGCGGACCTGATCCACAACGCGTATCAGCCGCACATGGAGGTGGACCCGCAGACCTATGCGGTGCGCGCCGATGGTGTACTGCTGCAATGCGAGCCGGCCGACGAGTTGCCTTTGGCGCAGCGTTATTTTTTGTTTTGAAGATGGAAGGTCCGAATGGATCGTCATCCCGGTACGCGCCGGAATGACATCTACAGATCTTTCTCGCGTTAAGTCGATAAGCGAGGTTGTGATGTTGCAGATCACCGAGCGGGCGATAGGCTTGCAGAACCATACGACGTCGGTGACGCTGACGTTCGAGCTACGCCAGCGTACCCGGCAAAGGCTGCAGCTCGATGACGGACGCGAGGCGGCACTGCTGTTGCCGCGCGGCACGGTGTTGCGCGGCGGCGATTACCTGTATGCGGAGAACGGTGAGGTGATCGCGATCAGGGCGGCAAGGGAAGAAGTGTCCAGCGCCTTCTGCTCGGATCCGCTGCAACTGGCGCGGGCGGCCTATCACCTGGGAAACCGCCATGTCGCGGTGCAGGTCGGTTCCGGCTGGCTGCGCTATCTACGGGATCATGTGCTCGATCACATGCTGGAGGAGATGGGTTTGCAAGTGCGGCCCGATACGGTGGCGTTCGAACCGGAAGCCGGGGCCTACCATAGTCATGATTGATGGCGATCAACATGACGATTCGGCCTTGCTGCGCCTGATGCAGCTGGTGAGTCCGGCCCTGCCGGTCGGCGCCTATGCGTATTCTCAAGGTATGGAATACGCGGTGCACGCCGCCTGGTTGCGGGATGAGGAATCGGTTTCTGAGTGGATCCTGGGTTTGTTGCAGCAGCCCCTGGCCCGGGTGGATGTGCCGGTGTTGGCGCGTCTCTATCGGGCATGGGTGAACGATGATGACGAGGCCGTGGGGTACTGGGGCGCTTATTTGCGCGCCTGCCGCGAGTCGCGGGAGCTGCAGGAAGAGGACAGTCAGATGGGCAGGGCCTTGGCGCGCTTGCTACGCGATTTGAACATAACGGAGGCTGAGCCGTGGATCATGCATCCTGCCAGCGGTTTTGCCGTCATGTTTTCCCTGGCGGCGTTGCGCTGGCGAGTTCCCCTTAAAGCAGCGGCCCAAGGTTATTTGTGGTCATGGGCGGAGAACCAGGTGGCGGCCGCGATCAAGCTGGTGCCCCTGGGGCAGACCGCGGGACAGCGGATCCTGTCGCGGGTGAGCGAGGCGATCCCTGCTGCAGTGAGCCGGGGTCTGGCTATGCATGACGAGCAAATCGGATTCGTAGCGCAGCGACTGGCCATGGGCAGTGCCTTGCACGAGAATCAATATTCGCGTTTGTTTAGGTCGTGAAAACTGTCGGTGCTCAAGCGGAAAAATCCGGCTGAGCGCTGACGTCTGTATTGGGGAGCATGATGATGAGTAAATCAGTGTTGCGTGTAGGTGTGGGCGGTCCGGTGGGGTCGGGCAAGACGGCCTTGATGCTGGCCTTATGTCGAGAACTCCAGAGCAGCTATCAACTGGCAGCGGTGACCAATGATATCTATACCAAGGAAGATGCGCAGTTCCTGACTCGTCATGAGGCCTTGCAGTCTGAGCGCATCATCGGCGTTGAGACCGGCGGTTGTCCCCACACCGCTATTCGTGAAGACGCCTCCATGAATCTTGCCGCGGTCGATGAGTTGTGTCGGCGCTTCGCGGATTTGGATCTGGTTCTGATAGAGAGCGGCGGCGATAATTTGAGCGCCACCTTCAGTCCGGAACTCTCGGATCTCACCCTATATGTAATCGATGTGGCGGCGGGCGATAAGATCCCGCGCAAAGGCGGCCCGGGCATTACCAAATCAGATCTGCTGATCATCAATAAGACCGATCTTGCACCGTATGTGGGTGCCTCTTTGGATGTGATGGAACAAGACACTCGTCGCATGCGCGGCGATAAACCTTTTGTCTTTACCAATCTCAAGAATGGCGACGGTTTGTCGGGCGTGATCGAGTTTATCGTCCGGCAAGGCATGTTGGCTGTTAATCCCGAGGCGTGCGCCTGACGCAATGGGCGGCGATACACGCACGCACGCACGCACTCAATCTATGCATTGTTGACTGGCGCGCTTCTTTATTGCGCGTGGTGAGCGTTGTAGTTGTGCAACACATGTTGCAACTACGTATAAAACAATATTTTTTTCCTTGGCATGGTTCGTGCTGACACTCAAGAGTGAGGGTGTGGTGATGAGTAATCATTACGTGCCAGCGAAACTTTATTATTGATTAATTAGGAGATAACTCAAATGACGATGTTTACTGCAAAAAAGTTGACCAAATTTGGATTGGTTACCGCGGTGGCGGGAGTGATGGTGGCCGCGCCGCTGTTGGCCAGTGCCGGTGTGTCGGGGAATATCGGCGTGTTTTCGGATTATGTGCTGCGCGGGATAAACGGCCCCGGTGGTACCGAAGGTGACGGTCCTGTGGTCCAAGGCGGCTTTGATTATTCGGGGGACAGCGGCATCTATGCGGGTTACTGGGGTTCGAACTTGGGTTACAGCAATGGCAGCACCGCCAAGGGTTTCGAGAATGATTTCTACGCGGGTTGGGGTGGTTCCAGCGGAGGTGTCAGTTACAGCATCGGCTTCATTCAATATTATTACTTGCATGTAAACGATTCAGACGGTTTGGAGATTAATCCCACCGTGAGTTATGGTCCGGTAAGTTTCGGTCTGAAATATCTCACTGACGACGTGGCCTGGGGCAATAGCGGCGATATTTATTGGACCTTGGGCTACAGTGCCTCACTTCCCGCCGATTTCAGTTTGAGTGCTACGGCGGGTTATTACACCTATAAGAAAGACGGCAAATACATCAAGACTTCTACCAATCCCGATGCCAAAAGCTCCGCTTTCCGTCATCTCGACGTGTCTTTGAGTCACCCCATTGGTAAGACGGGTGCCGATATGAGCTTCACCTATACGCTGCCCGGCAAGGACCGTATGGGTGTCGATCAGAAAGACGCCATCGTTCTGGGTGTGAAATACGGCTTTGACATATAAGCCAATGAAGTCAGGGCAAGTGGCCGGATTTTTCGGCCACTGCCATCGACATCAACCCGTGCGGAAATGAAACGCTATTCGACAATGGAGGTAGAGACTTTGCTGTACCCGAGGGCTTATTGCCAGACTTCCCGCAGGATCGGGCATGGAGGTACTGCGGATCGCAGACTGAATCCAATGTCTATATTTAAATGAGTAATGACAGATAAAGGCTGACTTGTCGCTTAGACAAGTCAGCCTTTATTCAAGATAAAAGAAAAATCTACAATAACAATTTTGCGCAGTTAAAAACGGTCTCAGTTCCCTGAGTTATTGTCTTTGGCCGCGTCACCATTGGGTTCATCTGGTTTAGCCATGGAATCCCCCGACATCGCTGGCGCCTGTTCGGCTGGAGCCGCTTCTTGGCTGGTGGGAGCGGGCGACATTTGACTCTCGGCAGCAGGTTCTTCCGATTTCTTGCTGCACCCTAAGGTGGTGAGGGTGATCAAGATCATCCCGATCAAAGCAATTTTACGCATAGTTGCTCCTTTACAGTCGCGATAGTGAATGATCGTTAAACATGCTTGCATCTAAAGTATAGAATAGATGTCGCCCGTATTCTGAGGCTTCCGGATTGTCTTTTCCAGTAGGGGAATGGCTAAATGCCATATTTATTTTCCCATTTAAAACAATAGCTTGATTTTTAATTCCTGGAGGCTGTATTTTGGTTATGCTAGTGACTGTTCGGGGTTGTCGTCATCGTTTACGGTGTCGGCTATAGTTGGTGTTGTAGCGCGGAGAACGGTGAACAGAACGCGGAGGATGAAATGGGGCGAATGCTGTTTGTGTTGCTGTGCCTGAGTATAAGCGCATGTGCGTGGGTGAAGTTGACCGCGGAAGGTGAAAAGGTGCGGGTGCTGGAGGCCGCTGAGGTGACTACTTGTAAGAGCTTGGGAACCACTACGGTTTCCTTGTTGGCGAAGGTGGCTGGAATAAATCGCAATGAAGATCAGGTGAACAAGGAGCTGTCACTCCTGGCGCGCAATGCCGGGGCGGATATGGGGGGTGATACCGTCGTACCGATCTCCGCAATGAAAGAGGGAAAGCGCAGCTATGCCGTCTATCAGTGTATCGGGGTCAGTGTAAAGTAGCGTAGCTACTCGATGATCTCCAACGGCATTTCGGTGACGGTGACGCCGTTTAGGAGAAAACCCTGCATCTCCAAGACGCCGCGGGTTTGCAGGGAGATGATCAAATAAAGCGCTTCGGGGTAATTGGCCTGCGCCAGGTCGGTGGTTGACGGGAACGATGGGCCGGCGGGGTGAGAATGATAGATGGCGAATAATTCCTCTCCCCGTTCGCGCATGTTGCGCATGGCGGCTATTTGTTGCGTGGGGTCCATGGCGAACAGACGCTGGGGTGCGGTGGCGATATTGGCGACGGGATAGCAATGGGAGGGCAGGCCGTCCATGCTGCCGATCAAGCCGCACACCTCGCCGTCGGGAGATTGCTGGGCATGGTGCAGCAGTTGATTGACGATAGATCGAGTAATGCGTGCGGTCCCGCTCAACGGTGTTGTCCTCCGCTGACCCGTTCGATCCCGGCGGTGTCGCGCCAAGTCTGTACCTGATGGTATGCCGCTTCGTGCAATAGCGTGGTGACCCTGTCCGCTTGATTGTAACCATGCTCCATAAGTAGCCAAGCCTCTTCGCGCATATGGCGCTTCGCTCCATCGATGATGGCGTCGATCATCTCCAAGCCGGTGGGTCCCGCGACCAGTGCGTTCCGCGGTTCTGCCGGCAAATCGCCTTCCTCTAGGTGCGGATCATGCTCCGCCACATAGGGGGGATTGGCGACGATGATATCAAAGCGCTCCGTGTCGAACGGACTAAACCATGAGCCTTCGCGGAAACTCACATTGGAAATATTTAATCGCTCGGCATTGGCGCGCGCCACAGCTAAGGCCTGGGGCGATGAATCGCTGGCGGTGATGCGGCAGCGTGGTCGTTCGCTGGCGATGGCCAGGGCGATGGCGCCGCTGCCGGTCCCCAAATCCAGGACGTGAAATTTATCATTGACGGGAATGCGGGCCAAGGCCAATTCCACCAGCAGTTCCGTTTCGGGGCGCGGGATCAGGGTATGCCTGTTGACGATCAAATCCAGCGACCAAAATTCCCGGTGCCCGATGAGATAGGCCACCGGTTCGCCCGCCTTGCGCCGAGCGATCAAATCAAAGAACGCCTGCTGCTGGTCTGCTCGCAACGCTTGCTCGGGTCGAGTGCGCAGTTGAGTGCGCGTCATGCCGAGCACATGGGCAAGCAACACCGCGGCCTCGAGGGTGGGCGCATCGTTGTGCGCAGCCAGCAGTGCACCGGCGCTGTCCAGGGCGTCCTGAATTGAGAGCGACGTCGGCATGTCAAAATCATTGTGCAAATCGAAACCTTTGCCTATTCGCCCAAGGCCGCCAGCAATTCGGTTTGATGCTCGTTGGTGAGCGGGTCGATGAGCTCGTCCAGATTGCCCTCTAAGATATTTTCCAGTTTGTAGAGGGTGAGGTTGATGCGGTGGTCCGTCACCCGACCTTGTGGGAAATTATAGGTGCGAATGCGTTCGGAACGATCGCCGCTGCCCACCTGCAGGCGGCGGTTCTCGCTTTGCTCGGTGTGCTGTTTCTCCAATTCGGCGGCGAGCAGTTTGGCCTGCAGCAGCGATAAGGCGCGCGCGCGGTTCTTGTGCTGCGAGCGCTCATCCTGGCATTCCACCACGATGCCGCTGGGCAGATGGGTGATGCGTATCGCCGAATCGGTCTTGTTGACGTGCTGGCCGCCGGCGCCGGAGGCGCGGTAGGTGTCGGTCTTCAGATCGGCGGGATTGATATCGATATGATCCACCTCCTCCATCTCCGGCAGCACCGCGACCGTGGCGGCGGAGGTATGGATGCGGCCCTGCGCCTCGGTTTCCGGGACCCGCTGTACGCGATGAGTCCCCGACTCGAATTTGAGTCGAGAGTACACGCCGTGGCCGATGAGGCGCACAATGATTTCCTTGTAACCGCCGTGTTCGCCGGCACTCTCGCTGATGATCTCTGCTTGCCAGCGTTGTTGTTCCGCGTAGCGGGAATACATGCGGAACAGGTCGCCGGCGAACAGGGCCGCCTCGTCACCGCCGGTGCCGGCGCGGATTTCGAGAAAGATGTTGCGGTTGTCCAGGGGATCCGTGGGTAGCAGCAATTTATTCAGTTCCAACTCCAGCGTTTCTTTGCGCTGGGTCGCCTGGGCGATTTCCTCTTGGGCCATTTCCCTTACGGAGGGATCGGAATCCTGCAGCATGTCGCGCGCGGCGGCGATGTCATTGAGCGTGGTTTGATAGCGTTCGAAACAGGCCACTACCGGGCTGAGTTGAGAATGCTCGATGGACAATTCCCGGAATTGCCCCTGATCGGTAATGACGTCCGAATCCGACAGGAGCGCATTGAGCTCCTGCAGCCGTTCGGAGAGGGTCTCCAGTTTGCTGCGCAGGGATGCTTTCACGGAATCTACGAGTGCGGATCTTTCAGGTCGAAGAGCTCGCGGGCAATATCGAGGACTTCGCTGCGGCCTTCAAAACCGGCCTGGCGCAAATGGGTGCTGGGGGAATGGATCAATTTGTTGGTAAGGGCGCGGGCCATTTGCGTCATCACTTGGTCGGCCGGTATGCCCCGCGCCAGCATGCGCTTCGCCCTGAGGACTTCCTGGTCTCGCAGCTGTTCGGCCTGTTCGCGGAAGGCGCAGATGGTGGCCACGGCGTCCAGTGAACGCAGCCAGCCCATGAACTGGTTGACCTGGTTCTCGATGATCTCATCGGCCTGTTTGGCTGCTTCCTGGCGTGAACGCAATCCTTCTTGGATGATGTCCTGCAAATCATCGACCGTGTAGAGATACACGTCGTCCAGCTCTTCCGCCTCGGGTTCGATGTCGCGAGGCACGGCGATGTCGATCATCAGCATGGGGCGGTGCTTGCGTATCTTGATGGCACGCTCGATGGCGCCTTTGCCCAATATGGGCAGCTGACTGGCGGTGGAAGAGATCACCAGATCGGCCTCCGCCAGATGATTGGGAATATCGCCGAGGGCGATGGCGAAGCCGCCGAATTCGCTGGCCAGGGCATGGGCCTTCTCCATGGTGCGGTTGGCGATGATCATGCGGCCGATACGGTGTTCGTGCAGGTGGCGGGCCGCCAGTTCGATGGTTTCGCCTGCACCGATCAGCAGTACAGTGTGGGTCGAGAGGTCAGTGAAGATTTGTTTGGCCAGGCTGACAGTGGCGAAGGCCACCGACACCGGACTGGAACCGATGGCGGTGTCGGTACGGACCTGTTTGGCCACGGCGAAGGTGTGCTGAAACAACCTTCCCAACAGCGTGCCCACCGTGCCGGCCTGGATGGCCGTCAAGTAGGCCTCTTTCATCTGGCCGAGTATCTGCGGCTCGCCCAGAATTAAAGAGTCGAGTCCCGACGCCACACGCAATAAGTGGCGAACCGCAAATTGTTCGGGATGGATATAGATGTAAGGTTCCACCTCTTCGCGGCTGAGGCTGTGGTAGTGTTGGAACCAGTCCACTACGGTGGCGGTATCGGATTCCTCTAAATTACAGACAATTTCGGTGCGATTGCAGGTGGAGAGAATCGCCGCCTCATGAATTTGTGGGAGCGAGGTGAGTTGATGCAGGGCTCCTACCATATTCTGATGGTCGAACGCCACCTTTTCCCTGACGTTTATGGGAGCGGTTTTGTGGTTGATCCCAAACGCTAAAAGAGGCATCGCTTCAGGCCGACATAGAAATGTCTAATTGTGGGGTAATTATCGGCGGGCTGGCAAGTTTAATTGATAACATAGATCACAAAAGAAGAACTTATATAAAAAACTTGCCCCTAATCTGAGTGATTTGTACCTTAAGCAGGTTGTTGACCGGAGTATTACTATTATGAATGGATCCCTTTTCAGGGCAGGTGCCTGTGTGGCGGCGTTGGTGTTAGCGGGTTGTGCCGTCAATCCCAGGGAGCAGGGGATGAGTGCTCCCCCGGCGCCGAAACAAGTAACTGAACAATCGAAAGTTTCCCCTCCACCCGCGCCGGTTGCGGCGGCGGAGAGCAGTGCATCGATACCCCCCGACGTAATGTACAAGGTGCTGGTGGCCGAGGTTGCCCTGCAGCGCGGGCATTATGACATCGCCATCAAGAATTATCTGAAGTTGGGCGAGGCCAGGCAGGATCCGCGTATGTTGGAACGGGCGGCGCGGATCGCCGTGTATGCCCACGATGACAAGGATGCCTTGAAGGCAGCGAAACAGTGGGTCGCACTGGAGCCGCAGAATATCGATGCGCGTGAGGTCGTAACCGCATTTTACATTCGCAGCGGGCAATACGATGAGGCGCAGCGCCAGCTCGAGGCCCTGCTGGCGCTCAACGACAAGGAAGGTAACGAGAATGCCTTTATGTTGGTTGCTGGCTTGTTGGGGCGGCAGCAGGATAAGCAGGCGGCGCTGGAAGTTATGCAACGTTTGGTCAATTCCCGGCCTGACGACCCCAACGCCTTGCTGGCCTTGAGTCACCTGGCGGTGCGTGCCGGCGTCCTCGATCAGGCGGAACAAGCGATCAGGCGGGTGGTGGAACTACAGCCCGATCGCATCGATGCGACTATCCAGTTGGCGCGGATCCTGGCCATGCGGGGCAAGAGTGGCGAGGCACTCAAGCTGTTGTCTGCCGCCATCAAAAAACACCCTAAAGACAATGGCTTGCGGACTATCTATGCGCGCGCCTTGGCCGACACTAACCAAGTCGATAAGGCCTATGCGCAATTTAAGATCATCTACAAGCAGTCCCCGGATGATCTGGAAAATATACGGCTCCTGGCAATGGTGTCCTTACAGTTGAATCGCCTGGAAGAGGGAGAGCGGTATTTTCTGATCTTGAATCGTTCCAACCAGGGCTATGAGTCGGAAAGCAGCTACTATCTGGGGCGCATCGCCGAGGAATTTCACAAAGACCCGGATGCGGCGATCAAATGGTATTCCAAGGTGGAGCGGGGCGAAAAGTATCTGGAGTCCCAAATCCGTATTGCCTTGTTGTTGGCTGACAAAGGTGAGGTGGATCAAGCTCGTGGCCAGCTGAGCGCCATTGCCCCGCGCAGTCCGGGAGAGCTGATGCGCATCTATCTGGTGGATGGCCAGATTCTGCGTGACGCCGGTCGTTCGCAGGAGGCGCTTGCTGTCTTTACCAAAGGTCTTAAGGAACTGCCTGACAATGCGGATCTTTTGTACGCGCGGGCCATGACCGCGGAAAAGATGGGCAATTACGCCATGTTGGAAAAGGATCTCAAGCAGATCCTGGCGCGCGACCCGGATAATGTGGATGCCCTCAATGCCTTGGGTTACAGCCTGGCCGATCGTACCAAGCGTTATCAGGAAGCCCTGGATTATATCAAGCGTGCCCTGGATCTGAAGCCGGATAGTTATTTCGTACAGGACAGCATGGGCTGGGTGAGTTATCGGCTCGGCAAATATAAAGAGGCGGTGAGTTATTTGCGCCGTGCGCTGGATGCCAGTTCCGATTCGGAAATCGCCGCCCATCTCACAGAAGTGCTGTGGGTGATGGGAGATAAGCAGGCGGCGCGCGAGGTCTGGGACAAGGCTTTGAAGGTGGCGCCGGGCAACAAGGTGTTGCTCGACGTGATGAACCGACTGGACCATAAATAAAGCTCACGCCGTGTAGCTGATCGAGTCCCCCCGCACACAGCGGGGGACATCTTGAATATGTTAAGGAATGTCTTCGCTGTGGGAATGAGAGTAGGCAAGGCGATCCGGGTGATGAGCCTGATGATCGGCATGGTGTTGTTGTCGGCATGCACAACGCTGGGCGAGGTCCAGACCTCGTCGCCGGAGGCGGAACGTCAATGGGTGACGCATCAGCGGGATCTTGAACAATTCCGCAGCTGGGTGATATCCGGCCGACTCGGGATTCAAACCGAGAAGGAGGGCTGGCATGTATCCTTCCATTGGCAGCAAGGGGATGCCGAGCTCTACCACATCAATTTGAGTGGTCCGCTGGGACAGGAATCGGCCGAATTGCAGGGTACTGCCCACGGGGTGACCCTGCTGCTCTCGGACGGGCACAGCGTATCGGCTATGGATCCGGATGAATTACTGGCGCGGCAATTCGGTTGGCACTTGCCGGTCAAGGGGCTGTATTACTGGGTGAGAGGTCTGCCCATGCCACATGCGGCGGAAACCCATGCCTTGGATGGCCAGGGGCGCCTGTATTGGTTGAAACAGGCGGGCTGGCATATCTCATATCGCCGTTATGGCGATGTCGCTGGCAAGGCCTTTCCCACCAAGATTTTTCTCGACAGTCCGGAGGTTAAGGTGCGTTTGGTGATCGACGAGTGGACCTTGTCTTAGGCCTGCAATGAACGCAAGCAGTTGGCCGGCGCCGGCCAAGATCAATTTGTTCTTGCACATAATCGGACGCCGTCCCGATGGTTATCATCTCCTGCAGACGGCGTTTCAGTTTCTCGATCAGGGTGATGCGTTGTACTTTACCCCGCGTGACGACGGGGCGATCCGACTCCTCACGCCCTTGCCCGGGGTCTCCGAGCAGCAGGACCTGACGATGCGGGCCGCCACTTTGCTCCAGCGCCATGCCGGCACTTCCCTGGGGGTGGATATCAGTGTGGAAAAGCGTTTGCCCATGGGGGCGGGCTTGGGGGGTGGCAGTTCCGATGCGGCCACGACTTTGGTGGCGCTGAATCGCCTGTGGGGGGTGGATTTGCCGGATGGGCAGTTGGCGGAACTGGGTTTGCAGCTGGGTGCGGATGTGCCGGTCTTCGTTCATGGTCGGGCGGCGTGGGCGGAGGGGGTGGGTGAACGCCTGACCCCCATTGACTTGCCTGAGTCCTGGTATGTGGTGGTGATCCCCCCTTGCCATGTGTCCACCGCCGAGATTTTTACCGCCCCCGAATTGACACGTAACGTCCCGCCCCTCACAATACCCGCTTTTCTTTCCGGGGTAGGCAGTAACGTCTGCGAGGTGGTGGTGTGCCGACGCTATCCGGAGGTGGGACAAGCGCTGACCTGGCTGGGCGGCTATGCCCAGGCCCGGATGAGCGGTACGGGTTCGGCGGTTTTTGCGGCCTTTGCCGATAAAGCTCAGGCGCAAAGTGTTGTCGAGGCGGTCCCGGCCCGTTGGGTGGCGTTTATGGCCCGGGGGTGTAATCGTTCACCGCTGCATGAAAGATTGCTGAAAGAAGCTTGAGCCGCGGCTCCGGGGGACCGGAGATTGGCGCTCGCGTCGTGTTTGATTGGGGTGTCGCCAAGCGGTAAGGCACTGGATTTTGATTCCAGCATTCCCAGGTTCGAATCCTGGCACCCCAGCCATATGCCGCTGTTTGATAATCGAGTAAACGCTTGTCGCGTGTGAGAGATAAAAAGGGGGCCGCGTGTCGTACAACTCGATGCTAGTGTTTTCCGGTAATGCGAATCGGCAGCTGGCTGAGGATATCGTTAACTATTTGAACATCCCGCTGGGTAAGGCCATCTTGGGCCGCTTCAGCGACGGTGAGATCATGGTGGAGATCATGGAGAACGTCCGCGGCAAGGACGTTTTCATCGTCCAGCCCACCTGCCATCCCACCAACGATAATTTGATGGAATTGTTGGTGATGGTTGATGCGGTGCGCCGTTCTTCGGCTCGGCGCGTGACCACCGTCATTCCTTATTTCGGATATTCGCGCCAGGATCGGCGGCCCCGCTCGGCGCGGGTGGCGATTTCAGCCAAGGTTGTGGCCAATATGATCAGCGGTGCCGGCGCCGATCGGGTATTGACCGTCGATTTGCACGCCGACCAGATTCAGGGATTCTTCGATATCCCGGTGGATAACGTCTATGCCTCGCCGATTTTGCTGGGCGATATCTGGCGGCAGAAGTATCCCAACCAGATCGTAGTGTCGCCGGATGTGGGCGGGGTGGTGCGGGCAAGGGCCCTGGCCAAGCGCCTGGGCGATGCGGATCTGGCCATTATCGATAAACGCCGCCCGCGGCCCAACGAGGCCAAGGTGATGCACATTATCGGTGAAGTGCAGGACCGCACCTGTGTGTTGGTCGATGATTTGGTGGATACCGCCGGCACTTTATGCGAAGCGGCGCGGGCCATGAAGGAACACGGTGCCGCCAAGGTGGTGGCGTATTGTACGCACCCGGTATTGTCCGGGGCGGCTATAAAGAATATAGAGAACTCGGTGTTGGATGAGCTGGTGGTGACCGACACCATCCCCTTGCGGACGGATGCCAAGGAGTGTCCCCGCATACGGCAGCTTTCCATCGCAGGCATGCTGGCGGAAACCTTGCGTCGCGTCAGCGCCGAAGAATCGGTCAGCACCTTATTTATGGATTAACAGAATTTGGGATGACGACGTGGTCGCGCGTCGCCATTCCAAGAGCCCGTCCCTTGGGGCGGTATTGGCAAGGCTGTCTTAGAGGCAGCATTATTTTTTGGAGAGCAATCATGGCTGTTGAATTTCAATTGAACGCAGAACTGCGTACGGATATGGGGAAGGGTGCGAGCCGCCGCCTCCGTCACGCAGGCAAAGTACCGGGGATTATATACGGTGGCAAGCAGGAGCCTGCGCCGGTGACTTTTCCCCACAAAGATGTGGCGAAGAGCCTGGAGAACGAGGCCTTTTATTCCCATATCCTGACCGTCAACGTGGATGGCAAGGCGGAAAAGGCGGTACTCAAGGATTTGCAGCGCCACCCCTACAAACCCATCATCATGCACCTGGATCTGCAACGGGTAACCGATACCGATAAGATCCGCGTCCATGTCCCGCTGCACTTCATCGGCGAAGACGTGGCGCCGGGCGTAAAGCTGCGTAGCGGCATCGTCAATCACCTCATGAAGCATGTGGATATCACCTGTCTGGCGAAGGACCTGCCGGAATACATCGAGGTGGATGTTTCTCCGCTGGAGGCGGGCGAGTCCGTTCACCTTTCCGAGCTCAAACTGCCCTCCGGTGCGGAAATCCCGGGCTTGGTGGCGGGGTCGGAGCATGATTTACCCGTGGTCACCATCGTTATTCCGAGAGCGGCTCTGGAAACCGAAGAGGTTGAAGCCGCAGCGCCCGAAGGGGCGGCAGCTCAGCCAGAGCAAGGGGGCGGTGGTCAGACTGCCGGTTAAGGCAGTCGCCCACGACTGCTTGTGGATGTGGCAGGACCCTCGGCGTCAGATTCAGGGATACGCTTGATAGCGGGGCTGGGCAATCCAGGTCCCCGCTATCAAGCGACACGGCACAACGCAGGGTTCTGGTTTGCGGATGCCGTGGCACACGGCCGGGGCGGCCAATTCAAATCCTCCGCCCGCTTTCACGGGGAGCTTTGTGAGGTTGCGGCGGACGGGCGGAGCTGCTGGATTCTCAAGCCGAATGTCTTTATGAACCGCAGCGGGCAGGCGGTGGCGGCGCTGGCGGGTTTCTATAAGATCCCGGCGGAGCACATCCTGGTCGTCCATGATGAGCTGGATTTGCCTGCGGGGACCGTGCGGCTCAAGCAAGGGGGCGGCAACGGTGGACATAACGGTTTACGCAGTATTGCGGAGAGCCTGGGCGGCGGTAATTTTGTACGACTGCGGATCGGTATCGGTCATCCCGGCCAACGGGATTTGGTGACCGATTATGTGCTGACCAAGCCATCGCAAGAAGATCGGCAGGCCATCGAAGAGGCTATCGTCGAGGCCATGGCTCTGATGCCCGACATCCTCAGCGGTAATATGGAACGGGCGATGCACAAATTGCACACGAAGTAGCAAGCATTCATCTTGCACCTCGTTACTTGGAACTGAATTATGGGATTCAAATGCGGTATTGTCGGTCTCCCCAATGTGGGGAAATCCACGCTGTTCAATGCCCTTACACAGGCAGGGATAGAGGCGGCCAATTACCCGTTTTGCACCATTGAACCCAATGTGGGCATAGTGCCCATGCCCGATCCGCGCCTGGATGAATTGGCAAAGATCGTCAAACCGCAGCGCACCGTACCCACCACCATGGAATTCGTGGACATCGCTGGCCTGGTGGCGGGGGCGTCGAAGGGGGAAGGACTGGGTAATAAATTCCTCGCCCATATTCGCGAGACGCAGGCCATCGCCCATGTGGTGCGTTGTTTCGAAAGCAGTGACGTCGTCCATGTTGCCGGCAAGGTCGACCCCCTCAGCGACATCGAGGTAATCCATACCGAATTGGCCCTGGCGGATATGGATACCGTGGAAAAGGCACAGCTCCGTGTCGCCAAGCTTGCTAAGAGCGGCAACAAAGAGGCGGTTGTGCAGCAGGCTTTATTCGAAAAGGTGCGCGTGCAATTGGATAAGGGTGCGCCGGTGCGGGCCTTGGATCTGAGCGATGAGGAGCGCCGCGCCCTGCGAGACATCAATCTCCTGACCCTCAAGCCCACCATGTACATCGCCAATGTCGCCGAGGATGGCTTTTCCAACAATCCTTACCTGGATCGGGTGCAGGCCATGGCTGCAAGTGAAGGTGCCGAGGTGGTGCCAATATGCGCCGCCATCGAGTCAGAGATTGCGGAATTACCCGATGAGGAGAAGGGCGAGTTCCTTGCCGACCTGGGTCTGGCCGAGCCCGGCCTCAATCGGGTCATCCGTGCCGGCTACAAGTTATTGGGGCTGCAGACCTATTTTACCGCCGGGGTTAAAGAGGTGCGTGCCTGGACGGTGCATATCGGTGCCACGGCGCCGCAGGCGGCGGCCGTGATTCACACCGATTTTGAGAGGGGATTCATCCGTGCCGAAGTGATTGCTTATGACGACTTCGTGACCTGCGGCGGCGAACAGGGTGCCAAAGAGGCGGGCAAGTGGCGTTTGGAAGGCAAGGATTATGTGGTCAAAGACGGAGATGTCATCCATTTCCGCTTTAATGTGTAGGCAGAACAAACAGGTAAGTGAAAAGAATATAGAACGCGGCTATAATTAGCCCTCTTTTTGTTTCGGCGGTATTTTTCTGAGTTTTTGGCTACGTAGCTCAGCTGGTTAGAGCGCGGCACTCATAATGCTGAGGTCGGTGGTTCGAGTCCACCCGTAGCCACCATTAGCCCTTCCTAATATTTCTTCAATCATATTGCGCAATAGCGCGGTCCAAACTTACTCGCTCGCGTATTAGAGATATTAAAGTGTCCTGGATGCTATTTAGCGCCAAGGCATGGGCCTACTCGCATTTATTTATGCAAAAGGAAAGGCAGGGTCATTAACTCCTTCGTTGAAATCTTTACTGATTTGCTCAAATACCCTTACAGATACTAGCAGAATTTGGATAGGCATATTATGATTGTGGTTACTCATGAGTGAAACGCTTTACGCTTATCTCATGAGAGGGTGAGTCATATCAACAGAGGAGAATAAGATCATGTATCAAGAACTGCCTGAACATACGGAAAGCTATTTGGCCAGCCTGCTCGTGCTCTCGGCTGTCGCCCTTGCTGTAATTTTCCTGTTCACCATGACCCCGATGTAAGCTTGAGCTGAGTGAAGCAATCATGATTGTCAGTTAGGCAGATACCCCTCTCTCCCCGATTAAAATCGGGGGAGAGGGGAAGAAATTGACGGTGTTGTAACAGAAAATATTAAAAGCAGGTTCTTGACCGTGTCCTGATTGACGCCGTGTTACGGAGCCTCATACTCAATCCGATCTTTTTTAACAATTCTGCTTTGAGCCTTTAGGGGCTTGAGTTCTAAGCATCCCCGCCCAAATTTGTAATTAAGTGATCAATCTCGGCCTTCCTTGCTGAATAGAATCCGATATTTCAACGATCACTAGAAAAAAGCACGCAGTTCGGTTTCTCTTGACGACTTCTTATATCTGTTATCTGTCTTACATCCCCTAACAGCAGGCCAATTACTGACTATATTTAGAAGGGTATGGGGCATTACAGGCCGAGCTTGGCCCCATATAGTGGTAATTACTTCTCAAGCTTGGAGGAGAATGGACAATGGCACAGCACATTCCTGAACATCCTTCCAGTTATCTTGCCGAAGCCGCTGTAATTTTGATGATCGTCATTTCGGTTTTATACATGGTTAAGGAGTGGGGCGGCTAAGCGTCGTCTTCAAATTAATCTTCCAAGACAACAAAAAGAAGAATTCTCAGTTCTTACCTCGCGCGAGGCGTGGGGCGGGGTTCTGTTATCCACGTAGCCACCGTCAGGCCAGGTGGTGGTGGGTAGATATGCATATTTTGTCTTGAGTCAGAGGTGGGTTGTCATTTCAAAAAATTGCGGACTAGCCAATCAACTTGGCTCTGTCTCCTCTTCAGGCAATACCTTAAGCAAAACGATGGTTTGGCAGAAATGTGGTAGGTTTCCAGTCGTTAACAGTTCATCCCGTGGATGCATCCACACTGTACGGAAAAGCTTGTTGTTCATATTCCAAATATTCAGCGGAATTGGGTTCAAATTCCTTAGAGAACATCAGGCCTACACCTTCGTTGCCAACGCGCACGACCATAGCGGGGGTTCGCTGCGGTACTTTTCCGTGTTTGCCGGATTCGAGCGGGAAAGCAACGTCGACAATTGCATGGAGCGGCAGCATTATTGGACCGGTGACCACAAACATGCCATGACGGCTGACATCTAGAGAACGACCCTGCAATAAACCCAGGCTATTGTAGTAGATGGCGACATTCATCCTTAACGGGGTCCGTAAGCTCAAGCGATGTTCCATGTTGGCGGTCTCCGTTTGCTGCTTCAGCTGAGTTACCAGTGCCGGAGATAGTGCGGTCACTATAAGCTCCCTAGTATTTCCCACACTAACAACAGGAAATATTTGTCACGGGCGCAAACTAATGACGTATCGCGAAAGCGGAGTGCCGTAGCCAAGCGTTCCATGGAGATATATTCCTGCGGTTAGCCAAAGAAGGCTGACATTATTCCTGGGTCAGCAATCTAGCGATTTGACCTATTCGGTCAAAGACAGTTCCTGTCAGATCAAAAAGTGAATGGTGGACTGAATATTGCAGCAGATATATGCCTGTAACTTCTTGCCGCTACCATCTTTGAAGTTAAACTTCATTTTTAAATATAGTCCATAACTGTCGCGCATGTTGAACATGCATAGACCGCAGCGGTTAAAAATCAGTCGATAGGTGGCACTGAATAGAACACTGTGTTACTTGCGAAGTATCTGACCCTGCGCAATGACGGCAGATGGTTCGATCTTACTATCGCTTACCGGCGGCGAAGATGGGATTTCAGGCTCATTTGATTCCTTGGGTCGGTGTTGAAGGGCCGGCATGGATGCGATGGCATCCAGAAGGCGTGTTACCTTGGCATCTAGTTTGCGTTGCTGTTCAAGAAGGAGCGGTGACGCCTCATTGAGCTTGGTCGGTAAGGATCCGGTGGTGAAATACCAATAGCCTACGCCGCCACTCAGTGCCAGGAGGATGGTCAGTAGTGTAAATATCGGGCGTTTTGATGAGCGTTGGTAGGGTTTGTCGCTCCAGTGTTGCGTTTCCGAGTGGCGCTGGTTAAATGTCTTGGCGGGATGGCTGTTAGGAGTAGTGTCGGGTTGTGAATATCCAGCTATGGGTTGCGATTCATCGGCATCCCCGATTTTCATATCCTGTACGGGATGGATGGTTGTAAAAAGCCTTATATCATCAAAGCCCTGTAAAGTCGGGTCGGCAGGTGGCCGCGTATCTTTGGCTGGTTTGGCCGCTAGTGCCGCCTCTACACTGTCATCTTGGCGATGGCCGATGGTTGTGCGCCACAACACGTCGTCGGAAATGAGATTCCAATCTACCTGGGTTTGCTGCTGCTTCTTGGCGGAATTGCCATGGTGGACGTCGTTACCGTTAGGAAACGGCAATACCGTTTTTGACGAGCCGTGGGTGTCGTAATGCTGCGATTCATGATCATTGAAGGCTCCACGCTTCATGCGATATTTAGGCGCGGTGCTGAGGCCGCCCTGTAAAACGTAGGCCTTGAGTCCTTGTTGGATCAAAAGGAATGCAGCAACAGAGCTGAAATGGCCGGTATTGGAATAGACGATATAAGTGCAGTCGCGGTGAAGGCGATTGGCCTTCAATCGCAGTACGGGGAGCGGCATGTTGAGGCTGCCAATCAGTCCGTCGATTTCAAATTCCTCGGGGGCCCTGACGTCGATCAGCACCGCGCCTTGTTCTACCAGCTCGATGGCATTCTGAAAGGGCAGGTGATGTAGCAGCGGCCTGGCCAATGAGGTGATGAAGTCTTGCTTTCTAAGACGCAGCAAGACGCCATCACTGAGCATGGTTACCGAGGCATTGCGCGAGACATTGGTGATCAGCGCTTCTTCGCCGAAACCCTGGCCTTCCGTCAATTCCGCCAGCTTGACATCGCGGGCGCCGGGAGCGGGTCGCCGCGAAACGCTGCAGCGACCCTTTTTAATGACGAAATAGCTGTCCGCCGGCTCTTCCTGATGGATGATGACCTGGCCCGCCTGAGCCTTTATTTCTTCCATCTTCGACAACAGGTCTTCTTTGTTGGCGGCCGAAAGATTGCTCAGCATGGGTGAGTTCAGCCATTGGGTTTTCCAGACATCGCTTGCCGCGCCATTGGATACCGATTTTGTTTGGGCGGTATCGACGGGCATGACTTCCAAAATATCCAGAGGCAGGATCAATACGCGGACATCAGTTACCGTCAGTGCCGTGAATTGTCTTGGGAATGAATGGGCCAACGGATAGCGCCCGGCGTCGGAGCCCGTGGTCACTTTTTGCGTGGGGAAAACAGGAGAGCACAGCTCAATCTCTCCCTCCAATAAAAACAGGGTTTGCGGTGTCGTATCCCCTCGTTCAAATAGAAAATTGCCGGCATCTATGCGTCTGATGACTGCGTGTCGAGCCAGCTTCTCGAGCGTGTGATTGTCTAAGGAGCTTAAAGGCGTAAAACTCTTGAAAAGAGTATCGTCGATAGCCTGTGTCGATGCATTCATGGTGACCATCTTCCTGGATTAGGGATGCCGCTTGGCGGGTGCCGAGGCTGTTTTGCCTTCTGTCGCAGAACCCGCTGTTCTCGTTTAGAGATGTCGGAAGATTAATAGAGACTTTGAGGGGCATCTGTGACGGTGTTCACACTAAATATGCCGCCTGGTCCGCGAATCGGATATTTTTTTATGAGAGGGCCGCAAGCTCGATCATGATAAAACTGTTGAGTTCGATGCCGGAGAGAATGGCGCAGTTTTTATTGTCATGGTCTGCCGCGATGTGAGTGTTGTTAACTGCATGCTTTAGAATAAAATTCTACTTAGCAGAGAGCCGTATTGCTTGCGTAAGGTTCGGGAAAACCTCACCAACTCCACGCCCGTTCGTTCTTCCAAGAGCTTGGCGCGTGCTTTCATGGTTTTCAATGGTTTTTTATAGTTTGCCCGACGCAATGCCATGGCGATGATGTTGGTGGTGCCTTCAGCCGGCAGCAATAAGGGTTCGGCGGAAAAACAGCGCTGTAATGTTCCTTGTGCCCGGCTGTAACGGGGTTCATCACGACCCCATAAGTTAATGGCCAATAGGCCATCGGCACTTAACAGGTTGTGACAGGCCTGAAGGAATAGCTGTTCCGCCATGTTGTCATCCATGCCCACGTCGTTGTAGGCGTCGATCAGGATAAGGTCGTAATTGCCCGGAGAGCTAAGCGCTTGGTGTGGCGCGAATTCGGCGCCATCCGCTACATGGATGCGCAGGCGATGTTCCTCTGGGAGCGAAAAATAATCGCGGGCCAACTGTACGACAAGCTCGCGGTGCTCGACTGCATCGATGCTGCACTGCGGAAAATGATGCAAAATGAATTTGGCCAGCGAACCGCCGCCCAAGCCGATCAGCAACACCCTGCGCGGTGAGGGTTCGAAGAGCAGGCTGCTCATCATGGCGCGGGTATAGGTTAGAATCAAGTATTCCGGGCGGGATAAGTCCATAGTGCTTTGGCGAGTCGCATTGCCAAAATGCATCGAACGGGTGTAGCCATCGTCCACGACTTCGATAATGCCGTGGCTATCTTGAGAGCGATGAATGACGGTGCCGTGGTATTTGCGCATGCCCGCTCCTTGGGCAAACGGAGGTGTTAACCTACGCCCTCCAAGGGTGCGTTGATTTCCTGAATCCGCAGCTGGTTGGCCTTTGCGAAGGCGAGCACATATTCATAGGCGGCGGGATTTTCATCACGCAGAGACGCGTCGAGCACCAGGCATTTCTGCCCGTTGATGATCTTGGGTTGAACGCTACGGGCGTAGCGCAGGCGATGATCCGGTCCAAAGGTGGCGAGTGTGGCGGAAATCCGCTCGATCCAATCGCTGGGTCGAAAGCGGCTACCGTCTTCCCGGACACCTTCGATGATGAGTTTATGGGTTGCTATGTTCATGTATTTTAAAGGCTATCCTACAGATTAAAGCATGGTACAGCTATGAATGAGTTCACAATTTGCGCGGTTGATCTTTGGCGAAATATTGTTACATACATTTATAGAGTATTGGATGGTGTAGAACAGCATACGTTCAACTACCACACACCACCGTAACTCTGGCCTATACAGTCGGCGAATTTTCACCAGACTTGAGTGTCAATTAAGCAGGTGAGCATTTCCCGGGACCAAATTTTCGCCCAAGTGCTAATATCAACGTTATGATAAGCCATTGACGTTTATTCCGCTTGGTAGTATTTCTCCTGCGAGGGCTAGCCGCTTAGTTTATCCGGATCGGAGGCGGCGATGTTCGCAGTGGCGGTTCTAAAGTTGTGGGCAAAATGGGCGACAAATTACTCAGGGAATTAATAACCAAGATGGTTTAGCGATAACATGGCGGAGCAACCAGACAGCCTTCTCTACGGCGGCAACGCCCCTTTCCTCGAAGAATTGTACCAGCGTTTCCTACAGGATCCCAGTTCGATCAGCGATGATTGGCGCGCTTATTTTCAGTCTTTGAATTCCGGTCAGGCCGACTTAATCGACATGGACCATGAGGTGATCCGTGACGCCCTGGTCGCCCAGGCGCAGCACCGACGTGTTCCCGCCGGGCCGCAAATCGGCAACGTTGCCGCCACGGCAAGCAAACAGGTGGCTGTTTTACAACTAATTAATGCCTATCGGTTCCGCGGTCACCAGCAGGCCATTCTCGATCCTTTGGGTATTCAGGAACAATCGCCGATCGCCGAGTTGGATCCGGGATTTCACTGTTTGACCGACGCGGACATGGATACCGTGTTCAGCACCGGTTCCCTGATCGGCACGCCGCAGGCGCCGCTGGCGGAGATCGTCACCATTCTCCGCGAGGCCTATTGCAGGCATGTGGGCGCCGAATACATGCACATCAGCGATACCAATCAGAAGCGCTGGATTCAACGCAAGCTGGAAGACGTGCGCAGCCGAGTGCAATTTGCCCCGGAGTTCCGCCGCCAGATCCTGGAGCGGGTGATTGCCGCCGAGGGTCTGGAACAATATCTCCATACCAAATACGTTGGGCAAAAGCGCTTTTCCCTGGAGGGCGGAGAGAGTCTCATCCCCTTGCTCGATGAGCTGATTCGCCGCGCCGGCACCCGCAAGGTGCAGGAAATCGTATTGGGTATGGCCCATCGCGGCCGCCTCAACGTCTTGGTGAACGTCCTCGGAAAGGGCACCAAGGAGCTGTTTCGCGAGTTCGAAGGGAAATATGACAGTCAAGGCCAAGGGCTGGGCGACGTCAAGTATCACCAGGGATTTTCCTCGGACATCGAAACCCCCGGCGGTCCGGTGCATCTGGCGCTGGCCTTCAATCCTTCTCACCTGGAGATCATCTCTCCGGTAGTGGAGGGCTCGGTGCGTGCGCGCCAGGACCGGCGCAAGGACAGTCTGGGCGAACAGGTATTACCCGTGTTGATCCACGGCGACGCCGCTTTCGCCGGGCAGGGCGTGGTGATGGAGACGTTTAATATGTCGCAGGCGCGAGGCTACAGCACGCAAGGCACTCTGCACATCGTGGTGAACAATCAGATCGGTTTTACCACCAGCAATCCCCTTGATGCCCGCTCCACCCTGTATTGCACCGAAGTAGCGCGCATGGTGCAGGCCCCCATTTTTCACGTCAACGGCGATGATCCGCAGGCGGTGGTATGGGTGACGCAGCTTGCCTTGGATTTTCGTATGGAGTTCAAGCGCGATGTCGTGATTGATTTGGTGTGTTACCGGCGGCACGGCCACAGCGAGGCCGATGAGCCCGCTGTTACCCAGCCGCAGATGTATCATGCGATCCGCAATCATCCCCGCGTTCCCCGCTTGTATGCCGATCGTTTGATTGCGGACGGCGTCATTACTATGGAGGATTTCGACGCCATGGCCGGGGATTACCACGCCGCTCTGGACGAGGGTGACGTTGTGGCGCGCAATATCGTCAAAGACGGCGAAGGCAAGTATTCACGGGGCTGGGCGCCCTATGTCAACGGGTCATGGACGGATAGCGTCGACGACAAAGTGTCTTCGGACTTGATTAAAGAACTGGCGGGCCGCTTGACTCGAGTGCCCGAGAATTTCGAACTCCATCCGCAGTTGATCAAGATCAACGAAGCCCGGCGGGAGATGGCCGCGGACCGACATCCCATGGATTGGGGTTTCACCGAGATCATGGCCTATGCCACCTTGTTGCATGCCGGCTATCCCGTGCGGCTGTCCGGGCAAGACAGCGGTCGCGGCACCTTCTTTCACCGTCACGCCGTGTGGCATAACCAGCGCGATGTCGAGAACTATATTCCTCTGCAACATTTATCCGACAAGCAGGCCGGATTTACAGTAATCGACTCATTGCTCTCCGAAGAAGCAGTGTTGGGATTCGAATACGGATACGCCACCGCCGCGCCGGAGGGTTTGGTGATTTGGGAGGCGCAGTTCGGCGATTTTGCCAATAATGCCCAGGTGGTGATCGATCAATTTATCAGCTCAGGCGAAGTGAAATGGAATCGTCTGGCGGGATTGGTGGTCATGCTGCCCCACGGTTACGATGGTCAGGGGCCGGAACATTCCTCGGCGCGCTTGGAGCGCTTCTTACAGTTGTGCGCCGGTGACAATATCCAGGTGTGCACGCCCACGACGCCGGCGCAGATGTTTCATATGTTGCGGCGCCAAGCCTTGCGTCAATATCGCAAACCCCTGATCGTCATGTCGCCCAAGAGCCTACTACGCCACCGGCTTTCTGTTTCCAGCTTGTCCGATCTGGTTGACGGTTGCTTTAAAGCGGTCATCGGCGAGGTGGATGGCCTCAAGGATAGAGATGTACGCAGGGTGATAGTCTGCGGCGGTAAAGTGTATTTCGATCTGCTGGAACAAAGGCGGGAGGAGCAGCGCGTAGACACCGCCATCATTCGCATCGAACAATTGAACCCCTTTCCCCGGGAATCATTGGGGCAGGAATTGCTGCGCTATCCCTTAGTGAAAGATGTCGTATGGTGTCAGGAAGAGCCTGAGAATCAAGGGGCATGGCGCTATATGCAGCCGTATTTGCAGGGCTACTTAAAGACAGGCCAGGTCTTGCATTATGCCGGTCGCCCCGCCTATGCCGCCCCGGCGGAAGGTTCCTTGGCAAGGCATAAGGCGGCGCAGTCCACGCTCATTGCAGCCGCCTTAGGTGAGCGCGTCAACGCACAAAAAGGCAAAATGCGCATAGCATAAAGAGCAGGGAGCTGATTATGTTGATTGAGGTGAAAGTGCCGGTGTTGCCCGAATCCGTCGCGGACGGGACATTGTCCAAGTGGCATAAACGGTCCGGTGCCGCGGTGCGCCGCGATGAGAATCTGGTGGATCTGGAGACGGATAAGGTCGTGCTTGAAATCCCGGCGCCGCAGGACGGCGTACTTACCGATATCAAGCATCCGGATGGAACCACGGTCAAGAGCGGTGAAGTCGTTGCGGTGATAGATACCTCGGGAGTGGCGGTTGCGGAACAGAGTAATAGCACTGTGCAAGCCGCGGCGTTGACCGCGGCGAAACCCGCCGCTGCAACTACTGCGGCGCCCGCCGAACTCAGTCCGGCGGTGCGTAAGCTGGTGGCGGAACATCAGGTGGATCCCCAGCAGATTTCCGGTACAGGCAAGGGCGGTCGCCTCACTAAAGGCGATGTCTTGCGTCACTTGGAGCAGCAGCCGGAGCCAGGTGAGGAAGGCTGTGTGACAGTGCAGTTGGACAACGATAATCGGAGAGACAATCGCGTCGCCATGACGCGCCTGCGCAGTCGTATCGCCGAACGCCTGGTGGAGGCGCAGCATTCCGCCGCCATGTTGACCACCTTCAACGAGGTGAACATGCAGCCGCTGATGCAGATGCGCGGTCGTTACCAGGAACACTTTCAGAAGAAGTACGGCATCAAGCTGGGTTTCATGTCGTTCTTCATCAAGGCTACCGTGGAAGCCTTGAAACAATTTCCGGTGGTCAATGCCTCCATAGACGGCGGCGATATCATCTATCACAATTATTTCGATGTCGGCGTCGCGGTGAGCACCCCGCGGGGTCTGGTCGTGCCCATACTTCGCGATGCCGATGTCCAGACTTTCGCCGAGCTGGAGCAGGCGGTCAGCGATTATGCCGGCCGCGCCCGCGACGGTAAGCTCACCATGGAGGAGCTTACCGGGGGGACCTTCTCCATCACCAATGGCGGGGTGTTCGGTTCATTGTTGTCGACGCCTATCCTCAATCCTCCGCAAAGCGCCATTCTCGGCATGCATAAAATCGCCGAACGGCCAGTGGTGGAAGACGGCGTCATCGTGGCGCGACCCATGATGTATCTCGCCCTTTCTTATGACCACCGTTTGGTCGACGGGCATGATGCGGTACGGTTTTTGGTGACGATCAAGGACATGCTGGAGGATCCGGCGCGCTTATTGCTGCAGGTATAGGGACTGGCCATGGACAGATATGATGTGGTGGTGATCGGCGGCGGGCCGGGGGGCTATGTGGCCGCCATTCGCTGTGCACAATTGGGGCTGCACACCGCCTGCGTGGATGACTGGCGGACCGAGGAGGGTAAGCCGGCATTAGGCGGTACCTGTCTCAATGTGGGTTGCATTCCGTCCAAGGCCCTGCTGGATTCTTCCCATTACTATCATCAGTTACAGCACGGACTGCCTAACCACGGCATCACCGTCAAGGGTGTGCAACTCGATATCCCCGCCATGCAGGCGCGTAAGACTAAAGTGGTGCGCACGCTCACCGGCGGCATCGAAGCGCTGTTCCTCAAGCATAAGATCACTTGGCTGCAGGGGCGTGGTCGTCTGCTGGCAAAGAATCAGGTGGAGATCCAGTCTCACTCCGGCGACAAGCGAGTGGTGGAGAGCAAGCATATCATCGTGGCTACCGGTTCTACGCCGGCGTTCTTGGCGGAGGCGCCCTTGGACGGAGAGCGTATCGTCGATTCCAGCGGGGCCTTGGCGTTCACGGAGGTGCCGAAGCGTCTGGCGGTGATCGGCGGCGGCGTCATCGCCTTGGAATTGGGCAGCGTGTGGCGGCGTTTAGGTGCGGAGGTCACGATTCTGAACCGTGGCACAAGCCTGCTTGCCAAGGTGGAAGAGGATCTGGCTAAGGAGGCCCAGCGCCAACTCGCCGCCCAAGGTCTGGATATCCGCCCCGGCGCCAAACTCGCCAAGGTCATGGTCAACAAGAAACACGTCACGGTGCATTATCGGGATGCGCAGGGCGAGCAGAATCTGAAGGTGGATCGGGTATTGGTGGCGACGGGACGCCGTCCCTGCACTCAAGGTCTTAATGCCGAAGGCGTGGGCTTGTCCGTGGATGAACACGGTTATATCGTCGTTGATGAGTTTTGTCGCACCAATCTCCCGGGAGTCTATGCCGTCGGCGACGTAGTGCGTGGTCCTATGCTGGCCCACAAGGCGTCGGAGGAGGGTGTGGCGGTGGCGGAACGCATTGCCGGGCAGGCCAGTCAGGTGAGCTATGGGACCATCCCCTGGGTGATCTATACCTGGCCGGAGATCGCCTGGGTAGGCAAGACCAGCCAGCAGCTGCAAGCCAGTAATACGGATTTTCGCGCCGGCGTTTTTCCCTTTAGCGGCAACGGTCGAGCCCATGCCATGGGTGATGCCGTAGGATTGGTGAAAATATTGAGCGACAGCAAGAGCGATAGAATCCTGGGTGCGCATATTGTCGGTCCCTATGCCTCTGAATTGATTGGTGCGCTGGTGACCGCCATGGAGTTCGGCGGCGCGGCGGAGGACATCGCCCGCACCGTACATGCCCATCCCACCTTATCGGAGGCAATCCACGAAGCCGCATTGGCGGTGGGCGGGCGGGCCTTGCATCGTTGACCCGGACCTCCAGGAAGGTGAACGGCTGTCGATACAATGGTGTGAATTTATGATCGGTGGTGGCACACGTGAAAGTTGAAAAACAGTTTCTTGCCAGTTTCCTCGAAGACCTGAACCGCAATCGGGTCGTTTTGCCTACGCTGCCGGAAGTGGCCGTGCAGGTACGTAAGCTGGTCAGTGACCCGAACTCTACCGACCGTCAGATTGCGCGTTTAATCGGGGTCGATCCGGCGCTGACCACGCGTCTCTTGAAGGTGGTAAATAGCCCCTTATATCGTGGTCAGGAAAAGATCGATAACATCCAAACAGCGGTGACCCGCCTGGGTAACGAGCAAGTTCGCAATCTGGTCACCGCCCTGGTGATGCAGCAGCTCTACCAAGCCAAGGGTACCCAACTGACCAAGCAGCGGCTGAAAACCTTATGGTCGCACAGCGCCAAAGTCGCAACCTTGAGCTATGTGCTGGCTCGGCGCTTTACCCAGCTACAGCCGGATCAGGCCTTGCTGGGGGGGTTGATTCATGACATCGGCGTCTTGCCTATCCTGCGTCGGGCCGAGGCCTATCCGCTGTTGGCCAACGATCCCGAGGCCCTGGACGAAGTGATCAAACATCTCCATACCATCATCGGTCCGTTTATCCTGGATGAATGGAATTTTTCGCCGGAGTTGGTGGCGGTGACCTCTCAACACGAGGATTTGTGGCGTAGCGAGGGGGCTGAGGTGACCTACGTGGATGTGGTAATCGTCGCCAACCTGCACAGCTATCTGGGGACACAACATCACCTCACCCAAATGGACTGGTCGGAGATCCCCGCCTTCGCCAAATTAGGGCTCACCCCGGAAGAAACCATCAAAACCATCGAGGAAGTGCGCGAGGAATTGCAGGAACTAAGAAGCCTGTTCAACTGACCGCGGCTTTCCGTCCGCCCTTTTTCTTAGAAGCGGGGCGGCTTGAGATCAGCCGTAGTATCCGCGCGACACCATCCATCTCGATAATTCCCACGCTACTCGGCAACTGAGGTGCATTCCTTGCGGGAGGTTTAGCTATCGCCGGCCGCCGGCGCGCCCAGTCCCGCAACGATGGAATTGACCAAGGGTTTCATGAAGAAGCTCTCTTCGGGAATCATGTCGATACGCACGCCGTGGCTATGCAAAGCCTCGGCAACGATAGGGCCTACGGCGGCGACTTTGGTGAGCGACCAGGCATTATTGAGAGATTCTTCGAGGTGGTTGGCTACAGCGACGTTATACAGTCGGGTGACTTGTTGAGCGCTGGTGAAGGCGATGACGTCGATCTCACCCGCCGTCAGCTGTTTGATGAGGGAAACGACCTTGCGGTCGTCGGCCTGGTTCGCATAGACATAAGGCGCCACCGGAAACGCCGTCGCGCCGGATTCGCGGATGAATGCGATGAGCGGGAGATTGGGTTCCGAGCCGTAGAGTTGCACGCCGAGCTTGCGCCCTGTGAGGTCCAGCTTGGCCAAGGCGGCGATGACGCCCTCGGTGGTGGGTTGTTCCGCCGCCAGGTCATGGCGCAAGCCAATGTCGCGCAAGGCGCGTGCCGGCTTCGGGCCGCGGGTGATCTTCCTCGTGTTACTCAGGGCCGCGATGACCGCCTCTTGGATGCCGGCGCGTTCCGCGGTGCCGAGCAAGCGTCTCAGGCCCTCCCCGGTGAGCAATATCAGATCGTCGAAGTGGCCTGCGGCGAGCTGCCGAAGCCAGGCGATGATGGGTTCCTGGTCGGGCGCATCAAGGATGCTTACCAGCGGGCAGCGCACCGTGATCGCGCCCCGGGTTTCCAATATTTGCGCGAAGAGGTCGAGTTCCCGGCTCTCGGGGATAGCAATAGTACGGCCGGTCAGGGGTTTGGCGTTCATGATGGTCGTTGCTGCGGGCATCTTGCTGCTAAGTTAACCCGCTTTCTCTGCGGCTGCAATCTGCGGATTTCCGCCAACGGTAAAGATTTCCTCAAACAAATAGGGAGTTGACGCCAGATTTAATTAGTACCAAAATAGTCCAGTATGATTTGACGGGTGGCCGCTCATGCTGCGAGTAGGAAAATTGACTGATTACGGGACGGTGGTAATGACCTCGTTCGCCCGGCAGCCGCAGCGTCTGCACAGCGCCAATGAGCTCGCCGCCGAGTTGGGCTTGGCGCTGCCCACGGTGAGCAAGGTGTTGAAGGCCTTGGTACAGCATGGTTTATTGGTATCCCATCGCGGCGCCAAGGGCGGTTACAGCCTCGCCGCCGCACCCGAGGAGATTTCGGTGGCGCAAATCATATCGGCTATCGAAGGGCCTATTGCGTTGACCGAGTGTAGTGACTCCGTGGGGCTATGCGGCCAGGAGACACAGTGTTCGGTGCGCGGCAATTGGCAGCTCATCAACAAGGCGGTACGCGAGGCACTGGAGCGGGTAACACTGGCGGATTTGGCGCGCCCCATGGCGCAGCCCTTGCGCTTCACCGAGCCGGATACGCTGTCCCGCGCCGAAGGTATTTGAGAATCGGAGTTAAAGTTTATGGCTAAGACCCAGCCCATCGACGACCTGGTAAGCCGGGAATACAAACACGGCTTCTTTACCGACATCGAGTCCGACACCCTGCCGCCCGGCCTGGATGAAGATGTGGTGCGCGCGATTTCGGCGAAGAAGAACGAGCCGGAGTTCATGCTGGAGTGGCGTCTCAAGGCCTTTCGCCATTGGCAGTCCATGACCCACCCGGCCTGGGCCCATGTCCACTATCCGCCCATCGATTATCAGGCCATCAGCTATTTCTCGGCGCCGAAGAAGAAGGACGGTCCCAAGAGTCTGGACGAGGTCGATCCCGAATTGCTGCGTACCTACGAAAAGCTGGGCGTTCCGCTCCACGAGCGGGCGCGCCTCGCCGGGGTGGCGGTGGATGCGGTGTTCGATAGTGTGTCGGTGGCCACCACCTTCAAAGAAAAACTCGGCGAAAAGGGTGTGATCTTCTGTCCCTTTTCCGAGGCGGTGCACAAGTATCCGGAGCTGATCCAGCAATACCTGGGCACGGTGGTGCCGCCCGGCGACAATTTTTATGCAGCGCTCAATTCCGCAGTGTTCAGCGACGGTTCCTTTGTCTACATACCCAAGGGTGTGCGCTGCCCTATGGAATTGTCCACCTATTTCCGCATCAATGCCGCCAGCACCGGCCAGTTCGAACGGACTCTAATCATCGCCGACGAAGGCGCCCATGTGAGTTATCTGGAAGGCTGCACCGCGCCGATGCGCGACGAGAACCAGTTGCATGCCGCAGTGGTAGAGCTGGTAGCCCTCAAGAATGCCGAGATCAAGTATTCCACGGTGCAGAACTGGTATCCCGGTGACGCCGAGGGCAAAGGCGGTATCTATAACTTCGTCACCAAGCGCGGCCATTGCCGCGGCGACAATTCCAAGATCGCCTGGACCCAGGTGGAGACCGGTTCCGCCATCACCTGGAAATACCCCAGCTGTGTCCTGGAAGGCGACAATTCGGTAGGCGAGTTTTATTCGGTGGCCTTGACCAATAACTATCAACAGGCCGACACCGGCACCAAGATGATCCATATCGGCAAGAACACCCGTAGCACCATCGTGTCCAAGGGCATCTCCGCCGGTCACGGACAGAACGCCTACCGCGGCCTGGTGAAGATCCTGAAAAGCGCCGAGGGCGCGCGCAACTATACCCAGTGCGACTCGTTGTTGCTGGGCGATAAGTGCGGCGCCCATACCTTTCCCTATATCGAGGCCAAAAATCACACCGCCCAGGTGGAACACGAAGCCACAACATCCAAGATCAGCGAGGATCAATTGTTCTATTGCAGGCAGCGCGGGCTGAGCGCTGAGGATGCGGTGTCCATGATCGTCAACGGTTTCTGTAAAGAGGTGATCAAGGAGCTGCCCATGGAGTTCGCCGTGGAGGCCCAGAATCTGTTGGGCGTGAGTCTGGAAGGCAGCGTAGGGTGATTAATAGCAATCAGCCGTTAGCTATCGGCTAATTGCTGCTTGTATATATTTTTACTGAATGCTGACAGCTGATGGCTGACAGCTTTGATAGAGAAGACGAGTGACATGCTGAGTATCAAAAATCTGAAAGTAAACGTAGACGGCAAGGCCATCCTCAAGGGGATCAATCTCGAGGTCAAGGCCGGCGAGGTGCACGCCATCATGGGGCCCAACGGTTCCGGCAAGAGCACTCTGGCCAATGTCCTGGCCGGCCGCGACGGCTATGAAGTCGTCGACGGCGAGGTGTGGTTCCAGGGTAAGAACCTTCTCGAACTGGCACCGGAAGAGCGGGCGCGCGAAGGCGTGTTTCTCGCCTTTCAATACCCGGTGGAGATCCCCGGCGTGAGCAATGTCTATCTGCTCAAGGCGGCGGTCAACGCGGTGCGTAAACACCGCGGTTTGGGCGAACTGGATGCCATGGATTTCCTGTCCCTGGTCAAGGACAAGATGAAGCTGGTGCAGATGAACGAACAGTTCCTGTACCGCGCCGTCAACGAGGGCTTCTCCGGCGGCGAGAAGAAGCGCAACGAGATCCTGCAAATGGCCTTGTTGGAGCCGGCCTTGGGCATCCTCGACGAGACCGACTCCGGTCTCGATATCGATGCCTTGCGCATTGTCTCCGACGGCGTGAACGCCTTGCGCAGTCCCGGCCGGGCCATGGTGCTGGTGACGCACTATCAGCGTCTGCTCGACTATGTGGTGCCTGATCATGTCCATGTGCTGGTCCACGGTCAAATCGTGAAGTCCGGCGACCGCGGCTTGGCCTTGGAGTTGGAAAGCAAGGGATACGGTTGGATAGAGTCCGCCGTCGCCGGCGCCTGAGCTGGCAACCAACGATGGGGATCGCCGTGATATGAACGCCGTAATACAAACCAAAGAGCATTATGCCGCCGAATTCGAACGGGTCGCCGCCGGTTTGGCGGGACACACGTCGCCGTGGCTGCGGGAATTGCGCCGTAAGGCCATTACGAGTTTCCTGGCGCGCGGCTTTCCGACTCAGCGCGATGAGGAATGGAAATATACCCGAACCGCCGCCATCGAAAAGCGTAACTTCAGCTGTGGTCCTGGCGCTGAATTCGCGGTGGATATGGCGAGGATGGAGGAGTTGCTGCGCGTCGAAGGCGCCGCGCAGCGCCTGGTGTTTATCAACGGCCGCTATTTCCCCGCCTTGTCCCGAGCGGATGCGCTGGGCGGCGGGGTGGAGGTGCTCAGCCTCAATGACGTTTTGCGTCAGCGCCCTGATGAACTGGAAGGTTTGCTGGGTGGCGTGCTTGATATGGACCGTCACCCATTCGCCGCATTGAATACCGCATTTGCCGATGACGGCGTCTATCTGTCTCTCGCTAGTGGCGTGGTGGTGGAGCAGCCTATCCATGCGGTGTTCATCACCACGGCGGCGCATGATGGACGCGCCAGTCATTCGCGGGTGATGGTGAAGGCGGACGAGAACAGCCATGTTGTGCTGGTCGAACGTCATGTCGCCCTTGATGATGCGGTGTACTTCAGCAATGTCATCAGCGAAATTGCGCTGGGCAAGAATGCCGCCGTCGAGTATTACCGTCTGCAGGAGGAAAGCACCAAGGCCTTCCACATCAGCGGCGTGCATGTTCATCAGGAACGTGACAGCCGCTTTGACACCCACACCGTTACGCTGGGCAGTGCTTTGGTGCGCAACGATGTGGATGTGCGCCTGGCGGCATCGGGCGCCTCCTGCAGTCTGAACGGCTTGTACCTGGCAGGCGGTCGCCAGCATGTGGATGTTCACACCCGTATCGATCATCTTCAAGCTCATGGCACCAGCAACGAATTTTACAAAGGTATCCTGGACGGTCACGGTCGCAGTGTGTTCAACGGCAAGGTGGTCGTGCATCCCGACGCGCAGAAGACCGACGCCCGCCAGTCCAATAAGAACCTGCTGCTGTCCGACGATGCCGAGGCGGACACCAAGCCGGAATTGGAGATATATGCCGATGACGTCAAGTGTTCCCATGGAGCCACCGTCGGACAGCTGGATGCCGACGCGGTGTTTTATCTGCGTTCCCGCGGCATCGATGAAGCTGCTGCGCGTAATTTGCTGACCTTGGCCTTCGCGCGCGAGATCATCGAACAGGTTAAGGTGCCGGCCTTGCGCAGCCACCTCGACCAGGCGGTGATGCGGCGTTTACCGCAGGGCGCATGGGGCGAGGATAGGCCATGAGCAGCGTACTGCAATCAACATCGCCCAGCCTGAGTAGTGATGATGTGGAGCGTATTCGCCGCGATTTTCCCATCCTGCATCAAGAAGTGCATGGCAAGCCCCTGGTCTATCTGGACAATGCCGCCACCAGTCAAAAGCCCAGCCAGGTCATCGCTGCGCTGGACCATTATTACAGCGCGGACAACGCCAACATCCATCGTGGCGTGCATACCCTGAGCGAGCGCGCCACCGCTGCTTATGAAGGGGGGCGCGACAAGGTTAAGCAATTCCTCAACGCCGCCGACCGTCGCGAGATCGTGTTCGTGCGCGGCGCCACCGAGGCCATCAATCTGGTGGCGCAAAGTTATGCGCGGCCGCGCCTCAAGCCCGGCGACGAGATCCTCATTACCGAGATGGAACACCATTCCAATATCGTGCCGTGGCAGATGGTGTGCGAGCAGACCGGGGCGGTGTTGAAGGTGGTGCCCATCGACGATACAGGTGAACTGCTGCTCGATGATTTTCATCGTTTGTTGAGCGTGCGTACTAAATTGGTGGCAGTGGTTCATGTGTCCAACGCCTTGGGTACGATTAATCCCGTGGAGGAAATCATTGCGGCGGCCCATGCCCAGGGGGTGCCGGTACTGCTGGACGGCGCCCAGGCGGTGCCGCATGTGGCGGTGGATGTGCAGGCCCTGGATTGCGAGTTCTATGTGTTCTCCGGCCACAAGCTCTATGCGCCTACCGGCAGCGGCGCGCTGTATGGCAAGGCCGCATTGTTGGAGACGATGCCCCCCTATCAGGGTGGCGGTGACATGATTCGTTCCGTCACGTTCACCAAGACCGAATACAACGCGCTGCCCTATAAGTTCGAGGCCGGCACACCGCATATTGCCGGCGGCATCGGTCTGGGAGCGGCCATCGATTACGTATCGAATATCGGGTTGCAGGCCATCGCCGCCTGGGAAGACGAACTGTTGCGCTACGCTACCGCCCGCGCGCTGGAAATCCCGGGTGTGCGTCTCATCGGTACGGCCCGCCACAAGGCCGGTATCTTGTCCTTCGTGATGGACGGGGTGCATCCCCACGACATCGGCACCATCCTCGACCATGAGGGCGTCGCCATCCGTACCGGCCATCATTGCGCCATGCCGGTGATGGATCACTTTGCCGTGCCGGCCACGGCGCGCGCCTCCCTGGCTTTATACAATACCCGCGATGACATCGACCGCTTGCTTGCAGCGGTCATCAAGGTGAAAGAGGTGTTCCGTGTCTGACCTGCGTGAGCTCTATCAAGAAGTGATCTTCGATCACAACCGCCATCCGCGCAACTTCGGCAAGCTGGAGGACTCCAATCGTCATGCCGACGGCAATAATCCCTTGTGCGGCGACAAACTCAGCCTCTATCTCAGGATAGACGGCGATGTTATCGCCGATGTGCGCTTCGAAGGCATGGGTTGCGCCATCTCCACCGCCTCCGCCTCGCTGATGACCGAGCGGCTCAAGGGCATGAAGGTGGCCGATGCCGAGGCCTTGTTTCGCAAGTTCCATGCGGTGGTGACGGAAGACGGCAATGACACGGAAGGCCCTGAGCTGGGCAAGCTCAGTGTGCTTACCGGCGTGCGCGATTATCCGGCGCGGGTCAAGTGCGCCACTCTGGCCTGGCACACTCTGGAAGCGGCCCTGCACAACCAGGAAACGGCATCAACGGAGTAAGCGCGATGCAGGCCAATGAAATCGTATCGCTGACCAGAGATTGTCCCGCC
The DNA here is from genome assembly GCA_963810615.1 of uncultured Gammaproteobacteria bacterium. Taxonomy (GTDB): domain Bacteria; phylum Pseudomonadota; class Gammaproteobacteria; order DRLM01; family DRLM01; genus JARRQJ01. The sequence continues at coordinate 698,669 of CAWEOA010000002.1, read as the reverse complement.
GTTCTTATCCCGGAGGGGACGCCCATCACCTTGCCGGCGGGACAACAGGTGACCATTACCCAATCCCTGGGCGGCAGCTACACCTGCTATGTCGAAGGCAGTCTGGTGCGTATCGATGGCAAAGACGCCGACGCTCTGGGCAAGACCCCGACGCAGTATGAGTTCGAAGAGAACGAGACTACTGCCGGTGGTGCCGTCGATGAACAATTGATCTGGCAGCAGCTCGCCACCTGTTACGACCCTGAGATCGCCATCAATATCGTGGAGCTGGGTCTGATCTACGATTGCAAGGTCGTCCCGCTGCCCGAAGGCGGCAATCGCGTCGATATCAAGATGACCCTCACTGCGCCGGGTTGCGGCATGGGTCCCATCCTGCAAGCCGACGTCGCCAACAAGGTCAAGACCGTGCCCAACGTCACCGATGCCCATGTCGAGGTGGTCTTCGAACCGCCCTGGGATCAGAGTCGCATGACCGAAGCGGCCAAGTTGCAGGCAGGATTGTTATGAGGCCGTCAGCCATCAGCTTTTAGCTGAGTGCTCAGTGTTGAAAGCTAATTTATGTCCGATTGGGTCGATGTCGCGAAAATAGCAGAGCTTTCACCGGGAGACCGGCGTATCGTGGATGTCGATGATGTCCAAATCGCGGTGTTCAACCTGGAGGGCGAATACTATGCCATCGAAGACGTCTGCACCCACGACTATGCACCTTTAGCCGATGCCAAGTTAGAGGGCGATGAAATCATCTGCCCGCGCCATGGAGCGCGGTTCTGCATCAAAACCGGCGCCGTGACAGCCCCGCCCGCCTACGAGGCAATTCCTACCTTTCCTGTCCGAATTTACGAAGGGATGATCCAAGTGCGCGACGCGCGCTGGGACTGAGCATTTTTAGTCTCATAGGGTAGAGAAAAGTGGTGTAAATCATCGTTGCCCATGCTCTCCATGTATCTCTGCTATGCGCTCAGCGAGCAGCGTCGCATTTTTGATATCGAAGTCGAATAATATCGTCTTGCCGGATGAAACTTTTTGGTGCACTTCCGCACCCAATGAGAGCTACCTCATTTGTGACAATTTGCAGCGAATCATCATTCGAGCCTGCCTGAAAATTGAATTTGTGGCGGCGGCCATATCCTGCTGCAATTGCCGTATTTTCCGAGAATTATTGATGTTTGGTGTGAGCCTTCAGCGGATTTTGGCCTGAATTTACATTTTGAGATAGGTCGTATGGAGCAGAGAATGATTAGTGGCGCAAATTTTGCCCAGTATGATGTACGCGATTATCAAGTAAAGGTAGAAGGTGTATAGTTGGCGCCAGAAAAGTCGAAATGCGTCATTGGATGGAGTAGCTAGCTTCTCCGTGAATATTGTTCCAATACATGGATAGGAAGTTCTCAGATGTCGGACCAAGATAAAGTTGACCCAGAACGACGAGATTTTCTCATTACCTCGACCACCATCCTCGGGGTGGCGGGCGCGGCGGGGGCGTGCTGGCCTTTCATCAGCAGCATGAACCCTACCCCTTCGGTCAAGTCGGAGGCGGTGACGGAGGTCGATCTTCAAGGTGTCGCTCCCGGTGCGGTGCATACCGTGCCATGGCGGGGTGAGCCGATTTTTCTCTTCCATCGCACTCAGGAGGAGATTGCCGCTATGGAAAAGTCCCAGGGCGGCAAGGACCCGCAGCCCGATGCGGCGCGCGTAAAAAATCCCGATTGGTTGGTAGTGGTGGGCATCTGCACCCATCTCGGCTGTGTGCCGAATAAGACCGCAAAGGGCTGGTTATGCCCCTGCCACGGCAGTGTCTACGATAACAGCGGAAGAATCATTTCAGGGCCGGCGCCGCGTAATCTCGATGTGCCGCCTTATCATTTTGCTGCCGACGACAAAATCATCATCGGTTGAACAGGGAGTCGACCATGGCCAATCGTGTCATTGCCTGGATAGACCAGCGCTTTCCGCTGAGTTCTTTCGTTAAACACGAGCTTACCGAATATCCTACGCCCCGTAATCTGAGCTACTGGTGGAATTTCGGGTTTCTCGCCGGCATTGTTTTGGTATTGCAAATCGTGAGTGGCGTATTTCTCGCCATGCACTATAAGCCGGATATTCATCTGGCCTTCGATTCGGTGCAATACATCATGCGCGAGGTGAATTACGGCTGGTTGCTGCGCTACCTCCATGCCATCGGCGCCTCCGCGTTTTTCATCGTGATCTATATTCATATGGCGCGTACGCTTTATTACGGTTCCTACCGCGCGCCGCGGGAATTGTTGTGGTGGAGCGGCCAGATATTGTTGTTGATGCTGATGGCTACAGCCTTTATGGGTTATCTCCTGCCCTGGGGGCAGATGTCCTATTGGGGCGCCCAAGTCATCACCAGTTTGTTCCGCGCCACGCCGTGGTTCGGTGATCAACTGGTATTGTGGTTGCGCGGCGATTTTACGGTTAGCGATGCCACTCTCAACCGCTTCTTTGCCCTGCATTATCTGGTGCCGTTCATAATCCTGGGTATGGTGTTTATTCACCTGGTGGCGCTGCATGCGGTTAGAAGCAGTAATCCTTCCGGGATCAATCTGGCCGACAAGGACAACATCCCGTTTCATCCCTATTTCACCAGCAAGGACTTCTATGGCTTGGGCGTGTTTCTCATCGTGTTTTGCGCCTTTGTGTTTTTCAAACCGGATTTCTTCATGGAGGCGATCAACAACGTGCCCGCCAATCCCATGCAGACTCCGCCCCACATTGTGCCGGAATGGTATTTTCTGCCGTTCTACGCCATTCTCCGAGCTATCCCCGACACCTTGGGCGGGGTGGTGGCCATGGTAATGTCCATCCTGATCTTTGCGGGCATGCCTTACCTGGATCGTTCCAAGCTGCCCGGCGGCGCACGCTTCCGGCCGCTGTATCGTCTGGCGTTTTTTGTATTCATCGTTGACGTGGCGGTGTTGAGCTATGTGGGCGCCCATCCTCCCAGCGGCGTATTGGTGGTCGTTGGTCGTGCCGCCACCTTTGTGTACTTCGCTACGTTTCTGCTCCTGCCTCCGGTTTCAATACTGGAAGAACGCTGGATGCGGGCGCGCGGTCTACCTCCCGGGCTGGAGACCTTGGTCGCGGGCGAGGGTGATAAAGTCGGTACCGGCAAATGAAGCGCCTTAACTTAGCCGGCCTTATCATTTTCCTGGGCATTGCCGTGAGCCAGTCCATTGCGGTGGCGGCGGAGTCGGCGGATGTCAAAATCCCACAATCCCCCGAGGCGGTGCGCCGTGGGGCCGAGGTCATCACCAATGTCTGTATGGCCTGCCATAGCTTGAAATACATCAAGTATGGGGGGTTGTCGCAGTTGGGTTTCAGCGCCAAAGAGTTGGATACCTTGCGCAGCGGCAAGGGTCTCAAAGAGCCGCTGGTGAGCGATATGTCCCCGGACATGCTGAAGGAAAGCTTTGGTGTCGTTCCGCCCGACCTGTCCTTGATGGCCAACGCCCGCGAAGGTGGGGCCGCCTACATATATTCAATTTTGACGGGGTTTTATCATAAGCCCGACGGCAGTGTGGACAATCATGCGTTTCCCGGCATCAAGATGCCGGACGTCCTGAATTTCAGCGACGCCGAGGACGCAGCGCAGCGTGGGCCGCTGGAAGAACAGGCCAAAGACGCCGCGGCGTTCTTGAACTGGGCGGCGGACCCGCACGCTGCGGAACGCCATCACCTGGGCTACTACGTACTGGGCTATCTGCTGATGCTCACCATTTTGCTATATTTTTCCAAGCGCAAGGTCTGGGCGCGCCTGGATTAAAATACCCGGAGAGGGTGGTTGTATGCATGAATGGGGCTTGACGCGTCGACTGCTCAAACTCATCGAAGATGAGGCGCAGGCGCGATGCTTGACCCGGGTGAGCAGGGTGCGCGTGGAGACCGGCACACTGAGTGCCGCGGAGCGCGAGGCCCTGCGTTTTAATTTCGAAACCGCCGCGCGGGGTACCATCGCCGACGCGGCGGAATTGGATATCGTCGAGCATCCGACCCAGGCTATTTGCCCGGCCTGCCTGCGTGAAGTCATGATGACGCATCACGATCAGGCCTGTCCCTACTGTCAGGCGCAGCCGCTGACCCCGGTCGATGGCGAGGCCCTGCGCATTACCGAATTGGTGGCCACGTAACGCCCTCGTTGTACTTCCCCCCGGCATAGCGTTCCCTCGCCTCCCGCGACAGGAGTAGAGTAGGGAGGCATGACAAGCACTGAACGCGACACGATCGGCGCCCCGCAACATGGCGCGAAAGTCCTGCGTCACCGCATCCTGGTGCGTGGCCAAGTGCAGGGTGTGGGGTTTCGCCCCTTTGTATACAGGTTGGCCACTGAATTGGGGTTGTGCGGCTGGGTATGTAATTGCGCCGAGGGCGTGGAGATCGAGCTGCAGGGCGGGGCGAACGCACTACAATCCTTTCTGGTGCGCCTGCGCGCTGCGCCGCCGCAGGCGCACATCATCGCCGTGGAGCAAAGCGTCGTTGCGGTGCTGGCCACGCCGCCGCCGTTTTTCATCGCCGCCAGCCGGACGGATGCCGCGCGTACCGCCATCGCTGCGGATGCGGCGGTATGTGCCGATTGCCTTGGCGAACTGTTCGATCCTGGTGATCGCCGCTGTCGCTATCCCTTCATCAATTGCGTGCACTGCGGTCCGCGCTTCACTATCAGCCGGGCCTTGCCCTTCGACCGCCATAACACCAGCATGGCGGGCTTTGAGCAATGCCCGGTTTGTATCAGCGAATATCAGCATCCGAGTGCACGGCGCTTTCACGCCCAGGCCAATACCTGCCCGGAGTGCGGGCCGCGATTGCATTTTCACGATGCTGAAGGTGAGCTCCTCCCGGTGGAGGATATTATCGCCACGACCCTGGCGGCGCTGGCCGCCGGACGCATCGTCGCCCTCAAGGGTCTGGGCGGTTTTCATCTGTTGTGCGATGCCCGCAACGCGGGGGCGGTGGCACGCCTGCGCGTGCGTAAGGGCCGCGAGGCCAAGCCCTTCGCGGTGATGGCCGCCAATTGCGCCTCCTTGTCGCCTTGGGTACGGTGCGATTCGGGCCAAAGGAATTTATTGGAGTCGGCGGCACGTCCTATCGTTGTGTTGGAGAAAACCGCAGCCTGTGATATTACCCTTGCCGGTGTCGCGCCGGGCATCGCCCACCTGGGTGTGATGCTGCCGTATACGCCGCTGCACTATCTATTGTTTCATGAGGCGGCAGGTCGCCCCGTCGGTACGGCATGGCTGCAGCAGACACAGGCATTAGTCCTGGTCTGCACCTCCGCCAATGTGGGCGGCGAGCCCCTGGTGACCGATAACCGCGAGGCCTTTACGGGTCTGCGTGGCATTGCCGATTTCTTCGTAAGTCATGATCGCGACATCACTCAGCGCTGCGATGACAGCGTGCTGCACGGCGGAGTCGCTGCGCCGCGCTTCATCCGCCGTGCCCGCGGCTTCGTCCCGCAGCCCATCAAGTTGCCTCACGGCGGACCGGCGCTGTTGTCCATGGGCGGAGATTTGAAGAATACTTTTTGTGTTACCCGCGGTGACGAGGCCTATGTCTCGCAGCACAACGGTGATCTCGACAATGGCGCCGCCTGCCGCGCCCTGGAACACACCCTCGACCGCTGGCTGGATACCTTGGATATCGTGCCGTTGTACGTCGCCCATGACCGCCATCCCGATTTCTACAGCAGCCGCTTGGCGCGCCGTTTCGCCGCGGAGCGCGATCTGCCCTGTATCGCCGTCCAACATCATCATGCCCATATCGCCGCGGTGCTGGCCGAGCAGGGGGTGAGCGAACCGGTGTTGGGTCTTGCTCTGGACGGTTTCGGTCTGGGAGATGATGACGGTCTGTGGGGCGGCGAACTGCTGCGAGTGGAGGGCGCCCACTGTCGGCGCCTGAGTCATATCTATGAACTCGCCTTGCCCGGTGGCGATCGCGCGGCGCGGGAACCGTGGCGCATGGCGGCCAGTGCCCTGCACGCCCTGGGTCGCGGTGGGGAAATCCAGCGGCGCTTTGCCGGTCCAGGTGCGGAGACGGTGAAGGAAATGCTGGATAAGAATGTCAACGCCCCCGTCACCAGCAGCGCCGGCCGCTGGTTCGACGCCGCCGCCGGACTGTTGGGGATCACTGTGCGCAACAGCTACGAAGGGCAGGCCGCCATGCAGTTGGAGTCTTTGGCGCTGCGCCACGGGCCGGTGGCGCCGTGCCGGGAGGATTATCGTGTCGAGCCGAACGGCGTATTGAATTTACTGCCCTTGCTCGATCGCCTCGCCCGCGAATCAGACGCCGCTTACGGGGCCGCGCTGTTTCATGCCACTTTGGCGGCGGGACTCGGCGAGTGGGTGCAGCGTGCCGCACGGCAGGAATCGCTGCGCCATGTAGTGTTGAACGGCGGTTGTTTCATGAACGGCGTGCTGCTTCAGAGTCTGTCCACCGAATTGCGGGATGCGGGTATGAATGTGCATGTGGCGCAACGACTGCCGCCCAACGACGGTGGCTTGAGCCTGGGTCAGGCCTGGGTGGCGATAAGCTCCATGGCGGCGCTAATGTAAGGTGGCGCAATGTCTGATGTTTTTAAAGTCTTTGTCTCTCCCTCAGGGGCAGGTTCAGGGTGAGGACATCGATAAAAATACCACGACCAGCTTGTCCGACTGGAAATGTCCTCGCGAATCTATGAAGCCATGTAACACGGATCGCTGCGCTATACTAATTCACGCACCCGCTACGGAGAAAATCCATGTGCCTGGCGATCCCCGCCTTAATCACCGAATTGCGCGAAGGTGAACTCGCCCGTGTGGACATGGGCGGTGTGTCAAAAGAAATTTCCCTGGCTTTGCTTGACGATTGCGCCGTGGGTGAGTGGGTGATCGTGCATGTGGGCTATGCCTTACGCAAGCTCGATCCCATGGAGGCGGAAAAGACCCTGCGCCTGTTCGCCGAGGCGGCGACGTCATCATGAGATATCTGGAGGCCTTTCGTGACGGTGATCTGGCACGGCATCTCGCCAGTGCGATCGCCTCTGAGGTCGATGCAGGGCGCGGTTATCGCCTCATGGAATTTTGCGGCGGTCACACCCACACTTTGGCGCGTTACGGTCTCGAGCGACTGTTGCCGGACAATGTGGAGATGATTCATGGTCCGGGTTGTCCGGTGTGCGTACTGCCTACGGGCTGTATCGAGGCGGCGATTTCATTGGCGCGGCGGCCCGAGGTGATACTGTGCAGTTACGGCGACATGCTGCGGGTGCCGGGCAAGAATGGCGCGACCCTGATGAAGGCCCGAGCGGCGGGGGCCGAAGTGCGTATGATCTATTCGACGCTGGATGCCTTGAGCGTTGCCCAGCGTCACCCCGAACGGCAGGTAGTGTTTTTCGCCATCGGTTTCGAGACCACCACGCCGCCTACCGCGGTAGCGGTCAAGGAGGCGCAGCGCCTCGGCCTGAAAAACTTCACGGTATTCTGCAATCACGTGCTGACCCCGGCGGCCATGGCGGGCATTCTCGATGCGCCGGCGGCGGAGGCCATTCACGTCGATGGCTTCGTCGGACCCGGTCACGTAAGTACCGTGATCGGCAGCCGGCCCTTCGAACGCTTTGCCCGCGACTACGGTTATCCGGTGGTGATCACCGGCTTCGAGCCCCTGGACATCCTGCAGGCGATCCGCCAATTGATCCGCCAGCTCAACGAGGGGCGCGCCGAGTTGGAAAACGAATACAGCCGGGTGGTGTCGCGCGACGGTAATCAAAAGGCCCAGGCCCTGATGGCGGAGGTGTTCGAGCTACGCGACGAATTTGAGTGGCGCGGCCTGGGCAGTCTGCCCCACAGTGCCTTGAAACTGTGTACCGCCTACGCAGAGTATGACGCCGAGGCCAGATTCGCCATCGCCCAGGAGGCCATCCCCGATCACAAGGCCTGCGAATGCGCCGCGGTGTTGCGCGGCGCCAAGCGTCCGGAGCAGTGCAAGGTATTCGCTACGGTATGCACCCCGGACAATCCCCTGGGTTCCTGCATGGTGTCGTCGGAAGGGGCCTGCGCCGCGCATTATCGCTATGGCCGGTTTGTCGACCGGACGATAGATCAAGTGACGAACTGAGTTGTATTTGTCCCCTCTCCCTAAGGGAGAAGGAAGGTAGTGGCAAACTGGCATTTAGCCCGTTCGTGATGCACGGATCATGGTATGAGCAAGAATAAAGATTATTTTCCACCCCTGGATTTCGCCCATGGCCGCGTTGAGCTCGGTCACGGCAGCGGCGGGCGCGCCACGGCGCAACTGATCGAGGAATTATTCGTCGCCGCCTTCGACAACGATTGGCTGCGCGCGATGAACGATCAGGCGGCCTTCGAACCGCCGCCCGGGCGCCTGGTACTCACCACAGACAGCTTCGTGGTGTCGCCGCTGTTCTTTCCCGGCGGCGACATCGGCAGCCTGGCGGTGCACGGCACTGTCAACGACATCGCTATGGCCGGGGCGCGGCCGCTGTATCTGTCGGCGAGCTTCATCATCGAAGAAGGCTTCCCCCTGACGGACTTGCGGCGCATCGTCGATTCCATGGCGGCGGCGGCGCGCGCCGCCGATGTGGTCGTGGTCACCGGCGATACCAAGGTGGTGGAGCGCGGCAAGGGCGATGGGGTGTTCATTACCACTACCGGCGTGGGCAGCGTGCCGTCCGACGTGAATATTGGCGCCGACCGCGCGCGATCGGGTGATCGCATCATCCTCAGCGGCAGCATCGGCGACCACGGCGTGGCCATCCTCTCGCAGCGGGAACACCTGCAGTTTGAGACCGAATTGCGGTCCGACAGCGCGGCCTTGCACGAACTGGTGGCGGCTATGATTGAGGTGGCGCCGGACATCCATTGTCTACGCGATCCCACCCGCGGCGGCCTGGCCGCGGTGCTCAATGAATGGGCGCGCCAGTCCGGCGTAGGGATGATCATCCGCGAGCGCGACATCCCGGTCCGTCCCGCGGTGAGCGCTGCCTGCGAATTCCTCGGCCTCGACCCTTTATACATTGCCAACGAAGGCAAGCTGGTGGCCGTGTGTCCGCCCCAATGTGCCGACGATCTGGTGGCGGTGATGCGCCATCACCCCTTGGGTAAGGATGCCGTCATCATCGGCGAGGTGCGCGCCGACGAGCATCGATTTGTGGAGATGGAGACCGCCTTCGGCGGCAACCGCCTGGTGGACTGGTTGAGCAGCGATCCCTTGCCGCGTATCTGCTAAGTAGGTGCTTAGCGCGCCATGTGTAACGGATCATTCATCCCTACATAAGTTTAAACCACGTAACACGGTTGTCGATTTCCTTCTCTGTTGAGTTTTTTTCATTTATATCACACTGCATATTATGCCCATGAGAGCGAAACGAGCGCGTTAAGTGTAGCCACTGGTCGTGCCTAATTTCTCTGTCATTATCTATACCGAAGTGCAGCTGTTGGAATGTCTCGCATCGGCTGCGAGTTCAATCAGTCACTTGATTAGACAGGGCTGAGAGCCCACTTCCCTGACGAGCTAAGCGGATTCATGCTCTTTGAGCGCCTTGCCCTGTCTAAATTGAAAGCCAACTAATTAAGCTGTTTAGCTCCGAGTTCGCGACAATATATAGGCCTATTGATGACTTACTTTATCAAGAATTGGAAGGTGCGCAATTTGTTGAATTTTTGATATCTGACTTTTGTATGTTGCCTCCAAAGCTGAAGTTTGCGAAAGAACTATCCACTCCTCGTTTGGGGTGGCCTCCTATTCGCAGGGATATTTTTGACGAAATTGTTGTCTAACCTTTTGTTGGTATTTAAAAAAAGCGTACAATAGTCAGTTAATCGCAGCCAGCAGCCAGCTAAAAAGGAGTTTCCAGATGTCCTGTCAGAGGCGCGTTTTAATCTTAAACTTGTCTCTCGTTGTTTTTGGAATGGGTGCCTCAGTTGGATGCCGCGCTGAAGGGGCGGTTGCGCCGCGAGCGGTATCTGGGTCGCAGAGCGCCACTCTCCTTCTGTGCACTGCGATCTTCTCCCGCTGTGATCCCGCCGTCCTGTCTTCTCAGGCAACTACGCGCAATGCCGGACGGCAGAGTGGCATCGAGGTCCGTCCGTCACAACTCGCGTCTGGCGTACGTGGCGTGAATGCTGGATGGCAAACCTCGGACAGGTCCGTGTCCGGCGGGAATGCTAATTTCAGCGAGGCTTCCACGGGAGCGGATACAAATACCAATACGGGAAGGTTGTCGCTCAATGTGACGCTGGATAGTTACTATCACGGCGCCATTTACAACATCCAGGCTCCTTTCGAGCCTATGCAGGTCTCACTTAATTACATCCATGCCTGGTAGTAACGACCTGTTATCGTAATTGAGGGCGTCGTGCTCATGATTCTTCCGTGCTAATTCTGTCGTCTCTCATAGCCGCGACCGCTAACTAATATGTTGGGCATCTGCATCACGCTGAAACAACCGTAGTTATCGAATATTGTCAGTCCTCAGTATTGATATCCCGTCGCGCCTGCCTATCGGTCAAGGCAAGTGTCGGCCAATACCCGACATTGCTCTAGGTGAACTGAGTGTCCAATTTTCAAGTGGACAAATTCGCATTGATCAACTTGGATCCGAAAAGGCTGGACAGATAAACGATAGCTATGCAGTTTCCACTTTCTGACAATCTGTGATAAATCGAGGCCAGTCGCGCATCTGAATTTGGCCGGTACGGACGGCACCGTATGTGCCGAGCACTTTCATAAGTGCGGGAGCCCCTTTTACCTTTATCAGTATGGCGGCGGCTCCGTGTACGTCGTTTCGGGTAGGCTTTATTATCATGCATCACTCCTTGTTTCGATGCCGAAACGCTTCACTTTTGCTTGGGCTACTTCCCAATCAATTTCGGCAGCATAGTATTGATCAATGCTGTCCTGAGTAGGCTGTCCATTACCAAAGGGTGTAAACTGATTTTGAACGGCGATCCATGCAGTATGTGTTCTATTGAAGGCTAGGCGTTCCTGCTCAAGGGACGCAGCCTCTGCCTCACGTTGTTCTTCGGTTGATATAACATTTTCCCCTGCGTTTACGTTAATAGCAGCTTAGCACTTATCGGCTACTCACGTATGAATGTGTGACTCTCATGTGTCGAACCATGGGATGGCTTCGCTGAGCATCGCGGTGAAACGTAGAGACTCTATGTTTCTATTGATCTTTCCTGCTGTATGATAGCGGTCATTCAAAAGTTCACCCCCGGCCAGTAGCGAACTGTCGCTTCCGAGCCCTAGCCTGCAGGCAATATCAGCACTGTTGTGATTTATATACTGACGCCGGCGCACCAATACCATTGCATATTAATCAATTGCGGCGCATGCTGAGCGCCCGCCTGTTGCCTGTTATGCCCATTCACAAACATCGAGTGACTATCGTTGTTTTATTTAAGTTGGAGGTTATTTAAATGAAGCTATCGAATCGTGCTGTTCCGTTATTCGTCGTTATCGTCATTTGCATACTTGCAGCCATCGCAATTGCGTCTCCTCTTTTGTTCCCCAGCGCCAAGGCTGTTACGCAAAATGACTATGTGCTAATCGGGAGACTTGCTGCCCCGTCTTTGGATGACAAGTTTAAAAGTCGAATCGAAAACAAAGAGACTGGTGTAGTCTGTAATGAAGTAATCCCGGCATAACCCTCCATTAGAGAGGGGCTGCTCAATAGCGCGCAGCGCCCAATTTGTACGTTGAATGTCCACCCAGACACGAAAGGCTATTAAGGCATGGATTGCTAAAGAACAGCTCACTTCAGGTCAGCTCCTTTTCCCGAGCCGACTAAGGGAGTCTCTACATATTTCTACGCGGCAATACGCTCGTATTGTGAAAAAGTGGGTGGCTCTCGCTGGGCTGGCTGGATCCTGGGGAGGATGGAACACACAGCCTGAATCGTACAAAAGCAACGTTGATCTACCCGCGAACAAGGAATCTTCGAGCTGTTCAGCTGCTGCTTGGGCACACAAAGCCGGAAAGCACTGTCAGATATCTTGGGGTCGAGGTTAACGACGCCCTGGAAATGTCTGAGCAAGCTGAAGGTTAAGGCCACCACGGTCTGGGAACGGCCGCGCCGATCGGTCGCTTGCCGGCCAATACGAGCCGTTCTTTACTTGAGGCTGACTGTCCGCTTTTTTAAGTAGTCTAGCTTGAACTGAAGGTCTTGATCTGCGTAAAAGCATGCATCGCGGTTATTTCCGCGCTGGATGATGTGTTGAGGTATACACGGTGGAGCAAAACGGGGTTTGCATGCCATTATCCATCTTCTTGTGGAGTTGGCTCAGTGATGTATATCTATATTAGAAAGAACTGTGATCTGACCCGGATTTTTTCAGCGCACGCGGTGCCTCGCCTGAAAGCTGAGAGCGACCAGCCCCAGCCCCAGCAACCATAGCGTCTCCGGCTCGGGAACGGTGGTCACAGGCCCCGGCCCCGTTATGGCCATCACGGTCGCGCCGCTGCCGACGACGTTCTGGCCCGCCGCGTAGCCATTCGGCTGGGCGAACACCACTCGGTTAGTGTCGTTCAGCATGTCGATCAGCGTGGCGTAGGTAATGAAACCCGCGCTGAGGCTGTTCTCACCCTCGATGTTGAATAGGTTCCAGTAGGTCGTTCCGTCCGACCCGCTGCCGACGACGTTCTGGGCTGCCCCGTAACCGTCCGGGATGAAGGAGCCCGTCCGGTTGTTGTCGAACAGCATGTCGATCAGGCTGTCATAGGTAACGTAGACCGCGTTGGACGTGCTCTCGCCCTCGAAGTTGAACAGGTTCCAGTAGGTCGTTCCGTCCGACCCGCTGCCGACGACGTTCTGGGCCGCCCCGTGGAAGTTCGGCTGGTAGAAGCCCGTCCGGTTGATGTCGAACAGCATGTCGAACTGCGAGTCATAGGTGATGAAGCCTGCCAAAGCGCTGTTCTCACCCTCGATGTTGAATAGGTTCCAGTAGGTCGTTCCGTCCGATCCGGTGCCGACGACGTTCTGGCCCGCTCCGTAGCCATTCGGTTGATAGAAGCCCGTCCGATTGATGTCGAACAGCATGTCAATCTGGCTGGCGTAGGTAATGAAACCCGCGCTGAGGCTGTTCTCACCCTCGATGTTGAATAGGTTCCAATAGGTCGGTGTCGCCCGTGCCTCCGACGCCGCGCCAATCGTGATGGCGGCAGCCAGGATCCCGAGCCAGGGCCAGGCGGAAAGTCTCATGGTGTCTCCTCAATGTGAATGTTTATGGCTCGTGCATATTAAACGAAGCCATCGCGGACGCTCCTTATTCGCGTTTTTATATCGGAGTGCCCCCCACGCCGTCACTCTGGCCGTTCTTGATGGCAGCAATTTATGTGCCGTGAATGAAAGGCACTTAAGTTTTCAGTTTGTTACAAGCCGGCCTGTGGTTGATCTGGGGGCGGCGACAGTCTGATTGTAAAAGATTTCGACACGATTTTGGATCATCCTCCCGGACTAGACCTCGCCGCGGCCCTTTTCTGCATGGATCTATTCAAAGCTGACACTCACGCCCACGTCGGCTAAGGGTCGGCAAGCGCCACCTGCTGCGATCAACCAAACTTGTGTTTCCCTAGTCAGAATGGAGGAAACACACCATGTACATCAATCAAGACAATACAGCCGCCACAGCCGCCCACATCCCTTGGAATAAGGATCGGTTGATCGGGCCGAAGCCGCCATTGAAGCTTCGCGAGATCTGGGCAATCCGAATTCGACTGCAATTGGCCAGACGCATCAGAGACCTTGCCCTTTTCAACCTGGCAATCGACAGCAAGCTTCGGGGCTGCGATATCGTCAAGCTTCAAGTGAGGGATGTGGCACACAGCGGCAAGGCAATATCACGGACGACCGTCATGCAGCAAAAGACCGCACAGCCGGTGAAGTTTGAGTTGACCGACCAGACGCGCGAGGCTGTTGAGGCATGGATTGCCAAGGCACAGCTCACTTCGGGTCAGTTCCTTTTCCCTAGCCGGCTAAGGGAGTCTCTACATATTTCTACGCGGCAATACGCTCGTATTGTGAAAAAGTGGGTGGCTCTCGCTGGGCTGGATCCTGGGGAGTATGGAACACACACCCTGCGTCGTACAAAAGCAACATTGATCTACCGGAGAACAAAGAATCTTCGAGCTGTTCAGCTGCTGCTTGGGCACACAAAGCTGGAAAGCACGGTCAGATATCTTGGGATCGAGGTTGACGACGCCCTGGAAATGTCTGAGAAAACTGAAGTTTAAGACCATCACAACCCGGGAACGACCGCGCCGATCGGTCGCTTGCCGGCCAGAAGCGGTCATACGAGTGGGGAAGGTGACCTTACCGTGTCGCGAGAATTGGATGTTCTGCTGAGTGAGCTACGTTGGATAAATACGCTAATCTGCAGCAACGACATTGATATTTTCGCTAGTCGTTAGCCAATCAATTGCATTTTTACGGCTTGCAAATACCTGTGCTTTCCAACCAGCATTTTGGCTTACAGTTTCGTAGAAGGTTGCAGCAGTTTGTCCGCTTGCCGTAGTTGGAAGTACAACAGCAATACGGGATAGACGATGTGCTGCTTCTGCCGCGTATTGATCGTAAATAAGTTTGTAAATATCAACGAATGACGCGACAACTTCCCACCCATTTACTTCGACTAGAAAGCGCAATGCACGCGACTGCTTCTGAAGGGCGATACATTTAGACGTTGCTTCCGATATCACTATCCCAGTAATTTCCCCGGTGAATGCCAGGTTGACGATATCTGACTCAGGATCATACGTTATGGTATATGGCATAGTCGACTTCCTCCAATATCTCAGCAAGCTAATATGCTTTATTAAAGTATGACATGCGCCGCACCGTTTTCCGTGTTTCTTAATTCGCTGAAGCGCAAGAAATTGACGTTGCCGCTTTGGGTCGTTTTAGGACCGGTGAAGAGGCCCGTTATCAGTTGACTTGCTTGTGTCAGCGGTATCCATCAACCAATCTAGTGCGCTTTCATTGCTTGGAAACACCAGTGCATTCCACCCACCTTTTAAGCATACGGCTTCGTAGAAATCTGCAGCGGCTTTTGCACTTAAAGTAGTTGGAAGCATCACCGCAATGCGACTGTTCTTATCGAGTCCTTCAATGTGATATTGCTCACTTACTATTTCGAAAAGCTCATTGAATGATGCGACCACTTCCCCCTCGTTCGCATCAACTAGAAACCTCTTTATTCCATTCTGCTTCTGTATTGCGATGCATTCGGACGTTGCTTTCCTTAAGTCAACTCCGGTAATCAATCCGGTGAGCTTAAGTTCCACCACATCCAACTTTGGATGTTGAGCTACGATGTATGGCATAACACTGCCTCCCCAGCATCACACTAATTTAGTATCTTTTTATAAAGTATGGCATGTTCAGCACTGTTTTCCACCTTGCTTTACAAGCGTTATACCCAAGACATTGAGCTGCCATATCTTTTGCCGAATGGTATCGAATCCGAAAGAACGTCCGCTCTGAAAGTGGACCTCTAAATCATAAGGCCACTGATATAGAACGAGATAATTAAATTATCACGATTTTAAATAAAAATTGGCCAGCACCGGGTTCCAGCGCATGACTCCTATGTTTTTATGTGCCCCGATATAATGTTAATCGCCACTACACCTGAAAATATCATCATTTTCTGCCGCTTGTTCTTTTAACTCGCGATTAACCATTTCAGCCGCAGCCTTCTTTGTTAACCGTGGATTCTCCTCCATCTTTTCAGCAATTAATATTTCACACAATGATTCGTGTAGGTCCATAAGTGTTCTAACCTCCCGTGCAGTATTTGCAACCTTCGCCTCCACATCGCATGTATGTTGTGATTGTTGAGGATTCTGATGTTGAAAGGTTATCGTCCACTGTTTGATTTGTTGCAGATGTTGAGTGTACCGAGGGAGCAGGCGGGAGTGTCTAACCCCATATTAGTCGTGATGCCGTAAGATTTGGGTGTTTTGGAGGAAACTTATTGGCCAGGTGGCTCATGTTGACCGGACGCCCGCAGCGGGTCGATAGCGCCAGTTCGCGGTTAGCTGTGCCTTCTTCCGTCATCGGCCAGAAGCAGCCTTTTACACACTACTACACAGCTGCACTTTGACTCGTGATTCACGAAAATAAAACCCCGCCGAAGCGGGGTTTGCTTACACGATAACGGATTCGTCTAGTTGACGCGTTTTCGACGGCTGATTCCCAATCCGGCTAAACCGAGACCTATTAAACCGATAGTTGCAGGCTCAGGTACGCTGTTTTGAACTGTGCCCAGACCACTCTGCAGTGGATTATTTACAATTGGATAGGCGCTGTAATCCTGCCACGAATACTGGAGATCGATAGGAATCCCATCTGACAAAATGATATCGAAATGATCGCCGGCTTGAAATGCCGCGTTTCCGGGACGATCGCTAGAGTCCATATATCTAAATGTAACATTAGGCTTACTTGGATCATCAGCCGGAGTCAGTCCCACTGGGGTGACTCCCGTCAAAGCGCTGGATGCACTGCCCCAATATACGGCACTGGCTTCAACAGTGGTAATAGAACCGGGAAGATCATAGATGGTGAAGTAGTTATCTACTGATGAGCCGAACCCATCGGTTGATGAGGCTATGGCCGAGAATGTCCATCGGTAATTGCCAGGAAATACTAAATCTGGCGCAACGCTATCGAGTTGGACGATAATACTTGCAGCTGCCTCTTGCGAAAGTCCAAGCAATTGCAAACTCGCTATTATGGATATGCATAATGCTCGCATGCTGAATTTGTATGCTTTCATAAAAGCTCCCTCCCCTTCCGTTGTGTGGTTATCAGAACCCCCTTATAATTTTTAATATAAAAAGGCAAATTAAATGCCATAAATATTTTAATATTCTTTATCAATTAGATAATACAAGACATATTTCCCCCATTCTCTGACTTGTAAAAATTACCGACAAAATTAATGATGTATTTAGGGTTATCGCTTTTTACAAAGCGGATGTAATTGAGCCTCTATTTTCAAAGGGCTGCTTTGATTCTGAAGACCGTCTCTCTGGCTTATGCAAGGAAATCCCATTACTCCAGTGCCCAGATTCATCAGCTCGGACATTGTATTACTGAACGTCCGCTTCGGGTCGAAAGTGCCAGTTCGCGTTGCACCGCGCCTACTTCCGAATGCGGCCAGAAGCGGGCGTTCAATGCTCAGATATAATAGGGGCGGCGGGTTAGCATGCCGACCGTTTACTGGAACCGTTAGCGATGCCTCCTCGCCGAGAAACCAAGAGAAAGACTCCATGAGCAAGTATGTGCGCTAGTATTGCCGACTCAAGTCCAAATCGCCAATACAGCCAGCCTGCAACAATGCCAAATGCCGCATTTGCGGCGATGACGTATATGGCAATGCCAACTGATATGTGACCAACCATAGACGCTACAGCCGGTAAGTGACCAGCACCAAACAGTAGCGAGCTGAGACAAATGGCTAAATATACGCTGATGGCAGAAGGCGAGGCTGCACCCCCCTGTCCAAGATGCCACAGAAGCCAAACAAGCAGCGTCATGCCCCCCCAGCGAATCAACAACTCTTCCGTGATGCCTCCATAGAGTAGGCGTGCGACGATCGGCATGGAGAACCTGGTTTGGGCCTCTGCTAAGGCTTTCGGAGCAACAGCAGTCGACACCCACAAAATCGTGGCACCTACAAGGCCACCGACAAGACTGGGTAACAATTGTGGGCGAAGTGTTTCAATAGCATGCTTGTGTTGTATAAGGGCTGAAAATACCGGAGCCGCAAGACCGACTTTGGGAGCCAATGCTGTGCCTGCCGCTGTTGCGAGCCCGAGCAGCACAGCGCTTTGCAATGCGCTTCCTACCTGTACAACCCAAAGCGGTGCAGAGAGGTGGCGATCCGCGACGAGAATCGGTAACACGAACCACGCTACTACAATAACCCCAGGAAGACCCGCGAGCCATGTGGTGAAGAAGAGCGCTGTGTTCATATGAATCTCATCATGCTAGTTCGTACGAATGATGACCAGTGCGCCCCCGTCGAGACGAATCAGCTCTCGTCGAACTGTCGTGTGCCGTCCTTCTCCCGTCCCACTGACTACACCTATTTCCAACCTTTGGTGGCCAATCAACTGGTTTATTAGCGTGCTCTTGCCAACCCCGGATGAACCGACAAAGCAATAGGTTTTTCCTGGTAATAGCAGTCTCTTGAGATTATCCAGCCCATCATGAGTGACGTTGCTTAGCGGCAAAATCGGTGCGGTGATACCGGCGGAAGCTATCTCAGCCAACTGTGAGGCCAGCACGGTAAAATCGACGAGGTCTGTCTTGGTTAGCAAAATGTACGGCTCCGCCCCGCCATCCAACACCATGACGAGATAGCGTTCCAAGCGATTCAGATTGAAATCGAATTGGCATGACTGAACGATCACCACATAGTCGAGGTTTGCCGCGATCATTTGGTGCTCGATGCTGTTTCCAGCCGACTTTCTACGCAGCGAAGTCCTGCGATCAAGGAGCGTGTGGATCATCCCAAAGTCGTCACCGAGTTGTCTCTCCACGCACACCCAGTCACCCACGCAGGGTAGTTCATGTGAATCGTGATGGTGGTGCAAATAGCTACCCGACAGTTTTGCTCGAAAATGACCGGCTTGATCCACGAGTAGTAACTGGTCGCGGTCGACAGCCGCAACGCGTGCGACAGTATCTGTTGGTTTGCATGCTGCCCGTTGATCGAACCAGTCGTTCCAACCCAGTTCACACAATTCATCGTGCTGGTTCTTCATTTGTCTATAGACACCGGATGCGTCACTTTCTGATAAGACGCATAACAGTTATATGAACGGGACTCCGAGTCTCGTTATACATTTTCAACTTTCCCCGATTTAACTTGATATTACCGTTTAATTATAGGACGTAACGCCGTGAGTATGATCATTTCAAGCCCGGAAAAGCGGGACCCGTACTTATCAGCCATGAGCGGGGCTTCCGTCTCTTTCGAAGGTCTGCGTTGGGTCGAATGCGGGCCGATAAGGCACGATAATGAACAGATTACCTATACCAATGTTTAAGCACAGGCCATTGCGGGATTATTCATTGCTCACACGCATTGCCATCGCCAGATCCATTGCGCGCGTGTTGTGCTTGTACACAATTTCCCCCTTATGGGAGATGGCGATGATGCCGCCGCGGCCGCCGATGACGGCGAGTTTGTGCATAGCCTTTTCGCAGGCGCTGTCGAGGCTGTCGCCAAGTTCTACATATAAGGCGACGATGCGCGCCATGCCGATGCGCATGATCATCTCGCCGACGCCGGTGCAGGAGATGCCGGCATGGCGGTCGGCGTAGGTGCCGTTGCCCGGCTGGCCCGAGTCGCCCACCCGGCCCTGGTAACAGACCTCGCGGCCGCCGGTGGAGGTGCCGGCTACGATCATGCCGTGGCGGTCGCGGACCACGCAGCCTACCGTACTTAGGGACGGTGCGCGGGGGCCGTATTTTGCGGCGATATGCTGGTAGCTGAAATCCCCATCTAGTTTGCGGACGATCTCGTCATGGAGTGCCCGGGTTTCGGCTGTCCTCGGATCATGGCGGGCGAAGCCCATTTCCACGGCGAATTGATTGGCGCCTTCGCCGGACAGGGTGCAGTGCAAGGGATTCTCCAGGATCTTGCGTGCTACCGAGATGGGGTTCTTGACGTGGCTGATCTGTAGCACGCAACCCAGGTCCATTTCACTGGTCATCAGCGAGGCATCCATGCGGACCTCGCCGTCGGTCTGGATATAGGAGCCGGTGCCCGCGTCGAACAAGGGGTCGTTCTCCAGCATGATGATGGCCTGTTCGCAGATGTCCAGGGCGGCCGCGCCCCGGCTCAAGTCCTTTTCCAGCACCGCGACGATGTCGCCGCAAATGCGTTTTCGCAAGGTGACGTCGCTGTCATTGTCGTAAGCCCCGCCGTGAACGATGATTTGATATGACATCTGTGCCGATTCCCGATGGTTGAATGTCTTGTTTTTTTGAGGTGCGCGGCGCGGTCGCGCCCGCGGGATTATTATGGCACAGGCTGTTCCGCCTTGTGGCGGGGACGGAACAGTCTGGCGATCAGCAGCCGCAGGATCTCGACGATAAGCACCACCATGACCATGAAGGTGAAGCCGGCGCTGACGGCCGCTGCATTCAAGGGAATGGTGAACGAGTAATTACGGAAGGTTTCATCGATCAGTTCACTATCGCCTTTGGTGGCGATATAAGCGATCTTGCCGGGCAAGCCGGTGGCCAGCGCGGCCAGTTCCTTGGAGAAGTGTTCATAACGCTGGAAGATATTGGCGATGGGTCGGGCCTCTTGTTTGAAGGCTTCGTCGTCGCTTTGCTGGTGCCTGGCGATCAGGGCGGCGATGGAGCCGCCGTACAGCCGGTCGGCGATGTCCTGGTAACCCTGGAGATTGTTTTTGACTTCGCTCAAATGGGCGTCCAGGCGCTTTTCGTATTGGTCGACGAAATTGGGTATTTGGATCCCCACCAGCAACGCAGCACAGGCGATCAAGATCAACGTATAGCGATAGAAGGTGGCCATGGTGGTTGCAGAGAAAAGAATATGATCCTTGGATCAGGGTAGGTACATATAGTGTCGAATGCAATTGTAAGCGGCGCCGGGCCTGTTAAAATCGTCAAAAATAGCTGCTCCGGACCATGGAATTCAAAATACCGCTG
Organism: uncultured Gammaproteobacteria bacterium; assembly: GCA_963810615.1. Taxonomy (GTDB): domain Bacteria; phylum Pseudomonadota; class Gammaproteobacteria; order DRLM01; family DRLM01; genus JARRQJ01. Next base: position 677,959 of record CAWEOA010000002.1, on the reverse strand, counting down.
ATCGAAGCGACCCTGCTGCGCCGCTATAAGCGTTTTCTTGCCGACGTGCGGCTGGCCGACGGCGAGATTATTACCGTGCACACCGCCAATACCGGGTCCATGCTGGGTTGCTCCGAGCCGGGCAGCCGGGTGTGGCTGAGTCGATCCGAGAGCACAACCCGCAAGTACCCTTACTCATGGGAGATCACCGAGACCGCCGCCGGGGTGTTGGTGGGGATCAATACCGCCTTGCCCAATTCCTTGGTGAGGGAGGCGATAGAGGCGGGGACGATAGGCGAATTGCAGGGTTACCGCTCGCTACGCGGCGAGGTGCCGTTTGGCGCGGAACGCAGCCGCATCGATTGGCTGTTGCAGGACGACGGCGAGAAGGTCGACTGTTACGTGGAGGTGAAGAACGTTACCGCCGCCGTGGCGGACACGGCGATCTTTCCCGATGCGGTCAGCGTCCGCGGTGCCAAGCATCTGCGGGAGTTGATGGGAGTGGTGGCCGCGGGGCAGCGCGGTGTCCTGTGTTTTTGTGTGCAGCGCGGCGACGTGACGGCGGTGCGGCCCGCCGACGAGATCGACGGCGTCTATGGAGAAACCCTGCGTCGGGCGCTGCACAGTGGCGTGGAGGTCATTGCCTATCAAGCTGCGGTGAGCACTTCCGGCATTGTCTTGCAGCGCTACTTGCCGGTGGTGTGCTAGGTCTTGTGCCGTCAAGACATTGTCCTCCCCGCTCTAGCGCACGGCCCTAGTAGTCGTTGATGAGTTGGGGATGGTAGGAGGATTTCACGACTGGCCCTGTGTCTGAGCGCTCAGAATTGTTGCTGAAAGTATATCTCCACCCCGTCGCCCATGGCCCTGTGGATAAGCATGCCGACGTGACCGTCACCCCCCACGTCGATATCGAGGCCGGCGCGGTAACCCAGAGTAGGGCCGCTTTGCAGAGTGACGGTTTGATTTACATTACCGCTAAGCTTTTCATCCACATCGATCCGTCCGTATTGTCCCCCCAGCAACAGGCTTGTCTGTCCGCCGATGCGATATTTAAGATCCAGATCCAATTGCGGCTGTTGCCATTCCAGGGTGACGGCCTGGGTGGAGTTGCTGTCCTTGACGCGCTGATAGAGGTAGGTGGCGGTGAGCGTGACGTTCAAGCGGTGGCCGTCGAGCACTACCCCGCGCAGGGCCGGGGCAATGTAGAAGCCCTGAAGTTCCATGCCGGCGGTGACGGACTGCTGGCTGTCACTGGCATAGGCATAGCCCACGCCCAAACCAGGCTGCAGGGTTTGTTGGTTTACGTCGAAAGAGACGACGCCGAGATGTTTGACGGTGGTGTTGATTTCTTGTTGACCGTCGCTCAATGGGATGTCCAGGCGCGAGAGGTGTAGGGCGAAGTCCAGAGCGGCGGGTACGGGAGTCGCGCCGGCCGAGATCGAGACCAACAAACCTAAGCAGCCGAGAGAGCGAAGCCCATGTTTCATCTAAATAAACCTGCCTGTGGGGTGATGGTGCATCGAGCTTAGCCCGGTGCGAAGCTTAGGTCCATGGGGTGCGGCGTACAGGACCGGGGGATGAAGGTAATCTCGGGAATTATGCTTACAGCCGTCCGTTGGGGAGTAGGGTGACGAACTGTGGGATGATGACCGTGGTGGGGCGAGGTCAATTAGCTGTGCGGCGAACGCTATCTTTTTGACCATCTTCGATTTTTGTCTATCGCTATTAAAGAAAAAGGGCAGAAGAGCCGACTAGGGTAAATTGGGGCTGTACTGCTATTCTATGTTATTGCTCAATTATGCGTGGCCGAAGATCGAACTCAATGGCAGATTCTACAAAGTCCGGGTTATTCAAGTCGCTGTTCGGTAGTCGCAAGAAGAACACGGATCGTCAAGTCGTTGCTCTGTATATCCCTCTGACCCTGCAGGTGGGGAAGGATATCGATCAAAATATCGAAGCCATGTGGAATCAGGTGATCCAACAACGGCTTGGTCCCTTGCTGTTGCTGCAGGCCGCCTACCGTTATCTTGATAAAATCAACCCGCTGCCTATGAGTTACGAACAGCGGACCCGCATCAGCAATATAGTATTGAATGAAGTAGTGGCCGCGGTCAGTAGTTTGTTTGCCCGCTTTTTCCAGCAGGGCGGTGGGATTCCGGAGACCCGCGAGCAGCGGGAAACCATTTCCCACGCCGTACGCGCCGTCGAACAGTTGGCGATCAACTACAAATTGCTCTTCCGCCAGGATTGGGCCGACCCCGATCAGAGTCACGCGACCCGGGAACGGACCCTGACGGTCGCATTACGTATTTTCGAGTGCGCTCGTTTCGAGCAGCTGCTGCTGGCCTTTCGCTATCAAAAATTGCCCGACTATATTTGGCGGGACGTTAATCATTTGTTCTTCGCCTTGCGCAGCGATTGGGACATGAAGGCGAAATATCCGCTCAAGATTCAGTGGACGGTGGAGGACAGTGTTTCCAGCGTGGAACTGTTCCCCAAGATGGCAAATCTCGAGCATTTGTATCTCGCCATCGAGCTGACCGGTTTGTTGGATGTGATCAGTTGGCCGGTCCATCTTGCCTATCGGGTAGTTCGTTATTTGAGTGTCATCGAAGAACCTTTCATCAAGGACGATGAGAGCATTGGTGATGTTCCCGCCGGGCATTGCATTATTTATCATGACCAGGCAGTTCCGCCGCAGTTTAGCCGGACCTCGGATCAAGGGGAGGCATCTTTACTCATTGATCTCAATCCCATTCTGAGACAGGCAACCGAGGATCGCTTGACGCTCATGTCTGCTGCGGACACATCGTCCGTCAGTACGCCCATACAGGAAATTCCGGAGCGGGAGCGGATTATCTTTCTGGACTTGCTGCTCCACCGCGTGCAGCCCCGCCAGCGTCATGAGCCGCGGCAACGCGTCTTCGGGGGGCAGCATGCCCGCCTCTATGGAGGCTTCGAAACGGTGTATCGCTTATTTGACGATATCAATCGTAAGGATAGCGATAAAGAAACCGTTAAGCAGGAGCGGCGCTTTTGGGATGCGCTGGCGGAGCACATCAATATCGTCGCCGAAAACGAAGAGGGGATAAGCGAGCCGCGCTGGGTGGTTGCCGACGAAGGGGTGGGAGGTATTCAGCTGCATGTCCAGGAGGGCGAATACGGGCTGCCGGTCTATGTGGGTCGCCTGGTGGCCTACAACAGTAAAGAGGACGAGTTTGCCGCCAGTCGCTTGGGCTATGTGGTGCGTCTCCAGCGTATCGGGGATGACGAAGTGCAGGTGGCGATCGCCCGCATCGCAGGTGAGATTCTTCCGGTACTAGTGGTGGAGGAGGACGGCATGGAGCAACCGCCCTTGCCCGCCCTGATGATTAGCACCAAGGATGGTAAATTGCAGCTACTGTGCGACAATAAGCAGAATTTGATTACCGGCGACCGCTTGACGGTGATGTTCGCCGATCACCAGCATAGCGCCGCCCTGGGCGAGGCGATCATTGCCCAAACCGATTTTTCCCTATTCGAATTGCACACTTCGGCATAGACGCTGTTCCCGTTTTTTAGCATCATTCGTATTTGCTCCAGTGCAGACCAGCCCTGAGGCTAGGGAATTGTCGGCGCAAGACTTCCGCAGCCGTTCCGTCCCAAGTCCGCGGCTGTGCGCGCAACTTGATTCATCGAATGCCTGATGGTGAACGGCGGCGATTCCGGGGTTTGCGTCATACATTCGCAGCGAAAATCGTATATATCACTTTTTCCTCGCGGGGTGAGTTAAATGGGGGTGCAAATTTTGAGAACAGGGTGGCCATGGGTGCTTTGCCTCATCGCCGTTTGCGCGGCACAGTTTGCCATGACGGGGCAAGCCGTCGCTGCGCAGGCGGCGACCTTGATCTATTCGGGCAATCTCGATGGAGAACTGGAACCCTGCGGCTGCACTGCGGAAGGTGATCTCGGCGGTATCCGTCGCCGTGCCACTGTGATTCAGCGCTTACGCAAGGAGAAACCTGATTTATTCCTGGTCTCGACGGGCGGGTTGCTGAGCGGTTTCGCCGCCAACGGGCGATTGACCAACGAATATATCCTCAAGGGTTTCGCCGTCATGGATTATGACGCCGTCGGTTTGCAATGGGACGATCTGCAATACGGTACCGAATTTCTCCAGACGCCCCCGTTGCCGTGGGTGGCCAGTAACTGGCTCGATAAGCACTTCGCCGCTGAGCGGCGCGTACGCCACGGCGCGCTGACGACAAGCTTTTTTACTTGGGTTGACCCTAGGACGGCGCCGCAACTGGCCATGAAGGGTGAGCATAGCCAGGTGGGCGAGGATGCGGACGGTCTGGCAAAGCGCATCGCCAAGGCCAAACAGCAAGGCAGCCTGACTGTGGTTACCACTACCCTGGCGCTGAAGGACGCGCGGCTCATCCTTCCTATGCAGGATATCGATGTGCTATTGGTCCACTCCAACTATGAAAACTACGGCAAGCCGCAGATGGTAGGGAAAACCTTGGTGCTGCAACCGGGTTCTCGAGGCATGCGCCTCGGGCGGGTGGATCTCGAACTTGACGCTCATGCCCGGATCACGACTTGGCATCATCAAGTAATTCCTTTGCCGAAAAGCGTGGTCGACGATCCCCGCCTGCACGACTGGTACGCCGCCTATACGGCGCATATCAAGGAGAAATACGCGCAAATGGTGGCCTTGCGTAAGGCGCAGGCCAGCGGCGAGACGCCCTATGTCGGTGACGAGCCTTGTCAGTATTGCCATCAAGACGCTTACGCGATCTGGCGCAAGTCACGCCATGCCGAGGCATTCGGCGCCTTGGAGGATGTGAGCAAGTCTTTCGATCCCAATTGTCTGCAGTGTCACACCGTAGGCTTCGACAAACCCGGCGGCTTCATCGACATGGAGGCAACGGGCTCATTGACTAATGTGCAATGTGAGTCCTGCCACGGCGCGGCGCGGGAGCATGTGAAGTCCGGCGGCACAAAGCCGGTGGCCAATGCCGGTTGGCGGCCGGCGGAGATGTGCGCCCAGTGCCATACCCAACCCCACAGCCCCTCCTTCAACTTCGATAAGTATTGGCCGCGTATCATGCATTGAGATGCAGCGGAAACGCATTAAATGAATACGTTCTGTCATTTCGAGCGCAGCGAGAAATCTTACATCGTTGCGATAGGTGCTTCAGCCTGAAGATTTCTCGCTGCGCTCGAAATGACACCTGGATGGGAGTTTCCTTAATCGCTGATCGCTGATCGCTGATCGCTGACCGCTGACCGCTGACCGCTGACCGCTGACCGCTGACGTTGGTCAACGCGTCCGCTGATGGGGGCGCGAGAAATAATCCAGCTTGAGGCTGCGCACCAGTCCGGCCAGTAATATCAAACTCAGCAGATTGGGCAGGGCCATGAACAGATTGGTGATATCCGCCACGTTCCACACCAGCGGTAACGGTACCGCCGCGCCGAATACCACTATCAAGGTATAGATCACTCGATAGGGCAGTACCGCTTTCTCGCCGAACAGGAACTTGGCGGCGCGGTCGCCGTAGTAGGACCAGGAGATGATGGTGGAGAAAGCGAACAGGCCCAGACCGATGCCTACTACCCAGGCCCCGCCCGCCCCCAGGGTCTCGCTGAAGGCGTAGGCGGTGAGTGCGGCCCCCACGGCGCTGTCGGGATGGTGGGCATAGGCCCCGGTGGCGATGATCACCAGGCCGGTCAAGGAGCAGATCACCAGGGTGTCGATGAAGGGTTCCATCATGGCCACCAGGCCTTCGCGCACCGGCTCATTGGTGCGCGCCGCGGCGTGGGCCATGGGGGAAGAACCCAAGCCCGCTTCATTGGAAAACAGACCGCGTGCCACGCCCCAGCGGATCGCCTCGCCCACGGCGCCGCCGCCCACCGCCCAGGGATTGAGGGCGTTGTTGATGATGGTTAAGAAGGCGCTGGGGATATCGGCGAGATGATTGGCCAGCACCAGCAGCGAGCCGACGATATAGAAGATGGCCATGAAGGGCACCAGGGTACCGGCTACCTTAGCGATGCGCTTCACCCCTCCCAGTATCACCATACCTACCAGCACGGCCATGATCATGCCCAGCAGCCAGCCGTCTTCTTTTACCGTCGGAAAAATGAAACCCATGGCGTCCACCACCGAGTTGGCCTGGACCATGTTGCCGATGCCGAAGGAGGCGATCAGGGCGAAGCTGGCAAAGGCGATGGCGAGCTTGGGCATCTTCAAGCCGTGCAGCAAGGTATACATGGGTCCGCCCGACACCTGCCCGTCGGGTGCCACCTCGCGGAATTTGAGGGACAGGGTGCATTCGGTAAACTTGGTGGCCATACCGATGAAGGCGGTCACCCACATCCAGAATAAGGCGCCGGGTCCGCCGAGGGAGATGGCGGTGGCCACGCCGGCGATGTTACCGGTGCCGACGGTGGCGGACAAGGCGGTGGAAAGGGCCTGGAAATGCGAGACTTCGCCCACGTCCTTATGGCTGCTGTACCGCCCGCCCACCAGCTGCGTGGCGTGATAAAAACCGCGGATCTGAACCAGTCCCATGCGTACCGTGAGATAGATGCCGGTGCCGAGCAGGATCAGCAGGGTGATGGCATTTTTCCACAGCAGCCCGGAAATCTGGCCGGTGATATCCGTGAGGCTGGTGATCAAGGTATCCAAAGGCAATCTCCCTTCGCGCAATGCCGCCACGATTATAGCCGCAGCGGCGTAAAAAAATATGGTAACTTTCATGCAATAAGAGGGCCGAATAATGACGGGTATCGAACGACTTCTCGAGATCATGACCACGCTGCGCGATCCCGAGCGGGGCTGTCCCTGGGATCGCGAACAGAGCTTCGCCACCATCGCGCCATTCACCATAGAAGAGGCCTATGAGGTGGCGGATGCCATCGAGCGCGGTGATATGGACGAGCTGTGCGATGAGCTGGGCGATCTGCTGTTTCAAGTGGTGTTCTACGCCGAGATGGCCAAGGAGGCGGGCCATTTCGATTTCAGCGCCGTGGTGGAGGCCATCGTCGCCAAACTGACGCGGCGCCATCCTCATGTGTTCGGTGACGCCCGGGTCGGTAATGCGGCACAACAGAGCGAGGAATGGGAACGGCATAAGGCCGCTGAACGAGAGGCCAAGGCGGTGCCGGGTTCGCCCAGCGTGCTGGATGGGGTGAGTTTGGGCCTGCCCGCCCTGAGTCGCGCGGTGAAATTGCAGCGCCGTGCGGCGCGGGTGGGGTTCGATTGGCGCGAACTTGCCGAGGTCCTGGATAAGGTGGAGGAAGAATTGGAAGAGGTGCGCGTCGAGGTGGCGGTCGGCGCCGGTCGCGACCGCCTGTCCCATGAGATCGGTGACCTGCTACTGGCGAGCAGCAATCTGGCCCGTTTTGCCGGCATCGATCCCGAGAGCGCCTTGCGCGAGGCCAACGGCCGCTTTGAACGGCGCTTTCGCCGCATCGAGGACTGGCTGGCGGAACAGGGTCGCGACCCCGAGCGATCTGACCTGGCCGAGATGGAGCAACTGTGGCAACGCGCCAAGGAGGAGGAAACGAAGCCGTAAGCGTTTCCCTGAGCGGGTAGCTTCATCTATGAGCAGTGCAGCCGAAGATTGCTGAAGAGCGTGTATTTACTGCGGGGATTTTGACAGCGGCAGAGAATCATAAAATGAGTAAGAAAAACGCCCTTACCCGAGCAAAAAAGCGCCAAGCCTTCGCCTGCGCGCAGGCCGATCGTATCGGTGAGGCCCTCCATCTGTATCAGAAGATTTGCGAAATCGATCCGTCGGATGCCGAGTCCTGGTTTATGGCGGGTACGCTTTACGGGCGGATGGGCCGCATCGCCGAGGCGGAGGCCGCCTTGCGCAAGACGGTGGGCCTGCAGCCCGACTCCGCCGCGGCCTATCTCAATCTCGGTCAAACCCTGGAGCTGCAGGGCCGGCTCGCCGAAGCCGAGGAATGCTTTCGGCGCGCAGTGGCATTGAAAGCGGATTTGGCCGATGCCCATGCTTCTCTGGGGCGACTCAGCCAGCAAGGTGGTGATCTGCAAGCCGCTATCGCCCATTATGAAAAGGCTATCCAGTTGAATCCGCCGCTGCTCACGGCACACCTTTCCCGGGCCAAGGCCTGCATTCACATGTGTGCCTATGACGCGGCGGCCGATAGCATCGGCCAGGCCTTGCGCCTTGATCCGGATAATGTCGGTGCGCACTATGACCTTGCCGGAGTGCGCATCGGCCAAGGCTTATACGAAGACGCCCTGCACGACATCCGCAGGGTTTTACAGCTCAAACCGGATTACGTAGAAGCCACGGCCGTGGAGGCCTATATCCTGGAGCATCTTTGCGATTATCCAGCCGCCTTGGAGAGTCTGAGGCCGGTGTTGGATCGTTATCAAGACTATCCGGAAGTGGCCCTGGTCTATGCGAGCCTGACTCATTTCACCAAGGATTATGACGGGGCGATTGCGCGCCTGGAAAGCTTGTTGGCCAAGGACGGCCTGTCGGACAAGCATCGCACCCAAATCTATTTCAATTTGGGGCAGCTCTATGACAAGCGCGGCGAGTATGCCCAGGCCTTTGCGCATTATCGGGCCGGTAACCAGCTTATTCCGGCGACGTTCGATGCCGGGGCATGGCAAGACAGGATTACCAACTTGATTGACATGTTCAGTCACGATGCCGTGATGCGTGCGCCGCGGGCGGACAACCGCTCGGAGAGACCGATCTTTATTGTGGGGATGCCGCGCTCAGGGACCACTTTGGTGGAACAAATCCTTTCCATGTATCCCGAGGTGGCGGCGGCGGGCGAACTGGTGGACATCAGCCTACTGGCCGACCGGTTACAGGAGTTGCTTGAGCACACATCTCCCGCCAAAGACATCACCCAGTTGAGCCGCGAGCAACGCAATAGTTTGGCGCAGCGTTATCTCGATCTGCTGGGCGGCAGATACCCTAATGCCTTGCGGGTGATAGATAAAATGCCGCAGAATTTTTTGCATTTGGGATGGATCGCCCTGCTATTTCCCGGTGCACGGGTAATCCATTGCATGCGCGATCCCTTGGACACCTGTCTGTCATGCTATTTTCAGATGTTCACCGGTGATCATCCTTATGCCTACGATTTGGCCAACCTGGGGGCGTATTATCGCCAATACCAGCGTCTGATGCGCCATTGGCGCAAAGTCCTGGATATCCCCATCTTCGAACTGTGCTATGAAGACTTAGTGCGTGACTCGGAGAAGCTGGGCCGGGCAATGGTGGAATTTTGCGGTCTCAAATGGGACAAGCACTGCTTGGAATTTCATAAAAGCGCGCGCTCCGTTACTACCGCAAGTTTTCGGCAGGTGCGCCGGCCCATCTATTCCGGTTCGATGGGCCGTTGGCGGCATTACGCGGATCATCTCGAACCGCTCAAAAAGGCCCTCACCGGCGCCTGATGCCGAGCGCTCATTTCCGGGCGAAACAGGATAATTGCGGTCTGCGCCAAGGTGTTGGCAGTGCGTCACGATTGAATCGTCGCCGGGTCGGCTTTAGTGAATCCCCGGATAAGCCGAAAACCCTTGTTGTGCAAGCTATTTGCACAAGTAAGGGAAGACGGCGGCGATCATTTCATGAATAAAGACCAGGTCCTCATCCGGGCAAAGAAACGTCATGCGTTTGCCTGCGTCCAGGCCAAGCGCATCGGCGAGGCCCTAGTCCTTTTTGAAAAGCTCTGTGAACTCGCGCCTCAGGATGCCGAGTCCTGCTTCATGGCAGGCACCCTTTATGGTCGTTTAGGCCGTGTCGTCGAGGCGGAGAACGCCTTGCGCAAGGCGGTGAGCCTGCAACCGGGCGCGGCCCAGGCGTATCTCAATCTCGGCCATGCCTTGGAGTTACAGGCCAAACTCGCCGAGGCCGAAGAGTGCTATCGCCAGGCGCTGACATTGAAGGCGGATTCGGCCGAGGCTTACGACGCCTTGGGGCGACTCGCACAATTGCGCGGCGATCCGCGCGCCGCGCTCAGCCACTATCATCAGGCCATTCAGCTCAATCCATCACGCGTCGCCGCCTATCTATCTTTGGGTGGAGTCTTGCAGCAACTGGGCGATCTCGACGAGGCCGCCGCCGCCCTGGAGCAGGTTCTCAAACGTGATCCCGATCTGACGGAGGCCTATTATGATCTGGCCGGGGTGCGCATCGACCAAGGGCGTTACGATGAGGCGCGCGCGTTTCTGGAAGGCTTATTGGCCAAGGACGATCTGGCGGCGGAGCGCCGTGCCCAAATCCATTTCCGCCTGGGAGGACTCCATGACGGACGCGGCGAGTTCGCCCAGGCCTTCCCCCACTTTGAGGCTGGCCAGCGACTCGTTCCGGCGCAGTTCGACGCTCGGCAATGGCAGTCCCGGATCGGCGAGGTGATGCAGACCTTCAACCACGAGGCTATGTTGCGTGCGCCGCGGGCCGGCAATTGTTCGGAACGACTGATCTTCATTGTCGGCATGCCGCACGCCGGGGGCGCCCTGGTTGAGCAGATCCTGACCATGCATCCAGAGATGGCGACACTGGGCGAGTTCTCGGATATGGGCCGCTTGGCGATGGAATTTCAAGAAGCGCTGGCGCAAACATCGCCGCGCAACGACATTACCCAGCTCAGCCGTGAACAATGCGATGGCTGGGCCCAGCCCCATCTCGATCTACTGGAGCAGCGCCTTCCCGAAAGCAAGCGGGTCATCGATACCTTGCCGCAAAATTTCCTGTATCTGGGGATCATCGCCTTGCTGTTTCCCATGGCGCGGGTGATTCACTGCCTGCGCGATCCCTTGGATACCTGCCTGGCATGTTATTTCCAAGAGAGCGGCGATGATCATCCTTATGCACATGCCTTGGCTGATTTGGGGGCATATTATCGTCAGTATCAAGGACTGATGATCCATTGGGGTGAGGTTCTCGATATACCGATCCTCGAAGTGCATTACGAAGACCTGGTGCGCGACCCCAGGAAACTCACCCGGGCCATGGTGGAGTTTTGCGGTCTTAAGTGGAACAAACGCTGCGTGGAGTTATACAAGGGCAAACAGCTTTCCGCCGGCGCAGGTCTACGGCAGCCAAGTCAGCTCAAGCAAAGCGCAGCGGTGGGGTGGTGGCGGGATTACGCGGACTATCTGGAACCGCTCAAACAGGCCCTCGCCGGCAAGCGACCGTCATGACAGGCCTTGCCGGGTATGGGGCAGCGTGAAGTCCAGCAAGGGTCCCTTGGGCACGATACCGATGGGATTGATGGTGGTGTGGCTGCGGTAGTAGTGGGTCTTGATGTGATCCATATTCACCGTCTCCGCTACGCCCGGTATTTGATAGAGCTCGCGCAGGTAGTCCCATAGATTCGGGTAATCCACCAGCCGCCGCAGATTACATTTGAAGTGCCCGTAATACACGGCGTCGAAGCGCACCAGGGTGGTGAACAGCCGCCAATCAGCGGCGGTGAGGCGCCCGCCCAGCAGATAACGTTGCCGTGACAGCCGCTCCTCAAGCTTATCCAGGGCGGCGAACAATGCGTCGAATGCGTCTTCATAGGCGGCCTGACGGGTGGCGAAGCCCACCTTATAGGCGCCGTTATTGATGCCGGCGTAGACCTCGGCATTGACGGCATTCATCTCGTCTTCCAATTCGGCGGGAAAGAAATCCGGTCCGGCGCCGCCGAAGGCGTCATTGAGCATGCGGATGATCTCGGACGATTCATTATTGACGATAGTTTGGCTGTGTTTGTCGAACAATACCGGTACCGTGACCCGGCCGGTGTAATCGGCCTGGACCTTGGTGTAGAGCTGGTGCAGGTAGTCGCAGCCGTTGACCGTGTCGGCGATGCAGCCGGGGTAGTCGCTGAAGGCCCAGCCTTGGGGACCCATATAGGGATCGACGATCGATAGGGAAATGCTGTCTTCCAGTCCTTTCAGCTTGCGAAAGATCAGGGTGCGGTGCGCCCAGGGGCAGGCCAGCGACACGTAGAGATGATAGCGCCCCGGCTCCGCCAGGTAGCCGGAGGAGCCGTCCGCGGTCACCCAGTTGCGGAAGCTGCTCTCCTGACGGACGAAGCGGCCGCCGGTCTTTTCGGTGGGATACCAGGCGTCCTGCCATTGACCATTGACCAGCAATCCCATGGCCCATCCTTTCTGACTTACTGCTGCGGATGTTGATACGAGGGGCCGGCGATTGCGGAATAGCCATGCCGGCACGCCATTTTATAACATGAAGCACGGGGCAAGTGGCGGAAGATCTCACGAAGGACTTCCCAGCTGTGGCGCCAAACGCACGCAAGCACGATGAATGTCGCCCGCCGCATGCGCAAGCGGTGTTTGCCGCGTAAAATACCCGGCTTTAGCCCGAAACGAATGACGAAACGCTTGCCGTGGATCGCCAAGACACCCTCAAATCCCTGATGGCGGACATAGACTTGTGCCTGCGGCGCGATCAACACGGTCTGCGCCGACGCCTGCACAAGTTGCAGCGCGCGCGCTCGGCTGACGAAGAGGCATGGCAGGCCTTGAATGCGGCGATCGCCGCCTCCAAGGCGCGCTGTGCACAGCGCCGGGCGGCACTCCCCGTTCCCGGCTTCCCCGAAGAGCTGCCGGTATCGGCGCGCCGCGAGGAACTGGCCGCGGCCATCGCCAGCCACCAGGTGGTGATCGTGTGCGGCGAGACCGGTTCGGGCAAGACCACCCAACTGCCCAAGATCTGCCTGAGCCTGGGGCGCGGCGTGGCGGGGATGATAGGCCACACCCAGCCGCGTCGTATTGCGGCGCGCACCGTGGCGGCGCGGGTCGCCGAGGAACTGGCAACGCCCATGGGCGCGACTGTGGGCTACAAGGTGCGTTTCAGCGACCACACCAGTCCCGACGCCTACATCAAGGTGATGACCGACGGTATCCTGCTTGCCGAGACCCAGCACGACCGCTATCTGGATCACTACGATACCCTGATCATAGACGAGGCCCACGAGCGCAGCCTCAATATCGATTTTCTCCTGGGCTATCTCAAGCAATTGCTGCCCAAGCGTCCCGATCTCAAACTGATCATCACCTCGGCCACTATCGATCCGCAGCGTTTCGCCCAACATTTCGACGGTGCGCCCATCATCGAGGTCTCGGGACGCATGTATCCGGTGGAGATGCGCTACCGTCCCTTGCTGGCCGAGGACGAAGACGGCCGCGATCGCGACATGCAGCAGGCGATACTCGATGCGGTGGACGAGTTGGGCCGTATCGATCGCGGCGACATCCTCATCTTCCTCAGCGGTGAACGGGAGATCCGCGCCACCGCCGAGGCCTTGCGCAAACACCATCCGCCCCACACCGAGATCCTGCCCTTGTATGCGCGGTTGTCCGCCGCCGAACAGAACAAGGTGTTTCAGTCTCACACCGGGCGCCGTATCGTGCTTGCCACCAACGTGGCGGAGACCTCGCTCACCGTCCCCGGCATTCGTTACGTCATCGATACCGGCCTGGCGCGCATCAGCCGCTACAGTCATCGCGCCAAGGTGCAGCGCCTGCCCATCGAACCCATCTCCCAGGCTTCCGCTAATCAGCGCGCCGGGCGCTGCGGCCGGGTGAGCGCCGGGGTATGCGTGCGCCTCTACGCGGAGGAGGATTATCGCAACCGCCCGCCGTTCACCGCCCCCGAGATCCAGCGCAGCAATCTGGCGGCGGTGATCCTGCAGATGGAGGTGCTGGCCCTGGGTGATGTGGAGCGCTTCCCCTTCATCGATCCCCCCGATCCACGGCTCATCAAGGACGGTTATCAAACCCTGATAGAACTGGGGGCGGTGGACGACAAGCCATCCCCTGCCGGGCCTGTAAAGGCGCGGCGCTTGACGCCCTTGGGGCGCGACCTGGTCAAATTGCCGGTGGATCCGCGTATCGGGCGCATGATCCTCGCCGCGCGCCGGGAGCAATGTCTAGCCGAGATCCTGATCATCGCCTCCGCCCTGGCGGTGCAGGATCCCCGCGAGCGGCCGTTGGAGGCGCAGCAGGCCGCCGACCAGAAACACGCGCGTTACGCCGATGAGCGTTCCGACTTCCTCGCCTATCTCAAACTGTGGGAACACTATCATGAGCAGGCGCGCCATTTGAGCAACAACAAGCTGCGCAAGTACTGCCGGGAAAATTTTCTTTCCTATGTGCGCATCCAGGACTGGCGCGATGTCCATTCGCAATTGCTGAGTCTGGTAAAGCCCATGGGTTTTCGCCTCAACCAACAACCGGCCGATTATGAGCCGATCCACCGTGCCCTGTTGGCCGGCTTGCTGGGCAACATCGGCTGCAAGGGCGAGGAGCGAGATTATCTCGGGGCGCGCGGTACCCGGTTCCATATCTTCCCCGGCTCGGCCTTGTTCAAGAAGTCTCCCAAGTGGCTGATGGCGGCGGAACTAGTGGAGACCACCCGCCTCTATGCGCGCACCGTGGCCAAGATCGAACCCGAGTGGGTGGAGCAGCTCGCCGCCCATCTGGTGAAACGTCATTACTTCGATCCCCACTGGGAGAAGTCGCAACAGGCGGTCATGGGTTTTGAGCGGGTCAGCCTCTATGGCTTGCCCCTCATCCCGCGGCGCAAGATCCACTACGGGCGCATCGATCCCAAGCTCAGCCGCGAGATCTTCATCCGCAGCGCCCTGGTGGCCGGCGAGTACGAAACCCGTGCGCCGTTCTTCGCCCACAACCAGGCGGCGATCCACGATGTGGAAGACCTGGAACACAAGGCGCGGCGCCGCGATATCCTGGTGGATGAACAGACCCTCTATGAATTCTACGCCGAGCGCATCCCCGCCGATATTTGCGACGGACGCCGCTTCGAGCGCTGGCGCAGAGAGGCGGAGCGCGAGGATCCGCAGCGTCTGCTGCTCAGCAAGAAATACCTCATGCAGCGCGGCGCCGCGGAGGTCAGTGCCGAACAGTTCCCGGATCACCTCAACATCGCCGGCATGCGCCTGCCCTTGAGCTATCATTTCGAGCCCGGCCACCCCTTGGACGGTGTGACGGTGACCGTGCCCCTCGCCCTGCTCAATCAACTGCGCCCGGAACAAGTGCAATGGCTGGTGCCGGGGCTGTTGCGCGACAAGATCATCGCCCTGTTGAAGACCCTGCCCAAGGCCTTGCGGCGTAATTTCGTGCCCGCGCCTAACTTCGCCGATGCCTGTCTACAGGCTGTGGCGGCGGGAGAGGGTGCGTTGTGCGAGGTGCTGGCCCGGCAGTTATTGCGCATGACCGGCGTCACCATCCCCGCCGATGCCTGGCAGGAAGACGCTTTGCCGCTGCATCTGCGCATGAACGTCAAGGTGGTGAGGGGCGACGGCGAGACGGTCGTTGCCATGGGCCGGGACGTGGCGCGCTTGCAAGGCGAGCAAGGGGAGCAGGCCGCCGCGACCTTCGCTCAGCTGCCCAGCAGTGATTTCGAGCGCGAGCAGGTGACGGAGTGGGATTTCGGCGAATTGCCGGAACAGGTGGAATTCGAACGCCACGGAATGAGCCTCGTCGGTTATCCGGCCCTGGTGGAGGAAAAAGGCGGCGTGTCCCTGCGCCTCCTGGATTCGCTCGCCAAGGCCGAGACCGCCCTGCGCGGCGGCGTGCGGCGCTTATATATGTTGCAGGCGCGGGAACGGATCAAATATCTGGAAAAGAATCTGCCGGGTATCCAGAGCATGTGTCTGCATTACGCGAGTGTCGGTGATTGCGCAGTCCTCAAGTCCGACCTGCTTTCCGCCATCACCGAACAGGCCTTTCTCGGTGACCGGGCCTTGCCGCGCAGCCGCGCGCAGTTCGAGGAAATCAAGGAGGCGGGCCTGGCCCGGCTTATCCCCGTCGCCAATGAACTTTGCGCCTGGGTGGCCGAGACCCTGGCGGTTTATCATGCATTGCTCAAACGCCTCAAAGGCGCGGTAAAGCCGGCGTGGCTGAAATCCCTGAGCGACATCCAGGAGCAGCTGCGGCATCTCATCTATTCCGGCTTTGTCACCGCCACACCTTACGGGCAGTTGCGCCATCTGCCGCGCTATCTCAAGGCCGTGGACCTGCGGCTCACCAAGCTTGAACAGCATGCCGGACGGGACGGCCCCTTGCTGGCACAGCTTGCGCCGCTGTGGCAGGTCTATTTGCAGCGTGCCGAGAAACAGCGCAAGCTCGGTAGTGCCGCTCCCGCCCTGGAGGACTTTCGCTGGCTGCTGGAGGAACTGCGTGTATCATTGTTCGCTCAGGAGCTGAAGACCGCGGTGCCGGTGTCGGTGAAGCGCTTGCAACAGCACTGGGCCGTGCTCGACGCATGAAGAAATAGGCTGTGCGTTTTAGACCAGCAGCGAAATGCGTTAATCTCCGGCGCACGGAGTGCTAACCAAGAAAGGACAAGCTGATGGCAATCGCCTTGATGTTGCATCTATTGGCGGCGACGGTGTGGGTGGGCGGTATGTTCTTCGCCTATATGGTGTTGCGGCCGATGGCGGCGGCAACACTGGAACCGCCGCAGCGCCTTACCCTGTGGGCGCGGGTATTCACCGGATTTTTCCCCTGGGTGTGGTTTGCCGTGATCAGTTTGTTGTTGACCGGCTATCCTATGATGTTCGGTATGTTCGGCTCCATGGCCAACACGCCTATATTTGTGCATCTCATGCAGGCCATGGGCTTGATCATGATGGCGATCTTCGGCCATATATTTTTCGCGCCGTTTCGCCGACTGAAGCGGGCGGTGAGCGAGCAGGACTGGGAGGCGGGCGGCAAGCAGCTGGCGCAGATCCGACGCATGGTCGGGATCAATCTGATCATCGGATTGATGGTGGTCGTCATGGCCGGCGGCGGGCGCTTGATGATGTGAATTCTCAGTGAACGATAACGACAACGAGTAGCCTGGGCATGAAGATCGAATTCTGGGGGGCGACCCGCGAGGTGACCGGTTCCTGTTACCTCATCGAGGTCAACGGGCGCCGACTGCTGGTGGAATGCGGATTGGTGCAGGGCGAGCCGGCGGATGAGGAGCGTAATCGCGCGCCGTTTCCCTTCGATGTACATCAACTCGATGCGGTGATCCTCACCCACGCTCATCTGGATCATTCCGGGCGCATACCCCTGCTGGTGAAGGCCGGCTATCGCGGCCCTATCTATACTCATTCCGCCAGCCGGGATCTGGCGCGCATCATGCTTAAGGATGCCGGCTATCTCAATGAGAAGGATGTGGAGTGGGAGAACCGCAAGCGCCAGCGCAAACACCTGCCGCTGTTGGAGCCCCTCTATACCATGACCGATGCGCAGACGGCGATGCGCCGCTTCAAGACCGTCGAATACGGTGAAAGCCTCGAGATCATGAAAGGCGTCACGCTGTGCTTACAGGATGCCGGCCACATCCTGGGTTCGGCCATCGTTGAGCTGTGGCTGGAAGAGGGCGGCGTGCGGCGCAAGATCGTCTTCAGCGGCGACCTCGGCCACAAAGGCGCGCCGATCCTGCGCGATCCTGCGGTGGTGAGCGAGGCCGACCTGGTGGTAATGGAAAGCACCTACGGCGATCGCGCCCACCGCTCCTGGGATGATACCTGGGCGGAATTGGATGAGGTATTCACCGTCATGCAACAGGGGCGGGGCAATATATTGATCCCCGCCTTCGCCGTGGGACGCACTCAGGAACTGTTATACGCCTTCAAGCGCAATTACGAGCGCTGGAATTTGGATCGCTGGGCGATCTTTCTCGACAGCCCCATGGCCATCCAGGCCACCGAGGTCTACGGCCGTCATTACGAACTGTTCGATCGTGAGGCCCGCAACGAGCGCCGTCACAACGGCGATATCTTTGAATTGCCCAACCTGCGCTTTACCCGTACCGCCCAGCAATCTATGGGCATCAACCGCGTCGAGTCCGGCGCCATTATCATCGCCGGCAGCGGTATGTGCGAGGGCGGGCGCATCAAACACCATTTCAAGCACAATATTTGGCGCCGCAAGTGTCAGGTGTTGATCGTGGGCTTTCAAGCGCGGGGGACACTGGGACGCGCGCTGGTGGAGGGGATCGACACCATTCATCTGTGGGGCGAGGCCATCCGCGTAGCGGCGAAAATCCGTACCATCGGTGGCTTCTCCGCCCACGCCGATTGCAACGGCCTCGCCGAGTGGTACGGAGGTTTCAGCGCGCGGCCACCGGTGGTCCTGGTACATGGCGAACCCCAGGCCATGGATCCCTTCGCCGCACGGCTCAAGTCACAAGGCGCGCAGCAGGTGTTCACGCCCGCCCATGGTGCCGAGCTGGATCTGGTCAGCCTCAAACTCAAGTCATAGCTAAGTAAAAGCAAAATCTATTCACCGCAAAGGCGCAAAGGCCGCAAAAATTTGATATTTGGATTTTTTCTGCATTCTTTGCGTCTTTGCGGTGAATGCTTGTTACGCAGCTCAAACGATGATGGCCTCTTCCAGTCGCGCGTCGCGGCTGTCCGCGGTAAGCAGGGCCTTGCGTTCGATAGTGGCACCGCGCAACTCGGCTCCCGTCAGCTTGGCGCCGAGTAACTTGGCGCCGCGCAGGTCGGCACCTTCCAGATTTGCCCTGGAAAGATCTGCACCGTTCAGATCGGCGCCGCCGAGCTTGGCCTGGGACAGCTTGGCGAGGCGCAGATCCGCATCACGCAGACCGGCGCCGCTCAAATCGGCATGGCGCAAATCCACCTGTACCAGGTTGGCATCGTTAAGGTCGGCGCCCGCCAGCTGTGCGCCTTGCAGCGTATCGCCGTCCACGGACAAGAGCAGGGTGAAGCCGCGGCGGTCGTAGATCTCGATCATGGTATTCAAGGATGAGTGTATAATTTTATTTTACGTTGATGTCGGGGTGGGGGGAAGCTCGGCCGCAATCTATGCGCCTGCCCGCGTGCTTCCTCGTGTGTCTTGTCAGTGCTTGAAATAACGAACCCTCATTCTTCAGCCCGGATGTACATCTTTTGCATGCTTCCTTGAATTCTTCCCTCCAGGTTTTTCGCCACGGTTATTTTGCCAAGTTCTGGCTAGGTCGTTTTCTCTCCACGCTCGGCACTTTCACCATGAGCGTTACCCTGGGGTGGCAGGTCTATACCATTGCGCGCCTGAGTCACAGTGTCGAACAAAGCGCATTCCTGGTGGGAATGGTCGGGCTGGTGCAGTTTTTGCCGCTGTTCGCCTTGAGTTTGCTGGCCGGGGCGGCGGCGGATCGTTACGACCGGCGTAAGATTCTGCTCGCTGCAACCTTGCTGCAGCTGTTATGCGCCGCCGCGCTGGCCGCCATCGCCTGGTCGGCACATCCTCCTTTGGTGCTGATTTTTGCCGTCGCGGCCCTGTTCGGGGTGGCGCGCGCCTTCATCATCCCGACAGCCAGCGCGCTGGGGCCGATGCTGGTTTCCATCGAGTTGCTGCCGCGAGCCATCGCCTGGAGTTCTCTCGGCAGCCAGGGGGGCATGATCCTGGGGCCGTGGCTGGGTGGGGTGCTGTGCGCCGTTTCCATCTCGCTTTCCTACGCCGTTGCGGCCGGCTCGTATCTGTTGGCGCTCACCGCCTTCACGTCGATACGCGGCAATACCCGGCCGGTGCATAACGGCGCTTCGCGAATGGCCATGATCCGCGAGGGTCTGGCCTATATCTGGTCGAACAAGGTCGTGTTCGGCGCCATCTCCCTGGACCTGGTCGCCGTGTTGCTCGGCGGGGTGACGGCGCTGTTGCCCGTTTATGCCCACGATATTCTCAGCGTCGGGCCGCATGGCTTCGGCCTATTGCGTTCCGGGCCGGCGATAGGCGGCGGCTTGATGGCCTTGCTGCTGAGCTTCAGACCTATTCACCGCTACGCGGGTGCGTGGATGCTATGGGCGGTAGTGGTCTTCGGTCTTGCGACCATCGTCTTTGCCGTTTCCCGGGATCTGATGCTGTCCATGGCCGCCTTGGTCGTGCTGGGTGCGGCGGATGTCATCTCGGTCTTCATTCGTCAGAGCCTGGTGCAGGTGGTGACGCCGGACCTGATGCGCGGTCGTGTTTCCGCCGTGTCGGGGATGTTCATCAGCGCCTCGAACGAACTGGGCGAATTCGAGAGCGGGGTGGCGGCACGCTTGCTGGGCCCGGTCGGCTCGGCGCTGCTGGGCGGCATCGGTTCCATCGCCGTGACCGCCATATGGGCCAAACTGTTTCCGGCCTTGCGCCGGGCCGACCGCTTGGAAACGTCCGGGCCGTAGTCGGCGGCGGTTCCAAACATCCCCCGGTAAACCGCATACGGGCGGGTAGGAACGAGGCCGGTTAATTAAAATCCTGAACGATTCGATATAGATATGTGCCGAATGGCAGCCGTAGGGCTAACGGCCGGGAGCGCAAGCACATGCCACTACTATATGGACAGACATCAGGGAGCCTCATGAAAGCAGCCAATCTCGAGCAACTGGTCGTTGTTTTGGTCGAACCTTCTTCGACGCAGAGCCACATCATCCGCGAGTATCTGACCGTATCGGCCATCCAGCACCTGGATTGCGTGGAAAACGGTCAGAGCGCGCTGCAGGCCATGGCGAAGCGCAAACCCGATCTGGTCATCAGCGCCATGCATTTGCCCGATATGACCGGGGTCGAGTTGATCGAAACCATGCGTGCTCAAGAAGACCTGCGCGATATCGCCTTCATTCTCATCTCCAGTGAAACCAATATCCGCTACCTGGATCCGGTGCGCCAGGCCGGGGCCGTTGCCATCCTGCCCAAACCGTTTGAATACGAACAGCTGAAAAAGGCCCTGGCCACCACGCTGGATTACATAGAACCGGAACAACTCGAACTGGAAAGATATAATCCCGCAGAACTTGCTGTCCTGGTGGTCGACGACAGCCGCTTTTCCCGCCAGCATATCCTCAAGACATTGCGTAACTTGGGGATAGTTAATATTACCCAGGCCGAAAACGGCAAAGCGGCCATGCCTTTGCTCGAACAAAACAATTACGATCTGATCTTGACCGACTACAACATGCCGGAGATGGATGGCAAAGAATTGATCGGCTTTATCCGCAGCAAGGAAAAGTATGCGGACACGCCGGTCATGATGGTGACGTCCGAGACGGATATGGGTCGTCTTGCGGCCGTGGACCAGCTCGGGGTGTCCGCCATCGTGGATAAGCCGTTCGAGTCCGCCTTGATAAAGAAGCTGATTCAGAAAATTGTGGTTTAGAGCTTCGGACGGTCAAGCCAGCTTGGCGGAGAGTCAAAGCGCCTTATTCTTCTGAAAGATCGGTAATCGCCGCCGCCCACCTTAATATTCTCACATCGGCACGCAATGGCGAGAATAAATCCTGCCACGTCTCTTGAATCACTAATGCTTTATAATCCGGCAGGCGTTCGCGACGGTTTTATCTGCATTACAGGGGGGGCGTGTGCCGGCCATCATTTCCATCAAGAATCTCACCAAGACCTATGGTTCGGGTTTTCAGGCGCTGCACAACATCAATCTTGAGATCCGGCGCGGCGAGATCTTCGCCTTATTGGGGCCGAACGGCGCCGGCAAAACGACGCTGATCAATATCATCTGCGGGATAGTCAATCCCGGTCAGGGAGAGGTGGTGGCCGATGGCCATGACATCGTTACGGACTATCGGGCGGCGCGCGCCAAGATCGGACTGGTACCGCAGGAACTGACCACCGACGCCTTCGAGACGGTATGGGCCACGGTGAATTTCAGTCGCGGTCTGTTCGGTAAGCCGGCCGATCCGGCCTTGATCGAGAAGGTGCTGCGCGATCTTTCTCTGTGGGACAAGAAGGACGCCAAGATCATCACCCTGTCCGGAGGAATGAAACGCCGCTTGATGATCGCCAAGGCCTTGTCCCACGAACCGCGGATTCTATTTCTCGATGAGCCTAGCGCCGGCGTCGATGTCGAATTGCGGCGCGACATGTGGGAACTGGTACGCGGGTTGCGGGAAAGCGGTGTGACCATCATCCTCACCACCCATTACATCGAGGAGGCCGAGGAGATGGCCGACCGCATCGGGGTGATCAGCAAGGGACGACTCATCCTGGTGGAAGACAAGGCCGCGTTGATGAAGAAGCTGGGCAAGAAGCAGTTGAAGCTCAGTCTGCAAATCCCACTGGCCGGTATTCCCCGCGAGCTCGCCGATCAGCCCCTGGAGCTGTCCGCCGACGGCAATGAGCTGATCTTCACCTTTGATGTGCACCAGGAACAGACAGGCATTGCGCCGCTGCTGCGGCGCCTCGCCGAACACGGTATCGACTTCAAGGACCTGCATTCCAGCGAAAGCTCGCTGGAGGAAATCTTCGTCAGTCTGGTGAGGGAGAAGCCATGAACCTGTATGCCATCCGCGCCATCTATCTTTTTGAAATGGCCCGCACCTGGCGGACATTGATGCAGAGCATCGCCTCGCCGGTGCTGTCCACATCCTTGTACTTCGTAGTGTTCGGGGCGGCGATCGGCTCTCGGGTGGGCGCGATCGACGGGGTCAGCTACGGGGCCTTCATCATACCCGGCTTGATCATGCTGTCGCTGTTGAACGAGAGTATTTCCAATGCCTCCTTCGGCATCTACTTTCCCAAGTTTACCGGGACGATCTACGAAGTGCTGTCGGCGCCGGTCTCCACTGTCGAGATCGTGGTCGGTTATGTGGGCGCCGCGGCCTCCAAGTCGATCATCCTGGGAATCCTGATCCTGATCACGGCACGGTTTTTCGTCGACTACCATATCGCGCACCCGGTGTGGATGCTCGGTTTTCTGGTGCTTACCGCCGTGACCTTCAGCCTGTTCGGCTTCATCATCGGCATCTGGGCGGACGGTTTCGAAAAGCTGCAGATCGTGCCCTTGATGATCGTCACGCCGCTGACCTTTCTCGGCGGCAGCTTCTATTCCATCAGCATGTTGCCGCCGCTGTGGCAGAAGATCACCTTATTCAATCCGGTGGTCTATCTGATCAGCGGTTTTCGCTGGAGCTTTTACGATGTCTCCGACATCAGCGCCGGTGTCAGCCTGGTCATGACCTTGGTGTTCCTGACGCTGTGTCTGCTGGCGGTGTGGTGGATGTTCAAGACCGGCTACCGGCTCAAGACCTGAGCGCCGCCGTCTGCTACGGAGTAATAAAATCGAAGCCCGGCTGTCCGCATTTGCGGCCCGCGAGTTGGCAGGCCCGCTGCAGCGCTTCGGCGAGGGCCATGCCGCGCAGCAGGGCGTCGATGATGCCGGCGTTGAAGGTATCGCCGGCGCCGAGGGTATCGACCAGTTGCGGCGGTGGGTAGGCCGGGCTGTGAAACAGGCGACCGTCGCGGTCCAGGGCATAGGCACCGGCCTCGCCCCACGCCAAGGTCCGTGTGACGGCGGGTGTCTGGCGGGCGATGTCGTCCAGGAAGCGTTGCGGGTCATCGTAACCGCGGCTAGTGGCGAAGTGGCGCGAGAACAGCAGTACATCGGCGTGTGGGAACAATTGTTCCATGTCGGCGCGCGGCTTTTCGATCTCCACCGAGCGCGGTATAGCGGGTGCCAGTTCCCTGGCTTTTTCCAGCATGCGCCGGGTCGCGGCGACATTACGGCCCTCGAAGTGCAGCCAGTCATAGTCGCGTAAATCGATCTGCGCAAAATCTTCATGGCCGAATTCGGGCAGGTCGCGGTAGTGGACGATGCTGCGCGAGCCGTTGCGCCGGTTCAGCGTGATATACGAGGTCGGGACTTTGCCGTGGTTCAGGGTGCGCACCGCGGCGAGGTCGATTTTGTGGTGTTCCAGGTCAGTGCAAATATAGGTGCTGTCCGGTTCGGCCGCCAGCACGCCGCCCCATGCGCAGCGATGGCCGAGCTGGCTGAGCACTACAAGGGTGTTGGTGCAGTTGCCGCCGCGGCGCAGCTCTTGGTGCAGGGCGCGGACCTCGCTATCCTCGGCCGGATAGCCGTCCACGCTGTTGATGACATCCAGGGTGGCGATGCCGATGCCTAGGATATGGGGCATAGTATGATGGATCGGGCTTTGACCGGCATCAGTGACGCGGACTACCCTTCATCACCGCCAAAGGCATGAGGGTGATGTTAAGGGCGTCGAGCAGCAGCCAACCGAGCACCATGTACACGAAATCCATGGAATTGTGAGTGAAGTAGTAGAGGCCGGCGAACCAGGCGATGTCCCAGCAGTAGACTATATATAATAAGCCCAATAATATCGGATAGGCGCAGAGCTTGGCCTTGCAGTGCTCGCAATAGACGACTCCCCAGATTCCCGCGCGATATTTATCCTTGATGGGTATGCTCGGGGTGTGGCAGCGCGGGCATTTATACATCGGCATGAAAAAACCTCTTTCGTCATACTCTGTAAATTAGACCACTTATCATACTGTATTTCACGCGGTACGGGCTTACGCGGCGGATGATGTTAAAATAACGTATTGATCCTGATAGAGAGAGTGGTGAGCGATGCGGCGACTAGCATGGATGTTCCTGGCGGCGGCCTGTGTCTTGGTATCCGCCTGCGATAAGAATACCCCCTTGATGGATAAAGTGGTTGCGGGCGATAAGGCGGCGGTCTCGGCGCTGATCGCCAAGGGGGCTGATGTCAACGCCAGGAACAATTATGGCTGGACCGCTCTGAGTCATGCGGCGCGGGCCGGGAATGCCGAGCTGGTGACATTGCTGCTGGCCCACGGCGCGGATGTGAATGCCCGCGATCAGTCCGGGTGGACGCCCCTGATGCGCGCGGCCATGAAGGGCCATGTGGATGTGGTGCGGGTGCTGCTTGAACATGGCGCGGCGGTTAACGATCAGGAAAAGGAAGAGGGTTGGACGGCATTGCATTGGGCCGCCGCCCGCGGCCACGGCCAGGTGGTGGCTTTGTTGTTGAGCCATGGCGCGGATTACAAGCTGCGTACTGAGGACGGCATGACGCCGCTGATGCTGGCCATGAAGGAGAGTCACGATAAAATAGTGCAGGCCTTGCAGCAGGCGGGCGAGCGCGAATAGGGAGAGATGCATGTTGAGGATAGGTCTGTTGCTGGCGGGGCTGATATTGGCGGGCTGTTCCACTGCGGATGAACCCGGTAAACCGGTGCCCATAGGGGATAAGGCGGTCTTGCATCATTTGGCGGACGAATACACCAAGCTTGCCCAGAATGTGCCGGTCAGTCCCATGCGCCTGCCGCCCGACAAGCGCAAGGATTTCGTGGTCAAGGTGTTTGCCGCCAGCGGCTACAGCTATTCATCCACCCTGCACCAGATGGCCGCCGGCGGCTGGGATGTCAACGATCAAACTGCCAGAGATCTGGTGGAGTTGTTGTTCATGCCGCACACCAACGTCAATGCCCCCCAGGGACTGGAGGGTGTTTATTCCAAACAGGAAATGGCGGACGTGCGCAAGGTCCAGAAGATGATGCCTTAGGGCATGCGAATTCGGCATCGCCATCCGTGGGACGTGACCGCCGCCGAGGCGATCGCCCTGCAACAGCGTTTGCGCAACGAGGTCATCGCTGCCGATCGCTTTACCCGCATCGCCACCGTGGCGGGGGTGGATGTGGGATTTGAAGAGCGCGGCGCCGTGACCCGCGCGGCGGTGGCGGTGCTGAGTTTTCCTGAATTAGAGCCGCAGGAATATGCCATCGCCCGCCGGCCTACGGCGTTCCCCTATATCCCCGGTCTGTTGTCTTTTCGCGAAGTCCCAGCGGTGTTGGATGCCTTGCAGCACTTGCAGCAGCTGCCGGACCTGTTGTTGTGCGATGGACAAGGGCAGGCCCATCCGCGGCGCTTCGGCATCGCCTGCCACTTGGGTGTGTTGACCGATTTGCCCGCCATCGGCGTGGCGAAGAGTCGCTTGATCGGAACCCATGCGCCGCTGGCGGATGACAAGGGGGCGCGGCAGCCCTTATACGATAAAGGCGAGCTGATCGGTACGGTGTTGCGCACCCGTCACGGCGTACGGCCCTTGTACATCTCCGTCGGTCACTGCGTCGCCTTGGATACCGCCGTCGATTATGTGTTGCGCTGCACTACCCGCTATCGCTTGCCCGAGACCACGCGGGCGGCGCATAAGCTGGCTTCAGGATAACGCCGGTATCGAGCGGCCTTAGGTGCCGATATGTGCCACCACCTGCCGGGTATCGCCGTGGTGGCGATGTTCCCACAGATAGATGCCTTGCCAGGTGCCCAGGCATAGACGGCCGTCCAAGATGGGGACGCTGAGAGAGGTGGCGGTGAGCGCCGCCTTGATGTGAGAGGGCATGTCATCGCGGCCCTCCAGGGTGTGGGTATAATGGGGATCATCCTCGCGCACCATCCGGTTCAGCCAGGTCTCCAGGTCATGGCGGGCCGAAGGGTCGGCGTTTTCCTGGATGAGCAGACTCGCCGAAGTGTGACGGATAAACAGGGTGCACAGGCCTTGATCGAGACCGGCGCTTTTGACCACTGTCGCCACCTCGTGGGTAAATTCGTGGAGACCCTGGCCGCGGGTGTTAATGGTGAGAATTTTGATCATGACGGATTCTCGGCTAGTGCGATCATGCCTGCGGGATTGATGGTAGCGGATACCAAGCGGCTGCGATACCGTGTGGCGGATCGTCGGATTTTATAAAAGGTAGAGGGCATGGAGAATAAAAAAATCGTATGGGTCGGGTGTTTACTGTTGGTGTGGGCGGGGACGGTGTATGGCGACGCTGCGGCGACTGCACCTTCGCCGCAAGCGGTGGGCGAGATGGTGTTGATCCCCGCCGGCCCCTTCATCATGGGCAGCGACAAGGTGGATACCGCCAAACTGGGCGAAGAATACGGCTCATCGAAACCCTTTTACGTGGACGAGCATCCCAAGCATACAGTCAAACTTCCAGCATTCAAGATCGACAAATATGAGGTGACTAACCTCCAGTACCGCGAGTTCGTGCGCAAGACCAACTACTGGTTCCCGCCTTCCTGGAAAGACAACGGTTATTTATTGACGCCTGAGGTATTGGCCGTCGCCGACCTGCCGACCCTGCGCCGTTTGGCCAGCGATACCTTTCATCTCGACATGGACACCCGCACCATGAAGCGCGATGCATTGATGAAGGCCATCGCCGCCCGCCAGGCCAAACTGGATCCCCTGCCGGTGGCCGAAGCGAACTGGTTCAATGCCCATGACTTTTGCACCTGGGTCGGGAAACGCCTACCCACCGAGGCGGAGTGGGAAAAGGCGGCGCGCGGCAGCGACGGCCGAGAGTATCCATGGGGCAATGACTGGGACAACCACCGGCTCAATGCCGGCGAGGTGGATGACTGGGAATTCGGCGTGGCGCCGGTGGGCTCCTACCCGCAAGGGGCGTCGCCCTACGGGGTGATGGACATGTCGGGCAATGTCATGGAATGGGTGAAGGATTGGTACAAGCCCTATGCCGGCAACAGCTACACCGACAAGACCTTCGGAGAGAAATACAAGGTGGTGCGTGGCGGGGGCTGGGGTGGGCTGGGTCATTACGCCCTTTCACAGTTTTACCGCACGGCTTACCGGCTCTACATGCAGCCTGGTTCGCAGTTTATTGATGTGGGATTTCGTTGTGCCAAGGATGCGGATTAGCAATGGGCCATGGCCTTAGCTACATATGTTCTGCCGGGGTTGCAGGAGTCTTATTGCCCAGCAGCTTAAATACCCGCTCATTGAGGATCTTCGCATTATACGGCTTCATGATGTAGTCGTTGGCGCCCAGCTCCATGCAGCGCGCGATACTAGCGGCATCCCCCAGGGCGGATATCATGATGACGGGGGTGTCTTTGTACGCTTCCCGTGAACGGACTTTCTGCAGGACTTGGTAGCCGTCCATTTGCGCCATCATGATATCCAATAAGATCAGATCATAGCGGTGCTCGTTTATTAAGTTCATCGCTTCGGCGCCGCTGCTGGCGGTCTGGGTGGTATACCCGGCTTTAGTCAGGCGGCGTGACAGTAAATCGCGATTTACTTCGTCGTCGTCAACCACCAAAACGGTAGCGGTCGGCGCGTCCTCTGCAGCGTTGGCGCGGCGCAAATTGCTCAGGGCTTGAATGGCTTGCCGGATGCGGGATTTGAGAAAGGTAAGTTCGAAGGGTTTTCCAACGCAGTCGTTGGCGCCTAGGGCCAGGCAGCGTTTGATACTGGGTTCGTCGTTAAGAGCTGTAACCATGATGACGGGCGTATCATGGAGGACCGGTTCGGAGCGGATGCGCTTCAACACTTCATAGCCGTCGATTCCGGGCATCATTATATCCAGCAACACCAGATCGTAGTGTTCCAGGCGCAGCATATCCAATGCCTGTTTACCGCCATCCGCCACCGTAACGGCATAGCCTTCTTTGACGAGGCGGCGCGACAATATATCCCGGTTCGGTTCTTCGTCGTCCACGACCAGGATGGAGGTGTTGCTATTACTCATTGTAAAGCGCTCTAGTGAATGGCCGCCCGCGTCCTGTTACGGGACGTACTCCGGCAGCAATTGCAAAAATGTAACATAGTGTATTTTAAGCAAAGCTTACCACAATCCCTGTAGGCTGCCTTGTAATAGAGATAGGGTCGTTTTTCAAAAATGTTATTTAAAACAAGCTTATTAATCCGGTGCGGCGCGTCTGCAGTAAATTGGCAGCGGTTCCTTGGTCAGCGGTGGGGCATTGCGCTAGACTGCGCGGTGACCCGTATTTGGATACCCGGTTATGCATAACGAATTGATTCCCAACAGGACACTGCTGAAGGTCTGCGCCTTGTTCGTCGGCCGCAGGCTGGATTTGAAGGGGCTGGAGTCCAGCCGCTTGCTTCCGGTGTTGCCTCTGATCATCAGCGCCGGCGACCATGGATACGCGGTGTTGTTTCGCTATGGTGCGGTGGTGCTGTTCAATCTCGCTCCCGCCGCGCAGGCCTCGTTTTTAAATCACATCAAGCACCTGATCCGCGATCCCTTCGATGCCCCGGTGACGGAGATCGTCGATATCAATGTCGATGCGGGCAAGGAAGAGCGGGTGGAAAACAACGTCATTTCCATCAAGGATACCCGCCCGGAGCGTTTGCAGGTGGTGGCGGATATTCTGGCTAAGAGCGTGGTGCTGGATCATTATGAAAAGCGCGTGGGCGATGTCTTCGATCGTATCGAACCCTTGGCGGATGGCCTGCAACAGAAAGGGCGCAGCGCATACAAGGATGTGGAATTGCTGCGGCACATCGGCGGGACCTTGCTTATTCAGCATACCACCGTCGGCCGCGTCGAGATCGATGAAAAACCCGAGATCCTATGGGAGCAACCGGAACTGGAACGTCTTTATGTGCGTCTCGAGGATGAATACGAATTGCGCGAACGCCATGTGGCCCTAGAACGCAAGCTTGATCTGATCTCCCGCACGGCCGAGACCCTCTTGGATCTGATGCAGCACAAGCGCAGTCTGCGGGTGGAATGGTATATCGTGATCTTGATCGTCATTGAGATCCTGCTGACCCTCTATGAGATCTACGCGCGGATCCTGCACTAAAGATCGCACGCCGCTTTCGGTATTTTCCCAAGCTGAAGCGTGAACCGCGGGCCGTCTCACTCGGCGTTATATAGCTCATTGAGCTTTGCCGCCATGATGAAATCGTTTTCATGCAGGCCTTTGATCTTGTGAGTGTACAGGGTTACCGTACAGTACCCCCAGCCAAAGCCGATATCGGGATGATGTCCCTGTTTTTCCGCCAATTCGCCGATACGGTTGACGAAAGCCAGCGCGCTTACGAAGTTCTTGAACGTAAAATTACGCTGAATACGTGTTGCATCCGCCGACAGATCCCACCCGGGAGTGTCCTTGAGATAGGGTTCGGCTGCGGTGCGGTCCAGCGGCGCAATGCCGCCTTGGCATGGAATACATTGTTTGGTCGCCAATGACATGGTCTGTCCCTCCGGATCGATGCTCGGGCCTATTGTACTCGCGTAAGCTTCAGCGGGAAGCCATGATAGTTTTCCAGCATAATGTTCACATCCTCCACTCATTGGAATTGTGTGGGGAACTAGATGCCTTCCACCGTTATCTAATTAACTGCCATCGTATACGGCTGTGATATTGCGTGTACTTTCAAGCTATAGGCGATTCGTATTTCTAGATTGGAGGGTGATGTTATGACCCAACCCTATCTGCCGCTTCCCCGTGTCCCTTTGGCGTCTAAGGCGAGATACTGCCGGCCCGCCTCGCCAACACAGAAGGTGACAATGGAGTCACCGGCCTTGACCGTGATGACGGACCTGGAGCGTGTAATGGCGGTAACCATCGGGCCGGCCGCCACTATCGAGACGGCCAATCAACGGATGATCGATGCCGCTGTGCGGCTGTTGTTGGTGGTCGACGGCGACCAGAGAATCGTCGGCCTGATTACGGCGACGGATATTCTCGGCGAGAAACCCATGCGGCATCAGCAGCGCATGGGCGGCACTTTCAATGATATTCTGGTGCGCGACATCATGACACCTCAAGCGGGACTGGACATTCTGCCTTTGCGCGATGTGTTTCGCGCTCGTGTCGGCGATATCGTGGCAAGCTTGAAGAGCTTCGGTCGCCAGCATGCGCTGGTAGCGGAGAGAAACGGTGATAGCGATTCGCATCGAGTAAGGGGCATTTTCTCGGCGACCCAGATCGGCCGACAACTGGGGATGAATGTCATTCCCGGGGAAATCGCCAACACCTTCGCCGAGTTGGAGGCGGTGCTCTTATCCTAGCCGGATTGGAATGACGGCGCCGCGCTTATTCGATTGCGCCCAATTCAGAGATCTGAAAGATGAGGGGCCGTCGCTTGCGACGACCCCTCTGCATGGCGGTGGCTACTAGGAGTAAACCTGCTGCTTGAGCATGGTGTAAAGCTGATCCTTGAGCTCTAAACGATGCCGCTTCAGGCTGCCGAAATGATCGTCGGAAATCGGTAGACTTTGTTGTTCCAATCCATAGATCTTCTTGTCGGTTTCATCGTATTCGACGAGTAAGCGTGTGAAGTCGGGATCGGTATTTTTGAGGCGATTAATTTCTGATTGAAACTCAGGAAATTCTCCCTCAATGACATGGCGCACTCCAAACATAAAAACCTCCCGTTTGTTATCGAGGTGGATAGGCTTGTACAACGGGATGATCGCGATGTTCGTGCTGCAGATTCGAATGCAAAGCAATCATGCTTTGAGACTCGCACGAGAGGCATGGGAAGTCAATATTAAAAGCACAGTGCGTTGTGCATGATAATTACATTGAAAATATAATGACTTGTAAGCTGGCTGCGCCCTTACCTTCATCATGGTCGAGCTACGTGCGGTATGCTTTTGTCTCTCTAGGTAACAAGCGTGTTGAGCGTCAATTATTGGTCATGTATTACCTGTTGTGCCGCGCGGGAATGGGTTGCCTATCGGCGGGTTAATCTGAATATCATATTGATCGACATGAAAACCCCAGGTCGATCTTTCATAAAGTCATTGGCTTTATGCGCGAGTGCGGATTCATTTTTGTGATAATTGCGTATGGTATGAAACAAACAACTGCCGGGATGGATTTGTGCTTTGCGATTCAATGCACGCTGATCCGGTACCACAGAATGCCGACGATTTCGTGCAGAGCCAAGCGCACCTCATACATGCTGCGGGCGCTGGGCAGCCATGGATAGTCGCTATTGTTTTCCTCCGTTTTGATAAAGCCGGTCGGGGCGGGAATCGCCTGGATGCCGCTGTGCTGAAAGGCCCACATCGCCCGCGGCATATGCCAGGCATGGGTGACCAGTAAGATGCGATGAATGCCGTGTTCCCGCAATAGGGCGGTGACGTTTGCCGCATTTTCCGCAGTGGTACGGCTGTGTTCCTCGGTCAACATCACCGGCACGCCGAAATCCTCTATGGCCGCCTGTTTCATGAGCAACGACTCCGGCATTCTGCCCTGCTCCGCGGTGGTTGCCCCGCCTACCAGCACCAGCGGCAATTGGCTCAGCCGGTACAGATGTACGGCATAGCGCAGGCGCACCAGTTCGAATTGAGAGACGGTGTCACCGCCGTATTCGGGCGCATCGCGATAGCGGCCGGCGCCGAGTACCACGATGGCCTGTGCCTGTACACGGTTCAAATCTTGCGGCTGCAAAGCCGGGTAGGGTTGCAGGATGGCCATCAGCGCCGTAGCGGTCCAGGGCAGGCTGAGCAGATACAGCATCGCCACATCCCCGATCAGCAAGACGATGGCGGCGCGGCGCCAGCGCCGCCACACTGCCAGGCACAACAGGGCGATGCCGATGTTGAGCCCGGGAGGAAAGCACAGCATTTCCAGAATATATTTCATGATCGGTGATCGGTTACGCGCTGACGGAAGTGGCAGGAGCAGAAGATCTGCACGCTATGAATCGGAATCCTCGGAGTTGGCGCCTGCCTCGGCGCGCGCGGTGCGGATAACGGCGATGCGCCGCCGCCGCAGTTCCGTTGCCACCGCTTCGCCCTTCATGCCCTGGGCGGCGAGCGCCGAGGCGTCGACGGACGCGGCAAGCTCGAGCATGCGGCGCAATAAATCCGCCTGAGGATACGGCTGCCGTTCATGCCCCGGGCGTCCGGTGGAATCCGCCTCGCAGGCCAGCAGAAACTGTTCGAAGCGCTGCGGGCGGCGGAAGGCGTCCAATGCCTGCAAGGTATCCAATATGGTGGCGGGACGCAGTTCCTCGGCACGATGGCAGAGGCCGTGATACTTGGCCGTCAACACTGCCAGGTCGCGATAATCGTTGGGTACGCGCAGGCGCCGGCACACGTCCTCGACCAGGCCCAGGCCGCGCTCTTCGTGACCGATGTGGCGCGGCCATTCCTCGCGCGGTGTGGTGCCTTTTCCCAGGTCGTGGAGCAGGGCGGCGAAACGTACCGCCGCATCCGTGGACAGCTGCGCCGCCCGGTCCACCACCTGCATGATATGCACGCCGGTATCGATCTCGGGGTGATACTGGGGCGGCTGGGGTACGCCGAACAATTGCTCCACTTCCGGCAGCAACACCCGCAAGGCCCCGCAGGCCCGCAATACCTCGAAGAAGCGTGACGGCGTGGCCTCGCTCAATGCGCGCAGCAATTCCGCCCATACCCGTTCCGGCACCAGGGCGTCGACTTCTCCCGCCTCGACCATGGTGCGCATCAAGGTCAGGGTTTCCTCCGCCACCTCAAAACCCAGGGAGGCGAAGCGCGCGGCGAATCGGGCCACGCGCAGGATGCGCACCGGGTCTTCGCTGAAGGCCGGCGAGACGTGGCGCAAGCGGCGTTGCTGGAGATCGGCGCCGCCGCCGAAGGGATCGATCAGGGTGCCGTCCGGGGCCAGGGCCATGGCGTTGATAGTGAGATCGCGGCGGCGCAGATCTTCTTCCAGGCTCACATCGGGGGTGGCATGGACGGTGAAACCTTTATATCCTGGACCCACCTTCCGTTCGGTGCGCGCCAAGGCGTACTCTTCGTGGGATTGGGGATGGAGAAACACCGGGAAATCCTTGCCCACCAGGCGATAGCCCAGGGTCTCCATCTCTTGCGGCGTCGCACCCACTACCACCCAATCCCGATCCGCGACCGGCAGGCCCAGAAATTTATCCCGCACCGAACCGCCTACCTGGTAGATCTGCAAAGCATTCTCCGCAAGATACGTCCGTCGTTGCCGCGGCCGCTAATAATCGTGGCGCGCCTGCACGCGCATCGCATCGAACAGGGCGTGCTGATCACGCCGCCCCAGATAATAGGGTACCACGGTCTCTACCGCCGTCGGCTCGAGCTTGAACACGCTTGGGAATTCACTCTTGCACACCGCATCGACTTGCAGTGAGCGATAATTGTCCATGGTGAAGGGCTTGCCAGGCAGCAGCTGCATCACCATGGCCTGCAGGCGTGACAGGCCGTTCGACAGGCCCCACAGCTCACGTTTCACCCCCATCATCCGAGCGGTGTAGCTCATCAGTTCCCGCATGGTATAGACACGCGGGCCGCACAAATCGTAGCGCTGGCCATAAGTGGCCTTATTATCCAAGGCATTGTTGAAGGCATGGATCACGTCACCCACGTACACCGGAGCGAAACGGGCATTGGGGCAGGGCAGCGGCAATATACCCGGCGCCCTTTTCAACAGCATGGCGAACTGATTGAAGAGATGATCCCCGGGGCCGAAGATCACCGAGGGCCGGAAACTGGTGATCTGTAAATTTTCATCGGCTGCGGCATGCACCACGTCTTCGCCCTCGCCCTTGGATTGCAGATAGCGGCTCGGACCGTGTTTGGCGTCGGCATTGAGCGCGCTCATGTGCAGCAGGCGTTTTACACCCTGCTCGCGGCAGGCCAGTGCGATTTGGTGGGGCAAGGCGACATGCACGGCGCGAAAATTGTTCGGACCGGCTTGGTTGAGTATGGCGACCAGGTTGATAACAATATCGCAACCCGCAATGAACTCACCCAGCACCTGGGTATCGTGGATATTGGCATCGACGACCTGCACCGTCGGCAATACCAGCAACTCGCGATGCCGTTCCCGATGGCGGGAAGCGACGCGCACTTGATGGCCGGAGGCCGCCAATAGATTTACCAAGTGACGGCCGACGAAGCCGGTACCGCCCAGGACGCAAATCGTATGCTTTTTCATGCTTAGCAAATTCTTCACTCCGTTTCTCTCCAGGCGGCTGGATTGTCGCGGCTGACCTGGCCAAGGTCAAGGTGTTTCACGTCAGTTTGCAGCGTATACTTATGCCATGGCCTTCACTTCCGTCAATCCCGCCACCGCCGAAAAAGTGTGGGCATGCGACGCCTGGGATAGCACACACATAGAACGCGCCCTGGCGGAGACAGCCCTGGCCACCCCGCCGTGGGCGGCTACCCCACTGGGTGAGCGCTGCCGCTTGCTGCGGCGCGCCGCCGAGGTGTTGCGACATAATATAGAAGAGCTGGCCGGTTTGATCACCGTGGAGATGGGCAAACTCCGCGCCGAGGCGCGCGCCGAGGTGGAAAAGTGCGCCCTGGCCTGCGACTACTATGCCGAGCACGTCCCGGCCTTCGTCGCCGATGAACTCATCCCCTCCGATGCCGGCAAGAGCCTGGTGGCCTACCAGCCCTTGGGAACCGTGCTCGCCATCATGCCCTGGAATTTCCCCCTGTGGCAGGTGTTTCGCTTCGCCGCGCCGGCCCTGGCCGCTGGCAACACCGCCTTACTCAAACACGCCTCCAATGTTCCGCAGTGCGCCCTGGCCATCGAAAAGGTCTTTGGCGACGCCGGGTTTCCTCGCGGGGTATTCCGTACCCTGATGATCCGTGCCGCTCAGACCGAGCAGGTCATCGCCGATCTCCGTGTCCATGCCGTGACCCTCACCGGCAGCGAACCCGCCGGGCGCCAAGTGGCCGCCGCCGCCGGCGCTCACCTCAAGAAGAGTGTCTTGGAACTGGGCGGCGCCGATCCCTTCATCGTCCTGGGCGACGCGGACCTGGCCTTGACGGTGCGCACCGCGGTGACCTCCCGTTTTCAGAATGCCGGGCAGAGTTGCATCGCCGCCAAGCGCTTTATCGTGGTCGATGACATCGCCGACAGCTTCCTCACGCAGTTCAAGCGCGAGGTGGAGGCCTTACGGCCGGGTGATCCCTGTGACGAGACCACCACCCTGGCGCCCATGGCCCGCGGCGACCTGCGCGACGAATTGCATAGCCAAGTGAGCGACAGCATCGCCCGCGGTGCGGTAGCGGTAAGCGGCTGCGCGCCCTTGCCCGGACCCGGTTATTATTACGCCGCCTCCATCCTTGATCACGTCATGCCCGGTATGCCTGCCTACGAGCAGGAACTGTTCGGTCCGGTGGCCGCGGTGATTCGAGTGCGTGATGAAGCTGAGGCCCTGGCGGTGGCTAACGCTAGCCGCTTCGGTCTGGGCGGCAGCGTGTGGACGCAGGACAGCGCCCGCGGTGAACGCCTGGCGCGGCAGGTCCAGTGCGGCGCCTGCTTCGTTAACGGCTTGGTGAAGAGCGATCCGCGTCTGCCATTCGGCGGCATCAAGGCCTCAGGTTACGGTCGTGAATTGTCACATCACGGTCTGCGGGAATTCGTAAACGCCAAGACCGTCTGGATCCGCTAGAGGTTATTAGAAGCGCAGGGTTCGACCCGCTTTCCAGGGAGATCGGCGTATTGATATGACCGCAGCTGTCGTATCTTCTGCTCAGCGGAAGTACGGATCCAGGTCTTTAAAGACCTCATGATTCGCGCCATGGCGGCGTACTGCATAGACATCTTCGAGCTTTGCCACTTGCTTGATCATCTGCTCCAGGCGCTCGTCGGCATTGAGCAGCAGCCAGATGCGGCTGGTCGCGCCCCTGTCCACCGGCATGCACAAGATCGCTTCGATATTGCAGGCGCGGCGCGAGAACAGGCCGGCGACATGCGACATGACGCCGGTGTGGTTGTTGACGTCGATTTCGAGCACGGCGCGTGAGTCTGTGGGCTGTGTGGTCTTGGTGTTGGCACTCATCGTTCAGTCTCCGATCATTTCTCTGTTGGCGGCGCCCGGCGGCACCATGGGCAACACCTGTTGGTGCACGTCGACAGCGGCGTGGATCAAGACGGGGCCGTGCATGGACAAGGCCGCCGCCAGAGCGGCGCGCGGTTTAGCTTCCTGGTCGAGGTCAACGGCGTGCATGCCGCAGGCCAGAGCGAGGTTGACGAAATCCGGCACGGTCTTGAAGCGGGAGGCGAATATGCGCTCGCCGTAAAACAGGGTTTGCTGCTGGAACACCAGGCCCAGCGAGGCATTGTCCATGACGATGATCTTGATGTTGGCGTTCACTTCCACAGCCGTCAGCAGTTCCTGCATGTTCATCAGGATGCTACCGTCGCCGCTGAAACACACCACCGTGCGCTGCGGTTCGGCCAGGGCCGCGCCGATCGCCGCCGGCAGTCCGAAACCCATGGTGCCCAGTCCGCCGGAGGTCAACCACTGCCGTGGCCGGCGCAGGGGATAGGTTTGTGCAACCCACATCTGATGCTGCCCCACATCCGTGGCGATGATCGCCTCGTCGTCGAGACAATCGGCCACGGCACGGATCAGGCCGTAATGACTGCGCGGATCATCAATGCTCGGGGTGCGCAGCGGATGTGCCGCCTTGAGGTCCGCCACTTGCGTCAGCCAGGGTAGGCGCACCTGGGGCTTGATCAGCGGTAGCAGCAGTTCCAGCGTCGCTTTGACATCGCCGCCGATTCCGACGTGTGCCGTCTTGATCTTGCCGAGTTCGGAGGGATCGATGTCGATATGGATGATCTGCGCGCCGGGGCAGAAGGCCGCTACCTTGCCGGTGGCGCGATCGTCGAAGCGGGCGCCGACCGCCAGCAACAGATCGCAGGCCTCCAGCGCCAGGTTGGTGCAGCGGGCGCCGTGCATGCCGAGCATGCCCAGTGACAAGGGGTGATCCGTCGCCATCGTGCCCAGCGCCATCAAGGTCATTACCGTCGGCAAGCCGGCCTTCTCGGCCAGTGCCAGCGCCAGGCCGGCGGCGCCGGAATGCACCACGCCCCCGCCGAGATAGAGGATGGGGCGTTCGGCGGTGTCGAGCAGTTGTGCGGCACGGCAGATCAATTCGGCAGCGGGTGGCGGCGCCGCAAGGGCGTGTCCCGGTTCCGGCCAGTTTGCGATTGCTATCACTTGGCTCTGGACGTCCTTAGGGATATCGACCAGCACCGGTCCGGGGCGGCCGGAGGCGGCAATACGGAAGGCGCGTGGGATCACTTCCAGCAACTCGGCGGCATCGCTGACCAGAAAGTTATGCTTGGTGATGGGTATGGTGAGGCCGTAGGTGTCGACTTCCTGAAAGGCGTCGGTGCCGATCATCGCCTTCGGCACCTGGCCGGTGATCGCCACCAGGGGGATCGAATCGAGCTTGGCATCGGCGATCGCCGTCAGCAGGTTGGTGGCCCCCGGCCCGGAGGACGCCAGACAGACCGCCGGCACACCGCTGGCGCGCGCCATGCCCTGGGCGATAAAGCCGGCGCCCTGTTCATGGCGGGCCAGGACATGGCGGATAGACCGCGATTGCGCCAAGGCGTCATAGATGGGCAGGATGGCGCCGCCGGGCAGGCCGGCGACGGTATTTACAGCTTGTCTTTCCAGCAGGCGCACGACCAATTGCGCCCCGCTGAGGATTTCGCTTGTAGTTGTTTGTGGGTTCACTGGGCTCTCCTGTGTGGCGCCGGTGTTGGCGGACGGAGGCCCCATAACGAGAAACCCCCGCTCGGTTCGCACCGGCGGGGGTTGTTGGAATCTGGTTTTTGCCTTGTCTTACTCTGTTCCGGCCCGCGACGGTGCGTTGGGTACGCCTACTACTACGCGTACTACCGCTACACTGATCGCAATAACGAACGCGGCCGCGGGGGCGGCGATTACATCTAGAGCGCGGTCGTCACATGCTGGCATGGTCATTCATCGTTGAATGGAATCGATAGCCTTATTGAAAACGACTGCCTCGCAAAATGCAAGCCCCGTAACTTACGGAGGCGCTCCGCCCCGGTTCGTCACCAGATTTCATGCGACGTTTTTATCATGGCCGTCTGCGGCGGCGGCATGCAGCGCGGAGCGGTTGACGCTGCCGATCAATGCCCTGATGGCGGCGGTGGTGATGTTCTTATCCACGCCGACGCCGAACACCGGCGGCGCCGTCCCGCAGCGGGCTTCCACATAGGCCGCCGCTTCCGCGCCGGAGCCGGCGCTGATTGCATGTTCGTGGTAGTCGATCACGACCACATCCTGGCCTAGGGCATGGGCGGCGGCCTCCACCGGTCCGTTGCCGCTGCCGGTCAGCACCAGTCGTTCACCGGCGTGCTGGAGTTCCAGGCGGACTTCGACCTTGTTGCCTGAGTCCTTGTCCGCGTTCAGGTTCAGTTCCTTGATATGGCAGGCCTTGAAGTCGTAGGGACTATCGGTGTGCAGGTATTCACGCTCGAACATCGCATAGATGTCTGTGCTCCTGGCCTCGCGGCCGGTGGCGTCGGTGTAGCCTTGCACCACACGGCTGAACTCGATCTGCAGGCGCCGCGGCAACTCCAGTCCGTATTCCCGCAGCAACAAAAAGCTGATACCGCCCTTGCCCGACTGGCTGTTGACCCGCACCACGGCATCGTAATTACGGCCGAGGTCGGCGGGATCGATGGGTAGATAGGGAACCTCCCAGAAGCCATCCGCTTTCTGGTGGGCGAAGCCTTTTTTGATGGCATCCTGATGCGAACCGGAAAAGGCGGTGAACACCAGTTCACCCGCGTACGGGTGGCGGGGGTGCACTGGAATTTGGGTGCATTCCTCGGCGATGTGGCGGATCTCATCAATGCGCGTGAAATCCAGCCCGGGATGGATGCCCTGGGAGTAGAGATTCAATGCCAGGGTTACGAGGTCGACGTTGCCGGTGCGTTCGCCGTTACCGAAGAGACAGCCCTCGACCCGGTCCGCGCCCGCCATCACCGCCAGTTCGGCCGCCGCCACCGCGGTACCGCGGTCGTTATGGGGATGGACGCTGAGGACGATGCTGTCGCGCCGCGCCAGCCGGCGGTGCATCCATTCGATCTGATCCGCATAGGTATTGGGGGTGGACATCTCGACGGTCGCCGGCAGATTGAGGATCATTTTGTGCTCGGGGGTCGGCTGCCAGATGTCGGCCACCGCGTCGCAGACCTCCTTGGCGAAATCGAGTTCGGTGGAGGAGAAGGTCTCCGGTGAATATTGGAAGATCCACTGGGTATCGGGAAAGGCGGCGGTGCGCTCCTTCACCCAGCGGGTACCGTTTTCGGCGATGGCCTTTACCCCGGCGCGGTCGGTGTTGTACACCATGCGGCGAAAGCCGGGCGCGGTCGGGTTATACAAGTGGACGATGGCGCGCCGCGCACCGTGCAGGGATTGGATGGTACGTTCGATCAGGTCCTCGCGTGCTTGGGTCAAGACCTCGATGGTCACATCCTCCGGGATCAGATCTTCTTCTATCAAGCGCCGCACCAAGCGGAAATCGGTGTCGGAGGCGGCGGGGAAGGCCACTTCGATCTCCTTGAAGCCGATGGCGACCAATTCGCGGAACAGGCGCAGCTTGGTGGCGATGGACATGGGGTCGATCAAGGCCTGATTGCCGTCCCGCAGATCGGTACTCATCCAGACGGGCGGTTTTTGAATCACGCGATCGGGCCATTGCCGGTCGTGCAGACCGATGGGCGCGAAGCCGCGGTATTTGCTTCCAGGATTGTCGATCATTCGGGTGCTCCCTGTTGTCTTGTCAACGCATCGATATTTCGTATCCGGATGTCAGGTGAGGCCAGTCTGGGGAAGGGATCGCCTGTCCCTGCCGGCTCTGGAGCTTGTGGCTCGGGCCCTTTGCATTCCGATTGCATAACACTATAAGGCGGAATCGGGGGTGATAAATTGCTTTTATTGCTTAATATGATCTAGATACAACAATAATATTGCTGTATCTTTTATATTATTAGTGGATTAATCCAAATTATCTGAGGGGGTGCCGGAATGGCGCTGGACAGATTCGACAGGGACATCCTGCACCAGCTGCAGCGGCACGGCCGCATGTCCAATCTAGAGGTGGCCGAGGCGGTGAATCTTTCGCCATCGCCGTGCCTGCGCCGCATTCGCCGTTTGGAGGAGGAGGGCTATATCGAAGGCTATGTGGCATTGCTCAATGCCCGCAAGCTCGGCTTGAACCTGACGGCGTTTATCCAGATCAGCATGGACAAGCACACCCCGGAGCGGTTTACCGAGTTCGACAAGATTGTCGCCACCCTGCCGGAAGTGCTGGAGTGTCACCTCATCACAGGCCAAGCCGCCGACTATGTATTGAAGGTGATCGTCGAGGACATGGATGCCTATCAGCAATTTCTGCTCAACAAGATCACCAGGATCGAGGGAGTCAGTGGCGTTCATTCCTCATTCGTGCTGAGATCGCCGGTGAAGTCGGCCGCCCTGCCCATCCCCTAGGGCTGCTGTGTACGGCCGACCCGTTGAGGACTGGTGCTGAACTTGTCGCCCGGGTGTTGTCGAAGGGACATGGCGCTGATTTGCCGATGAGAGCGCTGTTGCGGGTGCTTAGCGTGTCCTACCATGTATATATACAAACCCGATTAACCGGTCGATTCGTTCAGAAAAAGACATCATGCAGGGCTATGCGATCAAGCGTTTTTCCGATGGGGTACTTGACGCTATGGTCAGGATGTCCCATACCCGCGCCAATTACTGGCTGGAATTCGTCCTCGATACGGCGCTGGGTGCCACCCTCCTGAGCGAGGGGCTTCGCCGCCATAATCCGTCTATTGTCGCGGCCCTGCTCATTCTCTTGGGTCTGTTGGTTTTCACCTTCATCGAGTATTGTGCTCACCGTTGGCTGTTTCACGGATCGCCGCAGATCTTTGCGCGCGGACACACCGCCCATCATGGCAGCCCGCTTGGTTACGACTCGGTGCCGTTCTTTTTGCCTGCGCTGACCTTGCTCGGTTTCATCGGGCTATTCTTGCTGTTTATGCCGGTCACTGCCGTATTCTTGCTGGCCGGCGGCATCGCTTGCGGATATGTTACCTACGGCTTCAGTCATTTCATGATCCATCATATGCGGTTTCGCCATGGCCTGATGCGTAGCTGGGCCGCCCATCACCACATCCATCACTATCATCCGGACTGTAACTATGGGGTGACCACTCCGCTGTGGGATGCCGTGCTGGGTACACGCTATGCGTCGTCTCGAAATCCCACCCGGCCGCAGCCGGGCATCTGATCCCGGCCGGAGGTGGAAGAGCGGCGCGGCGGTTGGGTCAGCTGGTTTGCTACTGCAACTCAAACTTTCAATGACTTGGATGACCGGCGGCGGCGCGAGCGGCGCTAGAGATGTACACGAAATACACGATGCGGTTATATTAGAAACGAATGATTATTGCCTAGGGTTTCCCCGCGCAAGTCAACCAACAAGCAGCAGAGTCTTGAGGATTCCGAGATGGATATAGCTACGCTTTTTCCCGCGGGCATGGCGCATTATTTAGTGGGCGGTCTGTTGATCGGTACCGGTGT
Organism: uncultured Gammaproteobacteria bacterium; assembly: GCA_963810615.1. Classification (GTDB taxonomy): domain Bacteria; phylum Pseudomonadota; class Gammaproteobacteria; order DRLM01; family DRLM01; genus JARRQJ01. The sequence continues at coordinate 636,037 of CAWEOA010000002.1, read as the reverse complement.
CAGCGTGTTGTTCATATTTACCGGCCAGGTCGGCGGGATGAGCGGGGTGTTTTCGGCGGTGTGGTCTTATGTGTCCCGCCTGCCTTATTTCCAGCAGGCGCAATTTACCGCCACCCGCCGCTGGCGTTTGCTCTATGCGCTGGGGCTGATCGTCGGTGCGGCCGTGTGGCTGCTGTTCAGTCACTCGGGAACCATCACCACCCATATTCCATGGTGGCAGTTGGCCCTGGGCGGGTTTATCGGCGGCTATGGCGCACGCCTGGGAAACGGCTGCACCTCGGGTCACGGTATCTGCGGGCTGGCCTCGCTGAACGGCTATTCGCTGTTGGCGGTGCTGGTCTTTCTGGCCACCGCGATCGTCACCGCCCATGTCGTCAGCGCCTTGGGGGGTGCCTGATGAACGCCCGTATTCTGAGCGCGCTGGCGGTGGTGCTGAGCGGCGCCCTGTTCGGCTTCGGTCTCGCCCTGTCGACCATGATCAAGCCGGAAGTGGTGCTGAGCTTTTTGCGCTTCAGCGACTTCGGCCTGTTACTGGTCTTGGGCGGCGCCTTGGCGGTGGCCTTGCTGACCTATCAGAGTGTGCCGCGCTTGTTGAAACGGGCGCTGCTAAACGGGAGCTTTGCGCAGCGCCCCACCGCCGCCTTGAAAAACACCCTGATCGGTTCGGCCTTGTTCGGCGTCGGTTGGGGTATTTGCGGCGTGTGTCCCGGGCCCGCCATTGCCGGCTTGGGTGCGGGCAATTGGCCTTTGGCGATCGCCGTGGTGGCGATGTTGCTGGGCGCCTATGTGCAAGGACGCTTTGCACGGGTGAATTGAATCGAGTGCCAGACATCGCTGCCTTGAATAATTGCAGAGCTGCGCAGCGCTCGACGGGAACGCCGATCGAATGCAATTAAACCAAGGCTATGAATACCGGGAGCGTCTGGACAGGGATGCCGAAGGTTTGACCTTGCTGGCCTATCTCAGCCGCCGCCATCGCCATTCCTCGGCGGCGGAGTGGACGGCGCGCATCGCCGCCGGGCAGGTGCTCATCGACTCCCGGGCCGTGCATCCCGACAGTGTGCTGCGGCGGGGGACGACCCTGGTCTGGCAGCGCCCGCCCTGGGTCGAACCCGATGCGCCCAAGTCGTTTGCCATACTTTATGAAGACCAGGACTTGCTCGCGGTGGCCAAGCCGGCGGGTCTGCCGACCCTGCCCGGCGCTAATTTCCTGCAGACCACGTTGCTGCATCAGGTACAGACCTACGCACCAGACGCCGCGCCGCTGCATCGCCTCGGGCGTTGGACATCGGGCATCGTGTTATGTGCGCGCAATCAGCAGGCCCGGGCCGCTGTGGTGCGGCAGTGGTCGATGCAGCATGTGATCAAATGTTACCGGGCCTTGGCCGTCGGCAGTCCCGGCTGGGATGAAATGACCGTCTCCACTCCTATCGGACCGGTGCCGCATGCCCTGCTCGGTACGCTGCATGCCGCTGCCTCAGACGGCAAACCTGCCTTGTCCCGGGTAATGGTCATCGAGCGTCGTGCGGCCGCCTTCCTTTGTGACGTGCGGATTGCGACGGGCCGGCCTCACCAGATTCGCATTCACCTGGCGGCGGCGGGTCATCCCTTATTAGGCGATCCCCTATACGGGGTTGGCGGCGTGCCGGCTGCCGACAGCCATGCCTTGCCCGGCGATCCCGGCTATCACTTGCATGCCGCCGAACTGTGCATTCGGCATCCGCGCAGCGGGGATGAACTGGTCATCACCTGTGAGTCGCCGCCGTTATTACGTCGAGAAAATGCGGGTTAATACACCGCTGCACCCTCAAGCGATTGGTCGAAGGCGCCAATAGATCGGTTGCAGGGCCTTAGGCATGGAGCGGCTGTCGAGGGCGGCTCAGGATGATTCCGGCAAAAACTGCGCCGCATGCTTGTCCAATAAGCTTGGAATTCAAGATGGAGGATTTTATTCTTCCTGTGCCCGCAAGCTTTGGCTAAAGCGTGCATGAATTACTTTTGGCCGGGGACTCAAAAGTGGTAGGACGCGCTGGCGATGAAGGTGGTGGCGGTGTCACCCCCCACCAGAGGGCTGTCTTTCAGCCGTGCCGGCAGGAAACTGCTTGTAATGAGAGTAAAGATGCTCCACTTCGAATGTTTGAGCGGAACGAATGCGCTGATGCCGACATGCGGTAGAATGACTGCGCCCGGTTGGTAGTAAGGCGCCCCGCGGGCGACCTCGGACGGCAGCGTGCCGTAGGAATATGCCGTGAGCTTGCTGCTCAACCAGCGCGCGCCTGCCCTTGGCGAGATGCGTGTGGACCCGAACCGCAACGAGTATTCGTAACTGAGATCGAACTCCTGACCGTTGCTGCGGTCGAGGACATCGGTTAGCGCCATTATACGCAGCGCACCCTCACCCTGCAGGCCAACACGCAAGTTGAAACCGGCATCGACACTGTCCCGGCGGTTTTCCAGCCCTGGAACATCCTTGATGTCGGACGCCTTGAATGCGGAGAAACGCGGCTGCAACAGCACGTCCAGGCTGAGTCGGCGCGAGCGTTTCATATGCACCCCGAAGCGCAGGCCCTGCACAAAGACGTATTCGCTCTGATAGCCGATGGCTGGCACAACGATAATGCGGGTGCCCTTACTTCGATAAGGCTGGTCGACTACCAACAGCAACGGTCCCAAGCTCCAACCCTGTTGCTGCGCGTAAGGTGGGGTGACCACCTCGTTCGCTGCATGCGCCTGCAGTGACAACAACAAGAGAATGGCTAGGATACAGGCGGATAACTCATGGGAGAGAATGGGTGCAGCGGCTGCGGCACTGGGGATGAAACAGCAGCCTGCTTTTCCGTTGGATATGATCGACGGTATCAATGGCTGATCCTCGAATGTATCCTGATTGACCACGATATCACGATGCGATAACACACCGCCAGACCGTGTTCGGCATCAACAATCCTGTGCGGTCGCTCGATAGGCTGAATCTTGGCAGTGACTTCCCGCGGTCTCCTCGGCAGATTGGTAAGTGTGTCTGAACCGCGAGTCTTCATGGTCTTAGTCGCATTCGCGGCGATGCTCGGTGAGAAACTGGTTTGGGAAACACTGGTGCGATGAGTCCCCCAATTCCGTTTCCGTGCTCTTGTATTGTTTCGTGTTATTGAGTCGGGTTTGTATTTTCGGAACTTAAACCATGGTTTCAATACCTAATATGTTGAATGTCGGGTTGCGCGCGCGGAGGTGATGACTATGACTCGAAATCAATGGACTTGGCTGTTGGTGGCAGCGACGCTGATACTGGCCGCCGGTGTGGTCGCGAAGTTGTTTTGGCCCATGTCGACGCCGTGATCTGGCGGCAAGATCGCTACCTGGTGATGAGTCCACGGCAGTGCGTGGTGTATAGATAGTCGCGCCCGCATGATCGTTGAGATATTCCTCATCGAGCTTATTTCTTTTTCCGCGCCCGCGGGTGGGCGTTGTCGTAGACCTTAGCTAGGTGCTGGAAATCGAGGTGGGTATAGATCTGGGTGGTGGCGATATCGGCGTGCCCCAGCAGTTCCTGCACGGCGCGCAGGTCACTGCTGGATTCCAGTACGTGACTGGCGCAGGAATGGCGCAACATATGCGGATGCAGCCGCATCGGCAGGCCGCGTTTGCTTCCCCATTGTTGCAGCCGCTGTTGTAGCGTGCGCGGTGCCAGCCGTTCGCCGCGACGGCTGAGAAACAGGGCGGAGGCTTGGCGGGTAAACGTAGCGCGTAGCGGCAGCCATTGTTGCAGCGCGCTACGGGCATGACGGCCTACCGGTACCACTCGCGTCTTGCGGCCTTTACCGGTAACGCGCACCGTGCCGTCTTCGAGGTCGAGATCGCTTACCTCCAAATTCAGCAGCTCGCTCAGGCGCAAGCCCGAGGAATACAGCAGTTCCATGATGGCGCGGTCGCGGATCGCCAATGGGTCGTCGCTGTCCCAGTCCAACAGGCGTGCGGTTTGATCTACGTCCAGGGTCTTGGGCAGGCGCCGCGGCGCCTTGGGGGCGCGGATGCCGACGGCGGGATTGGCGCTTACCACACCTTCCCGCAGCAGATATTGATAAAAGGAGCGCAGGGCGGAGAGCAGCCGTTGCAGGCTGCGCCCGCCGATACCGGCGCGATGGTGGGCGGCCACCAAGGCCCGCAGGTGATGCGTGGTGAGGTCGCGCCAGCTGCTAAGCTCTTGGCCGGCGGCGAAGTCGCGCGCCTGCTCCAGGTCGCGGCGATAATTGCTGAGTGTGTGAGGGGAGAGCCGCCGTTCGACATTCAGGTGGTGCAGGAATTGCTCGATGCGCTGCGCCTCTGTCGTGTTCATTAATGCACGGGCAGATAACGGCCTATGGCGCGCCCGATCAGGTCTCCCAGGTAACTCAGAAACAGCGTGCCCATGCCGGCGTGATAACGATTGGCGTCGCGGCTGCCGATGCCGAGTAATCCCAGACACTTGGGCTGCAAGCTATCGGCGCCGCGGGTATTGAGGGCCACGACCACCGCCGAGGCGATATTATCCTCGGCGATCTCGCCGAACAGATAGCTGATTTGACCGGTGCGCAGATGACCGCACAAGGGTTTGCCGCCGTTGATGACCGCGGCGAAGGCCGCGCTGCCTTCATCTCCCGCGGACAAGGGGCGTACCGCCGTTAGATCGCAGCTGTCGAGAGAGGCTAACTGCGCTTCGCTCATGAACAGGCCCATGACCAATGCATCGGCACGAAAGTCGTTGGCCAGGCTGTCGTTGAGCATTTGCACGGTGGAGGATAGGTCGCGGGCCTCCAGCAAGGACAGGGTCAAGCGCTGCATCTGCTCATTCAGACGATCATTGTCGCGTGCCACCTGCACCAGGGCATGAAGCTGCCGCTTCGCTTCCAGGTGTTGTTCGCGCAGCACACTGACTTGGCGCTCGATGAGTGAGATCGCGCCATCGGTGTGATGGGGGATGCGGAGATCCGCCAGCAATCCGGTGTGCGACGAGAAAAAGTCCGGATGGTCGCGCAGGTAATCGGCGATGGTTTGTTCTTCTAGTGCTTCTTGAGAAATGCCTTGTTGTCGTGTGCTCATAATTCGATCCTGCCCTCAAAGACCCGAAGCGCCGGGCCGGTCATCCATACTGGATTGTTATCTCCCTGCCAGCGAATGGTCAAGTTGCCGCCCGGCAATTCGACATTCACCGACTCCTCCAATAAGCCCCAGCGGCGTCCTACCGCCACGGCGGCGCAGGCGCCGGTGCCGCACGCCAGGGTTTCGCCGGTGCCGCGTTCATAGACCCGCAGGCGGATATGTTGCGGCGTGACGACTTCCATGAATCCGGCATTGACCCGCTTGGGAAAACGCGGATGTCTTTCTATCAACGGACCCAGCGTCGCCACTGGCGCAGCGCGCACCGAGTCGACTTGAGTGACCGCGTGAGGATTGCCCATGGATACCGCGCCGATGGTAACGCTTGTGTCCCCCACCAGCAATTCATAGCGCAGGCTTTCCTGCTCCGCCTTGAAGGGGATCTCCCGCGGCGCGAAGCGCGGCACCCCCATGTCCACCGTGACCCGTCCGTCGGTTTCGATGCGCGGCCGGATGATGCCGCCGGCGGTCTCCACTGAAATCTCGCCCTTGTCGCTCAGGCCGTGCGCGCGCACGAAATGGACGAAGCAGCGCGCGCCGTTGCCGCACTGCTCCACTTCGCCGCCGTCGGCGTTGAAGATTCGATAGCGGAAATCGGCGTTGCCCCGCGGCCGCTCCACCAACAGCAGCTGGTCGCAACCGATGCCGAAGTGGCGGTCGGCCAGTTTGCGGATTTGTTCCGCGCTGAGGGACACGTCTTGCGATATGGCATCGATTACCACGAAATCGTTACCCAGCCCGTGCATCTTGGTGAAGGCGATTGCCATATTTTCAGTCGAACCCCATCGCTGTAAGGAACTGCAATGATTGATCTTGACGCGAGTTTATCAGGTCGTAGCGCGGCGGCGCCAGTTAATGCCGTGATAACTGCGCCAGCGGTACATGTACCACGCTGCCTTGACCGTCGAGTTCGGGCTGCAGCGTTACGTGATCGATATCGAAGTGCTCCTGGATGAGTTCGCGCAACGTCGTCAGCGTGTCTTCCCAGCCGCTCAAGTCGGGAATGATGATATGTGCGGATAAAATCACCTTGCCCGAAGACAAGGTCCAGATGTGCAGGTCGTGAACGGAGTTCACCCCCTGTACCGCCGCCATAGCCTGCCCCACTTCACTCAGATCGAGATTCAGCGGTACGCCTTCCATGATGACGTGCAGGGCCTCGCGCAGCAGGCGCAGGGCCGAGTACAGGATCAATGCGCAAATCAACAGCGAGAGTATGGGGTCGATGGGGGTCCAGCCGGTGAAGTAGACCACCGCGCCTGCAGTCAAGGCAGCCACAGATCCGAGCACATCGCCCATGACATGCAGCAGTGCGGCGCGGGTGTTGAGAGTATGTTCGCCGCGACCGAGGATCCACGCCACGCAGACATTGATCAGCAGTCCGATAAATGCAACCACCATCACGGTTTCGCCGGCCACCGGTGTCGGTTTTTGCAGGCGGAGGATGGCGGCAATGGCGATGGCGACAACCACTGCCACCATCAGCAAGCTGTTGACCACGGCCGCTACGACTTCCGCCCGTCCCAGGCCGTAGGAATGGCGTGTGGAGGGCGGTTGTTTGGCGACCCAGGCCGCCAGCGCCGCGAAACCCAGGGCCGTGGCGTCGGAGATCATGTGTCCCGCGTCACCGAACAGCGCCAGTGAACCGGCCCACCAGCCTCCTACGCCCTCGACGAGGGCGAAGCCCGCAGTCAGGGTAAAACTCCAGATCAGACTCTGGCTGTTGCTCGGGGCATGATGATGATGGTGGTCGGCCATGGTGTTCTCATAATAGGGAGGGGAGCAGCAATAAGACAAGGGCACATTAGGGTCCGGGCCGTCGGATGTAATTTTCAATCGACGATAATGAGTAGATAATGCTAAATAACAATATTAAGCATATTGCGAAGACGGATAGCCGACATAGGGAAGAAAGGAGCCTCCATTATGGCAGGTTTAACCCAAAAGCAAATTGCGGAGTTGCAGCGCCACTTGCAGCAACGCCGCTTGGAACTGCGCGCTGAGATTCACAGGGAGCTGCTGGCGGAAGACGATATGCATTATGCCGATCTTGCCGGAAGGGTGCACGACAGCGGTGAGGAATCGGTGGCCGACTTGCTCTCCGATCTGGATGTGGCGCGCATCGATCGTCAAGTGAATGAGATTCGCAGTATCGAGGCGGCGCTGCGGCGTATCGACATGGGTGTCTACGGCGTGTGCCGCGAGTGTGACGGCGACATAGACTATAAGCGACTCCAAAGCCAACCCGCGGCCGAACGCTGTGTGCCCTGTCAGGAACAGCACGAAAAATCATACGCCCATGAGAGCACGCCGAGCCTGTAGACGACGCCCTCGGCCGGGCTAGAGTCCCTGGGCCGAGGGTATTGATACGACTACGGTGAATACCGGAAATGACTAGGTCCTAGAAACCGGGCTTTTTCGGTGCCTCGTTATAGCGAGCGACGCTGGAGACGATCTCGGCCTTGGCCTCCGCCACGCCCGCCCAGCCTTCCACCTTTACCCATTTGCCGCTTTCCAGGTCTTTGTAATGCTCGAAGAAGTGAGAGATCTGCGCCAGCAATGACGGCGGCAGGTCATCGGTGCTCTTGCACTCTTTATAGAGTACTGACAGTTTGTCCACGGGCACCGCGATCACCTTGGCATCCACCCCCGCCTCGTCGCTCATGTTGAGCACGCCCAAGGGACGGCAGCGAATTACCGAGCCGCTGATCAGCGGCAGGGGCGTGACCACCAGCACGTCCACCGGATCGCCGTCTTCGCTCAGGGTGTGGGGGACGTAACCGTAGTTGCAGGGATAAAACATGGCGGTACTCATGAAACGGTCCACGAACAGGGCGCCGGTTTCTTTGTCCACTTCGTATTTTACCGGATCGCTGTGCGACGGGATCTCGATGATGACGTTGATGTCGTGGGGGACATCACGGCCGGGGCTGACTTTGTCCAGGCTCATGGGTGAATTCTCCTTAAAGGTCCTAAAAAAAGGCGGCAAGTATAACATGGTGCCGGCATGGGGGAGTGCGGGCCGGGATGACCGCCGCGGGATTTGCGCCCGGCGGGTGTTTCTCCTATGCTCGGCATTGGCTGATGTATCCTGCCGTAGCACTCTGGACCATTATAGGGGGAGGGAGTCATGGCGTATCTTCATGCGCTACCGCCGTTGCTTGGCGTCTTGGGATTGTTGGTCGCTTTTTATCTCTATTATCTGGTTAAGAAGAATCCCGGCGGGGAAGGCAAGGTCGCCGAGATTGCCGCCGCCATTCACGACGGAGCCATGGTGTTTATGCGCCGTGAGTATACGGTGCTGGCGGTGTTTGTCGTAGTGGTGGCTGCACTGCTCACGCTCGCCTTGGGGCCGGAGACGGCGGGGGCCTTCGTCCTGGGCGCCATTTGCTCGGCCGCGGCCGGACTTATCGGTATGTCGACCGCGACCCGCGCCAATGTGCGCACCACCCTGGCCGCTCATAACAAGGGTGCGGCGGCGGCCTTGTCAGTGGCCTTTTTCGGCGGATCCATCATGGGCTTGACGGTGGCCTCGGTAGGTTTGATGGGCCTGGGCGTCCTGTATTTGCTGTTCGGCGGGGACCCCGCCACCGCCCATGTCATTCACGGTTTCGGCATGGGCGCCTCAAGTGTCGCGCTGTTTTCCCGGGTGGGCGGCGGCATCTATACCAAGAGTGCCGATGTGGGGGCGGACCTAGTGGGCAAGGTGGAGGCCGGCATCCCCGAGGACGATCCGCGCAATCCCGGGGTGATCGCCGACAACGTCGGCGACAATGTCGGTGACGTGGCGGGCATGGGCTCGGACATCTTCGAATCCTATTGTGGTGCCATGATTGCCACCATCGCCATAGCTTCCACCATGGCGGTGGAAAAGCTGGCCCCGCTCGGCGCCCGCGCGGAGCTGATGTTCATGCCTCTGGCCCTGAGTTCAGTGGGTCTGCTGTGTTCCATCGCCGGCATCGCCATCGTGCGGCTCGCCGCCGCCCGGCCGCCGGGGACGGCCTTGCGCATGGGGACCATAGGCGCCACCTTATTGTTCATGGTCGCCGCCTATGCGGTCATCACCGGACTCGACGTAAGTGCCACGGTGTGGGGCGCGGTGCTCAGCGGGGCGTTGGGCGGCATCATCATCGGTTTGACCACCGAGTATTTCACCGGCGGTAAGACCGTGCAGGGTATCGCCGCAGCGGGGCAGACCGGTCCGGCCACGGTAATGATCGCCGGGCTGGCTGCCGGCATGCGCTCGGTGGTGGTGCCCATGATCACCATTGCTGCGATCATCTTCGGCGCCAGCTATCTGTGCGGTCTGTATGGTGTGGGCATCGCCGCGGTGGGGATGTTGGCCACGGTGGGTATCACCATGGCTATCGATGCCTATGGCCCGGTGGCGGACAATGCCGGAGGCATCGCCGAGATGGCGGGTTTGGGCGCCGAGACGCGTAAGATCACAGATTCCCTCGATGAGCTGGGTAACACTACCGCCGCCATCGGCAAGGGCTTTGCCATCGGCGCCGCGGCCCTGGCGGCCCTGGCCATCATCGCTGCCTATGTGCAGGCCATTTCTGATCGCCTCCCGGATTTCAGCCTGGCCTTGAACGATCCGCAGGTGTTGGGCGGTATGTTCCTGGGCGGCATCTTTCCCTTCTTGGTGGCGGCGCTCACCATGACCGCCGTCGGAGAGGCGGCCTTCGACATCATTCACGAAATCCGCCGCCAGTTCCGCGAGATTCCCGGATTGATGGAGGGCACCGCCCAGCCGGACAGCGCCCGCTGCGTGGATATTGCCACTAAGGCGGCGTTGCGCAAGATGGTGCTGCCGGGGGTGTTGGCGGTGGCCGCGCCGGTGGTGGTGGGTTTCGGCATCGGTCCCGAGGCCTTGGGCGGTATGTTGGGGGGCGCCTTGCTGGCTGGGGTGCTATTGGCGCTGACCATGGCCAACGCCGGTGGTGCCTGGGACAATGCCAAGAAGCACATTGAGAAGGGCCATCATGGAGGCAAGGGGTCCGATGTACACAAAGCCGCGGTAGTGGGTGATACGGTAGGTGATCCCTTCAAGGATACCGCCGGCCCCTCCATGAACATCCTCATCAATGTGTTGGCCATCGTCAGCCTGGTCATCGCGCCCTTATTAGGATAGCGGGGTGCCGGTTGCGAAGAGGGTCCGTGGAAATACCGATAGCCAGCTACAAAAAAAGTAAGGCCACGGGTAGCACCGAGCCCAGTATCAGCAACGTCCACGTGACGTTACGCATACGAATTTTTTTGAATGCCATATAAATGCCGAGCGTTGTCGTAGCGATCAAACCGATCGCCATCAAGGCGACGAAAACTTTCAAGGGCTGTGAGGCTCGCGCCTTGCGCGGCGCTTCCGGCGGTGAACCGGGGGCGCCCGAAGAGGTTCTTCCCGGCGCGATCCCCGGAGGAAGTCCTCTATGGGGTTTATCCAGACTCTGATCTTTGTGGATTTCGGCGAGGATGCTCAACCAGGCCGGGGCGTGATAACTGCCGTCCCGCGCATCTTCATGCAGGCCAAAGGTTTGCACGGCGCCGGTAAACGCAAAGAAGGTAATGGTGGGGGCGAAGAAGGTGCCGAGGTAGAGATGGATTTGCCTGATGGTTTTCATTCCAGCCGTATCCTGAAATTACCTGAACTGCGTGCGGGGCGGTGACGGGGTTTGTCCGGCTGCCGATCAATTCGCGGATAAGCCCATTTTTTGACGAAAAACGGGGTGGGTGATGATCTTGTGAATCAAATCCTGGACGGCGGGGATAAACGCCGCCGTGCTTTGTTCGCATGACACATCATCAAATAGATAGGATTCCAAGACCGTGAAAGATTCACCGGATTTGAATCTTATGATGAGCTTGATATCCCAGCTGCCCTTGCTGGAATTGATCTTGATGTTGTCCAAGTAACCGGTAATGACCCTGCCCGCCTCGATTTGGTCCAATGAATAGGCATTGGCCTTTTTTAATTCGTCAATCAAGGCGTCGCGGATATATTTTTCAAAAGAGATTTGTTGCGGCGTCCGAATTTGGCCATTCATTCCGCACGTGATCTCGGATTGTCCGGGACTGGCGGCGGCAAATTCACCCACGGCGATCGAAGAGACGCCCCCTGAGGTCATGGTGGCTTTGATGGTCTCGATATTGCGCTGTGACAGGGGATAGTTATGAATTGAAAATGTTTCGCAGCCCGCCAGAAGAAATAAAGCCAAAACCGAAATTCCCAGGCCCTTCATTTACCTAACTCCTATTGCGCTGGTTGAGAATAATAAATCTGTTATGGCCGAAGAGTGGATCAAGATAGTCAATGCTGATGACATTTTGCGCTCTTCGTCTCTTGCCTTGTCGGTGCTTTAACGCGGGACAAGCATATCAAATTCAATATGGCCATGCTTGAAACCTATAAAACATTAAGGAATGCGGCGAGTGGAGGCTTAGTTTTATAAGCGGCGGCTAATGTATGTGGGGGAGTGGGATTTGTTGGCGGCGTTTGTTGTTCAAGTAAGCGAGTCTACATGGTGTATAAGTATGCAGGGATTTTTTGACAACACGATATGGATAGCGTTAACAGATACTGGAGCCGGCTGAGTTGATGCAGGGCAGCGGCTATCATTACGATGTAAACAATGCAGAGATGTTGCGGGGGTGTTGGTATGGGAATGTATGGGGGTTTGGCGATATATTTTTAATATCAACCAGTTATTAGATGTGGGCTTGAGTTTGCTCAAAAAGACCCCAACAGTTGACAGGGTAAGAGACCCATCCTACAGTATATTCAACACTCGGAACGCTTGTAACATGCTGTTATTTTGGGGTAAGGCTAGATTTAAGTATGATTTAAGCTGCGAGGTGTATTAATGAATTTGTTCTTGATAATACGTGAGATATCCAAGGATTGGCGGCTATAGAATTGGGTTGGGGGAGAGGAGGTTCGATCGTATGAAGTCATCCGTTGTATATGCGACTGGTATCGTGTGCTGCCTGATGGGCGGCCTAAGCACGTATGCATGGTCGGAAGACCTGGATTCGGCATTAGACAATGTCAATATCAGTTCTGACGCCCAGAGTACCCCCAAGAAGAGCGACAACACCACCAACGTTCCTTGCACCAAGGACACGGGAGTCAATTGTCCTACAGCCCACGATGATGTTAATTCCACCACCTATCAGGCAACGACCCTGCAGCAGACCATTTTGAACGGCAGCGAAGCCAACGTTACGATCAATGGGGCGCCGGTGCTGGACGGCAATCACGGTTCTGTATCGATCAGCGGGTTTTAGCAGCGTCGGTCCGCAAATTCATACCTTACGACCGGCGGGCGAAGGGTTCAACGAGCTTCTTTGCCACTGCCAGGTTCTTTAGCTTCACGTAAGAGGGTAATCCGGCCTTATACGGCGGGTAATCTTCACCGCCGATCAGCGGTTGCAGATAACGGCGGCAGGCCGCAGTAATATGATAGCCGTCGCGAGTGATGAAGTTGCGCGGCATCTTTTTCTCCACGTTAGCCACCTTGCCCAGCGGCGCGGTACCTACGCGCCAGCGATAGGGCTGATCCGCCTTGCGCACGATGGTGACCATGACGGCATTTTCGCCGAGCAGTGCCAATTCCACCGCCGCCTTCCCCACCGCATAGGCTTGTTCCACATCGGTCTTGGAGGCGATATGGCGGGCGGAGCGCTGCAGATAATCCGCTACCGCCCAGTGATATTTGAGTCCCAGTCGTTCCTTGATCAGTGCGGCGAGATAGGGGGCGACGCCCCCCAATTGGACGTGGCCGAAGGCATCGCGGCCGCCGCTTTCCGCCAAGAATGCCCCCGCCTTATTCTTGATACCTTCCGAGGCGGCCACCACGCAGTATCCGTGTTTCTCCACGGTGCTTTTTACCTTGGCGAGAAAACCGGCTTCGTCGAAGGTGATCTCCGGAAACAAAATCATGTGGGGCGCGGCCGCGGGTTCGTCACTGGCCAGGCCGGTGGCGGCGGAGATCCAACCGGCGTGGCGCCCCATGACTTCCAGGATGAACACCTTGGTGGAGGTCGCGGCCATGGAGGCTACGTCGAAGGCCGCTTCGCGGATGGAGGTGGCCACATACTTGGCCACCGAGCCGAAACCCGGGCAGGTATCGGTGAGGGGCAGGTCGTTGTCCACGGTCTTGGGGATGCCGATGCAGGTGATGGGGTAGCCCAGTTTTTCGCCCAGCAGCGAGACCTTGTGGGCGGTATCTTGAGAATCGTTGCCGCCGTTGTAGAAGAAATAGCCGATGTCGTGGGCGCGGAACACCGCGATGAGTCGCTCATATTCGGCCTTGCTCTCTTCCAGCCCCTTCAGCTTATAACGCGCCGAGCCGAAAGCTCCGCCTGGAGTATGGCGCAGTGCCCGGATGGCGGCGGCGGATTCCTTGCCGGTGTCTATCAGTTCCTCGTTGAGTACCCCCAGGATGCCGTTGCGCCCGGCATAGACCTTGCCGATGTGGGCGCGATGATGGCGCGCCGTTTCGATGAGCCCGCATGCCGTGGCGTTGATGACGGCGGTGACGCCGCCGGACTGAACATACAAGGCATTCCGTTTGCTCATGGTGCATTTCCTCTTTGTGTGTGCGGTACTGTATTCGCAGCCTTGTTACGCTGCTACGACAACGAAGAGCATACTGCACGGCGCCAAGACTGTCCTCTTTTCGTTGACTCAACGAGGGCAGTCAGAGTAGGTTAAGCGAGCGATGGCCGAGGGAGCCATGCCCGGCGTAGCAAAGCGGTAACGCCAAGAAAAATTTGTCTGAATTGGCCGGAATCAAGCCAATTTCATCTACTGCTTAGGATTGAGGACACCGCCATGAGAATTGTATTGTTAGGAGCGCCCGGTTCGGGGAAGGGGACGCAGGGGAAATTGCTTGCATCTAAATATAAGATTCCGCAGATATCCACAGGCGATTTATTACGGGCGGCGGTGATCGCGGGTACGGCCCTGGGCAGGCAGGCCAAGGCGGCCATGGACGCCGGCCAGCTGGTTTCCGACGACATCGTCCTGGGCATCATCGATGAGCGTCTGAGCGAGTCGGATGCCGACAACGGCTTCATCCTCGATGGCTTCCCCCGCAATATCCCGCAGGCGGAGTCCCTGGACCGCATGCTGGAAAATCGCGGCACCCCGCTGCAGGCGGCATTGTTGATCAATGTGGACGTGGAAGTCCTGATCGAGCGTCTCACCGGTCGCCGTACCTGTGAGTCCTGCGGCCAGATGTATAACATCTATACCTCACCCTCACGTCTTGATGACCGCTGCGACAAGTGCGGCGGCAATCTCCGCCACCGCGCCGACGACAATGAAGAGACCATCAGCAATCGCCTACGGGTCTATGACCAACAGACCTCGCCCCTGGTGTCCTATTACCGGGAGCAGGATAAATTGCGCACCGTGGACGGTGAAGGCGAGATCTCGCAGATCTTCGCCGAGATGGAGAAGGTACTGCGCAATCTTCCGGAAGATGAGCCTGCGGCGGCGCCCAATGCCTCCGCTGTGGAGGAGGTCGCCGACAGCGACAAGCCGGCGGTGACTATGGATGAGTTGCGGAAGAGGGTGATGGCGCACGCTAAGGCTGCCAAGACCACACCCGCCAAAAAGGCGCCGGCCGAGGACAAGAAACCAGCCGAAAAGAAAGCGGCGGTCGCCAAGCCTGCGGCGAAAAAGACAGTCAAGAAGGCCGCTGCCAAGAAGGCTGTGGCTAAGAAGAAGGTTGCGGCCAAAAAGGCGGTCGTGAAGAAGACCGCGGCGAAGAAAGTTACCGCCAAGAAGAAGGTAACAAGCAAAAAGGCCACCGCCAAGAAGGCGACCGCCAAGAAGGGCAGCGCTAAGAAGGCAGTCGTGAAGAAGAAGGCCGTGGCGAAGAAAGTTACCGCCAAGAAGAAGGTAACAAGCAAAAAGGCCACCGCCAAGAAGGCGACCGCCAAGAAGGGCAGCGCTAAGAAGGCAGTCGTGAAGAAGAAGGCCGTGGCGAAGAAAGTTACCGCCAAGAAGAAGGCAACAAGTAAAAAGGTCACCGCCAAGAAGGCGACCGCCAAGAAGGGCAGCGCTAAGAAGGCAGTCGTGAAGAAGAAGGCCATGGCGAAGAAAGTTACCGCCAAGAAGAAGGTAACAAGCAAAAAGGCCACCGCCAAGAAGGCGACCGCCAAGAAGGGCAGCGCTAAGAAGGTAGTCGTGAAGAAGGCCGCCGCCAAGAAGAAGGCTACAGCTAAGAAAGCGACTGCCAAGAAGGCGTCCAAGAAAGTGGTGAAAAAGGGCGGTAAGAAAAAGCGGTGAGCGGCCGTACCGGAGTGACGTAGTGGCTTCTAAAGATGTAATAGCTGGGCAGTTCCCGGGACGGCGCATGCGTCGTATGCGCCGCGATGATTTTTCGCGGCGTCTGATGCGTGAGACCGTGCTGAGTGTGGATGATCTCATCTATCCGGTGTTCGTGCTGGGCGGGAAGGGCCGCCGCGAGGCGGTGGCTTCAATGCCCGGTATCGAGCGCTTCAGCATCGATTTGTTGCTCGAGCATCTCAGCGAGGTGGTCGCGGCGGGCGTGCCCGCCGTGGCTTTGTTCCCGGTGACGGCGCCGGAGGGCAAATCCGACGACGCCCGCGAGGCCTATAACCCCGAGGGCGTGGCGCAGCAGGCGGTCCGCGCCCTGAAGCAGGCCTATCCCCAGCTCGGCGTCATCACCGACGTGGCCTTGGACCCGTTCACCAGTCACGGCCAGGACGGCTTGATCGATGCCGGCGGCTATGTGCTGAACGATGAGACGGTGGAGGTGCTGGTCAAGCAGGCCTTGTCTCATGCCGAGGCCGGGGCGGATGTGGTGGCGCCCTCCGATATGATGGACGGGCGCATCGGTGCCATTCGCGCCGCCCTGGAAGAACACGGTTTCATCCATACCCGCATCCTCGCCTACGCGGCCAAATACGCCTCGAGCTTTTACGGACCGTTCCGCGATGCGGTGGGCTCCGCCGCCAATCTGGGCGGGGGGAACAAGTACAGCTATCAGATGGACCCGGCCAACAGCGATGAGGCCTTGCAGGAGGTCGCCCTGGACCTACAGGAAGGCGCCGATATGGTGATGGTCAAGCCGGGGATGCCCTATCTCGACATCGTGCGCCGAGTGAAAGACCGCTTCGGCGTTCCCACCTATGTATATCAAGTGAGTGGTGAGTACGCCATGCTCATGGCGGCGGCCAATAACGGCTGGCTGGACGAGCGGGCGGTGGTGATGGAGGCGCTGTTGTCCTGTAAGCGTGCCGGCGCCGATGGCATCCTGACTTATTTCGCCAAGCGCGTCGCGGGGTGGCTGACACAGGGTTGAGAATATAATCCGTCACACCGGCGCATCCCTCTGTCTTTGAATTCGGATATCACCGGCCCCATCCTCCTGGATTCCGGCTCCCGCCGGAATGACGAAGCGGATGTTTCAAGATTTCCACAATAAACTTTTAGCTTTAGCCGCTTAAATATGACCGCCGTCGTCAAATAATGGCAATATGCCCGCAATGAAGTTTCCTGTTTCCAAGACAATCCTGTTACCCATCGGACTGCTCGCGGTCGCCGTGATCGTTGCCGGCGTGCTGTATGCCACCAAGTCGAAGACCCCGCCGCTGCAAGTGGAGCAGCAGGCCTGGGTGATCGAGGCGCAGCCGCTCAAACTGGAGACGGTCGCGCCCACCCTACCGCTCTATGGCCGGGTCGAGACGCCGCGTACCGCCAAGCTGGCATCGGCGCTCAGCGCCGAGGTGCGCGAGGTTGTGGTCCGCGAAGGCGATATGGTGGCTAAGGGACAGATCCTGCTCCGTCTCGATGATCGCGACAGCCGCCTGCTGTTGGCGAGTCGCGAAGCGGACGTGCAGGAGGCGCAGGCCGCCATCGACAGCGCCCGGCGGGCGCATGACAATGACGTCACCGCCCTAGTCCATGAGAAGACCTTGCTGCAACTCAATGATAAGGCGCTGCAGCGAGCCAAGGAGGTGGCGGCGAAAAAACTGGCTGCGCAATCCATCGTGGATGATGCCCAGCAGGCGGTGGAACGCCAGGCCTTGGCGGTGGCGACGCGCCGTCTCGCCGTGCAGAATTTTCCGGCACTGCTGGCGCAGTTGCAGGCGCGGCTGGCCAAGGCCGTGGCCGATCGGGATACGGCGGCCTTGAATGTGAAACGCACGCGGATTACGGCGCCCTTTGCCGGTCGGGTCGCCAAGGTGACAGTGTCGCCGGGAGACCGGGTCAACCTCGGCAGCCAGTTGTTGGAGCTCTACGACACCCATGCCCTGGAGCTGCGTGCCCAGATCCCCGCACCCCATGTGGTGGCCTTGCGTCAGGCCTTGGCGACAGGCGAGGTCGTGCAGGGCAGCGGCCGCAGCGACGGGCAGACGGTGAAAGTGGTGTTGGAGCGCCTCGCCGGACAGGTGCAACGGGGCAGCGGCGGCATCGACGCTTTGTTCAAGGTCACTGCCGGGCGCGATACCCTGGCCTTGGGGCAGTTCGTGGACGTGTCTCTGGAATTGGCGCCCGTGCCCGATGTGGCGGTCCTGCCCGCCACGGCCTTGTACGGCATGAATCGTATCTATTTATTACGTGACGAACGCATGGCCGGCGTCGACGTCAGCGTGATGGGCGAACGCAGTCACGGCGGCGACAACCAGGTATTGGTGCAAAGCCCGGCATTGCATAACGGCGATAAGGTCATCGTTACCCACCTGCCCAATGCCATCGATGGCTTGCGAGTGAAGACCGCGGCCGCGCAGCCATGAGCGCCGCGCCGCGCCGCGATCTGCTCGGCAGCTTCGCCCACCATCGGGTCGCGGCCAATCTGCTCATGCTGCTGATGATCCTGGCCGGCATGTGGGCCTTGTCCAAACTCAATACCCAGTTCTTTCCCAATTTCACCCTGGACATTATCAATGTGCGGGTGGAATGGAGCGGCGCCGCGGCGGAAGACGTGGAGACCGCCATCACCGTCCCCCTCGAGCAGGCCCTGCGCAGCCTGGATGACCTCCATGAGATGACCTCGACCTCCGCCGACGGTATCGCGTCGGTGAGCCTGGAATTCGACGAAGGCACCAACATGGACAGCGCCATGGAGAAGGTCAAGGAAAACGTGGCGCTGCTGCGCAGCCTGCCCCAGACCGCGGAGAAGCCGGAGATCACTCGGGTGGTGCGCTACGAATCGGTGGCGCGGGTGTTGGTGAGCGGATCGGCGGACCCTGCCGGACTGCGTCATCTGGTACGGGGTATGGAGGCGGACCTGTTGGCGCGTGGTATCGCCAAGGTCACCATCACCGGCCTGCCCAAGGAGGAGATCGCCATCCAGGTCCCCAGTGCACGCCTGGCTGAATTGGGGATGACCTTGGGTCAAGTGGCTGATCGGGTTGAACTCCTGAGTCGCGATCTGCCCGCCGGCACGGTGGGACGGGACGAGGCGGGGCGCCAGCTGCGCAGTCTCGATCAGCGCCATACCGAGCAGGGCTTCGCCCAGTTACCGTTGCGCGCCGACCAGCGCGGCCAATTGCTGCGTCTGGGCGACGTGGCCACCATCGAGCGCCGTCCCCAGGACGGGGAAGTGGCGGTGCGCTATCAAGGCAAGCCGGCGGTGGAGTTGCAATTGTTTCGTGCCGAGCACGGCGATTCGCTCAAGGCGGCGCATATCCTGGATCAATGGCTGGCGGATGAACGGCTGCAATTGCCCGCCGGGGTGTCGCTGCGGGTATTCGACCAGTCCTGGGAGCTGATCGACGAACGCATCAATCTGATGCTGAAGAACGGCGGCAGCGGCCTGCTGGTGGTGATGGCGGTATTGTTCCTGTTCCTCAACGGCCGGGTGGCATGGTGGGTGACGGTCGGCATCCCGGTGTCGTTCCTCGCCACCCTGGCCATACTCTACGTGGCGGGGGGCAGCATCAACATGATCAGCCTGTTCGCCCTGATCATGGCCCTGGGCATCATTGTCGACGACGCCATCGTGGTGGGCGAGGACGCGCTCACCCATTATCAAGGCGGCGAACCGGCGCTGACCGCGGCGGAGGGCGGGGCACGGCGCATGCTGATTCCGGTATTGGCCTCGTCACTGACCACGGTGGCGGCGTTTCTGCCCCTGATGCTGGTGGGAGGACCCATCGGCAAGATCATGTTCGCCATCCCCTTCGTCATCATCTGCGTGCTGATTGCCTCCCTGGTTGAAAGCTTTTATGTGTTGCCGGGGCATCTGCGCCATGCCTTCCTCAAGATGCACAAGCATTCCTCCGCTCCTTTGCGCCAGCGTTTGGAGGACGGCTTCGATCGCATGCGTGAGCACTGGTTTCGGCCTCTGGTCACCAGGGCGGTGACCTATCGCGGCACCACCATCGCCGGCGTGGTGGCCATCATGATTCTGTGCATCGGACTGCTGGCCGGCGGCCGCATCGGTTTTGAGTTCTTCCCCACCCCGGAAGGGACGGTGCTCTATGCCAATGTCGCCTTCGCCGCCGGCACCCCCAAGCAACGGGTCAGTGACTTCATCGATGAGCTAGAGCACAGTCTGGAAGAAACGGATAAGGCCCTGGGGGGCGGTTTGGTGCAGACCCATCTCGCCTATCTCGGCAGGAGCACCGCAGCGGGCGGCGGCTTCACCCGGGACGGCGATCGCTTCGGCTACGTCATGGTGGAGCTGGTCTCGCCCGATCATCGCATGGTGCGCAATCCGCAATTCATCAAGGCCTGGAAGCAACGGGTCGTGCTGCCGCCGGGGGTGGATACCTTCACCATCTCGGAACGTTTCGCCGGACCGCCGGGGCGGGCGATTGACGTGCGCCTCACCGGCGATACCGCCGCCCAGGTCAAGGCCGCCGCCCTGGCCTTGACCGACACCCTTAAGGCGGTGCCCGGGGTGAGCGGCATCGAAGACGATATGGCCTACGGCCAGGAGCAGTTCGTGTTTCGCCTCACGCCGGCCGCACAGGCCCTGGGTCTGACCGTGGACGCGGTGGGCCGCCAGTTGCGCGCCGCTTATGATGGCCGACTGGTGCAACTATTTCAACAAGGCGCCGACGAGGTGGAGGTGCGGGTCATGCTGCCGGATGCCGAGCGCAACCGCTTGGCCAGCCTCCAGTCCCTGACCATCGCCCTGCCCGACGGCGGCCGCGTGCCGCTAAGTTCGGTGGTGACCCTCCGCGCGCGCCAGGGCTTCGAGGCGTTGCGCCACGATCAGGGCAAGCTGGCGGTGCACGTCACCGCCGACGTGGATCGAGCGCTCAACAGGCCTGATCGGATTTTGAGTTCGCTGGACAAGGATGTGTTGCCCGGCCTGCGCGCCCGCTACGGCGTGCACAGTTCCTTCGCCGGGCGCGCCGCCGATCAGGCCGAGACCATGAGCGACATGCGCCGCGGTGCGGTATTCGGTCTGGTGTTGATTTACGTGATCCTCGCCTGGGTGTTCTCCTCCTATGGTTGGCCGCTGGTGGTGATGAGCGCCATCCCCTTCGGATTGGTGGGTGCGGTGGTGGGTCATTGGCTCATGGGTCTGGATCTGACCCTGCTGTCTTTGTTCGGTTTGTTTGGGCTGTCGGGCATCGTGGTCAACGACTCCATCATCCTCGTGACCTTCTATAAGCATCTGCGCGAACAGGGGATGGCGGTGCAGGAGGCGATCATCGAGGCGGCCTGCCAACGCCTGCGCGCGGTGCTGCTTACCTCGCTGACCACCATCGGCGGACTGGCGCCGCTGTTGTTCGAGACCTCGCTGCAGGCGCAGTTCCTGATCCCCATGGCGGTTACCATCTCCTTCGGTCTGATGTTCTCCACCGTCTTGGTTTTGTTGGTGGTCCCCGCCATCTTGTCCGTCCATGAAAGTGCGGCCCATCGTTTCGGTCGCCGCAAGGTCGCGGTTGAAGAAGCGGCAAGCGGTAACGCCTGAGCAGGCAACAGCAGGCGTTCCGCATTAGTCCAATTTGGTGCAATGTGCGGGGGTAATGCGACCTGAAAAGCCCCTCTTTACTTTTCTTTAAAGCGACCCTATAAAGGCGTCAAATTGTCAGGCCTTGCAAACGGAGTAAAGAATGATTGTCGTATCGACGTACCTGAACAAGAGGGAGATCCACGGCTTCGGGGTCTTCGCCAAGGACTTTATCTCCAAGGGCGGCAAGGTATGGGAATTCTATCCGACCTTTGATATTCGTTTCGCCGAGGAGGAGTTCGAGGCCCTGCCGTCCGCGACGCGCCAGGAGATCTAAATTCATCTCTATCAGCCCGAGCCGGGCGGTCTGCTCTATTACGAAGCCTCCATGGGTAAATCACTCGCGCGAGCCCAATGTCGACTTCAGCGACATCGGCAACGGCTGGGCCACCCGCGATATCCAGCCCGGCGAAGAGCTGACCTGCGACGATGGCCACTTCATGGCCGACGTCTCCCATATCCCCTATCTGTAAATCACCGCAACGGCGCTGGGGCGCCGATCTTGCACCCCAGTGCTTCCTCTATCTTCCAGCCCCTCCGGTCATCCGCCAAACCGTTGTCAGTCGCCCACGCCACCGGCTATTGGCTCAAGCCTTGCAGCATCTATCCCGGTTGAGCGCAGTGCTCGGGACGCCATGGGAATCTGAATAGGAGCTTACCTGTTCACTCTTGGTCCACGCAGCCGTTATAAATATAGAGGACGCCGAAGCGCAGACGGTCGCGGTCTATGTCTGCGAAGGAGCTAGCGATGAAGCGGTGGTTGATGATTTTACTGCTCGCGATCCCCGCTTTGGTAGGGGCACAGCCCCTTTTGGAATTTCGCAACGATCTTGCCTTCCAGGCGACCACAGTCAATGCCTTTGCCTCCCAGGTCTATCACGACCGCATCAAGCGCCTCGCCGCCGCCGGTCGGCTGGATCGAGATCATGTGCTGCTTGCGCGTATTCAAGGCTTGATGGCGCGTCTGCGCCCCGCCGCCGAATACGAACGCCCCACCGCGAAGCGGATCGCTTGGGAAGTGCATGTCTGCCGCAAATGCGACGAGAACGCCTCCGCCATGGCAGGTGGAAAATTGCTGGTGGGCGAGGCGTTCATCAAAAGCATCAGTCCCTCGGACGATGAACTCGCATACCTGCTGGCCCACGAGATGGCCCACGTCATTGCCGAACACACCCGCGAATTCGCCACCACCGCGCGCTACTTCGTCGGCATGGGCATGAAACGGGATTATGCCGACATTCAGCACGAGCTCAATGAAAGCTTCGGCCTGCAATTGCGCATGGCGCCGCTATACAAACAGCAGGAGCTGGAGGCCGATTACATCGGCTTTATTCTCGGCGCTCGCGCCGGGTTCGAACCCACCGCCATGCTCAGTCTGCTGGGTAAACTGCATTCGGATGGTCCGTCGCTGCTGGATCCGCATCCGAGTGCAGAGCGACGCCTGAAACAGGCGCAAACCATGCTCGAAGCGGCCGAACGCCTCCGGTCGCGAGGAATGCCGCCCACCGCGCCATCGCGCCAGGCGTCCGAAAAATTCTCGGGGGAATAGGGATCTTTTTTCTTCCGTGCGCCGCCGGGAAAGCGTATTTCGGTTGCGGAGCTCGGAACATTGATCTCGCCCTTTGGTCGAATGTTTACGAGAAAATGGTCAGAATACCCCCAGCCGGTCAAGCCGTGATGGGAATCTGTTCTTAAGAGAACAGTAAGGGTGCACCTTTTCTATTATAATAATCTCGTATTTTCCGCTATATCCTTATATCTGAACATCCGGATAGGGATGCGTCGGATGGTGGTGACACAGGATAAATAGTCGTTGGGGTATAGTGTGATCGGATGGGTAAGCAAAACGATGACTGATGTCAGAAAGGCGCGACTGGCATTGATGCCGATAGCGCTCTTCCTGTTTGCGGGGTGTGGCGGCGGTAGTGGTGGAGATAATTCGGCGCAGACCGCGGCGACTACCGCGCAAGTCAGCATTCCTCTGCCTATCGGCCTGAAAGTGTCCGCGCTGCCGTTTCCCAGTCAATTAAAAGCCACCTTGTCATGCCCCGCCGGTTCCACCGTTGACATGACCATCAATGCCGATAACACCGCCTCCGGAGCTTGTTCTGATCTGACGGCGGGTTTGAATAAAACGTTTACCGTGACATTTACTTATGGCAGTGGCCTGATTGAACTGGCCGCGGTCAGCAAGCAACTGGATGTGACCTCGAGCGCAATGCCCGCCTTGCCGATTGCTGCGTCGGATTATAGCTATCAGGATATCGATGGCGACGGTTACAGCAATTTGTACGAGATCACCCACGGCATGAATCCGAAGGCCGCCAACTATGCTGTCGGTTTGACGGTCAGCGGGCTCGCCGGCACCGGTTTGGTATTGCAGAACAACAGCGGGGATGATCTCGCCGTAAAGAACGATGGTTCCTATACCTTCGCGACGGCGCCGATCGATGGCGCTGCTTACGATGTTACCATCGCCGCTCAACCCGCCGGGCAGAACTGCATCGTCAGCAAAGGCAGTGGAGTGCTCGCCGGTGCGAAGGTCACCGACGTCTACGTGGGCTGCACCAATCCGGGACTGTTCTTCCTTTCAGCTTCGGATGGAACCAGCGGTGCTGAACCCTATATCACCGACGGCACCGCCGCCAGCACGAAAATTCTCAAGGACATTAATACCCACGCCGATGCCGATCCTCATGATCTCGTGATGGTGAACGGCGTGCTGTTCTTTATTGCACATGACAGCTCCGGCGGCTATTCCCTGTGGCAGAGCGACGGCAGCGCTGCGGGTACCACGCAGGTGAAAGACGCCAGCGGCATGAGCATCGCCAGTCCCAATTATCTTACCGTCATGAACGGCAAGCTCTATTTCACGGCGAGCGATGCCGACGGTGCTGCCGAGCTGTGGCAGAGTGATGGTACTATCACAAACACCGTTGGGAGTCTTGCCAACCCCCGTTATCTAGTCGCGGTCGGCACCACGCTGTACTTCGTGACCTTCGATATCTCGGCCGGATTTGAGTTGTGGAAGTTCGACGGCACTAGTCCCGTTATGGTGAAAGATCTGAGCGGCGCGGGTGTCAGCAACCCCTACTATCTCACTGCCTTCGGGTCCGACTTGTATTTCAGCGCCTACAATACCGGCAGCGGCGATTATGAGCTGTGGACCAGTGATGGTACTGGCACCGGTACCGTGCCGGCTAAGGACAGTGTCAATGCCAATATCATAAACCCCTCCAATCTCATTGTCCTGGATAACACCACGCTGTTCTTTACGGCGAGTGACGCGACCAGCGGCACCGAATTGTGGGCGAGCAACGGTACCGCCGCAGGTACCGCTGTAGTCATGGATATCAACTCCGGGGCGAACGGGAGCTATCCCGCCGAACTGACCGCCGTCGGTGCTGGTGCTTCCGCTATGCTGTACTTCACGGCGTACGACGGCAGCGCTACCACTATGTGGAAAACTGATGGGACGGCCGTCGGCACCGTGCAGGTGAAGGATATTAATGCCGCAACGATTCCCAGTCCCACCGAGCTTACCGCCGTCGGCAGCAGCTTGTACTTCACGGGGCACGATGCTACCAATGGTACGGAACTGTGGAAGAGCAATGGTGCACAATCCGGCACCCTGATGGTGAAGGATATCAATCCCGGCACGAGCAGCAGTTTTCCTGCCCATCTTGCCGCCGTCGGCAGCGCTTTGTATTTCACCGCGTATCAAGCGAGCAGCGGCTATGAGCTGTGGAAAAGCGACGGCACTATCTCCGGCACCACCAGGGTGATGGATATCAATCCGGGGGCGGGCGACAGTACGCCGATGGATATCGTCGCTAACGGGTCGAATTTCTATTTCTCCGCCAACGACGGCAGCCACGGCCGCGAATTATGGTACAGCGATGGCTCGGCGACCGGGACCGCTTTGGTGAACGACATTGCCCGGCAAAGCGGTGATTCGTATCCGTCAGTGATGGTGACCATCAACGGGGTTCACTATTTCACGGCTTACGACGGTTCGGGCGCCTATGGCAGCAGCGGCTACGGAACGGAGCTGTGGCGCAGCGACGGAACGACCAACGGCACGTACAAAGTGAAACAGATCAATACGACCGGCGCGAGCAATCCTTCGCAGCTGACGGTGTTCGGCGATGAGTTGTACTTTGTGGCCACGGTTGGAAACGCTACTCAGTTATGGAAGAGCGACGGCACCGCCGCGGGTACCGTGCAGGTAGTAGATAGGAGTGGAGCCGGAATCAGTTATCCCAATTATCTTACGGTCATGGGAGCCACGCTTTATTTCACGGCGTCCGACTCCAGCGGCGCCACCGCCTTATGGAAAAGCGACGGCAGCGCCGACGGGACCTTCATGAGCGGCGTGACTCTCAGCAAGCCTCATTACCTCACCGCGGTCGGTGTCACGTTGTACTTCGTGACCTTCGATGCCACGGCCGGCTATGAGCTGTGGAGGAGCGACGGTCTGTGGCAGAGCAACGGCACTGATACCGGCACTGTTGCAGTGAAAAATTTGCAGACCGTGAACGCCAGCGACCCGTATTATCTCACCGCCTTCGGCGCTGACTTGTATTTCAGCGCCTACAATACCGGTAGCGGGGTTTATGAATTATGGAAGAGCGATGGTACGGATGCAGGTACCACGCTGGTGAAAGATAGTCTCAACGCCAACATCAGTGGGCCTTACGATCTGACAGTCGCGGGTTCAAGCCTGTTCTTTACCGCCTATGACGGTGTTGACGGCAGGGAACTGTGGGCGAGCGATGGTACAACTACTGCGATGGTGACGGACATCAATCCCGGAACCAATGGCAGCGATCCTGCCGGGCTTACCGCCGTCGGTAGCACTCTGTACTTCAGGGCCGACGACGGTAGCAATGGCGTGGAGCTGTGGAAGAGCGACAGCATCGCTACCGGCGCGGTTCTGGTCAAGGATATCAATTCCGGACCGGGCAGCAGTGTGCCCGCCGGTTTCACCGCGGTCGGTGGCGCGCTCTACTTCAGGGCAAACGACGGCTCCAGCGGTATGGAGCTGTGGAAGACCGACGGCACTACTGCGAATACCGTGCAGGTAATGGATCTCAATCCCGGTGCCGGCAATGGTTTCTTCGGCATCATGGGCTATTAAGTACCGGGGCCGTCGCCTTGCCCGCGCATGACCTTAGGCGCAACCGATCCTGCTCATGATCTGCTGCGGAATATCCGACTCCTTTTTTCCGACCAGCGCGTAATAGAACAACGGACGCCCATCGATGGAGATGCGGTGCCGGTAGCGCTCAAGATGATGGACTTCCAAGGCGTCGTTCACCAGCAGCTGCTTGATAAGGCGTGAGAATCCCGAAGTGTCGCTCTCAAGCAGGAAGGTCTCTTTAATGTTGAAAGCGACCCAGCCCGACGGCGCAACCAGATTATAGGCATTGGCGAAGGCCTTCGCCGGAATATCGCCGAAACCGAGCGCGGCGACACAGGAAAGACAATCGATCTGCCATGCGCTCAGATCTTCATGGGTGGCGGCATCCATATTGCAAAAATCACGGACATAGTAGGCGTCGTAGGTGCCCGGCCGGTCGCGCTCGCACGCCTCGCTTGCCTCTTCGCAGATATCGACACCGATGACGCGGGCCACGCCCACGGTGTGGAGTTGCTCTCCGAACATGCCGTTGCCGGCGCCAAGATCGAGTGCGCGTATCTCCGTCATCTCCACGCGGTTGTTCTGTAAGACCCTAGCGAGGATATCGCAGACCTTCTTGGGGGAGCTGCACTTGAGACGTTGATAAAATAGTTGCTCGTACAAACCGGGGCGCTTGTAAATCTCGCCGTAATCGTGAAAGCGAAGCTTGATTTGCTTATCATCCTCGATGAGGTAAAAAAAGGACTCATCCTGTTCGAGCTGATGAAGCTCGGTGGCGGGGAACTTGATGTTGTAATGACGTTTCATTTTTAACCTCCATAAAAAAACAAAGCCAGACGCCCCGGTTAAAAGGCGGGTAGGAGAATGCAGCGTAGTTGTTGGCCGACCGTGGTCGGTTATGATTTACGAAAAATAAAAGGCTATTTCAGCCTGTGGATCTGAGGTATTTCTGTTGAGTTGGAGGCGCAAACATTCAGATCTTTTAATATTCCATCTTCGATGCTGTACGCCCAGCCATGAACCACCAGTTCCTGGCCGGCTTTCCATGCGCTTTGTACAATCGTTGTTTGGCAGACATTCGCCACCTGCTCGGCGACGTTGAGTTCGCACAATAGGTCGAGTCTGGCCTGTTCGCTTTGCAGGGCATCTATTTTTTCTTGATATAAACGGTAAACATCCTGGATATTGCGCAGCCAGTTGTCGATTAATCCGTGTTCGTGATTATCCAAGGCGGCCTTGACGCCGCTGCAGCCGTAATGGCCGCACACGATGATGTGCTTTACCTTCAAGACTTCCACGGCGTATTGAATAACCGACAGGCAGTTCAGGTCCGTATGGATGACCAGATTGGCGATATTACGGTGAACGAATATCTCGCCCGGTGCCAGATCCACAATTTGATTCGCGGGAACCCGGCTGTCGGAACAACCTATCCACAAATATTCAGGATTTTGCTGCTTGGAGAGCCGGCTAAAAAAATCAGGATCGGATTCCTTGATCTTGTTCGCCCATTGCCTGTTTTTCTCAAAAAGGGTATTTAAGACTCGCATAAGCTGAACCTACGGCACTCTTGTTTTTTTGCATATGTCATTGGTCAGGCCCCGATTACTAGCGCTGACCCGGCGGATCGACTTGATGACTTGCTTGGCCGGCAAAATAGGGTAGAAGCGCATTGCTCGACAGGGCTGATGGCCGCAGGATGGCAAGTATATCAACTTTGACGCAATATCGGAAATTGAATAGTGGAATAGGCCGAGTCGAGCATCCGCACCGCTTAAAACGCGCTATGCCGACAGTATGAATTAAACCGTTTCAAGGGGCGGACTGGGCGATGCCTGCCATTTTTTATTTATCCTATTGAGTCCTACGTTAAATCCCAGCGTAACAATGCCTGTTACAAGAGCGGTAC
Organism: uncultured Gammaproteobacteria bacterium; assembly: GCA_963810615.1. Lineage (GTDB taxonomy): Bacteria > Pseudomonadota > Gammaproteobacteria > DRLM01 > DRLM01 > JARRQJ01. Next base: position 607,905 of record CAWEOA010000002.1, on the reverse strand, counting down.
CAGCTTAAGCTCCCAAGTGTTCAAGCCATCGCGTATAAAAATGAATGCAGCTAAAAGCGGCGACGGCATTCGAAATCCGTCTCCGGTTGTTTTCCATGACCAGATGGCTATGGCGGCGAACACCCATAAGGCGGCAGTCAGCGTAGCGAGAGCCCTGTATTTAGATAAGGACTTCACGCCGACGATGGGAATCAGGATTATCGATTTTATGGAAATGGATTTTAGGTATATATGATTGATTAATATCAATGCATGGGGTGGTCTGCAAGGGTATCTTCCAAGCATGGAAAACGTCGATCCCCAGCAATATCGATCGACGCTGATTGGAGTGGATAAGTTCTACGGAGGTGATGTCATGACCGACGAACAGACAAAGCGATTTCGTGTCATCGAAAACCTGGGCTGGTTGGATCGTGTTATCCGTTTAATGCTGGGCACCGTATTGGTTGCCGTGCCCTTGACGATTATCACCGTGAATGCCTTTCGACTTGATGAAGGGGCGTCGATATCGGGCTGGTGGTATGTGGTAATGTTGCTTGCCCTGTATCCCTTCTGGACCAGCGCCATCGGTTGGGATCCTGTTTATCAGCTGTTCAATATATGCAGCTGCGGCGGGTCCGAGAAAAATCCCTGCGGTACCCTACCGTATGAACTGGATGCCGCCGCCGGCCGGCATCCGATTCCCGAAAGCGATGTTGTGCATAGCCTAGGCACGGCCCACCACCCCGGAGCGCAGGGTCGGGCACAACGGCAGGGCAGGCAGGATCAGTCCCGCCATCGGGCTGCGGCCAGCTAGCATTGTCGTCCGACGCTGAGATTAAAGGCGGCGCAGGCCGACTGTCCCGAATGACCACCGGCCTGTAGGCCGGTGGTCATTCCAGCAGCAGTACACCGTCTCTTACGAAATTGCTGCCTTCCTTGTTTTGGCCTTTATAAACGAAGACCATGTTGTGGTAGAAATGCATGGCGATGATATGCTGCTCGAAGTAACCGGGGCTGTAGCCGGGAAGCAAAAACTCTTCGTAGTTTAGTCCGTCGCTCAAACCCTTGAAGAAAGACAGCATGGAGTTCGGATGATTGAGGTCCGTGCTGGTTCCGCCGAACTTAGGCCAGTAGGACGTCTGGGTATCCTCCACTACGTAGATACCGTCGTCGGCGAGGAGTGGAAAGAGTGTCTTGAAGGTATTGATGACGTGATGGTTGATGTGGCTGCCGTCATCGATGATGATGTCTATATTGCCGATATCCGCCGCCACGCTGCGCAAGAATTTCTCATCGTCCTGGCTGCCTTGAAAGACACGGATGCGCTCCTCTTCCATTGCCGATTTGTCCTGAATATCGACGCCGTAGATCTGGCCTTTGGGGAAAAACGCCTTCCACATGCGCAGCGATGCACCGCCGTGCAGGGGGTGGTTCCAGCCGCCGATGCCGATCTCGAGAAGATTGATCTCGCGCTGGTGCAATGGAAAGAAATGGTCATGGTAATGCCGGGCGTAGAAATGGCTGCCCCATTTGTCGGTGCGGAACTTCTTCGCCAACCTGACCAGGCTGTGCTTGTGCTCGAGATGGGCCTGGTAATGTTCCATTGCTTCTTCAAGTCGGTTATTCGCATGGGCCAGATCACCGAGCGTCTTGTGTGCCTCCGGATGCTGAGGCGCGCGGGCGATGGCATCCACCAGATAGCGCCGTGCCTCTTGGCTGCGCCCCTGGGCCGCCAAGGCCGCTCCCAGCCGCGCCATGGTGACGGCATCCTCCTTGTGCAGGTCCAGCGCCTGTTCCAGGTGACGGACGGCATCCGCCGGGTTTCCCTGGCGGAGCAAAATCTCGCCGAGGTCGTTTAGTGCCGCACGGTCATCGGGAGCGGCCGTCAGTACGCTTCTATAGGTCGCTTCCGCCTCATTCAGCTTACCCATTGCCAGCAAAATTTCGCCTTGAGCCCGCAGCGCGTCGACTGAATCGGGATGCAACTGCCGGGCGCGTTGAAAACACTCCAATGCTTCTTGGTGCAGGCCCTGGTTACGAAAATAGCCGCCAAGCATGGCGATAAAGCGTTCGTCATGAGGTTCCAGCGCAATAGCCCTGCGCACAAGATATACGGCTTCCTGGTCGTTTCCCGAGTAGTAAGCGACCAAGGCGAGTAAATACAAGGCCTCGGCGCAATCATGTTCGCTATTCAGGATCTGCTCGCAGATCGCCGCCCCGGCGTTGATTCTGCCTGCCGAGATATGCTCTTGGGCGCGCTTTAGCTTTTGCTCGAGGTCACGTGATTGCAACGATCTGTACCGGTTTATTTATCCATGTTATAGGGTGAGTTTACTTAAATTTCGACGAGGTTCAACAGGAGGCGTAGCCGCTTGCCGATGGCACGAAGTCGGGGGGCAGGCAGGGGGTCAATACTTAGATAAGAATACAGTCAGCTTGTATGGCAATGAGGTTTGCTGATCTAGATCAGCAATGCATCCCATATCCTATTTATAGTGCTTTGTTCGATATTCACGGCGTCGAATGTGTGCAGGCGCACGTTGGCCTCCATGTCGATATAATAGCCGTCCGAGTTCCCCACGCCGTTGGGAACGCCAAGCGTGGCGTACTCCGGAATTGACAGACTCAGCAGGCGCTTGGTTCCCGCTTCCATCTTGTCGTTCATATAGGATAATTCAGGACCGACTGCGAGGCTGGTGATTGCGTCGGCCACGTTGATGGCTTCGCTGGACTGCAGTTTATAAGTCCCCGCGCTACTGCAAGGCTGAATGTCTTGGTGATCGAAACCAATACGCCGGGCGGGCAGGCCGGTTCCAGCGCCAAGATCGAGAATTATCTCAGCTCCCGACCGACGTCTCGGGACAGGCGTTCGCCGCCCGCGCCCACACCCAGGCCCAGAAATTCGGCGCCCAGGTGATCATCGCATAAAGCGCCTAACCTGCGAGCGCAGACCTTAAACCGTCGAGGTCGGCAACGGACCGCAGGTGCCGATGCGCACCGTCGTCATTGGGATGGGTTTCATTGACCGGAGCGCGTGTCCGTGGAACCGGGGCGTGCTAATTGTTGTAGTATGCCAATAGAGGTGATAATGGGGTCCAAATTGAATAAAATAATTTTCTTTCACTGCCCAGCCCTTTAATTTCGCGGTACGCGCCCTCCGGGTGTCAATTGCTTCACGGGGAGAAGACCATGAAAATAACATCAAAAAACACGTGGTGGCGCGGCCGGTCGTCGCGGGGACTCTGGTTTCTGGCTTGTCTGAGTATTTTCCTGCTGCCGCAGCTAGCCCTGGCGGCGGCCGGCGTGGACTGGCAATGGGTCAACCCTTTGCCACAGGGTAACGACCTGCATGCCGTTGCCTACGACGGGGCGGGCACCTATGTCGCCGTCGGTATGGACGGCACCATCCTCTCCAGTTCCGATGGGGTGAACTGGGCGATGCAGACCTCCGGAACCACCAATGAGTTGCATGCCGTGGCGTGGAACGGCGCGCAGTTCGCAGCCGCGGGTGATGCCGGCACCATTCTCACCAGTCCGGACGGACAGACCTGGGCCGCACAGAATTCCAATACCAGCCAGGATTTATATGGGATGACATGGGATGGTGGGCAATGGCTGGCCGTCGGCGCGGCGGGTACCGTACGCACTAGCGCGGACGGAGTGAACTGGACGGTCCAGACCGCCGTCACCGCGAAGAAGCTGTCTGCCGTGACCTGGAGCGGCACGCAGTTCGTGGCGGTGGGTGATGCGGATACGGGGAGCAATGCCGAAACCATCCTCACCAGTCCGGACGGAGTGAACTGGACGAGCCAAACCCCGGCCGTTACGACCCTCCAGGATTTGCACGGGGTTGCATGGAGCGGCACGCAATTCGTGGTCGTGGGCGCCGCCGGCGCCCTGCTTACCAGTCCCGACGGGGTGACCTGGACGGACCGCCCTAAGAAATCCAGGACCACCCAAGCCTTGTGGGACGTGACCTGGGACGGCAATCGCTTTGTGGCCGTGGGAGCCTACGGCTCTATCATCACCAGCCCGGACGGAGTGACCTGGACGGCCCAGACTTCGAGCGCCGTTACCACCCAAGATCTGCGGGCCGTCATCTGGAACGGCACTACGCAGTTCGTCGTCGTGGGGACTGCCGGCACCGTCCTCACCAGCCCGGACAGCGCGGCGTGGACGCGGCAAGGCTCCGGGGTCGTCAATCACCTGCAGGGCGTAGTCTGGAACGGCGTGCGCTTCGTGGCCGTGGGCTATTCCGGCACTGTGCTGACCAGCGTCGACGGGGTGAGCTGGAGCGATAACTCTCCGGCTGTCGTTACCACCCAGCACTTGTACGGGGTGACGTGGAATGGCGCGCAGTTCGTGGCGGTGGGCCTGGGCGGCATCATCATCACCAGTCCGGACGGCTTGACTTGGACGCCGCAGACCTCCAATACCTCCCGGGATTTACATGCGGTGGTGTGGAGCGGTACGCAATTCGTGGCGGTGGGGAGTTTCGGCACCATCCTCACCAGCTCGGATGGGGTGAGCTGGACGGACTATTCTCCCAACTCCATGACGTCCAATTATCTGTACGCGGCGGTATGGAACGGTGCGCAGTTCGTGGCCGTGGGCGCCGCCGGGACCATCCTCACCAGTGCGGACGGGGTGAGCTGGACGGACTATTCTCCCAGTACCGTTACCACCCAGGCCTTGTATGGGGTGAGCTGGGATGGTGCGAAATTCGTGGCCGTGGGCGCTGCCGGGACCATCCTTATCAGTGCGGACGGGCAGAGCTGGACGGCACAGGGTTCCGGATCGACCAACGATCTGGTCGGCGTGAGCTGGGATGGCCTGCAGTTCGCGGTCGCGGGTGCCGCCGGTACCATCCTCACCAGCTCGGACGGGCAGAGCTGGACGGTCCAGACCTCCACCACCGGCCAGGCCTTGAAGGCGCTTGCCCGCAGCGATACCCAGTTTGTGGCCGTGGGCGAGTATGGCGCGATTCTGCGTTCGCCGGGGCCCGCCACGATAACGCTGCCGACGGCCAACAATAGCGGTAGCGCTGGCAGTACCGGGAGCAGCAGTTCCAGTAGCGGTGGCGGCGCCATCGACCTGTGGGTGCTGTTGGGTCTGCTCGGCTTGTCGCTGTCCAGGACCGGGGCGCAGGTCCGGTGCCGTAGTGACACGGCCGTCGCCATTCAAGATCGCTGATAAATATAAGCGTCGGTAGCGAATGGTTTGCGGATAAAGCGCTTTTGCCGCGGACCCCTTAGATCCCTTCCTTCCCGATAAAGGACAGTGATCCGTTCTTCTAGTCGATCTCCACCGGCGATTGCGGCCGGGTATTGACGTGCAGGGTGAAGATGTCGGGCCGCGAATAATGGCCGACCACATCCAGCGCCCGCTTCGCCGTGGCCGCCCGCGCGCTGTCGACCTCGGCGAAGAGCATGCCTTCCTCCTTTCGCAGTGGGCCGGCGACGATGTCTCCCCCGGGGGCGATCACTACCGAATCTCCGCCGTTCACCCACTCATTTGCGTCGGGGTACAGCCGCTCCCTGTCGGGAAAATCCGCCGGGATGTCGCTGGCCCTGATCAGGGTGCCGCTGCCCACCACCCAGCAACGGCCTTCGCGGGCGATATGCTGTAGGGTCCCTATCCAGGCATCGCCGCTGTCATAGGTCGGCGCGATATAAATCTCCACGCCCTGGGAATACAGGGTGTATCTCGCCAGCGGCATGTAATTTTCCCAGCAGATGAGTGTGCCGATCCGCCCGACGGGCGTGTCCACCGCCTTCAGGCCGGAGGCATCGCCAAAGCCCCATACCATTCTTTCCGGATTGGTCGGCATCAACTTGCGATGGCGGTTCAACAAGGCCCCGTCGGGACCGATGACGATGACCGTATTGTAGAGCGTCGCCCGGCTTAAGCCGTCGTCCTGTTCGTTCAGGCCGCAGACGATGGTGAGCTTATTGCGTTGCGCGGCCTCACGGAGCGGCGCCAAATCGTCACTCTCCATCGAGACCGCATTGTGCAACAAGCGGGCATGCGCCTGCTCCGAGATCCCCCAATCGCCGCCGGGCCGCAAGCGCCATATCCAGGCCGGATAGCCGGGGATGAAGGCCTCGGAAAATATCACCAGTTCGGCGCCGGCCGCGGCGGCCTCATCCACCAGGTCGACGATGCGGGCAATGGTTTTTTGCTTGTCGAGAAAGATGGGTGCTTTCTGCACAATCGCCACTTTGGCCATGCTCGATCTCCTCCTTAATTTAGCGGGAAGGGGCGGAGCATTTGCTTTTACCCGCTGCGGAACCCGCGTTTGATTGTTTTTTTAAACGGCTCTGGCCAGCACCATCAATTGATAGGGTTCCATCACCAGCTCCTGGGTGGCGGTGATGGTTCGGCCGGCATAGAGATCGACCATGGTCTTGCGCATGCCCATATGGCGCAGGCGTCTGGCTTCGAGGCTCTGTGCTTTTTCGCTGAAGTTGCCCAGCACCAGCACGCTGTACTGATCGTGGTTGCGGAAGAAGCCGAAGACATGGGGATTGCCGGTATCGGTGAACTCGGTCTCGGCGCGGGTGAAGGCAAGATTCTGTTGGCGTAACTGCACCAGACGCAGCATGCCTTTGTAGATGCGTCCGGAGACGGTGTTCAGGTCATGACGCTGCTCGGCGCCCTGCCAGTCGAAATGCGAGCGGTGCAGCCAGCGGGAATCGCCTACCTTGGCCGGGTCCTTGTCATAGTCATAATCATTCAACATCCCGAGTTCGTCGCCGAGGTAGATCAGCGGGATGCCGCCGATCAGCATGATGATGCCGTGCAGCAACAGGATGCGGCGGATGGCCATATCCACTTCATCCTGATCGTTTTCGGCAAGGCCCTTCTCCAGCCCCGTGAGCGAGGCGCATGTCCCGGAGATGCGCGCATCACCCGTCAGCGGGTTTTCCTGGAAGGGCGCGCCGCGCGCAAAGCTGCCTTCGAAGCGCCCGGTATAAAACTGTTTGAGAAACTGGCGGTGCTGTTTGGCGCCCAGTCCCATGGCCTCGATATCCTCATTGGAAAATACCCAGCCGATGTCGTCGTGGCAGCGCACATAGTTGACCCAGGCGCAGCCGCCGGGAATCGCAAAGCGGCGTTGCAGCGCGTGCTTCATGATCCGCACGTCGCGAGTCGCCAAGGCATCCCACAGCAGCGCCATCAGCTGCGGATTGTAGGACAGCGGACATTCTTCGATGCCGATGTATTTGTTGACCTCGTCGGGATGAACGATGGCCTCGGACTTGAACACCATCGCCGGCGCCGCAATGCTGGCGATGGCGTTGAAGGCCTGGATGATCCAGTGTGCTTCCGGGAGGTTCTGTGAATCCGTGCCCAGGCGTTTCCAGATAAACGCCACCGCGTCCAGACGCAGTATTTCAACACCCTGGTTGGCGAGAAACAGCATCTCCTCGACCATGTGGTTAAATACCGCGGGATTTTCGTAATTGAGATCCCATTGGAAATTATTGAACGTGGTCCATACCCATTTTTTCATGCGGTTGCTATAGGTGAAGGCGCCCGGATGATCGTCCGGAAACACCTCATGCATACTGTTTTCATAGGCATCCGGCATGACGCGGTTGGGGAAGATGCGATAATACTCCTGATATTCCTCGTCGCCCGCGAGGGCCTTTTTCGCCCAGTCATGTTCATCGGAGGTATGGTTGAATACGAAGTCGAGCACCAGCGAGATGCCGTGGTCGCGAAGCTCGGAGGCGAGTTCCGCCAGTGACTCCATGGATCCCAGCGTCGGATTGACCTCGCGATAACTGCTGATGGCATAACCACCGTCATTATCGCCTTGCGGTACCTTGAACAAGGGCATCAAATGCAGATAGGTTATGCCCAGCTCCGAAAGATAGGGAATGTGCTTACGCAGTCCTTCGATGTCATCGGAAAATAAATCCACATAACACATCGCCCCCACCATGCGGTGGGATAGATACCAGTGGGGGTCCACTTCACGCATGGCGTCCAGCGCCTTGAGCTCGGGCGAACGTGCCAGCCACATCTCCGTGGCGGACGACAGAGTGCTCTCTAGGTAATAAAAAAAATCGTAGTCGGCGCCATAAAGGGCATGGAGGCGCTCAAACAGGCGCGGAAAGTGCCGCTTCAGTCGTCCGATATAGACATCCCACTCGGCCGGGTCCGTCTTGTCCTTATATTTCGCTTCAAGGCGAGGTAACAGGCGGCGCAGCGAGGAGCTACTTTCTTTGCCGAACCAGGAGGCATTTTTGCCGATATTAAAGCTCATCGATCGTCTCTGCTCGAAAATTAAGGCTGGAATAGGATGTTCACCGCCAGCTTAGTGTAAATGACCATCAGTTTCCACCGTCTGCCGGGTGCCGCAATGACCGCTTATGAGCCGGATGATGTATTGCTATCCCCGCCGATGGCTGAATGCTAATTAATCTCTCGATACCGATTATTGCTAGAATCATGTCTTTACTCAGGCAGAATTGGTGGAGACTCGGAACGGGCGCGCAGAGGGTGCGGCTGAATCCGGTCGGGTATACATTGCGATATAGGCTCTACAGGTAATGGCCAAGGAAAATATACTCACGCGTTCGAAAAAGAAACAAGCCTTGGCGCTCGTGCAGGCCAGTCGGCTGCAAGACGCCAAGCCGCTCTATGAGCGTATTACGGAGCTGGATCCCCTGGATGCCGAGGCCTGGTTCCAGTTGGGTGTAATCAACGAACAGTCCGGAATCGCGTCTGAGGCTGAAAGATGCTTCCGACGCGCGGCGGGCATTCAGCCGGAACGCGCCGAGACCCATTTCCACCTGGCCTTCAATCTCGAGGTTCAGGGCCTGCACGATGCGGCCTTGGGATGCTATCGAAACGGTCTGGAGCTCAAGCCCGATTTCGCCATCGCCCATACTAACATGGGTCTGATACTCGAGGCGCAAGGCAAATTGGATGAGGCCATTGCTTGTCACCGTGAGGCGGTGCGTCTTGCGCCTTTGGCTGTCGCACACAATAACCTGGGCAGTGCGCTAAGGCGGGTAGGGCATCTCGAGGAGGCGGTTAGCGCTTATCAAGCAGCGTTGCAGATCAGCCCTGATTTTCCCGATACCCATAATAACCTTGGAAATCTTCTCTTCGCGTTACACCGCTATGACGAAGCTACGGAACATTTGGGAATGGCCGCGCGGCTGCGGCCCGATGCCAAATTTTTCTTTAATCTCGGTGACGTCTATTTAACTCAGGCAAAACTGCATCAAGCAGTGGACAGTTATTCCCAAGCCTTGCTCCTCGACCCGCATTACGCCGACGCATTTCTAAATATGGGCACGGCCTTGGGTCAATTGGGTCAGGACGACCGTGCACTGCTCTGTTTTCGCGAGGTGCTGAAAATAGATCCCGATTCCGTAGCGGCCCTATACAATGTTGGTGAGCTGCTCATCACCAAGGGACTGTTGGATGAGTCCTTGGCCTGCTTTCATCGGGCGCTGCAGGCTGACCCGAATTTTATCAAGGCGCAGCTGGGTGAGGTGAAGGTATTAGACAGGCGCGGAGATTTCGAGCAGGCTTATGCCCGCCTTCTGCCGCTGTTGCACGAGGATAAGGCGACGGTCGACGCTGCTTTGGCGTTAGCGTCTCTATGCCGTCATGTCGGACACTGTAATGAGGCCATCGTTATGATGGAGCGCCTTCTGGCGCAGCAGACTCCGGTGTTGGGCAACTACGAGCGACTGCAGCTCCATTTTGAGTTGGGGCGGCTACTCGATGCAGCGGCTGACTACGAACGTGCCTTTGAGCATTTTCGTCAGGGAAATCTTCTCAAGGACCAGAGTTTTTCGTCCGAGGTCTATGCCCGCCATATCGACGATGTTATTGCGACATACAGCCCGGATTTTATGGCGCGTGCGCCTCGCGCACGCCATGCGTCGGCGCGGCCGCTGTTTATCGTGGGCATGCCTCGCTCGGGCACTAGTCTTGTTGAGCAGATCCTCGCCAGCCATCCTCAGATTGCGGCCGGCGGTGAACTGAGACTTATGAATGACTTCGTCCAGGTTCTGCCCCAGGTTCTGAACACTACGCTGCCCTATCCCCAGTGCTTGGCCGCGCTGACTATAGAGTCCTGCGATAGTTTGAGCCGAGACTATCTCAATAAGATTGCGGAGATCTCGCCTGATGCACGCTATGTGACCGACAAGATGCCCGCTAATTTCAAGTTCCTTGGCCTGATAGCTTTGCTGTTTCCCGAGGCGCGCATCATTCATTGTGTTCGTGACCCGCTGGATACCTGTCTATCCTGCTATTTTCAGCATTTCTCCGGTATGCACCCCTATGCCTATGATCTTGGCGATCTCGGCGGTTATTATCACCAGTATAAGCGGTTGATGCGTCACTGGCGGACGCTGATCGAACTCCCGATGCTGGAGATACGTTACGAAGAGCTGGTGGCCAATCAGGAACAGGTGAGCCGCGATATCATTGCCTTCTGCGATCTGCCCTGGGACGAACGCTGCCTGCGTTTCCATGAGACCAAGCGCGTGGTGCATACCCGCAGCTACGATCAGGTCCGCCAACCGCTCTACCAGCGCGCCGTCGGACGCTGGCGGCACTATGAGCGGTTCATCGATCCGCTCGTGCGCCAGCTTTCCGGCCATGAATAATACTGGAGGGGAAAATGGATCAGCGCCGTTTCTTGCCCTTCAGCTCACGATAATTCATAGGTTTCCGCAGCGTGACTAATGATTATTTCAAGCGCCTTTCTCGTCATGTCCAGAGGCATGAAGGGTGAGTCGCGGTATTGCTGTGTGACTTGTTCAGGCAAAACAGGGATATGTATGAATCCTGATTTATGCGCGAGTTTATGCGCGAGCCGGCATTTTTCCGAGGCGTACAGGCTCGAATAGAGGATGTGGTTACACAGGTGTTGCCCGCCATAAAACGAATAGCATGCGGGGATATTCTGCTGCTCCAGGATTGTCTGCAATTCATCCGTGCCGGGCAGATTCGACCAGTAGGCGGCCGGTCTCGCCGCATCAATGATTTCCCTCATGAATGAGTTGGTGGCGATCTTTTCGATGGTGATCTTGTTGTAGGGCGGCGCCTGGCCGGTATGGATGCATAATTGCGGCTTATAGAGTTTCAATAATTCATTTAATTGCGACTCCAGACTTAGATGTTCCGTTTCCCTGGAGGTGTCGTCGCAGCTTATCACCTCAAAGGCTAGTCTATTCTCTAAGGGCTTAAGCGCATGCGGAAGATCATCCATGAGTGATTGAACCAGTATGCCGGAAGCATTGAGTGCTTCCCGGTACGGGCCAAAACCTGTGACGAGTATCATGTTGCCGGTTCTCCATAAGCTGCTAAGAATTTTCCGCCATGTAACATCAGGTCAATTTAATAGCTATGAATTCCTTTGCTGGCGGTCCGTCGCAGCGATATTCCGGGTGCTCTTGGCATATTGTTTCTCGACAATGACCAGCGCGATTCCGCCCAGGATGGCCACGGAGGCCAATACCAGGCGCAGGGTCAAGGGTTCGCCGAGAAAGACAATGCCGCCCAGGGCCGCAATCACCGGAACGCTGAGTTGCACGGTCGCAGCGTTGGTGGCCTTCAATGCGGGTAATGCGGTGTACCAGATGGCATAGCCGATTCCGGACGCCGCTGCGCCCGATACCACCGCGTACCAGAATCCGGCATGATCCAGAGAGCCGTGGTTCAACATGAATACGCTCAAGGCCGCCGCGATCGGCACGGCGCGCAGGAAGTTTCCCGCAGTTACCCGGGTGGGGTCGCCTGCACCTTTGCCGCGCAGGGAATAAACGCCCCATGCCACTCCGGCGCCCAGCATCAATACGGAACCGAGCAGCGGCGGTGCCGAGAGACCCGGCAGCAAGAGACCCACCAAACCCCCGAAGGCAAGCAGCACGCCGATGATCTGTAATTTCAATAACCGTTCTCCCGCCCAAACGCCATGACCTATCATCGTGGCCTGGACGGCGCCGAACAGCAGCAGGGCTCCGCTTGCCGCCGGCAGGCTCACATAGGCAAAGGAAAAACCGGCGGCATAGACAAACAACGCCAATGCCGACAGCCAGTTGCCGCTGCCGCTCCGGATGCCGCGTCTCATGCGTACCACCAGCCACAGCATTACCGCTCCGGATATCAAGCGAATCGTCGTGAAACTGGCTGCATCGATGACGGTATGCTTGAGCGCGGCCCGGCACAGCAGGGAATTGCCCGCAAAGGCAATCATAGCCAGCGATGTCAGGATAATGATGCGTGCCGATGGCATTGCAAGTCTCCCTTAAGGCCGTCGACCTGCCGAGGACGGGTGCATGTAAGTGTATTAGGCGTAATCCGTCTATCACAAGAATTATCAGGGCTGATCCTGATAACCGTATATCGTTCCAACCATTTGGTTGGCTTGATTCATTTTACGCGGAGGTTGCCAACCGTCTCGCCTGTTGGAGAACGGAAATTAACCCTATAATGTGTATGCCGGGCGGTGGCCTGATATCATGGAGTACTACACAGAATCACTGGAATCAATTCCGGGGTAGCTTACCCCCACCCATAAAAGGACAGCATGTTGGCAAAACCTAATTATCAATTTGAAAAGCGTCAACGCGATTTAGCGAATAAAAAGAAGAAAGAAGAAAAAAGACAGAAAAAACTGGAGAAAAGCCAGGCATCGTCCAGCGCCGACCCGGATCAGACTCTTCACCCAGAGGCGGATCAGCCTGGGGATAAAGAGACTGAGTAAGTACATCACCTCCTTAAGATGCTGAGACTGTTTGCCTGGGAATGACCGTCCATTTTCGGAGTTGGGCCGAATAGAATGCACCGAATGCGATCATCATCCCCGCTGCGGCATATGGAAGCGACCGGTGACAAGTCATTATCAAGCTCTTTTGCCGCCGGTCTCATACTCTCAACATGATACCCTTCACTGAAGCGCTGCTGTTCCGTTCCGCATGACTCAGCTATTTAACCGGCTCGCCAACCTGTTTCCGCTGTGGGTGCTCACCTGCAGCGGCCTCGCACTGTTTTACCCGCAGTGGTTCACCTGGTTCAGCGGCCGTATGATCGTGTGGGGTCTGGCAGTCATCATGATCGGCATGGGAATCACCCTCAGCATCGACGACTTCCGCCGGGTAACACGGATGCCGCGACAGGTGATGATCGGTGTTGCCGCGCAATTCATCATCATGCCTTTCCTGGGCTGGGGCATCGCGCGGGGTTTGGCGCTGGAACCCGCGCTCGCCGTCGGGCTCATCCTCGTCGCCTGTTGTCCCGGCGGCACGGCGTCCAATGTGGTGAGCTACATCGCGCGCGCCGACGTGGCGCTGTCGGTGCTGATGACGATGTGCTCCACCTTCGCGGCGGTGGTGATGACGCCCTTGCTCACCAAATGGCTGGCGGGCGCCTATGTGCCGGTGGATGCCTGGAGCCTGTTCATCAACACCGTGCAGGTTGTAATAGTGCCGGTGATGCTGGGCGTGCTGCTCAACCGCTATGCACCGCGGGTGGTCACAATCGTCCTGCCGGTCGCGCCGTTGGTGTCGGTCATCTTCATCGCGCTGATCTGCGCCAGTATCATCGGCGCCAACGCCCGCACCGTGCTCGATTCCGCCCTGCCGCTGTTCACGGCGGTGGCCCTGCTGCACATCGGCGGTTTCGGTCTCGGCTATCTCATGGCCCGGATCTTCAACCTGCCCGAGCTGTCCTGTCGCACTGTCTCCATTGAGGTCGGGATGCAGAACTCCGGTCTGGGTGCCGTGCTGGCGCGTAGCACCTTCCCGCAGATGGCGCTGGCCCCTGTTCCCTCCGCCATCTCCGCCAGTTTCCACTCCATCATCGGCAGCATCCTGGCCGCTTGGTGGCGGTTGCGCGCCGCCCGGGAAAGTTCATGATCTTGTGTCTGGAAGGTGAAGGGGCTCTGGGCCCCTAAATATTGACCACGCCGATGGCGAATGGACGGTGTGCCTACCCGATGGTACTGGTGTTACCATCCGGTTTGTAAATTTTCGCTTGTGGATATTTCCCCATCCGCCGCCGCCCCCTTCGGGGCAATCCGTTCTTGCCGATCAGCAGGCGATAGACAAAATATCGCGCACCGCCAAGGGGTTTGAACTACTATTCTAATGATGGCAGTAAATTCCATGCCATAGCGGAAAGCGTTACGGGACAACCCGTTAGTCTGCAATGCTAATTGATAAACCCGATGACCAGGTGTGCCGTCTGTTTATTAGCCTAAGGATTCGATTAATAAATACAATTTCTAGCTGCCATAGGCTAATAGCTCGTAGAACATTGGGTGTATCGGTATCTAGGAGATGGAAATGCCAAGTGAAACAATTACGGATAAGCTCCCCAAACCCGCGCCCGCCGAAAGAGATCCAGGTCAATCGTCTGGCTCAAATCCGGACAAGGTGGTTAACTTACCGGCGGCCACCAGTACAAGTGAGCTAAAAAAAATCTTGTCCAATAAGATGCCGCTGCCAAAGCAGCATCTTGGTGAGCTGTTGCTTGATCGGAACCTCATAACGGAAGATCAGCTTTACGCCGCGCTGAACCATCAGAAGCAACATCCAGGCAGCAGAATTGGGGAGCACCTGAATCAACAGAGTGTAGGTGCGCCCGATGATATAGCCGCTACGCTGGCATTCAAGCTGGGACTGCCTTTTGTAAAACTCGAGAACTTCGACATAGATTCCTCGGCGCTGGCCTTATTTCCGAGAGATTTAGCGATCCGCCTTCATTTAATACCGCTCTTTGTTTATAACGATCAGCTCGTCGTGGCCATGTCCGACCCGACGGATACCGATGCCTTGAGAATGGTTGAGTTTATAGCTAAACGTCGTGTCGAAATTGCAGTTGCCCTTCGTGACGATATAGATTCGGCCATCGACAAGCATTACCGTCGCCATGAAGACGACGAGGTGATCGAAGAGTTCGGGGTGGTGGATGATACCAGCGAAAAAATCGAACAAAACCTGATAAGAGAGGCCGAGCGCCTTAGTAAAGAAAAGTCTATTGTACGGCTGGTGCAAAATTTAATCATTGAGGCAGTGCACAGCAAAGCATCCGATATTCATATTCGCCCCGGCGATAACAGAGTTGACATAATTTTACGCATAGACGGTACATTGATCACTATGCGCAGCATAACCAAATCCATTCATCCGGCCGTGGTAAGTCGTATCAAGATTATCGGGCGCATGGATATCAGCGAACGAAGGGTGCCGCAGGATGGGCGGGCGACCATAAGTCTTCACGAAAACAAAATCGACTTGCGAATCTCGATCATGCCGACTATCCACGGCGAGAGCGTCGTTATCCGGATTTTGGACACATCGGCGGGACTTAGAAGCATAGAGCAGCTCGGCTTTGGTCCGCGAGATAATCTACTGTTCAAAGACCTGATCAGCCACAGCTATGGAATATTTTTGGTCACAGGGCCGACCGGTTCCGGAAAATCGACCACGCTTTATGCCGCTCTTGATCACATCCGGAAATCGAACGTCAACATTATTACTGCGGAAGACCCGGTGGAGTACCACATTGATGGAATCGAGCAAATGCAGGTCAACCACAAGATTGACTACTCATTTGCTCGGATACTGCGCAATATCCTGCGCCATGATCCCGATGTAATTATGGTCGGTGAAATTCGCGACGGGGAAACCGCAAAGACCGCCATTGAAAGCGCCTTAACGGGCCATCTGGTATTAAGCACCCTGCACACTAACAGTGCGGCCATAACGGTATCCCGATTGCTTGAAATGGGGGTAGAGCCCTATCTCATAAATGACACTCTCCTAGGTGTTTTGGCTCAACGTCTCGTTCGCGTAAATTGTCCTAGTTGTCTTGAAGAGGAGGAGGCAGACCCTTCAGCCTACAAAGCGCTGGGGTTGGCAGGAGAAGAGACGTTTTTCCGTGGCCAGGGATGCGACAAGTGCAACCATACCGGCTACAAGGGACGAATGGCTATCTATGAATTACTGCAAGTAACCAAAGAGATACGTGAACAAATATTGAAAGGCGGCAGTGCGGACATCATACACGAGCAAGCCGTCATCGCCGGGATGACGCCGCTTACCGAGAATGCCCTAGATGCGGCGCGGGCGAAGAAAACATCGCTCGCCGAAGTGTACCGCGTCCGCCTCGAATAATGTGGCTATTGGATATTTGCTGTCACTTCAATCCTTTTCGAGCGAAAAAATCGATTTGCCTGAGCAATATAAGCAATCGTGAGAATGTCTTGGAATATGGGCGTCTCACTCACTCAATTTTCAACTGAGCTGCGAGATCGGAACTATAATTAAAATCGATCCTATGCTGAGGAGCATATAGACCCATCATGCCGTCATCGTAGTCCTCGGTCTCCAAGGGTTTATTGAAGGATGCCAAGAGCGTCGGCCATCTGTCGCACGATACCGATACTCGCAAACGGTGAGGGATACCGCAGAGGAGCGAGTTGTAACAACGTTATGACGGTTTACGGGCCGGCTAATCGAGGAGTATATGACGTCATCAGCATGAAACATATATCCCGAGGGGCAATGGACTGCATCCCCCGGGTATGCATGTCAGGCACGCTTGCGTTTAATCAGCTATAGCAGCCGATGAACCATAGGCCTGATTAACGTTGTTTGCAGCGGAGAAGCAAGCCTATGGATATTGCGACTTATCTCAAAACAATGACGGAAAGAAATGCTTCGGATATTTTTTTCAGCACCGGCGCGCCGGTCAACATTAAAATAGAGGGTGTGGCCTCTCCTTTGGACGACAAGCGTCTCCCGCCCGGGATGGTCAAGGATCTTGTCTATAACATGATCAGCGACAAACATAAAAAGATATTCGAAGAAACGCTGGAACTGAATTTCGCCATTTCGGTGCAAGGTATCGGGAGGTTCCGCGTGAACGTCTACCGTCAGCGCGGCGATGTTGCCATGGTGGTCCGCTACATAAAAAGCGAAATCCCCTCAATTAAGGAACTTAAGCTCCCTGAGATACTGAAAGACCTCGTGATGGAGCCGCGGGGATTAATACTCCTTGTCGGCTCCACCGGGTCCGGTAAATCCACTACCCTGGCGGCGATGATCGATTATCGTAATAGCAATAAGACCGGTCATATTCTGACCATAGAAGAACCCATCGAGTTTATCCATCGGCATAAAAAATCCATAGTAGACCAGCGCGAAGTCGGCATTGATACGCTCAGTTATTCCAATGCATTAAAAAATGCGATGCGTGAGGCGCCGGATGTGATCCTCATCGGAGAAATCCGTGACCGAGAAACAATGCGGCACGCCATTGCCTATGCCGAAACGGGACATTTATGTCTCTCTACACTGCATGCCGACAATGCCGATCAAACCTTGGACCGTATCATCAACTTCTTTCCTGACTCGAATCACCATCAACTATTAATCGATTTGTCATTAAATCTTCGCGCGGTAGTCTCCCAACGCCTGATACAGGGCATTGATGGGATGCGCGTGCCCGCCGTTGAAATTATGCTTAAGTCACCTTACATTTCGGAACTAATGGCGAAGGGTGAAATCAGCACTGTCAAGGAGGCCATAGAGAAAAGCAATGAAACCGGCATGCAGACCTTCGATCAGTCTTTATATAAGCTTTATCACGAGGGGATGATTTCCAGTGAAGAGGCGCTGGCCAACGCCGATTCCCGCACAAATCTTCAGCTGAAGATGCGCCTTTCCGGGGGCGCTAAAAATGAGAAGGCGGCCGAAGGTATGTCGATGGGTGAAGAGCAATTCACGCAGAAATAAATTGGTGTAAGTCGCCGGTTGCTGAAAGAGGCGCCAGCATAGCTGCTGGGCGGCGGCCTGCGCCGGCCCAATCCCAAGAAACGTAGGGGCGAGGTCGCGGAGGCGGTAGTTATTGCATATGCCGTTGCCGGATCGACTCACTCTGCCCAGAATTTGAAGCCGGCCACTTTAATGTGCGCGCCATGGGAGATCGAGAGATCACTCACCCCATCATTGCGCGGCTCGACTCTTGGCGTCCGTGCGTGTCGGAGCTACCCGCCTGTTCGCTGATCGCCGCGAGCGTGCTCAGTGTCTCGGGGAAGTAGCGTGCCCTCATCCGCTCGCAGTAGCGCATCAGGTTTTCGAGCGAGGCTCCGTACTGATAGAGCGGATTATCGCCTGTGACGTAAAGCGACACACCCAGGAAGCCGAAGATGCATGCGTCGATCGACGCCGGTCGATCGCCCAATAAGTACGGCTGGTCGCCGAGCAGCTCGGCGAGGGCGTCGAGGTCGGACTTGCCTTGTTCGATGATGACATCCTCCGAATGACGACCCATGCCCCGGGCGTGCAGCTGCTTGCCGAACGCTCGCTTGAGCACGGTGGGAACCAGCCAGCGCAGCGGAATCGGCATGGTGGCGGCGAGTTCATGCAATCGCGCTTCTCCGCCCCGGCCGAAGAACAGCTGATGTTCGAAGCACTGGTGATAGTGCTCCTCGAGCATACGCTGGACGGACATGGCGAGCGCCCGCTGACGGGCGTCGAGACGCGCGTCGAGGTTTATGCCGAAGCGCTCCTCGAGGTGCTCGATGATGAGCGTGGAGTCCCCCATGCGCACAGCGCCGTACTCGATCCACGGAGACTTACCCTTGGGACCCTTACTCGGGTCGTTGGCAACTACGAAGTCGAAGGGGATTTCAGCCATGCGCAGCCAGGTCGCGAGTTTGAGGGGGAACGGTGCCGCGGTGGCGAAGGGGACGCCCCAACCGGTGCCGAAAGCGAAGAGGCGAATTCTGTCAGACGCGGGGTTTGTCATGGGGTGGGTCCTCCTCTGGTTTCGAGTTCATGAGAATAAGCCTAGCACACAAAATCAACCTATGGTAGAAAAAATCAACCATTGGTTGAATATACTAAACTATAGTAGAATTTCCCAATGGATAGACGAAATGCCCTGAAGAAACGCCGCCAGGATCAGGTGCGGGAGGAGATCCTCGATGCCGCGCGCAGGGTGCTCCTGAACCAAGGTCTGGGGGGGTTGACCCTGACCGCGGTGGCGCGCGAGCTCGAACTCACCAAGGCCGCGCTCTACCACTACTTCGCCTCGAAGGAAGCGCTGGTCTCTGAGTTGATCTATCTCAGCCTCGAAAGCCACGCGGAGGCAGTCGGTGATGCGGTGGCGAGTACCACATCGGGAACCGCTGCCATCGAGGCCTTGATTCGAGCAGCAGCCGACCACTACGGTAGCCGCAAAGACGAACTGCGACTGGCCTACCTGATACCGCAGGTCGGCACGGCGGCGGCCACGCGCTTCGGGCCCGACATGCTCGCGAGGATCCGTCCCTTCAACGACCGCATGTACGGAGCGGTTGCAGATAAGATTCATCAGGACCAGCAAGCGGGTCACATCGCCCAGGGTATCGACGGGCGTCGACTCGCGTTCCTCGCCCACACCTCCGTGTTGGGCATGCTCACCTTCGAGGGTCTTGTCGAGACCGCCGACGAGGCCCCACTGATTCACTCGCATGACGCGATGGTGGAGGAGTTAGTGAGTACTTTTACTGCACGACTTGCCATGCCTGACTGACTCATTTTGTTGCAGCCCATAATCTAAATTGACCAGCGCATTCCGCTACCGGTTGGGCCATTCATTATTGGCCTGCTGCGAGTAAGGCAGGGTAATTTCCTTCCCCGGTGGAACAATTTGTACCGGTGCGAGGGGATCGATATCCGAGAGATAGGGATTCCCGACGCCAAGCCGGCCATCAGGGACAACAACATGCGGCCGAGCCCGAAGCGCGCCGGTCTGTTATTCCGTGAGCGCAGTTCGCTGGCAATGAAGTCGATATTCTCATCCACAAGCGCACTGAGAATTCATAGATAATTCATAGATGAAGGTGTGGTTTTCATGAGCGCGGCTGCAGCGGGCCCGTGTAGGGGCAGCGCGTATATCGAGCTACACACGTCGTGAGCAGTCACTTATACTTAAAAACGTCCGGCATCGGCATCTTAAGAGCATTAGCAGATGCTAATCGTCGCCCGCAATTTTCGCTTTGATACGGCGGTATCGAATTCGGGAGGATCGCATGAAAAACATAAAATCTGTTCTTAATTGCTCAGTGCTATTACTAATGATCGCCATTGTTAGCGGCTGCGGCGGGGGTGGTAGTTCCACGGGGACTACTAGCAGCGGTGCGACAAGCTATTCCTATGCGACCACAAGTTCCAAAGGAGACTATTCCGAATGGACGCTGACGGGTGATCAGTTGGTTGCCACCTGGAATGTGGTTAGCGCAAGCGGTGCCATCGACTACACTTACGACCTAAGTTCTACCTGCGGCAGCGCCGACAGCTATGGTATCCACAGTTGCACGGTGGATACCAGCAGCTGTACCGATGGCGCCTCCAGTTGTCCCGGCAGCTTTACGGGCAGCTTTGACATGATGGATATTCCCGGTGTTGCGCTGTTTGTTCAGACGGGGTCGGGGACCGGTCGCCAGTTGCACATCGGCTTTGCCAAGGACGACGGGGCTTGTGCCGATGATGTCAGCGGTGATTACACCATGATACGCACCGGACTGGGACTCGCTGAAAACTTCGGGATCTATCGTTCCGACGCCGACTTCCTCAATATCGAGCACGCGGAATTCGGTTTCAATACCGCAGATGCCAATATGACGCAAAGCGTGGCCTATCGCACCGGCACGGCATCGGCCCAGACCTTGACCGACAATGGCTGCGTCGGCGGCGTCAGATCGCGCGGAGTGGGTGGTGAAACCGTACGATCCATGATGACGGCCAGCGGATTGTTCGTGTTGGATCTACCCGCGGGGCAGGGCGGCATCCTTTCATTCAAGGTGGATAAGGCCGCCAGCCTGTCCGACTTCGCCAACAAGACCTTCGGCGGTATCTCCTTTCCCGATGACGGTCCCCCGCAGTTTCTGGACGGCGTGTTTGGGCCGGTGACCGGCAACAAGGTCAACTTTGCCGCAACGACCTCGGGAAGTTCATCAAGCACGTTGGCCATCAACGCGCTGGCGACGCCGGCAGCGGCGCTCAATCCGCCATATCCGGGTTTTGGCGTTGCCCCCGCCGGTTATGCCTCCACTACACTGGCCGCGGATTATGCCACGCCGGCCGTGATCCCCGGTATGTTCAAGATAGATGATCCGGTCGACGAGGGGCGGGTAATCATTGCGGCGATGAAGTTCGGCGGCAAGGTGGTGGGTATCGGGATGGTATACAACTACAGGACTACAGGCGATACCGATCCAAGTACCGGAGTAGGGTTCGCCGCGGATGGGCTGTATAACACCGGCAACTTTATCTTATTCGAAAGGTAAGTGTTGCGATCCGGTTGTTTGCCGGAGTCTGCGCCGTAGGATAAAAGGCCGGTGAGAAATGAAATGGATCATCATTTATCACCGGCCCTTTAAAATTAGTGCTCACCCTTCTATTCATCTAGGCATGCGTATGAGTCGCAACTAAGCGAGGAGAGCTTATTTTTCCATACACTGCACCCATCACAGCACCAAATACCCAGTGAAGCACCAGCGTCGCGATGGGTGCGCCCATGCCCAAGTGGAGTCCGAAGAGACCGGCGCCGGCCATCGGCATTACCATGATCATCATTAATAGCCATGCCGCTGTACCGAATATCAAACCTTTAATAGCGGGTGTTTGACCAGGTATACGCTCAAACAGTATCGCGAACAGAATTCCCCATAAGATGCTGCCGATTATGAAATGCAGCAGCCAGCCCACAACAGGCGTCAGGGGTGAACCCATAAAGCCGTGTGCCATAGTGGAAAGCATTTTGATGGCATTCATTTGCGGCAGCATGCCCATCGTTGCCTTCAAAACCATCAATGCGGATAGCGCAACCGTGGCGATGAATCCGGCTAGTACGCCTTTGTATAAACGATTTGTCATGACAATACCCTCCTTAAGTTAAGTAGCCTCGGGTATGGATTAGTCGTGAAAGTATTGGAATCCTTACAGGGGAAGAAATAGGCTTGGATTAGATTGCGGGGTGGGATTCCCAAGGTCGCAGGCGCTAGAAAAAGAAGGGAAAATCGGGGCGGGTTGAGGTGCTGCAGCTTTCAACCCATAGCAGAAAGCAAGGATAAATCAGTCGCCTTTAGGCTACGACCCTGCTTAATTGACGATTAGCCGGATATTCTCTCAGAGTGAGTTGGAAAAACGCAGAACATGCCCCCGTATGCCCTGCATCTTCACGATTTCAGACCTGCCACCACGGCCGTTTTTACAGGCTGTTCCAACGGGAGCGTCTGCTGAAGCGGATTTTAGGCAAGATCAGGCCAATCAGGATGCCGGCGATCACCACGCCCGCCCCCCTGACGAACCATTCGCGCTGGCTGTGATCCTTGAGAGAGAGGTTTTCCTGCTGCACCGTCTGCAGCTCGGTCTCCAGCCTGTGCTTCTCATCGGCGAGGCGATTTTTTTCGCTCTCAATGGCAAGAGCGCCCGCGGCGGTCTTGCGGATATGGTCCAGCTCTGTCCCCAGCTTGTCGTTCTTGGCCAGGAGCTGGCCTTTTTCCTTATCCAGCGAAGTCTTATCGCTGCTGGCCGCGCTCAGTTTCGTCTGCAAATCCTTGTTTTGGTCTTGCAGGCGGGCTAATTTTTTCTGGGCATCTGCCAGTTGATCCTGTGCACTGGGATGGTCCATGAGGTAGCGGGTGATCACCCACCCTTCTATATCCTGAGGGGTGCGCACATGCGAATAGCCGGTTTTCTCATCGGTCTCCAAGACTTCCAAGGGAGTCCCGCTGCTGATCATGCGTAAGATCTGGTGCTGCGTGCTTTGGCCGCTGCGTAAGGTAATCTGTAATTCGTCGCTGACGTAACGCGTCTCGGCGGCGGCACCCGCCATGGCGGTGAAGAGCAGGCAAACGCCCAGCAGTGAGGACGGAAGGCTGGCGGTGGTAGCAGTCAATATACGTGCGTTCAAAGTCATGCAGATCCTAAATTGTGTCTAAAATCGTAAATTAAGGTGGCTCAGGCCATCGCTCGAGCTTCACCCGGTCTTCGGGCTTGTGGCAGATGCGCTCATGCCGTGTCGTGTCGCTGGCCAATGTCCGGGGTATTGTACTGCGTGCGCCTCGTATCCGCACATTTTGTCCAGCAATCCTGCTCGCGCTGAATGTGAGACGGGCCTTAGCTATCCCGATAAAGCCGTCGTGGTCAAGCGTCGGATGGTGCGGCGGCAACGTTCCCTAGCGGCCCTACGATTATATTACACGAGTATGGTGTATCAGCTGGATGGTTGCGCAGAGTGTATTAGGAAAACGCAAGATCCGCACAGGGACGTTTGCGCTTTGTCTAGAGAAAGAGGCCTAAGGGATCAGGCTGAGTGAGTTCACGGTCTGAACCTGACCCCATAATGTTCCCGGAAAAGGTTCGTCCTGGCTGCCGCCGGCCACCGCCACACCGCGCGCTCCGACGGTCGTATAACCGCCAGCGCCACCAATGCCGCCGCTGACATCGATGGTGCCCTCGAGGCGCACCGCATCGTTGAACAGCAGGGCCAAAGGCCGGCTGCCGGCGGTGACGGTCAAGAAATACCCGTGTTGAAAATAGAGCCCCCGGCAAAGCGAAACACGGCGATATCCGGTCTGCCAGTCAGAATTTCCCTAATTGTTTAATTGAATCAGCCAGTCTGCGTCGGGGAGCATCTCGCCGATAATCAGTGTAGCGGTGCGGCAGGAGTTGCGTGCCCTACACATATAGGGGGCTGCGGCAGGGGATGGGTCAATCGCTTATTGCGGGGATTGGGAGAATCGGTTCAACAGGCGGAGCATGTCGGCCTGGCGGCGCACGCCCATCTTGGCCATGGCCTGGTAGAGATGGAAGCGCGCCGTCGAGATGCGAATGCCGCGTGCGGCGGCGTGCTCACGCAAACTGCGGCCGGCATAAAGAGCCGCCGCCAGTTCCGCTTCTCGTTGGGTCAGCCCGAAGGCGGAGGCGATCCGCGACGCTGCAATTGTTGTCTCCCGCGCCGGGTCGCTGAGGAAGACGATGGCAACGGGCATCCGGCCGCTGCTGTCATAGATGCTGCGCGACGGCAGGCGGCGCACACGCAGTATGTAGGGCGGTCGTCCCGACGGGCGCGGCACCAAGGCATCGCCGCCCGGCTGCAGGTCGGCTGCCATGGAGCCGTCCAGGAAGCCGGCCAGTATGGTGTGGTAGGCCTGACGTGCCGATGGATCGGCGATCGTCACGCGGCTGTCGACAAGGCCGAGCCCGTCATCGGTGCGTACCATGCTTTCGCCATTCGCATTGATGTGAATGACATGCCCGGTGTCGTCGAGCAGGATCACGCCTTCTTCCACGTGCTCAAATCCGTCCAGCAATGCACCCTCGCGTTGCGCCTGTTCATGGAGCCTGAGATGCATGTCCAGAGCCTGTTGCAGATGCGGGATCAATTTCATCAGCCGCGCCACCTCGTGTTTGGAGGCATGCCCCTGTTGCGGTGAGCGGTGAACTGCGGCAAAGCTCACCGCCGAGCCCGGCCGGTTGGCAAGACAGGCGGACATGAAATAACGCAGCCCGTCCGGCGTCAGGAAGTCGGCATAGAATTCGTCATGGTCCATCTCGATTTCGCTGAAGAAATCATAATCGACGCCGACGCTGCCGGCCTGTTGAGCGTCGATCATTGCGATACGCGGACAGACTTTCGAATAGTGGGAGAGATAGGCGTCGACGCCATCGTCGGGCAGTCGATTGCCGCAGGAGAAGAACACGGGCACCGTCCCGGGTCCGGTATGTACCTCGAGGGTGGTGTCCACGCCGCCCATGGCGTCGGCCACTTCGGTAAGCGCGACCGGCCACGCCGCCGCGTCCAGCGACGCGGTATAGAGTGTCTGGATGACGGCGACCAGCCGGTTTTCCATCCTCGCCTCCAGTGTGCGAAGCGAATCCCGCGTTCAGCGGTCAGTATGACAGTCGATCCGCAGAGCGGCAAGGCAGGTTGGATAATAGTCCGTAAAATCAAAGGCGCAGCAACCTGTCCCGTTAATTTTTACCAAAAGATTGAGCAGTTAGCATCTGCACTATTTGACAGTGATCTTGATGCGCTTGGAGATCACGGGAGGGGTGTGCGGCACGTGGGCGCCATCACCCAATTCCAATTGCAAGATGTGTTCACCCGGTGCGAGAGTCAGTGTGGTCTCGGTTTGTCCTTTACCGAAGTGCAGATGATGTTCGTCCTTGGGTATGGGTTGGCCGGCTGCCGGCAATTCATCGGTATCAATCAATAAATGATAATGTCCGCTGTTGTTCTTCATTTCGCCCGCCGGCACGATGTCCATGCCCTTTACACCGAAACGCACCGTCACAGGCCCGCTTACCACCGCGCCGTCTTGCGGCTCGAGTATGCTGATCTCGGCGCCTGCGGGTGACGTGGAGGCATAAGCATTGCCAAGCAATAACAGACCGGATACGGCGCTGACGAAGATATTCTTAATCATGTTGAATTCCTTTAGGGTGTTGAGTAGTCGCAGTGTACATGCAAATCCTCTCTGGCCTGTGCTTTCTGTGGAATCGTAGAATGTGGTGAACCGATTCGACCTCGCTACGCTTCACTTCAGTCGTTTCAAGGCGACCCGTGCAAGTTGTTCGGTTTGCTCCACCGATTTGGCGCTTGCAGTCACGTTGCGGTTGATGACGATCGCGGCGCCGTGAGCCAGCACATGTAACTGGAAGTATGCGGATGTCTTGGCCAGGTAGGCGGCGTCGCCTAGTCCCTTGATATCAGTGAAGCTGGGCGTCGGTATCCCCGGCGGTGTATCCGAGAGCGCCTCCTTCTCCCGTCTGGCGACTTCCGCGGCCGCGTTGGTGTAGTGGACGCGTCCGGCAATCAGCATGAAACCGTCTCCAATGCCCGAGCCTCCAAAGCGGCACATGGATCCTGCACCCGGCCCGGCCGCGGACGTATCCATGGCATGAACCGTGATTGTGGTACCGAGGATCCTGCTCGCCTGAGCGACGCTGATGAGTTGGCAGGCATCGATGTTTGTGCCGGCGGCATGACAGGTGGCGGAAAACCCCGTTGCGATGGCGGCTACGATTGCGATCCGGCGGCGAAAGAATTTCAACATGCGGGCCTCCTCGTTCTTGTCTAAGCCAAAGGTACGACGGCAACAACAAAAGTCTAACGGATTTGCATTGCCTCGCATACCGCGAGTGATTCCTTGCCAATCCCTGATATTTCGTGGATGGCCCCTGTCATGCGGCGCCGTTTTCTTATACGCTTTCTATGGTTAGATAATCCATTTTTTAATGCATGAGTAACTTATGGAGCAACGCGTAGTTCGTGTCGGCCTGGAGGCGGGCGCATACATTGCGCTCTTGGGATTTATCGCATGGGGAACGGGTTATCCCTTTATCTTTCCCAGTCTTGGTCCCACCGCGTTTGCGCTCACCTTGCATCCCAAAGCCAATACGGCGCGAACGGTGTTGGGTGGCCACTTGTGGGGAGTGGTTTGCGGGCTATTGGCGTATCATGCCCTTGCTTCGGGTTTGACGATAACAAGCATTCACGCACCTCTTTCCGTAAGCACCCTGTGGCTGGCGGCAAGCGGCGCTCTATCGGTCATGCTTACGGCGATAGGTATGTTGATGACCCGAACCGTTCACTCGCCCGCCTGCGCTACGACACTGATCATTTCCTTGGGCCTGCTCCCGAGCCTTGTGGAGGGAGGGATTATCATGATGGCCGTTATCATTCTGTACGGTGTGCATAGTGCGTTTCGATGGATGGGAAGGGTGCAAGGCGGTTCTGGAGTCATATAAGCAACCATTAAAGCATGTGTTTGTTTCCGTGCTCTGCTTACTAAATCCATCCATTTTATTGGGGGAGACTCAATCTGTCTCCGATTACGATTACTAGTCACTATTCAAGACCTCGTGGATCTCTTTAACGGCCGCGCCATCTAACAAAAATTTGTTGAGGAGATGTGTCAATGCAAGACCTGACCCCGTATGTTCGTTCGTATGTTCGCGTATGGCTTATGAAGAAACCATGTTCTGCATTATGTGCTGAAAGTTCTAATCGTTGTTTGAATTTCAATCGTATCTAATTCCCTTTAAATTTTGATGAATAGAAAAAACTATCGTAGATTCAAGCTTCCAGTTGGCGTGTCTCAACAAGGCGACAGTTTTTCAAGTTTAATATCGTCAAGCTAAAATAATATCAGCATGAAAATGCGTGTCGGATTTACTTGCCGGCATATTGTTGATGAATCCCGCATTGATAAACGCGATACATAACTGCTGCATCCTGCAAAGATGTGGAGATTGAACGGCCGTTATACATATGCGTTTCCTTTTGGTAAGGATTCCGCGGTGATTGATTAAATTCGATACACGGCGGAATGCCAATAAACCATGGAGAATGCCGGTCAGTTTCTTTCTCAGTAGCGAAAATCTCAATCAGTACATAGCCTCATGGAGGTGTATCATGAATGAGAATAACAGCTCTCGTCGGTCTATTATATCCGCTGCAATTTCTCTGATCGTTCTATGCTTATTAGGCGTCGCCTCGGTAATAGGATGGTGGCCTCCGCGGCAGCCGGGAACCGTATATACCTTCTCGGCTTCAAAAAAAGCCATGGATGCTGCGATGCGCAATGATATGGCGAATTGCGGTGATTGCGGCGTGATTGAATCAATACGAGTTGAGACGGTTCTAGGTGGGTTGTCCGGTAGTGGCGCTATCATAGGCAACGCATATTCGGAGGAAAATTTGGAAAAGAGCATTAAACGACATACCAAGTATCGAGTCATGGTTCGCATGGTTGGCGGTGCGCATAGGAAGCTATATGTTGACGCGCCGAATTATGAGGTGGGGCAGAAGGTGAAAGTGATTAATGACCATGTCGAGCCATATTCAAACACCTAGCCAAATGCCCAATTTTGAGCGAGCGCATTTATAGTTGCTTAGCTTGAATTTTTGGTAATTTCCGCCAACAAAAAGACCGGCATACGGAGTGCAACGATGACGAATGCGCAATGGTTTATTCTCGTAGGCGCGCTACTGCTTGTCATGGGACTCACTTTCACGTTTATCAAGCGCTCACCCGTAACGTCCGCCATTATATATCTAGCAGTTGGTCTTCTGGTCGGACCGACAGTACTCAATTTGTTCCATTTCAATCCGCTCAAACAATCAGCGTTGCTCGAAACCTTGACTGAAGTAGCCGTATTGGTATCCCTCTTTTCCGTCGGGATAAAAATGCCTGTGCCGTTCCGTTTTTCACGCTGGCGCACACCGATTCTGCTGGCGACGCTTGCCATGACTCTTACCGTTGCGATGGTCGCCGCATTTGCCTACTACGTGCTGGGCCTGCCCTTGGGTGTAGGGGTGCTGCTGGGCGCGATTCTTGCCCCAACCGACCCGGTGCTGGCGACCGACGTGCAAATCCGCCATCCCGGTGACCGCGATCAACTACGCTTTACGCTGGCCTGCGAGGCCGGAATGAATGATGGCAGCGCTTTTCCTTTTGTGGTTCTGGGGATGGCATTGCTGGGCCTGCAAGGACAGGGAGATTTTGGCCTGGAGTGGGTGCTGGCGGATGTGTTGTGGGCCACATCGGCAGGAATTGCTATCGGCGTTTCGGCGGGCGTCTGTTTGGCGCGGCTGGGATGGAAGCTTCGTTGTACCCCGCTTAAACATAAGTTGATGGACGATTTCATCGGTCTCGGGATGATCGGGGTCGTATACGGGTTGTCGGTGGTGTTTCACGCCTGGGGTTTTCTAGCGGTATTTTTCGCTGCCGTAGCCCTCCGCCAGACCGAGCAGAAACTGACCAAAAATGCACAGAATTCCATCGCTGGCCGCACATCCCCGAACCTGGCCGGATCGATCGATGACTTGCGGGCGATTGCTGATGTGGCGCCACTTGTCAGCGACGGGTCGCTGGTCTTCAAGGAGCATCTCGAGAGGTTGTCGGAGGTGGTCCTGATTTTTGATCGGGGGTACGCTGTTTCTCAATTCATGGAGTTGGAAAGCAGTGGGGTTGGCCGTGTTCTTGTTCGTGGTGGCACGTCCCGCCAGCGTGCTCATCAGTTTGATAGGGACGCGCACCCCATGGCGGTTACGCGGTTTGGTAAGCTGGTTCGGCGTGCGCGGGATCGGGTCGCTGTACTACCTTATGTACGCCATTCAGCACGGTCTTTCCGAGCCGGTCGCGTTGGAGTTGATCCAATTGACTCTCATCGTCGTCACACTCTCAATTCTTATTCACGGAATCAGCGTAAAACCGTTGATGGAATATTTTTGGCAGCGCGATAAGCAACTGTCGACGCAATAAAGTGCAAGCTGTGATTTGCGGCATTGCATGCGCTTCGCGTGCCGGAAGCGCGTTCAGCCGAATATCTGGTTTGTGGTAATGGGAATAGCGAGAACTCAAAAGTAGAGTCATCAGTTATTCCGGAAGGAATATTGATCATTCGCAATGCCGGATGGAAATATCCGGTTTACATTGCTCTCAATGTAAAGGCAGGAGCCCTAAGGGCGCTACCGGAGCACAATGTGGATTCTTAATCGCAAACATATCATTGGACAGACCGTTGGTGCGTATCGTTAATAAGAATGAGGAAAAAGTCATGAATAAAATTATAGTGGCTATTACTATTTCGATGTTGCCATGCATGGTTTTCGCCGCCGGTGCGTTTGAAGGCCTCGGAGTAGGGGCGATTGTCGGTGAGCCGACCGGCATAAGCGTCAAGAAGTGGCTGAACCCGACGCGAGCCGTTGATTTCGCCGCGGCTTGGTCGTTTTCGGAAAATGATTCCTTGGAGCTCCATGGCGACTACTTGTTTCATGATTTCGCCTTACTTAAACCGCAAGAAGTTAAAGGTCGTATGCCCGTATATACCGGGCTCGGCGTGCGGGTGAAATTAAAGGACGGCGGCAATTCGGACGGCCGCAATGCACATGACAATCTCATTGGGGTGCGTGTGCCGCTCGGTATTTCCTATCTATTTAGCGATGCCCCGGTCGACCTATTCGGCGAATTGGTGCCCATCCTCGATCTGGCGCCGGATTCGCGATTCGATATCAATCTCGCTTTTGGGGCGCGCCTATATTTCTGAACAAAACCGGGCCCCATAACTGGGGTCAGATTGACCTGTCCTGGATATTTCGGAAAAGAAGGTGTGTTTATGCAAGACCCTGAGAACCATCTAGCCGGCCTCCCACCGCCTCATGGCGGTGGGAGGCCGGCTAGATGATTCTCAGAGTGAGCTAACCCCAATTATTGTTTATGCCCTTTGGTTATTCGCCGGCATGACAGCAATATATCCTCCGGCGGCCTTAAGTAAGTGCCATTCTACTCTGACCCCAAATATTTAATATTTTTTCACAAACAACGCACCCCGCCGAAACGGGGTGCGTATAAGTGCTGCTCAGATTAGGCTCTTTTGCGCCTGCTGAATTCAAGTCCAACTAGGCCGAGGCCGAAAAGGGCGAGTGTTGCAGGTTCCGGCACAGTCAGATTCATCGTTGCAGAATCTCCGTTCTGTAAAGTGATATTTACGCCGTCAAGATAGCTGTTTACCGGCAAGCAGCCACTATTGCAGGCGGCTACCATATCAATAAACAAGATATTTTCGGACCCATACAGAGAGCCGAGGAGGCTCAGCGTATCGTTCGACGTATCCACCGTAATTTCAGTGCCGTTTATTTTGTCACTGATCCTGTTCACAAGCAGCGCGGCAGCGGTGCTTGACTGTGTCCAGTCGGTGTTCGCATTGGACGGGCGGTCAAACATAAAGCGCTTACCATACCAATTAGTTGAGTCGCCTTCCGTGTATATTTTTAGCTGCCAATCGGAATAGGATGAATTTGACGCTTCAATATTTTTCGTCCAGTAGGATATTGACGACAAATCGCTCATCGTCACCGCCGACGTACCAAAAATATCTTTCGGCGACATGCGGAAAGCAGTATATGTTTCGCCGGGATTGGACGAAAAGGAACTGCTACCAAACCCCGTCGGTCCCGGTTGACTAACGCCCATTGGCCGTGGCTTGTCAGGGTCGAAGCCGAAGGGTACGCCGCCTTGACCATTATTAAAGGTCGGGCCATCGGCCAAAGCGCTCGACGCGACGTCGATCGTTGTCGCGGAGGCGTCCAGGCTTGACAGCAGGCCCAACGCGAAAATCATACTAACTAGTGGTTTTGAATATTTCATAATGGTCCTCTCATTAGAGGCGCTGGTGCGCCTGTGGTGTTTCATATTTGACCCCTTCAAAATCGGAGTCGTTGGGCATACTGGCCCCCTACGCGAGGAACTAAATCCCCCCAATTTAATTTTAGGCAATTCACGTGCCTAAAATAATTAAGCTTATAATAGTAGTATATTCCGTGACATTGAATGCCGAACGATCACACTGCGAAAGAAGAGTGTAAAAGTTTTCGACTCAAAAACCCGGGCACGAAATGGGGACAGATTTATTTTATTCGATGCGCCAAGCCATGACGCATCCATGCATTTTGCATAACCTTTGGCGGCCTACCGGGCGCGCGCTTTTCAATCCGCCGTCCTCTTATTTACATGCTTTTACACGACAACCAGCCCCGACGATTGTATGATAGCCCCAGTCTAACCGATCAATGCGTTATATTCCTGAACGCCTGTTCATGTTGTTCTGTCCAACCAAAACAATGAAAATCGTTTTCCCCATTATTCTCCTGCTTTCAACCCTCCCGCTGCTGCCAGCGGCTGTGTACGCCGACGATGTCCCCAAATCCCAGATCGGTCCCAGGCTCGCCTCAGCCCAGCGCCCCCTAACCCTGGTCCAACTCACCGACATGGCCCTGCGCCGCAATCCCAAGACCCAACTGGCCTGGGTGGCGATCCGGTCCTCCGAGGCCGGGGTGGAGTTGGCCAAGGCCGGCTACTGGCCGCTGATCGACGCCACTCTGACCGCGTCGCGCAACCGCTCCCTGAATTTTTCCGGTCAGCCCGCCTCTATTCAGACGCGGTACGGCGCCAGCGTCAGTCTCAGTTATCTGTTGTGGGATTTCGGCGCGCGCAGCGGCACCCTGGATCAGGCCAAGTTCGAGCTGACCTCGGCGCACTTGAGTCAGGATCAGACCGTGCAGGATGTGATCCTGCAGGTGGAGCAGGCCTATTATCAGGTGCTGGGTCTGCAGGAAGTGACGGAGGTCAATCGCCAGAGCCTCAAGGATGCGCAGACCAATCTGGCGGCGGTGCAGGACCGGCGCAGTTCGGGACTGGCCACGGTGGGCGAGGTGTATCAGGCCGAGGCGGCATTGGCCGGTGCCAAACTTATCGTTGCAGCAGAGCGAAGGACAACTGGCTTCGGCGCGCGGCCAACTGGCGGTGGCGGTGGGGGATGCGCCCGATATGGAATTGAAGCTGGCAAGCTGGGAACAGATCGAGTCGCCGGCCCTGCCGGAGCAGAGCGTGACCAGCCTGCTGGACGATGCGCGCGGCGCGCGTCCCGAATTGCTGGCGGCCAAGGCCCAGGAACAGGTGGCGGCGGCGAAGCTGGAGGCGACCCGCGGCAGCGGTCTGCCCACGCTGAACTTCGACGCCAACGCCGGCCATACCCAGGTGCGCAACGTCGGCGACAGCAATCAGTTCAGCGCGCTGCTCAGTCTCAAGATTCCACTGTTCGCCGGGTTCGCCGACCGCGCCGCGGTGCATCAGGCCGAGGCGGCGTTGGACAGCGCCCGCGCCAACAGCGATGATTTGCGCAGCCAGGTGGAGCTGCAGGTGTGGCAGGCCTATCAGAATCTGCGCACCGCCGCGGCGACTCTGGATAGCAGCGCCGCGCAATTGAAGAGCGCCGAGCTGGCGGCGGAGGTGGCCAACGCGCGCTATAAGAGCGGTCTTGCCACCATTCTCGATTTGTTGAGCGCACAGACCACTCTGGCTAATGCCCGGGTGCAGCAGGTGCAGGCGCGGCTGGATTGGGCGGCGGGGCGTACCGCGCTGGGTCATGCGGTGGGCGGGCTTAAGGCGCCTGCTAATTAGAACCCTAAATCAAAAGATGATAATGAGACCCCGGCGAATGCCGAGGTCCGGATTGTTTAAAAGCCTGGATTCCGGCTTTTGCCGGAATGACGGATATGAAGCTGGGTTATTTCTGGATTCCGGTTCTTGTGCCCTTTAGGGTATTTATGCCCTTGGGTATGCGCCGGAATGACGATAGATAGGTACTAGTTGGAGTTGCCGTGACACGTAAGATTTTTCCCTTCCTTATAATTGTGATCGCCATTGCGGTGCTGGGCGGGTTGGCAAAGTGGCGCCTCGCGGACAGCGGCAACGGCCACCACGGCGGGCGTCCCGACAAACCGGTGACGGTGGAAAGCGCCACAGTGAAGGTGCAGCCCATGCCGGTGTTCCTGCAGGTGGTGGGGCAGGTGCAGTCGGAACACAGCGTGCAGATCCGTCCCCAGGTAAGCGGTCAGTTGCAGGAGGTGTATTTCCACGAAGGCGACGCGGTGAAGAAGGGCCAGAAGCTGTTCCGCATCGATCCCTCGCAGTACCAGACCGCGCTGATCGCGGCGCGCGCCGAGTATGAGTACGCCCAGGAGCAGGCCAAGCGCCTGAAGCCGCTGGCCGGCAAGGAATACGTCACCACCCAGGAATACGACAACGCCCGCGCGGCGGTGGACAAGGCCAGGGCGGCGCTGGATCAGGCACAGATCAATCTCGCCTACACCGATATCCGCGCGCCCGTGAGCGGCCGCACCGGCAGTATCGGCGTCAAGGCCGGTAACCTGGTGGCGCCCGGCGACGCCGCGCCGC
Organism: uncultured Gammaproteobacteria bacterium; assembly: GCA_963810615.1. Lineage (GTDB taxonomy): Bacteria > Pseudomonadota > Gammaproteobacteria > DRLM01 > DRLM01 > JARRQJ01. The sequence goes on along the minus strand of CAWEOA010000002.1, from coordinate 574,142 downwards.
TGGTGACCATCAATCAGATGCAGCCCATCCTGGTGCAGTACACCATTCCGCAGCAGACTCTGGCGGAGCTGCGCCGTTATCAGGCGCAGCACAGCATCCGCATCTTCATCACCCATGAGGACGGCAGCGGCGACCTGGGCGAGGGCGATCTGGTGTTCGTCGACAACGCCGTCAACACCGATACCGGCACCATCATGCTCAAGGCGCGGGTGCCCAATGCGGACGAACAACTGTGGCCGGGGCAATACGTGGGGGTGCGTACCCGTCTGACGGTGCAGCCCGATGCGGTGGTGGTGCCGCAGACCGCGGTGCAGACCGGACAGGACGGCAACTTCGTGTACCTGATCGAGGACGGCAAGGCGGCGATCCGCAATGTGGTGGTGGATCGACAGGTGAACGACCTGGCGGTGGTCACCACCGGGCTCAAGGCGGGCGAGACGGTGGTGACCCGCGCGCCGCGCAATCTGCGTCCGGGTGTGGAGGTGACGACCGTCGCGACGCTGAAAAACCCGAGGCCAAGCCGCAGCCGTGAACATCTCCGGACCCTTCATCCGCCGTCCGGTGATGACCACCATGCTCATGGCGGCGCTGATCATTTTCGGCATGACGGCCTATTACACCCTGCCGGTGAGCGAGCTGCCCAACGTGGACTTTCCCACCGTCAGCGTGTCCGCCAATCTGCCCGGCGCCGATCCCCAGACCATGGCGGCGGCGGTGGCCACGCCTTTGGAGCGGCAGTTCAGCGCCATCCCCGGGGTGAGCTCCATGGACTCGGTGAGCAGCACCGGCAGCACCCGCATCACCCTGCAATTCGATCTCGACCGCAACATCGATGCCGCCGCCCAGGACGTGCAGACCGCCATCTCCCAGACGCTGCGCCGCCTGCCCGACAACATGCCGACGCCGCCCACGCTGCGCAAGGTCAATCCCGCCGACTTCGCCATCATCTATATGTCGCTGTCGGCCAAGCAACTGCCGCTGACCCAGCTCGACGACTACGCCGAGACCCGCGTCGCCCAGCAGATCTCCACCATCCCCGGCGTGGCCCAGGTGCTGGTGTTCGGTTCGCACAAATACGCGGTGCGGCTGCGCATGAATCCCTATGCCCTGGCGGCGCGCAATCTGTCCCTGTCCGATGTGGAGAAGGCGATCCAGGGCGGCAACAGCAATCTACCCACCGGCGTGCTCAGCGGCAGCACGCAAAGTTATACGGTGCAGGCCGCCGGCCAGTTGCATGACGCCGCCGCCTATAACCGCCTGGTGATCGCCTATCGCAACGGCGCGCCGGTGCATCTCTCCGACGTGGGCAAGGCCGAGGACAGTATCGAGCAGGACAAGCAGCTCACCACCTTCTTCGACAATACCGCTGACGATAAGAGTCTGCGGCCGTCCATCGTGCTGGCGGTGAAACGCCAGCCGGGCGCTAACACCGTGGAGGTGTCCAAGGCGGTGCGGGCGCGCCTGGCGGCGCTCACCCGCCAGGCGCCGGGCGATGCCACGCTGCGGGTGCTGCATGATCGCGCCGATTTCATCGAGGGTTCCATCCACGAGGTGAAGTTCACCCTGCTGGTGGCCATCGTGCTGGTGGTGGGGGTGATCTTTGTGTTCCTGCGCAACCCGCGCGCTACCTTCATCAGCGCTCTGGCCCTACCCACCTCGTTGATCGGCACCTTCGCCGTGATGAAGGTCTTCGGTTTCAGCCTCGACAATCTGTCCCTGATGGGCATCACCCTGGCGGTGGCCTTCGTGGTGGACGATGCCATCGTGGTGCTGGAGAACATTGTGCGTTACCGCGAGAAGGGTGAGAGCCCCATGCAGGCGGCGCTGATCGGCACTCGAGAGATCGGCTTTACCGTGGTGTCCATGACCCTGTCGCTGGTGGCGGTGTTCATCCCCATCATGTTCATGGGCGGGCTGGTGGGGCGGCTGTTCAGCGAGTTTGCCTTTACCGTGACCATCGCCATCCTCATCTCCGGGATGGTGTCCCTGACCTTCACGCCCATGTTGAGCAGCCGCTTTCTGCCAGAGAACGAGCGTCATACCAAGCTTTATTATGTCCTCGAGCGCGGTTTCAATACGCGTGCGCGACGCCTACGGCCGCACCCTGACCTGGTCGGTGGATCACTGGGGCACCATGCTGCTCACCGGGGCCTTGATCCTGGGGCTGACCGCCTATCTGTTCACCATCATTCCCAAGGGTTTCATCCCCAGCGAGGACACCGGGATGATCATCGCCTCCACCAAGGCGCCGGAGGGCGTGACCTTCGAGCAGTTGCAGGCCCTGCAGGAGCGGGTCACGCGTCTGGTGAAGGACAATCCCAACGTCGCCGCCGCCATGTCCAGCGCGGGCCAGGGCCGCGGCGGGGTCAGCGGCGGCAACGTCGGACGCATGTTCATCCGCCTCAAGCCGCAGGAAGAGCGCAAGGTCAGCGCCGAGGCCGTGTTGCAGCAATTGCGCAAGGCGGTGGCGCCGGTACGGGAGATGCAGGTGTTCTTCCAGAACCCGCCGGCGATCCGCATCGGCAGCCTGGGCGGCAGCGGTCAATATGAATACGTGTTGCAGGGTACGGACATCGATGAACTGGATAAGGCTGCGGTGGCCTTCGAGCCCAAGCTCGGCGCGGTGGCGGGTGTGCAGGATGTGAGCAGCAGCCTGGAGCTGAGCAATCCCCAGATCAACATCACCATCAATCGTGATGTGGCCTCGGCGTTGGGGGTGAGCGCCGAGCAGATTCAGTCCACTTTATACAGTGCCTACGGCGGCGGCCAGGTCAGCACCATCTACGGGGCGAGCGACGAGTATCAGGTGATCATGGAGCTGGCGCCGCGCTATCAGGTCAGCATCGACGCCCTCAACGCGCTGTATGTGCCGGGGAACAACGGCAAGCTGGTGCCGCTGCGCGCCGTAGCCGACATCACGCCGGGAGTGGGGCCGTTGTCGGTGAGCCATTACGGCCAGTTGCCGGCGGTGAGTTTCTCGTTCAACCTGGCGCCGGGGACGTCGTTGGGCGATATCACCGAGCGCATCGACGCGCTGGCGCGCAACGCGCTGCCGGCGGATATCACCGGCAGTTTCACCGGCAGCGCCCAGACCTTCCGCGATTCGCTGGTGGGTATGCCGCTGTTGATGCTGATCACCGTGCTGGTGATCTATATGGTGCTGGCCATCCTCTACGAACACTTCATCCATCCCATCACCATTCTCACCGCGCTGCCGCTGGCCATGCTCGGCGCGCTGCTGACGCTGATCTTCTTCGGTCAGGAGCTCAACCTGTTCAGCTTCGTCGGCTTGATCCTGTTGGTGGGACTGGTGAAGAAGAACGGCATCATCATGGTGGACTTCGCGGTGCAGATCCGCCGCGAGCAGCAGGCCTCGGCCCGCGACGCCATCATCCAGGCCTGTCTGATCCGTTTTCGTCCCATCATGATGACCACCCTGGCCGCCATCTTCGGTACCCTGCCCATCGCCATGGGTACCGGCCTGGGTTCGGAATCGCGGCGGCCGCTGGGCATCGCGGTGGTGGGCGGGCTGTTGTTCTCCCAGATGCTCACCCTGTACATCACCCCGGCGTTCTACGTGGCGATGGAAAAGCTCAGCGAACACCTGCGGCAGCGCAAGGCGGCGCGGCAGGTTGCGGCGGTGGAAGTATCGAACGTCGAATGAGGTAAGCGCGGGCGGTCCGCGCAACTCGCAAACGGGATCAACCGTTATGGGTGCCGCTCATCAGTTTGCGTCTGCGCGGCGCGGAGGATACGGGGTGCGATGGCGTGATATTGCGTTCCGCGCGCTGCTTTTTGACCACGCGGAAAAGCGCCGTGCCCTTGCCGCGATGCTTGGCGGCATACATCAAGGCATCCGCGGCCTTGAGGGCCTCTTCCTTGCTGTGCGGCGCTTCGAGGAAGGTGATCGCGCCGACGCTGAAGGTGACCGTGGCCTTGGGTGCGCCCGCCGCCAGGGACAGGCGCAGGTCGCGGCGTATCTTGGAGATGGCTTCCGCGGCGCCATGGGGATCGGTGTCGGGCAGTACCAGGACGAATTCGTCGCCACCAAGGCGCGCCACCGTGTCCGCTTCCCGCGTAGAATCCTTCAGCACCCGTCCCGTGATGCGCAACACCCGATCGCCTTCGGCATGGCCGTAGTTGTCGTTGACTTGCTTGAAATCATCCATATCCAGGAAGGCCAGGGTCAGGCTGCCGTGGCGGCGTTGTACTAATTTGAGGTCATGCTCCAGTTGTTCTTCGAAGGCGCGCCGGGTGGACAGCCCCGTGAGCATGTCGGTTCTGGCGAGATCGCGTTCCCGGTTGAGGGCGGCACGCAGCGCCACTAGCGACAGGCCCAGCATCAGGAACACGCCCAGACGCACCAGCAGCTCCCACATGGTTATGAGCGGATGAGTATAGGGGTGTCCGGCCGCCGTGTCGGCCAACAGCCATACGCCCGCGGCCAGTACGGCGGTGGCGATGGCGTTACGCCGTCCTGCGTACCAGGCGGCGAGGGCTACCGGGCCGAGATAAAACAGCGAGAAGGACATTTCATAGCCTGTGGCGAAATCCATCAGGCCGACAAGTACGATGCCGGCTAAGGCGATGGCGGACACCTGCAAGGCTGTCAGGCGGGTGAGAATTCTATCCATGGCGGCGTAACGTTCATGCATGAGAGAACCTCCGTATTATTTGCGATTCAGCGCCGATGTCCGTGCAACTCCCGCAGCGGGTTTACGGTATCCCTTAACATGGGTGCTTAGGGCTGCGGCACATCCGGCGGCGTTGCGGGGACTTTCTGCCAGGCGTCGGGGCAGCTTGTCACATAGGGGTAATAGGTTCGTGCCGGTGCGCAGTAATACCAGTAGGGTGTTGCCTGCGACGTCGCGGCGGGCGGAGGCGGAGCGGCGGGTGGCGCCGGCCGGGTCGCCGGCGGCACATAGGGATCGGGATAGGGATAAACGGGTGCGGGGTAGAAATACCAGATCCCCGCGACCACCCACCACCATCCCAGGTGGTCGCCGTGGCGGCCATGAATCCAGCGACCGCCGCGCCAGCGATGAAAGTCGCGTGTTTGGAAATGGCGGATGTCGCCATGCCAGCCCCGCTCGCGATGCTCCGCCCAGGCCGGATGGGATACGGTCAGCATGGCGGCAACGGTGAGCGCTGCACTGACTATCGTCGTTCTCAGTAACACGCTTCGGTCTCGTAAGTGGGTGTGTAACAAGCCCGGACTGGGTATCGGAAGAGAGGAGAAGACGAAATGCGACCGATACCCAAGCGCAATCGTGCCCGTCTTATGCATAGACCGATAAATTTGCTTAAAGTTTAGATGGGATCGTGTAAAACCTTGTAATGTGGTGGCTAAGGATATGCCTGCATGGGGTATGCTGGATCGGGCTCTCGGCACCTGCCTGAATTAATGGGGTCTTACTGTGGATTATGTTTAGGGTAAACGAACATTGCTTGCTGCGTTAATACCGGGGTCATGAGCATTGCCCTGGTTCAAATGAGTATCTGGTATGCATATTCGTAATACCAGGCAAGACTACGGTTTGATCGCTAAGATCCTACACTGGCTGATCGCGCTGATCATGATCGGCTTGATCGCAATCGGATGGTATATGGTCAGACTCAGCGATGAAGACGTTCTGTACTGGCGGCTGCTGGATGCGCATGAGGCGATGGGCTTGAGCCTGTTCATCCTGCTGGCCTTGAAGATCGCATGGATGAGGCTTAGTCCCAATCCAGACTATGAGCCGAGTCTGGCGGAGTGGGAGCGGCTTATCGCCACCCTTGTGCGTTGGCTGTTCGTGTTCGCCGTCCTGGTGATTCCCCTCAGCGGATTTTTATTCGTCGCCACCAACGGCGAGGCCGTGCACCTGTACGATATGATCACCATCCCGGATATCGGGACGATCAGCAAGGGCACGCGCGATTGGCTGAGCGATATCCACTATTACGCATCGTATGGCTGCGCGGTTCTTATCATGATTCATATCCTGGCCGCGCTTAAGCATCAGTTTGTCGATGGCAATCGATCGCTGTGGCGTATGATGTTTTAATCTAAGAGAGTCTCTGATTAATTAGTCATTCCGGGCGTAGCGTAGCGGAGACCTGTAATCCAGCGCCTTGAAAGCAGTGGGTTACTGGATTCCGGCGTACGCCGGAATGACATCATAAAGATTTAATCAGACTCTCCCTAAAGTAGGGTCCGTTTGATTCGGTTTTGTGATGCTGGCTGGAGAGCCTTGTTTGCCGCGGATTATATTGACGCCCGAAATGGCAGATTAATCGGATTGGCGCGCATCAGTTTCATTCCAGGTTTGTTCCAGCGCCTCGGCGAACACCTCTACGGGCTGCGCGCCCGAAACCCCGTATTTTTCGGCGAAGACGAAAAACGGTACGCCGGTGATACCCAGCTGCGCGGCTCGCGCCTCATCGTCGCGTACCGCGACACTGTAGTCGTCACTCTCCAGCATCGCTTGTGCTGCGTCTTCGGCGATGCCGAACTGCGGGGCAAGGCGGACCAGAGCGGAGCGATCGCCGACCGCCAGGCCTTCGCAAAAATAGCCGTGCATGATGCGTTCGCCCGCGTCTTGGTCCCGCGCGTGGGCGGCGGCGAAATGCAGCAGGCGATGGGCGTCGAAGGTATTGCCGGGCCGCGCCTGTTCCAGGCGATACTCCAGGCCGGTCTCCTTGGCGACCTCCGTGACCCGGGTGTTCATCGCCGTCGCCTGCATCAGGCTGACGCCGTATTTCTCGGCCAGCCGCTCGTTGAGGGTGCCCGGATAGAGGGACGGTGCGTCGGGGTCCAGCTCGAAGCTGCGCCATATGACGCTGACTTGGTCGCGGTGCGCGAATTGGGCGAGGGCGGTTTCGAAGCGGCGCCTGCCGATGTAGCACCAGGGACAAATGACATCCGACCAGATTTCGACTTGCATAATATATCCTCGTCGCTGCGCCGAGTTTACTCCTAATCCCCGCGGCGGCGTTATTTTCGCCCGTCCCGATAGCGGAGGAGTGCCGCACGGGGGCGGGGGATGATAGCATTGACGGCATTCATTTACGTTTGAGTGAAAGACTGATTTTCTATGGATCATTTTGACTACCGCAACGGCTGCTTGTTCGCCGAAGAGGTCGATCTGGGCGCCGTCGCCGCCGACTACGGTACACCCTGCTATGTGTATTCCCGCGCCACCATCGAACGGCACTGGCGCGCCTTCGATCAGGCCCTTGCCGGCCAGGATCACCTGGTGTGTTATGCGGTGAAGGCCAATTCCAATCTGGCGGTGTTGAACCTCATGGCGCGCTTGGGTTCCGGCTTCGACATCGTCTCGGTGGGAGAGCTGGAGCGGGTGCTGCGGGCGGGCGGCGATGCCGCCAAGGTGGTGTTTTCCGGGGTGGGCAAGCGCGAAGACGAATTGCGCCGCGCCCTCGAAGCGGGGATACACTGTTTCAATGTGGAGTCGGCGGAGGAACTGGAACGGCTCAATGCCGTGGCCGGCGAGCTGGGGCGGCGCGCGCCGGTGTCGTTGCGGGTCAATCCCGACGTGGATGCCAAGACTCACCCCTATATCTCCACCGGCCTCAAGGAGAACAAATTCGGCATCGATATCGCCGCCGCGCCGCAACTCTATGCCCGTGCCGCCGCCCTGCCGCATATCCAGGTCATGGGTGTGGACTGTCACATCGGCTCGCAGCTCACCGAGGTGGCGCCGTTCGTGGCGGCGCTGGAGCGGGTATTGGCGCTCATCGATCAGCTGGCGGCGCAGGGCATCGTGCTCCGGCACCTGGATATCGGCGGCGGACTCGGCATCACCTATAGCGCCGAGACGCCGCCCAGTCCGGAGGTGTATGCCACCGCCTTGCGGGAGCGACTGCGGGGCCGCGCGCTCAAGGTGCTCATCGAACCGGGCCGCGCCATCGTCGGCAATGCCGGGGTGTTGCTTACCCGCGTCGAATATCTCAAACATACCCCCCACAAAAATTTTGCCATCGTCGATGCGGGCATGAACGATCTCATCCGTCCCGCCTTGTACGAGGCCTGGCAGGCGATCGTGCCGGTGGCGAAACGCGATGGCGAACTCACCCACTATGATGTGGTGGGACCTGTGTGCGAGACCGGCGACTTCCTCGGCAAGGATCGGCCCTTGTGCATCGCGCCCGGCGACCTGCTGGCGGTGCGTTCTGCCGGGGCCTACGGTTTCAGCATGAGTTCCACCTACAACTCGCGGCCGCGGGCGGCAGAGCTGATGGTGGACGGTGCCAAGGTCCATGTGGTGCGGGCGCGGGAGCGCGTGGAGGATTTGATGTGTGGGGAGAGCGTGCTGCCTGAGTAGCCAAGAATATCGTTTTTGGCTATCCGCTTAGGGTCCGTTTCTGGATCCCGGCGTTCGCCGGGATGACGGGATAAAACGATTGCTGCTGTAATCGTCACCCCCGGCGAATGCTCTAAAGGACATAAATACCCTAATGGGCACAAGAGCTGGAATCCAGGCACTAGAATTGCGGAAGTGCTGAATATTTTCTGGGCCGTCATTCCGGCGAATGCCGGAATCCAGGGAGGTTAAGGAATGACCTCGAAGCAACCCTGTGTCTATATGCTTGCCAGCCGCCGCAACGGCACTCTATATGTGGGCGTCACTTCCGATCTCATCAAGCGGGTGTGGGAGCATAAGAACGATTTCGTCGAAGGTTTCACCCAGCGTTACGGGGTGCATACCCTGGTGTGGTATGAGCTGCATGAGTCAATGACGGCGGCCATCCAGCGCGAGAAGGCCATTAAGGAGTAGCAGCGTAAATGGAAATTGGAGTTGATCGAGAGCAGGAATCCGACTTGGCGGGATTTGTATGAAGGCTTGTTGTGATGGGATTGCTCCCGGTGGGGTTTTCTTGGTAAAGCAAAAGCACTGGATCCCGTTCTTCGCCGGAATCTAGGTAGTAAAAAGTTCTTCTTTAGAGGCCTAGAAAACCATGGAACGCATACCCGAACCCGAATTGATGAACGATGCCGAGCAGGCGGCGGCCTATGCCTGTGCCGATTTCGAGGAGCCGCACTCTCGTTTCATCGACTTGTTTCGCGAGACGTTTCCCGATGAAGTCGTGGCGGGCGCGGTGCTGGATCTCGGCTGCGGGCCGGGGGATATCACCATCCGTTTTGCCCGCGCCTTTTCCGGATGCGTGGTGCATGGTGTGGACGGTGCCGCGGCGATGTTGGCCCACGGCCGCAGTCGCCTGGAGCGGGAGGGTCTGGGCGAGCGGGTGCGGTTGATCGAAGACTATCTGCCCGGGGCGGTCTTGCCGCTGAGCGGCTACGATGCGGTCATCAGCAATAGTCTGCTGCACCATCTCCATGATCCCATGGTGTTGTGGCATACCCTCAAGGCCTACGCCAAACCCGGCGCGCCGGTGTTCATCATGGATTTGTTGCGTCCCGCCGGACGTGAACAGGCGCAGACCTTGGTGGACGAATATGCGGCCAATGAACCGGACGTACTGCGCCATGATTTTTTTCACTCCCTACTGGCCGCCTACCGCTGCGACGAAGTGGCGGCGCAGTTGCACGCGGCCGGCCTCGACGGACTTCGTGTCCGGGAGATATCGGATCGTCATCTTCTGGTGCATGGCCGGGTGCGCTGAGCGCTGATTGCCGCGAGTTGCCTCGACGTTAAGGCAAAGCGCGGATAGGGATGTCATCCACAGCGCCGCTTCCTGTATAATCCGCCGCGGTCTGTGGCTCTCTCCGTGAGGCGGTCGCGAGCTGATTCTCATTTTCTCTAGCATTACCTAATCGTTCAGGGGTGCGGCATGCTGACGGCGTTTCGCTTGCAAAATCGGCGATTGGAGCAGATTCAATCCGGTGAGCCGGATGAATTGTCCGATGATGCCGTATGGGTAGACATCGTCGAGCCGACTGCGGAAACCCGCGCCCGCGTCATGCAGGTTTACGGGGTGCACCTCCCCGATAGCGAGGATATGGAGGAAATCGAGGCCACGGCCCGCTTCTTCAAGGACGACGACGGCCTGCACGTCCATTCTTTTTTCCTCGATGATTACGAGGAAACGCCGGTCAATGTTACCGTGGCCTGCGTGGTGAAGGACGGTCGTCTGTTCACCATTCATGCACAGGAATTGACCACCATTCGACTCTTCAGGCTGCGGGCGCGCAGTCAGTCGGGCGCGTTCGGCGATGCCATGTCGATTCTACTGTCCCTGTTCACTACCAAGGTGGACCGTCTGGCCGACGTGCTGGAGTCGGTCTACACCAGCCTGGAGTCGGCGAGCGAACAGGTGTTGCGCCACACCGGCAAGGATCTGCACCTGCTGCTGGCCGACATCGCCAATTACGAGGATATCAGTGGCAAGGCGCGGCTCAGTCTGCTGGATACCCAGCGCGCCCTGTCGTTCATCCTGCGCAGCATGAAACTGGAGGGCGAGCAGGTCGAGCAGATCCGCGATGTGTTGCGCGATGTCGAATCCTTGTTGCCGCATACCGCTTTTTTGTTCGATAAGGTGAATTTCCTCATGGATGCCATTCAGGGCTTCATCAATATCGAGCAGAACAAGGTCGTCAAGATTTTTTCCATCGCGGCCGTGGTGTTCATGCCGCCGACCCTGGTCGCCAGTATTTACGGCATGAATTTTAGATTGATGCCGGAACTGAGCTGGTCCTTCGGCTATCCCCTGGCGATCGTGTTGATGATCGTCAGCGGTATCAGTCCCTACTGGTATTTCAAGCGCCGCGGCTGGCTCTAAGCCTTAATTCAAGCGCTGCCGGCGTAGCCGTTCTGTCGCCAGGCTTCGTAGAGAATAATCGCTACCGCGTTGGATAGGTTCAGGCTGCGGTTGTCGGGCAGCATGGGGATGCGCAGGCGCTGCGCGGGCGGCAGGCTATCCAGCAGCGCCACGGGCAGTCCGCGGGTTTCCGGTCCGAACAGCAGGGCATCGCCCGCCCGGTAGTCCACATCGCCATAGGCTGTCCGGCCGCGGGTGGAACAGGCGAGGAGGCGTGGCGGATTGACCGCCGCGACGAAGGCTTCCACCGAGTCGTGCACCTGCACGCGCGTGTATTCGTGATAATCCAAACCCGCGCGGCGCAGGCGGCGATCGTCAAGTTCAAATCCCAGGGGACGAATGAGATGCAGGTTTGCGCCGCTATTGGCGCAGAGGCGGATCACATTGCCGGTGTTGGGCGGAATCTCCGGCTGATAGAGTACGACATGAAACATTGGAGTGTGTGTGCGGGCTGAGGGTTGTTAGGGTGCCTTTGAACGCTTCGCCATTCCGGTGGTAAGGGTGAGGAGAGGCGGAGTTCAAGGCTATCGACGCGCTAAGGATACTGGATTCCGGCCTTCGCCGGAATGACGGCAGGGTATTTTGATGATGGTAAATGGCCCGTCATTCCGGGTGTAGCGGAGCGTAGACACGGAATCCAGTGTCTTTAACGCAGTGGGTGGCTCGATTCCGGCATTCATGGCTTTTAGGGTGTTGCGACCTTCAGGGTGCTAGTGTCCTCCTGTAGGGTATGCGCGGGATTGACGGCGAAGCAATGATTCGGGTCTTCCTCAGGCGTCAGGTGCGGCGATGTACTCGTGGATTAGTGTCGCCTCACTCCTCACTCTCCACATCTTCTTCTTCCCCCATGCCCAGTTCCTTGATCTTGCGTGTCAGGGTGTTGCGTCCCCACCCCAGCAGGCGCGCGGCATCCTGGCGACGACCGCCGGTTTGCTTGAGTGCCGTTTCAATCATGACGCGTTCGAAGGTGGGAGTGGCGGTATTGAGCAGGCCGCTCTCACCGCTGAACAGGCGGCGCTCCGCCCAGTTTCGCAGGGTCTCTTCCCAGGAATCGCTGCCGGTGGCAGGTACCATCTGGGTCTTTAATTCCGGCGGCAGGTCATCGATGTGAATCTCGCGTCCCGAGGCCATGACCGTCAGCCAGCGGCAGGTGTTTTCCAGTTGGCGCACATTGCCGGGCCAATCGAGGCGGCTCAGATATTCGCCCACCTCGGGTCGCAGGATCTTGGGTTCCATTTCCATTTCCTGGGCCGCCTGCAGCAGGAAATGGCGGGTCAGTGTCGCGATGTCTTCGCGCCGTTCGCGCAGCGACGGCAGATGGATGCGGATGACGTTGAGGCGGTGAAACAGATCTTCGCGGAACAGGCCGGCCTTGACCCGTTCCTCCAGATTTTGATGGGTGGCGGCGATGATGCGCACGTCGACCTGGATGGGTGTCTGGCCGCCCACCCGGTAGAACTCGCCGTCGGCGAGCACCCGCAGCAGCCGGGTTTGACACTCGGGCGGCATATCGCCGATTTCATCCAGAAACAGCGTGCCGCCGTCCGCCTGCTCGAAACGGCCGCGGCGGGCGGCGGTGGCGCCGGTGAAGGCGCCCCGTTCGTGGCCGAACAGTTCCGATTCCAGCAGGTCGCGGGGTATGGCCGCGGTGTTCAAAGCGATGAAGGGTTTGTCGGAGCGCGGGCTGTGACGATGCAGCGCCCGCGCTACCAGTTCCTTGCCGGTGCCGGATTCGCCGTTGATCAACACCGTAATGTTGGAGCGGGATAAACGTCCGATGGCGCGGAATACCTCCTGCATGGCCGGCGCCTCACCGATGATCTCGGTGGGTTTGCTTTCGGGTTGTGGGTGTTGTACCTCCTCGCGGCGGTGTTGGTCGATGGCGCGCTGCACCAGGTCCACCGCCTCATCCACGTCGAAGGGTTTGGGCATGTATTCAAAGGCGCCGCCCTGATAGGCCGATACCGCGCTCTCCAGGTCGGAGTGGGCGGTCATGATGATCACCGGAATGCCGGGGTGCAGATTGTGGATGTTGTCCAGTAATACCAGTCCGTTCATGCCCGGCATGCGTACGTCGGTGATGATGGCGTCGGGTGGGTCCTGGTCCAAGGCCTCCATGACACCGGAGGCGCTATCGAAAGACGTGACCTCCATCTCCGCTTGGCGCAGGGCCTTCTCCAATACCCAGCGGATGGAACGATCGTCATCGATGACAAAAATGTGGTTATGGCTGCTCATGATGGTTCTCAAGTGGCAATAACAAGGAAAACACGGTCTTACCCGGTTCGCTGGTGCATTCGATCAGACCGCGGTGCTGATTGACCAGGTCCTGGGCGATGGGTAATCCCAGGCCGGTGCCGTCGGGGCGACCGGTGACCATGGGGAAAAAGATGTTTTCCACCATTTCCGGCGGGATGCCGGGGCCGTCGTCGATGACGTCGATGCGCACGGCCAGTTTGTAGCGGTGGTGACCGATGGTGGCTTGACGCATGCTGCGGGTGCGCAGGATGATCTCGCCCTTTTCCCCGACTGCTTGCAGGGCGTTGCGCACGATGTTGAGGATCGCTTGGATGAGCTGGTCCGGATCGGCCTCGAAATCGGGGATGCTGGGGTCGTAGTTGCGGATGATTTTCACGCCGGGAGGCGCCTCGGCGGCGGCCAGGGTGCGTACCCGCTCCACGACCTGATGGATATTGATCATGCGGCGTTGCGGAAGGGTGTTGGGGCCGAGCATGCGGTTTACCAGGGCCTGCAGACGGTCCGCCTCGCCGATGATGATGCCGGTGTATTCTTTGAGGGACTCATCCGCCAGTTCCCGTTCCAGCAGTTGTGCCGCGCCGCGCAGACCGCCCAGCGGGTTTTTGATTTCGTGGGCGAGTCCGCGCACCACGGCGCGGCTGGCATGGTGCTGTGCGAGCAGGCTCTCCTCGCGCACGATGCGGCGGTGATGGTCGACACGCATGACCTCGATCAGGAGTTCCGCGGCGTGCTTCGGTTCGTTCAGCGGTGTCACGGTGCAATCGACTGTGATGGTATTGCCGCTGGGCAGGGAAAGCGTGATGTCGCGTTCCGTGAACGGGTGGTTGTTATCCAGGGCGCGCTGGCAGGAATCGATGAGATCCTGATGATTGCCGAACAGGTCTTTCAGGCCAAGACCCTGTGCCTGCCGCGCGCTGGCGGCGAGTAATACCTCCGCCGCTGGATTGAGGTAGGAGAGGTGCAATTCGCGGTCGAATAACAGCACTGCTGTGTTTAAATTTTCCAGCAGGCGGCAGGAGAGGTCTGTTGTTGGTGCAGATAGCAACGTCATGTCTAGCCTAAAGCAAGAACCAAACCAATACCGGGAGTTTTCGGTGCGGCCTTTGCTCGCGAGTTCGCCAACAATTAAACATATTTAAATTCAATAAATTATATATTAAACGCCGCAACGGGAGCGGAGGCGTGGGGGCGCGAAACACCTCTATGCCCGAATAAGCATAACTCGAATGGAGCAGTTGTGCTCTATTTTGGTGCAATCAGGAAGTGGTGTTGCTAGTTTGGGTCAAGGTTTGCGCTGTATCAGGGAAGTGCGCTGCAGGGTAAAGGTGATGGGGGTGGAACTGATCAGGGTGCTGCCTTGGGCATTTTTTACTATGGCCTGCAAGCTATGGCTGCCGCGATCGACGTTGTTGAGGGCCACATTGGTGCTCTTGCCCTGCCCGATATCCTTGCCGTCGAGGATGATGGCCACGCTGTCGCCTTCCTGCAGGGCTGGCTCGAGTTCCAGTTTGACGTTGACCTGGCCGGCGTTATTGCGGAAGGTGCTGTTATCCGCCGGTTCAGCGATAGTCAATTTTGTGTATTCCTCGCCCCGGGTCTGTTGGGGCTGATTGCTGTCCGGCGTGGTGTCGGTAGACGGTGGGGGCGGGGGCGGCATTTTTATTTCCTGTATCGCGGGCAGATCGGTGGGTGCGGTATTTTCCGCCGGGGCGCGATCCGAGTACACGACCGTGCCGTCGGGCTGCACCCATTTATAGACAGCCGCCGCGGCGCTCGCGGTGACACTCAATGCAAGGACGGCTAGGATTAAACGCATGTGCAGTGATCCGGGTTGTGTCTGAAGGTGTTGTAGCCTGAATATGGTGGCGCTGTCAAAAAAAACGCCCCTGGTTTTGCCAGGGGCGTCGCACTATTACTGAAACTGCTGTTTTACAGGCTGTAGTACATATCGAACTCGACCGGGTGGGTGGTCATCCGGAAGCGGGTGACGTCTTCCATCTTGAGCTCGATGTAGGCGTTGATCATGTCGTCGGAGAACACGCCGCCACGGGTCAGAAATTCGCGATCCGTATCAAGGTTTTCCAATGCCATTTCCAGGGAGTGGCAAACTTTCGGGATTTCCTTTTCCTCTTCGGGCGGCAGGTCATACAGGTTCTTATCCATGGCATCGCCGGGATGGATCTTGTTCTGAATGCCGTCCAGTCCCGCCATCATCATAGCCGTGAAGGCCAGATAGGCGTTGGCGGAGGGATCGGGGAAACGGACCTCGATGCGGCGAGCCTTGGGATTGGCCACATAGGGGATACGGATGGAGGCGGAACGGTTTCGTGCCGAATAGGCCAGCATCACCGGTGCCTCGAAGCCGGGGACCAGGCGCTTATAGCTGTTGGTGCCGGGATTGGTGAGGGCGTTCAGGGCCTTGGCATGCTTGATGATACCACCGATGTAAAACAAGGCTTCGTCGGACAGGCCGCCGTATTTGTTACCGCTGAACAGGTTCTTGCCTTCTTTGGCCAGGGACTGATGGACGTGCATGCCGCTGCCGTTGTCACCGACCAGGGGCTTGGGCATGAAGGTGGCGGTCTTGCCGTAGGAGTGGGCGACGTTTTGCACGACATATTTGAGGATCAATACCTCGTCGGCCTTGCGCACCAGGGTGTTGAACATGGTGCCGATCTCGCATTGTCCGGCGGTGGCCACTTCGTGGTGGTGCACCTCGACCGGCACGCCCATCTCTTCCAGGGCCAGGCACATGGCGGAACGGATATCTTGTAGGGAATCCACCGGCGGTACGGGGAAGTAGCCACCTTTGGTGCCGGGGCGGTGGCCGATGTTGCCCTCGCCGAACGCGGTCTCCGAGTTCCATGATGCCTCTTCCGAGTCGATCTTGTAGAAGGCGCCATTCATGTCCGCACCCCAACGCACGTCATCCAGGATGAAAAATTCGGGTTCCGGGCCGAAGAAGGCGGTGTCCGCGATGCCGGTGGATTTCAGATAGGCCTCGGCGCGCTTGGCGATAGAGCGGGGGTCGCGATCATAGCCCTGCATGGTGTGGGGTTCCAGGATGTCGCAACGCAGGATCAGGGTGGACTCGTCCATGAAGGGATCCAGGACGGCGGAGTCGGCGTCCGGCATCAGTACCATGTCGGATTCTTGGATGCCCTTCCAGCCGGCGATGGAGGAGCCGTCGAACATCTTGCCTTCTTTGAAGACGTCTTCGTCGATGGTGCTCACGGGGACGGAGACATGCTGTTCCTTGCCGCGCGTGTCGGCGAAGCGGAAGTCGACAAACTTAACATCATTGTCTTTTATCAGTTTTAATACATCGGTTGCGGACATGGGAACTCCTCCAAACAGGTGCGATTTTTCCTAAAATATAGAGATAGCTGCATCACTAGCATGCAGCGCCATAACCTTAGTGCCTACTATAAGCATTTAGCATGCCACGCAAGAAAGTGTTTGATATGGAATAATTTCAAGAAGAGGATTGAAGGAAGAGGATGGCCAGGAATGCACTTGACTGGTGCGCTATTTCTTTATTGCACCATAAGTGTGCGACTAGCGGTCGCGCGCCTCTGGCTTCGATACTCTGATCGTGATTATTAGTTCCTTATCGTCTTTCTGGGTTTCAAGCACGCTATGTCCGTTGATACGACACCATGCGGGGATATCGTTCAAGGCCCCCGGGTCGGTGCAGATTACCTTGATGATGTCTCCGTCCGCAAGGGTCTTGGCGGTGTTTTGCAAACGAATGACCGGCATGGGGCACAGCAGGTTGCGGGCGTCCAGGGTAAGCTCGCTCATAGATACCACTCTTGCGGAATTTCCTCGTGGCTGAGGGGCGGGACGCTGAGTTCGTAGCTGTGTCCGTCATTCCGCGTAATGCCGATGTTTACTTCCGGCGCATCACGCCCCTGGCTGAAGCGGGCGGCCAATTGCGCCGCCAGGCGCAGATCGTCCGCGTCGGCCGTGCCGTCGAGCAAGACCAATGGCCCCTTGTGGCTCAGCGGACGAAAATGGGTGAAGCGGTGTCTATAGCCCTCGAGAAAATTGTTTTCGCCCTCTTCCCGGCCCACGATTAATTTGAAATTAGGGCGCGGGCGCAGGTGGCGGCCGATCTTGAGCAGCATGATGTCGTCCAGTTCATAGCGCTTATCGCCCCGTGTTCGCCACAGGTCTTCCAGCTTTTGCGTGTAGTTGGGGTCGGTGAGGAAGCAGCAGCCCCCCGCCGGCTGGGCATATTCGGAGATACCGAAGCGGGCGGCCAGGGCCATTTGCGGTTTGCGGGAGCGGCCGTTGAAATCCATGAGTCGTTCGCGATCGACCCAGCCTTCACGCTCCGGCAGAGTGGGGGGGAGCAGCTTGGCGCATAAGGGTCGCAACAAACGGTCGCCGGCCCCTGATTCGCGCGCCACCACCGGCATGGTTGCCCGACGTTGCGACATGGGGCGCTGGCCGATCACTTCGCCGGTGATGATGAAATCGAAGTTATTTTCCTGCAGCCATTGGTGGGCCTGGCGGACCATAAAACCTTTGCAATCCAGGCAGGGGTTGAGGTTAGCGCCGTAGCCGTGTTTGGGATTGATGACGACGTCTTTGTATTCCTCGACAACGTCGATGATGTGCAGTTTGATGCCCAGTTGCTCGGCGACCCACAGGGCGTTATTGCGCTTGGGTTTGGTGCGGTCCTTGTGGCGGATGGCGTGGGTATGGCCCTCGACGCAAAAACCTGTGAAGAAGTTGATGCCCTCCACGTGGATGCCCTGTTCCAGGACGGCCTTGGCGGCCAGCATGGAGTCGAGGCCGCCGGAGATTAAAGCCACGGCTTTGCGTTGTGTAGTCATATTTTCCAGTATCGCGGGGCAGGCCCGGTAGGGGGGGTAGAAGCATAGCAAAACCGGACCGGTGGCGAAATGCCCGAAGGCGGATGCTCAGTGCTGCTGATTCTCGTCGGGAGTGGGGATGAGCAGCGGTTCGGCCCGGGTGCTTTTGCGCAGGGTGCGCAAAGCGACCTGGCTGCCGGTATCGCGCCATAATTCAAAGGCGTGAAAAGGGCTGAGTTGCTTGGCGGGATTCCCCAGCGTCCGCATGGTCTGCAGAATGTCCATCAAGGAGACGAAGGCGTCGGCAAGATGGAGAAACATGGCGGCGCTGTGTTCTATGCGATCGGAGAGTTGGTGATAAGCGCTGCGCCCCAGATCGACGAAGTAACTGATCTTGACCCGGCGTCGCTCGGCCCGTTCCGGGAACAGGCCGGAATAGAGCAGGCACTTGTCGCCGACACTGCGCAATTGATCGTGACCGATGCGTCCCGATGATTGCATGCTTTGCAGGTATTCCACCGCAAGCACGCTGGCCGCCAGCTCCGGTCTCTCGGTAAAGCGCATCAAGAGAAACACGAGATAGCTTTGGATCTCTTCATCGAGATGAAGCTCAGCCGCCGATTCGGCTTCATTAACCAATGACAGCCATTCCGCGGTGGCGCTTGTATGGATAACCAGTTCGGCCATGGTCCCTCCTAGTGTAGGTATCGGCCGTTGTAACGATGATTAAAGCTGCCGCTGTCAGAGATTGTCCAGCACCCCGCATCGGCGTCTGCAACGGCTATCGGGCCGGGCTTGTGCAGGCCGTTACTAGAGGAGACAATCAACGGCGAAATTAATTCTAATTCTCGGGCTTACCTTAAGGATGTGTAGTAAAGGCATACGACGCAGGCTCGGCCAGGCGTGAAAAATACCGGGAGTAGGGATATGCAGGCTAGGCAAGGGAAGAGATGCGGGTGGACGGTGCCATATTGCGGCTTGATTGTTGCGGCATCGTTATTAATGTTGTGGTATTCCACTTGCACCTCGGCGCAAGCAGCGTTGCACTATGATTATTCCTTGGGAACCGATTATCGCAGCGCCCGGCTGGATTGGAATATCGCCGGCAGCTTTGCGGGTACTACGCCCAATATTCTGTCGGAACTCACCTGGTCCGATTTGAGCATCGCTCAAGCCAGCGCCGTGCTGCAAGTCACCGCCAATGATCGTTTCGTGTTGCAGGGGCGCGCCGTTTACGGCGCGGTGCTGAATGGTAAAAACCAGGATTCCGATTACAACGGCGATAATCGTACCCAGGAATATCTTCGTTCCAACAGCAAAGGGGGAGGGGAAATCGGGGAAGGCAGTATTGCTGTCGGTTACCATTGGCAAAGGTTTGCAACAGCGGTGGGACGTTATGTCCATGTCACGCCTATGTTGGGTTATTCACGCCATCTCCAGTATTTGACGATCAGCGACGGCCGCCAGACCATTCCCTCCACCGGTCCCATCGCCAATCTTGAGAGCAACTACAATGCCGAGTGGTCGGGGCCGTGGCTGGGATTGAATCTGCGCCTTGAGGCCGATGCGCGAAACTCGGTGATCATCAATGCCGAATATCATCGGGCCGATTATTATGCCGAGGCCAACTGGAATCTTCGCGATGATATGGCGCATCCAGTGAGCTTTAAGCACTGGGCCCAGGGTTATGGTTTTATTGTGTCTATGGCGTTCCGCCGCGCCATGGCCGAGCATTGGGATATCGTCGCCGTCATGGAAGCGCAAAAATGGCGAACGGGTGCAGGCGTCGACACCCTCTATACAATCAATGCCACCACCAAGGTATTGCAGCCCACTGCGACGCGTCTGAATGAGGTCAATTGGCAGTCCCTGTCGACAGGCGTGGCGGCGATCTACCACTTCTGAGGTTGACCGAATGGTTTGCGGCTACATAAATCCTTGCTGCACGCGCTATAATTCCCAGCTTTGATCGAAACTATGCACTTAGAAAAGGCCACCGACATGTCGAATGCCGCAGCCGCGCCTTCCGGGCGACGCGATGGTTCCACCTTCCAGGGCTTGATCCTGGCCCTGCAGGATTATTGGGCGGCGCAAGGCTGCGTGATCCTGCAGCCCCTGGATTTGGAGGTGGGTGCCGGCACCTTCCACCCCGCCACCTTTCTGCGTTCCATCGGCCCTGAGCCGTGGAGTGCCGCCTATGTTCAGCCCTCGCGGCGTCCCACCGACGGTCGTTACGGCGATAATCCCAATCGCTTACAGCACTATTATCAGTTTCAGGTGGTGCTCAAGCCTTCGCCGCTGAATATCCAGGAACTCTATCTGGGCTCACTGCGCATGCTGGGGATAGATACCCTGGTCCATGATGTGCGCTTCGTGGAAGACAATTGGGAGTCGCCCACCCTCGGTGCCTGGGGGCTGGGTTGGGAGGTATGGTTGAACGGCATGGAGGTGACGCAGTTTACCTATTTCCAACAGGTGGGCGGCCTGGATTGCTGGCCGGTAACGGGTGAGATCACCTATGGCCTGGAACGTATCGCCATGTATCTGCAAGGGGTGGAGAGCGTCTTCGATCTGGTGTGGACCGACGGCCCGTTCGGCCGCGTGACCTATGGCGATGTCTTTCATCAGAACGAGGTGGAGATGTCCACGTATAATTTCGAGCATGCCAATACCGAGGCGCTCTTCAAGTGGTTCGACACCTGCGAACAGGAGAGCAGTAAGTTGATCGAGGCGGGCCTGCCCTTGCCGGCCTATGAGATGGTGCTCAAGGCCTCGCATACCTTTAACTTATTGGATGCTCGCCGCGCCATTTCCGTGACCGAACGCCAGCGTTATATTTTAAGAGTGCGGACCCTGGCCCGCGCCGTGGCCGCGGCCTATTATGCGCGGCGCGAGGCATTGGGTTTCCCCATGGTGCAGCAGGCTGAGGACAGCGCAGCGAGGGGGTCGCGTCATGGCGGATAAGCGCGATTTCCTGGTGGAACTGGGTACGGAGGAGTTGCCGCCCAAGGCGCTACGGCGTCTCGCCGCGGCCTTTGCGGAGGGCGTACGCAGTGGGATCGCCAAGGGTGAATTGCCCCATGGTGAAATACATTCTTATGCCAGCCCGCGGCGCATGGCGGTACTGGTGCATGACCTGGCGACGGCACAACCGGATCGTAATATGGAACGCCGCGGTCCGGCCGTCGTCGCCGCCTTCGACGAGGAAGGCGTGCCCACCAAGGCGGCGCAGGGCTTCGCCCGTTCCTGCGGCGTCGCCGTCGATCAATTGGAGCGGATGGAGAACGATCAGGGTGCGTGGCTGGTGTATCGCAGCGTGCAGCGCGGTCTTGCCACCCGCGAATTGCTGACCGGGATCGTGGAGCAGGCATTGGCGGCGTTACCGACACCCAAGCGTATGCGCTGGGGGAGTTTGCGGGTGGAATTTGTACGGCCGGTGCATTGGCTGGTGATGTTGTTCGGTGACGAGGTGGTCGATGCGGAACTCTATGGCGTGCGCGCCGGACGGGAGAGCCGCGGCCATCGTTATCATCATCCCGAGACCATCAGTATTTCCGAGCCGCGCGCATACGCGCCCTTGCTGGAGACGGAAGGGCATGTGCTGCCCGATTATGAAATGCGTAAGGATGCGATTCGCGGCCAGGTGCAGGAAGCGGCCAAGTCGGTGGGCGGCACGGCGGTGATCGATGAAGCCTTGTTGGATGAGGTCACCGCTCTGGTGGAATGGCCGGTGGCCCTGCTGGGCAATTTCGAGACGCGCTTTTTGGCGTTGCCCCCGGAGCCGCTGATCTCCACCATGCAGGGCAATCAAAAGTATTTTCACGCGGTGGACGCCAAGGGCAAATTGCTGCCGCATTTTATTACGGTGTGCAATATTGACAGTCGCGATCCGGCGCAGGTACGCGCCGGCAACGAACGGGTGATCCGGCCGCGTTTCTCCGATGCGGCGTTTTTCTGGGAACAGGATCGTCGCCATACTTTGGCGCAACACCGCGAAGATCTGAAGAAGGTGCTGTTCCAGGCCAAGCTCGGCACTCTATATGACAAGACGGAGCGCCTGGCGCTGTTGGCCGGTGAGATAGCGACGCGTCTCAAGGGCAATCGCGATTTTGCCGTGCAGGCGGCCGGCCTGGCCAAGAGCGATCTGCTGACCCATATGGTGGGTGAATTCCCGGAGCTGCAAGGCATCATGGGGCGTTATTACGCCGCAGCCGAGGGCTTGCCCGACGAAGTGGCGGAGGCCCTGGATGAGCAGTATTGGCCGCGCTTCGCCGGCGATCGTCTACCGGTCACCACCAGCGGGCGGGCCGTGGCCATCGCCGATAAATTGGACACCCTGGTAGGGACCTTCGCCATCGGTCAGATTCCCAGCGGCGACAAAGATCCCTACGCGCTGCGCCGCGCGGCCCTGGGGGTGTTGCGTACCATGATCGAGTGCGGCTTGTCATTGGACTTGGAAGAGCTGCTCCAGCACGCCGCTCAAGGCTATCCGGCCAATCTGGGCGCAAGCAAGGTGGCGGGGCAGGTGTTCGATTTTATGATGGAGCGGTTGCGTGCCTATTACATCGAATCGGGCACGCGCCCCGATGTGTTCGACGCGGTGTTGACGCAACGCCCGACGCGGCCCTTTGATTTCGAATTGCGCATACGCGCGGTGGCGGCGTTTCGTGCCATGCCCGAGGCGGAGAGTCTGGCAGCCGCCAATAAGCGCATCCGCAATATCCTCAAGCAGAACGAGGAGAGCATCCCCGCGCAGGTGGCGGCGGAGCAGTTGGTAGAGCCGGTGGAGCGCGCGCTCTACGAGCAACTTTCAACTTTGAGCGAACAGGTGACGCCGCTGTTCGACGCCGGTGAATATACCCCGGCCTTGCAGGCGCTGGCCGGTTTGCGTGCAGCGGTCGATGAGTTCTTCGACAAGGTAATGGTTATGACCGACGACGAAAAATTGCGCCGCAACCGTTTGGCCTTATTGGCGCGGCTCAACGGCTTGTTTCTGCGTGCGGCGGATTTCTCCCGCCTGCAATAGCGGATTGCCTCATGGCCTTATCCGGATTGGACATGAAGTTGATCGGCGTCTCGCAGCGCGTACATGACAAGCTGCGCGGTGCGGTGGCAGCCGCCGGTGGTGAAATCAAAGAGATCTTCTATAGTCCCCATGGTCCCTGCGACGGCTTTGCCTGTCGCAGGCCGCGCTCCGGTTTGTTGCGGTATCCCGCGCCGAACCCGGGGCGCGTGTGATTATGGCTGAGGTCGTGCAGTCTTCGCCAAGTGCAGGGCCAGGGCCAGGGTCATGGTGGCGTTCCACTTTGTTTATGGTGGGCATGGTGCCGACCACGGTGCTCTTTGCAATGCTGGGCTTGTTGAGCTTTCCTTTTCCCTATCGCTGGCGTTATGCCGTGATCACCCAATGGACCAGTTTTAATTTGTGGTGGCTGGCGGTGACGTGCAAGGTGCGTTATACGGTGGAGGGGGAGGAGAATATCCCCGCGGGCCCCGCCATCATTATGTCCAAGCATCAGTCCGCTTTTGAGACCATGGTATTTCAGCGCATCTTTCCTCCGCATGTGTGGCTGCTCAAGCGCGAATTGCTCTGGATCCCGTTTTTCGGCTGGGGGCTGGCGATGTTGGAGCCCATCGCTATCGATCGTAAGGCGGGACGCAAGGCCTTGCAGCAGGTAATGGCCATTGGCAGCAAACGCCTGGCCCACGGACGGTGGATAGTGATCTTTCCCGAGGGTACGCGCGTTGCCCCGGGGGAAAAGGGCCGTTATGCTCCGGGCGGCGCGATGTTGGCGGTACGCAATGCTTGCCCAGTGGTGCCGGTGGCGCACAACGCCGGCGAGTTCTGGCCGCGCCGGGGTTTTATCAAACATCCGGGGACGATTCGTATCGTCATCGGGCCGAGCATCGATACGCGCAATCGCAGCGCACAGGAGATCAATGCTCAGGTGGAGGAGTGGATCGAGACTACCATGGCCACCCTCGGCGGCGGCAAATAGATCCGACCGATTTTATCGCCGTCGAGCTTCCCGACTTACAGATCGCTCCACGCCCCGGTGGTGGTGACATCCGCTGTGCCGTCATTATTGCTGTCGATATCCAGCTGATAGGTAGTGTTGTTCAGGGCGGTGAATGAAGCGGCGTCATTGTTGCCCGCGGCATGGAAAACGCCGCTAGAGGGCCAATAATCCGTGCCGCTGATGCGCAACGGTGTCGGGGTGCTTATATCTATGAAACCTTGTGCGGGGTCGTAATAGCGGCCGCTGATACTGGCGTCCACATAACCGCTGCCGTTGGTCATTGCGATGGTGAAGTCTTCGGTTTTGTAGACGACTTGCGTGGCGTTGTCGCGCAACAGACAATTGAGTTTAACCGTGGTAACGCCGCCGGAATCGGGTTGCTCATCGGCGGCGGGGTCGTCATCGGCGTCAGGGGTATTGTATGGGTTGTTGGGTTCGCTGCTGGCGTTTAGATCCGGACTCTCGTCCAGGTCAGGTTCGTCCACTTTAGTAATGAGGGCATAACCGTTGGCGGAGAAGCTGCTGCCCGAGGAGCTTATGGTGAGCGTGTCAAACGTGACGCTGTAGGGATTGGGGGCAAGGCTTTTATTGTTATACATGTCCTGGTTGAAGGCGTTAGTATCAGTCTGACCGGAAGCAGTCGCGCTGCCGTTGATGGTGGTGGCATCGGCGCAATAGTTGTCGAAGCTCAGGCTGATATAAAACTCACGGGTTTCTTCGTTGACGGTCCCGGTATAACTCATCTGGCCGCCGCAATTACCCGCCAACTGGTTGGTTACGTCCGTGATGGCCGCGGCGTTGCCGGAGCTAAGCGTGCCGTTCTGGAGGGCTAGTTGAACGGCGCTATCCAAGGTTTGGGACAGTAAGATCGTTCTGGGGTGCCGGGACGGCGGGTTTTGATCGGCCAGTCCGGCGCTGCTGCCCAAGGCGCTGCCGGTCTGGCCGCCTTGATAGGCATCGGCTAGCAGGGTCGCGCTATTGGTTTGGGTAAGCGTCGCCGCAGCGGTGGTGCCGTCGTAACTGATCCGCGCCGAATTGCTGGTGGTTGCGGTAGTGCTGTTGTTCCCGAGGCAGCCGGCAAGCTGGGTCAAGAGCAGGATGCTTAAATATTGTATTTTTATCGCTTTCATGCCTTCCCCTCTTCCCGGTTACAGCGGCGGACCTCCCGGCGGACATAAGCTCAGAAGTTTCGCATTCATATTTGGCATTTGCAATGCTTGTGAGCCAGGCTGAGCGTCATTTATCGTCGGGTCAGGCGATACCTGGATTTACCGTCCTGCCGCCTGCCTAAGCCCACTGCTCCAATGATTTTGCCACCATCCGGGCAATGGAACGTTCGACGGTGATTTGATTGATCTCGGTCAAACTTACCCAAGCCAGATCTTTGGACTCGCTGCTGATTATCAGCGGTGCATCGGCATCGGCCTCCAACATGAAGCGTACGTCGTAATGAAGGTGGCGCGGTTCGTTGCCGCGAGCCGGGATGGGATGGACGTCGACATCGAAGATGGTCTCTGAAAGTGGCCGGATGCCATCTAGCCCCGATTCTTCACGGGCCTCGCGCAGCGCGACGCGCAGGATATCCGGGTCGCCGTCGGCATGGCCGCCGAGTTGCAGCCAGCGATCGAGTTTGAAGTGATGGGTCAACAGGGCTCGGGTGTGGCTGTGATCGATGATCCAGGCCGAGCCTGTAACATGGCCGGTCTGTAAGCCGCGATCAAAACACTCGCTTTCGGTTTCGACGAAACACACGAGTGTCTGATACATATCTCGTTCGTGTTGATCGTAGGGTTGATAGTCACGCAGCTTGTCTAATAGCGCTGTTCGGTGCATGAGTGGGTGTTCAGTCTCTAAATGCCGTACTTCGATATTAAACAGTATATCCGCTTGCGCGGAGTTTAGTCATGCCCGAGTGGGGCGCCTTCCTCACCGGCCAGCAGGATGTCGCCGTCGCGAATCACGGTCGTCACGGCGGTGAGTCGTTGATGCAGGCAGGGGCCCCAAACGCACAGGCCGTCGGTGATGCGAAATAAGGCGCCGTGCAGTGCGCACTGTATCATCTCGCCGTCCCGCGTCAGGAATTGGTCGCCCGTCCAGTTGAGCGGGGAACCGGTGTGGGGACATGAATTGATGTAGGCGTAAATCGTCTTGTTTTTTCGCACCATACATAAGCCGGTACGGTCATCGTCTAATGTTACTTCTTTGCTGGTGCCGTCGCCGATTGCATCGAATCGACACAAGACCTGCTTGGGTGGGGCATGTTCGGGTCGCTGTTGGCGCAAGTGATTGTCGGCCGCAATTTATAAGGGCATGAGATACGGTGTCGGCAAATATTAGCACAATATGGTTGCATAACCGCACGAACGTCGATCCAATGAGTGATGATGCTTGCTCTAATAAGCGCGGAAAGCGGCCGGTGGTTGATTGCCTGGGGCTGGTTTGATCTGTACAGATATTATGTGGTTCGGACGATATGCTTAGAGAGCTTATGGTGAGTTGAAGGCATATGCGTGATGTGGAAATTATTGGTGTTGCATCAGGTTGGGGTGCGCAGGATCGCCGCTGTGAGGACGGTCCACAAGCACTGCAGGCATCGGGTATTTTGCAGTGCCTGATGCATGCGGGCCAGGCAGCCCCTGCGTTTGATGTATTGCATGTTTCGGACTTCATGCGGGGCCATGATGATCTCGCTCATGTTGCCGAGATTAACCGTCGTTTAGCGTTGCTGGTTTCAGCCAAACTAAAAAATGACATCCTGCCGCTGGTGGTGGGCGGTGATCATGCCTGTGCGGTAGGGACATGGAGCGGGGTACGTGCCGCACTACCGCCACAGGAGGAATTGGGTCTGATCTGGGTCGATGCGCATATGGATAGCCATGTGCCCGATACCACTCCCAGTGGTGCCTTGCACGGTATGCCCTTGGCCTGTTTGCTCGGTGAGGGGCCGGAAGCTTTAACCGAACTTTGCGGGCCGGCGCCCAAGCTGCGGCCCCGATATGTCTGTCTCATTGGTGTGCGCAGTTTCGAGAGCGACGAGCGCGTGTTGCTGGAACGCCTGGGGGTGCGGGTCTATTTCATGGAGGAGGTGCGTGCACGGGGTTTCGCCGCAGTGTGGGAGGAGGCCGTAAGGCATGTCAGTCAGGGCGTCGCCGGTTATGGCCTCACCATCGATCTGGATGCGGTCGATCCGCAAGACGCGCCGGGGGTGGGAACGCGGGAGGACGATGGTATTGCGGGGGAAGATTTAATTTGTGCGGTCCGACAACTGCATGACGACCCTGGGTTGTTGGCGGTGGAGATCGCCGAATACAACCCGCATGAGGACCGGGATCGACTTACCTTGAGATTGCTGCGCCGGCTGATTTGTGCGGCGGTGGCGGGAAAGGAGCGGGATGAATAACACCATTGCACTGGAGGATCGCTATTGCGCCCATAACTATGCGCCCTTGCCGGTGGTGCTGGTCAAGGGTGAGGGCGTTTACGTCTGGGACGATGCGGGCAAGCGTTACCTGGATATGATGAGTGCCTATTCGGCGGTAAGCCATGGTCATTGCCATCCGCGCCTGGTGGAGGCGATGACGTCGCAGGCGCGGCGTCTGGCGGTGGTGTCCCGCGCCTTTTATTCGGAACAGCTCGCCCCTTTTCTGCAACGCCTCTGCGAGCTAACGGACCAGGACATGGCCTTGCCCATGAACACCGGTGCCGAGGCCGTGGAAACCGCCTTGAAGGCGGCGCGTAAATGGGCTTATACCGTAAAGGGAGTGGCCCCGGATCAGGCCGAGGTAATCGTCTGCGAAAACAATTTTCATGGCCGTACCATCGCCATCGTGGGCATGTCCTCCGAGTCGCAATACCGCGAAGGTTTTGGTCCCTTTCCGGCGGGCTTCAAGCTCATCCCATATGGCGATGCGGCGGCATTGGCCGCAGCCATTACGCCCAATACGGCGGCCTTTTTGGTGGAGCCGATTCAAGGTGAAGGTGGTATCGTTATCCCCCCGGCGGGTTATCTCGCCGAATGCGCACGCCTGTGCAAGGAGCGCAATGTGCTGCTGCTGTGTGATGAAATCCAGAGTGGCTTGGGCCGTACCGGTAGATTGTTCGCCAGCGATCACGAAGGGGTGAAGCCCGATGGCTTGATTCTGGGTAAGGCGCTGGGCGGCGGTCTGTTACCCGTGTCGGCTTTTCTGGCGCGTCGCGAGGTGATGTCGGTATTTCAGCCCGGGGATCACGGCAGCACCTTCGGCGGCAATCCGTTGGCAGCGGCGGTCGCCCTGGAAGCGCTCAATATCATAGAGCAGGAAAAATTGGCCGAGCGGGCGATGGAATTGGGTGATTATTTCTTGGGTCGACTCAAGGGCATTTCCAGCCCCCTGATTAAAGACGTGCGTGGTAAGGGCCTGCTGATCGGGATAGAGGTCCACTCGGAGCGCATCGCGGCGCGACGCGTTTGTGAGGCATTGATGGCGCAGGGGATTTTGAGTAAAGAGACCCATGACACCGTAATCCGCTTCGCGCCTCCTCTGGTGGTGTCCAGGGAGCAGCTTGATTGGGCTAACGCACGCATCAGCCTCGTTTTTCAGGCGCTTGGGGTGCATTGAATTGCTTGTTGGTATGGGATTTGCCTTATTGTTATGTCTCAATAAAAAACGCCAAAAATTCGGCGCGAGGGTATATAGTTATGAAGAATGATGGTAGCAAGAGGGCTACGTCCATGTTTAACGACAATCGTATGCATGCGCGCTTATCCGTTCCGAAATATTATAGGGGTGGAGTCTTTCACTTGATCGACGGTGAACGCGAATATCATTACATTCGCGCCAACGATGTTAGTCTGGCGGGGGTGGGATTGGATCTGCCTTCCGCTCTCGAGCAAAACAAGCAGGTCAAGGTGTGCTTTACGTCACCAGAATGGCGGGCTGACTTTGAAGGTTCAGTGATGTGGTGTGAGCGAGCGGACCGGCATGGTGTGGGCACCCAGTCCTTTCAGAATTATCGGGTAGGGATTCTTTTGAATCCGGAAAGATCGGAAGACAATGCTCTGCTCTACTTGACCTTGAAGGATGGATTCGAGCAAGCCCGCCCTCAGCAGTCGGCATAAGGTTCACGCTGGGGACTGCCGGCAGCCGCGGCGCGGATTGAGCGTCATTCAGCGCCCTAAAGTGTAAGTGAAATACGCTACGCATCGATGCGCAGCGCATGATTTAGTTCGATGTGTCCTTGCCGATGAAGCGAGTTATCTGGCGCCGTTGCTTTTTGTTGGGTCGTCTCTCAGCGTGTGGGGCGGCGAGGACAGATAGACGATGGAGTTCCGCTAATTGGTCGCGAGTGGCGCGGCTTTCCGGAGTTTCTTCATAGAGCATGGCGGCGACGGGGGCCGGGCCGCGTCGGGTGCTCAGTTCCTTCACCTGGACGATGAATTCATAAGGCCCTTTGCGAATCCTCAGCTGATCGCCGATAGCGATACCGTGTCCCGGTTTGACGCGATTGCTGTTGAGATGGACTTTGCCGCCGGCGATGGCCTCCACCGCCAGCGTTCGTGTTTTGAAGAAACGGGCGGCCCATAACCATTTATCCAGACGTGCTTTGGCAGTTTCGGTATGCATGGGCTGAGAAAAGGTCCCCCCGGAGCCGGATAAAAAGTGTACTACAGCTGCCAGGTGAAAAAGTTGTAAGCGGATAAGTTTTGCTCTGTCCGCCGGTCGCGCGATTAAATTCTTTTGATTAAGAGACCGGGCATTTGCTTTCAGTAGGCGGTTTCGCGCGCAGCATTTTCATTTAATGACAGGCGTTGTAAGCATCGTATGGTCACCGTATACTGCTCCTCCCTTATTTTCAACCAACCGTAATTTTGCCCTATAAAACTATGGAAATTAAATCATTCAATCCCCCAATACGCACCTTGATGGGTCCTGGGCCCTCCGACGTTCATCCCCGGGTTCTGCAGGCCATGGCGCGTCCGACCATCGGTCATTTGGACCCTGCCTTCATCGGCATGATGGATGAGATGAAGTCGTTATTGCAGTACGCCTTTCAGACCCAAAACGCCCTGACCATTCCTGTCTCCGCGCCGGGTTCGGCCGGTATGGAGACCTGTTTCGTCAATCTGGTGGAGCCCGGCGATAAGGTGATCGTCTGTCAGAATGGTGTGTTTGGCGGTCGTATGAAAGAAAATGTCGAGCGCAGCGGCGGGCAGGCGGTGATGGTGGAAGATGCCTGGGGTACCCCCGTCGATCCCCAGAAATTGGAAGATACGCTCAAAGCCCATAGCGACGCCAAGCTGGTCGCCTTCGTGCAGGCGGAAACCTCTACCGGTGTCGAGTCCGACGTGAAAACCTTGGCGGAAATCGCTCAGGGCCATGGCTGCCTCACTATCGTCGATGCCGTGACCTCCGTGGGCGGATCGCCCCTGCGCTTGGATGAGTGGGGGGTGGACGCGGTGTATTCCGGCACACAAAAGTGCCTCTCCTGCACCCCCGGCCTCTCGCCGGTGAGTTTCAGCGAGCGGGCGGCGGCGCGCATCAAGGCCCGCAAGCACAAGGTGCAAAGCTGGTTCTTAGACCTTAACCTGGTGATGAGTTATTGGGGTGGTGATGGCAAGCGCGCCTACCATCATACGGCGCCGATCAATGCACTTTACGGCTTGCACGAGGCCTTGGTCATGCTGGCCGAAGAGGGCCTGGAGAACGCTTGGGCGCGTCACCGGCGTAACCATCTGGCTTTGCGGGCGGGTATAGAGGCCATGGGTATGCAGTTCCTGGTGCAAGAGTCTCATCGCCTCCCGCAGCTAAACGCCATCAAGGTCCCCGAGGGCGTGGACGAGGCGCAGGTCAGACAACGTCTGCTGGCGCAATTCAACCTTGAGATCGGGGCCGGGCTCGGCAGCTTGGCAGGCAAGATCTGGCGTATCGGTCTGATGGGGTATACCAGCAATCCGAAGAACATACTGTTCTGCCTGACCGCGCTGGAGCGGGTATTGACCGAGTTAAAGGCGCCTATCGTTATCGGAACCGCGGCAGCTGCCGCCGGCAAGGTGTTGTCGGAACAAGCCTAATAACCAGATCTTTCCCTGCGCATCCTCTGTCCTAATTGAGCAGATTGTGACGTTTTTGGTCACTGCCACGGGTGGCCGTGCTGTGATGAGCGGCAAACTTTGTCGGGGGAGGATTAGGTCTTTCAGCGTGTAACTCTCTGTATAAAAAAATAAAAAATTGTTTTGGCGCGGGATATGCTAGAGGGTTATAGGGCCGGTGCTTATCCGGTCAACCTATAACAGAGCAATGAAGGGAGGTGCGCAATGAAACAGAGGCTCACTTCAGACGATGTAGCACAACAGTCTGCGGCTTATCGAGGTACCGGTGGTGTCAGCGCAGGCAATCGCGCCTTTGGCTTTCTGCCGGCATTTTTGGATCGTGAGAGCGGCCGAATTCATTTGTCCTGCGATGCCCGGGGCATCCCGGCTGCCATCCATCAATTTGACGGAATGCCGATAGAATGGGTTGTCGCACGTAATCTGGAAGGGAAGCCTAGTGCCGTCAAGCCCTCGATAGAAGCAGGGTTTGTGCGTGAAGGGTATTTCTTTACCCGGGAGCAGGCGGCGCAGCTTATAGAATGGGAGCTGGACAAAGTCGCCTCGTAATGATTCGCCCTGCATAGGCCGCGAACACTAATGTAGGGTTCGCGGTACCGACAATGTGAAAATGGGTATTTCAGCGTCAAATTGATTGCCGTCCTCTCCGACCATTTGGTAGGAGCCGCGCATCGTTCCCACCGCCGTATCCAGCACCGCGCCACTGGTATACTGAAAACCCTCTCCTGGGCGCAAGTAGGGCTGTTCGCCCACGACCCCTTGGCCGCGTACCTCTTGGATCTTGCCGTTGGCATCGGTGATGACCCAATGACGTGTCAACAGTTTTGCCGCTACTGTGCCGGTATTTTGAATGTTGACGGTATAGGCGAAGACATAACGATTTTCGTCAGGCGCGGATTGGTCTTCAATATAGAAGGGGTCGACTTTTACGGTAATCTTATGAGTGGAGTTGTTGTTCATGGCCGACATTACGCTGGTTCTTCGTGAGAATGCACATGGATAGCTACTGCAAATCTACACAAATTCTAGCATATTCGGGCCGAACTGTCCGAGGCCGTTCAACTAGGTGGCGGCGACCTTGCGTATCTGTGTCAAGTCAGTCTGGCCCTTGAGCATTTTGGCGATGCCGTCCTGCATCAATGTGCGCATGCCCTCTTTCCTGGCCAGTGTTTGGATCTCATCCGCTGAGCCTTTATGATAAATCAAGTCTTTCATGGGATGGCTGCTGATCAGGAGTTCATGGATGCCGGTACGACCCCGGTAGCCGGTATTGTTACATTCCGGGCAGCCGACTGCCTTTTGCAAGGTAAGTGTGGACGGATTTATATTCAGTTCGGCGAAATGTTCTTCGCCGTAGTAGCGGCGGATCAAGGTGAGTTCTTTCTCGTCCGGTGTATAGGGCTGCTTGCACTTATCGCATAAGGTTCGCACCAGTCGCTGGGCCATCACGCCGAGGAAGGCATCCGAGAAGCTCACCGGATCGATGCCCAGATCCAATAAGCGAGTTATGGTTTCCGAAGCGGAATTGGTATGCAGTGTGGAGAAAACCAAGTGACCCGTGAGAGAGGCCTCCACGCCTGCCTCGGCTGTTTCTTTGTCGCGCATTTCGCCGATCATGATGACATCGGGATCGGCGCGGAGGAAGGCGCGCAGCGCGGTTGCAAAGGTCACACCTGCCTTTGGATTCATCTGCACTTGTTGCAGGCCTGGTTGACTGATTTCCACAGGGTCTTCCGCGGTCCAGATCTTGCGCTCAGGGGTGTTGATATGCGCGAGGATGGCATGCAGCGTAGTCGTTTTACCGGAGCCGGTAGGACCTACAACCAGGAAGATACCATGAGGATGCTCAATTAACTTTTCTGTTTCGAGAAGATTCCGTTCGGAAAAGTTGAGTTGGTTCAGCGGCAAGGGTTTGCTGGAGGCCAATATGCGCATGACCACCGATTCGCCATTGACGGTGGGGATCGTCGCGACACGCAGCTCGACGGGTTTTCCTTTGATCTTGACTACGGCCTTACCGTCTTGCGGGCGTCTTCGATCTGAGATATCCATGCCGGCGATGATCTTAATGCGTGATACTACGGCACGGATATGACTGGCGGGGATGGTGAGGCTGCGCTGACATTGCCCGTCGACGCGGATTCTCACTGCGGAGGCCTGCTTGCCCTTGCCCGGTTCGATATGGATGTCCGAGGCGCGGGCAACAAACGACTCGCGGATCAACTGGTTGACCAATTGGATGACGGTGGCTTCATTTTCATCGACCGCATCGATCTCATCCTCGGAGAATGATTCAACGCCTTCTTCGTTAAGGCGGTCGACCAGTTCGTTAATATCGACATTGGCCTCCGGGCTAAGTAAGGTTTCCCCCAGGTATTGTTTGATGTCCTCGGCCAGTGCGACTTTGAATATATAGTTGCGGGCACGCAGTACCCGCTGAATTTCCATGATGCGTCGGTCATCGGTCGGGTCATCGATGAGTACCACCACTTCATCATGGTCGCCCTGAATTGGTACCCAACGTTCTTTTTTGAGGTAGGCTTCGTTGATGCCTTTCAACAAATTCTGGGGGATTTCAATTTCAGGATTGTAGCCCATATAGGGCACCTGATAATAACGCTCGAGCGAAGCGCCGATTTCCGCCGCACTGAGATTGATTTCGGTGAGCAACAGGTAAGTAACGGTAGTACCTTCTTTGGGCGCGCGCGTCTTGAGGTCATCTATCTGTTGTTGGGTAACCTTGCCCGTTTGCACCAGATACTCATAAGGGTCTCTCGTGCCGCCCAGTTCGTAACGGAATTGATTACCGAGGAGCAGGCCGAGCTTGATGGCATTGCGCAGCTCAACATCGGTGAAGGCCCCGCCGCCGCATCGATTTAGGACTTGCATGACGCCAAAGAGCACGTCCTTGGATTTAATCGGAACAACCAACATTGCTTGACTGCGAAATCCGCTCTTCAAATCATAAGATTTATCGAAGCGGAGATTTGCATGGACTTTTGCCAATTCGTCGGCGTCATACACATCATTGAGACGCAGGGGCTTTTGACTCAATCCCACATAGCCGGAGATGGAGGACGTGGACAGGGACACGCGGATTTCCTTGAACTCATCGCCGCTCTTATATTTGGAGACCAATTCGGGGTTGGTGCGGGAACGCTGATAAATGGTGATGCGCTCTCCGTTCAGTAGAGAGAGTAAATCGGCTTCTATCTCCGGCATTACCTCGCTGAAGCTTTCCGCTTCCTGGATGCGTTGGATAAGGGTGTTCAGCCGGATCTGAAACTCGAGCTGGCGCTTAAGTTGTTCTGGGTTGGGCTTCCGTTGTGCTTCGTTAGTCACGCCATTCGTGCTCGTTTGCGCCATCTGTATCTAACAGGGGGAATCCTGCGGTAGGGTCGCTGTTTCCATGAGGCGCGTCTCCTGTATGCCGATTGAGCGGCGGAGATCATTATGCATTATCTGCAATAGCGGTAATAGCCGCCACAACACCCCAGGCCCGGACCAAAGCCGAAGACAACCCCCCCCCATCTTATTTGGGTAGGTAGCCCAATAATGTTTCCCTGCTTGTATCGACTAGTGACGGAAATGCTTGAATAAGGCGATGGCACGCTAGCCGTTTCCCACAGTATAGCTGTATTGCCGGATATTATGGCTAACTTATTGAGAATTCTGAGAGAGTTCTCTTTTGATAAACTTGGAAGAGGAGGTGCCCAAGCCTTATATCCACTATCATAAGCTGTCTTGACGGCCGCTTGCATCGTCGGTCCGGCGCATGCGGTTTCCATCGCTCGCCTAGGAGCGAAATCTGGGTATTCTGGAAAAAACCGCCGAGTCAGCGGGTAGGTGAGGAGCCGCCGACGTATTTTCCGACGCGCGATATTGAGACTATTAAGCTGATCTTTATAATGTAGCCATAGGGCGGGATGAAGCATCCCGCTTGCCATCCACAAAGAGGCGGTATCGGAATTGAACCAGATAGGTGAAATTATGCAGCATGTAGATGGCGGAATCGATGCGCATTTGACACGGGCTGCTTTCAAGGCGGATTGGCCTATATTGAGCGCTCGATCAAAGTAGAGCGGAGTTAAGGCCGGCAAACTATATATCAATGAATATTCACAGGAAAGATATGACGCCCAAACACCCTGACAATAAGGTGGAAATTTATACATGGATGAGTTGTGGTTACTGTATCCGCGCCAAGCGCTTGCTAAGGGACAAAAATATCGCGTTCATAGAATATGCCATTGACGGCGATGATCAAGCACGTGAACAGATGGTGCAACGGGCCGCCGGGCGCAGTTCGATGCCCCAGATATTTATTAATGGTCAAGGTGTCGGTGGCTTTCTGGAGCTGCAACAACTTGATCATGACGGCTACTTGGACGGCATGATGAAAAGTCAATCCGGGGTGAGTTGAGAAGGGCGATCGGGGCGGGCTGTTGTAATGCGTGAGGTGGGTGATCGCGCGTCGCTGGCAGCGTCAATTACATGCCTATTTCAAGGGAAGCAGATGACAGAGATTACGATTTATCATAATTCCAGGTGTTCGAAATCGAGACAGACGCTGCAATTGTTGCGTGATCGTGGCATCGAGCCGACAATCGTGGAATACCTTAAGCAGCCCCTCAGCGCCGCGCAAATCAGGCGCCTTCTCGTTATGTTGCAGATGAATCCGCGTGAATTAATGCGAGATAAGGAAGCGGAATATACCGCCTTGAATTTGGCTGATCCCAAGCTCAGTGAGGGTGCCCTGACCGAGGCTATGGCGGAGCACCCGCAATTGATGGAGCGACCGATTGTCGTGGTGGGAGAAAGGGCGGCGCTCGGTCGGCCCCCGGAAAGAGTGCTCGAAATTCTTTGAGCGGGAAGCTGCGAGGACATTGGCGCGCATACCCCAGCGTTACATTTTGGGCGGCATGCGATTCGGCGCTTTTATACCCAAAATCTTAAGTTCTTCCCGGCGCCTCGAGTGTGATCGTCGTTCCCATTTATGTGGTCACGCCCTGCCCATGCTTACTTGGGATCGCGAGCAGATTGCGGAGTGCACACTCGGAAAAAAATGGGCGCTGCCGATTGACAGCGCCGCTGATAAATAGGGGGGTAAGGATACAACTAAGGACCTTGCAGTCAGGCTGAGTGACCACGTGAGAGGTCCCGAAGGGAAGACCGCCGACGGATCCATCCGAACGGCGTCGCATTACTTATAGCAACTTGGATGCCAAAAGTATAAATATCATAATAATTAAATGGTTATATTGTTTTTATTGCTTGCCGAAAGTCCAGAATATTTTTCCTGAGGCCCTTATTCGTCGCTTGATGGCGACGCCGATTAATACCTAAGCAGCCAACTTATTGAACAGGCGGCATATTCGCTTGTATCCAGATGGCGACGAAGGCAGAGCATATCCGGCAATATGATTATTCTCACAGATTTTTATCAAAAGAATCCCGGACTTTGGCCGATAGTAGATGTGTTCATTTGTGCGTGATTCCTGGGAGAATTTATGGGTACCGTTGATAAGGCGACGTCCTTTGGTCTGCGGAATGGGGGCGCGACTTTTCGTCTCCATCAGCAAAAGATTCTGCAGGCATGTAAGCAGAATGCGGATCAATATCTTGAGGGTTTAATCAAGCAGGTACTTGATAAGCTCGATGACGCCTTAATCAATCGCAGCAATAAAGAAGGGGACGATCAGGATTCCGACGACTATGTGGAGGCGGAACGTGAGTTGTGCGCGAAACGCCAGGAAATTCTTGTTGCGTTTAGCGAAGAATTTACCCGGAACTATGCCGCGAGACTGCATAGCGACGGCGCTGCCGCCGCATCATCGAAAAAAGAAGGCGGACAGACCGGCGGTCTTACGCTTGTCGATGAGCATGAGCTTGAGGAATCATTGGCGGTGGACGGACTGGTGGCTCGGGCCAGGGATCGTTTGCGTAACGAATTATATGCCTTGGCGCGGAGATTCAATGTTCTGATCGATGGTGCGAATTATGATGACGAGTCGCAGCCATATGATCCAGAAGTCATTGGCTACGCCTTTCGCGATGTTATTCAAAAGCTGGAGTTCGGGGTTGAAGTCAAATTGATTGCTTACAAGCTGTTTGAGCAGGGCGTAATGCAAACTGTGGGGCAATTATATCATCAGGTAAATTCCATATTGAGTGATGCGGGTGTCCTGCCCGAGTTAAAGTTGTCTGCCCCCGCGCGTGTCGTCGGGGGAACATCTCAGTCGCGTACTGCCGACACGCAAGCAGCAGCTAATGCTCCTGAGAATGCCGGTGGAAGCACACAGGGACAGGTTGCGGGAGGAGCGGGCGGAGAATCCCAGAGGGTCGCCACTTCATCGGGTGACGTGTATCAAACCCTGCAAAAATTGATGAATGCGCGGAAGTATGGAGATGCTCCAGGGGGTGAGCCGGTTACAGATGCGAATGGTAATGACAGCGAACCGGGAGAGACGGTTGGCGCCGCCAGCGGGGCGACTCCCGGTTCATCATTGCTTGCGGACGATCTGTTGAGGGCATTATCCTTTTTACAACACGAAATCCCCCCCGTTACTCCCGGCGGCGCAATCAATGTCGGCGCCATTAAGGATGCCCTGCTCGGGCAGATGAAACAGATAGGTGATGGGCGCGCCATACATCCGGCGCATGATAATACAATCGATGTCATCGGAATGATTTTCGAGTTTATCCTCGATGAGCCGAGTATTCCAGACGCCGTTAAAAACCTGCTCAATCAGTTGCAAATTCCCATTCTCAAGATTGCCATTGCCGATAAAGAATTTTTTACAAACAAAAATCACTCCGCCAGGAGATTGTTGAATGTATTGGGTCACGCCAGTATTGGCTGGAATGACAACGATGAAGAGGTGCGGCAACGACGCTTCGAAAAAATGGAATATATTGTGACGCGGGTGCTTGCGGAATTCGAACAGGATCCCGGTATCTTCGGTAGCTTGCTAGGGGAATTCATCGAATTCCTGGCCGAGGAAGGTGAGGAAGTCGAGGTCGAATCCGCATCTCCGGTAAGCGATCATCTGCAGGAAGTTCTTCCGGATAGATTGGCTTTCGAGGCCATCGAGGCGCGCCTGGAAGGTGCGGAAGTGCCCGGAGTGTTGCGGGATTTTCTGCGCGATAGCTGGCGGGACGTTCTGCAATATTC
The DNA here is from genome assembly GCA_963810615.1 of uncultured Gammaproteobacteria bacterium. Classification (GTDB taxonomy): domain Bacteria; phylum Pseudomonadota; class Gammaproteobacteria; order DRLM01; family DRLM01; genus JARRQJ01. The sequence continues at coordinate 536,000 of CAWEOA010000002.1, read as the reverse complement.
CCTCGATCAGGAAGGGTATGACGGAGAGTCATGGCGTCGACATGAATCTGTGATTGATGATCTGATGTGGAGTGTGGAGCCAAAGACTACGGCGGATGATCGCCGAAAGATGGTCGTGCTATTGCCGAGTTTGCTGGATGCGCTACGCGATGGGATGACCTTGATCGCTTGGTCGCCGCAGCAAATAGATGCTCTGATTGATGCCTTGGAGCCTATTCACATGGCCTGTCTCCGCGGTGAGAAATATGTTGCGGAGACGATCAAATCTCCTGTCGCCGGTCGTATGGATGATACGAGCGAAATCTCGGCGACCAAAGCGCCTGGGGCGTCGGATTCTGTCGATAATGAATTGCAGGACGATGGCGACGCAATGGCCTTTCATGAACAGATCACACTAAGTCCTGAAATGAGCGAGTTTGAGAAGGAATTGCTGGGGATGGATTCTTCATTTTCTCAAGAAGATCCCGAAAGTCCAGATCCGGAGCCCGTGGGTATTGAGGATGAATTTACCGCCATGGCCGCAGAGATGAACCTGGGTACATGGCTCGAATTCGAATTGGGCGAGAAGAAGCGCCGGGGAAAATTGGCATGGAAGAGCGTGGTCATGGGCGAGTACGTGTTCGTGGACCGCAAGTATAAAGTAGTGGCGGAAAGGACCCTGGCGGGACTGGCTGCCGATCTGCGCCATGGCAAGGCCTCGTTGGTGGAAGATGTTGCCATGTTCGACCGTGCTCTAGACAAAGTGTTGAATGGCCTGATGAGCGGCAATCGCACGATGCATTAGTTAGCAATGCATCTCAAATCCATTATCAGACTGCCTCTGGTAAGCATTTAATTTGCGTCATTCTAGTCACTAAGTTATCTTGGGCGAGTAGAGCTGGACAGCTCTGATAATCCTCAGGAATGCGCATGAATTATTCCAAGATATATGGTTCGCGACGGATCGTTTATTTGTTGTTTATCCTGTGCGGATTAATGTCGGCTGATAGCGGTTTTGCCGCCCCGAGTGTGACGCGGGCGAACAAGCAGTGCGTGGCGCCCGGTACATGGTTGCGCATGCAGGATCGGCGCGTTCTCACGAGCGGGGAAGTACTAAAATACTTCGGTCAGCAGCAAGTCGTCCTTTTGGGCGAGCACCATGATAACCCTGATCACCATCGTTGGCAGCTGCAGGTGATCGCCGGACTATATGCGTTGCACCAGAATCTTGCGCTCGGTTTTGAAATGTTTCCCCGGCAGGTGCAGCCGATTCTGGACAAATGGGTAGCGGGAGAACTGAGCGAAGCCGAATTTCTGAAGCAAAGTAACTGGTACGGTAATTGGAGTTTTGATCCGGCATTTTATTTGCCGATTTTTAATTTCGCCCGCATGAATCATATTCCGATGATCGCCTTGAATGTGAACCGCTCCTTCTTTAATGAAGTGCAACAGAAGGGATGGGCGGCGATACCAAAGGATCAGCGTCAAGGGATCACGGATCCCGCCGTCCCGCAGCGGGCCTATCTCGAAATGCTGGCGGGGAGCTTTGTGCAACATCATCCCGGGCCGCAAGGGCACGGTGAAAAAAACATGAACGAATTTTCTCCTGAAGAAAAAAAAGGATTTAAGCGCTTTGTCGAAGGGCAGCAGCTTTGGGATCGTGCCATGGCCCAGGGTATCGCCGATGCGGCGCTGCGTGATAAGGCGCCGCTGATCGTGGGAGTCATGGGTAGCGGTCACATGATGAACGGCTTCGGTGTGCCTCATCAGCTTGCGGCCTTAGGGGTGGCTAAGGTTGCCACCTCGGTTCCCTGGGACGAACAATTAAGCTGTGAAGATCTGGTGCCGGGGTTTGCCTATACCGTTTTCGGTCTGCCTCCGCCGCTTGCGACCTCCGAAGAAGCAAGGCCGCACCTGGGCGTCTACCTTGAGCAGGCTGCCAAGGGGATGAAGGTGGTGAAAGTGGTAGAGCACAGTATTGCCGAGGACAGCGGTATCGCCGTCGGTGATCATATCGTCGAGCTGGCGGGAACGCCGGTCAAGAATATGAGTGATGTGGTGGTTGTGGTTCAGAACATGGTGCCGGGGACCTGGCTGCCGCTTACCGTCGAGCGCAACGACAAACGAATCGATATCGTCGCCAAATTTCCGGCGAAGGTCCGCGTTCCTTAGCTTTCGCTCACGATGCGATTGCGCAGGCGGCCGATGCCCGCCACTTCGCATTCCACGAGATCGCCGGGCTGCAGGAATTCCGGCGGTGTGCGGGCGAAGCCGACCCCTGCAGGTGTTCCGGTGGCGATTACATCGCCCGCTTCCAGGCTCATAGTGCGGGACAGGGTGGCGACGGTGGCGGCTATGGAATATATCTGCTGGCGGGTATCGCCGTCCTGCTTTAACTGACCGTTTACCCAGCAGCGTAGTCCAAGTTGTTGCGGATCGGGAATTTCGTCGGCGGTGACGATCCACGGTCCCATGGGGCAGCAGTGATCCAGGCTCTTGCCGAGGAAATATTGCTTGTGACGGAATTGCAGATCCCGGGCCGAGATATCATTGACCACGGTATAGCCGAATACATGGCGCATGGCCTGGTCTTGCGGGATGCGTCGGCCTGGGCGGCCGATGATGATCGCCAGTTCCACTTCCCAATCCAATTGACTGGTGACGGCCATGTCATAGGGAATGTCATCAGTAGGACCGGTAACGCTGGTGACCGCCTTGGTAAATACCACCATATGATCGGGGGCGCTGATCTCCCGGCCTCGCGCCGCCGATGATTCGGCGGCATGGTCGGCGTAATTGAGGCCGAGGCACAGAATATTTTTGCGCGGCCTGGGGATGGGCGCCAACAATCTAATCTGGGCGAGCGGCACGTGGCAGCTGGACGGAAGCCGAGGGATTAAGTCCTGATAGCGCCGCCAGGAGCCGGGACCCTCGGCGATAAGCTCCAACATGTCGTTAAGTGCTTCGCCCGCCAGCGCGGGAAGAATGGCGGTGTCGTTCCGCACCACCCCCAAGAAAGGCCGTTGTTGATACTCGCAGGTGATCAATCGCATACTGAAGACCGAGTGGTTTTTCAATCCATTATGACATGTCGACCCGCTTCGGTGTAGATCAGTCCAGATCAGCTGCGATTTATATGGTTGAATTGGCCATTCCTATCCTTCATTATTGACAATAGAGTGAACAGTGTTGATTTCCCCCTCCTGTTCCTATCATTTGGCCACTTGGGAAGCGATGACGCGCTTCGTTATTATTGTGAGCGGAAAGTGAGTGTGCCATGAGCAATAAACCGCCGATCACCGATGTTCTCAGTGTCGCCTCCCGGTCCGGGAGCGAGGCGGCGGAGGGTCCTGAAGATTTAGAGGCCCTGTTCCGCCAGGTGTTGGTAAGTCTGGGCGAAGACCCGGAACGTCACGGATTGCAGCGTACCCCGGTGCGCATCGCCAACGCCTTGGCCTTCCTTACCAGCGGCTACAAGCAGACGGTAGAGGAGGTGGTGGAAGACGCCATATTCCCGGATGACTGCAATGAGATGGTCATCGTTAAGGACGTGGAGTTCTATTCCCAGTGTGAGCATCATATGCTGCCGTTTTTCGGGCGCGTTCATGTCGGCTATGTGCCCGACGGGAAGATCATCGGCTTGAGTAAGATCGCCCGTATCGTGGATGTCTTCGCCCGGCGGCTGCAGGTACAGGAACGCATGACGGGTCAGATTGCCGAGGGCTTGATGAAGATATTGGCGCCGCGCGGGGTGGGCGTAGTGGTGGAGGCGAGACACTTTTGCATGATGATGCGGGGCGTACAAAAGCAGAACAGCTCTACCTTGAGCAGCGCCATGCGGGGCATCTTTCAGGAAGATGCTCGTACCCGCATGGAGTTCATGGACTTGATTCGCCGCTGACGCTGCCGGCTTGACTCTGTTGTTCGCCTAACCGCCATCCAGTCACCGTCATAACGAGAGCTAGTCAGATAGAGAGACACCATCATGAGTGAAGCATCACCTTTGACGGCGGCGCAACAGGTTTTTGCCGCCGCTGTACCGTTTCGTGCCGTTGCCGAGGAAAGCTGTTCTTTGGCGGATGCGGTGGGCCGCACCCTCTATGGCGATGTGATCGCCCCCACCGATATGCCGCCGTATCATCGCGCTATTGTCGAAGGGTTCATCGTGCATACCCAGGAGACCGCCGCGGCGTCCGAGGATAACCCGGTTTCATTTTCCATCGCAGGCATGATTAAACCGGCTGATGAGCGCTGTCCGGTACTCAAACAGGGTGAAGCTTTGGAGGTGGTGACCGGCGTGGTCGTGCCCGACGGTCCCTATTCCATCGTGCGCATGTGGGAGGCGAAGCGCGAAGACGACCGCTTTTCCATCACGCGCCCCTTCCCGCCGCGCTTTTTCATCGAAGATCAAGGGTGTGACTTGAAAAAAGGCGATGTCATCGTCTCTGCCGGGACGGTGATCGGGGCAGCGGAACTGGGATCCGTTGCGGCGCTGGGTATCACGCACTTGTCGGTGGCCAGGCGGCCGCAGGTGACGGTTTTTTCCTGCGGCGACGAAGTCGTAGCTTACGATCAAGACGTGCGGCCCGGCTTGATTCGTGACAGTAACTCGGTGATGCTGTGCGCCGCGGTGGGTGTTGCGGGCGGCGACGCCCATGGCGGCGGTATCCTCCGTGATGACTTCGATGCTGTTGTCGCTGCCGCGCGTTCGGCCTTGGCAAAAGCCGACATGCTGGTGTTTTCCGGAGGCACTGCGGCGGGCGGCGGCGATTTCATCTCCGAGCTTGTAAGGGCCTTGGGCGAATTGCTGGTGGACGGCGTCCCCATGCGCTCCGGTCGGCCCCTGATCATGGGGGTGGCGGCAGGTAAACCTATAGTCTGTGTCGCCGGTCATCCCCCGGAAGCGCTGCGCGGGTTTCGTCTGTTCGGCGTGCCGGCGCTCAACAGCCTGCTGGGGAGGAAGCTGCCCTTGCCGGAGGATAACTGACAACCGGAATCCGGAATTTTCTTTTCTAATAGTGCGGCGGTGGAGGCTCTTCCCAGGGGGCGGCGATACCGGCGGGAGACATGTCGCGCATTTGCCGTTTGAGGGCTTCCACTTCCTTGCGCAACTGATCGATCAGGCGTTGCTGATCGGCGGTCACATCGTTAAGCGTCTGCAGCGTGGCCTCCTGGTGCGTGAGCCGTATTTCAAGATCGATGAGCCGCGCGTCTGTCATAGCAATGTCCTCCGACCCGAGCGCGGCGGGATTGCCGCACCGCCATTTTACCCGTTGTCGACGCCGTGGGCGCGGACATATACATCGAAGCGTGTGGTGCTGCCGAGCAGGGCGTGAGAAGGCGCGATGCCCGGCAGCGCAGGGGCTGGCCGCGGGCGTTTTACCACGACCCGTTTGCGCGCCACGCGCAGTGCCGCTTCCAACAATTGCGGGGCATCCACGTCCTCACCCACCAGCGCGCGCACCACGCGCATCTCCTTTTTGACCAGCGCGCTCTTGCTGCGATGGGGATACATGGGGTCGAGATAGATTACATCGGGACGTTCATGCTCCGCGACGCGATCCATGATGGTGGCGGCATCGCCGCCGTGCAGCTGCATCCGTTCAGCGATGGCCCGGGTGGTGCCATCGGCGAGGGCGCGGGCCAGACCGTCACGCAGTAATGCGGCGACGAGCAGCGAGCGCTCCACCAGGGTTACCCGGCAGCCTAGCGTGGCCAGGATGAATGCATCGCGCCCCAGGCCGGCGGTGGCATCCAATATCGTGGGTAGAGTTCGGCCCTTCACGCCGATGGCGCGAGCCAGAGGTTCCTTGCTGTGCTTGCCATGACGGGTGCGAAATCCCAGGGCGCCACCTACGAAATCCACATACACGGGACCCGGTGCGTCTTTATATGTTGAGCGGAGCTCGAGGCGCGCCGCAACCGAGGCGGAACTGTAAATCAATAGGTGGGAATACCCGCTGCAGGGCAGTTCGCAGCGTGGGAGATCCAACTCCAGAGCCAGCTCATCGGCTCTGGGGCTGAGCACGACACTATCGGCGACAACCGCAATCATAGTGCTGGAAATCATCATGTGCGCAGCCTACTCACGAACTCCGCCGGCCGCAAGCATAAGCCTGTAGAATTGTGTGACACTACTTAAGACCCAGTTGCGCCCGTCACCGCCCGATATTGGGCAGATCCGTTCCGCAGGTGCGGGGCGTTTTTGACTTATCTAGTACGAGAATAAACCTATCAATTGATGAGACGTACACTATGGTAGATATTGAACGATTGAAAAAAATCATCATTCAGGCGGCCGAAGAGGAATTACTGCCGCGTTTTACCACCAGCGAGCGGGGCGAAAAGCCGGACGGCAGCGTTATCACCGAAGCGGACACGGCGATGCAGGCGCGTCTGCAGGAGGAGTTTGCCGAACATTGGCCGGGTTTTCTTCTGCTGGGTGAAGAGATGGATGAAGCCACTCAACGGGATTTGCTGCAGGGTGATGGTGAGGGGCTGTGGTGCGTGGATCCGCTGGACGGTAGCAGCAACTTCGCCGCGGGCATCCCGTTCTTCTCCGTCTCGGTGGCTTTGCTCAAGAAAGGTCAGCCCGTGCTGGGCGTAGTCTACGATCCAGTCCGCCGCGAATGTTTCTGGGCGGCGCCGGGGCGGGGGGCGTGGTGTAATCATGCGCGCTTGAACGCGCAAAGGCTGACATTATCTCTTTCCCAGACCGTTGCCCTCATCGACTTCAAACGGCTGGATGCCGCCCTGGCGCGGCGTCTGGCGGAGCAACCACCCTATAGCTCCCAGCGCAGCCTTGGTTCCGTGGCCTTGGACTGGTGTTGGCTCGCCGACGGGCGCGGGCATCTCTACTTGCACGGCAAGCAACGCATTTGGGACTATGCCGCCGGCAGTCTGATTCTCGCCGAGGCGGGCGGCCATGCCGTGACGATCAGCGGTGAGTCGGTATATCTCGCCGACATCACGCCCCGTTCTGCGGTGGCGGCCCTGGATGAAAAATTATTCCAGGCCTGGTGTACGTGGTTGGCAATGGCGCAGGGCGCCGGAAATAATGTGCCCTAAGCCGCGAAGTAGTGCATCGGAAATTGGCGGGATAATTGTCGCCGGGGCGATTTTTATTATAAGTTTGGTATTGATCATCGCCCGGGTGCTCACAATAGGACACCATTTTCGGCACCGATACCGCCGGGGTTTTCATGAGGTTTTCGGGCTCGAGATAGGGTCTGAGAAAGTTCGGGCGGCCACCGTGATGGGATATAACTCGGAGTGTCATGATAAGTTGTAAAGGCTGCTATGCTGATATTTTCCGATGGCGTGGCCGGCATTCAATTCGATGCCGTGGTTTCGAAATTTCGCATTTTTCGATACGTGAAAACTCGCATATGCTGCAGGGTTTGGGGATTGTCCGCAATGCAGTTGCTTGCTAAATACCTGATGAATGTTGTCGGTGTGTTGTTGTTGGCAGCATGTGCGACAAATGGGCCGCCGCTTGCGGATAGCAACGATCAGCTGCCCATGTATGGCGGTAGCGATAGACAGGCGGATCCCGGGTTGCGTGCCGCGGATGACGAACTTATCGCCGAGCTGATACATCGCTACGGCAGTACTCAGGCCGCAACGCGGGATTCTCTCGATCAGGGTGTTCGATACTTCAAGGCCGGTGATTACGCCATGGCCATGAAAAGCTTCAATCAGACTTGGTTGCTGGATCCGAATAGCCCCGAGCCTTTCTGGGGATTCGCCGTGGTATACGACGATCAGGGTAGGAGCTGTGCTGCAAAGGCGATGATCGACCGGGCTTTGAGTCTGAATTTGTCCGAGCCGGCGGAGTTGGCCGATGCCGGACGCATCTATACATATTGCGCGGTGAGCGATGCGGCGCTCGGCACGGATGAGCGGCATCGCTATTTCGACCAGGCGGAGGAGCTCTATTTTCGTGCGGTGTCCATGGAGCCGACCAATCCTTATCTATTCGGTTCCTGGGCGATTGCCCATTATTGGCAGGGCAACTACGCCGATGCCTGGAAGATGATCAAGAAGCAACAGACCTTAGGCGGGAAACCGGGCGAGAGTTTCTTGAGCTTGTTGCGGGCGAAGATGTCGGAGCCGCAGCGCTGACATTATGGTTGAGCGGATTCACGGATGGGGTAGAAACAGCGCGATCTTTGCGCCTCCCAGTGTCGGACTCTTTTCGATGGTCAGCGTGCCCTTGTAGACGCGTACGATATCTTGGACGATGGCTAGACCGATGCCGTGGCCGGGATTGGAGGCGTCGCCGCGGACGCCGCGCTGCAACACCGCGTCCGCCTTTTGCGGGGTGATGCCCGGGCCGTCGTCTTCCACGCTCAAGCGCAAGCCCTGGTCTTGATCCAGGGCGGCGTCAACTATTACCTGTTGCGTGCACCACTTATAGGCATTGTCCAGCAGATTACCCAGCACCTCCAACAGATCGCCCTCTTCGCCGCGAAAATTCGCGTTATCCGTGACATGGAGCTGGCAGAGTACTTGTTTGTCGGCATAGACCTTGTTGAGTGATGCGGTGATCTTGCGTGCGGCGGTGGCGACGGACAGGGGCGCCGACAGCGGGAGACGTCCCGAGGTTGCGGCGCGCTGTAATTGATAATCCACGATCTCGCTCATGCGGAATACCTGTTCACCGATGATGGCAGGCAGTTCCTCCGGAGAAGGTGATTTTTCCAATTCGCCCCGCAATACTGCCAAGGGTGTTTTGAGACTGTGGGCAAGATCGCTGAGGGTATGCCGGTGGCGATCCAGATGTTCGCGCTGACTGGCAAGCAGGGCATTGATATTGTCGGTCAGTCCCAGCATCTCGCGTGGATAACGACCCTCCAAATGTTGTCGTCGTCCCGATTCTATCGCCGCCAGGTCTTCCGCCACCTGGCGCATCGGCGCCAGGCTCCAGTGCAATACCAGGCCCTGCACGGCGAGCAACAGTAAGGCTACGCCGCCGAGCCAGCCCCACAGGCTGTCACGAAAGCTGGTGATTTGTTCGTTGTACGCCGCCATGTTTTCCGCGACGGTAAAGGTATAGCCTTCATGAATGGCTTCGCTGAGGTCGAAGGTGATGCCCAGGGAGAATGAATAGAGTTCACCGCCGGCATACTTAATACGCTGGAAGTGGCGACCGCTGGGGGCGATATTCCGTGGTAGTGGAATGTCCTGGTCGCCCATGGACGGGGATTGCCATAACTGTGTGCCGTCGTTGCTGGTGATTTGGGCATATAAGCCGGAATTCACGGTGTCATAGCGGGCTTCGGGCAGCGTCTTTGGCATATGGAGGATGCCGTTGTCGTCGAGTACCGCGGCGGCGACAAGGCCGACGGTCTGGGCCTGAATCCGCTCTTGCAGGCTTTTTTCCGCATAGTCGCTGAAGGCGCGGTCCAAGGTTAAGCCGGTCAAGCCAAGAAAGGCGGTGAGGACGATGGTGCCGGCGAGGAGGAGGCGGGCAGTCAGCGAGAACTTCAAGGCGGTGTACGTTCCAGGGTCAGACGATAGCCGCGTCCACGCAGGGTTTCAATGGGATTGTATTGGTTTTCCGGGTCCAGTTTGCGTCGCAGGCGGCCGACGAACACCTCGATGACGTTGCTGTCGCGGTCGAAATCCTGTTCGTATAAATGCTCGGTGAGGTCGGTCTTGGACACGACTTGTCCGGTGTGGAGCATCAGGTATTCAAGGACCTTGTATTCGTAGGCGGTCAGTTCCACCGCCCGGCCGGCCACGGTGACCGCCTGGGTGGTGGTGTGCAGGGTGATGGGACCACAGCTGATATGCGATTGCGTCCAGCCTGCGGCGCGCCTTACCAGGGCGCGCAGACGTGCCAGTAGCTCTTCCATCTGAAAGGGCTTTACCAGGTAATCGTCGGCACCCGCTTCCAAACCCTCCACTTTTTCCTGCCAGCGGCCGCGGGCGGTGAGGATCAGGATGGGAAAGGTTTTGCCGCCAGCGCGTGCCCGACTGATGAGTTCGATGCCCGATAGCTTGGGTAGTCCCAGATCGACTATAGCGGCATCGAAGGGAAACTCCGTGGCGAGATACAGGCCTTCCTCGCCATCTGTCGCGCCGTCCACGGCATAACCCTCTTGCTTGAGGCGCGCGCTGAGTTGCTCCAATAAGGATTTTTCGTCTTCGACAATCAGTATACGCATCAATGTTTTCCCATGACGGTAAAGAAGTGTCGCCTAGCTTCCCATAAACGATATCATGATTTGTCAGTTTGAGCGGTAGCCGTTAATGGCAGGGAGAAACAGCTGACGGGGATCGGCTCAGGCTTCGGATTGGCAACGGTTAGATTGTAAAGATAAAAAAATGCCAGCCCGAAGGCTGGCTTATGACCATAACGCAACAGAGCTTCTTATTATTTGGCGAGACCGAGCACGAAATCGACGAGCTTGGCGATATCGGCATCGGAAACACGAGGGGAGTAGGGGGGCATCGGCACGCCATGAGTGACTGCAGTCCAGTTACCCTTGCCGCCTTTATGGACTTTCTGGTTCAGGACGTCTTTCGGCGCGCCTTTGGCGACGGTACCGTCGGTTAAGGTCGCCGTCATCTCAGAGACGCCTTTGTACTTTTTGGAAACATCCATCCAGGCGGGGCCGACCACTTTGTGGTCAACGGCGTGGCAGGCCAAGCAGCCGCTTTTCTTGGCGAGATCCAAGCCTTCCGAGGCCATGGCGACAGAGGCGAAAGCAGCGCCGGATACAAGCGCGACTCCGAGAATGAATTGCATTTTTTTCATAACGTTCTCCTTAAGTTATAAAGGCATCTGGCGGTGCCTTAGATTGTTTCAGTATCCAATTTACATTGATATGAACAACCCTTGGTTATTTTAATGAAGGGCCAAAATCGTCCATCCTGGGAAGCCAGACTACTGATTTCTTCCTGAATGGTGGCTGAACAGATATTCAGGGTGATAATGTGGAGAAGTGATGATCATGATTTTTTGTGGAAAGACCGCGCACGCACTAGTGATATAGCGCTTATGGGAGACATTCTCTGCAAACAATATCAGCAGTTATGCCGATGCATATACTAGACGACCATAGCCGGAAAATGCTGCCATGATTCAGCGTACCGATGATTTGCGAATCCGCGAGGTTACGGAACTGGATTCGCCCGAGCAAATTCACCTCGAGCTTCCCATCAGCGAACGGGCTGCGAAGACGACATTTAGCGCCCGTGATGCCATACAGCGCATTCTCACGGGTAACGATGATCGGGTCTTGGTGGTGGTCGGCCCCTGCTCTATACACGACGTGGATGCCGCTTTGGAGTATGCGACGCGTCTGGCGAAAATCAGTGCCGAATTGACGAAGGGCCTGTTGATCATAATGCGCGTCTACTTCGAGAAACCGCGCACCATCGTGGGGTGGAAGGGACTGATCAATGATCCCGGTCTGGACGGCAGTTTCGCCATTAATCGCGGTTTGCGTTTGGCGCGCAAGCTATTGTTGGACGTTAACGAGCTGGGCATGCCGGCAGGCACTGAATTTCTCGATCTCGTGACGGGGCAGTACTTTGCGGACCTGATCAGCTGGGGCGCGATCGGCGCCCGTACCGTGGAGAGTCAGGGGCATCGGGAGCTTGCCTCGGGTCTATCCTGTCCCGTAGGGTTCAAGAACGCCACCAACGGGTCGCTTAAGGTGGCGATCGACGCCATTCGCGCCGCCGGCCATCCCCATATTTTTCTCTCGCCCACCAAGCAGGGGCGTACGGCGATCTTTTCCACCCGCGGTAACCCGGATACCCATGTCATATTGCGTGGCGGTTCGCAGCCTAATTACGAGGCGCGGCATGTGGAGGCCGCCGCTGCGGAGATGCGAGCGGCCGGTCTGGCCCCGCGCTTGATGATCGATCTCAGCCACGGCAACAGCAACAAGGCCCATCGTCAGCAATTGGCGGCGGGCCAGGATGTGGCGCGGCAAATCGCCGCCGGGGATCGCCGCATCATGGGCGTCATGGTTGAAAGTCATTTGGTGGAGGGGCGCCAGGACGTGCGGCCTGATCGACCCTTGGTCTATGGGCAGAGCATTACCGATGCCTGCCTGGGGTGGGAGGATAGCGAGGTTCTGCTCGGTACGCTCGCCGCCGCCGTCGCGCAGCGACGGCTGGCAACCGCAGGCTAATTCAGCTTGGCGAGCCGGTAATTCCCGATCTTTCAATCTGGTCAATGAAGCCGTCGCCTGGCCCTGTTTTGTCCGCCGGGCGGCGTATATGGCCTTGATTTCAGTGAGTAGGGGATAAATGGGCGAGGCCGGATTCCTTATCTCCGCTAACGAGACCCGCTGATCCGTTGCGCGCATCTGGCGAGGGGCCCGCTAACCATTAAAGAGCTCACCTTCTGTGTCGATAATTAGTTCGAACAAAGGGATACAAAAAAAGAGATAAACGGACCTTCTAAAGGGATGCTTAACATGAAGTACCTCGTGCCGCGCTGGTTTCTTGCCTTAAGTATCCAGTGGAAACTCCAGCTCGGATTTTTTGTAGTGACCATAGTCACTATCTTGGTGAATCGTTGGCAAGGCTATGCCGAACTCAAGCAGCTGATCAATATTGCCAAAGAGCACGAGGTGTCGACGGCGGTTCTGATTGAACTGAACAATCGTCTTGGCGCCTATGTCATCGCATCGATTTGGCAGTCCGCTATCGAGTTCGTGATCCTATTTCTGGTGATTACCATGTTGGCCAGGCTGTTCACCCGGCCTATCAAGAATTTGTGTCAGGCCTTGGCGGGGATAGAAAAGGGCGATCTGACCCGTGTCGTGGACAATCACTCCCTCGATGAGATCGGGATCTTGGAGCATAGTTTCAATGGCATGCTTGCCAATCTTACCTCCGTGATCCGCAACATCGATGACAACGGTAAACAAATGGCGCAGTCCGCCTATCAGGTGGCCACCATTTCTCACGAGATAGCCAGGGTGAGTAAGAACGAGCAAAGCCGTTCGGATGAAGTCGGCAATGCCACCGCGCAATTGCGGGAAATTTCCGCGTCGGTGGAGAAGATCGCCGGGGAGGCCAACGAATATTCGTTGCAGACCGAGAAATGCGCGCAAGAGGGGATCGTCAGCGTCCAACGCAACATTCGAGAAATGGATAGCACCGTAAATGGCGTGAATCGCGCCGCACAGGAGATGGACGAACTGAAAAATGCGGCTCAGCAAATCTACAACATCATCGGCACTATCCGTAACATCGCCGAGCAGACCAATTTGTTGGCGCTGAATGCCGCGATCGAGGCGGCACGCGCCGGCGAAGCGGGGAGAGGCTTCGCGGTGGTTGCCGATGAAGTGCGTGGTTTGGCGATCCGCACCACGGATTCCACGACTGAAATATCCGCCATCATCAATGAGCTGAAAATTCGTATGGAGCGCACCGCCGACACCATGGCGGCGGTGGTCGGCGGCGTTAATGGCAGTCAAGAGACGGCGCGCGACACCTCGCGGGTTATCGAACAAATCGCTCAGGAGATCACCGTTTCGGCCGAAGCCAATAACCGCATCTCCACGGTGAGCCGTGCGCAGATGGAAAATATCGGCTTGTTGCAGGTAAGTCTCGATCGCTTGTTTGAGACCTTCAATGAAAATTCCGCCAAGATAGAAACCACGGCGACCATCGGCGATGATCTATATCGGGTTTCGGAGAGCCTCAAGGTGCTATTGGCGCAGTTTATCTTTGAGCAAGATCAAGCGGCTGAGTCTACCAGGCATGATATGCGCGACAGCCCGCGTCTCGATCGTTCCTTGCGGATCCATGCGACCCAGGGCAATTATTCCTACGAGAGTATTTGCCGCGATTTCAGTATGACCGGCATTCAGTTGCGTACTAAAGAGCGTCTCGATGCCAAGACCAAATTGCACATGTCGGTATTTTTACCCTATGACAATCTAGCTGATTATGGAAATCAGGAACCCTTGAAAATGGTGGGGGATATCGTCTGGCAGAAACAGGAAGACGGCGGATTCGCCTGCGGCGTCAAATTCGATGACATGATTGCCGGTCAGCGGCAACAACTCCAGGCCTGTTTCCGCTATTTTAATAAACAGCCCGAATATTCGTCGTCGCGTTCAGGCATCGCTCAAGCGTAATCCGCCACCGGGGTCGTTTAGGCGCGCACTCGCCCCTGAAAATTTGGGGCCTATCCTCCATATGCATAGCGGTATAATGCCCTCTCCCGCCCGGCTTGCGTCGCAATTCCGGATGACAAGCCGCTGGGCGGCGGAGACAGCCGGGCAATCTGCATAAGTAGGGGGTGTCAGTGAGAATCGGTACGCCGTTGAGTCCCAGCGCCACGCGTGTCATGTTGTTGGGCGCGGGAGAGTTGGGCAAGGAAGTCATTATTGCGTTGCAACGCTTCGGCGTCGAGGTCATTGCCGTGGACCGTTATGCCAATGCCCCGGGGCAGCAGGTGGCGCATCGCGCTCATGTCATTGATATGGCCGATGGCGCAGCCATCCGCGACTTGGTGAGGCGCGAACGGCCGCATCTCATTGTTCCGGAGATCGAGGCCATTGCCACGGATACCTTGCTCGCCATCGAGGAGGAAGGTCTAGCGGAGGTTATTCCCACCGCTCGGGCGGCACAGCTGACCATGAATCGCGAGGGGATACGCCGTCTCGCAGCGGAACGCCTGGAACTGCTTACGTCGCGTTACGCCTTTGCCGAGACCTTGAACGAACTGAAGTCGGCCATCGATGGTGTCATCGGTTATCCCTGTGTGGTGAAACCGGTGATGTCCTCGTCGGGAAAAGGGCAATCGGTGGTGAATGATCCGCAGGAAGTGGCGGCCGCCTGGGAACACGCCATGGCCGGGAGGCGCGTGGCTATAACCAAAGTTATCGTCGAGGAGATGGTCGACTTTGACTACGAAGTCACCTTGCTCACGGTGCGCGCGCTGGGTGCATCCGGCCAGGTGGAAACCCATTTCTGCGATCCCATCGGTCATGTTCAGATGCAGGGCGATTACGTCGAAAGCTGGCAACCTCAGCAGATGAATCCCAAGGCTTTGGCGCGGGCGCGCGAGATGGCGGAAATGATCACCGCCGATCTCGGGGGGCGTGGGATCTTCGGCGTGGAGTTTTTCGTCAAGGGCGATCAGGTGTGGTTCAGTGAGGTGAGTCCCCGTCCGCATGATACCGGTATGGTGACCATGGCCAGCCAGGTGCTGAGCGAGTTCGAATTGCATGCCCGCGCCATCCTGGGTCTTCCGGTGACCACGGCATTGCATAGTCCCGGCGCCAGTGCGGTGATATACGGCCGTTTGCAGGAGCCGGGCATCGCCTTCGAGGGTGTGGATGAAGCGTTGCGCGTGCCGGGTGTGGATGTGCGCCTGTTCGGTAAACCCGAGTCTTTCGCCAAACGGCGCATGGGCGTGGTGGTGGCGCGCGGCGAAGATGTTTCCCAGGCTAGGCAACGCGCGCAACAAGCCGCGGCCAAAATCCGACCCGTCAGCGGCGCTTGACTCCAATGAATCGCGGCGTTCCATGAAGTTCGGTGCCATCATCATCGGCGATGAACTGTTGTCGGGAAAGCGGCGGGATAAGCACTTTTCCCGGGTCATTCAGGTGCTGGCGGAGCGGGGTCTGGAGCTGGCATGGTGCCGCATCATCGGCGATGAGCCGGGCGTGATCGTCGAAACCTTGCGCCAGACCATGGCGAGCGGCGACATGGTGTTTTGTTTCGGTGGCATCGGCGCGACGCCCGACGATCGCACCCGCGCCTGCGCCGCCCAGGCCGCCGGCGTGGCGTTGACGCCCCATGCGGAGGCGGTCAAGGAGATTGAAGCGCGTTTCGGCGAGGCGGCCTATCCGCAGCGCATTCGCATGGCGGACTTACCCACGGGCAGCGTCATCATACCGAATCCGTATAATCGGATTCCCGGATTTTCCATAGTCAATCATCATTTCCTGCCCGGGTTTCCCGAAATGGCCTGGCCGATGATGACGTGGCTATTGGATCAACGCTACCCCCATTTGCATCGCGCACAAGCCGTTATAGAGCGCAGCTTGCTGGTATGGTCACGGGAAGGGGAGCTGTTGCCGCTGATGCAGGACTTTGTCGAGCGCTATCCACGCTGCCGCTTGTCATCACTGCCTGAATTGAATCCGGAGCGACCCCGGCTGGAGTTGGGCGTGCGCGGCGAGGAAGCGGATGTGGCCGAGGCCATAGACTACATGCGGCGCCAGCTCACTGCGTCTCAGATTGAGTGGCAGGACGTCGCCGCAATGTAGAACGCACCCGCATCAATGCCTGCGGAATAGATGGAATTCTCAATGCTACGCTGGATTTAGCCGGTGACCGCTTGTTTGCTGCGCGAATTGCTGCGACGGAAGTGCAGGGTGTCTTGGCGTTGCACCACTTCCTGTACCGCAGAGCGCTGGGCAAATTGCGCCAGGGTGATGCCGGCCAGAAATTCGTGGATCTGCGCGCTTAAGTCAGACCACAGTTCGTGAGTGAGGCAGCGCTCGCCGTTTTGGCAGTTTTCCTTGCCCTCGCAGCGGGTCGTATCGATTTTTTCACTCACGGCGGTGATGATGTCCGCCACCGTGATTTGGTCTGCAGGCCGAGCCAGTCGATAGCCGCCGCGTGGGCCGCGGGTGCCGTTGATCAGTCCGTCGCGGCGCAAGCGCGCGAAGATCTGTTCCAGGTAGGAGAGTGAGATGCCTTGACACACTGATATATCAGCCAAGGTGACAGGACCAAATTTTTCATGAATGGCCAGGTCCATCATGGCGGTGACGGCGTAACGTCCTTTAGTTGATAGCTTCATGGGAATTTCCTTCTCTTCTAAAGGTGATGACTGGAGCTTTGGACTCTGAACCTAAATCCCGACCGAAGTGTTCTAGATATATATTAGTTGATTGTCTTTATCAAGATTAAGCTTAAAAAAGCTTAAGGAAGGTGTGGTGGGGTGATGTTTGCGCGGAAGACCTGAGTCTTGCACCATTGCAATAATGGTTTGATTTATAGGCGATTGTGTTTGGCGTGGATTATTTTTGGCCAAAATAAGCGCTATGTTTATGGTTATCGCAAGCACTGAGGCGGGGATGTGACGGCTCGCCCATGGATCAAAGCGTAACCGGGCAAACGGGGCAGTGGCCGGGCGACCGCCACCCTTTACCGATGCCGGGCAAAACCCCCCGGATCAATATCGGTTCCTATGCAGTAAGGGTTTCGGTGTAACAGGTAATCCCGCGACGATTACGCGGGGGGTGTACTACCAACCTTTGTTTTTTGGTCCTGCATTCTCAGAACGGGCATCATCGCGATAAATTTTAATGGTAAGCCACCCCATGAGGACAACGGCGATCACCGAGATTACCGCAACCATGGTCTTAAGAATGAATGGTACTTCTGTTGGTACGTGCATGCCCATAACTCACCCTGCCCTCTTTTGTTGGTTGATAGCGTATTTATATCCGATTAGGGGCACTTATCATAGCATTAACCTTAGACTTGATGGGAAGCATGCAATGCCGCTTGGGCCAGGTGTATACCGACGATGCTCTTGGCGTCGGTGAGAGTGCCGGTATAGATCCACTCTTGGACCTGCTCCCAGGGTAGCCAATGACATTCCAGTAATTCATGAGGCTCAATGCGTTGCGCTACAGTCGTAAGACCTTGTGCCAGATAGAGATGAATGATTTCATCGCAGAATCCCGGCGTGGTCAGCGTGGCGCCGAGTTTCAGCCAGGAGGAGGCGCACAGACCGGCTTCTTCCTCCAATTCGCGTTGCGCGGTGTGCAGCGGGTCTTCGTCATGTTCCCGTTTGCCGGCCGGTAACTCCCAAATCCAGCCGCCAGCGGCATGACGATATTGGCGCAGCAGGCACAGCTGCTGTCCTTCGTCCACGGCAACGATCGCGGCACCGCCCGGATGATGGATGATCTCCAGGGAAATGGAATGGCCGTTGGGCAGCAGTGTTGTCTCGATGCTGAGGTCGACCACCTTGCCGTGATAAATGCTTGTGCGCTGTGTCGCCACCGGGTCAGCTCCTAGACCTCGCAGATGTTAATCACGGTAGCGGCCGGGGTTGCTAGGGTCAATATCTTATCCTTGATTTATCAGGGTGCAGAGCTGTGTCACGGCGGCGTCGATTCCGCTGGGGGAGACCGGTGCCCGTGGCGGCAAGCCGAAGAGTCGCTCCAATGCGTCCGAGAAATCGCCCTGCTGCAATTGGGTGCGTTGAATAGGAAGGCAGCGCCCATGCTCATGCAGCCAATTCACGAGAAACGCTTCTTCCGGCCAGTCGTGGCGGGGCGCATACAGGACAGGCACGCCGTTGCAAGCGGCTTCCACAAAGCTGCCATAACCGGGTTTGGTGATCAGGGCATCCGCGGAACGCAAGACATCGACGAAATCCATGTCCAGGGATTCCAGGGTAATCATGTCATGGCGACGCGGATCCCATGACGCAGGCACGATCCAACACACATCGGCAAGCGGTGGCCAATCCGCCAGAGTTATTTGCATTGCCACGCCGCCCAAGGATACCAATATCAATTTACAGGCTGACGACAGTCCCAGGCGTTGGCGGATTGCGACGCGCCGGTCGAGGCCGGTCCGGGCGACGGGGCCGATCGCCACCCGGTTTTCCAGGTCCGGCATAGGCATGTGGGGTGTCGGTTGCAGAAAGACCCGTGCACTGCGATAGGCGCCGAGCATTTCCCCGCGTATGGATGTGGATTCCGGCAGCGCTGCACAGAAATGACGATAGATATCCAGCCAATTGAGATTACACATGGCCAGTGCCGGGATGTCCGCCTGGGCGGCCGCGGCGAGAATTCGATATGGTACGTTCGCCAGTACGACATCCGGCGCACGGGAGACCAGCAATCGCGCTTCGGCCGTAACCGCCGCCTCCCAGTGGCGATGATAGTGACGATAAGCCCGACCGCTGGCCGCGGCATCCACCTCCAAGGCATCTTTCATGCTCATGCCCACATCCGGCGCATGGGCGATGTGGGTGAAATCCCCTGTAAAGCGGCCGGCGAGAAAATCATGGGGCAGGCTGGAATAGAGCGTGAGGCGCAGCTGCGGCAGGCGCTGACGCAGGGCATTGACCACGGGCGCCGTCTGCGCGACATGGCCGTAACCGTGAGCAGTGATGGCGACGAGTAGATGGGGCATAAGCGTCCGTGGGTATTTATAGCAAAGCGGGTTGTACCCACTGAAACCACAAGGGCAGGGTAAAGAAACTGAGTGCAGTGGAGGCGGTTACCGTCGTTGCATACAGGCTGGTGTCCAATCCATAGCGGTCACATACCACTACGCCCAGCACCATGGAAGGCATGGCGGCTTCCAAAACCACGGCGGTGCGCAGCTCGCCGTGTAGTCCAAGTAGAGCGGTCATACCCCATGCCAGCAAGGGCATGCCCAGCAGTTGGATGGCGAGCACCGGCAGGAGCAGCGGCAGGCGCTGCAGTTGCCGCGTCTCCCAGGTCAAGGCCATGCCCAGGGCGATGAGCATGAGCGGTACCACGCCGTTGCCCAGGGTATGCAGAAACTCCTCGAGTCCGCCGGGCAGGGGGACACCGGTGAGATTCAAGATTACCGCCGCGACCGCCGCCCACAGCGGCGGGACTTTGAGCAGTGCTATCAGTGGATGATCGCTGTCGCCGCCGCTGCCATGCCGACGCGCGATGAGTATGCCCACGGTCAGCAGCAGGGGCGTGCAGGCAAACAGATCGTATTGGAAGGCGATGCTGCGCGCCCACGAGCCGAAGGTCTTCTCCAGAACCGGGAGGCCGAGATAGGTGACATTGGGAAAGGCGGCGGCCAGGATCAGGGCGCCCACCGCGGTTTTAGGGGCGGCGGAACGGCGAAACAGCCTTTGGGTTGCCAGCAGGGCCGCGATGACACCGGCGGCGGCTACCAAGGCTATCTTGATGGTGTCGAGGCCGAGAGGGGACTTCCACAGTACCGACAGCACCAAGGCCGGCAGCAACAGGGTATAGACCAGGCCGGTGATGACGCGCCGAACTCCGTCGGCCTCCATGCCGGGTGGTTTGATGAAGCGCCACAGCACGCCGCAGACGATCAGTGCGGCCATTTGCGGGAGGACTTGGTTCATGACGTGCTCGAAACGGAAGAAAAGTTATTGTGGCGCCCATTTTACCTGGTCGCGCGAGCTTATGGTGGTTAGGGTACGGGGTAGCCGCGGCGCAGCTGACGTTCGCTGAACAGTCGGTCATCGAGGCCGACATTGACCTCGGTCTCCTGCATCTGATAAGTGGCGGAGACCTTGGTGCGGACGTTATACATTACCGCCGTATCCCATACCCAGGCGGCGTTAATCCGCCTCCAGGTGATAAATTCCTGCTTGAGGAGTTCTCCGTTTCTGTCGTAGTAATCCACTCGTCGCGGCGCGCATTCCTGCCAGTCCTCAGCCTTGTTGAAGTAGGTGACTCGCTTGCCGTAGGCGGAAGTCTGGTGCGGGAGGCTTTCCACCACGTAAAACTCCCGGCCGTCGATGCGTTCGATTTGCTTAAGGCGGTGATCGTCTTCATCCAGGTCGCGAATGCGCAGATCTTCGTCGGTATAACCCCAAGCCGTGTTATCGGGGTCCCGTTGCGACACACGGCGCACCATGTGCATTTCGGGCAAGTACACCCATTGATCAGCTGATTTGCCGCTCTTGGCCGGGTATCCCCAGCGCATGAAATTTACGCCGCGACTTGCGGAGGGCGATGCAGTGAACAAGATGACCTTATCGAGCACGCCGTCTTTACCGTCAGACTGTTTCCACAAGCGCAGATATTCGCTCTTACTCCCTTTGCCGTTCTGATCGCTGATGACGATGCTCAGGCGCGAACGCTGATCGTCGCCGGCATATTTGTAGTAGCAATGACTGACGATCTCCGTGGCGCCGGGCGTCGCGGCGATGGTGACGGTATTCATCGCGAGCAGGACGAAGCAGAGCGGTAACCGCCGTGACGGGCGAGTCCTGCCGGATTGCCGCTTTCCTGGAGGACGCATGTACATGGATGAGTCATATTGGGTGGGGCCGGCAATCATTTCCATAGAAAGGCCTGCCTAATGTTAATGCTTGAATGAGGCGGCTGACAATGAGCCGCCGCTTGAGCGATGATGGTAGTTCATGGGCATGAGAAGGAGGACGTCATGGCTGACAAACCGATGAAATCGGAGGAAGAGTGGCGGCAGGAGCTGACGGACGAACAATTCGCGGTCTGCCGCGCCAAGGGTACCGAGGCACCGTTCAGCGGCGAGTATTGGGACAGCAAAGATCCGGGTGTATATCGCTGTGCGTGTTGCGGGGCGCCTTTGTTTGATGCTGCCGCCAAATACGATTCCGGTAGCGGCTGGCCGAGCTTCTGGCAACCCATGGCCGAGGAACAGGTGTCGACCCAAGCCGATACCAGCCACGGTATGGCGCGAACCGAGGTGATGTGCCGTGCCTGCGGCGCGCATCTGGGGCATGTGTTCGATGACGGTCCGCAGCCCACCGGCTTGCGTTACTGCATCAATTCCGTCGCCTTAAAACTCGAGCCTGATAAATAGCGTTCAAACTCAGGAGCCGGGCAAGATGTCGCTGAAGTCACGCAATGCCGCGAACTCCGCGGTGTCGCGGGGCGGGCGGCGGGTATCGGGTCGGTGTACGGCCAATAGATGGCGGATGCCGTAGTGGCGGGCGGCGCGCAGCACGGCTAGATTGTCGTCGATCAACAGGCTGTTTTCCGCGACGAAGGGCTGTTGCCGCTGTAACTGGCCCCAAAACGCTGGCTCTTCCTTGGGGTGGCCGATTTCGTGGGCGCTGACGATGGCATCGAGATGCGCGCCCAGCCGGGTGCGCTCCAGTTTCAACGCCAGGCTTTTGGGATGGGCGTTGGTGACCAGGATCGAGCGCTTGGCCGCGGCGCGCAAGGCGTCGAGAAAGGCGATGACATGGGGATGGATCGCGATCAGATGCGCCACGTCCTGCTTGAGGATGGCGATATCAATGTTGAGTTCCCGGGTCCAGAAATCCAGGCAATACCAGTTGAGGCTGCCCTCGTTGCGGCGGAAGATCGGCGTCAGCACGCGCTTGGCGGTTACCACGTCCAGGCCGCGGTCCGCGGCATAACGCTGCGGGATCACCTCCTGCCAGAAGTGATTGTCGAAATGGAGGTCGAGCAAGGTCCCGTCCATATCCAACAGCACAAATTGTATATCATCCCAATTAAGCACTTGTCACGGCTCACTGCAGCTGAGGGGATGGTAGTATACTAGCGGCTCATCAAGGCGGGCCATTTATCGTAGCACAAGCATAGATCATGTCGAAGAAACCACGAATTCTGAGCGCCCAAACCATCGCCCGAACCCGCTTTTTTCACGTGGAGGAAGTGGGCCTGGAGTTTGCCAATGGGACCGTGGTGCAGTACGAACGCCTCAATGCCTCGCCCCATGGTGCGGTGCTGGTCGTTCCCATGCTGGATGACGATACCGTTTTGCTGATCCGCGAATATGCAGCCGGGGTGCACCGTTATGAGCTGGGTTTGCCCAAGGGCTTGATCGAAGCCGGTGAGACGATCCTGGATGCGGCCAACCGGGAGATGATGGAAGAAGTGGGGTACGCTGCCCGTGATTTGCGCCATCTGACATCGTTTACCCTGGCGCCGGGCTATTTCGCGCACGTCACCCATGTGGTGTTTGCCCGCGATCTCTATGAGCAACGCCGTCCCGGCGATGAGCCGGAAGAGATGGAGGTCGTGCCGTGGCGCCTGAGCGAGCTCAAGAACTTGCTGGCACGAGAAGATTGTACCGAGGCGCGCAGCATCGCCGCCTTATATATGGTGCGCGATGTACTTCGCGAACAGGAAGGGATTGCTTAGATGAGCGACGTGATTAAACCGGAAAAGTTATTACAGCCGGTGGTGGAACTGGCGCACGCGGCGGGGGTACAGATCCTCAATGTCTATGCCCGGGACTTTAGTGTGGAGCACAAGGACGATCGTTCCCCTTTGACCGAGGCGGACATGGCGGCGCATCACACCATTGTGGCGGGACTGCAGGCGCTGACCCCGAGCCTGCCGATACTGTCGGAGGAAGAGGCCGCGGTCCCCTATGCCGAGCGTGCGCAGTGGCATACCTATTGGCTGGTGGATCCCTTGGACGGCACCCGCGAGTTCATCAAACGCAACGGTGAATTCACGGTCAATATCGCGCTTATCGCCGACGGACAAGCGGTATTGGGAGTCATTTATGTGCCGGTGAGCGGGGTGAGCTACTTCGCCGGTCGTGATCTCGGTGCCTTCCGCCAGGAACCCGGCCAGGCAGCACAACCGATCCAGGCGCGGCCATGGCAGGGCGGGCAAATCACCGTGGCCGGCAGCCGTTCGCACAACGATGCACGTTTCGATCGGTTCCTCGAGCAATTCGACGATCATGCGATCATATCCATGGGCAGTTCCCTCAAGTCGTGCCTGGTGGCGGAGGGCAAGGCCGATATCTATGTGCGGCTCGGTCCGACATCGGAATGGGATACGGGGGCTGCGCAGTGTATCGTCGAAGAAGCGGGGGGTAAGGTGTTGGATACCGCCATGCACCCGCTACGCTACAACACCAAAGATTCCTTGTTGAACCCGTTTTTCATCGTCTGCGGCGATGCCGGCCACGATTGGGCTAAATACCTGGCACCATGCCTGGGATAGCCTTTTACTAGTGTTTTCCTGAGGTTTGGGGGGTCTTAGAGGCATGGACGTTGCGGGGAGTGGTTGCTAAACTAGCCGCCCTGTACATCCCAGGATGTCCCCTCCCTTTGAGAGCATGTTGTGTTGCGAAGGGTAAGGGTTGGTGGCCAGGGACGGAATCGAACCGCCGACACGGGGATTTTCAATCCCCTGCTCTACCAACTGAGCTACCTGGCCCGAGGGAACGCGTATTAAAGCGGCTGAGTGGTCGTGAGTCAAGGTGTCTTTGTGCGAAATAGGTTTATAAAATAGCTTTCAGGGTGTACTTCCCCATGAGAAATTCCCCGTATAGGTATTGTTTGCGGTCGAGTCGCGCCCTGTTGGGGCTGTTGTGTGTTTTGGGGGCGATGATTATTTCTTCCACCACGGTGACCGCGGCACAAATGTCGGATTTTCCCCATTTCGATGCCAAGGAATGTGTTGCCTGCCATAAGAAAATAGGTACCCCCGCCTTTAGCGCCGCCAAGTCGGGCAAAGATTGTCACCGTTGTCATAGTCTGCAGGCGGCGGCCGAGGATGAATCACAGCCTCAACCGATGAAGCCGAATCCGCCGCTGCCGGCGGAGGATAAATCCAACCAACCCTTACCGCCGGGTATGAGTCTGCCCATGTATTATCCCAAGAGCCGCCTGGGTGATGCGCCCAATCCCATGATCCTGATCCCGGCCGGCAAGTTCATCATGGGCACCGATGAACGGTTGCCCGATGAAGGTCCGCAGCATACCGTCACCTTGAAGTCCTATTGGATAGACAAATACGAGGTCACCAATGCCCAGTACAAGAAGTTTATCGATGCCACCGGGCGCCGCTCGCCGGACCATTTCCGTAATCGCACCTATCCGGATGGCAAGGCCGATCACCCGGTGACCTTCGTTACCTGGTTTGACGCCAAGGCGTATTGCGGCTGGGCGGGTAAGCGTTTACCCACCGATGCGGAATGGGAAAAGGCGGCGCGGGGCACCGACGGGCGGATGTTTCCCTGGGGGGCGGAGTTCGGTCTCGACAAGGCCAATACCCCGCAGCGCTGGGCCAAGCTCGGTCAACAGGGCGATACCACTCCCGTAGGCGCGTTCGAGGCGGGCAAGAGCCCTTATGGCCTCTACGATATGTCCGGCAATGTTTGGGAGTGGACCTCGTCCTGGTACGTGGCCTATCCCGGTAATAAACACCCCAGCGAGAATTACGGCGAAAAATACAAGCAGCTCAAAGGCGGCTCGTGGTGGGATTGTTCCTTCTATAAATGCGGCATTTCCGCGCCGACATTCAACCGCAGCTTCTTCAACAAGAAGGTCAAGAACGAGAGCTTCGGCTTCCGTTGCGCCAAGGATGCCTCCTGACATGGGGCGGGACGTGAAGAGCAGGGGGCGCCGCAAGCTTAAAATCCGGTACACACACGGCGTATTGCTGGGCGTGTTGATGCCGCTGGCGGCGTGCAGCGGCAAGGACCCGGGTTCGCAAGCCCAGGCCGCCACCCATCCACCCGCAATCCCCGCCGAGATGGTGCTCATCCCCGCCGGGCCGTTCATCATGGGCAGCGATAAGGTGGATACCAAGGGGCTGAAGCAGGAATACGGCCTGGTCGATCCCCTCTATCTCAATGAGCATCCCCGCCATAAGGCCTATTTGCAGGACTATTACATCGATAAGTACGAGGTGAGCAACGCCAAATACAAGGCCTTCGTCCAGGACATGAAGGCGCAGAGCCGTCAAACCGGCACCGACTACCAGGAGCCGCGCTATTGGATACAAAATGCCTATAATGTTACGGACGACAAGCTGGAAGCGGCGGACCTCACCGGCTTGCGCTGGATCGCCAGCCAGTATTTCAAGCTGGACATGGACACCACCAAGATGAGCAAGGATGCCCTGCTCGCTGCGATGTTCAAGATTCAGCGCCATCGCGACACTTTGCCGGTCACTGAGGTCAATTGGTATGACGCCTACAGTTATTGCCGCTGGGCGGGCAAGCGTCTACCCAGCGAGGCGGAATGGGAAAAGGCGGCGCGCGGTCCCGATGGATTGGAATATCCCTGGGGCAACAAGTGGGATGCATCCAAGACCAACACCGGGGCCGATCGCGACGAGGACGAGCCGGTGGCGCCGGTGGGTTCCATGCCCGAGGACAAATCCCCCTATGGCGTCTACGACATGGCGGGTAATGTCTCGGAATGGGTGGACGATTGGTTTCAGGCCTATCCCGGTTCCGATTATCAGCATCCCGCCTACGGCGATATCCATAAGGTGCTGCGTGGCGGCGGGTCGGGGGTGGGGCACTATGCCCTGAGTATTTTCTATCGCGGCGCGCGCCGCAATCATGCCGACCCCACCCTCAGCGGCACCGACCTCGGCTTCCGTTGTGCCATGGATGCGCCTGCGACGAAATAACGGCCGGCCTGTAATCTTCAGCTGATAGCTTATTTTTCCGGTACGTAACCTTCAGGCGTCGCCGAGCCTGCGCCGAAGAAGAATTTCTCCATCTCGCCTTCCAGAAACTGGCGGGCCTTGGGGTCGATGGGGGAGATGCGGTTTTCGTTGATGAGCATGGTCTGGTGCTTGAGCCACATCTGCCACGCCTCCTTGGAGACGTGCTCGAAGATGCGCTTGCCCAGTTCGCCGGGATAAGGCGGCAAGGGCAGGCCCTCCGCTTCGCGACCGAGTTTAATGCACTGAACCGTTCGAGACATCGCAATTCTCCTGGCAACTTAAGCGTAATTAATGGATAGCTGGTTTAACAAGCGTTGAATCGGGGCGGCGAGTCCCAGTTGTTGTGGTTTTTGCGGATTGTACCAAACGCTCTCGGCATCATCCATGACCGCGGCTGCGCGCGCGCCGACGCGCACCAGCACCGGATGGATATCCAGATGAAAATGGCTGAAGGTATGGCGTAATACCGGCCAACGCTCTTCTTCTTCAATATCGAAGCCCAAGCGCCGGTGGCACCAGTCGGCGATATCGGCGCCGACGGCGCACTCGGGCAGACTCCACAGACCGCCCCATATGCCCGAGGGGGGACGTTTGGTCAGCAATATCGCCGCCGCGGCATCGCGCACCAATAGCAGCTGCGTGCGGCGTACCGGCAGCGTCCCCCGCGGCTTGGGGGTGGGGAAATCCGCGCTGCGCTGTTGGGCGTAGGCGCGACACTGCACTTGCGCGGGGCAGCGCTCACACGAGGGCCGTGCCCGGGTGCACAGCGTGGCGCCCAGATCCATGATCGCCTGAGTATAGTGAGCCGTGCGCCGGCGGGGTGTGTGGTCTTGCGCCAGCCGCCACAATTGGCCTTCGATCTCCTTGGTGCCGGGCCAGCCTTCGATGGCGTGCAGGCGGGTGAGGACCCGTTTGACGTTCCCGTCCAGGATGGGATGGAACTGCCCCGCCGCCAGCGCCAGGATGGCGCCCGCCGTGGAACGGCCGATACCGGGCAAGGCCATGACGTCGTTGACGTCCAAGGGAAATTCGCCGCTATATCGCTCGCAGATGATGTGTGCCGCCTTGTGCAGATTGCGGGCGCGGGCATAGTAGCCGAGGCCGCTCCAATGATGCAGTACTTCATCCGCAGTGGCGGCGGCCAGGCTCTCTATGGACGGGAAGCGTGCCATGAAGCGCTGAAAATAGGGGATGACGGTGGCGACCTGGGTTTGTTGCAGCATGATTTCGGAAACCCAGACCCGATAGGGGGTGGCCTGTTGCTGCCAAGGCAGGCCCTTGCGGCCGTGTCGATCCCACCACTGCAGGAGCAGGTCGCTGAAGTGCGGCGTATTTCTCCCGGTGGATGCTTGCTTCTTGTTTACGGTCATCGTAGCTCGTGTGGCTGAATCATCAGCAGTGAATTACTTAAATAAATCTTTGAGCTTGTGTTGCAGTTGTTCCTGCAGCTTCTTCTCTGCCTGGTCCTGCTGCTGTTTCAGCTTTTGTTGGAGCTTGGCTTTTTCTTCATTGGCCTTTTTTTGCAGTTCCGCTTGTGCCTTTTGTTTTTCCCTGTCCAGGCGCGCCTTCAGTTTTTGTTTGAGGGCTTCGTCCAGATCGGTGGCGAATTTCGGTGCGCTAAAGGTGCCTTCGACCCGGATGGGGATCACCATGTCCTTGAATTGCCCCAGTTGCTTGGCCAGTTGTCCCCTAGGTAAGGCGTCAAGATGCATCGCCAGACTTCCATCGGCCAGGTTGATGTTGCCGCGGCCTTTGACATTCAATTGCGCCGAGTCGAGTACCAGGTCGTTGGTGGTGATCAAGCCTTTGTCGACCTTAGCAGTGGCGGTGAATTTGGAGAAGACCGTCTGATTGAGTTTGCCGGCATCGATCGCCAGACTCTGCACATATTTGACATAGTCCTTTTGGATCATGTCCAGGAGATTGATGCCGTTGACGCGGCCGTTTTGCAGGGAGAATCCGATGTTGCCGGTGACGGTGTGCTTCAATTCCTCGGGGCTGATGCCGGTTCCGGTCAATTGGAGGTGGACATTGCCGGCGCCTGCGACCAGATCTTTTTGCAGCAGGTCCCGGCTCAGCGGTCCGATCTCGATAGAGCTTAGAGTTTCGTCCATGCTCAGTTGCAAGGTCTTGCCGCGCGCATCCAGGCGCAAATCGCCGCGATAGCTGCCGCCGTAGAGTTGCGCCGCCAGCGGTTTGGCGCGGATCACGCCCCCCGCGGCATTGATGCCCAGTTTGATATCACTAAGCTTGAGCTTGGCGATCTTGAGTTTGCCCACGCTGAGATTGCCGTCGACGTTCAGGCTACGCAGTGTCGCCAGCGGTATGTCGGCCGCTCCCGCGCCGGCCGCCGTGGCAGGCGTCACGGGTTTGGCGCTGGTCGTCGCGGCCGGCGGTAGATAACGGTCGGCATCGATGTCATCCACGACGAGCTGGAAACGATAAGCGGGGTGCGAGAAGTTGGCGATGGAGGCCTTGCCGCTGATCTGAGTCTGGTCCAGCTTGGCTGCCAGCTTGGTAAGTTCGGCTCCGGTAGTAGAAGCGGTGAATTCCAGATTGGCACTGACGGCGGTGAGGGCTTGTTTGTCGGCGGTGTTGAGCGCTCCGTCGCTGAAGTGACCCAGCAGTTCGCGGGCATTAAATCCTGGAACGGTGAGATCACCGCTGAAGCGTGGCGTGGTCAGCAATCCCAAGCCTTGCAGCGATCCCTGGATCTTGACGTTCCACGTCTGGAGGTTGAGCGAGTCGACGCGCAAGCTTCCTTGCTTGAGATCGACCGCTACATTGGCGTCGAGAGCCGCATCGACTTGCTTTCCGGGCAACTGCTTGCCGTGCAGCGAAGCCAGCAGCTTCAGTTTGGACAGCCGGTATTGTTGGTCGGGGAGTTTAAGAACGGCGTCGGTGGTGAGGGTGAGTTTGGTTTCGTCCGCAGGCAGGGCCTGGCCTTGAGCGGCAACGGTAAGTTTCAATCCTGTGAGCTGCAGCTGTTGTGCCTTGAAGTCATAGAGTGCTTGAGTGCTCAGGTCAAGGTGCGCAGTGAGGGCGGGTGCGGTGCTTTTTAATTGCGTCGTTACCGCCAATGTGACGGGTGCCGCGGGGGAAACCGGGCCGGTGTGCAGCGATAAATCGCTCAACTCGTAACGGGTCTGGTTCTGGCGGTCGTCCCAGATGACGGTGGCGTTTTGAATGCGAATGCCGCCGATGGCGAAGGCGGTCACCGTCGGCGCCACGAGGCTTTGCCCAGGGCTGGGCGGCGATGGCTGTTTGCCGCCGGCGGTGAGATCTTCCCAGTTGCCGCGTCCCGCCGCCGTGCGCATCAGATTCAGATACAGGCCGTTCAAGGTTACGGTATCGACTTCCACATCCTTGTGGAGCAAGGGCAACAGTTTCACTTTGATGGCTGCGTCGTCGATCTTGGCGAAGGGTTGCCGGTCGAAACTGGATGGATTATTCAGGGTCATTCCACCGGTTTCCACTCCCAGCCAGGGGAACAGGGATAATTTCAAATCGCCCTGAATCGTGAACTCGCGGCCCGTGGCCTTGTGCACCGCGGCGGTGATCTCCGCCTTATATTTGTTGGGGTCGAAGATCAAGAAGATATAGATGGCGGCGGCGATGAGCAGCGCCGCAATGATGCCGACGCCCCATGCAAATGCCTTGAATAGTCGCCTCATGGAATCCCTTAAAGGTTGCCAGCTCATCAGGAATGAATATCATACAGTGACCCGGGGGTTCCCCCCAATGGGGCCGTGAGCGGCGAGGCGGTATGGTATGCTTTCCGGCCGGGCATGTTTAAAAACCAGGGGAGTGATTTTGCGTATGACAACGATGGTCGAACATCCTATTGTGCTCAAGAGTGGTGAGGTTACAGGCGACGGTATCCTGCATTTAAAAGCCTTTGATGCGAAGGAGCGAAAGATTCGCGCCGCCAAAACCTGGGCATTGATGTGGTTGTTCGCCGTGTTGTCGCTACCCATTATCATCGCGCACTTTATCTTGGTGCCGGGTTTCCTGATCGCAGGGCCGGTCCTGGCCGTAAGACGCTATCGGGTCACGGAAGTGCCGGACCATGTGAGCGGTTTGTGCCCTTCCGGGAAGGAAGAATTCACCCTTGCCCTGGAGGCTTCCGACCACCTGCCCATGTGGAGTTACTGCCCGGTATGCAATGCCTCCCTGCAATTGCTTGATAAAGAGGGGGCTGGCGCCGCTTGAGCCTTGAGGGTGCTGAGCTAACCGCCAAATTTCGATGCGCGTCTTCTTTGCCTTCATGATCTTGGGTATGGTCATCATATCCGCCGTCATTGCCCTGGTTTTAATGCTCTATATGCTGGGTATCATCGGCCATTGATGGGTTAGGACTACGCTTGCTGTATCGTGAATGCGGGGTGATGATTCCCATGTAATACCATGGTGATTTCACCCATGGGACAACGAGCGAGAAAGAAGGGTGCCCTCATGAGTGATTATTGTGTGGTAACCGTCGATGGTGTTCGTGCACGCTTTTTTTGCTTGGAACCGGTACGACAACCGGCCGTGGAGTCGGGGCCGAACTTGGTGGAGCACCGGGAAGCACTGATCAATACCGAGTCGGAGCTTTTCGGCCGTGAACTGTGGAGCGACACCAAGACCGGCCGTAATGCGGCCAACGGGATGGTCCATGGTTACGATGATCATCGTGATCAGCATGCGGAGGAATTCAAGCGCCGCTTCGCCAAACTGGTGGCGGATGAAGCGGTGCAGATCGCGCAGCGCCAGGGCGCGAAGAAACTGATCGTTGTTGCGGAAAAACAAATGCTCGGCTACCTGCGTAATGCACTACATGTGTCGCCTAAGGCAGGGTTCGAAGTGCATGAATTGGCTAAAGACCTGAGCCGCTTATCTCCTCAGGATCTTCAGGGTCACTTGGCGGCTGAGGGCTTGGTGCCGCCGCGTCATCGTCCGGGTTGACGACAAGCCCACCAGCGGTGCAGTCAATCCGGAATTTAGTGGGGGCGAGCGTATATCTTTACTTGGTTCGAAGAGCCCTGTGCGTCGAATCCGACTTAGACGGCAAATTCCATAGTTACAGGCTGGAGCGGGTGATGGGAATCGAACCCACGTTAGTAGCTTGGGAAGCTACAGTTCTACCATTGAACTACACCCGCAAACTTGCAGAGTCCCAATAGTTTACATCCGATGGCTATGAACAGTCGAGCCAAACTGGTACGACCTCCGGTACCCCTGGGAGATAGGTTGGCTGGTGGATGAGAAATTGGCTTGTTGAGCGGTTTGATCCCAGAGATTACGCTAGTGGTGCCACGGTTGTTGGCTTCCTTGCTGGCCTGGGCGCTCATTCTCCAGAATGATTCTCAGGGTCTGCGCTTCCGTAAACCACTTCCTCATGCCCGCTTTCTCGTCTGAAAGCAGACTGTACTAAGATCATCGTGGTAGCAAAAGGGGGAGCAGGTCAAGCTTCGCGCAAGTTATATTTGTGCCTATACGCATCCAAAGTTAATTCCTGTAGCATCTTTCTCCTTCTCCTTGGAGCTTTGGATGCACCCTGTTATAAGCTCTTTCTCGGCGTTAGTTACATGTTCTTCTGCCGAGCTTATATTCGGTAAAATCACAGAATCATCAGCTCGTATCTTCTTAAGTTCCTTAAGTGCCCAGGCCGCATTCTCTCTTACGCTTGCTACTGGATCATTGAGCACGGCGTTTAGAGATTCCACTGCCCTGGTATCCCTGATTTTTCCTATTCCCAAAGCTGCATTTTGGTGGACACGTGAATCAGTATAAGCCGGAGGTGTCCACTAGGCCCGGGGCAGTCCATACCATCATCTTCCGCCAGCTTCGAACGGTGAGCGTGCCCCGCCAAGGATCTTATGGTTTAGGTTATGACGGTGATAGAATTCCGTTTTTCCAGAGCTTATCGAGGCTGCGATCCAGGAAGGATGATTTTGCGATACCATTCGGTTGTGGCCTGGAAAAGGCGGGGTTAAGCCGCCCGATGATAATTGAGCAAGAGGGATGATGGGTGGAGATTTTCGTGAACGGTGAAAGCCGACAACTTCCGGAAGAGATGACCGTGAGGCGGTTATTGGAGGAAATGGCCTTGACAGACAAACGCTTGGCCGTGGAAGTGAATTTGGAGATCGTGCCGCGCAGTCGTCACGTCAGCCACATTTTACGGGCAGGCGATCGGGTCGAAATTGTGCACGCCATCGGCGGTGGCTAGGCGAGTCTGATTAACGGGGTATAATCTCCCTACTTGTTTCCTGCTAAAGATACTAGGATTGCACGCATGGCACAGACCGCACATGACCCGCTGATCATCGCCGGTACCGACTACCATTCCCGCCTATTGGTTGGAACAGGCAAATACCGTGATCTGGAGGAAACCCGCGCCGCAGTGGCGGCCAGTGGTGCTCAGATTATTACCGTAGCGGTGCGCCGTACCAATATCGGACAAACCCCCGGCGAGCCCAATCTTCTCGAGGTGTTGCCGCCCGATCAATTCACGTACCTGCCCAACACCGCCGGTTGTTACACCGCCAAGGATGCGGTGCGCACCTGTCGTTTGGCGCGTGAGTTGTTGGACGGGCATGACTTGGTGAAACTGGAAGTCCTGGGTGACGAGAAGACCCTGTTCCCCGACATCGTCCAGACCATTGCCGCGGCGGAGGTGTTGATCAAGGACGGTTTTCAAGTGATGGTCTATACCAATGACGATCCGGTGATCGCCAAGCGCTTCGAGGCCATGGGATGTGTGGCGGTAATGCCCTTGGCGGCGCCCATTGGTTCCGGTCTCGGCATACGCAATCCCTACAACATTCTTACCATCGTCGAGAACGCCGAGGTGCCGATCCTGGTGGATGCCGGTGTGGGTACCGCCTCGGATGCGGCTGTGGCCATGGAGCTGGGCTGCGACGGGGTATTGATGAATACAGCTATCGCCGGGGCCAAGGATCCGGTCCTGATGGCGTCGGCGATGAAGAAGGCCATCGAGGCGGGGCGCGAGGCCTTTCGCGCCGGGCGCATTCCGCGCAAGCGTTTCGCCAGCGCCTCGTCGCCTGTCGACGGGACGTTTTTCTAAGCGGGATTGTCCCGGTACGGACGCGATGGACGCAAACGCGGTGCGCTATATTTTGGGTTTTGATCGGTGTACGGCGGCGCTGGCGTGAATCAGGCGCTGCACCGCAGGATCCGTAGCTTCGTGCGCCGCGAAGGTCGCATGACCAGGGCCCAGCAGGATGCCTTGGGGCGTTTGAGTCATTCTTACCTTATCACCGAAAATGCCTTGCAGGATCTCGATGCGGTGTTCAACCGTCGTGTTCCCCGGGTGGCGGAGATCGGTTTCGGCATGGGCGACGCGCTTGCGGCCATGGCAAAGGCGAAGCCGCACTGCGATTTCTTGGGCATAGAAGTGCATCGTCCCGGCGTCGGCAGTCTGTTGCTGAAACTGGAAAAGGATGCCGTCGACAATGTGCGGGTGGTCTGTGCCGACGCGGTCGAGGCATTGCAGTACCATTTGCCCGATAATACCCTTGATGCAGTTCATCTGTTTTTCCCCGACCCCTGGCCCAAGACCCGCCATCATAAGCGCCGCATCGTGCAAACGGAGTTCGCAGAGCTGATTCGCCGTAAACTCAAACCCGGCGGCATTTTCCACATGGCGACCGATTGGGAAGACTATGCCCGGCAGATGTTGGCGGTGATGGAAGCTTCGCCCGGTTACCAAAACGTCGTGGGGGCCGGAGCATTTTCGCCGCGGCCGAGTGAGCGGCCGCTGACCAAATTTGAACAGCGCGGGCAGCGCCTCGGTCACCGGGTGTGGGATTTGCTATTCACGAGGACTCTGGACTAGTCCTCCAGGTTCGCGCTTATACCTTGAGTTTTTGCTGAGTGAAGGAGATCAGCGTTGGTACCTGTTTGGTGATGGAGCGGCTAACGATGCCGGGCAGGATGGCGTTGATGCGGGCAAACACGCTTTCCGGGAATCCCATATAGGCTTCATCCTTTTCTTTCACGATAGAGCTGACGATCTTTTTCGCCACCCAGGACGGCTCGTCCATGTGCATCATCCCCAGTTCCGCCATGCGGTGGACGATAGGGGGGTTAAAGGCGGTCTTGACCGCACGGGGTGACACATAGGTGACGCCGACACCGCTGCCGCTGAGTTCGCGTCGCAATGCCTGGGAAAAGCCGCGCATGGCAAATTTGCTGGCCGAGTAGGCGGCAAAGCATGGAAAGCCGATGCTGCCGAACATGGAGCCGACGTTGACGATACGGCCGTGGCCGCGTTCCACCATTTGCGGTAAGGCGGTTCGAGTCAATTGCATCGGGGCTTCGACGTTTACCTGCAGGATACGCTGAATGATTCCCGGATCTTCTTCGTCGAAACGGGCGAAGTCCATGACCCCTGCCAGGTTGATGAGGATGTCGATGCCGCCCCATGTCTGGGTCATTTTATTGATGGCGCGTTCGCGATCTTCGCTGCGGGTGATATCGGCTTGGATGGCGAGGACATCCACCGGCAATTTCTTCAACTCCGCGCTCAGGCGTTCACTGCTGTCCTGGTTTCTGTCCAGGATGCACAGACGACTGTTGTGCTGAGCCAGTTGGGCGCACAATGCCTGGCCGATGCCGCCGCTGGCGCCGGTAATGAGGATGCGTTGTGATTCCAAATTCATAATTACAATACCTCTGAATAATGATTGTTCACCGCGGAGCTGCAAAGTACACAAATAACGTCAGGTGCATCATCAAACAATCCGTCTTTAATCGCGGGGAGTATGATGTTTGAAGTTTCGATTAAGTTTTGTCCTTGATCTTGGCGATCACCGCTTGAATTTCCTTGCGGCGGCCCTCGTCGGCCAACGGGCGATTGGGGCGAGCGGGGGCGTGCATCGCCTTTTCGAGTGCCGACAGTGCTGCGGAGTACTGACCCTTGCGGTAGAGAAAATCGCCGTAGAAGTAGTTGGCATCGATGCCGTTCGGGTTGATCTGTAGCGCCTTTTTCAAGAAGGTCGCGGCCTTTTTGTCATCCCCGTAACCCAAGGGCCAGCCGGGAACCTGATAATAGAGGCTGCCCAGGGTGGTATAGATAGAACCGTTCAAGGTGTCGGGATCGATTTTTTCCGCCTGCTCGAGCAGATCACGGGCTTGGCGCACCATGCTCAAAGCACTCAGGCCGCCCTTGGCGCCGGCATGGGTGCTCAAGACTATCGCTTTCCACACCAGCGGTTCGGCATGTCCCGGATAGCGTTTGATCAGGGCGTCGACGTTGTCCTCCAATTGGGGGAAGGCGGCGTCCTGTTGGTCTTCGGGGATCTGATAATGAATGTGTTCCCATTGATGTTGAATATCGAGTATAGCGTTGGCCAGGTTGTCGTCTTGCGCAGTCGCCGCCGTGGCGAAGCACAGACTCACAAGCAATATCCATAGAGATTGTGAAATGCGTTTCATGATGAGACCTCTTGTTACTGCGGTGCCGCGGCAATGCCGCGGAAGATGTTTCCGTAAAGTAGATAGAACATTTGCGCGCAATGAATGACGCTTTGTTGATCCTCGTTGCTCTCGATACGGTCCATCAAACTTTCGAAAAATTTTATATGGCCTTGGTCGAGGGCGCCGTGGGAATTGAGATAGCGGAAGGCGGAGCCGGGTAGATTCAAACGGTCTTTGATCGCCGCGGCCGCCCGTGAAGCGAGTTGCACGCTGGTCCCTTCCAGGACGAAGACCATGCCGAAGAAGCCCGCCGGATTGCGGCGCTGAATCAGGTCATAGGCATAGGCGACCATCAGCTCGGTGGCGGGCGACGGCGGCGCCGCGCGCACCGCAGCGGCGTCGCCGCCGCAGGCGGCGATGTCGTCCAGAATCCATTCCTCATGCCCCATTTCTTCTTCGATGTATTCCCCGATGGCGCGGCGCAACCAATGCAAATGATCTGGAAGGCGCGAGCCGCAGGCCATCAGCAGGGGGACAGTGTGCTTGACGTGATGGTAGGCCTGAGCCAGGAATGCGATGTAAGCGTCCCTGTCGATGTCGCCTTGCAGTGCGCGTTGCAGTATAGGGATAGTGAGAAAGTCACTGCGGGCGACCTCGGTCGCCGCGACGAGTTGCTTATAGAAAGGCATTGGCGTCGCCTCCCTGATACATGCTTTCGATCTGCGACGCATACCTGGCCTCTATGGCGCCGCGATCCAAGGTCCCGGCGCCGTTGGCGAGACCGTTACGGAAGGAGAAAGGTTCTTCGGCGATGATCCATCGCGATATCCGCGCATAATCGGGCAGGGTGTGGTTCAGCACGTTGATGACATCGGGGATCTTGGGGACCACGGAGGCGCAGTTGGGCACCACCACGGCGGTATTGAAGTCGCGGCCCTCGCCGAACAACACCGCCTGGATAATAGCGGGATGGCTGGTCAATTCGCTCTCGATCCACTCCGGGGCGAGTTTGCGGCCATGCGCAGTCGCGAACGAGGTCTTCTTGCGCCCGGTGATATGGAGTTCGCCGTCGCTATCCAGATAGCCGATATCACCCGTCGGCCATTCATCCCCCGTGCGCGGCGACTGTCCGAGATAGGCGCTGAACAGGTTGCCGGACACCATGATCTCGCCATCGTCGGCGATGCGTACCTTGATGTGAGGGAGGGGCCGTCCCGCGCTGTTATGTCCCTGTCCGGGAAGTCCCATGCTGACCACCGACGCCGCTTCCGAGAGGCCGTAGCCTTGATAGACCGGCAGGCCGAATTCACGGGCCTGATCCATCAGGAGTGGCGAGGTCGGCGCACCGCCCACCGCGACATAACGCAAGGAATTCGGCAGAATCGCCCCTCGCGCGGCGGCCTCCACCAGGATCTTGAGCTGAAAGGGGACCAGGATGGTTACCGTGGGCTGCACATGATTCAGAGTGGCGATGAGCAGTTCGGGATTGACCCCGGTGGAACCGGCCATGCCGCACTCGGCCAAATCCGGTAAGAAGGCCGAACTACCGCTGTAGAGCGGCGCGTAGACCCCGCCGATATTCGCCAGCAATGTCGATAAGGGCAGCAGTGACAGCGCCCGGTCTTGTGTCGTGGCGGCGACGACTTCACTCAAGGACTCGGTAACCTGATCGATGGACTCGCCCGTGAGGCACACCCCCTTGGGTTGGCCGGTGGTGCCGGAGGTATAGGTGATCTTGGCGGTGTGGGCGGGGAGCGGCGATTTTTCCACGGGATTCAGTTGAAAACAATCGAACTGCTGTTCGCCTATGGTCAATTCCGTGGACATGGGTGTTTGCAGTAGCTTGATGACCCGTAACGGTTGGTCGGTGATGATGGTATCCAGGCTTGCATCGTCGATCAGATGCTGTAACTGACAGTCGGAAAAGAAGGTCGGCATAGGCACGCAGGCGGCACCGTTTTTCTGCAGGCACAGGTCTATAACCGCCCAGGCGCAACCGTTGTCCATCAACAGACCCACGCGCCGACCTCCGATGGTCGGTGCGGTGCGCGCGATTTCCTGTTGCAGCTCGCCATAGCTGAGGATGACGGCGTGATCCGCGAGGGCGAGATGCTGCGGCTGCTGTGCAGCGAAGTGGGCGATACGCTCAAGCAGCCGTTCCATTCTTAACCCGCCTTGTCTACGCCCCGCGCATAATCGAAGCGGGCTTTGAGTCCGTGGAAAAAGGCTTCCTGCAGCAGGTTATTCAATAAGGGTTGTCGCGGCGACAGGAAGGCGATCAATTTTTTGTAACCGGCCGCAATATCGC
Source organism: uncultured Gammaproteobacteria bacterium (assembly GCA_963810615.1). Classification (GTDB taxonomy): domain Bacteria; phylum Pseudomonadota; class Gammaproteobacteria; order DRLM01; family DRLM01; genus JARRQJ01. Next base: position 498,149 of record CAWEOA010000002.1, on the reverse strand, counting down.
CGGCGCACACCACCGGGCCGGTTTGATAGTAACTACCCCAATTGCTGCCGCCCCCCGCCAGACGCTCGGGATCGGGTTTGGCGATTTGAATCGGTCTCAGCCCTAGACGCTGGAAGGCGTTATAGAGCGGCTTCACGGCGGTGAACAAAACCCAACGATACCCCGCCGCATAGAGGAAGACGGTCATTGCGGCGATGACCCAGCGCACTTCGCCGCGGCCGGCGAGGGCGAGATTGCCCACTTCCACCAATTGGTGACGTTCGATGTCGTGGCCAAGATGAACGCCAATGACGCTTTCCGCGGGTGAGTCCAGGTACTGTTCGGAAAATAGCGGTTTTACCATGCCGTCGCGATAGCCGACCACGCCGCGGGTCTGGTTGTCCGTGGTGAATGCCAGGAGATTGGGATAAAAGCTGTGCAGTTCCGCGTCGAAGGCCTGTTTGAATACGTCGTGAATGAATTGCTCCAGGCTTGCGCGCTGGGTGTCGGACTCACAGCAGAAATGGGTGGCGACGGTTTCCTGCAGTTCGGTGAGAATGGGCTGAACGCCCGGTACGATGCAGGAGCTGATAATGGGAAATTCGTTGGGTTGACTCATCTTGTGCCTCTTGGGAACGGCTGTACGGCATAACTTTGTCAGTTACTAATGCCAGCTTCGTGCCAATGGCGTATATTATTAATTTGTCTGAAATTTTATTGTTGTTTGGTGTTGGCGGGGTGGCGCAAGATGTTGCAGTGCGCAAAAAATGTATGCAGCATTTTGCGGCATTGTGTAGCGATGGGGTCGATTATTCAGTGGCGCCGGGATTGGCGGCGGAGGACGATGGGCAGAGCTTTTCGACCGCCTCATGCTCGGACGGGGGTACGGGGAGAGCAAGCACTTCCTTAACGCGGGGATCGAGGTCACAAGGCGTGACGTAACCGATGGCCCCCGGGGTTTTGGCCACGAACTGCACTACGGCCTGCGGGGAAGCCAGTACGTAAGGGGGGATGACGCCGTGGAAATAGCGCTGATTCCAGTAGTTCTGCAGTTCTTGAGCGCCTTTGTTAAACAGGGTCAGGGAAAAGGCTTGGCGCAGGGCATGATCCGGGGGCAGATTGAGGGGGATGAATTCCTGGTCACGGTCGTCGAGAAAGATCTTTTTCAAATAGATATCGCGCAGTATGGCGGCGTTGAACTTGAAATCCGGTGCATCCCGGGCAATGATCACCGCGATCTCGTTATCGGCATAGGCGGTGCCACACAGCATGAAGATCCCCAGGAGGGTTGCGGCCAGCTGTGCTATAGGTGACTGATGGCGGCGCATGGCGCTAAAAGAGCACCGCCAGCGAGGCGAGCCATCCGCTGGGCGCCAGCAGTTCATTATTGCTGCCGTCGCGATACTCGAGTTTGACGGCGATCGCCGGGTGAGGACGGAAGGTGAGTCCGGCGCTATTGATGGTGGCGGTTGTTACGAGGACTGCGGCTTTGTAACGTTCCTGGCGGCCGATGAAATAAAGATGATCGCTCAGCGGCAGCACTGCCTGCACAAAACCGCCGTGCTCATTCGATTCCGAATTGCCGATGCTGGTACGGTAGATCCATTCGCCGCTGAATTCCATGCGGCCAACAGTCCATAGGGCATCCAGGCCGTACAGGTCCTTGCGCTCGCTCAGGTCATACATGGAGTAATGTAGGTATGAAGCGCCGATGTTGGCGCTGTCATTGAGGAAATGATAGGAAATACGGGCGCCAGCGGCCCTTTGGAAGGCATTATGCGGAGAGATTCCCGCGCCGCCGTCTTCGAAGGCCAGTTCTTTCTGCTGCGCGGGGTCCAACAGATCACTGTCATCGAGAAACAAATTGTAATCCCAGTCGTTCTGCAGGGCGGAGAACGAGCCGTAGAGCATGACGCCGGTGGCGTGACGCGCAAAGGGCGCTGCAGTGGTCAGCGGTCGGTCCACCGTCCATACCAGGGGGTCGGCGTGGATCTGGTTCCAATGTCCCACCGGGGTGAGAAACTTGCCGAAGCGGACGGTGATTTCTTTGGTCGCACGGTAGTCCGCATAGAGCCGCTCCAGGTCGATTTCAGAGTCACGCTCCGAAATGCTGCTGGAGGATATATCCAGGGCTTGACCGATCTCCACTTCCGAGAAGAGCTGCCAGCGGTTCGATAGATTCTCGCTGAAGAACAGACTCAGGTCCCGGGCGCCGATGCTCCAATCGCGCTCTTTGATATCCTCGAAGCGGACGCTGATGTATCCGCCGATGTTGAGTCCGAGATAGGGATAGGTGATGCCCTGCCCGAGACGATAGGGCGCATGGGTCCAACGGTTTTCGGTGGTGGGGTCGGCCAGGGCGGCATGACCGTAAGCAAGAAAAATCGTTCCCCAAATGATGTGCCGTACCTTCCTCGTCATAGGGTTTTCCGCTTCCAATTTCTTTCATTATGGGTGCTGTATGATGCCATGTTATTCAAGCCGCTCTTGATAAATAGATAGGAAATTCCAGTTGGCGCTTTCCGGATTCGCAATTGTCCGATTGGTCGGTGGCTGAGCCGCACCGGCAGCCGGGCTAGTGTATACGCCACCATTGATAAGGTTGTCAGCCTCGGAATCTTGAGCGGCACACATACGTACGACTCAAATAGGTTGGCAATGCGCTGGAAAAATACCAGGCTTGCGGTAATTAGGGAAGTCCTTCAGCATGAGGATTTGGAAGGCGTAGAATAGTGACAAGAATATTCGGCAGCAAACCGCACACGGGCAGGCGGCGGAAGAGGGAATACGATCTGTGACCATCAGAAAGGCTGTCTTACTCTCTTTCTTTGCGCTGGTTTTGGGGTCGATCACCTTGGTGGGGGCGCTTTCCTTTTTTCAATTTCGTCAGGCCCTGCAGTCGGAAATTGCCCATAATCTGCAATTCGGCGCGAGTGCGGTCCTGCAGCGCATCGATGCCTTCTTTTTCGAACGCTTGGAAAATATTCGCGTCTGGCGCCATTTGGAAATCATGCAGGATATTCGGGTGGAGGATGTCGATAAGCGCTTGTCGCGTTTTCTCTCCGATTTGCGCGTGGGTCATGGGGCGGTATATCAGGCGCTGTTATGCACAGATAAGAACGGCCGTGTCGTCGCCGCCAGCGATTCCGAATGGATCGGAAAGCTCAAGCCGGTTGGGAATGTCTGGATCAGGGTGCCGGGCAATGATGCGGCTTCGGTGGTGCTGGAATCACTCCAGACCGATAAATCCATCATAGTCGCCTTGCGTACCACTATCCCCGATGCGTTCGGCAAGGGTGATCTCGGTTATCTCTATGCCCTGTTGAATTGGAACGAGGTGTCGGACTTGTTGGATGACGCGGTAACGGACAATAAACGAGGTGCAGTATTGCTCGATGCCGACGGGCGGGTAATTGCCGCATCCGCAGCGCTGCGCCAACGCAGAAATATCTATTCATTGCGCTTGGCCGAGTGGCTTGGCGACAGTACGCTGGCCGAGGCGCATATCAAGGATGGTTCATCCTTGGGGTACGCCAGCCTGCTGGTGGGTAGCGCCGCCTCCAGTGGTTATCAACATTTCCCCGGCTTCGGCTGGCATTTACTGATGCTGGAGCCCACCGACGTGGCCTTTGCGCCTATATGGCAGCTGTTATCGGCCATGATGGCCTTGTTGATTTTGACATTGGTGGTGGCGGGTTGGATTTCATCGCGCCTGGCGGCGAGAATCGCCCAACCCATCGTGAGCCTGACGGAATTTACCCGCCGCTTTCGAAAGGGCGAACAGGCCGAGCCGCTGCGCTCCGCCGCAACATTGTCCGAAGTCGGTGAGCTCAATCAGGCCTATGCAGAGATGATAGATGCGCTGGTGCGTTCGCGGGAACAGATCGTGCGCGCGGGCAAGCTTGCCGTGGTCGGTGAAATGTCGGCGGTGATGGCCCATGAGGTCAGGACGCCGCTGGGTATATTGCGCTCATCGGCGCAGCTTCTGGAGCGCCAACCCAATTTAGGCGAAAGAGAGCGGGAATTGACCGGGTTCATCATCAGTGAAACCGATCGCTTGAACCGCTTGGTGACTATGCTGCTGGAATGCGCGAGTCCGCGGGCGCCGGATTTCAAACCGCATGACCTTCACGACATCATCGATCACGTGCTGGATCTGCTTGCTGCCAAGGCGGAACACAAGCAGGTGCAACTGGAGCGACAGCTGACGGCGGCAAATTCCATTTTGGTATGCGACCGGGAACAGCTGATTCAGATAGTGCTCAATCTGGTGCTTAACGCGCTACACTTTGTTCCGGATGACGGTCGTATTGTCGTTGCCACCCACAATGAAACCGGCTCGCTCATCATGAGCGTGGCAGACGACGGTCCCGGTATACCGGCCGATCTGCGTCCGCGGGTGTTCGACCCGTTCTTCACTCGCCGCGAAGGCGGGATAGGGCTCGGCCTGACGATTGTGCAGCAGATAGTGCAGGTGCATCATGGAGAAATTTGGGTGACGGAGAGCCGGTGGGGCGGCGCGTGTTTTAATATCCGCTTCGATTTAGACAGCAAGATGGATAGGGACTGATGGAAGCACACCGGATTTTGGTCGTAGACGACGAAGTGAAGATGCGGCGGCTGTTGGAAATGTCGCTGAAGAACATGGGTCACGAGGTGGTCATGGCCGCCGACGGCATTGAGGCGTTAGCCTGCTGCGACGAGGCGCCGTTCGATCTGATCCTGACCGATCTCAAGATGCCGCGCATGGACGGCCTGCAGTTATTGAGAAGCTTGCGGGAAAGAGGCGAAGACGTACCGGTGATCGTCTTGACCGCCTTCGGTACCATCGAAACAGCGGTGGATGCCATGAAACTGGGGGCCTCCGATTACATCATTCGCCCCTTCGAAATGGAGACCGTTGAACTGGCGGTGACGCGCGCGCTGGCCATGGGTGCGGTGCAGCGCGAAAATCGTTTTCTGCGTGACGAGATGGCAAAGGGCTGGGGCGAGTTCATAGGTCGAAGCTCAAAGATGCAGCAACTCTACGAGTTGATCCAGCAGGTGGCGCCGGCCCGCAGCAATGTGTTGATCATGGGGGAGACCGGTACCGGCAAGGAGTTGGTAGCGCGCGCCATACATCAAGCCTCCGGACGCAGCGGCTTGTTCGTGCCGATCAACTGCGCCGCTATCCCCGCTGAGTTACTGGAGAGCGAACTGTTCGGCCATCAAAAGGGCGCTTTTACCGGTGCGCACCGAGACCGTATGGGCAAATTCGAACTCGCCAACAGTGGTACGGTCTTTTTGGATGAGATCACTGAGATGTCCATGGCCTTGCAGGCCAAGTTGTTGCGGGTCTTGCAGGAAAGCAGCGTGGAGCGTCTCGGCGCTCATCGCGCGGTCAAGATCGATCTGCGCATCGTGGCGGCGACCAATCGCAATCTTCAGCGGGCGGTCGACGAAGGCGCGATGCGTCAGGATCTGTTTTTCCGCCTGAACGTGGTGCGAGTCGATGTCCCCCCTTTGCGCGAGCGCCGCGAGGATATTCAATTACTCGCCGAGTATTTTCTGCATAAATACAGTACCGAGTTGGGTCGCCCGGTCCCGACACTTGCCGATGCCGCGATCCGGAATCTCCTGGCCTATAGCTGGCCCGGCAATGTCCGCGAGTTGGAAAATCTCATGGAACGTGCCGCCGTGCTGTGTCGCGGCAAGACCATAGAAGCGCAACATTTGCCTCTGGAAATTGCGCACGAAGTATCCGCCGCCGCACCAAGCACCGCTATCGGTTTGGCGGATGTTGATTCCTTGTTGTTACGGGATCACGTTGAGACCGTTGAAAAACGTCTCATCCAAGCCGCGCTGGAACGCAGCGACGACAATAAGTCGGCGGCATCCCGGTTGCTCGGTGTCAGCGAGCGTGCCTTGTGGTACAAGATAAAAAAATACGGGCTTTAATAAAGGAAGCTTAACGATAGTGTTTGAGGAGGAAGACCGCATGGAAGGGTGACAATCGCGGTGCGTAGATACTATGCTTTTAAAGTAAGGCCGGGGCAAGGGAGGATTCATGTCCGCGGTGTATCATGTCGCTCTATGACGATTGATAAATAGGGATTCAAAATCTTAAAGAGGTCTTACATGACGCAAGATAAATGGAGTGTGCAGACCCGTTGGTTGCACATGGGTTTGGCATTGACGGTGACGCTGCAACTGGTGATCAGTCTGATTATGGAACCACCCGATGAAAAATCAGCTTCCGCCGTCGCTCGTGCCGCATTCGAGGCCCATGAGGTGGTGGGGATCGCCGCGGTCATCATTGTGCTGGCGCACTGGTTATGGTCCTTGTCCAACCGCACGGACGGTGGATTGGCGCGTTTGTTCCCCTGGAGCGGATCGGCCTGGCTTGAGGTCAAGGGCGATGTGGGTAGGTTGATGAGCCGCCAGTTGCCTGATGGGGGAGCACGGGGCGGCTTGCCCGGCTTGGTGCATGGTTTGGGTTTCCTGGCGGTAAGCGGAATGGCGCTGACCGGTGCCGCCTTATTCGTCTTGTTCCCTGAGACCGGCAAACCCGATGACACCGTGGAGTTCATCGCCGACATCCACAGTTTCATTGCCAATTTCGTATGGGCTTACTGGGGTGGGCATGTTGCCCTGGCTTTGTTGCATAAAAAGGCCGGACACAGCACCGTGCAGGATATGTTCAGTCTGAAACCCTAAGCTTTTTCAGGCCGCGCTCGTTCCGAGCAAGGCCAATACGCCCTCCAAGGTGCAATGATTCAGTGCGGTATGGGCCTGGGTACGGACCGTGGGTTTGGCGTGATAGGCGATGCTCAATCCGGCGGCGTTCATCATCAACAGATCGTTGGCGCCATCACCCATGGCGGCCGCCTGTTGCGCCGTGATACCCAGATCGTGGCAGAGTTCGCATAAGAATGCTCGTTTAGCTTCCGCGCCGACGATGGTGCCGAGGACCCTGCCGGTGAGTCGGCCGTCGATGATTTCCAGGGTGTTGGCGCGCGCATAATCGAGCCCGAGCCGCGTCTTCAATTTTTCGGTGAAGTAGGTAAATCCGCCCGAGACCAGGGCGATCTTGATGCCGTGCGCCTGCAGTCCCGAGATCATGTGTTCCGCGCCGGGGTTGGGGCGTAGGCGTTCCGCGTAGACGTGCTCCAGGGCGGAGGCATCAAGTCCGGCGAGCAGTGCGACGCGTTTGGTCAAGGATTGCTCGAAGTTGAGTTCGCCGCGCATCGCCGCTTCGGTGATGGCGGCGACCTGCGGTTTCTTGCCGATGAAGTCGGCGATCTCATCAATGCACTCGATATTGATGAGGGTGGAATCCATGTCGGTGATCAGCAGCCGCGCCTGGGCGGAGTCAAAATTTTCCGGCAGTACATTGATGTCGAAGGGGAGGCTGTCACGCAGTTCCTGCAAGGCTGCGGGAGGCGGCGCCTGCGCGCTATGGATGCGGACATGGTCGGGGAAGGTCTCCACGCTGCCGGAGAGTTGTTGTGCCGCCCGGCTTGCCATTTCGGCAGTCAGTTGCGGTCCTTGGAGAATGATAATCGCCATATCAGGGTCTAGTGAAACGGGATAAAACAGAGGCGCATCTTAACAGTCCGGCACCGGCTTGTGCACGGTAACAAGCCTAAAAGCGTAATTGAATGACGGCGCGAATGCTGAGTGCTTGACGACTGGTCCCCGCTTCACTGGCCGTGGGCGGGCTGTTCTCCACTCGTGCCATGGCCATGCGCTCCAGGGGAAAGGGCGGGGGTGTGGCCGAGGTGCCGATCTTCAGGCTCACGATTTCATAGCCCTTGGCGCTCAGGCGTTCCTGGATCCGCAGGGCGCGCGCCTTGAATTGATCCAAGGTCTGATCCATGAGTCGCGACTCGCTGGCTTGCTGTTGATCGGGGGATACGCTGAAGCGCATGTTCTGCACCTGCAGGCGTTGCTGCAATTTGCCCACCAACTTATTCAGGGCTTCGATCTGTTTGCTGCGCAACACCAGGGTTTGGATGCCGCGCCAATGGTCCAGGCGGGTTTTATCGTATACCGGATAGGTCTGATAGCTGCCGCTGTTGGCGGCGATGTCGGCGTTGCCGTGTACCTGGTTTAAGGCCCAGGCCATAGTGGCGTTGATCTCCTTGGCTACTTGCGCCGGGTCGCTGTGTTCCGCCTGCGCCGCCAATATCACCTCGGCCAGGTCGTTGGATAACTCCGTTTCCGCTTGTACCGTAAATTCGACTTGATCATGGCCGGGCGCATCGCTACCGGCGGCTACGCCGTACGGCGCAGCCACGAGGCTGAGCATGACCGGGAGAAAAGTCCAAGACCGTAGCATAAATCTGATTCCAATTAGAGATGGGCGAATAGTTCGATCAGTTTAGCAGTTCCGCGGCGGCGCTTCAGGGTTCGGGAAGAAACAGCGCGGTCAGATCATTGAGAAAGCGCTTGCCCAAAGCGGTAGGGCGAATGGTGTGCATATCCCGCTCGATCAGACCCTTGGTCTCTGCTTGTTGCAGCGGCGTCTCCACAATGCTCAGAGGCAGACCGGTATGTTGGGCGAACAGCGCCACCGGAAAGCCGTCATTGAGCCGCAGGGCGTTGAGCATGAACTCAAAGCCGGCTTCATGTCGGCTCAAAATATGTTCCTCGGCGATACGCGCCGCACCGGCGGCCTTGGCGAGATATTCGCGCGGGTGCCGCAGTTTGGCGCTACGCACGATGCATTGTGTCTGCGCGCTGCTGATCTTGGCGTGGGCGCCGGCGCCGATGCCGAGATAATCGCCGAAGAGCCAGTAATTGAGATTGTGGCGACAGCGATGTCCGGCCCGGGCGTAGGCTGAGACTTCATAATTCTCAAAGCCGCGCGCGGCGAGCCGCGCCTGACAACCTTGCTGCATGTCCCAAATCGTATCGTCGTCGGGCAGGCTCGGGGGGGTGTGGGCGAAGCGGGTATTGGGCTCGATGGTCAGTTGATAATGAGACAGATGCGTGGGTTCCAGGGCGAGGGCCTGCTCCAGGTCGGTCAGCGCCTGCTTTGCGCTTTGTCCGGGCAGGCCGTACATCAGGTCGAGATTGAATTCCTCAAATCCGGCGGCGTGGGTCGCCTCCGCCGCGGCAATGGCTTGGCGCGCATTGTGGATACGGCCGAGTTTGGCCAGCATGCCGTCATCGAAACTCTGGACGCCGATGGACAGGCGATTGACGCCCACCGCGCGGAATTCGGCGAATCTGCCGGCCTCCAAGGTGCCGGGGTTGGCCTCCAGGGTGATTTCCGCTGTGGCGGGCAAGGTCAACAGCGCCCGCAATTGCGACAACAGCCTATCAATGGCCGCGGGTGAGAACAGGCTGGGCGTGCCGCCGCCAATGAACACCGTCTCCACCGTTCGGCCCCAGACCGTGGGCAATTCCTGTTCGAGATCGGTGATCAGGGCATCGACGTAGGCCAGTTCAGGAACGCCGTCCTTGATCTCATGGGAATTGAAGTCGCAATACGGGCACTTGCGCACGCACCAGGGCAGATGGATGTACAGCGAGAGAGGCGGCAGGGCGGTAAAGTGAAACATGGTGCGATTTCAGTGAAGTATGAACAAGCAAAAATCGGGGTCGCCTGCCGTGCGGCGAAGTGGGCAAAGAATACAGGTTTTCTCGGACACCTTCACGTCTTTGGATCGTACGGCAATATGTTTGAGCGCCACAGCGCCCATAGCAAAGGTCATATAAGCAAAGCCCGGCGCGCAGTGTTCAGTTATCCTTCGCGCCCTGTCTTACCCAATTACCGATGATGTCGATCTGCTGCTTGAGTAGCGGCCATTTCTTGTGCGGCATACGAATGCTGGGGTCGGAACGGCCCTCGATGAGTACCATCAAATTGCTGGTCAAGGGGTCGCCTGCCACGACGATCTTGCCGTGTTTAGTGCCTTTCATCAGGCTCGAATAGCTGCGCAGGTCGAGGCCACTGGTCTCGTATCCCTGGCCACCGGGATGATGACAGCTGACGCAGTGGCTTACGAGCATAGGCAGGACATCGCGACTGAAGCTTACAGTCTGCTCGGCAAGCGCCGCCTGCGACCAAGCAAGGCATTGCATTGCCGAGATGATGGTTAAGCTATATAAATATGTACGGGAGCGACTAGCTTGGGACATGACATGCCTCCTGGCGATGATGTAAGCACTATTCTAGCGCCTGGCGAGCAAAGAACACATCGGTTGGCGGCCCATGATCAAGCCGGCTTCAGGATCCGGGGCCGTCACCCTTGCCGGCATCCTGTAGATAAAGGTAAACCTGATCCGGAGCTAGACTAAGCGCGTAAGCCCGCAATGAGCTTGCGCAAGGCCTGGCCGCGATGGCTGAGACGGTTCTTTATCTCCGGCGGCAATTCAGCGGACGAACAATCGTGGCTAGGGACGTAGAATACCGGATCGTAGCCGAAACCGTTACTGCCGCGCGCTGCGAAGAGGATGTGTCCCTCCCACGTGCCCTGGCAGATGAGCGGAGTGGGGTCCAGGTCGTGACGCATATAGACCATGACACACTGAAAACGCGCGCCGCGTTGTTCAACACCGAGGTCGGCAAGCTCGGCGAGCAACTTTTCCAGATTATCGCGATCCGAGGCGCCCGCGCCAGCGTAGCGCGAGGAATAGATGCCCGGCGCGCCCCGTAGCGCATCCACTTCCAGGCCCGAGTCGTCGGCGATGGCGGGCAGACCGGTATGGAGAGCGGCGTTGCGCGCCTTGATCAGGGCATTCTCCACGAAGCTGAGTCCGGTTTCTTCCGCCTCGGGGACGTCGAAGGCCGACTGTGGTATGACCTCAATGTCTTGGTCGGCGAGCAGTTCATTGATCTCCCGAACCTTGCCCGGATTGCCGGTGGCGAGCACGACCTGTTTCATAAGCGGTGTCTGGCGATAATCAACGATATAAGGTTTACGCGTTATTCAGCGCGGCGCGCTGATAGTCGATTAGCGTGGCGATGCCGTTCTTGGCCAGCTCCAGCATCGCCTGCAGTTCGTCCATGCGGAAGGCGTGGCCCTCCGCCGTGCCCTGCACCTCGATGAAGGCGCCAGCATCGTTCATTACCACGTTCATGTCGGTCTCGGCGTTGGAATCCTCGGCATAGTCGAGGTCGAGGACCGGGGCGCCTTGATAGATGCCCACCGATACCGAGGCCACATAGCCGTAGATGGGATTTTTGTTGAGGGTGCCGCGTTGGCGCATGTGCTGGATCGCGTCCACCAGGGCCACGTAACCACCGGTAATGGATGCCGTGCGGGTACCGCCGTCGGCCTGGATTACGTCACAATCGATGGTGATGGTCCGTTCGCCCAAAGCGGCCAAGTCTACCACCGCACGCAACGAGCGGCCGATCAGGCGTTGGATTTCCATGGTGCGTCCGCCTTGCCGGCCTTGAGCCGCCTCGCGGTTCATGCGTTGTCCGGTGGAACGGGGCAGCATGCCGTATTCTGCGGTGACCCAGCCTTTGCCGCTGCCCTTGATCCAGCGCGGCGCCTTCTCCTCCACGGTCGCGGTGCACAGTACCCGTGTGTCGCCGAACTCCACCAAGACCGCGCCTTCGGGATGCTTGATGTAGTTGCGGATCAATTTGATTGTACGTAGCTGGTCGGGATTTCTGCCGCTGGGCCGCATGTCGAATCCTTAAGAGTCATGATTAGGGGGGCCGGCATTATAGCCCGCTTCCAGGGCTGGAGGCCAACAAAGCCGCCGGAAGGTTTCGCAGGGGGATGCGCACGGGGTACTATGGCAGTCCATAGCCGGAGTTGATCGGGAGTATCTGCAAATGATTCATAGCATGACCGCATTCGCGCGCCGCGAGGGGGAGACTCCCTGGGGCGTGTTGACCTGGGAACTGCGCACGGTGAACCATCGTTATCTGGAAATATCGCCGCGCCTGCCGGAGGATTTCCGGGTGTTGGATTCCCAGGTGCGTGAGCGCATCAACAATGCCTTGCAGCGTGGCAAGGTGGAGTGTCAACTGCGGTTTCAATCCTTCGCCCAGCAAGCGCCCGACTTCTCTCTAAATAAGGAATTGATCGCGCGTCTGGTGGCGGCGACTGCCGAAGTGGATCACATGTTGGACCAGCCAGCGGCGGTGAATGCCCTGGAAGTTCTGCGCTGGCCGGGCGTCATCCAGGCACCGCAGCCAGACCATGAGCAAATGACTGCGACGGCCCTGCGGATTTTGGATGAGGCCTTGGAGGAACTGGCGGCCACCCGCGCACGCGAAGGCGCCAAGCTGAAGGAGCTGATCCTGCAGCGTTGTGAGGGCGTGGCGGCGCAGGCCGACCTCGCCAGTCGGCGCCTGCCCGAGGTGCGTACCCGCATGCGCGACAAACTGCTGGCGCGCTTGGCGGAGCTCAAGGCGGAATTGGAACCCGTGCGCGTTGAGCAAGAGATGGTGCTGCTCACGCAGCGTCTCGATGTGGAGGAAGAGCTGGACCGACTCACGGCGCACCTGGCGGAGGTGCGGCGCGTGCTTGCTCAGAACGGTCCTGCGGGACGGCGACTGGATTTTCTGATGCAGGAACTGCATCGCGAGGCCAATACCCTGGGTTCTAAATCCGGCGACGTGGAAACTACACGCGCCTCGATGGAGATGAAGGTGCTGATCGAGCAGATGCGGGAGCAGGTGCAAAATATCGAGTAGATCGTCGCTCGATGCCTCACACCAAAGCATTCTTCGGCCATCCCTTTGGGCTGCGTACTCTGTTTCTCACGGAATTCTGGGAGCGCTTCAGTTACTACGGGATGCGGGCGCTGCTGATCCTGTTTATGACCGCGCCGGCGGCCGCGGGCGGACTCGGTTGGGGTACGGCGCAGGCGGGGATGGTCTATGGTACCTATACCTCGCTGGTGTATTTGCTGGCATTGCCCGGCGGTTGGATCGCCGATCGCTTTATCGGTGCGCGCAAGGCGACGTTGTACGGCGGAATTGCCATCATGTGCGGCCATATCAGTTTGGCTGCGACCGGGATCGCCACCTTCTATTTGGGATTGGCCTTGATCGTGGTGGGAACGGGACTGCTCAAACCCAATATCAGCAGCATGGTAGGTCGCTTGTACGGCGCCGAGGATAGACGCCGCGACGCCGGTTTCTCTATCTATTATCTCGGGATCAATCTCGGCGCCTTTGTGGCGCCGCTGGTGACGGGTTGGCTCGCGCAGGGGGCGGCGTTCAAAATTATGCTGACGGAATGGGGCATCACGCCCGAGATGTCCTGGCATTGGGGTTTCGCCGCGGCGGCGGTGGGGATGGCCCTGGGCTTAGTGCAATATTTGGCGGGTGGGCGCTATTTGGGTGATGTTGGCCTTGCGCCGGCCCACGCCCATGGCGCTAGTTCACCTGCTTCGACGCACAAGCAGCTGTTTATCGGGGTGAGCGTCATTCTGGTAGCGGGGCTTGGCATTGCGCTGCTGGCATTCAACGGCATGCTGAGCGCCGCCGCGGTGACCAGCGGTGTGGGCTATATGTTGCTGTTCGTCACCCTGGGCTTCTTCGTATGGTTGTTCGCTGCCAAGAGCTGGACCCCGACGGAGCGTAGACAATTAATCGCGATCGTGGTGCTGTTTGTGGGCGCCGCGGTGTTCTGGTCATTGTTCGAGCAGGCGGGATCCACGCTCAATCTGTTTGCTCAGCGCAGCACGCGTAATGTGATACTGGGCGCGTCCTTTCCGGCGAGCTGGTGGCAATCGCTAAACTCACTGTACATCATCCTGCTGGTACCAGTGATGGCGTGGCTGTGGGTGAAGCTCGGCAGTCGCGATCCGTCGAGTCCCGCCAAGTTTACCTTCGGTCTGTTGTTCGCGGCCTTGGGCTTTGCTGTTCTTGCCATTGCGGCGCAGTTTGCCGAAAATGGGGTGCGCGTCAGTCCGCTGTGGCTCGCGCTGGTCTACCTATTGCACACCATCGGGGAATTGTGCCTGAGTCCGGTGGGCTTGAGTGCCATGACCAGGCTGGCGCCGGCGCGTATCGCGGGTTTGGTCATGGGGGTGTGGTTCCTGGCGACTTCAGTGGGTAATTATCTGGGCGGCGCGGTCGCGAGTCTCTATGAAACCTTTGCCTTGCCGGCACTGTTTACGGCGATTACCTCGGTAGCCTTGCTTGCGACCTTGTTCATGGCAGTATCGATCAAACCGCTGCGGCGGATGTTGAAGCACCAGTCTTAATTGGATGACGATTTGATTATTTGGGTATAGACCCTGGTTTTTTTCATGCCGCGCGTTATCGTGATTCCTTATACAATCACAAGCAGCGATGGGCTGTGGTTAATTTGCGCGTCATTTCGCGAGGTTGCCATTGCTGTATAAATTATTGCCGCAGCGCATTGTTAATATGCTGTGTATCCGCATGTGAATATGATGCCGGCCGCTCGAATTCATCGGATGTTGGGGTGAATAAATCCCATGGTTATATGGAGAGGAATTGGTGGGTCGGATTTGTTAAGCGGGTTTCCGGACAAATAGCCTATTGAGTAAGTATCGCCGATGGAAACAAATATTGTGAGAAGAGTGCTCAATGTCGGGGGGAATAACAAAACCATCCCCTTGCCGCCTCAGTATGCCGGTTGGGAGCATGTGCTGCTGGATATCGACCCCCGGGGGAATCCGGACGTGGTATGCGATGCGCGCCAATTAACCACTTTGCCCGCTGCCGAGTATGACTCTATATATTGCTCGCATAATTTGGAGCACTATTACCGCCATGACGCTCTCAAGGTGCTGGCCGGTTTTCTACACGTCCTGAAACCGGAAGGCTTTGTTTTCATCCGTGTGCCGGACATGAAGGAAGTCATGCGCATTACGGTTGAAAGAGACATGGATATCGATGACGTGTTGTACCAGTCGGCTATGGGTCCGATTACGGTGCGCGACGTCATATATGGGCATGGTGGGGAAATCGAAAGAAGCGGGAGCGATTTTTTTGCGCATAAGACGGGCTTTACGCCGAAATCGCTGATGGCTATTTTGCTCGCGGCCGGGTTCAGTAAGGTGGGTGTACTGCCGGTTCCGGACGATTTCGAGGTCATGGCCTTTGCCTTCAAAGCTGAACCATCCGACTACGTGAAGGGGCTGCTGGGACTACCGAGCCAAGAGTAATCTCGGCTGCGCACCTGCATAAATGCGTTTATTTATTCGCCTGGAATCATTTGTTGTTCCGCTAATTCGGTCCCAAGCACCTGCAGCAAGGCCTGTAAATCTTCCTCTGAATTGTATGCTTGAACGGAAATGCGCAGGTACTGGCGTCCGTTCCACGCGATGCATGGAATTTGAATTCGGTATTTTTCATACAGGCGCCTGTTGAACGTTTCCAGATCATGAATGGGCGGGAGGGGTATCACCGCCATTTGCGCATAGTGCTGTCCCTGTGCCGGATACGGCGAGCGCAAGCCGGTGAGTTCGCCGGCCTGCTTTAGTGTTGCTGCGAGCAAGGTGTGGCAGTGGGCGCGCACTTCCGGCCAATGATGTTGCGTCTGAAATTCGATGGCCGCCGGAACGCTCAGGTAGGCGGAGAGATCATCGGTGCCCTGGCGCTGCAGGGCGTCGATAAAAGCCGGCTCATCCGAAGGCTTGCGATATTCCCCCCATCCCCAGCCGATGACCAAAGGTTCAATGAGCGCTTGGCGGGAACGCCGGGTATGGAGAAAACCCGCGCCTTTGGGGCTGCACAACCATTTGTGGCAGTTGCCTACATAGAAGTCCGCGCCCAGAGCATCAAGGTCCAGGGTGATTTGGCCGGGGGCGTGCGCGCCGTCGATGACCGTTATCAAGCCCGCCTCTCGGGCGCGTTGACACAAGGCCTCCACCGGGAGGCGCAGCGCAGTCGGCGAGGTGATATGACTGATGAAGATTACCTTGGTGCGCGGTGTGATGCCGTTCCAAATCTCCTCGAGCATCTCCGCATCGGATGAGACGGGAAACGACAGCGGCTGCTTGATGAGCTTTGCGCCGCGCTTTTGACAGATAGTCGACCAGAGGTTGTAGGTGGCGCCGTATTCGTGATCGGTGGTCATTATTTCATCGCTCGCCTGCAAGGGTAGGGAGTGCGCGACGATATTGAGGCCGAAGGTGGCATTGGGTACATAAACGAGATCATCGGCATCGGCGTTGAGGTAGCGTCCCGAGCGCACGCCGGGCGTCTTTGAGCAGGGCAGGCAGTTCGTCGTTGATGAATCTGACCGGTTCGCGTTCAAGTTGCCGCTGCCGCTGCTGATACACTTCGAACACCGCGCGCGGCGTGGCGCCGTAGGAGCCATGATTCAAATAGATGATGTCCGGATCGAGGAGAAAATGGGCTTTAAGTGAGGTCATGGATAGGCGCAGGCCGAGCGGTCGGATACTCCAGTCTAACCGATTCGGGTTGCGGCTGATCGATTGTTTCAATGATTTGAACGGCAATGCCGCCGCCTCGATCGATGTCATTAAGGCGGCGGCCGAGTGGACGGTCGCTTACATGCCCATACCTTTTTTCATGGGCATGTCGCCGTGATGCATAGGCCCGTCCCCGTGCATCCCGCGGGGTCCGTGGTGCCACATGGCGTCCAGGGATTGTTTCTGTTCGGCGGTCAGCATGGCCTTGATGTCGTGCAGCTGCTGCGCGTACGCATGCCACAGCTGGCCGTCCATCTTGCCGATCTTCTCGAACAGGGTGTTGACGGTTTTCATGTCGACGCTGTCGCCATACAAGGCCCGCCCCAGATCTTCGTAGGCCACTTTGAGTTGTTGCTCGGCCGTGGCGTTCTTATCTATATATTCATCGCGGAGCTTGGTGAGCTGTTTGATTTGGGTATCGGTCAAATTTAGAGTCGTACCCATTTTCAAGAAATGTTCGGCGACGTTATGGGGTTGCATGCCGTGCATCCCGTAACCCATACCTCCGCCCATGCCGTGCATGCCATGGCCGCCCATGCCCATTCCGGAGTGACAGCTCATATCGGAGTCGGCCCATGCGCTGGAACCGCCTACGCTGAACATGAGAACCGACGCCGCCAGGCCCGCGACGGCGGCGATTTGATGGATGCGCCCCTTGAAATTGATCATGGCAATTGCTCCTATGTGATTTGTTCGGAATTGATCTGTTAATTGGTGCCGAAAGGACTGCGTTCAGCGGATATGTGTATCGGTGATTTGGACTCGCGCCTGAAACAGTGGTTCATACCAGAAAATGTAAGCTTAAGTAAAATAAGTCTCGAGCCGACGGGAAGAAGTTTCATACTGGTTGGAGAGCTTGATGGCGTCGGCCGCATTGGTGTTGCGTTCCCCTAGCGGTGTATTGATCCCCGCCGCAGATGCGACGGATGTCCACGACCCGCGCACCATGGAAGCGGGGCCTTGTGGCTATTGCCGGAGGTTTAGGTACACTAGCAGGATTTTTCAGTAATGGTGAAGAATTAGACGGAGCATCATGCACGGTACCCTTTACATCATCTCCGCCCCCTCCGGGGCGGGAAAGACCAGCCTAGTGCGGGAATTGTTGGCCAGGGAACCGGGGCTGACGCTGTCGGTGTCGCACACCACCCGTCCCCTGCGTCCGGGGGAAGAGCAGGGGGTGCATTATCATTTTGTCAGCCCGGAGCAGTTTCAGGCCATGATCTCCGCGGGGGCGTTTTTGGAATATGCCCGGGTGTTCGATAATTTCTACGGCACCAGCAAGGCGGCGGTGGTCCAGCAGCTGCACGACGGCCAGGACGTAATTGTGGAGATCGATTGGCAGGGGGCCCGACAGCTGCTCCAGCTGTTTCCCGCGGCGGTGACGATCTTCATTCTGCCCCCCTCCCGGGAGGTATTGGAACAGCGCCTGCGGGCCAGGGGGCAGGACAGCGAGGCCATCATCGCCCGGCGCATGCAAGAGGCCAGAGAGGATATATCCCATTACACGGAATATGATTATTTATTGGTCAATGACGATTTCGGGCAAGCAGTTACCGATCTGCAGTCCATCGTTCAGGCTCGGAATTTCAGGCGGGAGGCCCAGGAGGCGGTACTGCACGAGCTGCTGGCAAGCCTGCTGAAAGAGGGCTAGGCGCCCGCCCAAACATTCCAAACCTGGATAATTAGAGGGTATACTGCTCAATTAGAGCATCACTTGGAGACTATTATGGCGCGTGTTACTGTTGAAGATTGTTTGGATAATGTGGACAACCGTTTCCATCTGGTGCTGGTCGCGACGCGACGGGCACGACAACTGGCCAAGGGTACCAGCCAACCCACCCTGCCGTGGGAGAACGATAAGGTCACCGTGATGGCCCTGCGTGAGATTGCCTCCGGCAATATCAATTCCGCCATCCTGGATGAAATCAGCGCCGACGAAGAGGCCCGCGCCGCCGAGATGAGCGAGTTGGAACGCGCCGAGATCGAGGCCGAGGTCGGCGAGCATATTCTACCGCAGCCGGTGATTGGGCAGGGAGATGTCGGGGAGGAGTAAACGCCTCCTCTTCCCTGAATCGACCTTGAATATCGCCGATCCCGTTCAATCCTCTCCCCTTACCGCTCAAGACAAAACGCAGATATTAACCGGTGAGCTGTGTGAGCTGCTCGCCGGTTATCTTGACGACGCCCACATCGCAGATATTCGTCGCGCCTGCGACTTTGCGGTGGCGGCCCATCAGGGCCAGCTGCGCCTGTCCGGCGAGCCTTACGTACAGCATCCCCTCGCCGTGGCCCGCATCCTGGCCGAAATGCGCATGGATCATCAGAGCATCATGGCGGCCCTGCTGCATGATGTCATCGAGGATACCCCTACCGCTAAGGATCAATTGGCCACCCAGTTCGGCGAAGAGGTGGCCGAATTGGTGGACGGCGTCAGCAAACTGACCCAGATCCGTTTCAGCAGTAAGGCCGAGGCGCAGGCGGAAAATTTTCGCAAGATGATGCTGGCCATGGTGCGCGATATCCGCGTTATCCTGGTAAAATTCGCCGACCGTCTCCACAATATGCGGACACTGGGGGCCTTGTCGCCCGCCAAGCGCCGCCGCATCTCCCGCGAGACCCTGGAGATCTACGTGCCCATCGCTAACCGCCTGGGTATGAACGCCATTCGTCTCGAATTGGAGGATCTGGGCTTTGCCGGCCTGTATCCCATTCGTTATCGGGTGCTGACTGAGGCGGTGAAGAAGAGCCGCGGCAACCGCAAGGAAGTCGTACAGAAGATCCAGGGGGTGATCGAGCAGCGCCTGCAGGATGAAGGGTTGCCCGCCCGGGTCATCGGCCGGGAAAAACATCTGTATAGCATCTACCGCAAGATGCGCCAGAAGGTCCTGCCCTTCTCCGAGGTCTTCGACGTCCACGCCTTCCGCATCGTTGTCGACAAGGTGGATACCTGTTACCGGGCGCTGGGCGCGGTGCACAATCTCTATAAGCCGGTGCCCGGGAAGTTCAAGGATTACATTGCCATCCCCAAGACCAACGGCTATCAGTCTCTGCATACCGTGCTGTTCGGGCCCTTCGGCGTGCCCATCGAGGTGCAGATCCGCAGCGAGGACATGGACAAGGTGGCCGAGGCGGGCATCGCCGCCCACTGGTTGTACAAGTCCGGCGACGCCAGCGGCGCCAGCGCCCAAGCCCGCGCCCGCGAATGGTTGCGCGGCCTGCTGGAGATGCAGAAGAACGCCGGCAATTCCATGGAGTTTCTCGAGAACGTCAAGATCGATCTCTTCCCCGACGAGGTCTATGTATTTACACCGCGCGGCGAGATCATGAAGCTGCCCCGCGGGGCGACCGCCGTGGACTTCGCCTATGCGGTGCACACCGATGTCGGTAATACTTGCGTGGCGGCCAAGATCGACCGCCGTCTGGCGCCGCTGCGCAGCCCCTTGAGCAACGGCCAGACCCTGGAGATCATCACCGCGCCGGGGGCGCGACCCAATCCGGTGTGGCTCAATTTTGTGGTTACGGGCAAGGCCCGCGCCAACATCCGTCATTACCTGAAGAATCTCAAGCGCGAAGAGGCCATCCAGCTGGGCCGGCGTTTGCTGGAAAAGGCCCTGGCGGGATCGCCGCTGAACTTCGAGCAAATACCGGCGGCGCGGCTGGAGGCGGTGGTCAAAGAACTCAAGTTCGCCACCACGGACGATCTGCTGGAGAACATCGGTCTCGGCAACCGTATGGCCTCCCTGGTGGCCCGTTATCTGGTCACCGACAAGGACCAGGAGAAGGGTAAGGGACGGCCGGGGGCCTTGAAGAAGGTCTTCACCCGTTATGTGCCGGCCTGGCTGCGGGGTGGCGGGCGTAATCACAGCCGGCCCTTGGCCATCAAGGGTACCGAGGGCATGGTGGTGACCTTCGCCAAATGCTGCCGACCCATCCCCGGCGACCCCATCGTCGGTTTTGTCACCGCCGGCCGCGGCATCGTCATCCACGCAGAGAACTGCAAGAACCTGACGGAATACCGCAACCGCCCGGAAAAATGGATAGACGTGGCCTGGGAGACGGAGGTGCAAGGCGAGTTCCCGGTGGAGATCCGCATGGGTGTGGCCAATCAGCGCGGGGCCCTGGCCACCGTAGCGGCGGCCATTGCGGAGTTGGACGCCAATATCGACAATATCAGCCTGGAGGAGCGGGACGGCCGTTTCAGCACCTTGACCTTGGTGGTGGAGGTACATGACCGCCGTCATCTGGCGCGCATCATGCGGCGGCTGCGTTCCATCGATTTAGTGGCGCGAATTACACGAACTAGGGGGTAATACTGCATGGCGCGCGAGATCATCAACACGGCGGCGGCGCCCGCCGCCATTGGCACCTATTCCCAGGCGGTGAAGGTCGGCGACACAGTGTACCTGTCCGGGCAGATACCACTGGTGCCGCAGACCATGCAGCTGGTGGAAGGGGATATGGGGACGCAGATCCGTCAGGTGTTCGACAATTTGCAGGCGGTGGCGGGGGCCGCGGGTGGTAGTTTGGCGGATGTCGTGAAATTGAATATCTATCTCACCGATCTCGCCCATTTTCCTCTGGTCAATGAAGCGATGGCCGGTTACTTCCAAGCGCCCTATCCGGCGCGGGCCGCCATCGGTGTCGCTTCCCTGCCGAAAGGTGCGGCAGTGGAGGCCGACGCCGTGATGGTGCTTGCTTAGAAAATAATCTTTCACTCAGGGACAGCGGATCGGTGAGGGGATAAGGATGAGTACCATCATCCCGGAGGCAAAATCGGCCGCTGCCGGCGCTTCATTGGCGACGCCCATCACCTATCTCAAGGGTGTGGGGCCGCGGCTGGCGGTGCGCCTGCAAAAATTGGGCGTCGAGACCGTTCAGGATCTGTTGTTTCACCTCCCGGCCCGTTATCAGGACCGTACCCAGGTTGTGCCTATCGGTGCCCTGCATCCCGGCGATGAAGCGGTGGTACAGGGCGAGGTGCTGCACAGCGAGGTGCAGCGCGGCCGGCGTGCTATGTTGCTGGTCCGAATCAGCGATGGCACCGGCAGCCTGACGCTGCGCTTCTTCCATTTTTCCGCCAAGCAGCACGAGGGCCTGGAGCGGGGGCGGAGGCTGCGCTGTTTCGGTGATGTGCGCCGCGGTGCGGTCACCTTGGAGATGGTCCACCCCGAATACACGCCGGTCGTCGCCGATTCCCCGGAGGACGGCGAGCAACACCTGACCCCGGTTTACCCCACCACTGAGGGTTTGCACCAGCTTACCCTGCGCAGTTTGACCGAGCGGGTCCTGGAACGGCTCGACTCGGCGGCGGGTCTGCAGGAATGGCTGCCGCCGGAGATCCTGCAGCCGCTACGCTTGCCCACCTTGATGGAAGCCTTGCGTTATGTGCACCGCCCGCCGCCCGATGCGCCGGTGGAGCAATTACTGGTGGGGCGTCATCCCGCGCAGCAGCGCCTGGCCTTCGAGGAGTTGCTGGCCCATCACCTCAGTCTTCGCCAGTTGCGCGCCCGGGTCGAACGGCATCGCGCGCCGGTGCTGGCGGCGGCGGGGACGCTGTTCGACGGTTTATTAAGCCGCTTGTCCTTTCAGTTGACCGGGGCGCAGCAGCGGGTCATCGCCGAGATTTGCGCCGATCTGGGCCGTGCCCACCCCATGCAGCGCCTGGTGCAGGGGGACGTGGGTTCCGGCAAGACCCTGGTGGCGGCGGCCGCGGTATTGCAGGCGGTGGAGGCGGGTTATCAAGCGGTGGTGATGGCCCCCACCGAATTGCTGGCCGAACAGCATCTCAAGAATTTCAGTATCTGGTTGGCGCCGCTGCAGGTAAAGATCGGCTGGCTGGCGGGCAAGCTCGGTGCCAAGGCGCGGCGCACCATGCTAGCCGAGCTTGCGGCGGGCGAACTGGCGGTGATGGTCGGCACCCACGCCTTGTTCCAAGCCGACGTGGCGTTCCAGCGCCTCGGCTTGATCGTCATCGATGAACAACATCGCTTCGGCGTCCATCAACGGCTGGCCTTATGGGAGAAGGGCAACGATCAGGGGCAGTATCCCCATCAGTTGATCATGACCGCCACGCCCATCCCCCGCACCCTGGCCATGGCGGCCTATGCGGATCTGGATAGTTCGGTGATAGATGAGCTGCCGCCGGGGCGCCAGCCGGTGGAAACCGTGGTGGTGCAGGAAACCCGCCGCGACCAGGTGGTTCAACGCATCCTGGCCGCCTGCCGTCAGGGTCAACAGGCCTACTGGGTGTGCACCCTCATCGAGGAGTCGGAGGTCTTACAGTGTCAGGCCGCGGCGGAGACCGCCGCTCTTGTTGACTCGCGGCCTTGCCGGAGTTGCGGGTGGGTCTGTTGCACGGTCGCATGAAGGGGGCGGAGAAGGAACGGATCATGGCGGCCTTCAAGGCCGGTGACTTGGATTTGCTGGTGGCCACCACCGTGATCGAGGTGGGCGTGGATGTGCCTAACGCCAGTCTGATGGTGATCGAAAACGCCGAGCGTCTCGGTTTGGCGCAATTGCATCAACTGCGGGGACGGGTGGGGCGTGGTACCCAGCACAGTGCCTGCGTGCTCATGTATCGCCCCCCGCTGTCCGCCCAGGGGCGGGAACGCCTGGCGGTGATGCGCCGCACTAACGATGGTTTCGAGATCGCGCGCCGCGATCTGGAGTTGCGCGGTCCCGGCGAGGTGCTGGGCACCCGGCAAAGCGGGATATTGCAGTTGCGCGTTGCCGATCTGCTGCGCGACCAGTCGCTGATCCCCGCCGTGGAACGTGCCGCCGTCGTGATGCTGGAACGCTATCCCCGGCATGTGGCGCCGCTGATCCGGCGCTGGTTGGGGCAGGGCGTCCAGTTTGGCGATGTGTGAGGCTAGCGCGTACAATGCCCGCCTTTTCCACGGCGCTGATAGGCGGGATGATGGGCAATGGCTGATGGCGCGGCTGGTAGTGAGCGAGTGCGGCGGCGTGAACCGAAGTGGGCGCCGGCGCGGCAGTGGCTGCGCAGTGCCGCGCCGCTTGCCGTGTGGGATTGGCTGGAGGATGCCTCTTCGCTGACCCGCCGCCTGCAGCTGGCCTGCGGCGAGCGATTTCATGTGCGGGTATTGCGGCAGGGCTGGGGATATCCCCAGGCCAGCGAGCGACGGGCGCTCGCCGTCAAACGCGGCGAGCGGGCTGTGATCCGCGAGGTGCGCCTGATGTGCGGCGAGCGGCCGTGGGTGTTCGCGCGCACGGTGATTCCGGTGCGCAGCCTGCGCGGGGCGCAGCGCCGCCTGGCCTATCTTGGCAGCAGGTCGCTGGGTGCTACCTTATTTGCCGATCCCCGTCTGCACCGCGGTGCAGTGGAGGTGGCGCATATCGGTCCCGACGCACAATTGTTCAACCACGCCGTCGGTGGGTTACCGACTCCCGAGGCCGTGTGGGGGCGACGGTCGGTCTTCCGCTCGCGGGGCAAATCGTTATTGGTGAGTGAGATCTTTCTTCCGGCGCTGTTTGCAGAACAGGCGCAAGGCTGATGTGACGACTGTGGCGGTAGTGTAAGGAATGATGTGATAGCGTCCGTCTTCGGCTTGTCCGCCGCGGGATGAAAAGAGATATGAGGTGATCGGCAGTGACGAAAGAGCGTTTACGTCAATATGCCTTGCTCATGCGGCTGGATCGGCCCATCGGCAGCCTGTTGTTGTTGTGGCCGGCCTTGTGGGCGCTGTGGTTGGCGGGGGCAGGGCATCCGCAGCCCTTGGTGGTAGTGGTATTTGTCCTGGGGGTGGTGCTGATGCGATCCGCCGGTTGTGTGATCAACGATTACGCCGACCGCAATGTAGATCCCCACATTGCCCGTACCCGGCAACGCCCCATGGCGGCCGGGCGGGTCACGTCCCGTGAGGCCCTGGCTTTGTTCGTGGTGTTGTGCCTGCTGGCCTTCGCTCTGGTATTGCTCATGAACCGCTTGACCGTCATGCTGTCCGTCGGCGCTGTGGTGCTGGCCGTGATCTATCCCTTCATGAAGCGTTACACCCACCTGCCGCAGGTGGTGTTGGGCATGGCCTTCGGCTGGGCGGTGCCCATGGCATATGCGGCGCAGACCGGTGCGGTGCCGCCGGTGGCGTGGTTGCTGTTCATCGCCACGGTGTTGTGGGATACCGCCTACGACACCATGTACGCCATGGTGGATCGGCCCGATGATCTGCGCATCGGCGTGAAATCCACCGCCATCCTGTTCGGCGAGGCCGATCGCCATCTCATCGCCTTGATTCAGGGCTTGTTCTTTGTGGTGATGATCATGATCGGCCGGCAATTGCAGCTGGGTATGTATTACTATGCGGGCCTGGTGACGGCCATGGGCCTGGCCGTCTATCAATTGTTGTTGATCCGTCGCCGCGATCCGGGGGAATGTTTCAAGGCCTTTCTCAACAATAATTGGTTCGGCATGGCGATTTTTGCCGGGATTGTAGTGCATTATCTGACGGCGACATGAATGGCCGCTTGGCGTACGATTTGGCAGGCGGCGGCAGGCATGGGAAGATGGGCGCCGGTCGGCCGTGAGATGAAGAGGTAGTAGTGATGCAGACGGAAAAATTCAGGGTGAAGAACGTTAAGTGCGGCGGCTGCGTCAGCACCATCCATGACGGTTTGTTGAGCCTTGTGGGGGTGAAGGATGTCGCGGTGGTGATTCAGGATGGCGAGGTGACCGTCAGCGGTGAAGGTCTCGATCGGGTGGCGCTGGGGCAAAAGCTGGGTCAACTCGGTTATCCCGTGGCGGCATGAGGGCGGCGTTCATGAATAAACGCAGCTCGCAGCAACGTCACCATCCCAACTTCCAGGAACTCGGTGTCGCGGTGATCGCCATCGAGGCTAAGGCGGTCTCGGATTTGGCGGCGCGCGTCGATGAGAATTTCGTTCGCGCCTGCGAAGTGCTGCTCGCCTGCGAAGGCCGCATCGTGGTGCTGGGCATGGGCAAATCCGGCCATATCGGCGGCAAGCTGGCGGCCACCCTGGCCAGCACCGGCAGCCCGGCGTTTTTCGTGCATCCCGGCGAGGCCAGTCACGGTGATCTGGGCATGATCACCGAGAAGGACGTGGTGCTGACCTTGTCGAACTCCGGCGAGACGGAGGAATTGTTGGTGATCTTGCCCATCATCAAGCGGCTGGGCGTGCCGCTGGTCGCCCTCACCGGCAATCCGCAGTCCACCCTGGCGCGCATGGCCGATGCCCATATCGATGTCAGCGTGGCCCAGGAGGCCTGCCCCCTTGACCTCGCCCCCACTGCCAGCACCACCGCGGCCCTGGTCATGGGCGATGCCCTGGCCATCGCCTTGCTCGAGGCACGCGGTTTTACCCAGGAAGACTTCGCCCGTTCCCATCCCGGCGGCCGCTTAGGCAGGCGCCTGCTGCTGTTGATCGATGACGTGATGCGCACCGGCGAGGCCGTACCGGTGGTGGCCCCGGATACCCTGCTGAGCGAGACCTTGGTGGAAGTGACCCGTAAGGGGCTGGGTATGACCGCCATCGTCGATGGACAGCGGTACTTGTTGGGTATCTTCACCGACGGGGATTTGCGCCGCACCATGGACCAGGGCGTGGATGTGCATACCACGCCGGTCCAGGACGTCATGACCCACCACGCCAAGACGGCCATGCGGGGAATGCTGGCGGCGGAGGCCTTGCAGATCATGGAGAGCTCCAAGATCAACGGCCTGATGGTGGTGGATGAGGCGGGCATTTTGATCGGCGCCTTGAATATGCATGACCTGCTGCGGGCGGGTGTGGTCTAAGTTTAGAAGCTTTCAGCTCTCAGCTTTGAGCTGAAAGCTGATCGCTCACAGCTGAGAACTGACTGAATGGATATTGCTAGACAAGAAGTGATGAGCAGGGCGGCGGCGATTCGGCTGGCGATCTTCGATGTGGATGGCGTATTGACCGACGGTGGTTTGATCTTCGACGAAGCCGGTCGCGAGAATAAGGTCTTTCACTCCCGCGACGGTCATGGCCTCAAGATGCTGCAGGCATCCGGTGTGGAGTTGGCGGTGATCTCCGGGCGGCGTACCGAGGCGGTGACCCACCGCATGGCCGGTCTGGGTATAAGTCATGTCTATCAGGGGCAGCAGGACAAATTGCCCGCTTTCTACGAATTGCTGGATAAGTTACACGTCTCGCCGGAACAAACCGCCTATGTGGGTGATGACGTGGTGGATCTTCCCATCATGTTGCGCGTCGGCCTGGCCGTGGCGGTCAGCGATGCCCATGCCTTGCTGCTGGAACATGCCCATTGGCGGACGCAGCATCCCGGCGGCCGCGGTGCGGTGCGGGATGTGTGCGAATTGATCCTGGAGGCCCAGGGTAAGCTGCAAGATCTGTGGCAAAGCTATCTCGCCGCGGCAACGGCCCCCCGCCCGGAGTAAACATGCGCATCCGTGCCGATAAGTGGCTGGTGGTTATGACGGTGATGGGGCTCTCGACCTTGAGTTGGTGGATGCCCATCGAGCAGGCGCCGGTCTCGAAGTTGGTGACCGCGCCCGAAAAACGCCACGTTTCCGACTTTTATCTGACGGACTTCGATTTGACCACCATGAACGCGGCTGGGCGTCCCCGTTATTATCTGCAGGCAAAAGGGTTGCAGCATTACGCCGACGATGATACCTCGCAGCTGCAGATGCCTCGCCTGACCGTCTATCGTCCGGCGGCGCCGGCGTGGCTGATCAGTTCCGACCAGGCTCACGTGGCGACGGGCGGCCAATCGGTGTTGTTGCAGGACCACGTCAAGGCGCAGCGCTTGGTGACCAATAAGCGCGATACCCTGGAACTGACTACGTCCGTGTTGCGGGTGGTGCCGGCGAAGCAATATGCCGAGACCGATCAAGCGGTCACCGTTTTGACCGACTTGGGTATCACCCGGGCGATCGGGATGCAGGCGGACCTACAGCAACGGCGTTTCCAGTTATTGGCCCAGGTACGGGGAGACTATGCGCGTCACTAAGGGCATGGCTCTGTGTCTGGGGATGATGATGCCGCTGTGTGCCATGGCCCTCTCCAGCGACAAGCAGCAGCCTATTCATATCGAAGCGGACAGCGTGGTCATCGACGATGCTCACGGGACCGCGATCTACCGGGGCAATGTGCATTACTCCCAGGGCAGTACCCATTTGGATGCGCAAGAGGTGACGGTGTACAGTACGGACCGCCAAAAAGTGGACAAGCTTGTGGCCGACGGTGATCCCGCCACGTTTCGTCAGCGACCGGATAATCACGATCAGGACATGCGCGGTCAGGCCGGCCACATCGAATATTTCGCCGCCGCCGAACGGGTGATCCTGGAAAAGGACGCGCATCTTTGGCAGGGCAAGAACGAATTCGCCGGCAGTCGCATCGAATATGATACCGCCAATCAAATGGTGAAGGCCCTCAACAGCGGGGGTGATACGGGGCGCGTGCAAGTGATCATACAGCCTCGTTCGCAAACCCCGGCGCCTGCCCCTTCTGCGCCATGAGTATTTTGATCGCCCGCGATTTGGCCAAACGCTATCGCGCACGCCGCGTAGTGGACGGGGTGTCGCTGCGTCTTGCCAGCGGTGAAGTGGTGGGCCTGCTGGGGCCTAACGGGGCGGGTAAGACCACGTGTTTTTATATGATGATCGGCCTGATCCGGTGTGACGATGGGGCCATCTTGCTGGATGACCGGGATATTACCGCCTTTCCCATGCATGTTCGCGCCCGCCTGGGTATCGGTTACCTGCCCCAGGAGTCCTCGGTGTTCCGCAAATTGAGAGTGGCGGACAATATCATGGCCATACTCGAGACCTTGCCGGGTCTGACGCGCGTTCAACGGCAGCAGCGCTGCGACGAATTGTTGGGAGAGCTGCATATCGCCCATTTGAAGAACAGCATGGGGATGAGTTTGTCCGGCGGCGAACGGCGGCGCCTGGAGATTGCGCGGGCCTTGGCGACGCAGCCCAGTTTTATCCTGCTCGATGAGCCTTTTGCCGGTGTCGATCCCTTGTCGGTGATCGACATCCAAAGCATCATCAAGCAGTTGAAGGGAAAAGGTATCGGCATTCTCATTACGGATCACAACGTAAGGGAAACCTTGGGGATTTGTGAGCGGGCCTATATCGTCAATGACGGCAAGGTGATCGCCGAGGGCGTTCCGCAACAGTTGTTAAACAATGAACAGGTGCGTGCCGTCTATTTAGGCGAGCACTTTACCTTGTAAGGGATAAACTGCAGTTGCCCGGCAATTGCGTTAAACTAAGCAGTTATGACTGAATTAATGCCGTGATCAAGTAGTGCCTAGATGAAACAATCGCTTCAACTACGTCTTGGACAACATCTGACGATGACGCCGCAACTGCAACAGGCGATACGCCTGTTGCAGTTGTCGACTCTGGAGCTGCAAACCGAGGTGCAGCAGGCCTTGGAAAGCAATCCCCTGCTGGAAATGGCCGAAGAGGGTGAGGGTGACACCGATACCGGCGGTGCGGTCGACTACGGCGCGGATGATGCCACCCCTGAACGTCTTAACGGGGAAGAAGACATGGCCGCGACGGCCGGTCTCAGCGGCGAAATCAACGTGGCGGGCGGTGAAGACGAGACGGCGACCGGTGTTATGCCCGGCGATATCCCGGCGGAATTGCCGGTGGACACCAGTTGGGAGGATGTCTACGACTCGGGCGGGCTGGGCGCGACCGGCGCCGAAGCGGACAACCGCCTCTTCGAAATCCAGGACAGTCCTGCCGAGAGTCTCCGCGATCACCTGACCTGGCAGATGGATCTTGCTCCTTTCACCGACACCGATCGTGAAATCGCCGCAGCCATTATCGACAGTATCGATGATGACGGTTATCTGACGACTCCCCTGGAAGAGATTCAACAGGGTATGGATGCCGACAAGGACGTGGAGCTGGATGAGGTCGAGGCCGTGTTGCACCGTATCCATAATTTCGACCCCCCCGGCGTGGCCGCCCGCGACCTGCGGGAATGCCTGATGATTCAACTCCAGCAATTTCCGGCGGATATCCCCATGCTGGCGGAGGCCAGGTGTCTGGTGGATGAGCATTTACCCCTGCTGGCCAATCGGGAGTACACTCAGCTGACGCGGCGTCTTAAACTCGATGAGCTAGCTTTGCAGTCGGTCATCGATTTGATCCAGACACTGAATCCGCGGCCGGGCAACAGCATTGCCAGCAGTCAGGCGGAATATGTCATCCCGGATGTCATCGTCCGTAAACACAACAGTACATGGCGGGTGGAGTTGAACGAAGAAGCCGTGCCGCGGCTGCGCATCAACAAGCAGTATGCGGGTTTAATC
This sequence comes from uncultured Gammaproteobacteria bacterium, assembly GCA_963810615.1. Lineage (GTDB taxonomy): Bacteria > Pseudomonadota > Gammaproteobacteria > DRLM01 > DRLM01 > JARRQJ01. The sequence goes on along the minus strand of CAWEOA010000002.1, from coordinate 468,505 downwards.
CGCCGCGCCGACTCGAGCAGCGACAACACGTATCTTAAGGGGCAACTGCAGGAGGCGCGCTGGTTTCTCAAGAGTCTACAAAGCCGCCACGAGACCTTGCTCAAGGTGGCTTCCTGTATCGTGGAGCGACAACGCGGTTTCCTGGAGCATGGTGAAGAGGCGATGAAGGCGCTGGTATTGCATGACGTGGCGGAGGTGGTGGGTATGCATGAGTCCACTATTTCGCGGGTGACTACCAAGAAATACATGTGGACCCCGCGCGGCATCTTCGAACTTAAGTATTTCTTCTCCAGTCACGTCTCCACGGCGGCGGGCGGAGAGTGTTCGTCCACGGCGATTCGTGCCTTGATCAAAAAGCTGGTCGCGGCGGAAAATCAGCGCAAACCGCTCAGCGACAGCAAGATCGCATTGATTCTGTGCGAGCAGGGCATCAATGTTGCGCGGCGCACCGTGGCGAAGTACCGGGAGGCCATGGCCATTCCACCGTCCAATGAACGAAAAAGATTAATTTAATAACTTAATGAGGTAGTCAAACCATGCAGATTCAACTCAGTGGCCAACATATAGAAATCACCCCTGCACTGCGTCAATATGTGACCGAAAAGCTGGAGCGTTTGGCGCGGCATTTCGATCAAGTGGGAATTGTGCATGTCGTTTTGAGTGTAGAGAAGCTCCGTCACAAGGCGGAGGCGACCATCAATCTGCATCGCGGTACGGTATTCGCCGATATCGAGGCCGATGATATGTACGCCGCCATCGACGGCTTGGTGGATAAGCTGGACAGGCAGGTGAAAAAGCAAAAGGAAAAAAACACCGATTACCGCAACGGTGTTGCCAAGTAATACACGTGGGGTCGAGCAGTCTCACGGATAAGATGAGACGGGGGGAATAACAAGCATGCAAATCGCAGATTTCATATCGCCCGAACGGGTCATCAGGCAATCGAAGGTCACCAGCAAAAAGCGGGCCTTGGAAGAGGTGAGCGGCTTGATCGCCGCGGCTCAAGCGAACCTGCTGGAAATGGAAATTTTCGATTGCCTCCTGGCGCGTGAGCGCCTGGGCAGTACCGGTATCGGTCATGGGGTGGCCATTCCTCATGGCAGGCTCAAATCCGTCACCCATCCCATCGGCGCCTTCGCTGTGCTGGAAAAGGGCGTGGACTTCGATGCCATGGACGGGGCGCCGGTCGATCTGGTCTGCGCCTTGGTGGTGCCGGTCGAGTCCACCGAGGAGCATTTGCAGATTCTGGCCTCGTTGGCGGCCTTGTTCAGTGACGAGCGTCTACGCGATGGCATGCGGCGTGCGACCAGCGCGGAGGAAGTTTATGCGCTATTGACCGGCGAAGAAGTTGCGCGCCATCGTCAAGCGGCGACACCCACCTAGCGGCTTGTCTGAGCCGTGAGCGTCATTCATCCGACATGGAAATGATGGCCATAGGTAAGCCGTTTTGAGTAAGGAGCGGCTGTCGGCCATGCTCAAAGAAAAAGTCACTTTGCATGGTGTATTCATGGAAGTGATACAGCAGGGGGTGTTATTGGCCGGCTCCAGCGGCGTCGGCAAGAGTGAGCTGGCCCTGGAACTCCTTAATCACGGCCATCGCTTGATCGCCGATGATGCCCCGGAGTTTAGTCGTTCGCCATCCGGTTCGGTCGAGGGACGTAGCCCCGAAGTGCTGCGCGATTTTCTCGAGGTGCGCGGCCTGGGTATCATCAACGTTCGTGCCATGTTCGGCGATATGGCCGTCATGCCCAGCGCCGAACTTAACATCATCTTAAAATTGCAGCTTATGAGTGGTGAGCAACTTGCCGCTATCGATCGCTTGCGCGCCAGTCGTGATAGTGTCGTAGTATTGGATAAGCAAGTGCCGCGGATTACCTTGCCGGTGGCGCCGGGACGCAATCTGGCGATCCTGGTGGAGACGGCGGTACGCAGTCATCAATTGATGTCGGGCGGTTATGACGCCGCGGCGGATTTTAACAGACGCCAGCAATCGTCTTTAACAGGTGAGTCATGAAACTGATCGTGGTCAGTGGCTTGTCGGGTTCGGGCAAGACCATCGCCTTGCAGGCGATGGAGGATATGGGTGTTTACTGCATCGATAATCTGCCGTTCAAATTATTGCCGTCCCTGGCCCGGCACCTGAAAAATGCGCCTAAGCGTCACTACTGCGATGCGGCGGTAGGGGTCGATGCCCGTAATCTGACCGATGATTTCGAGGAGTTTCCCGCCATATTGGAAGCGGTTCGCGCCGAGGGAATTCAATGCGAGATCATATTTCTCACCGCCGATGACCAGACCTTGTTGAAGCGTTTCAGCGAGACGCGGCGTAAACATCCCCTCAGCGATACCAGCGTGCCCTTGAACGAGGCGATCGAAGCGGAGCGGCGCTTGTTGTCTCCGGTGGCGGCGGACGCCGATTGGCATCTCGATACCAGTCACACCAATGTGCATCAGCTGCGTACCCTGGTGAGGGAGCGCATGGGTCGGGCGGGCCAACAGACCTTGTCTCTGTTGTTTTCCTCGTTCGGTTACAAGCATGGTTTGCCTCCCGATGCGGATTTTGTGTTCGATGTGCGTTGTCTGCCCAATCCCTATTGGGAGCCGCATCTTCGGCCTTTGACCGGTCTCGATGCGGAAGTGCGCGGCTTTTTGGAACAGCAGCCGACGGTGGGTCGCATGTTTGAAGGCATTCGTGATTTTCTGGATACTTGGGTGCCGCACTTCGAGGCGGAGAATCGCAGTTATATGACGGTGGCGGTGGGGTGTACCGGCGGTTATCATCGCTCCGTTTATATGGTGGAGCGCTTGGGCGCCCATTTCCAAGCCAAACGCAGCAATGTGCTGACGCGTCATCGAGAATTGTCGTAATGGTCGGATTATTGATTATTACCCACGATCATGTAGGGACGGCCCTCTATGAAACGGCCGCCCATATGTTGGGGATGTGTCCGTTGATGGCGGAAGTGTTGCCGGTGATGGCCGACTGCGATCCGGACGCAATGGTAAAGCGTGGGCGGGACCTGGCGGCCAAACTCAACCAGGGCGACGGGGTGCTGATCCTGACCGATATGTACGGATCGACGCCCAGCAATATCGCGGCGCGCCTGGCGGTCGATCATAAGGTCTTGGTGGTGAGCGGTATTAATCTGCCGATGCTGGTGCGGATCATGAATTATCCGACGCTCAGTGTAACGGAGTTGGCGCTCAAGGCGGAGAGCGGCGGGCGTGACGGTATCTTTTATTGTGTGCCTGAAATCTTGAGTGACGGACGTGATACGTAGAGAAATTACCATCATTAATAAACTGGGACTGCATGCGCGGGCCGCCGCCAAGTTCGTGACCCTGGCCTCGACCTTCGACAGCGAGGTGCAGCTGGTGCGCGGTGAGCGGGTGGTCAACGGCAAGAGCATCATGGGTGTGATGATGTTGGCGGCTGCCAAAGGTGTGTCCTTGGAGTTGATTATCGAAGGCCGGGATGAAGAACAGGCCTGGACCCAGCTGCAGCAACTGATTCTCGACCGTTTCGGGGAGCCGGAATAGGGTTTCGGCACCGCTGCAAAGCGTGTGCAGGTCGATCATAATTGATGGTCGTGGTTGCGGGCGTTCATATTACTTGCCGGATGTTGTTCTTGTTTCGCGCTCGGCTATCTGCGCAATCACGGCGACATTTCGTCCGATGATTTTCATCATCGCTCCCATCGCGCTGTCTTTTCCCTTACACTCTTGCTGCGAGAGGCGGGGGTGTTGTATGACGGAAATTCGGGAAGGCGTTGAGCGCGAGGCCAATCTGCGCCGCTTTCATCAGGCCTTGGAAAGCGGCGTTCTCAGCAACGTCCGCCTCATGCTTAACAGCCTTTATCCTGGCGAAATCGCCCACCTTCTTGAATCGCTCCCCGCCGACAGTCGCAAGATTGCCTGGGAAATGGTCGTTCCGGAGTATGAAGGCGACGTGTTGCTGCACCTCAGCGACGGGGTGCGCGCCGGCCTGATTCGAGAGATGGAGCCCCATGAATTGCTGGCCGCCAGCGAGGGGTTGGAGACCGACGATCTGGCGGATTTCCTGCAGGATTTGCCCAGGGCGGTGGTGGCCGAAGTCCTGAATTCCATGAGCTATCAGGATCGTAAGCGCCTGGAGTCGGTATTGCCCTACCCGGAGGACAGCGCCGGCGGCTTGATGAATACCGATACCGTCACCGTTCGACCCGACGTCACCCTCGACGTGGTGTTGCGATATCTGCGCCGCCGCGGCGAGATCCCGGCGACGACCGACAGCCTCATCGTGGTCAAGCGTGATGATACCTATTTGGGCTTGCTGCCCATCAACAGAATCGTCACCCAAGACCCTGCGCTTACCGTAGGCGAGATCATGATCGGTGATATGGAGCCTATCGATGCCATGACCTCCGATACCGAAGTGGCGAATCTATTCGCGCACCGCGATTTAGTGTCGGCGCCGGTGGTGAATGGTCAGGGCAAATTGCTGGGGCGCATCACCATCGACGACGTGGTGGACGTCATCCGGCAAGATGCGGATCACTCCCTGATGAGTATGGCCGGCCTGTCCGAGGAAGAGGATCTGTTCGCCTCGGTGGCGTCCAGCAGCCGCCGCCGCGCAGTATGGTTGGGGGTCAATCTCGCTACCGCCCTGTTGGCGTCGTGGGTGATAGGCCTGTTCGACGCCGCCATCGAGAAAGTGGTGGCCCTGGCGGTGTTGATGCCCATCGTGGCCAGCATGGGTGGCATCGCCGGCAGTCAAACCCTGACCCTGGTGATCCGGGGCATGGCCCTGGGTCAGATCAGCCAAGCCAATGCCTGGCGTTTCTTCACCAAGGAGATCGCGGTGGGCTTGGTGAACGGGGTGATCTGGGCCTTGGTGGTAGGGGTCATCGCCGGGCTGTGGTTCGATAATATGCAGATCGCGTGGATTTTAGGCTTGGCGATGGTGGTCAATCTCATCACCGCGGCGGTGATGGGGACCATCATCCCGCTGCTGTTGCGTCGTCTCGGTATCGATCCGGCTCTGGCCGGATCGGTGCTGTTGACCACCTTTACCGATGTGGTGGGTTTCATGTCCTTCCTGGGTGTCGCCGCCTGGGTATTCCTCTAATTATTTGAGGCTGCGTGTTTATGAATGGCGGCTTGAAGTCATGGGCATCTCTCCAGCAGTAGATTGCCGTCGTCGTCGCGGCGGCATTGCCAGCCCGGGGCTAGGAAGGTGGTGGAGACGCTGTCGATGATCAGCGCCGGACCCTGCAGCCACTGCGCAGCGTGCAGAGCCGTTCGTTCCCATACCGCTACCGGTGAGCTGACGCCAAAGATCCGCGCACTGGCGGTCGCCGCGCCCTCATGGACGGTTTGCATGGCGGGCAAATCGAGATCCGGTTGTGGCTCGCGCGCGGTTACGCGCAGGTTCACCAATTCGATGGGTAACTCGAGACGATGGCCGTAGCTCAGCTCATGGGCGGCATGGAATGCCGTTGCGGCATTCCGGCTATTTTTCCAGGCCAGGGTGAGGGCGGTGGACTGGCCGCGGTAGCGCAGATCCACGCTACGCTCCAGCAGGAGATTATCCGCAGACACTCCTTCTTGGCGTAAGGCCGCCACCCCCTGCTGCTCCAGGGCGGCGAATTCCCTCTCCAGCACCTGCGCATCGACTTCTTCCAGCAAACAGTTCAAGGTGCGCGACAGCCGGCGGCCGTGGGGCGCCACCAGCATACCCAGCGCCGACAACACGCCGGCATGGATGGGGATTAGGGCCTGGTTCATATCCAGGGATTCCGCCAAGGCGCAGACGTGCAGGCCGCCGGCACCGCCGAAGGACAGCAGGGTGAAGTGACGCGGATCGATGCCGCGTCGCACCGAGATCATCCGCAAGGCGCGCGCCATGTGTTCATTGGCGATACGCACGATGCCGAGCGCCGCTTGCTCCACGCTCATCCCTAGGGGGGCGGCGATACGGGCAACGGCAGCACGAGCAGCCTGGGTATCGAGTCGCATCTTGCCGCCGAGAAAATGATCAGGCAGCAAACGGCCCAGGATCAGATTGGCATCGGTCACCGTGGGCTCGCGACCGCCGCGACCATAACAGGCTGGTCCCGGATCGGCGCCCGCCGATTGCGGTCCGACCTGTAACAGCCCGCCCGCGTCGACCCTTGCGATGGAGCCGCCGCCGGCGCCGATGGTATGCATATCCACCATGGGCACCGCCACCGGATAGGGGCCGATGCGGCCTTCGCCGGTGAGTCGCGTCTCGCCGTCGATCAAGGCCACATCGGTGGAGGTGCCGCCCATATCGAAGGTGAGCAGGTGTTGATGCCCGCTGCGGGCGCCGATGAAGCGTGCCCCCATCAGGCCGCCCGCCGGCCCCGACAACAGCATGCGCACGGCGTGGCGTCCCGCCTCGGCTATACCCATGGTGTCGCCGGAACTCTGCATCACCGCGATGGCGGCGTCGGGCAAGGCCTGGCGCAATTTCCGTAAATAGCCTTGTACCAGCGGTCCCACCCAGGCGTTCAGCCAGGTGGTGATGCCGCGCTCGTACTCACGATATTCCGGTAGGACCTCCGAGGAGCGCGAGACGAAGACGTTCGCCGGGACGATGTCGGCGATCGCCCGCTCGAAGCTGTCGTCGCGAAACGAGAACAGCAGATTGATGGCCACTGCTTGCGGCTTGAGTTGTTGCAGTGCACTGCGCAGTGCCGCGAGATCTTCAGCGCTGAGGGGGTCGACGACGCCACCGTCGGCGGCGAGGCGGCCGCCGGTTTCCAGACACAGCTCCGCCGGCACGGGCGGCGGCAGCGGCGCGGGCTGCAGATTGTAAAGCTCGCGGCGGGCTTGGCGGCCGATGGTGAGAATGTCCTTGAAGCCGCGGTTGGTGATGAAGGCGGTGCGTACGCCCTTGCCCTCCAGTACCGCATTGGTGGCGACGGTGGAGCCGTGCACCAGATGCAGTTGCCGCGTATCGATGCCGAGATCCTTGATGCCCGCCAGGATGGCCTGTTCCGGCGCCGCGGGCGTCGACAGGCATTTATGGATGCGCAGCGTCGCGCCATCGTAGACTACGAAGTCGGTGAAGGTGCCGCCGGTGTCTATGCCCAACAATATTTCGGGGTGTTTGCCTGGCTTGGTCATTTGCGGGAACTTTTCTGCGCTAGCGGACTCTTTAATGCTCGTCTTGAGTATAATGCCGTGGCTCCTAGAGAACCTAAGCTTTATCCTGTTTTTGCCGCGGCGTTAGCAACAGCAACAAAGAGAAACCGAGACGCATGAGCGATGCAACAAACCTGATTCAATTAGAGCACGTCTACCGCTATTACGGACACACCTGCGCCCTGAACGATGTCAGTGTCAGCGTTGGCAAGGGCGAGGTCCTGGGCCTGCTCGGGCCCAATGGCGCCGGCAAGTCCACTGCCATGCAGATCATCAGCGGTAACCTGGCGCCCAGTGCCGGGCAGGTGTGGATCAACGGTATCGATCTCCTTGATCAGCCCATCGCCGCCAAGGCCGGTCTCGGGTATCTGCCGGATCAACCGCCCCTGTATCGCGAGCTGAGCGTGGATGAATATTTGCAGTACTGCGCGCGCCTCAATCGCATTCCCGCCGCACAGCAGCGCACCGCCATCGCCACCGCCAAGGAACGCTGCGGGCTGACCGAGGTCGGGCGGCGGCTCATCGGCAATCTCTCCAAGGGGTATCAGCAGCGGGTGGGGATCGCCCAGGCCATTATTCACGCGCCGGCGGTGGTGATACTCGATGAGCCGACCGTGGGTCTCGATCCGCTGCAGATGCGCGAGATTCGCGCCCTGATCCGTGAATTGCGCAGCGAGCACAGTATCATCCTTTCCACCCACATCCTTCCCGAGGTGCAGGCGGTATGTGATCGGGTGCAGATCATCAGCGCCGGCAAACTGGTGCTCAACGACAGCATCGAGGGGCTGCAGCTGCGCATGCGCGCCTCCAGCCTGTTGGTGGGATTGCGGCGTTCGCCGCCCATCGGCGAATTGCAGCAGCTGCCCGGGGTGGAGGCGGTGGAGGCGGTGGGCGACGATTCGTGGCGCCTGCATTACCGCCCCGAGCACAATCCCGCCGAGCAATTGGCGCTGGAGGCGGCGCGCCGCGATTGGGGCTTGTATGAATTGATCCCGGAACGCATGTCCCTGGAGCAGGTGTTCGTCGATATCACCCGCAGCGATCCCACCGAGCATGACGAAGGAGCGGCAGCATGATCTGGCACATTGCGGCCCATGAATTGCGGCGGATGTTCTTGTCGCCGCTGGCTTGGAGCGTATTGGCGGTGGAGCAGATCATCCTCGCCTATTTTTTTCTGATCGGCATCGACAATTACATGGCCTTGCAGCCGCGCCTGGCGATGATGCAGGGGGCCCCGGGGATTACCGATCTGATCGTGGCGCCCTTGCTCGGGGATGCCTCGATCTTTTTGTTGTTCGCAGTGCCGATGTTGACCATGCGTCTTATCAGCGAGGAGCGACGCGGCCAGACCTTGAGCCTGCTGCTGTCGGCGCCGGTGTCCATGACCGACATCGTGCTGGGCAAGTTTCTCGGGGTTACGGCATTTTTTATGATATTGGTGGCGATGATCGGATTGATGCCGCTGTCCCTGCTCAGCGGCGGCACCATCGACTTCGGGATGTACGCTGCGGCTATGCTGGGGGTGGCGCTGCTGACGGCGAGCTTCATCGCGGTGGGTGTGTTCATGTCCACCTTGACGGTGCAGCCGGCCATCGCCGCGGTCAGCACCTTCGGCATCCTGCTGGGGCTGTGGATTATCGACTGGGCGGGCGCCGACCGCAGCGGCGAGTACAGCGGATTGTTCGGCTATCTGTCCATTCTGAGGCATTATCAGTCCCTGCTCAAAGGCGTGTTCAACAGCAGCGACGTGATTTACTACCTGCTGTTCATCGTTACCTTCATCTTGCTCAGTATCCGGCGCCTCGACACCGATCGTTTGCAACACTGAGCTTTGGTCGCCATCATCATCAGTTAAGGCCGATATGCAAGTAACAAAACGCTCAAGACGCTTAACCCGCTTGAATAATGTTTTATTCGTCGCGCTGCTGTTGGGCGTGGTCGGTTTGACGGCCTGGGTGAGTACCCGCTACAACTATCAGGCGGACTGGACCGCCAATGTCCGCCGTTCCCTGTCCGCGGCCAGCGTTAAGTTGCTGCAGCAGGCCAAAGGTCCGATTGCCGTCACCGCTTTCGCCCGCGATACCCGGCAGTTGCGCGATCATATCCGCGACGTGATCGGCCGCTATCAGCGTTATAAATCCGATGTCAGCCTCAGCTTTATCAATCCCGATACCGATCCGGCGCGCGCCCAAGCCATGGGAGTGACCAACGACGGCGAGGTGGTGATCGAGTATGGCGGTCGTAAGGAACACCTCAAGCCCTTCGAACTCAAGGAACAGAATATTACCAACGCCCTGCAGCGCCTGTTGCGCAGCGGCGAGCGCTGGTTGGTATTCCTCGATGGTCATGGCGAGCGTCGGCCTGATGGTGAGGCCAACAACAGTTTATCGCTGTGGGTAAAACAGCTGGAGGATAAAGGCTTCAAGACCCGCAGCCTCAACCTGGCGCAGGCGGGCAGCATCCCGGATAACACCACCGTGTTGGTGATCAGCGCACCGCAGGTGGATTTGTTGCCCGGTGAGGTGAAGGCAATTCAGGATTATGTAAAGCGCGGCGGGAATCTGCTGTGGTTGGGCGATCCCGGCCCGCTGCACGGTTTGGAGCCGGTGGCCGATGAGCTGGGCGTGAAATTCCTGCCTGGCATCGTCGTGGACCTCACCACCCAGTTGCTGGGGATACAGAGTGCCGCCATCGCCGCGGTCACCAGTTATGGCGCCGACCCGGTGACCAAGGATTTTAATCTCTTGACGGTGTTTCCTCTGGCGGCGGGCTTGAACGTCACGGCGCCCAAGGGTTGGCAGGCCGATGGCTTCCTCAAGACCGGCGAGAGCAGCTGGGTGGAGACCGGTAAACTCACCGGCAAGGTGCAGTTCAATGAAAAGGAAGATATCCGCGGTCCGGTGACCATCGGTGAGACCTTGACGCGCACGGCGGCGGACAAGGCGGGTGCCGCGCACGGCGGCAAACGACAGCGGGTCATTGTCACGGGTGACGGTGATTTTCTCGCCAATCAATATGTGGGTAATGTGGGTAATCTCGATCTCGGCATGAATATGATCAACTGGCTGAGCGACGATGAGCATTTTCTGGACATCCCCGCCAAGACCGCGCCGGATACAAGTCTGCAGCTCTCGTCGCTGCAATCGGGGATCATCGGTTTCGGTTTTCTGTTCGGTCTGCCGGCCGTATTGTTGGTTAGCGGTATGACTATTTGGTTGCGGCGACGCAAACGCTAAGGGTGGGGGGGGCGGTTATGGGCAAGCGGATGTTGCTCAATGTGTGGTTGGCCATTGCCTTGCTGGCCCTGGTGTGGGTGGTATGGAAAGAACCCGGTCACGCCCCTAAACCCCCCGAGGTCAAGCTCACCGCCATGAGTCCGGCGGCCATCACCAAGATAGTCATCACCAATCACAACGGCAGCATCGCCCTCGACAAGCAAGGCGCCGCATGGCGGATGTCCCAGCCGGTCCAGGTCGCAGCCAACGGGGTGAGGGTGGATGATTTGCTGGGCGTGCTGCAAACCAAGAGTCTGTCACGGTTCGCGGCGGCCGGTCGGGATTTGAGCGAATACGGTTTGGCCAAGCCGGCGGTGCGTTTGCGGCTCAACGATACCGAGATCCTGTTCGGCGGCGTGACGCCCGTGGATCAGCAGCGTTACGTGCAGGTGGGCGATACCATTCACTTGATCTCCGACCGCTACATGTTCGAGTTGAGCGGAGATGCCGCGGCGTGGGTCAGCCGTGATCTGGTGCCGCTGGGTGCGCAGATTGTTGCCTTGCAGGTGCCGGACGGCAAGCTGTCGCGCAACGACAAGGGTGAATGGCTCGAGACGCCGCCGGAAAAAGGGTTCTCAACCGACGCCGCCCAGGCCCTGGTGGACGAATGGCGCGATGCCCAGGCCTTGCGCGTCGCTCCCTATGAAAAACAGGCTGCACAGGGGGAAGTGATGATAGGGGTGGCAGGTCAGGCGCACCCTCTGCATTACCAAATCATCGCGCGCAGGCCGGAATTGATCTTGGCCCGGCCGGAGATCGGCATGCAATTCTATGTTGCTTCGGAGCGCGCGGATCGCTTATTGTCTGTGAAAATCCCCAAGCCTGCAGCAGCGGCGACTAAAAAGAACTAGCGCTCTACAGCGTTCATCCCTATGCCTGAACTTCCCGAGGTGGAGACCACTCGCCGTGGTATTGCCCCCCATATAAGCGGCCAAAAGATTACCCGGGTGATTGTGAGGGAGCGGCGTATGCGCCATCCTATTCCACGCAACTTTTCCGCCAAGGTGAGCGGGCAACGGATTCTGGAGGTCGGTCGTCGCGGTAAATATCTATTGTTGGCATGCGGCACCGGGACCGTGATCGTTCACCTCGGCATGTCGGGGACGCTGCGCTTGGTACCCGCGGACCGGCCGGCGCAGAAACATGATCATGTCGATCTGCAGCTGAGTAACGGCCTGGCCTTGTGCCTGCGCGATCCGCGTCGCTTCGGCTTGATGGTCTGGACCGACCAAGATCCGCTGCTGCATCCCTTGTTGAGAGATCTGGGACCGGAACCGCTGACGGCGGCGTTCACCGCCGCCTACCTGGCGCAGCGCGCCCGCGGTCGCCGCGTACCCGTCAAGCAATTCATCATGGACGCCAAGGTGGTGGTCGGGGTGGGGAACATCTATGCCAACGAGGCCTTGTTCATGGCTGGGGTGCATCCGCAGCGCGCCGCCGGCAAGGTGACGGCGGCGGAATTCGTGTTGATCGTCAAGGCGATCAAGCGGGTGCTGCGCAAGGCGATTACCGCCGGCGGCACCACCTTGCGCGATTATGTGGACGGGGCGGGGCGCTCGGGTTACTTTGCTCAGCAATTACTGGTGTACGGGCGGGCCGGCCAGCCCTGCCGGCGTTGCGCGCATGAGATCGAAGCGGTGAGGCTGGGGCAGCGCGCCACCTATTTTTGCCCGCATTGTCAGTCTTGAGCCCTTGGCCGAGAAATTGGCGGCGGTACCTTGTGAGGGATAGGTGATGAATCTAAGAGAAATTAATTTGCTCAATGTCTTCCACGGCGTTATCGACGCCATCTTTGGCGTGATTCTGCTGATGATTACCTTCGGCATCATGATCGGTGTGCTGCATCTATTTAAGACCGTGGGGGTGTTGATGGTTCACAAGGAGCTTACCCAGGATTTTCAGAGCATTATCTCCGAGCTGCTGACCTTGTTTATTCTGGTGGAGTTGATCAGATCGATTGTGGACTATTTTACCTCGCGACAATTGCGTATCACGTTCATCGTCGATGCCACCATCGTGTTTATCCTGCGGGAGATCATGATCGATTTGTTCGAGACCAAGATTAATCCGGATCAGATTTATGCCATGTCGGTATTGTTGTTGGCGCTGAGCGTGCTGCGCTTCGGTTCCATTTGGCTTTATCGCGACGGCATCAAGCGGCACGACGTTATCGCAAAGTCCTAAGGGTTCCGCTCAAGTGTGCGGGGCGGCGGTCTTGTCTTTGTCCGGGGTATCCATGATCTCTACCAGAACCGCACTCTGGCGGACCATGATGGTCTTCAGCTGATAGGTCAGCTCCGAGACTTGGCGGGTCAATTGTTTGTTGCTCTTGTCGTAGGGATCGAACAGCAGAAAATGCGCGCCGTGGAGATTTTTCAACAAGCCTTGTGCATCCTGTGCGGGCGGCGGGAGGGGGAAAGTCGTTTGTTTGGTGGCGAGCAGGGTGCGCGCCGGCCACTGGCTGATGGTCACGACGGGCTGTTTGAGATCCTCGAGTTCGCCGGACAGGGTGCGTATGACCTCGTCCTGCGGGGATACCGCCCCTTGCAGAATGTCAAAACGCTGGACCTTGTCGGCGATCATGTAGGCGGTGGCCAAGGCGAAGACGGCGACCAATACCATGCCGCGTTGTCCGGCGAGACCGCCGGCCTGCAAGCCTTGGTTGATGTTGATCAGTCTATACAGGCCGCGATAAAGAATAATGGCCAAGGCCAGCATCGCCCAGCCGGGGTCGGCCGCCACGGATCCCAATAGCAGCCCGCCCAGCAACATGCGGCCCAATACATCGTTGAACAATTCACGGAAGTCGCTGAGCACGAAAAGGGCGAGGATAGCGCTGGGGATCAGTCCCAACATCCAGGAGGGGCCCTCGCTGGCCGGTCCGCTGACATAGACGAGATCGGTCAGTACGGCCATGGGGTTGTTGCCCCACTCCAAGGCGGGCCAGCCGAAACGCAGGATCAAAATCAGTACAGTAGTGATGCTCAATCCCGCCATGACTTGTAAGCGATGGCGCTTGTCGATGGGGTTCTTGTGCCATTCCCACATCAGGGAAAGGGGATAGGCCAGGCCGGCGGGGTGCAGGCTGACGGCGATGGCGGCGACGATTAATTGTATGAAGTACCACCCTCCCAATTGGCGCTGGGCTTGACGATACTTGTCATCCAGCCATTGGCCCAGGGCAAACAGCAGCAGCAAAAAAGGGCCGATGCCGACGGCGTTTATCTGTGTAAAGGTCAGCGGGGCGATCAAGAGCAGACCGCTGCCGATCAGGGCGACTTCTTGGCTCATGGTGCGGCGCGCCCAGCGGTACAGCAATAGGCTCGCGGCGAAAGCGATCAGCGCGGTGAAGACCTTGACGGCTATGATGCTCCCCGTCCAATAAATTCCGAGCGGTGCAAATAGCAGTACGCGCAGATCCGGCAGGCCGAAGACCACGATGGGGTTGACCACATGGTCCGCTACCGTCCAGTTGAGCAATAAGGCCCTGGCGGCCGTCTCGTCGATGCCATAGGGATCAAAGCGCAGTAGATGAAAGAGGAGGGCGAGTCCGCCCCAGAACAAAAATAGCAGGAGGATTTTGATCTGAATGGGGATACGTGCCAACATCGCGTGCAATATTACCAGGTGGGGAGTGCAATTTATAAAGCGCGTTTTTTGTAAAGCGAATCATATCCTAAAATAGCGCCACGGTCATCGCTATAAATTGCTGGGCAGCATCCACGAAGTCGTATTTTTGACGGATGCCGCGGTGTAATAGTTGAGCGCGGCGCTCTGTGAGCGAGGATGCTCGCGTGATATCGAATTCAACGCGCAATCATTATCCTACTTGTCTATAATGCGGCGACGTGGGGTGGGATATATGGGTCGCCATCAGCAATTTTAGGTTGCAGCTGAGAGGGATGCTGGATACACTTTAGGCTTGCAATCTTTTGGACGGTCGTGCTATACATTCCGCCACTTTTTTGTGCGGTAGATCTCTTATAAGTGGAGGTGCAACATGTTTGACACAGGGCATGTCTTGTTGATTTATGCGGTATGGTTCGTGTGTGCATATGCATTGGCTTACGTATTGTTCAAAAAGAATTCTTGAGCTGATCGATAAGTTTTGGGTAGGGGTGGGACATCTACAAAATGCGCGCTCGTGCACCTTGCAGGTGATTCAGATAACGCTCCCTGGCACGATAGAGTTTTGATACTGGGACTCACAGGGTGATAAGAATGTTAAATCGATTGGGAGGGCATCCAAAGATGCAACGAAACAATGTGATTTTGGCGTCATTGGCGTTGGCGGCGTTGTTGGGCGCTACCAATACGGTGCAGGCGGCGGATGATAAGATGAAAGCCGAGAATGCCGATATGGCCCACGGCATACATTTCAACGTTGCCAATGGAGAGAAAATCTTTCATAACGGCAAGGGTGACGTACCGGCATGTAACTCCTGTCACGGCCCTGAGGGGATGGGTGACGACAATATGGGGACGCCGCGTCTCGCCGGTCAGGGGATGGTTTACTTGATCAAGCAGTTGGAAGACTTTGCCCATGATCGTCGTACCGACCAAACCATGTTCGTAATGAATACCAATGCCAAGGGCTTGACCCCGGAAGACCGGGTTGACGTGGCGGGCTATCTCAGCCAGAAATTGCCCATCAACATGAAGGAGCTTTCTAGCCCCAAGGATCTGACTGCTGCGGGCCAGACGGTGGGTTCCACCTACCTGGGCAAGTCCATCGTTTTATACGGGGTTCCCGAGAAGAATGTGCCGGCGTGTCAATCCTGTCATCAATATAATGGCCGCGGTGCGGAGCCGATCTATCCGCAGATTGGTCTGCAGAAGTATGTTTACCTGACTAATCAGTTGAAGCACTGGCGCGACGGCAGTCGCGCGAATGATCCATTGGCGCAGATGCAGCATGTGGCGCAGAAGTTATCCGATGAAGACATTGCTAACGTAGCGTCCTATTTGATCACCGCGCCGCGGACGACTATGGGCAACACCTTTACCCCTGAGCAGCATTTGCCCATGGCGTTTGATTTACACTAACATTAATCTTTGTTAGGCTAGCGCAAAGAAGAAGGGCGGGGTTATCCCGCCCTCTTTTTTCGAAGTTTATCATCAGAGTTCGATCAATTCAGCTGCCGGTTCCGGCGGGGTCAGTTACCCCAGTACAGTCTCCACTCCATTGGGTGACTGAAACCACGAGGCGTACGTTGTCATGGGTCTGAAACAGTCCTTAAAGCCGGGGGAAAAGGTCCTATTTAGTATCTTTGGCGTATTTCTGGTGGTCGCGGTTCTGGGCTATATCGCCCTCGAGGTCGTGCGCACGCATAGCCAGAAGCCGATGTTCGTAATCAGAACCCATTATGACCTCACCCCCGAAGGTGACCGTGGTTCGGTCATCTTCCGCAAATCCCGCTGTACCGATTGTCATCGCGCCATGAATAACGGCACCAACATGGGTTTGGATTTGGACGGCCTCGGTTCCTCCAAGACCAAGGAGTGGATATTGGCCTTCTTGCGCGACCCCGAGAAGGTCTATCCGACCAAGACCGTGGATCATGGCTCGGCTCCAAAAGAGGCCGCCTATGTCGCCGCCATGCCCTTGGCGGATTTGGATGCCATGGCTACCTTTATCTCCGAGCTCAAGGCGGACCGCGGTTCACCGTCTGCCCCGCAGCCCCCGGTGGGGAAGTCGACCTTTATCGACGACATGGTTAAAATGTGGGCCCCCAAGGATTGGAAGCATAAATTTAAAGATGTACGTACCGAAAATCCGGGAGACGAAGGGCAGGGGGGAGCTAAGCAGTGAGTGAGCCGTGGGCGAAAGATCAGGATTATACCCGCTATACGATGTGGTTTATTTTTGCATGCATTATCTACAGCATCATCGGCTTCTCCTGGGGGGCGGTGGTGGGAATGATCCCGCCGCTGAGAGAATTTATTGACCATCGTCCGCATGCCCATCTCATCATGTTGGGTCATGGTCATCTCAACCTGCTGGGTTGGGTGGAAATGGCCATTTTTGGGGCCATTTATTACATTATCCCCCGTCTGGTCAAGCGCCCTATCTATAGCCTGAAGTTGGTTAAGGTCCATTTTTGGATGCACAATTTCGGTTTGCTGGGCATGGTCTCCTCATTTGTCGCTGCCGGCGCCATCGGCGGTATTGCCAGTCAGTACGCGACGCCTGAGGATGTCAAACTCATGGTGCGGCCGTTCATGATATCCGTAGGCAGCTTCGGTTTTCTGGTGTTAGCCGCAAACTGCATATGGGGTTATAATATTTTTCGGACCTGCAGCGGCTGGAGACAGCGAATATGAGGCGAGCCTCGCGATATGCGACCGGTATGATTGTCGCTATAGCGTTTAGCTTACTGTCGGCTTGTGCCGGCGATTATTCGTCCTTGAATTCACTGACGGTGGGCGAGAAGGTGCCCTCCATCAAGACCAAGACCCTGGCGGATGTCGGCGGCGATTTTACCCGCATCACCACCTACCGCTTCCCCGATAAGCGCATGTACGAGTATTCCCTGGATCAGGCCCTTAAAATGGGAAAGCCCATCGTCTTGGAGTTTGCCACTCCGGGTCACTGCACCGTGTGCGATGTGCAGTTGCAGATGTTGAAGGACCTGCTGCGCAGGTATCAGCCCCAAGTCCTCTTTTTGCACATGGATCAATATCAAAACCCAGAGGCGTTTCGCGCCTTCCGGGTGAAGGGCGATCCATGGACCTTTATCATCGATGCACACCAAATCGTGCGTTTCAGGCAGCCCGGACGCATGTTGTACGGCGAGCTTGATCACGCGATACGTAGCGTGCTGACCCCCAAAAGTAGTTGATTATGGCGGCCGTCAAGCAGTTTCGCTTGATCAGGGATCGGCGGGGGGTGATTTGGGATGCCCTGCTGTACATCCCCACGGTGGGGGCCTTGCTGCTGATTGCGATGAAATTGTGGTATGGCCCCAATCACGTCTGGTCTTATGCCTTGGTTTTTCTGGGTTCATTCTTCTTCATCGTCGGATTGAATCGCGTTCTGAGCCGGATGATGGTGCTGCCGTCGTCACCGACTGCTATTGAGATAGACAAGCAAGGGGTCTACCTGGATTTGCGCGGGGATCAACGGGTGACACTGGTAAAGGACGTGCGGTTTTTTCCGGATTTCTCCGGCAAATCATTTGGTTTGAGTGGCGTGGATTTGGCGGGAAAGCGATTCCAGTACGTTTTTCATAAAGGGCAGTATCCTTCTCCCGCCGATTTCGATGAGATCAAGTCGCTGCTGAACGTGTATCGCTGATGGCGCTGCGGCCTATGGCCATTCAATTCCTTTACGTGGGACTCGTTACAGGCCGGAGTCTTCCTATGCGGACCCCTTCGTCGCCAATTGCTGCTGCCGGATCGAGCGTGCTGCTCGATTTCGTTGTCAGGGGTGTGGCATGTCTCTCTGCTGGGCGAATATCCGCTTGAGCAGCTATGAGCTGGGTTGTGAGCGCATTAAGTCGGACGCTTGCCTCTCCGGCTTATAGCTATCGCGCCATCGCCCTGGGATGCTCTGGAGCCGCATGCGCGGCCAAAATTTCTCAGCCCGGGGTGTCATGCCGGCGCGCTTACCGGTTGCCGTCTCCCTTCCCCAAATTTTTCCTGCGCGTCCGCATGACATCGCGAGCGAGCAATCCGATTACCGTCGCGCCGATCAAGGTCCCGCCGATCATGATCATTTTTTCGTGCTCGGGGCTGACTAAACCCCCGACAAACATATGGATCGAGTAGGCCAGGATAGCCAGGCAGGCAATGGCGGCTATGGAATAGATGATAATCTCTTTCATGGGTCCTATAATCCGTTGGAAATACTGCTGATTAAGATTATGGCGGCAGAAGGCTGTGGCGGCAACCACTTGCCGTCGCGACATAAATTTGGCTCAGA
The DNA here is from genome assembly GCA_963810615.1 of uncultured Gammaproteobacteria bacterium. Taxonomy (GTDB): domain Bacteria; phylum Pseudomonadota; class Gammaproteobacteria; order DRLM01; family DRLM01; genus JARRQJ01. Next base: position 450,157 of record CAWEOA010000002.1, on the reverse strand, counting down.
TCATTGCCCGCGACGGTGGTGTGCTTGCCATTGTCGAAGACGCGCTGCTAATAAATTTCTAAATCACACTGAAACAAAGCATGAAGTGGCGGCATGAATTCGGCAGCAGTTCTGGCTGCTCGCAGGCGGTAAGGTGAGCGAGTGCTGGCTATGAAATACGCTTAAAAAAACGTCTAATATGCTTGTGTTGCGCTCAGGAATGTTGGAGAATTTCGAATGGGGAAAAGACTTGACGTCGCCATTTCGGTGTGCAAATATCACAGCCCGAAATAGTAAGCGGCCTGGATAATAAGGATTCACATAAATAGTGGGGAGTAATCATGGCAACAAATCCTCTAACAGCGAGTAAAACCTTCATTAACTGTCTCATTTCAGGGATGACGACTGGGATGGGGAATGGCAGTGTGTTCGGTGCGGCGTTGATGTGCGCGTTGGGACGCGGTCGGTTCGAGCACTGGGGCGGTATCTACGGAGCTGCTTATAACCCCGTCACATTTCAAGGCTTCGTCGACTGGTGTATGTTGCTATTCGGCGCTGCATTCACATTAATTATGCTGATTCTGCTCCATAGACACGGTGAGCTGGAAGCGGCGGCAATGGAACAGGCTGGCGGGCAAAAAAGCTCCCACGCCTGAGTTTTTAGTTAATCACTCTTAAGTTTTCACGTTGTTGGGGGGGTAGGGCATGACTACTATAGCCACGATTTTTTGCATTTTGCTTGCGTTTTCCAGTATGTGGTTCGCCTGGTATCTGATGAAGCCGGGTGAGCATTGATTCGCGTGTAGCATTGAAAAGGTATTAGGAAATCAGAAGGGGAGTCCACGATCATGCTTAAATACTTAACTGCGAGGAACGAAGATATACCGGCGGGTACGGCCGCGATATATTTTGGTTTCTCCTCCATATTGTGGTTCGTTGTCGGAACCGGTTTGGGTTCGTTCAACGCCGCGAAGCTCGCCTTCCCGGATTTTGTCACCGGCTCGGAGATGTTCGCGTTCGGCCATATGCGCCAGGTTCACGTGCTGGCGGTGATCTTCGGCTGGATCTCCATGGCCTTCGCCATGGCGATGATGTATATCACCCCGGCCCTGGGAAATACCAAGCTCTGGTCAGAGAAGCTGGGGGTATGGAACTGCTTCTTGTGGAATATCGGCCTTTCCCTGGGTTTGACCCTGCTGTGGATAGGCATGAGCTCCGGCCGCGAATATTCAGACTTCCCCTGGTTCATCGACCTTTACATCGCTTCCTTCATGACTGTCCCCCTGGGGATCAACGTGTGGATGACGGTCATCAAGCGCCGTACCCAAGGCATCTACACGACCAACTGGTTCTTCGCCTCCGCCGTGTTCATGGTGTCCATCGTGTTCATCGTGGGTAACTCGCCAGAATGGTTCTCCTTGAGCGGCTTGAGCGAAGCCTACTTGACCTGGTGGTTCGCGCACAATGTGCTGGGTCTGTGGATTACCCCGGTGGCGGCGGCGATTGCGTATTACACGGTGCCCAAGATTACGGGTAACCCCTTGTATTCGCATCGTATTGGTCACTTGCACTTCTGGTCGGTAGTGGTGTTCTACTCAACGCCCGCAGCGCATCACCTGATGTCGGCGCCCCTGCCTGAGTGGCTCAAGTCATTCGCCTCGGTGGAAGGCGTGCTCATCCTGGTGCCGGCTATCGCCTTCGTGTCTAATCTGTTGCTCACCATGCAGGGCAAGTGGCATTTCTTCGTCGAAAATATCGAGATGAAATTTACGATCACCGGTGTGCTGCTTGCCATTCCCTTAAACATGCAGGGCGGCTTCCAGCAGACGCGTGCCATCAACTGGTATATCCACGGTACGGGTTGGATCGTAGCGCACGCTCACTTGGCGCTGCTCGGGTTCTCCACCTTCCTTGAGGCGGCGGCAGTCTATTATGGTTTGCAGACCATCCTGCGTCGCAAGCTGTACTCGCTGACCCTGGCGAACTTCCATTTCTGGTTCTTGTTGATTGGGTTCGCGACCTATTGGATCTCCATGACCATCGCCGGCTTGATTCAAGGCGCGGGCAAGATCTATGAAGTTCCCTATATCGACGTTGTTATCGCCGAGCATCCCTACATGATCGCTCGCTGGGTGGGTGGTACCTTGGTATTTACGGGTAACATCGTGTGGCTGTACAACATGTGGATGACTGCGCGCGCCGGTACGGCGATTCCCGCCGGTCGCATGCCCCATGAATTGGCCTACGAGCGTTAATAACAACTGAGAGAGGGAGGGAGTCAAACGTGGCTTTCAGAGAATATAAAATCGGAGCAAGGTTGTTTGGGGTGGCGCTCGGCGGGTCGATGCTGATAACGCTGTATTTTCCGACGGTTAATATGACATCGGTGGCGGCAACAGAGATCGGCTTGCGCAAAGGCCTGTCCTTTGGTCGTGTTAGTGGCTTCTCCTATCAGGATCCATTCCTGCAAGGTAAGAACATGCCCAAGACGGTGGTGCTGAAAAAGGACCCCAGCACGGGCGCCCCTATCGATCCGCCAATCTATGCCTATGTGTATGAGCCTGGTATACCCATGCCCGGTGCTGTGCAGCATCCCCGTACACTGGGGCCGGGTGTCAAGGAATTGAGCGTGGAAAAGGGCCGGATCACTGAGGCTACAGCCGCCGCCGGTGCGGTGTTTGTGGTGACCCAAGAGGATTACGGTTCCCATCATGCAGCCGGAGCTGAGCACCCAACAGAGGTGTTGCACGAAGCCTTGTCCGGCGAAGAGCCTACGGCTTACATAGAAGACGCGACCGCCACCCGCGGCTGGACTCCCGCACAGGTGCTGGCGACGGCGGGTGATGCGAACACTATGTATGTGGGTTCCGGAAAGAATATGTTTATCCGCGAGGGCTGCTGGTGGTGTCACACCCTGCTGCCTGAGGAAACCCAGGATTGGCAGGCGTTCGGCGTGCCGCCGCGGCTAGGGGATTTCAATGATGAATCACCGACGGCCTTTGGGTCCGATCGTAAGGCGCCGGATTTGTTGCATGTGGGCTCCCGCAACTCTTCCAAAGAGTGGATGATGATGCATTTCTTTAATCCTCGCTTGGTACAGCCGCATTCCATCATGCCGCGCTTCGATTATCTGTGGGGTAAGGTCGATGCCAACGGTAAGCCGATAGATTTCGCAGGCTGGCGCAAGGAATTTACAGAATACCAGGAAGGGAAGCGCATCTATCCGCCGGATATTCCTCAGTACGCTTCAAATAGCGATATCCGCTATCTGATCGATTTTGTACTAAATCTGAAATAGAGGGGGACAGAACCATGGCTTGGAGATTCGATAAACCGCTGATAAGCCTTGCGGATGATGAGCAAAATAAGAAGGCGATGCAGGTGTGGGAAGGCGAAAGCCTGGGTGGCTTGACGGAAGATAATAACCGCCTCCCTCAACCTGTGGTTTGGTTGCTGGCCTTGACGATCGTGACCGCGTTCCTGGTTACGGCGCCGTTATGGGGGCAAAGACCGCAGGCCGCTATCTACAAAGATTATGTTGCACTTATGGATAAAGCGGAGCAGATTCAAGGCGATGATGCCCAAAAAATGGACTTCATCGTGAAAAATGCCCCGGATAGCAAATACAAGGGGCTGCAGGAACGCCATCCCGTGACCATGGATGATCTGCGCATGATCAAGGATCAAGTCGTGGAACTGGAAAACGCGAAGGTGGACCTTGAAGAATATACCGTGGTGGGTAACAAGGTGGTATTGGCCAACTTCGAGGGTGAAAAAGGTCCGGACGGCAATAAGATCCGCAAGCAACCGTCGTGGGATCCGGGTTACACCATCGACGTGTTCTATGTCACGTATTTCTGTATTGCGGTCATGATAGTAATCAAGCGCTTGCCGCATTTCACCATACAGCCGACCCACTTTGGGCATTGAGTTTGAAGGAGAAATCGCCATGTTGAATGTAGATAATCCGCCGTTAGTGTTGTTGGGGATCATCATCCTGGTGTTCGTTGCCCCGTTTATCTATAGCTTCTTCGTCGATAATTACGACAAGAAAAATCAGGGCATTAAGTTCGTAGACTGACCCCTGGCTATCTGTATAGCTAATACGGTGTTTCAAGTGAATACCGCCTTCATCGAAGGCGGTATTTTTCTTTGTAAATAGATAGTTGTCAGCTTCGGGGGCGTAGTGTCGAGAATTAAGATGCTTTTGCGGGCGATGATCCTAGCCTGCTGCACGAGCCGTGCATTTGCTGAAGGTCCTGGCTTCAATACCGGCATAGAGGGAATGGACAGCCAACAATGGAGTGTTGGCATATTCGTTTTTCTGATTTTTTGTGTCCTTGTGTTCACGGTAATAGTGGTAAAATTCATGACAGCAGACAAAGTGTCGAAACTCAAGCGTGGGGAGAAAGTGCTGTTTGCCTGGATTCTCCTGGGCGTGATTGCTGCCGTCATTATTGGGGCCATGCAATTGTTGCAGGGCCGACTATTTTAGTGAGGTAAATCTCATGAATTATATCAATAGCCTACCGGACGGTTGGACTATATATATATGGCTGATTGCGGGGGCGATGATAGTCGTGGCCGTTATCTTCGCCATTCGCTGGGCGATTCATAATGACCAGTTCGATGAAGACATCAAATATCTGGTTTTCGATAAAGATGACGAAGACAAGATGACAAAAGCTGAATTCGCCAAGAGCCAGCAGGTACTCAAGGAACAGATGGAAAAACGCGAGCATTTCCTGGCAATGAAAGATAAAGAAAAGAAGGCTCATGATCGCTCATGAGAAAGGGCGAAAAGTGGATCCTTGCAGTTATTGGGATCACCGTTGTTGGGTTGTGGGTGGTAAATTACGTACGGAACATAGATCAAAAGCCTGATCCGGGAATTCCCTTTTATAGTACTTCATCCGAGGAATTCTCCGGCAGGGCGACAAAGTTGATTAAGCGCGAGCACTGCAGAGATTGTCATAGCCTATGGACGCTAAAGGACATTTTGCAGTCGGTCCCGGCTCCCATGCTGGATGGCATAGGTGCTTTGCACGATGAGGAGTGGTTCTATCGCTATTTCTCGGCTACAGACCCGCAAGCTATCATCCCCTCGCGCTTGAAGCCTCAATACCGCATGCCCTCCTACGCCAAATTGCCTGAGCAGGACCGGCGTATGTTGGCCCAGTACATGGCAAGTTTGAAAGTGAAGGACTGGTATCTCGCCCGTGTCAAAAAGGCGGAGCACCACGCTCTTACTGGAGAGGATTGATCATGACTGCGACGCGCATTAAAAAAGGCGTATTGGCATTGGTCGCCGGTTGTCTGATTAATTATTTGGGTGACCACCTGCTTGGCGTGCGTATCGAACTGTTCTGGGGTCTGTCCACGTTCAGCTTCTTGTGGTTTCTCGATGTATTCATTGTGCCATTTATTGCGGGTATTGCGGTGGGGACGATATTCGGTCTGGGCGGCAAATGGCTGTGCTACTTTCCGCCTTTGATTGTGCGATTTTATGGCTATTTCGAAACCATGAAGATCATTGGTATTCCTCACGGAGCCGCACTCATGCCCATGGGTTGGTGGGGTTTCTTTGTCATCCTGGCCGTAGAATCGGCAGCGATCGGCGGAGTGATAGGGGAAATCATGATTAAACGCACTTACGGACGCAAGCCTACACACCTGGACTACGAGGAGCGGGCGGCAAAGGCACGCGAGAAGTCACAGACCGATGCGTGACGGAGCATTGAAGCGAACGGTGGTCCTGGATGAGCAGGCCCGAGCCAAGCGCAAGCGCTACCTCAGCGCAACCTTGGTGACCTGTGCGGCATTGGCCATGCTGGGGGGCAGCATTCATGTGGTCATGCTCGGTGCGGATCGCATGGCGGAAATGCGCGATATGTCCACGTATAACGCCAAGGATATGTCGGCTCGCATTCGTGCAGCTGGTGAAGATATCCAGCTGCACAAAGAGAATGAACATCCGGACGGCAAGGTAAGCACTTATACCGTCGCCGAGGCCGAGGCCTTGCTCAGCGCCAAGCAGTGGCAGGAGTTGGCGACCATGATAGTCATTCCGGCAGGGCAGTTTGTCATGGGTACTGACAGCCCGCGAGCCAATATTCAGGATCAGCCGGCCCATCATGTGAAACTCCCCGCTTACCAGATTGACAAATATCTGGTGACCAATGCCCAGTACGCGCGTTTTGTGGCCGCGACCGGGCATCGGCCGCCTCTGGACTGGAAGGATGGGAAGATCCCGGATGGCGAGCTGCTGCATCCGGTCACCATGGTTTCATGGTTCGATGCCAGAAGCTACGCGGTGTGGGCAAAAAAGCGTTTACCCACCGAGGCGGAATGGGAAAAGGCAGCGCGCGGCCCCAAAGGGAGGCGTTGGCCGTGGGGCGATTCTATGGATGCGACGCGCTTGAACACCTACTATTCGGTAGGCCATGCGACGGATGTTACCGCTTATCCCAGCGGCGCCAGCCCTTATGGTGTCCTGGATATGGCTGGTAATGTCAGTCAATGGGTTGAGGATGATTATCTTCCCTACCCGGGATCGACTGCTCCGCAAGAGGTGTTTCAAGGCAAAATCGCCGTGGCCAAGACGCCGGAAGACCGTGCCATGAAGGTCATTGATCTGGTGCCGGTAGGTAAGCGCTATAAGGTGTTGCGCGGCGGGTCCTGGAAGAGCGATCCGTTTTCCACCGCCAGTTATCACCGCATTTCGCAATGGCCGAATCTTGCCTCGGATTTTTTTGGTTTCCGTTGCGCCAAAGATATTTCGCAAACACAAAAAGCGAGTGACTAGCCCATGAAGTTTGTCAAAGCATTATGTGCGGTGCTGTTATGCATGACGTCGGGTTCGGCATGGGCGCTTGATAGCTATCGATATCTGCATGTGTCCATCGATACGCCCTGGGCCATCTTTATATTCTTATTACCCATCGTGCTTTCCCCGTTTATCCTAATGGCAATTCTCTACTGGCGTTTCGCCGGCCGCAGGTCCCGCAAAGAAGACCCGAAGAATAGTCAATAATAACGTTTTACGGTGTAGGGGCAATCACATGCGCAGCATAATCGGATATTTTAAGCCGTTGATATGGTGTTGGATGCTGGTGCATTTTTTAAGCGTACCGGTCGTCCTTGCGGCTGATAAGACCACGGCTGCAGACAATCCCGCTCAAGTGATGGAGGCGTTCACTAAGGCCGACAGCGACCGCAGCAAGCGCGACGAACGCGACATCAGTGACCATAGAAAACAACAGATCATGTTTATCATGGGTATCGCGTTATTGATCTTTATCGTTACCACCGTGTCCTTGGGCATAGCTATGGTGGTGTTCGCCAAGCCGGTGTTTGTCGCGCATATGATCTTTGCCGGTTTCAGTTTGACCTTGGCCGTTGCCCATGCCATTGTGGCCATCGTCTGGTTTTTCCCTAAATAACATGAATCACCGCTTGTTTACCGCTTTCCAGGTGAATAGCCGGCCCTCCTCTGTTTTGCTCCGTGTCAGTTGATTCCCGCCGGTCTTTGTTAGCCTTGCTGGCTGCGCTATATACCTTGTCGGGACTGACCTCTCTGGCGTATGAAGTGCTGTGGGTGCGAATGCTATCGCAGCAGTTCGGTGTCAGTATCTTCGGAGTGGTCATCACCGTCGCCGCCTTTATGGCCGGCTTGGGGGCGGGGAGTTGGTTGGGCCAACGCTGGCGCGGCCGCCTCCCGCCTTTGTTGGTGTTTGGCTTATTGGAGGCCGGTGTCGCGGTCTATGCCTTATGTTTGCCGTGGCTGATGCACTATTTGCAGCATGAGTTGGCAGGATTGGCCGGCCAATTATCCCTGCCGCTCTGGTATGGACTCCAGGCTGTGGCGGTATTGCTGGTCTTGTTCGTGCCCGCCTGCGCCTTGGGGATAGGCTTCCCTCTGATTCTGCGCGCCGCCGCCGGGATGATCATGCCGGTCGGTCGCTTATACGGTTTGAACACCCTCGGGGCTTGTGCCGGGGCCTTATTACCGCTGGTTTTGCTGCCCACCCTAGGTTGGGAAATATCAGTACGCTATGTGGCAGGCTTGGGTGCAGTGGTGGGGCTGACGGCCATGTTGCTGGCCAGACATTTCGACTCAGCGACTGCGACCCCACTCGACCACGACGCTCCGCGCTTGCCCGTGAGTGACCTGTTCGCCTATGCCGGCATCGGTGCCGCCGCATTGATGTTGGAGGTGGGCTGGACGCGCTTGTACGGCATGCTGCTGTTGCGCACGGAATATGTGTTAGCGGTCATCCTCGCGGTATTCCTGGTGGGTCTGGCGTTGGGCAGCCTGGGTGTCAGGCGCTACCATTCGCGGCGCTGGTGGATGATTCTGCCGCTGCTTGCGGCGGGCTGGGTCGTGTTGGGTCTATGGGTCTTGCCCTGGTTGGCCGGGTGGGCGGACAGCGCGCAATTTCATAGCCTGAGTGCGGCGCTGTTCGGTCAAGGGCTGATGATCGCCGTGTTCACCCTGCCGGTTACCGTAGCCTTCGGCGCGTGGTTGCCCTTATTGAGCGGTCGTTACGGCGAAGAACATGCCAGGGCGGCAGCGGCCCGGCTGTATGGCGCGAATGCGCTGGGGGCGGCCGTGGGCGCCCTAGTGGCGGGATTCGTGCTTATTCCCACCATCGGCACCCTGGGCACTATCATCGTCGCCGCCATGCTGGTAATCGCCTGTGGCCTGGTGTGGGCCGACAAAAGCAGGTTGTCGCTGGGCGGCGGAGCGCTCCTGCTCGCAGCCATTCCCGTGTGGCACTTGCCGCCGGTCAGCAGCCTGTTGCCGGTGACGCAGGCGGGCTCCCACAATGTGTTCTTTCACGAAGATGCCATCTCCATTACCCACGTGATAGAAGAGAAGGACGGGCAGCGGGTGTTGCTGGCGGATCTGCAGCGCATGGATGCATCCACCGCGCCCGCCGCAGTGGCATCCCAGCATAATCAAGCGCGCTTGCCCTTATTGCTTCATCCCGCCCCGCATAAAATATTATTCCTGGGCATGGGTACAGGCATCTCCGCCGCGGCCTCCCTGCCGTTTCCCGCACTGCAGCGTACTGCGGTGGAGCTGTCTCAGGGCGCGATCATCGCCGCTGAGACTTTGTTCGCGCCGGTCAATCATGCTGTGACGCAGCACATGCGTGTGGTACACGATGATGCGCGCCACTATCTACTGCGCACCCGGGAAAAATACGACGTCATCATCGGCGACTTGTTCCACCCCGATTTGGTCGGGCGCAGCAATTTATTGTCCGTGCAGCAATTTGCGAGGGTGTCCGATCGTCTGGCGCAGGGAGGCATTTATGTGCAATGGTTGGCGCTAAATCAGTTCGACTTGGAATCCTTGAGCACGGTGTTACGCAGCTTTCAGCGTGTCTTTCCGGGCATGTGTTTATTTGTCGATGGATTCCGCCTAGCCTTGGTGGGACCCCAGGATAGCTTGGGCGGCGCCCCGGCGCTGCTGGCCAATCTGCAGCGTATGGATAGCCTCGAACAAGCTGAAGCCACCGGCCATGAAGGTCCTTGGACATGGTTGGGGCGCTATTGGGGGAAAATAAAGCTGCCCCAGGGGCCGGTGCAGGATGAATGGGTACCGCAAATAGAATTTGGCCTGCCCATAGCCCGCTATCGCGGCAAACTGGATGTGGCGGGCCTGCTGGATTGGTTGGTGGCGCATCGCCCCGGCCTGCAGGAGGCGGGGAATGCCCTGCATGTTGCCGCGAGCGGCCGCGAGTCCTTCGAGCGGGCATATGCGGCAACCGATCTCGCCATGCGCGCCTGGTCGGCGGAGATTCACGGCGATGAGCTGCAGTCGCAGCGACTGTTGCGTCTGGCCTATGACGCCAATCCGCAAGACCGCTGGATCGCCTTTACCCTGGCGGATCGCATGCTGGCGACCCTGCCGGCGGCGCTGCAACGGGGTATGGACAAGCGCCAGGCCCTGCAGGCGGTGTTGCATATCTTTCCCGATGACCCGGATGCCTTGCGGGCCTTATGGCATCTGGAGGATGCGGCTGGAAATGACGCCCGGGCTGCGGAATATCGGTCGCGCCTGGCGACGCTCAGCCCGCTGGATTATGAGCTTCGCGAACCTGTGGCGTCTCGATAAGGTCTATAGTTGTTGCCGAACCCCTTAGATGTAAGGGGGAGGTAGACATGGTACCCTGAAAAATATGGATTACGACAAGACCCTGAGTAAGATTCCAGTGGTGGTGGAGGGCGGACGCACCGCTCCTAACTATCACTGGCGCCGTCGCGCCCTGCAGGGCGCCATCCTGCTGCTGGCGGTATTGATCCCGGTGACAGGCTTATTCCGTATCGATCCCGTGGCGGGCGCCTTCGTGGTGCTGGGCCGCCAAATCTGGTTCTCCGACTTTTTTATCGTTGTGGGTCTGTGGTTGGCCATTTCCACCGGTCTGGTTACCACCTATTCGACACTGGGGACCGCCTTTTGCGGCTGGGCATGCCCGCAAAACACCTTGTCGGAATGGGGCAACCGCATGACACGCCGCCTGCTGGGTAAGCGGGCCGAGGTGAGTCTCAACGGCGAGAAGATGCGGGTCTCGGCCGGGAAGAACAAGTGGCGTAACTGGCTGGTACTCGGCGGCAGTTTTATCGTCGTGTCCATGCTGTTCGCCCTGATCCCCCTGTTTTATTTTTACCCGCCCTCGGCGGTGTGGTCGTTTGTCACGTTTCAGGACGATGCGCGGCTCGCAGGTTCGGTGCATTGGATCTACACGGTATTCGTCCTGATCATACTGTTGGATATTGCATTTATACGCCATTTTTTCTGTCGCTTTATGTGCATTTACAAGGTCTGGCAGCATTCCTTCAAGACTCAGGAGACCTTGCACGTCGCCTATGATCCGTCGTTCGCCGATGAATGCGCCAAGTGCAATTTTTGCGTCACGACCTGCTTTGTCGGCATCGATCCGCGCAAGACCGAAACCTATGACAGCTGCGTAAATTGCGGTGAATGCATCGATGCCTGCGGTGCGATCCGCGGCCCCAAGGGCGGCGTCAGCCTGCTACGCTTCGAATTTGGCCAACGCCAGGATAAGAAAAGCTTTCAGGGCTTACGCAGTAGTCTCAACAGCCTGTTGGGTCGCGTACGTTGGACCATCCCGCTGTTTATGCTCGGAATCCTCATGTTTGCCTGGGGCTTATGGGGTTATCAGCCCTACCATATCACCGCCGGGCGCAGCGACAATTCGCCCTTGGACTATCGTATCACCCTGTCAAACAAGCGTTATCAGGCGGAGACGGCTACGCTCAAGATCGATGGCCTGCCTGCGGATGCTTATACGTTACAGACTAACCAGGTTAAGTTTCCTTCGGCGGGGCGTCGGGATATAATGTTGCGTATCAAGCCGACCTTGTCCGCGGGATTGCACCCAGTCCTCATACATGTCCGCTCGGGTGATGGTTGGACGGGTGATTTCCGCATCTATCATTTCGTGCCGAAGGGTTAAGCCATGGCCGCTCTAAGAGATATCAAGGACAAATCCCAGTCCAAACTGGATCCCGTCAGCAGTGATTGGGGAGAATCGCCCCAGGATCATTTCGGCTATGCCTCGGATGACGAGCGCCTGGCGAAGCGCGGACTAGAAGATTGGGAATTGGTCAACACCATTCCTGAATCACAACGCAAGATCCCGGTTTGGTTCATCGCCGTAGTGGTGGTGGTTTTGCTGATCGCCATCGGCCTGAGTTTCCCGTTCTGGGGTAACCGTCCGGGTTATGAGCGGAGCTGGATCAACTGGGGTTTCGGTGCGGCGCTGTTGTATATCAGCGTGGCGGGTGCCTTCGTGTATTTCATGGTAAATCTCTACGGTACCCACCTCGGTGGGAAGCTGGATTCGGACAAGACGGCTGCAGACAGCGACAAGAAGGATGTCGCATCAAAAAATCCCTAATTGGATATTCCTGTTGCTGGTCTCCGCAGTGCTGACGGCGTGTGGTGCGGGGGGCGGCCGCCCTGCCGCGCAGCGTCTGGATTTGCCCGAAACGGGTAGTGCGGATGAAGTCCTGTTCAGCCAGCGCTGTCATGATTGCCATGTGCCGCCGCGCCCTCAGGACAAGCCCGCCGCGGCGTGGCCCGCGATCGTGCAACGTATGCAATCGCATCGCATCACCAACGGTCTGACACCTTTAAGCGCCGAAGAGCTGGGGCGCATCATGGGTTATTTGCAGCGCAACGCCAAGGACGCCACATGAGGATATTGCTGTTTGCGTTGTTGGGCCTGTTGTTAGGCGGATGCGGAAGCGACGTTGCCGATAATATTGGTCAGCAGCGCTTGGGCGATATGGTGATAGAAGTACAATGCCGTCCGACGCCGGTGACGGTAGGCATGAATGAATTTCTGATCCTGGCAACGGATGTTCACGGTGCGCCGGTCCATGATTTACTGGTGGATCTGCGTATCCACGACGGCGATGTCTGGCGGCAGGCCATTCAAGACGGATTTTCCGGTGTGTATCGCAAGGCCCTGGGGGTGGAATCCTTGCAGGATCAGCTGCGGGTGAGAATCAAGCGCGAGGGTGTCGAGACCGAACTACGCTTTCCGCTGACTAAGCCGAAATAAGGTTTCTAAGGTTTCTTAGGACGATTTATGTTCGCGCTTCTTCAGTAAGGTGCTGTCCGTCCAGCGCCGCAATAATAAAATCTTGTTGCCGCCTCTTTCGTCCCGGCACAAGGGGCAGGTCAGGTAACTTATATATAATTCTTTGGGTAATCTGCCGCTATCGAGGAGTTCCATTTGTATTTGCCGCACCGAGTTGCGAATGGTGCCGATATCCCCGCTGTGCAACTTGCCACGCAGATTAAAGGGAGTGGGGAGATACTGGATGCGATGCGAGGGCGAGTCGCTTTTTTCCAAGAGCCGCATGATCGTGCCGCGGAACATGCCGGTGCGGGACAGCACCAGGCCTGGCCAGGGTTCCTTCAGTTGCAGCCCCTGGATGTCGTGATATTGTCGCTTGAGGTACACCTCGTAACTCAGTGGCATGTGCAAGAACATCGGGATGCTGAGGGCATGAACGCACTGCCCGCCGAGGTTTATGTCCTTCCCGTCCCAGTCGGGATAGTGTTCAGGGCAGGCACAGCTGAGGCTCATGACCGCTTATAGATGTTTTTGATGGTAAGCATGATGTTGGTCAGATAAATCCATAACCCTATCCCCATGATCGAGGCCGACACGGCGACTATGGAGCGATAAATCTGGTGCACATGGTCGAGCTCCATCGATTTTTTGTCGAGCAGCAGAACCCCTTCAATGACGCCAAAGATCATGAGGACGAGGTAAAAGCACAAGGCGCCTATGGTCGTCCACCAAAATGAATGCTCGGCCAGGCGGCGCGAGTAGATGGGAGTGTTGGAGAACTTCGGCAGCAGATAGTACGTGACGGCCATGCTCAGGACCATGACGCCGCCGATCAAATTAATATGGGCGTGGGCCAAAGGGTCTATCATATGCCCCGGCCCGCCGTAGGGGCTGCCAATGGAATCCAGCCAGCTCCGTATGAACGGGATCATTTGCAGCACGCCGTGTATCGTACCTATGAAAAATGACAGGCTCGACACCAATACGAATTTAAGCAGATAGCGGTTGTCGTCAGCCTGTTCCATTACTAGATGATCGGCGGGTTCTTTCGGCAATGATCAGGATCCGTGGTTTGGGGGAAGTGCTGCGAAATCATCTCGGGCGATGAGCCATGCAAAAGTTGCGTCGCACAAGGTGTGAACGATAACGCTATATGAAGCGGGTAAAATTGTCCTCGCTCACCTTAGACGGCTATGCAAAAACGCGCGTTCCACACGTCTCGTGCACAGACCAGTCTAATGTAGAGCGAGGCCATATTATGAGGAACCATCTTTACCGTAGGTAACCAACACTATTGCTCGCTACGGTGAATCACTAAGTTCGTGTTGCGTATCCATCCTCACGCAACAGGAATGACTACTTGTTCTTAATTTCCAGGGCGTCGCTTGTGATGATGATGGATAACACAATGATGCCGATGGTGAACACCCCGATCGGGACTAAGATGCTTGGCCATACCCAACCCATAAATCCTCCTCTGTCCAATAGGACATTTATTTATTGTTAGTCCGGAACAACGATTGCTGGCGGAGACTTTACCGGATTTGGAAGTTACATACAAGCATCGGAACCCGCATGAAAAATAGCTGAATATCCCACTGTGATGCTTGGGAAAGTGCAGGGCGGAAAAGGGTCAAGGGCTTGGCGGGCGGCGAGACCCCGGAATCTGTTATGGGATTTAAAACCATTGACTTTTAGTGGCTTAGCTTGGTCGTGGAAAGGCGGGCTGCGGCTATTGCTATTGTTGGGTGAGCTTCAGGTATTTTTCCTGGAGCTGTTCCCGGGTCTCCGAGTGTGCGGGGTCCGTTGGGATGCACTCCACAGGGCAAACGTCGACGCATTGCGGGGTGTCGAAGTGACCGACGCACTCGGTGCAACGATTAGGATCGATGACATAAATCTCCACGCCCTGGGAGATGGCCTGATTCGGGCACTCCGGCTCGCAGACGTCGCAATTGATGCACTCGTGGGTGATCATTAGGGCCACGGTAAAAAGCTCCTGACATAAAACATAGCGAAATGCTAGGGTATTTTAGCGCAGTCGCTCGTAGAGCGCCCGTTTCACTTCAGGGTGGACAAAATCGCTGACGTCGCCGTCCAGTGCAGCGATCTCCCGTACCAGGCTGGACGAGAGGTAGGTATATTTTTCGGCGGGCATCATGAAGACTGTCTCAATATCCGGGGCCATTTTACGGTTCATACCGGCCAGCTGGAATTCGAACTCGAAGTCGGATACGGCCCGCAGTCCCCGCAGGATGATCTGTGCGCCTTTGCTCTTACTGAATTCGACCAGCAGCGTGTCGAAGCCGCATATCTCTACCTTATCCAAACCGGCCAGGGCGGTGCCTGCCATGGCGACCCGTTCCTCCAGGGAAAATGTCGGCGTCTTGCTGGGGTTGGCCGCGACCGCCACGATCACCCGCTCGAACATGCACGTGGCCCGCTGCACCAGATCGCTGTGCCCGTTGGTGATGGGGTCGAAGGTGCCGGGATAGATGGCGGTGGTCCGAGTGCCTTTCATGAGGGGTCCCCTTGGCTGCCGCTGGCGGAAGTGCGCTGCAGCAAATAATAACCTACTTGCCCGGCCTGTTTGTGGCGCAGGACATTCCAATCGTCAGGTACAGGCGGTAAAGGGCTGCGGCGGTCGGTCTCCAGGTACAGCCAGGCCGTTGCCGCCAGCCATCCGGGCTGTGCCAGTTTCTCCAGGCAGGGGCCGAGCAGATTACCCTGAAAGGGCGGGTCGAGAAAAATGATATCGAAAAGACGTGAGGGTCCTTGCAAGAAAGCCAGGGCCTCGGCCTGTACCACGCGGGCATTGACTGCCTTGAGCTGCTGAACATGCTGCCTGAGTTGCGTGACGACCGCAGGGTGCCTATCGACCATCACCACTTCCTGCGCCCCGCGAGACAAGGCCTCGAATCCCAGCGCGCCGCTGCCGGCGAACAGATCCAGGCAGCGGGCGCCGGGCAAGATATCGCGCAGCCAGTTGAACAGAGTCTCCCGCACCCGATCCGGTGTGGGCCTCAGATCGGGGAGGGCGGGGAAAGACAGTTTGCGTCCCCGCCATTCCCCGCCGATGATGCGTAAGCGATTGTGGCCCCGTTCAGTCACGGTTTGGCGGTGGTGGCGGCCGCCTCGCCGCCCACCATAACCGTCACCATGTCCCGGGGATGGATGCGGCGCTGGAAGGCGGCGCGGATCTGGTCGGCGGTGACGGCCTCGATGCGCTGATTATAGGTGTCGAGATAATCCAGCGGCAGCTGGTAGAAGCCGATGGAGGCTAGGTTGTCGACGATCTTGGCATTGCTGTCCAGATTGAGGGCAAAGCCGCCGGTAATATTTTTCTTGGCCGCGGAGAGTTCAGCCGTGGTGGGTCCTTTGGCGATGAAGTTGCGCAGGGTGTCCCGCAGTACCTTCAAGGCGGCGTCCGCCTTTTCGTTGCGGGTTTGCAGGCCGGCTGTGAAGGGTCCCGCTACATGCATGGGCGCAAAATAGCTGTAGGCGCTGTAGGCGAGGCCGCGTTTTTCACGCACTTCCTTGGCCATGCGCGATACTAGGCCGCTGCCGCCGAGGACGTGGTTGCCCAGCACCAGGGGGAAGTAATCGGGGTCGTCGCGGGAGATCCCCGGTTGTCCCACCAGGATATGGGTTTGCGCCGAAGGGTAAGGGATGTGTTCCACCTTGGCGGCGGAGAGGGGTTTCGCCGGCGGCAGTGTCGCCGCCGCCTCGCCGGCCGGGAGCTTACCCACCACCCGTTCGGCGATCTTTTCCGCGGCAGTGCGGTCGATGGCGCCGACTATGGCCACCACGGCATTGTTGCCGGTGTAATAGCGCTTGTGAAAGTCCGCCACATCCTGGCGGGTGAGCGCGGTGACGGATTCCTCGGTGCCCAGCGAGGGCGTGGCATAAGGATGCTTTCCATAAATAGCGGCGAAGAAGGCCTTCTCGGCGATGGCGCCCGGCGATTCCTTTTCGCCGCGTAGCGCGATCAAGGTACGCTTTTGCTCGAGCTTGAAGGCATCTTCCGGAAAGCTGGGTTGGCTCACCACCAGCGTCATGATATCGAGGGCGGGATCCAGCAAGCTCGGTTCCGTGAGGCTGCGCAGGCTGACGATGGCCATGTCGCGATAGGCGCTGGTGTTCAGATTTGCCCCGATGCCGTCCAGTCGTTCGGCGATTTGATCCGCGTCAAGCTTGCCGGCCCCTTGATCGAGCAGGCCGTTGGTCAGTTGGGCCAGCCCGCTGTGCGCGCCGTCGCGGGCGCTGCCGGCATCGAACACCACGCGAATGTCGACGATGGGCAGTTCTGGGCTGGGAACGAAATATACCCGCGTGCCGTTGGCCGTGGTCCAGTGTTGGATCTTGGGATTGGCAGTGGCGGCGCTGCTCGCAATCAGACCGAGCACGGCGAAACAAACCGACAGTAACGTACGGATGGGCTGCATGGATTTATTGTTCGAACGATTAGCGTACATTGTCGCCTCCGCTGTGCTGTGAACGGCGCATTTTTTCTTCGTCACTGATGGGGAGAGGGTCGAGGACCGCCACGGTGAGGTGGTCATCAATCAGATATTTGCGTGCCACGTCCCGTACTTGTTCGGCGGTGACCGCCTTGACCTTATCGACGTATTGATCGCCCACGCGCCAGCCCAGCCCTACGCTTTCCAGGGAGCCGATCTGCATGGCTTGATAAAACACCGAATCACGTTGGTAGACATCGCTGGCCACCACTTGCGCCTTGACCCGTTTGAGTTCGTCTTCGCTTACCAAGTCTTCGCGCAGTTTCTTCACCTGTTCACGCAAGGCCTTTTCCAATTCGCCAATGTCATGGCCCTGGGCGGGGGTGCCGTCTAAAGCCAGCAAGTTGTCGCTGCGGGCATCGAGGCTGTAGCCGGCACTGGTCTGGGCGGCTACCTGGCTGCCGCGAATGAGATCCTTGGGAAGGCGAGCGCTATCGCCGCCGTCGAGGATGCCGGACAAGACTTCCAGGGCGTAGGGTTCCCAGGCGATTTTCGCAGTGTGCAGCACCGGCACCTTGTACCCCATGATGAGATAAGGCAGTTCCGCCGGGGCCTTCACCGTGATGCGGCGGATGCCGGTTTGGGGGATTTCCTGGCGCGGTTTTACGGCCGGGATGGTGCTGGGTTTCAGCGCTCCGAAATATTTCTTGGCCAAGTCGAAGACCTGCTGCGGTTGCACGTCGCCGACCACGACCAGGGTGGCGTTATTGGGTGCATACCAGGTTTGGTACCAGTTACGCAGATCCGCGACGCGCATGCTCTTCAGGTCGTCCATCCAGCCGATCACCGGGATGCGGTAAGCGCTGTTCAAGAAGGCTACGGCGTTGAACTGCTCGTCGGTGAGGGATTCGGGGTCGTCATCGGTGCGCATCCGCCGTTCTTCCATCACTACTTGAATCTCTTTGGCGAATTCCTTGGGCGACAGGGTGAGGTTGCGCATGCGATCGGCTTCCAGTTCGAAGCTGACCTTGAGCCGGCTCTTTTCCAGTTGCTGGAAATAGGCGGTGTAGTCATGGCTGGTAAAAGCGTTTTCCCGTCCGCCGTTTTCGGCGATGATGCGCGAGAATTCATTGGGTCCGTGTTTGGGCGTGCCCTTGAACATCATGTGCTCTAGCGCATGGGAGAGGCCGGTGATGCCGTCATGCTCATAGCTGCTGCCCACCTTGTACCATACCTGCGACACGACGACCGGCGAGCGGTGGTCTTCTTTGACGATGACCTTCAGGCCGTTCTTGAGAGTCAATTCATGGACGGCGGGATTGTCCGCGGCCGCGCCCAGGGGAAACAACAGGCAAAGCAGCATCAGGCGTTTGAATGTTAACATTTAGTAATCCTTGAGGTAGTGCTGGCTTACTCGAAGACCGGAGGGGTGATAGGATAGCGTAACTCGCGCGGCGGGAGCCATGTGTTCATCAATACTCATTAGCGATGTGCGCTTTCTAATTGTTGATCAGCTTATTAAAGACCATTAATCGCCATGTTTAGTTTCAAAAAAGATCGCCAAACCGATACTGCGGCGGCCGGCCGTCCCGGCTTTTTTCAACGCTTGAAGCAGGGTTTGACCCGCACGCGCAGCAGCCTCACTGAGGGATTGGCGCGCCTGGTCATGGGGAAGAAGGCTATTGACGATGAGCTCTTGGAGGAAATCGAGACCCATCTGCTGACGGCGGACGTAGGGGCCGCGGCGACCCAACGCATCCTGGATGATCTCACCGCACGGGTGAAACGCAAGCAGCTGGGGGATGCGCAGGCCTTGCTGGCCGCTCTTAAGGAAGACATGGGTGCCATCCTGGCGCCGTGCAGCCAACCATTGGTCATTCCGGCGGAGATTCGTCCTTATATCATCCTGATGGTGGGCGTGAACGGAGTGGGTAAGACCACGACCATCGGCAAACTCGCCAAGCGTTTGCAGGGTGAAGGCCTGTCGGTGATGTTGGCCGCCGGGGATACCTTTCGCGCGGCGGCGGTGGAGCAATTGCAGGCCTGGGGGGAACGCAACGATGTGACGGTCATCGCCCAGGAGCGGGCGGCGGATCCGGCGTCGGTGATCTTCGACGGCATTCAAGCGGCGCGGGCGCGCAAGGCCGATGTGTTGATCGCCGACACCGCCGGTCGTCTCCACACCCAGTCCAATCTCATGGAGGAATTGAAAAAGATCAAGCGGGTGATGGCCAAATTGGATGCAGATGCGCCCCACGAGACCTTGTTGGTGATCGATGCCAGTATCGGACAGAATGCCTTGAGTCAGGCGCGCCAGTTCCACGAAGCCGTCGGTGTGAGCGGCATCGTGTTGACCAAATTAGACGGGACCGCCAAGGGCGGGGTGATCTTTGCGGTCGCCGAGCAGATGAAACTGCCGATACGCTACATCGGTGTCGGGGAGGGTATCGATGATCTGCGTCCCTTCGATGCCGATGATTTTGTCGAGGCCTTGTTCGCTTCCGAAGAACGCGAGGAAAAATGAGGTGACGGGCGAGTGGTAAAGATATTCCCGGGTAGTTATTGGTAGCCAACATGATTCAGTTGCACAATGTGGGCAAGCGTTATCCCGCCGGTCATGAAGCCCTGCATGAAGTAAGTTTTGGCGTAGCGCGCGGAGAGATGGTTTTTATTACCGGTCATTCCGGTGCCGGCAAGAGTACGCTTCTGAAACTGCTGGGCGTCATCGAGCGCCCCAGCACCGGTGAGCTAATCGTCAATGACCGCAACCTCGGCCGTTTGTCGAAACGCCAGATTCCCTATCATCGTCGTACCCTGGGTATGATCTACCAGGATTTTCGGCTACTCGCCGATAGAAGCATTTTTGACAATGTGGCCTTGCCCCTGGTGATCGCCGGTCATTACGATCAACAGGAGATCAGGCGGCGCGCCCGTGCCGCCTTGGATAAGGTGGGTCTGCTGGGTAAGGAAAAACTTCATCCACTGGAATTGTCAGGTGGGGAACAGCAGCGCGTGGGCATTGCGCGTGCGGTGGTGCATAAGCCGGTGTTGCTGCTGGCCGATGAACCCACCGGTAATCTCGATCCGACCCTGGCGGGAGAGATCATGGCATTATTCGAAGCCTTCAACCGCGTGGGAGTTACGGTGTTGATCGCCAGCCATAACGTCGAGTTGATCGCGCATATGCAACGGCGGGTATTGGTATTGAATAACGGTCGACTGGTGAGCGACAGCCGCGGTGCGCAGGGATGAAAAGGACCGGAGGTTCGCAGCGCCGCACCGCGGGATCGACGTCGCCGGCAGTTTCTCCCCCGGTAAAAAAGGGGGCGGTGTCACGCGATTCTCAGCCATGGTTGGGCATAGAGAATTATCTGATCCATCACCTGCGCGCTCTCTTCGCCAGTTTGGGCAGTTTATTGCGTACGCCCTTCGCCAGCCTCATGACGGCGGTGGTGATCGGTGTGGCGCTGGCCTTGCCCAGCGGTTTTCATGCCTTGTTGCTCAGTGTGCAGTCCCTGGCGTCGGGTTGGGAAGGTGAGGTGGCGCAGGTCTCCTTGTTTTTAAAGTCGGACATCAAGGATGATGCCGCGCGCAACCTGGCGTGGCGGCTGCGCTCCATGGATGATGTGGCGGGGGTGCGCTACATTTCACCGCAACAGGCATTAGAGGAATTTCAGCGCAGTTCCGGACTCAGTGACGCCTTGGCTTACCTGGATGATAATCCCTTGCCGGCGGTGTTGGTGGTGAAACCCGCCGAGGGTTTTGCGCGGCCCGAGGTCATGCGCGACCTGGTACAGCGTCTGCAGTCCTTGCCGGAAGTGGAGAGTACCCAGCTGGATTGGGCGTGGCTGGAGCGCCTGCATGCCTTGGTGGCCTTGGCGGACCGCGCCATGACCTGGGTGGGTGTGGTGCTGGCGGTGGCGGTGTTGTTTATCGTGGGGAATACCATACGCCTTGCCATTGAAAATCGTCGCGAGGAAATCATCATCACCAAACTCGTCGGGGCGACGGACGCCTTTATTCGTAGGCCTTTTATCTACGGTGGCATTTGGTATGGGTTGGCGGGGGGGCTCATCGCCCTGATCATCGTCGACGGAGTGTTATGGGGAATGAGCGGGCCGGTGGCGCATTTGGCGGCCTTATACAAAAGCGATTTTCACTTGGGGATGATAGGCGGAGCCGAAACCCTGCTTGTCTTGGTTACGGGCGCCTTCCTGGGGTGGCTGGGGGCATGGGTGGCGGTGGGTAGGCATTTGCGTCATATCGAACCCGGCTAAAGGGGAACTTTCCCAGGCCTTTAGCACTCTTACGATGCGAGTGCTAAAATAACCTAGAATATTAATAAAAGTGCGCTATCATTGATTCTTGGGTCATGGCTTGATATTTGCAATATCTTTTATGTGTCAATGGCTTGTAGCTAATGAGCGATTCTCACTATAGAGGGACTAAATCCTGATGAGCGATA
Organism: uncultured Gammaproteobacteria bacterium; assembly: GCA_963810615.1. Taxonomy (GTDB): domain Bacteria; phylum Pseudomonadota; class Gammaproteobacteria; order DRLM01; family DRLM01; genus JARRQJ01. Next base: position 428,633 of record CAWEOA010000002.1, on the reverse strand, counting down.
GAAACAAGAGTTTGGAACTGGCGATCCCCATGGGCAGCCTTGAGGCCTATACTCAGGCGGTGTCCTCCATCCCCATGCTGAGTGTGGAAGAGGAAAAGTCTTTGGCGCGGCGCTTTAGAGATTTCAATGACTTGGAGGCGGCTCGGCAATTGGTGATGTCCCATTTGCGCTTTGTGGTCCATGTCGCCCGCGGCTATGACGGCTATGGCCTGGCGCTGGCCGACCTGATCCAGGAAGGCAATATCGGTTTGATGAAGGCGGTGAAGCGTTTCGACCCGGAAATGAATGTGCGTCTGGTGTCCTTCGCCGTGCACTGGATTCGTGCCGAGATGCACGAATTTATCCTGCGCAACTGGCGCATCGTCAAGGTCGCCACCACCAAGGCCCAGCGCAAACTGTTCTTCAATCTGCGCAGCGCCAAGCAGCGCCTGGGCTGGTTCAGCCGCGACGAGGTGGAAGCGGTAGCCAAAGATCTGGGCGTCAAGCCGGAGACGGTGGTGGAGATGGAGGCGCGTATGAGCGGTTATGACGCGTCCCTGGAGGGCGATGCGGATCAAGATGACGAGAACTCATCCTACGTGGCGCCTATCGCCTATCTGGCCGACATGCGGGCCGATCCGGCGGCGGAGTTGGAGGCCGATGAGTGGGAGGCGCATCACAGCGATCGCCTGCACCACGCCTTGGCCGACCTGGATGAGCGCAGCCGGGACATCGTCGCCCGACGCTGGTTGGGGGAGAGTAAATCCACGCTCCATGAGTTGGCCGATCAATATCAGGTTTCTGCCGAGCGTATCCGCCAGCTGGAGAGCAATGCCATGAAGAAGCTCAAGTCGGCTTTGGAAGCCTAAGCGCTTAGCGCGAGTTTTTCCGTATTCAGTCGCGCGGCTATCCGCGCTGCGTCAAACTGCTGGAGATGGGGAACGGTGCCGAGTCGCGGTGCAGGCAGGCGCGTTTCCAGTGCCGCGATGTTTTCCGGAATATTGAGCATCTCTATATCGATAATATTGGCGATCCAGCCCGTAAGGGTGAGTTGCTGACGCAGAATGGCGTCACAGCTCAATAGGGCATGATTGAGGCAGCCCAGGCGAATTCCCACCACCAGTATCACCGGCAAGCCCAGCAGGCGCGCGAAGTTCGCCGTGGTTTCGTTGTCGTTCAGCGGTACCTCCCAGCCTCCCACGCCTTCGATCAGCAGGTAGTCCAGCTTTTCTTCAAGACTAGTGCATGACTCGTACAGGGCTGCGGCGGAAAGTCGCAAACCGGCGTGGCGCGCGGCGATATGCGGCGCGATCGGTTCACGCAGCAGGACGGGGTTGACCGTCGCATAGGGCAGCGCGACTGAGGCGTGTTGCATGAGCAGTTCGGCATCTTCATGACGCCAGCCGTCGCTGCCGGCATGGCCGCCGCACGCCAGGGGCTTCATCCCGGCGACGCGCAATCCCTGGGCCGCCAGGGCATGAAGCAGCGCCGCCGTCATCCAAGTCTTGCCCACGCCGGTGTCCGTGCCGGCAATAAAAAAGCCTTTCATCGTTCTTTGCCCGGGCGGCGGCCTTGCAAGGCCGTGAGCGGCACCTTTACCACCCCGTTTTCCCGTGAGTTCATGCTTGATGACTCGGGGGCCCACGCTAGGCCATAGACTACTTCATAACTGGCAGGCAGCGTCCCATCGTCGCGGTAGCGTTCATAAGCGGCCGTCATGGCGCGTAACCGTCCTTTGCCGGTCAGGCTGTGATTGCGGCCGCTGGCGGCATTATGTGCCCCCAGCAGTTTGAGTTCCTTCATGAGCGTATAGACATCGGGATAGGTCAGAGTAAAGCGTTCCGCGTCCATCACCGGATCGGCGAAGCCGCTGCGCAACAAGGCGTCGCCGATATCATGCATATCGATAAAGGTGCTGATATGGACGGCGTCGTCCGCCGCGGCCCAGCTGTCGCGCAGTTCCTTCAGCGTGTCCGGGCCGAAGGTCGAGAACAACGCCATACCCCCCGGCCTGAGGACGCGGCGGAATTCAGCGAAGACGCGGTCCAGGTCGCCGCACCATTGCAGGGTGAGATTGGAGAAGATCATATCCGTCGACCGATCGGTCAAGGGCAGCCGTTCGGCATCGGCGCAGACAAAGGATTGGCGGCGGAGCAAGCGCGCCAGGGTGCCGGCATGCCGGCGGGCGGTACGCAGCATATTGGGGGCGAGATCCAGGGCGATCACCTGGGCCTGTTTGTAACGCTGTGCCAGATGCTTGCTGAGATGGCCGGTGCCGGCGCCGATGTCGGTAATGGTGTCGGGTTGCAGGCGGATATAGTCGAGACGTTCCAGTAGTCGTTTACCCACTTCTCGTTGCAATATCGCGACGCGATCGTAGTCACCGGCGGCACGATCAAAGGCAAGGCGTACCCGCTGTTTGTCGATATGAAATCCGTTGATGTCAGTCATGATGGTCTTCTAAAAATGCGCTGACTACAGTGAGAAATTGGCGTTGGTGCGAAAGAAACGGTACGTGACTGGCCCCTTTGATCACCTCGATTCGTGCCGTAGTCAGCAAGTCATTCACGGCCGGGCCGACAGCGGCGGGTACCAGTCTGTCGCGTTCCCCCAGGATGAATAAGGAAGGGAGGTGCAGCGAGGAAAATTGTGCCCGTAAGTCGGCGAATCTCAGTATCGCCAAGCCGTCCCGTAAGGCTTGCACTGCCGGCGTGGGGAATTGCAGCACCATTTCGCGCAGCTGCCGCAGGTTGTGGCGTCCCTCGGCCGTACCGGTCGCGATCTGTAAGCTCAGAAAGCGCTGCAGGGTGCCGTGATAATCCTCTTGCAATGCCAATGCGAAGCTGGCGAGTACCGCCGGATCCATGGCCCATGGCCAATCGGCGGCGGTGACGAATCGTGGTGAACTGTTGACCAGGATCAATTTCTCCACGCGGGTCGGCGTCGTGAGCGCCAGCTGGGCCGCGACCATGCCGCCCAATGACCAGCCCAGCCAGGTGGCGCGGGATGGTGCGGCGGAAGCCACCCTCTCGGTCAAGCCGGCGAGGTCCAATGTTTGTTGCGGCGGCGGTGAACTACCGTGGCCGGGCATGTCGATGAGTGAGATCCGGAAGCGTGACGCCAGCTGCTCCGCCAGAGTGGTGAATACCCCGCCATGCAGTCCCCAGCCGTGCAGCAATACGAGATCGGGTCCCGAGCCGAGGTGTTGAACATGCAGGTTCATGACGCCGTTTCCAAGGCGCTCAGCAAGCGATCCACATGGGCTTCGCTATGGGCGGCGGACAGGGTAATGCGCAGCCGTGCCGTGCCCTTCGGCACGGTGGGCGGCCGGATCGCGCTGACATAGATGCCGTGCCGACGCAGTGCGGCGCTTAAGGCCAGGGCCTGCTCCGAACTGCCGATCAGCAGCGGCTGGATGGGTGTTGGCGAAGGCAGTAAGTGCATGCCCAGCTGTTCGGCGCCGCGCCGGAAGCGGGTGATTAAGTTTTGCAGATGTTCACGCCGCCAGTCTTCCTTTTGAAGGATGCGCAGGCTGGTAAGCGTGGCGTGGGCCAGTGACGGCGGCAGTGCAGTGGTATAGACGTAAGGCCGCGCGCGCTGGATAAGATACTCGATCAATTCTTCACTGCCCGCGACGAAGGCGCCGAAGGTGCCGAAGGCCTTACCCAAGGTGCCGATCAGGATAGGCACTGCCGTGGCATCCAATCCGAAGTGCTCCACAATGCCGCGCCCACCAGCGCCTAGTACCCCCAAGCCGTGGGCATCGTCCACCATCAACCATGCCTCATGTCCCTGCGCAATTTCCGCGAGCTGCGGCAGCGGCGCCAGGTCGCCGTCCATGCTGAACACGCCGTCGGTGATGATCATGGTGTGGCGACCGGTGTTCTCCGCAAGGCGTTGCCGCAGGGCGTCACTGTCGCCGTGCGGGTAGCGTTGCAGACGCGCCCCCGACAGCTGGCCCGCATCCAGCAAGGAGGCGTGATTGAGACGATCCTCCCAGACCAGCTCGCCGCGTCCCGCCAATGCCGCCACCGTACCCAGGTTGGCCAGGTAGCCGCTGGAAAACAGCAGGGCCCGCGGTCGGCCGGTAAATGCGGCGAGCGCCTCTTCCAGTGCATGATGAGCTCGCTGGTGGCCGGTCACCAGGTGGGAGGCGCCGCTGCCCGCACCGAACTTTTCCGCGCCTTCCTTGAGTGCGGCAACGACTCGGGGATGATTGGCCAGTCCCAGGTAATCATTACTGCAAAAAGACAGATAGCGCGCGCCGTTTACCGTGATCTCCACGCTCTGTGGGCCGTCTATCACGGCGCGGCTGCGGTAAAGATGTTCGGTGCGTAGCCGCGCCAGTTCGGCGGCCAGATCTCTCATGCGACGGCGTTGTCTCCCGCCGCGGCGCGGCGTTGCTGGGTGTCACCACGCGCCCTCACCTTGAGGTCGTCAAGCATGGTGAGGTCATCGTGCACTTGGCGGCCCTTGGTGGTGAGATAGTCGCCGATCATCACCCCGGAAGCACCGGCGAAAAAGATCATGGCCTGGAGGTCGCGCAGGAAATGGCGGCCGCCGGCGATGCGGATTTCCGCCTTGGGCAACATGTAACGGAATACCGCGATCATGTGCAGGATCTCCAACGGCTGCATGGGGGTTTGCTCGCCCATGGGCGTACCGTCGATGGGGTTGAGGAAATTCAGCGGTACCGATTCTACGCCGAGATTGCGCAAGGTCTCCGCCAGCTCGATGCGCTGATCCAGGGATTCGCCCATGCCCAGGATGCCGCCGGCACAGACCCGCAGGCCCGCTTCCACGGCATGGCGGATGGTGTCGATGTTTTCCTGATAAGTATGGGTAGTGCACACATTGTGGAAAAAGCTTTCGGCGGTCTCGAGATTGTGGTGGTAATTCTCCATGCCCATTTCTTTGAGCATGACCGCGGTCTCTTGGTCAAGTGCGCCGAGGCTGGCGCAGCGGCCGATGTCGGATTCTAGTTGCATCGCCGAGAAATATTCGCGCAATTGCGTGCGTTCTTTATCGCTGCGGACGCCCCAGCCTTTGGAGACCACGCCGAAGTCGCTGGCCCCCCATTCGCGGGCGCGACGTGCCTGGTCCACCAGTTGCTCGGCGGGAATGTAGTTATATTTCGGTGAGCCGGTCTGGTGGTGACCGCTTTGGCCGCAGAAAGAACAATTTTCGGAACAGTTGCCCGAGCGCACATTGGAGATGGCGCACACCTCCACCTCGTCGCCGCGGAAAGTCTTGCGCAGACGGTCGGCGCCGGCCATGAGCCAGGGCAGATAATCGTGATCTAGGCGGATCATCCAGCGTCCATCTTCCGCGGTCATTGTGCCGCCGGTGAGGACGCGTTGGGTGATGTCATCGATGCGCTGGTAAACGGTATTGTCCATTGGTGTGCCTTCCGCTCTTGGAAAATTGTGGGTTCATGGGTGACGAAAAGCAGGCTATGATGACAGGCCTGCCATCAATGGATTGACGGCTAACCGTAAGGCGACGGACCGCCCCATGTATAAACCCACTGAATATAATCAGTTATATTGTCTTGTCAACCGTTCCGGGTTTTCGGAAGTTAACAAGCGCATCAAAAGTGCGCAAGAATGCTTATTCCCTAGGCTCTGTGCCTTATGCGGGGCATCCGGTCAGTGGGGCAGGGAATTATGCTCCGGCTGTGTTCAGGATTTCCCTGTCATTAAAGTAGCCTGCAGCCAATGCGGTACGCCGTTGCCGTTGCCGTGTGTCGGGCGTCTGCGGCCGCTGTCAACGGCGTCCGCCGGCCTTTGCCAGCACCATTGCAGTCTTTCATTACCTTCCGCCGCTGGACGGCTTGGTGAAGCGGCTTAAATTTAAGGACGATCTTTATCTTGCGCGCTTATTGGGGGGATTGATGGCTGACCGTCTGGCTGCCCCCGATATCCCGGTGCCGGATATGATTGTGCCCGTTCCCCTGCATCCCCGGCGTCTGCGTGAACGAGGATTCAATCAGGCGCTGGAGTTGGCGCGGCCCATCGCGGATAGATTGGCGGTGCCGTTGGATTGGCAGCATGTCATCCGTAGCCGGGCCACCGATCCCCAGAGCGATTTGCCCGCCAAGCTCCGTTCCCGAAACGTCAAGGGTGCATTTGCCGTCCCCGCTGAGTTTACGGGGCAACGCATCGCGATCGTCGATGATGTGATGACCACAGGGCATACGGTGAATGAACTGTCACTGGCGCTGCGTCGCAAGGGAGTGACTGATATCAGCGTATGGGTATGTGCGCGGGCAGTATTCGAGGGCTGAGCCTTGTGCTAGACTTTTCCCCCTCGCATTCATGGTGTGCTTGCTATCTAGCCATTCCTAAGCATTTAGCGTTTCGGGTTTATTGTCAGAGGAGTTTTCGATGTCATTACGACAGCTTGTTGCCGCTGCGTCTTGTCTGGCCAGCGTCAGTGCCATGGCCCAGTCTTTCGATATCAATCTGAGTAACGATGCCGCCATGCTGGCCTACACCTCAGCACTCGGCCAGCAAGGTTTTGGTCACGGCCAAATGGATGCCGCGATCTTGTTTACCGATAACGACACCTTTATGGGAAAAGCCGGCTTTGGCGTCGTGGGCGAGGCAGGCAACGGTTCTCCGGGATTAATGGTGGGCGTGGGTGTGAACCTTTACGGTGTGACCACTAAACATGATGACGTCGCCGCCTTGGCGCTAAGCGGCAGGTTTGATTATGCGCCGCCTCCGATGCCGCGCTTGCGGGTGGGTGGCGAGGTTGATTTGGCGCCGAGTATTGTTACTTTCGTCGACGGCGATCACTTATACGACACCAGCGCTTACCTGGGCTATGAGATATTTCAGGATGCCGTCGCCTATGTTGGCTACCGGCGCATCAAGGTGAGCGTGCAAAGCAGCCATGATCAGACGGTGGATTCGGGCGGCTATGTGGGAATTAACTTCCGGTTTTAATTGTTATAAATCGGCATTAAGTCCGGCTTAAGCTAAAATACCAGCCGGCCGCTAGTATACTGATAAGCAAGGAACCCGCTCCAAGGGATTGTGCAGGCTATGCAGGCAGCAAGGCTAACACAAGATCATTATGGCTTTACCCGCCAGCCCTCCGTCTACAGGAAGCAGACTGAGGCCGACAAGACGGCGGCGAATCGTTCGCGCCCGTCTGTTTTACCCGCCGAGCGGGTGGTCGAAGGGGAGGTGCTCAGAAATCGTAGCAATTCCGCGGGCGATTCCTTAGACCAGCTACTTCAGCGCGGCCGTTTCGCCAACAGCGCGGCAAACTCCCCGGACGCGACACCTACTACCCAAGCGGCGCAGCGCGCGATCAATGCCTATCTTGATAATGCGTCAGCGCCCGGTGCGAGCGGCGGCGGGGGCCAGTCACGGTCAGTCGATTACTACGCGTAACGAGCATTGTTTTCCCCATCCTCATGTTGTGCCTCTTTTTCGGCAGCGAGATGTCATCGCTGTGAATGATGATGTATTTACGCATGTACGGCAGTTGCTCTTGACGCAGCGTTGGGCGGCATTGGCCAGCCTGCGCGAGGATGGCGGCCCTGCGGCGGCGTTTGTTGCCTACGTAATGGAGCCCGGATTCAACGGCATTCTTCTGCATATAAGTCGTCTTGCCGCGCATACCCGGAATTTACTGCAACGCCCTGCGCTGGCATTGGCCATCAGCGAGCCGGATACCGGGCGGGGAGATCCGCAGTTGTTGGCACGGATCACTATTCAGGGTTCCGTCTCCGTGATTGTGCGTGGGACGCCGGATTATCTTGCTTCACGTGAATGTTATCTCGCGAAATTACCCGATGCGGAACAATTGTTTGGGTTCGAGGATTTTGTGCTGATGAGGCTGCATCCTCAAGAGGCCCGCTATGTGGGGGGGTTTGCCCGGGCCTTCCATCTCACCGCCGAACAGCTGCGGCAGCTTGCGGCATTGTAACCGCTGGAGCCGGTTCTGGGTCCAGATCAGTTACCGCCATGTTGGCGTTCGTTACCTCCAGCTTCAATCAAATTGATCCTTCACACCGATTTTTTCAACAGACTTAGCAGCAGGACCATGAAATAATTCTTGGCGGAAAATAGTGATCCCAGCGTGAACGAGTTGCTGCTTATAGGAGTCGTGGATGCGCCGTGCGGGCTTGGTGGAATCTTGATTTTTTGGAGGCGGGTTAATTGAATATATGGGAGCAAGGCTGACGTGCAGCACGTGGTAGCGGCGGTGATAGTGAATCGCTCACAGCGGATCTTGTTGGCGAAACGGCCCTTAGACCGTCATCAGGGCGGCTTGTGGGAATTCCCGGGCGGCAAGGTGGAGCACGGCGAAGGCGCGCGTGCGGCACTTGCCCGCGAGCTCCACGAAGAGTTGGGCATTGTTGTGCAGGATGCCCGGCCGTTGATCAAGATATGTCATGAATACCCGGATAAATCAGTGTTGCTGGACGTTTGGCGGGTAAGCGCGTTCGACGGCGAGCCTCATGGTAGAGAGGGCCAGCCGATCGAATGGGTCTCTGCGCAGGCGTTGCCTGATCGTGAATTCCCGGCGGCCAATCGTCCTATCGTAACGGCGGCACGTTTGCCGAGCATTTATCTGCTTACTCCGGAGCCTGATGATCCTGTGAAATTTCTTGGCAGACTCGAGACCTTGTTGGCTGAAGGCATCGGTTTGGTACAGCTGCGCGCCAAGACGCTGGGGCCGGCGGCGTATTCCAAATTGGCGACACAGGTTATGTCGCTGTGCGCAGGAACGGAGACACGCTTGCTATTGAATGCCCCGCCCATGCTCGCCGAGCAACTTGGCGCTGCGGGTGTGCACCTGACCAGTGCCGCTTTGATGGCGTTCAAGGATCGTCCTTTGGGGCGCGAACAATGGGTGGCAGCCTCCTGCCACTCTGCCGAGGAACTGGAGCACGCCTGTCGCATCGGCGTGGATTTCATAGTGCTTGCGCCGGTATCGGCCACTGCGACGCATCCCGGGGCGCGGCCGCTGGGATGGCGTAACTTGCGGCAGCTTGCCGAACGCGCCACGGTGCCGGTGTACGCTCTGGGTGGAATGAGGCTGGATGATATCGCTACGGCTTGGGAGCATGGTTGTCAGGGGATAGCATCCATTTCAGCCCTATGGAGCGCGTCACATTTGCCACGCCATCTCCAACTGTAAAAATTCCACACGTCTATGATCGTGCGCGTGCTTCAGTGTTGATGATCGTCAGGGGTGTCTTCGGTAAAAGGTATTTCTTCACCGAGGATGCGATGTTCTTCGCCTGCCCACTTGCCGAGGTCGATCAGTCGGCAACGCTCGCTGCAAAAGGGGCGCCATAGCTGGCGTTCGTTCCATTCCACCTTGATGCCGCAGGTGGGACAGTTAACAAAGGTGCTCATATCATGCAGCAGGTGAGTTTAAACGGCACGTCCTGGCTGGTTTGCACCGCGTGGCCGTCGGTGAGATATTCCAAAAATCTGAGGGTAAAACGATGGCGGCCGCCGCTGACCTCCGCGAAGTAAGGGGCTTCCGCGGGCACTGTAACCCGTACCAGTTGGCAAGGGGCGTTGGGATCCAACATCTTCTGGAAGAATCCTTCATGTGCCACTTCCTGAGATGAATGCGCGCTCTCCCGGACCAGGCGCAACAGGAGCAGCACGGAAAGCTGGATGGGCTCAAAGGCTTTGATCCAACGGCGCAGGTCTGCGATGCGATTTTCCGCCGGTCGTTGCAGCCAGAAATGATAGCCGGGGAGGTCGAAGTCGCAGGTGCCGCCGGGGATGCTGATGCGTTGTTTGATGCTGTTTAAGAATTCATTCTGCCTTAGTTCTTGTCCGACCTGACCGTGTAAGGCATGCATGCGGTCCGCCAGGGTATCGAACTCGTCGAGAAGTTGGCTCAAGCGCGACCGATCGACTCCCGGGGCATGCTCCAAGGCCGACAGGGTGCTCATCTGCCGTTCGAGTTCCTTCATGACTTCGGTTTTGAGGTCGGTACGGTTAAAGATATTCAGGATGTCGAGCAGGCTGGTCAGGGCATTGCGGCTATCCCACTGCATGTGGCCTTCGATGCGCGAGAAAAATTCGTTGAATAGGAATTCCAACCGCAGGAATGTGCGTACTCTCTCATTGAGCGGTTGTTCGTAAATTACGTTTGGCACGACGCGTCTTTAAGTTGGTTGGTGCTGATGAATCGGGCGACTGCCTGCCCTACAAGTCCATGAAACCACGTACTCGCTTCCCCCTTATATCGCGGGTGTTCTACAGCGTTAATCCGGCTAGTTTACGGCATTGGGCCGGATGGTGTAAGGGATTTAATCATTGGTCGGCTGGGGGTGGAAGCGTTCTTGCCAAATCCAGGTAGCGATGGTGAAGGGCGGTAACCTGCTGTTGTAGCTGGCTGAGATCGGAGTCGTTTACGATGACATCGTCTGCGGCGCGTAGCCGCTCGGCACGGGTTTCCTGGCTGTGGAGGATGGCCTCAAGGGTGCTCTCATCCATGCCCTCGCGCTTTAATACCCGATCCCGCTGCAGCGATTCCGGCGCGTCTACCACCAGCACCCGGCCGACTAAGGCAGTTCCCCCTGTTTCCAGGAGCAGGGGGACGACCCAGATACAGTATAGGGTGCGCAGCGCCTGGGTGCGGTAGCGCAGCTCGGTATATATGCGGGGGTGGAGAATGGCCTCTAAGCGGAGTTTGAGGTCCGGATCTGCGAAGACCCGTTGCCGCAGTTGTGAGCGATCCAGGCTGCCGTCAGGCAGGAGTATGGTTGGGCCGAAGATATCGATGATTTCATTCAGGGAGGGGCTGCCGGGGGCAACCAGTTCCCTGGCAAGCTGATCTGCATCGATCACCGGGATGCCGTGTTGCGCAAAGTAGCCGGTTACGGTGGATTTGCCGCTGCCGATCCCGCCCGTGAGTCCAATGATTAACATAGGCTTTAGGTTACGGAGCCGGTGGCGGCTGTGCAAGCCGCCGGGGTCGTCGTTTAACTCGGCAATCCCAGGAGGGCAAAATAACGGTGGGTGATGTCGTGCCCCCACAGTAAGGTCAACCAGCCCGCTGCCGCCAGGTAGGGGCCGAAGGGAATGGGGATGTTCCTGTCACGGCCCCTGACCAAGATGAGGGTGAGACCTACTCCTGCTCCTACTACCGAGGACAGTAAGATGATCACTGGCAAGGCCTGCCATCCCATCCAGGCGCCCAGCATTGCCAGAAGCTTGAAGTCACCGTAACCCATGCCTTCTTTGCCGGTGGCCCATTTGAACAGGATATAGACCGACCACAAGCTGAGATAGCCCGCAACGGCGCCGACAATGCTGGCAGTGCTAGTGGTGAACAGTCCATAAAGGCTTAGTAACAGGCCGATCCATAAGAAAGGCAAGGTGATGTCGTCAGGTAGGAGTTGGTGGTCGTAATCGATCAGAGTCAATGCAATCAAGGCCCAGGTTAAGACAAGAGCCGTGCCGGCCGCCCAGCCGAAGCCGAAATGCCAGGCAGTAATGCCGGACAGCAAGGCTGTAGACAACTCGACCAGCGGATAACGCAATGCAATCGACTTGCCGCAGCCCGCGCAGCGGCCGCGCAGCCACAGATAGCTGATGACGGGGATATTCTCCAGGGCCGAGATCGCATGACCGCAATGCGGGCAGCGTGAGCGGGGGGTCATCAGATTGAAGGGTTCTTGCCGCTTGGCCGCCGGGGCCGGAGGCTCAGCGGGGCTTGTCAGCTCTTGGCACTGGGCATGCCATGCCCGTTCCATCATGACAGGAAGTCGGTAAGCCACCACATTTAGGAAGCTGCCTACTAGAAGCCCCAGTACGACTGCTGCAAGGGTAAACGCCCAGAGGTTGTCGCTAAGATAGCCGGGAAATTCGGTCACGGTTTTCCAGTCGTGATCGCGAGGAACAACCCTGGGAGAATGATCGCTTCCATGGCCATGATAAAGATTACGTCGGAAGTTATACGACCTGACCCATCTTGAAAATGGGAAGATACATGGCGATCACCAATCCGCCGATGATGACGCCGAGGAAGGCCATGATCATGGGCTCCATGAGGCTGCTCAGACCGTCTACGGCGTTGTCCACTTCTTCTTCGTAAAAATCCGCTACTTTGGATAGCATGGCATCCAGCGAGCCGGCCTCTTCACCGATCGCGACCATCTGTACCACCATGTTGGGAAACAGGCCCGCTTGGCGCATTGCCATCTGCAGGGTGATGCCGGTCGCAACATCATCGCGCATGCGCATGATGGCATTACTGTAGACGATATTGCCGGCGGCGCCGGCTACGGTAGCCATGGCCTCCACCAGCGGCACGCCGGCGGCGAACATGGTGGCAAGGGTTCGGGCATAACGGGCGATGGCCGCCTTGTTAATAATTGGGCCGAAAACTGGAAATTGCAGTGCTAAGCGATCTAGAAAATGATTAAACTTAGGGGAGCGTTTTTTAGCCTCTATAAAGGCGAAGATGGCGCCGCCCACGGCCAGAAGCATAGCCCACCAATATGCCTGAGTAAATTTCGACATATTGATGACCATTTGGGTCATGGCAGGTAGATCGGCGCCGAAGCCCTGGAACAGTGATTGGAATTGGGGTACTACATAGTACAAAAGGATGGTAGTAACAATAAACGCGGCAACGATCACGGCTGTGGGATAGAATAACGCCTTCTTGATCTTACCCTTGATGCCCTCCACTTTTTCTTTGTAAAGCGCAATCTTGTTCAAGAGAGTTTCCAGAATACCGGCTTGCTCGCCAGCACGAACCAGATTGCAATAGAGTTCATCGAAGTAACGGGGGTGCTTGGCCAAGGCCTCGGACAGGGAGCTGCCGCCCTCGACATCGGACTTGATGCCCATGATCAGGGTCTGCATGGACGGGTTGTCATGACCACGGCCGATGATATCGAAGGATTGTACCAGCGGTACGCCGGAACTCATCATGGTAGCCATCTGACGGCTGAAGATGGCAATGTCTTTCGGGGTGATTTTTTTGGTCTTTGGTCCGAATAACGACTTGGGCTTTTTCTTGACCTTAAGAGGGTTGATTCCCTGACGGCGCAATTCCGCCTTTACCATGGTGAGGCTGATGCCCCTGGTTTCGCCTTTGGTTCGGGAACCCTTTTTATCGGTTCCTACCCAGACGTATGTTTGTTGATTTAGTGCTTTTTCTGCCATGATCACACCGTAATCACACGATTGAGTTCTTCAAGGCTGGTAAAACCCGCCTTGACCTTGCGGAGTCCCGACGCTCGTAAATCGGCGATCCCTTCCTTTTTGGCCTGATCCGCCAACATGAGGGCATCACAGTTTTCCATAATAAGTCTGGCCATGGTCTCGGTTATCGGCATGACTTGATAAATGCCCACACGCCCTTTGTAGCCGTCATTGCATTTGTCGCAACCCATTGCCTTATAAACCGTAATATCCCCCACCTCGTCTTCGGAAAACCCTTCCGCCACCAAGGCCTCGGGAGGAATATAGGCAGCTTGCTTGCAGTGCGGACACAAGCGCCGCGCCAAGCGTTGCGCCACGATAAGCGATACCGCCGTGGCTATATTAAACGGCGGTACGCCCATATTAGCAAGTCGGTTGAGGGTCTGAGGCGCGTCGTTGGTATGTAGGGTGGAAAATACCATATGGCCGGTTTGAGCCGCCTTGATGGCGATCTCGGCGGTTTCCAGATCGCGGATTTCCCCCACCATAATGACATCCGGGTCCTGACGGAGAAATGCGCGCAACGCCGAGGCGAAGGTCAAGCCCACCCTGGTGTTGACGTTGACCTGATTGACCCCCGGCAGGTTGATTTCAGAGGGGTCTTCCGCCGTAGAGATATTGCGGTCCTCACTGTTGAGAATGTTGAGACAAGTATAGAGGGTCACGGTCTTACCGCTGCCGGTGGGTCCGGTAACCAGCACCATGCCGTAAGGTTGATGAACGACCTTAAGCAGTTGTTGTTTTTGATCTTCCTCAAAGCCCAGGGCATCGACGCCCAATTGCGCGCTGGTGGGGTCGAGGATACGCAAAACTATTTTTTCGCCATACAAGGTAGGGCAAGTGTTGACGCGAAAATCGATGGCGCGGTTCTTGGATAAGGTCATCTTAATGCGGCCATCTTGAGGCGTACGGCGGTCGGAGATGTCCATGCGCGCCATGACCTTAAGGCGGGATGATAGTTTATTGGCCAAGTTTGTAGGGGGCGATGCCACTTCGCGGAGTATACCGTCTTGGCGAAAGCGTACCCGGTATTTTTTCTCATAAGGCTCGAAATGAATGTCGGAAGCGCCTTTGTTGATGGCGTCAAGCATTACCTTATTTATGAAACGAACCACCGGGGTGTCGTCCACCTCGGCTTCACCCGCATTCTGTTCGACTTCTTCGTCCCCGCCGGTGAAATCCAAGTCGTCCAGCGAGGTGTCACTCAGATCCTCCATGGCGCTGTTGGCATCGCTACTCAAAGCCAGATCGATCAATTTATGTAAGTGGTTTTGCTCCGCCACGATCGCCTGAGCATGAAGGCCGGTTTGGAATTTTATTTCATCCAGTGCTTGCAGGTTGCTGGGGTCGGCAATCGCCACATATAGGTGATTGCCGCGCTTAAACAGGGGTAAGGACTGATGTTTGCGCACCAATTTTTCATCGACCAGTTTGACGGCCAGCACGTCCATGTCAATGGCGGTGACATCAAATAACGGCACGCCGAATTCATAGGCGCCGGTCTCGGCGATGGTATAGGAATCCAGAGTCTTGCTGTCTACCAGCTGGGCGACGAAAGAGATTTTTTTGTTGCCCGCTTCCGCCAGGACTTGGTGTGCCTGTTCTTCCATGAGCAGGCCGCTGCTTACTAACTTCCGTGCTAAGCCACTGAGGCGCTCAGTGTTATCCATTGCGGGGGCGGTGTTCGTCATGTCCTTGGCCAATTTGTTTCCACTGTGCCTGTATCGGCTGGGGGCGGAAAATGGTTTAGTGTATTCATGAGGAGCAGTGTATTTTTCAAGATCATATTATTGCCACTTGGCCCAGGCAACCATCATCGCAAAAAAATAGGGTGGGCAATGCCCACCCTATGGTAGCTGAAGTCTGAGGTCGGGCTACACTATGAAACCTTTAACCCAACCTAAGGACATTAGCATTAGCGGCAATTAGCCGGCAGATATTTCGCCGCAATGGCGGCGGACGCGCAGACCCATTTCAACTGGCCACCGCCAACGTCAGTTGGGGTCAAGGTAAGATGCACCCGTTGCGCTGGGGACAGTGGAAGTCACCGTGACTACACCGGTGGCATCAGTAACCGTGACGCCGGAAACATAATCGGTAGCTCCCGGGAATGAGTAACCGGAGTTCGCGGCTGTGACATTGGCCAATCCACCCAATGAAGATGCCGTTTCCGAAACCGCCGTCTTGGCAGGCGCTGCCATGTCGATCACTTCGGTCACTTTTGCGCGGGTGATGTAATCCTGGTAAGCGGGTATGGCAATGGCCGCCAGAATACCGATGATCGCGACTACGATCATCAATTCGATAAGGGTAAAACCTTTTTGGGTTGTTTTCATGTATGTGTCTCCATGTGTTGACTGGTGTTTGGGGTTAAGAACTTTGTTGGCTCCGGACTTGCCGTGGGCCGCCATTGCCTTGCCTAATGAAAGGCAGAAAGTATGCCAATATGTGGACTCCTAGACGGAGCATGCCTGGAAATGGCGAGAATCAGCTCGATAATGTGAGCTGCATCACAATTGTGGCGATGCCAAGTCGGATGTGCAAGGGCAAAGCAGGGTTTGCGGGGAGTTGCAGTGGGGTAGAACAGGCTTTTTTGATAAATGGGAGTGACGTAATGCGTCACATTGTGACCGGAACAGTCCATTGAATGTGACGCTTGCACGGAAGTATGAGTCGCTAAGATGTTTCTCTAAATCGTATTCCAGGGACGCCGCAGCCGGTCGAGCGACCTTGAATATTAGTCCAATCCCAGCTTTTTGAGGCGATAGCGCAGTGCCCGGAAGGTGATGCCCAGGAGTTTGGCGGCAGCGGTTTTATTATAGCGGGTATGTTCGAGGGCCTTGATGATGGTCTCTTTCTCGATGGTGTCGAGGTAGGGTTCCAAGGCCACCTTGCCGGTGTCAGTGGCGGTCGGCGGTACAGCAATGCCGCTAGACAGGCGCAGATCCATCTTTTGGATGACATTGCCTTCGCAGAGAGTAATGGCCCGTTCCAGAATATTTTCCAATTCCCGCACATTGCCGGGAAATTGGTAGTCCTCCAACGCCGAGATTGCCTCTTTGCTCACCGTGGGCGTCGGCAGGCCATTCTGTTCAGACAGGCGCTCTAATATATGAGTCGTGAGTGCCGGAATATCATCGCTGCGTTCGCGGAGACTCGGTACATGCAGTTCGATGACGTTAATACGGTAAAAGAGATCTTGACGAAATTCTCCCGTATCCACCAGTGCGGCCAAGTCCTTGTGGGTGGCGCTCAAAATGCGCACATCGATAGCCATCTCTTTTTGTGCGCCGATAGGCCGCACGGATTTTTCTTGAATTACGCGCAGCAATTTTACTTGCATATGCAAGGGAAGGTCCGCTACCTCGTCGAGAAACAGGGTGCCGCCGTTGGCGGCTTGAAACAGACCATCTTTGTCGGCGACCGCGCCGGTGAAGCTACCCTTTTTGTGGCCGAAGAATTCGCTTTCCATGAGTTCGCCCGGTATGGCGCCGCAATTGACGGGGATAAAAGGCTTGTCCGCACGTGGCCCTTTTTCATGAATCAAGCGGGCTACTAATTCCTTGCCGACTCCCGATTCGCCGCTAATATAAACGGGGGCTTGGCTGCGCGCCAGTTTGGCAATCGTTTCTTGTATATTCTTGACGACTTCGGAATTGCCTAACAGGGTGGTGTAGGCTTGACGGACAGTTTTTGGCTGGGGTTGAGATAACTTAAGGGCGGTGCTGACTAAGTTTCTCAGGACCTGTAGGTCCACAGGTTTGGAGACGAAATCGAAGGCGCCGGTCTTCAGCGCGCTGACCGCGGCCTCCATGTTGCCATGGGCGGTGATGACCGCTACCGGGGTGTCGGGATAATTCTTTTGAATATGTTCTACCAGGTCAATGCCGTTGCCGTCGGGGAGGCGCATGTCTGTGAGGCAGAGATCATAATGCTGTTCCGCCAGCAGCGCGCGCGCCTTGGTGAGATTTTCCGCCGCAATCGTGTCTACATCCATACGGTCGAGGGTCAGTTTGAGCAATTCCCGGATGTCCGGTTCGTCATCGATCACCAGTGCCGTAGGCCGCAACCTGTTCATGTCAGCTGTTTCCTTCTGGGGTCGGCGAAGATTATACGAAAACAACCGCCTCCACCCGCTATCGGGATGTAGTTCAGGCGCGCTTGATTAGATTCGCACAGCTCGCGTGAGATGTACAACCCAAGTCCCGTGCCCTTGGGTTCGGTAGTAAAAAATGGCTCGAAAAGATGGTTTACCGCCTCCGGCGGCACGCCGCGCCCCGAGTCGATCACATCAAGAAATGGGTTGGGTGATTCTTCGCTGCTACCGCCGCGTAGTTTTAATCGCGGTTCGCCGGTGTTCTCAATGCTGTAGCGAATACCATTATGGCAGAGATTCCACAAAACCTGGTTAAGTTGCGACGGATCGATGCGTACGATGGTGTCGGGTGGATTTATCTCGATGGTGATGCCGTGGCTTTCGATTCCCTGTGTACTGCAAAAACTCGCGATGAAATCTTGCAGCCAGGATGAGAGCCTAAATTCTTCGGGCTGAGAACGTTGGCGGCGACTGAGTTGCAGAATGTTTTCGACGATCGCATTCATGCGTTGGGAGTGCTGCTGAATGATTTCCGTGAGGCGAACGTCTCCCGAAGATATTTGCGGCGACTCCGCCAGCAACTGTCCCGCGTGACTGATGGCGGCCAGCGGGTTGCGTATCTCGTGGGCGATGCTGGCCGTGAGCCTTCCCAGCGACGCGAGTTTCATTTGTTGAGCCTGTTGCGCGGTGGCGGCGGTATTCTCCAGGAAGATCAAAATCCCGGTTTGGCCGAGTTTGGCAAAGCGCGACAGAATTTCAGGGCTGGTAGGCGTGGGATGAAATGCTTGCGCTTCGCGATCGGGATTTTCTTGCCACAGTACCAAGTAAGCGGCTAAAGGCGGTGAAAGATCGACCAATCGCGGCTGGGCCGAATTTGCAATCGTACCTAACAGATGCCACGCAGATTCATTAATCAACCTCACCCGTTGTTGCTTATCGATGACGATGACCCCGGTCTGCATGCGCTGGATTACGTACTCGGTGAGTTGCTCCATGTTGGCGAGGTCGACGCCTCGCTGCGCAGCCAGAGCCTCCCCCTCGCGAGCGCGTTTTGCCAAGAGATAGGCCAAGATTACAGTGGCGAAAAAGGTGACGCCCAATATGCCGGCATGGGGAAAATTGGGTCCGGCGGCGATATGATTGGTCCAAATGTAGAGCTCTTCGCCCAGGACTGCGATGGTGGTAATGGCGGCGTACAGGATCGCCATGTGACCCCTCATCAACATGCCGCCACCGGCCAGAGCGGCAATCAATAAAGTCCCCAAGCCGCTGCGCACGCCGCCGCTGGCATACATTAATAATGTGATGCAAATGATGTCGGCGGGGAGTTGGCTGTAAAGTTGGATTTGGAATCTTGGGATGCGCCAACGGATGGTGAGTGCGCTGAGCAGGCCGAATAGCAGATAAGCGATGCTCGTCAGCGTAAACAGTCGGTGATCCTCTGTTCCTAGCGGCGTCAGTTCGATTCCGATGACTGAAATCAGGCTGAATAAGCCCGCGATAACCAAACGGTAAAGGTTAAAGAGGCTTAAGGGCGTCCAGGTTTGGCGGTACGAGGCGTTCTCCCCCGATAGAGGCGTCCACGTAGTGGTGCGAGGCTGGTCATTCATCCTTTGTGACCTGCAAAGATGCTTATCCTTAAGAATAGAAAATATATATGTGCATTTTACATCGGCGGGTAGACACGGGTGCTTAAGGGTAAGCGCGTATTTTGAAATAGGGTGAGCAGGTAATTATACGGCTTCGGCGTGTTGGCGGCGGTGCTCCTCACAGCAGAAATGCAGTCCTTGGTCGGAGGTCGCCTCCGATTCCGGCAGATGCAGACCGCATTGGGCGCAACGAACCATATTTTTGGTGGCGCCCCCGGCGGCGGCTTTGGGAGGAGTAAGGTACTGGATAATGCGGCGTAGCGCATGGATCGCCAGCCAAACGGCAACAGCGATAATAATCAGTCGCGGTAAGATCATGGCCGTAGCGCCTGGTCGGGGTGAGAGGATTCGAACCTCCGGCCCCTGCCTCCCGAAGGCAGTGCTCTACCAGGCTGAGCTACACCCCGATTAATGATCGCGTTTAACGGCAAAAGCAGCGAGTGCATACATGGCATCTTTGTAGGGCGAGGAGGGGACGGCCTCTAGAGCGGCCATGGCTTGTTCGGTCTCCCGCTGCGCTGCGCGGGCAGTGTACGCGATGGCGTCTGTGGATTCAATGGCCTGGATTACCTGGGTAATGGTGTCGCGGCCACCCTCTTCAATGGCCTGGCGGACAAAGGCGGATTGTGTCGCGGTCCCCTGGCGCATGGCATAAATGAGGGGCAGGGTCGGTTTGCCTTCTGCCAGATCGTCGCCTATGTTTTTACCGATCTGTTCCGGGGAGGCGCTGTAGTCCAGGACGTCGTCGATAAGCTGAAAAGCGGTGCCCAGATGGATGCCGTAGTTGCGCATGGCTTGTTGTTCCGCCGCCCCTTTGTTGCTGATGACTGCACCCAGTTCGGCGGCGGCCTCGAACAATTTGGCGGTCTTGGAACGAATCACCTCCAGATAACGTTCCTCGGTGGTGTCGGCATCATGACAATTAAGGAGTTGTAACACCTCACCCTCGGCGATGGTATTGGTGGCATGGGACATGATCTCCATGACATCCATATTGCCGACCTCGACCATCATCTCGAAGGCCCTTGAATAGAGAAAGTCGCCCACCAGCACGCTGGCCTCGTTGCCCCAGATGGAATTGGCCGTTTCATGACCGCGGCGCAGCTGCGAGGCGTCGACCACGTCGTCATGGAGGAGGGTGGCGGTGTGGATGAACTCCACGATGGCCGACAGGCCGATATGATGCCGACCGCTGTAGCCGAAGGCATTGGCGCTGAGCAAGACCAATATGGGGCGTAAGCGTTTGCCGCCGCTATTAATTATGTATTGACCCATTTGGTTGATCAACGCCACCTCGGACCGCAGCCGGGTTCCGATCAGGTCATTGACGGCGTGCATGTCGTCCGCAACGAGGGTGTATACAGCCTGGATATCCATCGCCATTATAAGATTTTAAGAGTGCGCAGAAGCGTGCATGCTAGCGATGCCGGGCGCGCTTTGCAATTGGCCGGGGCAATTCTCGATCTTAAAGATGGATTTGACGCTGGTCCCATATGTCGCTAAAATCCCCGCTCTTTTTACCGAGTTAATGGGGTTTTTCTTGGTGCTTCAGGGAAAATCTTTGGAGAACAATGACATGTACGCAGTAATCGTTACCGGTGGCAAGCAATACCGCGTTACGGAAGGTGAAACCTTAAAGGTTGAGCTCCTCCCGGATGCGGAAGGCAGCACCATCGAATTGGATCGCGTGCTGATGGTGGGCGAAGGCGCGGACGTCAAGATTGGCGCACCCTATCTGGCAGGCGGCAAGGTTACGGCCACCGTTAAATCTCATGGCCGCGGCGATAAGATCCGTATCGTCAAGTTCCGGCGCCGCAAGCACTTCCGTAAGCAGATGGGCCATCGTCAACACTATACTGAATTGCAGATCACCGGCATCAGTGCCGGCTAAAGTATTTTAATTAAAGCGTGGCAGCAGGGTTCTACCCCACCCCCACCTTTAGTCCTCCCCCTGAGGGGGAGGAGAAGTTAAGTAAAATGATTTGAGGATTTAGCAATGGCACATAAAAAAGCAGGTGGCAGCAGCCGCAACGGTCGTGATTCACAAGCCAAGCGCCTGGGGGTAAAGCGTTTCGGCGACCAGCAGGTTATTGCCGGAAACATTTTGATCCGCCAGCGCGGCACCCACTTCCATCCGGGGGTGAATGTGGGTTGCGGACGGGACCATACCTTGTTTGCCTTGACGGACGGTAAGGTAAAGTTCGAGACCAAAGGCGCCAAGCAACGTACATTTGTCAGTGTATTGCCCGCCTGAGTCGGAACTTACGCCGAGATGGAATCATGACCCCGCCTTCTCGGCGGGGTTTTTATTTAAGACGCCAAAAGCTGCAAGCTGAACGCTTCAGGCTTTGAGCTTATAGCGATATGAAATTCGTAGATGAAGTAACAATTAACGTGCAGGCCGGAAACGGCGGCGACGGTTGCGCCAGCTTCCGTCGGGAAAAGTTCATCCCCTTTGGCGGTCCGGACGGCGGCGACGGCGGCGACGGCGGCAGCGTCTATCTGGTGGCCGACGTCAACCTCAATACCTTGGTGGATTTCCGTTATACCCGAAAATTCCGTGCCATACGCGGCCAGAATGGCATGGGGCGCGATTGCACCGGCAAAGGTGGAGAGGACAAGCGCATTGCCGTGCCGGTCGGTACGATGGTGAGCGACGCCGAGACCGGGGAACTCATCGGCGATTTAGTCAAGCCGGGCCAAGAGCTGCTGGTCGCCAAGGGCGGCGTGCATGGTGTGGGCAATACCCGCTTCAAGAGCAGCACCAACCGCGCGCCGCGCCAGTTTACCAAAGGCACCCTCGGCGAGGCGCGTGATCTCAAGATGGAACTGAAGCTGTTGGCGGATGTCGGCCTGCTGGGCCTGCCCAATGCCGGCAAGTCCACCTTGATCCGCGCGATCTCCGCGGCCCGTCCCAAAGTGGCGGATTATCCCTTTACTACTCTGCATCCCAACCTGGGTGTGGTCAGGGTGAGCAATCACCGCAGCTTTACCGTGGCCGATATCCCGGGTCTGATCGAGGGGGCCGCCGAAGGCGCCGGCTTGGGGATACGTTTTCTCAAACACGTTTCCCGTACCCGCCTGTTATGGCATCTGGTGGATGTATTGCCGCTGGGCGAGACCTCCGATCCGGTGAATGACGTGCGGGTCATCGAGGCCGAGCTGGGAAAATTCAGTCCCGAGCTGGCGGGCTATGAACGCTGGCTGGTGTTGAACAAGGTGGACTTGCTCCCCGTCGAGGAGCGCGAGGCACGCTGCAAAGACATTGTGCGGCGCCTGGACTGGCAAGGTCCAGTCTTCACCATTGCCGCCATCAGCGGCGTAGGGACGCAGGAATTGGTATACAAGGCCATGGAGCACTTGGAGTCTGAAAGCCGCGAGCCGCAGGACCCGGCTGAGTAAGGAACCGTTGATTGTCTGCTTGCAGCCCATGGCGTGGAGCTTGTAGCTTAGTGTGATGCAAACTCGCGAGGTATTAAGCAAGGCGCGCCGCTGGGTGGTGAAGGTAGGGAGTTCCCTGCTGACCGCCAACGGCCGCGGCCTGGATCATGAGCTGATCGCCGCCTGGGCGGAACAGATCACGGCCTTGCGCGCCCGCGGTGCGGATGTGGTGCTGGTATCTTCCGGCGCCGTGGCGGAAGGCATGCAGCGCCTGGGCTGGCAACGCCGTCCCCACGCCCTGTTCGAGCTGCAGGCCGCGGCGGCGGTCGGGCAGATGGGTCTGATCCAGGCCTATGAATCCTGCTTCAAGCGCCACGGCGTCCACACCGCGCAAATCCTGCTCACTCACGATGACCTGGCCAATCGCCAGCGCTATCTCAACGCCCGCAGCACCCTGCGTACCTTGCTGAAGCTGGGGGTGGTGCCGGTGGTCAATGAAAACGATACCGTGGCCGTGGACGAGATCCGTTTCGGCGACAACGACACCCTGGCGGCCCTGGTGGCCAACCTCCTCGAAGCGGAGGTCCTGGTGCTGCTCACCGATCAGCCCGGCATGTATGACTGCGATCCCCGCGCCCACCCCGAGGCGGCGCTGATCCGCGAGGCTCGTGCCGATGATCCGGAATTGGAGGCCATGGCCAAGAGCGGCGGAGTAGGCAGCCTGGGCCGCGGCGGCATGGTGACCAAGGTGCGCGCGGCGGCGCGCGCGGCCCGCTCCGGGGCGGCCACCGTGATCGCCTGGGGGCGGGAGCCGGGGGTGCTGGGACGCATCGCCGCCGGCGAAGAGGTGGGCACCTTCTTCGTGCCGGCCCGCGAACCCATCGTCGCCCGCAAGCGCTGGCTGGCGGGCCAATTGCAATCCAAGGGGCGGCTCAGTCTGGACGAAGGGGCGGTGCGGGTATTGCGGCAAGCGGGCCGCAGTCTGCTGGCGGTGGGGGTGACCGCGGTGGAAGGCAATTTTCTGCGCGGGGAATTGGTGGTGTGCACCGGTCCCGACGGCCATGAAGTGGCGAAGGGCCTGGTCAACTACAGTGCCGAGGAATCGCGCAAGATCATGGGGCAGCCCAGCGAACGCATCGAGTCCTTATTGGGGTACGTGGACGAGCCCGAATTGATCCACCGCGACAATCTGGTCGTGGTGTAAGTCAGGGAGAAAGATTGAAAGGGACGTTCTTGAAGAAAAACAAAAAAGCCGGATCAAACCTGACCGGCTTTCCTGCTGTTTGACTGGCTTGGAATCAGGCGGCCGACAGGGCGCGAATCCGCTGGTTCAAACGGCTCTTATGGCGGGCCGCCTTGTTCTTATGGATGATGCCCTTGCGCGCCATGCTGTCGATGACGGGCGTGGCCGCTTTGAGCGATTCCGCTGCACGAGTCTGATCGCCGCTTTGTGCGGCAACGACCGCGTGCTTGATCGCCGTGCGCACCTTAGAGCGCTGACTCATATTGTTCTGGCGGCGCTTTTCAGACTGCCGGACACGTTTTTTTGCTTGCGACGTATTAGCCAAGGAACGACTCCCAAATCTGCTGCTGGTACAAAGAGCCGCGTATTCTGTGGGTTTCGCTCCGGTTTGTCAATTCCCCGCCTGCAGAGAAGCCCTCGCCCCAACCCGCATGGAACGGGTAAACTGCAGCGGTTTTGCTTGATGAAGGCGTTTTAAGGAATAAATATGGCGAAGGGCTTGTTGAGATCCACGGCCAATGTGAGTGCTATGACCTTGATTTCGCGCATTCTGGGCTTTGTGCGCGATATGGTCATCGCCCGCTTGTTCGGCGCCAGCGACGCGGCCGACGCCTTTTTCGTGGCCTTCAAGATCCCCAATCTCCTGCGGCGCCTCACCGCCGAGGGGGCCTTCTCCCAGGCCTTCGTGCCGGTGTTGTCGGAGTATCGCAGCCGCGGCGACGAGGCAGAGGTCAGGCATCTGATTGAACGGGTGGCGGGGACGCTGTTCGGCATCCTCAGCGTGGTGACCGTGGTGGGGGTGGTGGTGGCGCCGCTGCTGATCATGGCCTTTGCCCCGGGTTTCATCGATGAGGGCGGTAAGTTTGATTTGTCCGCGGCGCTGCTGCGCGTCACCTTTCCCTATATTTTGCTGATTTCATTGTCCGCTCTGGCCGGCGCGATATTGAACAGCTACGGCCGTTTCGCGGTGCCGGCGCTGATGCCGGTGTTTTTGAATCTTTCCCTGATCGGCTGTGCCGTGTGGCTGGCGCCCTTGCTGGATGAACCGATCATGGCCCTGGCCTGGGGGGTATTTCTGGGTGGGGTGCTGCAATTGACCCTGCAGTTCCCGGCCTTGCGGCGTCTGGGGCTGTTGCCCAGACCGCGCTGGGGATGGCGCGATGCGGGGGTGCGGCGGGTGCTGGCGCTGATGCTGCCGGCGATCTTCGGTGCCTCGGTGTCGCAGATTAATCTATTGCTCAATACCATTATTGCCTCTTTCATGGTGACCGGTAGCGTGTCGTGGCTGTATTACTCCGACCGCTTGGTGGAATTGCCGCTGGGAGTGATCGGCGTGGCCCTGGGTACGGTGATCCTGCCCAGTTTGTCGCGCAGCGCGGCGGAGCGTTCGTCCCAGGAATTTTCCCATACCCTCGATTGGGGTATGCGCTGGGTGATGCTGATCGGCGTGCCGGCGACCGTGGGACTGATGCTGTTATCCGGCCCGGTGCTGGCGACGCTGTTTTACTACGGCGAGTTTTCCCGTCATGACTTGCAGATGTCTTCCTACAGTCTGATTACCTATTCCTTCGGCCTGTTGTCGTTCATGCAGGTGAAGATTCTAGCCCCCGGGTTTTATGCCCGCCAGGACACGCGTACGCCGGTGCGTTTCGCCATGATCTCCATTGCCGTCAATATGGGTTTCAATCTGGTGGTGGTGGTGCCCATGATCCTGCTGGATGTGCCGGCGCCGCACGCGGCCCTGGCTCTGGCGACGGCGGTGGCCGGTTACGTCAATGTCTGGCAACTCTATCGCAGCCTGCGGCGTGACGGCGTCTATCAGCCCGCGGCGGGCTGGGGACGCCTGGCCGGGCGACTGGCGGTGGCCAACGGGGCGATGGCGATACTGCTGCTGGTCGCCGTACCCGGACTGGAGCAGTGGGCGGTGTGGGGCGCCATGCAGCGGGCCATGCATCTCGCGCTGTGGGTGAGCGCGGCGATCGTCACCTATGTGGTGGCTTTGCGTCTGACCGGTGTCGATTTGCCGGAGCTGCTGGGACGGCGCCGTGGAACCTAGGGATCTTAGAGATATGTTTGATACTGCTGGTATACTGCTGCGGCCGGTCTTCGAGAGAATCACGTTATCATGGAGTTGATACACGGTCTGCACAATCTGCGGTCCCGTCACCGCGGCTGCGTGGCGACCATCGGTAATTTCGACGGTGTGCATCTGGGGCATCAAGCGGTGCTGGGTCAGTTGGCGGAACGGGGGGCGGAATTAGGCCTGCCCACGGTCATCATTACCTTCGAACCCCACCCCCGGGAGTTTTTTGCCCGCGGAGCGGTGCCGGCGCGTTTGACCCGCTTTCGGGAGAAGTTGCAGGCCCTGCGGCGTTTCTCGGTGGCGCGGGTGGTGTGTTTGCGTTTCGATCAGGCCTTGGCGAATATGCCTGCGGCGGCTTTTATCCGGCGCTTGCTGGTGGAAGGTTTGGCGGTACGTTACCTGGTGGTCGGCGATGACTTTCGCTTTGGCAAGGGGCGGGAGGGTGATTTCGCCATGTTGCGTGCTGCGGGGGACGAACAGGGTTTTCAGGTGGCGGCCATGCACACCTTCAATGTGGATGGCATGCGCGTCAGCAGCACCCGGATCCGCGAGGCGCTGGCCCGGGATGATCTGCTGACGGCGGAGAAATTATTGGGACGTCCGTACCGGATGTGCGGACGAGTGGTGCACGGCGATGAGCGGGGTCGCGCCATCGGTTTTCCCACGGCCAATATTCATCTGCATCGCTGTAGTTCGCCGGTGAGCGGTGTCTATGCGGTGGAGGTATTCGGCCTGGACAAAGAGCCCGTCGCCGGTGTGGCCAATGTGGGAAACCGGCCCACCCTGGGCGGCACGCAAAGCCGCTTGGAGGCGCATCTTTTTGATTTTGACGCCGACATCTACGGGCGCTACGTCCACGTGGATTTCCTGCGCAAGCTGCGGCCCGAACAGCGTTTCGAGTCGCTGGAGGAATTGGTGGCCCAGATTCGCAAAGACGCGGCGGAGGCTCGGGCCTTTCATAAGGCGCGCCGCACTAACGTACAATGAGATTTTTTGACGACGAGTAAACCATGGCTGATTATAAAAATACCTTGAACCTGCCGCAGACGGGTTTTCCCATGAAGGCCAATCTCGCCGCCCGCGAGCCGGAGACGCTCAAGGCCTGGCAGACGATGGGACTCTATCGCCGCCTGCGCGAAACGCGCCAGGGCGCGCCCAGGTTTGTTTTGCATGACGGTCCGCCTTACGCCAACGGCGAGATCCATATCGGTCATACCGTGAACAAGGTGCTCAAGGACATCATCGTCAAGGCCCGCTCCATGGACGGCAAGGACTCGCCTTACGTGCCGGGCTGGGACTGCCACGGTCTGCCCATCGAATTGCAGGTAGAAAAAAAGGTGGGTAAGGCCGGCGTCAAGGTGGATGCCAAGACTTTCCGCCAGGCCTGCCGCAGCTACGCCGCCGAACAAGTGGCGAAACAGCGCGAAGGTTTTGTCCGCCTCGGCATCCTGGGGGATTGGGAGCATCCTTATCTCACCATGGATTTCCACTTCGAGGCCGACATCGTGCGGTCCTTGGGCCGGCTCATCGACAACGGCCATCTGCACAAGGGTTCCAAGCCGGTGCACTGGTGCACCGACTGCGGTTCGGCCCTGGCGGAGGCGGAGGTGGAGTACGAAGACAAGACTTCACCGGCCATAGACGTGCGCTTTGTGGTTTTGGAAGAACAGGCCTTGCTGGCGCGCTGCGAACGCGCGGTCGATCATGCCGGGCACGGACCGGTCTCGGTGGTGATCTGGACCACCACGCCGTGGACCTTGCCCGCCAATCACGGCGTGGCGGTTAATCACGATTTGGAATATGTGGTGGTGCAGGCCGGTAACGAACGCCTGGTGCTGGCCGAGGCGCTGGTGAAACAGGCGATGGGGCGTTACGGCATCGAGGATTATCGCGTGGTCGCCTCCTGCCTGGGAGCGGATCTGGAAGGGCTGAAATTGCAGCATCCTTTTTATGACCGCGAGGTGGCGGTGATCCTCGGCGATCACGTCACCACCGACTCCGGTACCGGTGCGGTGCATACCGCGCCCGGTCACGGCCAGGAAGACTACGCGGTGGGCATGCGTTACGGTCTGCCGGTGGACAATCCCGTGGGCGGTGACGGCGTATTCTTACCCGGCACGGAGTTGTTTGCCGGCGAGCACGTGTTCAAGGTCAACGATCACGTCATCGAGGTGCTGAAGGCCAAGGGCGCGCTGGTTCATGAGGAGGCGCTGCGGCACAGCTATCCCCATTGCTGGCGGCACAAGACCCCCATCATCTTCCGCGCCACGCCGCAGTGGTTCATCAGCATGGAACAACAAGGTCTGCGTGAGCAGGCGCTGGCCGCTATTCGCGACGTCAACTGGATGCCGGAGTGGGGTCAGGCGCGCATCGAAGGGATGGTCAGGAATCGTCCCGATTGGTGTATCTCCCGGCAGCGCACCTGGGGCGTGCCGATCACGCTGTTCGTTCATAAGGAGAGCGGCAAGCTCCATCCGCGTACCGCGGAATTGATCGAAACCGTGGCTACGCAAATCGAAGAGTCGGGTATCGATGCCTGGTTTGAGCTCGACCCCGCCGAATTGCTGGGCGCGGAGGCGGCGGATTACGACAAGGTCGGCGACACCCTGGATGTGTGGTTCGACTCCGGCGTCACCCATGCCTGCGTGCTGGAGCGGCGCCCCGAGTTGGGCGGTGTGCCGGCGGATTTGTATCTTGAAGGTTCCGACCAGCATCGCGGCTGGTTCCAGTCATCGTTGTTGACCGCAGTGGGTATGCGCGGCGCGGCACCGTATCGCAGCGTGCTCACTCACGGCTTCACCGTGGATGCCCAGGGGCGCAAGATGTCCAAATCCCAGGGTAATGTGGTCGCGCCGCAGAAGGTAGTGAACAGCCTCGGGGCGGATATCCTGCGTCTGTGGGTGGCGGCCACGGATTATCGCGGCGAGATGAGCGTCTCCGACGAGATCTTGAAGCGTACCGCCGACGCCTACCGGCGCCTGCGCAACACGACGCGTTTCCTGCTGGCTAATTTGAACGGCTTCGATCCCGCCCAGCATGCCGTGCCGCCGGCCGAGATGCTGGAACTCGATCGCTGGGCCGTGGACCGGGCGCGGCGCTTGCAACAGCAGGTGATCAATGCCTACGACGGCTACGAATTTCATCAGATCTATCAGCGCGTCCATAATTTCTGCGTGGCCGATATGGGCGGCTTTTATCTCGATATCATCAAGGATCGCCAATACACCACCCAGGCCGACAGCGTGGCGCGGCGCTCGGCGCAGACCGCCATGTATCACATCGTCGAGGCTATGGTGCGGTGGCTGGCGCCCATCCTGAGCTTCACCGCCGAGGAGATCTGGAAATATATCCCCGGCCGGCGCGGCGACTCGGTATTTCTGGAGACCTGGTATGACTTTCCGGTCTTGTATGCCACCGCCGAAGAGGCGGACACCAGCCTGGCGTTTTGGGAACAGGTCATTGCCGTGCGGGAATTCGTGGGCAAGGAATTGGAAAACCTGCGGGTCGCGGGTGGCATCGGTTCCGGATTGGATGCGGAGGTGGAACTGTATTGCGGCCGCGAACTGCATGATCAATTGCAGCGCCTCGGCCATGAGCTGCGCTTCGTCTTGATTACCTCGGAGGCGCGCGTGCATGGGACGACGGTCGTGCCCGACGAGGCAGTGCATTTTACCCTACCGTCCGGCGATGAGTTCTGGGTGACGGTGGCACCTTCCGCTAATACCAAGTGCGTACGCTGTTGGCATCACCGCGCAGACGTGGGCCGCGACGCCGATCATCCGGAATTGTGTGGACGTTGTGTGGAAAATGTCGCCGGCTCAGGCGAACAGCGGCACTTTGCCTGATGCGCCTGTGGATGGCGATTGCGGCCGCGGTGATCGGTCTGGACCAGATTACCAAACAGCTGGCGGTCAGTCTGTTGTCGGCGCACGAACCGGCGCAGGTTTTGCCGTTCTTTAATTTCGACCTCGCCTACAATACCGGCGCCGCCTTCAGTTTTCTGGCCAGCAGCGCCGGGTGGCAGCGTTGGTTTTTCGTGGCCTTGGCGGTGCTGGTGAGTGTGATGATTGTCAGATGGTTGCGGCGGCTCAGCCCGGAGGAGCGCTGGAACGGTGTGGCCTTGTCATTGATTCTGGGCGGCGCCTTGGGTAATGCCATCGACAGGGTTTTTTTCGGGCACGTCATCGACTTTATCGATGTCTTCTATACGGCCGGAAGCTGTATGCCCCTATTCTCGCCGCTGCCGTTCGCTGACGGTTTCGAGTGCCACTGGCCGGCCTTTAATCTTGCCGATTCCGCCATCAGCATAGGGGCGGTGATCATGGTCTTGGATGCCATACTGCCGTCGAAAAGGGCGGCATCATGAGCGTGTATTTGCGGAGTCGGTATGGGTTTTTTTGCGGCCGGCCGATTCCGGTACAATGGTGCTGTTCCCATTGAGTGACAAATTTATGGATATCTTGCTCGCCAATCCCCGCGGCTTTTGTGCCGGCGTCGACCGCGCCATCCACATCGTGGAAAGGGCGCTGGAATTGTTCGGTGCTCCCGTCTACGTTCGTCACGAAGTGGTGCACAACAAATATGTGGTGGACGGGCTGCGTGCCAAAGGCGTGGTGTTTGTAGACGAATTGGACGAAGTGCCCGACAATAACCTGGTCATTTTTAGCGCCCATGGTGTGTCCAAGGCGGTGCGCGACGAAGCGGAACGGCGCGGTCTCAAGGTTTTCGACGCCACCTGTCCCCTGGTGACCAAGGTACATCTCGAAGTGGAGCGCCACCGTCGCGCCGGGCAGGAATGCATACTCATCGGCCACGCCGGTCACCCCGAGGTCGAAGGCACCATGGGCCAATGGCAAAAGACCGCAGGCGGCGGCCAGATGTTCTTGGTGCAGAATGTGGAAGAGGTACAAGGCTTGGCGGTACGCGACCCCGATAATCTCGCCTTCGTCACCCAGACTACGCTGTCGGTGGACGATACCGCCGCGATCATCGATGCCTTGCGGCAGCGCTTTCCCAAGATCATCGGTCCGCGCAAGGATGACATCTGCTACGCCACGCAGAATCGCCAGGATGCGGTGAAGATGCTGGCGCAAGAATGCGACGTCGTGTTGGTGATGGGTTCTCCCAGCAGCTCGAATTCCAACCGCCTGCGCGAATTGGTCACCAAGAACGGCAAGCCCGCCTATCTCATCGACGGCGCCGAGGAGATTCAGCGGGAATGGTTGGCCGACGGAAAACGCGTCGGGATTACCGCCGGGGCATCGGCGCCCGAAGTTCTGGTCCAGGAGGTCATCGCCAAGCTGCAAGGCTGGGGGGCGGCACCTGCCCGCGAGATGGTGGGGCGTCCCGAGAATATTGTCTTTTCCTTGCCTAAGGAATTGAACGTTTAGAGATCGCTAAATCTAAAGCGGCGGTCATCGCGAGAGGTCGGCTACTCTGCGGTCTTCGTCCCGGAATAAACTCAATTACCAGCAATCGCTGCCCGCCGCTCCTTTGGCATTACTGGAAGTGAGCGTGAAGTTGCCGCAGGCGGTGTCGTTTGCCTGGTCGTGCTTGGGTGTAGCCGTAATGATGAAGCAGGGATCTGTACCGCAACCTGTAACGGCTGCGGTCATCTCATAAACGGTGTCAGGGCCGTCACACGCAATCTGTGCCTGCTGGTCGTTGAAGCACTGAGGATCTTCCGGATAATTCAAATCGACTTTCAGTTTCGAAGTATAGGCTCCTGTTGCTGAAATAATACTGTTCCTCGCGATTGGCCGCATCCAGCAAGGCACTCTTTCGCTATGGTGCGTTTGGATTTGCGCACCTGATTTAGATAGGAGGGATAGGCGATCGTGGCCAGGATGGCGATGATCGCCAATGTCACGAGCAGCTCAAGCAGCGTTATTCCTTGCTGATTCCAGGTCTTGCGCGAGCTACTTTTAAGAATGTTTATCATTGCATGATTTCCGCGAAAGCAATGCGTCCCGGAGGAAAATGGTTGGGCGTCGGCACTGGGGCGGCTGTCTTAGAGTACTGTTTCCATGTCAAAGAATAGGTGGATTGCGCGATGCGCGCGGCGCCTTTGCTATCGGTAATATGCGCCCAAACTCGGAAAGTATATAAAGAGATATTGCCGTACCCGCCACAGCCATTGCCGCTGTCCGGGCTGGCAAGGGTGCAGCCGAGATATTCTATTAAGTACTCATTGGTGGTTCCCGGCGGCGCCCCGATGGCAGTTGATGCTGATGCAGTACTAAAGCTGCCGTTCCAGGCATTGATTTTTGTTAGGTCCACCGCGGCTGGCAAAGGATTGGTGGGGTTGTAGTAGTATTGATTTGCCGAATTGAATGAACTTGGGTAAGCGGGAAGCGGAATATTGCTTAGTATGGTGTTTTGTATGTCGCTCTCACCTTGTTGAATAACGGCTTCTGCCCGCATCGCAGCATCGGTTTGGAAACGGCTGTTATTAGACATCAACCATTCCAGATGTGAGCTGCTCATGACAAACACGCCGACGAGGGTGGTCGCCACCAGCAACACCAGGCTGACGATCAGCGCCGCGCCGTTTTGAGTACGGGATGATGAGGTCATTATTGTACGTAATTCCTCAATGCAACGGTTGAGCTGTAAAGTTCGCGACGATAATTATCGTTGGGTGTATAGGTGACACCGCCCATTTGATAAGTTGTCGTGTCAGTATAACCGCCTTCCGGGCAGCTGGCGCGCACCAATACCCAGAAATGTACTGCCCGCACCTGGCGCCAATCGGTGACCTGTGTCGCGTTCAAATAACGATTTACCGAACCGGTATTGTCTGTATCCACGCCATATTGAAATCGCAGCCGTTCCACGCCGTTGACCAGCGATTCCTTGGAAGGAGTACCATCGCTTTTGAGATATTCCCGCGCAAAGACCGGAACGTTGCCGCAATCTGTGCTGATGGCATTTGCCACATAATATGCATGGGCTACCATTTTATGATTGGCAAATACCCCGCCGGGCGGCAGCGTGAGGGCAACGCTAAGGGTGCCTTGAGTAGGTAAGGTTTGTATGTAAGGGCCAGTGGATGGGGTGGCTGCCGGATCGGCATAGCGTACTACAAGGGCGTCGCCCCCTGTCGGACTCCATGAGCTGATGCAGCCATAGGACGGATCATTGTTGTCTAGTCCAAATATTCGGTCTTCTACCATGCGTCCCCAACCGATGTTGCCGGAGGTGCAGGTATCCGGAGGTACGTTAACTATGTTGGTGATGTAGGGGGCCGCTACACTGATATCCATCAAATCCCAATACCCCGCCATATGGATGTCATGGGTCAAGAGGTTGGTTACGTAACGGCCGACATCCTGGATTTGCGCGAGATTGGTTTGAATATCATAGCTGCGTTTGGCGGCGAGATAGATTTGGCCGATACCGGCAATAACCAGGAGGCTCAGCGTCATGGCCACCAGCAGCTCTACCAGTGTCCACCCTCGCGATAGCCGAAACGGATAGCGTTTCATCGAACGAAGCTCGCGGTCAGGGTTTGCTGATTGTCGGAGTTGCCCCATGTCAGGGTGGAGGTGTAGCTGGTGAACGGGGCGCCTGGGGATGTGATATTAATTACTAGATTGGGCAACAAAGGTTGTTTGATCATCTGTATCCATTGATCTTTATCATAATTGAGCAGGGATGCTGGATCACAGTTGTTGCTGGAGTCACAGTGTACGCCGCTAAGCGTGCTGCTGCTGTCCAGGGTGATGCCGCCATAGTTGTTGTTTTGTTGGTTGGCATGGATGCGCTCTTCAATATCCTGGAGAAGGTTGACGGCCAGGGTGTGTTCTTGGGCGCTGTTAGCTGAACGCAACCCCGCGAACTGCATTCCCGCCAGACCTAGCATCCCGATGCTGACCACCACCACGGTGATTAACACCTCTAACAAGGAAAATCCCTGTTCCAACTTTGCTCTGATTGACCCCGATTCGCTCATCAATGGTTCTCGTCTTGTTAATCATTTATGAGTTCTTTTCATTATATCGCGATAACCTCTAATCGCATTGGTAAAAAAGCTGACCCCCTATTGGGGCAGATGAATGTCTTTTAGCCCTGGAGGTCGAACGTTGCTATGAGCAGGCCTTTCGGCGACCATGTCGTTTGGTGTTACAGGCGATTTGTATCGACCCTAATAATTGGGAGCAGTTGGTGGCGGAAGTAGTTCTTAAAGTGCTGGAACATTCTTAAGTGGCTGACTTTATTGTAGTGGGTGGCGGTCTCAGCGGCATGTTGGTGGCCCGCGAACTCAGTCTCGGTGGTGCCCGCGTTACC
The DNA here is from genome assembly GCA_963810615.1 of uncultured Gammaproteobacteria bacterium. Taxonomy (GTDB): domain Bacteria; phylum Pseudomonadota; class Gammaproteobacteria; order DRLM01; family DRLM01; genus JARRQJ01. The sequence continues at coordinate 394,711 of CAWEOA010000002.1, read as the reverse complement.
TTGCTGGAGCGGGGCGCGCTCGGCAAAGAGGCGTCCTGGGCAGGGGGCGGAATACTGTCGGCGCTCTATCCCTGGCGTTATCCCGATGCCGTCACTGCGCTCTGCCGCTGGAGTCAGCGCCACTTCCCCCGGCTCGCCGAAGAGCTTGCCGAGGAGACGGGTATCGATCCGGAATGGCTGCCCAGCGGCTTGCTGATAGCCGAAGCAGGGGAGATGGCAAACGCCCAGCAATGGGCGCAACGCTGGGATGTGGCCCTGGAAAGGCTGCCCGGTGATCGCCTGATCGAGTTGGAACCCGAGTTGGCGCCCCCTTCTGATGGGGAAGGGCTATGGTTGCCGGGGGTGGCGCAGGTACGCAACCCCCGCCTGCTCAAGGCGCTGGCGCGAAGTCTGGAAGTGCGCGGCGTAGTGACCAAGACCCATGCCGAGGTGATAGGGCTGATCGAGCATGGGGATGAAGTCCAGGGTGTCCGCACCCAGGATGAAGAGCTGTTCGCAACGGGCGTCGTGGTCACCGCAGGCGCATGGACGGCTGCGGTGCTGGGTTCGCTGGCGGGTTCGGATTGGCAAATTGCGCCGGTACGGGGGCAGATGCTGTTGTTCGATGCGGATCCGAACTTAGTGCGGCATATCGTCTTGAAGGGGGGGCATTATCTCGTGCCGCGGCGCGATGGACGGGTCTTGGCGGGCAGCACCCTGGAATATGTGGGCTTCGATAAATCCACGACCCACGAAGCCCATGATGAACTTCACGCGGCGGCACTTGCCTTAATCCCCAGGCTGGCCGATTGCCCGGTGGAGATGCAGTGGGCAGGCCTACGTCCCGGTTCGCCGCAAGGTATCCCCTTGATCGGACAGCACCCGCAGCGGCGGGGCTTGTACATCAATGCCGGTCATTTTCGCAACGGCGTCGTCACCGGACCGGCATCGGCCCGCTTGCTGGCGGATCTGATACTCAGCCGTCCGCCCTGCATCGATCCCATACCTTACTGGAGGTGAACAGGAAGGATGAGGGGGGGCGAAGTGACAAAACAACCGATTGTTCAGTAAAGAGTTCAGCGTTACGCGCCGATTAAGTGGGGTAGACTCTTTCTAAATCTTTTTTATATAATGCATGAAATTGGTAGGAATTTATGAAGGCATATCCCCTAAACAAAAACGATGTCAGCGCCCTCATGCTGGAGCACGGCATCACCCCCACCCTGCAGCGAGTAGAGATTGCTCAGATTCTCTTCGCCAAGCCTCAGCATCTATCCGCTGAGGACGTGCTCAACATGGTCAATAAGACGTCGATCCAGGTATCCAAGGCCACGGTTTACAACACTCTGGGCTTGTTCGCCAAAGAGGGACTGATACGCGAAGTGATCGTAGACCCGACCAAGGTATTTTATGATCCCACTACCGTACCCCACCATCACTTCTACAATGTGGATACCGGCAGTCTGATGGACATCGATGCCGACACGGTAGTGTTGGAGCGTATACCCGAGCTGCCGCATGGCACCACCGCCGCCGGTGTCGACGTGATCATCCGGGTTCGCTCCGAGCAAAAAGCCGGCGACAGACTTATATAACCCGCTGTCGACAATCGGTTGTTACGCCTCAAGTATTTCCCGTATACTCACCCCCTCTTTGCCGGTGTAGCTCAGTTGGTAGAGCAACTGATTCGTAATCAGTAGGTCCGCCGTTCGATTCGGCGCACCGGCACCATAAAAACAATAAGTTATATTACACCGCTTTCTGGCTGCGCCTTAAGATATATGGGGTCGGAGCCCTTTAACCGGCCCGCCTTATGCCACTTCGGGGCATGCCACACCCGTATGAGATTTCGCTCTCCAGTGGTGAAGACATCTGCCCATAAATACTCATAGACTTTCGGTAACAACTCAAAGTACTCAATGCGCGGTTAATAAAATTAGTAATCGGGGCAATGTTTCCCGTGCTCGGCCGAACTTTTAATAAATAATTCAGCTCAGCTTCAGCCTTGTTTAATGCTGCCCTGCTTAAATGAACGCAAGCTTGGAGTACAGGATTGGTTCAATGAGTGAGGTTACGACTATGAGGCGTCAAGTCACGAACTTTTTCGAAGTGGAAAATGTAGGGTTGATCGACGGCGTCTTTCGCGGCTCGCTGAGCATAGCGATACTGTTAGGTGTGTTGCTGGTTCCGGCGATTTCCTCAGGCGTGCTGGTCAGCTTGACCCTTGCCGCCATTTACTTGGGATTGACGGCCTTTCTGAGTTGGGATCCTTTGTATGCCCTGGCGAAAAGATCTCGATACCAAGCGCGTGAGAGCGTGTGCGCGACGGCAACTATACATAGTGTACCGAGGAATTCGGAACCGGTCGTTAGCGACGTTCCTCACAAGAAGGCCGCTTGATATCGTTTAGTAGAAAGACAGGTGTTGCGCGAACATCCCCCCCTTCTCCTACCCCGCTCTCGCACCCTGTCTTTCTCTTTTTTTGAGGGATATTTCCCGATTTAGCGTTGATACACTTCGTACCAGTTGCGCGAGTTATTGACCACTCTGACCACCACCAGCATTACCGGCACCTCGATCAGGACGCCGACCACGGTCGCCAAGGCGGCCCCGGAATTGAAGCCGAAAAGACTGATGGCGGCGGCGACCGCCAGTTCGAAAAAGTTACTGGCTCCGATCAGTGCCGAAGGACCGGCTATGTTATGTTTTTCCCCGACACGGCGATTAAGCCAGTAGGCCAGTCCTGCATTGAAAAACACCTGAATAAGGATGGGCACGGCCAGCATGACGATGACCAGCGGTTGCCTGAGAATGGCTTCTCCCTGAAAGGCGAACAGCAGCACCAGCGTCACCAGCAGGGCGCCGATCGACCACGGGCCGATCTTTGCTATGGTGGCATCGAAAGCGACTTGTCCATTGCGCAGCAGCGCTTTGCGCCACAGCTGGGCGAGGATCACCGGGATGACGATGTACAGCACCACCGAGGTTAGCAGCGTATCCCACGGTACGCTGATGGAAGCAATACCCAGCAGCAGTCCCACGATCGGCGCGAAGGCAAAGATCATGATGGTGTCGTTGAGCGCTACCTGTGACAAGGTAAAGTAGGGGTCGCCGTTGGTAAGCTTGCTCCACACGAATACCATTGCCGTACAGGGTGCGGCCGCCAACAGGATCAGTCCGGCGATGTAACTGTCGAGTTGGGCGGCGGGCAGGTAAGGGGCGAACACATGGCGCACGAACAGCCAGCCGAGAAAGGCCATGGAGAACGGTTTGACCGCCCAGTTGACGAATAATGTGACGCCGATGCCTCGCCAGTGTGCCTTTACCTGGTGGAGCGCGCCGAAGTCGATCTTCACCAGCATCGGAATGATCATCACCCAGATCAGTAGGCCGACCGGGATATTGACTTGCGCGATCTCCATGCGGCCGATCGCCTGAAACACGCCGGGCAAGTTCTGTCCCAGCGTGATGCCCACCACGATGCACAGCAGCACCCACAGGGAAAGATAGCGCTCGAAGAATCCCAGGGGCGCGGCGGCTTGCTTGATCGCGATTTCGCCTTCGGTGCTCATAGACTCATTCGTCCTGCAGTTGTCCGATCTTGTCCATCTCATGTTTGATGGCGGATTTCTCCAGTAGGGCGAGGGGCAGATTAACGAATACCTGAACCCGGTTCATGATGTACCGGAAAGTCTTGGCGAAGGCGCGGCGCTTCGCCTCGTCGCTGCCTTCCACTGCGGCGGGGTCCTCGAAACCCCAATGTGCCGATATGGGTTGCCCCGGCCATACCGGGCAGACTTCGCCCGCCGCCTTGTCGCACACGGTGATGATGAAATCCATCTTCGGTGCGTCGGCCCGGGCGAACTCGTCCCAACTCTTGCTGCGCAGTTTGTCCAAAGGGTAGTCGAGTTTGGCGATTTGTTCGACGGCAAAGGGGTTGACCTTGCCGGTGGGGAAGCTGCCCGCGCTGTAGGCCCGGAAGCGGCCGAAGCCCATGGTGTTGATGAGGGCCTCGGCCATGATGCTGCGAGCCGAGTTGCCGGTACACAGCACAAGTACGTTGTATATTTTTTGGGTCACGATGGTCGTCTCGATGGTGGAGAATTCAACAGCACTTGGCCGGGGCGGCGGCATTTGCCGGCGCACAGCAAGAGGAAGTGTCATTGTCGTTGTTGGCGGCCGGCGGTACACAGCAGGCGCTGTCCTCGGAGGCCGCCTCGCCGAAGACCGGGATGCTGCCCAGGGTGTGGAAGGTTTCCCAGGCGATGCCCTGCGGATCGTTTGTCCAATATTTATCCGAGCTGGCATAACAACAGGCGGCGCCCGGTTCCGGCGTGATGTCGCATTGGAGGTTCTGCAAGCGGGTGTGCATTTCGGCCAATTCATTCGAGTCTTCGACTTGCACCCCGAGATGATTTACGCCCGCAGCGCCGCCGCGGCTCGATATGGCGAAATTGACCCGCGGGTCATCCAGCATCCACTTGGCGTAATCGCTCTTGGTGACGGTGGGTGCGACGGCGAACAGCGTTGAGTAAAAACGGATGCTGTCGGCCAGATTCCCGACGGCAAGGTGAATGTGTAATCGTTTCATGATGAACTCTCCTGGATGGTGGCAGCGGGGGGGTTGCAGGCCGGGGTACACGGGGTACCGCCGCAACAGTTCTCGGTGAGGAAGGCGATCAGCGCGTTCATAGTCGAGAAACTGGCCGTGTAGATGACAAAACGCCCGTCCTGGCGCGAACTCACCATTTCGGCGTGTGCGAGTTCCTTGAAGTGAAAGGACAGGGATGAGGGCGGGATGCCGGTGACATCGCTGACCGCGCCGGCGGACAGGCCCTGGGGTCCCGACTCCACCAGGGCGCGGAAGATCGCCAGTCGGGATTCCTGGGCCAGTGAGGCGAGCGCGGCGAGGGCAGTTTTCGTTTCCATATTTCAATTATTATTGAAATATGGAAACGACGCAAGCCCCTAGGTGGTATAAGTGTGGTTTATATTGTAAATCATAATCTTATGATGGACGTCTGCCCGCTGCCTTTTCTGTTAGGACGACGATCACGTTCCCAGGCAAACAGGGGCCTCACCTTGAATAAATCCACAATTTTTATAAGTTTTTAGGTGGGTCCTGATTATGGAGCCCAAGCTGGAGGAGCATTTAGACTTCATTCAACAGAGCATCGTAGTAACTGGAGGAGGGAACATGGCTAAGCAAGGAACCGCTGCTGATGACGATACCGCCATAGTTGTTGCGACATTTCTTATCGTATGGGCGATTTACCTTGTTTTAGGTTGATAGCAACAGTAACGACGTTCAAAACTAATCGACAAAACAAGTGCAATACAAATGGGAAAGGTAGGGTAGCAACGCCTTTCTCATTTTTTTGAAATGGTGAATAACGCGCTCAAGCCCCCGGTTGGTTGATTGTAGGCATGTCTTAGCGGCAGGAACCGCTATTCATATGCATAAAAAAGGGCCGCCATTCAGGCGGCCCCGATGTTGCGTGATGCCTATGGAGGTCAGTGATAGTTTTTACGTTGTTCCCGTGCACGGGCGTAAAACAGCCAGGCGACGGTCAATGCCACCAGGAGCAGTTGCAGACCCAGGCTTTCCAGAGTGGGGTAAATGCCCAGGAGGTGGATCTCGGGGAAGTTGATGGGATCGATGCGCAGCTTCCCGGCCTCCTGCAGTGCGGCGATGCCCTTGCCGGCGAAGATTACCGCCAAGACGGTAAGCAAGGCCGCGTTGACGCGGAAAAACAGACGCAACGGCAGCCTGATACTGAGGCGGAACATCAACCATGCCATGGCGAGGAGAATGAAGGCCGCACTTACCAGGCCGCTGAAGAGGTAGCCATAGTTGCCGGGATCGGTTTGCAGCCATAGCGTCTCATAGAACAACACGGTTTCCGCGACTTCGCGATAGACGGCGACGAAGGAGATAAACACCAAGCCCCACACTGCGCCGGTGGAGACGGTGTCATGAATCCGGCCATGGATGAAGGTTTTCCAGCGGTCGGCGTTACTGTGATTGTGCAGCCAATAGCCGACATACAACAGCATCGCCGCGGCGAACAGGGCGGTAAAGCCCTCAGTCAGCGTGCGGCTCACACTGCTGTAGTCGATGATCTGTTTGGTGACATACCAGGTGACGACCCCGGCGAGCAATGCCGCAATCCAACCCATATGCACATAGATCACCGCATCACGGCGATCGGTTTTAATCAGGAAGGTGATAATCGCCGCCAGGACCAGGATGGCTTCCAAACCTTCCCTGAGCAGTATGATCAGGGCGCTGGTGTATGCCATGCTCGGCGACAGGTTGCCGCTGCGCAGATCCGATTCCGCCTTGTCCAATAATCCCTGAATCGCGGTTGCCTGGCGAGTGATCTCCTCCGGAGAGGCGTTTCCCTTTTTGAGACTTTGGCGATACTGCATCATGGCCGCCTCGATGGTCTGCTTTAAATCGGCATCCACGGCAATCAGCGGAGTTTCGACCAACTCGAAACCTTCCAGGTAAGCGGATACGGCCAGTTCGTAGGCATATTTGGCATGGCCGCCTTTATAAGCATCCACGCTGGCGGCGAGTTTTTGCCGAGAGATATCCAGGGGTTTGGGGGCGTCGATGGCAACCTTTTCCGGATGGCTGCGCAAATAGGCCAATACCGCAATGCCGTCATCACCGTATTGCACCGGTATCGCCTCGGTCAGAGTGTCGAGGTTAGAGAATGCGTCGCGATATTCCGGGCTTTGCCACAGCAATTCGCCCCGTGTCCTTTCCGCATCATTGGCGTAGAAATTACTCACGTAGAAGGCCAATGCCCAGCGCTGCGCTTCGCTCAAATCGGTGAAGGCCCGCATGGGAGTGTCGTTAATGCCCAGACTGATAGTGCTGTAAAGGCTATATATGCTGCGTTGGCCCTGGCGGCTGCGATCGTGGAAATTGATGGGTTTGGGATTTAATTTTGCGGCGCGCGGTCCATCGCCATAGCCTGATGTGCCATGGCATTCGGCGCACTTGCTTTCGTATAGAATGGCAGCCGTTTGTAGCGACGGCGCCACGGGCGGGGCCACGATGACATGATAGGTGGAGATTATATTTGCCGACAGGTTACGGCATAGCGTCTGAACCTCGAGACCCGAAGCGTGATTATTGACGAGCGTGACCAATTGTTGCGCATCTTCTTCCATCTGCGCTTTGCCGGAATGGTCTGGTAACTTGGCAATCAAGGACAGGGCAGCAGAGGCGAATTCCCGCTGTTCCTGATATTCGCTGGCACTGATGATCTCGCCGTGAATGACCACTTGGGGATAATCTACCGCCATGTAATCCAGAGAGTGGAGGATAGACTGGGTGGCGTCGTGTTCCTCGGTATCGGCGGTGGCGACCATCGGCGCCGACCACAGGGCTGTCGCGCTAAGCAGTGCAACTAATTGAAACAAACGGAAGATCATAGTGCGGCCCCTAAAATGATAATCATTCTTATTTGCATTCTATAAGATGGCCGGGCAGGGATCAATACTCTATATCTTAAGGACCGCCGCAGTCCGCCCTGCGATAAAACTTATTGTTTTATATTGAGCTAGAGATTCTGATGCGCTAGTTGTGGACATTATTGGCCAAGGCTCGGATTTCCCGCATGGCGACGCTGAGCACGGCCAGCTCGGTCTTACCGCTGGAGCGAATATCCGCTAACAGATTGTGCCAGTGATCCGTCCCCGCTTTATTGTGCAGGAGCCAGGCGTCGAGACGCCGTTCTGCGCCTTTAAGGTGGGCGGTGGTTTCCAATAATTCCTGGGTGAGGGCGCGCAAAGCGCCGTGCAGTTCTTCGAGAAGACCGTTACGCGCCTTGCGTTGCCAAAGATCGCGTCGCGGTAAGGCATGGATCTGCTTTCTCAGCCAATACAATTCCAGAGAGGAACTGAGCGCGAAATAGATCTCCGCCGCATGTAGGATTTCGGTACTGGTGCGGAGCGCGACCTCCGTCAGATCGAGAACCATGACCAGTGGTTCGAGACCGGCAAGGTGTGTGGCCAGCTCTTTGGGAGTGCCGGCCTTGATCAACTGGCGTTCACGTTGCTTGAAGTCCGCGCGTTCACTGTTTTTCAAGAGGCGTGGCAAGCGTTCGACTATGGGGCGGTAATGAGAGGCATAGCGCTCGACCGTTGCCGCGATATCCAAGGGTATATGGGCATGGCGCAGCAGCCACAGTGTGGCGCGGTCCAATAAGCGCCGCGTCTCGATGAGTATCTCAGATTGCAGGGTGCAGCTGATGCCGTTATCCAAAGCTTCGATGGCTCGCCACATGGCGCGCATGTCGAAGATCTCTCGCGCTGCGGTGTAGGCGCGGGCGATGGCGGCCGGCGAATGGCCGGTGCCGTTTTGCATACGCGTCCAGAAGGTGTCGCCCATGCGATTGACCATGTCGTTGGTGATCTGGGTGGCGATGATTTCGCGGCGCAGCGGATGGGATTCCATGTGGGCGGAGAATTTCTCGCGCATCGGCGCCGGGAAATAACTCACCAGCTCGTGGGAAAGATAAGGGTCCTCGCTGATGTCGGAGTTCAGCAGTTCCTCGAACAGGCGTATCTTGCTATAGGCTAGCAGCACGGCGATCTCGGGTCGGGTCAAACCTTCCTGGGCCGCCTCCCGTTTGGCGATAACGTCATCGGCCGGGAGAAATTCCAGCTTGCGTTTAAGACGGCCTTCCTTTTCCAGTATGCGTATCAACTGGGCGTGATCGCTCAACAGAAAGCTGGCCTGCGATAGCGTCGCGCTCAGCGACTGGGTTTGCAGATAATTGTCGGCAAGCACTAGCTGTGCAACCTCGTCGCTCATGTCCGTCAGCAATTGATTGCGTTGTTTGACGGTCATATCGCCGCCGGCCACGATTTGATTGAGCAGGATCTTGATATTGACCTCATGGTCGGAACAGTCTACGCCGCCGGAGTTGTCGATGGCATCGGTATTGATGCGTCCGCCGCGTTGCGCAAATTCCACGCGGGCGAGTTGCGTGAAGCCCAGATTACCGCCTTCCCCGACCACCTTGCAGCGCAACTCCGTGGCGTCGATGCGTAGCGCATCATTGCTGCGATCGCCCACATCGGTGTGGTTTTCAGCACTCGCCTTGATGAAGGTGCCGATCCCGCCGTTCCACAGCAGGTCCACCGGCGCGCGCAAGATGGCATGGATCAATTCATTGGGTGTGAGCCGGGTGGCGTCGATGCCCAACGCGGCGCGCGCCTCCGCGCTCAAGGCGATGGATTTGGCGTGGCGCGAGTAGACGCCGCCGCCCGCCGAGATCAGCTTGGGATCGTAATCGCTCCACGCCGAACGCGGCAGTTTGAACAGCCGTTGCCGTTCCTGATAACTGCTCTCCGCGTCGGGGTTGGGATCGATAAAGATGTGGAGGTGGTTGAAGGCGGCGATCAGCCGCAGATGCGGCGACAGCAACATCCCGTTGCCGAACACATCACCGGCCATGTCGCCGATACCCATCGCGGTAAAGTTCTGGCGCTGGATATCAACACCCAGTTCACGGAAGTGACGTTTTACCGATTCCCAGGCGCCGCGCGCGGTGATGGCGATCTTTTTGTGGTCGTAACCGACAGAGCCGCCGGAGGCGAAGGCGTCGCTCAACCAGAAACCATAGTCAGCGGCGATACGATTGGCGATATCGGAAAAGGTCGCCGTGCCCTTGTCGGCGGCCACCACTAGATAGGGATCGTCGCGGTCATAGCGCACCACGGCGGGCGGGGCGATCACCTGGCCCTCGACCAGGTTGTCGCTGAGGTCGAGCAGTCCGCTGATGAAGGTGCGGTAACAAAACACCACCTCATCTTGAATGGCGTCGCGGTCATCGCCACCGGGCAGGCGCTTGGCGACAAAACCGCCTTTGGCGCCGACCGGAACGATGACGGCGTTCTTTACCATCTGTGCCTTCATCAGGCCGAGGATCTCGGTGCGAAAATCCTCGCGGCGATCCGACCAGCGGATGCCGCCGCGCGCCACCGGCCCACCGCGCAGGTGCACGCCTTCTATCCGTGGCGAATACACGAAGATCTCGAACATGGGTCGCGGTAGCGGCAGAGTCGGGACCCGACCGGGGTCGAACTTGAAGGACAGATAAGGTTTAGGCGTGCCGTCGTCGTTGCTTTGATAATAATTGGTACGCAACATCGCCTGGATCAAGGCGAGAAACATGCGCAGGATACGGTCTTCGTCCAGATTGGCCACATCCTCCAGCGCCTTTTCGATCTGCGCGTACAGTGCGGCGCAGCGTGCATCCGCATCGGCGCGCGCGCCGGGGTCGAAACGCGCCTCGAACAATGCCACCAGCAGCTTACTGATGGCGGGATTCCCCGCCAGGCTTTGCTCCATATAGGTCTGACTGAAGGGCGAGCGGGTCTGCAACAGGTATTTGCACAGGGCGCGCAGCATCACCACGCTGCGCCAATGTAGTCCCGCGGCCAGTACCAGGCGATTGAAGCCGTCGCTCTCGATGTTGGCGCTGCACACCTGGGCGAAGGTCTCTTGAAATGCATCTTTAACCGCCAGCACTTCCACGCTGATGCCGTGCCCGGTGGTCATATCGAAATCCAATATCCAGAACGGGCCGCCGGAGCGCGGCTCTATTTCATAGGGTCGGGAACTGACGATGCGCAGGCCCATCTGTTCGAGCATGGGCAGCACGTCGGTGAGCGACATGGGTCGATCGCGGCCGAAGACCTTAAAACGCAACAGCTCATTGCCTTGTTCCGGCGGATGGTAGAGGTTGAGGCTGAGCGGCGTGGTCTCATTGATCTCTTCCAGGTGCTGGATATCCAACACCGCGGTACGCGGCGAATAATCATCGCGATAAGCAGGAGAAAAGGCCTCGCCGTAACGGTGGAAGAGGCGGGCGCCCTGTTCCTCGCCGAATTGATCATGGAGCGCGGTGCGCAACTCGTCCTGCCAGGAGAGCATGGTCTCGGCCATACGGGCCTGTAATTGTGCGACGTCATACTCGGGGAAGTGCTCGGGCCGGGTACGGATGATGAAGTGCACCCGCGCCAGGGGGGAGTCGGAGAGCTGGATGTTGAATTCCACGCTTTCGCCGTTCAGGGCCTGCACCAGCATGTCTTGCATGCGGCGGCGCAACTCGGTGTGGTAACGTTCGCGCGGCACGTAGACCAGGGCAGTGATGAAGCGCCCGAATAAATCTTTGCGTACAAACAATCCCAGATTGTGGCGCTCCTGTACCTGCAGGATACCCATGGAGACTTGGAACAATTCCTGCTCCGTACATTGGAACATCTCGTCGCGGGGAAAGGTATCAAGAATATGGGCCAGCGCCTTGCGTCCGTGGCTGACCGGTATGAATCCGGATTTGTTCAGGACATTCTCTACTTTTTTGCGCAGGATCGGGATATCGCTGGGACGGCTGCTATAAGCGAGCGAACTGTAGAGTCCGAGCAGGCGCCATTCGCCGATTACCTGACCCTCGTTGTTGAAGCGCTTGATCCCGAGGTAATCGAGGTGCACTGCACGATGTACCGTGGACACCGCGGTGGATTTGGTGATGATCAGCAGTGAAGGCTGACGTGCCGCGGCTCGTAGCGGCGCGGGAAGATGGGCAAAGCCCTGTGAGGCGTCGCCGCTGTTGGCGTCGCGGAGGATGCCCAGGCCCGAACCGGGCACCTGGCGCAGCACGTCCTGACCGTTTTCGCTAAGCAGGTCGTAGCTGCGGAAGCCGATGAAGGTGAAATGATGGTTGTTCATCCAGCGCAGGAAGTGCAATGCCTCTTCCTTGTCGTCGGCCGCGACCGGCAGGTTTTGCGCCTCGATAGTGGCGATGATCTCGCCGATGCGCGTACGCATTACGCTCCAATCTCCCACCACGAACCGCACATCGTCCAGCACCCTGGCCAATGCCCGATGGAGTACCGCCAGTGCGTCCTCGTCGGTTTGGCGGGTGATTTCGAAACGCATCACCGCTTCCGGCAAGGCGTCGGCTTGCGCGCCGTTATTGGGCAATACGCCGTGCAGCTGGCCGGCGGCGTCGCGGATCATGCACATCACCGGGTGGACGATGAGGTGGATGGTGTAGTCCTGGCGCAGCAATTCCATGCTCAGCGAGTCCACCAGGAAGGGCATATCGTCGGTAACGATTTCCACTACGGTATGGGTGGATTGCCAGCCATGATTTTCATAGTGAGGGTTGTAAACCCGCAGCAGCGCGGTGCCGGGACGGCGCTGCTGCGCCAATTTCCAATGGGCGAGCACCGCGCCGTACAGGTCTTCGACGGGCCGCGCCTCCAGATCTTCGATTCCGGCGGAGGCGTAATAAGTCTCTATGAAACGTTGTGCCGGATCGAACTCATCGGAGGAAAGCCGGTGGCGCGCCATGGCGCAGATATGCTCAATGATGGCCCGGGTTCCTTCGGTGTGCGGCATCGGCGTCAACTCATCCTTGCTTTCTCGGCGGCTAGTGTGACATGGAGCGGCTGGTGGCCGGAAGCCTTGAGTTGGCGGCGATGATTGCCTGGAGAAGGCGGGGGCATTACTCTGTAGCCTGCATTTCCCAGCCGGAGGCGCTATGAAGATCGGTATACCCAAAGAGATCAAGGACCACGAATTCCGCGTCGGGGCCACACCCTCCGGGGTGATGGCGCTGAGCAATGCTGGCCATGAGGTGTTGATCGAAAGCGGCGCGGGCGCGGCCATCGGTTTCAGCGATGGCATGTACCGCAGTGCCGGGGCGCAAACGGTGAGCCGCGAAGACGTCTACGCCTGTCCCATGGTGATCAAGGTCAAGGAACCGCAAGCCAGTGAGTTTCCCTTGCTGTGGGAGGGACAGGTGTTGTTCGCCTATCTGCATCTCGCCCCCGATCCCGAGCAGACCCGCGCACTGGTGGAACGCAAGGTGGTCGCCATCGCCTACGAGACCGTCACCGATCAATACGGACAGCTGCCGCTATTGGTGCCCATGAGTGAAGTGGCGGGCCGGCTCGCCATTCAGGCGGGGGCCAATGCCCTGCACATGATCAACGGCGGACGCGGCGTGCTTCTGGGCGGGGTGCCGGGGGTGTCGCCGGGGCGGGTGGTGATCGTGGGCGGCGGCATCGTCGGTACGCAGGCGGCGCGCATGGCCCTGGGTCTGGGGGCGGATGTGACCCTGCTCGATGTGAATCTGGAACGCCTGCGCCAGTTGGATGATATGTTCGGCCCGGGACTCAAGACCCGTTACTCCGACAGCTACAGCATCGCCGAGCTCGTGCAGCAGGCGGATCTGGTGGTGGGTGCGGTGCTCATCCCCGGCAAGCAGGCGCCCAAGCTCATCACCCGCGAGCATATCAAGATCATGAAACAGGGTGCGGTGCTGGTGGACGTGGCCATCGATCAGGGTGGTTGCGCCGAGACCTCTCGCGCCACCACCCATTCCGATCCTATCTATGTGGTGGACGACGTGGTGCATTATTGCGTGGCCAACATGCCCGGCGCCGTGGCCCATACCTCGACCTGGGCGCTGACCCATGCCACCTTGCCCTATGCGCTGGAGTTGGCCAACAAGGGCTATCGCCATGCCTTGCGGGAGGATTCCGGTCTGCGCAACGGCCTCAATGTCCATTTGGGCTGCGTCACCAATCGTTTTGTGGCGGAGGACTTGGGGTACGCTTATGTCGCAGCCGATGATGCGTTGCGACCGCTGTAGGGCGACGGGACGCTAAATCCGCCGCCGACCCCGATCATGTCGCCATTGCGGTTGCCGTCAGGACGGCCTGCTTAGCTGCAGTTGACCACTGTTGCCGGGTGGGTTTCCCACTCGCGGGCGCGGGTGATTTGCGAGGGCGACATGGTTTGTTCCAGGGCGCTCTGGTAGCCGGCGGCCAGTTGGTTGCCCTGGGCGGCGGCCAGGCCGTACCACATATAGGCGAAGTCCGCGACTTGCGGCGTGTGGAAAGGCCGTTTCTTGATGCCGTAGCCCAGCATACGGCCCAGCTGAAGTTGGGCCAGTTCGTGCCCCTGCAGCGCGGCCCGGCACAGCCACTTGTAGGCGATGGTGTCGGTATGGCCCGGGCCGAAACCGCAGCAATACGTCATGCCCAACTGGTACTCGCCCTCCGCGTCGCCTTTTTCGGCCAGCTGCCGCCATTGGGCGCGTTGCATTTTCAAGATGTCGAAGTTGCCCGCGGGTGCGGCCGCGGTGTGTTTCGCGCCGCCCCCAAAGTAACTGCATCCGCCGAGCATCAGGACGGTCACTAAAGCAATAATGGCGTTTTGCAGACGCATGATATTCTCCCTCCGCCGTTTGCCACAGCCTATCACAAGCCCGCGCTTTCGGTCATGACCGGCTTGCGCATAAGATATAGCGCTATTTTCGATTGCATAGACCCGAGCGGCAAGGAGACGACCATTACTTACCCCCTGTTGCGCGACCTATTGTTCCGCCTGGAGCCGGAAACCGCCCATCATCTCAGTCTGGAGGCCCTCAAGGCGGCGCAGCGCCTGCATCTCCTCGGGGGACACCTGCCCGCGGCGCCGCGCACGGTGATGGGTATCCGCTTCCCCAATCCGGTGGGCCTGGCGGCCGGTCTGGATAAGGACGGCGAGTATATCGACGCCCTGGCCGCGCTGGGATTCGGTTTCATCGAGGTGGGAACCGTGACGCCCCGCCCCCAGCCGGGCAATCCCAAGCCCCGCCTGTTTCGGCTGCCGGGTGCCCGGGCGATCATCAACCGCATGGGCTTCAATAACCGCGGGGTGGAGAACCTCCTGGCCAATGTGCAGCGCGCCCGCTTTAGCGGGGTGCTGGGCATCAATATCGGCAAGAACTTCGATACCCCGGTGGAACGCGCGGTGGATGATTATCTGATCGGTCTGCGCAAGGTCTATGCCCACGCCGGTTATGTGGCGGTGAATATCTCATCGCCGAATACGCCCAATCTGCGCCAGTTGCAACAACATGACGCCTTGCTGGCGCTGCTGGGTGAGTTGAAGGCCGAGCAGGGCCGGTTGGCGCAGCAGCACGGAAAATACGTGCCGCTGGCGGTGAAGATCGCGCCGGACCTGAGTCCCGAGGCGGTGGCCGATATCGCCGCCCTGATCCGTGATCAGGGCATCGATGCGGTGATCGCCACCAATACAACGCTGGCGCGGGAGGGGGTGAGCCACTTGGCCCACGGTGACGAAGCGGGTGGCTTGAGCGGCGCGCCCTTGACGCAGCGGGCCACCGAAGTTGTGCGGCAACTCCACGCCGTATTAGGTGATGAGGTGCCGATTATCGCTGTGGGAGGGATCATGGAGGCCGCTGATGCGGAGGCGAAGATACGGGCCGGGGCCAGTTTGGTGCAGCTCTACAGCGGTTTCATCTATCGTGGGCCCTGTTTGATTCGCGAAGTGACGGAGGCACTGCGCCGACTCGATGCGGGCAAGGCCGTTTGACGCTCAGGATCGACCGCTACCGAGCAAGTTCACCAATCCAGATTGGCATCGAGGAAATTGCCTTGGGCCTTGGCGCAGCGGAACATCACCTGTACCGCATAATCATGGGGGCTGCCCGACCACATGTAGGCGTTCAAGGCGATCTTCAGGACGTTGATGGAATAACGCTCATCGCTGGCCTTTTTGAGCGGGCTTTTCAGCGCCAGTCCCAAGGCGTATTCCGCTGGGACCCCCAACCGTGAATTGATCACCGAATCGTAGCCCACCATGGCGTAGCCAAAGCAGATCTGCGCGTCTTTCTCCAGGGGTTGGTAGTCGGCAAATGCGGCCGCAGTATTTGCATAAAGCGCTGCAGTCATGAGAACAATCAGCGGGGAGAATATCTTCATGGCCCGGTCCTCCACGGTAGGGGCCTGTCGATAACCCAGGTCCGAGGGTGACGTCATGAAATCCTTAACAGATTTATCGGCTGGATTCCCTCTCGTCTTGAATAGCATAATCATGGTTCGCCGGCCCTCTCTTGAAGCCGGCCTTCTACTCGGGCGACATTAGCGGTAACCTTGCAAGCCACTGGCTACGGCCGTTACCGCCCTACTTACCTATATGACCAGCATTTCCCCCGTTCGGTTTCAAATCGCGCCTAAACACTTGGGCGCACATCTTTTCGAGATTAGTTGCAGCATCGATGATCCCGATCCCGCCGGCCAGGTGTTTTCCTTACCGGCGTGGATACCGGGAAGCTACATGATTCGCGAATTCGCAAAGAATATCGTGCAATTATGGGCGACCAGCGCCGGTCGGCCGGTGGCGGTACACAAGCTGGACAAAAGCACCTGGCAATGCGCGCCGTGTGCGGGACCGCTCAGTTTGCGCTATGAGGTCTATGCCTGGGATTTGTCGGTAAGATCCGCCCACCTGGACACCACCCACGGCTTTTTCAACGGCACCAGCGTGTTCGTCAAGTTGCATGGGCAGGAACATCTCCCCCACGCGGTGGATATCCTTCCCCCTGCGGGAGATGCGTACGGCGATTGGCGGCTTGCCACCAGTCTGCCGCGGGCGGGTGCGCCGTCCTTGGGCTTTGGCCGCTATCAGGCGGCGGATTACGACGAGCTGATCGACCACCCGGTGGAGATGGGGACCTTCACCCTTGCCGGCTTCGAGGCCTGCGGGACACCGCACGTCGTTGCCATCAGCGGCCGCCATCGCGCCGATATGGAACGCCTGTGCCGGGACCTGCGCTTGATCTGCGAACAGCAAATCCGCTTCTTCGGCGAGCCGCCGCCCATGGAACACTATGTGTTTCTGGTGACGGCGGTGGGCAGCGGCTACGGCGGTTTGGAACATCGTGCCTCCTGCGCGTTGTTGTGCAGCCGTGATGATCTGCCGCAGCGCCACCAGCAGGCGTTGACTGAAAAATACCGCGGCTTTCTCACGCTGTGCAGCCACGAATATTTCCATCTCTGGAATGTGAAGCGTATCAAGCCGGCGGCATTCGTCCCCTATGATCTTGCCCGGGAGAATTACACCGGCTTGCTGTGGGCCTTCGAAGGCATCACCAGTTACTATCAGTATGTGATGTTGTTGCGCTGCGGCTTGATCAGCGCCGCGGATTTTTTAGAGCTGCTGGCACAGACCGTCACTCGGGTATGGCGCTGCTCCGGCCGTTTCAAGCAATCCCTGGCCGATTCCAGTTTCGATGCGTGGACCAAGTTCTACAAGCAGGACGAAAACGCCGCCAACGCCATCGTCAATTATTACGCCAAGGGCGCCGTGGTGGCCTTGGCGCTGGACCTGCTGATCCGCCGCGAGACCCGTAATACCCGTTCCTTGGACGATGTGATGCGCGCCTTATGGAAACACCATGGCGAAACCGGTGACGGTGTGGCCGAAGACGGTATGGAGCGCATGGTGACCGAGAGTTGCGGTGTTGATCTGCACGGTTTTTTTGACGATGTGGTGCGTGGGCTTGCTGATCCCCCTCTGGCCGAATTGCTGCCGCAATTCGGCGTCGGCTTTGAGCTGCGTCCCGCCGAATCGAACGACGACAAGGGTGGCAAGCGCGCCAAGCAGACGGTGGACAAGCTGGCGCGGCGTGCGGTGTTGGGTATACGGCTCGCGGATAAGGGCGCCGAGGCCAGGGTGACGCAGGTCTGGGACGGCGGTGCCGCGCAGCACTGCGGTCTGGCGGCGGGCGACATCATCATGGCGGTGGGCAGTCTGCGGGCGACCCGCGCCAATCTCGATACCTTGTTGGCTGCCTATACGCCCGGCGAAATGGTCACGGTCCACGCCTTCCGCCGCGATGAATTGATGACGTTTAATGTGGAATTGCAGGTGGCGCTTCCGGATACCTGCGTGCTGAGCCTGCTGGATGAAGTGGACGACCCGGTGCGGGCGCGTCGTGTCGCGTGGTTGGGTATAAAATAGGGCTCGTTGGATGGCGCTTGCAAGCACAGCTGAAACTGCGTAGGGTACTTTGCCTCGACGAAATTAGTATCTAACAGCGGAAGGAGAAATGTGTTATGTCCGTACTCGTGACCCAACAGGCACCGGATTTTGTCGCTCCCGCCGTGATGCCCGATGGCAGCATCAACGAAGCCTTTAAACTTTCCGATTACCGCGGCAAGTACGTCGTGTTGTTTTTCTGGCCCTTGGATTTTACCTTCGTGTGTCCCACCGAGATTGTCGCGCATCACAATCGCGCGGTGATGTTCCGTGAGCGCGGCGTGGAATTGGTGGGCGTCTCCATCGATTCGCAATTCACCCATTATGCGTGGCGCAACACCCCGGTGGATAAAGGCGGGATCGGTCAGGTGGACTTTCCCCTGGTGGCTGACGTCAAGCATGAAATCACCCGCGCCTATGGTATTGAACATCCCGACGGCGTGGCACTGCGCGGATCGTTCCTCATCGATCGTCAAGGCATCGTGCAACATCAGGTGGTGAACAACCTGCCGCTGGGGCGCGATGTCGACGAGATGTTGCGTATCGTCGATGCCCTGCAGTTCTTCGAAGAAAACGGTGAGGTCTGCCCGGCCGGTTGGCACAAGGGCGAGGCCGGCATGAAGGGTTCGGCGGAAGGTGTGGCCGAATACCTGGCCAGCCACGCCAAGGACCTTTAATCATCAAATGCGGGTGGTTTCACCGCCCGCGTTTCCTTAAAATGGCGTTGCATTGCACGGCGGATGCCCGGTAGTCGGGCTATTCGCCGTGCCGTGATTTTTTGTTCAGAGCACTTTTTTCAACGTAATTTAAGGCTCCGTCATGATTGAACGGGTGATTCAAAAACCATGGCGGCTGCCTGTCTTCGGTCTATGCTCTTTGCTGATGGCGGCGTGCGCCGGCGATGATGGTTTGCGGGCCAAGCGACAGGATGCGGGTGGCCAGAATGAACGGGCGGTGATCGGCGGTAAGGATAAGGCCGTGGTCGGACCCGTCATTGCGCAGTACATGGATGATCAGGCTCGGGAACTGCAGGCCCTTGCGGAGACCTTGCGCTCCGGTGACGGCATCATCGTCACGCTGCCGGAAAAGCTGCTGTTTAAATTCAACGGCGGAGAGCTTGAGCCGCGCTCCCGCCGCCTGTTGAGTAAAATCGCGGTGATAGTAAACAGGTATGCCAAGACGCATCTCACCGTCGTCGGTCATACCGATGATCGCGGCTTTGCCGACTTCGATATACATCTGTCCGAACGCCGCGCCAAGGCAGTGGCCGATGCGCTCGTCAAATCGGGCGTCCCGCGGCAACGTATTCGTATCATGGGCATGGGTTTCGCCAGACCAATCGCTGACAACGATACCGCCGAAGGACGCAGCCGCAACCGCCGTGTGGAGATTCATATCGCCCCGGACGAGCAACTGCGCACAGAAGATCAAGCGCCGCCTTCCTGAAAACCTAAGCCCAGCACCGCCGAGTCTAAACGCATATCACTCCGGTTCCGCGTTGTATTGTCCGACTATCTTGTTAAAGATTTATGCCCGATGTGTCGATTAATGGGATGGTTATCCGGGTGGTAGGGTAACCAGTCGGGGATAATGTCCGGAAACGATCTTGAGGGCAGCGGGGAAACTACTCCCGTTTGTCAGGAGTGCGTACATGGCTGTGCTGGGATTCAAGAATACAACTATTAAAACGCTCATGGTTGCCACGATAGGTATTGTGGCGGTCGCTCTGTTCATATATTTATCCGTCGTTTGGACGATGTCGAACGACATCGTTGCCAAAACCGCCGAGCAAGAACGCCTCGCAGAGACCATGAGAATAATAGCGGATGCCCGGTTTAACGTCGTTAAAATTCAGCAAGCGCTCACGGATGCCGCGGCCAGCGGGGATGACGGCGGTTTTTCTGCGGCCATGGATGGTTTGAGCGCCGCGCAAGACAAACTGGATGAGATGGCCGCCGCCAGACCCGATCTGCAAGGTAAGGCGGAAGAGTTCAAGCAAGGCATCGGTGAATTTCATGAGCTCGGTGTGCGAATGGCGAATGCCTATATCAAAAACGGTCGCAATGCCGGAATCGCAATTTTGCGTGATCCCAATGAGGGCTTCGATGTTCGCGCGGCAAGACTGACCGGCGACATGGATACCTTATTGGAAACGCTGGACAAGTATCTCAATACCGCTACCAAATCCTTAAATAAGGCGGAAGAATCTTCGCGCTTGACGGTGGTGGGCAGCAGTATGGCGATGTTTGTGTTTGTCGCTGCGGCGTTTTTGATTGTGTTCTACAAAGTAGTACCACCTCTCAACAAGTTCCTCTCTTCAATGCGCGATATCAACAGCGGCAGTGGTGATCTGACCCGTCGCCTAGCTAACGACAGTAAAGATGAGGTGGGTGAGATCATAGAAGAATTCAATGTGTTCGTGAGCAAACTGCAGGCCATTATCTCTGACGTGGTGCGCTCCAGCACTCAGTTGAACAATACCTCGGAAGAGATGCTGGACGCGGTCGGTCGAGCGGAAAAGGGTGTATTGCAGCAACAAGATGAAACTATGCATGTGGCGGCGGCGATGAATCAGATGTCGGCTACCGTCCAAGAGATCGCCCGTAATGCGGCGAGTGCGGCCGAGGCCGCCGAGCAAGCCGATAAGGAAACCTCCCAGAGCAAGCAGGTGGTCGTCCAGACCAAACAAAGCATCAACCTTCTGGCCAATGAAGTGGAGAAGGCGACGCAAGCCATTCATCAATTGGAATCGGACAGCGATAACATCGGCACCATCCTGGACGTTATTCGGGATATTGCCGATCAAACCAATCTCCTGGCGCTGAACGCCGCTATCGAGGCGGCGCGCGCCGGGGAGCAAGGACGCGGTTTTGCTGTGGTGGCCGATGAGGTGCGTTCCTTGGCCAGCCGTACCCAGGACTCGACGCAGCAGATCAGGGAAATGATCGAAAAGCTACAGGGAGGGGCCGCCAATGCCGTGGCGGTGATGGAAGGCGGCAGCTCTCAGGCGCAGTTGAGTGTGCAGCAGGCGACGCAGGCGGAGGAGTCTCTGCACGTGGTTACCAAGGCGGTTGCAACCATCAATGAGATGAATATGCAGATTGCCAGCGCCGCGGAAGAGCAAAGTGCCGTCAGCGCCGAGATCAACCGCAATATTCATAATATCAGCCAGGTCTCGGAAGAAACTGCTCAAGGCGTACAGCGGTCTACGGAGCTGTCGGGTAGCGTGACGGGCGAGTCGAGTCAACTGCTGGCCTTGATGAAGAAATTCCGCGTTTAGTCCGGGAAGTACGGACACTGCATAATGGCGAATAGGCCGCGAGTCGCGACGCCGTTACTCCCCGGAGAGCGGGATGTCGGGCACATATTCCTGCAGGGACGAGAAGAATTGCTCATATAGAAAAGGATCTTCTATGGGCTTGAGATTGTATTGAGCAATCCCATGCACCAAGATCTGCTTGCTTGATATGGGCTGGACGGTAACGGTCATTTCAATGGGATAGGCGCTGTATTTTTTAGCGGCAATTATTCCTTGTTGGATATCCGCATTGTCGATGATGAATTTCAAGTCCTGCATTGCCGCAACCACACCCCTGACAAGCCCTGTACGGTCATTGGTATCGAATACCCTGGTTTGCATCCTTTGTACTTGCAGTTGACGCTGCTTTAGCAAGGCGGGGTCGATTTGCGATGCACATCCGCTTATAAAGGATACGAGCAATATCGTTGCAAGGTAGCGCAGGGTCATCATATGCGGTCGGGTTCAATGAAGGTGGAGGCTTCGAGCCGTTCATAAAAAATCTTATAGGTGTCCTTGTCGGTGATGGTCGTGACGTCGGATGCCTTACCATTCGAATCCAAGACCATCTGTTGGAGCGTGAGGCGGGTTATAAAGGCGCCTTGCCGGCCCCTCGCCGGCATGGTAGTGAACGTGGCTCTGGTGACGGTGTCCTTGTCCGAGGATGCCAGGCCGACACTCAATACCGACATCATCATGGAGGCGAATCCGCCCTTATCCTCGTGCTTGGTGGCGGTGACTATACCGATGTCGGGATTAACCAGGCCCGTCTTATAGCCCATGTTCTTCAGTATGACGGCACTGTCCTTTATTAGGATGGACTCGTTACGGGTGGCGAAAACGCGGCTCTCCAGCTGCCTGTCATCCGGTGTTGACGGCGTGAGCAAAAAGGCATTTTTCGGGATGCTGGAGCAGCCCGAAAGCACGACGACGCACACGGCAAGAATAAGGGACTGAGTCATCTCTAATAGTTATTTTGCTAATGCTTTGAAAAGCATAGTGTATGTTTTCCTGTCCACAAAGCCACCCCCCGGCGTATCTAGGCTATCGCCTGTTAAAATCGGCTCCTGCCCATTCCGAGCATTCGGCTGCAGTGCTCTTATCCGGAGAGCCACCATAATACTAACTTATCCAGCAGCTTATGTCGGTCTTGATATTTAAATATAATATAATCAGTAGGTTGTATGCGGCGCAGTCCGGTGCTGCAACCTGCTTCGCGCTTGATGGACTTGCCTGTGTATTTCCAGGTAAAAACGGCTAAATCCCCAGGGACGGTATCAACCATTCAGTCGTCATTCAGAATCTATGGAATCTAATGTGACATTAATCATCAGCTGTTAACGAGCGCTGTTGCCCACGTCCAGGGAGGTTCTATAGAGGATTTCGACGTGCCTCAGTGGTAGGAGGTCTAATGAAAATCGAGGGTTTCGATCTAGCGCGCTTGCTCAAGCCCGTCAATCCTGAGGATTTTTTTGCGGAATATTGGGAACGGAAACCCCTCCATATACAGCGTCGTGATCACGACTATTACGGGAGCCTACTTTCGCAGCAGAATCTGGAAGATATTATCTCCAGTACGGATATGCGCTATCCCGCCATCAAACTCGTTCCCAAGGGCTCCAATGCCTTTTATCGGCCCGAAACCTATACCACCAATTTCAGGCACGGGAGCGACGTCTTCAACGGGGTGGCGGACATCGACAAGGTCTTTGCCGAATATCGTGCCGGTGCGACTGTCGCTCTGCCTGGTTTGGAGCAAAACTGGGAACCGCTTGGGGCGATGTGCCGGGGTTTGGAGAGTGTTTTCGATCATGCCGTGCGTGCCAACGTTTATATTACCGCGGCCAACACTCACGGTTTCACGCCTCATTACGACCCGCATGAGGTCTTCGTGCTGCAATTGGCCGGAAAGAAGCGCTGGCGCGTCTACGACCAACCGCTGGCACTGCCGCTCGTGAGTCAGCCTTTCGGCGGCCAGCCGTTTGCCCGCAATTATGACAATCCACCGCCGCCGCAGATGGAAATCGATCTGGAAGCGGGCGACCTTTTATATTTGCCGCGAGGCTTCGTCCATGCGGCGGCAACCTCGGATAGTTTTTCCGCGCATGTCACCATAGGGATCACGGTCTACACTTGGATAGATCTGGCCGCCGAAATGTTTATGTCCTGTATGGGAGTTGAACAGTTTCGCGGTGCGCTGCCTCCCGGGTTCGCGAGCGATGATGGATTCAAGCAGACGCTGCGGACAGGATTAATGAAACTGGCCGAAAATATGCAAAAAAACAGCGACTACGACCAGCTGATTGATAACTTCACCAAGCGAGTGTTAGCGGGTCGGAGTCGCGACAAAGGATCATTCCGATGCGACGTGACCGCGCCCTGACCGTATCCTGGGCGAGGCGCAAGTTGTGTAGAAATGCGGGCAGCGGCTTTTCCAAGTGTCGGCGCGAGCATACTGATTACCTATGCCAGGAGGGTTGCGCTACCATAGCGTTATTTCCGCCCATCACCAACGAGCGCCGTTATGCCGTCCATCTCTGAGCTTGCGCACTGGACGCCGGTCGCCCTCAATCTCAACGACCCCGAACCGAACATAGATTGGTGCGATATGCGCGGGGAGCGATTCACCGACCCGTTTTTCGATCATACCGTCGCGCGGCTGGTGAATAAGGGCGCGGGCCGCTCGGTTGTGCGCACGCCGCTGAGCGCGCTGCAGGAACTGGACGCGGCGTCATCGCTGCAGCCCAGCGGCTTCGTCTTCCATATGGGACGTTGCGGCTCGACTCTGGTGGGCAGGCTCCTCGGTTTGCTTCCCGGGGTGGTCGCGGCGCTCGAGCCGCGCCCGATAAATAATCTCTTGGAAGCGGATCCGGCACGCCTCAGCGAATCGGAACAAATCCAGATTCTGCAGATGTTGGTGCGGGCGCTGGGCCGGGTGCGCTTTGGCGACGAGCAGCATCTGGTGCTCAAGCTTTCCAGCTGGAATATTCGTAAGGCCGCACTGTTTCGCCGCGCCTTTCCGCAAGCGCCCATGGTATGGGTACAGCGGCGGCCGGTGGAAGTCATGGCCTCCATGCTCAAAGATCCTCCCGCATGGCTGGCATTACGCAATCATCCGGCGCAGGCCGCGCGGTTCTTCGGCATCGACCCGGCAGTGGTGACGGGGGTGGATGGCTTCGAGTTCGCGGCGCGGCTGCTGGCGTCCATGCTCGATGCCGCTGCTGAAACCGATGCCCGCGTCATTGATTACGACGATCTGCCGGGCGCGGTGGCGGATGTCGTGGCGCCGCTTTTCGGCATTGATATCAACGCGAGCGATCGCGCCCGGCTGGAGGAGCAGGCACGCTATCATTCTAAGGCCGCAGGCGCGGTACCGTTCACGGACGACAGTGAACGCAAGCGTGCGGTTCCGGAACGAGTCAAGGACGTCTCATCCTCCCTGCTCGACGAGCGCTATACTCTGCTCGATAAGCGCCGTTTATCTCAGCGTGCTCTCTAATAGTCCTCTTCTGCTATCCTTCAAAAAGAATGCCGGGCGCTTTGCGCTAGAAGTACAATCATTTCACCCTATGTTAAATGCGGTTTCGTTGACCATGCGCAATATGATACGACGTCGATTCTCAAAACCCTCTAACGACGCTGGCATCTCAAACCCTCAGTTACGCGGGATCTCACACCGGCTCTCGTTGAGTAACGGCACAGCGAAGTGAGGAAGGATTTAGTGCCCTCATATAGTTGAAAAGGGAAGTAGGCCGGACTGCGGTCAACTATGCAGGTAAAATTGATCAAGAACCGGCCCAGCATCACGACTGAGCCCCACGCAAAAAGAAGACAGAGTGCGCGAACCGGGGAAGGGGATGTTCGCGCACTCCTGTCGGACGTGTGGATCGTTTAGGCCGCTTTCTGGTAATCGCCGCCAGACGGTTTTGTCTCGCGTGGCTCGAAGTTGGCGATCGTGGCGGGAAGCGGTGCAGGCGACCGGTGTTGAAAGGCCCTGGTTGCCGAGTACAATGGATCCCAGCCGATAAACCCGGTTAAGCCCGCATATGTGCCAAGGGCGACTAGGCCGACGATAGATGCGGGCGCGATGGCCGTAAACAATACCGCCACCATAATCAATGCCGTTCCCGCTATGACGCGATTGACGCGATCCAGCGGCCCTACGTTTTCCACGTTATAAAAATCGCTTGTCTGATAAGTCATGGTCGTTAACTCCTTGGTTTAACCATTCCTGTTCTCCAGGATTGGGTACATTTAAACAAAGCAGCTTTAAACCAGACTGAAACCTAGGTGAATTTAACATTAAAAAATCGATTTCCCGGGAGCCTCGCTTCATGCGGTTTGGGTCTGCGGGTGGCGAGCGCGGTCTTTTCCGCCTATTTAGAAGTAGGAAAATCGCTGGTGCGAGCCGTAGCTTCCCAGGGCAGTGACGGTAAGAAGGCGCGTTTGTTTGACGGCGCAGCGTATCAGTATTCCGGCGAATGCCGGAATCCACTTCTCTGAGTTAAAATTGCAGGATTGCGGGCTCTGCCCCACCCGGAGTGGCGAATTGTTCAGCACCGCCTTAGCTATCGCCGAAATCGCAACGCAAAAGAATATCCTGTACCCACAATAACTCCTCGCCCGATTCTGGGATAATATGTACCGGCTAGAGAGGAATTCGACCATGAAACCGACTAAACGCTTCCAGATGATTCGCGAATTTCATCTCGCGGACTGGTTTACGCTGGCCAATGCCGCCTGCGGCGTTGGTGCCTTATTTTCCACAATGACCTATTTGCAGATCGACGATGTTCGGCATCTGTTGTTCGCATGTGGCCTGATCCCTCTGGCGATGGTATTTGATGTCCTGGACGGGCGCATCGCGCGCTGGCGCCAAAAGACCTCCGCCATGGGGCGCGAGCTCGATTCGCTTGCCGACGTGATTTCCTTCGGCGTGGCGCCGGCGGCCATCGCCTACGCCGCCGGTATGGACGGACTCTGGGACCGCATCGTGCTGGTGTATTTTGTCGCCTGCGGCGTCAGCCGCCTTGCCCGCTACAACATCACGGCCGAAACATTGTCGCAAGGCGGCGATAAAGTAAAGCATTTCGAGGGCACACCGATTCCGACCTCATTATTACTGGTCTTCGTGATCGGCATCGCGGCGGTGCAGGGGCAGATAGGCGACAGCCTATGGTTCGGCATGATCCATGTTGGGCCGTGGCAGCTTCATCCCCTAGTGCTGGCGTATGCCGTGTCCGGTTCGCTTATGATCAGCCGCATGAATATCCCGAAGTTGTGATGCTTTGTATTGTAGGGTTTCCGATCCGACCAATGATGAGCTAGGGAAGCGCTGATTAACTAAGATTTCCTGTTGTTACTCGAAATCAATCGGGCGCCTTTTCGCACGTAGGGTCTATGCCCCCGCACCCTTCGCTTCGCTCTTCCCTCAGGGATTTATGCCCTTTAGGGTAGAGGGCTGGGGTGCGGGAAAAAATCTGCTGAAAACATTGTTATTCCGGCGGATACTCCAAAGGGCGCAAGCCGGAATTCAGAGTTAAAAAAACTGGAAAATAGGCGGATTCAGGATGCTGCCGGTAGGGTGGAAATTCTCCTCCGGAGGTCTTGAGTAATATCATTCGGATCTGGCATTGTTAATGCTATTGATCTCATGTGCTACAGCATAGATGAGGAATCAGATTTAATATTCGACTCCTTCAGTACAGTATTTGCGGCAGCTCCATCGCTGTACTAACATCAAATAAACATCTGTATCCGTCATTCCTGTCATGCGCTATAAGGAGAATCCATATGGCGAGACAAATTCTCAAAATTGACCAGCTTCTAGAGTTGATGAACGGCGAACTGTGTCGCTTTGATACGTGCGTCGAGTGCCGCTTCAAATCGATCACGCCGCTTGGAGGCGTGGATGAGTCCGGGTGTAATTGGTCGCATGCAAACCTCAACTGTAGAGGTTACCCGGCCGCCGTCGGTCAATCGACCTCCATCTGCCAGCCGTCCACCGTCTGTCAGCCGTTTGCCGTACGCGTAATCGCTGAGGCCAAGAAAAAATATAACGTCTGGTGATAAAAAAACCTGCGCATAATATTCAGCACGAAACGCGACTTACCTTGCCGGACGATCCTTTCAGGATATCAGCAGGGTTATTATATTCCCCGGATGTCTTGAGTTTATCCGTCACCCACCTCTTTCGGGAATTACAGAGCCGCCCAACTACCTGTGCTGCTCGAGTCAGTGACGCCATCCCCATCGGTGTCGATGTCCACTTGGTAGCTGGTGCTATTAAGCGCGGTCAGGGTGGCGCTGGCGTTGTTGTCGCCGGTGATCTTGAGCTTGCCGGAGGAAGGCCAGTCGTCAACAGTGAGTATGCGCAGGGGCTGTGGGGTGGAGAGATCCACGTAGCCTTCCGTCGGTATGTAAAAGCGACCTTGCATGGTGACATCCTCGTAGCTCCCGTTGCTTGCGATGGCGTCCGTTATGATGAAGTTTTCCGCCTTAAACACCTCGCTGGTAAGGTTGTCGCGGTCAAGCAGGTTCATCGTGATCTGAATAGGAGACTTAGTGTTGTCGATGATCAAGGTGCCGCTCAAGGTATTCGAGTCCTGGGGTGTAGTATCCTGGAGTTCGGTGAAAGTAATATTGAAGTTGTCAAAATCTTTCGTTGTTTGGTTGTACTTGCCGGAGAAGCTCGTAGTGCCGTTCATGGTCTCGCCGAGGTTGCAATAGGCGTTGAAGCTTATACTGCCGCTGAAATCACCCGTGACATCGTTCACGGTGATGTCGTAGGAAAAGTCGCCGGGGTCGGTGGCGCAGGTACCCGGGACCGAATCCTTGACGTTGATTTGCGCCGCGGACAGCGCGTTGCCGCGACCGGCGGTCGTGGGGTCGAGTCGCTCCACCGAGGCGTCCAGGGCTTTGTAAATGGACAGCATACGGGAGCCGCTGCTATGGGATGGTGCTTCATTTTTCAATGAGGCGGAGATGGTAGTGCCGAGCTTGCCGCCCGATAATGACTCGGTGGCCAACGTTTCGCCGTTCGAGAGAGTGATTGCCGCTGGCGTTGTCTTACCGGTATAGCTAATCCCGGTGCCGGCAATGTCTCCGCTCCCACCTCCGCCACAGGCCGTAATAGCGACTGCTGATATTAGAACGACTGCCAACTTTATTTGCTTATTCATATATACGTCCCCCCCCCCCTTGCCTAAGAAAGTATAAAAGTATAGTGGTGTGAATTTACCATGCTATTAGTCACATTAAGGTCACGTCCGAGAGGGGGGGCGATAAGAAGCCCCAGGCTAGCGACAGATACCGTGAGCTAGGTTAAATTCTGCGTGTTTACAGAACGCTGATTACGCCTTCGACTATGGATGGAACTGTCGGTCAAGAGGCGCATATGAATAGTGACGCTAGTTCCGAGCAGGAAGTGGCCAATGGGTGCAAACTATTTATTAGTTACTGATTTTCTTCTCCTGTCCTAATCTTTCGCCGTGTCCATGTCCGCCAGACCCTTCCTCAATTTGTTGCTCGACAAAGCCTTAAAAGTAGCACAACATATTTATTTTGTAATACAAATATCCCGGAAACGCCTAGGTGGAAGTAGTTTCACTTTGGCCGGCCTCTGGATAGTGATGCGAGTCTTATCATGACGCTTGGGAGAATAACACTATGAGCAAGATCTGGTATTTGGCGTGGATGTCGTTTCTAGTCTTGACGGTCTACGTCAGCGGCGAGAAGGCTTTGCTACCATCGGCTGCAGAGGCCATGATGCCGGTGGGGCCGAATGTGGTAAACGTAGTGGCCAGGGAATATCAGTACGAGATGCCGGATACCCTGCCGTCGGGACCGACCATATTCCACTTTACGGATGATGGCAAGCTGCTGCATCACATGACTATCGTGAAGCTAGAGCAAGGGAAAACCCTTGCCGATTTCACCGCGCTGCCCCCCGGTCCACCTCCGGCCTGGGCCGTATTAATGGGCGGACCGAATACCCCGACGCCGCACGGAGGACAGGATGAAGTGGTCCTTGACCTGTCACCCGGCAACTACGGCGTGATCTGTGTCATCCCGGACGCCGATGGTAAACCGCACATGATGAAAGGCATGGTAAAGGCGTTGACGGTGACCCCGTCCACCCAGGCGCGGGCAATGCCGGCCAGTGACCTGACATTGACGCTCACTAACTATAAGTTCACATTCTCCAAGCCCCTGACCGCGGGACAGCATGCCATTCGGATCGTCAACGACGGCACCCAGCCGCACGAGGCGGAGATGTTCCGTTTGGCGCCGGGAAAGAAGGGTGAGGACATCGCCGACTGGGTGAGCACCGGCATGCAGGGGCCACCGCCGGGCGCCCCGGTCGCCGGGATCAGCGCCGAGGCGCCGGGCAAGGAAAATATGCTGCTGCTTAAGCTGAGCCCCGGGGACTACGCACTTATCTGCTTTATGCCCGACGCCAAGGATGGGAAAACCCATGCCGCGCATGGAATGATCTACAACTTCAAGGTCGGATGAGCGACCCTACGGCTATGCATGCGGTCATCAACCACCTGCCGTTGCAGAAAACTACCGACTGGGCGGCGCTGTCGCGCGCATTCGAGAGATTCGAAGCAATGCTCCGGGCTCAAAATCCCAGCTTTCGCGGTGGCACTCTGATCCGGGCCGGCGACGATGCCGGCATCCTGGTGGTGACATTCGACAGCCGTGAGGCGCTCGACACCATCTCCAAGAATGTAGCCGCCCCCTGGTTCGCCGACCATGTGCGCCCGCTGCTCGCGGGCGCCGTGTCGCGATCAGTCGGCGAGGTCGTCGCCGGATCTGCGCTCCGGTAGACTGGCAGGTGCAATGCCCGGTTTGTCCAATCGTCTGCTTGCAGGTACTCTGAAAATCTAATACTTATGTGCTTGGCTCGACCGGGCACATCGATCCGCGTTATTCGCAGCGCATACTTTTTTGGCGGAGCTATGAAAAAGCTGACGGCGACTATCGGCATGGCAGTGTGGCTTTCTTACCAGCTGAGTGGATGCGCATGGCTGCCGAACGGCGAACTCGGCAAGCGGGAATTCGACTCAAAGTGCGCGGCTTGCCACGGATTAAGCGGGAAGGGCGATGGACCGCAATCAACAGTGACAAGAGCGGCTGACTTGACGATCCTGGCGAAGAACAATGGCGGTGTCTTTCCCACCCAGCGTGTCTATGAAATCATCGATGGTCGACAGGAAGTGGCTGCCCACGGTTCGCGTACAATGCCTGTGTGGGGCAGATTTTTTCAAGTCGATGTGCCGGACGTCCCCGACGGGGCCGTGGGATTCTTCGATTTTAGGGAAACTACCGTTCACGATAGGATCCAGGCAGTCGTAGATTATTTGGTCCAGATGCAAGAGAAGTAAGAGGGGCCGGTGGCGAATTGAATTGATTATAATTTGTCGTCGACCTGCTTTATTATTCTCACTAATATTATTAGGGAAGGTCTGATTAATTCTTTTGACGTTGTTCCGGAGAATACCCTAACGGGTATAAAAGCCGGAATCCGGAAACTCCCTGCATTAAAGGCACTGGATTCCGGGTCTCCGCTACGCTACGCCCGGAATGACGAATTTATCAGCGTTTCCTTAGGGCAATCCAATCCAGCCGCCGGGAGAGAAATATGGCGATACAGTTACTGCGCGGTCACGTGAAAGATTTAACAATGCCGGATAAGCGTGGCGGAGTGAGTTGCCAACTCGGCAAGTGCACAGTCAAGGTCTATGGCGACTTGGTCAGCAGCATCGGTAAGGGCGACGATATTCTCCTTGCCTGCGTACAGCGCGGCGATGTTTATCATGCGCTGGCGGTGAAAAACATCGACAAGGGCAAGACGGCGCAAATCGACCCCACCAATAACATCCTATTCCTGGCCGGCAGCGTGTTTGTGTGCATGCTGGGTTTCGTGCTGAACCTCCAGGCCGAGAGCAGCGGCATCGTAATTCAATCCATGGATATGATCGTAGGGTTCATCGGACTTATCGGCATAGGGATAAGCCTACGACGCCTCTTTCTCATCGCCCGGGCGGGGACTTGGGTCCGTCACGCCGAAGTCTAATGCCTTCTCAAAGGCATATTGCTCTAAAGGGGCCGGTAATAAATGAAATTGATTATCATTTGTAATCAATCCCTTTCATCCCCGTCGTGTTGCAAACTTCAGCGATATGTTTTGAATGTCACCCCTGACACATCTCCCTCTTCCAGCTCATCGGAACTAATATCCGAAAGAATTGTCTCTCTCTAGATAGCAGTCATTTTTTAGAATAATTCAACCTGAACAAGTGAATAGCGGCGATGGAAAGTTCATGGCGCAGGACTTGGTGCTGTCATAAATCATGACCCAAGACCAAAATAAGAAAAGGAAAATGCAATGAAATTGTGGAAACGAATAGCAACCCTTAGTCTGGCGCTTACAGCCGTATTTTTCAGTTTATTTTGGGTCACGGCGTTCACAACAGAGGAAGTCGCACAATTGGATTCTGGCGAGACAACTTTCGTTTCCGCGACAAGAGTAACGCCCACCAACTTTTATAAAAGCTCGACCATAATGAATCGAAATGAAATTACTTTACACAAAGGCAGCATTGGTTGGACCTGTTTACCGGCCATCGGCCATCGGCCTGCCAGCAAACACCCCATGCCCGGGCACGCTGTTTGAATCAATTGACTGACTAAGGGCCGTCCTTCCCTAGTCAAACGTCCATACATAGTGGACCTTTGCGACCATCCCCGAAGGGCTATTGCCGCCCGAGGGCAGTTACCTACCTGCAGGCAACGTGTAAGCCTCTACCTTCCTTCCTTCAGTTAAGCACGCCAAACAAAACTATTCCCTTTGGCTATCGGATTAATTTAAAGAGTACCATAGGATTCAATCGAGTCTGACACTTTTGATTTCCGAATTCCATTTGTTATCCGCTGCGGCTCACTCCACCTTTTTCCAATGATCCACGAATATCAGTTTGCCTTGCGTATCCCTTGCGGTCGTGGTCATGCTGTCATCCGTGAACACCACCACCGGCGACTTGCCGGCGAGCGGGAATGCGATAGTGCCGTTTTTAATGGTGACCGCATTTTCAGCGCCCTTGAAGGCGGGCACCTTATAACTGACGCCTTTGCCATTAAAGTTATTGCTCATCCAGTAGATCGGAGTTTCCTGGTAGACGGTCCGAGTGAGGCGGTATTTCGCAATATAGGAAATCGATAAGCGTTTACCGTCGGGGTTCAACCAACTGACGTTAATATTGCGGTAGTCCTTGGTGTAGGTGACCATGCCTGCAATGGTTGGTGGCGTTTGTATGGCACCACCGGGTAAAACGCGGCTTTCAAACAGGTATGTGCCTTGGATGCTCGGGCCGGCGGCAAATGCTTGTGCGGGTAGGCAGGCCATGGTGATAACAGTAAGCAACAGCATGCGAATTGGTTTCAATGCAGCAATTCCTTTCGTGGGTGGTGGTGCGTTGTGTCTGGCGGTACGGAGTGTCACCACACAGAACCGTGATCTTACCTCGATAATTCATTGGTGAGTCAACGGTGACACGCAATAACATGATTTGGCTTTAGCTTTTGTAAGTGATTGCTTTTATGGTGCTGGCGACAGGAGTCGAACCCGTGGCCTGCTGATTACAAATCAGCTGCTCTACCGACTGAGCTACGCCAGCATGTTGACCGCGAATGATGGAATTGCAACGTTCCGCATTGTATGTAATCGATTCCGCGAAGGCAATCCGGCCTTGATCAGGGGGTTGCTCCGGCGGGGGCCTCCTGCGGGGCGGGGTTGCTCTTGGCTGGCGTCGAAGCCGCGGGAGCAGGAATCTCGCTCAGCATCTTCAGGGTTTTGCTGTTGGGAGAGACCGGCAGGGGACCGCTGGGCAGAATTTTGTCGTTGGTGTGTTGCGGCCATTGCCACATGAAGTAGCCGACATTGAGTATGGCAAGTAGCAAAAACAGGATTCTCATGATTCCTCCGCGATGACGGCCAGTCCTTCCAGCACCAGCTCCGGATGATGATGATAGTTGCCCGCCAGTAGCGGGAGCAAGGCCTCGGCATCGCCGCCGGTGATGATGCGGGCGAGGTCGGTGCCCAATTCGGTGCGGACGTCGGCGACCACCCGGTCGATGACCGCCACCAGCGCATACAAGGTGCCGCCGTTGACGCCGTCCTGGGTGTCGCGGGCCAGCAGGCTGATATCGCCCGATGCCGGCGTGGCGGTGGCGGGGAGCAGGTCCTCGGTCTGCTCGAGGAGGGCGTGGCGCATCATGGCCAGGCCGGGAATGATAAGGCCGCCCTGGTGAACACCGTTTTCATTGAGTACGTCGATGGTAACCGCCGTGCCGGCGTCGATGATGCACACCGGACCTCTGACGTGCCGGCGTGCCGCGATCAGCGAGGCCCAGCGGTCGGCGCCGAGGCGCTCCGCATTGTTATAGGCATTGGTGATCTCGTAGGCCTGGTGCTCAGCGACAATGAAGCGCGGTTGAAGCTGCCAGCGCTCCGCGGTCCAGGCGCTGAGCGCCTTGGCATAGCCGCTGCCGGCGACGTTGCTGACGACGATGGCTTTTGGCTTTTTGACCTTGCGCCAGTGTTGTTCCAGATCCGCGACAAAGGCGTCCTTATCCTTGCCGCGCACGGCGCTGCCGCGATGCTCGAGATTACCTTTTATCAGGCACGCCCATTTGATGCGGCTGTTGCCGATGTCGACGAGCAATATCACTGATGCATCCTTTCTCATTGGGTGATGGCGTAAGCGCAAGCTTAGAGTCGCACGCTTACCTCGCCGGCCATGTGACTGCTGATGGTCCCGCGGCTTTGTACCAGCAGGGCGCCGTTATGGTCTATGCCTTTGGCGATGCCGGTGAGGGTTTCGTTGGGGAGTTGCAGGCGGATGGTCTTGCCGGTGACGATGTCCCATTGCTGCCATTCCTGGATGAAGGGTGCCAGACCCTTCGCCTGGAATTGCTGTAAGGCCAGCAGCAGATGGTGCAGCAGCAGGCCGGCCAGGGTGTTGCGCGACATGCTCTTGCCCAGGGCGGTTTCCACGTCCACCCATGCCTGGTCGATTTGCGTGCCCGCCGTTGCCGGCATGCGCACGTTGAGGCCGATGCCGATCACCACGCAGATGGGGCCGTAGGATTCGCCGGTCATTTCCAGCAGGGTGCCCGCCAGTTTGCGCCCGTGCCAGATCACGTCGTTCGGCCACTTGAGTCCGATATCCTGCAGGCCCGCCTGGCGCAATGCGCGGGCCACGGCGACACCGCTGACCAGTCCCAGTCCGCTGAGTACCGCCGGACTGATGCTGAAGCGCCACAACAGCGACAGATAAACGCTGGCGGCATAGGGCGACACCCAGCTGCGGCCGCGTCGTCCCCGTCCCGACGATTGATATTCGGCCAGACACGCATAGCCCGAGGGCAGGCTCGCCGCCTTGCCGCTGAGATAGGTGTTGGTGGAGTCGAGTTGGGAATGCAGTTCCATGTCCGCCAGCAGGGCGCGGGATTCGCTGCTCAAGGCGCCGAGGATCGCCTCCCGGTTCAATAACTCCAGGGGTTGGGCGAGGCGATAGCCCTTGCCGGTGACGGCAAAGATATCCAGACCCAGTTCGCCCAGGGCCTGGAGATGTTTCCACACCGCCGTGCGACTGATACCCAGGTCGCGGCCCAGTTGCGCGCCGGAGTGAAAACGGCCGTCGCCCAAGGTCTTGAGGATTTCGAAGCGTGAACTCATGGCGGCATTTTACCAGCAGCGGACCACTACGCCCATGAAATGCTTGAAAGAAGACGGAAATTGATCATGGAGATGTGCCGTCTGCGGCAAACATCTTCAGCGTCCAGGGCAAAGTCTTTCCGTTTGCGCTTGCCCGAGAGCCGGTTTTTCGCCGTCACCGCGTTGATTAGCTGACTTTTTTAGCTGGCGCAGCGATTGCATAGTCTATGTGCGTGACTGGTCCTTGACGCTTTTTCGTCGTAAGGGGGATCTCCGGTTTATGTGTCATTTCGAGCGTAGCGAGAAATCTTGCAGTGCGTTGTTGCGGAGGGAGTCGTGACAACAAGATTTCTCGCTACGCTCGAAATGACATATCGCAGGAATACGTCGTTGGAAACATATGCAGGATGACCATTGCAGACACAGCGCCGCAATTGTGACCGCTGAAATACAATAATCCGTACGGTTTTCGCTGTGCGTCAAACTGAGGTCCATTGTCTATGGGAAGAGGTATATCGGTGAGCAGCCACGCGACGCTTGATCCGGAGGATTGGACCGAGTTGCGCGCGCAGGGTCATCGCATGCTCGATGACATGTTCGATTACCTGGAGCATATCCGCGAGCGGCCGGTGTGGCAGCGGATTCCTCAGGATGTGCGTGCCGGGTTTAGTCAATCCGTGCCGGCACAGGCGGATGATCTGGCGGCGGTGCACGACACCTTCATGAACGAGATCCTGCCCTATGCGGTGGGCAACGCCCATCCCGGCTTCATGGGTTGGGTGCACGGCGGCGGCACGGCGGTGGGGATGTTGGCGGAGATGCTGGCCGCCGGCTTGAACGCCAATCTCGGCGGGCGTGATCAGATTCCTATCGAAGTGGAACGCCAGATCGTGCAATGGATGTGCGAGCTATTCGGT
Organism: uncultured Gammaproteobacteria bacterium; assembly: GCA_963810615.1. GTDB lineage: Bacteria > Pseudomonadota > Gammaproteobacteria > DRLM01 > DRLM01 > JARRQJ01. The sequence goes on along the minus strand of CAWEOA010000002.1, from coordinate 358,925 downwards.
TTTCCTGAGAGTGCCAGTGGCCTGTTCGTCACCGGGACATCCATGGCCAATTTCATCAGCGTACTGGTGGCGCGCAGCGCCGCACTGGGTGTGACGGTGCGGCAAGCCGGCGTCGCCGCCGGCGACAAACGCCTGACCGCCTACAGCGCCGCCGGGGCGCATGGTTCTATCGCCCAGGCCTTGGATTTGGCCGGCTTGGGCAGTGATGCCTTGCGGGTCATTCCGCTCAACGAACACAAGCAGATGGACGGCGCGGCATTGCGCCGGGCGATTGCGCAGGATCGCAAGCTGGGCTTTACGCCGTTCTTCATTGCCGGCACGGCGGGGACGGTGAATGTGGGCGCCATCGACGATCTCGCGCTGTTGGCGGATATCGCCGCGAGCGAGGGATTGTGGTTTCACGTCGACGGGGCTTACGGTGCGCTCGCCATCCTGGCCGCGGATATCGCGCCGCGTCTCAAAGGCATCGAGCGCGCCGATTCCATCGCTTTCGATTTTCATAAATGGGGTCAGGTGCCGTATGACGCCGGCTTTGTATTGATACGCGACAACGAGATCCATCGCGATACCTTTGCCGCGCCGACCGCCTATTTGAGTCGCGAATTGCGCGGTATGGCGGCCGGCTCAACCTGGCCCTGCGATTTCGGTCCCGACCTGTCGCGCGGTTTCCGCGCGCTTAAGACCTGGTTCACCCTCAAGGTGTACGGCATCGAGCGGCTGGGCCGGATGATCTCTGGGACCTGCGCCCTGGCGCGCGACTTGGCGCAACGCATCGCCGCCACCCCGGAATTGGAATTGCTGGCGCCGGTGTCGTTGAATATCGTGTGTTTTCGTTATCGCTGCGCCGATGCCGATAGCGTCAATGCGGAGATCGTCATTGCTTTGCAGGAGTCGGGAATCGCAGCGCCGTCCACCACCACCCTGGACGGGAAACTCGCCATTCGCGTCGCCATCGTCAATCACCGTACCCGCGTCGTCGACCTTGATGCCTTGCTCGAGGCGACCCTGGGCTTCGGCGCTACCCTGAGTCGTCACCCTACCCGGGAAGCATCATGAAAAACACCAAAGCCGTACCCAGTCCCGCGCCGCGCGACGGCCATGCACCGCTGATGGGGCTCGCCAACTTGATGAGCATGGCCTATGCCGGCAATGATCTCGCCCCGCTGGGAATAGAGCTGGTCGGGCGCGCCACCGCCGATCCAAGCGATACCAACGCCTTTATGGACCTGGCGATCATCATGCATTTGGATCTCGCCCCGGACGTTGCCCTGGACCTGCAAGCGCAGGCGCTGCAGATCCGGCAAAGCTACATTCTGCCGGCCGAAGGCAAAGAGACCATTCGTTTGCTGGCGCTCATGGCGCCGGGCGAATTGATGGCCAACGCCCCCTTGGAGTTTCTGGTGCAGGATTCGGATATCACCCTGGAGATGCTTTATGTGTCTCCCGATCTGCCCGTGCCGGCGGTGCTGCCCGAGCATGATGTGTTGTTCGTCGCGGTCAACGAGAGCGATGCCAATCGTCCGATCCTGGAATTGATCGCGACGCTGCTTGAATCGTCGTCGCGGCCGGTGCTCAATGTTCCGCAATCCATCGCGGCACTGAGTCGCGCCGGTAGTTGGGCTCTACTGCGGTCCGCACCGGGGATCGTTATGCCCGCATCCGTGCGCGTGGAGAGACACGTGCTGGAGCAACTCGGCAGCGAACGCTTGGCGCTCGACGATGTGCTCGATGACGGTGGATTTCCCATCATCGTACGTCCGCTGGACTCTCATGCCGGGCGTGGCCTGCGCAAGCTCGATAATCCCTCGGCCGTCTCTGACTATCTGCAAACCGTCATCGATAGCGAGTTCTACGTTTCGCCCTTCATCGATTACTGCAGCGCCGACGGCCTGTTTCGCAAATACCGCATCGTCTTGATCGACGGTCGCCCCTATGCTTGCCACATGGCGCTCTCCACTAAGTGGATGGTTCACTATCTTAACGCGGGCATGGCCGACAGCGCCGTCAAGCGCGCCGAGGAGGCGCAGTGGATGGCGAGCTTCGATCAGGATTTCGCGCGGCGTCATGCGCAGGCCTTACGCACGATCGCCGAGCGCGTGCAGCTCGATTATCTGGTGATCGATTGTGCGGAGACTAACGCGGGTGATTTATTGGTCTTCGAAATTGACAGCGGCGCCGTGGTGCATGCCATGGATCCGGTGGAAGTGTTTCCCTACAAGCCGTCGCAGATGCGCAAGATCTTCTCCGCCTTCCGCGAGCTGTTGATCAAGGCGCAACACGGCACGCTTTCCCGTGACGCAGGTTCTCATGACGACGGTGCTTGACGTCGACGCTACGCGGCGTCATCGCGCCGGCCAGCGGGTGCAGCGACCGGCGCGGCCGCTGGTGCCGCCCATGGAGCAATTGCTGGTGGAGGGCGGCGACAGCCGTATCGCCCTGGACGCGGAGGGCGGCGTTAACAAATACGGTTGTTCGCCGCTTCCGGATGCGGGCTTGATCGCCCTGGGATCATCGACGGCATCGGTGATCTCCGGACCCGCCTTCACCGCCGCGGAACGCCTGCGCTTTCGCCTGGTACAGGCCGCCGCCGTTGAACCCCAGGCCGTCACCTATGCCCGAGAGTTGCAGCGTATTCGAGGCGAGCTGTTGCAGTTGTGCGGTGTCTCCGACCTCACCGGTCTCGAGGTGGTGTTCGGCTTCGTCGGGAACGGATCTGCACTTGATCGCCGGCCAACTATTGGGCGGCACCAAATCCCTGCCCGGCCTGGCCGTAATGGTGGATGCGGTGGAGACCGGTAGTTGCGTGCCCGCGGCCCTGGCCGGTTGTCATTTCAGTAACTGCGCTGCCTTGGGTGAGACGGTCGGCGAAGGGACCGCCGTTGCCAGCGGCGTTGCCACGGAAGTGGTGTCCGTGGCGCTGCGTTACGATGACGGCGCGCCGCGTCCGGCTGATAGTATAGATACCGAAGTCACGGCGCTGGTGGCGAGTGCCGCCGCCGAGGGGCGGCGCGTGCTGTTGAGCCTGGTGGATGTGTCCAAGACCGGGATGATTGCCCCCAGTCCGGCTTGCGCATTGGAATTGCGGCGGCGCTGGCCGGAGACGGTGGAGGTGTTGATAGACGCCTGTCAGTTCCGCATCGCGCCCGCGACCCTGCGCGCCTACCTGCAACACGGTTTTATGGTGGCGCTAACCGGTTCGAAATTCGTCACCGGTCCGACCTTTTCCGGGGCCTTGTTATTTCCCGCACCGCTGGCCCAGCGCTTTCGCGGCAGCCTGCTGCCGCGCGCCCTGGCCGCCTATTCGCTGCGGGCCGACTGGCCGCAACACTGGGCGGCGGCGGGCTCTCTCGCCAACGGCGCCAATTTGGGATTGCTGTTGCGCTGGCAGGCGGCCTTGGAGGAGCTGCGGGCGTTTCGCGCCGTGCCGGAGGCGGCGGTGAGCACCTTTCTGCACGGCTTTGCCCGCACTATTCGCAATCGCCTGTTGGGCGATCCGGTCTTCGAACCCCTGGCGGTGCCGCAACTCGAGCGCCGCGCCGTGACGGAGACGGAGAGTTGGGATCAGGTGCAAACCATCTTTCCCTTCGTGCTGTATCGCCCCGGCGGCCGCGACGCGCCACGCCCTTTGACGCGCGACGAGACGTTGCGGGTCTATCGTTTGCTGCAGGTCGGCCTTGATGCTTCGCCCAATGCGGGTCTCGGTCGTGTCGGCGGCGATCATGGAGCGGCGCGTTATCAGCTGGGACAGCCGGTGAACTGTGGTAAGCGCGGCGGTGTGCCGGTGAGTGCTTTACGCCTCTGTGCCAGCGCCCGTCTGGTCGTGGAGGCGACGGCGGGTGGTGGTGAGAAGGCGGCGCGGGTGCTCGGCAAGGCGCTGGCGGCCTTGGATAAGGCGGCGCTGCTGGTTTAACTACGGTCTGCAAATTATATTGGCGTCATTCCGGCGAATGCCGGAATCCAGTAATTCAGGGCACGAAAGGTGCTGGATTCCGCGTCTCCGCTACGCAGCGCTCGGAATGACAAAGCATCCAGGTTTTCCCTGCAAGTAAATCCACCTACGGTACCTCGTCAGTTTTATGCTGCTTCAGCCGCATCTCCAGGATGTTGTCCAGTTTTTGCAGGGCTTGATCGATGATGGCGCCCGCATGCAGGTGATATATGCGTATGCTGCAGGGTATCGGTTGATACAGGGTGGTACGCGGCTCGAAATCCGTCCAGGCCACTATCGGGATATCGTTAAGATTGCGGTCGACGATGGCCCACACCTGGTTCTCGAGGATGAAGTCCATGCTGCGCAGTCCGGGGAGTTCGATCCGCAGGGGGTTTTCCAAGCGTGACAATGCCAGTCGCACGCGGTTGAAACGAGCCGCCGATACACTGTCGGGCAGCGATTTCAAGGTCGGTATGTCGTTTAACCTGGACTTGTACATACTTTCCGGCACAGCGGGTGTAACCCGAATGCACACTTAGCCGCAAGGCCGTTAACTTGAGTATTCTATATGGCTGCGGCTAAGTCCAGGCATTTCACCCGGCTGTAATTTATTTTGTCAGCCCCATGAACAGGGCTGGCAGGCGTTCCGGCAGGCGCTGTACATGGTCGACCACCGTGTAATGGTTGGCGCCGAAGATGCGTGATACATAATCGTCCGCCTGCGGGTCCAGGGTCAGGCAGTAGGTGATGATGCCGCGGCTGTTCAGTTCTTCCACAGCCTTTTTGGTGTCCTGGCGCAGGTACTGGGGATCGCGGACGTCGATATCCGCCGGTTCTCCGTCACTTACCAGGAGTATCAATTTCTTTTGCTGGGGTTGGCGCTGTAAGAAGCCCGCGGCATGGCGCAAGGCGCCGCCCATGCGGGTGGACAGGCCGCCGCTCATTCCGGCCAGGCGTGCCTTTACCGTATCGTCGTAGGCGTGGTCGAAATCCTTGAAGCGATAATACTGTACGTCGTGCCGACCGTCGGATGAAAAACCGTGGATGGCGAACGGGTCGCCGAGACCGTCCATGGCCCAGGCCAGCAGCGTGGTGGCTTCGCGCGCCAGTTGCAGTACCGGGCGGTCGGTGCCGGACAGGGTCTCGTTGGTCGATTCGGACAGGTCGAGCAGCACCAGCACCGCCAGGTCGCGGGTCTTGCGAATGTGGCGGATGTTGATGCGTGTATCCGGGGTGTGACCCATGCGCAGGTCCACCATGGCGCGGATCGCCGCATTGATGTCGATCTCGTCGCCGTCTTCCTGGCGGCGCTGACGAATCAAACCCTGGGGCTGCAGGGCGTCGATGATGTGTTTCAAGCGGCTGGCGATGGGCCGGTATTCCACCAGGGTATCGTCGATCAGTTTCGCGTCGCCCTTGCGCTGACGTTTTTCCAGCACGGTCACCCAGTCGGGACGGTGCAGCTGAATCTGGTAATCCCATTCCGGATAATGATACGGCTCGCTGACCGGTTCGCTGCCTTCCAATTCGTTGATGGTGCAGTCTTCCTGATCGAGAAAGAAGGGCGTCTCCAGGCGCCAGATCTCCTGGGCATCGTCGCCAGCCAGTTCGCAGTCCAGCTCGTTGACCATCTCCATGAGGCTGACAGTCTTGCGGACCTGGCGCTGGCTGGCGGGCATGTATTCGGCCTGGGACCAGTCGGCCTCGTCGAAGGCCCAGATGTAGCGGTTGTCGTCGCGATAGGGGATGGCCACGGATTCCAGCACCCGCAGGCTGGGGATGGCGGCCACTTCGCCCAGCGTATTATAAAAGGTTACGCCCAGATCCCAGCTCAGGCGATGATCCTCGGGACGCGTGGCGAATTCCTCACGGAAGGCCGCGGCGGCGTCGCGCACCCACGGGTCCACATCCACATAGGAATCGTCGAGCATGGCGAAGGCGGCGCGTTCCAACAGCGCCACCACCGGGTCTGTGGCGCAGCTTACTTCGAGCAGCTTTTCGTGGAATTGCCCCCACAATTGTTGCAGTCCGGGGAATTGGCGGATGGCCAGGTGTTCGACGCGCGCATCTTCGAATAGGGCGATGAACACCATCTGCGTCGGACTCAGGGCCTCGGCGGAAAGCGGTTCGCGGGTATAGACTAGATGCGCGGCGGCGTGGGCGGCGGCGGCGCGGTACAGTTCGCCGCCACCGATGCCGGCATAATCGTCGAAGGCGTCGGGGAGATGGATCACCCGTTGCTCGATGAAGGGTTTGTAACCCTCGCGGCTTTCGTAATCGCCGGAGGTGGGACGCATGAAGAAATCCCGCCCCCATAAGGCACGCAGATAGAAATTCAACTTGCGCTGGTTGTCCACGAACAGGCAGCCGCGCCGTTCTTTTTGCAACACGGCGATGCTGTCGGCGCTTTCCAGATTGAAATACGACACCTGCGTGGCAAAGTCGCGGGCATGGGCCTGCGCGCCCCACAGCGCCCAGCGTCGCAAGCCGCCCAGGGTCAGCTTGGAGAACAATTCATCCAGATGCGCCAGCATGGGCCGCAGGCCGCGCGGCGCCTTGGCGGAAAGTTGGTGAATGAGCGACAGGTAGCCGCGCAGCAGTTCCGCGTCGCCGAGACGGCGCGCGGCGGTGGGCAGGGAGGAGAACAGCAGGCTGATGATCTCGCCGCTGACCATGGAGGCCAGCTTCAGCGCGGCGTTGATGCAGTCATTGATGACATCCTCGCTCGCCTCTTTGACGACCGCCGGCATGCTTTCCAGATAGGAGATGATGAGGTCGTTGCCGCGGCCCAGTTGCGAGAGGGCGCGCGTGCCTTCCAGGTAATGGTGCAGGCCCGCAGGCGACATGACCCGCGTCGCCTCGGCGAAGTTCGCCGCCAAGGGGGCGTGCAGGGTTGGATTGATTTCGTCCAGCTGTTCGCGGTAATCGTCGAGTTTTACGCTCATAGTAATAAGCTGTCAGCTATCAGCCATTAGCCGTCGGTTTCAAGCTGAAAGCCGACAGCTGATCGCTTTAGAAATAAGTTGCCACCGCCGCATCCAGGGTATCGCGCATGTCCGGATCGTCGGTGATGGGTCGCACCAGGGTCATACGGCACGCAGTCTTGGGCTCGATATCCTTGGCGATAAGATTACCGGCGTAGACCAGCAGCCGCGTCGAGATGCCTTCGTCCAGACCGTGTCCCTTGAGGTTGCGGGCGCGATGGGCGATCTGTACCAGCTTGCCCGCGGTGTTCTTGTCCACGCCGGTTTCGTGGGCGACGATCTCCGTTTCCACTTCCTCATCCGGATAGGCGAAATCCAGCGCGGCGAAACGCTGCTTGGTGGATTGCTTGAGGTCCTTCATCAAATTCTGATAGCCGGGGTTGTAGGAAATCACCAGCTGGAAATCGGGGTGCGCCTGGATCAGTTCACCCTTCTTTTCCAGGGGCAGGGTGCGGCGATGGTCGGTGAGCGGATGGATGACCACGGTGGTGTCCTGGCGTGCCTCCACCACCTCGTCGAGATAACAGATGGCGCCGATGCGCGCGGCGACGCTGAGCGGTCCGTCCTGCCAGCGGGTACCGTTGGCGTCCAGCAGGTAACGCCCCACCAAGTCCGATGCGGTCATGTCCTCGTTGCAGGCCACGGTGATGAGCGGCCGCTGGAGTTTCCAAGCCATGTATTCGACGAAGCGCGATTTGCCGCAACCGGTGGGGCCTTTAAGCATCATCGGCATGCGCGCGGCGTAGGCGGCCTGATACAGTTCGACCTCGTCCGCGACGGCATGGTAATAAGGCTCGGTTGTAATGAGATATTGTTCAGTATTATCGGACATGATCATTTCCTTATCTAAGCTATCAGCTGTTAGCTCTCAGTGCTTAGCAAAAAATTCAATTGCCAATGCCTGAAAGCTGACAGCTAAGAGCTGGCGGCTATAAAACAAAAGCCCTCGACCAAACGGGTTGGCCGAGGGCTTGCTAAGTCCAAGCGCAGTCTGGGCCCGTGCTTATACGGATTTGCCGCGGAATATCACCATCTCGGCGCCCTTGCTCTGGGTGAAGTTGTCGAAGCCGACTAGGCGCACATGATTCTTGGGGTGCGCCTTGTGGCAGGCCTCGGCCTCGGCCAGGATGGTGTCGACGTTGGTTTCGCCGAACATGGGCAGTTTCCACATGTACCAGTAATGGCTGAAGGCGTTTTCCGGCTCGGTGTGCTCGATGGCCGGATTCCAGCCCTTGCTCACGATGTATTCCACTTGCTTGCGGATCTGCTCTTTGCTCATTTCCGGCAGATAGGAAAAGGTCTCGAATTTCCGGCTGCTAGGGTCCGACAGGCTGGAAGTATAATCTTGCATAGTGCTCATGTTTTCTACTCCAAAGTTAATGATTCGATTCGTTACACGGCGCTGAGCTTTCAGCCGTCAGCTTGAAGCCGATCGCTGACGGCTGATTGCCGAAGGCTTATTTGTGAGCCACGTCCAGCTTGTCCACGGTGTCGAATTCGAACTTGATCTCTTTCCAGGTTTCCATGGCGATCTTCAGCTCAGGGCTGCTCTTGGCGGCCGCGGTGAGGATCTCCTTGCCTTCCTTCTCCAGGGCGCGGCCTTGGTTGCGGGCCTCGACGCAGGCTTCCAGCGCGACGCGATTGGCCGCGGCGCCGGCCGCGTTGCCCCAGGGGTGACCCAGGGTGCCGCCGCCGAATTGCAGCACGGAATCGTCGCCGAAGATGTTGACCAGCGCGGGCATGTGCCACACGTGGATACCGCCGGAGGCCACGGCGAGGGCGCCGGGCATGGAGCCCCAATCCTGATCGAAGAACAGACCCATGGAGCGATCTTCCTTGATGTACTTGTCACGCAGCAGGTTGATCCAGCCGATGGTGGAGGCGCGGTCGCCTTCCAGCTTGCCGACCACGGTGCCGGTGTGCAGGTGGTCACCGCCGGACAGGCGCAGGATCTTGGTCAGTACGCGGAAGTGGATGCCGTGGTGCGGGTTGCGGTCTAGCACAGCGTGCATGGCGCGGTGGATGTGCAACAGCATGCCGTTGTCGCGGCACCAGTTGGCCAGGCCGGTGTTGGCGCAGAAGCCGCCGGTGATGTAGTCGTGCATGATGATGGGTGAGCCGATCTCCTTGGCATACTCGGCGCGCTTGTACATCTCTTCCGGGGTGGGCGCGGTCACGTTCAGGTAATGGCCCTTGCGCTCGCCGGTTTCACGTTCGGCTTTTTCGATGGCATCCTGCACGAAGTCGAAACGCGCGCGCCAGCGCATGAAGGGCTGGCTGTTGACGTTCTCATCGTCCTTGGTGAAGTCCAAGCCGCCGCGCAGACACTCATATACGGCGCGGCCGTAGTTCTTGGCGGACAGACCCAGCTTGGGCTTGATGGTGCAGCCCAGCAGCGGACGGCCGTACTTGTTCATGATATCGCGTTCGACCTGGATACCCTGGGGCGGACCGCCGCAGGTCTTTACGTAGGCGATGGGGAAGTGCACGTCCTCCAGGCGCAGGGCGCGGAGGGCCTTGAAGCCGAACACGTTGCCCACCAGCGAGGTGAACACGTTGACCACGGAACCTTCTTCGAACAGGTCCATGGGGTAGGCGATGAAGGCGTAGAAACAGGTGTCGTCGCCAGGCACGTCTTCGATGCGATAGGCGCGGCCCTTGTAGTAGTCGAGGTCGGTCAGCAGGTCGGTCCACACTGTGGTCCAGGTGCCGGTGGAGGACTCGGCGGCCACGGCGGCGGCGGCCTCTTCACGGGGCACGCCCGCCTGGGGGGTGATCTTGAAGCAGGCCAGGATGTCGGTGGCGGCCGGGGTGTATTCCGGCATCCAGTATGTTTCGCGATACTCTTTGACGCCCGCTTTATAGGTTTTGGTCTTTACTGACATAGCATGCTCTCCTTACGGTTTGTTAAACGGCTCTACTTCATATGTATAGATTATTTAAATCCCACCCCCTGTGTGCCGGGGTCATTTCAACAATGGGCACAAGTATATGTCGCGTTGATATAATGTAAACTAAATAATAATGATCTTTACCATAAGTATTAACTTATGATAAAAGTGCTGTATGCATTTAACCCTGCGCCAAATGAAGGTCTTTGAGGCCGTTGCCCGTCTTAGCAGCTACACCCGTGCCGCCGAGGAACTGCATCTCACCCAGCCGGCGGTGTCCATGCAAATCAAACAGTTGGAGGAAAACGCCGGGCTGCCCTTGTTCGAGCAATTGGGTAAAAAGATCTATCTCACTCAGGCTGGTCAGGAGATGCAGCACTATTGCCGGGCCATCGCCCAGCAACTGGACGAGGTGGACAAGGTCATGGCGGATATGAGAGGCGTGAAACGCGGCAGGCTGGTCATTGCCGTGGCCAGCACCGCCAACTACTTTGCCGCGCGCCTGCTGGCCACCTTCAGCCAGCGTTACCCCGAGGTCACCATCAGCCTCGATGTGACCAATCGCGAGGGTTTGCTGGACCATCTCGACGCCAACGATATAGATATGGTGATCATGGGGCGCCCGCCGGAGGGTTTGGACCTGATCGCCGAGCCGTTTACGGAAAATCCCCTAGTGGTGATTGCCGCGCCCGAGCATCCCTTGGTGGCGACCGAGCGTATTCCCTTGGAATGGCTGCAACAGGAGACCTTCGTGGTGCGCGAGCAGGGTTCCGGAACCCGCACGGCCATGGAGCGATTTTTCGCCGAAAAGCGGGTACGTTTGTCCACCGGCATGGAGATGAGCAGTAACGAAGCGATCAAACAGGCGGTGCAGGCGGGTCTTGGTCTGGGGATCGTCTCGATCCATACCCTGCAGCTGGAACTGGAGACGAAGCGCCTGGCGGTATTGGATGTGGAGTTTTTCCCCATCCTGCGTCATTGGTATGTGGTGCACCGTCAAGGTAAACGCCTCTCCCCCGTGGCGCAGTTATTTAAGGAGTTCGTTACCCGGGAGGCGCGGGATCTGTTGCAGAAACCGCAATGATGGCATTTTATGCCGTCACGGATTCCCCTGCGGGTCCCTTCCCGTAACGGGGGGAGTATAATAATATCAGTTAATCGTATGTCGCCCGGTGAATGGAAGCTAGTCCATGTGCATGGATGAAACCAGATGGGCTTTCTTTCTGTCCAACCCATCAAGAAAGTCCGGCGGCGCGAGGATCTGCTTGATACCTAGATGCCAAGCTCCGATTGATCCAGTTCGATAACGGAGGTCAATATGGACAAACAGTTTGCGCGTATTCTGATGCTGAGTGTTTTGTTGCTCGCCGGTGTCAACTTGGCCGAGGCGATCGATCGCGATTACGTCGCTGCCACTGATAGTACTCAAAGCCTCGCCTCGCAGCGGGTAATGTACCCGCCCGCTGATTCGGCGCAGACGAAATCCATTGAAGGCCGGCGCTTTATGCATGTGATCGCTGTCGAGGAGGATGCCGCGCTTCACCGCCGCGGCGGTGAGGGGCCGGCGCAGCCGGTGTTGGTTGCCGGTCGTAGACGATGATTTCTGATAACGCATAAATCGTTAAGATAAAGATAGGCAGGTGTGATATGTACGGATTTCATGCGCAGGTTTCCGGATCGTTCGACGAGGTGGTGGATAAGGTGACCGAGGCGCTTTCCAAGGAAGGTTTCGGTGTGCTCACCGATATCGACGTGCAGGCGACGTTGAAGAAAAAACTCAGCGTCGACACGCGGCCGTATCGCATCCTCGGCGCATGCAATCCACCCTTGGCGCACCGCGCCCTGGAGGCGGACCCGGACATTGGTTTGTTGTTGCCGTGCAACGTCGTTGTACGGCAGGAAGCGGATGGCGGTATCACCGTGGCCTTCATGGACCCGGCGGCCGTACTGGGCTTGGTGGATCGCCCGGACGTTACGGAGTTGGGCATAGCGGTGCGCGACAAACTCTATCGCGTACGGGATGCCTTGCAGTAAGGTTCTCTCCCGCGGTGTAATCTGTTTAAACAGTTGAATAACGTGCTTGGCCGGGCGGATGTGGATTCATCGCCATCAGTCCGATGACCAAGCGCTTTAATCCTGGAAGATGCCTTCCAATTGCTCGAGATCGTTGATTACCCGCCACGTGCCGCCGCCCCGTTCCACCTTGGTCTTCCATTGCTTGATGCGTTGCATGTATTCGCGGGGGTCGACATTGTCGCTGCGCAATTTGGTTACGTTGAGCGCGACGACCTCGTAGCCGTCCAGATGTAGAGGAATATTGCGCACGAAGCCCGGTTTCAGATCTTCCTTGAGATCGGAGAAGATCAGTATGGTCTTCTTGCCCGGGTTGCGTTCGTTGAGATATTCCGTGGCCTGCAGCAGGCCTCCGGTAATGTCGGTGTACGGGCTGGGACTCACCGTCTTGACCATGTTGTCGATGGTGGAGCGGAACTGCAGCTTCTGTTGATTGGCTTGGCTCGGTTGGTCGTTGAACGAGACTTTGGAGACGATGTCTTTCTCACTGAAGCTGCCGGTGTCGATGCGCGCCACAGCGAAGGAGTCGGTGGGCCCGAGCTTTGCCAGCACGTAGTTGATGATCTGCTGCGCCTTCGCCAGTTCCAGCGTATAGGTGCCGGAGGTGTCGAGCAGCATGTAGACGCCGCGGTTGTGGGCGTTGCCGGTGGTGCAGCCGTTCAGCAGCAGCGCCCCCAGCACCAGGATTAGCCGAGCGCGGCGCTTCATGAGCTCACCCCCCACGCGCCGTTAGGCAAGGCAATCGCTTGGTCTTTTTCTTCCTGCTTATTTTCCCGCTCGTACACTTGTTCCTGCGCTGCAGTAGTGAAGGTATCTTCGGCCTTGGCTTCGACGGTCGTCGTGTGGTCCTCAGGTATCGTGCCGCGCCGCGCCGTGAGGCGTTGTTCTATCCACAGCGGGGCGAAGATCACCAGGTCGTAGAGATTGATGAGCGCCTTGCCCCCATGCTCCGCACCGTTGCCGAGGACGCGCAGTATCCCTGCGAGCGTGTTGAGCATGCCGACCGTCAGCGTGCCGATGACGGCGCGGCTGGTATGCACGAAGGTCTCCAGCGGGATGGCGACGAAGGTCAGGGCGAACGGGAGTATGAACCCCATGCCCATCTGGGCGGCGGTGGTGATCCAGCGATTGCCCACCGCACTGGCGGCCGTTTGGCTGCTATTGAGAAGGTTGGCGATCAGCGCCGCATCGTCCTGAGAGAGCAGGTCGCGCATATAGGCGAGTCCTGCCTCGATGCCGGCGAGGGTGAACAGTATGCTGAAGGTCACCCAGATCATGCGCCGGCGCATCTTGTCGTCCAGGGCGCCGACCGTGGGGAACAGGCGAGTGATGCGCAGCGACTCCATCAGGAACAGACCCATGGCCGCTTCCACCAGAATGATCACCAGTGCGGCGATGTTGGCGGTCTTGAAACCCAGCAGATAGCTGCCGCCGCCGACCATTTCCTGCATTGGTCGGGAGATCAGATTGAAGTTGACTACCGCGCCGCCAATGGCGACGGCCAGTACGAACACGGCGATGAAGAATTGGCTGAACGACGAGGAAGACAGGGTGCGCTGTGCCTTATCGGTGCCCTTCATGATCGATTCGTATTCATCCATGTGGCGGTCGATGGTCTTGGAACGATCCATCAGGCTGTCGATGCGCTTACCCATCGCTTCGACGGTTTGGCGCAACTTACGCCAATCCGGCGCCATCCCCTGGAGCAGTGCGTGGCGTTCGCGGGTAGTGGCGCGATATTCGGTTACCGTCTTGTCATGGGCCTTGACCAGCGCGTCGTTGATACCGCGCAGGATCTCCACCACCATCGGATCTTCGGCGCTGGGAATCTTGGCCACCGCGGCGACCGCTTTGGTCCAGCCCGGCGGCGCGGGGGGCACTTCGCTGCTATGCTGGTAGTCCTCGTCGATGTGAGTGATCACCTCGGCGAGGTGGCGTTGCAGGGCCGGGTATTCGGCCATGTCACGCTGCAGTGCGGCATCCACACGGCTGAACTCGCGTTCGATGATGTGCTCGCTGGCCTCACGGCCTTGAGCCAGAAGCACCTCGCGGTTGCGCTCGGCAATCCGTGATGTCGCACTTTTGAGCGAGGCCGACGCCAGACGCAGGGCTTCGTGTAAGGCATGACTCAGCGAAGTGATGAAGTAGTGAGCAGGCCGTCGAGCGAAATAGAGTATGAAACTTGCAACCAGGAACAGCAGCAGGAACGACAGCAGGGGCTGTTCCGGAAACGGCAGTGACATTTGTGATGAGTTCATATTGTTCTCCATATCGTGGACAACCGAAGGGTCGCCGTATCGGTGAAACGCCGACAGCATAGGCGGGCAGCAGCGGCAAAAACTGCTGGCAAGGTCACAATTCGGGTCAATGGGAAATTGAAGGGGTTCACACTATAGCTCCCATCAAACGCAGTGATGGCGCAAGTGTTTGACGATCGAGTAGACGTTCCCGGCTTATGGCGTCACAGAGGTAGTGCCGCCATTCAGACGGCGAGCAGCAAGGGGGAAGGTATAGTGGAGAGAGTTGTTGAATATCCTCAGGTTGCGCGCATATTAAGGAATCTTGACAGGGGAGGACGCCGCCGGCTTGCGAGTCGCATAGGGTGGGATTAGACTGATGCCGGTGTTGTTTATATCGTGGCAAGGAAAGATTCCATGCATCATCGCCCCTTCCGGTCCCTTCTCAGCCTGTTGTTAATGTTCACCTTGGTGAGCATGTTGCCGCCGTGCGCAGCCATGGCCATGGCGTCGGATTTGCAGGGAGTGTCGCTACAGATGCATGTTGCACATGGCCGGATGCAAACCATGGAGAACGGCTCGTCGCAACATGGGGTATCCCACAGCGGCCGGCACGATCAGCAGCATCATCAGCGCCGCTGCGCCGCACATTGCGGTATGTGCGGCGCCTGTTATTCCGCCGTGTCGACCGAGCAGGTGACCGGTTTCATCAATGTATTTGTCACGCCTGTCGGACCGCGGCCGTTGAATATGGCCGAAATCTGGCTCCCCATCGATCCTCGTCCTCCTCGCGTTTAATACACCCCGGGTTTCATATTGAGGTTGTTCTTATAGAGAGCAGCCGTCGGGTGTATTTCATTTGCGCGGAGTTTGATCGCATGAACAAAGATGAATTTGACCGCCCTGCTGCGGGAGCGGTGCTGTTGCCGTCCCGCCGGCGGTTTCTGCGGGGGCTCGCCGCCGGTGGCGTGTTGTTGGGCGCGGCTGATTGGATAAAGCCGGTGTGGGCGCGGGATGAGTCGAGTAGGACGGCATCCGGTACGGCGCAGGTGTTGAACGGTACGGAGTTCGAACTCACCATCGCGGAAACGCCGGTGAATTTCACCGGCGCGCCGCGCATGGCCACCACTGTCAACGGTTCCATTCCCGCGCCGACCCTGCGCTGGCGCGAAGGCGATACGGTGACCATCCGCGTCAGCAATCGCATGAACCGGCCCACGTCCATCCATTGGCACGGCATCCTCCTGCCGTATCAAATGGACGGGGTGCCGGGGGTCAGCTTCCGGGGTATCCCCCCCGGTGAGACCTTCACCTATCGGTTCAAGGTGCGGCAGGCGGGGACCTATTGGTACCACTCTCATTCCGGCTTTCAGGAGCAGACCGGTCTGTACGGCGCCATCATCATCGATCCGCCGGGTGCCGAGACCATCCGCGCCGACCGCGACTATGTGGTGCAGCTGTCCGACTGGACCGACGAAGACCCCATGGTGGTATTCGCCAAACTCAAGAAGCACAGCGATTATTACAATTTCATCCGGCCGACGTTGGGGGACTTCATTAGTGACGTATCCACAGAAGGGCTGACATCCGCCATCGCCAAGCGACGCATGTGGAACCGCATGCGCATGAGTCCCACCGATCTGGCGGATATCTCCGGATACACCTACACCTATCTCATGAACGGCACCACGCCGGCCGGTAATTGGACGGGTTTGTTCGCTGCCGGTGAGCGGCTGCGGCTGCGCTTCATCAATAGCGGTACTCAGAGTTTCTTCGATGTGCGCATCCCGGGCCTGTCCATGAGCGTGGTGCAGGCCGACGGCCAGAACGTCGAGCCCGTAACCGTGGATGAGTTTCGCATAGGTCCTGCCGAGACTTACGACGTGCTGATAAGTCCCAAGGACGAGGCCTACACGATATTCGCCCAATCCATGGACCGCAGTGGTTACGCCCGCGGTACCCTCGCCAGCCGGCCCGGTATCGCTGCGCCGGTGCCGGAACTGGATCGGCCCCAATGGTTGAACATGGCGGATATGATGGGAGCGATGGGCCAGGGCGGCGGCATGGCGGGAATGGAAGGCATGGACCATGGCGGACACACTATGACCGCTGCGCATGCACGTCACGCCAAAACCGAATACGGGCCCGGTGTCGACATGCGCGTGGACGAGCCGCGCATCAATCTGGATGATCCCGGCGTCGGTCTGCGCAACAACGGCCGGCGGGTGCTGACCTATGCCGATCTGCGCACCATCGGCGGCCCGCTGGATCCTCGCGGTGCTGAGCGGGAAATCGAACTGCACCTCACCGGCAACATGGAACGTTACACCTGGTCCCTGGACGGCCTGGCGTTCGGTCAATCCACCCCGGTTCACTTCCGGCCCGGCGAGCGCCTGAGGGTGAGTCTGCTCAACGACACTATGATGACCCATCCCATGCACCTGCACGGTATGTGGCAAGAGTTGCAGAGCCCGGAGGGTCATTTTCAGGTGCGCAAACACACCATCAATGTGCAGCCGGCGCAGCGGGTGAGTTTTCTCGTAAGCGCCGATGCCTTGGGGCGCTGGGCCTGGCACTGCCATCTGCTCTATCACATGGAAGCGGGCATGTTCCGCGAAGTGGTGGTGGCATGAAGCGCTTATCGAAAGTATTGCATGAGAGGAACACCGGGATGCAGTGCGCAATTTTTCTTATGGCCATGTTGATGACCATAGTCATGTTTTCCGCCCGGGCAGAAGATGATGCGCACCCCGCCGGGGACGACATGCAACAGCGGGCGATGCCGGGCATGGACGACATAAATATGCAAGGCATGGATATGTCGCCTGCTGAGGGTCGGACATCGGCGCCCGATGGCTCGACACTTCCCGCCGTCCGCGATCCGCACGCCTATGCCGACGGCTACGACTTCGGTCCCATCCCGCGGCCGCGCTTTGCCGATGAGCAGCGCTTTGCTTCGCTGCTGATGGATAGGCTGGAGTGGATACACGCCGTGCACAACACCGCCGCCGCTTATGACCTGCAGGCCTGGTACGGCCGCGACTACGACCGTGCCGTGCTCAAGGCCGAGGGCGACGTCGACGGCGGTAAGCTTCAGGAGGCGCGCACCGAGTTGCTATGGGGTCACGCCGTGGCGTCTTTTTGGGATACGCAGCTTGGTGTGCGCTATGACGGCGGCGTGGACCCCGGTCGCGGCTGGCTGGTCTTCGGAGTGCAAGGTTTGACGCCTTACTGGTTCGAGGTCGATGCCGCCGCTTATGTAGGCGATGCCGGTCATAGCGCCTTGCGTTTGAGTGCGGATTACGAGCTGTTACTGACCCAGAGACTGATCCTGCAGCCGCGGTTCGAGGCCAATTTCTATGGTAAGGACGATGCCGCGCGTGCCCTGGGTTCGGGCCTGTCCGACCTGGCGGCCGGAATCCGTCTACGCTATGAGATCAGGCGCGAGTTCGCTCCCTATGTCGGCATCGAGTGGGCAGGCAAGTACGGCGGCACCGCCGATTGCGCTCGGGCCGCGGGCGATGCGGCGGAAGAGACACGCTTAGTGGCGGGCGTGCGCTTCTGGTTCTGAAGTACTGAAAAGGAAGATCGCTATGCCAGAAATTACCTCCACGTCACCGTTGCCTGTTATCTATGGTGATAGGTCTGTGCGTTGTGATGCCCTTGGTCAAAGGACCATTGATAAAGAGCAGCGGGTCATAGTGGCTCCTCGACTCCGCGTCTCTTCCGGAACCCGCTGGGAAAAAGTGTCTGAAGGCTGGTTGCTAAGCTGAACTTGTAAATACAAGCAGAACGGGAGGTGTGAAATGGCAAAGGACCTGGTATGCGGCATGACGGTAACGGACGACAGTGAATACCGGCACGTTCACCGTGGCGAGACCTATCGCTTTTGCAGTCAACATTGCTTGTCGAAGTTTGAGGCGGCGCCACAGCAATATCTGACTTCTGCTCCTGATGAGACGGGCCAAGCCGCTCACGGCACGTCCTCCGTGGGACAGGGGGAAGGCGAATACACCTGCCCGATGCATCCGGAGGTGCGCCAAGCCGGTCCGGGGGCATGTCCCAAATGCGGTATGGCCCTGGAGCCGGTGACGGTGCCCGCCACGACCGCAGAGAAGATCGAATACACCTGCCCTATGCATCCGGAAGTGGTGCAGGATCATCCGGGTAATTGCCCCAAATGCGGCATGACTCTGGAGTCACGCTCCGCGGCGGTCCAAGAGGAAGACAACGCGGAGCTGCGTGATATGACCCGCCGTTTCTGGGGCAGCGTGGCGCTGGCGACACCGGTGTTCCTGTTGGCCATGGTGGCCGATCTCGCCCCCGGATGGCTGCCGGCGAGTCTATCCAGGGGCGTCATCCAGTGGACCGAGTTTGCCTTGGCGACACCGGTAGTGGTGTGGGGCGGCTGGCCTTTCTTCCAGCGTGGCTGGGCATCGCTGGTCAATCGCAGCCTCAATATGTTTTCCCTTATCGCCTTGGGCGTCGGCGTCGCGTGGCTATACAGTGTGGTTGCCTTATTGTTGCCGCCGCTCTTTCCTCCCGTGATGCGACATGAGGGCAGGGTAGCGGTGTACTTCGAGGCCACCGCCATGATTACCGCACTGGTGTTGTTGGGGCAGGTGTTGGAGTTACGGGCGCGCTCGCGCACCAATGCGGCCATCAAGATGCTGCTGGGTCTGGCGCCCAAGACTGCGCGCATCGTGCGGGATGACGGTATCGAGCAGGATATTCCGCTGGAGCAGGTTCAACCCGGTAATATCTTGCGCGTACGGCCTGGCGAAAAGATCCCAGTGGACGGTGTGGTCACGGAGGGTACCGGTTCCGTCGATGAATCCATGGTCACGGGCGAATCCATCCCGGTTGAAAAGACGGCGGGGGAACGGCTGATCGGCGCGACGGTAAACGGTTCCGGTTCACTGCTGATGCGCGCCGAGAAGGTGGGCAGCGATACGCTGCTGGCACAGATCGTCCACATGGTGGCCGAGGCCCAGCGCTCGCGCGCGCCGATTCAGAAATTGGCGGATATGGTCGCCGGTTATTTCGTGCCGGCGGTAGTGGCCATCGCCGTCCTGACCTTTATTGTCTGGAGTCTGTGGGGGCCGGAACCGCGACTGGCCCATGGGGTAGTCAATGCGGTGGCGGTATTGATCATCGCCTGTCCCTGTGCCCTGGGCTTGGCGACGCCCATTTCCATCATGGTGGGCACCGGGCGTGGTGCCGCGGCCGGGGTCTTGATCAAGAATGCCGAGGCCTTGGAGATCATGGAGAAGATTAATACCCTGGTAGTGGACAAGACCGGCACTCTTACCGAAGGTAAACCGCAATTGACGGCGGTGGTAGCGCTTGCGGGATTCAAAGAAGACGAAGTCGTGCGTCTTGCCGCCAGTCTGGAGCGCGCCAGCGAACACCCGCTGGCCGAGGCCATTGTGCGTGGCGCGGAACAGAAGGGTGTGAGCCTTGATCAGGCTAAAGACTTTCAGTCGGTCACCGGCAAGGGGGTGACGGGTGTAGTGGTCGGTCGCAAGCTGGCACTGGGAAACATCAAGTTGTTGGAAGCCCTGGGCATAGCCGCAGGCGAGCTGCCACAGCAGGCGGAAACGCTGCGCGCCGACGGGCAGACGGTGATGTTTATCGCTGTCGACGGCATAGCCGCTGGACTGATCGGCGTGGCAGACCCAATCAAAGAGACGACGCAGGAGGCGATCCGCGACCTGCATGCGGAAGGTGTCCAGGTGGTGATGCTCACCGGTGACAGTCGCACGACGGCCGAGGCCGTCGCCCGTCATCTCGGCATAGACCGCGTGCAGGCGGAAGTCTTGCCCGACCAGAAGGCGGCAGTAGTAAAGCAATTGCAGGCCGAGGGTCGGATAGTCGCCATGGCCGGCGACGGCATCAATGACGCGCCGGCCTTGGCGCAGGCCCATGTCGGAATCGCCATGGGTACCGGCACCGATGTGGCGATGGAGAGTGCCGGCGTCACCCTGGTAAAGGGTGACCTGCGCGGCATCGTCCGCGCCAGACGTTTGAGTCGCGCCACTATGCTCAACATTCGCCAGAATTTGTTCTTCGCCTTTATATACAACTCGCTTGGCGTGCCGATCGCTGCCGGAGTGCTCTACCCGTTTTTTGGCTTGCTGTTATCACCGATCATTGCCGCCGTGGCAATGAGTTTCAGTTCAGTATCGGTAATCAGCAATGCCTTACGTCTGCGCAGAGTAGCATTGTGAGATTGAAATTCAGCGTAAGGAAAGATGGAAGTGAGGGTAGTGTAGTGCGGAAGAGCGGGATTGCGACTGTGCTTGTCCTAGTGGGTCTGGGATCCTTGTTGGCGGGATGTGGTCAGGGAGGTTCCGGCGGTCATATGATGGACGGTGGCATGATGGGCCAAATGCCTTCCGATAACAGCAAGCAGAGCTTACCGGAGCAGCGATCGCAAGGGGCGCGCTTGTTTCATACTTACTGTGGGCAGTGTCATGCGCCTCCCGCACCTACGGCTCACACCGTTGGTGACTGGCCTCAGGTCGTGGTGCGGATGAAACAGCGCATGGTGAGGCAGGGCAAGGCGGCGCCGGATCGCGATCAACAGCAGATAATCACCGCATACCTGCAGCGCAATGCCGAGTAAGATGCGTAACTGCTTGGCGGGGAAATCCCCGTGCGGCATGGGTGGTGAACGAGCAGGAACGATCCCTATCTCCAAATATAAATGCCTCTGATTGCCGGATATGCGCTTATTTAAACAACGGGCTATTAAACAAGACTGAAGCCGAGGTTAACTATGGTTTAAATATAAACATTCACGAGGCATGTGTTTTGTCACTTGACGAGATGGATAGGGTAACAAGATATATTTAGCGGTACGGGATTGGCGATGTGAATTTCGGCGACTCGTCTTGATGTGCGACTATGTCGATGATCTTCGATCCTATGCAAGATTGGATAGGGTTTGTAATTATACTGTAGCGAATCGAACTGAGACCTTGTTCGTCGCGCCCGCCCTTCAAGGGAGACTGCCATGTTGGATGAATTTACCCATACGCCGCGCATAGCCTATTTTTCCATGGAGATTGCCCTCGCGAATGCCATTCCTACCTATGCAGGAGGTTTGGGTGTGCTTGCCGGCGATACGGTGCGCTCCGCCGCAGATCTGGAAGTGCCCATGGTGGCGGTGACCTTGGTAAGCCGCCAGGGCTATTTCCGTCAGGAATTGGATGCGCAAGGTCGTCAACGCGAGCTGCCCGATTCCTGGGAGCCTGCAGGCGCGGCGACACCGCTCAATGCCAAGGTGGTGGTGGGTATCGAAGGTCGGCGGGTATGGGTGGGGGCCTGGGTTTATATCGTGAAGGGTGAACGGGTAGGACGCCAACCGGTCATTTTATTGGACACCGATCTGGATGAAAACAGCGAGGAGGATCGTCAGCTGACCCATTATCTCTATGGTGGGGATCAGGCCTATCGCTTCAAGCAGGAAATCGTGCTGGGTGTCGGCGGGGTGCGCCTGTTGCGGGCGCTGGATTTCGAGGTGAGTGAGTTTCACATGAATGAGGGGCATTCGGCGTTACTGGCGGTGGAGCTGATGCGGCGTTATACCTTTCCGGCGCGGGATCTGCGGCCGGGTGAGTCGGAATACGATATTCCGCGGGTGCGCGAACAGTGTAATTTCACCACCCATACGCCGGTGGAGGCGGGTCAGGACCGCTTCCCCTACGAGTTGGTGCGGCGTCTTTTCGGTGAGGATTACATCGATTTCAACACCCTCAAGCGCATGGGCGGCAATGAGGAACTCAATATGACGCGTCTTGCCCTAAACTTAAGTGAGTATGTTAATGGTGTGGCGGAGCGTCATGCCGAAGTGTCGCGCAAGATGTTCCCCGGTTACCATGTAAAGTCCATCACCAACGGCGTACATCCCTATACTTGGACCAGCCCGAGTTTTTCGCAGCTCTACGATAAGCACGTAGCGGGGTGGTGTCATGAGCCGGAATTGTTGAACCGCGCCGATTGTTGCATTGCCGATGCCGAGATCTGGGAGGCGCACCATCAGGCCAAGACGGCGCTCATTGAAAAAATTACGGCTCTTACGGGGGTGGTCCTCAATCCCAAGGTGCCCATCTTCGGTTTCGCACGGCGCATGACGGCATACAAGCGCCCCGATCTACTGTTTTCCGATCTGGAGCGCTTGAAGAACATTGCCCAGCAATGGCCTTTTCAACTGGTGATGGCGGGAAAGGCCCACCCCCACGATGACGGCGGCAAGAGACTGATCGAGCAGATTCACGGCCATTTACGCGACTTGGACGGAACGGTGCGTGGCGTGTATCTGCCCAACTACGACATGGACAAGGCCTTGGCCATGGTGGCGGGCGTGGATGTGTGGATCAATACCCCGCTGCGTCCCTTGGAGGCGAGCGGCACCAGCGGCATGAAGGCGGCTTTCAACGGCGTACCGCAATTGAGCGTGTTGGACGGCTGGTGGGTAGAGGGCTGTATCGAAGGCGTCACCGGCTGGGCGGTGGGCGACAGCATTGAGTCGGCCAACGGTGACGACGCCCAGTCGCTCTACGATAAATTGGAAAATGTTGTCCTGCCGCTTTACTACACCGATCAACCCGGATGGATCGCGATGATGAAGGGGGCGATCTGCAAGAGCGCTTCGTATTTCAATTCACATCGCATGATGCGTCGCTACGCCACCGAGGCGTATTTGCGCTAGCACCGCAGGTAATGAATGACAAGCTGCGGCATGTGCAGGGCCAATCCGGTCCGGCGCACCGATGTTTCAGTGGAGGTTGGCGGCCACATCCTGCGGTTCGGGATGAAATAATTCGTAGACGCTGTTGAACTGGTGTTCGACATCTGTGATCACCGGCGAGATGGTGTCATCGCTCAGGCCGGCCAATTGCCAGGCCTGGGGGTCCATGGGCGGAACATGCGGGTCGCCGGAATTTCCATATTGCAGGGCGTCGGAGATCACATCCGCGATGTGAACCAGTGCGGTGTCACTGGGAAAGCGTTGCGCACGCTGCGGGCTGTGGTGGAATTCGGTGGCTTCCTGGAAGTGTTCGGGTAATTTCCACTTGCGCAGGATTTCCGCGCCGACCATGGCATGGTCAAAGCCCATCACTTCCTGTTCGGCCTGATACAGGGGGACGTTATTGTGTTGCGCGCGCAGCAGTGCCTCCCGCGCCAGTTCCGGTAATTTGCGGTAGACCAGTAAGCTGCCTATATCGTGGAGCAGGCCCGCTACAAAGAACCGTTCCACCAATTGCTCACCCCGGTGGGCCGCCAAAGAGCGTGACGCCAAGGCGCAACAAATGCTGTGACGCCAGAAATCTTCCATGCTGATCAGGTCGTTGGGCAGACCCTTGAAGGCGCGCGTCACGCTGGTCGCCAGGATCAGTTCGCGTAATTCGCGGGTGCCGATTACGGTGATGGCGCGGGAGATGGTATCGATTTGCGAGGGAAAGCCGTAGAAGACGCTGTTGGCGATTTTCAACAGGCGGGCGCTGAGTGCGGTGTCATTGCTGATGACGCGACCGATATCCGCCGCCGAATGCCGCGGGCTGTCGATCATTTCGTTGATCTTTAAAAATATTTCGGGTAACGAAGCGATTTCGATCGCGCCGGCAACCAACTCTCTCGGGCTGATGCTCATGCTCTTCCCCTCACACTTGGTGTAAGCTTCTTGCTTGTGACCCTGGCTGTCCACAGTCAGTCATCTTTGATATAGCGGACACTTTTCCCTGGTCTGAAGTCAAAAAGGCTTAATCACCCGCCTGATAAGGCTTTGTCGCGACACTTTCCGGATGTCGCACATCCCTTAGAATCTACGACCTTTGAGGGGGGGTGATCAAGCCTTTTATGATGGATTGCGAGAGTGGATCGCATTTGCGCGATAAGGATCAGCATGATGGCTGAACATCAGCATATACGTCTTTCCATATCCGGCATGAGCTGCGCGGGGTGTGTGGCCGCGGTGGAAGGTGCCTTGCAGGCGGTGCCCGGCGTGACGGAAGCCAGTGTGAATTTTGCCGAGCATACCGCGGAAGTCACCGGGGCGGCGGCGTCGCAGAGCCTGTTGGCGGCAGTCAAAGCAGCGGGCTATGAGGCGGCGGAGTTGAAGGGCAGCGAGGATGAGGCGGTCAAAGAGGCTGCCGAGATGACTCATTACCGGCGCTTGTTGCGCAAGACTGCAGTGGCGGCCATCGTCGGGGTTCCTCTTTTTGTAGCGGGCTTGGCGGGTATATTGCCGGCCATGGCCACGCCGGAGGGTCGCGGGTTTTGGCTGGCGGCGGGGGTAGCGACGGCGCTGGTCATGGCCTATGCCGGCGGCCATTTTTTCGTGGGGGCCTGGAAGGCGCTCAAGATTCATAACGCCAATATGGACACCCTCATCGCCGTGGGGACGGGTTCGGCGTGGCTGTATTCCATGACGGTAGCCGTGTTTCCGGAGCGGGTGCCCAGTTTGGCGCAACATGCCTATTTCGAAGCGGCGGCGGTGATTATCGCCCTGATCAATCTCGGTCAGGCCCTGGAGATGCGCGCCCGCGGCCGTACCTCGGAGGCCATTCGGCGCTTGATCGGCCTGCAGCCCAAGACGGCGCGGGTGATACGTGACGGACAAGAGCGGGATGTGCCCATTGCCGAGGTCGGCCTGGACGAGACGCTGCGAGTGAGGCCGGGTGAACGCCTGCCGGTGGATGGGGTGGTCATCGAGGGACGTTCCAATGTCGACGAATCCATGCTCAGCGGGGAAGCACTGCCGGTGGAAAAGAAGGGGGGTGATGAGGTGGTGGGCGGTACCATCAATGTCTCCGGGAGCTTCCTGTATCAGGCCAAGCGCATCGGCAGGGATACGGTGTTGGCGCAGATCATCGAGATGGTGCGCAAGGCGCAAAGCGCCAAGCCGGCCATCGGTCGTCTCGCCGATCGAGTGGCGGCGGTGTTCGTCCCCAGCGTGATGATCGTGGCGGTGCTTACCTTTCTGCTCTGGTATAACTTCGGCCCGCAGCCGGTGGTGAGTTTTGCCATCGTGACCACCATGACCGTGTTGATCATTGCTTGTCCTTGCGCTTTGGGCCTAGCCACGCCCATATCCATCATGGTGGCCGTGGGCAAGGCGGCGGAGTACGGCATCTTGATCCGTAACGGCGAGGCGCTCCAACAGGCGGGTAAGCTCACCACTGTGGTTCTGGATAAGACCGGTACCGTAACCGAGGGCCGGCCGGCCGTGACCCACACGATGACCGTAAACGCTTGGGACGAGCAAGACCTGCTGCGCATCGCCGCCAGCGTGGAACTCGGTTCCGAACATCCTTTGGCCGCGGCGGTGGTGGAAGCGGCCCGCATGCGGCAGATAGAGACGGTCGCGAGCACCGCGTTTAGGGCGGTGGCGGGTCGCGGCGTGCAGGCGGTGGTCGCCGGCAAGACGGTGTTGTTCGGCAATCGCAGTTGGATGGAAGATAATCACGTGCCGCTCGGGGACTTACCCGCTCAGGCGGAGAGCTTGGCGCGCGAGGCGCAGACCCCCATGTATCTGGCCGTAGACGGCGAGCCCGCCGGCTTGATAGCGGTGGCCGATCCCGTCAAGACCGATTCCACGTCCGCCATCCAACGTTTGCATGCCCTGGGACTGAAGGTGGTCATGATCAGCGGTGATCACCGCGTCACCGCCGAGGCCGTGGCGCGCCAAGTGGGTGTGGATGAGGTGATCGCCGATGTTTTGCCTCAGGATAAAGCCGATAAGGTGGCGACATTGCAGGCGCGCGGCGAGATCGTGGCCATGGTGGGCGACGGCATCAACGATGCGCCGGCCCTGGCGCAGGCGGACGTGGGTTATGCCATCGGTACCGGCACCGACGTGGCTATAGCGAGCGCCGACGTCACTTTGATGCGCGGTTCATTGCACGGTGTGGCGGATGCCATCGCTATTTCACGGGCGAGCGTGCGCAACATCAAGCAGAATCTGTTCGGCGCCTTTATTTACAATGTTCTGGGTATTCCGGTGGCGGCGGGGGCGCTCTATCCGCTGTTCGGCGTGCTGCTCAATCCCATGATCGCCGGGGCGGCCATGGCCATGTCTTCGGTGACGGTGGTGTCCAATGCCAATCGCCTGCGGTGGTTCAAGGTGCGCGAGGGCTGATCATGGATGCCATTGCCGTCAATGTTGTGGGGCTTGCCGTCATCGGTCTCATCGTGTGGTGGTTCTGGTTGTCCCGTCCCGCCGCCCGCCGCCAGGATGATATCCCGATCACCATCGTCGCCGAGGACGGGGTGTATTCTCCCGCGCATATCGAGGTCGGCCGCGACCGACCCATCGTGCTGCGCTTTCTGCGCAAGGATCCCAGTCCTTGCGCCGCCAAGGTGATCTTCACTGACTTGGGGGTCAGTGCGGATCTGGCGGTGGGCGAGGATCAAGAAGTGCATCTTAACCCGCTACAAGCCGGTGAATATGAGTTTGTGTGTGAGATGCGTATGTATCGCGGGGTCTTGTCGGTGAAATAGACGAATCTCGGCGGCGTAGGCGGGGTGGACTGAAAGGGGCGAGATGTGAGTTGGTGGGGAAAGGCGTTGGGAGGGGCCTTCGGCTTCCTGTTGGGCGGGCCCTTGGGGGCCTTGCTGGGGGCGGCGCTGGGACATCATTTGGACCAAAAGGCCGCAACCGGTCTGCTCGGGGGCGCGGGTATGGATGCCGGTTCCCAGCAACGGGTGCAGGCGGTGTTTTTCATGGCCACCTTCTCGGTGATGGGGCATGTGGCCAAGGCAGACGGCCGGGTCAGTGAAGATGAGATCGAGATCGCCCGCGCCGTGATGACTCGTCTGGGATTGAATCCGGAATTAAGGCGGGCGGCGATGCGGCTGTTTTCGCAAGGGAAGCAGGCCGATTTCCCCTTGGATGATGTCTTGCGGCAATTCAAACAGGAATGTCAGCGGCGCCGTACCTTGTTGCAATTGTTCATGGAATTTTTGCTCATGGCCGCCTATGCCGACGGGCTGATGCACACCGCGGAGCGCCGCTTATTGTTGCACGTCAATAGTCAATTGGGATTCAGCGTCGTCGAATTCGAGCGCTTGGAGGCTATGGTCCGTGCCGGACGCCATTTTGAACAGGGACGGCGGGCGCAAGCGCAAGGTACGCGGGTGTCATTGGCGGATGCTTACGCGGTGCTTAATGTTTCCGCGCAGGCGAGTGATGAACAGATCAAGAAGGCTTACCGGCGTTTGTTGAGTCAGCATCATCCCGATAAATTGGTGGCGAAGGGCCTGCCGGAAGAAATGATGAAACTCGCCTCGGAACGCACGCATCAAATCCGCTCGGCCTACGAGGCGATTCGTGAGAAACGCGGTTTCTGACAACGTGTTAAGTATATTCAGACGTTCTTTGTCCTACGTGTCAGCGTGGTATGCGTTATAATCGGCTTCTATAACGGGTAGCGAAAAGACAAGGGCGCGGTTTCGAGTGCTAGTCACGGAGAAGGGCCGGAGTTCTTGTCTTAAGTAATGGGTCGTTGCTGTACGTGTGAGTGAGGAATTCATGGCAATATTGGCCAGCAAAAGACCTGTGATGACGCTTTTTTCCAATGCAGCTTGTCCTCAAAGCCACCGCGTGCGCTTGGTGTTGGCGGAGAAGGGTATTGCCGTCGATGTGGTGGAAGTGGGCGACGGGACTTTTACCGAAGACCTGGCTGAACTCAATCCCTATGGCTCGGTGCCGACGCTGGTCGATCGTGACCTGGTGTTGTACAACACGCAAATCATCATGGAATATTTGGATGACCGCTATCCACACCCGCCGTTGATGCCGGTGGATCCCGTGGAGCGGGCGCGGACCAAACTCTATGTGTATCGCATGGAGCGCGATTGGTACAGCCTATTGGACTGCTTTGTCGCGGGCGATCAAGAGAAAGCCGCCCGGGCGCGCAATATCATTCGCGACGGGTTGACGGTGATAGCACCGATATTCGAGCAAAAGCCGTTTTTTATGAGCGATGAATTGACGCTCGCGGACCTTACGCTGTTGCCCCTGTTATGGCGTCTGCCGCTCTATGGTATCGAATTGCCCACTGCGGCCAAGCCGGTACTCAAATATGCGGAACGCCTCTTTGCCCGTACGGCCTTTAAACGCAGCATGACGACCGTCGAACGGGAACTGCGTGCATTACCCGTGTAGTTCGATCAGGCAAAGTCTTTTTCCTGGTAATTGAAACCATTTTGCCGAAAATAAAATCCAGTGTCCGCACCGGGCCGGGATAACATTCGATATTTATAAGCTCTAGGAGGGATATCAAAATGAAATGGGAGAGCTATGCACTGGGGTTCGCGATTATTGCCTTATCGTTCAATAGCTATGCTGAAGAAAACAACAGCCATCATGGCGCGCATTGGAGTTACGATAGCAAGAGCGGACCGGAGCACTGGGCGGAATTATCTCAGGATTTCGTTACATGCAAGACCGGTATTAGGCAGTCGCCTATCGATGTGCGCCAGTCGTTCAAGGCACAATTACCTTCCTTGGAATTCAATTATCGCGGCGTGCCCTTAAAGGTTTCCAACAACGGTCACACCATTCAGGTGGATCAGAAGGGTGCCGGAAACATGAAGTTTCAGGGGCAGGAATATCAACTGCTGCAGTTTCACTTTCATACTCCCAGCGAGCACCACGTCGCCGGTGAGGCTAGTGAAATGGAAGTGCATTTCGTCCACAAGAATGACCGCGGTCAACTGGCAGTGGTCGGTGTGATGATCAAGGCAGGCAAGGAAAATAGGGCGTTGCAGGCGGTGTGGGACGGCATGCCCAAGGAGATCAGTGAGGCGGAAGTCAAGGGTGCCCTTATCAATGCCGGCGATGTATTACCCGCGGGTAAGCATTATCACCACTACATCGGTTCGTTGACCACGCCGCCTTGTTCCGAAGGGGTGCGCTGGATTGTCATGAACGAACCCATTGAGCTGTCTCAAGCCCAGATTGAGAAGTTTAAGACAGTGTTTCCCCACAATGCGCGGCCGGTGCAAGCGCTGGAAGATCGTTTCCTGCTCGATAGTGATAGCCGCGATTAAATCCATTACCTACCGTCAGTCCCCCTATGCACAGTGGGGCATCTAAGCGGGATCAAGCTGCCGTGCGATCTTATCGCGCGGTGGCTTTTTTCTTCTTACCGGGGGTGGGCTGGATTATAATCGAGCCATCCCAGCCAACGCGTGCACGGCTATTCCGACAGCTGCCGATAACCCGTTTTGGTATTTGATTTTATTGAGAGGCCCGGTTTTGCAAAAGATGACATCGAATCGACCCTACTTGATCCGTGCGTTTTACGACTGGATCGTCGCCAACGGCTTGACGCCCTACATCACGGTGGATGCCACGGTGGAGGGGGCGATCCTGCCCCAGCCGCATGTGCGCGACGGGCAGATTGTCTTGAACATCAGCCCGCGGGCCGTCCAGCACCTGCAACTGGGTGACGAAGAGATTAGCTTCAGCGCCCGCTTCGCGGGTGTCGCGCTGCAAGTGGTCGTCCCGCCGCGGGCGGTGGTGGCGATCTATGCCCGCGAAAACGGCGAGGGGATGTTGTTCGGTCAGGAGAAGGGTCGCGATGGTGGGCCGCCCGAGGGTCCGAGTACGCCAAGCCCGGCCAAAGGCGGGAGACCGTCGTTGCGGGTGGTCAAGTAGGCGCTGAGCGCGGTTTCGGCGGCGGGAGCATTTTATCGGGATTGAGGATGCCCCGGGGGTCGAACAGCTCCTTGATGCCGCGCATCAATTCCAAGGCCGGCGCCGCAATCTCGCGGCTGACGAAGCCCCGTTTTTCGATGCCGACCCCGTGTTCGCCGGACAGCGTACCCTTGAGTTTCAATACCAGATCGAACACGCGCTCGAGGCAATGCTCGGCACGTAGCATCTCATCCGGGTCGTCGGGATTGACCAAAAGATTAACGTGGATATTGCCGTTGCCGGCATGGCCGAAGTTAACGATGGTGACGGCGAACTCTTGCGATAATGCCTCTAGGCCGCCGATCAATTCCGCCATGTGCGATACCGGGACTACCACGTCTTCATTGATCTTCTTAGGGGCGATGGTGCGCAGCGCCGGCGAGAGGGCCTTGCGCGTTGCCCACAGTGCGGCGGTCTCCTCTGCGGTTTGCGCCGCCGTGATATCGATCAGACCTTCGCCGCGGGCGGCGGCGCTGACACTGTCCACGGCGGCGGCGATAGCGGCGTGCTGGCCGTCGACCTCTATCATCAATAGCGCGCCGGCCGCTTCCGGCAGCGGGATCCGCGCATAGTCGCGGATCATGGCGATGGCGCGACCGTCGATGAATTCCAGGGCGCAGGGCGTCACCGACTGCGCCATGATGCGCGATACCGCACGGGCGGCGCAGTGCATATCGCGATAAACCGCCTGCAGCAGGCGTTTGGTCTCCGGCAGAGGCGTCAATTTCAAGGTCGCCTCGGTGATCACGGCGAGGGTACCTTCCGAGCCGATGAGCAGCCGCGTCAGGTCATAGCCCACCACGCCCTTGGTGGTATAGACACCGGTGCGAATCTCCGCGCCGCTGCCGGTGACGGCGCGCAGTCCCAGGGTGTTCTCCCGCGGCGTGCCGTATTTCACGGCGCGCGGTCCCGCGGAGTTATAGGCGAGATTGCCGCCCACCGTGCAGAATGCCGCGCTGGTGGGGTCGGGCGGCCAGAAAAACCCATGGGCGGCGGCGGCCTGTTGTACCGCCTGATTGGTAACGCCCGGTTGTACCACCATCACTCGATTGTCAACGTCGACATCCAGGATCTTGTCCATGCGCTCCAGAGCCAATACCACACCGCCTCGCAGCGGGACGGTGGCGCCGGTAGTGCCGGTGCCGCGGCCGCGCGCCACCAGGGGCACGCGGTGTTCACAGCACAGACGTACAACCGCCATAACCTGTTCGTGACTGGTCGCAAACGTTACCGCCTCCGGCGGGCTGTGGCGGCGGCTGTTGTCATAGCCGTAGGGCCAGCAATCGGCGGGGTCGGTGAGGACGTTGGCGGGGCCGACGCTGTGTTGCAATGCCGCTAAAAAATTTTGGTTCAACATAGGTTAAACTGCAGGCTTAATCCTGGTATTCGAACAGCGCGATCACCCGAGTTACCCCGTCCACGAAACGCGCCGTCTCCGTCGCGGCGTTCGCCTCCGCATGACTGACCATGCCCAGCAAATAGACGGTACGGTTTTCGGTGACCACCTTTACATTGGCGGCACTGATGTTTTTATTGCCGAGCAGTTTGGCCTTGATTTGCGCGGTTATCCAGGTGTCCGTGCCGCGCGACTTAATGGTAGTGGGTTGCGCGACGACGATCTCATTGTAGACCTTGCGCACTTTGTCTATATGGCGTGCAATATCCACGGCACGGTCGCGCATGGCGGCGGTGGGGGTTTCGCCGGTGAGCAGCACGACGTAATCAAAGCTGGTGATATTGATGTGCGCCTTTTTGCCCAGGTCATCGTTGCCGAATATGGCGTTGCCGGTTTTTAGCTCAATGGCTTCATCGTCGACGATGGTGCCGGCGCTGCGCCGGTCGGCGGCGACCGCCGCGCCTGCGCCGCCGGCGGCGACTACGCCGACACAGCCTTGGAGTTGAGTCAGGATCAGCGCGGCGCACATGATGATGACCGCATTACCAACCAATTTGGATAAGGGCTTCACAGTTCACTCCTTAAAACTTGCGTCTGGCGTAGGCCTTATGCCTCAATCCCGAATGCGTCGCGAATCCACTCAAAGCGGTCTTCTCCGAGTTCGCCGTCAATGGCCACCACATCAAACCGGGCCGGTCGGGCGGCCATCCCGGGATGGGATTGTAGATAGTGCATGGCGGTCGCCGTCAGTTTCAATTGTTTGCGGTGATCGACAGTTTCGGCGCCGCCGGCGAAGCGGCGATTGCCTCGATAGCGCACTTCGACGAAGACCACGCTGCGGTCGTCGCGCATGATCAGATCGATCTCGCCGTGGCGGCAGCGATAATTGCGGTCGACAAGCGCCAGGCCGTGATTAATCAAGAAGCGACATGCCTGGGTTTCGGCGGCCTTGCCGCGTTCGCCGGGGAGGGTACGGCTCAGGCCCATTATGGCGCAGGGGTTGCGGTCTGCGGGAGCAGGCGCGGCAGTCCGCCCACGAAGCGCGCCCACAGCAAGGTGCGGCGGATACGATTATTGTTGTCCATGACCAGCCTGCCGGTGGCGCCGGGAAATTCCTGATACGGTGAGGCGCGCAGCGCATCGAGATCGGGGATCAGCCGGTACGTGTCCACGCCCAAGGCATATAGTCTTGCATATTGATCGGCGGTTTCCGGCCACAATTGCCGGATCTTGTCGTTGAGCGGAAATTGCTTGGGGGTCAGCAGCCAGGGGATGTCGGTAAACGTTACGCCGTCCAGATCTCGGTCCTTGGTCGGATCGCGGCGACCGTCGAAAATGTGAGAGGTGGCGTAGACGGGGAGATCGCCGGCGTATAAAAATTTCAGCTGCGGCGGAATCTGCCGGGCCTGGTGTGGAAACGCCGCCATGAAGATGAAATCGGCATCGTGGCGCCGCGACGGTTCAAAGTTAAAGCTGGTTTTCAGAGTGGTACGCAAGGCCTTGGCGCGCGCTTCGCTGGCATCGATATTCAACAAGTGGCGCAGCGGCCCGGAAAGATCTTCGGTATTGGCCGGATAGGTTTGCGATGCCGCCACTTTGCCGCCCAGCTGCTGCCAGTGTTCGGCAAAGGCGTGGAATATGCGGTTGCCCCAATCGCCTTCTGGGAGGATGGCCAAGCCTTGTTGATGATCCTCCAGCCAGGCGCGTTCCGCTACCATGCGCGCCTCGTCTTCGGGCGCCAACCCGAATTGGAAAAATTCCGCGGGTACGGCATCGTTGTTGTCCGTGTAGTTCAGGACCAGGGTCGGCAAGGTGATGGTGTCGCGTTGGCTCAATAAGGCGGCGATGGTGTCCTTTTCCAGAGGGCCAACGATGAATTGCACTCCGTCCTTGACGGCTTGGGCGTAGATTTGCGTGATATCCGCCGCATTGGAAGTGTCATAGGTTTGAATGACGGGTTGATAATCCTTTTTTTCCCGCTGGTAATAGGCGGCGAGAAAACCGTCACGGATGGCTGCGGCGGATTTGGCGAACGGACCGCTCATAGGCAGCAGCAGGCCGATATGGGAAGGCTGAGTGATTAGTCGTTCCGGTTGCTGCGCCAGCAGCGAGGCCATCAAATGGGCGGAGGCCGGGTGGTTGGGATAACGCGTGCGCCAGGCGGCGATTTGCTTATCGATATCGCCGGGGCGGGCCAGCGGGTTCTTGGCGATGTCGGCGAGTTCCAGCCAGCCGCTTAAAGTATCCGGCGGCGGCGCCTGTTTGAAGCTCTCCAGCGCCGTGCTCGACAGCGACATCAAGGCTTGCCACAGGGCCTGTTCATTACGGCGGGCCGCCTCCGGGTCGCTCAGCAGGGGTGCCAGTGCCACGCGTTCGCGCGCCGCTTCCAGGAAATTGCCCAATTGATTGTAGGCGGTGGCGCGCAATTCATGAACGGTGATGCTCAAGGCGGGCGACGCGGCGGCCGGTGCAATATCTTTCAAGGTGTCGAGGGTTCCGCGGGGATTGTGTTCAGTCAGGGCGATACCGGCCTCGATAACGCGGCGGTGGTCGGTTTGCCGGTTGTCTAGTACGTCCGATGGCAGGGAATGTAAGGTCTGTTTGGCCTGCTCGATGAAATTGCCGTGTAGAAACGCTTCGGCGGCGCTCAATAAATAGTCATAGTGAGCCGCGCCGCTGCCGTTTGCCGCCAATTCCAGGTATTCGCGTGCGGCGATGGCGTAATTGCCGCTTTCCGCGGCGCTTTGTGCCTTGTTGAGCATGGCCGAGGGGGCAGGGGCCATTTCCGCTTGTCCTTGCGGCGAGGGGGCGGTGGCGCAGCCGGCCAGGCTTAGAACGAATAGCAGCGGCAGGCAGAGTGAGGCGTAGCGGATTGTGGTAGTGGCTTTCATGCTGTAGTTTGAGCGAGCTTGTTGTTCATGGGTACGGAATGGTTACCGCGGGCTGGAAAAGTAAAGTAGTGAACGCCGGCGGTCTTGGCACACAAGCGTCACAGTATCGGTAGGTGTCCGGCAAGTGTCAATTGTAAACGGTGCGCTTTATATAGTGGCTACGCCCATCGGCAATCTTGCCGATATGACGGCGCGGGCGATCGAGGTATTGAAGAGTGTGGCGGTCATTGCGGCCGAGGATACCCGGCACAGCGCTGTGCTGTTACGGCATTTCGGTATCAGCACGCCGTGCCTCGCCTACCACGAACACAATGAGCGGCAACAAACTGAAACCTTGATCGCGCGTCTACAGCAGGGTGCCGCGGTGGCGCTGATCAGTGATGCCGGGACACCGTTATTGAGCGACCCCGGCTATCATCTGGTGCGGGCGGCTCATGCGGCGGGTATCCGGGTGATCCCTATCCCCGGGGCCGGCGCCGTCCTGGCGGCCTTGTCGGCTTCGGGGCTGGCCACGGATCGATTTATCTTCGAAGGATTTCTGCCCGCGAAAAGTGCGGCGCGCCGTGAGCGCTTACTGGCCTTGTGCCGCGAAACCCGTACCCTGATCTTTTATGAGGCGCCGCACCGGTTACTCGCGACTTTGGGCGATATGGTGGATATCTTCGGGCGGCAGCGCGTGGCGGTCCTGGCCCGGGAATTGACCAAAGTCTACGAAACCATCCGCAAGGACGGTCTGGAGCGCCTTTGGCATTGGGTGGAGGAAGACCCCAATCAGCAAAAAGGTGAGTGCGCCATCGTCGTTGAGGGGGCGGAAGCCGTTGCCGACAGCGTTGATTCCGAGGCCGATATGCGACGGGTCCTCGGGATCTTGCTGGAGGAGATGCCGCTCAAACAGGCAGTGGGGGCAGCGGTGAAAATAACCGGTGAAAAACGCAATCGCTTATATCAGTGGGCGGTCGAAATGAAGGATGCCGGCACGTGACGGGCGGTAAGCGCCAAGAATAGCCGCCAGCAATGTAATTGATACCCGCGCCCTGCAATTTGCTAAACTTGGCGCAGGAGTCGGCTAGACAGTCGCTGCATCCCTGCGGGGAGGTGGAGGAAAGTCCGGGCTCCATAGGGCAGGGTGCCAGGTAACGCCTGGGGGGTGTGAGCCCACGGAAAGTGCCACAGAAAATATACCGCCGATGTCCCGCAAGGGGCAGGTAAGGGTGAAATGGTGCGGTAAGAGCGCACCGCGCGGGTGGTAACACACCGCGGCAGGGTAAACCCCACTCGGAGCAAGGCCAAATAGGGGGACGTTGCGCGGCCCGCGTTGTCCCCGGGTAGGCCGCTAGAGGTGTGCGGTGACGCGCATCGCAGACGAATGACTGTCCACGACAGAACCCGGCTTATCGGCCGACTCCTTTTTTCTTTTCTTTAGCCCTCCCGTCGCGCCTCTTAATCCATCGCCCAAAGTGTCTCTCGCAAGCCCCTGATTCGGGTTGCTTCTTGCTTTTGTCTCACCTCATCTCCCAGGTCGTTTTGTTCACCTAAGTGACTGTCGTGTAAGCAGGAATCTCGGAAAGTTATGCTTGAATTTCCCTTGACAGGGGGGCTTGCTGCTACCTATAGTGTTTCGAAGTGGGGGAATGTGGGTCAGAGTGGATTTTAATAGGAGGGGAAGGTAGGTGTTTCGCGGGGTCAATCCACTCAATTTGGATGCCAAGGGTCGCATGGCAATGCCCATGAAGTACCGAGCTGGCCTCCAGTCAAGCTGCGACGGCCAGCTGGTGATCACCGTGGATCGCGATCGTTGCCTGTTGGTGTATCCCCTCCCCGAGTGGGAAGAAATCGAGCGCAAACTGGTCAAGCTACCGACCTTCAATGCGCAGACGCGGCGCTTGCAGCGCTTGCTGATCGGGCATGCCACCGAGGTGGAGCTGGACGGCGCCGGCAGGATCCTCCTGCCTCCCCCGCTGCGCGAATTCGCCGGCCTCGAAAAGCGGGTGACCTTGGTCGGGCAGGGTAACAAATTTGAATTGTGGGACGAAGGGCTGTGGCAAGAGCGGCGTGAGCAATGGTTGCAGGAAGATGATGAGGATCAACCACTTTCTGCAGAACTGGAATCTCTCTCTCTTTGACGCTTATGCCTGACGAATCCATCCATCACCCGGTGATGTTGGAAGAGGTGGTGGCGGCCTTACAGCTTGACGCCGGCGGCGTATATGTAGATGCGACCTTCGGTCGGGGTGGTCATAGCGCTGCGATATTGCAGCGGCTCGGAGTAGGAGGACGCCTCATCGCCATCGACAAGGATCCATGGGCGGTAGAGGTGGCCAGGGAGCGGTCGGCGAGGGACCGCCGCTTTAGAATTTTTCAGGGTTCGTTCGCCATGTTGGAGTACTTCGCAGAGACCGAAGCAGTGTCGGGCAAGGTGAACGGGGTGTTGTTCGACCTCGGCGTTTCGTCGCCGCAATTGGATACGGCGGAACGGGGTTTCAGCTTTTTGCGTGAGGGCCCTCTTGATATGCGTATGGATACGCTTCATGGCGAGAGTGCCGCAGCCTGGTTGGCGCGCGCTCCTGAAGCCGATATCGCCCACGTGCTCAAGACCTATGGCGAAGAACGTTTCGCCAAACGTATCGCCAGGGCGATCGTCCACGCCAGGCAGACGGCGCCCATCGAGACTACTACGCAACTGGCCAAGATAGTAGCCGATGCCAACCCTGCCTGGGAGCGGGATAAACATCCGGCAACGCGTGCCTTCCAGGCCATCCGTATCCATATCAATCGCGAGTTAGAGGATTTAGAGCAGGGACTCCCCCAGGCTCTGAGGGTATTGGCGCCCGGCGGACGGCTCGCCGTTATCAGTTTTCATTCTCTGGAAGACCGCATCGTCAAGCGCTTCATGCGCGACGAGGCACGGGGCGGCGATCTCCCTATCGGTCTGCCGGTGCCGGCCAGCGCCTTCAAGCCGACGCTGCGCATCGTCGGCAAACCCGTTTATCCGGGTGCCGCGGAAGTGGCAG
The DNA here is from genome assembly GCA_963810615.1 of uncultured Gammaproteobacteria bacterium. Classification (GTDB taxonomy): domain Bacteria; phylum Pseudomonadota; class Gammaproteobacteria; order DRLM01; family DRLM01; genus JARRQJ01. The sequence goes on along the minus strand of CAWEOA010000002.1, from coordinate 321,802 downwards.
CCAATCCGCGCGCCCGCAGCGCGGTATTGCGCGTGGCGGAAAAACCATGAGCGGCAAATCTTCTCAGCGCGATGTGCGACCGCCGCTGAAGACCCTGGCGATATTGATGGTGTTGACCATGGTTTCGGCGTTTGGCGTGATCTATGCCAAACATCAAAGTCGTAAGCTGTTCGTGGAACTGCAGTCTCTACACCAGGCGCGGGATGACATGGATATCGAGTGGGGACAATTGCAGCTGGAGCAAAGCACCTTGGCGACCCACAGCCGTGTGGAGGGTACCGCCGCCGCCAAGCTGGGGATGGTGATTCCGGAAGCGGCTCAAGTGGTGATTCTGCAGCCATGAAGAAGAAGCGCAACGGCACGGAGTCCTATCAGGGGCGCAGAATCTTCCTGCTCGGCATCATGACGGTAGCGGTAGGTCTGTTGGTGTGGCGGGCGGTGGATCTGCAGGTGCTGCATAACGACTTTTTGCTGGAACAGGGCGACGCCAGGTCTTTGCGGGTGGTAAGCATTCCCGCGCACCGTGGCATGATTACCGATCGCAATAACGAGCCGCTGGCCATCAGTACCCCGGTCGACTCCATATGGGCTGATCCCCAGGCCGTGCTGGAAGCGCCGCAGCAGTTGCCGCGCCTGGCGAAGCTGCTTGATCTGGATGTCCGCGGGATCAAGGATAAACTGCGTAAGAACGCCGATCGCGAGTTCGTCTATCTCAAGCGCGCCGTGCCGCCGGCGCTGGCGGATGAGGTGATGGCGCTGGATATCTCCGGTGTCGCCAAGCAACGCGAGTATCGCCGTTACTATCCCGCCGGCGAAGTGACCGGTCACGTGCTGGGCTTCACCAATGTGGACGATGTCGGGCAGGAAGGCGCGGAACTGGCGTTCGAACAGCTGCTGCGCGGCACGCCGGGCAGCATGCGGGTGATCAAGGACCGTCTGGGGCGCATCGTGGAAACCGTGGAGCGCATCAGCGAGCCGCTGCCCGGCCATGACCTCAAGCTCAGTATTGACAGACGCATTCAATACCTCGCCTATCGTGAATTGAAGGCGGCGGTGCAGGAGAGTCACGCGGCATCCGGTTCGGCGGTGATTCTGGACGTCAAGACTGGGGAAGTGCTGGCCATGGTCAATCAGCCGACCTACAACCCCAATAACCGCGAAAGTCTGCGCAGCAGCCATTACCGCAATCGGGCGGTGACCGATGTGTTCGAGCCGGGTTCTACGGTCAAACCGTTCACCGTGGCCATGGCGCTGGAATCCGGCAAATATCGCCCCGATACCATGATCGATACCAAACCGGGAACCCTGCGGGTCGGACCCAATACCATCCACGATACTCACGATTACGGCCTGATCAATGTCAGTACCGTGATCGCCAAGTCGAGTAATGTGGGGGCGAGTAAGATCGCCTTGTCCTTGCCGGCGGATCGTTTATGGAACATGTTCCACAAGGTCGGCTTCGGCACCTTGAGCGGGGCCGACTTTCCAGGTGAAACCGCCGGCACCCTGCCGGATTATCACCGCTGGTATCCCATTGATCATGCCACTTTCTCGTTTGGCTATGGCCTGTCGGTGTCCACCTTGCAGCTGGCGCGTGCCTATGCAGCGCTGGCGGCCGGCGGTGTGCTCAAGCCGGTCTCCTTCGTTCCGCTCGATCAGGCGCCCGAAGGTGCGCGGGTGATGAGTGCCAAGACCGCACGGCAGGTGATCACCATGATGGATGGGGTGGTGAGCGACGAAGGGACCGGCGAATTGGCGCGGGTCGCCGGTTATCACGTCGCCGGCAAGACCGGTACGGTGCGCAAATCCATTCCCGGCGGCTATGCCGAGGACAAGTATGTGGCCTTGTTCGCAGGGATGATTCCCGCGACCCGCCCGCGGCTGGTGATGGTGGTGGTGGTCAACGACCCGCGCAGCGATAAATATTACGGCGGTTCGGTCGCGGCGCCGGTCTTCAGCCGGGTGATGAGCGAGACCATGCGTCTGCTGGATATTGCCCCGGATGATCTGCCTTCCCTGAACGGGGCGAAGGTGGCGAAGGCGGAGGTATTATGATGCCGGCCCGCACATCCCAGTCCGGCGGCGTCGCCCTCAGTGCATTGCTGGAGGGGATTGCCACGCTAGACTCGGGTGAAGACCGCATGGTGGCGGGCGTCGTCCTGGACAGTCGCCAAGTGCAATCCGGTTATTTATTCCTGGCCTGCACAGGTCTGATGCAGCGCGGTCATGATTTCATCGCCGCCGCCGTAGCGCAGGGGGCGAGCGCCATCGCCTATGAAGTCGCGGAGGGCGACACCGCATTTTTGTCGGCGCAGGTCGGTAATGTGCCCTTGCTGGCGGTGCAGCATCTCTCGCAGCAGGCGGGGCTGATCGCCGAACGGTTTTACGGCCATCCCTCGCGGGATCTGTTGGTGGTGGGGATCACCGGTACCAACGGCAAGACCTCGTGCAGTCAGTTCCTCGCTCAGGCCATGAGCAGTGTCGATCACCCCTGCGGCATCATCGGCACTCTAGGGAACGGCCTGCTCGGGCAATTGCAGCCTGGTACCCATACCACCCCCGACGCGATCAGTCTGCATCAATTGCTGGCAGAAATGCGCGGCGGCGGCGCGCGTAGCGTGGCTATGGAAGTTTCCTCTCATTCTCTGGATCAAGGCCGGGTCGCCGGGGTGAGCTTCGATGCCGCGGTGTTTACCAACCTCAGCCGCGACCATTTGGATTACCACGGTGACATGGCGGCTTACTCGGCGGCCAAGCAACGCTTGTTTCATGCCCCGGATCTGCACTACGCCATCGTCAATGCCGACGACGACTTCGGTCGCGAGATTCTTGCCAATCTGCGTTCCGGGGTGACGGCGGTGAGCTACGGTTTGGGTGAGCCGGTCGCGCCTGAGCTGCCCCATGTCCAAGGCATCATAGAACTACAGACGCGCGATGGTCTGAGTATGGCGGTGAAGAGCGCTTGGGGCGAGGGGCGTGTGCAGATTCCCCTGCTCGGGCGCTTCAATGCCAGCAATGTCTTGGCAGTGGTGGCCACCTTGTTGGTGACGGGTGTGCCCATGAGCGAGGTCTTGCAGCGGCTCAGTGCGGTGCGCCCGGTGACGGGGCGGATGGAATGCTTCGGCGGCGACGGGCGCCTGCCGCTGGTGGTGGTGGACTATGCCCATACACCCGATGCCTTGGAGCAGGCGCTGATCGCCTTGCGGGAGCATTGCCGTGGGAAATTGTGGTGCGTGTTCGGTTGCGGCGGCGATCGCGATCGCGGCAAGCGCGCACTGATGGGGGACGTGGCGGTGCGTTTGGCGGATAAGGTGATCATCACCGACGACAATCCCCGTAGCGAAGATTCCGCGCAGATTGCGGCTGATATCCTGGCCGGGATCGACTATGCCGCAGCGGTGGATGTGATGCACGATCGCAGCGGCGCTATCGCCGCCGCCATCAGGCAGGCCGGCGCAGACGATGTGGTGCTGGTGGCCGGCAAGGGGCATGAGACCACCCAGCAGCTCGGTATGCGCAAATTACCGTTCCGTGATCAGGAACAGGTGCAGCGCTATCTAACGGAGGGGCGCTCATGATGGCGCTCAGTCAAGCCGCCGCCATGACGGATGGCCGTGTCGAGGGCGCGGACGTGGCGTGCTCCAGCGTCAGCATCGATACCCGCACCCTGCAGCCCGGCGCCTTGTATGTGGCTTTGCAGGGTCAGAATTTCGATGGCCATGATTTCGTGGAGGCGGCGCAGCGGCAGGGTGCCGCAGCGGCAATGGTGCAGCGTCCCGTGTCTCACTCCCTGCCGACGCTGCATGTCGACGATACTCGTTTGGCGCTGGGCCGTCTCGCCGCGGCATGGCGTGCCCGCCACAACATCCCGGTGGTGGCGGTGACCGGCAGTAACGGCAAGACCACCGCGAAGGAAATGGTCGCGGCGATCCTGGCGCAGCGCGGCGAGGTGTTGGCGACCCAGGGTAATTTGAATAACGATATCGGCGTACCGCTTACCCTGCTGCGCCTGCGTGATTCTCACTATTGCGCGGTGATCGAGATGGGAGCCAATCATCCCGGCGAGATCGCCTATGTGGCGCAATTGACGCGGCCTAGCGTCGGCGTGGTCACTAATGCCGGTGCGGCCCATCTGGAGGGTTTCGGCAGCCTCGAGGGTGTGGCACTGGGCAAAGGCGAATTGTTTCAAGCTCTGGATGAGACTGGTGTGGCGGTGCTCAATGCCGATGATCGCTTCGCGCCGTTGTGGGCACAGCTCATCGGCGCGCGCACCACGCTGCGTTTCGGTATGGAGAAGGCGGCGGACGTCAGTGTGGTGCCGGGCACGGAGCAGATGGACATCGGTGATGCGCTGACCACGCGTTTTACCCTGCGTACCCCCGCCGGCGATATCCCGATTCGCATGCAATTGTGCGGCCGCCATAATGTGAGCAACGCTTGTGCCGCAACGGCGGCGGCGTTGGCGGCGGGCGCCGGCGTTGCGGATATTCAGCGGGGCTTGGCCGGCCTGCAGGCGGTGAAGGGTCGCCTGCAAATGAAGCGGGTTACGGCAGGGGTAAGGGTGCTGGATGATACGTATAACGCCAATCCAACTTCATTGCGCGCCGCCTTGCAGGTGCTCGCCGCGGCGCCGGGCAAAAAGATATTGGTGCTCGGTGATATGGGTGAGCTGGGCGCGGGTGCCGAGGGGTTGCACGGTGAATTAGGCGAAGAGGCGCGTGCCGCCGGGGTGGAACAGATGTTCACCGTCGGTGAGTTGACGCGTTTCACTGCCCAGCGTTTCGGAATCGGTGCCCACCACTTTGCGACCCAGGAAGCATTGATCGAGGTCTTGCGCGCCGAGCTGAGTGCTACGCCGCAGCAAGTGAGCACGGTATTGATAAAAGGTTCGCGTCGCATGCAGATGGAACGGGTGGCGGCGGCGCTGGTTGCAGATGGCGAAGCCGGCTTGACGGGAGAGGCTTGACGACCATGTTGCTCTATCTCACCGAATGGCTGGCTGAACATTATCACGGTTTTAATGTATTTCAATACATCACCCTGCGCGCCATCCTGGGGGTGGTTACCTCCCTGGTGTTTTCCTTCATCATCGGCCCGACCATGATCCGTCGTCTGAGCATGCTTCAGATCGGACAACAGATTCGCGAGTTGGGACCGGAGAGTCATTTCAAGAAGGCCGGTACGCCGACCATGGGCGGCGCCTTGATCCTGGTGGCGATTGCGGTGAGCACTTTGTTGTGGTCGGATCTCAACAATCGCTACGTGTGGTTGGTGCTGGCGGTTACCCTGTTGTTCGGGGTCATCGGCTGGGTGGACGATTACCGCAAGCTGGTGCTGAAAAACTCCAAGGGCCTGTCGGCAAGGACCAAATATTTCTGGCAGTCGGTGGTGGGTCTGACCGCCGCGGTGCTGTTATACATCGGTGCCCAGACCTCGGAAGAGACCCGTCTGGTCGTGCCCTTTCTCAAGGCCACCTACCTCGAGGTGGGAATCGGTTTCATCCTGTTGGCGTATTTGGTCATCGTCGGTGCCAGTAATGCGGTCAATCTCACCGACGGTCTGGACGGTCTGGCGATCATGCCCACGGTATTGGTGGCGGGCGCTCTGGCGATCTTCGCTTATGTCACCGGTCATGTGAAATTCGCTGAGTATCTGGGCATACCCTACATCGCCGGTGTGGGTGAACTGGCGGTGTTTTGCGGCGCATTGGTCGGTGCGGGGCTGGGCTTCCTGTGGTTTAACGCCTATCCAGCGCAAGTCTTCATGGGTGATATCGGCGCACTGGCCCTGGGTGCGGCCTTAGGGATAGTGGCGGTGATCGTGCGTCAGGAGATCGTGCTGTTCATTATGGGCGGCGTGTTCGTGGTGGAGACCCTGTCGGTGATCTTGCAGGTCGCCTCGTTCAAGCTCACCGGCAGACGCCTGTTTCGCATGGCGCCGCTCCATCATCATTTCGAATTAAAAGGCTGGCCGGAACCGCGAGTGATCGTGCGCTTCTGGATTGTGACCGTGTTGCTGGTGATGGTCGGTTTGGCGAGTCTGAAGATCCGCTGATGATACAGGCGGCGTTGCAACGGGACTGGATGGGCATGAGCGAACGGGATGTAGCCAATGTGATCGTAGGTCTGGGCAAGACCGGGCTTTCCTGCGCCCGTTATCTTGCCGCGCGCGGTGAGGCGTTTGCCGTGATCGACAGTCGCGACGCACCGCCGGGACTCGAGGAGTTGCGTCGCGAATTTCCGCAGGTTCCCGTGTTTCTGGGCGGCTTCGATGCCGCCGTGCTGGCGCGCGCACAACGACTCGTCGTCAGTCCCGGTGTGGCCTTGGCTGTGCCTGCCATAGCCGCGGCCGTGCGCGACGGCGCCGCGGTCGTGGGCGATATCGAACTCTTCGCCCGCGAGGCGCGTGCGCCGGTAGTGGCGGTGACCGGCGCCAACGGCAAGAGCACTGTGACCACCCTGGTGGGTGAGATGATCCGCGATGCCGGCTTGCATGCACAGCTCGGCGGTAATTTGGGTACGCCGGCCTTGGATTTGTTGGCCGCCGAGATCCCGGATTTTTATGTCTTGGAGTTGTCCAGTTTTCAGTTGGAGACCACTTACAGCCTGGACGCAGCAGCGGCGGTGGTGCTCAACATCAGTCCCGATCATATGGATCGTTACCATGATGTACACGACTATGCCGCGGCCAAACAGCGTATCTATCGCGGTACCGGCACCATGGTGATCAACGGCGACGATCCCTTGGTCGCGGCCATGCTTGAGCCGGGGCGCAAGGTGGTGCGTTTCGGTTTGAGTGTCCCGGTTCAAGGCGATTTCGGTCTGCGTCAACGTGACGGTGAGGCGTATCTGGCGAAAGGGGCGGAGATCTTGCTGGCCGCCGCGGAACTGCGCATCAAAGGCAGTCACAACATCGCCAATGCCCTTGCGGCCTTGGCCCTGGGCGATGCGCTGGCCATTCCCATGGGGAGCATGCTAGACACGCTGCGCCGCTTTGCCGGTCTGCCCCACCGTACTCAGTGGGTGGCGAGTCGCAACGGGGTGAATTGGTACAACGACTCCAAGGGTACCAATGTGGGCGCCACCCTGGCGGCCTTGCAGGGCATGCCCGGCAAGGTGGTGTTGATTGCCGGCGGCTTGGGCAAGGGACAGGATTTCACTCCGCTCAAGGCGGCGGTCGCCGCCAAGGCGCGGGCGGTGGTGTTGCTGGGTCAGGATGCCGCCGTGATCGAGCGGGCCGTAGCGGGTGCAGCATCGGTAGTGCGCGTGAAGGACATGGATGAAGCGGTGGAACAGGCCGCGAACTTGGCCCACGCAGGCGACACGGTATTGTTGTCGCCGGCCTGCGCCAGTTTCGATATGTTCAAGGGCTACGATCACCGTGGCGAAGTGTTCACCGCGGCGGTGCGCAGGAGGTCGGCATGATCAAGCTCGGCCGCTATTCACCCTTCGTGTTCATGGAGCAGGCCCAGGCACGTAACAGCGCCGCACTGGGGCCGTGGTGCGATACCTGGCTGCTGGGGGCGGTAGTGGCCCTGCTGTGCTTTGGCTTGGTGATGGTGGCGTCGGCCTCGGTGAGCCTGGCGGACCGCCAGTTCGGTCAGCCCTTCTATTACTCTCTGCGGCAATTCCTGTTCGTAGGGCTGGGGGTGGCGTCGGCGGTCGTGGTGATGCGTACCCGCCTGGTGTATTGGGAAAAGGGTGGGGTGGTGTTGTTGGTCTTGGGGGCGGTCTTGTTGGTGGCGGTGTTGATCCCCGGCGTTGGGCGGCAGGTGAACGGCAGCACTCGCTGGCTGCCTTTCGGCATCTTTAATCTCCAGGCCTCGGAATTGGTGAAGTTGTTCGTCATCGTGTACTTGGCCGGGTATCTGGTGCGCCGTGGCGACGAAGTGCGTAACTCGATTAAGGGTTTTTTGAAGCCGCTGGCGATCCTGGCGGTGTTGTCGGTGCTGTTGCTGATGGAGCCGGATTTCGGCAGTACCGCGGTGATGTTCGCCACCGCCCTGGGGATGATGTTCCTCGGCGGCGTGCGCCTGTGGGAATTCTTTGCACTCATGGGCGTGGTGGTAGGGGCGATGGCGGCCTTGGCGCTGTCCTCACCGTATCGCCTCGAGCGCTTGACCACCTTTCTCAATCCGTGGGCGGATCCCTTCGACAGCGGTTTTCAGCTCACCCAGGCCTTGATCGCTATCGGCCGCGGTGAATGGGCCGGAGTCGGCCTGGGGGGCTCGATTCAAAAACTGTTCTATCTTCCCGAGGCCCATACCGACTTTTTGTTCGCCGTTCTGGCGGAGGAATTGGGCTTGGTGGGCGTGGTGAGCGTGATCGCGCTGTTCACTCTGGTGGTGTGGCGCTCATTCGTCATCGCCTATCGCGCCGAACAGAGCGGCAATCGTTTCGCCGCTTATCTCGCCTATGGCATCGGAATGTGGATCGGTCTGCAGGCCTTCATCAATATAGGCGTGAACATGGGGGCGCTACCCACCAAGGGCTTGACCTTGCCGCTCATGAGTTACGGCGGGTCCAGCATCATCGTGATGTGTGTGGCCGTGGCCTTGTTGTTGCGCGTCGATTATGAGACCCGCTTTCCGCGCGGGAGGACCGGCCGATGATGCGTGTGATGATCATGGCGGGTGGTACCGGCGGTCATGTGTTTCCCGCCCTGGCGGTGGCGGCGGAATTGCGCGAACGCGGCGCCGAAGTGTTTTGGCTGGGCACGCGCCAGGGCCTGGAGGCCAAGCTGGTTCCGGCGGCGGGCATCAGCATGGAATGGGTGTCGGTGTCCGGTTTGCGCGGCAAGGGTGCGACTGCGTGGTTGCTGGCGCCGTTGCGTTTGCTGTGGGCGGCCCTGCAGGTATTGGCGGTGATATTGCGCCAACGGCCGGTAGTGGTGCTGGGCATGGGCGGCTTCGTCACCGGTCCCGGCGGCGTCATAACCTGGTTGTTGCGCAAGCCCTTGGTGATTCATGAACAGAATGCCATCGCCGGCCTGACCAACCGTTTGCTGGCGCCCTTGGCGCAGCGGGTGATGGAGGCCTTCCCCGGCACTTTCCACGGCAAGCATGTCACCCATACCGGCAATCCGGTGCGACGCGCCATTGCCGAGTTGCCCGTTCCGGAACAGCGTTTCGCCGCCCGCAGCGGTGCATTGCGTCTGTTGGTGTTGGGCGGCAGCCTCGGCGCGCGTGCCTTGAACGAAGTGCTGCCGGCGGCGCTTGCGCAGCTGTCCTCGCGTCCCGAGGTGTGGCATCAGACGGGCAGCCGCAATCTCGATGAGACGCTGGAGCATTATCGGGCTGCCGCGGTGACGGCGCGGGTGGAACCCTTCATCGATGACATGGCCGCGGCCTATGGCTGGGCGGATCTAGTGGTGTGTCGCGCGGGGGCCCTGACGGTGGCGGAGCTGGCGGCGGCGGGGGTGGGCGCGGTCCTGGTGCCTTATCCCCATGCGGTGGATGATCATCAGACCCGGAATGCCGCTTATCTGAGCGATGCCGGCGCCGCCGTGGTGATCCAACAAGCGGACCTTGCCCGCGACAGCTTGTGCGAACTGTGGGTTTCTTTGGCGGATCGTTCCCGCTTGTTGGTCATGGCGCGGGCCGCCAGGGACCTGGCTCAGCCCCAGGCGGCGGCGACGGTGGCGGCATTGTGTTGGGAGGCGGCCCATGGCTGAACGTCCCGTATCTGATATGAAGACGCCGATGCGGGAACGGATGCGAAGCATCGCGGCGATTCACTTCGTCGGCATCGGCGGCGTGGGTATGGGTGGCATCGCCGAGGTGCTGCACAATCTGGGTTATCGCGTTTCCGGCTCCGACATCAAGGAGAATGCCCTTACCCGCCGTTTTGCCGGATTGGGGATGACGATACACATCGGTCACGACGCGCGCTGGGTGGAAGACAGCGATGTGGTGGTGGTGTCCAGCGCCGTCGAGCAGAGCAACCCCGAGGTGAAAGAGGCCCAGCGTCGTCGCATCCCGGTAGTGCGACGCGCCGAGATGCTCGCCGAACTGATGCGCTTCCGTTATGGGATCGCCGTGGCGGGGACTCATGGTAAGACCACGACTACCAGTCTCATCGCCAGTCTGTTGGCCGAAGGGGGGCTCGATCCGACCTTTGTCATCGGCGGGCGTCTTAATAGTATCGGCGGCAATGCCCGATTGGGCGCCGGTGAGTATCTGGTGGCGGAGGCCGATGAAAGCGATGCCTCGTTCTTGCACCTTGTGCCGATGATCGCGGTGGTCACCAATATCGACGTCGATCACATGGAGACCTATGGCGGTGACTTCGGCCGTTTGCGTCAGACCTTCATCGAATTTCTCCATCAGTTGCCCTTCTATGGACTGGCCGTGGTGTGTTTGGACGATCCGGTCATCGCCGAGTTGTTGCCGCAGTTGCCGCGTCCCAGTCTGACCTATGGCCTTTCCAAAGAGGCGGATGTGTGGGCGCGCGATATCCGCCAGCAGGCAGCGACTACGCACTTCAAGGTAGTGCGCCGCGGCGGCGCGGAGCTGGAGGTCAGCCTTAACCTGGCCGGCCATCACAATGTGCTCAACGCCCTGGCCGCCATCGCCGTGGCTCAGGAATTGGGCGTGGACGATGGTGCTATTCAACGCGCCTTGACTGGCTTCCAGGGGATAGGCCGGCGTTTTCAACTCTATGGCGAGATCGCCACCACGGCCGGATCGGTGTTGATGATCGATGATTACGGTCATCATCCCCGGGAGGTTGCGGCCACGGTGGAAGCCATTCGCGCCGGTTGGCCGCAACGGCGCCTGGTTACGGCATTTCAGCCGCATCGCTACAGCCGGACCCGTGACCTGTTTGAAGACTTCGTCAAGGTGCTCTCCGAGGTGGATGTTCTGGTGTTGTTGGACGTGTATCCGGCCGGGGAGGAGCCCATCGCCGCCGCTGACGGTCGCGCGCTCAGTCGTGCGATCCGCGCCCGCGGCCAAGTCGATCCGGTGTTCGTCGATGCTGTGACGGACTTGCCCGCGGTGTTGTGCAGCGTCTTGCGGGACGGCGATGTGCTGCTCACCTTGGGGGCGGGTGATATCGGTGCGGCGGCGGCGAAGCTGCCGGAACAACTCAAAGAGGGGACGCCATGATGGCCGCCCAGCATCATGCATTGCTGCGCGGTAAGCTGCGTCACGACGAGCCCATGGCCCGTCATGTTTCGTGGCGGGTGGGCGGGCCGGCCCGCACCTTTTACGAGCCGGCGGACATCGACGACTTGGTTGCCTTTCTGCAGCAACTCCCTGCAGAGGAGCCGCTGTTGTGGCTGGGACTGGGCAGCAACATGCTGGTGCGCGATGGCGGTATTTCAGGAACAGTGATCGCCACCAGCGGCGCCTTGATGGATTTGGTTCAAGTCGATGCGCTTAGGGTGCAGGCCGGCGCTGGTGTGGCGTGCAACAAGGTGGCGCGCTTCTGTGCAGGCATGAATCTGGTAGGCGGGGAATTTCTGGCCGGTATCCCCGGGACCATGGGTGGCGCGCTGGCTATGAACGCCGGTGCCTTCGGTGGTGAGACCTGGCCCTTGGTGCGGCGCGTCGAGACCGTCGATCGTCATGGGCTGCGCCGGTGGCGCGAGCCCGGTGATTTTCAGGCGGCGTATCGCGAAGTGCATGGGCCGGCTGGGGAATGGTTCATAATGGTGGAGCTGCAATTGCAAGCCGGTGACGGTGCGGCAAGTCTTGCCCGGGTCAAGGCCTTGCTGGAGCGACGCAATCAGACGCAACCCATCGGCCTGCCCAGCTGCGGCTCGGTTTTTCGCAACCCGCCCGGCGATCATGCGGCGCGCCTGATCGAGACCTGCGGCTTGAAAGGCTTATGCCGCGGCGGCGCCTGTGTTTCCACCAAGCATGCCAATTTCATTATCAATAACGGTGACGCGACTGCGGCCGACATGGAAGCCCTGATTGCCCAGGTGGCGGCAAGCGTGGAACGGGTGCATGGCATTCGCCTGCATCGCGAAGTGCATATCGTCGGCGATGCGGTAAAAGGAGGGTCGTCGTCATGACCGCCGTCCAGCGCGTACAAGATCCCAAGGCCTTCGGTCGGGTGGCGGTGTTGATGGGGGGGCGTTCCGCGGAGCGCGAGATTTCCTTGAAGAGTGGTCGCGCGGTGCATGCCGCCTTGCTGCAGCGCGGTGTCGATGCCCGTGCCGTCGATGCGGGTGACGACGTGTTGCAGCGACTTGGCCAGGGCTTCGACCGCGTGTTCATCATCCTGCACGGCCGCGGCGGCGAAGACGGCGTGATTCAAGGCGCCCTGGAGACGCTGGGTTTGCCGTATACCGGCAGCGGTGTCTTAGGCTCGGCGCTGGGCATGGATAAGTTGCGCAGCAAATGGTTGTGGCAGGCCCTGGATCTGGCGGTGCCGGAGTTCGTGGTGATCGATGATGAAAGCCGGCCCGACGAGCTGATCGCCCGCCTGGGCTTGCCGCTGATGATCAAGCCGTCACGTGAAGGTTCCAGTCTGGGCATGAGTAAGGTCACCGATGCGGCGCAGTTGCCCGCCGCGCTGGCTGCGGCGCGGGAGCTGGACGATTGCGTGATCGCCGAGCGGTTCATTCAGGGCGGCGAATATACCTGTGCGGTCCTTGGCCATGAGGCCTTGCCAATGATACGCGTCGAGACCCCGCGCGCCTTTTACGACTATCAAGCCAAGTACTTCGCCACGGATACCCGATATCTCTGCCCCTGCGGGCTGGATCAGGCCCAAGAAGCGGAATTGCAGCGCCTGGCCTTAAGGGCCTTCCAGGTATTGGGATGTCATGGCTGGGGGCGGGTGGATTTTATGGTGGATGGCGAGGGGCGGCCCTGGCTGATCGAGGTGAATACCGTGCCGGGGATGACGGATCACAGTCTGGTGCCCATGGCGGCCCGCCAGGCGGGGCTGTCTTTTGACGACTTGGTGTGGCGCATCCTGGAGGAGACCTTGAAACCATGAGCGTTACGGTAAGAGACATGATGTCACTGAGTCCCTTGTGGCGTCGTTCGGGACGCAAGGTGGCGTCGCGCGTTACGTCGCGGCGCAGGCCGGCGGCTCCGGTAACGCGGTCTTGGGAAGGCGTGACCGCGGGCTTGCGCGGGGCCTTGATCATGGCGACGGGTTTGGTGTTGGCCGGGGTCTTAGGCTGGGTCTGGTCGACGCTCACCGATCCACACGTGCTGCCCATCAGGAGCGTGCAGGTGCAAGGGGCTTTCACTCACGTCAATCCATCCATGGTACGTGCTGCAGTCAAGCCGTTTCTGAAGGGTAATTTTTTGACCGTGGATGTGCGGCGGGTGCAACAAGTGGTGCAAACCCTGCCTTGGGTCAAGCATGCGGAAGTGCGACGGGCGTGGCCGGATGCGGTGCATATCGCCGTGACCGAGCAAGTGCCGGTTGCCCGGTGGGGTGAGGAGGCCTTGGTCAACGCCGGCGGAGAAATCTTCAGTCCTCCGCGCGCGACTTATCCGGGAGGCTTACCCACCCTGCAGGGTCCCGAGGGTTCCGGAGAGCTTGTCGTTGCGGCGCTCCGCGATATGAGCGGGATTTTGGCCCCGTTGGGCGTGCATATCGATCGTCTGACCCTGGACGAACGTCGCGCCTGGGGATTGGACTTGGATAACGGGATGCAGGTGGTGTTGGGGCGGGGCAATGGTTATGGGCGTTTGTTGAAGTTCGTGAGGTTTTATCGTCGTGCCTTTCATGATCGCGCGGCGACGGTTGCCAGAGTGGATTTGCGTTACAGCAACGGTTTTGCGGTGCGTTGGAAACAGACCGGAAAACGGCAATAGCCAATCTGAGATTTTGATCTTGCGGAGATACTAAAGAGATGTCGAAAAAAGGTGAAAAGGATTTGATCGTCGGTTTGGATATCGGCACCTCGAAGGTGGTGGCTATCGTCGGCGAAGTGAAGACGGACGGCGCCATCAACATCGTGGGTCTGGGATCACATCCTTCTCGGGGTTTGAAGAAGGGTGTGGTGGTCAACATCGAATCCACGGTGCAATCCATTCAGCGCGCCGTTGAGGAAGCGGAGTTGATGGCCGGTTGCCAGATTCATTCGGTCTATGCCGGGATCGCCGGCAGCCATATCCGCAGCCTGAATTCTCATGGCATCGTCGCTATTCGCGATCGTGAAGTGGTGTCCGGTGATGTGGACCGGGTAATCGATGCCGCGCGCGCCGTCGCGATTCCGGCGGACCAAAAGATTCTCCATGTCCTGCCCCAGGAATTCGTCATCGACAATCAGGAGGGCATCCACGAGCCGGTGGGGATGTCGGGCGTTCGTTTGGAGGCCAAGGTTCATCTGGTGACCGGGGCGGTGAGTGCCGCGCAGAACATCGTCAAGTGCGTCAAGCGGTGTGGCTTGGAGGTGGACGACATCATTCTTGAGCAGTTGGCCTCCAGCTATGCGGTGCTCACCGAGGATGAAAAAGATCTGGGTGTGTGTCTGGTGGACATCGGCGGCGGGACCACTGACATCGCCGTGTTTACCGATGGTTCCATTCGTCATACCGCAGTGATCCCTATCGCCGGCGATCAAGTCACCAACGACATCGCGGTGGCCTTGCGGACGCCTACGCAACACGCCGAAGAGATCAAGATCAAATACGCCTGTGCCCTGACGCAATTGGCCATGGCGGATGAGACCATCGAGGTGCCCAGCGTGGGCGATCGCGCTCCGCGGCGCCTGGCGCGCCAGACCTTGGCCGAGGTGGTGGAGCCTCGTTATGAAGAGTTGCTCAATTTGGTGCAGGCGGAATTGCGCCGCAGCGGTTTTGAAGACCTGATTGCGGCGGGAGTGGTGATGACCGGCGGCAGCTCCAAGATGGAGGGGGTCATCGAGTTGGCTGAGGAGATTTTTCATGCGCCGGTGCGGCTGGGCGTGCCGCAGCATGTCACCGGGTTGGTGGACGTGGTGCGCAATCCTATTTATGCCACCGGGGTGGGCTTGTTGTTGTTCGGTCAAAAACACCGTAATCGTCAAAGGCTGGGCGGCGTGATCGGAGGAGAAGGGATATCGGTATGGGAAAGGATGAAGGGTTGGTTTAAGGGTAATTTTTAGCAATCTGGGTTTTATTGAATCGAATCATTAACGGGTAGCAGCAAAGGAGACTGATTATGTTTGAACTCATGGATACCTGTCCTCAAAACGCGGTAATTAAAGTCATCGGCGTGGGTGGCGGTGGCGGTAATGCCGTTGAGCATATGGTGAAAGGGAATATCGAGGGTGTGGAGTTCGTCTGCGCCAATACCGATGCGCAGGCCCTGCGCAATTGTTCGATGCGCACCGTCATACAATTGGGTGCCAGCATCACCAAAGGGCTGGGTGCCGGCGCCAATCCCGATGTGGGCCGTCAGGCCGCCATGGAAGATCGCGATCGCATCATCGAAGTGATCGAAGGCGCGGATATGTTGTTCATCACGGCGGGCATGGGCGGTGGCACCGGTACCGGCGGTGCGCCGATCGTGGCGCAAGCGGCTAAGGAATTGGGTATCTTGACCGTTGCGGTGGTCACCAAACCCTTTCCCTTCGAGGGGAGGAAACGTATCGCCGTGGCGGATCACGGGATCAAGGAGCTGTCCCAGTACGTGGACTCCTTAATCACTATCCCCAATGAAAAACTCCTGTCGGTATTGGGTAAGAATGTGTCCTTGCTGGATGCCTTCCGTTCCGCCAATAACGTCTTGCAGGGGGCGGTACAAGGGATTGCCGAGCTCATCACCCGGCCCGGGTTGATCAACGTGGACTTTGCTGATGTGCGTACCGTCATGAGTGAGATGGGTATGGCCATGATGGGCTCCGGTCGGGCGACGGGCGAGGATCGGGCGCGTCAGGCCGCCGAAGCAGCGGTGAACAGCCCTTTGCTGGAAGATATCAATTTGGCTGGGGCGCGAGGTATTTTGGTCAATGTGACGGCCGGCTTGGATCTGGGTATCGGCGAGTTTGAGGAAGTTGGGAACACCGTCAAGGAATTCGCCTCGGAGAATGCTACGGTAGTGGTCGGTACGGTTATCGATCCTGAGATGGAGGACGAGATCCGGGTGACGGTGGTCGCGACCGGTCTGGGTCGGGAAGACGAAGTCCCGGAACAGCCCAAGGTTGTGGCCTATAAAAATACCGGTGAGGTGGACTATAGACAGTTGGAGCGGCCGGCGGTGATTCGTAACCAGAATGTGGCGGCAGCCGGAGGCGGGCATCACAGAGCGGCGGCGGAAGCGGATCTGGATTATCTGGACATTCCCGCTTTCTTGCGCCGTCAGGCGGACTAGGCGCTTGACTGCAGCGGCGGAGAGGCGCCCCAGGCTTAGCGTCGGGAGGATATGCTAGGCAGGGGGTAGTCGCTGTGCTACCATGCGGCGTGCTAAGCACTGGCCCGTTATAGGGGCTTCGAGGGGCATCAGGAACGGAATGATCAGGCAGAGAACGCTGAAAAATGTAATTCGGGCCACGGGTATCGGATTGCATA
This sequence comes from uncultured Gammaproteobacteria bacterium, assembly GCA_963810615.1. Taxonomy (GTDB): domain Bacteria; phylum Pseudomonadota; class Gammaproteobacteria; order DRLM01; family DRLM01; genus JARRQJ01. The sequence goes on along the minus strand of CAWEOA010000002.1, from coordinate 305,337 downwards.
CTGGAGAAAAGGTGTACCTCACATTGCGCCCCGCGGCCGTGGACACGGGCATCGTGTTTCGGCGAGTGGATTTGGATCCGCCCGTTGAAATCCCGGCTCGGGCGGAGAACGTGGGCGATACGACCTTGTCCACGTCTTTGATGTGTAATGGCGCGCGCGTCGCCACCGTTGAACATCTTTTATCCGCCTTGGCCGGCTTGGGCATAGACAATGCGTATGTGGATGTAAGTGCCCCGGAAGTCCCGATCATGGACGGCAGTGCCGGTCCGTTCGTATTCTTGGTGCAGTCCGCCGGTGTCGAAGATCAAAATGCCCCTAAGCGCTTTATCCGTATAAAGAAACGTGTCCAGGTAGAAGATGGGGATAAATGGGCTCGCTTTGATCCTTTTGAGGGTTTCAAGGTTTCTTTCGCCATTGAGTTCGACCATCCCGTCTTCAAAAATCGTTGCCAGGAAGCTGTGGTGGATTTCTCCACGACATCCTTTGTGAAGGAAGTGAGCCGGGCAAGGACCTTTGGTTTCATGCGCGATGTCGAACTGATGCGGGAGAAGCGTTTGGCGCTCGGCGCCAGCCTCGATAACGCGGTAGTCGTGGACGATTACCGGGTGTTAAATGAGGACGGCTTGCGCTATGACGACGAATTCGTTAAACATAAGGTACTGGACGCCATCGGGGATCTATATTTACTGGGACGGAGCTTGATTGGCGCATTTAACGGTTATAAATCCGGCCATGCGCTCAATAATCGTCTCTTGCGTGCCCTCATGGCCGATGAGTCGGCGTGGGAGTTGGTGACCTTCGAAGATGCCGCGCACGCTCCGATCCTGTTCATGCAGCCCATACCGGCGAGCTGATAATAAGTATAATAAACACGGTTGCCGGAACAAATCGAGCGGAAAAGGCCGGGCGTGCCCTTAGGCCAAGATGCGATCGAGTCCGCAATTTTCCGTCCCTCTATAAAGTATTCTGTGAGGGCGTCGACAAGTAAGAAACGTTACAGGTATTGCCCGTTGTTATCGATTTTTAACGGGTTTTGCGCGTTGGCTGAGACGCAGCAGCGCCGCCTTCAGTTCAGGGTCGTCAGTAGTGGATGCGACGCTGGCGATTAAAGTCGCAGAGTCTTCGCTCATGCATAACGGACGGGTAGAAGCGCGGGGCTGATCATTGTTCAGCGGTTGTACCCGGACCCGGATCTGCCGCAAGACGGGCAGCTCGCGGTGATCATTAAGCCGCTTCAGTACCTGGGGTATTTGGTAGCGAAGTTTCGCCGCCCATGTTGAAGAGTCGCAGCCGATTATAATAGTGTCGCCGTTGATGTTGGCGGCATGACAATGCAGGGAAAGGGGTTCAGGCAGAACGTTCCTGATCACCGCGGTGATCTGACGTAGGAGGCGAACCTGGCTCAGCAACAAACTCAGATGATCAGAGCGCTGCTGCAGCAAGTTCGCCAGTGATTTAGGAGAAACACTTGCCATGATTAGTCCGGATAGCTATGGACCCAACCTCGAAGGGTAACGATGATGAACATCATTTTACTCGCTAAGCAGTTGCAACGCCCGGTAAAAATTCATCTGACGCGGTCGCGTGCGATCGTCTTGGTTGCTGCGGTACTTATTGCCCCCTTGAGCCTGGCATCCTACCTGGGATTTTGCTGGGGTAGCCAATATGCCCAGAAAGAAATCGCTCTGACTAGCAGTGAAGAGGCTATGGCCGACGCCGGTCAGGCCGGAGCAGCGGATGGCGAGCCTCGCCAAGTGAGAGAGAACATTAATGCCCTTACGGCACGCTTGGGCGCCATGCAGGCCCAGGTGATACGTCTCAACGCCTTGGGTAAGCGCTTGGTGGGTATGGCGGGATTAGAAAAAGGTGAATTTGATTTCGGTTCGCCGCCCCCCCAAGGTGGCCCGGAGCAACCTAATGTATTAGCCGAGAAACCTCTCCCCTTACCTTCGCTTACACAATCAGTGGATCAGCTGAATCAGCAACTTGATGATCGGCAGGAGCAGTTGAGCGTTTTGGAGACCATGTTTCGGCATCGCAATCTTCTGGATGAGGTGCTGCCCAAAGGGCGGCCGGTGAGCGACGGCTGGATTTCCTCCTATTTTGGCTATCGGACCGATCCCTTCAATGGTCGGCGGGAATGGCATCCCGGTGTCGATATCGCCGGGGAATTGGGCGAGCCTGTAGTGGCGGTGGCCGCCGGGATTGTGACCTACGCCGGTAAGCATGGCGGTTATGGTAATCTTGTGCAAATTAACCACGGAAACGGCTTTGTCACCCGCTATGGCCATAATTCCAAGGTGCTAGTGAAAGTGGGGGAGACTGTGAGCAAGGGCCAAGAGATCGCCTTGATGGGTTCTACAGGCCGTTCCACGGGTCCGCACGTCCACTTTGAGGTATGGCGGTCCGGGAGGGTGGTCAACCCGATTAAATATCTCAGCGCTGCCAACTAGTCCTGGTGTAAAATGGATTTCGTTTTTTTGTCCCCTCCTGATGTAATTTATTTCTAATGATATCGAAACTTTTAAACAAGGTTTTTGGTAGCCGTAATGAGCGTTTGGTTAAGCGCATGTACGGAGTGGTTCAGACTATCAATGGCTTGGAAGATGCGATTGCCAAGCTGAGCGATGCGGAATTACGGGCCAAAACCGACGAATTTCGACAGCGCTTGGCCGACGGCGCCAGCCTCGACAGCCTCTTACCCGAGGCATTCGCCGTGGTGCGCGAGGCGGGTAAACGGGTTATGGGCATGCGTCATTTCGATGTGCAGCTCATCGGCGGCATGGTGTTACATCAAGGTAAGATTGCCGAGATGCGTACCGGCGAGGGCAAGACCTTGGTGGCGACCTTGGCCGTTTACCTCAATGCCTTGCCCGGTAAGGGCGTTCATGTGGTGACGGTCAATGATTATTTGGCGCGACGTGATGCGAAGTGGATGGGGCGGCTGTATGAGTTTTTAGGTATGTCCACCGGGGTGATACTCTCCGAGCAACGCGCCGAGGAAAAGCGTGCCGCCTATGCCTGCGACATTACTTATGGCACCAATAATGAGTATGGTTTCGACTATCTGCGCGATAATATGGCGTTTGGTGTCGCGGATCGGGTGCAGCGCGGTACCTATTATGCCGTCGTCGATGAGGTGGACTCCATTCTTATCGATGAAGCCCGCACACCGCTTATCATCTCCGGACCCAGTGAAGGAGGCACCGATCTTTACACCAAGATCAATGTCCTCATCCCCAGGCTGACCAAGCAGGAAGAGGAAGGGCAGCCCGGTGATTACAGCGTCGATGAGAAGGGTCGGCAAGTGTATCTCACCGAGGAAGGCCATCAGCATGTTGAACAATTGATGGAAGAGGCGGGTTTGTTGGTCGAAGGCGGGAGTTTATACGATGCCTCCAATATCAGTCTTATGCATCATCTGAACGCCGGCTTGCGTGCGCATGCCCTGTTTCGGCGTGACGTGGATTACATCGTGCGTGACGATGAAGTCGTCATCGTCGATGAATTTACCGGCCGGACTCTGCCGGGGCGCCGCTGGTCGGAAGGTTTGCATCAGGCGGTGGAAGCCAAGGAAGGGGTGCCGATTCGTAGTGAAAACCAGACTCTGGCCTCCATTACCTTCCAGAATTACTTCCGTCTATATGGCAAGCTGGCCGGCATGACCGGTACGGCCGACACCGAGGCCTATGAATTTCAACAGATTTATGCTCTGGAAGTGGTGGTAATCCCCACCCATAGACCCATGGTTCGCCAGGACCACGGTGATGTGATTTATCTCACCGCCAAAGAAAAATTCGATGCGATCATCCAGGATATAAAGGAATGCCATCAACGCACCCAGCCAGTCCTGGTGGGTACCACCTCCATTGAGACTTCGGAGTACCTTGCCGAACTGCTTGAAAAAGAGAAGATCAAGTTTCAAGTCTTGAATGCCAAGCAACATGAACGCGAAGCCCAGGTAATAGTCGAGGCTGGGCGGCCTGGCGGGGTGACCATCGCCACCAATATGGCGGGTCGTGGTACCGATATTGTGCTGGGCGGCAGCCTGGAAGCGGAACTTAGCGTCTTGGGTGAGCACGCCGATGCGGCTGCCGTAGAAGCGGCCAAAGAGGATTGGCGGCAGCGCCATGATGAAGTGCTCGCCGCGGGTGGGCTGCACGTGATCGGCACCGAACGCCACGAGTCGCGTCGTATCGATAATCAATTGCGCGGTCGTTCCGGTCGCCAGGGTGATCCCGGTTCGTCGCGCTTTTATCTGTCGTTAGAAGACAATCTCATGCGCATCTTTGCCTCTGACCGGGTGAAGGGCTTGATGCAGAAGTTGGGTATGGAAGAGGGGGAGGCCATCGAGCATCCCTGGGTGACTCGCGCCATTGAAAACGCACAGCGCAAGGTCGAGGGCCATAACTTCGATATTCGCAAGCAATTGCTGGATTACGATGACGTCGCCAACGATCAGCGCAAAGTAATCTACGAACAACGCAATGAGATAATGGCGACGGATGATATCTCGGATACCATCAAGACCATCCGCGTCGATGTGCTTAACGGCGTCATCGATGTCTATGTTCCTCCTCAGAGTTTGGATGAACAATGGGATATTCCCGGTCTGGAAGAGGCACTGGAACAGCTGGGGGTGCCGTTGCCCGTGTCCTCTTGGTTGGAGGAAGATCACGATCTGCACGAGGAGATTTTACGTCAACGCATCCTGGAAGCCTTGGAAGCGGCTTATGCGGAAAAAGAAGCTCAAGCGGGTGAGAAGGTGATGCGCCACTTTGAGAAGGCGGTGATGTTGCAGGTATTGGATTCCATGTGGAAAGAGCATTTGGCGGCCATGGATTATTTACGACAGGGTATCCATCTGCGCGGATATGCCCAGAAGAATCCCATTCAAGAATACAAGCTCGAGGCCTTTGAGCTGTTCGCTCAGTTGCTGAATAGGATCAAGACGGAGGTCATCAGCATCCTGACCCGAGTTCGGGTACGGGCGGAAGAAGATGTGCAGGCGGTAGAAGAGCAGCGGCGCAGCAATGTGGCTATGCAATATGAGCATGCCGAGGCGGCGGCCATGGCGGCGGCGGGCGGCGGCGGAGATGTCGTGGCGGATGATCAGGATCAAGAGGCTCATACCCCCTATGTCCGTGACGGACGCAAGGTTGGACGTAATGAACCCTGTCCTTGCGGTTCCGGAAAGAAATACAAACAGTGTCATGGTCGTTTAGAGTGACGACAGTTCTAGTTTAATTCCGTGGCCGTCGGATTAACCGCCTTACCTTCCCTGTTACCGGTGCCCGGTGTGCGCGTGGGCACGGCTTGCGCGGGCATTAAAAAGCCCGGGCGGCGAGATCTGGTAGTGTTTGAGCTGGCGGCGGGTGCCGCGTGCGCCGGGGTATTCACGCAAAATGCCTTTTGTGCGGCGCCGGTGTTGTTGGCTAAGCGCCACCTCAAGCTGCAGCCCCCCCGCTATCTGCTCATCAACACCGGAAACGCCAATGCCGGCACCGGTGATCAGGGCTTGAGCGATGCGCTCGCTTGCTGTCAGGCATTGGCGGCGAGTGTCGGTGTGAAGCCGGAGCAGGTCTTGCCATTTTCCACCGGTGTCATCGGTGAACCCTTGCCCGTGACTACCATTGTCAATGCGCTGCCTACGGCGTACCGCAGCTTGTCGGCGGAAGGCTGGGCCGACGCCGCTCACGGCATCATGACCACGGATACCGTGGCCAAAGGCCTGTCACGCCGGATAGAGATCGCCGGACAGAGTGTCACCGTTACCGGTATCGCCAAGGGCGCCGGTATGATCCGGCCCGATATGGCTACCATGCTGGCCTTTGTTGCCACGGATGCGAAAGTCTCTCCTCCCTTGTTGCAACGGTGTCTTGATGCGGCGGTGAATGCCTCGTTTAATTGCATTACCGTCGATGGCGATACTTCCACCAACGATGCTTGCATTCTGATGGCCAGCGGTCATAGTGGTTTGCCTGAGATCGTCAGCGCGGAGGATCCGGGGTTTATCACGCTGTCGCAAGCGATCACCGAAGTGTGCGTGGGATTGGCTCAGGCGATCATCCGTGACGGGGAAGGGGCGAGCAAATTCATCACCGTCGAAGTGGAGGGCGGGGCCGACGAAGAGGAATGCCGTCGCGCGGCCTACACCATCGCCCATTCGCCGCTGGTTAAGACCGCCTTCTTCGCTAGTGATCCCAACTGGGGGCGGATTTTGGCCGCAGTGGGGCGTGCCGGTATACCGAATTTGCAGGTGGAGCGGGTCAATATCTTTTTGGGAGACGTTTGCATCGTGGCCGCTGGCGGGCGCGCTTCCGCCTACCGGGAAGAGCAGGGGCGGGCAGTGATGGATAGGGAAGAGATTGCCGTCAGGGTCGAATTGGGACGGGGTGACGGCTACGCTCGGGTGTGGACTTGTGATTTGTCCTATGATTATGTGCGTATCAATGCCGAGTACCGAACCTAAGCAGGCTTGATAAGCACAGTCTCCGGCTCCATCTATACTAGACTATACAATAACCCCCACTGAATCTAGGGAAAGGGGCCGGTAAATGTTATAATAGCGGCTGAATATATTATAATCATTTGATTTTATATAATTTATTAATGGGGTACTGGAATCCATGTTAAACGGAATAGTCGATCTACCTTGGTGGGGCTATGTGCTGGTGACCTTGGGGATGACCCATATTACCATCGCCAGCGTCACCATCTTCCTGCATCGCCATCAGGCCCATCGCGCCCTTGACCTACATCCGGCGGTGAGCCATTTCTTCCGGCTGTGGCTATGGTTGACCACCGGTATGGAAACCAAGGCTTGGGCTGCAATCCACCGTAAGCATCACGCCCGTTGTGAGACCGAGGAAGATCCCCACAGTCCTCAGATCCTGGGTCTATCCAAGGTGTTATGGGAAGGGGCCGAGCTCTATCGTAAAGAGGCTGCTAATTCTCAGACCCTGGATCAGTACGGCAAGGGGACGCCTGACGACTGGTTGGAGCGTCATCTCTATTGCCCCCATAGCCGCTATGGGATTGCTGTTATGTTTTTAATCGATGCGCTGCTGTTTGGCCCGATCGGCATCACCATATGGGCGGTGCAGATGATTTGGATTCCCTTTTTCGCTGCCGGGATCATCAACGGCATCGGCCACTATTGGGGTTACCGAAATTATGAGAGCACCGATGCGGCGACCAATGTCGTGCCCTGGGGTATTCTGATCGGCGGTGAAGAACTGCACAATAACCACCATGCCTTTCCCAGCTCGGCTAAACTTTCTTCCAAGCCCTGGGAATTTGACATCGGCTGGTTATATATTCGTACTCTGCAAAGCTTGGGTTTGGCTAGGGTGAAAAAGGTGGCTCCCGAACCGGTGATCAATCCCGGCAAGCATACCGTGGATATGGAAACGGTGCGTGCCATCCTGGTTAATCGCTTTCATGTCTTATCCCATTACGCGCGGGATGTGGTGATGCCGGTGTTGCGCGAAGAATTACGCAGCGCGGATCAATCTTGTCGACGCCTGCTGCGCAGAGCCCATCGACCCTTAGTGCGCGGTGACGCAGTGATGAACGAGGATGCCAAAGGGCGGGTACAGGCGGCCTTGAATCTCAGCCAGACCCTGGCCACGGTATACGACTATAAGAAACGCTTGCAGGCGTTGTGGCAGAGTCACTCCAGTTCACCCGATAGTTTGCTGCATAACCTTCAGGATTGGTGCAAGCAGGCCGAAGCCACCGGCATTAAGGTATTGCAGGATTTTTCCCGGTCTTTGAAGGGTTATACGCTGCAAGCGACTTGAGCAGTTTTCGGTATTCCCAACAAAAAACCCGCCTTCTTAAGGCGGGTTTTTTGTTGTTACACAGGTCGGTTGTGCTTACTTGATTTTGGCCTCTTTGTAGGCCACGTGCTTGCGGACCACCGGATCATATTTTTTGATTTCCATCTTATCCGGGGTATTGCGCTTGTTCTTGATGGTCGTATAAAAATGACCGGTATTGGCGCTGGATATCAATCTGATCTTTTCACGCATGGCGCAGACTCCTTAACTAACCCTTAGACCTTTTCGCCGCGGCTACGCAGTTCCGCCACCACCACGTCGATGCCGCGCTTATCGATGATGCGCATTCCCTTGGACGTTACCCGCAGGCGCACCCAGCGCTTTTCCCCTTCCAGCCAGAAGCGGTGGGTATGTAGATTGGGCAAAAAACGACGCCGCGTTCTATTGTTGGCGTGGGACACATTGTTCCCGGTAGTGGGGCGTTTGCCCGTCACTTGGCACACTCTGGCCATGATCCTCGACCTCCTAAAAATACGGTAGCCGCCAGCCCGGCGGGTGGCAGCCAAAGAGCTGCACTTTATACCAGCGATGGCCTTGATTTGCAAGTCGAAGGCCTGCCCCGACCTATAGCTGCCCTCGTTCTGCCAGGGAGACAGTATAGCCGTCGCCAATGACGATATGATCCAGTACCCGGATATCCACCAGGCTCAAAGCGTCCTGGAGGCGCCGGGTGAGGCGATGATCGGCTTGGCTGGGTTCGGCCACCCCTGAGGGGTGATTATGGGCGAAGATGACCGCTGCGGCGTTGAGCGCCAGGGCCTGCTTGACCACCTCCCGGGGGTGGACGCTGGTGCCGTCGATGGTCCCGCGGAACATCTCGGCGAATTCGATGACCCGGTGGCGGTTATCGAGGAACAGGCAGGCAAAGACCTCGTGGGGATAATCGCGCAGCCGGGCCAGCAGGAAGCGGCGGGTATCGGCCGGACTGCCCAAGGTCTCGCCGCGTTGCAGGGTTTCGTAGAGATGGCGACGTCCCATCTCGAGTACCGCCTGCAACAGGGCGTATTTGGCGCTGCCCAGGCCATGTCCCTGGCAAAAGTTGCGGCGGTCCGCTTCCAGCAGGGCGCGTAATCCGCCGTATTCCTTGAGTAAGTCGCGGGCCAGGTCCACGGCGGTCTTCCCACTCACTCCGGTGCGAAGGAAGATGGCCAGGAGTTCCGCATCCGAAAGCGTTTGCGGGCCACGGTTCAATAACTTTTCGCGCGGGCGTTCCGCGCTGGGCCAATCGGTGATCGCCATAGGGTTCCCTCCCTGAGGTCGATGATGGCAATAACGAAGTTCATAGCGCTGTTGACGGCTAATCTGTTATTTTTATCACTTTTACCAGGCTAGAATGGAGCGTATGACGGGACTCGTCAACAAGCGGGTGGTGGTGGGGGTCACCGGAGGGATCGCGGCTTACAAGAGTGCGGAGTTGGTGAGGCGGCTCAAGGAGGCAGGGGCCGAGGTCCGGGTGGTCATGACCGACGCCGCTACCCAGTTTATCACCCCCCTCAGCTTGCAGGCCTTGTCGGGGAATGCGGTTCATGTGCATCTGCTGGATGCCGCCGCAGAGAGCGCCATGAGCCATATTACGCTGGCCCGCTGGGCGGATGTGATCATCGTAGCGCCCGCCAGTGCCAATAGTCTGGCCAAATTGGCCCACGGCCTGGCCGATGATTTATTGAGTACCCTGTGTCTGGCGAGCAGCGTCCCGCTGGTGCTGGTGCCGGCCATGAATCATGTGATGTGGAGCCAGCCGGTTACCCAGTCCAACCGTCGGCTGCTGGAAGAGCGTGGCGTGCGTTTCCTCGGGCCGGCGCAAGGCGATCAGGCCTGCGGAGAGACCGGTCCCGGGAGGATGGTGGAGCCGTCGGATATCGTGACGGCCCTGACGGGGATGTTTACAGTCGGCATCTTGCAGGGAACGAAGATTATTATCACCGCAGGGCCTACGCGTGAGGCCATCGACCCGGTGCGTTTTCTCAGTAACCGCAGTTCGGGAAAGATGGGTTATGCCCTCGCGCAGGCCGCAGCGGAAGCCGGCGCCGAGGTGAAGCTGATTAGCGGGCCGGTGAACCTGCCGTGTCCGTTGCGGGTGGAGAGGGTGATGGTGGAAAGCGCCGCGGAGATGCATGAGGCCGTCATGAAGATGTCGCCCGATTGCCGTATATTCGTTGCGGCGGCGGCGGTGGCGGATTACACACTGCCTTTCCCTGAGCAGCAAAAAATCAAGAAAGGTGAGGGTGGTTACGAGCTGCGTCTTGAGCGTACGCCGGACATCGTGGCGGCGGTGGCGGCATTGCCGCGCCATCCCTTTGTCGTCGGCTTTGCCGCGGAAACCGAGGACTTAGAAAAGAATGCCCGATGCAAATTAGAGGCAAAGGACCTGGATATCGTGGCCGCCAATTGGGTGGGGCGTCCCGATCAGGGCTTTGAAAGCGACAATAATGCCTTAACGGTGATATGGCGGGGCGGTGGTAAGGAGTTGCCGCTTGCCTCTAAATCCTGTTTAGCGCGTCAATTAATTCAGATAATAGCCGAGCGGTATCATGCGCAACATACAACTTAAAATTTTAGATGAGCGGATAGGGAATGAGTTCCCATTGCCGCATTATGCAACGGCGGGTGCGGCGGGAATGGATCTCAGGGCTTGCTTGAATGAGCCGCTGGAGATTTTGCCGGCCGAGACTCGCTTGATTCCCACCGGGATCGCGGTGCATATCGCGGATCCCACGCTGGCCGCGGTGCTGCTGCCGCGTTCGGGTCTGGGGCACAAACACGGTATTGTACTGGGTAATTTGGTAGGTCTGATCGACTCGGATTACCAAGGGCAAATCTTCGTGTCGTGCTGGAATCGCGGCACCACACCCTTTGTGGTGGAAGTGGGAGAGCGCATCGCGCAAATGGTCTTCGTGCCCATCGCCCAGGTTGCCTTTGAGTTGGTCGACGAATTTCAGACTAGCCGCCGTGGCGAGGGCGGCTTCGGTCATTCCGGCCGACGGTAGAACGGTTGGTGTTCTAAACGTTTTGATTGAGTACAGATCGAAACGGTGCGTCGCGAGATCCTGAACGGTTAAGAGGGGATGCCTGAGAGGTCATGAAGTTTTTTGGAGTTCGTTTCCCTAAGGGTGGTATTTCAGATTCGGGGCAACGCCCTCGGATGCTCAGTATGGCCCGGTTGGCCATGGCGGGTGTCGCCGCTGCAGGCGTCATCCTGTTGGTCGCAGCCTGCGTCGTATATTACATAAACGGCAGAATCGTAGATCGCTATTTACAGGAACGGGCCAAGACCCTTGCTGGAGAGCTGGCATACGGCCTGGTGGGTCTTGTCCAGGAGTCTATTGCCAAAGTGGAATGGATTACCTTGGATCCGCAGGTAGTGCATGCGTTAGAGAGTAAGGATCCCGGTCAAATCGCCGACACTGAAACGCGCCTGGCCAAAAAATTTCCTGCACTGGTGCGAGTACGCTTGATCCCGCCTGGTGCGGTGGACAGTATGGAGGGCGGGATATTCCCGACGCTGGGATTTGCTGATCTGGAGATGCTAAAGGCTGGAGAAAAAAGCGGGAAGCCGCCGCCCATTGAGGCTCATTTTTTCGGGATGGAGACGGCCCATGTAGATATCGTGCGTCCGGTACGTGCCGATGACGGGACCATAGTCGGTCAGTTGCTGGTGAGCTATGGGGGGGATTTCGTACAGCGTGCTCTGGACAGGGTCACTACGCCTTCCGGTTTTGTGGAAATCCGGCAGTTCGGGGGTGATGAGAATAAAGGCGTTGTGCTGGCTAAACGAGGTGAAGCGGATTTGGCGAAATCGGGGTCGGGATACACGGTCCCGGTGATAGGCACGCGCTGGCAAGAGACCTATTGGCCCGCCACTGCTGAACAAAACAAGTTTGCATGGCAGGGCGCCGCTTTGTGGATAGTGTTCGCGGTCGTTTTTTTATTACTGGGCTTGCTGGCCTACGTTCTGCATCGTACCTTAAGTAAGGCATTTCAAACGGATTTCGACAAAATTCTGGAGGTTGTGCGCGATATTAAATCGGGGAAATTCAGTAAACCGGGTCATCCCTTTCAGCTTCGCGATTTTCAGAAGAAACTGGAAATCTTGGATGCCATGGTGAGCATGGGTGGCGGGGCATCCCGTCGGGAAGCGGGAGGCATGGCCGGGTCGGCGGCGGTTGATAGGTCTTCCGTCACCTCGGATGAAATGGCGATGAATTCTAAGCAGCAAGCGGTTATACACGAGCAGGGAGGGGGAGTGGTGATGAAGATGCCGGCATCCATATTTCGCGCATATGACATACGTGGCGTGGTCGGCAAGACGCTTACGGAAGAGATTGTCTATAACATCGGACTGGCCATCGGCAGCGAGGCCTTCGCCCGCGGTCAGCAAACCATCATTATCGGGAGGGATGGACGTTTATCCGGTGAAAAGTTTTCCGAGGCATTGAGCGGCGGATTGTGCGCCGCGGGCCGGGATGTCATCGATATCGGTCAGGTTCCCACGCCGCTTGTATATTTCGCAACCCATTACTTAAATACCGGCTCTGGAGTGATGGTGACCGGCAGCCACAATCCCCCCGATTACAATGGGTTGAAGATGGTCTTGAAAGCGGAGACCTTGGCGGAGAGAGATATTCAACTGCTGCGACGCCGTATCGAAACGGGCGATTTCACGAATGGCTCAGGAAGCTCGCGCAGGCAGGACGTAATTGCCGATTACATTGAGACCATCGTGAGTGATGTGCAACTCGCACGGCCGCTTAAGGTTGTCATCGATTGCGGCAACGGCGTCGCAGGTGCCGTGGCGCCGCTATTGTTGCGCGCCTTGGGGTGCGAAGTGATTGAGCTGTATTGTGAGGTGGATGGCAACTTCCCGAATCATCATCCCGACCCCAGTCAACTGGAAAATTTAAAAGACTTAATCGTCGCAGTATCCAAAAATAAGGCCGATCTCGGTTTGGCCTTCGATGGCGACGGTGATCGACTTGCTTTGGTGGATGGTGACGGCAAGGTGATTTGGCCGGACCGTCAGATGATGCTGTATGCAAAGGATGTGTTGGATCGGAATCCCGGTGCGACCATCATCTTTGACGTCAAGTGTAGTCGTCATCTTGGTCAGTTTATCACTAAGCATGGTGGTGAACCGTTAATGTGGAAGACCGGCCATTCCCTGATCAAGCGTAAGATGAGGGAGACTGGGGCTTTGCTGGCCGGGGAAATGAGCGGTCATATCTTCTTTAAAGAGCGTTGGTTTGGTTTCGATGATGGGATGTATACGGCCGCGCGTCTGTTGGAGATTCTCGCAGCGGAGCAGCGAACCGTCGCCGCGGTGTTTCAGTCTTTACCCGATGCGGTAAGCACGCCGGAATTGCGAGTAGATCTGGTCGAAGGTCAACAGACGGTCTTTATGGCGCGCTTGCTCGAAACGGCTGATTTTAAAGGGGCGGTGTTGACGACCATTGACGGTTTGCGTGCCGATTTCGAGGACGGTTGGGGTTTGGTGCGAGCTTCCAATACTACGCCATCCCTGATATTGCGATTTGAAGCCAATACAGATGTCGCTCTCAAGCGCATTAAAGATGAGTTCCGCCTGCTGATGCGCAAGGTGGACCCGAAAGTGAAGTTGCCGTTTTAGATGGATCTGACGCCAGCAAGTAAAGGGTATAAGTTATGACACTCACCGCCAGTTCCGCTATGAATGTCGCCCGGGTTTTGACCGAGGCCTTACCGTATATTCAGCGGTTTACCGGTAAGACCGTCGTTATTAAATATGGCGGTAATGCCATGGTCGACGAAACTTTAAAGAGTGGTTTCGCCCGGGACGTCGTATTGATGAAATTAGTGGGCATTAATCCCGTGATCGTGCATGGTGGTGGACCACAGATCGGTCAACTGCTGGCCAAGATCGGCAAGCAATCCGAATTTGTGGAGGGCATGCGGGTAACAGACAGCGAGACCATGGATGTGGTTGAGATGGTGCTCGGTGGTCTGGTGAACAAGGAGATCGTCAACCTCATCAACCGGCACGGCGGGAGAGCAGTAGGTCTTACCGGTAAGGATGGTGATCTGATTCGCGCGCGTAAGCTTACTCTCAAGCGCAACGCAGCGGAACTTAAGGCGCCTGAGATCATCGATATCGGTCATGTGGGGGAAGTGGCCAGCATAGATCCCGGCGTGGTCGATATGCTGGTGCGCGGCAACTTTATCCCGGTGATCGCACCTATCGGAGTGGGCGCTGAAGGCAGTTCTTACAACATTAACGCCGATTTGGTCGCCGGAAAAATGGCGGAGGTGCTGCGGGCGGAAAAATTGATGCTGCTGACTAATGCGGCAGGCGTTTTAGATAAAAACGATAAGGTATTGTCCGGTCTCACGGCGCGGCAAGTGGATGCATTGATCGCCGACGGGACTATTTACGGCGGTATGTTGCCTAAAATTCGTTGCGCTCTGGACGCGGTACAAGCTGGCGTAAAGGCCGCACACATTGTCGACGGTAGGGTAGAGCACGCAGTGCTGCTGGAGTTATTCACCGATGAAGGGGTGGGCACCCTGATTCACGGTTAGAGTCGTTCCGCGATCATTTTGTGGTTTGTTGCGGCTTCTTCAGTTCTTGGAATCGTTTGATGTCGGCGGCGAATTTCGCTCTTATATCATTTTGTTGCTTGCGTTGTGCGCGAATGAAATCATTCTCTTGATTGATTTGATTTTGGAGTCTGGTGATGTCCTTGCGCAATACATCGGACATCGCCTTGCCGTCTCTTTCTAAATTGGCGGCGGTTTTATTGAGCTTATCAAGCTCGTTGTCGAGGTTCGTCAATTTGTGTTGCGAGACTTTAATCAGCCCTTCGATCGAAGCGATGAAGCGGTCACGGGTGTCCTCCAAGTCGCTTACCTTACCGTAAGTGTCGAGAAGGATGTGGTCATAATTTCGCTGTTCCGCCCGTTGTTCTTTTAGACGTTGCTCTTCGGCGAGTTGCTCCTTAGTCTTTGCTTTTTCCACGCTATCGATGGTGACGCCTTCCTTGTTGATCACGGAGTATGCTCGATCCTCTATGCCGGGAGGAATGTGATCGCCATAATGGACTTGTCCTTTATCATCTATCCAGCGAAAGGTGTTGGCATGTGCCGGGAAGGATAGGCATGATAAGGTCGCGTAGGTCCAAATCAGAATTGGCAGGATGAAGAAACGACTATTCACAGTGACCGAAACTCCTATGATAATGCGTTGCGCCGTTTGCCGCAGGTAAGAGCTTATACCCCATCTTGATATTATATTAGGTGCGCCTGACCTTGGAGTCGACCAATCAACTCATCCTCTTCCTCATTTCCCTGGTAGCGAATCTGTTTTCAGCCTTCGCCGGGGGTGGGGCGGGTTTGATTCAGCTTCCAGCCTTGATCTTCCTGGGACTACCGTTCAGTATCGCCTTGGCGACCCATAAAGCGGCTAGCGTCGCATTAGGTATCGGCGCTAGCGCCAGACACTTAAGAGAGCGCGCCTTGGAACTGCCGTTTGCCCTGTTTATCCTGGTCTCCGGCATTCCGGGCGTGGTGCTAGGGGCGAGCCTCATCTTGCATGTCCCCGATCTAGTGGCCCGCATGGCCCTTGGGGTACTGACGATCAGCCTGGGAATCTTTTCCTGGCGGCGCCCCGCCTTAGGGCTGGTGCACTTACCCCGCCATCGCAACCGTATGGGTTTTCTGGTGGGCGGCGGTGGCATGTTCATAATAGGCGTTTTGAACGGATCACTTACGTCCGGCACAGGATTGTTTGTAACCATATGGTTGATACAGTGGTTTGGTTTGGATTATCGGCGCGCGGTCGCCTACACCCTGGTGCTGGTCGGGGTTTTCTGGAATGGCACTGGGGCCTTGACCTTGGGTTATCTGGGTAATATTCGCTGGAGTTGGTTGCCGGCATTGCTGTTGGGTTCAGTGCTGGGTGGCTATATTGGGGCGCATCTGGCCATTGTTAAAGGTAACCGCTGGATCAAGAGAGCCTACGAGGTGATTACTGTCTTGGTAGGTATGAGCTTGATCATGCACTAAGATCTCCCTTTAAACCCCATACTGCCCACGGTAGCTTTGAATGCGCAGCAGGGCGTCGTCCATATCGTTCATCCCAGTAATGCAATTTACAATCTGATCAAGGTTGATGATGCTCAGCACCGGAATACCATGGCGCTGTTGAACTTCTTGAA
This sequence comes from uncultured Gammaproteobacteria bacterium, assembly GCA_963810615.1. Taxonomy (GTDB): domain Bacteria; phylum Pseudomonadota; class Gammaproteobacteria; order DRLM01; family DRLM01; genus JARRQJ01. The sequence continues at coordinate 289,307 of CAWEOA010000002.1, read as the reverse complement.
TGGCCGAGAGGGAACCGTGGCTGCGTTCTTGACGGTCCAGGGCGACTACCACGCCCGCCGGCACAGCGCCGACAGCGCGAATCAATTGAATCGATTCAGAGACCGAAGTGCCTGCCGAGATGACGTCGTCGATGATTAATATTTTGCCCTGAAGCGCCGCCCCTACAACAATGCCGCCCTCTCCATGATCTTTGGCCTCTTTGCGGTTGAAGGCATAGGGGATGTCGCGGTCGTGATACTCGGCGATGGCTACAGCGGTGCCTACCGCCAAAGGTATTCCCTTGTAAGCTGGTCCGAACAGGATGTCGAAATCCAGATTGGAACGCATAACGGTCTCGGCATAGTAGCGCCCCAGGCGGGCGATGCTGGCGCCGCTATTGAATAAGCCGCTATTGAAAAAATAAGGACTGATGCGTCCTGATTTGAGAGTGAACTCCCCAAAACGCAAGACTTGGTTGCGGATCGCGAACTCAATGAACTCCCGTTGGTATTCATGCATGTCGATATTGTAGCGGTTTCATATCTTAGTGAAAACGCCAAATGCATTTAGTTTTGATAAACTCAGGTTTGATTTTATCCATGACCGCATACCATGAAGATTATGACCTTGAATGCCAACGGCATTCGTTCTGCTACCAGTAAAGGATTTATCGAATGGATGCTCAAACAGCGCCCTGATGTGGTGTGCCTGCAAGAGACCAAGGCCCAGGAGCATCAATTATCACCTGAGGTGCAAAAGCCTCGAGGTTATTACGGCTTTTTTCACGATGCGGAGAAAAAGGGTTACAGCGGCGTCGCCATTTATTCCAAGAAAGAGCCGGAGCGGGTACAAGTCGGTTTAGGCTGGCCGGACTTTGATCTGGAAGGGCGTTTCCTGCAGGTGGATTTCGGCACCCTCAGTGTGATCTCCCTGTATCTGCCTTCAGGCTCCAGCAGTCCTGAACGTCAGGCCGCTAAGTTCGATTTTATGGAGCGTTTCTTGCCGATATTGAAGAAGCTTCATAATGACCGCCGTGACTATATAATCTGCGGTGATTGGAATATAGCGCATAAGCCCATCGATTTGAAAAATTGGCGAGGTAATCAGAAGAATTCCGGATTTCTCCCGGAAGAACGGGCCTGGATGGATACTGTGTTGGATAGGGTGGGATGGGTGGACGCCTTTCGCGAGATTAACCCGGAAGCGGACCAATATACCTGGTGGTCAAATCGCGGCCGCGCTTGGGAGAAGAATGTGGGATGGCGTATCGATTACCAAATTGTCAGTTCCCACCTGAAAGAGGCGGTGAAATCGGCCGCCATTTACAAAGATCAACGGTTCTCAGATCATGCGCCGCTGACCTTGACTTACGACTACGAGTATTGATTCTTTCCGCCTGTGCCGGGCGTGCGATCAGCTGGCGGCACGGGACATTACAGTAGTCCCATCCGGGGAGGCCGATGCCTCCGCTGGGATAGGCGTGTGCAGGCGTTCGTGGATATTGCGCAAGGTCTCTTCTTCCCGCTCCAATAATCCGCAGCGTTTCTCCAATTCACGAATTTTGGTGTCCAGGGAGTCCCGGGATTCGTTGATTTTGCATAGGGTTTCGAGGTGTTGATCGAGCAATTGTTTGTTTTCACTCACCTGCTTAACCAAAGGGATCAATATTCCTTTAAACCATGCGTCGGCTTCCTTATTGGCTTTGGAGAATAAATGGCGGACATGACTCACCAAGGAGATGAAGAACTTTTTCACCACGAAGTGTTGCTCTGTCATGGTGGTGATGGGACTGTTGCGGAAGGTCTCCGCTTCCTCGTACAGGCGTTCCAGTTCCATGCGGAATTTTTGCAGTGAGAAGGGTTTGGAATCCCCTACGGGCAGTCCAAGTTCTTCGTTGAATTTCCGGTAGATTGCTTGTACGGCATTATGGGTTTGTTCGGATTGAGCTGAGACATGCTGCATGGCATCGCGAGCTCCATCGAAGAAGGTCTTCATGCCCTTTTTCATGCCCGCAGTCGTCCAACTGCCTTCCATATCCTTGCGTGTCTTTGCCACTAGATCATCGACTGCGCGCATGCTTATAGTATCAATCATAGATTTCGACTGCTGCGTAAGGATGCGGCGGCTGGCTTGGAAACTTTCCATATTTTTGTTGTATGTAGCCTGACGCTCCCGGGTTTTACGCATAAGATTGGTGATGACGTCCGAATTGCGGCCGCTCAAGGAGCGCAGATCATCCAATTGCTTATGGGCACCGTCAAATCGTTGCGCTACCATTTGCCGGGTGGCATTCAATAGGTGGTCAATGATGGCGACTACAGTGTCGCGCACTATGATCTGCTTGGCCGGGAGGATCTTATCGGCTAGATAGTCCTCCAAGTCGAGAATCCGGCTGCGCGCCAATAAGGTTTGATCTTTGCGGATTTTCCCGACCAGGGCCTTTTGGGCGGATACGGGGAATACGCTGCTAGGCTCAATGCCTAGTTGCTTGGCGGTTTCCGTGCATTGATTGCGTACCGATTTCTCTACGTCCTCAGGAGTCTTCATTTCATCCCAAAGGGTATCGATTTTGTTCAGTGCCGCAACCAATCCTTTATGCCCGTTTTTACGGTAGGTCTTGATGTGAAATTGCCACATATCCATATCGCTGCGGGTAACGCCGGTATCGGCCGCCAAGATGAACAGCACGGCATGAGCGTTGGGCAGCATGCTCAAGGTGAGCTCCGGCTCGCTGCCGAGGGCGTTGAGGCCCGGGGTATCAAGGATAACGAGCCCTTGCTGCAGTAAGGGATGCGGGAAGCTGATCAATGCGTGACGCCACATCGGAATATCTATGTGGGTAGGCGGTTCCTCATCGTCCTTGTGATGGTTTTGCATTTCATCGCCATATAAACCAAGCAGTTTGGCGGAATCAATGGTTACCCGCTTGACCTTGACGACTTCGCGCAAGGCTTCGGCCATTTGATCCGGCGAATTGATGTCCAAAGGGATAGCAGTCCATCGTTCCGGATTATTTTTCAGCTCGGTGATGCTGAGATCTTCCATGCGGGTTTCGATGGGTAATAAACGGATATACGCTTCGTCGTTTTTCTGATCATAAAAAAGTTCGGTTGGGCACATGGTGGTGCGCCCTGCATCAGAGGGCAGCAGCCGGCGTTGATAGTCCGAGAAGAAGATGGCATTGATCAATTCGGTTTTACCGCGGGAGAATTCCGCGACAAATGCGATGACCAGTTGGTCGCTCCTCAGGCTTTCGAGGGTTTCGTGGAGGCGTAGTTCAACCTCCGGGGTCCCCATTCGATGGTCTTCCAGCCACTGCCTATATTCATTGACTGCGTGCGCAATATCCACCTTCCAGCGGTCATAGGCGCGCATTTGTTCCTTAAAGCGATCCTGATTGTTCGCTTTGTTGTCAGCCCGTGCGAGCATCGATGCCTTCTCCAAGACTACACCATGGATTTTGAATCCCTAATGAATTATCGGTCGCTTCCATCTTTGCTTTAGCGGAACGTCAAATATGTAGAGAGACCAATTAATAACGGCTGCAAAGCATATTCCCTTGATGCGAAAAGGAGCATAGCTGTGGATGGTTCCTGAGGCTGTGATCTAGTTTGCACTAGAGGGGGGGCGGAGTTATTCCGTGTCGCCACCCTTGCCTGGTCCGCTGACGGGGGCGACCCCGGCAAGAAGAATGCGGGGTGAGGTAATCCTGACACGCTTTTCCCGGCTGGTATCTCCTGATAATACAGTTACTTGGGATTTTGCTACGCCGCACTGTTCACTGAGAAACTTGCGCAGTTGCTCGTTGGCCTTGCCGTCCACCGGAGGGGCGGTGAGTCGGATTTTCAGGGAATTTCCCAGTGGGCCGGCGATCTCGTCATGTGCCGCACGGGGCTGAATGCGCAGGTGGAGTATCAGGTCGGAGCCTTCCCAGCGATACCACGAGGCGCTCATATATCAGCCCAGGTGGTACCCGAAGTTGGCGATGGGCGCCACCAGGAGAATTTTCAGCAACTGCAGCACGATTAAAGCCACCAATGGAGAAAAATCAATCCCGGAGAAAGCAGGCAGGATCCGGCGTGCCGGCGCCAGCAGGGGTTCGGCAATTTTATGCACCAGGCCGATTAAAGGATTATAGCTGCCGGGCGCCACCCAGCTGAGGATGACTTGGATAAGGATGGCGCCGATGAAAATATTGATCAATAACTCCAAGAGAGCAGCGATGGAGCCGATGAACAGACCGGCAATGCCGGAGGCGCGCCCCACGGCCATATTGATGAGAAACAGTTCCAGTATCTGCAATGCTAACAGCAATAGCACTGATGCGAAGTCTATGCCGCTCCATCCCGGTATAATGCGGCGCAAGGGTTTGAGGGGTGGATTGGTGGCTTTAACGATGAATTGCGACACGGGGTTGTAAAAATCCGCGCGTACCCACTGTAACATCAGCCGCAGCATCACGATGAGAATATACAGGCCAAACAGGGTTTGAATGAGAAAAATGGTGGAAGCGGCGACATATTGGTTGTCCATTTTAATTATTCCCCCCAAAGATTTTCGCCAACTCCATCGAGCGTTGATGCGCGGCGCTGAGCGCTTCATCGAACACTGCTTCTAACTTGTGATTTTGCAATACTTTAATGGCCCGTTCGGTGGTGCCGCCGGGAGAGGTAACTCTCTGGCGCAATTCTGCAAGGTCTTCGTTGCTCTCCAGGGCCATTTTGGCGGCGCCGAAGGCGGTTTGCAGTGTGAGTAGGCGTGCCGTTTCCCTAGGGAGGCCCAGGTGTTCGCCGGCATTTTCCAGTGCTTCCATGATTAAGAAAAAGTAAGCCGGTCCGCTGCCGGACAGTGCCGTGACTGCGTCCATTAGGCTTTCATCATCCACCCACAGCGTCATGCCGACCGCTCGCAGGATGGATTCGGCCAGATTCCTTTGTTCTTTACTGACCGCGCTGTTGGCGAATAAGGCGGTGGCGCCGCTGCGTACCAGGGCCGGCGTGTTGGGCATGGTGCGCACGATGGCGGTGTCTTCACTCAGCCACGAACGCAGGTCGGTCTCGCAAATTCCGGCGGCGATAGAGATCACCAGCGGTCTACCGTTTTGTATCGCTGATGCTAACGCTCGGACAACGGTCTTGGCGAGTTGCGGTTTGATTGCCAGGATAATCACTCGGGCGTTGAGCGCGGCCTCGTTATTATTGGTAGTGGTATGGATCGCGAAGTGTTCGTGGAGATTACGCAAGACGGATTCATTAGGGTCGGCTACCCAAATACGCTCAGCCGGCATGCCGTCGTCAAGCAGGCCGCCAATGAGGCTGCGAGCCATGTTCCCGCCGCCGATAAAGGCAATATTGATGTCTTTCATAAAACGTCTATCTCTAGATTCGAGCAGTCCACGAATTTGTAACGAAGATTACCATAATTTATAACCGGGCTTGACGCATTTCCCTCAGGGCTTGTGCGGTCGTTCGCCGAACAGTGCGGTGCCGATGCGCACCAGAGTGCTGCCCTCGGCGATCGCGGCCTCAAGATCGGTGGACATGCCCATGGAAAGGGTGTCGAGTGGATATCCGTCATTTCGCAATTGTTCGAAGGCGCGCTTCAATTGTCGGAAGTGGGCTCGTTGTATCTCGACATTGTTGCTTACCGGTGGCAGGGCCATCAAACCGCGCAGTCGCAGTCGGGATAAGGTTCGTACCTGAGCGGCGAGTAGAGGCAAATGAGCAGGTGCGATCCCCGCCTTTTGTTGTTCAGCACCGATATTGACCTGTAGGCAAATATTCAGAGGAGGTAGCTCCGCCGGACGCTGTTCATTAAGACGCGCGGCAATCTTTAGGCGATCGACGCTGTGTACCCAGGCAAAATGTCGAGCAACCTCGCCGGTCTTATTGGATTGCAGGGCGCCGATGAAATGCCAGATAATCGCGGCGTCACTCAATGCGGTCTGTTTATCCAAGGCTTCTTGCAGATAACTCTCACCGAAGTTGCGTTGTCCGGCATCATAAACGGCCCGGACCGCATCGGCGTATTGGGCCTTGCTCACAGCCAGCAGCGCGACTGTGCCGGGGCGTCTCCCGCAGTCTCGCTCTGCAGCCGCAATCCGCGTACGGATTGCATCGAGATGCCTATTGACAGCCTCTGCTTTGATATTGTCGTTTGCTCCAAGAGGGTTCATGATATTTGCGGTATCGGTACCAATGGTCTGAATGGCGAAATGAATCATTACCTATAATGGTATCAAGAACTCGAGTCCCTTGCCGCTAATGGATCAAGATGCTTGAGTAAAATGCTTTTCGTAATCAGCCATGTGCTGAGTAATCAGACTGAGAGAAACAGCTAATGGACATAGCCGAATTACTCGCGTTTAGCGTTAAGAACGCCGCCTCCGATCTTCATTTATCGGCGGGATTGCCGCCCATGATTCGCATTGACGGCGACGTCCGCCGGGTTAATGTCCCGCCCCTGGACAATAAGGCGGTGCATTCCATGATATATGACATAATGAATGACAAGCAGCGCAAGGATTTCGAAGAGTTTCTTGAGACGGATTTTTCTTTCGAGATACCGGGCTTGGCGCGTTTCCGCGTTAACGTCTTTAATCACAATCGTGGTGTGGGCGGGGTATTCCGAACCATTCCTTCCAACATATTGTCGCTGGAAGAGTTGGGCGCTCCCATGGCGTTTAAGGGCATCTCCGATAGCCCTCGCGGTCTGGTATTGGTGACGGGGCCGACCGGTTCCGGTAAATCGACCACCTTGGCGGCCATGATCGATTACAAGAACAACACCGAGTTCGGACATATCCTCACAATCGAAGATCCGATTGAGTTTGTGCACACCAGCAAGAAGTGTTTGGTGAACCAGCGTGAAGTACATCGTGATACGCTGGGGTTCAATGAATCCTTGCGCTCCGCGCTGCGTGAAGACCCGGACATCATCCTGGTGGGCGAAATGCGCGATCCGGAGACCATCCGCTTGGCGCTTACCGCGGCCGAGACCGGCCACTTGGTGTTCGGTACCTTGCATACCAGTTCCGCCGCCAAGACCATCGACCGTATTATCGACGTGTTTCCCGCCGCCGAGAAGGAGATGGTGCGCTCCATGTTGTCGGAATCATTGCGTGCGGTGATTTCCCAGACTCTGTTGAAGAAGACCGGCGGCGGTCGTGTCGCGGCCCACGAGATTATGATCGGAACCCCCGCCATCCGTAACCTGATTCGCGAAGCCAAGGTGCCGCAGATGTACTCAGCCATTCAAACCGGTCAAAATATCGGGATGCAGACCTTGGATCAATGTCTCCTCGACTTGGTGAAGCGCGGTATCATCTCCAAACATGAGGCGGCGTCCAAGGCCGCCAACAAGGATTCCTTCCAATAATCCTTGCTAGGCAGCACTGAAAGCCGGCGTCCAGACATCTCCGTCCGGACCGGTGAGGCGGCGAATCGGGTGCCCGTAAAGCCTGGCGAGGTTTTCTTCGGTGACGACGTCTGCGACCATGCCGGCCAGCGTCTCACCTGCGCCGAACAGCAACAAGGCGTGATCGCAATAGCGGACGGCGCTGGTGATATCATGCAATACCATGATGAGCGCCCGGGCTTCCTGAGCAGCGAGACGGGTAAACAAGTCCAAGGCACGCAGCTGATGAAAAAGATCCAGGTGATTGGTCGGTTCGTCCAGCAGCAAGATCTGCGGATTTTGCGTAAGCAAGGTAGCGATAGCCAGACGCCGTCTCTCACCTCCCGACAGGGTTGCAATGGCGCGGTTTTCAAATCCCGCCAGGTCCATTAACGCCAGCGCCCTGCGTGCTTGCGCGACATCATCGCTGTCTTCCCATTCCCAGCGCTGGAGATGAGGGTGACGGCCGATGAGGGCGGTTTCCAGCACCGTGCTCGGAAAGGGATCATCATAGTGTTGCAACAACATCCCTAGCAGTCTCGCCCGTTGGCGCGGTTGCCAGGCAGTCAGGTGTCTGCCTTCGAGCATGATTTCCCCCCCTTGCGCGGGACGGAAACCCGCCAAGGTATGGAGCAGGGTAGTTTTACCGCTGCCGTTTGCTCCCAAGACGGCCCAGCGTTGACCGCGGCGGACGTGTAGCGCCAAATCCCGGCAGACCTGTTTGTCGGCGATAGCGACCTCGAGCCCTTGAGCGACGAGCAATTCCATCACCGCGCGCGTCGGTGGAGCAGATACAGGAACATGGGTACGCCCAGCAGAGCGGTAATGATACCCACCGGGAGTTGCTGCGGTGCCAGGGCGGTACGGGCGACGGTATCGGCGGTCACCACCAAGCTGCCGCCCAGCAACACCGAACACGGCAATAAGATGCGATGATCCGTTGCGCCCAATAATCTGATCAGGTGCGGGACGATGAGTCCGACGAAGCCTACGCTCCCGGCCAGGGTGACCGCGGAGGCGGTGAGTAAAGAGGCCAAGACGTAGATAAGCAATGACAAGGTGCCCGTGGCCACGCCCAGTGCCATGGCCTGAAACTCTCCCCGGGCCAAAATGTTGAGGTCACGCGCGGCGCCCAGCGCGAGCAGCAGGCCGATGCCGAGTACGAGCATGGCCGGTAGTGCGTTTCCGGCAAAGCTGAGATCGCCCATCAACCAAAACAGCATGTTTTTAAGATCGGTATCCGGGCTCACGGTCAGGATGAAGCCGATGAGCGCCGCCCAGCCCGAGGCGACCACCACCCCGGTGAGCAACAGCCGCGCGGGGTTCCAACTACCGCCTCCCCGGGACAGGGAGAAAACCAGCAGCATGGTCAGCAGGGCTCCGCTGAAGGCGGCGATGGGGAGTCCAAGACCGCTGAGGCCAAGCAGCATGGCGGTCAAGACGGCAACGGCAGCCCCGCCGGAAACACCCAGGATATAGGGATCCGCCAGGGGATTACGCAACAAGACTTGCATCAGCGTTCCCGCCAGCGCCAATAAGCCGCCCACTGCAAAGGCGGCGATCACCCGCGGCAGTCTGACGTCCATAATCAAGGTATGTTCCAAGGCAGTGCCGTGGTGCAAGGCTACCGCCCCCAACGCGCGCCATCCCAAGGGAATGCTTCCCAGTGAGACCGCCCCCACGATGCTGAGCACGGCAATGACGAGCAAAGCAATGAGCAGAGTGCGAGGCGCCATTATCGCAAGCTGATGATGGACCAGCCCCTCATTTCGGCATGTTGTTGCAGAGTCTCGTCCGGATCCACCGCCACTGGATGAGTCACCATCTCAAGCAAGGGTAAATCGTTATGGGAATCGCTGTAAAACCAGCTGTCCGCGAGGGTGCTGTCGTTGTGCGATAGCCAATGCCGCAGACGCGTCACCTTGCCTTCGCGGAAGGTCGGTGTCCCCGTTACTCTACCCGTGTAGCGGCCGTCGATGATTTCCGGGTCGGTGGCCAGGAGCTGATCCACCCCGAAGGCCCGCGCGATGGGTTCGGTGACGAAACGGTTGGTTGCGGTGACGATCACGGGCGTATGTCCTTGACGCCGATGTTCATCGATAAGGGCGAAGGCTGCGGGGAGGATGATGGGGGTGATGATTTCCGCCATGAAGCGGTCGCGCAGCTTGAGCATGGTGTCCAGGGGATTATCCGCCAAGGGGCGCAGTGAAAAATCGAGGAATTCGTAGATATTAAGGCTTCCACGGCGATATTCTTCATAGAAACGCTGATTCTCGTGCTCATAGAAATCCTGATCCACCAATCCCGCTGCAACTAGATAATTGCCCCATAAATAGTCGCTGTCGCCGCCTATGAGGGTATTGTCCAAGTCAAAGATTGCCAGAGTCATTGCCATAGTTTGTGTAGTTGCAAAAAGAGTCCAAGGATAGAAGGTACTGAAGCAAAGGTAAATCGAGTATTGGCGGGAAAGGCTTGATGGTCTTAATCGGGATTTGCAGGAAGTGATTGTTTTGTGGAAAAATGGAATTCAATAAATTCGACAATTATTATTTAAGTGATTGATTTAGATGGGTATAGACCTAATGTTGGGATCATTTTAAGCAATGATCTCGGCAGATTGTTGTGGGCACGGCGCATCGGTCAGGATGCGTGGCAGTTTCCGCAAGGGGGGATTCACGCCAGCGAAACCCCTGAAGAGGCCTTGTTCCGGGAGCTGAATGAGGAGCTGGGCCTCTATCCGGAACAGGTGCAGATCATGGGAAACACCCGCGGCTGGTTGCGTTACCGCTTGCCTCAGCGCTTGATCCGTCATCATGATAAACCGGTATGTATCGGCCAGAAGCAGAAGTGGTTTTTGTTGCGCTTGACCGGCGAAGACGGCGACGTCTGTCTGACGGGGAGTCCCCGTCCTGAGTTTGATCACTGGCGCTGGGTCAGCTACTGGTATCCGGTGAGAAAGGTAGTCCCCTTCAAACGAAAAGTATACGTTAGGGCCTTGCGTGAACTCGCACCTTTACTGATGCACGACGCGCAGGAAATTACGATTGATCATAGCGTAGTTGATCTTGTTCCAGAGGAGCGCTGAGCCGTCTCTCAGCGGAGGTGACGAGCGTGCTTGACGTTCTGCGACGTATTGTGCAAGAGGTGGGGGGCGCCGGAGATCTGGATCAGGCCCTGGCCATCATCGTCAAACGCGTCAAGCAGGCCATGGCTGCCGACGTGTGTTCTGTTTATCTCGCCGATTATAGTCAGCGCCGCCATGTGTTGATGGCCACCGACGGCTTGAATCCCGCCGCCGTCGGCCATGTATCACTTGCCATGGGTGATGGTGTGGTGAGCGTGGTGGCGGAAACGGCGGAGCCCCTCAATCTCGATAATGCCCCTGATCATCCCCGTTACCAGTTCGTTGCCGAAACCGGTGAGGAGTATTACCACGGCTTTCTGGGCGTCCCCATCATTCATCATCGCCGCGTGTTGGGAGTGTTGGTGGTGCGGCAACGGCAGCGCCGCAAATTTGCCGAGGACGAGGTGGCCTTTCTCGTTACCATGGCGGCCCAGTTGGCGGGAGCCATAGCCCATGCAGAAGCCAGCGGCGGGATCAGCCGGCTTTCCAGCAGCGGCACTTTGTTAAAGGCCGGGACGATTCTTGAGGGCTTGGCAGGCGCGCCCGGGGTAGGCATCGGTATCGCGTTTGTGATGTATCCGCCCGCTGATCTCAATGCCGTACCCGATCGTAAGCCCGCCAATGTGGATGCGGAGATAATCACCCTCAAGGCGGCGGTGGCCACGGTGCAGGCGGAGATCCAGGCCTTGGGGGAGCGGGTGGGTGTCCACCTGCGTGCCGAAGAACGGGCCTTGTTCGATGCCTATTCATTAATGTTGAACAGTGAAACCTTGTTAAATGCCTTGGTGCAGCGTATCCGCGCCGGTAATTGGGCCTCGGGTTCGCTGCGCGATACCATCAATGAGCAGGCTCGCGTGTTCGAGCAAATGGATGAACCCTATCTCCGCGAACGCGCGCAGGATGTTCGCGATCTGGGGCGGCGGATCCTGGTGTGCCTGCAAAGCGCCGGTAGGCGCAGTCCGCCGCCTTATCCCGAGCGCACTATCCTGGTGGGTGAAGAGATTACCGCTACCATGCTGGCCGAAGTGCCACGTGAAAAGTTGTTGGCGGTGGTTTCCGCCAGCGGTTCACGCTCATCCCATGTGGCCATCTTGGCGCGGGCGCTCGGTGTTCCGGCGGTTGTGGGCGCCACTGATTTACCCGCGGGGCGCTTGGAAGGACATTCTCTGGTGGTGGACGGCTACCGTGGGCGTGTGTATCTCGATCCCTCGGAAGCGGTGCGTACGGAATATATTCGTTTGGCCCGGGAAGAGGCCATGCTGGTGGCGGGCCTGGAAGGCCTTAAAGATCTGCCGGCGGAAACGCCTGACGGTGTGCGCATCCCGCTTTACGCCAATTCCGGTTTGATCTCCGATGTGGCGCCATCCTTGACCAGCGGCGCGGAAGGGATAGGCCTGTATCGCACCGAGTTTCCGTTCATGATCCGCGATCGTTTTCCCGGTGAAGAGGAACAACAGCGTATCTATCGCCAAGTGCTGGAGTCCTATGCGCCGCGTCCGGTGGTGTTGCGCACCCTGGATGTGGGCGGGGACAAGCCGCTGAGCTACTTTCCTATCGTCGAAGACAATCCCTTTCTCGGCTGGCGGGGTATCCGCATCACCCTTGATCATCCCGAAATTTTTCTGGTGCAACTTCGGGCGATGCTGCGCGCCAGCGTCGGTTTGAACAATCTTCGACTGTTGTTACCCATGGTCAGTCAAATATCGGAAGTGGATGAAGCCAAGCTGTTAATAGAGCGTGCCTATCACGAACTGCTGGCGGCGGGCGAAAACATCGCCATGCCGCCTCTGGGAGTGATGGTGGAGGTGCCTTCGGCGGTCTATCAAAGCGAAGCGATCGCGCGGCGCGTGGATTTCCTTTCCATCGGGTCCAACGATTTGACTCAATACCTGCTGGCGGTGGATCGCAACAATGCGCGAGTTGCGGGATTGTATGATGCCTTGCACCCCGCCGTGCTGCGCGCTATTTATCAAGTGATTGAATCCGGGCATCGTCAAGGCAAACCGGTGGGCGTATGCGGCGAGATGGCCGGTGATCCGGTAGCCGCCATCGTCCTGCTGGGGATGGGCGTGGATCACATGAGTATGAGTGTGGCCAGCCTGGCGCGGGTGAAGTGGGCGATTCGTAACATCAGTAGTGATCAGGCCAAGGCTATATTGGCCGAGGTATTGGATATGGATGACCCGCTTGCCGTGCGTGAACACGTAGAAAAGGTTCTGGAAAGCGTCGGCCTGGGCGGGCTGGTGCACGCCGGCAAATGAAATAACACATAAAATGCCGGGCAATCGTTAGCAGTGATTTTTGGTAAGATGCTCTGCCGCAGCTAAACGTCGGAGCGCGCAGTACATGACAGATCCCGCAGTTTCTCCTCCCGCCAACAAACGTAAATCATTATTGTTGATTTTGCTGTTGATCTGTTTACTGGCCGGTGGCGGTTTTACCTGGCGCTGGTTGGCCGTGGGCCAGTATCGGGAAACCACCGATAATGCCTATGTGGGCGGCAATGTGGTGCAAATAACCCCGCGCAGCGCCGGGACGGTAGTGGCGATTTATGCCGACGAAATGGATCCGGTTCAACAAGGACAGCCTTTGGTGACCTTGGAGGACTCCGATGCCCGCGCGTCTCTGGATCAGGCCAAGGCCGAGTTGGCGGAAGCCGCACGCCAAGCGGCGCGGCTGGTGGCGCAATCCGAGCAGCAGCGCGCAGTGATTACTCAGCGCGAAAAAGAATTGGCGCTGGCCAAGGACACCGAACGCCGCCGTTCAGCCTTGGCCCGTCAGAAGCTCGCCCCCGAGGAAGAGGCGCAGCATGCCAAGATTTCCACCGAGATTGCAGTCGCCGACCTGGAGGTGGCGCGGCGTGAACTCTCCACCACCGAGGCCTTGATTCAAGATACGTCGGTGGCGCAGCAACCCACGGTGTTGCGTGCCGCGGCGCAGTTTCGTAGCGCTTACCTGGAGTGGGCGCGCACACGTATCCCCGCGCCGGTGAGCGGTTTCATCGCCAAGAGCGCGGTGCAGCTGGGACAGCGGGTCGAGCCCGGCGATGACTTAATGGCGCTGGTGCCCATCGATCAATTGTGGGTCGATGCCAATTTCAAGGAGGATCAACTCGCCAATCTCCGTCTCGGTCAAACGGTGAAGCTGACGGCGGACCTCTACGGCAGCGATATCGTATTTCACGGCAAGGTTGAAGGCATCGCCATGGGGACGGGTTCCGCCTTTGCCTTGTTGCCCGCTCAGAATGCCAGCGGCAACTGGATCAAGATCGTGCAGCGGGTCCCAGTGCGCATCGCCTTGGAGGGCGACGAGCTGCGGCAACATCCGTTGCGCTTGGGACTGTCCATGCGCGTCGAGGTCGCCACCCATGATCGCAGCGGCGCGGTATTGGCATCGGCGCAGCCGGCGGCGCGGAAGACCCCGGTGTATGATGAAGTCAATAAAACCATCGATACGATGATCGATGCCATCGTTTCCACCAACGCCAATCTTCCCAAAGTCGCCGCCCAATGACTATGGAGTCGCGCCAGCCGCTGACCGGGGCGACCCTGGCCTTGGCGACGGCATCGCTGTCCCTGGCCATGTTCATGCAGGTGCTCGATACCACCATCGCCAATGTCTCCATCCCCACTATTGCCGGCGATCTGGCGGTGAGCCCGAGTCAAGGCACCTGGATCATCACCTCGTTCGCGGTGAGTAACGCCATTGCCCTGCCCTTGGCGGGATGGTTGGCGCGGCGCTTCGGCGAGGTGCGGCTGTTCGTCATGGCCACCCTGCTATTTACGCTGGCTTCCTGGATGTGCGGACTGGCGCCCAACTTCCAGACCTTGATCGCGGCGCGGGTACTGCAAGGCGCGGCCGCCGGACCCATGGTGCCGCTGTCGCAAAGTCTGTTATTGAATAATTACCCCGAACACAAGCGCGGCATGGCGCTGGCTTTATGGGCGATGACCACCACGGTGGCCCCCATCATGGGACCGTTAATGGGCGGCTGGATTACCCAGAATATCAGCTGGCCGTGGATCTTCTATATCAACGTCCCGGTAGGCATGTTGTGCAGTTATGTGACCTGGCAATTACTCAAGCGGCGCGAGACCGCGACTCTGCGTCTGCCCATCGATACCGTGGGACTGATCCTGTTGGTCGTGGGTATCGGCGCCTTGCAGATCATGTTGGATAAGGGCAATGAGCTGGATTGGTTCGGGTCGGATTACATTATGGCACTGGGAGTTGTGTCGTTGCTGGCCTTGAGCGTGTTGGTGATCTGGGAACTCACCGCCAAGCACCCGGTGATTGATCTCACCCTGTTTCTACAGCGCAACTTCACCGTGTGTACCTTATCGTTGAGTTTAGGCTATCTGTTGTTCTTCGCCGGGGTGGTGGTGTATCCACTATGGTTGCAGACCGAGATGGGGTATACGGCCACTTGGGCGGGTTTGGCCTCCGTGCCATTGGGTATTATGGCGGTGATCCTTTCACCTATCGTCGGAAAGAATCAGCATCATTTCGATTTGCGCCAGCTAACGACCTTCAGCTTCATCGTCTTCGCCATCTCGTGTTTTTGGCAAAGCGGCTATACCACCGACTACGATTTTTGGCATCTGATCGAACCGCGGTTCATGCAAGGCATCGGCATGGCCTTTTTCTTCGTACCGCTGACTACTATGATGCTCATCGGCATGCCGGCACATCGCATCGCCAGCGCCATGGGCCTATCCAATTTTATGCGCGTGCTGAGCGGCAGCATCGGGACTTCGCTAAGTATCTCCTTGTGGCAGGACCGCAGTTCCCAGCATTACGGTCAGCTCACCGAGCATATAACGCCCTATAATCCCATTAGCACCCATTATCTCGATTCCGCGCAACAGTTGACCCATAGCCGAGAAGGGGCGCTGGGTATGCTCGCCAATACCATAAACAATCAGGCCGTGACGATGGCTACGGCGGATATATTTTGGCTCTCGGGTTGGGTGTTTCTGGCCTTGATCGCCGTGGTGTGGATTGCCAAACCGGCACCCCGCCGCGCGTTTTGAGGCGCGCGGCGGGATGGGTTTTTATAGGTGATATGTCCCGCTATTTAAGGCGTTTGATGCCCAAGGCTTCCAGCGCCCATTTCTCATAAAAAGGTTCAGGCGAGCCGCTTTTCATCTTCTTCAGAAAATATTTTTCAAACCCGATCTTGGCGACATGCACCCATTTGCCCTTTTTCATCCACTGGGTATTACGCGGCGGGATCTGTGGTTGGGCGACGAAGGCGATGCCGGTATCGCCCATGTCGGCCAGACAGATTGCATCCCAGCTTCCCGATACCTCGGCTTCCTCGCCTTTGATCTGGTGGATGATGTTGTGGATCGCCGCAGTCACCATGGACTCGATCATATAGCCGGTCTTGGGCGCGCCGGTGGGAACAGGGGTGGCTTCCACCGGCGGGATGGCGACGCATACTCCGGCGGAATAGACATTGGCGAACTTGGGTGACTGTTGGAATTTGTTGATCAGCACGAAGCCCAGGGGATTGCACATGCCTTCGACGCCTGCAACCGCCGGTACGCCGCGGAAGGCTGGAATGATCATGGAATATTTGAACGGCAGGGATTTCTCATCCTCGACCTCGCCTTTGGCGTTATGCACGGAGAAGTGAAGGGTGTTCTCTTCCACCTTGGTGATCTTGGCGTTGGTTTCCCATTTGATGTGGTGCTGACGCAATTCACTTTCCAGCATACCTTTGGAATCGCCGACGCCGCCCAGACCCAAGTGCCCGATATAGGGTTCGGGCGTAACGAAATGCATGGGCACCTTGTCACGAATCTTTCTCTTGCGCAGTTCCGAGTCGAGAATAAAGGCGAATTCATAGGCCGGGCCGAAACAGCTGGCGCCCGGTGCGGCACCAACCACGATGGGACCGGGGTCTTTGCAGAACTCTTCGAAGACTTGCCGTGCGTCATGAGCGTGATCCACATGACAGACACTTTGGGTGTGGCCGTCCGGGCCAAGCCCTTCAACAAGTTCGAAGGCCAGGCGTGGACCGGTGGTGATGAGCAAATAGTCGTACGAGACCTCTTTGCCGTCCCCCAAGGTCATGGCGTTACGTTCGGGATGCAGGGTCTGTGCGCCACTGGTTTCGAGCTTGATATCTTTGCGCTCAAGATGGGGGCGCAAGGGGATGCTGATAGACTCGCGGTCTCGCCAACCAACGGCGACCCAGGGGTTGGAGGGCACGAAATGAAAATTTTCGGTATTCGACACGACGGTGACGCTATGGCCGCCTCCCACTTTATCAAGAGACTGTTTCATCTCATAAGCGGCGGACAGACCGCCGATCCCGGCTCCCAATATCACGACATGTGCCATAGCTAAACCCTCCGTAGATAAATTGCTTGCAGCAACATCGCCACACTGTTCCAGTTTTACAAGGACTTGCAGTTCTTGCCTAACTTCCGTGCTACCAAACTGCCGATCAATTGGCGTTTACAAGCGATTGATCCTGCAGGTCACAACTAATATATTCTAATATTAGAAGTATTTAATATGTTAATATGGAAATGCATGCTTGTAAACTACTCTTTTTCTCACGACTAACCGGAGCTTACATAACGTATACACAGATTATAGCGGAGCCGTGAGGGGTTTCCCGGCGGGAAACGGCAATATGGCTGGGCTTCCCTAAAAATCCTTGATGTACACCTTGGAATTGCGCTGAAAATTGTAGAGGCGCCGCCGTGTCACCGGCAGTTCCTGGACGGTTCCGGGTCGAAAGCCGCGTTCCCTAAACCAATGGGAAGTCCGCGTGGTCAGAACGAAGACGCGATCTATCTCCAACAGTTCCGCTTCGGTTTCCAGGCGCTGCAAGAGTGTGGTGCCGTAGCCCATGCCTTGATAGTCGGGATGAATGGCGAAACAGCTGATCTCCGCTGCTCGTTTTTTCGGGAAGGGATAAAAACCGGCGCAGGCGATGATCGTCCCGTCCCGTTCCACCACCGTGTAGCGGTCGATCTCTATTTCCAACAATTCACGGGAGCGAGGTACCAGGATGCCCGCCTCTTCCAGCGGTTTGATCAGTTCCAACAAACCGCCGATGTCGTCGATGGTGGCGCGTCGCGTCCCTTCGTACAAATCATCGCTGACCATGGTGCCGATGCCGTCGCGCGTAAACAACTCCAGCAGCAAGGCGCCGTCGGTGCGACGGTCCACAATGTGGGCGCGGCGCACGCCATTGTGGCAGGCGCTGACCGCGCTTTGCAGGGCAATCATGGTTTCGTCAGGCAGGGTGTCGGGACGAGCCAGGCGTTGCTTGGCCTCCGCAAGGGTCAACTGCCGTAATAGGCGCTTACGGGTATCGGCCAGGCCCGGCGCCTCGACCAGGTGGATGAGTTTATCCGCCTTGAGGGCGCCGGCGGCTGCGGTGGCCACTTCACCGGCGGTGAGGTTGAAGACCTCGCCGGTGGGGGAGTAACCGAGGGGAGACAGCACCACCACATTACCATCGTTCAAACGCTGCCGAATGCTGTCGGCATCGATACGTCGCACCTCGCCGGTATGGCTGTAATCGATCCCGTCGCGGATGCCCAGCGGTTTGGCGGTGACGAAGTTGCCCGAGGCGACCTGAATACGCGCCCCGGCCATGGGTGAGTTGGCGAGCCCCATGGAGAGCAGTGCCTCTATTTCCACCCGCACCGTGCCGGCGGCCTCTTTGACGCAGGTGAGGGCGGTGGCGTCGGTAATGCGTAGGCCGTTGACGTAACGAATTTCGGCCCCCCGCGCTCTTAGCCGTTCCTCAATTTGCGGCCGCGCGCCGTGGACCAGTACCAGTTGCACCCCGAGGCTGTTGAGTAAGGCGATGTCATGTATCAGATCGGCAAAGGCCGGATCGGCCACGCACTCCCCGCCGAAGGTGATGACAAACACGCGGCCGCGGAAGGCGTTGATATACGGGGACGCTTGGCGAAACCAGGTGACGAATTGCCGGTCAGTCTTTTCGGTCTTTTTCTTGGTCAAGAGGGTCTCCGCATCACTTAAGACTTCGCCGGCAATGTCCGGGACATTGGGTGAAGCCGCCCATTTTTTTATTGTTTACAACAATTTAATTGGATTGTCCATAACCGCATGCCCTGAGGGTGAATAGTTGACTGATAAAGTCTTGCATTAATGTTTAGTGTTTTGATAAGGTTCTACGCGTTGGGTGGGGTGGGCCATCCATACCTAAAGACTAAACGAGTCGTAACTATAAATAATATTTGGAGGCGATCATGGAGTACAAACTTTCTACGTTTGCGGGGTTGGCCGGTATCTTAATCGCAGTTTCCCTGTTCATAAAAGTATTGGTGACCAGCGGCGTCTAAGTTGTCTTGCTTTGCTCTAAAAAGGCCGGGGAAGTACTCCGGCCTTTTTATTTGCGCTTTCCTTGGGCGCCGTTAACCGATCTGCTGCCGCTCGATGACAAAGCCTTGTTGGGCTTTCGTTTCATCCGTTTGAGAACCGCTCCCGACCCGCTGTTGTTCCAGATTTTTGAAGTCCCACAAATCCCTGTCCATCATTTGACTCGGTAGAATCCTACCCAGGGCATGCAGCATGCTGCTGGGGATTTTGGGATTCTCGGTCGCCAGATCGTCGATCAGCCGCTTTACCCGTTGGCGGGCGAGATTGTCCTGGGAACCGCACAGGTTGCAGGGAATGATAGGAAATCCCTGCAGTTCGGCATAGGCGGCAATGTCCTTTTCCTGGCAGTAGGTCAGAGGCCGGATCACGATATTGCGCTTGTCGTCGGTGAGCAGCTTGGGCGGCATGGTGCGCACCTCGCCATTGTAGAGAATGGACATCAACAGGCTCTGAATCAAATCGTCGCGGTGATGGCCGAGGGCGATCTTGCTGTAGCCGTGGAGCGATGCATATTCGTAAATGGTTCCGCGCCGCAGGCGCGAGCACAGCGAACAATAGGTGTTGCCCTCTGGGATCTTGTCGGTCACCACGGCATAGGTGTTCTTGGCGGCGATCTCATAGGGATAGCTGCGCTCATCGAGCCAGGCGCGTAATGCCCGGTCGTCCCAGCCGGGTTGCTTTTGATCCAGGGTATAGGAAAACACCTCGAAGCGATTGCGATGGCGGCTGCGTTTGCGCAGTTGATGGAGCAAATGCAGTAGGGTAAAGGAATCCTTGCCGCCGGACAGACATACCATCACCCGATCGCCCTTCTGGATCATGTTGTAATCGGCGATGGCCTTGCCCAGATAGTGAAGCAGCTTCTTTTCCAGTTGGTCGATCTTGGGCAAGCGTATATCTCCTGAAAGATTGAAATGCGGCAGACGCGGCGTAGTTTAAAGCATTCCGGTGGCCCGGAATATGTGCGCTGAGGTCTAAGGCCGACAGATTCCTAGCGTCGTTGCCGTACTACGATGATCTCGATGCGCCCGCGCGGGCCGATGAAATACGAGGCCAGCCAGCCGGTCACGCTTATCACCATCGCCCCGAGTAAGGCGGAGCCGAAGCCGGCGATGGTGAAGTCGTCGAACATCCACGCCACCAGCCCCAGCATCGCCGCATTGATGACCAGCAGGAACAGCCCGAGGGTCACTACCGTGATGGGCAGGGTGAGGATCACCAGCAGCGGTCGCACCACGGCATTGACTATTCCCAGCAACAGCGCCGCGCCGAGCACGGTCCCCGCGCCATGGACGCTGATACCGGGCACCAGCTGCGCCGCCAGCCACAGACCGAACGCCACCACCAGTAAGCGTATTATGAATCCAGCCATGCCCTAATGGTTTCACATCCGCGCTCAGTTTGAAATAAGCGATCCGGTTTCGGCGCTGGGCTGTGATCTTAGACCGTTTCGGTATTACCGTCGCTGTGGAGCGGGGACTGGTCATCGTACTCGTGGCCCAGGATCACTTCGAGAAAATCGGCGCCGTAGGCATCGAGTTTGCGCCGACCGACGCCGGAGATCTCGGCCAGCTGCTCCAGGTTCCGCGGGCGCTGTTCCACCATTTCGGTAAGGGTGGCGTCGTGAAACACCACGTACGGCGGCACGCCTTGGACCGCGGCGATCGCCTTGCGGCGAGTGCGCAAGGCCTCCCACAGGCGGCTGTCCGCTTTGCTGGCGAAAGCGGTGGAGGCGCGGGCAGTCGTCCTTTTCGCTTTCAGCGGTTTGGTGTCGCGGCGCAGCATGAGTCGCTCGTCGCCGCGCAGCACCGCGCGGCATTCGGCGCTGAGACGCAGGGCGCCATGGCCTTCCAGGTCCACCGTCAGCAGGCCGCGGGCGATGAGTTGGCGGAACAGGCCGCGCCATTCGTTGTTGCTCAGTTCCTGGCCGATGCCGAAGGTGCTGAGCTTGTCATGACCGAAGCGCCGGATGCGTTCATCGTCCTTGCCCAGCAACACGTCCACCAGATAATTGACGCCGAAGCGTTGGCCGGTGCGGTGTACGCAGGACAGAGCCTTTTGCGCGGGCGTCGAGGCGTCCCAGGTTTGTGGCGGTTCGAGGCAGGTATCGCAATTGCCGCAGGGTTCGGGCAACACGTCGCCGAAATAGGCCAGCAAGGCCTGACGGCGGCAGGTGGTGAGTTCGCTCAGGCCGAGCATGGCATCGAGTTTGTGGCGTTCGACCCGCTTGTGTATATCATCGGCCTCGGAGGACTCGAGCATCTGGCGCAGGGTGATCACGTCCTGCAGGCCGTAGATCATCCAGGCGTCCGCCGCCAGGCCGTCGCGGCCGGCACGGCCGGTTTCCTGATAATAGGCCTCGACGCTCTTGGGTAGATTGAGGTGGGCGACGAAGCGCACATTGGGTTTGTCGATTCCCATGCCGAAGGCGATGGTGGCGACGATGATCACGCCTTCCTCGTTGAGAAAGCGCGTCTGGTTGCGTTCGCGTACCGCGGCGCTCAATCCGGCGTGATAGGGCAGCGCGGTCAGGCCCTGGCTCTCGAGCCAGGCGGCGATCTCGTCGACGCGTTTGCGCGACAGACAATAGACGATGCCGGCGTCACCCTCGTGCTCGTTGCGGATGAAGCGTAGCAGCTGGTCGCGCGCGCTGCCACCGCGTCCATCGGCCTGGGCGATACGATAACGGATGTTGGGACGATCGAAGGCGCTGATGAAGACTCGTGCCTCTTCAAGACCGAGGCGGGTGATGATCTCGCGGCGCGTGGCTTCGTCGGCGGTGGCGGTCAAGGCGATGCGCGGCGTATCGGGAAAGCGTTCATGCAGCACCGACAGCTGGATGTATTCGGGACGGAAATCGTGCCCCCATTGCGAAACGCAGTGCGCCTCGTCGATGGCGAACAGCGCGATGTCGGCGCGTGCGAACAGCTCCAGGGTACGCTCCGTCATCAGGCGCTCGGGTGCGATGTACAGCAGATCGAGTTCGCCGCGCAGCAATTGTTGTTCAATGGCGTGCGCCGCCGCGGCGTCGAGGGTGGAGTTGAGATAGGCGGCACGCACACCGGCCTGCTTGAGTCCCGCCACTTGATCCTGCATGAGGGCGATCAGCGGTGAGATGACGATGCCGGTGCCGGGGCGGGCCATGGCCGGGATCTGGAAACACAGCGATTTGCCGCCGCCGGTGGGCATGAGTACCAGGGCGTCATCACCGGCCATGAGCGCGGCGATGACTTCATCCTGCGGCGCACGGAAGTGCTCATAGCCGAACACGCTGCGGAGTATTTGCCGGGCTTGATTGTCCATTAAACTTTCGTGAATCCCTTGTCGATCATCGTTCAGCATAGGTAATGAGCTTTTGTTGCTCTGTCATTTTGAGCGTTAGCGAGCAATCTTAGTAGATATCCGTGCCGTTGATAACGTAACAAACGATATATTTCTCGCTGAGGCTCGAATGACACGAGCTCACCGATCCTCGTGATTAAGCTTTTCTGGTATAGCGGTGTTTCACACCTACCGGAAACCACTCCGGATCACCATGAGTTTTCAATGCGATCAGCGGCCATTGAAATTCCGTCGGTACGTAATTGGCGAACTCGCTGTTGAGCCGGTGCAATTGTTTTACGACGGCGTCGGCGATTACGGCGCGTCTGGTTTTATCGTCACCGATGCCCGGCAACAATTCCACCGCAATGCTCAGGACCTCGTTGCGGTCCGTGGTTTCCACGACCTGCAAGACGAACTTGCCGCTTACCCAGTCGTGCACTTCTGACTGTTCCAGGCCGACGCTGATATTCTCAGGATAGATATTGGCGCCGAAATAGGAAACGGTGAAATCGGCGCGGCCGAACAGGTAGACGAAGGGCAATTCCCATGTACCCCGTTCACTGCTACGCAGTATCTCGCCGGCTTGGTCGGCGTCGGCAGCTGCGACGATGCGCATCATCTCGTCATAAGGAATGACACCGCCCTGGTCGTCGATATGATAGCGCAACAGCGGTACGCCGTTATCGCCGCTCACCACCAAGGTGCCGTCGTGCACCTCGAGCCAGCGGCTGAGCGGATCGTATTGCACCAGGGTGGGCAGGCGCGATTCGCCGAAGACTTCCCGGGCGAGTTCGGGGCGCGCCGCGAAAAATTTCCGGATATTGATGCTGAGTGGCGTCTCGTTGCCCAATACCCCGCCGTCGGCGGTGCCGTACAATGAGGCGCTGGCGGTCGCGGGATCAGCGGCGCCGATCCGTTCGCACACCAGCGCCCGCCATTCTTCGCTGAAGACCTCGCCGGCGAATACCAGCTTAGTCTGGTAGCGCGACCAGTCCAGGCCCGCGGCGCGGCCGCTGTCGATGATGTCTTTGAGGTAGGGCGGATAGCCCAACAACACGACTTGTGCGTAGTGCGGTCCCAGTTCCGTCACGACTCGCAAGATCTCATCTTTATTGTTCCCCGGCGTCACGGTGGTGATGGGATAAGCCTTGGCGGCGAGGTGGCGGCAGCAGGCGGCGGTGAACATGCCGCCTACCCAGCTGCCCATGGCGAAACACACTACCGCCAGGGTCGGCTGCTGCTCGGCGCGAAAGGCGTGAAAGATCTGCTCGAAACGATAGGCGATATCCAGTTCGTGCCCAAGGCTGCGCGGCCAGACCATGGGTGTGCCGGTGGATCCCGAGGACACCGCCAGCATTTCGCATCGGGAGAGATTGCCGCCGCGGCAGCGTTCCGCCAGGGGATAGGCGCGCATGTAATTCTGCTTGGTCATCAAGGGCAGGCCTTGAAAGTCGACGAGGGTCTTGATAGTGGACGGTACGATGCCGTGCGCTGCAAGAAAACTGCGATACGCCGGAACGGTTTCCGCCGCATCATGGAACAGCGCCAGCAGCGACGTCTCGCTGCCGTCATGGCGGTGCCGGGCGAGTTTTTCCTCCAACGAGCCGTTCAGAAAGCCTTGCCAGGCGGCCAGGGTCTGTTGTGCGCGGCTGGACATGATATCCCCTAGTTAAACGATGGGGTTACTTTAACAGAGACCTCCCCGAAGTTGAGCGTCCCGCTTTCCTCCGCCGAAAAAGCCCGCTACCATTAGGCAAAAGAGAAGAGGGGAGTTGCGATGGGGTCATCATCCGAGGCCGGGCTGCACGGCCATATGGGCGGCATTGTGTGGTTCATGGAGATATTCTCGGTCGTCTTTGTGTTGGCGGTGTTCGTCTTCTATTTCATACTCAAGCGGCGGATCAACAAGAAGAAAGCCGCCGCTGCCGCCGCGCAGGCCAGGGACAAACAGGCTCCCGGCAAGTAACACATCGATAAGCAGATTTTCTGACGCGAGGCAGGTTCCGCGGAGTGCGTTCCGCCCCTGCATTTGTTATCGTTAGCTCTTAATATAAACCGCTATCGAGAGACCCATGCCCCAGTATCGTTCCCGCACCACCACCCACGGCCGTAACATGGCCGGCGCCCGCGCCCTGTGGCGCGCCACCGGCATGAAGAATGACGATTTCGGCAAGCCCATTATCGCCGTCGCCAACTCCTTCACCCAATTCGTCCCCGGTCACGTCCACCTCAAGGACATGGGGCAATTGGTGGCGCGTGAAATCGAGCGTTCCGGCGGCGTGGCCAAGGAGTTCAATACCATCGCCGTGGACGACGGCATCGCCATGGGGCACGGCGGCATGCTCTACAGTCTGCCCTCCCGCGAGATCATCGCCGATTCGGTGGAATACATGGTCAACGCCCACTGCGCCGACGCTCTGGTGTGCATCTCCAATTGCGACAAGATTACCCCCGGCATGCTCAACGCGGCGCTGCGCCTCAATATCCCAGCGGTGTTCGTGTCCGGCGGCCCCATGGAAGCGGGCAAGGTGCGCATGGGCGGCAAGACCGTGCACGTCGATCTGGTGGATGCCATGGTGGCCGCCGCCGACGACAAGATGAGCGATGAGGACGTGAACTCCATGGAACGTTCCGCCTGTCCCACCTGCGGCTCTTGTTCCGGGATGTTCACCGCCAATTCCATGAACTGCCTCACCGAGGCCTTGGGCCTGTCCCTGCCCGGCAACGGCAGCCTGCTCGCCACCCACGCCGACCGTAAGCAACTTTTTCTCAAGGCAGGCAAACTCATCGTCGACATCACGCGTCGTCATTACGAACAAGAAGACAACAGCGTACTGCCACGCAGTATTGCCAGTTTCGAGGCCTTCGAAAACGCCATGGCACTGGACATCGCCATGGGCGGCTCCACCAACACAGTGTTGCATCTCCTAGCCGCCGCCGAAGAAGCAGGTGTGAACTTCATCATGAAGGACATGGACCGCTTGTCGCGCAAGGTGAGGCATCTGTGCAAGGTCGCGCCCAGTTCGCAGCAATACCACATGGAAGACGTGCATCGCGCCGGCGGCGTGATCGGTATCCTCGCCGAACTGGACCGCGCCGGTCTGATTCATCGCGACCTGCCCACGGTGCACAGCCGCACCCTGGGCGAGGCCATGAAGCATTGGGATGTGGCCACCACCGAGTACGATGAAGTGCGCGAGTTCTACCGCGCCGCGCCGGGCGGCGTACCTACCATCGAGGCCTTTAGCCAGAATCGCCGCTATGACAAACTGGATACCGATCGCGAAAAGGGCTGTATCCGCGATTACGACCACGCCTACAGCCAAGAAGGCGGCCTGGCGGTATTGCACGGCAACATCGCCCTGGACGGCTGCATCGTCAAGACCGCCGGCGTGGACGAGAGCATCCTCACCTTCTCCGGCCCGGCACGCATCTTCGAGAGCCAGGAAGCGGCGGTGGACGGCATCCTCCATGACAAGATCAAACCCGGCGACGTGGTGATCATCCGTTACGAAGGACCGCGCGGCGGCCCCGGTATGCAAGAGATGCTCTATCCCACCAGCTACATCAAGTCCAAGGGTCTGGGCAAGCAATGCGCGCTCATCACCGACGGCCGCTTCTCCGGCGGCACCTCGGGCCTGTCCATTGGCCATGTCTCGCCCGAGGCGGCGGAAGGTGGCGCCATCGCCTTGATCGAGGAGGGTGATATCGTCGAGATCGATATCCATAAACGCAGTATCAACGTGGATGTCGACGACAAGACGCTCGCGTCTCGCCACACGGCGATGGAAGCGAAAGGTGCAAAAGCGTGGAAACCGGTGGATCGGCAGCGCGATGTCTCCGCGGCGCTGCGCGCTTATGCGGCAATGACTACCAGTGCGGCGCGGGGGGCAGTGAGGGATGTGAGTCAGCTTGAAAAGAAATAGTGGGTAATAGGAATGAAAAACATTGGGAATGTAGAAGACCCCTTTTATTCCTTATATTTGTGGTCGGTATGAGCCTTTTGGTGTTGAAAAAATTTCATTCAGGGGGTACGGTGGTGGTCACAAAGCTTGACGTTTCATTTGCTGGTGAAGGAGAACGGTTATGGCAGTTATGTCCGCAGCGCAGCGGTATACTATTCTTGGTGCCTTGATACTCATCCCGCTGGGGGTGGCCATCGCAGGCTACCCGTATTCCCGGAAACTAATATATCCCACTTATATTGGCTTTGCTTTAGGAATAAGCGCGGCTCTCATAATCGGCTATGTGTTATTCAGTACGGGTGGGTAGTAGAGCGCGAAGTATAGGAAGAATAAGCGCCTTTTCTCTACGAGCCTACAGGTAGGCTGGCAGCCATCTGTATTAAAGGGCTCTGAGGTACCCCTGATTTTCCTGACCATAGCCTCATAGACCAGCATGGTTATCAACTTTTCATTTAGTATTTGCCAGTCGTTAGCCATCATGCCCTCCATTTACACCTATGTGAGCGCATAATCCCCAAAGAAAAGTACCTCGTCTTCGTGGACGAGGCCGCGATTCAAATTAGATTATCGCCAAAGGTAATTCGAATTACGTTGAACGTGGCTTTGCCCTTGCAGTTGCCTGGGCCTGCAGCGGGTCGTCGGGCCAGTGGTGCTTGGGATAGCGGCCCTTTAAATCCTTCTTGACGTCGTAATAACTGCTTGCCCAGAACCCGGCGAGATCCTGGGTGACTTGCACCGGGCGACGGGCGGGCGAGAGCAGATGCAGCAACAATGCGGATCGTCCGCCGGCGATGCGCGGCGTTTCCTTCAAGCCGAACATTTCTTGCAGGCGTACTGCCAGCACCGGCGGATCGTTGTCATAGTCGATGGGGATGCGCGAGCCGCTGGGGACGGCGATATGGGTGGGTGCCAATTCATCGAGTGCGCGTTGTCGTTCCCAGCTTAACAAAGCGGTTAAGGCGGCATGCAAATCCATTCCGGCGAGATGGGTGCGGCGCGTGATGCCGTTGAGGTAAGGTGCGAGCCAATCTTCCATGGTGGCGAACAGTCGTTCATCGCTGACATCCGGCCAGCGTTGCGGTTCAAGGCGATGTAGAAACTGCACACGCTGTTGCCAGGCGCGCAGACCTTTATTCCACGGCAGGCAGCTGATGCCCATCTCACCAATGCCATGCAGCATGGCTAAGGAGACGGTTTCCTGATCGGCACCGGTCAAAGTTGCATCGTCCAGTATCAGTGCGCCCAGGCATCGTTGCCGGCGCGCTTGCACGCATTCATTGCGCTCGTCCCAGGCGATGATGTCCTTTGATGTGATGAGGTCGGAGAAATACTGTTGCAATTCCGCGCGGTCGAGCACCGCGGCGAGAAAGATGCGCGCCTCTTTTATGCCCCCCGCAGGGGATCGGGTGTTTTGTCCGCCGTCGAGATGGGCGGCTACGATGTAGTCCGCCGCGCTCAGGGGTTCGTGTTGGGCGAAGAACGCGCCGCGGCCGTTGGCGAGCAGATAGCGCGGTTCGCTACCGGGACGGCGTTGAGCGATGCGGTCGGGATAGGCGTAGGCCAGCAACAGGCCGGCGTGATCCGCGCGCGTTGCGTTGTGAGCGGCGATGCGTAATTGCCGTCGCCATTGCTCGGCCTGTTTACGAACCCGCCCACAGGCGGTGCGGTCGATGCCCTCAATGGTGTGTTCGTTGCGCAGGGCCTGCAGGCGTGCGTTCAGATCGGCGTCGCGTTGGCCCTTTATGCCCGCAGCAGGGAATCGGATATTGAGGATGTCGCGCTCGCCCAGCAGGGCGGCGAGGTCGCAGGCCAGTGCGCCTAATTTCAATTCCATTCCCTTGAGTACCATGTGTGCGAGTCGCGGGTGCATGGCCAGTTGCGCCATGCGTCCGCCGTGGGCGGTAATGGCGCCCTTGTCATTCAGGGCGCCGAGCTCCTGCAGCAATTCGCTGGCCTGGGCGTAATGCGCCGCGGGCGGCGGATCCAGCCAGGCGAGCGTGTTGGGGTCACCGCTGCCCCATTGCGCGATGTCCAGGGCCAGTGAGGCGAGATCCGCATCCAGGATCTCCGGGCGGTCGTATTCCGGCAGCTTGTGATGCGCGCCCTCGCTCCACAGGCGGTAACACACGCCGGCTTCGAGACGGCCGGCGCGGCCGCGGCGTTGTTCCGCGGAGGCCTGTGAGGCGGCTTGGGTGGTGAGGCGGGTCAAGCCGCTGACCGGATCGAAGCGCGGCCCGCGCGCCCAGCCGCTGTCGATGACCACGCGGATGCCTTCGATGGTGAGGCTGGTCTCGGCGATGGCGGTGGCCAGCACCACTTTGCGCTGGCCCGCGGGCGCGGGGAGGATGGCCTGGTCCTGCGCGTCCTGGCTGAGTTCGCCGTACAGTGGGCAGATTCGAGTCTGCGATCCGGGTTGTGACTCACGCAGCAATCGCTCGACGCGCTTGATCTCCGCAACCCCAGGCAGGAACGCCAGGATGCTGCCGGACTCTTCAGTAATGGCGCGCTTGATGGCGGTGGCGACATGATCGAGGAAGGCGGATCCCGTGGCGCGGCGCGGATCGGGCGGCAGGTAGCGGGTTGCGACCGGAAAACTGCGGCCGGTGCTGGTGATGACGGGCGCATTTCCCAGCAGGGCCGACACCGCCTCGCCGGCGAGGGTGGCCGACATCACCAGCAGGCGCAGATCGTCGCGCAATGCCGCTTGGATCTCCAGGCACAAGGCGAGGCCCAGATCGGCCTGCAGGCTGCGTTCATGGAATTCGTCGAAGATCACCAGTCCCACGTCGGTCAAGCTCGGATCATCTTGCAGCAGGCGGGTGAGCACGCCTTCGGTGAGTACCTCGATGCGGGTATGCTTGCCGACGCGGCTGTCCATGCGCACCCGGTAACCCACGGTTTCGCCCACTGGCTCGTCCAGTTGCCGCGCCATGTAATGAGCGGCGCTACGCGCCGCGAGGCGGCGCGGTTCCAGCATCAGGATGCGTTTGCCATCCAGCCAGGGCTCATTGAACAGGGCGAGCGGGATGCGCGTGGTCTTGCCGGCGCCGGGCGGGGCCTGCAATACGGCCCTGTTGCCGTGGCGCAAGGCGGCGGCGAGTTGGGGGATCACCTCGTCGACGGGTAGAACAGTGCTCATGACGATGCCGACGCGCTGATGTCCGCGCGTTTATTGCGCGGCTTGGGTCAACAGGTGCTTTTCCCAGGCCAGTGCGGTCTTGACGATGAATTCCAGGTCGTCGCGCTGCGGCTGCCAGCCCAGCACGTCGCGGATGCGATCCGCCTTGGCGATGAGCGCAGGCGGGTCGCCGGCGCGGCGCGGCTCCTCGCGGATATTGAGTTTGACGCCGCTGACTCGCTGTACGCTATCCAGTACCTCGCGCACGCTGTAGCCGTGACCGTAGCCGCAGTTGAGGATTTGCGATGCGCCGCCCTGTTCCAGGTAATTCAGCGCCAGGATGTGGGCGGCGGCGAGATCGTCGACGTGAATATAGTCGCGTACGCCGCTGCCGTCGGGCGTGGGATAGTCGGTGCCGAAGATGGCGACTTCATCGCGTTTACCCACGGCGTGTTCGCAGGCCACCTTGATTAAATGGGTCGCCTTGGGCGTGGACTGGCCTATACGGCCCTCGGGATCAGCGCCGGCGACGTTGAAATAGCGCAGCGCCACATAACTCAGGTCGCCGGCGGCGGCGAGGTCGCGCAGCATCCATTCGCTCATGAGCTTCGACAGGCCGTAGGGGTTGATGGGTGCCAGCGGACTATCCTCCCCTGCGGAGGATCCCGCCGGGATGCCGTACACCGCGGCGGTGGAGGAGAAGATGAAGCGCTTCACGCCGTTGTCGTGGCAGGCTTGCAGCAGGTTGCGGGTGTTGCAGGTGTTATTGCCGTAGTACTTGAGCGGTTCGGCCACGGATTCGGGTACCACAATGTGGGCGGCGAAGTGCAACACCGCTTCGATGTCGTGCTCACGGATCAAAGCGCCCACCAATTCCCGGTCGCCACTGTTGCCTTCCACCAATTCACCGTGCAGCACCGAGCGGCGAAAACCGGTGGAGAGGTTGTCGAGAACGATCACCGGATAGCCGGCGGCTCCGAGTTGGCGGATCACATGACTGCCGATATAACCGGCGCCGCCGGTGACCATGATCGGTTTGCGCGCTGTCATCACAATGATTCCTTTAGGATGATAAATCCTCAAAAGAATACCATCTTTGCCGCTGTTTCTCTGGCGTGGCGAGGGTGAGTTGCCTACAATGACCTGCATAATTCGACCTTCCGAAAGGCCCTTGATGAACGATCTGATCGCCCCCTATGGCGGAGAACTGGTGAATTTGTTTGCCGACGAAACCCGCATTGCGGAGTTGAAGGAGGCGGCCTTGTCCATGCCGTCCTGGGATGTCACAACCCGGCAACAGGCGGATCTGGACCTGTTGATGAACGGTGCCTATTCGCCCTTGCACGGTTTTATGGGGAGGAAGGATTACGAGCAGGTTCTGGGCGAGATGCGTCTGGCGGATGGAACTCTGTGGCCCTTGCCGGTCACCCTGGATGTCAGTGAGGTCTTGGGGGATAAGCTGGCGCCGGGGCAAAGCCTGGCCTTGCGCGACCTGGAAGGAGTGTTGCTGGCGGTACTCCATATAGATGAGGTGTGGCGCCCCGATCGTGCCGCCGAGGCGCTGGTCTTGTTCGGCAGCAGCGATCCCCATCACCCCGGCGTCGCGCAATTTCTCGCCGGCACCGAGCCGGTCTACGTGGGCGGCCGCGTTGAGGGCGTGGAAGCGGTTATGCATCATAGCTTTACGGATCTGCGTTACTCGCCGGCGGAATTACGCGCCCAGTTCGCCAAGCGGGGCTGGGTGCAGGTGGCGGCCTTTCACGGCAACGCGCCGCTGCATGCCGCGCAGCGCGAGATGAGCGTGCGGGCGGTGCGGGAACTGGGGGCCAATCTGCTGCTCCATCCCGTGGTCGAAGAGGAGGAGGACTATTACTACCGGGCGCGTTGCTACCGGGCGCTGTTGGATCATTACCCGCAGCAGACCACGCTGTTGAGCCTGTTGTCCATCCCCGCCCGGGGGGGCGGGTTGCGGGAGATGTTATGGCATGCCGTGGTGCGCCGCAATTTCGGGTGCAGCCATATGCTGTGGGAGGCCGGTGCGGCGCGCGGTTACGGTGTCGACGACAAGGACTTAAAGGAAGTTATGCCCCGTTATGGGGCGGAACTGGGTGTGCAGCTGATTGCGCGCGAACCCTTGGTATATGTGGAAGACAGCGCCGGTTTTGAGCCGCTGGCCCAGGTGCGGCCCGGGACGCGCACCCACAGTATCGACGAGGCCGAATTGAAGCGCCGGTTGCGCGAAGGTCTGGAGATCCCGGCCTGGTTTTCCTTTCCGGAGATCATTGCCGAGCTGCGCGTCCGCTATCCCGCCCGTTCGAAACAAGGGCTTACCTTGTTTTTTACCGGCTTGTCCGGGGCGGGCAAATCCACCATCGCCAAGGCGGTGCTGGCCAAGTTGCTGGAGTTGGGCGGTCGGCCGGTGACCTTGCTGGACGGCGACGTGGTGCGCAAGAATCTCTCCAGTGAGCTGGGGTTTTCCCGGGAACATCGCAATCTCAATATCCGCCGCATCGGTTATGTGGCCAGTGAAATCACCAAGAACGGCGGCATCGCCATCTGCGCCCCCATCGCCCCGTATGCCGAGATGCGCCGCGAGGTGCGGCAGATGATCAGCCAGTACGGCGGCTTCATCGAGGTGCATGTGGCGACGTCCCTGGCGGTATGCGAGGGGCGGGACCGCAAAGGCCTCTACGCCAAGGCGCGTGCCGGGATTATTAAGGAGTTTACTGGGATAAGCGATCCCTATGAGGCGCCGGTAGACCCGGAATTGAAGATAGATACCGACGGTCTGAGCATCGAAGAAGCAGCCCAGCGGGCATTTCTCTATCTCGAACAGCAGGGTTACATCGCCTAAAATAGTCTTGCTGGTGAGTGAAATAACTTCAAGCAGACGTTGACACGGCAGGGTCATTTCATCAAAATACGCCCCTTGCTTCTTGCGGAGGGGTTCCCGAGCGGCCAAAGGGATCAGACTGTAAATCTGACGGCTCAGCCTTCGGTGGTTCGAATCCACCCCCCTCCACCAGTGTCGGAAATTTGCGGATGGTGGAGCTTCCAAGGGGGAGCGTCATTCCATAAGTATTGGCGTAGTGAGAGAAGGCGGGTGTAGTTCAATGGTAGAACCTCAGCCTTCCAAGCTGATGGTGTGGGTTCGATTCCCATCACCCGCTCCAACTGGGCTTGATGATTTGAAGGTCGATTGCAAAGGTTGAGCACGGCCCATATAGCTCAGTCGGTAGAGCACTTCCTTGGTAAGGAAGAGGTCACCGGTTCGAATCCGGTTATGGGCTCCATGTTGAGTTGGATATATTTGGGAGGCGCGAGCGCGCTGTCGGTAAAGATGGCCGTCCATTTGCTTTGAGGAGTTATTTCGATGTCCAAGGGTAAATTTGAGCGTAAGAAGCCGCACGTAAACGTGGGAACGATTGGTCACGTTGACCATGGAAAGACGACGTTGACGGCGGCGCTGACGAAGGTATTGTCGGAGAAATTTGGTGGTGAGTCGAAGGGCTACGACCAGATTGACGCGGCGCCGGAAGAACGGGCGCGCGGTATCACGATCGCCACGGCGCACGTGGAATACGAATCGGAGAATCGTCATTACGCCCATGTGGACTGCCCGGGACACGCCGACTATGTAAAGAACATGATCACGGGTGCGGCGCAGATGGACGGCGCGATCCTGGTGGTGTCGGCTGCAGACGGCCCGATGCCGCAGACCCGCGAGCACATCCTGCTGGCGCGCCAGGTGGGCGTGCCCTACATCGTGGTGTTCATGAACAAGGCGGACATGGTTGACGACGCCGAGTTGCTGGACCTGGTGGAAATGGAAGTGCGGGAGTTGCTGGACAAGTATCAATTCCCCGGCGACGACACCCCGATCATCAAGGGATCGGCGCTGAAGGCCCTGGAAGGGGATAAGAGCGACATCGGCGAGCCGGCGATCTTGAAGCTGGTGGAAGCCATGGACAGTTACATCCCGGTGCCGGAGCGCCCCGTGGACCTGCCGTTCCTGATGCCGATCGAAGACGTGTTCTCGATCTCAGGTCGCGGCACGGTGGTGACCGGGCGTATCGAACGCGGTCGGGTCAAGGTGGGCGAAGAAGTCGAGATCGTGGGCATCAAGGCCACCGTCAAGACCACCTGCACGGGCGTGGAAATGTTCCGCAAGCTGCTGGACGACGGCCAGGCGGGCGACAACGTGGGCGTGCTGCTGCGCGGGACCAAGCGTGAGGACGTGGAGCGCGGCCAGGTGTTGGCCAAGCCCGGTTCCATCACCCCGCACACCGATTTCGAAGCGGAAGTCTATATTTTGAGTAAGGATGAAGGCGGCCGTCATACGCCGTTCTTCAAGGGTTATCGCCCGCAGTTCTATTTCCGCACCACCGACGTGACCGGTGCGGTGGAGCTGCCGGAAGGGGTGGAGATGGTAATGCCGGGCGACAACATCAGTATGGTGGTGAGCCTGATCAACCCCATCGCGATGGAAGAGGGATTGCGGTTCGCGATTCGCGAAGGCGGGCGTACCGTGGGTGCCGGCGTGGTAAGTAAGGTGATCAAGTAGCGATAGAGCAAAGATCCAAGAGATAAAGAACAAAGGGGCTGGATGGGGTTCGGCGCAATACGCGGTGCTCATCCATTCCTTTTGTTTACTTGTTTCTTGGGTCCTTATGCAGTTGTGTTTAGGCCAGTAGCTCAATTGGCAGAGCGGCGGTCTCCAAAACCGCAGGTTGGGGGTTCGATTCCCTCCTGGCCTGCCATATTGAAGTGAAAGTGATTTGTGGGCGGGTATGGCAGATAAGATTAAATGGATAGTGGCCGCCTTGCTGGTGGTCGGCGCTTTGGCCGGCTTTTATTGGTTTGAGCAGTATTCACTGTTGATACGCGTCCCGGCGCTGCTGGCGGTGGCGATTGTCTGTGTGGTGATCGTGGTGCAGACGAATGCGGGTCGCCAGTTGGTGGGCTTCTTCCGCGAATCCCAGATCGAGGTCCGCAAGGTTGTATGGCCCTCCGGTAAGGAGACTACCCAGACCACCCTGGTGGTGATGGGTTTGGTGGTGGCTGTGGCGGTGTTCCTCTGGGGGCTGGATATGTTCTTATTATGGTCGGTTAAATTATTGACGGGCCAAGGGGGCTGAAAAAGGAATGACGATGCGCTGGTATGTGGTCCATGCTTACTCGGGCTTCGAGAACCAGGTGGTGCGTTCACTGAAGGAGCGAATCAAGCTCTACCACATGGAAGATAAGTTCGGCGAGGTTCTGGTGCCTACTGAAGAGGTGGTGGAAATGCGCGCCGGCCAGAAGCGCAAGAGCGAGCGCAAGTTTTTCCCCGGCTACGTGCTGGTGCAGATGGAGATGGATGACAATACCTGGCACTTGGTCAAGGATGTGCCCAAGGTGATGGGCTTCATCGGCGGTACCAGCAATCGCCCCGCGCCCATCACCGACAAAGAGGCGGACAAGATTCTGCAGCGCGTCCAAGAGGGCGTGGAGAAACCCAGACCCAAGGTGCTGTTCGAGCCGGGTGAGGTCGTGCGGGTGACCGAAGGTCCCTTCGCCGATTTCAACGGTGTGGTGGAAGAGGTCAACTACGAAAAGAGCCGCCTGCGGGTGGCGGTGCTGATTTTCGGGCGTTCCACACCAGTGGAGCTCGAGTTCGGTCAGGTGGAAAAAGGCTAAATCGAGCTGTAAGCCGTGAGCGGAAATCTCGCGGCCTGCGGTTGTTGTAACCGGGGAGCCGTAAGGCGTTCGTACCCAATCAGGAGTCAATCATGGCAAAGAAGGTTCAGGCTTATATCAAATTGCAGGTAAAGGCCGGTCAGGCCAATCCCAGTCCCCCGGTGGGTCCGGCGCTGGGTCAGCACGGTGTCAACATCATGGAGTTCTGCAAGGCGTTCAACGCCCAGACCCAGAAGGTGGAGCAGGGCTTGCCCTTGCCGGTGGTCATCACCGTGTATAACGACCGCAGCTTTACCTTTATCACCAAGACCCCGCCCGCCAGCATTTTGTTGAAGAAGGCGGCGGGTATCGACAGCGGCAGCGCCACCCCCCACACCGTCAAGGTGGGCACGGTGACCCGCGCCCAGTTGGAAGAGATTGCCAAGACTAAGATGCCCGACCTCACGGCGGCGGATCTGGACGCCGCGGTGCGTACCATCGCCGGCAGCGCCCGCAGCATGGGTCTGAACACGGAGGGCGTGTGATGGCGAAGTTAAGCAAACGTATTCAGGCCATCCGCTCCAAGGTGGAGTTCGGCAAGATTTACGGAATTGAAGATGCCTTGGTCCTGGTAAAGGACTGCGCCAGCGCCAAGTTCAATGAGGCGGTGGATGTGAGCGTCAATCTCGGCATCGATGCGCGTAAGTCCGACCAGGTGGTGCGCGGTTCTACCGTGCTGCCCAATGGCACTGGCAAGACTATTCGGGTGGCCGTGTTTGCCCAGGGTGCCAATGCCGACGCCGCCAAGGCCGCCGGCGCCGACGTAGTGGGATTCGATGATCTGGCGGAACAGGTGAAGGCCGGCAACATCAATTTTGATCTGGTGATCGCCACCCCTGACGCCATGCGCGTCGTCGGTCAGCTCGGCCAGATCCTCGGCCCTCGCGGTTTGATGCCCAACCCCAAGGTGGGGACGGTTACCGCCGATGTGACCACCGCGGTGAATAACGCCAAGGCCGGTCAGGTGCAATATCGTGCCGACAAGGCCGGTATCGTGCATTGCACCATCGGTAAGGCCAGTTTTGAAGTCAAGGCGCTGCATGAGAATCTCCAGGCCTTGATGGCGGGTTTGATCAAGGCCAAGCCCAGCGCGGCCAAAGGCATATATGTCCGCAAGGTAACGGTATCGAGCACCATGGGTCCGGGGGTTGCGGTGGATACCTCGACGGTGGTGCAGTAACAAGTAGCATTCAGCTTTGAGCTATTAACTCTGAGCTTGAAGATATTTAAGACTTTGGGCTGCCGGTGCGAGCCGGCAGCTGTCAAAGACCGCAGGTGGGTGACTTTAATTGGATACGGGATTTCGTTGGTATCCGGCCTGCGCAGACGGTGGAGCCCGAGACAGATTTTCCTGGCGACGGTAGCCGTAATGGGGCAGTCATTGTGACTGTCTCAGGTGGGCTTGAAATCTATGGATTTCACGCCTTGGTGGCTGAAAGCTCATAGCTGACGGCTGATAGTGAAGTAGGAGGTGGACTCTTGTTAACTAAAGAGCAGAAAGAGGCCATCGTCGCCGAAGTAGCCATCGTTGCACGTGGTGCCCACTCCGCCATCGCGGCGGAATACCGGGGCCTGAGCGTGGAACAGATGACCAAGCTTCGCCAAGATGCGCGCAATGCCGGTGTGTATCTCAGGGTGGTCAGAAACACCCTGGCCCGTCGTGCCTTGACGGACACCGGGTACGCCTGCATGAGTGATTCCCTGAAGGGGCCGTTGATATTGGCCTTTTCCAAGGAAGAGCCCGGTGCAGCGGCTCGCGTTATGCGCGATTTCGCCAAAGACAACGACAAGCTGGTGGTCAAGGCCATTGCCTTGAGCGGTAATTTGTTGACTCCCGGCGATTTGTCAGCGTTGGCGACCATGCCGACCCGCGACGAAGCGTTGAGCCAATTGTTGGCGGTCATGAAGGCCCCCATCGGGAAGCTGGCGAGCACCTTGCAGGCGCCTGTCGGGAAGCTGGTGCGGACTGTTGCGGCGGTGCGCGATCAGAAGCAGGCGGCTTAAGCGACGACGGATCTTATTCAAATATAGAGCTACTTATTTTTCAGATAAATTTTAGGAGTCATTATCATGGCTGTTGCAAAAGCAGAAATTTTGGAAACCATCGGAAATATGAGCGTGCTGGAGATCGTCGATCTGATCTCCGCCATGGAAGAGAAATTCGGCGTGACTGCGGCGGTTGCCATGGCGGCCGCGCCCGCAGCAGGTGCCGCTGCAGCCCCCGCCGAGGAGCAGACCGAGTTCAACGTGATCATGACCAGCTTCGGCGAGAATAAGGTCAACGTGATCAAGGTGATTCGTGCCGTAACCGGCTTGGGCTTGAAAGAGGCCAAGGACATGGTGGAAGGCGTGCCCGCCACCGTTAAAGAAGCGGTTTCCAAGGATGATGCGGCTGCCCTCAAGAAGCAGCTCGAGGAAGCTGGCGCCAAAGTGGAGGTCAAATAACAACGTCCTTGGGCGTTGTTGAACGTATGTCCGTATATATCCGTTCCTATATAGGCGGTGTACGTAATTCCGGGAATTGGCTGGCGGCGTCGTGTCGCCGGCCTTTTCCTGTTTCTATGACGAGTAGCAAGTAGCAAGGACAGGGCGGCAAGGAAATCTAAGCGAAACTTCTTGTGCCGATCCCGATTCTTGCTACTTGCCACTTGTTACATGTTACTGATTTGAAGAGGAAGATTGATGGCCTACTCCTTCACTGAGAAAAAATCGATTCGTAAGGATTTTGGCAAACTCCCCACCGTGCTGGAGGTGCCCTACCTGTTGGCGATCCAAGTGGATTCTTACCGCCACTTCCTGCAGTTGGATGCGGATGCCGACCAGCGTCCCGATCATGGATTGCACGCGGCGTTCAAATCGGTGTTCCCTATTGCCAGCTATTCGGGCAGTGCGGCGCTGGAATACGTAAGCTATCGCCTGGGTACCCCGACCTTCGATGTGCGGGAGTGTCAGCAGCGCGGCATGACCTACGCCGCACCCTTGCGCGTCAAGGTCCGCCTGGTGATCTACGACAAGGAGAGCGGCACCGGCGCGGTCAAGGACATCAAGGAACAAGAAGTGTACATGGGCGAAATGCCGCTCATGACCGATAACGGCACCTTCGTCATCAATGGCACGGAGCGCGTGGTGGTGTCACAGCTCCATCGTTCGCCGGGTGTGTTTTTCGAGCACGATAAGGGCAAGACCCACTCCTCCGGGAAATTGTTGTTCTCGGCGCGGGTGATCCCCTACCGCGGCTCGTGGTTGGATTTCGAGTTCGATCCCAACGATCTGGTATTTGTGCGTATCGATCGTCGCCGCAAGCTGCCGGCGACCATGTTGCTGCGCGCGCTCGGTTATGATACCGAGCAGATGCTGGGCTTTTTCTTCGAAACCAACACCATCAGCATCGATAAAGGTGAATACAAGTTGGAGTTGGTGCCGGAGCGCCTGCGCGGTGAAATTGCCGCCTTTGATATCAAGGTCAAAGGCAAGGTGGTGGTCGAGGGTGGCCGTCGCATCATGGCGCGGCATATCAAAGAGATCGAAAAATCCGGGATCAAGACCCTGGTGGTTCCCGAGGAATACCTCCTGGGTAAGACCTTGGCACATGCCGTGGTGGATACCAAAACCGGTGAAGTGGTCGCCAATGCCAACGATGAATTGAATGCGGACTTGATCGAAAAGATCACCGCGTCAGGCGTTAAGCAGATTCAGACCCTGTTCACCAACGACCTGGATCGCGGTCCTTACATATCGCAGACCCTGCGTAGCGACGCCACCACCTCGGAGCTGGAGGCGCTGGTGGAAATCTACCGCATGATGCGTCCCGGTGAACCGCCTACTAAAGAAGCGGCTCAGGCCTTGTTCCAGAACCTGTTCTTCAGTCCGGATCGCTATGACTTGTCGCCGGTGGGCCGCATGAAGTTCAATCGCCGCGTCGGCCGTCAGGAGATCACCGGTTCGGGCGTGTTGACCAACGACGATATCATCGCCGTGCTCAAGACCCTGATCGATATCAAAAACGGCAACGGTACGGTGGACGATATCGACCACTTGGGTAACCGCCGCATTCGCAGTGTCGGCGAGATGGTGGAAAACCAGTTCCGCATCGGCCTGGTGCGCGTCGAGCGCGCGGTGAAGGAGCGTTTGAGCCTGGCCGAATCTGAAGGTCTGGTGCCCCACGAGCTGATCAACGCCAAACCGGTATCGGCGGCCATCAAGGAATTCTTCGGCTCCAGCCAGTTGTCGCAATTCATGGACCAGAACAACCCGCTGTCGGAAGTGACCCACAAGCGCCGCGTTTCGGCCTTGGGACCGGGCGGTCTGACCCGCGAGCGTGCCGGTTTCGAGGTGCGCGACGTGCATCCCACTCATTACGGTCGGGTCTGTCCTATCGAGACGCCTGAAGGACCGAACATCGGCCTGATCAACTCGTTGTCGGTATATGCCCGCACCAACGAGTACGGTTTCCTGGAAACCCCGTATCGCAAGGTGAAGGACGGTCGGGTGACCGATCAGATCGATTACCTGTCCGCCATCGAGGAAGGCCAATACGTCATCGCCCAGGCCAATGCTACGGTGGACGCCAAGGCCAAGCTGACCGACGAACTGGTGTCCTGTAGGCATTTGAACGAGTTTGCCTTGATGACCCCGGATCGTGTGGATTACATCGATGTGTCGCCGAAACAGATCGTATCGGTGGCGGCCTCCCTGATCCCGTTCCTGGAGCACGATGACGCCAACCGCGCCTTGATGGGTTCCAACATGCAACGCCAGGCGGTGCCGACCCTGCGTGCCGAGAAGCCTCTGGTGGGCACCGGCATCGAGCGGGTAGTGGCGCAGGACTCCGGTGTGACCGTGGTCGCCAAGCGCGGCGGTACCATCGATTCCGTGGATGCCAGTCGTATCGTGGTGCGGGTCAACGATGAAGAGACCCTCGCCGGCGAGGCGGGCGTGGACATCTACACCCTCACCAAGTACACCCGCTCCAATCAGAACACCTGCTTGAACCAGCGACCCCTGGTGAAGACCGGCGACAAGGTCGCCCGCAGCGACGTGCTTGCCGACGGCCCCTCCACCGACATGGGCGAACTGGCCTTGGGCCAGAACATGCTGGTGGCCTTCATGCCCTGGAACGGCTACAACTTCGAGGACTCCATCCTCATCTCCGAGCGGGTCGTGCAGGAGGATAGATTCACCAGTATCCACATCGAAGAGCTCAACTGTGTGGCCCGCGACACCAAGCTGGGACCGGAAGAGATCACCGCCGACATCCCCAACGTGGGCGAGGCGGCGCTGGCCAAGCTGGATGAATCGGGTATCGTCTACATCGGCGCCGAAGTGGCGGCAGGTGACATCCTGGTGGGTAAGGTCACCCCCAAGGGTGAAACCCAGCTGACGCCGGAAGAGAAACTGTTGCGCGCCATCTTCGGTGAGAAGGCCTCCGACGTGAAGGATACCTCCATGCGGGTGCCGTCCGGGATGAACGGCACGGTCATCGATGTGCAGGTATTTACCCGCGAAGGCGTGGAAAAGGACAAGCGTTCCAAGGAGATCGAGAAGTCCGAGCTGGAGCGCTTCAAAAAGGATCTTTACGATCAATTCCGCATTCTCGAGGATCACGTCTACCAGCGCGTGGAAAAGCTGTTGCTGCGCAAGTCCGCGGCGGGTGGTCCCAAAAAGTTGAAGGCCGGCACCACCATCACCAAGGACTACCTGGAAGAGGTGCCGCGCGAGAAGTGGTTCGAGATCCGTTTGCAAAACGAGGAGGCGGACAAGCAACTGGAGCAGCTCTCCGAGCAGCTCAAGGAGCGCCGCAAGGACTTCGACAGACGCTTTGACGAAAAGAAGGCCAAACTCACCGCCGGCGACGATCTCGCCCCGGGCGTGCTGAAGATGGTCAAGGTCTATCTGGCGGTGAAGCGCCGTATCCAGCCCGGTGACAAGATGGCCGGTCGCCACGGTAACAAGGGTGTGATCTCCATGATCGTACCCGCCGAAGACATGCCGTTCGACGCCGACGGCAGGCCGGTGGACATCGTGCTCAACCCCTTGGGTGTGCCCTCGCGT
The DNA here is from genome assembly GCA_963810615.1 of uncultured Gammaproteobacteria bacterium. GTDB lineage: Bacteria > Pseudomonadota > Gammaproteobacteria > DRLM01 > DRLM01 > JARRQJ01. Next base: position 248,256 of record CAWEOA010000002.1, on the reverse strand, counting down.
ATGAACGTAGGCCAGGTTCTGGAAGCCCATTTGGGCTGGGCGGCCAAGGGTGTGGGTTATAGGATCGGTGAGATGCTGGATGCGCAGCGCAAGGCCGCCGACATCCGTCAGTTCCTGGACAAGGTCTACAACACCAGCGGTAAGAAGGAAGATCTCAAATCCCTGACCGACGATGAAATCATGGAGCTGAGCGGTAATCTGCGCCGCGGCGTGCCCATGGCCACCCCGGTGTTCGACGGCGCGGCCGAGGCTGAGATCAAGGCCATGCTGGACCTGGCGGGCCTGCCCCGTTCCGGTCAGACCACCTTGTATGACGGTCGTACCGGTGATGCCTTCGACCGTCCGGTGACCGTGGGTTATATGTACATGCTCAAGCTCAACCACTTGGTGGATGACAAGGTGCATGCCCGTTCCACCGGCCCGTACAGCCTGGTCACCCAGCAGCCGCTGGGCGGCAAGGCGCAGTTCGGCGGTCAGCGCTTCGGTGAGATGGAAGTCTGGGCCCTGGAGGCCTACGGCGCCGCTTATACCTTGCAGGAGATGTTGACCGTGAAGTCCGACGACGTGACCGGCCGTACCAAGATGTACAAGAACATCGTGGACGGCGACCATCGCATGGAGGCCGGCATGCCGGAATCCTTCAACGTGTTGGTCAAAGAGATTCGGGCGCTCGGCATCGACATCGAGCTGGAGCAGTATTGATTTAAATGTAGGGTGGGTTAGGCGCCGCCGGCGCCGTAACCCACCAAATGATGGCGGGTTACGCTTCGCTAACCTACCCTACATAGACTCGAAAGTTTCGAGTAGGAGACGCAATGAAAGATCTACTTAGCATATTGAAGCAGCAGGGGCAGGTTGAGGAATTCGACGCCATCCGCATCGGTCTGGCATCGCCTACCAAGGTTCGCTCCTGGTCTTTCGGTGAGGTGAAGAAGCCGGAGACCATCAATTACCGAACCTTCAAGCCCGAGCGCGATGGTTTATTCTGCGCCAAGATTTTCGGGCCGGTGAAGGACTATGAGTGCCTGTGCGGCAAATATAAGCGTCTCAAGCATCGCGGCGTGATCTGCGAAAAGTGCGGTGTTGAAGTGACCCTGGCCAAGGTGCGCCGCGAGCGCATGGCCCACATTGAGCTGGCCAGTCCGGTGGCGCATATCTGGTTCCTCAAGTCCCTGCCGTCGCGCATGGGTCTGCTGCTGGATATGACCTTGCGCGACATCGAGCGGGTGCTGTACTTCGAATCCTTTGTGGTGATCGATCCCGGCATGACCCAGCTGGAGCGCAGCCAATTGCTCACCGACGAGCAATACCTGGACGCCATCGAGGAATACGGTGATGAGTTCGACGCGCGCATGGGCGCCGAGGCGGTGCACGAGTTATTGTCGCGCATTGACCTGGAAAAAGAGGCAGTGAAACTGCGCGAGGAGATCACCACCTCCGGCTCGGAAACGCGCATCAAGAAACTCACCAAACGCCTTAAGCTGATCGAGGCCTTCACCGAATCCGGCAACCGTCCGGAGTGGATCGTAATGACAGTGCTGCCGGTGTTGCCGCCCGAACTGCGTCCCCTGGTGCCGCTGGACGGCGGACGTTTCGCCACCTCCGATCTCAATGATCTCTACCGCCGCGTCATCAACCGCAACAATCGTCTCAAGCGGCTGCTGGATCTCAATGCGCCGGACATCATCGTGCGCAACGAAAAGCGCATGCTGCAGGAAGCGGTGGATGCGCTGCTGGACAACGGCCGCCGCGGCAAGGCCATCACCGGCAGTAACCGCCGCCCGCTCAAGTCCCTGGCCGACATGATCAAAGGCAAGCAGGGCCGTTTCCGTCAGAACCTGCTGGGCAAGCGTGTCGACTACTCCGGTCGTTCCGTGATCGTGGTGGGGCCGACCCTGAAACTCCATCAGTGCGGTCTGCCCAAGTTGATGGCCCTGGAACTGTTCAAGCCCTTCATCTTCAGTAAGCTGCAGCTGCGCGGCCTCGCCACTACCATCAAGGCGGCCAAGAAGCTGGTGGAGCGCCAGGGTCCCGAGGTGTGGGATATTCTGGAAGAAGTGATCCGCGAACATCCGGTCCTGTTGAACCGTGCGCCCACTCTGCACCGTCTGGGTATCCAGGCCTTCGAGCCGGTTTTGATCGAAGGCAAGGCCATTCAGCTGCATCCTCTGGTGTGTACCGCGTATAACGCCGACTTCGACGGCGACCAGATGGCGGTACACGTGCCTTTGTCTCTGGAGGCGCAAATCGAGGCCCGCGCCTTGATGATGTCCACCAATAATGTGTTGTCGCCCGCCAACGGCGAACCCATCATCATCCCGACCCAGGACGTGGTGCTAGGGCTGTATTACATGACCCGCGAACGCGCCGAGGCCAAGGGCACCGGTATGGCTTTCGCCGATGTCTCGGAAGTGCATCGCGCCTATCAAAGCGGCGCGGTGGAGCTTCATGCCCGGGTAAAGGTGCGTATTACCGAGCGGGTGTTCGATGAAAAAGGCGAGATCGTTGAGCGCCGCCGCGTCGTGGATACCACGGCGGGCCGTTCCCTGCTGGCGGAAATACTGCCGGCCGGTCTGCCCTTCGACTCGGTCAATCAGGATATGACCAAGAAATCCCTCTCTCGATTGGTGAATACCTGCTATCGCCGCGTCGGTTTGAAGGCCACCGTAGTGTTCGCCGATCGCCTGATGTATACCGGGTTTTATTACGCCACCCGCTCCGGTGTGTCGGTGGGCGTGGACGATATGGTGGTGCCCAAGCGCAAGGAGGGCATCGTTACCGCCGCCGAGCACGAGGTCAAGGAGATTGAAGAGCAGTACACCTCCGGTCTGGTCACCAACGGCGAGCGTTATAACAAGGTGGTGGATATCTGGTCCCATGCCAACGACCAGGTGGCCAAGGCGATGATGGACGAGCTGGGCACCGATCTAGTGAAGGATGCCGCCGGCAAGGATGTCAAACAGCCTTCTTTCAATTCCATATATATGATGGCCGACTCTGGTGCCCGTGGTAGTGCCGCCCAGATCCGTCAGTTGGCGGGGATGCGCGGCCTGATGGCCAAGCCCGACGGTTCCATCATCGAGACGCCGATCACCGCGAACTTCCGTGAAGGTCTGGACGTATTGCAGTACTTCATTTCAACCCACGGTGCCCGTAAGGGTCTGGCCGATACCGCGCTCAAGACCGCCAACTCCGGCTATCTCACCCGCCGGCTGGTGGACGTGGCCCAGGATCTGGTTATTACTGAAGTGGATTGCGGGACCAGCAACGGTCTGCTCAAGACGCCGCTCATCGAAGGCGGCGACGTGGTGGAGCCTCTGCGTGAACGGGTCCTGGGTCGAGTGGTGGCGGAAGACGTGCCCACCCCCGGCAGACCGAGCGAGATCGCCGTCCCGGCCGGTACCCTGTTGGACGAAGACTGGGTGGATCGCCTGGAGGCCATGAGCATCGATCATGTCATGGTGCGTTCGCCCATTACCTGTGAGACCCGCTATGGGGTCTGCGCCTCCTGTTACGGGCGTGACCTGGCGCGCGGTCACCGGGTGAACATCGGCGAGGCGGTGGGTGTTATCGCCGCCCAGTCCATCGGCGAGCCGGGGACCCAGCTCACCATGCGTACCTTCCACATCGGCGGCGCGGCCTCCCGTTCCGCCGCGGTGAACAGCGTGGAAGTGAAGTCCAAGGGTAAGGCCCGCCTTCACAACATCAAGATGGCCAAACACGCCAGCGGTAATAATGTGGCGGTGTCCCGTTCCGGGGAATTGACCGTGCTCGACGAGTCCGGCCTGGAGCGCGAACGCTACAAGATCCCCTACGGTGCGGTGCTGACCATCGACGACGGTGACGGGGTGGAGTCCGGCCAGGTCGTGGCCAACTGGGATCCCCATACCCACCCGGTGATCACCGAGGTGGCGGGTCTGGTGCGTTTCCACGATTTTGTCGAGGCTATGACCGTCCAGCGCCATACTGACGAGATGACGGGTTTGAGCTCGTGGGTGATTATCGATCCCAAGCAGCGCAGCAGCGCCGCCAAGGATCAGCGTCCCATGGTCAAGCTGGTGGACGAGCACGGCAAGGACTTGTGTATCGCCGGCACCGATATCCCGGCCTCTTATTACCTGCCGGCCGGCGCCATCGTCAATCTGGAAGACGGTTCCCGGGTCGGGGTGGGCGACGTAGTCGCCCGTATTCCGCAGGAATCTTCCAAGACCCGTGACATTACCGGCGGTCTGCCGCGGGTGGCGGACCTGTTCGAGGCCCGTAAGCCCAAGGATCCGTTCATTCTGGCGGAGATTTCCGGTACGGTCAGCTTCGGCCGCGAGACCAAGGGCAAGCAGCGTCTGATCATCACCGCCCAGGACGGCACCCAGCACGAAGAGTTGATCCCGAAATGGCGCAACGTCACCGTGTTCGAGGGTGAGCACGTGGATAGAGGTGAGACCGTCGTCGACGGCGCCCCCAATCCCCACGACATCCTGCGCCTGCTGGGGGTGGAGCCGCTGGCCAACTACATCGTCAACGAGGTCCAGGACGTCTACCGCCTGCAGGGCGTTAAGATCAACGACAAGCACATCGAGGTGATCGTGCGGCAGATGCTGCGCAAGATCGAGGTGCTGGATGCGGGCGATACCCGTCTGCTCAAGGGCGAGCAGGTCGACCGTGCCAGATTACTGGAGGAAAATGAACGGATTCAGGGCGACGATAAGATGTCAGGCGTCTATACCCCGCTGTTACTGGGGATTACCAAGGCCTCCCTGGCCACCGAGTCGTTCATCTCCGCCGCTTCCTTCCAGGAGACCACTCGGGTGCTTACCGAGGCCGCGGTTAGCGGCAAGATGGACGATCTGCGCGGTCTTAAGGAGAACGTCATCGTCGGCAGGCTTATCCCCGCCGGCACCGGTTTGGCCTACCACACCGAGCGCCGTCGCAAGCGGCAGCGCCTGAAGGAGGAGCTGGTCGAGCCAAAGAAGACTACCGCCGAGGATGTCGAGCGGGCGTTGAACCAGGCGCTCAGCGCCTCGGAATAATAGAAAATGGACGAAATAAGGGGCCGCGGTGGTGCGGCCCCTATTGACAGTCCATCGGTGCGGCCCTAAAATGCCGCTTCTTTTATAGGGCGGCATGCGCTTTCCGTTTGTCACCTAATTAAATTTTCAAGCATTTTTAAGCGTTCACCCGGATTAGGCAGCGCTGGCATGGGACAGTGGGCCGACGGGTTGCACGCTTAGTTTATTTTGGGCTGGAGTCAACGATTCATGGCAACAACGAACCAATTGGTGCGCAAACCTCGGTCGCGCAAAAAGGAAAAGAGTAAGGTGCCGGCGCTGAACGGCTGTCCGCAAAAGCGCGGCGTGTGCACCCGCGTGTATACCACGACACCGAAGAAGCCGAACTCCGCGCTGCGTAAGGTGGCCCGTGTTCGTTTGACCAACGGCATGGAAGTGAGCACCTACATCGGTGGTGAAGGCCACAATCTGCAGGAGCACTCGGTGGTGCTGATTCGCGGCGGCCGTGTCAAGGATTTGCCCGGTGTGCGTTACCACACGGTGCGCGGCAGCCTGGACACCGCTGGGGTGGCGAGCCGCCGTCAGGGTCGTTCCAAGTACGGTTCCAAGCGGCCCAAGGCCTAATACATATATATAGGTATAAGAGATATGGCACGCAGAAGAGTAGCAAGCAAACGTCCGGTGTTGGCGGACCCCAAGTACGGCAGCGAGATGCTGACCCGCTTCGTCAATGTGGTGATGGAGAGCGGCAAGAAATCGGTCGCTGAGCGCATCATATACGGTGCCCTGGATCGGGTGAGCGAGAAGAGCAAGGGTGACGCATTTCAGCTTCTGAATCAGGCGCTGGATAACGTAAAGCCCATCGTCGAGGTAAAGTCTCGTCGCGTCGGCGGTGCTACCTACCAGGTACCGGTGGAAGTGCGCTCCGATCGGCAGTTCGCCCTGGCGATGCGCTGGATGATCGACGCGGCGCGCAAGCGTAGCGAGAAGTCCATGGATCTGCGGCTTGCCGGCGAGATATTGGATGCGGCGGAAAAGCGCGGCGCGGCTGTGAAGAAGCGCGAGGATACCCACCGCATGGCGGAGGCCAACAAGGCCTTTTCCCACTACCGTTGGTAATTACGAAGTTTCGAATTTAATTGGTTTGAGGATTTTTGATCGTGGCACGCAGCACACCAATCGACCGTTACCGCAACATCGGCATTGCCGCGCACATTGACGCCGGCAAGACGACGACTACTGAGCGCGTCCTGTTTTATACCGGCATTTCGCACAAGATAGGTGAGGTGCATGACGGTGCTGCGGTCATGGACTGGATGGAGCAGGAACAGGAGCGCGGGATTACCATCACCTCGGCCGCGACGACCTGCTACTGGTCCGGTATGGATAAGCAATATCCTCAGCACCGCATCAATATCATCGACACCCCGGGTCACGTGGACTTTACCATCGAAGTGGAGCGTTCCCTGCGCGTGCTCGACGGCGCCTGCGCGGTATTCTGCGCGGTAGGCGGGGTGCAGCCGCAATCGGAAACGGTATGGCGCCAGGCCAATCGCTACGGCGTGCCGCGTCTGGCCTTCGTCAATAAAATGGATCGCATGGGCGCCAATTTCCTGCGCGTAGTCGACCAGATCAAGAAGCGCCTGGGGAGTATTGCCATTCCTATCCAGCTGCCGATCGGCGCCGAGGAAGACTTCAAGGGCGTGGTGGATCTGGTCAAGATGAAGGCCATCTACTGGAGCGATGAGACCCAGGGTATGACCTTCGAAGAGAAGGAAATCCCCGCCGATATGCAGGAGCTCTGCGCGGAGTGGCACGAAAAAATGGTCGAGGCCGCGGCGGAATCTTCAGAAGAATTGATGGAAAAGTATCTGGAAGGGGTGGCTTTAACCGAGGCGGAGATCAAGAATGCGATCCGTGCTCGTACCGTCGCCAATGAGATTGTGCCCATCCTGTGCGGCTCCGCCTTCAAGAACAAAGGCGTGCAGGCCATGCTGGACGCGGTGATCGACTATATGCCGTCACCGGCGGATGTGCCCGCGGTGAAGGGTCTGCTGGACGATGCCGATCATACCCCGGCCGAACGTCATCCCACGGATGAAGAGCCGTTCTCGGCCTTGGCGTTCAAGATCGCCACCGATCCCTTCGTCGGTACCTTGACCTTCTTCCGCGTCTATTCCGGCGTCTTGAATTCCGGCGATACGGTATATAACCCTGTGAAGTCGAAGAAGGAGCGTGTCGGCCGTATGGTGCAGATGCACGCCAACAGCCGCGAAGAGATCAAAGAAGTGCGCGCCGGCGACATCGCCGCGGCGGTGGGTCTGAAAGACGTCACCACCGGCGATACCCTGTGCAATCCCGACAAGATCATCATCCTGGAGCGCATGGAATTCCCCGAGCCGGTGATCTCGGTGGCGGTGGAGCCCAAGACTAAGCCCGACCAGGAAAAAATGGGTCTGGCCCTGGGGCGCCTCGCCCAGGAAGATCCTTCGTTCCGCGTCCACACCGACGAGGAGAGCGGCCAGACCATCATCTCCGGTATGGGCGAGTTGCATCTGGACATCATCGTCGACCGTATGCGCCGTGAGTTCAAGGTCGAGGCCAATGTGGGTAAACCACAGGTGGCGTATCGCGAGACCATTCGCAAGACCGTGGAGCAGGAAGGCAAATTCGTGCGCCAGTCCGGCGGTCGCGGCCAGTACGGTCATGTGTGGCTGAAAATCGAGCCGCAAGAGTCCGGCAAGGGCTATGAATTCGTCAACGCCATCGTCGGCGGCGTGGTCCCCCGGGAATACATTCCCGCTGTAGACAAGGGTATACAGGAACAGCTGCAAAACGGCGTGATCGCCGGTTACCCGGTGGTGGACGTCAAGGTGACCTTGTTCGATGGTTCCTATCACGACGTGGACTCCAACGAAATGGCGTTCAAGATTGCCGGGTCCATGGGTGTGAAAGAGGGCGCGCGCAAGGCCGGTGCGGTATTGCTTGAGCCGATCATGAAGGTCGAGGTGGTGACCCCCGAAGAAAACATGGGCGACGTAATCGGTGACCTCAATCGGCGCCGCGGCATGATCCAGGGTATGGATGATGAGGCGGGCGGCAAGATCGTCCACGCCGAAGTGCCCCTGTCCGAGATGTTCGGTTACGCGACGGATCTGCGCTCCGCGACTCAGGGCCGCGCCACCTACACCATGGAATTTGCCAAATACAACGAAGTGCCGGCGAATATTGCCGAAGCGATCATCAAAGAGGCGTCTTGATCGCTCGATCGATTGACAGAACGAAGACTTGAGAATAGTGAGAGGTAGCTAACCGTGTCCAAGGGTAAATTTGAGCGTAAGAAGCCGCACGTAAACGTGGGAACGATTGGTCACGTTGACCATGGAAAGACGACGTTGACGGCGGCGCTGACGAAGGTATTGTCGGAGAAATTTGGTGGTGAGTCGAAGGGCTACGACCAGATTGACGCGGCGCCGGAAGAACGGGCGCGCGGTATCACGATCGCCACGGCGCACGTGGAATACGAATCGGAGAATCGTCATTACGCCCATGTGGACTGCCCGGGACACGCCGACTATGTAAAGAACATGATCACGGGTGCGGCGCAGATGGACGGCGCGATCCTGGTGGTGTCGGCTGCAGACGGCCCGATGCCGCAGACCCGCGAGCACATCCTGCTGGCGCGCCAAGTGGGCGTGCCCTACATCGTGGTGTTCATGAACAAGGCGGACATGGTTGACGACGCCGAGTTGCTGGACCTGGTGGAAATGGAAGTGCGGGAGTTGCTGGACAAGTATCAATTCCCCGGCGACGACACCCCGATCATCAAGGGATCGGCGCTGAAGGCCCTGGAAGGGGATAAGAGCGACATCGGCGAGCCGGCGATCTTGAAGCTGGTGGAAGCCATGGACAGTTACATCCCGGTGCCGGAGCGCCCCGTGGACCTGCCGTTCCTGATGCCGATCGAAGACGTGTTCTCGATCTCAGGTCGCGGCACGGTGGTGACCGGGCGTATCGAACGCGGTCGGGTCAAGGTGGGCGAAGAAGTCGAGATCGTGGGCATCAAGGCCACCGTCAAGACCACCTGCACGGGCGTGGAAATGTTCCGCAAGCTGCTGGACGACGGCCAGGCGGGCGACAACGTGGGCGTGCTGTTGCGCGGGACCAAGCGTGAGGACGTGGAGCGCGGCCAGGTGTTGGCCAAGCCCGGTTCCATCACCCCGCACACCAAGTTCATGGCGGAAGTCTATATTTTGAGTAAGGATGAAGGCGGCCGTCATACGCCGTTCTTCAAGGGTTATCGCCCGCAGTTCTATTTCCGCACCACCGATGTGACCGGTGCGGTGGAGTTGCCGGAAGGGGTGGAGATGGTAATGCCGGGCGACAATATCGCCATGGAAGTCAACCTGATCAACCCCATCGCGATGGAAGAGGGATTGCGGTTCGCGATTCGCGAAGGCGGACGTACCGTGGGTGCCGGCGTGGTAAGTAAGGTAATCGAGTAAACGACATGGCAAACCAGAGAATCCGTATCCGCCTTAAGGCGTTCGATCACCGACTGATAGATCAGTCGGCGAAGGAGATAGTTGAAACCGCGAAGCGAACCGGTGCGCAGGTACGCGGGCCGATCCCGCTGCCCACCAAGAAGGAGCGGTTTACGATTCTGGTCTCCCCGCACGTGGATAAAGACGCCCGGGATCAGTATGAGATTCGTACCCATAAGCGCCTGATGGACATTGTTGATCCCACGGAGAAGACCGTGGATGCATTGATGAAGCTGGATTTGGCTGCGGGCGTGGATGTGCAGATTAAATTGCATTAATAGAGTAGCGATAAGTCGCGGGCAGCAATAATAAGTATTCGATGCCTCGAGACTTGCTAGTGGAGTGAGATATGTCAATTGGACTAGTCGGACGTAAATGCGGAATGACGCGCATCTTCACTGAAGATGGCAATTCCATTCCGGTGACCGTGATCGAGGTCGAGCCGAATCGGATTACCCAGGTCAAAACCGCGGAGTCCGACGGTTATGCGGCTGTCCAGGTCACTACCGGAACGCGTCGCCCCGTACGTGTCACCAAGCCCATGGCGGGACATTTTGCCAAGGCCAGTGTCGCGGCGGGCCGTGGCTTGTGGGAATTCCGCCTCGACGGCGGCGAGGGTGCGGAACTGCAGGCGGGCGGGGAGATCAAGGTTGATATCTTCGAGGCCGGGCAGAAGGTGGACGTGACGGGTGTGACCATCGGTAAGGGTTTCGCCGGTACCATCAAGCGTCACCACTTCGGGATGGGTGATGCCACCCACGGTAACTCGCTATCGCATCGCGCGCCAGGCTCCATCGGCCAGCGCCAGACGCCAGGTCGTGTTTTTAAAGGTAAAAAAATGTCGGGCCACATGGGTAATGCGCAGCGCACCGCGCAAAACCTGGAGATCGTGCGCGTCGATGCCGCCCGTAATCTGCTGCTGGTTAAGGGCGCGGTGCCGGGTCATGAAGGTCGCGATGTCATTGTGCGCCCCGCTGTCAAGGCGCGTGCGGCGGGAGGTAAGTGATGGATCTGAATATTGTAAACGCCAAGGGCGCCAGCGCCGGGAACGTAGCAGTCCCGGAGGCGGTGTTTGGTCGCGATTTCAACGAGACCCTGGTGCACCAGGTGGTCACCGCCTATTTGGCGGGGGCGCGAGCCGGTACCCATGCGCAAAAAACCCGTACCCAGGTTCGCGGCGGCGGCGCCAAACCGTTTAAGCAAAAGGGCACCGGGCGCGCCCGCGCCGGAACCATCCGCAGCCCATTGTGGCGCGGCGGCGGCAAGACCTTCGCGGCGGTGACCGCCGATTACTCGCAGAAGGTGAACAAGCAGATGTATCGCAGTGCGATGCGCTCCATCCTGTCCGAGCTGAATCGCCAGGAGCGCCTGGTGGTGGTCGACGAGTTTGCGGTGCAGCAACCCAAGACCGCCGAGCTGGTGGCTAAGTTGAAGGCCTTGGGCATCGATAACGTGCTCATCGTCACCGATAGCGCGGATGATGCCTTGTATCTGGCAGCGCGCAATCTCTCCCGCGTGGATGTGCGCGCGGTGGTCGAGATCGATCCGGTGAGCCTGGTCAAGTACGAGAAGGTGCTGATGACCGCCGGTGCCGCCAAGCAGCTGGGGGAGAAATTGGCATGAATAAAGAACGCGTGATGAAGGTGCTGTTGGCGCCGCATGTATCGGAGAAGTCCACGCTGGTTGCGGATCAGAATCGCCAGTTCGTGTTTAAGGTGCTGAAGGATGCCAGCAAGCAGGAAGTCAAGCAGGCCGTGGAGCACTTGTTCAGCGTAGAGGTGGAAGCGGTGCGGGTGTGCAACACTCAGGGCAAGCTGAAGCGTTTCGGTCAGAAGCTCGGGCGCCGTTCCGGCAGTAAAAAGGCCTATGTGACCTTGAAGCCGGGTTTCGATATTGATTACGTGGGCGCCAAGTAACGGCGCTTGGTTAAAGAATCGGGCTGGGCGGTAAGGGCAAGTAGCCCTCACCCCATCCCTCTTCCACAGGGAGAGGGAGCGTTGGTAAGAAGATTTAAAGGATAGACGGATGGCATTGGTAAAAGTAAAACCCACCTCGCCGGGACGCCGCTTTGTCGTTAAAGTGGTGGAGTCCAGCTTGCATAAAGGGGCTCCATATCAGCCTTTGGTCGAGCGTTTGCAGAAGAACGGCGGCCGCAATAATGCCGGCAGGATTACCGTGCGTCATCAAGGCGGCGGTCACAAGCAGCATTATCGGGTCATCGACTTCAAGCGCGGCAAAGAAGGTATTCCTGCCCGGGTTGAGCGTCTGGAATATGATCCCAACCGCAGCGCCAATATCGCCTTGATGCTGTACGCGGACGGCGAACGGCGCTATATTATCGCGCCCAAAGGCGTGGAGGTGGGTGCCGAGCTGATCAGCGGGTCCGATGCCCCGATCAAGGCCGGTAATTGCCTGCCCCTGCGTAATATTCCGGTGGGTACCACCGTGCATTGCGTAGAGTTCAAGCCCGGCAAGGGCGCCCAGTTAGCGCGTAGCGCCGGTGCCGGCGTACAGTTGATGGCGCGCGAAGGCGCCTATGCGACCCTGCGCTTGCGCTCCGGTGAGACGCGCAAAGTCCACGTGGACTGCAAGGCGACCATCGGTGTAGCGGGTAACGACCAACATAATCTGCGTTCCCTGGGCAAGGCCGGTGCCAAGCGCTGGCGCGGTGTGCGACCCACGGTACGCGGTAGCGCCATGAATCCGGTGGACCATCCCCACGGTGGTGGTGAGGGTCGCAGCAAGGGTGGACGTCATCCCGTGAGCCCATGGGGTACGCCTGCCAAGGGTTACAGGACGCGCGCCAATAAGCGCACCGACGGCATGATAGTGCGGCGTCGCAGTAAGTAATTCGGAATTGAATCAGATAATCGGCCGGGGAGAAACCAGTGCCACGTTCAGTTAAAAAAGGTCCATTTATTGACTACCACCTGTTGAAGAAGGTGGAAGAGGTGGCTGGAACCAACAGCCGCAAGCCCATCAAGACCTGGTCGCGTCGTTCTACGGTGCTGCCGGAGATGGTCGGCTTGACCATGGCGATCCATAACGGCAGGCAGCATGTGCCGATTCTGGTCACGGAAAATATGGTGGGCCATAAGTTGGGCGAATTTGCGGTGACGCGCACGTTTCGCGGTCATGTCGGCGGGAAGAAGACTAAGTAAGAGGCGTTGAAGATGGAAGCTGTCGCAATTTTGAAGTTCGCGCACATATCTGCCCAGAAAGGTCGCCTCGTGGCCGACCAGGTGCGCGGGCTGGAGGTCGATCGTGCCTTGAATCTTCTGGCGTTCAGCCCGAAGAAGGGCGCGGATCTGATCAAGAAGGTATTGGAGTCAGCCATCGCCAACGCCGAACATAACGAAGGCGCGGATGTGGATGAGTTAAAGGTCACCAAGGTGTTTGTCAATGAAGGTCCCAGCTATAAGCGCATGAGTCCGCGCGCCAAGGGCCGGGGCAATCGAATTCTGAAGCGTACCAGCCACATTACTGTGGTGGTCGGAAACAAATAGTAGAGAGGCACGTATGGGACAAAAGGTACATCCAATTGGCATACGTCTGGGAGTCATCAAAGACTGGACATCCACCTGGTATGCGGACTCCAAGCAGTATGCGGATTATCTGAATACCGATCTGAAGGTGCGCGCTTATCTGCGCAAGCGCTTGGCGAATGCCTCGGTGAGCCGTATCCAGATTGAGCGTCCCGCGCGTACCGCGCGCATTACCATTCACAGTGCGCGCCCGGGTATCGTCATCGGTAAGAAGGGCGAGGATATCGAGGCGCTGCGCAAGGACGTTTCCAACATGATGGGTGTGCCGGTGCACATCAATGTGGAAGAGATTCGCAAGCCGGAACTCGATGCCCAGTTGGTGGCGGAAAGCGTCGCGCAGCAATTGGAGCGCCGCATCATGTTCCGCCGCGCCATGAAGCGCGCGGTGACGAACACCATGCGTCTTGGTGCTCAAGGCATCAAGATCAATGTGGCTGGGCGTTTGGGCGGGGCCGAGATCGCCCGCACCGAATGGTATCGCGAAGGACGCGTGCCCTTGCACACGCTGCGTGCCGACATCGATTATGGATTTGCCGAAGCCCATACCCCTTCAGGCGTCATCGGCGTCAAGGTATGGATCTTCAAAGGTGAAGTGTTTGATCAGGCCGCCGAGGCTGCCGAGGCCGGCGCCGAAAAGGCCGCTGCTGCTAATTAAGGGGAAATGCGGTTATGTTGCAGCCAAAGAGGACAAAGTTTCGTAAGCAGTTCAAGGGACGTAACCGTGGTTTGGCCCAGACGGGCAACCAGGTGAGTTTTGGACAGTTCGGATTGAGAGCGATCACCCGCGGGCGGATTACCGCGCGCCAGATCGAGGCGGCGCGTCGTGCCATGACCCGTCACGTCAAGCGCGGTGGCAAGGTGTGGATTCGCATCTTCCCCGACAAGCCCATCAGCAAGAAGCCCTTGGAAGTGCGCATGGGTAAAGGTAAGGGCAACGTCGAATATTGGGTGGCCACGATTCAGCCTGGGCGGATGCTGTACGAGATGGAGGGCGTAAGCCGCGAGGTCGCGGAAGAGGCCTTTAAATTGGCGGCGGCCAAGTTGCCGGTAAGAACGGCTTTCATTGTGCGGACGGTGATGTGATGAACGCGAGCGAACTGCGAAATAAAAATCAGGCTGAGCTGAAAGATGAATTGCTGGATTTGCTGCGCGAACAGTTCAATCTGCGCATGCAACGGGCTTCAGGTCAGCTGAACAAGGGGCATCTGCTGCGCAATGTGCGTCGTAACATCGCGCGGGTCAAGACTGTCCTGAATCAGAAGAAGGCGGGGTAGGTGTTATGAGCGAAGAAAATAAAGTGGCGCGTACCGTTACCGGTCGCGTGATCAGCGACAAGATGCATAAGACCATCACGGTGCTGGTTGAGCGCAAGGTGCCGCACCCGGTCTACGGCAAGTACGTACGTCGCTCGACCAAGCTGCATGCTCATGACGAACAGAACGAGTGCAAGCAGGGTGACAAGGTGATGATCGAACAATGCCGTCCCGTGGCGAAGACCAAGGCGTGGCGCTTGGTGAAGGTTGTGGACCGCGCTATAGCCGAGTGATGCTCGGAAATTTTGGGTTAGGGTGTTTGGCTATTTATCCCCTCTCCCCTTACCCTCTCCCTGGGGGAGAGGGGGAGTAAGCAGGAAGATTTTGGAGAATTGGCATGATCCAGATGCAAACAATAATGGACGCCGCGGACAACAGCGGTGCACGGCGCCTGATGTGTATCAAGGTGCTGGGTGGATCGAAGCGCCGCTACGCCGGTGTGGGCGACGTGATCAAGGTCAGCGTCAAGGAAGCGATTCCGCGCGGCAAGGTCAAGAAGGGCGAAGTGTACAACGCCGTGGTGGTGCGTACCCGTAAGGGTGTGCGTCGCCCCGATGGTTCGGTGATTCGGTTCGATGGTAATGCGGCGGTGTTGCTCAACAATCAACTTCAGCCCATCGGTACCCGTATCTTTGGCCCGGTGACCCGCGAGTTGCGTACGGAAAAATTCATGAAGATCGTGTCGCTCGCCCCGGAAGTGTTGTGAATAAGGCGGACTGAGAAATATTGGCTTGGGTGTTTGAACCCTCACCCCATCCCTCTCCCGGGGGGAGAGCGTAGCGAGGGGGTTCGGAAAAGAGTGAATAGATATGCGTAAGATCAAAAAAGGTGACGATGTAATCGTGATAGCCGGCAAGGACAAGGGCAAGCGCGGTGCAGTGCTGGCCGTCCGCGCGGATGATCGCGTGCTGGTGCAGAACATCAACATGGTCAAGCGGCATACCAAGCCGAATCCGGCGCGTGGCGGTTCGGGTGGTATCGTCGAGAAAGAGGCGCCGATCCATATCTCCAATGTCGCATTGTTCAACCCGGCATCGCGTAAAGCGGATCGGGTGCGGATCAAGGTCCTCGAGAATGGCAAGAGGGTACGCCAGTTCAAGTCCAACGGCGAAGTCGTGGACATCTAAGTAATACAGGTAGACGACAATGGCACGGTTGCAAGAGGTTTATCAGGATACGGTGGTCAAACAGCTCATGGAGCAGTTTGCTTATGCCAGCACCATGCAGGTGCCGCGTATCATCAAGATTACGGTGAATATGGGTTTAGGCGAAGCTGTGGGTGACAAGAAAGTCATCGAACATGCGGTCTCCGATCTACAAAAGATCAGTGGTCAAAAGCCGGTGGTGACCAAGGCGCGTAAATCGATCGCCGCTTTCAAGGTTCGCGAAGGCTGGCCTGTCGGCTGTATGGTGACCTTGCGCCGCGAGCGCATGTATGAATTCCTCGATCGCCTGATCAATGTCGCCATGCCGCGTATCCGCGATTTCCGCGGCGTAAGCGGCCGCTCGTTCGACGGTCAGGGTAACTACAGCATGGGCGTTCGTGAGCAGATCATCTTTCCCGAGATCGATTACGACAAGATTGATGCGCTGCGCGGGATGGATATCACCATCTCCACCACGGCGCGCACCGATGAGGAAGGCCGGGCTTTGCTTTCCGCATTTAAATTTCCATTCAGGGGCTGAGAATTCTTATGGCTAAGACGTCGATGGTGCAACGGGAACTGAAGCGGGTGCGTACCGTGGAACGTTATGCGGCGAAGCGCGCCGAGCTGAAGAATAAATTGCGCGATCCCAATTTGAGTATGGAAGAGCGCGAGGTCCTGTGGCGTAAGTTTCACGCTATGCCGCGCGATGCCAGTCCGACGAGAGTGATGCGACGTTGTCGCATCAGCGGACGTACCCATGGCGTTTATCGTAAGTTCGGCCTGGGTCGTAACAAGCTGCGCAAGGCCGCGATGCGAGGCGATGTGCCCGGTCTGGTGAAGGCCAGCTGGTAAGAAGATTATTGGAGTGGGTGAGGTGACTAGATCCCCTCACCCCATCCCTCCCCCTAAGGGCGAGGGTGAGTATGTGAGAAGATTTTTATTTATTTGGACTTAAATTATGAGCATGACTGATCCAATCGCCGATATGTTGACCCGTATCCGCAACGCCCAAATGGCGGAAAAGGCCGAGGTGCGTATGCCGTCCTCCAAGGTGAAGGTGTCTATCGCCAAGGTTCTGAAGGATGAAGGTTACGTTGGCGGCTATGCAGTAGAGGACAATGCGGGCAAGGCGACGCTGGCCATCGAGTTGAAGTATTACCAGGGTCAGCCGGTGATCAGTATGATCAGACGCATCAGCAGCCCCGGTCTGCGCTCATATAAGGGTAAGGATGAATTGCCTAAGGTGCAGGACGGCCTGGGTATCGCAATCGTGTCGACGTCGCACGGGGTGATGACCGATCGTGCCGCACGGGCCGCCGGCCACGGCGGTGAAATTCTGTGCTACGTCGCGTAATGATGGGTGGTGGCTAATGTCTAGAATTGCAAAATATCCGATCCCCATTCCCGCGGGAGTTGAAGTGAATCTCGGCGGTGATGTCGTGACGGTAAAGAGTAACAAGGGATCGCTGCAGCTCAACCTGCATCCCGCGGTAGAGATCGTCAACAAGGATAACGTGTTGACCTTCGCGGCGCGCGATAAGGATCCCAAGTCCGACGCCATGGCCGGAACCTTCCGCGCCCTGCTCAACAACATGGTGACCGGTGTCACCGCGGGCTTCGAGAAGAAACTCGAGTTGGTCGGGGTGGGTTATCGCGCTCAGGTGCAAGGTAAGGCGCTGAACCTGACCTTGGGTTTTTCCCACCCGGTGGTCTATCCGATCCCCGAGGGGATTACCGCTGAAACCCCCAGCCAGACGGAAATCGTCGTCAAGGGGATGGACAAGCAAAAAGTAGGACAGGTGGCCGCGGAAATCCGCGCCTACCGTCCGCCGGAGCCTTACAAGGGTAAGGGTGTCAAGTATGCGGACGAAGTCATCGCCCGCAAAGAGGCCAAAAAGAAATAGTAGGTAGGTAATAGCCGTGGAAAAGAAACAAAGTCGTATACGCCGCGCCCGTCGGACCCGGGCCACCATCAAGCAGCTGGGCGTGCATCGCCTATGCGTGCATCGTACGCCCCGGCATATCTATGCCCAGATCCTGGCGCCCAACGGTTCGCAAGTCGTGGCCAGCGCCTCTACGGTGGAAGCCACTCTCAAAGAGGGGCTCAAGGGTACGGGCAACAGTGCGGCAGCTGCGGCGGTCGGCAAGTATATCGCGGAGCGAGGCAAGGCGGCGGGGATTACCGCGGTTGCCTTCGATCGCTCCGGGTTTAAATATCACGGGCGGATCAAGGCCTTGGCCGATGCGGCGCGTGAAGCTGGGTTACAGTTTTAGGGTTGGACGGCTTTTTGGGTTGAATTGGCTATCAACTCCCCTCACCCCTAGCCCTCTCCCGGAGGGAGAGGGGGAGTAAGAGAGAAGATTTCTATAAGGGTGGTAATTATGGTGCGTTTTGAAGCGGCTACTGAAGGTAGTGAAGATCTCCAAGAGAAACTGGTGGCGGTGCGCCGTGTCGCCAAAGTGGTCAAGGGTGGCCGCATATTCGGTTTCTCCGCATTAACGGTGGTCGGTGACGGCAAGGGCCGGGTCGGGTTCGGGCGCGGCAAGGCCCGCGAGGTTCCCGCGGCCATTTCCAAGGCCATGGAAGACGCGCGGCGTAATATGCGTCCGATCAACCTGAACGGCGTGACCTTGCAGCATCCCATCGTCGGCCGTCACGGTGCAGCCAAGGTCTATATGCAGCCGGCATCGGAAGGTACCGGGATCATCGCCGGCGGTGCGATGCGCGCGGTGTTCGAGGTGTTGGGGGTGCGCGATGTGCTGGCGAAATGTATCGGTTCCAGCAACCCGGTGAACGTGGTGCGGGCGACGGTCAATGCGCTCAAACAGATGTCGGATCCCGAGACGGTGGCCGCCAAACGCGGCAAACGTGTCGAAGAAATTGTGGGATAAGCTCATGGCGGCAAAAAAACAAATTAAATTGACCTTGATGCGCAGCCGCTTCGGCCGCGGGCCGATACACATGGCCTGTGTGGCTGGCCTGGGTTTGCGCAACAGACACCAGAGCGTGGTAGTGGACGATACCCCCGCCATTCGCGGTATGGTCAACAAGGTCTCCTATCTGTTAAAGATCGAGGAACTCTAAGATGCGCTTGAATACGCTTAAAGCGGCGCCGGGCGCCAAGCAATCCGCGAAACGCGTGGGCCGCGGTATCGGCTCCGGGCTGGGCAAGACCTGCGGTCGCGGCCATAAAGGTCAGCATGCCCGCGCCGGCGGTTTTCACAAGGTCGGTTTCGAAGGCGGTCAGATGCCTCTGCAGCGTCGTTTGCCGAAAGTGGGATTTCGCTCGGCGATGGCGCGTGATTCCGCGGAAGTGCGTCTCAATGAATTGGCCAAGGTCGATGCCGAGGTGATCGATCTGGCAGCGCTCAAGGCGGCCAATGTCGTCCCGCAGCGTACCCAACGCGCCAAGGTGATTCTTTCCGGTAAGCTGGAGTCGGCCGTGATCCTGCGCGGTGTGGATGCGACCAAGGGTGCGCGCGCGGCCATCGAGGCGGCGGGCGGCAAGGTCGAGAGTTAAGGCCAAGAAGCCCCGCTATGGCCAATCCTCTCGGCGACATAACCAAATGGGCTGAGCTCAAGCAGCGTTTGTTGTTTGTGCTGGGCGCGCTGGTGGTATTCCGCATCGGTGCTGCGCTGCCGGTCCCGGGCATCAACCCCATGGCGCTGGCGGCTTTGTTCGACCAGCAGAAGGGCACCATCATCGACATGTTCAACATGTTCTCCGGTGGTGCCCTGAAGCGGGTGGCGATATTTGCCCTGGGGATCATGCCCTATATTTCCGCCTCCATCATCATCCAGTTGTTGACGGTGGTGTGGCCGAAGATGGAACAGTTGAAGAAGGAAGGCGAGGCGGGGCGGCGTAAGCTGTCGCAGTACACCCGCTACTTTACCGTGGTCCTGGCCTTTTTTCAGGCCTTGGGCGTCGCCGTTGCCCTGCAACGCCAGCAAGTGGGTGGGGTGTCGGTAGTGATCGATCCGGGTCCGGCATTTATGTTGACGGCGGTGATCACCCTGGTGACCGGGACCTTGTTTCTGATGTGGTTGGGCGAGCAGGTGACGGAACGGGGTATCGGTAACGGTATTTCGATCATCATCTTCTCCGGTATCGTGGCCGGTTTGCCGCGGGCCGTAGGCGGTTCCCTGGAATTGGCCCGCACCGGGGAATTACAGCCGCTGACCGTCTTGTTTATATTTGCGCTGGTGGTGGTGGTTACCGGGCTGGTGGTATTTGTGGAGCGAGGGCAGCGGCGGATTACCGTAAACTACGCCAAGCGCCAGCAAGGGCGACAAGTCTATGCCGCACAGACCAGCCATTTGCCGCTGAAGATTAATATGGCCGGGGTTATCCCGCCGATCTTCGCCTCGAGCATCATCCTGTTCCCGGCCACGCTGGCGGGGTGGTTCTCCAGCAACGGCGGGGGGATGAGCTGGTTGCAAAGTTTGACGGCGGCCCTCTCGCCCGGGCAGCCGGTGTATGTGCTGATTTATGCCACGGCCATTATATTTTTCTGCTTCTTTTACACGGCCCTGGTGTTTAATCCGAAGGATACCGCGGAAAATTTGAAGAAATCCGGCGCCTTCGTCCCGGGTATTCGTCCGGGTGAGCAGACCGCCAAGTATGTGGACGCGGTGATGACCCGCTTGACCCTGGTGGGTGCGGTGTATGTGACCCTGGTGTGTCTGCTGCCGGAATTTTTGATTGTGAACTTGAACGTGCCGTTTTATTTCGGCGGGACCTCGTTGTTGATCGTGGTGGTAGTGGTGATGGATTTCATCGCCCAGCTTCAGGCCCACCTGATGTCGCATCAGTATGAAGGTCTGATGAAGAAGGCCAACTTGAAGGGTTCGCGGTAGCGCATTCCGGCCTGCGGACGGGCGATGAATTGAGCCTGTTGCCGGCATATTGTTCCCTCTCCCGGCGGGAGAGGGACAGGGTGAGGGGGATAAATTGGGGGTGAATGTATGTTCACTTCCCTCACCCCTAACCCTCTCCACTAAAGGGCATAAATCCCAGGGGGAGAGGGGGAGTAGGTAAGAAGATCTAGGAGATTGGTGATGAAGGTTCAAGCTTCTGTGAAAAAGGTTTGCCGGAACTGCAAGATCGTGCGTCGTAAGGGCGTGGTCCGCGTGATCTGCTCCGACGCCCGCCATAAGCAGCGTCAAGGCTGATCGCGAGTTTTTAAGGTAGACGGACGGTGGGGTGTTTCCACCCCGTTATTGATATTTACAGGAAAAACTGTAGAATTACGCGTTTTTACGAAGCGCTTTGCTCGGTTGGGGAGATAGTCGAATGGCCCGCATAGCTGGGATAAACATTCCGGTTCATAAACATACGGTGATCGCACTGACCGCCATTTATGGAATCGGTCGGTCGCAGGCGCAGAGCATCTGCCAGGCAGCGGATGTAGCGACGGACCTCAAGGTCAAAGATTTGACCGAGGCGCAGCTGGAATCCTTGCGCAGCGAGATTGGTAAGCTCAAGGTCGAGGGTGATCTCCGCCGTGATATTTCCATGAATATAAAGCGCTTGATGGATCTCGGCACCTATCGCGGCATGCGTCACCGCCGTGGTCTGCCGCTGCGTGGTCAGCGAACCCGGACCAATGCCCGGACCCGTAAGGGCCCGCGGCGCATGGTCAGGAAATAAGTTAAGCAACAGTTACTTAGGATAATTTTGTATGGCTAAACCGACAGCGCGTACTCGTAAACGCGTAAAGAAAAGCGTGGTGGATGCAGTGGCTCATGTCCAGGCATCTTTTAATAACACCATCATCACCATTACTGACCGCCAGGGTAATACCCTGTCGTGGTCCTCAGCCGGCGCCTGTGGCTTCAAAGGTTCCCGCAAGAGCACCCCGTTCGCGGCCCAGGTGGCGGCCGATAAGGCCGGCCAGGCGGCTGCGGATTATGGGGTGAAGAATGTAGATGTGCTGGTCAAGGGGCCTGGTCCGGGCCGTGATTCCGCGGTTCGCGGTCTGCATGCGGCGGGATTCAAGGTCAACAGCATCACCGACGTGACGCCGATCCCGCACAATGGTTGTCGGCCGCCGAAGAAGCGTCGTGTCTAGGTCTGGAGGTTAACGTGGCAAAGTATATTGGTCCGAAATGTCGTCTCTGCCGGCGCGAAGGGGAAAAACTGTTTCTCAAGGGTGAGAAGTGTTTTACCTCCAAGTGCGCGGTGGAAAAACGCGCCTTCCCACCCGGCCAGCATGGCCAGCGGCGCACTCGTTTGTCCGATTACGCGGTGCAGCTGCGCGAGAAGCAGAAGCTGCGTCGCGGTTACGGAGTCTTGGAAAAGCAGTTCCACCGTTACTACGGCGAAGCGGCGCGTCGAAAGGGATCGACCGGCGAACGTTTGCTGCAATTGCTCGAATGTCGCCTGGATACGGTGGTGCATCGCATGGGTTTCGGCGCCTCGCGTGCCGAAGCGCGTCAGATGGTGCGTCACGATGCGATCTTCGTCAACGGCCGCAAGGTGAATATCCCCAGCTATCAGGTCAAGCCCAGCGATATCATCGCCGTGGCCGATGGTGCCAAGAAGCAGTTGCGCATACAGGCGGCTTTGGAATTGGCGCAACAGCGGGGTTTTGTCGAGTGGCTGGATGTGGACGTGGAGAAGATGCAGGGTATCTTCAAGGCCGTCCCCGAACGAGGTGATTTGCCTGCCGAGATCAACGAACATCTGGTTGTTGAGTTGTACTCGAAATAACGGTGTTTTGAAGTATCGGTAGGACAGCAGCGCGAAGCGATTCGCGCTTAGACAAGAGGGTGATACATGCAAGTCTCAGTTGCAGATTTTTTAAAGCCGCGTTCCGTCGATGTGCAGGTCTCTGACCCCAGCCGCGCCAAGATAACCATCGAGCCCTTGGAGCGGGGTTTTGGCCATACCTTGGGTAACGCCTTGCGCCGTATCTTGTTGTCGTCCATGCCCGGTGCCGCGGTGACGGAAGTGGAAATCGACGGTGTGTTGCACGAGTACACCACTATCGAAGGCGTTCAAGAAGACGTCATCGAGATCCTGTTGAATCTTAAGGGCCTGTCCCTGACCATGAGCGGTCGTGACGAAGCGCTGGTGACGTTGAAGAAAAAAGGTCCCGGTCCGGTGCTGGCCAAGGACATCGAGTTGAGTCACGACATCGAGCTGATCAATCCCGAGCACGTGATCGCCAATTTGAACAAGGCTGGCGAACTCAGCATGACCCTCAAGATTGAACAGGGTCGCGGCTACCAACCGTCCACCGCCCGGCAGATGCCCGGCGACCAGACCCGTTCTATCGGCAAGCTGCAGTTGGACGCCTCTTTCAGCCCGGTGCGCCGTGTGGCGTATGTGGTGGAGAGCGCCCGCGTCGAGCAGCGTACCGACCTGGATAAACTGGTCCTGGAGCTGGAGACCAACGGCAGCATCGACGCGGAAGAGGCGGTGCGTCGCGCGGCCTCTATCCTGCGTGATCAACTGTCGGTATTCGTGGATCTGGAAGGCAAAGAAGAGTCCCGTGACGCCACCCCCGAGGTCGAGATGGACCCCATCCTGCTGCGTCCGGTCGACGATCTGGAGCTGACCGTGCGCGCCGCCAACTGTTTGAAGGCTGAAAATATCTACTACATCGGTGACCTGATTCAGCGCACCGAGGTGGAGCTGTTGAAGACCCCCAATCTGGGCAAGAAGTCCCTGACGGAGATCAAGGACGTGCTGGCTTCTCATGGGCTGTCTTTGGGCATGCGCTTGGAGAACTGGCCGCCGGCGGGCTTGTTGGAGAAGACCGATACAGAGTCGTTGCCGTTGCCGGTTTAGGCGCGAATATATGTTTGGGTGCTTGGGTCGACAACCCTCACCCTTAGCCCTCTCTCAAAGGTAGAGGGGAAGTTGGTAAGAAGACATTTTGAGGATAGTGGACGATGCGTCATCGCAATAGTGGACGGCAACTCAGCCGTAACAGCAGTCACCGCAAAGCAACTATGCGGAATATGGCGTCTTCATTGGTTCGTCACGAGGCGATCAAGACGACCTTGCCCAAGGCCAAAGAATTGCGGCGGGTAGTGGAGCCGTTGATCACCATGGCCAAGCAAGACAGCGTTTCGGCACGACGCCTGGCCTTCGATCGCACCCGTGACCGTGAGGTGGTGACCAAGTTATTTAACGAGCTGGGACCGCGCTATCAGGCACGTCCGGGCGGCTATCTGCGTATCCTCAAGTGCGGATTTCGTCCCGGCGACAACGCCCCCATGGCCTATGTGGAGCTGGTGGATAGACCGGCTGCCGAGAGTGCCGCAGGGGAGTAATGTCCCTGGCGAACAAATAAAAAGGCCGGGCAATGCCCGGCCTTTTTATTTGCACCAGCGCCTGGATTACACTACAAGCGTCAGTCAGGCCATGATGACGAGATTTATAGACCGCAATGATCGTACTCTTTACCGACTTCGGTAACGCCGGTCCCTATGTGGGGCAGATGAAGGCGGTGCTCTACCGCGAATGCCCGGGTGTGATCGTTGTCGATCTTCTGGCCGACGCCCCCGCCCATAATCCTCGTGCTGCCGCCTATCTGCTCGCCGCCCTGGCGCCGGAATTTCCACCGGGGAGCGTGTTCCTGGGGGTGGTCGACCCGGGAGTGGGCGATCCCGCGCGGCGACCCGCCGCCGTATCGATTGACGGACAATGGTTCGTAGGCCCGGATAACGGTCTGTTCAACGTGGTGGCGGCACGCGGCGGCACGGTGCAGTGGTGGGATATCGACTGGCGTCCGGCACGGCTCTCCGCTTCATTTCACGGCCGCGACCTGTTCGCGCCGGTGGCGGCAAGTATTGCCCGCGGTGAGATGCCGCACGGTACGCTTTGTCCCTCGGAGGATCGCATCCTTCCAGGTTGGCCGGAAGACCTGGCCGAGATCGTTTATATCGATGGCTTCGGTAACGCCATGACCGGCGTGCGCGCCGTCAAGCTGGCCGCCGCAGCGAGTGTGCGGCTTCGCGATACGGACATTCCATACGCCCGCACCTTTGCGGCGGTCCCGGTCGGCGAGGCGTTCTGGTATGAGAATGCCAATGGTCTGGCGGAGATTGCCGTGAATCAGGGCAGCGCCGCGCAGGTATTGGGAGCGGCGATAGGCGATGCGGTCCACATTGTGTGAAACGGGAATGCTGTTATGATGCGTCGCGGAGGGAAGTTTCTGTTTTCAGCGGCGTCTTGGCACGGACCAGTGTTCGTGCATATATCAATGCGCGCATCGCCTGCCGTCATCCCTAAGCTCGGCGACGTTTCAGATTCCGCTTGCCTCTTCCGCCGCGCGATCCAATACGCGGCGAGTCGGTGTTGCGCAAGATCCGGCAGCGTATGCCGAGACAGTATGCAAAGAGAGCGTTAGCTTTTATGACGGAAATAATCAGCCGTTGGATTAAAAAATACTTCTCCGATCCCCAGGGCATTATTCTTGCGCTGCTGTTGATCTTGGGATTCGTGGTGGTGATCTTCCTCGGCGACATATTGGCGCCGGTATTCGCCAGCATCGTCATTGCCTATCTCCTGGAAGGTGCGGTGCGGCCCCTGGAGCGTCGTAACGTTCCCCGGCTGCTGCTGGTGTTGTCGGTATTCCTCGCCTTCCTGGCCATGCTGCTGTTGCTCTTCTTCGGTTTGGTGCCTCGGGTGACGGCCCAGGCCGCCCAACTGGTGCATGACATGCCCACCATGATCGACAAGGGCCAGAACATGTTGTCGCGCCTGCCGGAACTCTATCCGCGCTTTATCAGCGAGGATCAGGTGCAGCAGATCATGAGCGCCTTGGAAGCCAGCGCCGCCGTTCTGGGCAAGAAGGCCTTGTCCATGTCGCTGAGCACCATCATGAGCATCATTACGGTGCTGCTGTATCTGGTGCTGGTGCCGGTCTTGGTGCTTTTCATGCTTAAGGATAAAGAGACGATTCTAAATTGGGTGTCATCCTTGCTGCCCCCGGAGCGAGCCCTTGCGGAACGGGTGTGGCATGAGATGGATCACGAGATCGGCAATTATGTGCGGGGCAAATTCGCCGAGATCTTCGTCGTCGGCGTAGTCACCTACGTGGTATTCGTCTTGATGCATTTGAAATACGCCGTACTGTTAGCGGTACTGGTGGGCCTGTCGGTGATCGTTCCCTATGTCGGGGCGGTGGTGGTGACCTTCCCGGTATTGCTCGTCGCCTTTTCTCAGTGGGGATGGAATTCGGGCTTCGCCTCTGTGATGGTTGCCTACACCGTCATTCAAATCCTCGATGGTTATGTGTTGGTGCCATGGTTGTTTTCCGAGGCCGTCAATCTTCATCCCATCGCGATCATTGTCGCGGTCCTCATGTTCGGCGGGATCTGGGGATTCTGGGGAGTGTTTTTCGCCATTCCGCTCGCCACCCTGGTCAAGGTGCTGATCGCCACCTGGCCGCGGTCGCGGCTTGCGGGGGACTGAGGTGCGCGGGGAAATACTTGGGGAGATGGGTTCTTGATGATTGTCGAGATTCTGTCGATGTGGCTGGTGACGGCCATCGGCTTATGGTTGGTGACCCGTATCGTTCCCGGCGTGAGGGTCATCTCGACCCGCGGCTTGTGGCAGGCGGCGCTGGTGCTGGGGCTGGTCAATGCCATCATTAAGCCGGTGCTGTGGTTTTTGACCTTTCCCCTCACGGTATTGACCTTCGGACTGTTCGCCCTGGTGGTCAATGCACTCATGCTCCAGCTCACCGCGTGGCTGGTCGCGGATTTCAAGATAAGGGGATTCGGTTCGGCCTTTCTCGCGGCGATCGTCATGGTCATTCTCGCCATGATCGAGTTCGTCGTCGTCCAGTGGCTGAGCTTCGGCTATATCCAATGGAGTATGAGCCAGCCGGCGCCGAGCGGCCTGTCCCTGTAAAGACGGCGTGCGGCCGGCGGCGCGCATGAATGCCTCGATGTTTCAAGTGTGATGCCGGTCTTTATCTCACGCTCTGCGATCAAACGGTTCTCCGAAGCTCCAGTGCTTGTTGAGCGCAAAATCTCTATAAGCCATCCTTGGATTATCCCATCATGAGCGCATAGGCGCGCCACAGGGAGTGCCCGATGGCATCACCCGTTGCATAGAGATTGATGCCCGCTTTTGGTAGGGTAGGATGGGCAATGGCTAGGTATCTGATATACATCGGCATGCTGTGGCTTGCGGCATGTTCCGATTTTACCGACGCCGCCGGCGGCAAGACGGTGGTGAGCGTGTGGGCGCATTCCGGTCAGGCGGCGGAGCGGCGGGTGCTGCAGGCGCAGATCGCGCGTTTCAATCGACAGCAGCCAACGCTACAGGCGCGCCTCACTTTGCTCCCGGAAGGCAGCTACAACGGCCAGGTGCAGGCCTCGGCGCTGGCGGACGATTTGCCCTGCCTCCTGGAATTCGACGGACCGTATGTCTACAACTATGTGTGGCAGGGCAAGCTGATCCCGCTGGACGAGTTCGTGCCGCCGACGCTGCGGCGCGAATTACTGCCCTCCATCTTGGCGCAGGGCCGCTATCGCAACAAGTTGTATACCGTCGCCGGCTTCGATTCCGGTCTGGGCCTGTATGCGCGCAAGAGCATGTTGGTCAAGATCGGTGCGCGCATCCCGCAAGGCCCGGATTCGGCCTGGTCCGTGGCGGAGTTCAATAGTGTCCTGAAGCGACTGCGCAAGTTCGACGCGGACGGCCGGGTACTGGATTTGAAATTGAACTACAGCGGCGAGTGGTTTGCCTACGGTTTTGCGCCTATCTTGCAATCGGCGGGCGGCGATCTCATCGATCGTAGCGCTTATCGGTCCGCGGACGGCGTGCTCAATGGAGCGGCGGCGGTGCGGGCCATGCATCAGGTGCAAGACTGGATCCGCGAGGGCTACGTCGACCCCGATCTCGATGACGCCGCCTTCGTACAAGGACGGGTGGCCTTGTCCTGGGTGGGGCATTGGGAATATCCCCGTTACCACAAAGCTTTCGGCAAGGATTTACTGGTGTTGCCTTTGCCGGATTTCGGTCATGGAATGCGCACGGCTCAGGGTTCCTGGAATTGGGGCATTACCACCAGCTGCAGGCAACCGCGGGCCGCCTGGCGGTTCCTGGCCTTTTTATTAAAGACTGATGAGGTGCTGGCCATGACCCGGGCCAACGGCGCGGTGCCTGCCACCCGGGAGGCGATCGCCCAATCACCGTTATATAAACCTGGAGGTCCGCTCCAGCTCTTCGCTGCGCAACTGCGGGACGGCTATAGCGTGCCGCGCCCGCAAACCCCCGCCTATCCGATCATCAGTTCGACATTCGAGCAGGCGTTTCGCGACATTCAAAACGGCGGCGACGTGCAGGCGGCTCTCAACCGCGCGGTGGCGCTGATTGATCGCGACATCCGCGATAATAAAGGCTATCCCCCGGTCGCGGTGCGGCATGAGGCGGCGCGATCCCATGACTAGGCGTACCAAGACATCCGAGCAAACCGTCGCCTGGCTGTTCATGGCGCCGGCCCTGCTCGGCATGGTGGTGTTTATCCTGGTGCCGTTTATTCTGGCGATTGTCCTGTCCTTAAGCAATGCGCGGCTGGGTTCGCCGCTGCCGGTGGAATGGGTGGGCTGGCGCGAATATGTGCGCCTGTTGGGCGATAGTGAGTTTCTGCGCGCGCTGTTCAATAATCTGCTGTTCGCCTTGGTCGTGGTGCCGGTGCAGACCCTGTTGGCCCTGGGTTTGGCCTTGAGCCTGAATCGCCCCCTGCGCGGGCGGGTGGTGTTTCGCACTTTGTTCTTCATGCCGGTGGTGTTTCCTTTATCGCTGATCGCCGTGGTATGGATACTGATCTACAGCCCGGATGCCAACGGCCTCATGAATCATGTGTTGCGGGTAATGAGCCTGGGTCACTGGCAGGCGAAGGACTTTCTCCATGATCCGCTGTGGGCCTTGCCGGCCGTCATGCTGACGTCCATCTGGCAGGGAGTGGGTCTGCAGATGGTGGTGTTGCTTGCTGCCTTGCAGGCCATTCCCGGCGAACTCTACGAGGCCGCGGCCATCGACGGTGCGCGGGCCTGGCAGCGCTTTCGTTGCGTGACTTTGCCGCAATTGCGCAATGCCCTGGTATTCGTGGTGATCGTAACTACCATTCTGGCCTTCCGGGTGTTCGATCAGGTGCGCATTATGACTCAGGGTGGACCCGAGGATCATTCCGCCACCGTGGTGTTCGCGGCGGTGCGGGCGGCATTCGACCGCGCTCAGGTCGCCAGGGGCATGGCCATGAGCGTAGTGTTTTTCCTGGTGGTGCTGGCCGTTACCGTGGCGCAGCGCAAACTGCTCAAACAGACCCGCGACTGAGGCACGAGTGCAATGCATCGCAGGCATCTGTGGAATGTCATCAACTACATGCTGCTAAGCGCGGCGGCCTTGGTGTTCATTGCCCCGGTGTTGTTCATGCTGGCGGGCAGTCTCAAACCCGATGCACGGGTGTTGAGCGAGATGGATTCGCTGCGCGCCGTGTGGCCCGCTGAGATCGATTGGCAAAACTATCGTGATGTCTTCGCGCGCATCCCCTTTGGCCGCTATCTGTGGAACTCGGCGCTGATCAACGGCCTGATCGTGGGGCTGGGCTTGATCGTCAACGCCCTCGCGGCCTATGCCCTGGCGCGGCTGCAGTGGCGCGGTCGGACGCTTTTGCTGGCGGGGGTGCTGGCATTGCTGATCATCCCCTTCGAGGCCATCGCGG
Source organism: uncultured Gammaproteobacteria bacterium (assembly GCA_963810615.1). GTDB lineage: Bacteria > Pseudomonadota > Gammaproteobacteria > DRLM01 > DRLM01 > JARRQJ01. Next base: position 219,008 of record CAWEOA010000002.1, on the reverse strand, counting down.
TGCCTTTATTTTATCAGTTGTCGGCGCTGGGCTGGCGCAACGATTACCTGGTACAGGTCTTTCCCTTCGTCGCCAATCCCCTGGCGATCTATCTGTTCTATTCGTTTTTCTTAGGCTTGCCGCGGGAGTTGGAAGAGGCGGCCCGGGTAGACGGCGCCGGCATCCTGCGCACCTTTTTTGCCATCGTGATCCCCAATGCCAAACCGGTATTCGCCACCGTGGCCATCGTCACCTTCCTGTTGTATTGGGGCATGTATCTGTGGCCTTTGCTGATGACCGTCGATGACGGCGTGCGGCCCCTGCCTTTGGCAATCGCCACCTTCTATACTCTGCCGCCGGTGCAATGGGGCGACATCCTGGCCTTCGGAGTCATGATGGTATCGCCGGTGCTGGCGATCTTCATCGCCTTTCAGCCGTGGTTCGTGCGCGGCGTCGCCACTACGGGAATCAAATGAGCCGCGTCACTTTCACCAACATCAGTAAACGCTACGCGGACGGTACGCAGGCCATCGTCGATCTGTCTTTGAGCATCGCCGACGGTGAGTTGCTGGTATTGCTGGGGCCGTCGGGATGTGGCAAATCAACCTTGTTACGCATGCTGGCCGGCCTGGAATCGCCCAGTAGCGGCGAGATTCGCATCGACGATATGGTGGTGAATTATCTAAGCCCGCAGCAGCGCAATATCGCCATGGTGTTTCAGAACTACGCCTTGTATCCGCATATGAGCGTGCGCCAGAACCTGGCCTTTCCCCTCAAGATGCAGCGCCTGCCGCGCCGGGAGATCGAAGGACGCGTGCGCAAGGTAGCCGAACGCTTGAGCCTGCTTGAGTTGATGGACAAACAGCCCAAGGCCTTGTCGGGCGGCCAGCGTCAGCGGGTGGCCATGGGCCGCGCCCTGGTGCGCGAGCCCAAGGTGTTTCTCATGGATGAACCCCTGTCGAACCTGGATGCCGAACTCCGCTTGCAGATCCGCCAGGACATTGCCCGTCTGCAGCGCGATACCGGAATTACCACCCTGTATGTGACCCACGATCAGGTTGAAGCCATGACTCTGGGGCGGCGCATCCTGGTATTGAGGCGCGGCGTAGCGCAGCAGCTGGGCACCGCCCATGAACTTTATGCGCGCCCCGCCAATACCTTCGTGGCCGCGTTCATCGGCAGCCCGGGGATGAATATATTCGCGGCGACACTGCATCGTGATGAGCGAGGCTATGCGGTGGAAATTGCCGGCCGGTCCTTATCCTTGTGTGGCGGCGCATATTCTGAAGAAGTGTTGTCGCCTTTCGAGGGAAAGACCGCGCAGGTCGGTGTACGGCCGGAGGCCTTGCGCCTGCTTGCGGATGGCACCGCGGAGGTGGCGGGTTTTTCGGTGACCTTGTCGGCGGTGGAACGGCTCGGCCATGAGGTGATCGCGCATTTTCCGGCGATCAATCGGGCGGCCGATTCAGTGGCGGAACATAGTGCACGACTGGCGTATCAAGATACTTTGCAGATCGGTGATAACATTAGCCTGGGTTTGGCGGCGGATGATTTGTATCTATTCGATCCGGATGGGCAGGCTATTGCCCGCGCAGATTAGATCAAGTGTCCCCTACGGGGACGGATTGATTTGGGCGGCAATCCGCGCCGCGGGCGGGTGACTTTCTTTTGCGCGGCCAAAAGAAAGTCACCAAAGAAAAGGCCGCCCGACGCCTTGGCCCTTCGGGCTACCCAGCGCTCCTCGCCATTTTGGGCGCGCGCGGAACTCGCTGCGCTCAGACAGCCGCGCGCTTCTCCCCAAAATGGCTGCGGTGCTCGGCTGCGCCTACGGGACCCGGGGCGGTGACTTCAGCCTTGTCGCACTGAAGAAAGTACAATGAATCTCAAGGTGTCATTTCGACCGAAGGGAGAAATCTTATAAAGGTTGGTGAAAGGAGAACGTCGGAAAAGAAAGATTTCTCGCTGCGCTCGAAATGACACATGAAGAGTGTGTGCGCCTTGTTGTGACATCCCGATCCCGTAGATGGTACCGAGCATCACAGCCGAGCTGGGAAATAAGCAAGTAGCATGTAGCCTGGGTTGAGCGGGAGCGAAACCCGGGATTCGCGGTGCTGGTGGTCACCCGGCCCCGGGTTTCGCATAAAATGTTCAACCCAGGCTACTCGTTCTAGGCGTGGCATCCTTAGTCCCGTAGACGGCGTCGCAATTCAATTCAATATCGCCGTAGGCGATCCGACAGAATCAATACTGTAAAAAAGGAAAGAGTCAGTCTTTCATCAATGGACTTGTCGGTCCATCATCGACCATCACAACATCTCCGCCGCATGATCCGCCAGGCGCGAGCGTTCGCCGCTCAGTAAGGTGATGTGGCCGCTGTGCTGCCAGTTCTTGAAGCGGTCTACGACGTAGGTGAGACCCGAAGTGGTCTCGGTGAGATAGGGCGTGTCGATCTGGCGGACGTTGCCCAGGACCACTATCTTGGTGCCGGGGCCGGCGCGGGTGATGAGGGCCTTCATTTGTTTCGAGGTGAGGTTCTGCGCCTCGTCGATGATCACGTATTTGTTGAGGAAGGTGCGGCCGCGCATGAAGTTCATGGAGTGAATCTTGATGCGGTTGCGCAGCAGGTCGTTGGTGGCGGCGCGTCCCCAGCTGCCGCCGTCGTTGCTCGCCAGCACTTCCAGGTTGTCCATCAACGCTCCCATCCACGGCACCATTTTTTCTTCTTCGGTGCCGGGAAGGAAACCGATGTCCTCACCCATGGGCACCGTGGCGCGGGTCATGATGATTTCCTGATAGCGTCGTTCATCGAGGACCTGGGCCAGGCCGGCGGCGAGGGTGAGCAGGGTCTTGCCGGTGCCGGCGTTGCCCAGCAGGGACACGAAGTCGACGCTGGGGTCCATCAGAAGGTTGAGGGCGAAGTTCTGCTCGCGGTTGCGGGCGTTGATGCCCCACACGTTATGGTGACTGCTGCGGTAATTGATGGACAGTTCCAGCATGGCGCTGTCCTTGTCGAGCTCGCGGACCATGGCCTCGAAACCGTCGCTCTTCTCATCGTGTACCAGTTGGTTGGGATACCATTTATCCACATCCGGGCCGGTGATCTTGTAAAAGGTCTTGCCGTCCTTCTGCCAGGATGTGAGGTTTTTTCCGTTGCGCTCCCAGAATTCCGCCGGCAGCAAGGTCTGTCCGGTGGCGAGCAGGCTAAGGTCGTCCATCACCTGATCGTCGCGGTAGTCTTCGGCCGGGATGCCGAGGGCGGCGGCCTTGACGCGCAGATTGATATCCTTGGATACCAGCACCACGGTGCGTTCCGGGTGGAGTCCCTGCAGGGCGAGGATGGTTGCCAGGATGGTGTTGTCCGGCATGTTGCCGGGCAGATCCCGCGGCAGGTCGTAACTGAGGGCGCGGGTCTGGAAGAACAGGCTGCCGCTGACGAACTGACTCCCCGAGGGGGCGGGCAGCGGCAGACCCATTTCTATTTCCTGGCGCGTGGCGTTGTGCACCAACTCTTCCATGAAGCGGCTGGCCTGCCGGGCATTGCGCGCCACTTCCGAATGGCCGCGCTTATTGTTGTCCAATTCCTCGAGGACGATCATGGGGACGAAGACGTCGTGTTCCTGAAATCGGAACATGCACGAGGGATCGTGCATCAAGACATTGGTATCCAAAACGAACAAGCGTCGGGTCGAGTGCCTCTTCTTTTTTGACATACGGAAATGACCTGCTGCTGTGAGGGAAGAATCGTTGCGGGCCGCGTCCGCTGTCGCGCCCGATTAATAAACTGCGGCGCTACAGCGCCTTTGCCGCCTCCAGCACTTCAGCGGCATGGCCTTCCACTTTCACCTTGCGCCACTCGCGGCGCAACACACCCTTGGCATCGATGAGAAAGGTGCTGCGTTCGACGCCCATAACCTCTTTGCCGTACATGTTCTTGAGCTTGATGACATCAAACAGCTTGCACACCTTTTCGTCTTCGTCCGCCAACAGGTCGAAGTTGAATTTCTGCTTTTCTTTAAAACCTTCATGGGATTTCACGCTGTCACGGGAGATGCCCAGCACCACGGTGTCGGTGCGTGTGAACTTGCCTTTGAGATCGCGAAAATCCTGGCCCTCCAGGGTGCAGCCCGGCGTATTGTCCTTGGGGTAGAAATACAGGACGACGTTCTTGCCCTTGAGCTCGGAGAGGCGGACGGTTTTATCCCCCGTGGCGGGCAGCTGGAAGTCGGGAACGGCCTTGTCTACGGTGATTTTGCTCATGAATTTTCCTCTTTGCTCCGGGTTCCGCGCTGCGGGATGCAGGCTTGAGTATATAAGCGCCGGATCGGTCTTGATAGAGTCCCGCGGCGCGCTCGATTTTGCTATGATACGTGCTTCCGATCCGGTAGTGAACACGGGTACTACCGCCACCTTGTCAGCTCGGACGGCGACAAGTACCATGCGGGTGGTTGATCCTAAGGAGATCCTTTCCAATGTTTCATGGCAGCATGGTGGCCCTCGTCACGCCCATGCACGCGGACGAGAGTCTCGATTCCGAGGGGCTGGAACGCCTGATAGAATTTCACATCGAACAGGGTAGCGACGCCATCGTGGTGGTCGGTACCACCGGCGAATCGCCGACCCTCGATGAAAAAGAGCATTGCAAGGTCATACGCCAGGCGGTGGATTTCACCAAGGGGCGGGTGCCGGTCATCGCCGGTACGGGTTCCAACGCTACCCACGAAGCCATTGATCTGACCCGCTGCGCCATGGAAGGCGGCGCCGACGCCTGCCTGCTGGTGGCGCCCTACTATAACAAGCCGACCCAAGAGGGCATGTATCTCCACCACAAGAAGGTGGCGGAGGCGGTGCCCATACCCCAGATTCTCTACAATGTGCCCGGCCGCACCGCCTGCGACATGCTCCCCGAGACCGTGGCGCGTCTGGCGGAGATTCCCAACATCGTCGGGATCAAGGAAGCCACCGGCAATCTTGCCCGGGGCCGGGAGATCCTGGAGCGCTGCGGCGATCGCATCGACCTCTACAGCGGCGACGACGCCACGGCCATGGAGCTGATGTTGCTGGGCGCCAAGGGCGTGATTTCCGTGACCGCCAATGCGGCGCCGCGCGCCATGCACGAGCTGTGCGAAGCCGCGATGGCCGGTGACCGCGCCGCGGCGAGCGCCATCAACGAGCGTCTGGCCGGGCTGCACGAAACCTTGTTCGTCGAGGCCAATCCCATCCCGGTGAAATGGGTGATGTATGAGATGGGCTTGATCCCGTCCGGCATTCGCCTGCCCTTGACCCTGTTATCGGAACGCTATCACGACACCTTGCGCCAGGCCATGAAACAGGCCGGCATCAATTGGTAATATTCCCCGCTATGATCAAAGTCGCTTTGCGCCGTTTTTCCATCCTCGGTTTGTCGGTTGTGTGCATGCTGGCGCTGGCCGCCTGCACCAACTCTAAGAAAGAAGACGAGGCCTACAAGCACAGCAAGGCCCTGCCGTCCCTGGAGGTGCCGCCTGATCTGATCACGCCGGCTCAGGACGCCAATACCGCCATCCCTGAATTGCCTCCCGCCGCCGCGACAGCGTCCGCCGCTCCCGGGACGACCCCGCCAGCCGTTATGGAGCACGCGAATACCGCTGAGAAGGCCGTTCCCGCCGCCAATACCCTTCATGTCGAGAAGCAGGGGGCGCAGCGTTGGCTGGTGGTGCCGGCAGCCGCGGACCAAGTGTGGCAACGGACAAAGGACTTTTTGGTGGAGAAGGGCTATACCCTGGCCAAGGAAGACCAGAAGGCCGGAACCCTGGAGACCGATTGGCGCGGCGGCGATCAGCCGGCGGCGGGGCAAAAGGATCTGGATGCCGCCCTCAAGAGCGGGCTGCAAAACAAGTTCAAGTTACGCATCGAGACCGGCCGCGTCGCCGGCACCAGCGAAGTGACCGTGAGCCATCTCGGCTTGCAAAAGGTCGTGACCGACGGCAAGCCCGAGTGGCAGCCGCGGGTAGCGGACCCCATGCTGGAGGCGGATCTGCTCGACCAGTTGCGTAACTATTTCCAGAGCGAGGGGACCGCACCCGCCGCGGGTAGCGATTTACCGGCGGTGAAGGCGAAGGTGACCACGGACACCACTACCAGCGTCTCCACCCTCACCCTCAATGAAGAATTCGATCACGCTTGGCGGCGCATAGGTTTGACCTTGGGCCGCAGCGGTTTTGTGGTTGTGGATCGTAACCGCTCGGATGGTGTTTATCTGATTCGCCTGGGTACCGCCTTCAAGGAGGACGCCAAGGCGGGCTTTGTCGCCCGCCTGTTCGGCAGCAATGGCGGCGATCCCGACCAACGGTATCGCGTCCATGTTAAAGACAGGGGTGATGAGTGCGCGGTGATCGTGGAACATCCCGGAGGCGCTCCGGTGCATACCGGTATCGGTGAGCGCATCTTGAATCGGCTAAAAGACAAGATGGAATAGCCGTGCGCTTCGCGGTGCTAGGCAGCGGCAGCCGCGGTAACGGCATGGTGGTCGAGGTCGGTACAACCTTGCTGCTCATCGATTGTGGATTATCGGTATTGCAGGTCAAGCGCCGCCTGGCGGGTTTGGGCAAACGTCCGGAAGAGTTGACGGCGATCGTGGTGACCCATGAGCATAGCGATCATGTCGGCGGCGTAGCGGGTCTGGCGCGTAGTTATGATTTGCCGGTGTGGGCCACACCGGGGACGGCGCAGGCCGCGGGGCTGCTGGAAGTGGCAGGCTGCGAATTATTCGATTGCCACGCGCCGTTCAGCGTCGCTGACATAGAACTCATGCCGTTTCCTGTTCCCCATGACGCGCGCGAGCCCAGTCAGTTAGTGTGCAGTGACGGGCGTCGGCGCTTGGGTGTGCTCACCGATGTGGGCTCGCTCACTCCGCACATCGAGGCTTGCCTGGACGCATGTGACGCCCTAGTGCTGGAATGCAATCACGATTCCGCCATGCTGGCGGCGGGAAATTATCCGCCGTCCCTCAAGCACCGGGTAGGCGGCCGTCACGGTCATTTGAGTAACGATCAGGCGGCGGAATTGCTGGGGCGTATCGACACCTCCCGGCTGCAGCACCTAGTGGCGGCGCATTTGAGCGACAAGAACAACACCCCGGATCTGGCGCGGCAGGCCATGGCGCGGGCCATGGCTTGTGATAGCGATTGGATCGCCGTGGCGGATCAGGAACAGGGCTTGGCGTGGCGGGATGTGGTTTAGTAAAGTTTAGGTTTTTAGTAGGATTAGGATTCGCGTCTACGTATTCCGTCATTCCGGCGCAAGCCGGAATCCAGTAATGACATGAATTAAATGCGCTAGATTCCGGCTTGCGCCGGAATGACGCTGAGCGAATTATACGAATCTTTCTTAAGAGCCTTCATAGAATTTGGCTTTCAAATATTGAGTGGGTGACTTATGCAAATCTTGAACGAGCTGTATTCCGGTAAGGCGAAATCAGTCTTCAATACCGATGATCAGGATCGCCTGGTCCTGCACTTCCGCGACGACACCAGCGCCTTCGACGGCGAGAAGAAGGAAAGTCTGGCGCGCAAAGGCATGGTCAACAACAAGTTCAATGCCTTCATCATGACCAAGCTGGAGCAGGCGGGGATACCCACCCACTTCGAAGAGCTGCTGTCCGACAACCAGTCGCTGGTGAAGCGTCTGGACATGATGCCGGTGGAGTGCGTGGTGCGTAACATCGCCGCCGGCAGCATCTGCCGCCGCCTGGGCGTGAAGGAGGGCTTGGACCTCAACCCGCCTACCTTCGAGTTCTTCCTCAAGAACGATGAACTCCACGACCCCATGATAAACGACTACCACATCCGCGCCTTCGGCTGGGCCAACGAAGAGGAAGTGGCGCGCATGAAGGAACTCACCTTCCAGGTCAACGACGTTCTGAAAAAACTGTTCAGCGACGCCGGACTGTTACTGGTGGACTACAAGCTGGAATTCGGCCGCTTTCACGGCGGAGTCGTATTGGGCGACGAATTCACCCCTGACGGTTGCCGCCTGTGGGATGCCCAGACCCGCGAAAAGCTGGACAAGGACCGCTTCCGCCAGAACCTGGGTAACGTCATCGAGGCCTATGAAGAAGTGGCGCGGCGTTTGGGCGTGGATCTGACCTAAGGAAGGTCTGATTAATTCTTTTGACGTCATTCCGGGTCTCCGCTGTGCTGCGCCCGGAATGACGAATCCTTCCTGAATCTTGCTGCTGAGGTGCCGGTTTGAAAGGACCGCTTCCGCCAGTGCCTGGGCAACGTCATCGAGGCCTATGAAGAGGTGGCGCGTCGTTTGGGTGTGGACCTCCCCTAAAAGCTCAGCCAAACCTGTTATTTCGAGCACATGCGAGAAATCTTGGAGACTCGGCATGCCAAGAACAAGGCGGTAAAAGATTTCTCGATGACGCTCGAAATGACAATGTGGGCTTTTCCGGCCTGCTCAAATACTCGCTGTTGATGTTGCTGTTTGAGAAGGCCAAGACCCAAGCGGATGTTTTACCCCCTCTCCCTCCGGGAGGTGAGGCGAAAAAGGAAAAGGTCCGGTGGACCTTTTTCCCGCCGAACGGGTGCAAACTGTTTTCGTGCACCCCGGCGGGATAACCGAGTGAGGGGATAGGTACAACCCCTCTCATCCTATCCGCCGCGCCCCCCTCGCTTTGCTCTCCCCTGAGGGAGAAGGGACGTTGTCCCGGTGACGCCGCCATCCCGCGCCCGTTATGGGTAATTCCCATCCCCTGCTATTCGCTTTTCCCCGTGCACCGGCCGCGCACAGTGATAAAATGAAGTTTTGCGCCACTCTGGGGAGAAATCCATGCTTCATCTGCGCGGCGGTTCCGCCCTGTCTCCATTCCGCCTGGACAAACTCCTCACCGCCGTCCGCGCCCGCGTCCCTGCCATCACCACCATTCACGCCGAAATAGTGTATTTCGTGGACGTGGAGCAGCGGCTCGATGCCGAACAACGGGCGATGTTGGCCCAGGTATTGAGCGAGGAAACATCGCTGCCGCCGTCTCCGGGCGAGGTGCTGTTGGTGGTGCCGCGTCTCGGCACCCTGTCGCCATGGTCGAGCAAGGCTACGGACATCGTGCATAACTGCGGTCTGAGCACCGTGCACCGCGTGGAACGCGGCATCGCCTATTACTTCGGCGGCGACAGCGGCTGGGAGCACTCCGCGACGCTGTTGGCACCCCTGGTGCACGATCGCATGACCGAGACCGTTCTCGGTGCCGTGGACGAGGCGGAGGCCTTATTCAGCGTTGCCGCACCCGCCGCCATGGAGACTATCGATTTATTAGGCGGTGGCGCCGCGGCGCTGCAGGCCGCCAATCGCCGCCTGGGCCTGGCCCTCAGCGACGACGAGATGGACTACCTGCTGGACAGCTTCGCCCAGCTCAAGCGCAATCCCAGCGACGTGGAACTGATGATGTTCGCCCAGGCCAACTCGGAGCACTGCCGCCACAAGATCTTTAACGCCGGCTGGCGCATTGACGGCGAGGCCCAGGACATGAGCCTGTTCGACATGATCCGCAACACCGCGCGCCACTGGCCGGACGGTATCCTCTCCGCCTACCACGACAACGCCGCGGTGATCGCCGGTCCCCGCGCCGAACGATTCTATCCCCGGTTCGACAAAGGCGGCGAGTACGGCCCGGTGCGCGAGGACGGCCACATCCTCATCAAGGTGGAGACCCACAACCATCCTACTGCCATCTCTCCCTTTCCCGGTGCCGCCACCGGTTCCGGCGGCGAGATCCGCGACGAGGGCGCCGCCGGGCGCGGCGGCAAACCCAAGGCCGGGCTGTGCGGCTTTTCGGTGTCCAACCTGCGCATCCCCGGCGCCGAACAGCCCTGGGAGACGGATCACGGCAAGCCCGAGCGCATCGCCTCGGCCCTGGACATCATGCTGGAAGGCCCCATCGGCGCCGCCGCCTTCAACAACGAATTCGGCCGCCCCAATCTGTGCGGCTATTTCCGCACCTATGAACAACAGGTGGAGGGCGCCGGCGGCGCCGAGCTGCGCGGCTATCACAAACCCATCATGATCGCCGGCGGCGTGGGCAATATCCGCCCCATGCACGTCGACAAGGGCGTCCTGCCACCGGGGGCTCAGCTCATCGTGCTGGGCGGACCTGCGATGCTGATCGGTCTGGGCGGTGGCGCGGCCTCGTCGGTGGCCAGCGGCGCCAGCGCCGAGGCCCTGGACTTCGCCTCGGTACAGCGCGGCAATCCCGAGATGGAGCGCCGCTGCCAGGAGGTCATCGATCGCTGCTGGCAGCAGGGCGAGGCCAATCCCATCATCTCCATTCACGACGTGGGCGCCGGCGGCCTGTCCAACGCCCTGCCGGAACTGGTCAACGACAGCGGCCGCGGCGCGCGCATCGAACTGCGCGCCATCCCCAACGACGAACCCGGCATGTCGCCCATGCAGATCTGGAGCAACGAGGCTCAGGAGCGTTATGTGCTGGGGGTGAAGCCCGAGGACCTGGAACGCTTTCAGGCCCTGTGCGAACGCGAACGCTGTCCCTATGCGGTGGTGGGCGAGGTGACCGAGGACACGGATCTGATAGTGGGCGACGGCCAATTCGACAACTCCCCGGTGGACATGCCGCTGCCGCTGCTGTTGGGCAAGCCGCCCAAGCTGTTCCGCGACGTGCAGCGCCGTCCCCATCACAAGAATAACTTCAACACCGGCGCTATCGATGTGCGCGAGGCGGCGCTGCGGGTACTGCGTCTGCCGGCGGTGGCGGACAAGAGCTTCCTCATCACCATCGGCGACCGCAGCGTCACCGGTCTGGTGGCCCGCGACCAGATGGTGGGGCCGTGGCAGGTGCCGGTGGCGGACTGCGCGGTGACCATGAGCTGTTATCACGAATACGGCGGCGAAGCCATGGCCATGGGCGAACGTACCCCGGTGGCGCTGCTCAATCACGCCGCCGCGGCGCGCATGGCCATAGCCGAGGCGGTGACCAACATCGCTGCGGCGCGCATCGACTTCCTCAGCGACATCAAACTCTCCGCCAACTGGATGGCCGCCTGCGGCCACCCCGGCGAAGATGCCGGCCTGTTCGACGCGGTGAAGGCGGTGGGCATGGAACTGTGCCCGGCCCTGGATCTGGCTATTCCGGTGGGCAAGGATTCGTTATCCATGAAGACCGTGTGGCAGCAAAACGGCGAACGCCGCGAGATGGCCGCGCCCCTGTCGCTGATCGTCAGCGCCTTCGCCCCGGTGCTGGACGTGCGCAAGACCCTCACGCCGCAGCTGCGCAGCGATTGCGGCGACACCGACCTCATCCTCATCGATTTGGGTAAAGGCCACAACCGCCTCGGCGGTTCTGCATTGGCGCAGGTCTATAAACAGCTGGGCCATCATCCCGCCGACGTGGTCGACCCCAATGCCATCAAGGAATTCTTCCACGTCATCCAAACCCTCAACGACGACGGTCTGCTGCTCGCCTATCACGACCGTTCTGACGGCGGCTTGTTCGCCACACTGTGCGAGATGGCCTTCGCCGGTCACGTGGGCGTGAGCGTTGCGCTGGACGATTTAGGCGCGGATGCGACAGCAATTCTGTTCAATGAGGAACTGGGCGCAGTGATCCAGGTGCGCCATTGCGACACCGACGATGTGTTGTCCTCCCTGCACGGCGCGGGCCTCAGCAAGCACAGTCATGTCATCGGTGAACTCAACGACGAAGATCATTTGATCTTCACCCATCACCACAAGGAAATCCTGCGCGAGGCGCGTGTCACCCTGCAGCGCGCCTGGTCCGAGACCAGCTACAACATGCAGGCACTGCGCGACAACCCGCTGTGCGCCCAACAGGAATACGACCGCCTACTCGACAGCGCCGATCCGGGTCTGAATGCAGTCATGTCCTACGATCCAGACGAAGACATCGCCGCGCCGTTTATAGCCAGCGGTGTGCGGCCGCGAGTGGCGATCCTGCGTGAGCAGGGCGTCAACGGCCACACCGAAATGGCGGCGGCCTTCGACCGCGCCGGCTTCGCCGCCGTGGACGTGCACATGAGCGATATCCTGGCGGGCAACGTCAGCCTCGACGACTTCCAGGGACTAGCCGCATGCGGCGGTTTCTCCTACGGTGACGTGCTGGGCGCCGGCGGCGGCTGGGCCAAGTCCATCCTCTTCAATCCCCGCGCCCGCGACCAGTTCGCTGAATTCTTCCAGCGTAAAGACAGCTTCGCCCTGGGCGTGTGCAACGGCTGTCAGATGTTATCCCACCTGCGCGACATGATTCCCGGCGCCGAACTGTGGCCGCGTTTCCTGCGTAACAACTCGGAACAATTCGAGGCGCGCTTCTCATTGGTGGAAGTGCTGGAATCGCCATCGATCTTCCTGCAGGGCATGGCCGGGGCACTACTGCCCATCGCCGTGGCCCATGGAGAAGGCCGTGCTGAATTCGGTGAGGGGCACAATCCTCATCAGGTGCTTGCCGCCGGTACGGTGGCGCTGCGTTATGTGGACAACCTTGGCGCTGCCACTGAGCACTATCCCTACAATCCTAACGGTTCGCCGTTGGGGATTACCGGACTAACGACCAGCGACGGCCGCGTTACTATCATGATGCCGCATCCAGAAAGGGTGTTCCGTGCCGCGCAGAACAGTTGGCATCCTGCGGAGTGGGGTGAGGATGGGCCGTGGTTGAGGATGTTTCGGAATGCGCGGCAGTGGGTGGGGTCGGAGGGGTGGCGGTGAATCGGCGGTCTTCTGTGGAAGAGAGTTCTGCGGCCGGTGCGGGTTATCAGATGCCGGAGATACATTAAGGCATTCGGGGCAATATTACCTTATGCCGAAGAGAACCAACGATTTTCAGCAAGTAATATATCTGCTGCAACGCCAACTTGCTGGCCAAGCAACAGTAACAGAATCTAAGCTGCTGCGGAACAAAGACACCGGCGCCGAAGTAGAAGTCGATGTAGTCATCGAGACTGTGGTTAATGCAATGCCATTGGTAATTGGCATTGAATGCACAGCGACGAAGCGTCCGGCAAATATAGAGTGGGTACACAAAATTTACGGAAAGCATCATTCGCTTCCAGTGCATGTTACTGTTCTAGTGTCAAAGACAGGATATACAAAAAATGCTTTAAAGCAGGCAGCATCATTCAATATATTAGCTTTGACTATTAAGGAAGCTGAAGAGACTCAATGGATCGACGTTCTTGATGATTTGAAAACGCTTGCCCTGGGATATTTTCGTTTCACGATATTAAATGGCAAGGTCCACTATGACCGCTCGCCAGCGATGGCGCCTGACCTTGTTGTGTTACCAAATTTGATTATCAATAGGGGGTTTCCTGACGACCCTATATCATTCTCTGAGCTTACTAAGGCAATTATTTCTGATTCTCGTATGGCTCCAGAGGTGATGCGTCATTGGCTTGGAATAGCTCGTGAAATGCGTCCCTCCCAGTTTGAATTTATAGTCAACTGGCGACCCACACAAGAAACAATACTAACCAATAATGATGAGTATGCATATCGTCTTACACAGCTGGATCTAACTTTTAAGGCTGATATTACAACAACGCCATTGCTGCTCAAGCCTGGGGAGTTCAGTGGTGAAAAGATAGCCTACGGAACTGCTAATAATATATTTGAAAAGTCGGGCGATCAAAAACGGCCAGTTGTGATTGCCATGACTCTGTCTCAAGCAGGAATAACATATAGTTCGATGATGATTCCAAAGTTCGAGGGTGGGGAAGATAAAGTATTTGATATGACGATTACAAATTCAGTAGGCGGTGATCAACCTAAAAACCCGGGTTAGCTCAGATAATTAAACGAATCAAAAAGGTCAGACTCGATTGAAATTAGTGCTCTTGATTTTTATATATTTTTAAAATAAGGAGTAGGGCCCTAGCGAGAATAAGAGTGAATCCACATATAACGGCACTAACAATCAGTGTTAAAAACATCATCATATAGTAGTCTTGGGTAGCGCTCACCAAGAACGGATAAAAATATCCCCTGAATGATTGGACTATCCAAATAGCAATAAATGTGGAAATAAGCTGAACGACATACTTAGACGAATTTGATTGCATGAGAAAAGCTCCTACTATTCCCAAAACAATATAAGCAATGACAACAAGTAGCCATGACATTTTGCGTTCTCCTACAAAACCCGCAAAACGGGAGGCTAATCCGAATGAAAACCCGGGTCAGAGTGCATATTTTCGCTAATATTCTAGCTTACTAATATAGTGGTGGCTCGATAAATCCGAGCCTTAGCCATTGAACGAATCGGGGTCACCCATTAGCCTTTAAGCCTTGCTTCTTCCTTCTGTACAAGAATTTTCACGCACTGCATGATTTGTCTCGGCGACAAGTAATTATCGTTGCTGGTCTTGTATCCCGCGCCAGTCTTCCATTTTCCATTGACGATAATGGTTGGTACGCCTTCCAGGCCGTAACGTTTCTCCGTCTCTGCGGCTTGCTTCATTTTAAATTGTACCGAAAATGAGTTCCAGGTCGCGTCAAAGTTTTGCTTGCTTATGCCGTAGCCATTTAAAAATTCCTGGAGCGCAGCTTTATCTTTGGTCAAGCTGAGTTGCCTATTCTGGTGGATCGCATCGAATAGCGGCGTGTGAATCTTGGGTTCCAATCCTAGTGCCTGAGCAGTGTAGTAGGCATACCCATCAATATCCATATGTTCACCCCACGCCATGGCAACCGGAATTCGTTTGAAGACAACATTTGCCGGTTTTTGTTTTAGCCATGGTTCCAGATACCGCTCGAGTGCAAAGCAATGCGGGCAACCGTACCAAAAGAACTCGATTACTTCGATTTGACCGGGATTGACGTCGGTCGGCTGGGCTGGAGAGACCGGCACATAACTGGCCCCTTGCGTATATATCCGTGAATCTGCCGCCGCTGAGGCACTGAAGATGCTCTCGCCAACTACCAGAATCAATGCAGCAATTAGTAATCTATTCTTTTGCACCATGCTTCTCCATAATAAATGTTGTAATCAAAGGGGTCGGTGACAAATGGTAATCATTCGTATTTTCAGTTGTCACCGACCCTTTTAGTGCACTTAATGTCCGCAACCTGCGCGTGCTAATAACATTGAAGCAACGGCAACACTATTAGCGCGTAGCGGTGGAAATTATTTGATCTTAACGGTCGGCCAACTGCCGCCCTTTTTAGAAACCGCTCTGGAAGCAGAGCCGACGGATTGAATATAAATGACAATATCGCGATAAGGGACCCCATCGATCATCCACTGACGAGCCGCCCGGACTTCGCAATCCATCCGAATTTTGCCACACTGAAATGTCGCATCGATCGGCGCATTGAACGCCTGTTCGACCGCCCCCTTTATTTTTGTAAGTTGGGCGTCTGATAAATGCAGATCCCCTAACCAAGCGCGCGAATTGAGATTCACCTCATCGGCCATCGCACCGGCTGCGGCGCACAAGAAAAAACTGCCCAATCCCAACACACTAAGAGTTCTTTTCAATGACACTTACCTCTCCTCTCCAATCCAAAGTTTGATCAAAAGCATAGAAAGAATAAACGTCCTTTTTGCCTAGGTCCAGTGATGGATTGCCTATAGAAATACGAGAAATCAAAAGTGTCAGACTCACTGCTGTCCCACTATAAAGTAATTAAAATCTCATCAACGCAATGATTGGCCTGATATATTTTGCTGTATCAAAGTGAACCAACATGAAATTGAAGAACGACTGTACAAATACAGGGTTCCTTCTCCCTCAGGGGAGAGCGAAGCGAGGGGGGCGTAGCCGGCAGGATGAGGGGATTTATATCAGGTGGTTGACTTGATTTTGTCCCCTCACCCCAACCCTCTACCCTAAAGGGCATAAATCCCGGAGGGAAGAGCGAAGCGAAAGGTGCGGGAGTAAATGGGACAGCAGTGGGGCAGAGCCCTTTAAATCATCCCCCAACTCACGTGGCCGCGGCCCTGAACGGAAGCGGCAGAGTACCGGTTGGTCTGATGGACGGGGTCGACCGGAAAGTCGAGGTGGAGAGGATAGATTAACGGTGATGGCGGCGGAAGTTTGTGCGATTTCGTGGTTACCATGACGGAATCATAGTTGTCCGCCGACCGTAAACTACCCGTGGACTTGAGTGGAAAGGGCGTTTATTCTTCTTATACTCTACTCCGCCTATGGGCAGTCATCCCTATAACCATCAGACCCAGTGCTATCAAATAGAAAGTCCCAGGTTCCGCTACCGACGCGGCTAACGCCACGCCACTGGCGGTACTAAGGCTGGAGGATATCCCAGATTCCGACACCGGCTCGGCAACCGCAAGGCTCGTAATTGCCTCGGGCTCCGGCAATGGCACGGCGATCGCCATACCATCATCCACAGTTTCGGAGGCAAGGCTGAGGTTTTGTGAGTTGGACGCACCTATTTTGCTGCCCGTGGCAGTGACCACCGCATTGCCGGTGTTATTGATGTCCCACAGAAACTGCAAGTCTTGGCTGTTGTTAAAAAAACTCGCCTGGCAGCTGCCAGCCCACGTCGCGCCGCACAGACACATTGCTATCATGGATTTTTTGAGCATGACATTCTCCCTTTATATTCTTCCATATTAGAGGTAATAACGAGAATAATTAGGCACTTATTCGTGCGTATCTGACACTGATCCAGGCCTGCCAGGTCAATTTGCGCATGTCGACATGTCTAGCGACTGCGCCTATTTCCGTGTGGATTGACCCAATTGACTAACGCATCAACCCTGACTTAATGCAACTTTGAATACTGAATGACTTTATCTCATGCTCGAAGACATTGGTCTGTGCGCCAACGTACACATAATGATATTTTTCTAGTCGGCGTCTCCGGGCAGACTTACACACCATCCGCGAGCTGAAAGCCTATCCGTTTAACTGGGGGAGATTCAGAGCCCTTTTATGGGTTCCGCCCTCCGAGAGCCGTGCGCCACCTGACGAGGTGCAAGCGGCATTGTTCGACTGGCATCTAACTCTGACCGTTCAATTCAAGTTGCTGCACTGGG
Organism: uncultured Gammaproteobacteria bacterium; assembly: GCA_963810615.1. Taxonomy (GTDB): domain Bacteria; phylum Pseudomonadota; class Gammaproteobacteria; order DRLM01; family DRLM01; genus JARRQJ01. The sequence continues at coordinate 202,021 of CAWEOA010000002.1, read as the reverse complement.
TAGCCGCGATCTAATAGCGGCTTGCCCAACGAACAAGTATGGGGGAGTAGAGGCGACAGCGCGGGTAAGTTTTTTGCGGATGGAAACGCCTTTCTGGTCAGTTTCATGATGGTGAGTGGGCCAGTGGCTTTTGGGATATGTACAAATCTCACGTTGATGGGCGAGGAATGGGGCTTTTCTTCCTATACTCTCCTAATACTCTCCTATACTCATACTCAGTTGAGTTCATCCAGCGCTTTATCCATGCCTTACGCTGCCCCGTGACGGGTGTAACCGTCCGGTGAAGTGGCGCTGCAAGGTGGATTTTCCGCTGCCGCTCATGATTCTGATGACATTGTTGTGCGAATGACGAAATTGATGCCCTTCAGCACGTCGTGCGGGCCATAGGAATGATGCTGGTCGTTGACTTCGAGCAGATTATCGATAGTTCGTTGCAATGGGTGAACTTACCTGGGGCATTCTGGCATGACAGGAGCCGTAATTTAAAGAGGGCAGAGATCAATCCGGAAGCCCCGCAATTAAATACCGGAATGCGGCTCCATTTGCTTACGCGCGCACCATGAATACAGTTGCAGCGAATCAAGGGAAGTATTCGAGGAGTCAGTCGATTTCACTTTGCGGAAGGAGCGAAAAATGTTCACGAAATATTTTCTGAAAGTTGTCGCTTTGCTTATGCTGGTTATTCCCGGTCTGGGTCTTGCCCAAACCTCCATGGTACAACTCCCTGTTGAGGCGGATGCGCACAGCCTGCTCTCCGCCTTCGTTTCTTACACCGACCTGCGCATGAGCAGCGTGCAGCAGAGCGTGGAAATCCTGGCTTCAACGACTGAGGCAAAATCCGGCAACTGGAAAAAGATGAAGCCACTGCTGCGCGGATATGAGAAATCGGATGGTGGCCTCGCCGTCTGGTTCGTCCGCCCCGACGGGCGCTATTACACCGTCGATAGGGGTCTGATGGATGTGAAACTGAGTGAGCGAGCCTATTTCCCGGGCCTGATGTCCGGCGAGGAAGTCATGGGGGCGCTGGTGGTCAGCAATAGCACCGGGAAACGTTCCGCAGTGATCGCGGTTCCCGTAAAGAAGGATGGCAAGGTAATCGGCGCGATCGGCGTGTCTCTGTTTCTCGAAAAGCTTGCCGACCAGGTGGATTCCGCACTGGCGTTGCGGTCGGATGTCGCTTTTTTCGCGCTGGCTCCGGATGGCCTGACCACGCTCCACAAAGTGACAAAGCGTGAGTTTCTGGATCCGCGGGACCTGGGCAGCGAGACGCTGAAAAAGGCCGCAAACGAGATGTTGTCGAATTCTGCCGGGGAAACCAGCTACGAGTTCGACAATGCCACCAAGACGGCTATCTACCGGACTTCCCCGCTGACGCAGTGGAAGTTTGCAATAACCTTCAGCAGAGCCCAGCCGAAATAGTCTACGTTATGACGAACACTACCGATTGCGAGACCATGCTGGCTGTCGCCATCGAAGAGGCGTGGCTTGGCCTGTCCGAAGGCGGCATACCCATCGGAGCGGCGCTTTTCCGCAAGGATGGCGAGCTGCTCGGTCGGGGGCATAATCAGAGGGTGCAGGAAAACGATCCATCCGTGCACGCCGAAACGAATGCTTTCCGCAGGGCAGGGTGACGGCGCAGCTATCGCGACACGATCATGGTAATGATGCTTGCAACTTGAATCCACCCATCCGCATCTAATGCGTCCAATTTTCGGGAGAGATATTCAATGAATATTCGCAGGATACAATTCATTTCCGGCTTGGCCTGCGTACTCGCCGCAGGAACGGCTCAGTATGCACAGGCCGATTCTTCCGAAGGTTGGAACGGTTGTTATGCTGGACTCAACGCGGGATATGGCCGGGCCCATATCAGCGGCGTTGACACAGACGTCAGCAATGCAATTGGTTCTGCAGTAGCCGATGGGGGAGCCATTGGTGGACAACTGGGTTGTGATCACACGATAGGAAACTGGCTTCTCGGTGTGCAGCTCTCCGCGGATAAGACGCATTTGACCGGGAGTCACCAATACATTAACGGCACCGGCCCTTCGGATAGGGTCGCCTACGACGTCCGCTCCCTGCTTTCTCTAACCGGCCGCGTTGGCTATCAGCTTCAATCGGAGACGGTGGCTTACTTGAAGGCTGGCGGCGCAAGAGCGAGAACGAACCACAATGACGCCGACCTGACTCCGCTCGCCGGCATACCCTATAGCGGCAGCGCGAATGCCTCGCGCAATGGATGGTTAAGCGGTGTCGGCCTGGAGCGAAAATTCGGATCGAACTGGTCGACTTATGTGGGATACGACTACATGGACTTCGGCAAACGAGCAGTCACGATCGCCTACACTGATGGAACAGTTTCCAATTATTCGTTTAAGCCGCACATGAGTTATCTGGGACTGGGCGTGAACTATCGATTCTGAACGACCCCTTCAATCCAACAAGCACACTAATCCAGGTATCGCCGGGTAGTCTCCTTCACTTAGGAAGCAAAGCTCACGACGGATGCTTCCCCTCTGGACGACGTGTTGCGGCACCCCAGGAAGATTGAAGCGTGGTGTACGCGGCATGATTCACCTCCAACGTACCGCAAGCGATAGTTCTAAATCTGCCCCGGTTTTCAGTATCATTCCTGCTTTCGCCCTGAGCGGCGCGCCATGACGAGAACCCCCAGGAGCATAAGAGTCGTTATTTCCGTGGCGCCGCCGCCACCCGTGGAAGCTGGGCTGTTACTCGCCGATGATGAGCCATCGTTGCTCGTGGGACTGCTTCCCGCCGTATTGCTGGGCACCGTGCTTGTCTGGTTCGATTGCGAGCTCGTCGCCGTAGTGCCGTTTTGAGGGAGGTTGGTTTGGGAGCCGGTGCTGGTGCCAACGGCTGGGGCAGTAACCGTGATGCTGTTGCCGATCCGCGTATTATTCGTTTCATCACTCTCCGCAAGGGTGCCCGTATAATCCGCGACCAACTTAACGGTATAGTTTCCCTCTGTAACGTTGGCCGGCAATTGAGTGACAGTCGAGAGCGCGACGCTCGTATCCGGGGCAAGCGTCGCCGAAATCCTGACCCGCTTGAGAAAGATATCGCTAACGCCATCCGACAGATAAAAGCCGGCATAGCTGGTCGTCCCGGGAGTTCCCGTTCCGCTGTTGAGGACTATCCCATTCAAGGTGAGCTCCCCTTGCGATGCGACGACGTCTGGGCTACCGCTAACCGACGTGACAGTCAAATCCGGAATGGGGATGACAATGTCCATCTCTGTCGCGCTGCTGCTATTGTTGGTCTCGTCGCTCTCCGTCACCTTGTCGGTATAGTCCGCTATCGCGCCCAAGTAATATGTACCTACGGCGAGTCCGGCGGGTATCTTCACGGATTTCGAAAAGGATGCGGAGCCGTTCACGGCGAGCGCGCCGATGAGCACATATCCCAACGAGGTGTCGTCGGGCGTAATGTCACTGTCCGTGGAAAGATAGAGGCCCACATAGGAAATCGGCGACGCGGCTTTCCCTTGATTCCACACTTTGCCCAACACGGTGACAGAGGTCGCCTGGGCCGCGCTGCTCGGGCCACTAAATGCGGAGATAACCAGGTCGGATGCCTCTACTTCGAAGTCCATCGCCGTAGTGTTATTAGTTTCGTCGGTCTCTTCGATTGTGCTCTGGTAATCGGCAATCGCGCCTAGATAGTATTTGCCCCGAGCTAGTGAAGGAGGGATCCTGACGATGCTGCTGGCAGTGTTGGTGCCATTGTTGGCCAAAGAGGTCACTGAGCGGTAGCCGAGATAGATGTCGTCGCTGGTGATGATGTCATCGGTCGACAAGTAAAGCGCGACCTTGAACGGCCCAGCGGGACTCCCACCATCATTTGTAACGGTGGTGGACGCGGTAATGTATTTGCCGGGTTCCGCGCCTGTGGGCGCGCTGAGCTTGGTTATGATCAGATCGGCGCCGGGCGAGGCGTGGGCGATCTTTACCGTGATCGTCGCGATATTGGAATTCAATTGTCCATCATTGGCCATGTAGGTAAAGCTGTCGGTTCCACTATCGCCCGGTATCGGGTGGTAAGTGAAGGCGCCGGTTGCAGCGTCCGTAATGGTGGGCGACCCCAAGTTGCCCTTTGCCACGATGGAGTAGCTAAGAGGATCGTTTTCCGCATCGCCGGCGCTCAGCGTGCCGTAGAGCGTGGTGTCCTGGTCGATGTAGAAGGTGTGGGGGGCCGCCTGTGGAGCGGTGTTGGCAGTGTTATATGTAAATTTGGTCAAGTAGACGGACACGCTCCCCGTGGGCGTCTTGGCATCGGTTTCCGCCCCGGGGTCGAAATCGGCACTCAGCCCGAATTCTCCGGTAGTATAGATATTGTTGTCCTTATCGATCACGGCGCGGTAGGAATTGCCGATGCCGTAGGATTTCATCCAGCTCATCTCACCGCTGGGGGTAAACCGCGCCACGTAGAGCGGGTCCGACGATGCGTTGACGCCGGCATATTCCGAACCACCGATCACATAGACACTGTCGACGCTATCCGCCACGATCTTCTCGCCGATACCTCGCGAGTATGCACCGTTAGGCACCGACACAAAGCGTTTTGTCCAACCATAGCCGGTATGACCAATAATCTTTGTAAGTACCGCACTGTAGTTACCACCGACCTGGTAATCACCCAGCTGCTTCTGGCAGGCGAAGGGATCGTAGGCGCCATCCTGGGAGATGCCCGTCAGGTAAATGTTATTTTGGCTGTCGAGAACAAAGCTGTTGTAGCTGCGCGGCATGGGTATCACCCAGCCGCCATAGTCACCGCTGACCGGCAGCAGCGGGACTATGAAGTTATGGACCTGGCAGATGTTCATGGTCTGGGAAACCAGCTTCGTGCCCGATCCCGGATCGACATCGACCGTGGGATTGGCGGAAAGGCCGTTGAAATCGCCAAGGACCAGGAGATTGCCACTGCTATCGAAGGCCAGGTCCGTGATATGTACGTAGTCGCTGGGATCCTGCGAGGTATAGACCCGGGTCCACCCGTAAGTGCCGTCCGAATGGTATTTTGACACATAGGCGGCGGTCCCGCCGGTGACGGTAATGGTGTCGACGTCGGCGGTGAGATCGAAGTCGAAACTGCCGGCTGCGCTGGTGCCTGCCAGATAGAAATCGTCATTGCCGTCGATCTTGATCCGGGTGCGGTGTATGCCCGAGTTCTGGGACTCGGCCAGGCCATCCAGCATCCAGGCATAGGAGCCGTCGTTATGGAGTTTGACTACAAAGCGATAATAGCCGCCTGAGGTGGTGTGAAGAGCGGTGCCGGACCCCGGGTCGAAATCCATGGTGCCGATGTAGCTCCCGGTGATGTAAACGTTGCCGGCACTGTCGACGGCGACGCCGTCGGCAAAGGCGGAACCCGCCGCATAGCCTAAGATCTCGGTCCAGGCGTAACTGCCGTCGGCGTTGATCTTGGTGAGGTAGGCGTCGCCGCTGTAATTGCTCTGCAGAGGTGTACGGTTGTCGCTGCCGGTTCCCGGATTGAAATCGGTGGTACCGTCATAGGAAGTTCCGCCGACGCTGCCGCCCTTGAAGCGGCCGACAAGATATACATTGCCGTCGCCGTCCGTGGCGATGTCGGACGCATAGACATAGGCATTGCTATTGATGGTTTGCGTCGAACCGTAGACGTGAGAGACCCCCGCCTGGGCGGAAAGGGCGGTGCTCATGATGCCTAGGGCGAAAAGCAAACGATAAAAAGTGCGCATAACTAACCTGGCCATCTTTCCAGCTAATTTTCGTATATTGGAATGGATAAGGGCCGCACTCTACAAAGACATGTTACCTGCTTAACCACCGGTTATGAGGCTGCAACGCCAATCGAAGCAACAGCCACTCCTATAATAGAACTAATGAATCACCTAAAGGATGAATATGCAGGCAGGCGTCATGCCAAAATTATTTATTATTCGGCAACTTACTGTTAAACAATAATATTGTGAGCTAATGCTTCCGACGATTAGGATTGATAGATAAGGCTTGTGTAATTTTCTCCGACAGATTTCTGGGGATTAGGAAGCACTGTGCCCCACTCCGCGAACTCTCGGCGCTAATGTTTCAAAAGACCGGGTTAGTTCAATCTGCCCCCTTTGACGCTTTGATTCCGAATTATTTACGCGGTGGAAAAATTGCATTAACGATAATTACAGCATTTCATTTCCAGACCTGAGATCGATTTCATTCATTCTAAAACAGGCAACCTTGTGCCCATCGGCCAGGCTGTGCAGTGCTGGGCGTGATTGTCGGCAACGTGCTTCGGCGAAACGGCAGCGAGGTTCGAAGGCGCAGCCCGGTGGCGGGTCGGCGGGGTTGGGCAACTCACCCTTGAGGCTGACATGTTCCCCGGCCTTACTGCCCTTGACCGGTACGCTGTCCAACAACACGCGGGTATAGGGATGTCCGGGTCGGCTGAACAGTTCACTACGCGGGGCGTATTCCACCACTCTGCCCAAGTACATCACCGCCACCCTATCGCAGAGATTTTCCACTACCGCCAGGTCGTGGCTGATAAAGATATAGGTGAGGTTAAATTTCTGTTTAAGCTGGCGCAGCAGGTTGAGGATCTGCGCCTGCACCGAGACGTCGAGGGCCGAGACTGGCTCATCGAGGACGATGATTTCCGCTTCTGCGGCCAGGGCGCGGGCGATGCCGATACGTTGGCTCTGACCTCCGGAAAATTCATGCGGGTAGCGGTCGAGAAATTCGGGGCGCAGATTGACCCGCTCCATCAGCTCCTTGATGCGTACTTCGCGTTCGCCCTTGGGCATGTGCAACAGCAGCTTCAACGGTGCCTCCAGGATCTCGCGTATGGTCTTGCGCGGATTGAGTGAGCTGAGCGGGTCCTGGAATACAAACTGGATCTGGCGCCGCAGTCTGGCCGGATCCTTGCGCAGCAATTGCAGCAGTGGTTGGCCTCGGAACAAGATCTCGCCGGCAGTGGCCTGGTCCAGGCCCACCAGCATGCGCCCCAGGGTGGACTTGCCACAACCCGATTCACCGACGATGCCCAATGTCGTTCCCGCCTCGATGGCCAGGCTCACATCACTCACCGCTTGGATGCGCGGCCTGGTCTTGCCCAGCAGGCTGCGTTGACCGCCAAAGCTTTGATACAGATTTTTACACTCAAGGATCATCATTTGCGCACTTCGTCTATGCGGATGCAGCGCACCGCATGGCTGGCGCCCAGGGACTGCAACGCAATCTCACCCTGGCGACAGTCGGTGACGGCATAACGACAACGTTCGGCAAAAGCACAGCCCGGTGGTAGATGATTCACCGCCGGTGGCAAACCGGGGATAGCGTGGAGTTCGCGCTCCGCTTCTCCCAGTTGCGGCACGCACTCCATCAACTGTTTGGTGTAGGGATGGGAAGCTTGCTCGAAAATCTCATCAGTGGTGCCGGTCTCCACCACGCGCCCGGCATACATCACCAGCATGCGATCGCACAGTTCGCCCACCACGCCGAAGTCGTGGGTGATGAAGATCAGCGCCAGCTTGCGTTCGCTCCGCAGATTGTCGAGTAGCTTTAGGATCTCTGCCTGCACCGTGACATCCAGCGCCGTGGTGGGTTCGTCGGCAATGATGATCTCGGGATCGTTAGCCAGCGCCATGGCAATACCGATGCGCTGGCGCATACCGCCGGAGAGTTCGTGGGGATAGGCATTGGCTCGGTCGTGGGCATTGGGGATCTGTACCTTCTCCATCAACTCAATGGCACGCAGCATGGCCGCCTTGCTCGGCAATCCCTGGTGGCGGCGTATGGTCTCGGCGATCTGCTCGCCGACGGAGAAAAGCGGATTCAAGGTAGTCAGTGGATCCTGGAACACATAACTGATGCGGTTGCCACGAATCTGGCTCAGTCGCTCGATACCCACCTGCAACAGATCCTCGTCATGGTAGCGGATGCGACCGTCGACGATGCGCCCCGGCGGCGTCGGCACCAGCCCCAGCAGGGAGAGTGCCGCTACCGACTTGCCGCAGCCCGATTCACCCACGATGCCGAGGCATTCACCCGCTTGTAGACTGAAGTCGATGCCGTCTACCGCCTTGTAGATATCTTCGCCGAGGACAAAATGGGTTTTGAGGTTGTTCACGCTGAGCAGGGCTTCATTTTCATTTTTCTTGGGCGCTGCCTTGAGCCGCGCATCCACCTCAGTGGCCGCTGAGGGCCTGACCAGGGCGCCCGCCTTGAGACGCGGGTCGAGTACATCGCGCAGACCATCTCCCAACAAATTGATGCCAATCACCAGCACCAGGATCACCAGGCCCGGAATGGTGGCCACATGGGGGGCGATGATCATCAGTTTGCGCCCCTCCCCCAGCATGGAGCCCAGGTCGGCCTGCGGCGGCTGGGCGCCAAGGCCGAGGAAGCTCAAACCGGCGGTCTCCAGGATCATCCAGCCCACGGTAGTGGACATGGTGATGATGATCACCGGCAGCACATTGGGCAGCAGCTCGCCGCCGAGGATGCGCGCATCCGACAGGCCCGACAGGCGCGCCGCGTCCACATACTCCTGGCGCACCAGGCCGAGGGTCACGCCGCGCACGGAGCGGGCGAAGAAAGGGATGTTGACGATGGCGATGGCGAACAGGGCGTTCATCAGCCCGGGACCGAGCACGGCGACGATGGCCAGCGCCAGTAACATATAGGGAAAGGCCATTACCATATCGATGCTGCGCATTAACAGGTTGTCCAGCCAGCGTCCGTAAAAGCCGGCAAGGATGCCGATCAACGAGCCGGTAATGGCGGCGATCAGGGTGGCGATGATCCCCACCGCCAGACTCACCCGCGCTCCCCAGATAATACGCGACAGGATGTCGCGGCCCAGTTGGTCGGTGCCCAGCCAGTGGCCTTCACTAAACGGTTTTTGCAGGCGATGTGCCAGGTCGGTGATATCCGGATTGGGCAGCGGCAGCAGCGGTGCCGACAGGGCGATGAGAACGACCAGGACGACGATGGCCAGGCCGAACACCGCCAGGTGGTTGCGGCGCAGGCGCGCCCACATGCCGGGGCGGCGGCTCACGGGTCTGACGATCACGGGGTTATCGGTCACGGTATCGGTCATCAGGCTTCCAGCCTCGGATCCAGCAAGCGCTGCAGCACATCGGCCAGCAGGTTGAACAGCACATAGCAGGCGGCGACTACCAGCACCCCGCCCTGCACCAGCAGGATGTCGCGGGTGGTAATGGCAGTTACCAGCATGCGGCCAATGCCGGGCCACTGGAACACAGTCTCGATATAGACCGCGCCGCCGATGACGAAGCCGGCCTGGATGCCGATCACCGGAATGATATTCACCAGGGCGTTCTTGAAGGCATGCTTGAAGATCACCTTGCCTTCGTGCAACCCCTTGGCGCGCGCGGTCCGCACATAGTCCTGGCGCAGCACCTCAAGCATGGCCGAGCGGGTTAGGCGGGCGATGACACCGGTGGCGACCACCGCAAGGGTGATGGCCGGCAGCATTAAATGCATCAGCAGATCATGAAGGTCACCGCCGCCGTAGATGGCGTACATGCCGCTGGCGGGAAACCACGTCCAATGCACGGCGAACACCAGGATCAGGATCAGACCCAGCCAGAACGAGGGGGTGGAGATGCCGACGAGCACGCAGAGGGTGAGCAGCTTGTCCTGCCAGCCATACTGCTTCACTGCCGAGATTACTCCGGCGATCAGGCCGAACACGGTGCACAGCAACAGCGAGGTGCCTGCCAGCAACAGGGTGGGACCCAGGCGGTCCAGTACCTCGTCCAATACGGGACGATTGAGGCTGTAGGAGCGGCCGAAATCGCCGTGCAGCAGATTGCCAAGCCAGGTGAAGTACTGCACGATGAGCGGCTTGTCGAGACCAAGTTCCGTGCGCAGGCGGGTCAGGTTATCCGGGGTGGCATAGGAGCCCAGTATGGCCGTGGCCGGATCACCCGGGATCAGGGCCATGATCCCGAACACGATTACCGAGATACCGAACAGCACTGGTATCATCAGCAGCAATCGTTTGGCGATATAGGTCTTCATCTAAATATAAATGGTAAAGGCATTCCCTCCCTTGCTGCAGGCAAGGGAGGAGCAGAAGTCATTATTTTTTATACACGTCTTTGAGCAGTAACAGAAATGAAGGCTGCAAGGCAAAGCCCTCGACGTTGGCGGCGCTTACCGCATTCTGTTTCCAGTTGGCGATAAAGGCCCAGGGGGCATCTGCATAGACGATGGCCTGCATCTTTTTATATAGCTTGGCTCGCTTGGTCTGATTAGTCTCCTCGCGCGCCTTTTCCAACAGCCGGTCGACCTTGGGGTTGGCATAGTAACCGGAGTTGAAGCCGCCCTTGTCGGGCCAGGCGGCCCTGCGCAGGGCCAGGTAAGGCAGGGTATCCGGGTCGTTGGTCATCCACGCCATCTCCGCCATGTCGGCCTTGCCCGCCAGGCCCGAGTTGACCTTGCCGAGGTAGGTATTCCATTCATAGGTTTCGATCTTCACCTTCAAACCCACCGCCGCCAGGTCCGCCTGAATGGCGGTGCCCATGGCGATGGGATTGAGCATCCCGGAACCGCCTTCGGTCACATAGAAGGTCAGGTCGGCGCCCTCATAGCCGGCCGCCTTGATCAGCTTCTTCGCCTTGGCCGGGTCGTAGGGATAAGGCTTGAGCTTGTTATTGTAGGCCCAGGCAAAGGCCGCCGGGGTCGGGCCGGTGGCCACGGTGGCGGTGTCCTGCAAGACATCTTTCACCAGCGCCTGCTTGTTGATGGCGAAGTTGACCGCCTGGCGCATACGTTTGTCGGTGAAGGGACCCTCTTTCATATTGAGGATCAGGAACCAAAGGTGTGGTCCGGCCTGCTCGTAAACGGCGTATTTGGGGTCCTTGTCGAACATGCTCATATTGTCCGGCGGCACCTCCACCATCAGGTCGATACCGCCGGAGAGCAACTCGGTGACGCGCGTGTTGGCATCGGTAATGGGCCGGAACACCACTGCATTCAACTTCGGCGCGCCGCCCCAATAGTCGGGGTTCTTCTCCAGCACCACCAGGCGGTTACTCTCCCATTTGGCAAATTTAAAAGGCCCGGTCCCCACCGGGTGGCGGCCGAAGTCGGACTTTTCACGTTTTACCGCCGTGGGCGAGACGATCAGGCCGGTGGGATACGCCAGATTGGACAACAGCGGAGCGTAGGGCTTGTCGAGGATAAACTGCACGGTGTCGTCATCGATCACCTTGGTCTCGACGATGGACTGAAAAAAGAAGGCCAGTGGAAACGGGCCGGTATTGTAATAGGGATTTTTCTCATCCAGCATGCGGTCGAAGTCGAACTTCACCGCCGCGGCATTAAAGGGTGTGCCATCGTGGAACTTGACACCTGTGCGCAACTTGAAGGTATAGCGCTTGCCATCCTTGCTGATCTTCCAGGAAGTGGCCAGCGCCGGCTCCACCTGCAGCGATCCCGGCTTATAACGCACCAGGCCGTCGTAGAGATTGATCAGGATGCGGAAGTCATTCACCGCGGTGACAGTTTGCGGATCCAACGACTTGGGCTCGGCAATCTGGCCGACCACCAGCACATCATGCGGCGTAGAGGCAATGGCTGGATTGCATAGGGCTGTCGCGAGGGTGAATCCGAAAAGAGATGCGTAGATAATTTTGAGTAGGTTTAGGCCCATAATCTTGTTGCGTTGCCGGACGAATCGCCTTAACGCTTTTATCATAATAGTATCTATGCCTCCATTATGGTTGCGGTGAGCGATGTCAGTCTAACAGCAGAGACAGTCAGGGCCAAATCGCATTTGTCTATCCTGTCATAACGTACGTGCCAGCCCGAGATTTTTTCCAGTTGAAATGTTGGATTTATTTGACTGGAGGCAAGTATGACAGAGCGATTCAAAGGAGAAGAAATTGTGGAGATACTGAAATTTGCAAACACAACGTTTCGGCGTAAATATCGCTGGCATCGGATTGCTGCGCGTGCCGTCGAACTCGCCACGGCCTTCAAGGTGCGTCTTGATGGCATTCAAAAAAATGTGACCAATTAAAGAGGACATCCTTTAAAGTGGCTCAGGTCTATCGGCACATGGAGGTCGAGGTATTGAATTGACGTGTTACGGAAACGAAGGACACATTGTGCTGATCAAATACTTTCACGGTCCGGGCGAAGTCGGCCACGGGTCGGCTCAATCGACCGACCATGTAGATAATCACGATATCCACCTTTTTATTTCGGCGGCGCCACCGAACCGGCGTAGAACACCTCGCACTCTCCGCCAGGAATCATGTCCTTCCCCTTCTTGAGCAACTTGCGCGCCGGCCCAGTGAGGGACTTGAGGATACTCGGTTTCTCCACCACCGGCTTCTGGAAAGTGCCGCGTATTTTTTGCCGCACCGTGGCGCAGCCCTTGGCGTCGATCACGGCCACGGTCACGTCATTGAACCGCTCATTGACGAAATCGAGCCCTCCGTGGAGGGCGATCCGGTTCTCGTTCGTCGCCATCGCCACATCCTGAGCCTGCGCCACGCCGCGCTCGACCTTCCACACGGAGATAAGCGTCCGGATCTCGCTTCGGCCCCCCGATACTTGAAAGATGCTCGCAAAGTTGTACCCCTTGGTGACCATCAAGCCGAGAGGTCCGGCAAAGAAGAAGGCGCCCACGTCCACGAGGTTGAAGTTCTGACTGGACTCAAACCGGGATATCTTCTGATCAATGTCGTTGCCGGTGAGCATAAGATTCACACCCTGAAGGGACATCTTTCCGTTCGCGGTCTGCTTTATCTCTTTCACGGTCTTTCCCTGCATAGACAGGTTCGCGGAGAAATCCATCGGCCCTTCCGCGACCTTCTGCGGCGACAGGGTTATTAAGAACTCCTCGATGCGGAACTGCGGCAGAGAATAACGGACGTGGTAAAGGGGGGCGGCGCCCGAAAAGTCCGCATGGATACTCCCCGATCCCTGCGCACCGAAGACACTCATCGTGACCGGTTTGATATCGAAGACTCCATGATTCCCATCGACCGAGAACTTCAAATCGGACACCGTGAAGTCATTTTTCCGGATCTCACCGCAGGCGAGTTCTGCGGTGAAGGAAAGGTTCTTCATGAGGTCTGGGCCTTTTGCACCCAAAAGCCGCAGACGGTGCCCGTCCAGGCTGCAATTTCTGGCCTCGAATCCTTCCCCGGTTTGTTTGTCCGCATATAGGAGATCCCCGCCCGAAAGGGAAACTTTCGTCAAATCCAGTGCGGGTAACGTTGCTCCGGCCGCCTCCGATTTCTCGAAGTTGAACTCACCGTCGAGGTTCCGCTCAACGGAGATCCTGGGTTTTTTCAGTGCGATCTTCTCGATCTGGACTTCCTTTTGGAGCAGAGGGAGGAGGTCGATAGTAAGCCTGGCCTCCTTTGCGGAGGCGACGTCCGAACCGTGGTTACTAATGTGCACATCCTCCAGGGTGACGAGTAAACCCGGAAAGATGCCGATTCCCAGCCGGCCGCCGACTCTGACCTCCATACCCAAAGCTCCCGAGGCGGCCGCTTCCAACTGGGGCTTGTAGGCATTTGCGTCCACAAAAAGAAGCAGGGCCACCACGATGAGGGCGAGGAGACCAACGAACCCGCTGACGGCGAAGAGAATGATTTTAAGTGATTTTGACATTGGCCATATCTACACTCGCGATAATTCTACCAGTATCTGGCTCAAACGGCACATGCAGATGCAGCGACTAGCTCTTCTTGCTTCCAATAAGCAGGACCACGCCGCCAATCACTATGCCCCCACGCCATAAATAGTCTCGAGGTCTTTGTTTCTCCTTGTTACCATGACGTGGCGAATCGTAAATCTAGCACGACACTGCCGTTAGCATCAAAACTTGCGATGGTCCATAGGCTGGATGTCTGAAACCGGGTCATTAAAGGGGTCCATTAAAGAGGTCAGAGCCCTTTAATGAAGAGAATTTAGCGAAAATAAGATCGGCATGGCAAACGGGCACGCCGTTGGGGGATGATTATTTTAAGGCCAAGGTCGAAAAGCCAAGCTTAAGACCAAAGTCGGACAGGCGCGGCGAGGGCGTCCCTCTAAGAGGGTTCTGAGTTCTTAAGTCATGTACGAACTACCCGTGGACGTAGGGGGGCAAAGGTGTTTATTCTTTCCATATTGCTGACCGAACTAAAAGCAGCGCTGGAATCTATAAGCGATTGGAAACGTGAGACCATCCACGCCGTGCTAAAAGCAGTGCTGAATAAGCTGGAAGTGGGCTTTGGAAAAGTAGGTATACTGGCCTGTTTAGCGGTAATAGGTGATGTGCCATCACCAGATTAGGATTTTTTATAAATCTGATTGGCAATGAGGTTTGCTTGCGCCGGCTTGATGAGGCGCTCGTATTTATCAAGGCTAGGGCATAGGGATTAAGAAACAATGAGTGAAGAAACTAACACGCCGACAAATTTCATTCGTCAAATTATTGATGAGGAGCTAAAGTCAGGCAGTAGCACCAAAGTCGCAACCCGTTTTCCACCCGAGCCAAACGGCTATTTGCATATCGGTCATGTCAAATCAATCGTGCTGAACTTTGGTATTGCCGAAGATTACAACGGCACCTGCAACTTGCGCTTTGACGACACCAACCCCCACAAGGAAGATATCGAGTTTGTCGAGTCTATCCAGGACGATGTGAAGTGGTTGGGCTATCAATGGCACGACAAACCTTATTACGCGTCCAACTATTTCGACAAGCTCTATGAGTTTGCCGTTGAACTGATTAAAAAAGGCAAGGCCTATGTTTGTGAGTTGAGCGCTGAAGAGACGCGCGAATATCGTGGTACCTTGAAAGAGCCGGGCCGTGAGAGTCCGTTCCGCAACCGTTCCGTGGCAGAAAATCTCGATCAGCTTACGCGCATGAAAAATGGCGAGTTTGAGGATGGCGCCAAGGTATTACGCGCCAAGATCGATATGGCCTCGCCCAATATAAATATGCGTGATCCAACCCTGTACCGAGTTCGTCACGGCGTGATTCATCACCAAACTGGTGAGGCTTGGTGCATTTATCCTATGTATGACTTCACCCACCCAATAAGCGATGCCTTGGAAGGCATTACATATTCTCTTTGTACGCTGGAGTTTGAAGATCATCGCCCGCTGTATGACTGGGTCTTGGACAATATCAGCATTGATTGCCATCCGCGGCAATATGAATTCTCGCGCTTGAACCTGGAATACACAGTTTTGAGCAAGCGCAAGCTGACGCAATTGGTTTCCGAGGGTTTTGTCGAAGGGTGGAACGATCCGCGCATGCCGACCATTGCCGGCATACGGCGTCGCGGTTATCCGGCCGCGGCAATGCGTGAGTTTTGTCATCGCATTGGCGTGACCAAGAGTGAAGGCACGGTCGAGATGGAGCTGCTGGAAAATACGATTCGTGAAGTTCTCAACGTAACCGCGCCGCGTCGCATGGGTGTTCTGGAGCCGCTCAAAGTGGTGATCACCAATTATCCGAATGATAAGACTGAAGAGGTGGATTCGCCTAATCACCCTCAGAACGAGACCATGGGGTCGCGCAAAACACCATTCTGCAATGAGATCTATATAGAGCAGGAGGATTTTCGTGAAGAGGCCAACAAGAAGTTTAAACGCCTGATCAAGGGCGGCTTGGTTCGTCTGCGTAATGCCTACATCATTCAGTGCGATGATGTGATAAAGGATTCAAGTGGTGCAATTATTGAACTGCACTGTAGCCATATTCCGAACTCGATTGGCTGCGATCCGGCAGGGGTAGGTAAACCGCGCGGTGTTATCCATTGGGTTTCCGCCCGTCACGGAATTAAGGCTGAAGTACGGATGTATGACCGGCTATTTTCCCATCCATCGCCCGATGCGGCAGCGAACAAAGAAGGCAAGGAATTTACTGATTATCTCAACCCGGATTCGCTCCGTACCCTGACCCAGTGCGTACTTGAGCCGGTTCTGGCTGAGGCCCAGCCGGGTGACGTCTTGCAGTTTGAGCGCCTGGGTTACTTCTGCGCCGATGCCGATCATGTCCATGGCCGGCCGGTGTTTAATCGCACCGTGACTTTGCGTGATACCTGGGAAAAGATTGAGCAAAAAGGGTGAAATAAACGCCCCTGTTTATTTACATTAAGCCGATGCCTGGGCCTGATGCGGAGCGAGTAATGGGCGACGTAATTCGTTTCAAAAAACCTTCATTGCAGGAAAAGCACAAGGGTAAGACTTTGTGCAAAAGTAATTTTCACAAATGGGAAATCGTACAGGAAAAGCAGTTTGACGTTAAACAAGGCAAACTGGTGACTTACGAGAAGTGCAAGCGATGCAACAAGACGCGGGTTAGGGCAAGTTAAGCATGAACGCCTTCATTGGCCACGCCCTCTCGGTATTCATGGGATTCTTCGCCATCATGAATCCGGTTGCGAACACGCCTGTGTTTCTGGGGTTTACCGCTAAAGACGATGCCGAGACCAGGCGCAAGGTTGCCGCCAAGGCGCTGATTGTGAGCTTCGTGATCGTTCTGGTTTTCTCAGCCGCAGGCAAGCTGATCTTCGGCCTCTTCGGTATTACCCTGCCGGCTTTTCGTATCATGGGTGGAATTCTGGTTGCCTTGGTCGGTTATCACATGCTGCAGGGCGGGGAGCACTCGTCGGTACAACATCCGAGCGAGGAGGACAAGCAGAAGAGCCTGGAGGCCGAGCTGGAGGTCGCCATCACGCCGTTGGCCATGCCGATACTCGCAGGACCCGGAACCATCGCCACTGCTATGAACTTCGCATCAACCGGGGGCGCATCGGAATTTATAGTGACAGTCGGGGCGTTTTTCGTGCTGTGCGTCATCAGCTATGTGTTCTTCGTCTCGGGCGAGCGCTTCGTAAAATATATAGGAGACAACGGCATCAAGGTCGTTACGCGACTGATGGGCCTGATTCTGGCCGTGATCGGCGTACAGATGCTCATTGACGGCGTCGGTGGCGCCGTCATGGAAATCCAGAAGATCTATTTATCTGGGTAAGATCATAGCCTTAAACCACAAGGGCAGATTCAATTGAGGATGTCTGCTGAATACTCATGATTCAATTCAGATTATGGATTGCTCTGATTGTTACATCCATCAGAGATTTAATCGAACCTCTCCCATTTGGCTCTGTCGTCGCTGGGTGGCTGCTTAAACCATCCGCCGTGCTTTTGTCTTCGCTGCTGATAGGTTGTGCTTCCGCGCCAATAGCAACGCAGATAAATGACAATAAGGTTGCGGACATGCGTGCCACAGCTTCCGGTCCGCTCCTGGAGCGTGCTTTGCGCGTATCGGCGGCGGATTTGGCGAGCTCGTATTTTACGGTGAAGGTCCGTATAGATATGTTGAAATTTACCGAGCAGGGAGCCGTAATTAAAACCCCAGAAAGATCGATAAATAAAAATAACGTCAAGGAAGCCAAGGCTGAGCTGGAAGGTAGATTATCGACTTATGAAGCAGCTATCAATCAAAGAGGTTATAAATACATAGCCGGTACTTATCTCAGCAATGCCTCTGCATCGTGCGCAAATATTCCATCTTTATGGGTGCGAGGTATGATCACGGGAAAGTTGGGTACACTCAACATCACTCAGCATGGATTCATAGTTAATATCGCGCAACGGGTTAAGCGCACATCGTCCACGCTGAAAATGCCGGCCATAATTGTCGAGTCTTCTCTTGCCTTGGCCGACCCAGAAAATTCCGATTTTAGATTTCGAGGCGAGGTTGCAGATGAAGAAATCACCCTCCGCCCGGATGTGAACGAGATACTGGCTACATGGCCATCTTGGATGAAGCCGCTGAGTCGTGCAGACCTTTCAAGTTGCAGTATTTTACTCGCTCCCGGCCAATCGATAGTTCCATTTTCAAGATAGTGTACGGCAAAGTGGTTGCCCATACTTGCCCTCAGTAAACAGAAGAGTTAACCCCATAATTATTGGAAAATAGCGCTATGTATCTCGCTCTGCATACTGGTTTTACCGATCACAGCAGAACTTCATTTCCTGATAGGAATTTCATTCCTTTCAGTCGCATCAATTCGGTGAGCATCATGGTGACGTGATAACCGTCTTTCCATTGCTCGCCCTTGTCGAGTTCAGCGCCATCCGATTTTTTAAACCATCCGCCGTTGCTCGGATCGATAAAATGCTTTTGCACCCCGATGAAGGTTTGGTTGAATTGTGCGATCAAGTCGGTTCTGTTGCGGTGCATTGAGAAATGCGCCAGCCCTCTCAAGAGTTCCGTCTGGCACCACCAGTATTTCTCCGGGTCTCGGGTCCTACCCGCATAGTCTGTCGTGTGCGGAATAAGACCATCGGGATTCTTTGCGGCTTGCCGGGTGACGAAGTCCACCGAAGCATTCGCAGGCTTCAGGTATGAGGCCGGTAGCCCGGCGTCGACCGCGCGGCTCAGCAGGAATGCGATTTCGATGGCATGCCCGAGCCGTATTTCGCCGTTCTGCTCCCGTTCCAGTTTTGGCGTGAGATCCTCCACGAATACGCCGCGCTCCGGATCGTAAAAGTGGCTGACGATGTATTCCGCCAGCGTGTTTAGATCCTGAATGACCATCTTCGAGTGATCTGTCACTTTGTAGAGGGCGATTATCGATTCAAAAATATGCATCGCCACATTCAGGCCGCGCAGATCGTAGGATTTATTGGCGCCCTTGACGGCATCCGGGATGTCAAGTTCCAGCCAGGTTCCCATGGCTGCGTCCAGATATTTGGAGTTCCGGGTAATTTTGTAGGCATGGGACAGCGCAAATATGACCTGGGCATAGCCGTAGGCGTGAAAGTGGGTGTTGCTGACACTGCCATCCGGCTGCACTTCTCGATACCATTGGCCCGGGAGCTTAGGGTCGGCGAAATGCCCCAGCAGATAGTCCGCCGCCTGCGTCATGGCCATCAGGTAGCGCTTGTCGCCGGTCACCTCGTAACCCATGGCCATGATATAAATGAACCGGGTCTGGCTAATGAGGGAGGCATTCTGTTGCAGTTTCGGCGTCCAGTCATTCTTCAATGAAGGTTGATAAAAGCCGCTTGGGAGCAGACCATGAACCAGGCGCGGCTCGACGTTACCCTTGATTAGATTTTGTTTGAGCCAGTCGATGGATGGTGCGTCACCGGCGGGGGTACTTTCGCGGGTGCCGCTGTTGTCTGAGTCGCATCCGGGCACCGCTAGGAAGGCTACTGCTGCAATGAGCAGGAAGATCTTGTATGTAATGGTCATCGTATCGCTCAAGGTGGAATCGAAAATTTCGTCCAGTAAAAATAGGGTCAACGAACAGTTTAGGCTCATTTTAGCAAACATTGCGCTCTCAGCATGTTTTTGACTGGTTGCTCGACGGTGCGGTCGGGAGTTCAGGCAGTTGTTAATACCATGAGCACGAAGGAGCGATCTCAAGTCGGTAATTCCAGGCGGGTGAATAGCATTTCCTTGGTCGCGCGAATGCGGAGGCAGGTTTAGTCAGCTGAGTGCGTTTCCTGAGGCTGGTGATCACAATTACATTACCGGATTGGCGCTCACCGCCTGCGAGGACTCATCGGACTCATCGGACTCACGGAGTCCCATCGGAGCGCAAGGAGCGAAGGGCGACACGGGGGGCAGGGCGCTACAGAGGGATACCGGGTGCGGACGGGCAGCTGCGCATTTGCGGAGACTGGTCGATCGGGGACATAAGGGTATCAAGCAATTCCGCTTTGACGTACCCAGACGCCAACGGCAATCTGCAGTTTCACGATCTGACCATCGACTCTGGTTAGCCCAAAGGGGGGTTATTTCTAATTTTTATCGGTTCATTGCTTAGGAATGATCCCTAACGATTCGATAATGGCTTGGCCGATGCTTTTCGACGCCATCCATTCCGCTCTAGGGATTTGATTTAAAAAATGAGGTCGATGAAGCATGGTGATCATTCGTTTTTTCCGGTTGCTGCGATCCCCACTCTACGCTATTGAAATTTATTCCCGGTCAGCTTCTGCAAGATTATCTGCATTTCATCGATGCTTATATCCAGATATTCAACCACTCTTCCGTAAAGCATCGCGGTGGGGACATTGCGTCCGCCCCGTTCATTTTGTATTTTGTCGATACAGTACAAAATTATGCGTTCCTTCCTGGTGAGGCCATCACGAACATCGGGCAGATCGCTATATTCTTTTGTCGGCATATGTGCAAACCATTATAAGCTTACCTCTGCGAACCAAAAGGCTCAGGTTCTATATTAATAGTGTCAGAGTCGGTTGAAAATCGGCTCAGTCATGCGCTCAGCCTCCGCCTGGGCGACACACCTCGCAGGTCGAGGCCGATGTTACGGAGCAATTTGAAATAATTAAACACTATAAAGATATCAGTAACCATTACTAAGCGATCAGCACAAATCCCGCTATCATGGTCGGCTTTCTGTTCATGATCAGGGGGTATTATGAAGTTCAAGTTCTTGATTGGTCTGTGCGTGGTTGCGACCTCATTGGCGCCAGGGCTGGCCTCGGCCACCAACGGCTATCTGTCCCACGGTTATGGCGTAAAGGCCCAGGGCATGGCCGGCGTGGGAATTGCTCTGCCGCAGGATGCGCTGGCTGCCGCGACCAACCCGGCCGGCATGGTGCTGGTCGGTGATCGGATTGATTTCGGCGCTGTTTGGTTCCGTCCGACCCGCGGTGCCGTAGTTGGCGGCAATGATCTGAGCGGCAATGGCGCCAGAGACTTTTTGATTCCGGAGTTCGGCTATAACCGGACGCTGAATGAATGGTCGTCGCTGGGCGTGTCGGTATACGGCAACGGCGGCATGAACACCGAATATGCGGCGTCACCATTCGGCAGCGGCAAGGGCGGTGTCGATCTGTCTCAGCTGTTCATCGCGCCAACCTATGCGATCAAGTTTACTGACAAGCATGCGATCGGTATCTCGCTGAATTTTGCCTATCAGCGTTTCAAGGCCGATGGCCTGCAGGGCTTCGCCGGCATGTCGAGCCAGCCAAGCAAGCTGACCAATAACGGTTATGACAGCTCGACCGGATGGGGCGTGCGCATCGGCTGGACCGGTCAGCTGACGCCGGATCTGTCCGTAGGCGCGACCTGGCAGTCGATCACGAAGATGGGCAAGTTCGACAAATATGCCGGGCTTTTCGCTGAACAGGGTGGCTTCGACATTCCGGCCAATTACGGCGTCGGCCTCAGCTATCGGATCAATGACAAAACGATATTGGCCGCCGATGTACAGACCATCCAGTACAGCGGCATTGCCTCGGTGAACAATCCGATGGTCAGTTCATCGCCGCTCGGCAACAACGACGGCCCGGGTTTCGGCTGGCGCGATATGACGGTGCTGAAGTTTGCGGCGACCCATCAGTATAACAGCGGTTTAGTCGTGCGCGCCGGTTACAGCCATGGCCGCCAGCCGATCCCCGGCAGCGAAACTCAGTTCAACGTGTTGGCGCCGGGAGTGATTGAGGATCACGTGACGCTAGGCGCGACGTGGGCGCTGGCCAACCAGTCTGAACTGTCGATCAGTTATATGCATGCGTTGAAGAACACGGTGACCGGCAGCGGTGCCACCGCCGGTTTCAATCTGCATATGTACGAGGATTCATTCGGCATCGCTTACGGCTGGAAGTTGTAACGACGCACCGAACCAGGGAGGCAAGTCTTGGATCATGAATTCCGTCCAGCCATATGATTGTACTTGCGCTTGAGTAATGAATGCCAAAATGATCGCCGACCCGTTGCCTTTGGCTAGACCTTTATCGGACAATATATAGTTGCTTGGCTTCAGCGATTACGTGCGCGGCGACCGCTTGCGAGGAGCACATGGAGAGCGAAGCGAGGTGCGACAAGCCCCGCGTAGCCGGAGGGCCGGACGTTTTGTCGGAGTCCGCGGAATCATCGCGGGTGGAGACAAAATGTAAGGCAACCGACCCGGCGTCAAGCCATTTGAGGGAGCCATGGCGCGCCGCGGCGGACGCAGGGCGAACGCGGGCGCCGAAGGCATCAATCGCCGCCACAATTTGCAGCTGATCGGCGACTTGGACGTCCCGTCGGGTTTCGCAAAAAATGGCGGCGCTCATGCTCTGAGCCTATTGGCTGATTCGGCCTAAGCGAACAACTTCCGATCAACAGAGTGCAAATCGGCCGAGTTGAAGTATTTGCCCGCCCACCTGTCGGAGGTTGACAGGAACCAGCCGGCCATCACTGCGGCTTCTTGCTTTGAGGCCGGCTTCTCGGCCGTCGGCTCGGCGACACGGTCTAGAAAATTGAAGTGATCTACCAGCATAATCGCTTCGATCGCAAACACTGTCGCGATGTCGCGATCATGGATAGCCAGGAGATTGTCGCCGTTGTTTTCCTCGCCGCCCGAGCGAGGTTCGATGAACCGCAGAATACCACGCTGCTGATTGTCACTTACGATGAACACGGCGGATTTTTCGATCACGTACCCCCGCCTCCTACAGTAGCCCCTGACGGCAATACCAAAGAATACGACTTCAAGCAACTCGGCGTGCGCGTGCCGACCATACTGGTTTCGCCTTGGGTGGAACGGGGCGTTTGCAAAACCCAATTCGACCACACCAGCGTGCTGCGCTATGCCTGCGACAAATGGGGAATGGCACCACTCAGTAAGCGCGCCGCACCCGGTGCGGGCGCATATCAGTCCAATAGCCTGCTGCCCGAACTCATCAAGCTAGGTACACCTCGTGAAGACACGCCCAAAACCATCAAATCGCGCAAACCGGTTAAAGGTTTCATGGCGCCATCTGCGCCGCCGGTAGAAGGCGCTCGTGAAGCGCTGATGTACTTCCTCGCCAGTCTGCCTGAAGCCGGGCCGGGTGTGCGCGCGGCGCGCAAGAAGAGCGTCAAGGCCGCTGCCGCAACACTGGGAAAACTCAAGGATGCGCAACTGCACGACAAGGCGATACAACGCTTTGACAAATTGATGGATGGCAAGGCGCAGCACACATCGAAAGCCAAATCAGTCAATCCAAAGCGTGTGAAAAAATCTAAATGGGGGGATTCAGTACGCATCAGGTAAGCATAGCGAGATCTTCTGCATCTGGGTGCTTCGAAGGATTACTTTATCCTCTGCGCCCAAACGTGTCCCCGCCATTCGAAGCCGGATGCCGTTGGCTACAGTTGTGTCGTACATTCCGGCGCGCTAAGTTGAATGCCTGATGTATAGGCGCGACGAAAGGCGCAGTTTATAATGCTAAGAAAAACGGGGCTCGACCATGAAATCATTTGCAGCACTGTACGGCCAAGCCGCCAAACGCAAGGGCGGCACTAAGGCCCTAGCGGCCCTGCTGCCTACGCCCCTGTCAAAGGCCAAACTGGCGAAGATACCCGATGACCGTTGGCTTTCGATGATGAGCAAGTGCGTGTTCCAGGCCGGTTTCAATTGGCAGGTAGTGGAGAAAAAATGGCCCGATATCGAAGAGGCCTTCACCAGTTTCCATCCGCAACGCTGGAAGTTTATGTCCGACGATGATCTTGCGCGATTGCTCAAGGACAGGCGCATCATCCGTCATGCCACCAAAATTCTCGCCGTACGCGATAACGCTACCTTTCTCTGCGACCTGGCCGATGAGCACGGCAGTGCCGCGCGCTTGTTTGCCGACTGGCCCGCCGAGGACTACGCCGGCCTGTTGTTGCTGCTGAAAAAACGCGCCGCCCGCCTAGGCGGCAACTCAGCGCAGTACTTCCTGCGCTCCATGGGGAAGGACTCGTTCATTCTCAGCCGTGACGTGGTCGCGGCCCTCCTGCGTGAAGGCGTGGTCAGTACCGAACCCAAGTCACAACGCGACCTGAAATTGGTGCAAGAGGCATTCAACTACTGGCATCGGGAGAGCGGCTGTCCCCTGACCCAGATTAGCAAGGTGCTGGCGTTTACAGTGAGTGCGTGATTAATCCCCCGGTAAGGCGCGTTGCGTTGCAAAAGCGGGCCCAGAGAGTGATATTTGCTATTATTGATTAGCTTTTTTTGGGTCGGGATTTTTACGATCAAGCTGACGGCCGGATTCGGATAACCGGTCATCCGGCCGCTGATCAAATTCGTATGGGAGTACCAATAATATGGCAGGCAATGTTGATAATCTAAATATGCAAGACTTTAAGGTCGGTGGACGGCTCGGTTTACGGGAAAGCGATATAAGCGCGTTCGGGGAGGGTACTGTGCGCGTGGAAACGCTGCCGGTCGGTTTCCGGCTTTTCAAGTTAACCAAGGGTGACGCGGCGGCGCATGCCAAGTTCGGCGTGACTCCCTGGTGGTCGCCGGTGAAGCCCTTTAAAGAGGATTATGAAGGCGCCTTAGGGCGTTACCAGCAGGCCAAACTCAATAAGATCGACATGAGCGCGATGGTCCGTTACATGTCTGCTGTCAGCATAGACTGGAATGCGCTCGATAACTATGTTGAAGTCGAAACGAAAGTGGAGATCAGTGCTTTTTGGGGGACTTTCGCGCCCCAGATGAAATGGGCTGACGGTAGGAAGAGTAATCTCCATCAGGAGTTGAGCACAGGGAGAACCGCAGCCGCCAGTCGCAGCATGGGGGTCAAGGATGCAGTCTTGCCGGATCACTTGGGTGCATTAGAGGCCTGGCAATTCTTTATCCCCAAGCTCAAAGATGAGCATATTAAACGGAGCTCGACTATCAATGCCCACGACATGGTTGCGCTCGGGATGTACTTTGGGTTCGTATAATATCAAAGGGATCGACTGCAGAGACCTATCGGAGGTAAAGGCGGCGGACTTCCTCGCTCTTCTATGGTGATGTCCTGTTCAGACTATTTTTCCCATTTTCTCTAGGAGATCACGTGTATATACGAAACGTCGCGAGGCTGGTCTTTATCGCGACGGTGCTAGGGCTGCTGTCAGGTTTCAATGTTACTGCATGTGCCGCGGAGCGAGATGACGCCTTATCGGGGCAACGACAAACCCTAAGGTACGATGGAATCGAGCGTAGTTATGTGTACGTATCCCGCGTGAACTTCCGCAAGGCTCGGACTGGTGCCGCTGGTGCTCCACGGCGGCGGTAATGCCGCCAATGCCGAAAAATGACGAGGTTTACCGAAAAGGCCAAAAAGGAAGGTTTCATAGTTGTCTATCCCGAAGGAACCGGCCGGTTAAAGGGTAAGCTCCTGACCTGAAATGCAGGTCATTGTTGCGGTTATGCGCTGAAGCACCGCGTGAACGACATTGGATTCATCAACTACCTTATCGATAAGCTGGTAAAGGACTATCCTGTTGATCCGCAGTGGATCTACGCGACCGGCATGTCTAATGGGGGCATGATGACGCACCATCTAGGCATCGCGCTCTCAAACAGGTTCGCCGCGATTTCGCCTGTCGTCGCAACGTTTTTCGGCGATGAACCCAAACCGCAGTATCCGGTTTTCGCCGTCATGCTGAACGGGATGCTGGATCAGCACGTTCCCAATCAAGGCGGGCCTGCCGGCGGGCGCTTTCAGAGTGCGTGGGATGGCGCGCCGACGAGGCCTGCGCTTGAGCAAGCCGCATTCTGGGTAAGCGTAGACGGCTGTGCGAATATGCTCGACCAGGATGATCATGGGCCATATTCTGTCGCGGTATCGTTGTCCGGCCGGCAGGGACATCGAAATCTACCTGGTCAAGGATACGGCCATGCCTGGCCGGGTGGACAACGTGGCGATCGCAGGGGTGACAAACCCAGTTCGAGCCTGAATGCTACGGATGTCATTTGGGAATTTTTCAAGGCGCATACAAAATAAAAAATCGGGTCGGAATTATTCTCCGGCGTACAGGCTTGCGAATATGAAAGTGGCTCGATGGATTCGCGTCATGTCTCTCCCCGGTTACAAAGCGGAGAACCAAGGAATCCAACGGGTGGGAAACGTTGGAGTTGGATAATGCGATACCTCCAGGCCGTCCTTCGTATGCATAGAGCACTCATAGCCTGCGGTCTGGCATTGATATCGGTAAGCGCAGAGGCCGTCCCCGGTGGTTCGCTCAAGTCGGAGTTTCAGGAAGCCGGCGATTTCGGCGCTCGTACCGTCACCGGCATCGATTTGAGCGCACAGCGCCAGCATCAGATATTTCAGGACAGTAGTGCCGATGTCGATACCGTGTCGCTCCTACCTTATCCGCAGACGGGATAACTGGCTGTTCACGCTCGACCTGCCCTGGCAACACGCACACGGTGAATATTTCGTGGTCAGCGAGCAACCGTCTCCCCGTTTTGTCTGCCTGGCTTTCAGTACCTTTCTGCAGAGCCATCCGTGCATTGCCTGCTATGTGAGCAACAACGGCCGGCCTACGACCACTATCAGTAGTGCGATCAACGATGTGTCCGGCATGGGTGACATCATCGGTTTCGTCCATTACGGGAGGTCGCTCGACAGTCACGGCATCTGGTTGGGCAGTGTCAGTCTCGGCTATCAGACCGACAGCGGCGAGGTGGGCAAGGGATTGGGTAGCGGCTTGCGTGATGCCATCCCGGAGGCGAGTGCGGACGCAAAGATTGGGAGATTCAGCGCCATTGCTGTAGCGGGTTATACCTGGATCGTTGGTGGAGAAGCAGCGCAGAATACCAACGACTACGTCTATATAACGCTCAATGGGAGATACAGGGCACTGCGGTGGCTGACACTGAGTGCTGCCTGGGATTACCAGCAGGCCTATGTGCCGGATGGCGACAATGTGCAGTCGGTGATGGCCTCTATCGGCTTCAGGCCGCTAAAGAAAGTGCGCCAGCGCTTCTACTCCAAGGATTACCTTGACGTGGCAGCCTACCCGGAACGCGAGTATGACGGCTACGCAACCTGGTCGTTCTGACATAAAAATCTGAATTCCAAGCTCTAGTGGGCATCAGTCGCCTCATGCCGGTTTTTACCTATTTTAATGGCAGATAGATATCGGTAAGCAGCTCATGCTCAGGCGTTTCCGGAATCAGGCTCAGGTAGTGAAAGAACAGAGGAAAGTCGCGAAGTTCCTCACCGCTGTGCGGTAACCACTCTCTATAGAGGTAATAGGCGCTGTCACCGATCCTGTCATGAGAGCCGACGTGGCGAATCACGGCGCAACGGCCGCCGGGGATCACTTTATTCATCACCCCTTGCGGGTTGCCTGCCACGGGCGCAGTCACCGAGCCGCATATGTCGAACCTGAAGTGCTCCGGCTCCGTCGTGTCCGGATCATCATAGGCAATGCCGAAGGTCTTGCTGGTCTTAACCGGAGAGAGTCCGCTGGATTTTCGCCATTCGATAAACACGCTCGCGGAATCGTTCACCAGTTCGGGTGCGCCACGGTGTTCCAGCGCTGCGACCGCAGTCTCTTCGAAATTGATGACTTTGACTTCCATACTCTGCTTCCTCTTTCTTGTCGGGGCTCGATACTGCGCGCTCCAAGGTTTCCACGCAGGACTTTTTCTGAATTGGGAGGGGGGCTGTCCGAAAGCGCTCTTGAACGCGCGTGAAAACGATTCAGGATTTTCGAAACCGGCTTCCAGGGCGATGTCGATAATCCGGCTGTCTTTGCTGAAGACGAGCCGGTAACAAGCTCGTCTGAGCCGCATCAACTGCACATATCTGAAGACGCTGATACCGGCGTATTCGCAAAACTGCCGATGGAAGTGGAATTTCGAAAAATTCGCAACCCGGCTCAGTCGCGCCATCGATAAGCGTTCGTCAAGGTGCTTGTCGATGTAATCGAACACTTTGTTGAATCGCTCCGCGTAGGTGACTGCCGTTGACCCGTTCATCTCTCCTCCTTAATCGGGATAACTATGACTTGTTGATGAGTTCGTGTCCTGACCGAAATTGCTATCTCGGGCCAATCGATAACAGAATCGAGTGGGCAGTTTTCTTATGACGAGTTGATGCCCGAAATAATAACTTGACAGCAAGGGATATGCCACGCAAACTCAAACGACTATGAACAACCTTGTATTGAAGCCGGTACACGTCATGATTCGCCGCGGTGTGAAAGCACTGTGGTGCGATGCTGTGCGGCCGAGGAAAGCAAGGATGTAAATAGGTAAACCGAGTAAAACCGATTTCCGAAGGCCGCAGATAGTAATGATCTGCGGCCTTTTTCATTATGGGTGCTGAGAAATGAAAGGAGATAGCTGTGTCCGTCCCCCTGGCCCTTTTGGCCACGATACTGATCTGGTCCACCACGCCGCTGGCGATCAAGTGGAGTAGTGAAGGCATCAGCTTTATGTTTGCCGTGACGGCGCGCATGGCGATTGGTGCGATTGCTTGTTCGTTGCTGCTGCTTCTAGTGCGCGGCAGGCTCTATTGGCATAAAGCGGCCGTATCTACCTATCTGGCGGCCGGTATTGGCATTTACGGGGCTATGAGTTGTGTCTACTGGGGGGCGCAGTTTATTCCTTCCGGACTGGTGTCGGTGATCTTCGGTCTGACGCCCTTGTTGACGGGATTGATGGCCAGTTACTGGCTGGGTGAGCAGGCGCCGACGCCCATACGCCTGCTGGGCTTGGCCTGTGCGCTAGCCGGTCTGGTATTGATCTTCGGTAATGGTATTCATGCCGGTTATATGGCGATGTTCGGGATGTTGTCCGTGTTTGTGGCGGTGGTTCTGCATTCGCTCAGTACGGTCTGGGTCAAGCGTATCGGTGCCGACCTGCCAGTGATGACGGTTACCGCTGGTGGCCTGGTAACGGCCTTACCCTTTTATCTCATTACCTGGGGCCTGGTCGATGGCCGCATACCGGTGACGATGCCTGACAAGGCGTTGGCCTCGATTATCTATTTAGGACTGTTCGGGTCGGTGATGGGTTTTATCCTGTTCTACTACGTACTCAAACATGTCGAGGCCAGCCGGGTGGGATTGATTCCGCTGGTGACACCGGTGTCGGCCATGGGCGTCGGCTCCCTGCTTAACGGTGAGGTGATCCCGACCGTCGTTTGGGGCGGAACTGGTATGATCCTGCTGGGCATGTCGGTCTATCAATGGGGGCATATGTTGTTTCGAAGGCGCGGCTCGGCTGTGGTCATGCAAGAGGATTAAGTCTGGTTGCTGCGGCGCCTATGGGCATCGATAGAGTCTTAGGTTAGGATGGTGGCTGGTGGCAAATATGATTGAATAATGTTTGTCGCCGGCTACTATCCTGAATGGGAGCGCAAAAGGATGAAGAAGAATTTTTGCGCACTTGTGGTTTTACTTGTCCAAATGGCACTCCAAGGCGGGGCAGCGGAAAGTGAGCGCTTGGAACGTTGGTGTCGCGCCAACCATAGGCAAAGAGTATGGGAACGCCAAGGGCGGTTTGTTGATTAATGCGGGTTATCAGTTCTAGCGCTTATTGCTTGAAACAATATAGTAGGCCTGTGACCGGAAGGCCTTGTTCTTTGCGTAATATAATTTCTTGTTCGTGGATTTTTTCAAGCTGGTATAGATTCGCCGTGCGGTTGATATATTCGGGCGAATGCTGAAATCTTCCGGTCGCTCTCAGGGCGATATTGCTGCTCTCGCTTTTTTCAACGGTAAAAATAAATGCGCCGTCGGCGGATAGCCATCTTTTGACATTCTCGAAAACCGGCGATAGTTGGCCTTGATAGTTTAAAACATCGGCGGCTATGATTAGAGAATAATCACTATCTATCGTGATGTCGCTTGTTGTGAAATCGGCCTGAAGTAATCGTGAATAGATGTTGCGTGCTCTGGCTTTACCAAGCATTTCTTGTGATATATCCAATCCATCAATGGTTCCTATCAGTGCTTGCAAGCGCTCGGCAACCAGTCCGGTGCCACAGCCAATTTCCAGGACTTTATCGGTTGCTAAGAAAGATTTATGCTTATTTAGGAAAGATTCAACCAGTTCCGGAACGCAATACTCCAATTGATTGTTGAGATGATCCTCAAAATAATCAGCATATTTATCAAAGTATATTTTTATAAGTGAGGGAGGTACTCGTTCCGGTAATTCCCCATCGCCGGCTTTGGCAAATAAATAATTGACTATTTCGGTCAAGGCGGGTTCTTCAGCGCCGTATTCACTGGCTTCGACCTCAAACAGTCTGCGGCGATATTGTTGAGCTTGCATCTGCCGGCCGGTGATTTGATAAAGATAAGCGAGACCTTCCAGAGCCGATTTATTTTCCGGCTCCTGTCGCAGCAATTCGACATAAGCTTCAATGGCCGCAATCTTATCGCCACGAGGGGTTATCAGTTGCGACCAATGAAAAGACGCCGGCGTATGCCCGTAGGCAAATCCGGCTCTTGCCAGGGCCTGTCGGCAAGCAATTTCTGCTCGTGATCCCGATTCTGTTAAGTTGTTTTCGCGTTCGCGAATCATATCTAGCGCTCTCTTTCTATTTATAATAAGCTGTAATCGAACATGCTAACTTACGTTTAATGGTCGGGCGACAGGATTGATATAATCCTATAGCGATAAAAAACCGGGTCAGCAAGGCTTTGAACAGTCGGGCTGACCTTTCTCCGTATTTTATTTCCTGTAGTGTAATCTCAAGCTTCGATAATAATTAATGGAACTAACATCTCATCTTCACTCAAGCCGCCATGCGTGCCGATGTGGTAGAAGTGTTTTTCGTTGGGAAGGGTGTCCATAATAGTGTAGTTTTTGTTCATCGCCAGAGCGTAGTCGCCTATACGACTATGCAGCTGCGGATGCGCGGGTCCAAGACCGTAATAATGTTGTTTGAGCAATTGTTTACTCGGGTATACCGTTATTTGTTCGGCGAGATTGTTCGCCAGGTAATGCGTAAATGCGGCATGCCGGTCCGCTTCCACGTAGCAATACGCCATACGGCGTTCGCCGGACAGCGGCATGGTTAACATGCTCCGTAGCTCCGGGTGATGTTCCAGTTCTATGCAATAGTCAGCTCCGGAATCGATGATGCCGTGATCTGCAGTGGCGATAACCAATGTGTTGGTGCCCTTGATATCTTCTAAGAACGTACCGAATGCTTTGTCGATGTCACGGAAGTGGTCGGCGACGTCTTTGCTGCCTACGCCCTTTTCATGCGCCATGCCGTCGAATTGCGGCCAATAAGTGTATATGTATTTTCTGTTCGGCCCCGACTTGATGATGTCGCGGGTAAATGTAAAGCACTCTCTGAGATTTTTATAGGGTTTGACCCCGGCTTTGCCACGATGCGCCAGGCTGTAGTCGGAGTAGGCGATGTTGCGCGGCGTGACGATATGGCTGTCCACATCCAGCAAGTCGAATACGGGAACATGGCCATAAAGAGACGAAGCATCAATATTCAACTCTCCCGGTGCCGCGCAATCGGCTCGCGGTTTGACCGGGAGTACAGTCAGAATGCTGCCTAGTTCCTGAAAATAGGTGAACCAGCCGGTCAATCCATGTTGCTGTGGCGCCAACCCAGTCATGAACGTGGTAATCGCCGCGGCAGTCGTTGAGGGGAAGACCGTGGTCAATCTACCGTGCAAAAACTTGTGCAAAGTGCTGTGCCGCGCATTGTCGGTCAGGTAGTTATATCCAAGTCCGTCGATTACCAGGAGCACGATATTGCGTGCGCGCTGAAAACATGCCCAATCTAGCGTGCTTAATGCGAAATGGTGATTGGAATGATTTCCCAGTCCGTGCATGATCGAAGCCATCAGGTTGACGATGCTTGCATTTTCGTAGTCGGGCTTAATCATGCTGTACAGTATCTGCAATTCGCGGGTGTATGTACATGCTCACCGGGTATTTAAAAAGTTCGGGGCTGAGTTGATTGAAGCACATTTCACGGATTTATTTCGATGAAAATTATGCGGTGCCGGCATGGCCAAACGGTGCACATAGGAGTAGGTAAGAGTGATGAGTCTTTGCGAGGGCGGGGCGAGCCTAAGCGACAGTTTTCGGCGGTTTCAGTAATGTTACCATTATGTATACGCCAAATAATTTCGCATTTCGTCAAGGCACTTGCTGCGGTTTCAGGCCGGCTTGGAAATAATGCTGTAAGATTTTTTCTCTTGGCCGGATAACGAGCTGGAATCAAAGCTTTCCTTCAAAGGCAGGTTTGGCTACATGTCCGTGAGTGATTTTCCAGGCATTTGCGTCTAAAGCAGTCTCATTTCGTGTCAATAAACTATGAGTAAAAATAGTAGGTTGCGTGGATTCTGGCCTAAATTGGCTGAATCCCGCCGGGAAGTATCGAGCCTGAAACCGTCGTGAGTGATGAATCAGAGTAGTTAATGCTCCGTGAGGAGTATGGCCGTAGCCGTGTTCACGGGTCATGATCTTGGGCGCGGAATATTTAAATATTGAGATGAAACGGGGCTTAGGCGGAGCATTGCCATGGTGGTCAATGCGGCTTGTTCTGTTCAAACTGCGTAGCGCCATCCGGAGACTGGGTCGCCACAGTCTCCACGGCGCGGCCGCGTATGATTACGCTGCCCCGCAGGCGTTGGGCGCCGTCAAGGGTATATTCAAAGCGGTAGGTGCGTCGCCATACGGCACGACCGTCTGCGTTACGTGCTACGCTCAGGCGGCGCAGGGCAACGGTCTCATCCAAGAGCTGCATATTGATCCGTTGGCAGGCAAGGGCGCTGACCCGCAAGGCATGTTCGCGCGCGCGCAAGCTATCCGCCCAGAACCATACTAGTAGTCCCAGTGATATAAGAGCGGCCAGTATTCCGATGTTGTCCATGGCGTCATTCAGTCGGCGAGAAGATTATACCCGGCTGTCCGCTGGTGTGAGAGGCGATTGCAATGGTCATTCGATTTCTAAATCATTATTGCTCGTGATCATGCCTCGCGCTCGACGGCGTCCAGTGCCTCGCTGGCTTTGATCCATTGCGCTTCCGCGGCTGCCAGGTCTTTTACGATCCGGGTCTGATCGTTCAATAATGCACGCAACTTTTCTTTGTTCCGGTCTTCGTACATGCCAGGGTCGGCAAGTTGTTGTTGTAGCGCATCCCGTTGTGCTTCCAATGTGGTGATGGCGGTCTCCCAGCGTTCCACTGCAGTTTTGAGTGGGCTGAGGCGCCGACGGCGTTCCGCTTCGCCGCGGCGTTTGGCTTTGCGCGATTCGGCGCTGTGTTCACCGCTGCCGTGGGACTCTATTTCGGTAATGGGTTCGTGTCGGATGATCCAGCGGCGATAGTCTTCCAGGTCACCGTCGAAGGCTGCGGCGTGTCCGTCGCTTACTAGCACAAAGCTGTCACATACTGTGCGCAGCAGATGACGATCATGTGACACCAGTACCAGGGCCCCTTGATATTCCTGCAGCGCCATGTCGAGAGCGTGGCGCATTTCCAGGTCGAGGTGATTGGTGGGTTCGTCCAACAAGAGGAGGTTGGGTCGCTGATAGACCAGCAGCGCCAATACCAGGCGCGCCTTTTCACCGCCGGAGAAGGGCGCGACCGGCGCGAAGGCGTCATCGCCCACGAAACCGAAGCTGCCCAGGAAATCGCGCAGCGATTGTTCGCCGGCCTTGGGATCGAGGCGCAACAGGTGTTGCAGCGGACTGTCCTGAGGGCGGAGCTGCTCCAGTTGATGTTGGGCGAAATAGCCGCTGCGCAGGCCGGCGGCTTCGCTGCGTTTGCCGGCCAGGGGCATCAGCTCGCCGGCCAGGAGTTTGATGAGTGTGGATTTGCCGGCACCGTTGGGACCCAGCAAGCCCAGGCGCTCGCCGGGGACGAGATCGCGGTCGACAGCGCTGATGATGGTGTGTCCGTCGTAACCGGCCGCCGCGTCTTCCAGACGCAACAGCGGGTGAGGTAATTGTTCCGGGACGCGGAAGCTGAAAGTAAACGGTGAGTCCACATGGGCTGGGGCGATGAGTTCCATGCGCTCCAGGGCCTTGAGGCGGCTCTGGGCCTGGCGCGCCTTGGTGGCTTGGGCGCGGAAGCGGTCGACGAAGCTGCGCATGTGGGCGACCTCGCGCTGCTGTTTTTCATAGGCCGCTTGCTGACCCGCCAATTGTTCGGTGCGGCGGCGTTCGAAGGCGGAGTAGTTGCCGCTGTAGAGTTTCAACTCCTGGTGAGCGATATGCAGGATATGGCTTGTGACCGTGTCGAGAAAATCGCGATCGTGAGAGATGAGCAACAAGGTGCCGGGGTAGCTGCGCAGCCAATCTTCCAGCCACAGCACCGCATCGAGGTCGAGGTGATTGGTGGGCTCGTCCAGCAGCAATAGATCGGAGCGGCACATCAGGGCGCGCGCCAGATTGAGGCGCATACGCCAACCGCCGGAAAAGCTGCGCAGTGGCGCATTCTCCTGGTCGGTTGTGAAACCCAGGCCGTGCATCAGTCGCGCGGCGCGGCTGCGGGCGGTGTAGCCGCCGATGGCATCCAGGCGTGAGTGCAGGTTGGCCAGTCGTGCGCCGTCATGGGCGATCTCGGCGTGCTGCACTTCCTTGTGCAGTTGCGCGAGTTCTTCATCGCCCGTCATGACGTAGTCGATGGCGGGCGTGTCCACCGCAGGCATCTCTTGGGCGACATGGGCGATCACCCAGCCGGGCGGCAGACTGAAGTCGCCGCCATCTTGTTTGAGTTCGCCGCGGATCAGGGCGAACAGGCTGGACTTGCCCGTACCGTTGGCGCCGGTGAGTCCGACCCTGTGACCGGGAAAGATAGTGAGGGTTGCCCCTTTAAATAACAGCCGGGGACCCCGATATAGAGAGAGATCGTTAAGAATAAGCATGGGCGCGCAGTTTATCAGTCCTTCGGGGTGTGCTACCATGCACCGCGATTAATAAGGGTGCGAGAGGTCTGCGCCCGCCCGCGTGGCATATCCTTCCAGGTTTATTCCCCGCCTCAACTAAAAGCATACCGTCTGGACCTACCCGGGTACTTCTCCGGGCAGCCGGCCCTAGGAGTTTCATTATATGTCGTTTTCTCAACTCGGCCTGAGTGCCGATATCCTGCGCGCGGTTGCGGAGCAGGGTTATACCCAAGCTACACCCGTGCAGTCCCAGGCCATTCCGGTGATCCTGGAGGGCCGCGATATCCTCGCCGGCGCCCAGACCGGTACCGGCAAGACTGCGGGCTTTACCCTGCCCTTGCTGCACCGCCTGAGCGCGGCCGCGCAAGGCAAGCACACCTTGCGCGCCCTGATCCTCACCCCCACCCGCGAACTCGCCGCCCAGGTGGGTGAGAGCGTGCGCACCTACGGGAAATATCTGCCTCTGAAGTCCACGGTGATCTTCGGCGGGGTGGGCATCAATCCGCAGATCGATGCCGTGCGCCGCGGCGTGGACATCCTGGTAGCGACCCCCGGGCGCCTGCTGGATCACGTCGGCCAAAAGACCGTGGACCTCAGCAAGATCGAGATACTGGTGCTGGACGAGGCCGACCGCATGTTGGACATGGGCTTCATCCATGATATCAAGCGCATCTTGGCGCTGTTGCCCAAGGCGCGTCAGAACCTGTTGTTCTCCGCCACCTATTCCGATGAGATCAGGCAGCTGGCGGACAAGCTGCTCGACAATCCCGCTCAAGTGGATGTGGCGCGCCGAAACACCGCCGTGGAGAGCGTCAACCAGGTCGTGCATCGTGTCGATCGTGAGCGCAAGCGCGAGTTGCTGTCCCATCTCATCCGCACGCAGGAATGGCGGCAGGTGCTGGTGTTTACCCGCACCAAACACGGCGCCAATCGTCTTGCGGAGCAATTGGGGAAAGACGGCATCACGTCCGCCGCCATTCACGGTAACAAGAGTCAGAGCGCGCGCACCCGCGCCCTGGCCGATTTCAAGTCCAATGAGGTACGGGTCCTGGTGGCCACCGATATCGCCGCTCGCGGCCTGGATATCGATCAATTGCCCCATGTGGTGAATTTCGAACTCCCCAATGTGGCGGAAGACTATGTGCACCGTATCGGTCGCACCGGTCGTGCCGGGGCCAGCGGTGAGGCGGTGTCCCTGGTGTGCGTGGACGAGCTGCAGTTGCTGGGCGGCATCCAACGCCTGATCAAGCGTGACATACCGGTGATAGAAGTTGCCGGGTTCTCGCCCGATCCGAGTATTCGTCCCGAACCCATCGCCAACGGGCGTCAGCGTCAGCAAGGGCGCAGCGCACAGCGCAACAATGACGAACAACGCCGTCCACGCCGTTCCGGCGGCAGCGGTAATGCAGCCGCTCAGGCCAAGCCTGCTCGCCGGCCTGAAGCCAAGCCGCGTCCCGCGGGACAAGGCCAGCAAGCCCGCCGGGTGCCGCGCAGGGATGGTGCCACTTCGTCATATGCGCAAGGCAGGCCGCAGCAGGGGCGGGGGCGTAGAGAAATCCCGGCCCTGTTTATGGCGCGCCGGGAAGATGTGGACGGAAATAGATAAAGCCATATAAGACAGGCGGCCGTGGAAACGGCCGTCTGTCCTTTTGTTCTTCAATGTTTGGCCGGTTTGCCGTCGTTAGAGATATCAACGTTGAGGATCTTGTATCTGCCCGTTGGTTTTTTGGCATGTTTGTTCGAGGTGCACTGCACATTGATGTTGTCCACGTCGATGCGCCACACACCTTTGGTGACATAGTTGTCGCCTTCGATGTAGGTGGTGGCTTCCCAGTTATAGGGGATATAACCCCGCTTTTCCAGATAATGCAGTGTCTTCTTTTTACACCAGTCACGCGCGGTCGTGGCGGGACCGAAGCCCGCATGGGCGAGCGGCAGGCCGGCCATCAGTGCCAGCCCTAGTAGAGATTTCAGCAGCTGTTTGTCGATACCATGCGCCATCGCGGTGAATCTCAATCCTTCTTGAATAATTGTTTGAAGAACCCCTGCATCTCCTGCCACGAGGCTTGGTCGGCGGCCTTGTTATAGGCCAGGGGCAGCTGGAATTCTTTGCCGTATTTATCCGCGCCGGGATTAGTGAAGGCATGTTT
The DNA here is from genome assembly GCA_963810615.1 of uncultured Gammaproteobacteria bacterium. Classification (GTDB taxonomy): domain Bacteria; phylum Pseudomonadota; class Gammaproteobacteria; order DRLM01; family DRLM01; genus JARRQJ01. The sequence continues at coordinate 165,235 of CAWEOA010000002.1, read as the reverse complement.
GGCGCCGGGATAGGAGATCACTTTATAGTCGACGTGGGCTGCATCCATTTCATGCTTGAACTGTGCGACTTGCTCCGCCGGAACGAAGGGATCATCGGCGCCGGTCATGACTAATATCTTGGCTTTGATGGCACCGGCTTGAGCCGGCGTGGCGGTCCCAAGCATCCCATGAAAACTGGCCACGCCGGCGAGATCGATGCCACCGCGTGCCATCTGCAGTACCATGCCGCCGCCGAAGCAGTAGCCGATGGCGGCGATGCGCTGCGGATCGACGGTCTTTGCCTTACGCAGCAGATCAAGGGCTGCGGTAAAACGCGCCTTCGCCAGCGGGAGATTCTTCATGGCTGCGCTGGAGAATTTCTTGGCGTCATCCGGATGCTTGGCCTGCTTGCCTTCGCCGTACATATCCACGGCGAAGGCGGTATATCCCAGTTTGGCCAGCATGCGCGCCCGTTTGCGGGCATAATCGTTCAACCCCCACCATTCATGCACTACCAACACGCCGGGGCGCTGTCCCTTGATGCTGTCGTCGTAAGCCATATAGCCTTTCATGGTGGTGCCTTCTACCGGGTAGTCGATATTTTCGGTGACGATGGCGGCATCCGCAACCTTAATGCCGGCGGCAAAAAACAGCAGGCTGATCCACAGTGATTTCATGAAACCTCCTTGCCGGGTAAAAATATAATCCGCTGATTATCCTGGGTTACGACGGCGGGCGTCTATGGGTGGCGGTGATAACGGGATCCCATTGCGTGACGATAAATTCACAGGGAAGTGTAAGGTCTTGGGTGGGTCGGCGACTAATGTGTAACAATTCTGATGATTAAGGGTCGAAATGAACGTTATCGAGAAAGATCTTGGTGAGGTTCCCTTATGTTGATTAAGGTAAAACGTCGCAGCGAGGTGTCCCCTTCAGAGATTACCCCTCAGGGGGTTTATCTGGATAGGCGCCGTTTTTTACGCCTGGGGGCCGGCAGCGTAGTCGCCGCTGCGGCATTGGCCGGCGTGGAGCCGGCCTGGGCCGGTACCAAGTTGTCTAAGGTGATCAAGGGGCCTTACAACGCTAAGGATGAGCTGACCCCCTACGAATCCGTGACCAGCTATAACAATTTCTACGAGTTCGGTACCGACAAGGAAGATCCGTCACGCTTGGCCGGGAGCCTCAAGCCGCGGCCGTGGCAGGTGGTGGTCGACGGCGAGGTGGCGAAACCCGGAACATTCGATATCGATGATTTTATCCGCCCATATGTCGTGCAGGAGCGGATATACCGTCTGCGTTGCGTGGAGGCATGGTCGATGGTGATCCCCTGGGACGGCTTTCCCCTGAGTGACTTGCTTAAACGTTTCGAGCCGACGTCGCGGGCGAAATACGTACGTTTTGAGACCCTGTATGACCCCAAACAATTTCCGGGGCAGAATCGCACGGTATTGGATTGGCCTTATGTCGAGGGCTTGCGTATTGATGAGGCCATGAATCCCTTGACGCTGCTGGCGGTCGGTCTCTACGGCGAGGTCCTGCCCAATCAGGACGGCGCACCCTTACGTTTGGTAGTGCCTTGGAAATACGGCTTCAAGAGCATCAAGTCCATCGTCAAGATCAGTCTGGTGGAAGAGATGCCGCTCAATACCTGGGCCAAGACCGCAGCCCGTGAGTATGGTTTCTATGCCAATGTGAATCCCCATGTCGATCATCCCCGCTGGAGCCAAGCCAGGGAGCGACGTATCGGTGATTTTTTCAAGCGTGAGACCTTGATGTTCAATGGCTATGCCGATGAAGTGGCGTCGCTGTATACCGGCATGGATTTAAGGAAATTCTTCTGAAGGCCATGACCGCAACCCAGTGGATGACGCGGGTGATCAAGCCGGTCGTTTTTATATTATGTTTGGTGCCGTTTGCCATACTGGTGTGGGATACTTTTACCCATCACCTCGGCGCCAACCCGGTAGAGAAACTCAATCATCGTACCGGTATTTGGACGCTACGGTTGTTGTTGCTGACCCTGACGATTACTCCTCTGAGGCGCCTGACCGGTTGGAATATCCTGATACGCCTGCGGCGCATGCTGGGTTTATATGCCTTCTTTTACGCGGTTATGCACTTTCTGACGTGGCTGGTATTCGATCACTTCTTCAATGTGCACGAGATCGTCAAGGACATCATCAAGCGGCCCTATATAACGGTCGGTTTTTCCGCCTTTGTGATGTTGATTCCGCTGGCGGTCACGTCCACCAAAAACTGGGTAAGACGTCTGGGTTCGCGTTGGGCGAAGCTGCATCAGCTGGTATATGTCATAGCCACCGGCGGTGTGCTGCATTATCTGTGGCTGGTAAAGGCGGATGTAAGGGAGCCGGTGATTTATGGCTCATTGCTGGCCGTGTTGCTGGCCTATCGCGCCTGGTACAAGAGAGCGAGTTTGTTGCCGCTGACGCAGGTGGCGCGTCAATAATAACTCGCGAAAGCGCCGCGTGTCGGACTGGTGGTTCGAGGTTTTGGTTGCGGCGGCATGGCGGGTGAAATTAAACGCGGCAGGCGCTGCGCACTTGGGTCATATCGGTATGACCCTGTAGGACTTTCTCGATTCCGTCCTGTTTCAGCGTCTTCATTCCCGATGATAATGCCGCCGCCATAATGCCCTTGGCGTCGACGCCGTCGAGTAGGGCGCGCTTTACCGGCGGAGTGATTTCCAGCAATTCATGCAGTGCAATTCTGCCGTCATAGCCCGTGTTTTGACAATGCTTGCAGCCGGTGGCGCGATGCAGCATAAATTCTTCGGCGGGTTTGGTATAGGTTTCGGTCCAGCCGTTTGAGACCTTTTCATGCAGGGCCTTGATGCGAACACTTGATTCGTCTTCATCGTACATTTCCGCACAATATTCAGCCACCAGCATGCGCATTTCTTCTGAATTCGGCATATAGCGCTTTCTACAATGAGTGCATAATTTTTTTACAAGGCGCTGCGCCAGAATGCCCAAGAGCGCGTCGGCAATTTCATAGTTAGGTAGACGCATATTTATCAGCCTGTCTATGGCCTCGCTGGCGTGACGTACGTTAAGGGCGGAGATTATCAGATGGCTGCTTAAAGAAGCGGATAGCACCTTTTGTGCGATTGTTTGGGAGGACAGATCTCCGACAGCGATGATGTCGGGATCGGCATGTAATATAACATCTAAGGTCGTAATCTGATTGGCATCCTTGACTGACTGTAGCGGTGTTTGACGTATGCCTTCCGGCATTTTCCTGCCTTCTTCGCCGATTACCCAAATCTTCTTATGCGTCCCGTTGAGATGAGTAAGGAGTGCGCTCAGCATTGTCGATTTTCCGGAATCATATGTCCCGGTTACCAGCAATAAGCCTCGAGGGCTGTCACAGAGATCGACAATGCGTTTGAGATTGGGGGTGCTCAGGCCGGTATCCTTCAGTAACGGAGTGTAATTCGAGGTTCCCAGTTTCAGAACAAAGTCCTCCCCACCGTCCATGTTCGGGATAGTGGCGAGTTGTAAATCGATGCGGGCGGGCTCAAGGAAATGTGTGTCGATGGAGATGAGCTGGGCGCCGAAATTCATTTCGGGCGTGAGTTTAGCCAGTGATCTAAGCTCGCTAATGAGCGATCGCCAAGCTTTCTCGGGGATGACTCCCGCCTCCGATAAATCACCATCTTTACGCAGCCGCACAATCGCACCATGGTTGCGTACGGGTTCGAAGTGAAGATGGCTGATGCCCCGCCGTGCGCCGTCTAAAATCACGGTACGGAGAAATTGAGCGACGGAGTCATTGTCGACTTTAGCGTTTTCCGGAAATAGATAATTCAGCGGCGATTCATCGGTTTCGTGAGATTGTTGCGGTGCGGTCTTTTTTGTGCGAGGGGCGTCGTTGCTGCTCAAATTGCCGAAGTAAAAATTTATTGCCCATAGGATGTCTGTTTGAGTCGCTATAACTGGTTCAATAGTGAAACCGGTCCTGGATTGCAGGGCTTCGATGGTTTCCCACTTGGTAGGATCCAGCATCGCCACGACCAGTTTATCGTTATGGCGGTGCAATGGCATTGCGTTCTGGGTTGTCGCAAATTCTTTGTCGATGAGGTTGAGAATCGTCAAATCTAATGGGAATTGATGGAGATTCACGAAAGGGAATCCAAGCTTGGTGGCCAGGCTTCGCTGAATGATCTCTTGGTTGACCAGTCCCTTGCCTATCAATAGTTCGCCGAGGGTCATGGTGCGCTGTTTTTTTTGTTGTGTCAGAGCGTTTTCGAGCTGTTCATTGGTGATCAATTTTTCCTGGATAAGGATTTCGCCCAATTGCAGATGTGGCATGCTGGTTTGACGTTTGATTGCCTTTATCAATTGATCCGGAGTAACCACCTCGGTGAGGGCTAGATGTTCTCCCAGTGAACGCGATCGATTATCTTGTTGTTCCATCAATACAATTGCCACATCTCTGTCGGTGATCGCTTTATCCTTGACCAATTGCTGACCGAGATGTTTGCCGATACGGTGGCGAGTTATAGCACTGTTTGGAACGAATAGGTGGGCGTATTGATTTTGTTCGAGGACCGGGAAGAGATAGATGCCGTGTCGTCCGTTTCGGAAGCCGTAGGTGCTGCCCTCCAGGGTGGTGTGGTCCGTCAATTCTATTTCATACTCGAGTGGTTCGGTGCTGACTTTGACGCCTTTTGCCTGGGTCAAGATTGAATCTTCATCCAATATCCAGCGGCGTGGTTTGGGGATGCGAAGCAGCCTGATTTCGTGCATGCCATGTGTTTTGGGATTGTCATTGTCATCGATGGCGACACTGATGTTGCCTTTTTCAGAATCGAATGAATGCAGTTTTCCGATCAGCTTGTGCCCGTTACTTAATTCCAATATCACTTTCTCTCCCTGCTGCACGCTCATTTCAGCGGGGGTGACGCATAAAGGTGGCGTAGGATAATTGATCGCCTCGCTCATAAGCTTGGAGAGTCCCTGCCCGGAGTTTGAGTCGAGAGAAGCTTGGGGGCTATTGCTTGACATAAGCACCCGCATGCCTAAACGGCAGATAAGTGGAATCCGGGACGAGACGGCGGCATATTCTCAGCATTGGAATTATTATTCCCGTTTAAATACAATGAGATATTGGTTTTCCATCAAATCAAGATGGCCAGTCCATATACCGTTATCGGCGGGGGAGCTGAAAATTAAATGGCAGTATATGAAAAGGGGTGAGGCGGGGAAATTAGGAATCTTCCTTTTTTGTTTCGTAGCATAACTCCACTTGACCGTCCTCAAGCATTGTCTCGAGGCGCACGGTGAAGCCCCACAGACGAGCTATATGTCGCATGATTTCATCGGTGTCATCGGCGAGAGGTTGGCGATCGTGTTGGATGTGGCGCAAGGTCAGAGAACGGTCTCCCCTTAAGTTTACATTGTGAACCTGGATGTTCGGTTCTCGAACGCTGAGGTTGTATTGGTTGGCCAAGGCGCTACGTACATGGCGATAACCCGCATCGTCATGGATGGCTGAGACTTCGAGATAATTGTCGCTATCGTCGTCGAGAACGCTGAACAATCTGAAGTCCCGAATAAGTTTCGGGGATAAATATTGCGCGATAAAGCTTTCATCCTTGAAATTTCGCATGGCGAAGTCCAGCGTTCTCAACCAGTCCGCTCCGGCGAATTCCGGAAACCAGCGTCTATCCTCTTCGGTGGGATGTTCACAAATCCTGCGTATGTCACTCATCATGGCAAAGCCCAGGGCGTAGGGATTGATCCCTGAATAATAGGGGCTGTTATACGCCGGTTGATAGATTACATTGGTATGGGTCTTCAAAAACTCAATTATAAAACCATCGCAGACCAAATCTTTGTCGTAGAGCGTGTTGAGAATGGTGTAATGCCAGAAGGTTGCCCAACCCTCGTTCATGACTTGGGTTTGCCGTTGCGGGTAAAAATACTGGGCGATCTTTCTGACGATGCGCACCAGTTCACGCTGCCATGGTTCTAGCAGCGGGGCATTTTTTTCGATGAAATATAATATATTTTCCTGGGGTTCGGAGGGGAACAGGATTTCCTTGGCGGCATCTTCAGATGTGTCGGTCCTTGGGATGGTGCGCCACAGGTCGTTAATCTGAGATTGAAGGTATTCTTCCCGATCCTTCTGACGGAGCCGTTCCTTTTGCAATGAAAGGCGGGGTGGTCGTTTGTAGCGGTCCACACCGTAATTCATCAATGCATGGCAGGAATCCAGAATTAGCTCCACTTCCTCCTCGCCATGACGGCGCTCGCAATCCATGACGTATTTTTTAGCAAATACCAGATAATCGATGATGGAGTCAGGATTGGTCCAGGTCTTGAAGAGATAATTTCCTTTGAAGAAGGAGTTATGGCCGTAACCGGCATGCGCGATTACCAGCGCCTGCATAGTCATGGAATTCTCTTCCATTAAGTAGGCAATGCAGGGGTTGGAATTGATTACGATCTCATAAGCCAGTCCCATGTGGCCGCGCTTGTAGCGTTGCTCGACGCTGAGGAATTGCTTTCCGAATGACCAGTGATGATAGCCGACCGGCATGCCTACCGAAGAATAGGCATCCATCATCTGCTCGGCGCTAATCACCTCGATTTGATTCGGATAAGTGTCGAGGCCGTATTCCGCAGCAATTTTAGCGATCTCTTCATCGTAGCGATGCAGCAGATCGAAGGTCCACTCGGACGTGTATGGTAATTTTTCGCCGTTCATGCCGCCTTCTTTTTAAATAGTTTTTGAAATACCGGGAAGATATCGCCGGCCTTTTCGATGCGCTGTATGGCGAAATTGGCGCAGGAGTTTTTTACGTTCATGAACTCACGCCATAAGCCGCGAGGCGTGTCTTCGGTGATTTCAATGTAGGCGTAATACTGCACCTTAGGCATTATGGAATTGATCAATATCTCTTTGCATAGCGGAGAATCGTCGCTCCAGTTGTCTCCGTCCGACGCCTGCGCCGCATAGATATTCCATTCCGAGGTCGGATAACGGTCGGCTATGATTTCATCCATCAATTTTAAGGCGCTGGAAACGACGGTGCCGCCGGTCTCGCGTGAATAGAAAAATTCATGTTCGTCGACTTCCTTGGCGACCGTATGATGGCGGATGAAGACCAATTCGATGCTGTCGTAGGTGCCGGTCAGGAAGAAATAAAGGAGCGTAAAGAAACGTTTGGCGATGTCTTTTTTTGCCTGATCCATGGAGCCCGAGACGTCCATAAGGCAAAACATCACGGCTTGACTTGATGGGTAAGGCTGTTTGACGCGATTATTGTAGCGTAGGTCGAAGGTGTCGATAAACGGTACCGCTTTGATCTTGGTCTTGAGATATTCGATGCGTTGTTTGAGTTCAAGAATAACCGGGCTGCCGTGCTCGTTGAGTCGCAGCTGCAGTTCTAGTTCGTCCTCGGCCTCGCGGAGCTGTGCTTGGTATGGAGAACGCAGGGCAATACGGCGGCTCAAGGCGCCTTTCAGAGAGCGGACAACATTGATATTGGTAGGCACGCCGCTGGTGGTATAGCCGGCGCGCACGGTTTTTTCCATCATCAGCTTGGTGAGCTGAGTCTTGATGAGGTCGGGCAATTCCAGGTCTTCGAAGAATAAATTAAGGAATTCTTCGCGTGAGATCTGGAATACGAAATCATCGAGACCTTCACCGCTGTTGGTGGCGTCACTGCCGCCTCCACCGCCTCCGCCGCCGGGAGGTCGCGGTACTCGGTCCCCGGTGACAAAATCCGTGTTGCCGGGGTGAGCGGTCTCTTTGGTGCCGCCGCTGCCGTGATGCAGATAAGGCTCCGAAATATCCTTGGCGGGGATATTTACATTTTCACCGCGGTCCAGGTCGGTGATGCTGCGCTCGGCGATTGCATCCGATACCGCTTTCTTTATCTGGTTTTTGTAGCGCCGGATAAATTTGTGGCGGTTTACCGCGCTTTTGTTTTTTCCGTTAGGCCGCCTATCGATGAATTGGGCCACAAAATAATACCTCTCTCTCTGTCCTTAGGAGGCCTTACGGGTGCGCAAATGCCATTCACACAGCAAGCGTACCTGCTTGGGAGTATATCCTTTCATCACCATACGATTGACGAATTCCTCGTGTTTCTTCTTGTCTTCCGAAGAGGATTTGGCATTGAATGAGATTACCGGTAACAGGTCCTCGGTTGTGGAGAACATCTTTTTTTCAATAACTTCGCGCAACTTCTCGTAGCTGGTCCACGTGGGGTTTTTGCCGGCGTTGTGGGCGCGGGCGCGCAGCACGAAATTAACAATCTCATTACGGAAATCCTTGGGGTTACTGATGCCGGCCGGTTTCTCGATCTTTTCCAACTCGGCGTTAAGAGCCGCCCGGTCGAGGAACTCGCCGGTATCCGGGTCGCGAAACTCCGAATCCTGAATCCAGTAATCGGCATAGGTCACATAGCGGTCGAAGATATTCTGGCCGAACTCGGAATAGGATTCCAGGTATGCGGTCTGAATCTCTTTTCCGATGAACTCCGCGTAGCGGGGCGCCAGATAGCCTTTGAGGAATGACAGATATTTCTCCATTATCTCGGGCGGATATTGTTCCTGTTCGATCTGCTGTTCGATGATGTACAGCAGGTGGACGGGATTGGCCGCGATCTCCGAGTGGTCGTAATTGAAGACCTTGGAGAGAATCTTAAAGGCGAAGCGGGTCGAGAGACCGGACATGCCTTCGTCGGGACCGGCAAAATCACGATATTCCTGATAGGATTTCGCCTTGGGGTCGACGTCTTTCAGGTTTTCGCCGTCATATACCTTCATCTTGGAATAGATGCTGGAGTTTTCCGGATCCTTGAGGCGTGACAGTACCGCAAACTGCGCCATCATCTCCAAGGTGCTGGGCGCGCAGGGGGAGTTGGCGAGTGAGCTGTTGGTAAGCAGCTTCTCGTAGATCTTCATCTCCTCGTGCACGCGCAGGCAATAAGGGACCTTGACGATATAGATGCGGTCGAGGAACGCCTCATTGTTTTTATTGTTCTTGAACGCCTGCCATTCCGATTCATTGGAGTGAGCGAGCACTATCCCGTCAAAGGGGATGGCGGGAAAGCCTTCGGTACCTTTGTAGTTGCCTTCCTGAGTGGCGGTCAGCAGGGGATGGAGTACCTTGATCGGCGCCTTGAACATTTCCACGAACTCCAGGAGTCCTTGGTTGGCCAGGCACAAACCGCCCGAATAGCTGTAGGCATCCGGGTCGTCCTGTGAGAATTGCTCAAGCTTGCGGATATCCACTTTGCCTACCAGACTGGAGATATCCTGATTGTTTTCATCGCCGGGTTCCGTCTTGGAGATGCCGATTTGGCGGAGGATGGAGGGATGAAGTTTGACCACCTTGAATTTGGTGATGTCGCCGTTGTACTCATGCAGGCGTTTCACCGCCCAGGGCGACATGATCTTGCCCAGGTAGCGTTGCGGTATGCCGTAGTCTTCCTCGAGTATCCGCCCGTCCTCTTCCCGTGAAAACAGACTCAGAGGGGATTCATTGACCGGCGAATCCTTGATGGCGTAGAAGGGGATTTTTTCCATCAGAGATTTCAACTTCTCCGCCAAGGAGGATTTGCCGCCACCCGGTGGTCCAAGCAGGTAGAGGATCTGTTTCTTTTCTTCCAACCCTTGGGCGGCATGTCGGAAAAAGGCGACGATCTGTTCGATGGTCTCTTCCATGCCGTAAAAGTCGCGGAAGGCCGGATATACCTTGATCACCTTATTGGCAAAGATGCGGGTTAAACGCAGGTCTTTACTGGTATCGACGAGTTCCGGTTCGCCGATCGCCATCAACATGCGCTCCGCCGCGGTGGCATACGCCGTGGGGTCTGCTTTACATATCTCTAGATACTCGTGAAGGGTGAGTTCTTCCTCACGTGATCCTTCGTATCGTGCCTGGTAGTTGTCGAAGATGCCCATATTTACCTCACTCGAATGCTGTGCAGGTTTGGATGTCCTGTGCGTTCGTTTCTTCCATGTGCCTGAGGCTGCTGAATCAGCTCACCCATTGTAAATAGCAACAATTAGGCCAAATGACCTGAGTGCAATTCCTTTCTTCCTGTCGCGGCCTGACCTTGTATAAGGAAGACATTTAAAAATCAGCCAATTAGCTGTCGGCCAGCGATATACATGTTAGGCGCATTTCCCCGGGGTCTCTCTGGTCCATTGGTGCCTCATGGTGCGCATGAACCTTGGGTAGTCATTTTTCCGGCGTTCCTAATAGTTTGTTATACCGGAAATGTTTGACCGAAATTGTGGCCAATTGTTTCCCTTGATAATCTTACTCCACTGTGTAGACAACATTTCCATCGAGTGTCTCTAACTATATATCGGCAGATGCCAGCGTTCTTTTTACATAATAGGCTGTTTGACAGTGCTGTGGTTAAGCTTATTACAATCGCGGCGGCATCCTCTTTGGTATCTGCCGGCCAGGAGTTTGTGTATAATTGCCCACTCCTAGATTTTAGCAGTTGATTCATATCTTTATGCTAGCCATTGCAGCCCAGGCGGCGCGTCGCCGTACCTTCGCCATTATCTCTCACCCTGATGCCGGTAAGACAACCCTTACCGAGAAGCTGCTGTTGTACGGCGGTGCCATACAAATGGCCGGTGCGGTAAAAGGTCGTAAGGCCGCTCGTCATGCCACATCGGATTGGATGGAATTGGAAAAGCGTCGCGGCATATCCGTCACGACGTCGGTTATGCAGTTCCCCTACAAGGATTTGGTCATCAACCTTCTGGATACGCCGGGGCATGAAGACTTTTCCGAGGACACCTACCGCACCTTGACGGCAGTGGATTCGGCCTTGATGGTGATAGACAGCGCCAAGGGTGTTGAGGATCGCACCATCAAGCTGATGGAAGTGTGCCGTTTGCGCGATACCCCCATCATCACCTTCATCAATAAATTGGATCGTGAAGGTCGCGACCCCATTGATATTCTGGATGAGATCGAATCCATATTGAATATTCAATGCGCGCCGATTACCTGGCCCATCGGTATGGGCAAACAATTCCGAGGGGTATTTAACCTCTATACGGACAGTGTGCATGTATTCAGTCCGACCCACGGCGGTAAAATTCTGGCGGGTGAGGCGATCGCCGGACTGGATAATCCCCGCCTGGATGAATTATTCGGCAGCCAAGCGGTGGAGCTGCGTGAGCAGGTGGAATTGGTAAAGGGTGCGAGTCACCATTTCGACATCGAGGCCTATTTAGCCGGGAAAATGACCCCAGTGTTCTTCGGGTCGGCCGTGAATAATTTCGGTGTCTCGGACTTGCTCAATGCCATGGCGGAGTATGCGCCGTCGCCCCGCTCTCGAGACACCACCACGCGTCAGGTCGCGGCGGAGGAAGAAAAATTCAGCGGTTTCGTATTTAAGATTCAAGCCAATATGGATCCGGCGCATCGCGATCGCGTCGCCTTTATGCGGGTGTGTTCCGGTAGCTATGCCGACGGGATGAAAGTGAGGCACGTGCGTCTGGGGCGGGATGTCAAGATCGCCAACGCCATTACCTTTATGGCGCGCGACCGCGAACATGTCGAGGATGCGTATGCAGGAGACATCATCGGCTTGCACAATCATGGGACCATTCAAATCGGCGATACCTTCACTGAAGGTGAAGATTTGAAATTTACCGGGATCCCCAATTTTGCCCCCGAGCTGTTTCGACGGGCGCGTTTGCGAGATCCCATGCGCATGAAGGCATTGAGTAAAGGGTTGGAGCAGTTATGCGAAGAGGGTGCCACACAATTGTTCAGACCTTTGAGCAGTAACGATCTCATTTTGGGGGCAGTGGGTATTCTGCAATTTGATGTGGTCGCCCAGCGCTTGCAAGATGAATACTCCGTCGAATGTCTGTTTGAGGCTGTGCCGGTCACGACCGCACGTTGGGTGAGTTGCGACGATCCCAAACGATTGGAGGAATTCCGTCTCAAAGCCAACGAGCATTTGGCAATCGACGGTGGTGGCGATCTTGCTTATCTCGCGCCTACCCGCGTCAATCTCGATCTTACCATGGAGCGCTGGCCGGAGATCCATTTCTTTGCAACCCGTGAGCACTGAGCATTCCGCAACGGATTTGTGTCGGGTTTTATTGTCCAGCTTGTTTAAATAAGCCGGGTTCAAGGTGATGGCGGCGGAGCAGCTTGTAAAATTCGGTGCGGTTGCGCTTGGCGAGGCGTGCCGCTTGAGTCACGTTCCCCTGGGATATTTGCAGCAATTGCACTAGATACTCGCGTTCGAAACTGGTGCGGGCATCGACAAACGATAATATCTCTCCGGGTTCGGTGCGTAATGCCTTTTGTACCAAGGCCGTGGAGATTATCGGGGTGGTCGAAAGTGCAACAGTCTGTTCCACGACGTTCAGCAATTGACGGACATTGCCCGGCCAGGAGGCGCTGACCAGCAGTTTCATGGCTTCTGGAGAGAAACCTTCCACCTTGCGGTTGCCCTTGCCGGAGAACTTGCTCAGGAAGTGTAGAGCCAGCGGTGGGATGTCTTCGCGCCGCTGCGCCAAGGGAGGAATCTCCAATTCAACCACATTGAGGCGGTAATAGAGGTCTTCGCGGAAATTGCCGCGTCCCATCTCCTGCTCCAGGTTGCGATGGGTGGCGGAGATTACCCGGACGTCCACGGTGACCGATTGCGTGGCGCCGATGGGCCGTACTTCTTTATCCTGAAGTACTCTAAGTAGCTTTGCCTGCAGGGACAGGGGCATGTCGCCGATCTCATCCAGGAATAAGGTCCCTTTGTGAGCGGCTTGGAAAAGTCCCTTGTGATCGCGAGTGGCGCCGGTAAAAGAACCTTTGCTGTGACCGAATAGTTCCGATTCCAGCAAAGGCTCCGGAATGGCGCTGCAATTTATGGCGACGAAGTGATGGCCGCAACGGGGGCTGGCCTTATGGATGGCGCGGGCCAGTAGGTCCTTACCCGTACCGCTTTCACCGTGGATGAAGACGCTGATATCGCTTTCGGCGACCAGTCGCGCCTGATTCATTACATCCTCCATGGCCGGGTTGCGGGTTATGATGCCGCGTCGCCAATTAGTATCCTCGGAGCTGTTGTTTTCCTCCTCACTGTGCAGACCGCTTGCCACCAAGGCCTTTTCTACTTGTTCCAGCAAGGCCTTGCTGTCAAAGGGCTTGGTGAGAAAGCCGAATACCCCGCGCTTGGTGGCGGCTACCGCGTCGGGAATGGTGCCATGGGCGGTCAAAATTATGACCGGCAGGGTGGGGTTGCGTTGATGTATGGCATCGAATACAGCCATGCCGTCCATGCCGCTCATCCGCAGGTCGGTGACGACAATATGGGGGCGATGCAGTGATAGATGAGCCAAGGCCTTTTCGCCGCTGCTTTCCGGCACGACATCATATCCGGCTGCACTGAGACGGATCGATATCAAACGTAATATGCCGGGATCGTCGTCGATCAACAATATTTTGGCTTTGGCGTTGTTCATGGTTTGGGTAATACCTCAACTTTATTGCGCTGATAAAGGTTTTCTTCGATGGCCTTGAGTGCCTTGAGCTGGTCTTCGAGTGTTTTATTTTCCGATCGGGATTCGGACAGTTGTCCCTCAAGGTCTACAGCTCGTTTATTGACTTGGTGCTGTTCCTTTATCCAAGAATACATTAAGAAGGCGGCATCGTTTATTACAGGATCTTGATCGCCGGATGTCTCGGCCAAGCTCTTGAAAAGTACGGCTGAGCGTCCTGGATCATAGAAAGGCGCGGAAGGCAGGCTGAGTAACATGGCCATCTGCCATTGATTCCATGCAGTCTTCTCCGCAAAAAGATCTTTTTTTGTCTTCTCGAATTCATCGTTAAGTACTTTGGGCTGGATGGTGCTTATGAGGCGGTAATATTGAAATACCCAAGCAATATCCACCTTGGAAGAGTTGTGCATCACCGCTAATTGATCGGTAGAAGCGTCCTGGGTGCGGACGACGGGTGGTGCGACGGTTTCGACTCGATTGGGAAATTTATCGAGTACCGTACAGCCGCTGGAGATCACCGTGACGATAACCGCGAGCAATTTAAACTTATGCTGGACTGACATGGATTGCTTGCTTTTGTGGGAGTATGACTTGCAAATGTGCACCTAGAGAATCGAAAAGCGGCTTAATCAAACCGCGATGGGCCAATACGTGTTCTCGGGCTATGGAGAGTCCCAAGCCCGAACCCTTAATATGGCCTTCAGCCGGGGGAAGACCTTGATAAAAGGTCTCGAATATTTTGCTGCCCTCGTCCGCCCGGATTCCGGGGCCGGAATCGAATACGTCCAGAATTACCTGGGATTGATTCTCTCGCAAAGCGATGGAAATTTTCCCTCCCGGTGGCGAATATTTGATGGCATTGGACAGCAGATTATCGATAATAACACGTAACTTTTCATCATCCCCCTCTACTACGCAGGGGGATAATTCGGAATTCAACTGTATGTTTTTCGCGACGATGGTCAATTTGTGATCTTTGATGACGCGTTGGATAACGTCGTCGAGTCGTACGGGGTTTATCGAGCTGAGAGACGATTGAGACGCGGCAGTATTGAAATTCAGGAGATCTTCAATCAGGGTTTGCAAGCGTACGCCATTATGTTGAAGGATCTGCACGACCTCGCGTTGCTCATCGCGTAACTCGCCGACGACCTCATCGGCAAGCAATTCAACGCCCTCCCTTAGCGCGGTCAACGGGGTTTTCAGCTCGTGGGAAACATGGCGGATAAATCGGTTTTTTTGATTTTCCACATCCAATAATCTTCCCCGCAGCCAGTTGAGACGTTGCCCTAAATATTCAAGGTCGTGAGGACCCGTTACCGAGATTGATGCCTTGAATTCACCATCGCCAAGTAGGCGGATCGCTTGATCGATCTGTTTTATGGGGCGGTTGAGCAAAATGGTAAATAGCGCGGAAAAAATAATGGCGGTGGGGATCATGGCGAATGACAGCCATAACAGCGTTTTCAGAGTGCGCTCACTGGTTTGGTGCATTTCTTCAACTTCATGATCGATCACCTTATTGGTGTCGGTGAAGATGTTTTGGGCGAGGTCGACGAGCGGTAAAAATTCCGCGATGGCCGCCTCGGCTTCCGCGGAAGTAGTTGGTTTGGCATTGATGGCGAGAAATTGGGTGTTTTCGCGGTTGGCCAGGGTTCGTAATTGGGTACTGATGGTGTCGTCGTGCAGTGCTGCCAGCAATATCCCAAGGGTCTTTTGAAAGGCCTGATGCTTTTCTTCGTAAGACTGTAAAAATGCAGGGTCCTTGAGGACATGGTACTGCCGTGCGGAACGCTCCATACCCGTGAGTTGCTCGAGCAGCATCCGGGTGTTTTGGGTGGCCTGAACCGCCGTATAAACGGTAACCTGGCTCTTATCCGCAAGGCGTTCTACATGGAAAGCGCTATATATCAGGGCAAAGATTAAAGGTAGGGCGACGAAGCCGAAGCCGATCAATATCAGTGTCAGGAATGACTTAGGGCCATAAATATAAACGGATCTAAGGTGACTGCGTAATGTGTGAACCATCTTCGCTAAAACCCATTACAGGCGTAGGTTATCCGCCTGGTGAAACTGTGATTTCGGCCAAGCAGCAGCAACTGATCATCGAAATCGGAACTAAACTTATCGACTGCATGAAATGACAAAAAATAACCCTTTTTTATTATATCTAAATTGACAGAATACACGTGTGCCAGGGACTTTTATTACGAATCATGCTAAATGTAAATTGTCGCTAATGAGAGACATTTAAAGAATTTTTAAATCATATAGTTATTGTTCGTTTGGTCAGCGTTGTCTCTAGGTGGAGACGCATTTAATGCTATGATTTTTAATGGTTATTTTTGAGTTGTTGATGCGTGTGATATTAATGAACCGGTGCGGCATTTGTCTGGATCTTAACCAGTCCTAAGTCGATATGGATTAATAGCTTAACAGTATAACCGCCCGGTATGGCGGCAGAGATCCACAACTAATGACCAGGGTACCGGTGACTCACTCCCTTTTGTATCCCCTTACGCTGACGGGGGCGCCGCACTTCTCCGCAATGATTGCGACTTTGGTCCGTGCTGAAGCGTTGAAGATATATCGCGTCATGGTGAAATGCAGGGTGGTGGTTTAATGGTGGATAATTGAAACGAGGCTGATGGATTTGATATTCAATTTGGGTGATTGGCGGGGATTTTTAGGCGCGATTCCGGCGTTAAAAGAATGACAAGTTAATTACAGCTGAAGGTCAGGGATTATTAGGAAAATCAGATCGACAGAGATAAGGAACTGATCATGGTGAGTGAGAGTTTCGAAGTGATTTTGGTGGATGACCAATGGAGTCGTCATATTCACCATCAGCTGCGCTTGAAGGCAGCAGTAAAGGTGAGTTGTGAAGGGGCGATAGCTTAGCTACATGTTGACTACAAGGGCCGTGGCAAAGTTAACCGGCTATGTCTTGCCTATGGATATGCAAATGGCTGGACCGGCGTGTTCACATCGCGGCGAGCGCTATCCCTTCTTAGTGGATGTGGGTCAAGTGATGATGGGGTTGATGGCAGAATTCTCCTTAGGTGTGCCGACATATCGACTGCACAGCGAAATAGTCGAAGCCATGCCTAATGCGGTCGGAGGCGAGTAATACCGACCCGCATGCATAATGTGGTTTAAGGCCGGCTCCTTCAGCTGCAGCTAGTTGTTGGGGGCGCCGGCCTCGGTGTAGTTGAAGGTACCTTCCCCTACCTTATTGCCGGAACCATCGATGATCAAAACCCGCCACTCTCCCGTCCATTGCGGCAGCAAGGTCTTGCTTGACCATACCCGCCAGCGCGGGCCGCCTACATTGAATTTGACTTCGCTCATGGTCTTGCCTTGATATTCCCAGCGATGGGTTACCGTTTGTCCGCCTAGCCTGGTCAAATCGCTGTAGAAGTAAATCTTATTCTTATCGTTGCTCAGGCTAGTAATGGAATCCGTAGGTTCGCGGTTCTGTACTTCCGAAGTAAAGAGTGCGCGTGCCACATGCTCGCTTGATGCGCTTTCCAGGGTGGTGCCCGGTGCCGAAGCGGCTGTATCTGCACCTTCGCCGGCATCTTGAGCCAGTGCTTTACCGGTAAAAAGGCTGACGGCCAGGATGGTGAAAAGAGCTAATGTCGAATGTTGTTTGAGCATGCTTGTTGCCTCCCTGTAAAGGACGGATGACTCACAAAGTAATTTCGCGCGGCTTACTGCGGCTAATAGCTTACTCGATTTCCATTTTGTTGCCAGCCGATTTGCTGCTCAATAGGTCCTTCTGCCGGCTGACTTTATGAATCAATGTCGGGGTTGACTGGTTTTGCGACTCTATATAATTCAACCGTATGTATTTAATGTAATTGTTGGCCGGTGTGCGGCGTAGAGAGGTAATCGCAGGACAGCACGCACATCGCAGTCACCTTAGATGGCCGCAATGCGCGAGTGTTGTTCCTGTAACTTAGTCAGGGCGGAACGCATTTCATCAAGGCGTTGTCTTTCTTTGGCCACGACCTGGGTCGGTGCTCTTTCGACAAAACTAGGATTTTGCAGTTTTTGTTCGCAACGCGAAATTTCCGTATGCAGTTTCTCAATTTCCTTGCCGAGTCGCGCCAATTCCGCGTCTTTGTCGATAAGACCGGCCATGGGGATCAATACCTTCATCTCCCCCACCAGCGCCGTGGCGGATTCGGGGGCGGTGCTGTCGGATTCCAACAAGCTTATGCTCTCCAGTGAACACAGGAAACGGGTATAGGCGCGGGTGGCTTCGACGCGCAAGCAGTCTTGCGTGGAGTGGTTTTGCAGCAGCACGGCCAGCGGTTTGCGCGGTGCGATGTTCATTTCGCCGCGGATCTTGCGTATCCCAAGGATAAACTCCATCAGCCAGCTCATTTCCGCCACGGCTTCCTGGTCGATAAGTGGCTCTTCACAATCGGGGTAAGCTTGCAGCATCAAAGTGGCGCCTTGTTTCCCGGCCAAGGGGGCGATACGTTGCCATATTTCCTCGGTGATAAAGGGCATGAGGGGATGGAGTAACCGTAAGGTAGTCTCGAGCACACGCACCAGGGTATGACGTGTGCCGCGCCGTAATGCTTCGGAACTTTGTTCGGAGACCAGTACCGGTTTCGACAATTCCAGGTACCAGTCGCAGAACTCGTTCCAGATGAACTCATAGAGGGTTTGCGCCATGAGGTCGAGGCGGTATACCTCGCAGTATTCACGGGTCTGCCGTGTCACCACCTGTAATCGCGACAGTATCCAGCGATCGGCGAGACTGTATTCCAGTTCTCCCGTGAGTCCGCAATCCTGGCCTTCGGTGTTCATCAACACATAGCGCGAGGCGTTCCAGATCTTATTGCAGAAGTTGCGATAGCCTTCGATGCGTCCGAGGTCGAAGCGAATATCGCGGCCGGTAGAGGCCAGCGAAGCGAAAGTAAAGCGCAAGGCATCGGTGCCGTGGGCGGAGATGCCTTCCGGAAACTCCTTGCGGGTGGCCTTTTCGATGCCTTTGGCCATTTCAGGTTGCATCAAGCCGCTGGAGCGTTTCTTGACCAGTGACTCGAGGTCGATGCCGTCGATGAGGTCGATAGGGTCGAGGATATTGCCCTTGGATTTGGACATTTTCTGGCCATGGGCGTCGCGCACCAGGCCGTGGATATAGACCTCGCGGAAGGGTGCCTCGCCGGTGAACTTCAGGCCCATCATGATCATGCGCGCCACCCAGAAGAAGATGATGTCGAAACCGGTGACCAGTACATTGGTGGGATAGAAGGTCTTCAATGCTTCGGTCTGTTGAGGCCAACCCAGGGTGGAGAACGGCCACAGCGCGGAGCTGAACCAGGTATCCAGGACGTCTTCGTCTTGCTTGAGTCGAATGTCGACCGCTAAGCGGTGTTTGTCGCGAATCTCCGCCTCCGAACGACCGACGTAGACATCGCCTTTGTCGTCGTACCAGGCCGGGATGCGATGACCCCACCAGATTTGCCGCGAGATGCACCAGTCTTCGATGTTGCGCATCCACTCGAAATAGGTGTTCTTCCAGTTGTCGGGCACGAATTTGATGGCCCCGGTTTCCACGGCTTCAATAGCGGGCTCCGCAAGCGGGCCGACCTTCACATACCATTGATCGGTGAGGAGTGGTTCGATCACCGCTCCGCTTCGGTCGCCGCGCGGGACCTTGAGTTTGTGCGGTTCGATCTTTTCCATCAATTCGGCGGCTTCGAGGTCGGCGACGATTTGTTTGCGAGCTGCGAAGCGATCGAGACCGTGATATTTTTCAGGGATTAAGTTTTCCGGGAAATCACCGTCTGTCGCCTCTTCGACCAAGACATTCCTCGAAGGTTGATTCCGTACTTTATATTCAAAATCGGAGAGTGGATTAATGATCTTTGCATCAATCGTAAAGATGTTTATTAAACCATTATTCGGTACGGCGAGTAGGGCGGTGGTGTCGCGGTGGCGTTGCCACACGCCGTAGTCGTTGAAGTCATGCGCGGGGGTGATCTTCACGCAGCCGGTACCGAACTCGGGATCCACATAGTCATCGGCGATGATGGGGATGCGGCGGCCGGTGAGCGGCAGATCTACCAGTTGGCCGATAAGGTGACTATACCGGTCGTCGTCGGGATGGACCGCCACGGCGGCATCGCCCAGCATGGTCTCGGGACGGGTGGTGGCCACCACCAGATGGCCCGTGCCGTCGGCCAGGGGATAGCGCATATGCCACAGGTGGCCGTTTTCCTCCTCTGAGAGGACTTCCAGGTCGGATACCGCAGTGTGCAGCACCGGGTCCCAATTCACCAGGCGCTTGCCGCGATAGATGAGTCCTTCTTCGTGGAGCCGCACGAATACTTCGCGCACCGCTTCCGAAAGGCCGTCGTCCATGGTGAAGCGTTCCCGTGACCAGTCCAGGGACGCGCCAAGGCGGCGCAACTGGCGGGTGATGGTTCCGCCTGAGTGTTCTTTCCATTTCCATATCTCGGCGATGAACTCGTCACGGCCGAGATCATGGCGACTCTTGCCTTGAGCGGCCAACTGTCGTTCCACCACCATTTGCGTGGCGATACCGGCATGGTCGGTTCCCGCCTGCCATAAGGTGTTTTCCCCCTTCATGCGATGGTAGCGGGTCAGGGTATCCATGATGGTGTCCTGGAAAGCGTGGCCCATGTGCAGGCTACCGGTGACGTTGGGCGGCGGGATCATGATGCAATAGGCAGGTCCCGCGCCCTGTGGGGCAAAATAGCCGTTTTGTTCCCAGGTCTGATACCAGCGCTGCTCAATGCTGTGGGGGTCGTAGGTTTTTTCCATTGGTGATTCAGCCGTAAAAGTAGAAGCTTATAGAGTTTTGTGTCGGGCTTGAAAGTTTAGTCGTCTTTGCTCAGGGTCTGTTCGATCAATTCAGGTAATTTTTGTTCCAGCTGTTCGTGAATCTGTTTCTTGACACTGGCGGCCACTTCCTCCATGGCCGTCTGCAATCGCTCATACACCGCGCCGTCGATGGCGTAATCCAGCTCCCGGTTTAGGGTGAGCTGCAGGGTATCCGCGATCTCCGCGATACGTTCGGTGGTGATGCCGTTTTTCAGCGCCGGAACGGTGGGGAGGGTAACGGCAAAACGTGCATCCAGGGTTGGGATATCCGTATTTTCAGACGAATTGACGACTTCATGCAGCACGGGGATGCCGTCATCCGGCGCTGAATCGCCAGTCGGAGGAGGGGCCGAATTGTCGTAGTCCTTATGCATTGTCCTTTTGCGCAGCCAAAGTATGGGTTTCCAAAGCATACCCCCGCTCGCGGTAAAAGCGAAACCTCTCGCGTCCTGCCTGTTTGACGGAGGGGTCTTGATTGACCACCTCGGCCACTCTCTCGAAGCGGCTGAAAAAATTGGGGACTGTTGCGGCGAGATTTATCAGTACCTCATGGCCGCTGTCGGGGACGCCGTCATGGCCGATGAGTATCGGAGTCACCGCGGCCGATCCGGATGGATGGAGATCGTGAGGGACGAAACTCCCGGCTTGGAAAGTCCACAGCAGTTTGTCCAGGACGCCGGCCTGATCTTGAGATTGCGCATAAACATAGACCCGCTGACCGCGCCGGTAGGCGATGTCGGCCAGGCGGCAGGCGAATGTCTCGCGGCCGCTGGACGCGCCATCGGACAGGACGTAGAAGTCGACCCGGGTCACGTCTTTCTTTCCTCGGCATTGGCGCGTTGCTCCGTGGCCCGATCAATGAGGTATTGCGTCAGCAAGGGCACGGGACGCCCGGTAGCACCCTTTTTGTCGCCGCCCAACCAGGCGGTTCCGGCGATATCCAGATGCGCCCAGTGGAATTTCTTGGTGAAGCGCGCCAGAAAGCAGGCGGCGGTGATGGTGCCCGCCTCACGCCCGCCTACGTTGGCCATGTCGGCAAAGTTGCTCTTGAGTTGGTCTTGGTAATCGTCCCACAGGGGTAATTCCCAGGCGCGGTCGCCGCTGGCCTTGGCGGCATTGAGCAGGTCATGGGCCAGCGGGCTGTGATTGCTCAGGAGTCCCGAGGCGTGTTTTCCCAGGGCGATGACGCAGGCGCCGGTCAAAGTGGCGATATCGATGACGACGGCGGGATTGAAGCGTTCGCTGTAGGTCAAGGCATCGCACAGAATCAAGCGGCCCTCCGCGTCGGTATTGAGGACCTCGATGGTCTGCCCCGACAGACTTTTGACGACGTCTCCCGGTTTGGTGGCATTGCCGCCGGGGAGGTTTTCCGTGGCGGGGATGACTCCGGTGACGTTGATGGGCAGGCCCATTTCCGCCACGGCGGTCAGGGTGCCCAGCACGCTGGCTGCGCCGCACATGTCATATTTCATTTCATCCATAGCGGCGGCGGGTTTGATGGAGATGCCGCCGGAGTCAAAGGTGACGCCCTTGCCCACCAATACCACGGGATGCTCGTCTTTTTTACCGCCGCGGTAGTGGCTGACGATGAATTTGGGCGGCTCTTTGCTGCCGCGCGCCACGGAAAGGAGAGAGCCCATGCCCAGCTGCTCCATGTCGGCCTTATTGAGGATTTCCGTCTTGATGGCCTTAAAGCGCTTGGCCAGATCCTGGGCCTGATCCGCCAGGTAAGTTGGGGTGCAGATGTTGCCGGGAAGGTTGCCGAGGTCCTTGGCGAGGGTGACGCCGTTGGCGACGGCGGTACCGATATGGACCGCCTCCTCGCCACTGGTCAATTCGCGGCGGCGCGGGACACTCAGGACCAGCTTACGCAGCGGTCGGCGTGCCGTGTCTTTCTTGCTCTTCAGCTGGTCAAAGCGATAGAGGGCGTCGGTAACCGCCTCCACGGTGTGGCGCACTTTCCAGGCAACATCACGGCCTTTGATAGTCAGTTCGGTCAAATAACACACCGCTTCCATGGCGCCTATATCATTTAACGTGTTGGCGGCCTTGGTGATGATCTTAAGGTATTGACTGTCGCCCAGTTCCCGTTCCCGTCCGCAACCGATCAGCAAGACCCTGTCGCACAGTGTGTTGGGTACGTTATGCAGCAGCAGTGTCTGACCGAGTTTGCCTTCGAGGTCGCCGCGGCGGATAAGATTGGAGATATAGCCGCCGGTGATTTCATCCAGTTTTTCGGCAACCGGCGACAGGCGCCGGGGTTCGAACACGCCGAGCACGACGCAGGCCGTACGTTGTTTCTCGGGATTTCCACTTTTGACAGTAAATTCCATAATGACTCCTAAGCTACGCCTGGGTGATTTTCCAGTAAGAACATTGTTCAACAATTCGTTATTTTTCTATGATATAAATCCTTACAGCTGCCGCCTTGCCTGTCAGCGTTGATTTGTTATTCTGGAAGGCGGCGCCGAGTTAAAATTCACATTTTTTACAGTTTACCGGATTAATAACGGTTTTCCATCCGAAATTGGCACTTTTCTCTAGCGAAAGGTACTGTTCTTGATCATCAGCCGCTATCTTTTGCGGGAGATCCTATTGGCGCTGTTCGCCGTGACGGGTGTGCTGTATGTCATCTACGTCAGTAACCGGCTCATCCGCTTTTTCAGCGATAGCGAATCGGGCGGTTTGCCGACCGCGGTGATTCCCCAGCTTTTGGCCTTAAAGTCCCTGAGTAATCTGATGATGCTGCTGCCTTTGGCGTTTTTTATCGCGGTATTGATCGCTTTGGGCCGCCTCTACAAAGACAACGAGATGATGGCGCTGGCATCATGCGGTGTAGGGGTGGTGAGATTGCGGCGTACCATTTTATGGTTGGCCTTCAGTTTTGCCGGGGTGGTTGCCGCGCTGTCCCTATATGCCGGACCGCTGGCCGAGGAATTGAGCTATCGAATTCAAGATCGGGTCAAGGCCGATATGGATGTGACCAGCATTGCAGCAGGGCGCTTTCGTGAACTGCATAGCGGCCAGATGATATTTTACGTCGAAAGCATGAGCAGCGATCGTAAGACCATGCAGAACGTCTTCGTGAAGACCCAACGCAACGGCATATTGAATGTAATAACAGCGGCGCGGGGTCGTCAGCAGGTCGATCCCCGCAGCGGTGATACCTACTTGATATTGGAAGACGGCTATCGTTATGAGGGGCAGCCGGGTGATGCCCAATTCAAGATAATGCACTTCGCCACCCACGGCATGTTGCTCGAAGAGCAGCAGATAACGCCTACCGCGCGCAAGATGGTGGCCAGTTCCACGCCGGCCTTATGGGGGAAGTCCGGCCGCTATGAAAAGGCGGAGTTGCAGTGGCGTATTGCCATGCCCTTGGCCACAGTCCTGTTGGCGGCCTTGGCGGTGCCGCTCAGTCATTCCGGTCCGCGTCGTCAAGGACGCTTCGCCAAATTATTCAGCGCCGTTGTCATTTACGCCATATATATGAATTTTCTGGCGGTAGCGCGTTCCTGGGTGGAGCACGGGGTGATTCCCGCCACTTGGGGCTTGTGGTGGGTGCATGGCACCTTGGTGGCGGTGATTGTCGTGTTGATGGTCCGCCAGGCGGGGATGCCGTGGCTGATGTTGCGTCTTTCCGGCAAGGCGCCGTCGTTATGAAGTTGCTGGATCGTTATATCGGCGTCACCGTGGCCGGCAGCACTATTGTTGTGCTGCTGGTGTTGCTGGCCTTGTTTTCGTTTGGTACTTTTGTGGCGGAGTTGGATTCAGTCGGCAAGGGCGATTATACCTTGACGGTTGCCGCCGAATACGTGCTGCTGACCTTGCCGCGCTTGGCTTACCAGTTGTTCCCTGTGATTGCCTTATTGGGAAGCGTTATCGGTCTTGGGCTGTTGGCCGGCAATAATGAATTGCTGGTGATGCGCGCCGCCGGGGTGTCCGTCGGGCGCATTACCTTGTCGGTGATGAAGGTCGGTTTGCTGTGGACGATCTTGGCGCTGATCCTGGGGGAATTCGTGGCGCCGATGACCGATCGTCTTGCCCAGACCATGCATAACACCGCGTTGGTCGATCGCTTTGCCATGACCAGCCAAAACGGCCTATGGGCGCGTGACGGCCAAGACTTTATCCAGATTCGGGATGTCTTGGATAATGGCTTGGTGGGCGGTATCACCATTTACGAGTTCGACGCTAATCAGCGCTTGCTGGATGTGACGCATGCGCGTACCGGACAGTTTGTTAACGGCAAATGGGTATTGCATCAAGTAAAACGCAGTCGTATCGACCCGGCGGGGGTTGAGACGCGCAAGCTCAAGCAACTGGAATGGCAGTCGCTGCTGACGCCGGAACTGATCGATGTGGTGGTGGTCAAGCCTGATAGCCTGTCGTTTAAAGGCTTGCTCGATTATATTGCCTACTTGCGTGACAATGGCCTCGATGCCGAACACTATAGGCTGGCGTTCTGGCACAAGATCATATTGCCGGTGACCACCGCGGTGATGGTGTTCTTATCCATACCGTTTATCTTCGGACCATTGCGTTCGGTGGGAATAGGTCAACGGATCTTTGTCGGGACCTTGGTGGGAATCGGTTTCTATCTGCTTGGCCAGTTGTTCGGTTTTGCCGGCTTGCTCTACCGCGTGCCGCCGCCGCTGAGTGCGGCTTTACCCACCGGTCTATTCTTTATCCTTGCCGTGTTCTTAGTGCGGCGGGTGCGCTGACCTCGACGATCAATCTCTAAATGCCGCGGGATGGTGGATAGCCTTATTGCCCGATTTTGACCGGCCGTGTGCTATTGGCCACCGTGCCGTCGCCAAGCTGGCCGCTATAATTTCCGCCCCAACTCCAGAGCGTACCGTCCCGCGCCAAGGCCATGGAGTGTAGCTTGCCCGCCGCGATGGCCACGATATCCGTGAGCGATTCCACCTGCACCGGGCTGTTGCGATTGACGGTGGTGCCGTCGCCTAATTGCCCGCTGCTGTTTTCGCCCCAAGCCCACACCTTGCCGTCGCTGCCCAGCGCTAATGAATGCATGTCTCCCGCGGCCACGGCAGATATCCCTCTGAGATCCGGAACCTGGACCGGCACGGCGCTGTCGGCATTGCTGCCGGTACCGAGTTGTCCACTGCCGTTGGCGCCCCAGCTCCATACCGTGCCGTCGGCGGTCACCGCCAGGCTGTGCGCACCGCCGCTGGCGATGGCGATGATGTGGTCCAGGCCGCCGACGGTAAGCGGCGTACTGCTGTCGATGGTGGCGCCGTCGCCCAGTTGTCCGCTCTGATTCGAGCCCCAGGCCCAAGCCTTGCCGTTATTGAGTACCAGAGAATGGGCGCTGGCGGTCAAACTGTTGCCCGGCGTGGTGGCTGGAACACTTGTGGTGCCGTCGGGTGGGATGAAGCTGACGCTATATTGTTTGAAGCCGCCCTGGGTAGTGATCGTCACCCGATACTCGACCCCGGCGGTCAACACCGGTTCGGCGGTACTGATGAGCTGAAGGTTGGTGTCGGTAAAGGTTTGGCCGTGGGTGATGGGGGAAGGAATGGTGTCGGTAGCGCCACGGCTATTGACCCCCCATACCGGGTTAAGGGGGTCGGCAACCCGCACAACGAATAGGGAGGAGATATTGCCCACTAGCCACGAATATTGTGGGGTCGTGCCGGTTCCGACCTGGATATACGAGGTGGGTGCGCCGGTGGCCTCCGCGGGAATGAGCTCGCTACCGTCACTCAGGCCGAGGCAACCGCTCAGCGCCAAGGGCATAAATACGTAAACGACTAGGGCAATCGTAGAGTAGCTAGCCTGGCGCAGCTTGTTCATCATCATTGAAATTCTTTATCATCGATGCGGATTGATGGTTCCGCACCATAGGGGGTTGAAAAAATACGGAAGACCCTAGGTATGAATAATGTTACCACACGTATCGTATTACGGAGAGGGCGCCGCTTGCCGCCACTCCCCGGGGAAGACACGAATAACAAGTTGCAGATGGTATTAATTTCACCATTATGCGCATGAATTGGGCAGCTTAAGATGAACTTAACAGGTCGCCGCCGTTCCCGGAATTGAGTGAGGAAATCTTAATGGCTTACGTTGATTCAGACTCGTCGTCGCTTAAGACAGGAAGGAATCAATGGATATAGTCAAGGCATTAGTGCGCTGGCTATTGACCCGCCTCTATCGGGTCGAGATCAAGGGTCTGGAATATTACCAGCGGGCCGGAGCTCGGGTGTTGATAATCGCTAACCATACCTCTTATCTCGACGGCGTGCTGTTGTATGCCTTTTTGCCCGATAAGCTGACTTTTGCCGTGAATACCTACATCGCCAAGGCGTGGTGGGTACGCATCGGTCTTAACTTCGTAAATTTTCTGCCCGTTGATCCTAGTAATCCTTTATCGGTGAAGGGATTGATCCGGTACCTGCGCCGGGATAACAAGGCGGTCATATTTCCCGAAGGTCGTATCACCGTAACCGGGTCCTTGATGAAGGTATATCAAGGACCCGGTCTGGTGGCGGACCGGTCGGGCGCCATGCTATTGCCTTTGCGTATCGACGGAGCGCAATACACGCTGTTTTCCCGATTGCGTGGTGGTGAACGCCTGCGCTGGTTTCCGCAGATCACCCTGACCATATTGCCACCGCGTCGCTTTGTCTTGGCCGAAGATCTAAAGGGGCGTGCCCGACGCAATGCGGCGGGGCAGCAGTTGGCGGATCTCATGACCGAGATGATGTTTGCTACCAGCAATTATCGACGCACGGTTTTTCAGAGCTTGATCGATGCGCGGCGTATTCACGGCGGCCGACGTTTGATTATGGAGGACATTGAACGTAAGCCGCTGACCTACAGCCATCTGATAACGCGCGCCTTTATTCTGGGTGAGCGCATGGCCGGAGAGACGCGGCGTGGTGAATGCGTCGGTATTTTATTGCCCACCGCCGTCAGTACGGTGGTTAGTTTGATGGCACTCTATGCCTACGGCCGGGTGCCGGCGATGCTCAATTTTACCGCCGGGATGCGTGGCATGCATGCCGCCATCACTGCCGCGGAAATCCGCACGGTCTACACGTCGCGGCAATTTATCGCGGCGGCGAAGATGGCGAATGTAATAACGCGCTTGGAGGATAAGCTGCGAATCGTGTATTTGGAAGACATCCGCGACTCCGTTAACTGGAGGGATAAAATCCGGGGGTGGCGTGCGGCATTGCTGGCACAGCGCAGTTTCACCCGCCGCGCCGGACATGTGCAGCCCGATGAGGCCGCGGTGGTGTTGTTCACCTCCGGTACGGAAGGGATGCCCAAAGGGGTCGTGCTGTCTCACGCCAACTTGCTCGCCAATCGCGCACAACTCGCGGCGCGGTTTGCCTTCAGCACCCAGGACGTGGTGCTCAATGTCATGCCACTGTTTCATGCCTTCGGGCTTACCGCCGGTACCTTGTTGCCGCTACTGTCGGGTATCCGTACCTTTTTTTATCCAACGCCTTTACATTACCGCATCATCCCGGAGGTCGCCTATGACATCAATGCCACGATCATCTTCGGGACCAACACCTTTCTCGCCGCTTATGCCCGTTATGCTCATCCCTATGACTTCTATAGCGTGCGTTACGTCTTTGCCGGCGCCGAGAAGCTGCAGGAGGCAACGCGGCGCCTCTGGGCGGATAAATTCGGTCTGCGCATATTTGAAGGTTATGGCGTCACCGAGACCTCGCCGGTATTGGCGGCGAATACCCCAATGGATTATCGCGCCGGCAGTGTGGGCCGTCTGATACCCGGAGTGGAATATCACCTGGAGGATGTGCCGGGGGTGGCGAAGGGCGGGCGATTGCTGGTGCGCGGGCCGAATGTGATGCTGGGCTATCTGCTGGTAGACCGACCGGGCCAGTTGATTCCACCCGCGCATACCCACGGTGAGGGATGGTATGACACCGGCGATATCGTCGACATCGACGGCGAAGGTTATGTATGGATCCTGGGGCGCGCCAAGCGCTTCGCCAAGCTTGGCGGTGAGATGGTATCCCTGGCGCTAGTGGAAGCTTTGGCCGGTCGGGCGTGGCCGGCTGCCGCCCATGCGGCGGTGAGCCTGCCCGATCCGCAAAAAGGTGAGAAGGTGATCCTGCTGACCGAGCAGGCCGATGCCACCCGCCAACGTTTTCTCGAGCTGGTCCGCGACGAGGGTGTCAGCGAAATCAACGTGCCGCGCTGTTTGTTCCCCGTGCGCAAGCTTCCTTTGTTGGGCACGGGAAAGACTGATTACGGCGCGGCGCGGACCTTGGCGGAACGGCTGGATGGCGGAGAAGGGACGCCGTCTTAAGCTTGTAACTTTAAACCACTGCGTGACGAATGGCGAAGGACAAACCTTCTCCCGGGCTGTCGTCCAAGCAATACACGGCATGCCAGGCGCAATGCTCGGCATCTTGTTGCGGCAGCAGGATGATGTCGCCGGGATTTAAGATGTAGGCATGGCCGCGCTCGATCAAGTGTCGGATAAAGGCCGGGGTGCGATTGATGAATTGCTCCAGCGGGTCATTGTCGCGTCTGTTCAAATATTCCGCCAGGGCAGTGCGGTCGGTGGCCAGCTTGACGAGTTCGCCGCGAGTCTTTTTCTGCTTGATGGTCTTTGCCATGTCTTTCTCGGCATCGGGTTGCGCCAGGAAGTGCTGAATCGCGTCCAGCAACTGTTCGGTGGATAAGGTCAGCCACGCAGTGCGACCGGATACTTGCGCAAAGACGACGCCTAGGTGTCCGCGCTCCACGTCATGATGAAATTGGGCGCCGCCGTCCGGTGCGTTGAAGTAGACGATGCGTTCTACGTAGACCAGGTCTCTGGCCTGCAGCACGCCTCGCAGGTAGTCCTGGAGGCGGGTGTTGGCGCTGATCACTGCGGATTCCGGGAATACTGCTTCGGTAAGGGAGGCGGCGTAGGCCTGACGCTGCGGGTCGGCGGCCACATCTTCATAACTTTCCATGCCGAACGAAAAGCGAAAACGCAAAGAACCGTCATATTCCGCGAAGGATAGCCATGACAGTTTCACCCATAGATTTTCCGCGATGGGTTCATCATCCTGCATGACATCGAATTCGAGCTTGACGATCTCTTGCGGGTCACCTTCATCATAGGTCGCCGCGAGCAATTCAAAGCGGGGTGCGAGGCGCCCGGCATAAGGTTCCCGCAGTAACAATTCCTCGCAGTCCTCACCGTTCAGCACCGCGTTCATTAATGTCGCCGCCTGAGCGATGTCTTGACCATGGCCGGGAATATCGTCGGCAACGAAGCCGGGTAGCAAGATCGGTTGAGCCGCCTGCCAGGCATCACGTGCGGCGTCCAGTTCGGGCGCGGCCGGCCGCCGTTGCTCGCCTATCCAGCCCAAGCGGGATTCCCGTTGCGACAGGTGAAATATCCGGGAAATACCCTGTTCGCCGGCGGCCCGGCGGGCTTCCTCGGCGGAGTAGTCGGCGTCCAGGACATATCGGACTGATGAGGCGGTTTCGGGTTCTACACTGGCTTTCATGGCGATTCTCAAGTGTGATATAGAGATGCAGCGGTTATAGGCGGGCGCATTGTATATCCATTTCTGTCTTGGGTGAATGGTTATGGGTCTCTTTACTGTAAACTGAACATTCCACGAGCGGGCTTAAACAAACAACTATGCGTCTAAACACTAAGCCGATCATTTCCTGGTCGCTGTATGATTGGGCCAACTCGGCCTTTGCCACCACCGTGATGGCGGGGTTCTTCCCGGTATTTTTCAAGAGCTATTGGAGCGCCGGTGCCGATGTCACGGCCAGCAGCTTTCGTTTGGGCCTGGGAAATTCCATAGCCGGTATCGCAATCATGATTCTGGCGCCGTTGCTGGGGGCCATCGCCGACAAAGGGGGTGCCCGTAAAAAGTTCTTGCTGTTCTTCACCGTTATGGGGGTGGCGATGACCGCCGGCC
This sequence comes from uncultured Gammaproteobacteria bacterium, assembly GCA_963810615.1. GTDB lineage: Bacteria > Pseudomonadota > Gammaproteobacteria > DRLM01 > DRLM01 > JARRQJ01. The sequence continues at coordinate 134,930 of CAWEOA010000002.1, read as the reverse complement.
TCTATTTTGTGGAAAAGGGTGCGTGGGAAATGGCGGTATTGTTGTATGTGGCGGCATCCATCGGTTTCAACGGGGGTACGATCTTTTACGATGCGCTCATCGTGGTAGTGGCGCCGCGCGACAAGCTGGACGTGGTGTCGGCCCTGGGATTCGCCTTGGGGTATCTCGGCGGCGGGTTGTTGTTCGCGCTCAATGTGGCCATGACATTGTGGCCGCATGTCTTCGGTCTGGCCGATGCGGCGCAGGCGGTACAGGTGTCCTTTATCATGGTGGGCGTGTGGTGGGCGGTATTTTCCATTCCGGTGATGGTGTTTGTCGAAGAGCCGCAGGCCGTCCAGCGCCACAATCCCTTGCAGCTGATCAAAGACGGTTTTAGTCAAGTCCTGGCAACCTTCCACGAGATTCGTCGCCTACGCGTGATATTCATGTTTCTCATCGCCTATTGGTGCTATATCGATGCTGTGGACACCATCATCCGCATGGCCGTCGATTACGGCTTGTCCCTAGGTTTTCAGGCGCAGAATCTGATCGTGGCCCTGCTTATCACCCAGATCGTGGGTTTCCCCGCGGCCTTGCTGTTCGGCAAACTGGGAGAGCGCTTCGGCGCCAAGACGGGCATCTTCATCGCCATCGCCGTTTATATCGCCATCACCCTGTGGGCGATGCGCATGGACCGGGTCGTGGAGTTTTACGTCCTGGCGGCGGCCATCGGTTTGGTGCAGGGCGGTGTCCAGTCCTTGAGCCGCTCGCTGTATGCCAGCATGATCCCGGCGGATAAGGCGGCGGAGTTTTTCGGTTTCTACAATATGCTGGGGAAGTTCGCCACGGTCTTGGGGCCGGTTTTGATGGGTGTGGTGGGCTTGCTCACCGGTAGCCCGCGCCTATCGCTGTTGGCGGTGGTGGCGCTGTTTGTGATCGGCGCCGTGGTTCTCTATTTCGTCGACGTGGCTGAAGGGCGGCGAACGGTGTCACAGGTGCCGTGAATAGCTGCCATGTCCGGCTTACTTGCTCACTTGTATAGGCACGAAGCTAGTGTTGGTGTTGCCGTTTCCAAGCTGGCCGCAGCTATTGGCGCCCCAGGCCCACAGCGAACCGCCGCTCTTGATGGCCAACGAATGGTCGCCATCTCCGGCGGAGACCGCAGTGAATATAGCACCGCTGCTGGCCAGAAGCTGTTTGGGCGCCGAGACCGGGGTTCGGCTGTTATCCCCGATTTGACCGAAGGTATTGTCGCCCCAGGCCCAGAGGCTGCCGTCGCTCTTCAAGGCCAGGGAATGATAGTAGACGGTGGTGTTGCCCAGGACGCTGAACTTGGAGGCTGTGAGCGCGTTCGCATCGACTGAGAAGCCATCACCGATTTGCGTCGGCACCAGATAATTCGCCTTCGAATCCCCGGTACCCAGGTCTGCCTGGGCGTTGTCGCCCCAAGCCCAGAGGCTGCCGTCGGTCTTGATGGCCAGGGAATAAAAATAACCGGAGGCGATCGCGGCATAGCTTGAGCCGCTGTCGATGGCCAAGGGAACGTTGCTGTTGGCACAGATAGTTTTGCCGCTGGTCGCATCCACGCTGCAACCATCGCCCAGTTCGCCGTGGTTATTGTCGCCCCAGGCCCATAGTGACCCGTCTGATTTCAGGGCCAGTGCGTGGCCGGTGCCGGCGGAGACGGCGGTATAGTTCTTGTCGCTGCCGATTTGGACAGGAACCGTGCTGTAGGCAGGGCTGGTATTACCGATGCCAAGCTGCTCAAAACTGTTGTCGCCCCAGGCCCACAAGGTGTCGTCCGTTCTTATGGCCAAGGAAAAATTCAGGCCGGCGGAGATGGCCTGGTAGGTGTCGCTGCCGATTTGGACAGGAACCGTTCTGGTGGTTGTGGTGCCGTCGCCGAGCTGGCCGAAGCTGTTATTTCCCCAAGCCCATAGCGTTCCGTCAGTCTTCAAGGCCAGAGAATGACCGTAGCCTGCGGAGACAGTGGCAAAGTTGTTTCCAATCTTCAGCGGATTCACAGAATTGGTCGTCGCGCCGGCGCCAAGCTGGCCATTGTTGTTACTGCCCCAGGACCACAGCGAGCCATCATCAGTGATGGCGAAGGAAACACGGGCGGCGGCGGCGATGGCCGTGACGGGGGAGCTGATCGGCGTATAGTTGGCGGCACCGTTATCACAGGTGGTAACGGGATTAGTGATGCTGCTCAGGTCCAGAGTGCCGCCGCCCCCGCAGCCGGAAAGCATAAGGGCGATATATATCGGAGCGGTTGCCGCAATACGACGTGTGCGGCGAAACGTGAACTCCATGTAACCTCCGGCATTAACTATTGATGGGGTTTAGATAATTTTTTATCTGGCAAGTTCAGCCTAGGATACCAGGATGAGCGTGAACCGGTCAGATCGTAAGATTCAGGTAGGCGGGGATGATTCCGTTGCACTCAGCATAGTGATTTTTTTGATCTCCGGCTGAGCGTATAACAACAGATTATCATTTTTTTAAATGATGAAGGCTAGAAGTTCAGGGCAAAGACAAGGCCAGCCGCCCTGGATTGCCTGAAGGTGCTTAGGAAAGATTCACGGAGGTATTAAGCGACAACGTCGATCAGGCTGCCGATGGTGGCGTCCACGGTCTTCATGACCTTGGCGGAGGCCTCGACTTGCAGTCGATTGTTCTGTATGTCCACCAGGGGTTGAGCGAGATCCGCGGGATTTTGTGAATTGAAGGCGGCAGCGCCGGCGATTTTCGCCGCGTTCTTGTCTATGCCGGCGAGTCCCTTCTGAATGCCCTGCAGTGCATTGCCCAATGCGGAACTTATTTGCATGATCTCACCTCAGCAAGCTGTGACGATTTAGTGCTTATTGTCATTATCGGCGGTTCGGGCAAGGGCTTTACTTGACAGCGATGCCAGTTTCGCCCGCCTGCGCTAAGTCTGCATAACATCACCGCGTTGCGTATTCCCAATAGATATTCTTTGAGTTTCCTCCGATGTTTTCTTAGACGTTTTTCCTAGTATTAAAGCTTTTCCTGTCCATAGCCGAATACCTACCCAGTTGGGACTAGGTCATACGGGGTGGGTCTGCGTGATATCTTCAAGAGTGGGTATTCTCAAAGCTATGATTGGAAGTTTGAATTCCGGCTTGTACGGCGTTATTGCACTGCTATTGATGGCGGTCGGTTATGCGCCGACACAGGCGGCAACGCTCAATACTATTGATATCACCCCGGCCAATGTAACGATCGATGCCGGTCAGTCCCAGGCATACGTTGCCACCGGTACCTTCAGTGATACCTCTACGCAAGCGCTTGAATCGGTGCCTACGGCGATCGCGGCAGGTTACTACAATACGTGTACGGTACTCGCCAATGGCACGGTGCAATGTTGGGGAGATAACCAATACGGCCAGTTGGGTAACGGTACGACCACGAAATCAGCCAGCCCGGTCATGGTAAGCGGTATCAGTACCGCCACGGCTATCGCGACGGACTACTACAGCAGCTGTGCCGTGCTCGCCAACGGCCAGGTGAAATGCTGGGGCTTGAATCAATATGGTCAGTTGGGAAACAATTCAACCGCCCAATCCACCACCCCGGTCACGGTGAGCGGTATCAGCACCGCCACGGCGATCGCGATGGGGTATGGCCACACATGTGCGCTGCTCGCCGATAAGACGGTGAAATGCTGGGGCTACAATTATTACGGCCAGCTGGGTAATGGTACGACCACCCAATCCTCCGTCCCGGTTACCGTGACCGGGATCACGACCGCCACTGCAATTGCGGCCGGCTATCGTCATAGCTGTGCGCTGCTCGACAACCATCAGGTGCGATGCTGGGGGGAAAACGCCTATGGGCAATTGGGCGACGGCACGACGACCAAATCCTCCGTCCCGGTTACCGTGAGCGGGACCACTACCGCCACTGCAATCGCGGCGGGGTATCGCCATAGTTGTGCGGGGCTCAGCAGCGGTCAGGTGCAATGCTGGGGTGAAAATATATATGGCCAATTGGGTAATGGTACGACCACCCAATCCTTAGTCCCGGCCTTGGTGAGCGGGGTTACCGACGCCGTGGAGCTTGTGGCGGGCTATCATCATAGCTGCGCGCGGCTCGGCAGCGGACAGGTGCAGTGCTGGGGGGACAATTCTTCAGGTCAGCTGGGCGACACAACGACTACTCCTTCCACTATCCCGGTCACGGTGAGCGGGCTCAGCACCGCCACGGCGCTGGCGGCGGGATATTTCCACAACTGTGCGCTGATTGCCAGCGGTCAGGAGCAATGTTGGGGGTATAACCAGGATGGTCAGTTAGGCACCAGCATCCAATCCACCACCCTGGCCGCCGTGAGTGGGATCACCGCCGCTACCGGGATCACGGCCGGCGATAGCCACAGTTGCGCGCTAAGCGGAGGCGCGCTGCAATGCTGGGGATACAATCAAAATGGCCAGTTGGGCAACGGCACAAACAATCAGCAATACACTACCCCTGTTGCAGTAACTGGGATCAGTACCGCCGTTGAGGTTAAGGGGGGCGGTAAGCATACTTGTGCACGTCTTAGCAGCGGCGCGGTGCAATGCTGGGGTTACAATCAGAACGGTCAATTGGGTAACGGTTCGACCGTCAAATCCACTTTGCCGGTTGCGGTGAGCGGTATCGATGGCGCTACGGCGCAGGCTACGGAGATTGCTACGGGTTATGCTCATAGCTGCGCGCTGCTTGCCGACAAGACGGTGAAATGCTGGGGGGATAATTCTTCCGGGCAGTTGGGTAACGGCACGACCAATCTGGTAGCCAATACTACTCCGGTTGCCGTGAGCGGCATCGACGGTACGACAGTGCAGGCCACGGCGATTGCCGCGGGATATTTCCATACCTGCGCGCTGCTCTCCAATAAGACAGTGAAATGCTGGGGATATAATGGTGCCGGCCAACTGGGTAACGGTACGACCTCATCATCAACTACACCGGTCGCTGTGAGCGGCATCGACGGTACGACAGAGCAAGCCACGGCGATTGCCGCCGGATATTTTCATACCTGTGCGCTACTTGCTGACTCCACCGTGAAATGCTGGGGCCACAATCAATATGGCCAGCTGGGCAATGGCGCGACCGGCCAATCCTCTACGCCGGTTGCCGTGAGCGGGATCAGTACGGCCACGAAGATCGCGGCCGGTGGTCAGCGAAGCTGTGCGTTGCTGGCCAGCAATCAGGTGCAATGCTGGGGGGATAATTCATCCGGCCAGCTGGGCAACGGCACGACCACCCAATCCTCCACCCCTGTTACCGTAAGCGGCATCGATGGTGTTACGGTGCAGGCTACGGAGATAGCAACAGGATACGTCCATACCTGCGCCCTGCTTTCCGGCGGTGCTGAACAATGTTGGGGTGATAATACCTATGGTCAGTTGGGTAATGGGGTAAGCGCGACTTCGACAACACCGCAAGGCATTTCCGGTGCGCCTAAGGTGGTATGGAGCAGTAGTAACGCCTCTGTGGCAACGCTCGACGCAAATGGCTTGGCCAGGGCACTTGGCGCCGGCGACACCACCATCACTGCCACCACTGCCGATGGCAGCGTTAGCGGAAGCACGACACTGTCTGTAAACGCTTATGAGGTCGGTGGTGCAGTCTCCGGCCTGACGGGCAGCGTTGTGCTGGCTAACAACGGCGCCGACAACCTTACGGTCGCGGCGAACGGTAATTTCGTTTTTGCCACAGGTATGGCTACCGGTACCGCCTATGATGTGTCGGTGGCGACCCAGCCCAACGGCCAAACCTGTGCAGTCAGCAACCCCTCGGGGACGGTCGGCAGCGCCCCCGTCACCACCGTCGCGGTTACATGTACCACTGATCCGGTTTACACCATTGGCGGTACGGTCTCGGGCCTGACAGGTAGCGTGGGGCTGACCAATAACGGCGGCGACAACCTCACGGTCGCGGCGAACGGCAGTTTCACTTTCGCTACGGCCCTGTTCAGCGGCGCCACTTACAGCGTTGCGGTGGCGACCCAGCCCAGCGACCAGACCTGTGCGGTAACCAACGCCGCGGGGACGGTCGGCAGTGCCGCTGTCACCACTGTCGCGGTTTCTTGTACCACCAATGCCCCGAATAACTACACCGTTGGCGGTACGGTTTCGGGTTTGACGGGCAGCGTGGTGCTGACAGACAACGGCAGCGACAGCCTGTCGGTGGTGACGGACGGGAGTTTTACCTTCGCCACGCCCTTAGCCGGCGGCGCAGCTTATAGCGTCGCGGTGGCGACCCAGCCCAGCGGCCAAACCTGCGCGGTAAGCAACGGTTCGGGGACGGTCGGCAGCGCCGATGTGACCGGTGTGACGGTTAACTGCTTTACCACTTCAGTGGCGCCGCTGAGTACTGCCAGCGGCGGTGGCGGCGGGGCGGCCAGTCCGCTCCTGCTGGGATTATTAGGATTGATATTGTCGATTCGTCGTTCGCGGCTGGGACGTCGCGAGCTATATTTCTAGTCGCCCCATCCTATTGAGTTAGCGACTCAGCCTCCCTTATAAATCCTGTTAGAACAATTGGTTAACGAGACTTTGCCGTTTTTCGTGACGTTCCCTTTAGCATTAAATTCACGTGGACAGGCTTGGAATATGGTTTCAGTGGTGAACTGCCAAGCTTCTTGCCTATTTACTAAGGATATGGAGACATCCGCCGCGCTAACTGTCGATACAAGCGGGGGGACCGGCTAATGTCCGTTTATTTTCCGGCGATATCGTAGGTCATTGAAAATATGGCGCTCCCTAGGGGACTCGAACCCCTGTTTTCGCCGTGAGAGGGCAACGTCCTAGGCCACTAGACGAAGGGAGCGTATGTTGCGTTGCGGGGCCGTGCAAAAAGAAGATAATATACGCGTCGACTATCAGTAGACAAGTTGTTATATATAAATCGTTATTTGCACGCGCTCAAAGGCCCCACAATTAATACGCAACCGCGCATCATCCCTCGTTCCGAACACGCGATTTCACGAGCCAACATCAGTTCCAACGCCCTCAAGGTGCTGTATCGGCTCAAGGGCGCCGGTTATGACGCCTTCCTGGTCGGGGGCGGGGTACGGGATATGCTGCTCGGGCGGGAGCCCAAGGATTTCGATATAGCGACCAATGCCCGCCCGGAAGAGGTGAAAAAGCTCTTTCGCAATTGCATGTTGATCGGCCGGCGCTTCCGCCTTGCCCATGTCCGTTTCGAGAGGGAGATCATCGAGGTCGCCACCTTTCGCGCCCAGGGTGACGGCGCCAGTGACGATGAGGCGCGCACCGAGAACGGCCGCATCCTCCGCGACAACGTCTACGGTACTCTGGAGGAAGACGCTTGGCGGCGCGATTTCACGGTCAATGCCCTGTATTACAACATTCAGGATTTTTCCGTGGTGGACTATGTCGACGGCATGGCGGATCTGCAGAGCGGGATGCTGCGGCTGATCGGGGATCCCCAGCAGCGTTATCATGAGGACCCGGTGCGCATGCTGCGGGCGGTGCGTTTTGCCGCCAAGCTGGGATTTCGCATCCATCCCGACAGCGAGGCGCCGATCTTCGAGTTGGCGCATTTGCTGGAAGATATCCCCTCGGCCCGGCTTTTCGATGAAATCCTCAAATTATTTCTAGGCGGCTGTGCGGTCCAGAGCTTTGAATTGCTCCGTCACTACGGCCTGTTCGCTTACTTGTTTCCCCAGACCGAGGCCTGCCTGGCCCAGGAACGGGAAGGTTTTCCTTTGACCTTGTTGATCCGCGCCCTGCAAAACACCGACGCCCGGATTGCGGAGGGAAAACCGGTAACCCCGGCCTTTCTGTACGCAGCCTTGTTGTGGGAGCCCTTGCGTCAGACCATGGCCAGTCAGGAGGCGGAGGAGGCCATGGGTGAGATTCAGGCCTTGCAAGAGGCCGCTTATGCCGTGGAGGGCCAGCAACTGGCCCGTACTGCGCTCCCCAAGCGCTTCGGCGTCCCTATGCGGGAGATCTGGGCCTTGCAGATTCGCCTACGGCGCACCACCGGTTTGCGTCCCCTGCGGCTCTTGGAACATCCTCGCTTTCGTGCCGCCTATGACTTCATGCTATTACGGCGAGATGCCGGAGAAGAGATAGGGGAATTATGTCAGTGGTGGACAGAGTTTCAAGGCTTGGATGACAATGAGAGGTTGAAGCAGGTTCGCAGCGGCGGTGGCGGAAAAGGTAAAAAACGGCGGACGCGGCGCTCCAAGGCTAAGGCGGTTAGCAACAATCCACCGGAATAGGTAGACTGCCTGGGGTAAGCAGTAACAACACCAGCAATGAGGTGCAGTATGAATTCTAGCCTGGTACGGGCCTATGTAGGTTTAGGCAGCAATCTTAACGATCCTCAGGCACAGCTACGCAGTGCCTTGGCGGCCTTGGACGCCATTCCCGCCACCTGTTGCGTGGCCTATTCATCCTTATATCGCAGTAAACCCTTGGGGACGGTGCCGCAGCCCGACTATTTAAACGCCGTCGCCGCCGTGGATACGCGGCTTTCCCCCGCTGAGTTATTGCGGGAATTTCACTTGATCGAAGAACTGCACGGTCGGGTACGGGGGGCCGAGCGTTGGGTGCCCAGGACCCTGGATCTGGATTTGCTCTTGTATGGCGATGCCCAAGTGGAAGGCGAGGTCCTGACCGTGCCCCACCCGGGCCTGCCGGAGCGTAACTTCGTCCTGTATCCGCTCCATGAGATCGCCCCGCAGCTGCACATCCCCGGTGCGGGAAGCCTGCAGGCATTGGTGGAACGTTGTTCCAGCCTGGGATTGCAGGCCATGCCCGCGGCCATATGACACCGAGCAGCGCGCCGAGTTATATCATCGTCGAAGGTCCTATCGGGGTGGGCAAGACCAGCCTCGCGCGGCGCCTGGCCGGCACCTTCGGCAGCGAGTTGCTATTGGAGCGGGCCGAGGATAATCCCTTTCTGGAACGCTATTATCAGAACCCCCGGCCCATGGCCCTGCCTACCCAGCTGTCGTTTCTGTTTCAACGGGTGCAGCAACTCCAGGCGCTGCGTCAGGGTGATTTGTTTCGCCCCAATGTCGTCAGCGATTTTTTACTGGAGAAGGATCCGCTCTTCGCCCAATTGACCCTGGATGACGACGAGTTGCGCTTGTATGAACAGGTCTACCGTCATTTGGATTTGTCGCCCCCGGCCCCGGACTTGGTGATCTATCTGCAGGCGCCGGTTGATATATTGATCGAGCGGGTCAAGAAGCGCGGCGTGCCCTATGAGCGCTGGATAGAATCCGCCTATCTGCAGCGTTTGGCGGATGCCTACGCGGATTTCTTCTATCATTACGATCAATCGCCCTTGCTGATCGTCAACGCCACCGTTATCGATTGGGTGAGTAATGACCTGGATTATCAGCAACTGGTGGAACGTATTCGTCGAACCCGCAGCGGCAGACACTACTTTAATCCCCTGCCGGCCGAAATTCTGGCATGAGCACATTCACTGCCAAATCTTCCACCGCCGCCGCGGTGACGGTGAATACCCTGCGCAGTTTGAAGCAGGCGCGGGAAAAGATCGCCTGCCTCACCGTTTATGACGCCAGCTTTGCCACGCTGTTGGATGAAGCCGGTATCGATGTCCTGCTGGTGGGGGATTCCCTGGGGATGGTGATCCAGGGTCGGGACAGCACCGTGCCGGTCTCCATGGACGATATGGTGTATCACAGCGCCGCGGTGGTGCGCGGTCGGCGGCGGGCGCTATTGATGGTGGACATGCCGTTCATGAGTTACGCCACGCCGCAGCAGGCCATGGTCAACGCCGCGCGCCTGATGCAGGAAGGGGGCGCGCATATGGTGAAGCTGGAAGGCGGCTCGCCGCAGGTAGAGACCGTCGCCCATCTGACTGCGCGCGGCATTCCCGTGTGCGCCCATTTGGGCTTGCAGCCGCAATCGGTCCATCGTCTCGGCGGCTACCGGGTGCAGGGTCGCGATGCGGCGGCGGCGCGCGCCATGCTGCAGGATGCCGTGGCCCTGCAGGAGGCAGGCGCTGATGTACTGTTATTGGAAAGCGTTCCGGTAGGTTTGGCGGCCGAGATCACCCAGTCCGTGGAGATACCGGTGATCGGCATCGGCGCCGGCCCGGACTGCGACGGCCAGGTATTGGTGCTGTACGATATGTTGGGTATCACGCCGGGGAAACGCCCCAAGTTCGCCAGGGATTTTATGACGGGCCAGCCCCATGTTCGCGCGGCCGTGGCAAGCTATATCGAGGCGGTGAAGAGCGGCGCATTCCCCGCGCCGGAACACTGCTTCAGCTGATGCAAACCGTCCACACTATCGCCCATCTTCGTACCGCCGTGGATCAATGGCGCGGCCGCCGCGAACGCGTCGCCCTGGTTCCCACCATGGGCAACCTGCATGACGGCCATCTGCAACTGGTGAAACGCGCCTGCCGGGCAGCGGACAAGGTGGTGGTGAGCATCTTCGTCAATCCCACCCAATTCGGGCCGCAAGAGGACTTTGGCGCGTATCCGCGAACCCTTAAGCAGGATAGTTTTATCCTGGCGGAGCACGGGGCACACTTATTGTTCGCCCCGGATGTGAAGGAGCTCTATCCCTACGGCAGCGATGACACGGTGCGAGTGGAGGTGCCGGGTCTATCCGATATCTTGTGCGGCACCGCCCGTCCCGGACACTTTACCGGGGTCGCGACGGTGGTGGCGAAACTGTTTAATGCGGTGCGTCCCCATGTGGCGGTATTCGGCGCAAAGGATTATCAACAGTTATTGGTGGTGCGGCGGCTGGTGGCCGATCTGTGTATGGCGGTTGAAATCATCGGCGAGCCGACGGTGCGTGAGAGCGACGGCCTGGCTATGAGTTCGCGCAACGGTTATCTCTCCGCCGCTGAGCGCGAGCGGGCGCCGGTCTTGTATCAAACCCTGCACTGGCTGGGCGAGCGCCTCGTCGCCGGGACGAACTATGACAGCCTCGCGGCCGAGGGTATGAAGATTTTACGGGAGAGCGGCTTTGAGCCCGACTACGTGGCCATCCGGCGCGCCGAGGATTTACAGCCCCCCCAAGCGGCTGATTCGTGCCTGATAATCATGGCGGCCGCCTGGTTAGGGAAGACCCGGCTGATCGATAATTTGCCCGTGACATTGAAGGATCCGCCATAAACCCCCATAATATTTCGAAGAAATCTTGGGGATACTTGGCGCAAAGGTAATCGGACCATGCAGTACACCATGCTCAAATCAAAGTTGCATCATGCTCGGGTGACCCATGCGGAACTCGAATACGATGGTTCCTGCGCCATCGACGGGGCCCTGCTGGATACCGCGGGGATCCGGGAATACGAGCAGATCCAGATCTACAATATGGCCAACGGCGAGCGCTTCACCACCTATGCGATCCGCGCTCAGGACGGTTCCGGCATCATTTCGGTGAACGGGGCGGCGGCGCACAAGGCCAAGCCGGGGGACAGGGTGATTATCTGCACCTATGCTGCCCTCAATCAGCACGAGCTGGTCAATTTCAAACCCACCTTGGTCTATCTCGACGAGCGCAATACCGTCGCTCGGGTGAGCAGCGCCATCCCGGTACAAGTGGCCTGAACGGGTTCACGCCTTAAGCGAATCACTGTTCGCTGTCTTGCCGCAGGCCTTCGCGGCACTGCGGCGCAAAAATGGGCATCTCAGTTCGGCGGACGCCCAGCCTCGCGGCAATACCCATGAGTCCTCAACCGGTATTGCGCATGCCCGCCGCAATGGCGTTGATGGAGCGCAATAAGGGATCCTGCCAGATTTGCCGGGCGTTTTCGTTCAAGTCCTTGTCGCGGAAACGCTCCAACAGTGTGATCTGGATATGATTGAGCGGGTCCAGGTAAGGACTGCGTCGCGTCAGCGACAGCGCCAGTGTGGTGTTTTCTTCGATCAGGCGCTGTGCACCCACGACGTTGAGGATCTGCGTGATGGTACGTTGGTACTCGTCTTGGATGACGGTGAGTATCTGTTGGGCGATGGCAGGGTCGCCGCTCAAGTTCGCATATTGTTGCGCGATGGTCATGTTGGCCTTGAACAGCGACATCTGGGTATTGCTCAGCAGGCCGCGGAAGAACGGCCATTCCTCGTACATCTGCTGTAATTTCGCCAAACGATCCGGTTCATTGTTGCGCCATTGTTCCAGGGCGCTGCCGATACCGAACCAGGCAGGCAGCGTGAAGCGGGCCTGTGCCCAGCCGAACACCCAGGGGATGGCGCGGATCGAAGACTTGGAGCGATTCTGCTTGTTGCGGTGGGTGGGACGCGAGCCGATGTTCAAGAGCCCTAATTCGCTGACCGGCGTTGCCTCGTAGAAAAAATCCAATAAGCCCGGCGTTTGATCGATCAGGGCGCGATAGGTGTTCTCGCCGCTGGCCGCCAGTTGATCCATGATGCCCAGATAGTCGTTGCGAGCCGTCGTCATCGGCGCGATTACGCCGCGGCTGGCCAGCATCAGACCGGTGATGCCCATAGTCAGTTCGTACACCGCCGTCTCGCAGTTACTGTACTTATAAGACAGCACCTCGCCCTGTTCGGTAAATTTGATCTGGCCCTGCACGGTACCGCGGGGTTGCGACAGGATGGATTCGTGGGTAGGGCCGCCGCCACGACCCACGGTGCCGCCGCGGCCGTGGAACAGCCGGCACTGTACATTGTGCGCCGCGGTGACGGCGATGATCTTTTTCTGCGCCTCGAAGAGCTTCCACGACGAGGCGAGGATGCCGCCGTCCTTGCAGGAATCGGAATAACCCAGCATGACCTCCTGCTGATTGCCGGAAACGGCGAGCAGGGCGGCGTAGACCGGGTTGTCCAGTAACATGGACAACACCTCTTCGATGCGGCTCAAATCATCGATGGTCTCGAACAAGGGGCTTACCCGTAAATTGCAGAACCAGCGATTATCGCGACGGCCGATCAGGCCGCTGAGGCAGGCCAGGAACATCACCTCCATGACGTGACTGGCGTGATGAGTCATGGAGATTACATAATGTCCGAAGCATTCCGCGCTGACTTCCTCGCGCATCTTCAGCATCACATCGAACACTTCCAGAGTTTCGCGGGTCTCGGGGGTGAGGGTGTCGCGATCGAAGGACAGGGTATCGGCATCGATGATGTATTCGCCCAGCAAGGCCAGGCGCGCGGCTTCATCCAAGGTGGAATAATCCACCCGCTTGCCCGGGATGCGCTTGAGTATCTCCGCGACCGCGTCGGTATGGCGTACCGACTCCTGACGAACGTCGAGTTTGACCAGGAAAAAGCCGAAGGTCTCCACCAGGCGGATCAAGTCTTGTAACTCGGCGCCGGCGATCTCGCCGTCGCCGTGACCGATTAAGGAATCGCGGATGACATACAGATCGTCCAGCAATTCCTTGGCGTCGTCGTACTGATCCTCCTCTAAGTCGCGTACCTTGACCTCCAGTCGCGTCTTGATGTTGATCAGGTTGCGTTCCAGGCGATAGCGCATGATGTACAGCTTGCGCCGATAGGGTTCGTTGCCGAAACGGTCGGGGTTGTCCTGGAAGGCCATGGCGCAGAAGGCCTCGTCGCGGCGCAGGCTCTGCATGAATTCATCGGAAGGCCGGCACAACAGGCTGGAATGGGTGAGGATATGGCTCAGGCTGATGATGCGGTGGAGATAGGCCAGGACTGCAGTGCGCGCATGCAGGCGTATCGCCATGACCGTGGTGTCGGGGGTTACATAGGGGTTGCCATCCCGGTCGCCGCCTATCCAGGAACCGAAACGCAGGAAGCCGGGGACGGTGACGGGGGTTTCCTCCAGCTCCGCGCCGTAAATGCGTTTGATGCCCTTTTCCAGGCCGCGGTACATGCGCGGTACGGCGTCGAACAGGCTTTCCTGAAAATAGAACAGGCCGTTGCGGATCTCGTCGCGCACCTGCGGCCGTTTGGCCCGCACTTCATCGGTTTTCCACAGGAGTTGAATCTCGCTCTCCAGGCGCCGGATGATCGTGGCCTCTTCTTCTTCGCCGATGCGCGGGTCATCCAGTTCCTCGCCGGTGACGAAGATGCGGCGCAGGGCCTCGAGGATGGTGCGGCGCTTGGCCTCGGTGGGGTGGGCGGTGAACACCGGTATATAAGCCAGCTTGTTCAGCAGGGCCTGCAACTGTTCGGCGCTAATCCCCTGGGCGTGAAACTGGCGCAAGGTATGATCGAATGAACCTACCCATAGCGGGCCGCCCTTGCGAATACGTTCGGTGCGGAGCTGATATTGGTTGGCCTCCTCCGCCAGATTGACCAGGCTGAAATAGGTGCTGAAGGCCCGTACCACATGGGTGAGGGTGTCCGGGTCGAGCTTGGCGATCAGCTTGGTGAGACGGGCGCGGCGCCGGGGACTCTCTTCCTCTTGGAGGCTGATGTAGCCCTTGCGCAGCGTTTCGACGGCGACGAGCACGTGGCCGCCGGCCTGGGCGCGGAGGACATTGCCCAATAATTTACCTAACAGCTTGACGCGGGCGCGTAGTTGTTTGTCACTCATGGTGCTTCACTATCTTGATGCTTGAGGGTTTATATTCGGGCGGCGCGGAGCGCCGCGCAAAGGCGACCATTATACAGCTTTGGAGGGATTTGCCTGCTCCTGGTGAATCAGCGCCTGCTGGTAGAGGTCCAGATATGCGCCGGCGCTGTGCCGCCAGCTGTAATCGCACTCCATGGCATTGTGTACAAGTTTCAGCCAGTCCTGGGGTTTGCCGCGGTAAAGGTTCAAGGCCCGCTGCACGGCCTCGCTCAGGGCCGCCGCCGTCGGTTCGTCGAAGACAAACCCGGTGGCGGTTTCCAGTCCCGCGCTGCTATCCACCACGGTGTCGGCCAGCCCGCCGGTGCGGCGGACGATGGGCAGGGTGCCGTAGCGCATGCTGTAGATCTGATTGAGTCCGCAGGGCTCATAGCGGGAGGGCATGAGAAACATGTCCGCCGCCGCCTCGATGCGGTGGGCCAAGGGTTCGCTGAAGCCGATTCTGACATGGCAGCGGCGGGGATAATGTTCCGCTACGGCGGTCAAGGCCTTTTCGTAGTCCTTGTCGCCCGTACCCAGAATCACGAACTGGACCTCCTGCGGCAGGAGATTGCCCAGCACGGCCATTATCAGGTCGATGCCCTTCTGTGCCGCCAAGCGTCCGACGAAGCCGATGAGCGGGATCTGGGGATCGCGTTGCAGTCCCAGCTCCTTTTGCAGGGCTGCCTTGTTGGCCGCCTTACCTTGCAGGGCGTCGGTGCTGTAATGGTGGGATAAATGACTGTCATGGCGCGGATCCCATTCGCCGTAGTCCGCGCCGTTGAGGATGCCCACCAGGCGATCGGCGCGGCTGCGCAACAGGCTGTCCAGGCCGCAGCCAAATTCCGGGGTGCAGATCTCCTTGGCGTAGGTGGGGCTGACGGTGTTGATCATATCCGCATACAGCAGGCCGCCTTTGATGAAGGACAATTGATCATAGAACTCCAGGCCGTGTATGCCCCACAATTCCGGCGGCAGGCCGAGTTCCTGGAATTGGGCGGCGGGAAACAGTCCCTGGTAGGCCAGGTTATGGATGGTGAACACCGTGGCCGGGCGCGGATTTTGCAAAGTAAGCAGCGGCGGGATCAGGCCGGTCTGCCAGTCGTTGCAATGGACAACATCCGGATGCCAGTCCAGCCCCGCCTGGTTGAGGGCGATGGCGGTGACGGCCCGGGAGAACATGCCGAAACGCAGCGCGTTGTCCGGCCAATCCTGGCCGTCGGGGCCGAGATAGGGATTGCCCGGCCGGTCGAAGAGGGAAGGGATGTCCACCAGCCATACCGTAATGTTGCTGTCGGGGAGGCGTCCCTCCAGCAGGCGGATAGGATGGATATCCGGCTGGAAGACCAGACTGGCGATGGTGTACGGGCCATAACGTCGCATGGCCTCGCGGTAGGCGGGCAGGATGAGACGTACGTCTTGTTTGAGTTCCTTGAGGGCGAGGGGTAAGGCCCCCGATACGTCACCCAGACCGCCGGTCTTGATCAGGGGATGGGCCTCGCTGGTGACGAACAGGATTTTTTTGTTTTTGGCGGAGCGCGATTTTTTGGCTGTCACGAGTCTTTCCTTGCAACGTGGTGGCAAGAATCTGTCTAACATTACTGGTCGATGCCTGTTACCTTATCACAAGGTATGGAGATATAAGGAGTGGATTAAAGACGCTCCCCGTGGTGGCGATATACAAGTGGATCGGGAATATGCCGCGATGGTGGCGAGCGACGCAATGGAGAAAGGAATTGTTATGCGCATGGCGATGATGGGTTTGGGGAAAATGGGCGCCAATATGGCGCGGCGTTTGTGCCGCGGCGGTATTGAGGTGGTGGGCTACAACCGCTCGGCCGAGATCGTAAACAGCTTGGCTGCGGAAGAAGGCTTGATCCCGGCGACCTCCATCGCGGAGGCGGTCAGTAAGCTGGATGCACCACGCGTGGTGTGGTTGATGCTGCCCGCCGGTGAGGCCACCGAGAAGGCCATTCACGACTTGATTCCGCTACTGGCCACGGGTGACGTGGTCGTGGACGGCGGTAATTCCAATTATCACGAGAGCGAGCGGCGCGGCGCCTTGCTGGCCGGACATGGCATCGGCTTCATGGACGCCGGCACCTCCGGCGGTATCTGGGGTTTGACCAACGGTTATTGCCTGATGGTGGGCGGCGAGCCGGGCGTGGTGGAGCTGGTTGCGCCGGCCCTCAAGGTGCTGGCGCCGGCGCCCGATCGCGGCTGGGCCCACGTCGGGCCGGTAGGGTCCGGTCATTTCACCAAGATGATCCACAACGGCATCGAATACGGCATGATGCAGGCCTTCGCCGAAGGTTTTTCATTATTGCGCGGCAAGGAGGAATTCAAGCTCGATCTCGCCCAGGTCGCAGAGTTATGGCGCCACAGTTCAGTGGTGCGCAGTTGGTTGCTGGATTTGTCCGCCGAGGCGCTCAAGGAAGATCAACAGCTCGAAGGGGTGGCGCCCTATGTGGCGGATTCCGGCGAGGGCCGCTGGACCATCGAGGAGTCTATCGTACAGGGTGTGCCCGCCCCGGTGTTGACTCTCGCCCTGCAAATGCGATTCACCAGCCAGGATAAGGAAGGTTATCCCTATCGTTTGTTGTCCATGATGCGCAATTCCTTCGGGGGCCATGCCGTGAAGAAAGCAGGAGAACATTGATGCAGCAGTGTAGCCTGGTGATATTCGGTGCGACCGGCAATCTCGCCCGACGCAAATTGATGCCGTCGCTGTTTCAGTTGGAAGAGGTGGGTCGTCTTCCCGAGCAGATGGTGATCGTGGCCTTCGGCCGCCGACCCTGGGAACGGCAACAGTGGTTGGATGAAGTGGAGGGCATGCTGCGCGAGAAGTACGGTGAGGGCTTCAACATTCAAGCCTTCGAACGTTTCAAGGAGCGTCTCTATTATCTGCAGGGTGATTTGCACGATGGCGATTCGGTGCAGCGCCTGAAGGATACCTTGATCGAGGATCCGCGCTTTCCCACCAACATAATCTTCTATATGGCGATACGCCCCAGCGATTTCGGTGAATCCATAGAGCGCCTCGGCAAGACGGGCCTGCTCACCCAGAACAACGGTTGGCGCCGGGTGGTGATCGAAAAGCCCTTCGGCTATGACTTGCTGAGTGCCCAGGCCTTGCAACAAGGTATGCACCAATATCTGGAAGAGAGCCAGATCTACCGCATCGATCATTATCTGGGCAAGGGCACGGTACAGAATGTCTTGGTGTTTCGTTTCGCCAATATCATGCTGGAGCCGTGGTGGAATCGCCAATATATCGATCATGTCCAGATCACCCATTCCGAGACCCTCGGCATCGAAGACCGCGCCGATTATTATGAGGGCGCGGGGGCCTTGCGTGACATGATCCAAAGTCACCTGATGCAATTGCTTACCCTGGTGGCCATGGAGCCGCCGGCTATGATGGACGCCGAATCCATGCGCGACGAGAAGGTCAAGGTGCTGAAATCCATCCGCCCCATCCCGCAAAATGCCGTGCACGCCCATGCCTTCCGCGCGCAATATACCGCCGGTACGGTGTGCGGCAAGCCCGTGCGCGGCTATCTGGAAGAAGATGGGGTGGATCCGCGCAGTACCACCGAGTCCTATGCGGCGGTGAAACTCTATGTGGATAACTGGCGCTGGAAGGGCGTGCCTTTTTATCTGCGTACCGGCAAGCGCATGCAGGAAGGGGCCTCGGCCATCACCATTCGCTTCAAGCACCCTCCCCAGCACTTGTTTCGCAATACCCATCTCGATCAACTCAAACCCAATTGGTTGTTGCTGGGGATACAACCCAAGGAATGCCTGCGTCTGGAACTGCAGGTCAAGGTACCGGGTCTTGAGATGCGTACCCGTACCACCAGCCTGGATGCCAGCTATCGCCACGAAGGCGAGTCCGAGTTCGATGCCTACGGCGATTTGTTGCTCGATGTCATCGAGGGCGACCGCACCTTGTTCTTGCGTTACGATGAAGTGGAATGGGCGTGGCGGGTGGTGGATCCCATCGTCAAGGTGTGGTCCATGGAGCGGGATTTCATCAACACCTATGCGGCGGGCACCTGGGGGCCGCGCGGTACTTATCGCCTGTTCGAACGCGAAGATCAGTTCTGGCGCCACTCCCTGGATATCAAGGGTGCCGATCTGGAGGCGTATTGATAAATAGCTGAGTGTCGTGGGACTCAAGCTGAGTTAGCGGCTATCAGCATTCAGCTCATAAAGGAACAAGGATGTCCGCATTGACCAATTCCGTTGCCTGGCAGGCTCTCCATGAACACTATCAGTCCATGCGCCATGTCCATATGCGGGATTTGTTCGCATCCGATGCGCAGCGCTTTGTGGATTTTTCGGTGAGCTTCAACGATCTGCTGCTCGACTATTCCAAGAACATCGTCACCAAAGAGACCATGGATTTATTGTTGGGTCTGACGCGGCAGGCGCGCCTGGATGAATGGATCGACAAGATGTTCAGTGGTGACAAGATCAACGTCACCGAACAGCGGGCGGTGTTGCATGTGGCCCTGCGCAACCGTTCCAACCGCCCCATCCTCAGCGACGGCGGCGATGTGATGCCCAAGGTCAACGCCGTGCTCGACCAGATGCGTAGCTTCAGCGAACAAGTGCGTAACGGCGAACGGCGGGGTTATACCGGCAAGCGGTTAACCGACGTGGTGAACATCGGCATCGGCGGCTCGGATCTGGGGCCGGTGATGGTAACAGAGGCCCTCAAGCCCTATGGTGCAGGCGGATTGCGGCCGCACTTCGTCTCCAATATCGACGGAACCCACATTAGCGAGGCCTTGAAGTATGTCGATCCCGAGACCACGCTGTTCGTGATCGCATCCAAGACCTTTACCACGCAGGAAACCATTACCAACGCCCGTACGGCGCGCGCCTGGTTTTTAGAACACGTTCACGATGAGGCGGCTGTGGCCAAGCACTTCGTGGCCTTGTCCACCAATGCCGCAGAGGTGGCCGCCTTCGGTATCGATACCCGCAACATGTTCGAGTTTTGGGATTGGGTGGGAGGGCGGTATTCGCTATGGAGCGCTATCGGTTTATCCATTGTGCTCAGCATCGGCATGGACAATTTCGAGGAAATGCTTTCCGGCGGCCATGATATGGACGAGCATTTTCGTGACGCGCCTTTCGCCGAGAATTTGCCGGTGATTATGGGGCTGCTGGGGATTTGGTATAACAACTTCTTCGGCGCACAGACCCATGCCATCCTGCCTTACGACCAATATCTGCATCGCTTCTCCGCCTACTTCCAGCAGGGCGACATGGAGAGCAACGGAAAACGGGTCGACCGCGACGGCGAGCGGGTGGATTATTCCACCGGACCGGTGATCTGGGGAGAACCGGGGACTAATGGTCAACATGCCTTTTATCAATTGATCCATCAAGGCACAAAATTAATTCCCTGCGACTTTTTGGTGCCCATCGAGAGCCACAATCCCGTTGGCGAGCATCATCGTATTCTGCTTTCCAATTTTTTCGCCCAGCCCGAAGCCCTGATGCGCGGCAAAACGGCGGCGGAGGTGCGCGCCGAATTGACCGCGGCCGGAATGAACGGCGAGGAAATGGAGCATCTGGTGCCGCACAAGGTGTTTCCCGGCAATAAACCCACCAATTCTCTAATGTTTAAAAAACTTACCCCGCGCACCCTGGGTCGATTGATTGCTCTGTATGAGCACAAGATTTTCGTGCAAGGCATTTTGTGGAACATTAATTCCTTCGACCAATGGGGCGTGGAACTGGGTAAGCAACTCGCAAAAGCTATCCTGCCGGAGCTGGAAGACGAACATATGGTGGAGAGCCACGATGCCTCCACCAATGGCTTGATCAATTACTATAAATCCCACCGCGCCGAGTAATTATTCTGAAGGTATACATGCGTAACGGATAGGCAGATAAACAGTCTGGCTGCGGTTTGTGCTTGACAAAGCCGGGCGGTGGATTTATTAAAGCACGGGAGAATCCCCCGTTTACATAAACCAACGAGAGAAGGAAGCCATGAAAAACAAACTTATCATTGCGGCAGTTCTTACCTTGTCACCCATCGGCATTGTGATGGCGGCTCCCAACAATGTCGGTTGCGGTGTCGGCTCGATCATTTTCAAAGGTCAATCCGGTGTTGCTCCGCAAGTGCTGGCGGCGACTACTAACGGTTCGTTCGGCAATCAAACCTTCGGTATCTCTTCCGGTACCCTGGGTTGCTCCACAGATGGAGTGGTCGATAACCCGGTGAAAGTATCTATGTTCATTAACACCAACCTGGACAAGCTTGCCCGCGATATGGCGGTCGGAAACGGCGAGACTTTGGAATCACTGGCCAGCCTGATTGGCGTGAACAGTGCCGACAAGTCCGCATTCTTCGCCGCCACCAAGGCGCACTTTGCTGAGATCATTCCTTCTGCGAGCACCAATACTCAGGATGTGATCGATGCCTTGAATCACGTGCTGGCGGCCAACAGCGAATTGGCACAATACGCGCGGCTCGTATAATTTAGACTGTTGTGTTTTACCCGAAGCACCCAGCGCAACCCGCTGGGTGTTTTGTTTTGCGAGAGTTGGATACTGAATGTTCCGTGTAGGTCTCTTACTGGTGCTGGGGGTTCTGTGTATTCCTGCGCCGACATTCGCCGCCGTAGACGCTTATCTTCAGGAACTCATAGCTCAAGCTCACGCTGCGAAATTGGCGGCCGACCCCGAGTGGTTGGCCTTGGTGCATTATCGGGCCAATTTGATTTTCCCGGGCGTTACCGGTCAGGCGGATGATCCCGATTTTTATCTGGCGGGCGACGGCAAGACCGATCCGGGAGAGGAACTGGACGCCACCTTGCGGGCGTTTTTCGCGCCGGCGGTGGTCGAGACCGATACCGTGCAACACCCCCAGTGCCGGTTCATTGCCCGCTACGAGTGGTTGAAGCACAGCCTGCACTTCGATCCGCACCGATTGCAGCCTCAGACCTGCGAGCGGTTTCGGAAATGGCGTGCGGCCCTAAATGCGAGCGCCTTGACCCTGGTGTTCCCCTCCGCCTACATCAACAATCCTTCCTCGATGTTTGGCCATACCTTGTTGCGCGTCGATGCCCCCAACCAGGACGAACGCACCCGCCTGCTGGCCTACGCCGTCAATTACGCGGTGGGCTCCACCACGGACAATGGCATGATCTTCACCTTAAAGAGCCTGGTGGGGGCTTATCCGGGCTTGTTTTCCATTTCGCCTTATTACGTCAAGGTGAAGGAATACAGCGATATGGAAAACCGCGATATTTGGGAGTACCGGCTCAACTTTACCCAGGAAGAAATCGATCGCCTGTTGCAGCATGCCTGGGAGCTGGGCCCCACCCGCTTCGATTATTATTTCTTCGACGAGAACTGCGCCTATTACCTGCTGTCTCTGTTCGATGTGGCACGCCCCAGCCTGGCGCTGACCGACGGTTTCCGCGGCTGGGTGATTCCGGTGGATACGGTGCGGCGGGTGGTGGAACAGTCTGGGATGTTGGCGGAGGTGGTATACCGGCCTTCCAACAATACCCGTCTGCGGGATCGTTTGGCGCACATGAGCGGCGCGGAACGCCGTTCCGTGATGCATCTGGCGGAGGGTGAACCGCAGGAGTCAGTGTTACGCGGCATGCCGGCAGCGCAACAGGCCGGCTTGCTGGAAGGGGCCTACGCCCTGGTGCGTTACCAGGACAGTGCGGGCTTGCGTAAACACAGCACGGCGGCGCGCCTGTCGCGCGAGCTGTTACTCGCCCGCAGTCGTTTGCCGGCGAGGAATACTGAAGTCGAACCGCCGGTTCCGGCGGTTCGACCCGATCAAGGCCACAAGACTCGGCGGCTGGCGCTGGGGCTGGGAAGGCGCGACGGACGAAATTTTCAGAGTCTGGCGATCCGTCCCGCCTATAATGATCTTCTGGATCCCGGCGGCGGCTATACCAATGGCGCGCAGATCAATTTCATGGATATAAGCTTGCGCCATTATCAAGGCAGCGGGAGTGTGGAGTTGGAAAAGCTGAGCTTGGTGGACATTTATTCCTTGTCGCCGCGCGATGATTTTTTCAAGCCGGTGTCATGGAAGATCAACACCGGCATAGCGCGTACCCGTCGCCGCGACGGTGAACATGTCGCGGTGTACCATACCAATGGCGGGGCCGGTTTGGCGCTGGGGAACTGGCACAGCGCGGTGGCATATGCCTTTGTCGAGGGAACGCTGGATATCGGGAACCAACTGCAAAACAATTTTTCCCTGGGGGCCGGTCCCAGTGTCGGATTGTTCATGCAACCGCGCTCGGCGTGGAAGTTGAATCTGTTTGCCCGCCTGCAGGATTTTGCCATGGGGGATAAACACAGCGAAAGCGAAGTCAGTCTGGCTCAGAGCGTCAGCTTCGGGCGTCAGCACGCATTGCGCCTCACTCTGAGTGATAGGCGCGAACGGGGCGCCGAGTGGCATGCGGCCGCCCTGGACTGGCATTGGTATTTTTGATGCTGCGTTGCGCTTTAATGCTAGCCTGTCTGGCCTTGCTGCAAGGGTGCACCGGCGCATTTTTTCAACCGTTCCCCACCATGGTCATCACGCCCGCGCGCCTGGGTTTGGATTATCGGGATGTCACCCTGCATACCCCGGACGGGGTGCGCTTGCATGCCTGGTATCTGCCTGCGCAGGGCGAGGCCAGGGGTACGGTGCTGTTCCTGCACGGCAATGCCGAGAATATCAGTACCCACATCGCCAGTGTCTACTGGTTGCCGGCGCAACATTACAACGTCTTGCTCCCGGATTATCGCGGCTACGGCGAATCGGCGGGGACTCCGACCTTGCCCGGTTTGGTAACGGATGCGGAAACGGCCATCGCCTGGTTGGCCGCGCGGCCCGAGGTGCATAGCCAGGGCATGGCGGTGTTCGGCCAGAGTCTGGGTGGCTCCCTGGCGGTTTATGCCGTGGCGCACAGTCCTGAACGCGTGCTGATTAAGACCTTGATCATCGATAGCGCCTTCAGCAGCTATCGGCGCATAGCCCGCGAGAAATTGGCGGGCTTTTGGTTGACCTGGGCCTTGCAATGGCCCTTGTCGTTTACCGTCGATGATCAATACAGTCCCATTGATGCCATCGCCGCTATCAGCCCGATTCCGCTGTTGATCATTCACAGTGTGCACGATCCGATAGTACCCATCAGTCATGCCGAGGCCTTGTATGCGGCGGCGCGGCAGCCCAAGGCATTATGGAAGATAGCGCAGGGCGGGCATATTCAGGCCTTGACCCATGAAGAGCAGCGTCGGCGCCTGACTGAATATCTTGACGAACACTTCGGCCGGTGACGCCCATCTCAACAGGCTTGCGTCCTCGGCCGATATACTTCCAAGTGACTTATGTTATCGGACATAATTGGTTATCATCTGCGGGGACGCATTTTTTGTACAGGAAGTTTATGCGGCATATTCAATTTCTCAAAAGTGTCGGCGTATTGCTGACGGGCTTATGGATGCTGTGCCTGCTGCCCGGCGCGTCGGTCGCGGCCGGGGCGCATGCGGATGACGCCGATGTGCAGGTCAGTGCCGAGGACATTGTGCGCCTCAATCCCAGGGCGCCGCGCCTGCGCTCGTCCGCCGCCTTGGTGATGGATAAGCGGGAAGGGGTGGTGCTTTACTCGCGCAATATGCATGAGCAGCACCCCATCGCGTCCGTGACCAAACTCATGACCGCCATGGTGACCCTGGACCGTCATCTGCCCATGGACCAGGTGATCGCCATTGCCCCGGAAGACCGGGACCGCTTGCGCGGTTCGGCATCGCGTTTACGTATCGGTGTGAAATTGACGCGCCACGATATGCTGCTGGCCGCCTTGGCGGCCTCGGATAATCGCGCCGCCGCCGCCCTGGCGCGCACCTATCCCGGTGGACGTCGGGCGATGCTGCGCAGCATGAACGAGAAGGCCCGCATCCTGGGGATGCACAATACCCACTACGCCGATCCCGCCGGACTGAATAATGGCAGCGTCTCGACGGCCCGCGATCTCGCCACCTTGGTGTACGCCGCCATTCAATACCCCATGATCCGTGAGTTCACCACTACCGGTGAATTCACCGTCACCGATCTGCGCCGTCACAGACCCATCGAATTCGTCAACACCAATCGCCTGGTGCGTTCCTCGGCCTGGGACATCAATTTGAGTAAGACCGGCTACACCGACGATGCGGGGAATTGCCTGGTGATGGAGACGGTGATCGGGGAACGCCCGGTCATCATCGTGCTGCTCAACTCCTGGGGCAAGCTCAGTAAATACGGCGATTCCCGGCGCATTCGTGATTGGTTGATCAGAAACGAGCGGCGCGCGCTGCAGCTGGCGGACGCCCCGACCTGATCGCCGCGCTTACGGTTAGTGCTCCGGAGTCGGTGTTTTTGGCGCGCGCGGGTGTTCTTGAATTCGGCACCTAAATTCATCATGAATCCACACGACTCCCATCCTCTACGTTCCGATATGCCCGATACGGAAGCGTGTCACGGGATAAACCGGCGAGCGGGCGTGAGGATGCTTTCTACAGTACTATGATGTTCTTTCCGTAGCGGCAACATCTCGTCATGCGCATTGCTTTGGGGGTTGAATACGACGGCAGCGAATTCGCCGGCTGGCAGCTGCAAGCGGGTGGGGTGCGTACCGTGCAAGGCGCCGTGGAGCAGGCCTTGTCCCAGGTGGCAAATCACCCTCTGCGGGTGATTTGCGCCGGGCGGACCGATACCGGCGTACACGCCACGGCGCAGGTGGTCCACTTTGATACGCAGGCCGAGCGCGATATGCGCTCCTGGATCTACGGCGCCAATGCCAACCTGCCCAAGACCGTCAGCGTACAATGGGCACGCGCAGTCAGTGATGATTTTCACGCGCGCTTTTCCGCGGTGCGGCGCCGCTATCGCTATGTGATCCTCAACCGCGAAATACGGCCTGCCTTTCTCGCCGCGCGGGTGGCGTGGGAATATCGATCCTTGGATGAAACGCTGATGCGTCAGGCGGCGCAGGCTCTGGTGGGCACGCACGACTTTTCCGCCTATCGGACCGTGGCCTGTCAGGCCAAGAGCCCGGTGCGCACGCTCTATGAACTCGCAGTGAATCGGGATCGTGATCTAATCATCCTGGATTTGGAGGCCAACGCCTTTCTCCATCATATGGTGCGCAATATCGCCGGGGTGTTGATGGACATCGGTGCCGGAAAACAGTCGCTCGGCTGGGCCCGCGAGGTGTTGGAGAGCCGTGACCGCACCTTGGGCGGGATCACCGCCCAGCCCTATGGCCTGTACCTTACCGGCGTCGCTTATCCCGCCCAATTCGATCTGCCGCCGCTTTCCCCATCCGGGGTGGTCTGGTAACCTTGTGGCCCTTTTGCTTGGCGGCCGGTAAGCTTTAGAGCCTGTAACTATGCGCACGCGTGTGAAAATCTGCGGTATCACCCGGGTGGAGGACGCCTTGGCCGCGGCGCGGCTGGGGGCCGATGCCATCGGTCTGGTGTTTTACGCCAAGAGTCCCCGGGCGGTAAGCATCCCCCAGGCCCAGGCGGTGGTCCGGGCGTTGCCGCCCTTCGTTAGCATAGTGGGCTTGTTCGTGGACGCCGCCCCGGAGGAGATTCGCCGGGTGCTGGCGGAGGTGCCGCTGGACTTGCTGCAATTTCACGGCAAGGAAGCGCCTGCGGCGTGCCGGGTCTACGGGCGCTCCTATGTTAAGGTCGTGCATATGGATAAGGATACGGATGCGGTTAGCCTGTCCCAGCCGTATGACGATGCGGCGGGGATCCTGGTGGATACCTATATGGAAGGGGTGCCGGGCGGTACCGGGCAATCGTTCGAGTGGTCGCGCCTGCCGGCGAGTCTGGGCTCTCCCCTGATCCTGGCGGGCGGCTTGACGCCGGACAATGTCGCCGCCGCAGTAAGCCAGGTGCGCCCGTGGGCGGTGGATGTGAGCGGCGGGGTGGAGGCGGCGCCCGGGATCAAAGATGCCGTCAAGATTGCAGCCTTTATACGAGGTGTAAACAGTGTCGAAATTAATTAACACCCTGCCCGACGCCGACGGCCATTTCGGTCCCTACGGCGGCAGGTTCGTGGCGGAGACCCTGATGGAACCGCTGGAGGAGTTGCGGCTCGCCTATGAGAAATACCGCAACGACCCCGGGTTTCTGGCCGAATTCGATGCCGACCTGAGCACCTACGTGGGCCGGCCCTCGCCCCTGTATTTCGCCGAGCGCTGGAGTCGCGAACTGGGCGGCGCCAAGATCTATCTCAAGCGCGAAGACCTGAATCACACCGGCGCCCACAAGATCAATAACACCATCGGCCAGGCCCTGCTGGCCAAGCGCATGGGAAAGACCCGCATCATCGCCGAGACCGGCGCCGGACAGCACGGCGTTGCCTCGGCCACCGTGGCGGCGCGTCTGGGATTGGAGTGCGTGGTGTATATGGGCGCCGAGGACGTGCAGCGCCAGTCCGCCAATGTGTTTCGCATGAAGCTGCTGGGCGCGCGCGTAGTGCCGGTGACCTCAGGTTCCAAGACGCTCAAGGACGCCTTGAACGAGGCGATGCGCGACTGGGTCACCAACGTCGATAACACCTTCTATATTATCGGTACCGTGGCCGGACCTCACCCCTATCCGGCCATGGTGCGGGATTTTCAATCCATCATCGGTCGTGAGGCCCGTGCCCAGATCCTGGAGGCCGAAGGGCGTTTACCGGATACCCTGGTGGCCTGTGTCGGCGGCGGTTCCAATGCCATCGGTTTGTTCTATCCCTTTCTCGACGACGACCAAGTAGCGATGGTGGGTGTGGAAGGCGGCGGCGACGGCATTGCCAGCGGCCGCCATGCGGCGCCGCTCAGCGCCGGTCGTCCCGGGGTGTTGCACGGTAATCGTACCTATCTCATGGAAGACGACGACGGCCAGATCATCGAGACCCATTCCATTTCCGCCGGTCTCGATTATCCCGGCGTCGGCCCCGAGCATGCCTGGTTGAAGGACAGCGGTCGCGCCCAGTACGTGGCCGTCACCGACGACGAGGCGCTGGCCGGTTTCCATGCCCTGACCCGCATCGAAGGAATCATCCCGGCACTGGAATCCAGTCACGCCCTGGCCTATGCCGCGCAGCTGGCGCCGACCATGGCTAAGGAAAAAATCATCGTGGTCAATCTTTCCGGGCGCGGCGACAAGGATATTCATACGGTGGCGGCGCGGGAGGGCATTACCCTATGAGCCGTATCGCCGCTTGTTTCGCCAGTTTGCACAGTGCCGGTCGCAAGGCGCTGATTCCCTATGTCACGGCGGGTGATCCTGATCCCAAGGTGACCGTGCCCTTGCTGCACGCCCTGGTGGCGGCGGGCGCTGACATCATCGAGCTGGGCGTACCGTTTTCCGATCCCATGGCCGATGGCCCGGTGATCCAGCAGGCCTGCGAACGGGCCCTGGTCCACCATGTGAGTCTGCATCGGGTGCTGGAGATGGTGCGGGAGTTTCGCCGTCAAGACACCACTACGCCCCTGGTGTTGATGGGCTATCTCAATCCGGTGGAGGTCATGGGTTACGAGACCTTCGCCGCCGCCGCGGCCCAGGCCGGTGTGGACGGTGTATTGACGGTGGATTTGCCGCCGGAAGAAGGCCATGACTTGGTGGAGCGGCTGAGGCAGCAGGCGCTGGATCCCATCTTTCTGTTGGCGCCCACGACCACGCCGGCGCGGCTGAAAAAAATCTGCGCCACGGCCAGCGGCTTTGTCTATTATGTTTCATTGAAAGGGGTGACCGGCGCGGCGACCCTCGATGCCGCGGCGGTGGCCAATAAGCTGAAAGAGATTCGCGAGATCACGGCGCTGCCCATCGGTGTGGGTTTCGGCATTCGCGATGGTGACACTGCGGCTGCTGTGGCGGCGGTGGCCGATGCGGTCATCGTCGGCAGCACCCTGGTGAGCAAGATTGGCGCGCTGGCTGATACGCCTGATAAGATTCCGGCGGAGGCGGCGGCCGTGCTTGCCGAAATGCGCCGGGCGATGGATGCTTAACGGCGATCGGCTGTCGTTATTCAGCCGGAGCCGATGCTGGAAGCTAATATCTGTTACTAATTGCCAATCGCTGAGAACTTCTTATGAGTTGGTTTGAAAAACTTCTGCCGTCCAAGATTCGTACCGAGGGCAGGACCAAGAAATCCATCCCCGAAGGCCTGTGGACCAAGTGCGAGGTCTGTACCGCGGTATTGTATCGAGCGGAGATGGAGCGCAGCTTGGATGTGTGTCCCAAGTGCGGACACCACATGCGCATTAACGCCCGGCGCCGTTTGGATACCTTTCTCGATCCCGAGCCGCGCGTCGAGATCGGCGTCGACATCGAACCGCAGGACGCCTTGCGCTTCCGCGATGTCAAACGCTACAAAGATCGCCTCGTCCAGGCCCAGAAAAATACCGGCGAGCGTGATGCCCTGATCGTGGTGCAAGGCAAGCTCAAGGAGCAGCCGCTGGTGGCCGCGGCCTTTGAATTCGGATTCATGGGCGGTTCCATGGGGGCGGTGGTGGGTGAGCGCTTCGTGCGCGGCGTAGACGCGTGTCTCGAGGAACGCATTCCCCTGGTGTGCTTTTCCGCCAGCGGCGGCGCCCGCATGCAGGAGGCCTTGTTCTCCCTGATGCAGATGGCCAAGACCAGCGCCGCCTTGGCCAAACTCAATAAAAAGGGGATCCCCTTCATCTCCGTGCTCACCGATCCCACCATGGGCGGGGTGTCGGCGAGTCTGGCCATGCTGGGGGATGTTAATATCGCCGAACCAAATGCGCTGATCGGTTTTGCCGGGCCGCGCGTGATCGAGCAGACCGTGCGGGAAACCCTGCCGGAGGGCTTCCAGCGCAGTGAATTCCTGCTGGAGCACGGCGCCGTCGATATGATCGTCGATCGTCGCGAGATGCGCGATCGCATCGCCAATCTGTTGGGCATCTTGACCCATCAGGCAACGGCATGAACGGAGCGTCGACGATCGTCCATCCGCCGATACACTTGAGTTGATACCCACCATGGGATACTTGATAGCTGATTGCTATTAGTTGACCGACATGCGCTATTCCACCCTCGCCGACTGGCTCGCCTGGCAAGAAACCTTACACCCCTCCAAGATCGATTTGGGTCTGGAACGGGTAAGGCGGGTACTGCAGCGCATGGGTTTGGAGTATCCGCCTTATGCGCTGATCACCGTGGCGGGCACCAACGGCAAGGGTTCTTGCGTGGCGATGTTGGAGGCGATCCTCCACGCCGCCGGCTACCGGGTCGGTGCCTACACTTCGCCCCATCTGCTACGCTATAACGAGCGGATACGGATCGACCGCTCTATGGTGAGCGATGCGGCATTGTGCGAGGCCTTCGCGCGCGTCGATGCGGCGCGTGGTGATATCAGTCTGACCTATTTCGAGTTCGGCACCCTGGCGGCCCTGGATATCTTTTCCCGCGCCGGCCTGGACGCGGTGGTTTTGGAGGTCGGCATGGGCGGCCGACTGGATGCGGTGAATATCTTGGATCCCGATGTGGCCGTAGTGACCACGGTGGCTATCGATCACAGCGCCTGGCTGGGTTCGGACCGCGAGCAGATCGGTGCGGAAAAGGCAGGCATCTTTCGCGCCGGGCGGGCTGCGGTTTATGGTGATGCGGATCCGCCGGCCAGTGTGGTGGAACGTGCTCGAAGCCTGAATGCCCCCTTGCATTGTTTAGGGCGCGATTTTGGCCACCAGCGTGAAGCGGGGGGTTGGTCGTGGTGGGGTATGGGCCAGCACCGTCATACCCTGCCGCTGCCGCGCCTGCGTGGCCCCTATCAGCTCAACAACGCGGCGACTGCGATAATGGCCTTGGAATTGCTCAAATCCCGCCTCCCGGTGGGACAGCAGGCAGTGCGCCTGGGTCTGAGCAGCGTGGATTTGCCGGGGCGTTTACAATTAATGGATGAGCGGGCACTGCGCATCTGCGATGTGGCCCATAATGTTCAGGCCGCCACGGCCTTGGCGGCGGGTCTGTACAATCTGCCCTGTGCGGGACGCACCCACGGCGTGGTGGCGATGCTGGCGGATAAAGACGTGAGCGGCGTGGCGCGCGCCCTGGTGGATACGGTGGATGTCTGGCATGTGGCTAGCTTGTCAGTAGAGCGCGGCGCCGGCGCCGCGCAGGTGGCGGCGCAGGTGCGTGCCGCGGTGGGAGGGAAGGCGGTCAGCGAATATGTCGAGGTGAGTATGGCGCTGGACGGGGCGGTGGCGGCGGCAGGGCCGGCCGATCGTATTGTGGTGTTCGGATCGTTTTATACCGTTGCCGCGGCCTTGGCACCGCACAATGATGCGTGGTGGCGAAATACAGACGCGACACATGTGGCGCGTGTCTCTGGATAGGATAGGTTGTGGAACGCAATCACTTTAAGCAACGCATAGTCGGCGGTTTGGTGCTGGTGGCCCTGGGCGCCATCGTCATCCCCTTTCTTCTTAATATGCACCCGGGGGAAGAGTGGTGGGGCAAGGGCAGTATTCCGAAAAAGCCGGACAACGGCTTCGTTACCCGGGTGTTGCCCTTGGATGAGTGGTCCAAACAGGCTCAAACTGATTTGTCGAAAGGCTCGCAACAACTCGACACTGTCCCCGAGCACGCCCCGGCGGCGGCCACACCAGACCAGGCGCTTGCGCCTGGCCCATCGGAGTCCGCGTCATCAGCCGCGCATGCCCCGCCGTCTGCTCCCGAAACGGCCGCAGCCGTCGCCACTCCTCAGGGGGCCGGCGGTGCCGGCGACACGGAAGGCTGGGTCGTGCAACTGGGAAGTTTTTCCAATCAAAAGAACGCCGAGGAATTACGTGAGAAGCTGCAGAAAATGGCGTATCACGTGTTCGTGGAACAGATCATCCAAGACGGTCAGACGGTTTACCGCGTACGCATAGGCCCGCAGCGCCAGCGCGGCGACGCCGATACCATTCGCGACAGACTGGAGCACGACCTGCAACTCAAGGCCATGGTGTTGCACTTTCCTTAGATATCCGATGCTGCCGATCATTGGCGGATCTGCTAAAATCTATGTTTTCCTATCCGCTGCCCGGCGGCTTCAGGGCGTGGCCATGGTTCCTCGGGGCAGCAGGTCGTATGGAGTGCATGTTGTCAATGCATAGTAGCGTCGCCGCAGCGTTAGTCGCGTTCCTCCCCGGGAATAGCCGATTTGTCGTGTTCTGCGAAAAGTATCAATCGTTGATGTGGCAGCGTAATGAACGCGCTTGATTACACCATCTTGGTTGTGATGGGCTTGTCCGCGTTAGTGGGTTTGTTGCGCGGTTTTGTGAGAGAGACGGTTTCGTTATTGGTATGGATCGCGGCATTCTGGTTGGCCATAACCTATAGTGCCGTTGTGGCGGAGCGCTTAACCGGCTTCATTCACCAGCCGTCACTGCGGGTGGCAGCGGTCTTTGCGGCGCTGTTCGTTGTAGTGTTGCTGGTAGGGGTGGTGATTAATTTTCTGTTGGCGAACCTGCTGAAAAAAGTGGGCTTGCAGATCTCGGACCGGGTATTGGGGGTGATATTCGGTTTGGCGAGAGGGGGCTTGGTAGTGGGTCTGGTGATGGTGCTGGTGGAATTGACGCCATTGGTTCAATCCGACAGTTGGCGGGAAT
The DNA here is from genome assembly GCA_963810615.1 of uncultured Gammaproteobacteria bacterium. Lineage (GTDB taxonomy): Bacteria > Pseudomonadota > Gammaproteobacteria > DRLM01 > DRLM01 > JARRQJ01. The sequence goes on along the minus strand of CAWEOA010000002.1, from coordinate 102,802 downwards.
CGATGATAGTCGGGCTGCTGCAGCCCATGCTCGGTCATGTGCACAAGCTTTTGCCTTCGGGCCTGCATGCAACGGTAGCTCAAGGATTCAGCGTCTTCAGCCGCTGACAAAATGTATTTGTATAACCCGGTGACGAGGTGAGATAGCGGATATGTGCGGCATTATCGGAATAGTCGGTAAGGATGATGTCAATCAAGCCATCTACGACGGCTTGACGGTGTTGCAACACCGCGGGCAGGATGCGGCGGGTATCATCACCTGCGATGACGGCCGCGTGTATCTGCGCAAGGACAACGGCCTGGTGCGCGATGTGTTTCACACCCGCCATATGCGCGATCTGCGCGGCACCAGCGGCATAGGCCATGTGCGTTATCCCACCGCCGGCTGCTCTTCCTCGGCCGAGGCGCAGCCCTTTTATGTAAACTCACCCTTCGGTATTGCGTTGGCGCATAACGGTAACCTTACCAATGCCGAGGAACTCAAACGCGATTTGTTCATGGAGGATCGGCGTCACATCAATACCGAGTCCGACTCCGAGGTGTTGCTCAATGTCTTTGCCCACGAACTGCATGCCCAGGGCAAACTACGCCTTACGGAGACCGATATTTTCAATGCGGTGGCCGGCGTGCATCGCCGTTGTCGCGGTGCTTATGCGGCCGTGGTGTTGATCATCGGTTACGGCATCGTGGCCTTCCGCGATCCCCACGGGATCCGGCCGGTGGTGTTCGGCAAGCGCGAGACGCCCAAGGGCGCGGAGTATATGGTGGCGTCGGAGAGCGTAGCCATGGACCTGCTGGGTTTCGAGCTGGTGCGCGATGTGGCTCCAGGTGAAGCCTTGTATGTCAGCCTGGACGGCGAGCTGTATACGCGGCAATGCGCCGAACATTCGCTGTATACGCCGTGCATATTCGAATATGTGTATCTGGCCCGTCCCGATTCCATTCTCGACGGGGTGTCGGTCTACAAGGCGCGGCTGCGTATGGGTGAGAAACTCGCCGACAAGATCCTCCGCGACTGGACTGATCATGACATCGATGTGGTGATTCCCATCCCTGATACCAGTCGTACCGCCGCCTTGCAGTTGGCCAATGTTTTGGGCGTCAAGTATCGGGAAGGCTTCATTAAAAACCGTTATATCGGCCGCACCTTCATCATGCCCGGCCAGACCCTGCGCAAAAAGTCGGTACGGCAGAAACTCAACGCCATCGACCTCGAGTTCAAGGGCAAGAACGTGCTGTTGGTGGACGACTCCATCGTGCGCGGTACCACCTCGCAGCAGATCATTCAGATGGCCCGCGATGCCGGTGCGCGTAAGGTGTATTTCGCTTCCGCTGCCCCCCCGGTGCGCCATCCCAATGTCTACGGTATCGATATGCCGTCGGCGAATGAGCTGGTGGCTTACGGTCGCACGGATGAAGAGGTGTGCCGCGAGATCGGCGCCGATAAGCTCATATTCCAGGACCTGGCGGATCTGATCAAGGCGGTGCATCAAGGCAACCGCAAGTTGCAGGGCTTCGAGGATTCGGTATTCAGCGGCAAATATATCACCGGCGATGTGCGTCCCGAGTATCTGGTGGCCCTGGAGCAAATGCGCAATGACAGCGCCAAGCAGGACGAGGCGCGCCCCAATGTGGCCGCCGCTGCGGTGGAGCTCTATAACCCATCCTGACGCCTCGCTCAGTTGACAATCGAGGCCGGGTTTTCTAACCTAGCAACTGGCGCCGATTTGATTTCAGCTTGCGGGCGCGTAATAAATGCAGCTAAAGCGAGGGTAACCCGCTTTAGTGAATCGACACGGCGGGTTTTTTTGTGCCCGCCGCCTTGACAGTGTGCAGAGAGGAGCGGCGGATGTCTCAGTCTCATGACGATCAGAAATACGGCCCCGACACCTTGGCGGTGCATGCCGGACAGGTGCGTACTCAGGAGGGCGAGATGAGCGAGCCCATCTTCGCCTCCACCAGCTATGTGTTTGCCAGCGCGGCGGAGGCGGCGGCGCGCTTCTCCGGCGAAAAGCCCGGCAACATATATTCGCGTTTCACTAATCCTACGGTACGGGTGTTCGAGCAACGGATCGCGGCCATGGAGGGCGGCGAACGCGCCGTGGCGACCGGGTCGGGTATGGCCGCCATCCTGGCGGCGGGCCTGGGACTGTTGAAGAGCGGCGACCATATCGTTTCCAGCAACGGCGTGTTCGGCAGCACCGCCATTCTGTTCAACAATTATTTTGCCAAATTCGGGATCGAGACAAGCTATGTGCCGCTGACCCATGTCGCCGCCTGGCGCGCGGCCATCCGCCCCACCACCCGCTGGCTGTTCCTGGAGTCGCCCGCCAACCCTCTCGCCGAGGTGGCGGACATAGCCGCCCTTGCGGCGCTGGCCCATGAGTACGGCTGTCTGCTGGTAGTGGACAACACCGTCTGCACTTCCGCCCTGCAGCGGCCCTTGGAGCTCGGCGCCGACATTGTAGTGACCTCCGCCACCAAATACATCGACGGTCAGGGCCGCGGCCTAGGCGGCGCGGTGATCGGCAGAGAGAAGGAAGTGGGCGGCGACGTCTACGCCGCCCTGCGTACCGCCGGCCCCAGCATGAGTCCTTTTCACGCCTGGTTATTCTTGAAGGGACTGGAGACCCTGGCGGTGCGCATGCAGGCGCATTCCGCCAACGCCCTGGCCCTGGCGCAGTGGCTGGAAAAACAACCCGGGGTAGAGGAGGTCTACTATCCGGGGCTGCGCTCCCATCCTCAACACGACTTGGCGAAACGCCAGCAACGTGGCTTCGGCGGCCTGTTGTCCTTCGAGGTGAAGGGGGGGCGTGACGCGGCTTGGCGGGTGATCGACCATACGCGGCTCATCTCCATTACCGCGAATCTCGGTGACACTAAGTCCACTATCACCCATCCCGCCACCACCACCCACGGCCGGTTGACGCCGGAGGCGCGCGCGGCGGCGGGTATTAAGGATAATCTGGTGCGGGTGGCGGTGGGCTTGGAAAATATCGAGGATCTCATAGCGGATCTGGCGCGAGGCTTGAACGCCGAGTGACGCTGTGCGGAGTAAAATGCGTGCTCGCGCGCGCAAGCAAATAAGTCACGCCATAGAGAGCGCTCAATCCTCCAATAGCCAGGTCGGCAATCCGTCGATACTGGTTTGATTCTTGTCCCGCCAATACTCGGCGATGCCGTGCGGGCCTTTGTTCTCCGCCCAGCGCAGCAGGGTGCCGCGTTCACCTTGGTAGTGATACAGGGGCACGCCATAGCCGCAGGAGGTCTGTGCCGATTCCACTGCCACGACCATGATCTGGCGCGTGCCGTCCAGCGGCGGAAAGTGACTCACCAGCGCCTGCCATTCCTTGTCGCGGGGGCGGATTACACGGCCGCGTCCATAGAGGCGCAAGATGACCGGTTGGGTGTCGAAGCTGCAAAACATTACCGTGATGCGACCGTCGGCGTGCAGATGTGCGGCGGTTTCATTGCCGCTGCCGGTGACGTCGAGATAGGCCACGGTATGTGTGTCGAGACAGCGGAAACTATCCATGCCTTTGGGCGAAAGATTGATGCGGCCTTCCGCGGCGGCGCTGGCAGTGAAGAACAGGTGCTGGCGTGAGATAAAATCACGCAACTCCTCGGTTAATTCCGTATAGAACTTGGCCATTGCTACAATAGTCTACTGTTAGATATTCAGTCCAATCTTGGAGGAAGCCACAGGCCATGTCCACTCCCCGCGATGATGTCCTCAAGATATTTCGCGGTGCGGTCGCCGCTGTGCACGGTACCGGCTGCGTGAAACGCTTTCTGACGGTGCGGCGACTGCAGGGTGAAGTATATGCGTTGGCGCTGGGTAAGGCGGCCGAGGCCATGTTGCAGGGCGCGCGTGCGGCGCTGGGACAGCAGTTGCGTAGCGCTCTACTCGTCACCAAGCCCGGCCATGTGACGCCGGCAATGATGGGTATTGCGGGGGTGACGGTGATGGAAGCGGGCCACCCCGTGCCCGATGCAGCCAGTCTGCGGGCCGGGCAGGCGGTGCTGAATTTCATTGCCGCCACGCCCGAGGACGGGCAACTGCTGTTCTTGATCTCCGGCGGAACGTCCAGCGTGGTGGAGGTGTTGCCGCCGGGGGTAAGTTTGAACGATTTGCAGCGGCTCAATCAATGGTTGTTGGACAGCGGCCTCGACATCCGCGATATGAATGCGCTGCGCAAGCGTCTGTCGTGTGTTAAAGGTGGGCGTTTGGTCGCTTATCTCCACGGCCGTAATGTATTGCAGGTATTGATATCCGATGTGCCGGGTGATAATCCCGCGGATATCGGTTCAGGTTTGCTGCTGCCGGAGGAAGATGGGCCTATAAGCACGGCCCCGCTGCCCGAGTGGTTGCAGACACTGTTGCAGCACTCACCGCCTCAGGTGACGGACCCGTCTTGCTTTCATGGCGTTGAAACCCATGTTATCGCATCCCTGGACGATGCCTTGGCGGCTGCGGCACTGGAGACCCAGAAGCTGGGGTATAAATTGCAGGTCCATACCGAGCGGCTGAGCGGCGATGCGGCTGTGGCCGGACGACGGCTTGCCGGCATATTGAACGATGGTCCGTCCGGCGTCCATCTCTGGGGTGGCGAGACCAGCGTCGAAATGCCGGCCAATCCGGGGCGGGGCGGCCGCAATCAGCATTTGGCCCTGGCGGCCGCCGAGATGATCGCCAACCGCGATAAGGTGTGGTTGTTGGCGGCGGGTACCGATGGCAATGACGGAGCGGGAGCAGATGCCGGAGCCTTGGTGGACGGCGGGACCATCATGCGGGGTACAATGAAACGCATGAACGCCGCCGATTGTTTGTGGCGCGCCGATGCGGGCAGCTTTCTTGAACAAAGCGGTGATCTGATCCGCACCGGGCCGACGGGGACCAATGTCATGGATATGGTGATCGGTATGAAGCTGTAACGCTACGATGAATAGTATTTTTGAGAGTGCGGCGGCGTGCATCGCCGAATGCGATCCGACCCGGAAAGTGTGCATCAGTCGTGAGGCCGCGGAACACTGGCGGAAAGGCCGATTGTCCTTAAATAGCCATGCCCCGCCGTCGGCCATCGCTGAGCCGGGCCGGCCGCCGCAACCGCTGTTGGTGCCGCCGCGCGAGCTGCCCAAGCGAGGATTCAATACCGCGGCCGGACATGCCGCACTGGTTCATGCCGTGGCCCACATCGAATTCAACGCCATCAATCTGGCGTGGGATGCCGTGTACCGTTTTCGCGATATGCCCCAGGCGTTCTATGACGATTGGGTGCGGGTGGCGGACGAGGAAGCCTATCATTTTAGTTTGTTGCAGGCACGGCTGTGCACCCTCGGCTACGACTACGGTGATTTCAATGCGCATAACGGGCTGTGGGAGATGGCGAGGGACACCGCCCAAGATGTCCTGGTACGCATGGCCTTGGTGCCGCGGGTGCTGGAAGCGCGAGGTTTGGACGTGACGCCGGGGATGATGGCGCGTCTGCGTTCGGCGGGCGACGAGGAGACGGTGGCACTGTTGGAGATCATCCTCCGCGACGAGATCGGTCATGTGGAGATCGGTTCGCGCTGGTTTCGCTGGCTGTGCGAGCAACGCGACCTGGTGCCGGAGTCGGTCTTCCGTGAATTGATCCAACGCTATATGAAGGGGCGGATCAAGGGGCCGTTTCACCGCGATGCCCGCTTGCAGGCGGGTTTCAGCGAAAGTGAGCTGGCGGCCCTTGAGCAAATGGGGCGAACGGCATAAGGTAGAGCAGGGTCATCATCAGGTAGCATCAGCCGCTCATGTCGGAGTCTCCTGACAAGCAAGCATCGCAGTCCCGTTTTCTGCCGCGGGAAGGATTTCAATCCTTATTGGAGGACCTGCGGCGCGCGGGTTACCGCTGCATGGGGCCGCAGATCAAAGAGGGTGCCATAGCGTACGGTCCACTGCACTCGGTGGATGAGCTGCCGCGCGGCGTCCATGATGAGCAATCTCCCGGCGCATACCGTCTTACGCACGGCGCCGAGCAACGCTATTTCGCATGGGCCAACGGTCCGCAAGCCTTGAAGCCCCTGTTATTTGCGCCGCGTGAGAGCCTGTGGCAAGCGCAACGCGAAGATGACGGCCACATACATTTCCGGGAAACTCTGCCCGCGGTAACAGCGGTTGCCGTTATTGGGGTGCGGGCCTGTGATCTGGCGGCCTTGCGCATCCAAGACCGGATATTTTTGCAGGACAATTATGCAGACCCCTATTACGCGGCGCGGCGCGAAGGCCTATTCCTCGTCGCCGTGAACTGCAGTCATCCCGCCGCCACCTGTTTTTGCGTCTCTACCGGCGATGGGCCGAGTGCGACGCACAGTTACGATATCGCCCTCGATGAACTGGATGAGGGCTTCGTAGCGGTATCGGGAAGTCCCGCCGGTGACGCCGTTCTCGATGGGCTTGCCCTGGCGCCGGCCGGCGACGAGCAGCGGCGTGCGGTCGAAGCGCAATACCGGCATGCGATGCAGGCGCAGACCCGCACGTTACCGGGCCGTAATCTGCGCGACACCTTGTTCGCCAATCTCGAACATCCTCGCTGGCAGGAGGTGGCGGAGCGCTGTCTTTCCTGCGGCAATTGCACCATGGTGTGTCCCACTTGCTTTTGTCACGCCGAGCACGAGCAACCGCTGCTGGACGGTACAAGCAGCGAGCATGTGCGTGAATGGGATTCCTGTTTCACGCAAGGGCACAGCTATATTCACGGTCTTACCATTCGTCCCGATACCCGAACCCGTTATCGCCAATGGCTCACCCACAAGTTGGGCAGTTGGCATGACCAGTTTGACAGCAGCGGTTGCGTGGGTTGCGGGCGTTGTATCAGTTGGTGCCCGGTGGGGATAGATATTACCGAAGAAGCGCGTGCGATTTGCGGAGATGAGCCATGAGCAACCCTTATCTTCTGCACGAGGCGGAGATCGTTGAACGCATCGAGGAAGCGGCCGGAATATTTACCCTGCGTTTGCGATTCGCCGATCCGGCCATACATGCCGCCTATAGTTTCCGGCCCGGCCAGTTCAATATGATCTATCTTTACGGTGTCGGCGAAGTGGCTATCTCCATCGTCTCCGATCCCAGTGATGATCATCTTTGCGATCACACCATCCGCGTGGTGGGGCGGGTCACCCGCGGTTTGCTGCAACTTCGGACCGGGCAGAATGTCGGGATTCGCGGCCCCTTCGGACGCGGTTGGCCCTTGCAGGAGGCGCAGGGCCGCGATGTGTTGATCGTTACCGGTGGTTTGGGATGTGCGCCGACGGTATCGGTGATCAATTACATCTTGAAGCGTCGCGAGCGTTACGGACGTTTGATAATCATGCAAGGGGTTAAGCATGCGAATGATCTATTATGGCGTGATCGCTATGCGCAGTGGGCGCAACACGCCGACACTGAAGTGGTGATCGCGGCGGATCAGGGCGCCGCGTTATGGCCGTGGCACGTAGGGCTGGTTACGGATTTGTTTGACGGCATTCGACTCCAGCCTGAGCAAACCGTGGTCATGATGTGCGGCCCCGAGGGTATGATGCGCGTAGCAATAAAACAACTCGCGCAACGGGGCGTGGATGAGGCAGACATTTATCTCAGTATGGAGCGCAATATGCAATGTGCCGTCGGTCATTGCGGTCATTGTCAATACGGCGGAAAATTTATCTGCAAAGACGGACCGGTATTTTCTTATCCGGAGGTGAAGGAATTATTCGCGGTGCAGGGATTCTGATGCGATCTCCAAAGGACAACGCCGCCCTGAGCGATTCGAAGCCGCGATTAGCGGTGCATAAATTTTCCAGTTGCGACGGCTGCCAGTTGGCCTTTCTGAACGCCGGTGAAGCGCTAATCAGCCTGAGCGAATTGGTGGAGATCGTGCATTTCGCGGAAGCAGGGCCGATGGCGCCGGAGGCGCAGGTGGATATTGCCTTTGTGGAAGGCAGTATCGCCACCCCGGAAGACATTGGGCGTATTAAGCACATACGCGATAACAGCAAATATTTAATTACCATCGGCGCCTGTGCGACCGCGGGGGGCGTGCAGGCGCTACGCAATCTCGCCGACGGCCAGGCCTGGATTAATGCGGTATACGCTTCGCCGCAGTATATCGACAGCTTGGTTACGTCCACCCCCATCGCCGCCCATGTGAAGGTCGATCTCGAATTATGGGGCTGTCCTGTGAATACACGCCAGGTAGTGGCCGCGGTGCGCGCCCTGCTATTCGGTGTGGTGCCGGTCGTGAGCCGCGACAGCGTGTGTATGGAATGCAAGCGCGCCGGTAACGTCTGTGTGCTGGTGGCCAAGGGCATACCCTGTATGGGGCCGGTAACTCAAACCGGATGCGGGGCCCTGTGTCCCAGTTTCGGCCGAGAGTGTTATGCCTGTTACGGACCCGCGGAGAACGTCAATACCGCCTCATTATCGAGGCGTTTTGCGGGTTTGGGAATGATGCCCGAGGCTATAGCGCGCCGTTTTCTGAGTATCAATTCGGCAGCACCGGAGTTCGTGCAGGCCGCGCGACAGACGCGGGGTAAGCCATGAGCGAGGAGCGGCGCATCGCCATCAATGTTCCCGCCCTGGCCCGCGTCGAGGGCGAGGGCGCCTTGGAAGTGCTGATCGAGGCCGACCGCATCGTCGATCTCAAGTTGCGGATTTACGAGCCGCCGCGCTTGTTCGAGAAGTTGCTGGAAGGACGCGACTATGCCGAGGTCCCCGATCTGGTGGCACGCATCTGCGGTATTTGCCCGGTGGCTTATCAGATGAGCGCGGTTCATGCCATCGAATCCATATTGGGTATCGCCCCTGGTCCGTGGGTGCGCGCCATGCGCCGGGTGTTTTATTGCGGCGAATGGCTGGAAAGCCACAGCCTGCATATTCATCTGCTGGCGGCGCCGGATTTTCTCGGTTTCGACAGCGTTACCTCGATGGCCAAGGTCTATCCCGAGGAGGTGCGCCGCGGCCTGCGTCTGCAGGCCCTAGGCAATGAGCTTATCAAGCTATGCGGTGCGCGCTCGGTACACCCCATCGGCGCCCGGGTGGGCGGTTTTCATCATGCGCCCGCCGTGGAAGATGTAAACGCCCTATGTGTAAGACTGCGCGCCGCCTTGCCCGAGGCCGAGGATGTGGTGCGCTGGACCGCCGGATTGGACCTGCCCGATGAGGTGCAGAGCTTCACTTCCGTGGCATTGCGTCATCCTGCGGAATATCCCATGAACGAAGGGCGCATCGTCTCCGATCGGGGCCTGGATCTCGATATTGCCGAGTTCGAGAATCGGTTTAAAGAGCACCAGGTTCCCCATTCCACGGCCTTGCATTGCTTGCTGGACGGCGAACCTTATCTGGTAGGGCCCCTGGCGCGGGTTAACCTCAATCGTGACCGCTTTCCGGACAAAGTGACGGCGTTGATGGCCGAAACCGGCATCCCCTGGCCGAGCGCCAATATGTTTCACAGCATCGTGGCGCGGGCGGTTGAGATTTATTATGCGTTGTGGGAGGCATTGCGGATTCTCGAGAATTATCGCTTGCCCGGCTCCCCCGGCACGGACTCCGTGGCGCCCGTCGCCGGCGTGGGCTATGGATGTACCGAAGCCCCCCGCGGTCTGTTGTGGCACCGTTATGAATTGAATGACCGGGGAGAGATCGTCACCGCCCGTATCGTGCCGCCTACCAGCCAAAATCAGGCGCGCATCGAAGAAAATCTGCAGCAGGCGCTATTGGCAGTGGGATTAGATCAAGGCGAAGATAAATTGCGTTTTCACTGCGAACAGGTGATCCGAAATTACGACCCTTGTATCTCCTGTGCTACACACTTTCTTGATTTGCGTTTACAGCGACGCTGAATCTTGGCGCTACCGCGTTTGACAGTCATCGGCATCGGTTCCCCGTTCGCTGATGATCGGGCGGGTTGGAGCGTCGTGGAGACCTTGATCGCATCCAAGCAAGTCGCCGCATATGGCGAGCATGTCGTGGTAACGATTTGCCGTTCCCCGGCGAGCGAGCTATTAAACCTATTGATGAATACGGATATCGCCATAATAGTGGATGCGGTGCGATATTGTGGAGCGTCCGGCACCATGTATCGTTTGAGCGGAGAACATTCTCCGCTTCCGGAAATGAAGTTTTTATCCAGCCATGGCATTGACCTGAAAACCCTGTGCGCCCTAGCCGGAGCCTTGGGGCATAGTCCCGGGATGCTGATTTTTTACGGTATCGAAGCCGGACCCAAGAGCGAGCCGGGTCTGGTGATGTGCCAAAGCGTACATCGCGCTGTTGTCCGAGTGACGGAGGAAGTAAGGCGTGATGTGGTGAATTATTTTCTCCAGGAATGAAGTTCGTTCATGTAATTCCATGGCCAGCTTGTCGCTGGAAACGCGCCCGCACGTAACGATCCAAGTCCAAGAACCCTCATGAGAGCGTCTCGGTGCCGAAAGGTGGCGGGAAAATTGCCGTCCCTACGGCGCGGCAATTGGCCGTAAGCGGGACGGTCCGCAACACGGGTAAGCCCGCCGATTATCTACTTAGCATGATTCATGCAGGCAGTCGATTTAGACCGATCATTAAACATAGTCGGGGTATGACGGCTTTGCGACTATTCCGTGAGCTGGACATAAAGCTCACGGAATAGAGCGTGTCCTGAGTCATTTTGAGAAAGGGTAAGCGGCGGAGAATGATCAATAACAATCCCTGAAGAGGGGCGTGGGACCGGTATGGTATTAGGCGACCGATGGGCGATAGTCATTGCCGGGTCTTCGCTTCGCTTTGCAAGAATGCGGCCTTATAAATATAAGAATCAGCTTATATTCCATTGTTTGTGTGGAAGAAAGAACTTCAGCCGCTAAAACTCGCAGAAGCTTTCGATCCACATAATAAGCGGAAAATCCGGAATTAAAGATTGATAATTTGACGTCGATAAGTAAGGACAGCGGGAAATTACTATTGGCTTTTGGATAAAGCAGACAGGCCGTTTCAGCGTTTGAGGGTATTAATAATGAATCCGTTAAGAAATTTCTCTCTTAAATATAAGATACTCCTGCCGGGAGTGATCGGGGTAGTGGGCTTTGCCATCTATCTGGCGGTCAATTTCTCCGCGGGAAAGATCAATTCCAATATTCTTGGCGATGTCGAAGACAGCTATCTGCCGGCTCTGGAATTGACGGGTAAAAATCTCAGTCTGCTCGAGAAGGTCAAGCAAGACCTGATATTCGCGGCAACGACCGGCGAGCCATCGATGGTGGACGATGCTCAAAAGCTCGCCGATGAAATGAAAAAAAATGTAGCCCAACTCGAAAAGAACCTGGACCCGGCTGATCAAGTAAAACAGGGTGAGATTGTTGCGATAAAAAAATCCTTATCCAGTTATATCGATACGGTGATTCCCCTGACCAGGGCCATGATCGCCGGTACGGCGGATATGGGGCAAGCCCAAGCCAGCATGAAAAAGAGCAAGGATGCACTGCAGGAACTGGAAAAAGAGTTAACCCAGACCCGTGATGAAAGCCGGAGTAACTTTATCAGCGCGGTAAAAGGGGTCAATGCCCGAAGCGAGAATGTATTGGCGGTCGGCATGGTCATGGGTGTCATCGTCATGGCGCTGTTGATCGGTATCGCGTTCTGGGTGGCGCGGATGGTGACCGCCGATATTAAAGACGTGGCCAAGTCGCTCCAGGATATTGCCAGTGGTGAAGCGGATTTGACCATTCAGCTCAAGAGCAGAGGTAAGGACGAGGTGGGCGAACTGGTGCGTTGGTTTAATACTTTCGTGCAGCGTCTGCGCGGCATCATCGGCGAAGTAGTGAATTCCACATCCCATTTGGCCACCGCGGCCGAGGAGATGTCGACTATCGTCATGCAGGCCAAAGAAGGCGCAGGTCATCAGCAGCGAGAGACCGAGCAGTTGGCCAGTGCGACCAATGAGATGACCACGACCATTGAAAGCATGGCGCAATATGCCTCGGAAGCCGCTCAGGCAGCGCAGCAGGCGGACCAGGAATCGGTGGGCGGCAAAAATGTGGTTGCCGGTACCATTAATACCATAGATGCCTTGGTCTCAGAAGTGGAAGCGACCTCCAGTGCGATACATAAGCTCGAGCAGGAAAGCACCAATATCGGCAAGGTATTGGACGTGATCCGGGATATCGCCGATCAGACCAATCTGCTGGCCTTGAACGCGGCCATCGAGGCAGCGCGTGCCGGCGAACAGGGCAGGGGTTTTGCGGTTGTCGCGGACGAAGTACGGGTGCTTGCTCAGCGTTCATCGCAATCGACCAGCGAGATTCGGGAGATTATCGAGCGCCTGCAAAGTGAAGCGCGCGACGCTGTCCAGGTGATGCAATCGGGACGCGAGAAGGCCAAGGAAAGCGCCAGCCAGGCGGGACAAGCCGGGAATGCTCTCGAGGTGATTACCAGTAAAGTATCCGGCATCAATAAGATGAATACGGAGATCGCGTTGACTGCGGCGCAACAAAGCAGCGTAGCCGAAGAGATAAATAGGAACATCACTAACATTAATAACATTGCACAGGAAACCGCGGAAGGTGCAGGGCAGACTGCATCCGCTAGTGAAGAGTTGGCCGGGCTGGCAATGCGACTGCAGGGTTTGGTCGGCCAGTTCAAGGTATAACATTGTTGACTAATATAGTTGCATTATTCAGGACATAGGTTATTCTCTTGGGCACACAAGGAAGGGCAAGGCATTAAAATGAAAAGGAATTATTCTGCTGTTTCCACTAAAACTAGCACTTGTAGTGAATTTCATCAGGAAATGCTTGGCGGTTTTCCGTTAGGCACGGGTAATTTTGGAGGTAGTAAAAACAATCCGCAAAGGAAAAGGGGACAAGAGATGGGAAATCTATTGTGTAAACCGAAATACTTTGCCGCTTTGGCGGCGTCATTGTTGTTTTTTGCTCTGCAAGCTGCATCGGCAGGTGTTGCGGTAATCGGAAATCCCGGTATGGGCACGACCTCGATAACTGCTGCGCAGGCGGCCGATATTTTTTTAGGCAAGATGACCAAGCTGCCGGACGGTACGCAAATCACGGTTATCGAGCATAAGGACGGCGATGCGGTTAAAGAGGATTTTTATGCCAAGGTGGTGGGCAAGAGTCCCAGCCAGCTCAAGGCCTATTGGGCCAAGCTCGTTTTCACCGGAGAGGGGGTTCCGCCTAAGGAATACGCCGGCGATAAGGCGGTGTTGGATCGTGTGGCGGGAACGCCTGGGGCAATCGGCTATGTCAGTGATGGCTCGGTTGATAAGTCCGTCAAAGTATTGTTCGAGGGCAAATAATGAGACATCAGGATCGGAAATTTAAGGAGAGTATGAAAATGATCAGCAATAAGTACCTCGCTATATTTGGATTGGCATTGATTTCGGGTATGCCCGCAGCTCAAGCCGTCGACTTCGGAGCCTTCGGCGATGTCAGTTATCAAGGAACCTCGGAGAAGAATACGGCTGACAGCTTCGTTCAGGGTCAGTTCGATCTCTACGCGACCCAGAAGATTGACCCAAAAACAAGAGTGTTCGTGGAAATGGTCTTCGAAGCCGGTCCCGATAATGCCTACGGCCTGGATCTGGAGCGTTTGAATATCACGCGCCAGCTTACCCCCGGCTTGTCAGTGGCATGGGGCCGCTTCCATACCCCGATCGGTTACTGGAACACCGCCTATCATCACGGTGCCTTGATTCAGGATACGGTGTTTCGTCCCACCTTCCTCGATTTTGAGGACGGCAGCGGCGCGATCTTTCCGACGCACATTATCGGTATTATGGCGGATGGCAAGGTTTCCACAGGTGCTGGTGATCTGAACTATATGTTGGCGGTGGGCAACGGTTCCTCGATCAATACGGACAGTAGTCCCGGTAACACGGAAATCGATGTTCATAATGTCACGGATACGCAAGACAAGAAAATGGTCGTCGGCGCCGTTAATTATAAGATGTCCAGCGTCCCATTGCAGTTCGGTGTGTTTGCCTTGCATGATCCCTTCGCGGAATCCGGTACGGGGACATATTCAAGTGTTGCTACTAACGGCGACTTGATCGGTATGCAGGTTTGGGGCGCGGATGTCCGTTACGCTTCACACGGCTTCGATATGATCGCAGAAAGCTACAACATAGATAATAAGGATAAGTCTCCCGCCAATACCGGCAGTCACAAGGCCTCGGCCTATTACGTGCAGTTCGGCTATCGCGTGACCGACACGCTCAAACCCATTTATCGCTACGAGAATGTGGATTTCCTCAGCGCTGATCCTTACTTCAAATATCTGGGTACGCCGGAAGGGGGGCGTCATGTGCTTGATCTGCGCTATGATCTGGACGATACCAATGCACTCAAGTTCGAGGTCTCCAAGACTGAACCGGTCAACGGCAAGAGCGAAACCGCCTATGCCATGCAATGGGCCTTCTTGATGCTTTGATGTGCTGAGTTTATGAAGGATGACTTCGCGGGCCTTCTGGCCCGCGATTTTTTTGGGGATCTATCCTGCTGCGGCAGTTGCAGCCAGTATGCTTCACTGGGAACGGCTAAGCTTCGCTTCCACTTCCAACACCAGGCGGGTCATGTGCAGGACGCTGTCGGCATTGAGCGAGATGGATTCGATACCCTGTTCCACCAGCCAGCGGGTGATTTCGGGATAGTCGGAGGGAGCCTGACCGCAAATGCCGATATATTTTCCGTGTTTGCGGCAGGCAGCGATGGCCATCTCCATCAGCCTCAAGACGGCGGCATTGCGTTCATCAAACCCGGTGACCAGGCCGGAATCGCGGTCCACGCCCAGAGTGAGTTGGGTAAGATCGTTTGAGCCTATGGAGAACCCGTCGAAGAGTTCGAGAAATTCGTCGGCGAGCAGGGCATTGGCGGGAATTTCACACATCATATGGATCTTCAGGCCATGCTCGCCGCGCTTCAATCCGTGTTGCGTCATCAGTGCCAAGACGCGTTGCGCCTCGTCAAGGCTGCGCACGAAGGGGATCATAAGCGCCACATTGCCAAGTCCCATGTCTTCCCGTACCTGGCGCATCGCAGCGCACTCCATAGCAAAGCAGTCGGCGAATTGCTTGCTGGGATAGCGTGAAGCCCCGCGAAAACCGATCATGGGGTTCTCTTCCTGGGGTTCATAATTGCCACCACCGATCAATGCCGCGTATTCATTGGATTTGAAATCGCTCATGCGCACGATCACCGGGCGGGGATGAAAGGCGGCGGCGATGGTTCCCACCCCTTCGGCGAGGCGGTCGATATAGAAGCTGCGCGGGTCCGGGTAACCGGCGATCAACTCGTCGATCTGTGCGCGGGTTGCGTCGTCTTGGGTGTCGTATTCCAGGAGGGCACGAGGGTGGATGCGGATGGTATTGTTGATGATGAATTCGAGTCGCGCCAAACCGACCCCGTCATTGGGGAGCTGGCAGACCTCGTAGGCCAGCTGCGGATTGCCGACATTGATCATGATGTGGGTGCGCGGTCGTTGTAGGTCGCTGGTATCAAGCGTCTCCTTGGTGAAGGGTAACCGGCCTGCATAGACATAACCGGCGTCACCCTCGGCGCAGGATACCGTGACTTCGGCGCCGTCACTGACGGTGTGCGTGGCGTCATTACAGCCAACCACCGCCGGTATGCCCAGTTCCCGCGAAACAATGGCGGCATGGCAGGTGCGTCCGCCGCGATTGGTGACGATGGCGGAGGCGATCTTCATTACCGGCTCCCAATCGGGATCGGTGATATCGGTGACCAATACCTCGCCCGGCTGTAACTCCGACATGTGTTCGGCCTCTAGGATCAACCGCGCCCGGCCTGTGGCGATCTTCTGGCCGACGCTTTTACCTTCGGCCAGCACGGTGCCGCGCTGTGGCAGGCGATAGGTCTCCAATGCCGCCTTTTGCGTCGCATGGACCGTCTCCGGTCGCGCTTGAAGTATGAACAACTCGCCGCTTTCCCCATCTTTGGCCCATTCGATGTCCATGGGCATAGGGTGGCCTGCCTGCTGTGTATAGTGATTTTCTATGGTCGTCGCGTAACGCGCCAGCTGCAGTACTTCATCGTCATTGATGGAGAAGCGTTCGCGGTCTTCTCGCTTTACCGGGATATTGCGTGTGGATACCCCGGCCATGGCATCGGCGGCGTAGATCAATTTGCGTTCTTTGCTGCCCAATTGGCGCTTGAGTATGGGGCGGTGGCCCTCAGTCAGGGTGGTCTTGAAAACATAAAACTCATCCGGGTTGACCGTGCCTTGCACCACATTTTCCCCCAAGCCA
The DNA here is from genome assembly GCA_963810615.1 of uncultured Gammaproteobacteria bacterium. Taxonomy (GTDB): domain Bacteria; phylum Pseudomonadota; class Gammaproteobacteria; order DRLM01; family DRLM01; genus JARRQJ01. The sequence continues at coordinate 86,541 of CAWEOA010000002.1, read as the reverse complement.
TAGGAGGCATTGATGAATACTACGTCGCGAAACCCGGTCTCGGTATCGAGGGTGAACATTACTCCGGCAGCACCCTTGTCGGTACGCACCATCTTCTGTATGCCGATGGACAGGGCTATGTCCATATGGGCGAATCCCTTGTCGACGCGATAGGAAATGGCGCGATTGGTGAAGAGTGAGGCGAAGACCTGTCTGCACGCGATCAGCAAATTATCCGTGCCGCGGATATTGAGGTAGGTATCCTGCTGGCCGGCGAAGGAGGCGGTGGGCAGGTCCTCGGCGGTGGCGGAAGAGCGCACCGCCACATCGGGACTGGGGCCGTATTCGCCGGCCAGCTCTTTGTAGGCGGTACGGATCTGCGTAGCAAGATCATCGGGAATGTTGCCACGTATGATCCATTGGCGGATCTTGGCGCCGGTGACGGCCAGGGCCTTAACATCGCTGCTATCGAGCTCGGCAAGCGCGGCATCGATGCGTTGATCCAGTTTATTATGGCGAAGATAGTATCGATAGGCTTCGGCGGTGGTGGCGAAACCGTTGGGTACTTTTATCTGCTGTGCGGCAAGTGTCCGGTACATTTCCCCCAGGGAGGCGTTCTTGCCTCCGACCAGGGGGACATCCTGCATGCCCAGGTCAGCGAAACGGCGAATATATTCCATAGTCCCTCCGGAAAGCCGAAAGCTGACGTTCGCAGACAGTCGGCTGCTTAAGTGATTACCGTCGGCGTGTCGCGTCCGGTACGTTCGCCGATAGCGGCGATTTCATCGGCCAGATGGATCAACGATCCCAGGTAGCGCTGAGTGTCGTCTTGATGCCGCGCAACATCACGTTCGTAGGCCTCGATGTAGATACGCAGGGTTGCGCCCTCCGTGCCGGTGCCGGACAGCCGGTAGACGATGCGGTTCCCGTTTTCAAATAAGATGCGCACTCCCTGACCGGTACTTACACTGTGGTCCACCGGGTCGGTATAACTGTAATCGTCGGCTTGCATGACGCGATGGATACCGAAATCCTTGCCCTGTAATCCTGGCAGTTTGACTCCTAAATCATGCATGAGTTCTTGGGCGCGGGAACTGTCTACGCCTTCGTAATCATGGCGCGTGTAAAAATTGCGGCCGTAGCGCGCCCAGTGTTCGCGCAGGATTTCCTCTACCGGTTGGCGCCGTATCGCCAGGATATTGAGCCAGAATAACACGGCCCACAGCCCGTCTTTTTCACGTACGTGGTCGGAGCCGGTGCCGAAACTCTCCTCGCCGCACAAGGTGACTGAGCCGGCATCCAGGAGATTGCCGAAGAATTTCCAACCGGTGGGGGTCTCATAGCAAGGTATGCCCAATCTTTCGGCCACATGATCGACCGCGGCGCTGGTGGGCATGGAGCGGGCGACCCCCGCCAGGCCTTTGGCATAGCCCGGCACGCGCGTGGCGTGGTCGGTCAGAATCGCCAGACTGTCGCTGGGAGTAACGAAGCAATTGCGGCCCAGTATCATGTTGCGGTCGCCGTCACCGTCGGAAGCGGCACCGAAGTCCGGTGAAAGATAGCCGCTATTCATGGCGGCCACCAAATCGGAGGCGTATGTGAGATTGGGGTCGGGGTGTCCGCCGCCGAAATCGGCAAGCGGCGTGCCATTCATCACCGTGTTCGGCGGCGCGCCCAAGCGCTCTTCCAGGATGAGGTGGGCGTAGGGGCCGGTCACCGCGTGCATGGCATCGAAGCGCATGGTGAACAGACCAGAATTGAACAGTCCGTGGATTTGATCGAAATCGAACAGACTTTCCATGAGGTGCGCATAGTCCGCCACGGAATCGATGATTTCCACGCGCATGTCTTCAATCTGGAACGTTCCGAGGGCTTCCAAGGGAATGTCGCCTGACTCGGTGATATGGTAAGAATGAATCTCACGGCTAAGTTGATATATGGCCTCGGTGATCTTTTCCGGTGCCGGTCCGCCGTTGCCGGTGTTGTACTTTATGCCGAAGTCGCCCTGCGGACCGCCGGGATTGTGGCTGGCGGAAAGGATAATGCCGCCGAAGGCCCCGGACCTGCGAATAATACAGGAGGCCGCTGGCGTCGAGAGTATGCCGTGCTGACCGACCAGAACCCGCCCGAAACCGTTGGCGGCGGCAATTCTGAGAATGACCTGGATGGCTTCACGGTTGTAAAAGCGTCCGTCGCCACCCACTACCAGGGTTTGACCTTGATAACCCGCCAGGGAATCGAAGATGGCCTGGACAAAATTCTCCAGGTAGTGGGGCTGTTGAAAGACCGAGACCTTTTTCCGGAGTCCGGACGTGCCTGGACGTTGGTCGTCGTAAGGTTTTGTGGCTATGGTTAGTATTGTCATAGTCTCCTAATCTAACCCATGCGGTAGGGATGGAGAAGGGGGTGCTTGAAGTTACCGCCCTGCCGGGTGTCCTTCAAGCCTTGAAAAGCGGGTTTTTGACCCCATGACAGGGTTTATCCATTTTATTGACAAAAATTAGACTAATAGCTAAGGGAGACTTTTTCTATGACGGTTACCGCACACAAAGAGACGCTGGATTTCCAGGCGGAGGTTCGCCAGCTCCTGAAATTGATGATCCATTCTTTGTATTCCAACAAAGAGATATTTCTTCGCGAGTTGGTTTCCAATGCCTCCGATGCCTGCGATAAGCTGCGCTTCGAGGCGCTTGGCGATGATGGGCTCTATGAGAATGACTCCGAGCTGCGTATCCGCGTGTCTTTCGATAAGGATCAGCGTACCGTGACCGTGAGCGACAACGGCATCGGCATGAACCGTGCCGAGGTCTTGGAAAATCTGGGAACCATTGCCAAATCGGGTACCCGCCAATTCCTGGAATCACTGAGCGGCGAGCAGGCCAAGGATGCCAAGCTGATCGGTCAGTTCGGCGTAGGGTTTTATTCGGGCTTTGTGATCGCCGACAAGATTACCGTGACGACCCGCCGGGCCGGCCTAGGCGCCGAGCACGGTGTGCGCTGGGAGTCGGACGGCGAAGGTAGTTACGTCGTCGAAACCATGGATAAGGCCGAACGCGGAACCGAAGTCACCTTGCACCTGCGCGAGGGCGAGGATGAGTTCCTCGACGGCTTTCGTCTGCGCAATATCATCCGCAAGTATTCCGACCATATCGCCTTGCCCATCGTCATGAAGAAGGACGATCAGGATGAGGACGAAACCATCAACAGCGCCTCGGCCTTATGGGCGCGGTCCAAGAAGGATATCACCGACCAGGAGTACAACGAATTTTACAAGCATATCGGCCATGATTTTGAAGAGCCGCTCGCTTATATCCATAGCCAGGTGGAAGGTCGTCAGTCCTATATTTCCTTATTTTACGTCCCGCAGCGTGCGCCATTCGATCTATGGGACCGCCAGCAACGCCACGGCATTAAACTCTATGTGCGGCGGGTATTCATCATGGACGCCTCTGAGCAGTTGCTGCCCAATTATCTGCGCTTCGTGCGCGGCGTGGTGGACTCGGACGATCTGCCGCTTAATGTGTCGCGCGAGATCCTGCAGCACAATCGCGCCGTGGAGACTATCCGCTCCGCGTCCGTCAAGAAGATCCTGGGACTGTTGGAGGACTTGGCGAATAACGAGTCGGAAAAATACGGCAAATTTTGGCAGGAATTCGGGCGAGCGCTCAAAGAGGGGCCGGCCGAAGATTACGCCAATCGCGAACGCATTGCCAAGTTATTGCGTTTCGCCTCCACCCATAACGATAGCGAGGAACAAATCGTTTCCCTGGACGACTATATCGGGCGGATGAAGGACGGCCAGGATAAAATCTACTATATAACCGGGGAGACCTTCGCCGCCACGCAACACAGCCCGCATCTGGAGGTATTTCGCAAGCAGGGCATTGAAGTGTTGTTGTTGTCCGATCGTATCGATGAATGGTTGGTCGGCAACTTGCCGGAGTATTCCGGCAAGTCCTTGCAATCGGTGGCCAAGGGGGACTTGGATCTCGGCAAATTGGAGGATGAGGCTAATGCCGAGGAGATCAAGAAGGCGGAGGAGGAGTACAAGGGACTGCTGGAGCGGATGAAAAATGCTTTGGGCGAGCGGGTCAAAGAAGTGCGCATCAGCCATCGCCTTACCCAATCGCCGGCCTGTCTGGTGGTGGAAGAACACGATATGGGCTCCAGTATGCGCAATCTCCTCAAGGCCGCGGGCCATGATGTTCCCCTGGTGGTGCCGATACTCGAGGTCAATACCGGCCATAATCTGGTGAAGCGTCTCAACGACGAGCAGGACGAGCAACGCTTTAGCGACTGGGCGAGCATCCTGTTCGACCAGTCCTTGTTGGCGGAGGGCGGTCAACTCGATGATCCGGCGGCTTTCGTGCGCCGTTTGAATGAAATGATGCTATTGCTGAGCAGCTAGTCCCGCCCGGGGAACAGAGCGGCGGTAAACATGGGTGATTACCGCCGCTGTTATGATTCGCTCCACTGCCATGCTTTCCCGTATGGTGGACATCGCGCCTTGTAGCTGATGTTAACCCTGCTTGGGGCATTCTGATGCAGTGAGCGCCCGGTGGGTGAGAGGGATTCAGGCTTCAAGCGTATTATCCGAGGAGGATGTATGGCCACTCCGGTAACACCGCTGTTGGCGGCGGACATCATCATCGAGATGGTGGATAGGCCCCAGCGGCCCATCGTGCTCATAGAACGCAAGAATCTCCCTTTCGGCTGGGCATTGCCCGGCGGGTTTGTGGATGTGGGGGAATGCCTGGAACAAGCGGCGGTGCGCGAGGCACTGGAAGAAACGAGTCTGCACGTGACGCTGAAAGCGCTGCTGGGCTGTTATTCCGCGCCGCAGCGCGATCCGCGCGGTCACACCGTGAGTGCCGTATACCTTGCCGAAGCGAGCGGCACACCGCAGGCGCAGGACGATGCCAAGCAGGCGGAACTGTATAGCTTGAATGCCTTGCCGGCGTCATTGGCCTTCGACCATGCGCTGATTCTCGAGGATTACCGGCAATTTCGTACCAGCGGCCGTCTGGCACCGTTGCGCATACCCGAGTGAAATGCGGTCGCTGACCTGGCGCCGCCGCTCCGGTATACTGCTCGCCAGTTGCAGCATCAGGCCAAGGCTGACATGAGCAGATACAGTGGCGAACAAGATTACCGGCATGACTCCACGGAATGTCTCGGTGTGCTGTTGGTCAATCTCGGTTCCCCCGATGCGCCGACTACTTCGGCGGTGCGCCGCTATCTTGCCGAGTTTCTGTGGGATCCCCGTGTGGTGGAAATTCCCCGTTTGCCGTGGTGGCTGATTTTGCATGGGATGGTGCTGAGATTGCGGCCCAGTCGTTCGGCCCATGCCTATCAGCGGGTATGGACCGATGAGGGTTCGCCGTTGCTGGCCATTTCAAGACGCCAGCTCGGCGCCTTGCAGGAGGTATGCACCGCCCGCTATGGTGAAAGGGTGAAGCTGGCCTTGGCCATGCGCTACGGCAATCCTTCTATTAAGGCGGGGCTTGCCCAACTGCGCGAGGCGCAAGCCAGGCGTATTTTGATACTACCCTTGTATCCCCAGTATTCCGCTGCCACCACGGCAACGGTGTTCGATGCGGTGGCCGCCGAACTCAAAACCTGGCGTTGGGTGCCGGAACTGCGTTTCATCTCCCATTATCATGATGACGAGGGCTATCTCACCGCCCTGGTGAACAGCATCCGGGAGAACTGGGAACGACATGGTCAGGGGGAGCGCTTACTGTTTTCCTTTCACGGCATGCCCAGGCGTACCCTGCGCGCCGGAGACCCCTATCACTGTCATTGTCAGAAGACTGCGCGCCTGGTGGCCGAAAGGCTGGGCCTGGCGGAGGAACGCTGGCAGGTGGCATTCCAGTCGCGTTTCGGCCGTGCCGAATGGTTGCAGCCCTACACCGATAAGACCTTGCGCCAATGGGCGCATGATGGCGTGAAGCAGGTGGATGTGGTCTGTCCCGGCTTCGCCGCCGATTGTCTGGAAACGCTTGAAGAGATCGCCATGCAGAACAAGGAGGCCTTCCTCGCTGCGGGTGGCACGAATCTGCGCTATATTCCGGCGCTGAATGGGCGCGTCGATCACATCGCGGCTTTGGAAAGCCTGATCGACGGGCATATGCAGGGATGGCTGGACCGCGAACACGATTACTCTCTTCTGAAAGAGCAGGCGCAAGCCAGTCGTCAGAGAGCCCTGGCGCGAGGGGCCGAACGTTGAGTGTTAGTGGCGATCACTGGGCGCAATGCCGGATAGCTACCCCTATTTCTGAACCGTCGCTTAATGGAATGGTGATAGTGACCGATACGCTATCAGCAAGGTGACAATGTGCTTTGATATCGCAAGGCGTGTTGTCATTATTATGTCTTTGATCATCGCAGGGGTGTCAGGGTGGCAATATGAGACTCGGCTCGGTAAATGAAATGATTAAAAACAATAGCTTGCGATTTATTCTCGCGGGCTGTGCGCTCGCTGCATTACCCTTGTGGATGACCCAGACCGACGCGTCTATCGATCCCAATCCTATGCCGCATGTCAGCGCCCTGGAGCTTGACCCGGTCGTGTTTCCGGTACCGACGGCCTTGGAAGACAATGTGGACTTTTGGCGTAAGGTGTTCGGGCATTGGCGCTTGAGCCAGGTGGTTTTGCATGATGCCGATTATCCGGCTCTGGTGTACAAAGTTATAGAGCTTAAGGGTGAGGTGGGCAATGCGTACAGCGCGGCCCAGCGTAAACAAATTGAAAAAAGTACCGAGGCTCTGGTGCACAGACTGAAGCGCGTGGCGGCGGTGGGCAGGAAGAGTGCCTCGCTGTCCGCCGAGGACCGTGCGCTAAGACAACATATCATTGACGTGGCTGGTAGCGATGCCGTAGACGATGCTGCAAATCGGGTTCGAGGGCAGCGCGGTCTGCGGGAACGGTTTCAGCAGGGTCTGGAAATCAGCGGGCGTTATGATCGTGCCTTCCGTGAGGTGTTTCGCGAAGAAGGGGTCCCGGAGGATCTGGCCTATCTTCCCCATGTGGAATCCTCCTTTCAGAATCGTGCCCGTTCGTCAGTAGGTGCGGCTGGGATGTGGCAATTCACCCGTTCGGCGGGACGCTTGTTCATGAAGATCAACCGTGCCGTGGATCAGCGTATGGATCCGGTGGCGGCGGCGCGCGGTGCGGCGCGTTATCTGCGCCAAGCTTACGACATGCTGGGAAGTTGGCCATTGGCCATTACTTCTTATAACCACGGCATACGCGGCATGATGCGCGCCAAGGATCAGTACGGCATCAATTTCAGTCGCATCGTTCAAGAGTACGATTCCAAGACCTTCGGGTTTGCTTCGCGAAACTTCTATGCGGAGTTTCTTGCCGCGCGCGATGTCGCGCGTAATCGCGAGCAATATTTCCCCGATGGTTTGAATCTGCAGCGTCCTCTGGCGCTGGACAGCGTGGTGTTGGACAAGCCCTTACGCTCACATCAGATTGCCCGCTATTATGAGGTCACACAGCGAAAGTTGGTGGCATTGAATCCGTCATGGACACGGCGGGCCGTCCGCAGCTCCATTGCCATCCCGGCCGGGACGGAGGTATGGTTGCCCGCCGGGACTTTAAGCCAGGTGGCCGCGGAACAAAGGGCGGAGATACCACCTGCCCAGGATAATGAGGTGGCGGCGTCGTCCCCCGTGAATGTTTATCACATCGTGCGCGCCAATGAGAGCCTGTCTACCATCGCGGCGCATTACGATCTCAGCGTTCGGACATTGCGGGCCCTCAATGATATGTCTCCTCGGGAGGTGCTGATCCGGGTCGGCGAAAAGCTACGGGTACGGGAAGCGGTTGAGCCGGTTATGAACGCTTCCGCGCAGGGTGATGTCATCGTGCACGTAGTGCGTAAGGGGGACAATGCCTGGGTGATAGCCGCCAATTACGGTATCCCCGTCAAGCAACTGCTGGTTACCAATCAATTGACCAGACATTCCATACTGCGGCCCGGACAGCGTTTAGACATTCCCGTCAGCCGCTAGCCGTTGTGCGGCTTCATTCGAAATCTTAAGCATTGGAAGTTCCGGTTACGGACCGGGATGAGTCTCCAGTCGGCACTTTCCCAAACTGCATCTCAAGATACTGGCCTGTTCATACCAATCCCCCAGGACGATACGCTGCGCACTATGGTTATCGAGTGTAAAGCTGTGAACGGCGGGGCGATGGGTGTGCCCGTGGATCAACTGGTAGACCCCGTGACGGCGCATGATATCCATCACGGCGTCTTGATTGACATCCATGATCTCTTCGGTCTTGTTGCGGTTACGTTCGCGGCTTTCTTGGCGATAGTGTTTGGCCACGGCGATACGCTCGTTTATGGGCAGGGCCAGGAACTGCCGCTGGGTTTCCGGATCGCGCACCTGAGTGCGGAAGCGCTGATATTCCACATCGTCGGTACACAAGGTATCGCCGTGCATGAGCAGGGTCCGCTTGCCGTCCAACTCGATGACCGTGGGATCTTCCAGTAAACGACAGCCGCTGAGTTGAACAAAGCGTTCGCCGATGAGGAAATCCCGATTGCCGTGCATGACATAGACGGGCACGCCGCCGGCGGTGAGTGTGCGGATTCCGTCTATGATCGGCAGGTAGGCCGGTAACACGGCATCATCGCCCAGCCAAACCTCGAACAGGTCGCCCAGAATATAAAGGGCTTCGGCCCGAGCGGCGTCGTTCTGCAAAAAAAGCGAAAATAATGCCGTGATCTCCGGGCGTTCATCGCTGAGATGCAGGTCGGAGATAAACAGGGTCTCTGTCACGGCATGGGCATCGCAATTACGGGCAATCAGGCTATTTGGCGTCCGCGTCGGAAATGACAGTGGCCTTCTCGATCACGACTTGTTGGCGCGGGGCATCTTTGGGAAAGGGGCCGCCGGGACCGGTGGGCGTGTTGACGATTTTATCCGCCACGTCCATACCTTCCACCACCTTGCCGAACACCGCATAACCCCAGCCCTGGGGGGTGGATGAAGAATAATTCAGGAAATCGTTGTCGGCCACGTTGATGAAGAATTGGGCGGTCGCCGACTGCGGATCGCCGGTGCGGGCCATGGCGATGGTGCCGCGATCATTCCCGAGTCCGTTGTCGGCTTCGTTCTGGATAGGGTCGTGGGTGGGTTTCTGCTTATAGTCTTCGGTGAAACCGCCGCCCTGAATCATGAAGTTAGGGATGACCCGGTGGAAAATAGTGCCGTCATAATGGCCTTCGCGCACGTAGCGCAGGAAGTTATCCACGCTTTTGGGGGCCTTGTCGTGATTCAATTCCAGGACGATCACGCCCAGGTTGGTTTGGAGGCGCACCCGCGGATGCTCGGTAGCGGCCCCGCCCTGTGGGGAGACGGCGAACAGGGTGCAGAAACTCAAGGCGGCGAACAGCGCATTCTTTTTCATGGAAGGATCCTTCTCTCGGGGGTGTGAAAAACAGGGGGTAATGATAAAGGGTTTATTACGGTCATGAAAGCCGAATCGCGGCCAGATGGCTTTGTGAAGCGGGGCGCTTTCGGCTACCATGCTGTGCCATGAGCTCGATAGCCGTAAAAACCCGCTTTGCACCCAGTCCTACTGGTCGGCTGCGCCTCCGCGGGATTATCGTCGGGGCCGGTGCGGACTTTTTACGGCGGCGTTGGAGTGCGCCGCTCAGTCGTATTTCAAGGCCTTGTTCTTACCGCTGCGCGCCGCCTTGACCACGGATAGCGACGGCCCCGAGATGGGCAAGACAAGCGCCTATTGGGTGAAGAGCGGCTGCGGCCGTGTGTAAAGCATAACAATCACGGGTCGTAGTCTCTGCTCATCCGCCTAATATTGATTAATTCTCTTACTAGCGACTGTCCATGCTGAAGATCTATAACACGCTCACCAAAGAAAAAGACGTTTTTGTCCCGCGCCAGCCGGGCAAGGTCGGCATGTATGTGTGCGGCATGACGGTGTACGACTATTGCCACGTCGGCCATGCCCGGGTGATGGTGGTGTTCGATGTGGTAGCGCGTTATCTGCGCGCCAGCGGTTATGACGTGACCTATGTGCGCAATATCACCGATATCGACGACAAGATCATCAAACGCGCCCAGGAAAATGGCGAGGAGATGAATGAGCTCACCGCACGCTTCATCGCCGCCATGCACGAGGACGCAGCGGCCCTGGCGGTGTTACCGCCCGATCAGGAACCGCGCGCCACCGCCTCCATGGAAGCCATCGTTCAGATGATTCTGGCGTTGATGGAGCGTGGCTACGCCTATCAGGCGGGTAACGGCGACGTCTATTACGCTGTGAGCCGCTTCGCGCATTACGGTGCCTTGTCCGGGAAGCGTCTGGAGGATTTGCGCGCAGGCGAACGGGTGGCGGTGGACGAGGCCAAGGACGATCCCCTGGATTTCGTATTGTGGAAAGCGGCTAAACTCGGTGAACCCAGTTGGGAGGCGCCCTTCGGCCCGGGACGGCCCGGCTGGCACATCGAGTGTTCCGCCATGTCCACTCAGTGTCTGGGCGAGCACTTCGACATCCACGGCGGCGGCATGGACCTGATGTTTCCCCATCATGAAAACGAGATCGCCCAGAGCGAGGGAGCTACCGGCCACAAGTTCGTGAACTACTGGATGCACAACGGTTTCGTGCAGATCAATGAAGAGAAGATGTCCAAGTCCTTGGGCAATTTCTTTACGGTGCGTGAGGTGTTGAAACAATACCGGCCGGAGGTGGTGCGCTATTTCATTTTGAGCAGCCACTATCGCAGTCCGCTCAATTATTCCACCGCCAATCTGGATAGCGCCAAGGCGGCGCTGGATCGCTTTTATACGGCGTTGAGGGATGTGCCGGTGACAGGTACTCCGAACATCGCTATGGATGCCAGCGATTATGTGGTGCGGTTTCGGGCGGCGATGGATGATGATTTCAATACGCCGGAGGCGTTGGCGGTGTTGTTCGATTTAGTGCGGGATCTTAATCGTGCCAAGTCATCGGATGATCAGGATGAAGCATCACGGTTAGCCGGTATGCTTAAGTATTTCGGTGGCATGCTGGGATTACTGCAAGATGATCCTGATGCTTACATGAAGGGCATAACTGCCCGTCTTTCTGTAACGTTGGATGATGCTACAGCATCCATACAGGTAGTTGTTGGTCTTACGGATGAGCAGATTGATAGTTTGATTATTCAGCGTATTGTGGCTCGTAAAGCCAAGCATTGGGCCGAGTCTGATCGTATCCGCGATGAATTGAAAGCCCAAGGCATTATCCTCGAAGACCGTCCCGACGGCACCACCGATTGGCGACGCAGTTAATCTTCTAGCGGAATTAATATTGTGTCGCCGCTGGCGACGGATTGATTTGGGGCGGCAATCCGCGCCGCGGGCGGGTGGCTTTCTTTTGCGCGGCCAAAAGAAAGCCACCAAAGAAAAGGCCGCCCGGAGCCGACGCTCCGCTGCGCGGAGTTCCCTGCGCTTCTCGCCGTGCCGGGCGCTCGCTAACTCGCCCCTAGCGCCTAGGCGCTAGGGGCTCAGACAGAGCTCGCTTGTTTCCCGGCCCGGCTGCGATGCTTGGCGCCGCCTACGGGACCCGGATGCCACTCTAGGATGAGCATGTTTTTCACCCTCCCCTTCAAGGGGAGGGCTGGGGTGGGGATGGGGTTTTCAGCCGCGCCATGAGAATTCCCAACGATTGATAAACCCCACCCCCATCCTAACCTTCCTCCTGAGGGGGAAGGGATGTCTAGGTGGATAATGACCGTTCCGGCTACCGCCCCGGGGTCCCCGTCGGTGCAGCCGAGCACCGCAGGCATTTTGGGGAGAAGCGCGCGGTTGTCTGAGCGTAGCGAGTTCCGCGCGCGCCCAAAATGGCGAGGAGCGCAGGGTAGCCTGTAGGGCCAAACCGTCGGGGTGTCTTTTCTTTTGAATACTTTTCTTTGGACAAGCAAAGAAAAGTATTCCGTGTTCGCGGACGGGACCGCGATTCACACAACATCGCCGTAGGCGATACGATTAATAGCAATGCAGGAGTTGAATATAGACGTTGGCTGCAACAAGAAGGTCTAGGATTATTTCTTCGCATGCAACTGCTCAGTCGCATAAAGCGTATTCTGCAACAAGGTCGCCACGGTCATCGGACCGACACCGCCCGGCACGGGGGTAATCCAAGCCGCGCGCTCCTTGGCCGCATCAAAATCCACATCGCCGACCAGCTTGCCCTGGGCATTGCGAGTGATGCCCACGTCGATGACGATGGCGCCCGGCTTGACCCATTCGCCCTTCACCAGGCCCGGTTTGCCCACCGCCACTACCAGGACGTCGGCGCGAGCCACATGGGCGTGCAGGTTCTGTGTGAAGCGGTGGCAGGTGGTGACGGTGCAGCCGGCCAACAGCAGTTCCAGGCTCATGGGCCGACCGACGATGTTGGAAGCGCCCACCACCACTGCCTCCTTGCCGCGGATGTCGATGCCGGTGCTCTTGAGCAGGGTAATGATCCCCAGGGGCGTGCAGGAGCGCAGCAAGGGCAGACGCACCGCAAGGCGACCGATGTTATAGGGATGGAAGCCGTCCACGTCCTTGTCGGGATGAATGCGTTCGATGACGGTCTCCGGATCGATACCCGCCGGGAGCGGTAGCTGTACCAGGATGCCGTCGATCTCGGGGTCTTCGTTGAGTTGGTCGATGAGGGCCAATAATTGCGTCTGGCTCGTGTCGGCGGGCAGGTCGTAGGCCTTGGAGACGAAGCCTACATCCTGGCAGGACTTGCGCTTGTTGGCGACGTAGACCTCGGAGGCGGGGTCGTGACCCACCTGGATCACCGCCAGCCCGGGCGCCCGCAGGCCTGCGGCCAGCAGGCGTTGAACTTCTTGTTTCACCGACTGCCGGATTTGGGCGGCGATGCTCTTCCCGTCGATCAACTGTGCACTCATAATTTACTCGGCTTGTCTTATGCAAAATTTGTGTGGGTGTATCCTATCCGTCTTCAGGGACGGATGTCACCGTCTGCGTGGCTGAGGCACACGCTAATAAAGGCGCGGGCGGCGTTGGAGAGGGTGCGCCGGGCATGATGCACCATCCCCAGACGTCTGACGACCTGTAAGGATTCGATATGGTGTATGTGCAGGCTGGGATCAACCATGGTTTGCGGCAAGAGACTCCAGCCCAGTCCGATGGACACCATCATCTTGATGGTTTCGAGATAATTGGTTTCCAGATTGACCTGCAACGGCAGCCCCGGTTTGAGGAAGCTGCGTTCGATCAATTCCCGGGTGTAGGTGCCGCTGGCGGGCAGGATGGCGGGATACTCGCATAATTGCGCGAGGGTGAGGCGCGGATGGCGGCACAAGGGATGATCGTTGGCACTCACCAGGGCCAGCGGATCACTCCATACCGGGATCAGGATCAGGTCCGCGGGCTGTTTAAACGGCAGGGTGACCACCGCCAGTTCCAGTTCGCCCTGGATCACGGCGCGGCAGGCGGCCTCCGAATCCATGAAACACAGATCGAGTTGCACCTGCGGATATTGGCGGGTGAATTGGCGCAGTACCGGGGGGAGGCGGTGCAGGCCGATGTGGTGACTGGTGGCGATGCTAAGTCTGCCGCGGACCTCGCCCGCCAGATTGGTGATGGCGCGGCGGGTATCATCCACGTCCGTCAAGATCTTTTCGGCGCGGCTGAGCAGGGTCTGGCCCGCCTCGGTGAGGATGACGCGTCTGCCGATGCGGTCGAATAAGCGGGTGTCCAGCATCTGTTCCAGCGCGGCGATGCGTTTGCTCACCGCCGGCTGGGTGAGATGCAGGGCCTCTGCCGCCAGGGAAAAGGATCCTTGGCGGGCAACGCTGATGAAGGCGTGGAGGGCATCGATATCCATGTGAGTTCTCAGGTCTATAATATTCCAGATAGGAATAGAATACATGAATAACATGAATTTGTAGAATGTATGGTTCTGTATTAGCATCTGGTTTAGGTAAGCATGCTTGGGAGTAACTTGTTGTGGCAAACAAGACCTTATATGACAAATTGTGGGAAGCGCACGTGGTACGGGGCAACGAGGATGGGACCTGTCTCCTGTATATCGACCGCCATCTGGTGCATGAAGTGACCTCGCCGCAGGCCTTCGAGGGCCTGCGGCTCAACCAGCGGCCGGTGTGGCGGCGTGACGCCAATCTGGCCACCGCCGACCATAACGTCCCAACCTTGGATCGCGCCAAAGGCATCGCCGATCCCATATCGCGACTGCAGGTGGAGACCCTGGATCGCAATTGCGAGGAGTTCGGTATCACTGAATTCAAGATGGATGACGAACGCCAAGGCATCGTGCACGTCATCGGTCCGGAGGAGGGCGCTACCCTGCCCGGGATGACCGTGGTGTGCGGCGATTCCCACACCTCCACCCACGGAGCCTTGGGTGCCCTGGCCTTCGGGATCGGGACCTCGGAGGTGGAGCATGCGCTCGCCACCCAGTGCCTGGTGCAAAAAAAATCCAGGAACATGCTGGTGAGCGTGGACGGCGATGCCGCTCCGGGGATTACCGCCAAGGACATCGTGCTGGCCGTTATCGGTGAAATCGGTACGGCGGGCGGCACCGGCTATGCCATCGAATTCGGTGGCGCGGCGATTCGTGCCCTGTCCGTGGAAGGGCGGATGACAGTGTGCAATATGGCCATCGAGGCGGGTGCCCGCGCCGGCATGGTGGCGGTGGACGACAAGACCATCGATTATGTGCGCGGCCGCTTCTATGCGCCTGAGGGCGCCCAATGGGAACAAGCGGTGCAGGCGTGGCGGGATTTGCACAGTGATGCGGGGGCGCATTTCGATCGTGTGGTGCACATCGCCGCGACCGATATCAAGCCGCAGGTGAGCTGGGGGACCTCGCCGGAGATGGTAGTTCCGGTGGATGCCGTGGTGCCCGATCCCGCTCAGGAAGCCAATCCCACCAAGCGCGAAGGCATGCAGCGCGCCTTGCACTATATGGCTCTGCAGCCCGGCACGCCGATCAGCGCCATCAGCGTCGATAAGGTATTCATCGGTTCATGCACCAACTCCCGCATCGAGGATTTACGCGCGGCGGCGGTGGTAGTGAAGGGCCGCAAAAAGGCGGACAGCGTCAAGCAGGCAATGGTAGTACCTGGCTCGGGCTTGGTGAAAAAGCAGGCCGAGGCCGAAGGCCTGGATCGCATCTTCGTTGAGGCGGGCTTTGAATGGCGTGAGCCGGGTTGTTCCATGTGCCTGGCCATGAACGCCGATCGCCTGGAGCCGGGGGAGCGCTGCGCGTCCACCTCCAATCGCAATTTCGAAGGGCGTCAAGGTGCGGGCGGACGCACCCATCTGGTCAGTCCCGCCATGGCGGCGGGGGCGGCGATCGCTGGTCACTTTGTGGATGTGCGCGAATGGCATTGAGCTACAGGCTAAGTAGCGGTTCGTTTTTGCTTGATTAGCGCGCCAAGGCCTGCAGCGGAAAGAGATAAGAGGAGTCAAAGTGGATAAGCTAGATAAATTGAACGGCGTGGTGCTGCCTTTGGATCGCGCCAACGTGGATACCGATCAGATCATTCCCAAACAGTATCTGAAGTCGATCAAGCGTACCGGCTTCGGTCCTAATCTGTTCGACGAGTGGCGGTATCTGGATCCCGGCGAGCCGGGCATGGATCACGGCAAGCGGCGCCTCAACCCCGATTTCGTGCTCAACCAAGCACGTTATCAGGGTGCGCAAATATTATTGGCACGGGATAATTTCGGTTGTGGTTCATCGCGCGAACACGCGCCATGGGCGCTGTTGGACTACGGGTTTCGTGTCGTTCTCGCCCCGAGCTTTGCGGATATCTTTTTCAATAACTGCTTCAACAACGGCATCCTGCCCGTCGTCCTGCCCGCCGCGGTAATGGACCGTTTGTTTGCCGAGGCGCTGGCGACCCCCGGTTACCGCCTGCAGCTGGATCTGGCCGCTCAGACCGTGACCACACCGGGCGGCGAGATCATCGCCTTCGAGGTGGACGCCTTTCGCAAGCATCGCCTGCTCAACGGCCTGGACGATATCGGTCTCACCCTGCAGCATGTGGCGGAGATCAAGGCCTACGAGGCGCGCCGCCGCAGCGAGGCGCCGTGGTTGTTCCATAATTAATGCATAGATCGACACCATGCGGCACGGTGGTAAATGCGTAAAAATCCACCATGAGTATGGTGCTCTGGGTGGCATAGTATAGAGTGATCGGGAATCATAGAATATGACCAAAAAGATAGCGGTGTTACCCGGGGATGGCATCGGTCCGGAGATCGTTGCGGAGGCGGTGAAGGTGTTGGGATGTCTGCGCCAGGATTTCGGTCTTGCTATAGAAACGGAACAGGCGCCCATCGGCGGGGCGGGCTATGATGCGGCGGGCGATCCCCTGCCGGAGACGACTTTGGCGTTGGCCCAGCAGGCGGACGCGGTCCTGTTAGGCGCGGTGGGCGGCGTCAAATACGATACCCTGCCGCGGGACCAGCGCCCGGAACGCGGTCTGTTGCGCATCCGCAAAGAACTCAACTTGTTCGCCAACCTGCGGCCGGCGCTGCTCTATCCGCAGCTGGCCGCCGCCTCTAGCCTCAAGCCGGAGGTGGTGGCCGGTCTGGATATCTTGATCGTGCGCGAGTTGACCGGGGATATCTATTTCGGGCAGCCGCGCGGTATCGAGGAACGCAACGGCGAGCGGGTCGGATTCAATACCATGGTCTATAGCGAATCGGAGGTGCGGCGTGTTGCCCAGGTGGCCTTTGAGATCGCCTTGAAACGCGGCAAGAAGCTGTGCTCGGTGGAAAAGGCCAATGTGCTGGAATGCAGCGAGTTGTGGAAGGAGGTCGTCATCGAAGTCGCTAAGGACTATCCGCAAGTGACCTTGAGCCATATGTATGTGGACAATGCCGCGATGCAGTTGGTGCGTAACCCCAAGCAGTTCGATGTCATCGTCACCGGTAACATCTTTGGCGATATCCTCTCCGACGAGGCCTCCATGCTCACCGGTTCCATCGGCATGCTGCCCTCGGCGTCGCTGGACGATTGCAACAAGGGGATGTACGAGCCGATACATGGTTCGGCACCGGATATTGCCGGGCAGGGCATCGCCAATCCGCTGGCGACCATCCTCTCCGTGGCCATGCTGTTGCGCTACACTTTAAGCGAGACGGCATTGGCGGACCGCGTGGATGCGGCGGTAGAGGCGGTGCTGGAACAGGGTTATCGTACCGCTGACATTTTCACAGCGGGCATGCAGAAGGTGAGCACGGCGGCCATGGGTGATGCGGTCGTGGCGGCCCTGCGCGAATAGATGCTGTTGGGCATGCGGCGAGTGTAAATCAGTCGTCAGCCTATGATAATTTTGTGTTGTGCCTTCATCGTGGTGGGGTAACCCACCGGACATTAATGGCGAGGTTTGATCATGAAAAGAGTGGGATTCATCGGTTGGCGCGGCATGGTGGGCTCGGTACTGATGCAGCGCATGCAGGCCGAACGGAATTTCGAATCGATTGACCCGGTGTTTTTCACCACCTCCCAGGTGGGTGGCAAGGGCCCGGCCATCGGCAAGGATGTGCCGCCGCTGATGGATGCCAACAGTATCGATGCCTTGCAGACCATGGATGTTGTCGTCACTTGCCAGGGCGGCGATTATACCAAAGAGGTGTATCCGCGGCTGCGCGCGGCGGGCTGGAACGGCTATTGGATAGATGCCGCCTCCGCGCTGCGCATGAAGGATGATGCCATCATTGTCCTGGATCCGGTCAACTACGAGGTCATCAAGGACGGTCTGGCCAAGGGGGTCAAGACCTACGTCGGCGGCAACTGCACCGTGTCGCTGATGCTGATGGCCATTGGCGGGCTGTTGGACAAGGGGCTAGTCGAGTGGATCAGCCCCATGACCTATCAAGCCGCTTCCGGTGCTGGCGCGCGCAATATGCGCGAATTGATCCGGCAGATGGGGGCGATTAACGGCGAGGTGGCCGCGCTGGTGGACGATCCCGCCTCAGCCATCTTGGAGATCGACAAGCAGGTTGCCGATTTTATGCGCTCCGATCGCTATCCCTTGGACGCCTGGCCGGTACCGCTGGCCGGTTCCCTGATCCCGTGGATCGACGTGCAGCTCGACAGTGGTCAGAGCAAGGAAGAGTGGAAGGCCCAGGTGGAATGCAACAAGATCCTGGGGCGCAGCGCCCAGCCCATCCCCATCGACGGTCTGTGTGTGCGCATCGGTGCCATGCGCTGTCACAGCCAGGCCCTGACCATCAAGCTGAGCAAGGATGTGCCGCTGGATGAGATTCGTGACATCATCGCCACTCATAATGACTGGGTCAAAGTGGTACCCAACGACCGTGAGCTCAGTATGCGTGAACTGACGCCGACCGCCGTGACCGGGACTTTGACCGTGCCGGTAGGGCGTTTGCGCAAGCTCACTATGGGGCCGCAGTACCTGTCCGCCTTCACCGTCGGTGACCAACTGCTGTGGGGCGCCGCAGAGCCGCTGCGGCGCATGTTGAATATCCTGCTGGAACAATAGTCCTATTGATGATGACCACTAAATACAACGTAGCCATCGTTGGGGTTAGCAGCGTCGTGGGCGAAGCGGTGTTGTCTCTGTTGGCCGAACGGGATTTTCCGCTTGGGACCTTGTATGCGCTGGATTCGACCGGGATCGAAGCCGGTCGCGTTGAATTTCGAGATAGCTATGTGCCGGTACGGAATGTCGCCGACTTCGATTTTTCGCAAGCGCAGCTTGCCTTTTTCTGCGCCGGGGAGGAGCTTGCCGCCCTGCATGCGCCCAGGGCTGCCGCCGTCGGCTGCGTCGTTATCGATGACAGCGCGCAATTTCGTTACGAAGAGGACGTGCCCTTGGTGGTGTCTGAGGTCAACGCCGAGGCCATCAGCCAGTACCGCCGGCGTAGCATCATCGCCAATCCCAATTCCTGTGTGACCTTGCTGCTGGTGGCCTTGAAGGGGATTTACGATGCGGTGGGGATCAAGCGCATAAACGTAGTCACCTTTCAAGCGGTCTCCGGTACGGGTAAGATGGCCATGGATGAATTGGCGACGCAAACCATGTCGATCTTCAATATGAAGGGGGTTAGCAGTAAGGTCTATCCCAAGCAAATTGCGTTCAATGTTTTGCCTGTGGTCGGTGAAGTTTTGGATAATGGCTACACGCGCGAGGAAATGAAGATGTTGTGGGAGACGCGTAAGATCCTTGCCGATGAGACCATCCAAGTCAATGCAAGCTGCGCGCGCGTGCCGGTTTTTTTCGGCCATTCTCAGGCGGTGCATATTGAAACGCGGGATAAAATCACGGCGGCCGCGGCCCGGCAACTGTTGGAAAAATCGCCGAGTGTTAAGCTGGTCGACAGGCGTAAGACAGGAGCCTTCCCCACCGCCGTGACCGAAGCGGTGGGCGCAGATGCGGTTTATGTCGGGCGGGTGCGCGAAGATTTGTCGCACCCCCTTGGTTTAGATTTGTGGATTGTGGCCGACAACGTACGCAAAGGTGCCGCCTTGAACAGTATTCAAATTGCTGAGATTCTGGTAAAAGACTATCTTAGTTAGGGATATACTGATCAGGAATCATTTGGTATTAACGGACGTATCAATGGCTTAGGGGGCAGGGACTTGCTCATTCTTCGTGCCGATAGGGCAATTAAAGAAATTCTCCGTAAATCCGATATGTTAGTTCGTATGAATCCCTCATGGGATACGGTTGGGGTGGCGGAGAAATGCGAAGGACCGGTTGTCGAAGGGTAGACGGGTGATACTGAGAAAAGGAAGACAATTGAAGATGCGTAAATTGGCGCTGGCGGTGGCCGTGGCGATAGCGTCCACCCGGGTTTACGCGTTGGGGCTGGGTGATATCGAACTGCATTCTGCCCTTAATGAGCCCCTTAATGCCGATGTCCGTATCTTGTCGGCGCAACCCGGAGAATTGGGTAATGCGTCGGTGCGTCTGGCACCGAACGACGAGTTTGCGCGGGCGGGCATTGAACGGCCGGCGGTCCTGTCGGATATCAAGTTCACCATCGTGCCCGGAAAAGACGGCACGGCGACTCTGAATATTACTTCTACCCAACCGATTCGCGAACCTTTCCTTGATTTTATTGTGCAGCTGAACTGGCAGTCGGGGCGACTGCTACGTGAATATACCTTGCTGCTGGATCCGCCGGTCTTCGGCGAGGAACAGAAGGCACCGGTTGCTGCACCCGTTATCGAAGCGCCGCCCAAGCCTGCTGTCCCTGCAAATCCACCGCAACCGCAACCGGCACCGATGGCGGCAACCGCACCGGCGAGTCCGGCTCCGGCCGCTGTACCTCAACAGGTGTCGCCGACTGCCGGAAGTGCGGGCGGCAATGAGATCAAGTCCAGGGTGAAGAATGACAAGGGTGCGATAAGCTACGGTCCCACTGAACGCAATGACACCTTGTGGAATATCGCAAAGACCCTGCTGCCGGATGATTCCGTCAGCGTTTATCAAATGATGCTGGCCTTATTGAAGGAAAATTCGCAGGCCTTCTACGATAACAATATCAATAGTCTCAAGGCTGGTTATGTGCTGCGGGTGCCCGAGAAGTCCGCAGTGATGGCTATCGATAAAGAACAAGCGGTGCGGGAAGCGGCCCGTCAATATCAGCGCTGGCAACAGAGTCGTCGCGGTTCCGCCGTAACCGGTGAAGCTGAAGGCGCCGCCCCTGCCGCCAAGGCAGGACAAGAGTCTCAACAGACAAGCACTGCAAGCCAAGGCAAGGAATCAGCGCGGCTGCGTCTGGTGGCCCCCGGGGATGTTTCAGCCAAATCCGGAGGGGCTGCGGGCGGCACGCAGGAAGAGCTGGATAAATTGCGCGGCGAGCTTGCTATCGCTATGGAATCGTCCGATACCGCCAAGCGGGAAAGCGATGAATTACGGTCGCGCGTCTCGGCCTTGGAAGATCAAATTAATTCCATGCAGCGCTTGCTGACGCTTAAAGATGAATCGCTGAACGAATTGCAAAAACGCTCTGGGATGACGGCGACTCAGCCTGCCGCGGACTCGAGTACTCCGGCAGCGACAGTACCGCCGTCTGCAGCGGTTAATCCGATGTCGGCCAAGCCGGCACCCGTGCAACCCGCCGCGCCCAAGACCAAGGAATCGACGGACTTATTTGCCGATCCAACCTTGATGGCTGCAGCAGGCGGAGCGGCGCTGCTGTTATTGTCGGTGTTATGGTTGGTTATGCGGCGTCGGCGCAACGACGCGGAAGTCGAGCCGGACGAAAGCCTTGAAGATCAGGACGTATTGCCTGTGGTGGAAGATCAGCCCGCTCAGGAAGAACGCACGGAAATCTCCGATGTGGCCGAGTTGGGCGATACCCAGCAGATGACCGACGTGGCGGAAGAAGTTGCGCACGAGGCGGAACAGGACATACCGCAAGCTGCCAGTGATCTGGATGTGCTGCATACTCCGGAAGGTGACATTGATCCCATCGTCGAGGCCGACGTCTATCTGGCATATCGTCGCTATCAACAGGCCGAAGCGCTCATTCAAAATGCGCTCGCCAAACAGCCTGGTCGCCAGGATCTGCAGGCGAAGCTGTTGGAGATTTATTATGCATCCAAGAATGCCGAATCTTTCCGAAGCGTAGCGCAATCGCTCTACGAGAGTTTAGGTGCGAATGACGATGATGCCCTGTGGCAGCGGATCCTGCCTATGGGTCGGGAACTCTGTCCTGATCACACCTTGTTTAACGCCTCGGCCGGTGTCGGTGATACGGCTGGCAAGGGTGTTTTGTCCGAAGAGGAGGCCGGTGGTGGTGTTGCCGGAACCTTATCAGGCGAAGCGCTTACAGCCGCGGGGGCGGGCGAAGATTCCTTTGATTTGAATATTGGTGACGAAACCGCAGATAGCGGTCCGGTTGAAGACGTTCAAGTGGCTGCCGCCGCACCGCAAGATGAAAAAATGGAATTTGACCTGAATCTTGAAGAGGAGGCTCTGGGAGAGGCGGCAGATGTCGTTTTGCATGAGGCGGATGAACAGACTTCCGAACCCTTGCATACGGATTCGGAATTTGCGTCTCAAATGCCTGCGGAGGAAGAAAAGGATGTCGGTGCCGAGGCCGAGGAAGAGAGCGCTACGGGAGCTGGTGATCGGAATAAATCCTGGGAAATTGAACCCGCCATATCCGATTTCGGCAATATCGACTTCGGTTTGGATGACGCGGATTTACTGGCGGGCACGGACGTCGTCGGTACCAAGTTGGATCTGGCCCGGGCCTATATCGATATGGGCGACAATGACAGCGCCCGCGATATCCTCACTGAAGTTATCGAGGAAGGTAACGATCAGCAAAAGCAGGAAGCCAAGGGCCTGGTGGAGAAAATCGCTTAGGCCGTACGCGCCTGTTTGCGGGTGCCACCAGCGCACCTCATGGTTTATCTCTATGCATCCTGTAATTCGCATAATCAGTTTTATTGTGTTGACGGCGTTTCTGGCGCAGGGCGATGCGGCGAATATTCTCGTCGCTATCATGGTCCTGACGTATCTATACATGAAGCTTGATGGTCAATCCTGGCATGCGGCATGGCGCCTGTTGCGCCGCATGCGCTGGCTGTTTCTTTCCATAGCCGTAATTTATCTATGGCTCACTCCCGGAGTGCCGCTGATCCCGGCCATGCCGTCCTTTGCCGCGTGGCTGCCTACCGTCGAAGGTTTATGGCAGGGTGGGTTACGGATAACATCTTTGGCCTTGATGGTGACGGCCGCCAGTTTATTGCTGTCGGTCACGTCCCGGGACGAGGTGCTCGGCGCCCTGCATTGGATGATGGCGCCTTTGGGCCTGTTGAGGTTTCCCCACGAGCGATTTGCGGTACGGGCCGCATTGAGTTTGGAGGCGGTGACCCGGGTGCAGGCTCATCTACGCGCGGCATTGGCGGCCAGCGGGGAAGCGGCCGGACCGATGGCCCGCATCGGCGCCGTGTCCGGCGCCATCTTTGGTATGGTGACCGGGGAGGCGGAAGGCGCCGCCTGTGAGCCCATCATGTTGACCGAGCAATCTGCTCCACCCCTCGCGCAGTGGGGCCTGCCCCTGTTGTTGGCCGCCAGCATGACGGTCACTATGCAATTGTTAGGATAAAGCGCTTAATCCAATTGCGGCAGGAAGACCACCCCGGCCAGGGGCGGCAAGGTGATGCTGATGGAGTAAGGTCGGCCCATCCACGGGATTTCCTCGGCCTCTACCGTGCCGGCATTGCCGAGGTTGCTGCCGCTGTAATATTCCGAGTCGGAATTGAGGGTTTCCCGGTACAGTCCGGCATGGGGAACCCCTAAGCGATAGTTATAGCGCGGTATCGGGGTGAAATTAAGGGCGATAATGGCGATTTGATCATCGTGACGTCGCACGTAGCTCAGTATGGATTGCGGGGCATCGTGGCAGTCTATCCATTCGAACCCTTGCGGTTCGAAGTCATAGTGATAGAGGGCCGGGGAGCCTCGATAGAGGCGATTCAGATCGCCTACCAGCCGTTTAACGCCCTGGTGAAAGGGATAGTCCAAGACGTACCAGTCCAACTCCGAGGCGGAATCCCATTCGTCGCCTTGTCCGAATTCGCAGCCCATGAACAGCAGCTTCTTGCCGGGATAGGTGAACATATAAGTGTAGAGCAGGCGCAGATTGGCAAAACGCTGCCACTCGTCGCCCGGCATGCGATATAGCAATGAGCGCTTTCCGTGCACCACTTCATCGTGGGAAAAAGGCAGCACGAAGTTTTCCGTAAAACTGTACAACATGCCGAAGGTAAGCATATCGTGATGGTAGTGGCGGTGGATGGGATCGTTTTGCATATACGACAGGCTGTCGTGCATCCATCCCATGTTCCATTTCATGCTGAAGCCGAGGCCGCCCAGCCAGGTGGGACGGGACACCATGGGCCAGGCGGTGGATTCCTCCGCCATCACCACCGTGCCCGGGAACTGGCCGTGGGTGACTTCGTTGAGCTGGCGCAGGAAGGCGATAGCTTCCAGGTTTTCATTGCCGCCATAGATATTGGGGACCCAATCGCCGGGCTCGCGCGAATAATCGAGATAGAGCATGGAGGCCACGGCATCAACGCGCAGACCGTCGATATGGCATTCCTCTATCCAGAACACGGCGCTGGCCAGCAAATAATTACGGACCTCATTCCGGCCGTAGTTATAGATGAGCGTGCCCCAGTCGCGATGTTCTCCTTTGCGCGGATCTTCATGTTCGTAGAGGGCGCTACCGTCGAACCGCACCAGACCATGGGGGTCTTTGGGGAAATGTCCCGGTACCCAGTCGAGGAATACGCCGATGTCATGTCGGTGGCAATAGTCGACGAAGAAGCGGAAATCGTCCGGGGAGCCGAAACGGCTGGTGGCGGCGAAGTTGCCGACGGTCTGATATCCCCACGAGACATCCAAGGGGTGTTCGGTGATGGGCAGCAGTTCGATATGGGTAAAACCCAAGGGCTTGACGTATTCCACCAGCCGTCGTGCCAGTTCCCGGTAATTCAGAAAATTACCCTGTTCATCCAATTGCCATGAGCCAAGATGGACTTCATAGATAGACAGGGGTTGATGCTGCCAGTCGACGTGACCGCGTTTCTCCAACCACGGCGCATCATTCCAAACATAGACGTCTGTGCCGCGTACGATAGAAGCGGTACTGGGGCGGCGCTCAAAAACTTGCCCATAAGGGTCAGATTTGAGATAGATATTCCCGGAATCGCGGTTGCGCAGTTCAAATTTATACAGAGTGCCCGGCTGCAGGTCAGGGATGAATAATTCCCAGATGCCGGTGCCGCCGCGTATCCGCATCGGATGGGCGCGTCCGTCCCAGCTGTTGAAGTCGCCGACCACGCTGACCCGTGCCGCGTTGGGGGCCCAGGTGGCAAACAATACGCCCTCCACGCCCTCCACCGTCCACGGGTGCGCCCCGAGGAATTTATAGGCATGCCAATGCTTGCCTTCATTGAAGAGGTGTAAATCGAACTCGGAAATTTGCGGGGGGAAACAATAAGGGTCGTAGGCCGTGTGAGAATGACCATCCGCAGTTTGCCAGTGGAGGCGGTAATGGTCGGGAATCAGGCCAATTTGCCCGCGCCACTCGAAGATATCGCTGCCGTTTATGCGCTGCAGAGGCAAGTCGCCGTCCACGATGGATGCGGTATCGGCGCCCGGCAGATAGGCGCGGATCAGTTCACCCTGCGGAGTGCGGTGTTTGCCCAATACGGCGAAGGGGTCGTGATGTCGCGCCTCTGTGATGAGGCTTAGTTCAGACGGGGTCATGGTGCATCCCTCAAGGTGCCGGAGTCTTTCCATTATGCTAGCAGTCTACTGCCAATATTCCATCGGACGATCATGACCTGCTGATTATTGGCTAAATGGCAGCATGTCACACCTTTCCTTTCTCTACTAATGTTAACATATTCACTTGGGCGGCTGTCCTATCCTCCGGCTGCGGGGAGATGGGGAAGGGTCCGGATGGTCATTCCGGATTCCGTCAGCATAATAGTGGGGGGATTTGGATCATATGCAAACAGAACGTTTTGTCAGCCGTCTTACGCAGGATACGTTGGCGCTGATCTTGGCTGGGGGGCGCGGCTCGCGCTTAAAGCACCTGACGCTGTGGCGGGCAAAGCCAGCCGTACCGTTCGGAGGCAAATTTCGCATCGTCGACTTTCCCCTCTCCAATTGCCTCAATTCCGGAATTCGGCGCATCGCGGTATTGACTCAATACAAAGCCCATTCGCTTATTCGCCATATCCAACAAGGTTGGGGTTTTCTGCGCGCCGAACTGGGTGAGTTTGTGGAGTTGGTTCCGGCCCAGCAGCGCATCAAGACCTCGTGGTACACGGGGACGGCGGACGCGGTATTTCAAAACCTGGATATCATCCGCAGCCATCGGCCGGAATACGTATTGATTTTGGCCGGAGATCATATTTACAAGATGGACTATGGTCCCATGATTGCCTATCACGTCGCCAAGGGCGCGGATCTCACCATCGGTGCCATCGAGGTGCCGCTGGAACAGGCCAAAGCCTTCGGGGTGATGTCGGTGGATGACGATTGGCAGGTCACCGGGTTTGCGGAAAAACCAGATGATCCTCAGCCGACGCCGGGGAAAAAAGATACGGCCCTGGCCTCCATGGGCATCTACATTTTCAATACCCTGTTTCTGTACGAGCAGCTCATCCGAGATTCCGACACTACTACTTCCACTCACGATTTCGGTAAAGATATTATCCCGCGCATCATCGACAAATATCGGGCCATGGCCTACCCATTTCGCGATGAAAAAGGCGAGCAGGCCTATTGGCGGGATGTGGGCACCGTCGATGCCTTCTGGGCGGCGAACATGGAATTGATCGGTGTTACTCCGGAGCTGAATCTCTATGATGAAACCTGGCCGATCTGGACCTACCAGGCGCAACTCCCGCCGGCCAAGTTCGTTTTCGATGACGATGATCGGCGCGGTATGGCCATCGATTCCATGGTCTCGGGCGGTTGCATCATCTCCGGTGCCGAGGTGCGCCATTCGCTGCTGTTTTCCAACGTGGTGCTGAACGCGGGGGCGTCCCTGCGTGACTGCGTGGTGTTGCCCGACGTTGAAGTCGGAAAGAATTGCCGGCTGCGTAAAGTGGTGGTAGATAAGTTTTGCCACATCCCCGACGGCATGGTGATCGGAGAGAATCCGGAAGAGGATGCCGAACGTTTTTATGTGTCCCCCGAAGGTGTGGTGCTGGTGATTCCGGAGATGCTGGGCGATCGTAGACGTTATGTCCGCTAAAAAACGTTTAAACGTGGTGCTGTGCTGGCACATGCATCAGCCGGAGTATCGGGACCTGGTGAGCGGTGAGTATCAGTTGCCGTGGACCTATCTGCACGCGATGAAGGACTATGCGGATATGGCCGCTCATCTGGAGGATGTGCCGGCGGCGCGAGCCGTGGTGAATTTTGCGCCGGTATTGCTGGATCAGATCAACGATTACGCTAATCAACTGCACGGTTATCTCAAAGATGCATCCGCCTTGCGTGATCCCTTGCTGGCTGCACTGGACGAGCCCGCCTTGCCGGTGCGGCGCGAACAGCGTCTCGACTTGATAAAGATCTGCCTGCGCGCCAATAAGGAACGCTTGATCGATCCTTATCCCGCCTACAAGCGACTTGCCGACATCGCGGAATGGTTGGACGATAAACCCGAAGCCATCATGTACATGGGCGAGCAGTACTTGAGCGACCTGGTGGTGTGGTATCACCTCGCCTGGCTGGGTGAAACGGTGAAGCGCCGCGATGTTCGCGTGAAGCGCTTGATGGATAAGGAGACGGCCTTCTCCCTGCACGATCGTCGCGAGCTGCTGGAGATCATCGCTGATTCGGTAGGCGGAATTATCGCCCGCTACCGCGCCTTGGCGGAACGTGGGCAGGTGGAATTGTCGGTGAACCCCTACGCCCATCCCATCATTCCCTTGCTATCGGATTTGGGCAGTGCACGGGAGGCCATGGTCGATGTCCCCTTGCCGTTGTTGCCGCGTTATCCCGGGGGTGAAGAACGGGCGCGCGCCCATATTGAACAGGGCCTGGCCACCTTCCAGCGTTACTTCGGTTTCAAACCCACGGGTTGCTGGCCGTCAGAAGGCAGTGTCAGTGCGGCTGCTTTAAAACTGTTCTCCGACGCGGGATTTCATTGGGCGGCGTCGGGTGGCGCCGTGTTGCAACACAGCTTGAAGGCTTCCGGCAAGGTTCATGGGGTATCGCGGGAACAACAGCTATACCGACCTTGCCGGGTCGCCGATGCCGGTGATATCGCCTGTTTTTTCCGCGATGACGGCTTGTCGGACATGATCGGTTTTACCTACTCCACATGGCACGGTGACGATGCGGTCAATAATCTGGTGACGCATCTCGAGACCATAGATGACGCCTGCAGTGACGGCGGCGATTATCTGGTTCCCATCATCTTGGACGGGGAGAATGCCTGGGAATTTTATCCGAATAACGGCTACTATTTCCTCAACGCGCTCTATACGCGGCTGTCAACGCACCCGCGCATTCGTTTGACCACATTCTCGGATTATCTGAGTGAAGGGGGGCAGGTGTCATCTCTGCCGCGGTTGGTTGCCGGGAGTTGGGTGTACGGTACCTTCTCCACCTGGATTGGGGACAAGGATAAGAACCGCGCCTGGGATGTTCTTGGTGACGCCAAGATGGCGTTCGACAAAGCCGTCGCCAGCGGTCAGCTCATCGGCGAGCATCGCGAGGCTGCGGAACGGCAGCTGGCAATATGCGAGGGTTCCGATTGGTTCTGGTGGTTCGGTGACTATAATCCTAGCGGCACGGTACTGGATTTCGAGCGTCTCTTTAGATTGCATTTGGCCAATCTCTATCACATGATGGGCGAGGAGCCGCCGGGTTATCTAACACAAACGATCAGCCACGGCGGCGGTTCACCCCAGCACGGGGGGACAATGCGTCCCGGGCAGGCGGAATAAGCGGCCATTGTGATGAATCCATTGGTAACGCGTCGTGCGGGCATTTTGCTGCACCTTACGTCCCTGCCGGGTGGGGGGGCGTGTGGTACTTTGGGCCCCGAAGCCTATCGATTTGTTGACTTCCTCGTAGCGGCCGGGCAGAGCGTATGGCAGTTCTTGCCGGTCGGTCCCACCCATGATGACGGGTCTCCCTATCAATGTTTGTCCCTGCATGCGGGCAATCCCTTGTATATCAGCGCCGAGTTGTTGGTGAGCGCCGGCTGGTTGGAGGCGTCGCTTGCTGAATTGCCTGCAACGCCCGCGATTCAGCAGCGCCTGTTGAACACCGCCTATCAGGGTTTCATGCAACGCGCAGGTGAGGCGGACAAGCGCCACTATTCTGAATTTGTCGAAACCAACCGCCAGTGGCTGGAAGACTATGCCTTGTACGCGGTGCTGCGCGAGGCGCATCACCATGCCTCATGGATAGACTGGCCGGCGCAGTTGCGTGATCGTGATCCGGCGAGTTTGCAGGCGGCGCGGCAGCAATATCGGGATGCCTTGGAGTTGATCCGATTCGAGCAGTTTGTGTTTTCGCAACAATGGCGGTCATTGAAGGACTACGCCAACCGTCATGGGGTGCTGTTGTTCGGGGACTTGCCGATCTTCGTCGCCCACGACAGCGCCGATGTCTGGGCGCAGCGGGATTATTTTCAATTGGATGAAGCAGGTCGGCCGACGGTGGTGGCCGGTGTGCCGCCGGATTACTTCTCTGCTACCGGGCAGCTCTGGGGCAATCCCCATTACCGCTGGGAGCGTATGGAGCAAGAAGGCTTTCAGTGGTGGGTGACGCGCCTCGGGACCCAATTACAATTATTTGATCTGGTGCGTATCGATCATTTTCGCGGCTTCGAGGCCTATTGGGAAATACCTGCCGACCACGACACCGCCATGAACGGCCGCTGGGTACCGGCACCGGGTGATGCCTTGTTCGACGTACTGCGCAGGCACTTCGACCCTTTGCCAGTGGTGGCGGAGGACTTGGGTCTTATTACTCCCGAGGTGGAGGCCTTGCGCCTGCGGCATGGTTTCCCCGGGATGAAGATATTACAGTTCGCCTTCGACGGCGGCTCCGCCAATCCTTATCTGCCGCATAATCACCACCACCTGGCGGTGGTTTATACCGGTACGCATGACAACGATACCAGCGTGGGCTGGTATCACAGCTTATCTGCAGAGACTCGGAATCATGTAGATGAATATCTGCACTCGTCCGGTGAACCCATGCCCTGGTCATTGATTCGGGCGGCGATGGCTGCGGTTGCTACCCTGGCGATGATCCCTATGCAGGACGTGCTGGAATTGGGCAGCGAGCATCGCATGAATATTCCGGGGAAACCCGACGGCAATTGGCGTTGGCGTTTTAATTGGGACCAAGTCGATGTCGGTTTGGCGTCACGGTTACGCCATCTGTGCGCGTTGTACGGGCGAAGTTAATCGCTAAGCGTCGATCTTTTTCTTGATTTTATCCATCCTCCGGTAGCCTGCCGCGGGGTCGGATCATTCACTGCCGTGACCCACAAGGCGATAGCCGATGTGTCCTGTCGTGCATTCTTTAAGAGTCCGGGCAGTTTCCAGCGAAACTGTCCGTCTTGTGATACTTGTATGAATTGATGAAAATTCAGTACGACAAAATCATGCCTTAAGATTTTGCCGGCATTTTCACCCGCTGCGACGCGGGTCGATAGATGAGAGCCGAGCAAGGCTACGTTAAGCATGAGGCGGGATTGTCCGCGGTAGACGGGGATGAATTGCGCACTGGATTTCTCGTCTCCGATAGTGGCTTTGAGTATCCCGGCTCGATCCTCATGGGTAGACAGCGGGATATCACTGTAGGACCAGCCGCGCCATTCCCGGCCATTTTTCATGACGGCAGGGGTGTATATTGTTTTCAGGTAATCGTGTTGTTGATAATCGCCTTGTCGTTGTGAAAAGCGTGCATCCGCAAAGCGGTCGCGCCAGCCGAGATAATTCCAGTAGTCCACATGGAAGGCAAGCGGCACGATTTGTATCCACAAGCGCGGATCATCCTGTAAGCGGCTTAACCAGCGCTCCGCGGGCGGACAACTGCTGCAGCCTTCCGAGGTGTAGAGTTCGATCAGGGCGGTGCGCTGTTCGTGGCTGGAAAGGGTGAGACTTGCAGCCGCTGCAAGGTTGGCGATTGCCACGGCCGCTATCAGGCCTATAAATGCGGTGAGCTTAATC
The DNA here is from genome assembly GCA_963810615.1 of uncultured Gammaproteobacteria bacterium. Classification (GTDB taxonomy): domain Bacteria; phylum Pseudomonadota; class Gammaproteobacteria; order DRLM01; family DRLM01; genus JARRQJ01. The sequence goes on along the minus strand of CAWEOA010000002.1, from coordinate 55,835 downwards.
ATGATGGTCAATCCTGGGTTGCAGACCAGTGTCGCGCACCAAGATCACGGATATATCACGAAATAATAAAAGAACCGTCAAATCAGTCGGTCGCGGGTCAAAGTGAGGGCGGGCCGTACTCACGTCAGACGGTACCCTCTCGTCCGTGATCAAGCGGGGTGGCGGCTGATTGCTCAGATCTGGTGGCCGCGGGGCGCACGTGGCGACCCCGCGGACTTGGGTTTGCGGTGCTGATTTAAATCCAGAGCATGCGTCCCATCTCAAAGCGATGGCTCAGCAGGGGATGAGAGGGATAGATACGTATTTTATAGTACTGCAAGCCCGACAGCGGCGGCTGCAAGTCGAGGCGGTAGAGGGCTTCATCGCCGTGGCCGGCCTCCGCGGGGTGGAAGAGGTGGCTGGAATGGACCACGAAATCATTTGCCTCCGACGGCGATCCCACCAGGCATTCCATGGTGACGTCTTGGGGGGATAACCCGTTCAGATTGACGGTCACTTCCAAGGGCAGGGTTTCCCCCGCCATGATCTGCGAGGGGGTCGGTTCGATACGGTGGGCGCTGAGCTGCGGCCAGGCGTGGATGATCTGCTTTTTCCATTTGGCGAGTTCCCGCGCCGGCGTATACTCGCGTTCGCTGAGGGCGCTGCGTTGGCGGCTCGCCTGACTGTAAAAGCGAACGATATAGTCCATCACCATGCGCTCGGCGTTATAGCGCGGGATCAGGGATTTCATGGAGGCCTTGGACATCTTTACCCACTGCTCCGGATAGCCGTGGCCGTTGCGGTCGTAGTACATGGGGATGACATCTTTTTCCAGGATGTCCAGCAATTCGTTACCTTCCTCCCGGTCACGGAACTCCGGGTCATACTCAGGACCGTGAGGCGTGATCGCCCAGCCGTTTTCGCCGTTATAGCCTTCGCCCCACCAACCGTCCAATACGCTGAGGTTCAAAACGCCGTTGATGCCCGCCTTTTCTCCAGAGGTGCCGCTGGCCTCCAGCGGATACTCGGGGGTATTGAGCCAGACATCCACGCCGGTCACCAGTTTGCGGCCCAGGGCCAGGTCGTAGCCCTCCAATAGAATGATCTTGCCCTCGAATTCGGGGCGGCGCGAAAAGTCGTGGATCATTTTAATAAGCTGCTGCCCGGGGACGTCGTGGGGATGGGCCTTGCCGGCGAAGATCAACAGTACCGGTCGCTGCGGGTTGTTGAGGAGACGTGCCAAGCGCGTCGGGTCGGAAAACAGCAGTGTCGCGCGTTTGTAGGTGGCAAAGCGTCGCGCGAAACCCACGGTCAGGATATCGGTATTATCAGCCGACAGGGCGCGAGTGATGCGCTTGATCTGAGTGGCGCTCAAACCGCTGCGACGGTGTTGGCGCGAGGCGCGGTCGTGCACCTCCTCCAGTAACTCAGTCTTTAAAGACTGGCGTAGACTCCAAAAGCTGTGGTCGGGGATCTCTTCTATCCGCGCCCAATAGTCTTCGCTACCGAGTTCGTTGCGCCATTCACCGCCAAAGCGCATGTCAAAAAGACTCATCCATTCGCGCGCCAGAAAGGTGGGGACGTGGACGCCGTTGGTGATATAGGAGATAGGATTTTCCTCGGCCGGAATCTGCGGCCAAACATAGCTCTCCATGCGCGATGCCACCTCGCCGTGGATGCGGCTGACGCCGTTATGGAAGCGTGAGCAGCGCAAGGCCAGCGATGTCTGGTTGAAACCGTTTTCATTGCTGGGGCTCAGACCCAATTCCAGGAACTGCGGCAGGCTGATCCTGAGTTGTTTTACAAATTCGCCGAAATAGGTTTCCATCAGATGTCGGTCGAAGATGTCGTGACCGGCCGCCACCGGTGTGTGGGTGGTGAAAACCGTTCCCGCCGCCACTACTTCCAAGGCCGTATCAAAGTCCATGCCGCGTTCCACATGTTCGCGGATACGTTCTACGGTGAGGAAGGAGGCGTGGCCTTCATTGATGTGCCACACGCTGGGTTGCAGGCCCAGGGCGCGCAGGGCCCGTACCCCGCCGATGCCCAGCACGATCTCCTGTTGGATACGGGTGTGGATGTCGCCGCCATAGAGTTGATAGGTGATGGAGCGATCCATGGGGCTGTTGTCCGGAACGTCGCTGTCAAGAAAGAACATGCGGATGTGACCGGCCTTGGCCTCCCAGACCTTGAGGGTGACCCGTCGGTCGGCGATGGCGACGTGAACGTGCAATTCTTGACCGGCGTCGTCGCGTGCCGCTTGCAGGGGTAGTTGGGAAAAAGCGGTCGGCGCGTAATGGGCGATCTGTTTGCCTTGGCCGTCAATGGTCTGATTGAAGTATCCCTGACGATACAGCATCCCTACGGCGACGAAGGGTATGGCCAGATCGCTGGCGGCCTTGCAGTGATCCCCCGCCAGGATCCCCAGGCCGCCGGAATAGATGGGCAGGCTTTCATGTAAACCGAATTCGGCGCAAAAATAGGCGACCAGGTCTTGATTGGGATCAAGGTGGGGAGTGACGATGCTCCGCGTATGCTCTTGATTATAGGTGTCGTAGGCCGACAAGGCGCGGTTGAAATCTTCCACGAAGACCCGGTCTTCCGCCGCCTCATCGAGGCGGTTCTGTGCGACGCGGCGTAGGAATAATTTGGGGTTATGGTCGCACTGTTCCCACAGCTCTTTATCGAGGCGCACGAACAGTCCTCGTACCCGCCGGTCCCAACTGTAGAGCAAGTCGTTGGATAATTCTTCCAGGCGCTGCAGGCGCTCCGGTAATGTCGGTTGAACCTCAATGCTGAAGCGTGTCCCACTCATGATTTACTGCCTCGCTTCATGGAATTAGAAGATATTGTTAATTGTGTATTGCTTTGCGGCAAAAATATGCTGTAAGAGGGCCATTACCCCAATGTTGTTGTCGGACTGAGTATAGGTGAGAGACCGTAGTGGCGCTATCTTGTACAAAATTAGCGTTAGTTTTGGTCAAAACTTTAGCACACGGCGTCAATTGTCGCTTTTACAGGCGCATAATTCTGTGGTGCCGGGAGGGAGAATCGAACTCCCACGATGTCACCATCACCGGATTTTGAGTCCGGCGCGTCTACCAGTTCCGCCATCCCGGCGCCAGGGCGACTAGTATAAGAATTTCTGGGACTTGGGCAAGCTAAATATTCTGGCGGCCGGCTCGCAAGCGGCGGGGGAAATTGGTACTATTCGCGCCCCATGCGGCGCAATGACTTTTATTTCGAACTCCCCGAGGATCTGATTGCGCAACGTCCTTTGCCGGAGCGCAGCCATAGCCGTTTGCTGAGTGTGGATGGTATCACTGGCGTCCTGGATGACGGACTGATTGCGCAGCTTCCTGAAAAATTGCGGCCCGGGGATCTGTTGGTCTTTAACGATACCCGCGTAATTCCGGCACGATTGTTCGGGATAAAGGCGAGCGGCGGCAAGCTGGAAATGCTGGTGGAACGGGTGTTGGACGAACGCCGCGCCTTGGTCCATATACGAGCCAGTAAATCGCCCAAGCCCGGGGCAAGATTGCGTATGGCGGGGGCATTCGACGCGGAGGTTTCGGCGCGGCAGGGCGAATTATACGAAGTGGAGTTTCACGACCCGCGGTCCGTAACGGTGCTTCTAGAGCAATATGGACATATTCCATTGCCGCCCTATATTAGCCGTCCCGACGGTGAGGAAGACCGCCGTCGCTACCAAACCGTGTTTGCCCGTCGTCCGGGGGCGGTGGCGGCACCCACCGCCGGTTTGCATTTTGACGAGCCTTTATTGGAGGACATCCGCAGGCGGGAGGTGGAACTGGGGTTTGTCACCCTGCATGTGGGGGCGGGCACCTTTCAACCGCTGAGGGTGGATGACTTGCGTGAGCATCGCATGCATTCGGAGTCTGTGTCCGTCAGCGAACAATTATGCGAGCAGGTGCGCGCCGCCAAGGCGCGGGGCGGACGGGTCGTGGCGGTCGGTACTACGGTGGTGCGTAGTCTGGAGAGTGCTTCGCAGGACGGGGAACTGCGACCCTTTCACGGCGATACGCGGCTGTTTATCTATCCCGGTTACCGTTTCGAGACGGTGGATGCCATGGTGACTAATTTTCACCTGCCGGAGTCCACGCTGCTGATGTTGGTATGCGCCTTCGGCGGTTATCAGCGGATAATGGCTGCTTACCGTCATGCGGCGGCGCAGCGTTATCGGTTTTTCAGCTATGGCGATGCGATGTTTGTTACTAGAGCCTGTGACGATGTGTGATGAAGGAAGAAATAGGGTCAGTGATGCATTTTGAATTGATGGCCAATGACGGCGCTGCGCGGCGCGGACGCATGAGTTTCAGCCGCGGTAGCGTGGAGACCCCCGCCTTCATGCCGGTGGGGACTTACGGGACAGTTAAGGCCATGACCCCGGAGGAGCTGCGTGAACTGGGGGCGGAAATCATTCTCGGCAACACCTTCCATTTGATGCTGCGTCCAGGGACGGACATCATCCGCGCTCATGGCGACCTCCATGATTTCATGCATTGGCAAGGCCCCATCCTTACCGACTCGGGCGGTTTTCAGGTGTTCAGTCTCGGCGAATTGCGCAAGCTGGAGGAGCGCGGAGTGTCATTTCGCTCGCCGGTCAACGGTGACCCGGTGTTTCTCGGTCCCGAGGAATCCATGGCGGTGCAACGGGCCCTGGGCTCGGATATCGTGATGATCTTCGACGAATGCACGCCGTATCCCGCCGATGAGAGCCAAGCCCGTACGTCCATGGAATTATCGCTGCGCTGGGCGCGGCGCAGCCGCGATGCCCATGGCGATAATCCGGCGGCGCTGTTCGGGATCGTGCAGGGAGGGATGTATGAGTCCCTGCGGGATGCCTCCCTGGCCGGCTTGATGGAGATCGGTTTCGACGGCTATGCCTTGGGCGGTTTGTCAGTGGGAGAACCGAAGGAGGATATGCGCCGCGTCCTGGATCACATTGCCCCGAGCATGCCGGTGGACAATCCCCGTTACCTCATGGGGGTGGGGACGCCGGAAGATATCGTTGAGGCGGTGCGGCGCGGCATCGATATGTTTGATTGCGTCCTACCCACCCGCAATGCCCGCAACGGCCATTTGTTCGTGAGAGGAGGAGAAATACGCATCCGCAATGCCCGCTATCGCGACGACCTCCGTCCTTTGGATGAAGGCTGCGCCTGTTATACCTGCCGTCATTTCAGCCGGTCCTATCTACGCCACCTTGATCAATGCAATGAGATCTTGGGCGCGCGCCTCAATACTATTCATAACCTCTTTTATTACCAGACCCTGATGCGGGAACTGCGTGAGGCAATAGCCGCAGGGGGCCTGGAGGCCTATGTGCGGGATTTTTATGAGCGGCGCGTGCAAAGCGGGCCGGCTGTGTCATAATAGCGACCTTTCGCGGTCCCCGGGGAGTGGGGGTCAAGTCCAAGATACCGAAGAAGATAAAAGGGTTTGCCATGAGTCTGTTGATTTCCGATGCCTGGGCGGAGGCCGCGCCCGCAGCGCCCCAGGATGCCGGTCTGATGGGTTTTTTACCGCTCATCGTCATCTTCATCTTGTTTTATTTCCTGTTGATCCGTCCGCAAATGAAGCGCGCCAAGGAGCATCGCAAGATGGTCGAGACCTTGTCTAAGAACGACGAAGTGGTGACCAGCGGCGGTTTACTGGGCAAGATCGTTGACGTGGAGGAGAGTTTCATTACCGTCGAGATCGCTGAAGGGGTGCGGGTCAAGGTGCAAAAGACCGCCGTTACCTCGCTGGTGCCGAAGGGAACCGCCAAGAGCTAACGTCGCTTAGCCGCTGAGTCCTGCATCCGGAATATATATCCCATGATGAATCGTTACCCTATTTGGAAATATGTCCTCATCGCCCTGGTGTTGTTGGTGGGCGTGATCTATGCCCTGCCCAATCTCTATGGCGAAGACCCGGCCTTGCAAATTTCTCCGGCACGCGGGGCCAAGGTCGATGCGGCGGTGGAAGACCGGGTGAAGCTGGCCTTGAGTAAGGCGCATTTGACTTCCCGCGCCGTACAGCTGGGCGCCGGAAATTTGCTGGTGCGCTTTGCGGACCCCGAGACTCAGCTCAAGGCTCAGGACGCCGTGCAACGCGAACTGGGCGATGACTATGTGGTGGCGCTCAATCTGGCCCCGACGACCCCGGCGTGGTTGCGCGCCATCGGTGCCAAACCCATGTACCTGGGGCTTGATCTGCGCGGCGGGGTGCACTTTCTGATGGAAGTGGACATGGACGCCGTTGTGCAGCAGGCGGCGGAACGTTATGTGGAGGATATGCGTACCGGTCTGCGCACCGCCAAGATCCACTACACGGATATTGCCCGGCAAGGCGGCGGCGTGGAGTTGAAGTTCAAGACCGCCGAGGAACGCGATGCCGCCCGGGAAGTGCTTGGCAAGCAATTTCCCGAGCTTGTCCTGACCGATAAGGACGAGGCGGGGAATTCCGATTTGATAGGCGGTGGTAAACCAACAGCAGCAACGCGAGACCCGTAAGTTTGCCGTCGAGCAAAACATTACTACCTTGCGCAATCGCGTCAACGAACTGGGCGTGGCCGAACCGGTGATTCAGCAACAGGGTGACAATCGCATCGTGGTGGAATTGCCGGGCGTGCAGGATACCGCCCGCGCTAAGGAGATCCTCGGCGCCACCGCCACCTTGGAGTTTCACATGGTGGATGAGGAGCACAATGCGGCGGAAGCGGCGACAGGGCATGTCCCTATCGGTGCCCGTTTGTACCGCACCCGCAAAGGCGAGCCGGTGTTGTTGCATAAGCGTATCATCATTACCGGCGATTCCATCACCGATGCCCAAGCCGGTTTCGACTCGCGCGACGGCAGTCCCGATGTATCCATCACCCTGGACGGTAAGGGCGCGCGGGCTATGTTGAAGACCACTACGGAGAATGTGGGCAAGCTCATGGCCGTGGTGTTTATCGAAAACAAGACCGAAACCCGCTACGTTGACGGCAAGGTGGTAAAGACCAAGAAGCGGGTAGAAGAAGTGATCAATCGCGCCACCATTCGCGGGACGTTCAGCAAACGCTTCCAGATTACCGGCCTGGACAGTAGCGAAGAGGCGCGGGACCTGGCGCTACTGCTGCGCGCCGGCGCACTTGCCGCTCCGGTGGATATTATCGAAGAACGTACTGTGGGGCCGAGCCTGGGTCAGGAGAATATCGACCGAGGCTTCATGTCCTGCGTGATCGGCTTTGTATTGGTGATGGTGTTCATGACGGGGCGCTATAAAGTGTTCGGACTTTTCGCCAGTGCGGCGCAGTTGGTGAACCTGGTGTTGATCATAGCCGTCCTGTCCTTATTGCAGGCGACTCTGACCCTGCCCGGCATCGCGGGTATTGTGCTGACCGTGGGTATGGCGGTCGATGCCAACGTGCTGATCGATGAACGTATCCGCGAGGAGTTGCGCAGCGGCAATTCGCCGTTTGCCAGCATCGAGGCCGGCTATGAACGCGCCTTGGGGACCATCGCCGACTCCAACATCACTACCCTGATCGCCGGTCTGATGTTGTTTGTGCTGGGCAGCGGTCCGGTGAAGGGATTCGCGGTGGTGCTGTGTATCGGTATCCTGACGTCCATGTTTACCGCATTGATGGGTACGCGTGCTCTGGTCTATCTGGTATACGGCGGTCGGCGTCGTATCGACAAGCTGGCGGTATGAGGGTGCTGTGATGGCTGGATTTTCTCTGGTGAATGTCAACTGGGATTTCATGGGTAAGCGCCGGGTGGCGATGGTGTTATCCCTGACTCTGGCGGTGGTATCAATTGTTTCCTTCGCGGTCCGCGGCTTTAATTTCGGAATCGATTTTACCGGTGGTATCGTGGTCGAGGTGCAATATCAGCAGCCGGTGGAACTCGATTCGGTGCGCTCTGCTTTGGAAAAGACCGGGTTCGACAAGGTTGTCGTACAGTATTTCGGAACGGCTCATGATGTGTTGATTAGGGTCCCGCCGGGGAAAAACGGAAAGAGTGCCGACGTGAGTACCCGAATATTGGCTGCCCTGCGTCAAGATAGCAGCGGCAACGATGTGGAGCAGCGTCGTGTTGAATTCGTCGGGCCGCAGGTGGGAGACGAACTGGCCACCGACGGCGGATTGGCGATCCTGGTAGCACTGCTGGGTATCTTCATCTATGTGATGATCCGGTTTGAATGGCGGTTTGCCTTGGGGGCCATTGTCGCGACACTTCACGACGTCATCATCACCGTGGGTTTATTTTCCGTTACCGGCCTGGAATTCGATCTCACCGTATTGGCAGCGGTGTTGGCGGTGATAGGTTATTCGGTGAACGATACGGTGGTGGTGTTCGATCGTATCCGCGAAAATTTTCGCAAGATGCGCAAGGTCGAACCGGCAATCGCCATGAATGCGGCCATCAATCAAACCTTGTCCCGTACCACCATCACTTCCTTGGTGACCTTGCTGGCGGTGCTCGCCCTGTTATTTTTCGGTGGAGGCTTGATCCGTAATTTCTCCATCGCCTTGGTGGCGGGTATTGTCATCGGTACGTTTTCTTCCATCTATGTGGCCAGCGCCATCGCCCTGTGGTTGGGGGTGAGCAAGGCCGACCTGATGCCGGTGAAAAAGGAAGGTGCGGATCTGGATGCCCGCCCCTGAGTAAGGTGCCGCCGCTAAAAGCGGCGGGCTACGCAGCGCCGAACAATCTTACAAGCGCGTCACTGCATTATTCCCCCGCCACCCGGCATTATCAACCAATCACACCTGCTCCTGCAGTACGGAGCTTTGCTAGGCAATGGAAGTCGGATTGGTATTTTCCGCTTGATCCGATTCTATGCGGTTGCGACCCAGACGCTTTGCACGGTACATGGCGTGATCCGCGCGCTGAATGAAGTTCTCCGGGGTTTCCCCGGGGCGGTAGAGGCTGAGTCCCGCCGAGAAGGAGGGCAGCGGCAGTGTTGATCCTCCTTGTTGGAAGCTGGTTTCTTCCGCGCGTTTCTGCACCTTGCGCAGTGCGCGCAGCGCTCCTTCGATATGGGTATTGGGCAGCAGTACCGCAAATTCCTCCCCACCATAGCGGGCCACCAAGTCGTGGTGGCGGAATATCGACAGAATCTCGCCGGAGAATACCCGTAGCACTTCATCGCCGGCGGCGTGGCCGAATTTGTCGTTGACGGCCTTGAACCCATCCAGATCGATCAGAGCCAGCGTTAAAGGGTTGCCGTAGCGCTGCACGCGGCCCACTTCATCTTGCAGGCGTCGCATGAAGGCGCGGCGATTAGGCAGGCCTGTGAGGTCGTCGGTGAGACTGAGCAGGTGGATGCGCGTCAATTCATCGCTCAACTGTTGGCTGTCCGTCTCGATCACCCGCAGGTAGTTATGGGTTTCGTCGAGCTTGGCCGATAACTTGCGGTGACCATCCAACAGCTTTTCCGTTTCTTGCCTCAAATGTTCTCTGGCGGACTCGAAGTCTTGTGCTGAGTCGGATTGATGCAAGGTCTGGTGTTGGCGGTCCAGCAGGGCGCCGAAATCTTGAGAGAGTTTGATGGACGCGGTGACCTGTTGTGCCAGGGCATGTTGAATGCGCTGTATGCCTTGACGCTTTTCGTCCAAGTGACGGCGATAGGAGAGATCGACGCGACGGTCCGGGCCATCTTCAGGCCGCGGCGCCGGCTCGGCGGCTACGGTTTCTTTTTCAACTACCGGTTCGACTATCGGCGGCGTCTCGGGCGGGGCTGCCTTGGGCGCTTCGGCAACCGTATTGGTACGCGGTGCCGTTTCCCGAATTTTGAAGCTGGACAGCAACGGCGAGAGGGCATGTTCGATGACATCGTCGACTTGTTGGGAGCCACGACCGAAGCCATCACTGTGCAGGTTCAAGAAGTCTTGGAGATTTCTGAGATCCGCAGGGGATAAGGGCGGCAGCAAGCGCAGTTCCAGCAATTTTAGCTGCACCTGCAGCGGAGAACCGTCGTCTAGCTGCTGCGCCAAGGTGTCCAGCAACAGGGTCAAGACCCCTGCATAGGCATGTTCTACCTGATAGCATTTTGCCTCGGAATCGCGGATGACTTGCTCGATATAGTTGTATATCGATGCACCGCCCTCGCTGCGCTTAAGGGAATCAAGCAGACGCAATATCTTGCTAGTGACGCTTGGAATTACGATGTGGTCTCTTGCCTCGGCCAACATGGATTATGTCTCCTAAATTACGTCCATGTTGCTAGTGCCGGGCATGCGTTGATCAGGCACTACCGGCGGGTTTACGTTTATCGGGCAAAGCTGATACCTCTCTGCTTCACAGGGATTCGGGTTTCATTCAAACGACAATGGATTGATTGATAGATCCCGAGACCATAACTCTGAATATCAGAGAGTTAGCATCATTGTCTATTACCCTTGTCTTACCGGCATTCCTAAAGAGCAAAAGGAGACTGTGTTTGGCGCTGTTTCAGCCTTACTTCCACGCTTCTAACCGGATGACAATTCTGAGCTTACTATATCATGGAAATTGTTGACATCGCATCCTCGGGATCTGAATGCAGGATAGTCCAGGTATCGGGAAAAGTGCCTGGAGACCCGGGTGCCGAGCGGTTTTGCGTACTGCATCCGGGGCGGAAATCGGGTATGCTTTGACCCTTTTCAGACAGCGCTAACTATTTATCAGGTGAACGAATAATGTATTCACGAGACATGCGGATTGCCGGCTTCGATGACATCTTATGGACTGCCATCACTCAGGAGGTCCAGCGTCAAGAACAACATATTGAACTCATAGCCTCGGAAAATTATGCGAGCCCCCGGGTTTTGGAGGCACAAGGGTCTGTTTTAACTAATAAATATGCCGAAGGCTATCCCGGCAAGCGCTATTATGGTGGTTGCGAGTTCGTGGACATCGCCGAGCAATTGGCCATAGACCGCGCCAAGGAGTTGTTCGGCGCCGCCTATGCCAACGTCCAGCCCCATTCCGGATCTCAGGCCAATGCGGCCGTGTATATGGCCTTGCTCAACCCGGGGGACACCATACTGGGCATGAGCCTGGCCCACGGTGGGCATTTGACCCACGGGGCCAAGGTGAATTTCTCTGGGAAATTGTACGACGCCGTTCAATACGGCCTGGATATCGCTACCGGCGAGATCGACTATGCACAAGTCGAGCAGCTGGCCCGCGAACATCGGCCCAAGATGATCGTCGCCGGCTTCAGTGCCTATTCGCGGGTGGTGGATTGGGCGCGTTTCCGCGCCATTGCCGATGAAGTCGGTGCTTATCTATTCGTGGATATGGCCCACGTGGCGGGCCTAATCGCCGCGGGTATCTACCCCAGTCCGGTACAGATCGCCGATATCACCACCACTACCACCCATAAGACCCTACGCGGTCCCCGCGGCGGTATGATCCTGGCGCGTTCCAATCCGGAGGTGGAGAAGAAGCTCAATTCCATGGTATTCCCCGGTAGTCAGGGCGGACCGCTGATGCACGTCATCGCCGCCAAGGCGGTGGCCTTCAAGGAGGCCTTGCAGCCGGATTTCAAGGACTATCAAGCCCAGGTGCTGGAGAATTCCCGGGCCATGGCCCAGGTGATGATGGATCGCGGTTACAAGATAGTCTCCGGCGGTACGGATAATCATTTGTTCCTAGTGGACCTCATCGACAAGGACATTACCGGCAAGGATGCGGAGGCGGCGCTGGGCGCGGCCCATATCACCGTCAACAAGAACGCTGTCCCCAACGATCCGCGTTCGCCCTTCGTTACCAGTGGCATCCGCATCGGTACGCCGGCCATCACCACCCGCGGTTTCAAGGTGGCGGAATCACGGGAATTGGCCGGCTGGATCTGCGATATCCTGGATCACGTCGCGGATACGGCGGTCGTCGAACGGGTGCGGAGCCAGGTCCTGGAGGTTACCCTCCGTTTGCCGGTGTATCAGCAATAATCAAGCCCCGCCGCTTTTACTGAGATCCACAGTGAGGGCTAGCGGTAAGGCACAGGGTCAAAGCCAACATGCGCTGTCCATTTTGCGGGGCTGAGGATACCAAGGTCATCGATTCTCGCCTTGCCAGTGAAGGACATTCGGTGCGGCGTCGCCGCGAGTGTACGGAGTGTGCCGAGCGCTTTACCACGTTTGAGACCGCGGCGTTGGCCCTGCCTTCCATCGTGAAGGGTGACGGACGGCGTGAACCGTTCGACGAAAACAAGCTGCGCGCCGGTATGCTGCGCGCCCTGGAAAAGCGGCCGGTGGCGATCGAGCGTGTCGAGGAGAGCATGACCCGTCTCATCCACCGTTTGCGCGCCAGCGGCGAACGGGAAGTGCGTGCCCGGGTGTTGGGGGAGTGGGTGATGGAAGAGTTGCGGGCCTTGGACGAGGTGGCCTATGTGCGCTTCGCCTCCGTGTATCGCAGTTTCCAGGATGTGAACGCCTTTCGTGAAGAGATCGAGCGCCTGCAAAATTCGCCGCCGCCGGAAATCGCCAATCAACAAATGCCGCTGTTGCCCGAGTCGCGCGCTAAACGCAAACCCTCAACAGAATGACGGGCCTGAAAAGTGTGTAAGAACCGCTGAGCCGCTATGAGTGCCGCCGCCGATATCGCCTTCATGGCCCATGCCCTGCGTTTGGCGGAGCGTGGCCTCTATACCACGGATCCCAATCCCCGAGTCGGTTGCGTGGTGGTAAGTAATGGCGAGATTGTGGGTGAGGGTTGGCATTGCCGCGCCGGCGAACCCCACGCCGAAGTATATGCCTTGCGCCAGGCCGGCGATCGCGCCCGCGGCGCGGATGTCTATGTCACCCTGGAACCGTGCAGTCACCATGGGCGTACCCCGCCCTGTGCCGATGCCTTGATTGCCGCGGGCGTGGCTCGCGTAGTGAGCGCTATGCAAGATCCCAATCCGCGCGTGGCCGGCGAGGGTTTGGCTCGCTTGGCGCGCTCGGGCATCAGGGTGGAGACGGGCGTACTGCAAAATGAAGCCGAAGGACTCAATCTCGGTTTCATTCAGCGCATGCGCTGTGGTATGCCGTGGGTGCGGTGTAAGATGGCCATGAGTCTCGACGGGCGCACTGCCCTGGCCAACGGCGAGAGCCGTTGGATCACCGGTGTAGCGGCGCGTCGCGACGTGCATCATTGGCGGGCGCGCAGTTCCGCGGTGCTGACTGGTATCGGTACGGTACTGGCCGATGATCCGGCGCTGACGGTGCGGTTGGAGGCACCGTTAGTGGAGGGGCAAGCGTGCGGGGCAGATATCCGTCAGCCCTTGCGCGTGGTGTTGGATACCCATTTGCGTATCCCGGCGACGGCGCGCATCCTTGCGCAGCCGGGTCGCACCTGGCTTTTCAGCGCCGCCGCGGCGGACCAGGCCGCTGCGCTGCACGCGGCGGGCGTTAGCGTGGAATATGCACCGCCACTGTCCGGAGGTTCGGGCATGGATCTCGTGGCGGTACTGCAGCGCTTGGCGCAAGAGGGCGTCAATGAGCTGTGGGTGGAGGCGGGCCCGACCTTGAGCGGTGCCTTATTGCAGGCGGGTTTGGTCGATGAGTTGATCATCTATGTGGCGCCGCTGTTGATGGGCGACGCCGCGCGCGCGCTATTTCATATGCCGGCCTTTACGCGCCTGGCCGATTGCATGGCGTTGGATATAAGTGATGTGCGTGCCGTGGGGAAGGACTGGCGGATCCAGGCGCGGATCAGAAACGCGCAGGAAACAATGTGACGTTCAGGGCTTTAAGGTAGTATCTATCCTTGCGGTTTCGGACGGGCAATAAGCGACGAATATGTTTACAGGTATCGTTCAGGCCTTGGGTAAAGTGCAGGAATTGGCGCGTCAGGGGGCGGATGCCCGAGTGCGCATCGCCAGCGGTAAGCTTGATCTTGCCGCGGTGCGCGTGGGCGACAGCATCGCCGTGAGCGGGGTGTGTTTGACCGTTGTAGCCCTGCATAAGGAAGGATTCAGTGCGGATGTCTCGGTGGAGACGCTGGGATGCACCACCTTCGCGTCACTGCAGGTGGGGGGTCCGGTGAATCTGGAAAAGGCCTTGACGCTGGGTACACCGCTGGGCGGTCATCTGGTGAGCGGTCATGTGGACGGGGTGGGCGAGGTGAAGATGCGGACGCCGGCGGGACAATCACTGCGTTTCATGATCGAAGTGCCGGCGCCCTTGGCCAAATATATCGCCGCGAAAGGTTCTATCTGTGTTGATGGTGTGAGCCTTACGGTCAACACGGTGCAAGGCGAGCGCTTCGAGGTGAATATCGTGCCGCATACCTTGCAGGAAACGACTTTAGGTTCATTCGCGGTGGGCAGGCGGGTAAACATCGAAGTCGACTTGATGGCGCGCTATGTGGAACGGCTGTTGGCGAACGATTCCACCGCTCAAGGCCAAGGTCTTGGTCGCGGACTGTTGGCGCAATACGGATTTATACATGAATAAACGTATCCCTGCCGTTCTCAAGTTACAATTCATCCGCTATCGGCCGATGCGGCATAGCGCCGTCTGCCGTGCCTGATACTTGGAGATTTCCGGGATATGTCTTTTTCACCCGTTTCCGAAATTATTGAAGACATCCGCCGTGGGCGGATGGTGATCATCGTCGATGACGAAGATCGTGAAAACGAAGGCGATCTGGTGATGGCGGCTTCCTGTGTCCGTCCGGAGGATATCAACTTCATGGCCCGCTATGGGCGGGGATTGATATGCCTGACCTTGACGCAGGAACGCTGCGAGCGCCTGCGCCTGCCCTTGATGGTGGCCGGTGCCCGCAGCAACCATGCCACCAACTTTACCGTTTCCATCGAGGCGGCGCGGGGTGTGACCACAGGTATCTCCGCCGCGGATCGCGCCACCACCATCCGCGCCGCGGTGGCCGATGACGCCGGTCCGGACGACATCGTACAACCCGGCCATATTTTTCCGCTCATGGCGCAAGCGGGCGGGGTCTTGACCCGGGCCGGGCACACTGAGGCGGGCTGTGATCTCGCCCGGTTTGCAGGATTGGAACCCGCGGCAGTGATTGTGGAGATCCTCAATGAAGACGGTAGCATGGCGCGCCGTCCGGAACTGGAGGGTTTTGCCGAGGTTCACGGCCTCAAGATCGGCACCATCGCCGATCTGATTCACTATCGCATGCAGCACGAGAAGACCATCGAACTGCTGGACGAGAGTAATCTGGACACGGACTACGGTGTCTTTCGCCTGTCGGCCTATCGGGACAAGGTGGGCGGAGAAATTCATTTGGCGCTGGTCAAGGGTGAAATTCACGGCGATGGTCCGGTGCTGGTGCGTGTGCATATGCTGGATACCTTGAGCGATCTGTTCGGTGCCGCCCGCGACGATGTGAGTTGGTCGATGCGTGAGGCGTTGCAACGCATCGCCGCTGAGGACAGAGGGGTGCTGGTGGTGTTGCGCAAACCTAATGAGGCGCAGGAACTGGTCGATCACCTGCGCGCCTATCGCCTGCAGGAGCAGGGTGCCCAGCTTCCTAAACTGCCTATGCAGGAGGAACTGCGCACATTCGGCGTGGGGGCGCAGATCCTGGCGGATATCGGAGTGGCCAAAATGCGCGTATTGGGAACCCCCAAGCGTATGCACGGCATATCCGGTTTCGGCCTGGAAGTGGTGGAATATGTCGGCGCCGAATAGAATAGGCATAATTGAGACAACGCCGGTGTGGCGGCGAGAAAGAGACGGTTATGAACAGTGTTAACACCATTAGCGGGGACTTTGTCGCTCAGGGGGCACGTTTCGCCATTGTCGCGGGGCGCTTCAACAGCTACATAGTTGACCATTTGCTGGCCGGGGCAATCGATACCTTGGTGCGCCACGGCGTCGAGGCGAAAAGCATCGATGTCATCCATACTCCGGGAGCCTTTGAGATCCCCTTGGCCGCGCAGCGCGTGGCCTCTTCCAAGCAATATGACGGGATAATCGCCCTGGGTTGTGTGATTCGCGGCGCCACACCTCATTTCGATTACGTGGCGGGTGAATGTGTCAAAGGCATCGCGGCGGTGGCGTTGAAATTCGATGTGCCGATTGCTTTTGGGGTGTTGACCGTGGATACCATCGAGCAGGCGGTGGAACGGGCCGGCACCAAGGCGGGAAACAAGGGTGCCGAGGCGGCGATGTCCGCTTTGGAAATGGTGAGTCTGTTAAAGCGGCTCGGTTGATATTCATGCGTTCATCCTCATGATGGCGCTCATAGGCAGAGCTAATTTGGCGAAAAAAACTTCAATCAGCCAGGCGCGCAGCAAGGCCAGGCGCTGCGCCTTGCAGGCTATTTATCAATGGCAGGTGGGCGGTGCGGAGATTGGCGAGATCGAGGCCCAGTTTTTGGCCGAGCAGGATCTTGGCCAGGCCGACGTAGCTTATTTCAGCGAGTTGCTGCGCTCTATTCCCGCGCATGTGGCGGAGCTGGATGCGCATCTGATGCCTTTCTTGGATCGTCCCGTCACCGAATTGGATCCGGTGGAATTGGCGATCCTGCGCATCGGTGTCAGCGAGCTGGCCCATCAGCCACAGATCCCCTTTCGGGTGATCATCAACGAGGCGGTGGAATTGGCCAAAGTATTCGGCGCCGAGCAAAGTCACCGTTATATCAATGGCGTGATGGATAAGGTGGCAAGGGAACTGCGTCGTGCCGAGCTTAAGATGAACACCCGTTGAGCGCGGGCTAGGTCCGCCCGGTGATGGGTCCTGCCGGGGAGCGGTGTGAACATGGCAATGTCGGAATTCGATATCATCCGTCGTAATTTTGCCGGTCGCGGCCTCGATCGCGGCGATGTAGTGATAGGCATTGGTGATGACGGCGCCGTTGTGCATGCGCCTCCGAATTGCGACTTGGTGACCGTGGTGGATACCCTGGTGGCCGGCGTGCATTTTCCTCACGATACCCACCCCGAAAACGTGGGGCATAAGGCCTTGGCAGTGAATCTCAGCGATATTGCGGCTATGGGCGCGGTGCCGGCCTGGGCCACCTTGGCCTTGACCTTGCCACACGCCGATGAGGTGTGGCTGGGCGCCTTCGCGAGCGGATTCTTTGACCTGGCGGAACAGTGCGGAGTGCAGCTCATCGGCGGTGACACCACCCATGGGCCATTGACCGTCACGGTGCAGCTTCAGGGGTGGGTGCGCGCCGGAATGGCGGTGCGGCGCTCTGGGGCGCGTCCCGGTGATGTCATCTATCTCACGGGCTCGGTAGGGGATGCCGGCTTGGCCTTGCGCGCCTGGCAACAGCAACAGGATATACCCGCAGCTGACGGGGAGTACCTATTCTCCCGCTTGCATCGTCCCATCCCGCGCTGTAAGGAAGGTCAGGCACTCAGCGGTGAAGCGACCGCCATGGTCGATATCTCCGATGGCTTGGCGGCGGACCTTGGCCATATTCTTGAAGTCAGCGGGGTGGGGGCGACCTTGAATCTATACGACATTCCACTTTCCCCGTCATTCGTCGCGGTGACCGCTTCAGGCAAATATTATTTGAATGAGGCCGAACGCTTGCGTCTGGCTCTCAGTGCCGGCGATGACTATGAGCTGTGCTTTACGGCCCCGGCGGCGCAAGGCCGGCGGTTGGAAGAACTGTTCTCAAACTTTTCGTGCGGGTGTCACGCCATTGGTATTATTGAAGCGGCACCGGGTTTGCGGCTGAGGCAAGCGGACGGAACGCTGCTGCCATTAGAGCGCAGCGGCTATGAACATTTTTCTCAAGAACCGGGTAACTGATGTCTGCTAGCTCGCCACCCATCCCCGCAGCGGTGTGGCGCGATCCCCTCTGCGTTATCGCGCTGGGTTTCGGTGCCGGTGCCCTCCCCAAGGCGCCGGGTACCTGGGGAACGCTGATGGCACTGCCCTTTTATGTGCTGTTCGCGCGTCTTCCCTTGCCGGAATATCTAGCGTTGACGGTTGCGTTGTTCGCCGTCGGGGTATGGGTATGCGGCAAAGCGGGACGGGTTTTGGGCGTTCATGATCATGGCGCCATAGTCTGGGATGAGATGGTGGGTTTTTGGGTGACCATGGCAGCGGCGCCGGCCGGTTGGTTGTGGATAGCGGCGGGCTTTATCTTGTTTCGGCTCTTCGATATTTGGAAGCCGTGGCCGATTTACTGGTTGGATCGCCGAGTATCCGGAGGATTCGGGGTGATGGTGGACGATGTGCTCGCCGGGATATATGCGGCATGTTGTTTACACTTGGGCAGCGTTGTGTTTGCCGCCTGATTGCTTTGATTGAATGTCACGCTTGGGAGTGAGCGATCGATTTCTATCCAGGGTTTAAGGATTTTAAGGGTAACTTTCCACCCGCCATCAAGCATTGCTGCGCTTTAGCGGCCATTGGGTTTGTTGTAGCCACTGGGTGATAATATTGGCGGTGATAGGACGGCTTATGTAATAGCCCTGGGCCATATCGCAGCCCAGTTCCATCAAAAGATTCAAGACCTCTTCGCTTTCTACACCTTCGGCCACCACCTGTCTCCCCATGTTGTGCGCTAGGTCGATGGTGGAGCGGACGATCACCAGATCTTCATTGTTCTCCAGCATATCGATGACGAAGGATTTGTCGATTTTGATTTCATCGACTGGTAATTGCTTAAGGTATATTAACGACGAATATCCGGTGCCGAAATCATCGATCGAAAGACCTATGCCCATCCTGCTCAATTGAGTAAGGGTGTTCATGGCGCGCAGGGGATTGGCCATAATCGCGCTCTCAGTGATCTCGAATTCCAGCAGTTCCGGCGGTACATCCCATTGCCGCATGGCGGATTCAACTTTGCTGGCCAGTTGTTCGTCTTGCAGGTGGTGGGCAGAGAGGTTGACGGCCATTTTCAGGTTCAAGTCGTTTTTCTTCCAGACGGATGCCTGATGCAATGCCTCATCGAGGACGAAGAAGGTCAAAGGCCGTATCAGCCCGGTGTGTTCCGCCAGGGGGATAAACTCGTCGGGAGACAGCAGGCCGCGTTGCGGATGATTCCAGCGTACCAATGCCTCGACACCTGTGATCTGACCTTCCTTGAGATCGATCTTGGGTTGGTAGAATAGTACCAATTGTCTATGTTCAATTGCATGGCGTAATTCCCCTACCATGGCCAAGCGACTGACGCTGTGTTGATCTTCCAAATGATCGTAGAGCGCATAACCCGATGTCGAGCGCTTCGCTACGTACATGGCGACATCGGCGTGACGCATCAAGGTCGAACCGTCTTGGCCATGATCGGGATATAGTGCGATGCCGACACTGATGCCGACGTGAAAACTATGATCCTCAAGGACGATGGGTTTTTCCATGGTGGCGACCAGTTTGCGGGCCGCCATGACGGCGTCGTCGGCGGATTCGATATAGGGAAGCAGGATGGCAAATTCATCGCCGCCCAGACGCGCGATGGTATCCGACCCTCGTAGTGCTGCACGCATGCGCGCCGACACTTCTTGCAATACCAGGTCCCCATAATGATGGCCGAGGGTGTCGTTTATTTCCTTGAATCTATCCAGGTCGGTGATTAGCAGCGCCAGTTGGTGATGTTCGCGTTGTGCAGAAAGCAGCGCTTGATGCATGCGGTCCTGTAACAACAAACGATTGGGTAACTCTGTCAAGGCATCATGCAGTGCCTGATGTTCAAGTTCCTGGTTGAGCGACGCCAATTCCTTGGTGCGTTTAATGACGCGCCTCTCCAGGTCGTCATGTAATGCCTTCAGCTCCTCTTCCGAGCGCTTGCGCTCTGTAATATCACGTACAATGGCGATAAAGAGGCGTCCTTCGCTGCGCGTTAATTCACTGATGGCAATTTCTATGGGGAGGGTGTTGCCGTCCTTACGCCGGCCCACGGTTTCATGGGTCATGATGCTGGTGATGGATGCCTTGCACGAAGATGTCCCGATCTGGTCGTTGGGATTTCTTGCGAATAAATATGAATCATTCAGCAGGTCGTCAAAATTGATGTCGCTGATATCCGGCTGCTCGTATCCGAAAATTTGCAGTGCGGCGGGATTCATGGACTCAATGGTGCCGCTGTCGTCAATGGTGATAATGCCGTCTACGACATTGTTCATGATGGCGCTGATACGTCCCTCGCGTGCGATGATGGCTTGACTGCGATTTACCAGTTCATGGCGCATGCTTTCCAAATCGTCGGCCAGATCTGAAATTTCGTAGATGCTGGACTTTACATACAATTGTTCTGTTGCCTCGCCCTTGGCGATTTTCTGCGCCGTATCTCTGAGTTTGCGCAAGGGGCGAGTCAGCTGCGGTATGAGGAAAGCCACGGGTAACAGGGAAAGAGTGATGTAGCTTACGGCGAGTATTTCGACCCTGTGGTAGGCCTTTTGTATTTGTTCTTGTGTGGGCGCTTCATCGAAACCCATCTGCACAGTGGCCGATTTGCCGTCGGCGGTGCCGATAGGCAGTGAGATGTAATAGACGGAATCCCCATGTTCTCCGAAACGGAAATCCTCTTGAAAGTCAGAGGGTGGTATGGCTTTATCCAGCACAGTTGAATTGAAAAGCGTGCCGTCTTCGGTCACCAATTGCGCAACCAGTACGCCGCCCGAAAGTGCGGCATCGTTGAGGTGATGCAGGAAGCCGCTCTCGGTTTGCTCTTCCGATAGTTGTTCGGCGACCACGGATGCATCATGGCGCACATATTCGATGAATTGTTGCTTGTAGCCGGCCTCGATCACGAAGACCACGCCGAATAGGAACGGTATCAATAGCGCGTGAATAAGCACGACGCCAATGGTGATGCGCCCGGCAAAGCTGTGCAGTAATATTTTTATTCTATTGTGCCGTGCCATATTTCCCCGATGATAGTAAGGTCGGATGTGGTTTGTATATCGTCCTCCCATAACACGCTGACAGTGCCCGGCTTCTGTTTTAGAGCATTTATCAATGATTGCGTGTTATTGAATATCCGGGGGCGCCGGCCGCCGAGTTGGATTACGTTTGATAAGAGATGTCGGTCGTATGAGATGGATGACATGTAGACGATCTTTTGCAGGAAGATCTCATACAGGAATGGGTCGCTATGATTTATGGCGGCTTCCAGCGGGTGGCCTGCTTTCTCGAGGGGTAAGCCGAGAAATAATTTGTGAATTTCACTTGTCGAGAGAGCCGTTATGCCCGTGGCCGTGTCCGTAACCAGGACCAGATGGCGGTTGTTATCGTTGGCCGCCAGGCTAGGAGTGCTAAGCAGCAGCATTAAGAGCGTGGCTATGGTGTGCCGGTACTTCATGGGAATGCCGCGCTCCATTGTACTTCCGCGGCTAGAAAGTGTTCTCCATATTGTTGCAGTTTGGCCAGCTCAAATTTGATAACCTGGCTGTCTTGCATTTGATAGCGTGTGCCGACCAGGGTGCGTTCGCAGATAAATGAAGGGATCTGCTGAACATAAAGATCGTTGTTGGCCCCGGAATTTCCCTCCACCCGTCCATAGAGGGTCCACGTTGCGTTGAGATTGTATTCCGGTTGAAGATAGGCATAGACGAATGATGAGTTCTTGTTGGTGCCGCCCGCCAAGTCCATATCATCCTCGACATAAAAGGCCGACGCCCGCCATATCATCGCGGAGCCGGTGCTGTAGTTTGTATAGGCGCCCAATGCCGTCTGTTTGATTTTCAGGATATTGCCGGTCTGTGAGGGAATAATGGCGTGTCCAAAAAATAACCCGCTGTCTTTGAAGCTGTCACCCGCAGTTTGATCGGAGATAATGGCCGTGAGAGCCAAAGCATTTGAATCCTGGTTGAGTTTGAGAAGGTCATATGGGACCAAGTGCTGCTGTTTCAGTGTGGGGCCCAAGCCAATACTGACTCTGTAATTCAAGCTGTGTCCGCCGATGGTCTTGTTGTCTTCCATTGACAGGCCGGTAATGTGAGCGGGCAGCACGCCGCCGTCATCTTCGAATTCGATAATCCCGGGGCGATGAATAGTGGTTTGCAGATAGGTTTCTCGATGGAAGAGGCGGTTCCATTGATCCAGATCGGTGTGGTTGCGCCCTAACCAGAATTGGCGGCCATTCGGACCTATCCTCCCGACAATCAGGCGTTCCAAGTCGCGTTCGTCGCTGCTGACGAGAAATTCGCTCAACACTCGCCAATTGTTATATTGTGCGGTGTAAAAGAAGTCCACCAAAGGAGCTGACCCATGTTGTTGCGCAGGAGGGACGTCTCTATCGTAGTAATGAAGGGTTACTTCCGGGAATGGAATGAATTCGCTTTCATAGTTCGAGCTGGCCGTTGCCAAATAGGGCGCTATCATCAGTATCGCGGCGACTATGCGCAGTCGCAGGAAGCCCGATTGCGGGGGAGCGTGGTATCGGCGGAATAGATTCATGCGTAATTCTCTACGGGTGACTTAAGAGTGGCTATTGTCCGTGTCGCCAAAGATTTTATTTCCCCATAGCTCATATCCGCTGCTCAAATTGTGGAGCAGAGTTGATCTCAGCCAAACCCGCCCGCATCATGCGCTCGAGTGAGGGCGCACGCCTAAATATCGGCAGGGATGTGGCTTGGTCGCTGTATTCCCTGTGCTGGGAAGTGTAGCGGCGGTTATTGGAAAAACTTGAATAGAAAAGGCAGCTTAAGTATTAATAAATGCTGATTCATTTAAGCTGTAGGTAATGATTAAACCCCGGTCTTGTCACGGCTAATAAGCGCATAAGCCGAATGATTGTGAATGGATTCGAAATTTTCCGACTCAATGGTGTAAGCACGTATCCGCTCATCGGTGTTCAAGCGTGCGGCGATATCTCGTACCAGGTCCTCGACGAATTTGGGGTTATCGTAGGCGTGTTCGGTGATGAATTTTTCATCCGGACGCTTGATCAGGCCGTAGATTTGACAGGAGGCCTCATTTTCAACGGTGGTTATGAGGTCTTCTATCCATATTTCTCCGTCTATCGATGCACTTAGCGTGATGTGGGAGCGCTGATTATGGGCGCCATAGTCCGATATCTGTTTCGAGCACGGGCACAGGCTGGTGACCGGGACCAAAACCCTGACGGTAACCGTAACGGCATCTCCGCGCTTTTCTCCTAAAAGGGTGACGTCATAATCCAACAAGCTGCTTACCTTGGAGATGGGAGCCTGTTTGGCGACGAAGTAGGGAAACTTCACCTCCAGATAGGCGTTGTCGCTGTCCAGGGTGGTGCTGATTGTGGTCAGCAATCTTGTGAGGCTGCTCAGAGACAGCGCTTCCTCATGGCTGTTGAGGATCTCAACGAAACGCGACATGTGGGTGCCGCGTCTATCATGCGGAAGATCCACGTATAAACTGAAATTACCCACGGTATGCTGTGCGTGGCCATCGCGACTCTGGATGGCCACGGGATGGCGAATATCCTTGATGCCGACCTTGTCGATAGCCAGGCGGCGCGTATCGGGGCTGCCCTGGACGTCGACAATCGAGGCGGTGACTGGCGTCATGCTGATCATTCCTCCGTATACCGGACGCAGGCCCGCTCGGTTTCCCAGAGGGTGACGGACCCCACTTGAGTGCGCGGTCCGTTCAAGTAGTCGGACAATTGCCGGTATATATAGGCCGCGATATTTTCGGCCGTAGGATTGATGGTATCAAAAGGTTTGATCTCATTGAGGTGGCGATGGTCCAAGCGGTTCAGGACCTCCTTGGTGTGAGTCCTTATCACCTTGAAATCGATGCCCATGCCCGCCTGGTCTAGGGATGTCGCGATAAGCTCCACCTCCACCTTCCAGTTGTGGCCGTGTAATTGGCTGCATTCCCCCGTATAGTCGCGCAGGGCATGAGCGGCGGCGAAGTCGGTAACGACCTTGAGTGTGTATTTAGAAGCCATGGCAGCCGCCAATTATAAACTAAATCAGTAGGAGTTGATCTTCGCGGCGGTTTTCTGCGGGGAGATCTGGCGGGCATGGCTGCTAATCCGGCGCAGGATACCCTCTGCCGTCAGCCCGCATTCCGTCAGTAATTCCTCGCGCCCGCCTTGTTCCACAAACCGGTCAGGCAGGCCTATGTGGATGATGGAAGTGGATAAATTGTGGGTGGCAAGGCATTCGCCTACGGCGCTGCCCGCGCCGCCCATCACGACGTTCTCTTCGACTGTGACCAACAAGGCATGATCGCCGGCAAGGCGGGTCACTAACTCCGCATCCAGCGGCTTTACAAAGCGCATGTTGACCACGGTGGCCCCCAGGCGTTCTCCCGCCTCCAGGGCCGGCTGGACCATGCTGCCGAAGGCCAGAATGGCCACCGTGTGTCCCTCGCGCAGGACATCCGCCTTGCCGACCGGGATGGTGGAGAGGGCCTTTTGCACGGGTACGCCGGGGCCGGTGCCGCGCGGATAGCGCACCGCCGTCGGTTGGTTCAAGGTAAAGGCGGTATACAACATCTGCCGGCATTCGTTTTCATCGGCGGGGGCCATCACGACCATATTGGGAATGCAGCGTAGGAAACTGAAGTCAAAGCTGCCGGCGTGGGTGGGGCCGTCCGGACCCACCAGACCCGCGCGGTCGATGGCAAACATCACCGGTAGATTCTGGATGGCCACGTCGTGGATCAATTGGTCATAGCCGCGCTGCAAAAACGTGGAATAGATGGCCACTACCGGTTTCAAGCCGTCGCAGGCCATGCCCGCCGCCAGGGTGACGGCGTGTTGCTCGGCGATACCCACATCGAAATAGCGATCGGGGTAGTGCTCCGAATAGGCCACCAGGCCGGAGCCTTCGCGCATCGCCGGGGTGATGGCGACAAGGCGATCGTCGTGGCCGGCCATGTCGCACAGCCATTGGCCGAACACTTCGGTGTAAGTGGGGAGCGTGGTCTTGCCTGCGGGCATGGTGCCGGTGCGATGGTCGAAGGCGGAGACCCCGTGATAGCCGCAGGGGTTGTCCTCGGCGGGCTGATAGCCTTTACCCTTCTTGGTTACGATGTGCAGGAATTGCGGCCCTTTCAGGGCGCGCAGATTACGCAGGGTCTTCACCAGGGTCGGCAGATCATGGCCGTCGATGGGGCCGATGTAATTGAAGCCCAGCTCCTCGAACAGGGTCCCCGGGATCACCATGCCCTTGACGTGTTCCTCGGCGCGGCGCGCCAACTCCCATACCGGCGGCATGTTCTTCAAAACCTTCTTGCCCTGTTCGCGCATGGTTACATAGAGTTTGCCGGACAGGGCGCGCGCCAGATGATTGGACAGCCCGCCCACATTGGGCGAGATGGACATATCGTTGTCGTTGAGGATCACCAGCAGATCGGTATGCAGGTCGCCGGCGTGATTGAGGGCCTCGAAGGCCATACCCGCCGTCATGGCGCCGTCACCGATGATGGCGGCGACCTTGCGCCCCTTGGCTTCGCGCTGCGCCGCGATGGCCATGCCCAGTGCCGCGCTCACCGAGGTGCTGGAGTGCCCCACGCCGAAGGCATCGAAAGGGCTTTCATCCCGTTTCGGGAAGCCCGCTATGCCGTCTTTTTGCCGCAAGCCGGCCATGCGCTCGCGACGGCCGGTGAGGATTTTGTGGGTGTAGCTCTGGTGGCCCACATCCCACACCAGGCGATCTTCAGGGGTGTTGTACACGTAGTGCAGGGCGATGGCCAGTTCCACGGTCCCCAGGTTGGCCGCGAGATGGCCGCCGGTGCGGCCCACGGATTCCAGCAAAAATTGGCGCATCTCCACGGCGAGCTCCAACAGCTGGCGCTCGGGCAACAGGCGCAACTCCTTGGGAGAGGCGATGGTGTCGAGTAGCGGGAAGTGGCCGTGAGTAATCATGATCCAGGGCAAAGAGCGGGAAGAAAGCCCTGAATTATGGGATGACGCGCGATGACATGCAAGGGGAGCGCCGGCTTTAGTGTGTGCGGTCCACGATATAGTGAGACAAGCCGCGCAACGGTTCCGCCCGTTCATCCAGGGCCGCCAGACTGGCGAGGGCTTCTTCATGGAGCTGGCGTGCCCGGTTTTTGGCCTCATCCAGTCCCAGCAGTGCGGGGTAGGTGGGTTTATTCAGCGCCAGGTCCGCACCCTGGCGCTTGCCCAGCAGTGCGACGTCACCTTCGATATCCAAGATATCGTCGCGGATCTGGAAGGCCAGGCCCACACATTTGGCGTAGTGGTCGAGCCGGTGCAGCGTATCGTCATCCCGCTCCGGTGCGGCCAGTGCGGCCAATCTGACTGCGGCGCGGATCAGGGCGCCGGTTTTGTGGATATGCATGTCTTCCAGCTCAGCGATATCCAGGGCGCGGCCGACCGCGGCCAAATCGATGGCCTGTCCGCCCACCATGCCGCGGGAACCGGCGGCAAGCGCCAGGGTCTCTATCATGGTAAGGCGCGCCTCGGCTCCAGCTTGCACGGCGGAGTCGTGGCTGAGGATGTAAAATGCCAGGGTATGCAAGGCATCGCCGGCCAGGATCGCCGTTGCCTCATCAAAGGCGCGGTGACAGCTGGGTTTGCCACGCCGCAGATCATCATTATCCATAGCGGGCAGGTCATCATGGATCAAGGAGTAGGCGTGAATGAGCTCCACCGCGCAGGCCGCTCCGTCCAAGGCATCCATGCTTATCCCCAAGGCCGTGCCGGTGGCGTAGACCAAGATGGGCCGTACCCGCTTGCCGCCGCCAAGGACGGTGTAGCGCATGGCCTCATGGAGTCGGGTCGGATGAAGAGCGGCACCGGGCAGCCAATGATCCAGGGCGCGTTCCACTCTGGACTGCCAGTCCGGCATCAAGGCTTGCAGGCCGGCGACGGTATCATTCTTCATCGCTGAGTGGCTTGAGCTCGGCGTGTTTGTTCTTTTCGAGGAGGACTTGCACCTTTTGCTCGGCTTCCTGTAAGGCTTGTTGACAATGCCGGGTCAGTTCGATGCCGCGCTCGAAATGTTGCAGTGAATCTTCCAGGCGGATATCCTCATGCTCCATCTTTTCCACCAGAGATTCCAATTCTTTCAGGGCACTTTCAAAGTCAACCGGGGGTTTCTTTTTTGCCAAGGCCACGACTCCTGTTGCGAAGCGGCACACGTTAGCGCAGGGTTGAAAAATGGTCAACGCAACAGAGGGAGATTAAGGCGAATCATTCCCATAGTTGACAGGATAAGTATCGGTAGTTTAAAGTTACTCCCTAGATTTAGACTAAGTCTAAGATGGTGTTGGCCCCTGTGGGGCTGAACGGATATAACCTAGACGGAGGAATAGTAATGGCACTTAAAGACAGCAAAACCGAAAAGAATCTGAAGGACGCATTTGCCGGTGAATCCCAGGCAAATCGCCGTTATCTGTATTTCGCCGCCAAGGCGGATGTGGAAGGCTACAACGATGTGGCGACGGTATTTCGTTCCACGGCAGAAGGTGAAACCGGTCATGCCCATGGTCACCTGGAATACTTGGAAGAAGTGGGTGATCCGGCAACCGGTCTGCCCATCGGTGAGACTTCGCTAAACCTCAAGGCGGCCATTGCCGGTGAAACCCATGAGTACACCGATATGTATCCTGGCATGGCTAAGGCGGCACGAGATGAGGGCTTCGACGAAATCGCCGATTGGTTCGAGACCCTGGCCAAGGCAGAGCGTTCACACGCCAATCGCTTCCAAAAGGCCTTGGATAGCCTGGGCAGCTAAACTTCCTTAGATGATGGGCGTCGGGAGTATCCCGGCGCCCCCTTGATCTCAATTCTTAATTTTGTCCCCCATTGACAAGGGAAACCTATGTCAGAGATACCTACTGGTCAGCGTGAAGGCAGCTTAGATGCCCCCACCCGCCATCCATTGGATTGGCACAACCCGCAGTTTTACGAGGAAGCGTCGCTATTCAAAGAGCTCGACCGTGTCTATGACATTTGTCATGGTTGCCGGCGCTGCTTCAGCCTGTGTAATTCCTTCCCCACCTTGTTTGACGCCATCGATGCTTCCGAAACCATGGAACTGGACAGTGTCGATAAACAGCGGGTGTATTGGGAGGTCGTGGATCAATGTTATCTATGCGATATGTGCTACATGACCAAGTGCCCCTATGTGCCGCCGCACCCGTGGAATGTGGATTTTCCGCATCTGATGTTGCGGGCCAAGGCGGTGAAGTTCAAGAAGGGGGATGTAAAGGCTCGCGATAAATTGCTTACCTCTACCGATATGGTAGGAAAACTGGCGGGTATTCCGGTCGTCGTTGAAGTTGTCAACGCCGTCAACAAGAATAAGACGGCGCGCAAGGTAATGGACAAAGTGCTCGGTGTGCATCCCGAGGCGCTGTTGCCGTCCTACCATAATCGCACCCTGGAAAAACGTTTGGCGGGACATGGGCAAGGGGGATTGACTGCCGTGCCTACCGACGCTACGCAGGGCAAGGTGGCATTATTCGGTACCTGCTACGGTAACTATAATGAACCGCATATCGGCGAAGATCTGGTTGCGGTGTTCGAGCACAACGGCATACCGGTAACCCTGGTGGAGAACACCCGCTGCTGCGGCATGCCCAAGCTGGAGTTGGGCGACCTCGCGGCGACAGAGGAACTCAAGACGCACAATATTTCGCTGCTGGCCAAATATGTGGATGAAGGTTATGACATCGTGGCGCCCGTTCCGTCCTGCGTATTAATGTTTAAGCAGGAACTGCCTTTGATGTTTCCCGATGATCCGCAGGTTGCCAAGGTGCGCGATTCGATATTCGATCCCTTTGAATACTTGGCCCTGCGCCACAAGGCCGGTGAGTTCAAGACCGAATTTAAAAAGCCTCTTGGTAAGATCGCCTATCACGTAGCCTGTCACCTTCGAGTCCAAAATATAGGTCTCAAGACTCGCGATGTGTTGAATCTGATTCCCGAGACGCAGGTGGAACCCATCGAGCGCTGCTCCGGTCATAATGGTACCTATGCGGTAAAAAGCGAGTATCACGAAACGTCCATGAAGATCGGCACGCCGGTATTCAATCGTGTGCAAAAGAGCGAGGCCGACCATTACAGCAGCGATTGTCCGATGGCCGGCCATCAAATTGAGAACGGTCTGCGCGACGGCAGCGAGCCCATCCATCCTCTATCGCTGTTGCGGCTGGCCTACGGCATTTAACCGCAATCGAATTAGGAGAGAATCATGCATAAACTGACGCGCGCTGATCTCTATTCTCTCGAGCAATATGCCGAGCAGCGTTCCGCATTTCGCGACAAGGTTATGGCGCATAAGAAAGATCGCCGCGTAGAACTGGGCCCCCACGCCACCCTGTATTTCGAGGACAAGCTTACCATCCAGTATCAGGTGCAGGAAATGTTACGCGCAGAACGGATCTTCGAAGCGGCTGGGATTAATGAGGAGCTGGAAGCTTACAATCCATTGATTCCGGATGGGAGCAATTTGAAAGCCACTTTCATGCTGGAATACGACGATATCAATGAGCGCCGTACCGCGTTGGAAAAGCTCATCGGCATCGAAGACAGGGTATGGGTGAAGATCGCTGGGCATTCACCGATTTATGCCATTGCCGATGAGGATTTGGAGCGCGACACCGAGCAAAAGACGTCCGCGGTTCATTTTCTTCGTTTTGAATTCACCCCGCAAATGGTCGTGGCCGCCAAGGAGGGTGCCGTGATCGGAATGGGGATTGATCTCCCCATCTACCAACATGCGCTGGAACTCCTGCCGGATAATACACGCGCCGCCCTGGTCAAAGACCTGGATTGACCTTTAGCGGGTAAGATCGGCTGCGTCGCAGCCACGGCAAGGCAATGATGCCGGCGAGCATCAGCACCAGACTTGGCGGTTCGCTAAGCGGGGTGGCGTCCCGTCCCGGCAGGGTGACGACTGGAAGGTTTTGCGGAGAGGTGGTGTTGCGCGGCGCGGGCGCAAGCACCGAGAAGTCGTCGGCATTATTGTTAGTGTCCGTCAAGCCATCCAGCAAGCGCTGTGCCGCCAGGGTGTTCGATAAGCCGACAACCGCCGCCGTTCCTTCATAACAATTCGCCGACCCGTAGCCGACTAGGTCCACAACAGAGAAGCTGGTGCAGCCAGATGTGAGAGGCGCCGTGCCGTTCACCAACGCGACTATGCCGGAAGAGGCGCCGAGATGAATGGAGTCTGTTACATCTGCCGTTGGCAACGAAGCACTTATGCCTGATCCTGCCGCTTCTTGGATGAGATAGTACCGGTATGGTCCAAGTATTCCCGCGAGATTGGTAGGTTGCCAGCTGTTTGCTGATGCGGACGCATATTGCACTGAAAAACCGGTTAGATTGATGGAAACATCCGAGTCGTTGAAGATTTCAATAAAGTCATTGGCATAGGGTGCGCCACTATTGCCGCCTCCACCGTAGATCTGGCTGATCACCAAGGCATGTCCCACAGGACAGAATAATATGGAGGTAACAACGATGGCACTGAAAAGCGCGCGCAGATAAATAGCGAGTCCGTACATTGCGAGTCCTTTCGCTTGTCGTGATTCGATGAAAATTGGCATTACGGGCCATCCTTGACCCGATCCCCTTTAACTGTAATACATGACCGGGACGAGGGCAAGGTTTGCTCGGCCGAATTGCCGATCCACCAGCACGCGGAGAACGAGCCGGGTGCAAGACGTTGAGGCTGGCCGCAAGGCCGACGAGGCGCCTTAGTCCATGCGAAAGCGTGTGCGGAGACAAAACGCGAGACAAGCGACCCGGAGTATGCCAGTGTGGAAGTCTGGGGATGCGCCGTCGGTAGTGGGTCGTAAAGGTCTAAGGGATGGTCTCCTCCCGACGTCAACTATCGGCTTGGTGATGCGCCATGACAGAAGCGTTACGGCTTTCAAAGGAGGCGGGAGAGGGCTATGGAGAAGATTACGATAATTGGATTTGTCAAATATTTAGAGAATGCGCTTCATGGTATGAATCGTAGCGTGCAAGGAAAAGTGATCAGAAAGATGATATTGAAGTGAAGGAATACATTTTGCACTCGCCTGACGCCGGTTTGGCGGGTATGAAGGCGGGTGCGAGCGCGCAGACTGGAAGCGCGGACTGAAGATACTGGGCAGGCAGGTGAAGTGATTACACCTCAATTTGTGAAGTTGTCTGTTCCGGGTCACGATCACGACTACAGCGATGCCTTATTAATGGCTGTAGCTGTGGTGTGTCCCCCAGCTGTGCGTCGTGTCACCCAAAGCGGCCGCGCTGCCATACGTGAAGGGCTCCGTTACTTACGGGAAGACGTCTTAGGGACGGTATTGATTTATGTGATTAACTAAGAGGGTTGTCTGGGAAATATAGAGTAAATTTCTTGGGCGTATTTTGTAACTCCTGGAGGATGGTGAGAACCGGCTGAGCGGATTATTCCGGCAACTCTCGCCCCAGGGCTACCAATAGCCGCGATAACCATTAAGTTCCACGCGCATGAATTGCAGGCACATTGCCGCCAGAATGAGCTTGCCGGCGAATACTGACGATTCCCGACTTTAGACCTATCATTGCCGATATATCTTATGGAGAGGTGGGTCGTAAGTCAGCCTATCGGCGAGGGCGGGACATATCGACCTCCTCGGTTTTACTGCCGCGCGGCCGACTGCGCGAGAGTTGACCTGGATAGCCTATCGTGCTTCTCGAGGGCCGCGCCATAATCGCTTATTGCCCGGACACCTTGCCTTTTCCAGGTTAGGAAATCCATGCACCAAATTCGCAACATCCTGACGCAAACAAGGTTTACGGCAGTTGGAATCGGTCTGTTCTTGACTCTGGTGATGCTGTCGCTGGATGTGTCCGGCATCGGCTGAATCGAGAATCTGATCCAGCTTGCGGAGTTGCTGGCCTATGATATTCGCATGACCGCCACGCTGCCCGATGCGGTGCCAGCGAGGAATCAAATCGTCATCGTCGCCATTGATAATAAGAGTCTCACGCAGCAAGGCCGTTGGCCTTGGCCGAGGGGTAGGCTGGCGCTGATGACGGAGCTCCTTCTGAAGAGTGGCGCCGCCGTGATCGGTTTCGACATCTTGTTTGCCGAGCCCGAGGAAAACAGAGCCGTCAGCTGTTCAAGGAGATCGGTATTGATTATGCGATGCTCAGAAAACAGATTACCGAGCTGACGGAGGACGTCAATTACGACAACATCTTTGCCCACAGTCTGCAAGGCGACGACACTGTACTTGGTTATACCTTTCGTAATGACGTCGACGCTAAGGTAGGCCTTTTGCCCAAACCCCTAGGCGTTGTTTCCGACGTGGCGAGTTCGATGATAACCGACATGCGAGGCTATACCGGCAATCCGCCGTTGTTGCAGCACGCAGCAAAACACGGCGGGTTTGTCACTACTGTCCTGGACAGCGACGGTATGCTGTGCCGCTCGCCGTTCCTGGTGCGCTAGGTGATCATGTTTACGATTCGTTGTCGCTGGAGATGGCGCCGCTGTTCTATCGGTCGGATGATGTCAAGATCAATATGGTGAATGTCGGTAAGCGCGACGCGGTGGATTTGATTGCCTTGGGAGCCACCACCAATCCTGCCGACGGCGCGGGCCAGGTGATGATTCCCTTCCGCGGCGCGTCGTCCGCGTGTTGTGTTCGCCGGTTCTGCGAATGAATTCGGGTAGCATTCGCCGGTGTGTGATGCTTAAGCCAAGCCTACTCGGCATAGTCGCGTACCATTCGGGAACGATGCACATGAAGCCCATCACGGATGATCAGCAGTGGCTCTTAATCTGCGGACTCCGACAAAACACCCGACCCTCCGGCCACGCGGGGCTTGTAGCACTTTGCTCCGCTCTCCCTGTGCTCCTCAGAATCGGCACGGCACCATATCCAGATTGATTTGACCGTGTGTTCGCCAAACGGCGGAAGCAATGCTAGCTTCGAAGGCTTTGCCGGTCGCCTCACTGCCGCTTGCACTTTCCTCAATAATTCTGCGACAAGTCCTTGAGGTCCAAGGGTTCCCTTGGGGATTCCTGCTAGATTGAACATCTCAAATGCTGTCTTGTTCTGATCCGGGGTGGTGTATAATCCGGCGCTAGCCAAACATAATCAACATGTTAGTTTTTCATTTGTCGATATGAGTCCTAATCCCTTCGCGCAGGTCGTTTGCGCTCGTTCGGGCGCTTTCAATATGCGAACGGGATTTTTTCGATGAAAGGTTGCAATGAGTAGCGTTTACGATTCAGCGGCGATAGAGGTGTTGACCGGATTGGAACCGGTGCGTAAGCGGCCCGGCATGTATACAGATACCAGCCGCCCGAATCACCTTGCCCAAGAGGTAATAGACAATAGCGTTGACGAAGCCATCACCGGTTACGCCAAGCGCATCGAGGTCAGCCTTTATAAGGACGGCTCGCTGGAAGTAAAGGATGACGGCCGCGGTATGCCGGTGGATGTCCATCCCGGCGAAAAGGTTTCGGGGGTGGAGGTGATCCTCACCCGCTTGCATGCGGGCGGCAAGTTTTCCAACAAGAATTACCGGTTCTCCGGTGGCCTGCACGGCGTCGGGGTCTCGGTGGTGAATGCCTTGTCCAAGCATCTCGAAGTATGGGTGCGGCGCGGCGGCAAGGAATACAACATGGCCTTTGCCGGCGGCGAAAAACAGTCCGAATTGGAAGAGGTGGGGCAGGTCGGCAAGAACAATACCGGCACTACGGTGCGGTTTTGGCCTGACCCCAAATATTTCGACACGCCGAAATTTCTGGTAACTAAACTTAAACACGCATTGCGCGCCAAAGCGGTGTTGTGTCCCGGTCTGCACATCAAGTTTTACGACGAAAACAGCGGTGAGCGCGAGGAGTGGCAGTATCAGGACGGCTTGAAAGATTATTTGCTTGAGGCGGTACAAGGCGCGGAGTTGCTGCCTGAAGAGCCTTTTATCGGCGCTATGGAAGGGCAGCAGGAAGCCGCCGAATGGGCGGTGGTATGGTTGCCTGCGGGCGGGGAAGTGGTGGCGGAGAGTTATGTCAATCTGATCCCCACACCGCAGGGCGGCACGCATGTGAATGGTTTGCGCACCGGGCTCACGGATGCGGTGCGCGAGTTTTGCGAGTTTCGCAATCTGCTGCCGCGCGGCGTGCGTTTGGCTCCGGAAGATGTTTGGGAACGCTGCAGCTATATCCTCTCCGTCAAGATGACCGATCCGCAATTCAGCGGTCAGACCAAAGAGCGCCTATCGTCGCGGGAATGCGCGGCCTTTGTCTCCGGCGTGGCAAAAGATGCCTTCAGCCTGTGGCTCAATCAGCATATCGAGGACGGTGAGCGCATCGCTCTGTATGCGATCAACAATGCCCAAGCGCGCCTGCGTGCCGGCAAGCAAGTGGTGCGCAAAAAGGTGACCGCCGGCCCCGCCTTGCCGGGCAAACTGTCCGATTGCAGTGCCCAGGACTTGTCACGCACGGAATTGTTTCTGGTAGAGGGCGATTCCGCGGGCGGCTCGGCGAAACAGGCGCGCAGCCGCGATTTTCAGGCGGTGATGCCCTTGCGCGGTAAGATTCTCAATACCTGGGAGGTGGATGCCGGCGAGGTGTTGGGCTCGCAAGAGGTGCACGATATCGCGCTGGCCATCGGCGTAGAGCCCGGTTCCAGCGATTTGCAAGGACTGCGCTACGGTAAGATATGCATCCTTGCCGATGCCGATT
Source organism: uncultured Gammaproteobacteria bacterium (assembly GCA_963810615.1). Classification (GTDB taxonomy): domain Bacteria; phylum Pseudomonadota; class Gammaproteobacteria; order DRLM01; family DRLM01; genus JARRQJ01. Next base: position 21,380 of record CAWEOA010000002.1, on the reverse strand, counting down.
CCGACGGCGCGCATATCGCGACCTTGCTGTGCGCGCTGTTTCTGCGTCATTTTCGGCCTCTGGTGACGGCGGGCCATGTCTACGTGGCCATGCCGCCACTGTACCGCATCGATGTCGGCAAGGAAGTGTTTTATGCCTTGGATGACGGCGAGAAACAGGGCGTTATCGATCGCATCGCCGCGGAGAAACTTAAAGGCAAGATCAATGTGCAACGCTTCAAGGGGCTGGGCGAGATGAACCCCATCCAGCTGCGCGAGACCACCATGGATCCCGATACCCGCCGCCTGGTGCAACTTACCGTAGAGGCTAGCGACGGCACCGATGTATTGTTGGACATGCTGCTTGCAAAACGCCGTGCCGGCGATCGCCGCGAGTGGTTGGAAAGCAAAGGCAATCTCGCCGAGATCTGAGAACGTGAAGCGCGAATAACGATGGGAAGAGAATCATGAGCATCGCAGGAGAGATCAGTCACGAAGGCATTGAACGCCTGCCGCTAAAGGTCTTCACCGAAAAGGCCTACCTGGATTATTCCATGTATGTGATCCTGGATCGGGCCTTGCCGAATATCGCCGATGGCTTGAAGCCGGTGCAGAGGCGCATTGTTTACGCCATGTCGGAGCTGGGTTTGTCTGCCGCGGCGAAATACAAAAAGTCGGCGCGCACCGTCGGCGACGTGCTGGGTAAGTTTCATCCCCACGGCGATAGCGCCTGTTACGAGGCCATGGTGCTCATGGCCCAATCATTTTCCTACCGCTATCCGCTGATTGACGGCCAGGGCAACTGGGGTTCGCCCGATGACCCCAAGTCGTTCGCGGCGATGCGTTATACCGAGTCGCGCCTGGCCCGTTACGCCGAGGTGTTGTTGAGTGAGCTTGGGCAAGGCACTGTGGAGTGGGGTCCCAATTTCGACGGAACCCTGGACGAGCCGGTGCTGCTGCCGGCGCGCCTGCCCAATGTGTTGCTCAACGGTGCCACCGGCATCGCGGTGGGTATGGCCACCGATATTCCTCCCCATAATGCCCGCGAGGTGGCGAGCGCCTGCATCCACCTGCTGGAAGACCCTAAAGCCGGCGTGGCCGATCTGTGCGAGCATGTTCTGGGTCCCGATTATCCCACCGACGCCGAGATCATCACCGCGCGCCAGGATTTGCTGCAGATGTATGAGACCGGTAATGGTTCGGTACGTTTGCGCGCCCGCTATGAAGTCGAGGACGGCGATGTCGTCATCAGCGCGCTGCCCTATCAGGTGTCGGGGGCGAAGATATTGGAACAGATCGCGGGGCAGATGACGGCGAAAAAACTGCCGATGGTTGAGGACCTGCGCGATGAATCCGACCATGAAAATCCCACCCGCCTGGTGATTATCACGCGTTCCAATCGTGTCGATACCGCGGCGCTGATGTCGCATCTCTTCGCGACTACTGATCTGGAGCGCAGTTATCGCGTCAATTTTAATATGATCGGGCTCGACGGCCGGCCGCGGGTGAAAAACCTGCGAGTCTTGTTGGGCGAATGGCTAGTGTTTCGCACCGATACGGTACGCCGCCGCCTGGAGTATCGCTTGGACAAAGTCCTAGCCAGGCTGCACATCCTGGATGGCTTGTTGATCGCCTATCTCAACCTCGATGAGGTTATTCACATCATCCGCACCGAGGACGAACCTAAGTTGGTGTTGATGGCGCGGTTTGAATTGAGCGACATGCAGGCCGATGCCATCCTCGACCTCAAATTGCGCCATTTGGCCAAGCTGGAGGAGATGAAGATCCGCGGTGAGCAGTCCGATCTGGCTGATGAGCGTGATGAATTACAGAAGATCCTGGCCTCTAAACAGCGCTTGCGCACCTTGGTGCGCAAAGAATTGATTGCGGATGCGGAACAATACGGTGACGATCGCCGTTCCCCCATCGTGTCGCGCTCGGCCGCTCAGGCATTTGCCGCCGAGTCCCTGCTGAGCAGTGAGGCGATGACTGTGGTGTTGTCCGAGATGGGGTGGGTGCGCGCCGCCAAGGGCCACGATATCGATCCGGCGTCCTTGAGCTATAAGGCGGGAGATGGCTTTTTTGCCGCCGCCCGCGGCCGCAGCAACCAGCTGGCGGTGTTTGCCGACTCCACCGGCCGTACCTACGCCCTGCCTATCCATAATCTGCCGTCGGCCCGTGGCCAGGGCGAGCCCTTGACCGGTCGTTTGAGCCCGCCGCCGGGGGCGGTGTTCGTGGGCGTCATCATCGGCAATACCGAGGATTTATATTTGCTCAGCAGCGATGCCGGCTATGGTTTCGTTGTGAAGCTGGAAGATCTCATCGCCAAAAATAAGAACGGCAAGGCGGTTTTATCGGTGCCCAAGGGGGCGCGGGTGTTGTCGCCGATGCCGGTGAAGGACAGCGGCTCCGACGTGGTGGTGGTGGTGAGCAATCTCGGTCGAATGCTGGTGTTTCCGGTGGCGGAGCTCCCGCAACTCTCCAAGGGTAAGGGGAATAAGATCATGGCCATTCCCGCAGCCAAGGTCGCGGCCCGTGAAGAATTCGTCACCGCCATTGCCAGTGTGCCCAGCGGTGCTTCCCTGGTGGTGTATGCCGGACAGCGTCACATGAGCCTGAGCCGCACCGATTTGGAGCATTATGCAGGTGAGCGCGGCCGGCGAGGCGCAAACTTGCCGCGTGGTCTGCAAAGGGTCGATAGGATTGTGGTCGAATCTACGTAAGGATGGGAGATACGCTCCGTATTCGCCGTCTGATTCAGGACGATGACGGATGGGCCGGGACTTGAAATCAGCCAAGACGCCCTTATTTAGCTAAGTGATTGTTTTCTAGTTGGGGTGTATGCATGAAGCGCATTCTGCTGTTTTTGGCGACCAACCTTGCCATCATCTTCATATTGAATATCACCCTGCACCTGTTAGGTGTGGATCGTATTCTCAATGCGCAGGGGACGGGCTTAAACTACAATGCATTGCTGGTCTTTGCTGCGGTATTCGGTATGGGCGGCGCGTTCATTTCCTTGGCCATGTCCAAGTGGACGGCCAAGCGTTTTACCGGGGCCCATGTCATCGAGCGACCGGCAAATGAAGATCAACGCTGGCTGGTGGAAACGGTGCAACGTCTAGCGCGGGCCGCAGGGATCGGTATGCCGGAGGTAGCGGTCTATGATTCCGCGGACGTCAATGCCTTTGCTACGGGGATGAGTCGCGACAAGGCGCTGGTGGCGGTGAGTAGCGGTCTGTTGCATGCCATGAGCCGGGATGAGGCGGAAGCGGTATTGGGTCACGAAGTGAGTCACGTCGCCAATGGGGATATGGTGACTCTGGCCTTGATCCAGGGGGTGATAAACACCTTTGTGATTTTCTTATCGCGCGTGATCGGGGATATCATCGATCGTGCGGTATTTAAAAATGAACGCGGCCATGGCCCGGCATTCTGGATCATATCCATTGTCGCCGAATTGGTGCTGGGTATATTGGCGAGCACGATCGTCTTCTGGTTCAGCCGTCGTCGCGAGTTTCGCGCCGATGCCGGAGGTGCACGGCTGGCGGGACGCGAAAAGATGATCGCCGCTTTGGAGCGCCTGGCCGGCCTGCATTCGCAGCCGCTGCCGGATCAAATGGCCGCCTTCGGCATTGCCGGCGGCATCGGCCAGGGGATGCGGCGCTTATTCATGACGCATCCGCCGTTGAGTGAGCGGATCGCCGCCTTGCGCGCTCAAGCTTAATTAATCCTCGCGGCGTTCTCCGGATGTTGAAATAGCAAAGGCCCACCCGGCCAAATCCCGGGTGGGCCTTTACGTTTGCGGGTTTAATCGTCTTGTTCGGAGAAGTCGTAGGACATATCTCCGTCGGGAGCTTGCAAGAAATAGCCTTGGATGTAATCGACATTGCATTGCCACAAGGTGGCCATTTTGCTGGCGTCCTGGACGAAGGTGGCCACGGTGAGCGTCCCTAGGTCATGGGCGGTCTGTACCACTGCCTTGACCATGGCCAGGCTCTTGGAGTCACCGCTAAGATTGTCGACGAAGGCGCCGTCCAGCTTTACAAAATCGACATGCAGCTGTTCGAGGTAATCCAGGGAGCGCGGATCTGAACCGAAGTGCCCGAGCGCCGTACGGCAATGCAATTGTTTGAGTCCGTTGATCAGCTGTACCACCGCCTCCGGTTGGTGCAGCATAGAGCTCTCCTTGATTTCAAAGATAAGAGTATCACCGGGAAGATGGAATTCGTTCAGCTGCTCATTGATCCATGATAAGAGAGTTGGGTCATTGACGCTGTATCCCGATAATTTCACCAATAAGCTGGTTTCTTTATTGTCGCCGTGTAGTTTGACCAGGGTCTGCATGGATGAGCGGATGACCCAGCGGTCGATTTCGGGCATGAGGCCGGCATTTTCGGCGGCGGGGATAAAACTTCCCGGCGATATTTCTTCGCCGTTTTCACCTATCATGCGGATGAGCGCTTCATAGCGCTCCGCAGGCTGCGCGTGCAACGGCACGATAGGTTGATAAACCAGTCGAAAACGATCGTTTGCTATGGCGTCGCGGATTTCTTGACGCACCACGGGATCGTCGTCATTGGCGGGAGTCAAATGCTGTGCGGGAGAGTGATTATCGCTTTGCTGCGCAGACGATTTGCTGTGCAATTCATTCGGGGCATTGGGAGCGGATGGTTCGGGTATATCTCCGGACTCAACTTTGGGGGAGATGGATATCTGTGCGCATTGTTGTTCATTGATATAGGCGACTATGGCATCAATTTTTACCGGCTGCGGTTTACCGTTCTTATCCAGGATGCGCAGCTCAGCCTTGTCCGAGAGATTCTGCCCGGTTTCTACTCCTTTCAACAATTGTTCGAAGCGTTGGCGATCCTCGGAATGAATGAGGCTAAAGATGTCGCTGACTTCACGTTCTCTACCCGTGCTCAGAAGTTGAGTAAGGGCTTGGTTTGAATAGATCACCTTGCCGTTACGGATGCAGGCGATGGCATGCTGTGATGATTCGAGCAAGACCTGGCAACGGCGCTCGCTTTGCCTGAACATTTTCTCATAATGGTGGCGGGCGCGACGCATGGCGAGATCACGTAATTCCCGCTGAACCGTAAGCACCAGCTGTTCGATTTGATTGCCTTTTACCAGGGCGCGTGCACCGTAGCGTAATGCGGCGCTAAACTCTTCTTCCGTGAAATCGTTGCCGATTATGATGCAAGGTGTATCGATTTTGGCGTGAGATAGCAGGGCAAGGGCCTGCTTGGCGTTAAAGTTCGCCAGCGACAACGGGCTTAGTATGAGATCCCACTCCTGTTTTTTGAGAGCGGCTTGAAACTCCAAAGGTGATTTTACCCGCGCCGCCGTGACGGCATAACCGGCATCCCGCAGCGGGTCGATAAGCGCCTGCGCCGCAGAGGCGGATTCTTCGAGTATCAGTAAGCGCAACACGCCCTGATTGTTTATTTGAGGCTTGATGGCCAGCCCTGCTTGCCCCTCGGACATCGGCTTCTCCCATAATATGTATAACGATCACTCGCGGGGACCGTTCTAGCTTCCCGACTTGCCGCGCTAAATTTATCGGTTGATCGGCCCGAAATATTTAGTGTATTGACCAACTCCCCTCCCTTTGCTTGTATTATGGGATGGGGGTTACCCCCAGGAGGCTGGGAAACATAGAGGCGTTTGGAGGCCGAGAATGCAGGAAGTAAAAGTAAGGCAAGAAAATCAATCGGATGCACAGGCGATTGCGGTGGTGAATCAGAGTGCCTTTGGCGGTGAGGATGAGGCCCAGTTGGTGGCGGTGGTCAGGCAATCAAAAAGTTTCATCCCTGAGCTGTCCTTGGTTGCCGAGGTGGGAGGCCGCGTGGCCGGTCATATCTTGTTGTTTCATGCGCATCTTGAGCGCCAGGGCAAGCAGCTCGAGGTCTTGGCCCTGGCGCCCATGTCGGTAGTGCCTTCACAGTCTCATCGCGGCATCGGGTCGACCTTGCTGGAAGCGGCGCTGACCAAGGCTACCGGCCTGGGGCATAAGGCCATCGTGGTGATCGGCCACCCGGATTATTATCGACGTTTTGGTTTTGAGCACGCATCGAAATGGGGGATTCGTAGTTCCCTGCCCGTGCCCGAAGATTCCATCACCGCTAAGGAATTGGAGCAGGGGGCTTTGGAAGGCGGCGGCTCATTGATTTATCCGCCGGAGTTTACCCGTTTGTTCAAGCGCTCAGAGGTGTAATAGGGCGCTGACGGCCCGTGATCATTTGCGGCAGGAGGCAGGAAAATATCTCGATATGTATGATCATCGGAAAGGGCTTAGTGGTGCTCCTGGGGGCTAGCCAGTGAGGAATAATAATATCGACTGAACCCCTGGGTGGTTTCTATGGCCTTTACCAGCTGTAAGCAGTGTTCTCGATGATCCATTACCAGGGAAATGACATCATCCACACGATAGAGAAATGCGGGCAAGATGAGGCTCGCCGGCTGCCGGATGGCCTTGAATTCCGGGATATATAAGCCTTTTAAATAATCGTGGTCGGATTCCTGATCGTTGACATTATAGAGTCTGACGGCGATCGGAACGGCGCCGGGCGAAATCAGTTGAATCCCGAATTCAACGGTGTGCTGATTAGTGTTTTTCAGCCAGCGGATTGCGCCAATCCCCGGCATCTCCCCGGGGGCATGGGTCTGGCGCAGCGCGATTAATTCACCGACGCGAATTTTCCCTTTATTTATGTTGCGCCACTTCAGGCGCGAACCCCCTGCGCTTTCATCGATAACCTCGCACAAATAAGTTTCATCATCGTTTCTGGCGTCCGTTGTGCCGGGTCGTTCTTTGATCCGTGCGGATTCCATGGCCGACATGGAGTCCAGCTTGTCGATCAGTGGATGGATGGCGCTGAGGCCCAGGTTGATCGCTATGCCGCTCGTTTCAGGAAACGCTCGCGAATATCTTCGTTTTGCCGTCAGGCCCCAGGCAGTGGCTAGGGAATGCAGAAGATCTTTCCAGAGCACGGTTGTTTGCGGGATCTGCGTTTCAGTGGGGTGATTCGAAGTCTCGTCTCCGCCCGGCGGCAATGAATTCGGCAGCGACTGAATCAGTGCGGAGGTGTCTAATAAACGGCAGGTTGCGGAATGAGGGATCGCGCTATAGGCGATGGAGGATGGAGGCTCGTTGCTCGCCAGGTCGACGCGACAGGCAAATTGATGCGCATCCGGGTGATCGGCGGAATAGAGTCGGCACTGCGGCGTCCACTGTTCCAAAAGCGAATAGATCGAGGCAATATCAGTTTGAGAGTAGCGGTAAGGATTGGTCAGGGCCAGCATCAGGATTTGTTTATATTGTTCTTCGGCAGTGGTTGACTGTTGGTGCTGTCGATACGGATCCTGGACCGTGCTTGAATGCACGCCCTTCCGTTCGACGGCTTCATAGATACGATGGATGCGACGCCAGCAATCGGCACTGATTGACTCGTACAGCTGATAGCTGGTCAATAGAACTTGTCCGAGATAAAAAAGCGAACGTTGCAGGCTGGTGGCGAGCATCGTGAACTCTTGGCGAACGGTGTTTAAATCGAGCAGTTCGTCGGAAACGCCTTGGTAGCCCTCGGCCATCGCCATCTGCAATTCGCTGAGTTGATCGGCGATACCGCGGGCTTTTAGCGTCAACGGAAAGGCCGTGCCGACGAAGTGAGGTTGCAAGGCTTCGCTCAAATAGTGGATGGGACTGCGGAATAGCTCCAAGGCCGCGAAGCGTTCCTGCCCGGGTAAGTCGCTGGTGATGAGCTTATCCAGGGAGCTTGATACGCGATGACGGGTTTTGCCCACATCTGCGAGCGGTAAGGCCTCGATCCATGATGCCACCTCATGACCCTGCAGTGACGTTAAGCCCTGGGCTGCTTCCCATGGGGCAGTTGATAATGTCGCGATTGTTCGTGGCATCGCGCTTCCCCTATTTATCGTTCCGCCATTTTCTGTATCGCGCCGCATACCTACTTTATTTACTACCGCTAAATTATAGCAAAGCGCCGGATTCTTCAGAAATCGCAGTACCGGTTTCCAGGCCGTGAACCGGGATTTTAGCCGGGGTGCCCGCTGTCTCCCGTACCAGCCGCGGAACCAGGTAGCCGGGTAAGCGGTTTTGTAATGTGTTGATAAGGCTGACGGCGCGCGTCTCGGAAACGTCGAAATGGGCCGCCCCTTTAACTTTATCCAGTAAATGCAAGTAGTAAGGTAATACCCCGGCCGAAAACAGGGTTTCGCTTAATGCGGACAGAATATTGGCGTTGTCGTTGATCCCGCGCAGCAATACCGCTTGATTGAGTACGGTGACACCGCAAGCCTGCAGACCGCGCAAGGCCTGAGCCGTATCCTCATCGATTTCATTAGGATGATTGGCATGTACCACCATGACCTTTTGCAGAGTGCAGGCGCTCAGCCACTCCTGTAGCGCCGCATCGACGCGTTCCGGCAATACGATAGGCAGACGGCTGTGGATGCGCAGACGCTTGACATGGGGGATGGCGCTGAGCTGACCCGCCAGCTCGGCGAGCCGAGGGTCCGGCAGGGATAGAGGATCGCCGCCGCTCAAAATGACCTCGGCGATAGAGGAATCGGCGGCAATATAATCTAGGGCCGATCGCCAGGCGTCCGGTGCGGGATTGGCATCCCCATAGGGAAAGTGGCGCCGGAAACAATAGCGGCAATGAATGCCGCAGGCGCCGGTAGTGATCAGCAGTACCCGTCCGTGATATTTATGCAGGAGGCCGGGTAGCGGCATGGCGGGGAGGTCTCCTACGGGGTCGCTGTAATAACCGCTGAACTCCAGCTCTTCCGCATGGAGGGGCAGGATTTGACGCAAGAGTGGGTCGTCAGGGTCGCCTTTGCGCATGCGCGCCACGTAACTGCGCGGTACGCGCATCGGGAATTGCCGTGCCATATGCTGACTGAGAGCGAGGGTGTCCGGCGGCAATTCCAGCAGACTCAATAGCTCCGAAGGGTCTTTGATGGCCTCGGCCAAGGACTGTTGCCAGCGGGGACGCTGCCAAGATGTAAGATTTCGCTGTAACATAGGCACCTTTACTTTTAGTGATACCGAAATACCCGGCGGGATGCATCCGGTGTGGATGCCGCGAGGCCGGTATCGTGGGCAGGCATTATAAACGAGGATAGTATGGCGACGTTCAGCACGAGTGAATTCAAAGGCGGGCTCAAGGTGATGCTCGATGGCGATCCCTGCGCGATCATTGAAAACGAGTTCGTAAAGCCCGGCAAGGGGCAGGCCTTCAATCGGGTCAAGATCCGTAACTTGAAGACCGGCCGGGTCATCGAGCGTACCTTTAAATCGGGCGAGAGTCTGGAAGCGGCCGACGTCGTGGACACCGACATGCAGTTTCTCTATAACGACGGTGAGTTCTATCATTTCATGGTCCCCGATACCTTTGAGCAATTTACCGCGAGTCCCACCGCCGTAGGCGATAACTCGAAATGGCTGAAGGGCCAGGAAACGTGCGTCGTCACCCTGTGGAATGGCCAGCCCTTGGCGATGACGCCGCCCAACTTTGTGGAATTGACGGTGACGGATACCGACCCCGGCGTGCGCGGCGACACTTCGGGCGGTGGCGGAAAGCCGGCTACCCTGGAAACGGGGGCGGTGGTGCGAGTGCCCTTGTTTATCGACATCGGCGACGTGCTGAAGGTCGATACGCGTACCGGCGAGTATGTTTCCCGTGCAAAGACTTAAGGCGGTCCCCATTGTTCGTGCGCGTGAAATTTTAATCATCAGATCATGACCGAGTGGCGGCCCAGTGCTGGAGTTGAGGTGCTGCGGCACCGGGCCGAATTACTTGGCGTAGTCCGTGAGTTTTTTGCAGAACGGGACGTGCTTGAAGTGGAGACCCCTGTACTTTCCGCGTACGGTGCGACCGATCCCCATCTCGATAGTTTTTGCAGCCACTACGCCGGTCCGGGTGCCGCGGCGGGCCGGACCATGTTTTTGCAAACCTCGCCGGAATTCGCCATGAAAAGACTGCTGGCGGCGGGCAGCGGTCCCATTTATCAGATATGCAAGTCCTTCCGCAACGGCGAGGCCGGCCGCTATCACAATCCCGAATTCACCATGCTGGAATGGTACCGTCCGGGTTTTGATTACCGCCGCTTAATGGCGGAGGTCGACGACTTATTGCGTATGGTTTTGCACACGCCGCCCGCGACCTCGAGCAGCTATGCCGCATTGTTCGCGCACCACCTGCAACTTGAACCGCATTCGGCCTCCCTTGCCCAGTTACGTGATTGCGCCGCCGGCCATGGCATCGCGGTGTCCGCGTCTCTGGGTGATGACCGAGATGGCTGGTTGACACTGCTGTGGAGCCATTTGATCGAACCGCGGCTGGGCGGCGATGGCCGCCCCCAGATTGTGTGTGATTATCCGGTGTCGCAGGCTATGTTGGCGCGCGTCAAACCTGGTGTGCCGGCGGTTGCCGAGCGCTTTGAGGTCTATATTGATGGTGTGGAGTTGGCCAACGGATTTCAAGAGTTGCAGGATAGCGCCGAGCAGCGTCGGCGTTTTGAAGAGAATTGCCGACTGCGCCGTGCAGGGGGCATGCCCGAGATGAGTATGGATGAAAGATTGCTTGCGGCCCTTGCCCATGGCCTGCCCGCCTGCAGCGGCATCGCCGTGGGGTTGGATCGTCTGTTGATGTTGAAGGTGGGGGCAACGGCGCTGGGAGAGGTGCTGGCTTTCCCCTTCGATCGCGCTTAATAATGGCTTTGCCGGCTGCTTTACGGGTGGGGCGTGGCGGGGAGTGTGTCGACCAGGTTTACGGTTTGAAGATTCTTACCGCGATTGACTAGGCAGGATGGGGCAAATATTCAGCTAATGTATTGCCAATCAATCGGTTTTAATATATTGGGTACAATGATTGCATATTAGGGATATCGTAGAGATAGTGGTACTGTCTCTAAAACGAAGGGAAGCCATAACATAAATACTAGTCACTGCATGGGGAAAGGATGGGTTGTTCTATGGAGCGTCGTTGGACTGAACGTACATCGATCAATGTGCCGGTTGATTTGTCCTATGCCGGTGTCCAGGCCGAAGAGTGCCGGACGCGCGATATCGGCTTGGGTGGAGTGTTCGTCGAGCTGCCTGAAACGGTTAAGCTTGCCGCGGAAACCCCGGTGGAATTGACCTTTAAACTGGGTGGCGGCCCTCAATTGACCAGGCATCGCATTAATGCGCGCGTGGTGAGGGTGTCGGGAGACGGTGTCGGCATGATGTTCCGCGATTTTGATGCCATCGCCTTCCGTTCTTTACAAGAGGTGCTGCTCTATAACCAAAACAAACCGATGAACTGATTCCGCTTAAGTGGGCGACACCTAACTATCGCAACGGCATGTCCGTGCGTGCGGTGTGATGGCGTGTCGAATGCGTTATGCCAGGCCACCGTCCTAAATAGGACTTTCGATATTTACCTCCCGTGCGGCAGGTGAGGCGTGATCGCGTCCTAAGCGTCAAGGCTCATTGTCCCGAGCAGTTCGCCGACGGTCACCGGCGCGTTTTGCGTCAATTCCGGCGCTAGCTCGACCCGGTCGGGTGGGAATAATACGATCACCGTAGACCCCATATTGAATCGTCCCATTTCCTGGCCGCGTTCCAACGCGATCTCTTCATGAGCTTGCCCGGCTGCATAATTGCGTTCAATCACCCGCTTGCTATGGGGGAGCAGGCCCGACCATACGGTTTCGATACCTGCCACGAACATGGCGCCCACCAAGATCACGGCCACAGGGCCGATGGCGGTATCGAAGATGCAGACCAGGCGTTCATTACGGGCGAACAATCCCTGGATAGCCTGGGTGGTTCGGGGACTGACACTGAACAAGCGGCCGGGGATATAGATCGTCTCCCGCAAGCGCCCGGCCAAGGGCATATGTACCCGATGGTAATCCCGTGGTGAGAGGTAAATCGTTACGAAGCGACTGTCCTGGAAAGGTCGGGCACGCGCCTCGGAGCCGCCCAGCAAGGTGAGTAAATCGAAGGAATAACCCTTGGCTTGGAGCAGGCGGCCCTTGTCCACATCGCCGATCTGACTGATCTTGCCGTCCGCCGGGCAGGCAAGGGCATGGTCGCCACTGATGATGGTGCGGGCGCCCGCTTTGAGGGGGCGGGTGAAAAAAGTATTGAAATCAGGATAGGCGAGAGGGTTGGTTTCGGCGGCGATATTCATATCCACCTGATAACGGCGGACGAACCATGCGATTTGCCGGTTTTTGAACCAGGGTGCGCGCACCCTGGTCAGGCGTTGCATCCAGCGGGTGAGCAGGTGATGAGGTGCGAGGTATTGTTCCAGCACACCTAACGTTGAAAGCCAGGAACGCCTGCCGGACGAGACGCTGAATGTGGGGGGGGTATTATCGTTCATGGCGTGTGGGACTTGCCTATACTGGGTGCGCAGCAATGTGTAGAAACCGGCGGTGTCGGAAGCGATCTTCCCGGCTATTGAGCGCAAATGAGTCGCAATATGCCGTGATCAACCTGGCGAGCCTATCAAAAGCCGCCAATCTTAACCCAGAACGACCGGGCTGGACAGCCGGCGGCGCTGCGCAATCTTGTCTTTGCTAAAATGAAATTTTCGGGGGATGGACAGCGGGATGGAAGGGATGGATTTAGAAACCCTTGCCGCGCAGCTGGGAGAAAGCTTGCGCCAGCGCGGTCTCATGCTGACGACCGCGGAATCCTGTACCGGCGGATGGGTGGCGCAGGCGATCACCGCCATATCCGGCAGTTCCCAATGGTTTGAGCGGGGTTTTGTCACCTATAGCAATGCCGCCAAGGTGGAGCTGTTGGGTGTCAATCCCGCCACACTGGAGCAGCACGGAGCGGTGAGCGAGCCGACAGTGCGGGAAATGGCCCAAGGTGCCCTGGCCCGTAGCCATGCCCAGGTGGCGGTGGCGGTGAGCGGTATCGCGGGTCCAGGCGGCGGCACTCTGGAAAAGCCGGTGGGGACCGTGTGCCTGGCCTGGGCGGGCAGTGGTATGGACACGCAGACGCGATGCCTGTTGTTCACGGGTAACCGCGAAGCCGTGCGTCGCCATGCGGTGGCGGCGGTCTTGCGAGGTCTCTTGGATCTGTGGCGTGAGCAGCCCTGATGTCCGACGTTTATTCCTGGCGCTGTGGCCGAATGCCGCGGTGCGGAAGGCCTTGGTGGATGTGCAGGTCCGCTTTCCGCCGGGAATGGGCCGCGCTGTAGATGCCGGCAATCTGCATATCACGCTGGTGTATCTGGGCTCCACCCCTGGCGAGCGCCAATCCTGTATCGAGGCGGCGTTGGCCGGGATAACGATAGCGGAATTTACCCTGCAATTCGATCAGCTGGGCTATTGGCGCAAGCCGCAGGTGTTGTGGGCGGGCAGCGATGGCGTGCCGGCAGCGCTGACGACCTTGGTCGACGGCATGAGCAAGGCCGCCGTGCAGTGCGGCTGTCAGCTCGATGCCCGGCCCTTTCGTCCCCATCTCACCTTGTTCCGCAAGGTCAGGAAGCCGCCGCCGGACATGCCCGTCATGGCGCCGATCGTATACCAGGCGGACAGCTTTGCGCTGGTGGAATCCATCACCGCGGCCAGCGGCGTCTGTTACAAGGTATTGAAGACTTGGGCCTTGATTCCCAGCGCGGCGGGCAGTGCATCGCAATGACGATCTGTGGGATAATCCCCAGCTTGCAGATGGGGCGGGACCGGAATTTTTTCAGGGTGACAACAAAGGGGAATAGTGGATGGATGCGAACAAATCGAAGGCGCTAAGCGCCGCGCTGACTCAGATCGAGCGCCAGTTCGGTAAAGGTTCGGTGATGCGCATGGGTGATGGCGGCATCGTCAAGGATGTGGAGGTGATTTCCACCGGCTCGCTGGCCTTGGACATCGCTCTGGGCATAGGCGGACTGCCGCGGGGAAGAGTCATCGAAATCTACGGACCGGAGTCCTCCGGCAAGACCACGCTGACCTTGCAGGTCATCGCCGAGGCCCAGAAAAAAGGCGGCACGGCGGCCTTCATCGATGCGGAACATGCTCTGGATCCTGGCTACGCTCAAAAGCTGGGCGTGAATGTCGATGACCTGCTGGTCTCGCAGCCGGATACCGGCGAGCAGGCCCTGGAGATCGCCGACATGCTGGTGCGTTCCGGCGCGGTGGACGTGGTGGTGGTCGACTCGGTGGCGGCGCTGACGCCCAAGGCCGAGATCGACGGCGAGATGGGTGATTCGCACATGGGCCTGCAGGCGCGGCTGATGTCCCAGGCCTTGCGCAAGCTGACCGCCAATATCAAGCGCTCCAATACCATGGTGATCTTCATCAACCAGATTCGCATGAAGATCGGGGTGATGTTCGGCAATCCCGAGACCACCACCGGCGGCAATGCCCTCAAATTTTATGCCTCGGTGCGTCTCGATATCCGCCGTACCGGCGCCATCAAGAAGGGTGACGAGGTCATCGGTAACGAGACCCGGGTCAAGGTGGTGAAGAACAAGGTGGCGCCGCCCTTCAAGCAGGCGGAGTTCGAGATCCTCTACGGTGCCGGAATTTCCCGGGAAGGCGAGATCATCGACCTGGGTGTGAAGGCCGGCTTGGTGGAGAAAGCCGGGGCATGGTATTCCTATGCCGGGACGCGCATCGGCCAGGGCAAGGACAATGTCCGCGGCTATCTGAAAGAGCATCCCGAGATCGCGCAGGAAATCGAGGCGCAGATCCGTGCCCAGAACCTGACGCTGCGCGACGGCAGCGAGGAACAGGAAGAGCTGGCCGAGGCCGAGATTGACTGAAACGGAGTGCACGGTCGAGGCCGTACGCAAGCAGGCATTGAACATGTTGGCGCGCCGCGAGCATAGCGGCGCCGAACTGCGGGCGAAACTGGCGGCCAAAGGCTTTCCTTCAGACATCATCGACGATGCATTGAGCGATCTGAATCGCTCGGGCTGGCAGAGCGACGAGCGCTTCGTCGAGGCCTTTGTCCGGGTGCGCGGCGAACGCGGTTACGGCCCGGCGCGCATTCGCGCGGAGCTCAGGGAGCGTGGCATCGACGATGAATTGATCGCCATGCATCTCGATGCCCGCGATTCCTCATGGCTGCGGCGTTTGCAGGCCGTGTGCGCCAAACGCTATGGCGCCAAGCAGCCGGCGGATTTTGCCGAAAAGGCGAAGCGGATGCGGTTTTTACAGACGCGAGGTTTTACCGCCGAGCAGATCCGGGTCGTGATGGAACACGGCGGGGATGAAGAATAGCCGGCTATTCAATCAACAGAAGAATTAAAGTAGACCAATGATCAGCAGCGCAGCCTTACGTACGAAATTCCTCGAATACTTCCGTAGTCAGGGTCATGAGCTCGTGCCGAGCAGTTCGCTGGTTCCCGGCACCGACCCTACCTTGCTGTTCACCAACGCCGGGATGGTGCAGTTCAAGGACGTGTTTCTGGGGCTGGAAAGCCGCCCGTATGCGCGGGCCGCCAGTTCGCAGCGTTGCGTGCGCGCCGGCGGCAAGCACAACGATCTGGAAAATGTCGGTTATACCGCGCGCCACCATACCTTCTTCGAGATGCTGGGCAATTTCAGTTTCGGTGATTACTTCAAGCGCGAGGCCATCGGTTTCGCCTGGGAATTTCTCACCGGCGTCCTGCAACTCCCACCGGAAAAACTGTGGGTGACGGTCTATGAGGACGACGACGAAGCCGCCGACATTTGGCTGAAGGAGATCAAGGTCGACGCCGCGCGCTTCACGCGCATCGGCGCCGCGGACAACTTCTGGTCCATGGGCGATACCGGACCGTGCGGACCCTGCACCGAAATCTTCTATGACCACGGTCCGGAAGTGGCGGGCGGCCCGCCCGGGACGCCGGAGGCGGACGGCGACCGCTACATCGAGATCTGGAATCTGGTATTCATGCAATACAACCGCGCCGCCGATGGCACCCTGTCGCCTTTGCCCAAACCGTCGGTGGATACGGGCATGGGTCTGGAGCGCCTGGCGGCGGTGATGCAGGGCGTGCACAGCAATTATGAGATCGATCTGTTCCGCAATCTGATTCAAGCGGCCGCCAAACTAGCGCAGGTAAAAGACGCCGACAACAACTCCCTGAAAGTGATCGCCGATCACATTCGTTCCTGCGCATTCCTGATCGCCGACGGCGTAACGCCCTCCAACGAAGGGCGCGGCTACGTGCTGCGCCGCATCATCCGGCGCGCGGTGCGGCATGGCCATAGCCTGGGTTTGAAGGAGCCGTTCTTCTACAAGCTGGTGGCGCCCCTGGTCAAGGAAATGGGTGAGGCCTATCCGGAGCTCGCCAAGGCGCAGTCTCAGATAGAGCGCGCCCTGCAACGCGAGGAAGAACGTTTTCGTGAAACCCTGGATGACGGTATCAGGATCCTGCAGCAGGAAATCGCGACGCTGAGCGACAAGCTCATCCCCGGCGAAACAGCCTTTCGTCTCTATGACACCTTTGGCTTTCCCGTGGATCTCACCGCCGATTACGCCAAGTCCCACGGGCTGGAAGTCGACATGGCGGGTTTTGAGCACGCCATGGAACAACAGCGCGAACGGGCGCGGGCCGCCAGCCAATTCGGCGTGGCCTACGCCACCCCCACCGGTGTGGAGGGCTGCACCGAGTTTACCGGTTATGAACACCTCCAGGAGCAAAGCAAGGTCCTGGCCCTGTATCGCGGCGATGAGGCGGTATCCGAGCTCAAGGCCGGAGAAGAGGGGAGTGTCGTATTGGAGCGCACACCTTTTTACGCCGAATCCGGCGGGCAGGTGGGCGACCGCGGTGTGCTTGAAACCGCTAACAGCAAATTCGAGGTGCGTGATACCCAGAAGCTGGGCGGCGATGTATTCGGACACATCGGTATCGTGACCGGCGGCGCTTTGCGCGTGGGTGACAGCGTCACTGCCCGCGTGGATGACGCGGCGCGGCAGGCGACGATGCTCAATCATTCGGCGACCCATTTGATGCACGCCGCCTTGCGCAAGCTGCTGGGTGAGCACGTGACCCAAAAGGGCTCGCTGGTGGATTCGGCGCGGCTGCGTTTCGATTTTTCCCATTTCGCACCCGTCAGCCGTGAGGAACTGCTGGAGATCGAACGGCTGGTGAATGAGCAGATTCGGGTGAATGCGGCGGTGGAGACACAAGTCATGGCCTTCGAGGATGCACGCAGCAGCGGCGCCATGGCCTTGTTCGGTGAAAAATACGGCGACTCGGTCCGCGTGCTGCGCATTGGTGATTTTTCCATGGAGCTGTGCGGGGGCACTCACGCCCGGCGGGCCGGCGATATCGGCTTGTTCAAGATCGTTTCCGAGACGGGCGTCGCCTCCGGCGTGCGCCGCATCGAGGCGGTGACCGGCCGGGCCGCGGTTGAGGCCATGGAGACCGCCGACGAAACCCTGTCCCGTGTCGCCGGTCTGGTGAAGGCCGGACGCGATGATGTGGAAGACAAGGTACAGCACCTCATCGAACGCAGCCGCAAACTGGAAAAAGAGCTGGAGCAACTCAAGGGCAAGCTGGCCAGCGCCGCAGGCAGCGATTTATCCGCCCAGGCCGTAGAGATTGCCGGGCTGAAGGTGTTGGCCGCCCGACTCGACGGCGCCGATCCTAAATCCCTGCGCGATACCGTGGACCAGCTCAAGAACAAACTGGGCTCGGCGGCCGTGGTGTTGGCGGCGGTGAACGGCGATAAAGTGAGTCTGGTGGCGGGGGTGACGGCGGACAATACCCAGAAGGTCAAGGCCGGGGAATTGGTGAATATGGTGGCCCAGCAGGTGGGCGGCAAGGGCGGCGGTCGTCCGGATATGGCCCAGGCCGGCGGCACCGATCCCAGTGGTCTTGATGCGGCGCTGCACTCGGTTCCGGAGTGGGTGCGCCAGCAGCTAGGCTAAGCTTTCCACTGTTCCACGGGATGGTTTTGGTATTTAATGAGCGGCTTTTATGCCGGTGATAGTGCATGGCCCTGATTGTTCAAAAATATGGCGGTACCTCGGTAGCTACCCCGGAACGCATCGAACATGTTGCGGAAAAGGTGATCGCCACCCGCCAGCGTGGTGACGCCGTGGTCGTCGTGGTTTCCGCCATGAGCGGCGAGACCGATCGGCTAATGGGCTTGGCACATAAGATCGCCGAACAGCCTGAGGCGCGCGAATTGGACGTGCTGCTGTCCACCGGCGAACAGGTGACCATCGCCCTGTTGGCTATGGCCCTGCAGAAGCGCGGTTGCCCGGCGCGCTCCTATACGGGGTCGCAAGTGCGGATATTGACCGACAGCGTCCATAATAAGGCCAGGATACGCGGAATCGACGATACGGCGGTGCGCCAGGATCTCGATGCCGGGCGGGTCGTGGTGGTGGCCGGCTTTCAGGGAGTGGATGAGAACGGCAATATCACTACCCTGGGCCGCGGGGGCTCGGACACCACCGGTGTGGCCCTGGCGGCCGCGCTCAAGGCCGACGAGTGTCAGATCTACACCGACGTGGACGGAGTGTATACCACCGATCCGCGCGTCGTGCCCAATGCCCGCAGGCTGGAGCGCATCACTTTTGAGGAGATGCTGGAAATGTCCAGTCTCGGCTCCAAAGTCCTGCAGATTCGGTCCGTCGAGTTCGCCGGTAAATATAATGTTCCCCTGCGCGTGCTTTCTACCTTTACCGAAGGAGAAGGCACGTTGATTACTTTCGAGGACCCTCAGATGGAAGACGCAGTCATCTCCGGTATCGCCTTTAACCGTGACGAGGCCAAATTAACTGTTATCGGGGTGCCGGACCAGCCTGGCATCGCCCACCGTATCCTTGGTCCCATCGCCGATGCCAATATCGAAGTGGACATGATCATCCAAAACATCGCCGAGGATGCGACCACCGATGTGACCTTTACCGTGCACCGCCGTGATTACGCGCAGGCCATGGAGATTCTGCAGCGCGCGGCCAAGGCCTTGGCCGCGCGGCAGGTGACGGGAGACAATAAGATCATTAAGATCTCGCTGGTGGGGGTAGGGATGCGTTCTCACGCCGGCATCGCCAGCAAGATGTTCGAGGCCCTATCGAAAGAAGGCATCAATATTCGCATGATTTCCACATCGGAGATCAAAATCTCGGTGGTGGTCGACGAAAAATACTTGGAATTGGGTGTGCGGGCCCTGCATGAGGCGTTTCAGCTTGATCAACACCCTAATAAATAGAAAATTATTTCCGCAACTTACTGTCCAATAATATAAGGGAATAGGGTGTAAACTGGCTATTTTGGGTATGCGATTTCCTGCTATCTTAAAGAAAAACAGCAGGTTATAAAAATAGTTATAGTTTTGCCCGGGGATGTCGATAGCCTGATCAGAGAGCTGCAATGATCTTGCGCTTTCTGATAGAGGAACTACTAATATGGTAATAGATTGGAACAAGGAGACGAGATCATGCTGATTTTAACCCGGCGTGTGGGTGAGACGCTGATCATCGGGGATGACATAACGATAACCGTACTGGGCGTTAAAGGTAACCAGGTGCGGATAGGAGTCAATGCGCCAAAGAATATTTCAGTGCATCGCGAAGAAATATATGAGCGTATCCAGAAAGAAAAACAACAAGCTAATGGTGATTCCAAGGGCGATAGCGAGTATGTAGACCCAAACAGTGTCAAAGTGCAGGTAGGTTAATCGGAAGAAGAAAAATAATATTCACTTTACTATTGGCGCCTTGATTAGGTATCCTTCCCCAAGTGCCAGGTATGGCGAAAGATTCAGGGATTTAGTCACCTCCCAGCGAACCCAAGATTACATCCCTCATTGAGATAGAGGGGGCTTCTTGGGTTTGTTTATTTCGAGTGTCCGGATTATCCGGCATAGTGTGTCCCGACAGAGAGATGTTGATCTTAACGGAGAGATGGCCGAGCCGGTCGAAGGCGCTCCCCTGCTAAGGGAGTATGGGCCAAAAGCCCATCGAGGGTTCGAATCCCTCTCTCTCCGCCATTTTGTCAGTTAAATCGCCCTTTCCTTGACACCTGTGGTGTAAGACAAGGATAATGCGCGACCTCAACGAGTTATCAAAAGCGCCCGTAGCTCAGCTGGATAGAGTACCTGGCTACGAACCAGGCGGTCGGGAGTTCGAATCTCTCCGGGCGCGCCAAAAAATCAAAGGGTTAGCAGTTATTCACCGCCAACCCGGCTTTTGATTTCCGACACATTTCCGACAGCCTTCGCTTGCCGACTGGTAATCCCCCCATTTATAGCAGTGTTCAGAAGTAGAGCCTAGGCCACCAGGGCCAACTTCTGTTTTGGGGTGATGCCTCCCAGGCCCATGTTGGGGCGTTCGTGATTGTAGGTCCAAAGCCAGCGGGTGGCAAAATCCTGCACCTCAGCGATGGTTTCAAACAGATATTGCCCCAGCCAGTCATAGCGGACTGTTCGATTGTAGCGTTCGACATAGGCGTTCTGCTGCGGCTTGCCGGGCTGGATATGTTCCAGTCGTATTCCGCGCTCCTCGGTCCAGGCCCTTAGCGCGGCGCTGATATACTCCGGTCCATTGTCGCAGCGCAAGACCTGCGGCCGGCCCCGCCATTCGATGATCTGCTCCAAGACCCGAATGACCCGCTCGGCGGGCAGCGAGAAGTCCACCTCAATGCCCAGGCCTTCACGATTGAAGTCATCGATCACGTTCAGTAACCGAAATGCACGACCGTCCTCTAATCGGTCATGCATAAAATCCATTGACCAGACCTGATTGATGGTCTCCGGCACCGCCAGCGGCTCGGGCCTTTCCCTCACCAAGCGCTTCTTCGGCTTGATGCGCAGATTCAGCTCCAGCTCCCGGTAGAGGCGGTACACCCGCTTGTGATTCCAGCCGAAGCCTTTGACGTTACGCAGATACAGGAAACACAGGCCAAATCCCCAATTGCGCTGATTGTGGGTCAACCGGATCAACCAATCGGCAATCTCGGCATTCTCCTCCGACAGCTTGGGCTCATAGCGGTAGCAGGTCTCGCTGATCACGAACACTTCGCAGGCCATACGGATGCTCACTCCCCGCTGCACTACGGCTTCTTTGGCCATCTCGCGACGCTGAGATGGCCTTACCACTTTTTTGCCATGGCCTCCTGGATGATCTCGGATTTCAGCCGTTCCTCAGCATACATCTTTTTCAACCGCCGATTTTCCTCTTCCAGCTCCTTCATGCGGGCCATCAGGGAGGCGTCCATGCCGCCATACTTCGCGCGCCACTTGTAGAAGGCCGCACTGCTCATGCCATGTTCCCGGCACAGCTCCGGAACCGGCGTACCCGCTTCGGCTTGTTTGAGGATCGCCAGGATCTGGCTATCCGTATATCGCGATTTCTTTATGCAGAATCTCCTCCAGATACATTATGAGAAAATTCTACTTCTTAGCACCACTACTTTTCGGGGG
>CAWEOA010000001.1:0-358188 GCA_963810615.1 uncultured Gammaproteobacteria bacterium | reverse complement strand
TTGATTTGCGCCCAAAATTGACCCACCTGACCCTATAATTTGCATCGAATTTTGACCCACGTACAACTCCTCCTGCATCGAGCAGAAGCAGGAGACAAGAGGAGTGATCGACGTGGCGTTATTAAGCGTAATCAGACGATGGCATTTCCGTGAAGGGATGCCGATTCGGGAGATAACCCGAAGAACGGGGCTGAGTAGTAATACCGTCCGCAAGTATTTAGCCAGTGGTGTGGTTGAACCGCGTTATCCCAACCGTAAAAGTCCATCCAAGCTGGATGACTACGAGCTGACTCTGACCAGCTGGCTGTTTCGCGAGTCCCGGCGGCATCGCAAGCAGCGCAAGACGGTCAGGCAGTTGCATAGTGACCTGGTGCAACTGGGCTATACCGGATCTTATGACCGGGTAGCCGCCTTTGCCCGAGCCTGGCGGCAGGAACAGCAGGATGCCAAGAAAACGGCGGCGAAGAACACCTTTGTACCGCTGGCGTTTTCACCTGGTGAGGCCTTCCAGTTCGACTGGAGTGAAGACTACGCCACCATCAACGGCGTCAACACCAAGTTGCAGGTCGCTCACTTCAAGCTCAGCAACAGCCGGGCTTTCTTCCTGCGCGCCTACCTGTTGCAAAGCCACGAGATGTTGTTCGATGCCCATTACCACGCCTTCCAGGCTTTTGGCGGTGTGCCAGAGCGCGGCATCTATGACAACATGAAGACGGCCGTGGATAAAGTCCGCCGCGGCAAGCAGCGCGATGTCAACAAGCGGTTTGCTGCCATGGTCAGCCATTACCTGTTCGAAGCCGAGTTCTGCAACCCGGCGGCCGGTTGGGAGAAAGGTCAGATCGAGAAGAATGTATTGGATGCCCGACGGCGCGTCTGGCAAGGCGCAGCGTCGTTCAAGACCCTGGCTGATCTGAACCAATGGCTCAAGCAGCGTTGCGTTGAGCTGTGGCGGAAACTGCCGCATCCCGAGGATAAGCGCCGGACCATCGGCGACTACTGGCAGGCAGAGCGTGGCTGCCTGATGGAAGTACCGGCCGCCTTCGATGGCTTTGTCGAGTTCAACAAGCGGGTCAGCTCCACCTGCCTGATTGCCCACGAGCATAATCGCTACAGCGTGCCAGCCAGCTTTGCCAACCGGCCTGTCAGCCTGCGTGTGTACGCCGACCGTCTGGTGGTCGTGGCCGAAGCCAACGTGGTGGCGGTGCATGAACGTGTATTTACCCGCGATCACAGTACCAGCGGCAGGACGGTGTATGACTGGCGTCATTACCTGTCGGTGGTGCAGCGTAAACCGGGCGCCTTGCGCAACGGCGCGCCCTTTAATGAACTGCCAGACAGCTTCCGGCAGTTACAGACAAAGCTGCTTAAATACCCCGGCGGCGATCGTGAGATGGTCGACGTCCTGGCACTGGTACTGTTGCACAACGAGCACCTGGTCGAACAGGCTATCGCCGAAGCGCTCAAGGTCGAGCGGCCCTCCAAGCAGCACGTGCTCAACTGCCTGAGTAGACTCAGCGATGAACCCAGGCCCCAGCCTTCGTTGCCGCCACCGGCCTTGAAGCTGGTGACAGAGCCCGTTGCCGATACCCACCGTTATGACCGACTGCGCAGGAGCAAACCATGAATGCCGAAACGATGATCACGACGTTAAAATCCCTCAAGCTGTTCGGTATGGCCGATACCGTTGCCACGATGACTGAGCAGGCTTCGCCGGTCTACCAGCAGGCCGTACCGATACTTCAGACGCTGCTCAAGGCCGAGGTGGCTGAACGCGATGTCCGCTCCATCAACTACCAGATGAAGGCGGCCCGGTTCCCGGCTTACCGGGATCTGGCAGGCTTCGACTTTACCGAAAGCCAGGTCGATGAGGTGCTGGTGCGCTCACTGCACCGTTGTGAGTTTATCGACGATGCCCAGAATGTCGTCTTGGTTGGCGGCCCCGGCACCGGCAAAACGCATCTAGCCACCGCCATTGCGGTGCAGGCGATCCAACATCACCGCCTCAGGGTGCGGTTCCTATCCACCATCGAACTGGTCAATCAGTTGGAAGAGGAAAAACAGGCCAGCAAACAGGGCCGTATTGCCAATCGACTCATGCATACCGACCTGGTTATCCTGGATGAACTGGGTTATCTGCCGTTCAGTCAGTCCGGCGGCGCCTTGCTGTTCCATCTCATTAGCAAACTCTACGAAAAGACCAGCATCGTTATCACGACCAATCTGAGCTTCTCGGAATGGTCATCTGTGTTTGGCGACCCCAAGATGACTACAGCTTTGCTGGATCGACTTACTCATCACTGCCATATCATCGAAACCGGCAACCACAGTTACCGCTTCAAGCACTCAACTTCACAACAACAAGAGGATAGAAAAACTGGTAAAAGAAAATAAACTCAGGCCATAATCTGGCCAGACAGGCGGGTCATTTTTAGATGCAAAAGCCGGGTCAGTTTTAAACGCAAATCAACATTGAAGAGGGTGTGATTGGTAAATCTTTGATTATATGGCGCGCCCGGAGAGATTCGAACTCCCGACCGCCTGGTTCGTAGCCAGTTGTCAGGACGCACTTTTCCTATTGCAGGTAATTACTGTTCAACAGTACTGTGAACCTAATTAACATGCAGGTTTCCGATAAGTTTCCGATGGAGCTATAAAGAGACGTAAAGGTTACTTAAATTATTGATTTTAATGGCGTCCCCAAGGGGATTCGAACCCCTGTCGCCGCCGTGAAAGGGCAGTGTCCTAGGCCTCTAGACGATGGGGACGTTTTGATCATTAAAAGGGGCTGGCAACGCCAGCCCCTCCGTACTCTGGTGGAGCTAGTCGGGATCGAACCGACGACCTCTTGCATGCCATGCAAGCGCTCTCCCAGCTGAGCTATAGCCCCAAATAAGGGGCGCATTTTGCGGTATGGCTTATCCGCTGTCAAGGTTTATCCGCCTTACGCCGGGGTGTGGCTGGCCAGGTATTCCAAACACCGATCAATACGTTGCAAAACCCGCTCGCGGCCCAGCAAACGCAGCGTGACGTCGATGGGCGGCGACACGACACCCCCCGTCACCGCCACCCTAAGCGGCTGGGCCAGCTTGCCCATTTTCAGCTCGAAGGCCTCGGCGGTGGCCACGACGGCCTGATGAATGGCCGGTTCGTCCCAGTCCGGGAGGTCGGCCAGCCCTTGGCGCAGAGCCGCCAGGGGCGCGGCAAGGGCAGCACTCAGGTGCTTCTGCGCCGCAGGGTCGTAGTCGGTGACGTCGCGGTAGCAGTAAACGCACTGCTCCGCCATTTCCTTGAGGGTCTTGGCCCGCTCCCGAAAGACCAGCACGACCTCGGTCAGCGCCGGCCCGGCGGCCGGGTCCAGCCCGGCCTGGCCCATGTGCCAGCTCAGGTGATGGGCCACATGGGCCGGGTCGCCGGTCTTTATATAGTGTTGGTTCAGCCACAGCAGCTTGCCGGGGTTGATACTGGAGGCGGAGTTGTTGATATCGGGGATATCGAACAGCGCAACCAGCTCGTCGATGCCGAAGATCTCCTGATCGCCGTGGGACCAGCCCAGCCGCGCCAGGTAATTGATCACCGCCTCGGGCAGGAAGCCGTCATCGCGGAACTGCATGACGCTCACCGCCCCGTGGCGCTTTGAGAGGCGTTTGCCGTCCTCGCCGAGGATCATGGGCACATGGGCATAAAGCGGCGGGGTCGCGCCCAGGGCCTTGAGGATATTGATCTGGCGCGGCGTGTTATTGAGGTGATCGTCGCCGCGAATCACGTGGCTGACGCTCATATCCAGGTCATCCACCACCACGGTGAAGTTATAGGTGGGCGTGCCGTCGGAACGGGCGATGATCAGATCGTCCAGCTCGCTGTTCTGGAACACTACCCGGCCGCGCACCTGGTCTTCCACGACCACCACGCCCTCCTCCGGATTCGTGAAGCGCACGACATAATCGCCGGCTCCGGGCGGCGGCGCCTTGAGATGGCGGCACAGACCGTCATAGCGCGGCTTTTCCTTGCGCGCCATCTGCCCCTCGCGCAGCTGCTCCAGGCGTTCCTTGGAGCAGTAGCAACGGTAAGCCTTGCCCTCGGCCAGCAGCTGCTCTTTTACCTGCGCATAGCGTTCGAAGCGATGGGTTTGATGGAACGGCCCCTCGTCGTACTCCAACCCCAGCCAAGTCATGCCCTCGAGAATGGCGTTGATGGATTCCGCGGTGGAACGCTCCAGATCGGTGTCCTCGATGCGCAGGATGAAGGTGCCGCCGTGTTTACGGGCATACAACCAGGAAAACAGGGCGGTGCGGGCCCCGCCGATGTGCAGATAGCCGGTGGGGCTGGGGGCGAAACGGGTACGAACGGTCATGGGCTTTTGCGCGACTCCACAGGGATTGAGAAAAGTCGCGTATTTTATCAGGCCCCGGCCCGTACCGACAGGCTGGAATTGACGCCACCGCCTCCTCCCCTTACAATTTGCGGCCTTGGGCGGTTAGCTCAGCGGTAGAGCACTGCCTTCACACGGCAGGGGTCGCAAGTTCGAACCTTGCACCGCCCACCATTTCAATAATCGCATTTCCCTGCTTCAACTTGACCGTCGCCGTTTTTCGAGAGTAAAGCGGCGCGATTTGCTTTGTTTCAGCTTGCGCGGGTATGCACTGCATGATAGTAATCGAGACAGGCGCACCTTCAGCACTGTTTATGGGTCAGGAAATCAATTCGCTGCACTTCAAGCATCACGACTTCCAACGCTACGAAGCGGCGCTGGCCGAAGAGATGTCCCTGCTGCATTCCTGGTTCGCCACGGGCCGTTTCTCCAACCGCCATTCCGTGGGCGGCTTGGAATTGGAGGCCTGGCTGATCGATGCCGCCGCCGCACCGCTTCCCGTCAACGATGTCTATTTACAACGTCTGGCCATGCCTACGGTAGTACCGGAGCTATCCCGCTTCAATATCGAGCTCAACGTCGCGCCGCAATACCTGGTCGGCGGCGGTTTGCGCCGGCTGGAACAAGAACTGCGCACTACTTGGCAACGCTGCTCAGAGGTGGCCACCGAGATGGGGGCCGCGGTGTTGGCCGTGGGCATCCTGCCCACCGTCGCCGACCACCATCTGGTGGCGGCCAATATGTCCGCCATGCAGCGCTATCATGCCCTCAACGAACAGGTACTGCGCCTGCGCCAGGGCCGGCCCTTGAGTCTAAATATCGTCGGCCGTGAACATCTGCATTCCCAGCACCATGACGTCATGCTCGAGGCGGCGGCCACCTCGTTACAGGTGCACTTGCAAGTGACGGCAGACAATGCGGCACGTTATTACAACGCCGCCATCATCGCCTCCGCGCCCCTGGTAGCCGCCTGCGCCAACTCGCCCTATCTGTTCGGCAAGGATCTATGGGACGAGACCCGCATCCCGCTGTTCGAACAGGCCGTGGATCTGGGCGCACCGGTGCGGCGCGTCACCTTTGGCAGCGACTATGCGAAAACCAGCCTGGAGTGCTGCTTCCACGAAAACAGCGAACACTACCCCGTACTTCTGCCCCTCAACTTCAGCGAGCCGCCGGAAAGCATGGCGCATGTGCGCCTGCATAACGGCACCATCTGGCGCTGGAACCGACCCCTGTTGGGTTTCGATGAGGATGGCGCGCCGCACCTACGTATTGAACACCGGGTGATGCCCGCCGGACCGACCTTCAGCGATATGCTGGCCAATATCGCCTTTTTTTACGGACTCTGCACAACGCTGGCCACCCGCTCAATCGTACCGGAAACCCTGTTGCCTTTCACCACGGCCCGGGATAATTTTTACGCGGCGGCTCGCCGCGGACTGGACAGCGTTGTAGACTGGCATGACGGGCGGCGCTGGCCCATGGTGCAATTGTTGCAAAAAGAATTGTTGCCCATGGCGCGCCAGGGCCTGGAAGACCTGGGTGTCGATGCCGAGCTGATATCACGTCATCTCGACCTCATCGAAGCCCGTATCGCCAGCGGCCAAAACGGCGCGGCCTGGCAACGCAAGTTCGTCGACCACCATGGCCGCGACATGCAGGCCCTGACCCGGGCCTATCAGGAACGGCAACGCAGCGATGAACCGGTGCATAGGTGGGATGTCTAGAACCTATCTCAAAATTGAATTTGAGCTTGCTTCAAGATAGAGGCACCCGTAAGGACTTTAGATAAAGGATCTTGATTCCTTCTCCCCGAGGAGAGCAAAGCGAGGGGGGCGCAGCCGTTAGGATGAGAGGGAGTTAAATCACAAGAAGTTGAAGTGCATTACCCCCCTCACCCCAGCCCTCTACCCTAAAGGGCATAAATCCCTGAGGGAGAGGGAGCATCTCGGCTGACTGCTTTAATGTCATTTCGAGCGTTAGCGAGAAATCTGGATACTCGATAATAGAAAGATTTCTCGCTAACGCTCGAAATGACAAGCTGATTATGCAATAACAGCTTAAGCGAACCCACGAAGGACGGTATGAACGATTCACGACCACCGCAACTCGACATCTTCCATGAACTGCCACGCGGTTTTCTGGAGGCGAGTCCTGGCGATCTGCACAGCGTGCTGGCCGGCCCGACGCTGATCCACTTACCGGGCAAGCGCGCCGAACCCTTGTTCGTCTCGGTCTTGCTGCACGGCAACGAAGATGTGGGCCTGCTCGCGGTGCAACAATTATTGCGCAAATATCAAAACCAGATTTTACCGCGCGGATTATCCATCTTCATCGGCAACGTGGCGGCGGCTCGCACCGGCGTCCGCTGCCTGGACGATCAGCCGGACTACAACCGCATCTGGCCCGGCGGCGAGCTGGCGGCGACCCCGGAACATGCCATCATGGCTCAAGTGGTGGAGGATATGCGCGCGAGGCGTGTATTCGCCAGTATCGACCTGCACAACAATACCGGCCTCAATCCGCATTACGCCTGCATCAATCGTATTGCTCATCGCTTCTTGCAGCTGGCGGCCCTGTTCTCCCGCACTGTGGTGTTCTTCCAACGCCCCCGCGGCGTACAGGCCATGGCCTTCGCCGAGATTTGCCCGGCGGTGACCTGTGAATGCGGCCGGGTCGGCGACGAGAGCGGCGTGAACCATGCCCTGGAGTTTATCGAGTCCTGCCTGCACATCGCCGGTATTCCCGATCACCCGGTGCATGCCAATGACGTCCAGGTGTTTCACACCGTCGCCACGGTCAAGGTCCCGGCTGATGTCGACTTTGCGTTCGGTCTGGGCGCCGCATTATGCTTTGCCGATGATATCGATCTCTACAACTTTCAGGAGCTACCTGCGGGCACTCTCCTCGCCCGACGACACGACGAGTCTGCGCGCCTGGAGGTATGGGATGAGCACGGCCGCGAGGCCAGCGAGGATTTTTTGCAAGTCACCGCCGAGGATATCCGCTTGCGCCGCAGCTTCATGCCGGCGATGTTGACCCGGGATGTGCACGTAATTCGTCGGGATTGCCTGTGTTATTTGATGGAGCGCTTTCCCCTTCCGCAGTGATGCGGTATCAGCTATCAGCTATCAGCTATCAGCTATCAGCTATCAGCTATCAGCTATCAGCTATCAGCATTGTAGTCTCATGGGCAATCTGGCGTCCTTCATCTACGGCGATCACTCGCAGTTCGACTGCACTGCTCGACAAAGAAATAATTGGCGCATGGGCGGCGTTGGCGCCGTCATCGATGGCGATAGCCATTCCTTGCAGCAAGGCGACGATGCGGGCGCGCACTACGGCGCTGTGTTCACCTATGCCGCCGCTGAATATGATCTGTTCGAGACCGCCCAGGGCCACCGCCAAGCGCGCCCACCGCCTTGGCTGCGCGATAGCAAAAGACCTCCACCGCCAACACCGCCCGTTCATCTTGACTCTGCAGCAAGTCACGCATGTCGGCGCTGGACCCTGACAAGGCCAATAATCCGCTCTCCTGGTTGAGCACGCGCTCCATCTCCTGCAGGCGTCAAGCCGAATTCCCGTTGCACGTAGAGTACGGCCCCGGGATCGATATCCCCGCCGCGCGTGGCCATCACCAAGCCTTCCAGCGGCGTAAAACCCATGGTGGTGTCGATACTCTTGCCTCGCAACACGGCAGTGGCGGAACAACCGGCGCCGAGATGGAGGAAAATCGCGCGCTCGCGCAGTTCCTTGCCCAGTTGCATCACGATGTCGGCGCAGGCGATGCCGTGAAATCCGTAACGTCTCACCCCGGCATCACGCCACGCAGCGGGAATGGCGTAGGTGGCGGCACGCGGTGGCAAGGTTGTGTGAAAGGCGGTATCGAACACTGCCGCTTGCGCGACGCCTGGGAACCGCCGGCGGCACGCGCGGATTACCGCCAGTGCCGGCGGCAGATGCAAGGGGCTGAGCGTCACCAAGGACTGCAAATCCTCCACTACGGCATCGTCCAACCAAACGGTAGTGCGATAGCGATTACCGCCATGCACCACACGATGTCCGATACGCTCGATCTTGTCCGCAGCGGGAAGGCGCTGCAACAATTCGTTCAGTGCCGTCTCATGATCGGCAACGGCACGCCTCGCGACCTCGTGATCGTTCTCCGCTATCGTTCCGTGCTCGCTGCCGATACCCCGCACCTCGAACCTAAGCAGGGCGCGTGCTGCATCCGATTCCCACACATCGAACTTAAGCGATGAAGATCCGACATTGATGGCGAGGACTCGCATCCCGTTACTCATGCCGATACTCCACCGGCGCAACGAACACGATGCAGCCTCTCCGACTATCCCCAGTATGGTTATACAAGTACCTAGCTGTGACCATGGTATTCATGCCTCGCGGGTAAAAATCCAGGTCTCAAGCGTCCACACCGAAATGCGACCATAATACACCTACAGGGCAGAAACCCTGCGCTCATTCTCTCGCCAAGGATACGAATTTATTTTACGCTGCGTCGCTATGCCACACCTCAAGAGATACGGTATTGTTCTGATAGTAGCAGAGTAAGATCTAATACCAAATGGAAGATAGACGCGCATGATCGGCCGCCCCCACCCGGCACCGGATCATCCCCTCGTCGCCGCCATGACGGCCGCACACATAAAATTCTCTGCCGCACGCCGTATTGACGCAAGGCTATGACAATTTACGCCGGGACCTGATCACCGGGGAGATCGAACCCATCAACATAAGTACCGGCACCATATGCTCTGGACCCCGGCAGCACGACATGGGACAATCCGCTCTCCAAACAATCCAATAATTATTTCCGGATCACCATCATTTTGTACTTCATCAACCGCAGTCACATCCAACCATGAATAAGAAATTTCTGATTTTGATTGCCTCACTGTTTTCCCCGGCCTTATGGGCCGCGGAGGCGGAAACCGCCGGCGGAGCCCTGGATCTCACCACCCACGAAATCGGCATCGCCGCGCTGGTGCTGTTTTTGATCGCCTACGGCTTCGTGATCGCCGAGGAATTCCTACACCTGCGCAAATCCAAGCCGGTGGTAGTGGCCGCCGGCATCATCTGGGCGCTGGTGGGCACCGCCTATGCCATGCACGGCAGCACCGAATATGCCGTAGAAGTCCTCCGCCACAATTTCCTGGAATACGGGGAGCTGCTGCTGTTTCTGTTGGCGGCCATGACCTATATCAACACCCTGCAGGAGCGGGAGGTATTCAATGCCTTGCGGGCATGGTTGATTTCATCGGGTTTCTCGCTGCGCAGCCTGTTCTGGCTCACCGGACTGCTGGCGTTCTTCATTTCTCCCTTGGCCGACAATCTGACCACCGCCCTGATCATGGGCGCAGTGGTCATGGCAGTGGGCGCCGGTAATCCAAAGTTCATCACCGTGTCCTGCATCAATATCGTGGTGGCGGCCAACGCCGGCGGCGCGTTCAGCCCCTTCGGCGACATCACCACCTTGATGGTCTGGCAAAAGGGCACGGTGCACTTCTGGGATTTCTTCCATCTGTTCATTCCCGCCGTGGTCAATTGGTTCGTGCCGGCACTGCTGATGTCTTTCGCCGTCCCTAAAGGCAAACCGGAGCCCATGAAGCAAGCGGTGAGCATCAAGCACGGCGGTATGATGGTGGTGGGCCTGTTTCTGCTGACCATCGTCATGGCGGTGTCCTTCCACAACTTTCTGCACTTCCCGCCGGTGTTGGGCATGATGACCGGCCTGGGACTGCTCAAGCTCTACGGTTACCGCCTGCGCCACCATGAACTCAACCATATCTACACCAACCAAGGCCCGGAGCGACTCGAAATCGGCGATGAGGCCTTACGCCACTACAAACCGCGTCAACGCCCCTTCGATATCTTCATCAGCATGAAGCGGGCGGAATGGGATACATTGATGTTCTTCTACGGGGTGATCCTATGCGTCGGCGGACTAGGCGCCCTGGGTTATCTCGCCGTGGTGTCGGAGCATCTCTATACGGGGCTGGGTCCCACCTGGGCCAATGTCCTGGTGGGCGTGCTGTCCGCCATCGTCGACAATATTCCGGTGATGTTCGCGGTGCTCACCATGAACCCGGACATGTCCCTGGGCCAATGGCTGCTGGTCACCTTGACCGCCGGTGTGGGCGGCTCCCTGCTCTCCATCGGCTCGGCGGCGGGGGTGGCGCTCATGGGGCAGGCCCGCGGCGTTTACACCTTCTTCGCCCACCTCAAATGGAGCTGGGCGGTGGCCTTGGGCTACGCCGCCAGCATCTGGGTACATATGACCTTGAACAGTCATCTCCACCATATCAGCGTCGGCGGTTGAGCTTGGCGAGCGCATAGTTGCATAGCCTGCAACGAAGGGCTGGCTGAGTTTGACCCTGTCAGCGTAAACCAGCCTACATCGACTCTTAAGGAAGCTCTGAACAATTCGTCATTCCGGCTTTTATGCCCTTTAGGGTATTCGTCAGAATGACGCTATAGGAATTATTCAGACATTTCCTTAAGTGTTACTGCGTAATCGCATTTCGAGCGGATCGGGATATAAATAAAGCTGCTTCTCCACATAAGGATGGGGAAAGCGGCGGAAGTGATGCCTGAGCAGTGTCTGCGGCGCGATCAGGGGCAGCACGCCCAGGCGATAGGCGTCGATCATCTCCAGCAATTCCGCCTTGTCGTCATGATCGATTCGCTTCTTGAGATAGCCCATAAGGTGCTGCAAGACATTGGCGTGCCGCTTGCGGGTGGCGGGATGTTGCAAGGCCGCCATAAATTCCGTGCCGTATTCCTCACACAAGCGAGCGGGCCGCATTTCCTTCCCTTCCGCCGCCAGGCGCCCCAGGCCGCGGTAATAGACCGCGCCGTGCGCCATTAAGATGAGTTTATGGCGAGCGTGAAATTCCATCAATCCGGCCGCTGTAACACCTGAAGCCAGGAACTCTTGCCAACGCCGATAGGCGAAGATGCGCTCGAGAAAATTGTCGCGCCGTGTCGGCTCGACAAGCCGCCCTTCCTCTTCAACCGGCAGCAGCGGTTGACGCGCCATGATTTCCCGTGCGTATAGACCGACGCCCTGGACGCGCGGCGCCTTGCCGAAACCGTATACCTTTACCCGTGTCGGCCCGCAACTCGGTGAACGGCTCTTGAAGATATAGGCGTCGATATCGTCAAGTTCCACCGCCATGCGCCTCCCGAAGGCGGTCAGAGGTGCCGTAACGTCCAGGCCCGGGTCATCGACACCCAATGCCCGCGGCTGCAGTGGATCGCCGACGAGGCGGATCGGCGGTCGCGGCACCCCCATGCCGATGGCGACCTCCGGGCACACCGGCACCAATTCGAAGGCCGCGCCGAGGGTATCGGTGATGAGGACATCACGCTTGTCGGCGCCGTCATAGCGTACCCGCTCGCCGACGAGACAACTGCTGACACCGATGCGGATCTTGTTATTGGTGAGCGGTGGATTTGGCATCACTCCGGCAACGCGGCGAGTAAGGGAAACCACATATAAACAGGCGTCTTAGCGTATTGATTGATATTTAGCAGCAACTTCCCAAGCATGATGAACCCGCATCCATAGTGTTTCATGTCGCCGGTCAGCATATCGCCGCCGCTGATCCCGGTAATGTATATCCCGGAGTCAGGCTATGTCTACATCGCCATGCGAAAAATTGAGATATCAAAATAGAACCGCCTAATCCCCATCAGCAACAGGGATTAGGCGGCAGCATCGCGGCTTGCAACGACAATGCTATTTGTAACCGACCGCCTCGCCGTGGGGGAGTCCTTCTATGGTGCATTCGTCGGTACCGACGGTGGAGCGGGTAAAGGCCTCGACGTTCTCCCGCGCCTGGTCCGGATCGTTCACCCAGGTGCGGTAGAACTCGTAGGGACATTCGGCCACGCCGCGCTCCCCTTCCTGGGAATTGATCTTGCCGGTATAGCCTCGGTGCAGCAGCTTGAAGAGGTGATTCTGCGACTGGCCGTTGCGGCGTGAATCGCGGATCAAGGAGGTGGACAACTCGGCGTACTGAATACCGTACTCTTCCTCGCCGCATTCACCCAGGGTACGGCCGTCGAAGCCGATGATGGAGGAATGGCCGAAGTAGGAATAGACGCCGTCGAAACCACTGGCATTGGCCACCGCGACGTAACAGTTGTTCATCCACGCCATGGCCTTGGCGACGAGCACCTGCTGATCCTTGGAAGGATACATATATCCCTGGCAACGCACGATCAACTCGGCGCCGCGCATGGCGCAATCGCGCCAGATCTCCGGATAGTTGCCGTCGTCACAGATGATCAGACTGATCTTGAGGCCCTTGGGACCCTCCGAGACGAAGGTGTTGCAGCCCGGATACCAGCCCTCGATGGGACACCACGGCATGATCTTGCGGTACTTCTGCACGATCTCGCCTTGGTCGTTCATGAGAATAAGGGTGTTGTAGGGTACCTTGTTAGGATGATCCTCGTGGCGCTCGCCGGTGAGGGAGAACACTCCCCAGGTCTTGGCCTTGCGGCAGGCGGCGGCAAAGATCTCGGTCTCCTCGCCAGGAATGGCGGAAGCGGTATCGAACATCTCCTGCTGGTCGTACATGATGCCGTGGGTGCTGTACTCGGGGAAGATCACCAGATCCATGCCCGGCAAACCGACTTTCATGCCGACGATCATGTCGGCGATCTTGCGGGCGTTGTCCAGGACCTCGGCCTTGGTGTGCAGGCGTGGCATCTTGTAGTTCACCACCGCTACGCCGACGCAGTCCTTGCTCGATGAAATATCGCCGTGTCTCATTGTGCTGACCTCCTGTTAAAAATGTAGTATTTAATTTGGGAGCGTGTAATTTAAGTTGTCATTTCGAGCGTCAGCGAGAAATCTGTTCTCTACCCTTACATGTATCCCAAACACAAAAGATTTCTCCTTGCGGTCGAAATGACACGACAAACGAATCAGTAAATATCCCCTATACCGACAGATAACGACTGATCTTGGCCGTGTCGACGTTGGCGCGCACGTCTTCATGGATAAACCGTCCCCCATCGATCACCAGTAGGCGATCGGCAACCTCCAGGGCGAAGCTCAATACCTGCTCGGAAACGATGACCGTGATATCGCGCAGCTTGCGGATCTCCAGCAATATCTTGGCGATATCCTTGATGATCGACGGCTGAATGCCTTCGGTCGGTTCGTCGAGCAGCAGCACCTTGGGGTTGGTGACCAGGGCTCGGGCGATGGCCAGCTGCTGTTGCTGGCCGCCGGAGAGGTTGCCGCCCTTGCGCTGCCGCATGTCGAACAGCACCGGAAACAGGGAGTATATTTCGTCCGGTATTTCGCGGGTCTTGGAACGCTCCATGCCGGTCTCGATATTTTCCTTGACCGTCAAGGTGGGGAAGATCATGCGCCCCTGCGGCACGTAGGCGATGCCGCCGGCCACGCGCTGAAAGCTTTCCTTGCCGCTGACATCGTTGCCGTCGATGCTGATCTTGCCGGCAGTGCTGGGCAGTATGCCCATCAAGGCCTTGAAGAAGGTGGTCTTGCCCATGCCGTTGCGCCCCATGACCGCCACCATCTCTTTATTCTCGGCGGTCAGATCGAGACCGTGAATGACCTCGCTTTGTCCATAACTGACATGCAACCCGGATACCTGAAACATTTCATCCTCCTCGGCCGTGTTTAGTGGCCCAAATAGACTTCGATGACCTTTTCGTTGGCCTGCACACTCTCCATGCTGCCCTCGGCCAGAATCTTGCCCTGGTGCAGGACCGTCACCTTGTGGGCGATGCTCTTGACGAATTCCATATCGTGCTCGATGACGATCACCGAGCGACCCTTGCAGATACGATTCAACAACGCCGCGGTCTGCTCGCGCTCCTTGACGCTCATGCCGGCTACTGGTTCGTCGAGCATCAGCAGCTCCGGATCCTGCATCAGCAGCATACCGATCTCCAGCCATTGCTTCTGGCCGTGGCTGAGCAGCGCCGCATCCATTTCGAGATGATCCTGCAGCTGGATCTCCTCGGCGATCATCTCCACTCGTTCCACCACATCCGGCGTGCGGCGGAAGGTCAGACAACCAAACACACCGCGGCCTCGCGGAAAGGAAATCTCCAGGTTTTGAAACACCGTAAGATTTTCATAGATGGACGGCGTTTGGAACTTACGCCCCACGCCGGCGCGCACGATCTCGTGCTCCGCCAGCTTGGTGAGTTCCTTGCCCTTGAATTGGATCGAGCCGGCGGTGGCCTTGGTCTTGCCGCAGATCAGGTCCAATACCGTGGTCTTGCCCGCGCCGTTGGGACCGATTACCACCCGCAGCTCATTCTTATCCACGTATAGATTGAGTGCATCGACGGCCTTGAAACCGTCAAAAGACACCGTTAAATCTTCAACGGTCAGAATAAACTCCTTCTTGACGCTGGCTTCTGCAGTTGCGGCGTTCATGCGGGCCTCCTGGTGCGTAGAGCTTCTTCGGGTAGCGGTTCAGCCGCGACCTGCTTGTCGGCAAGCTTGTGGACCACCGGCGGCGGCGAATCCGCCGGCGGCACCGTGGCTACCGTTGTTTTGGCGAAACGCCGCGTCAGCGGTTGCCACAGCTTGGCAAGGCGTCCACCGTACTGTTCATACAGCCCGGCGAGACCGTTGGGGAAGAACATCACCACGCCGATGAACAAGGCCCCCATCAAGAACAGCCACAGGGCCGGGAACGACTCCGAGAAGGCAGTCTTGCCGTAGTTCACCAGCAGTGTGCCGAACACCGCCCCGATCAGCGACATGCGCCCGCCGACCGCGGCGAAGATCACCATCTCGATGGAGGGCACGATGCCGACGAAGGAAGGCGACATGAAGCCAACCTGGAGGGTGAACATGGCGCCGCCGATGGCGGAGATCATCGCCCCCAGACAGAAGGTGAAGATCTTGAAGTTCGACACATCGTAACCGGAGAACCGCACCCGGTCCTCCTTGTCGCGCATCGCCAGCAGCAGACGACCGAGCTTGGAGGACAGCACGTAACGGCATACCATGATCACGCCGATCAGCAAGGCCCCGTTGAAGTAATACAGTATGTATTTGGCCGAAGAGCTGTTGATATTCCAGCCGTGTATGGTCTTGAGGTCGGTGATGCCGTTGATGCCGCCGGTATAACCCTGCTGACCTACGATCAGGATAGTCAGGATCGATGCTATCGCCTGGGTGATGATGGAAAAGTACACCCCGCCCACCCTGCGCTTGAACATCGCCGCGCCGATGATGTAGGCGAAGATCGCCGGCACCACGAAGATCGCGATGATGGTGAAGGTCAGGCTATGGAAGGGTTCCCAGAACAGCGGCAGCTGGGTAATCTGGTTCCAGTCCATGAAGTCCGGGATGCCCGGCGTGGTCTGGTGGGCGGTGCTGGTCAGATCCGAGGCCTCGAGCTTGAGGAACA
Source organism: uncultured Gammaproteobacteria bacterium (assembly GCA_963810615.1). Lineage (GTDB taxonomy): Bacteria > Pseudomonadota > Gammaproteobacteria > DRLM01 > DRLM01 > JARRQJ01. Next base: position 342,384 of record CAWEOA010000001.1, on the reverse strand, counting down.
TGGCCATACAGTAACCGCCGAGGCCGAAGAACACCCCCTGGCCGAGGCTGAGCACCCCGCCGTACCCCCACACCATCACCAGACTGACCGCGGCGAAGGCATAGGTGAGATACTTACCCACCAGATTGAGGCGGAAGATATCCAGCCACATGGGCATGATCGCGAAGATCAACAGCGCCAGGACCGCGATTCCCATGCTCCCCTGCCGGCCACCCAACCATCTTGTATAGAACGTGTTCATGCATTTCCCCCTTGTAACTGCCTACTTCCGAACCTTGCTGGCGAACAGACCCTCGGGCTTCATCATCAGAATTCCGATGACCACCAGCAGCGTCACCACCTTGCCCATGGCATTGGTCAAGAAGAAGGTGAGAATCGACTGCGCTTGAGCGATGGAAAACGCCGATGCCACCGCGCCGAGTATGCTGGTGGCGCCGCCGAACACGACGACCAGGAAGGTGTCCACGATGTACTGGGAGCCGCTGGTCGGGCCGGTGGAGGCGATGGTGGTGAAGGCGGCGCCGGCGACGCCGGCGATGCCGCAGCCGACGGCGAAAGTCATGCGGTCCACCATCTTGGTGTTGATGCCGACCGCGCCGGCCATGGCCCGGTTCTGGGTTGTCGCCCGGACCTTGAGACCCCAGCGGGACTTGTACAGAAACCCGACCACACCCGCGGTCACCACGATAGTGACGACCATCACCACCATGCCGTTGATGGGGATGTCGATACTGTCCGTCATCGACCACGAACCCATCAACCAATCGGGCAGGTTGGGGCTGACCTCGCGGCCGCCAAAGACTGAACGGAATATCTGCTGCATGATAAGGCTCAAACCCCAGGTCGCCAGCAGCGTATCCAGTGGCCGCTTATAAAGATGGCGTATCATCAGATACTCGACGAGATAACCGACGATGAAGGCGATGGCAAACGCCGCGGCGATTGCGAAAAAGAAATAGTAGGGCAGAAATGCGGGGAAATATTGCTCCGTCACCTTGCCGATCATGTAAATGGTGTAGGCGCCGATGGTCATGAATTCACCATGCGCCATATTGATCACGCCCATCTGGCCGAAGATGATCGCCAGTCCGAGCGCCATCAATAATAGGACGCTGAAGAGACTCAGGCCGGAAAAGCCCTGCATCACCACAATGGATCCCAAATCCGATAGCGAGTAGCCAAACATAAGGATTCTCCAGTTCTATATACGATGCAGCGTCGCCAGGGTGTCCCCGGGGCGCGTTCAGCGACCCCGGGGAACAGACGTCCTTACTGAGATCAATAGCCCTTGGGGAACGGATTAGGCATGATGTAGTCGGAGGTGTAGACAATATCCGCCTGACCGTCGGCACGCCATTCACCGATCCGCAACCGTGTCTTCAAGTGATGATTGGACTCGAGATACACCTTGCCTTCCGGCGCATCGAAGGTGATAGTGCCGCTCTCTTCCGCCTTGACGACCTTGTCGGTATCGAAGCTGCCGGCCTTCTCGACCGCCGCCTTCCACAACCATGGACCTTCATAAGCGGCCTGGGTCACATCACCGATGGGCGCATCCGCGCCCCACTTCTTCTTGAACTCGGCGACGAAGGACTTGTTCTCCGGGGTAGCCAGGGACTGGAAGTACTTCATGGCAGAGTAGAAGCCGAGCAGGTTTTCACCACCGATACCGTGGGCCTCATCCTCGGTGACCGACAGGGTCAGCAGCGTCTGCTTCTTGCCGGTGATACCGGCAGCCTTGAGCTGCTTGAACCAGGCCACGTTGGAGCCGCCCACCACCGCGGCGTAAATCACGTCGGGTTTCTTCAGACGAATCTTGTTGATGGTCGAGCCGAACTGAGTGCTGCCCAACGCGGCGTATTCCTCACCCACGATCTTGCCGTGCAGCACTGTCTCGATATACTTGCGGGCAAGCTTCATGGTGGTGCGGGGCCAGATGTAGTCGGAACCGATCAGGTAGAACGTCTTGGCTCCTTTGGTCTTAGCCACCCAATCGAGACCGGCGAACACCTGTTGCGTGGCCTCCTGTCCGGTATAGATGACGTTCTTGGACTGTTCCAGCCCTTCATAGAAGGTCGGGTAGTACAGCAGCCCATTGTCGCGCTCCAGCACCGGCAGTACCGCCTTGCGCGAAGCCGAGGTCCAGCAACCCATGATCGCGGCCACATGGTCGTTCTCAAGCAGCTTCTTGGCCTTCTCCGCAAAGGTCGGCCAGTCGCTGGCACCATCCTCCTGGATGAACTTGATCTGCCGTCCGAGCACGCCGCCCATGGCGTTGATCTGGTCGATAGCCAGTTTCTCAGCCTCCTGGGCACCCGTTTCACTGATTGCCATGGTGCCGGTCAGGGAGTGGAGAATGCCCACCGTCACGGTATCATCGGTAACAGCAAGGCCTGTGGTATTAACCTTTGATGTAGGCGGCCCCGCCGCAATACTATCAGCCATCGTAACGGACATCGCCACACCTATGGCCGCCACTACCGCGCGCCGCCACTGGTTTACTTTCCATCGCTTCTTCATATGTAACCCTTTCTCAATAGTCGGCTGAGCCATTCGCATACTTTCATCACGCTCTATCTATGATGTGATATGCACCATCACCGATGCTCATTGCGCAAGCACCATTACCTACGCTGACACAGGTGGTGCAAAGACTATGCCCGAATGGACGAAGGTCGTTTTCGCCGGAAGAATCGTGAAAATGCACCGTGAACGCTCACTCGCTCCACCTTTAAAAAAGCCTATATTTAAGGCTAATTCGTGCATATACTCCATTCATGCACCAATATGCGCCGAGCATAAGCCACAAAATGATGCGCTGCGTTTTTTTATAAATTCGGACTCTATAGACCTTACAAATCTCAGCACATAATTACCTTGGTGCATGCGACGATCACATGTATCTTTCTCGTGCATAAATGCTTGGGATCGCAGTTGCTCACCCTTGAGCCGCAAATGATGAGAGACTCGGATTACCGTCGAGGCGTTATGGAGACGCTTCTCATTGCTATCACCGTAGGTAAATAAACTCCTCCTGCAGTGACGACAATGTCCGTCACGAGGAGCGTTCAGGATACAAACCGAGACCGGCTTAGGATTCCCTGATGACTCTAGGATTTACCGACACCGAGAGGGCGATGCCCTCCCGGCGGTTGAAATGATTAAGCGAAATTAGGCGGGAATTTCAAGAGTGGCGCGTATCGTACCTTGCTAGCGTCGCCCCATAAACGGGCGATCGGCAAGCATGGGAAAAAACGTTAATGACCCAGCATCCAGGGACGACCATTGTGGGCGTGCTTGTGTGGATGATTATGACTGTGATTACCCTTGTGATCGTGAGCGTGATCATGGTTGTGGCCGGCCTTGGCCAGGCGAGGTTCATGGGCGCTCTTCTCATTGCGTTCCCAGGCAGTACGATTATTCTTGGCCATGATGGCCAAGCGCGGCGCCGATATCATCCGTGACGCCTGAGCAGCGCATGTTGGACACTCCATCGGCATATCGCATTCGCTTAAGCGCCGCAACTCGGTAAAAGGACCGCATTCGTCACACTTGAATTCATAGAGAGGCATATTCATCGCTCCTTAATCCATTCACATCTTATGATCCGGCTCCGGTAAGCAAGGATGCCTACCGGAGCCGATGACCGCTACCGCAATAACTTCAATTACTGGACAACCGCCAGATCGATTTCCCCATTCAGATATTTGGTCGGCCCCGCCGAGCTCAGGCGAATATCGAAGTCGAAGATCTCGGTGGGCAGCCACAACGTAGCGCAGGCGTTGGGTATATCGACGATGCCGCTGATATGCCCCTCTACCGGCGCCGTGCCCAGAATCGCGTAGGCCTGCTCGCCGGTATAGCCGAATTTCTTCATGTACTCTATAGCGTTGAGACAGGCGCGGCGATAGGCCACGTGCGCGTCGAGATAATGCTGCTTGCCGTCCTCGTCCACCGATATGCCTTCGAAAATCAGGTAATTCGAATAGCGGGGCTCGAGGGGGCTGGGTTGGAAGATGGGATTGGTTACCGCGTATTTCTCCATGCCGCCCTTGATGATATTCACGCGAATGTCCAGCCATCCCGCCATCTCGATGGCGCCGCAGAAGCTGATTTCTCCGTCACCCTGGGAAAAATGGATGTCGCCCATGGACAGGCCGGCGTTCTTCACATAGACGGGAAAGAACACCCGCGAACCGCGCGTGAGGTTCTTGATGTCGCAATTGCCGCCATGCTCGCGCGGCGGCACTGTACGCGCCCCTTCCATCGCCGCCTTCTTCGCGGCCTCACCGGTCATGCGCCCCATCAGGGCGGTATCCGCGTAAGGCAGCGCCGCTAGAGGTGGGACACGATCGGGATCGGTGGCCACCAGCACCGCTTCGCGCTCGTTCCAGGTCGACAGCAATTCCTTGGAGGGCAAACAACCGATCAGGCCGGGATGCATGATGCCGGCGAACTCCACATTCGGTATATGGCGGGAGGAGGCGTAGACCCCGTGAAAATCCCAACAGGCCTTGCGTGCATCCGGGTAGTGTTCGGTGAGGAAACCACCGCCGTTGGTCTTGGCGAACAAGCCGGTGAACCCCCATTCCGATTCCGCCAGTGTGCCAATATCCAGGATATCCACCACCAGCAGATCGCCCGGCTCGGCACCTTCCACGCCGATGGGTCCGCTTAAATAATGTACTTTGGTCAGGTCGACATCGTGGATATCATTGGCCTTGTCGTCATTGACGATCTGACCTCCGGTCCAGTCGATGCACTCCACCCGGAACTCATCGCCGGGCTTGACCATCTCCACCATGGGAATGTCCGGATGCCAGCGGTTATGCAATACATCACTCTGTTCTTCCGGACTCTTGTTTATATCTACTTTGATCAAAGTCTTTGGCATTGTCGTTCCTCACATACATGCTGGATACTGTAAGAACCGAATGTCTCGGTACGCACCGGCTCGACGTGAGATTTGCAATACATATACCAGAAATTATTAATTCATAGCCGACAATAAGTTACACTGTAAATCACATGACCGCCGCCACCGAAAATGCCTTGGCATGGTGCGGCGTTAAAGCAGATGTGTCTTCTTGGAGCATAGGCATGCGCGATTTTAGCCGGACGCAAAGAACACGATGTCCAGCCACCGCGCAAGCTGAATCATGCCCCTGGATTGTGCACATTTTCCAATGCAATCCCACCGACAAGGATTTAATCAGGATCAGGCAATGGAATCTTTGACCTGATTGCGCCCGGCATCCTTCGCGGAGTAGAGCGCCTTATCCGCCGCGCCTATCAATGCATCCAGATCATGTCCATCCCCGGGGAAAGTTGCCACACCAAAGGATGCGGTGGCACGGATGATCGTCGCGTTATAGGCCATCAAGGCGGCGGCGAACGCCAGGCGCAACTGTTCCGCTCTCTCGACGGCACGTTCTCTGTTCATGCCCGGCAATACCAGGAGAAATTCCTCGCCGCCATAGCGACAAACGATGTCGCCGCCACGGGAATATTGCTTAATCAGCCTGCTGAAGGCCCTCAGCACCTCATCCCCCGCCAGATGACCAAAAGTGTCGTTGACGGCTTTGAAATGATCGATGTCACAGATCACCAGACTCACCGGGTAACCGCTGCGCTCCGCGCGCGCCATTTCGCTTATGATCACCTCATCGAGATAACGGCGATTGAAGAGTCCGGTTAAGGGATCGCGGATCGCCTGTTCGCGTAATTTCTCTTGGAGTGTCTGTACTTCGCGTTCCGCCCGAATGCGCTCGCTGATATCCAAGATGATGATCATCAATGCATGCTTTCCGCCGAAGTTCATCCGGGCGCAACGGCCCTCAATATTCACCACGGAACCTAGCTTATTCAGGCCGCGGAATGTGAACTCAGACCCCTCGTCCTCACTCTCCAAGCGATCACGCATGACTGCCGTGATGATGGGTTTATCCTGGTCTACGGCGGTGTCGGCCGGCGCCAATCGCATGATCTCATCTATGTCGTAGCCGAAAATATCCGCAAACTTGCGATTGATATAACTGAAATGCCCTTCCTCGATCATGGCGATCCCGACCAATGATTGCTCAATCAATCCGCGAAACTTTTCCTCGGAGTTCCTCATCATTTGGTCATTCATTTTTTTAGCGGTAACATCGCGGAAATACCATACCCGTCCGTAGTATTTGCCATCCTCACCGACCAAGGGCGCTGTATAACGATCGAGGATGGTGCCATCCTTCAAATGTATTTCTTCTATACTCGTTTTCTTCTTGTTTTCGTACAGATACTTGATCCGTGACAGGAATGCCTCGCGATCGATAACCTGTTCGGTGACGTGTTTCAATACCGGCTCATCCTCCCCTTTTCTTATCAGGGCGGCGGGGATGCCCCACAACTCGACAAAACGGCTATTGTAGGAAATGATGGCCCCCCCCACACCCACCACCAAGATGGCATCCTGCGAAGTTTCCTGCTGCGTCGAGAGGATGATGTTCTTAAGCACCAATTCCTGATGTATCGATGACATACTGAAAAGGCGCCGCATATTGAAAAGCAGCCCGATAAAGGCGCACAGATATGCAAGCACTTTCAAGGCATAGGCCACGCTGAAAATCATGTCGTAATTCTGTTGTGAATACGGCATGAACATTACTTCACCCATCAGGCCCAGAATCATCGCCAAAATAAGCCAGTACTCAAACGGGTCGGTCTTCCACTTGCCTTTTCGGTAATAACCACCCAGGGCGAGCATGAAAAACATCGCCGGCAGAAATTCCCTCACATTGTCAAAAATTGCGCTTTGAAAAACACCGTCTCGCAGCGGTGCGATGTCGAACAAGATAAACAGCCCCAAGGCGGTAATGCCGACCAACCAGTAGACCAGATGATCGCTGATCCCCAAGGGTTTGCCGTAAGTCTGCTCGCGTTGCCAAAAGATCCAGCTCAACCACAGCAGTAGGGGCAAAAACAACCGGGATGCATACCAGCTCCAGGCGATACGACTAATGGAACCCGTCGCCAAGCTGTCCATAAAATACGTGGAGGTGACCAACGCATGGCTGCCATGCAAAAGACCGTTGGCGATAAAGCCGGTCCCGATAAAAAGGAAAGTGATTTCTCTTTGGCTGTAATAGCGCACCAAGGCCAGCGCACCCACGCATAGAGACAATATGGTTGCCGCCCATTCGACCGAGGTCAGCAGGCCGACGGACACATGCCAGGTGTGATCCCACAGCAAGGCATAGGCCGCCGCTATGACAACAACCGCGGCCACATAGCTGCCATTCCGTTGCCTTATCACGCTATGATTGCTCCCTGCCATGTAGTTACTATTACTCTATTTTGGAAATGATTCAGCTGCGCTGAGGATGCCGTAAGCATCACATCATGTAAGTACGCTTTGATAATGGATTTACTTGCTTGCCACACCAACAAGAGTAACGGCCTCAGTCCCATTTTATTTATTCCGGCTAAGCAATTATTGCCATGATTATCCTTATGAAATTCGCCCCAAACCCCTGTGAGCGACTGCGGCCAATTCACGCCCCTGTGAGGCGGAGACGCGGACCAAGCTTCCACACTGAAAAATAGCTGTATGGACAGCTTGTTAGCGCTGATCTGCAGAGACTAAGTGCCAGGTAGGCAGGAGAATAGATGAGTCGGACTAAATAATTATTCGGGACGTACTGCCGGGATTTACCTGTCGGATTTATTGACCGCCGTGCTCAGAGGGACCAGTAGTTGGAAAGCACATCAAAACCGCTCACAAATCGCTTAAGACCTTAATATGCGCCGCGACGCTCCGACCCAGGGCATGCAGATCATATCCACCCTCCAGCAGCGAGACGATACGGCCTTCCCCCCATTTTTGCGCCAGCTCCTTGAGTTTCTGAGTTACCCAGATGTAATCCGCCTCGACCAAGGCCAGGCCTGACATATCGTCATCCACATGGGCATCGAAACCGGCGGAAATAAACAGCATCTGCGGTCGGAACGACTCCAGCGCCGGCAACCAGCGCTCCCGTATCGCCGCACGGAAACCAACGCCGTTGGTCCCGGCGCGCAGCGGCACGTTGATGATGTGCTCGTTGCCGCTGTCAGCACCGCTATACGGGTAGAAGGGATGCTGAAAGGTGGAACACAACATCACCCGCGGCTCATCGGCGAAGATATCTTCGCTACCATTGCCGTGATGGACGTCGAAATCGGCGATAGCCACCCTTTCCAGTCCGTGTACCGCCAGGGCATGGGCCACGCCCACCGCCACGTTATTAAACAGGCAAAACCCCATGGCCCGATCGCGGGTGGCATGATGCCCCGGCGGGCGGATACTGCAGAAGGCATTTTCCGCCGTACCGTTCATCACCAGGTCCGTACCCAACACCGCCGCACCGGCGGCGCGTAACGCCGCCTCTAGGCTGAACGGGTTCATGGCCGTATCGCCATCCAGATACACGACGCCCTGTTGCGGTGCGGCCGCCTCGATCTTATCGATATAACCCAAGCTATGCACCCGCGCCAATTGCTCGCGGCTGGCGCGGGGCGCCTGATGCTGTTGCAGCATGGTATATAATCCACTTGCGATCAATTGATCATTGATGGCGGCCAGCCGCGCCGGGCTCTCCGGATGGTGGCCGCCCATATCATGCTGGGAGCAAGCGGGATGGCTGATGAAAGCGGTTTGCACGGCAGTCCCCGGGTCGCATACAAAGTGTCCTAATATATAACATAGTTACCGCGCTTGATTTACCGCCGCAGGCGGGCACCCGCACCGAAGGGTGATTACCGGACAGGACCGATCATGGGACACCACTACCTCAGTCCGCTCTTTTCTCCGCAATCAGTTGCGGTGATCGGCGCCAGCGATCGCCCCGACTCCGTTGGCGGACTGGTATTCGCCAATCTGCTCACCGGCGGCTACCAGGGGAAGCTGTATGCCGTCAATCCCAAACACGAGCAGATCCAAGGCCATACGGCGGTCGCCTCCATCGAGCAAATCGCTGAACGGGTCGACCTGGCGGTCATCGCCACACCCGCGGCCACGGTGCCCGATATCATCGAGGCCTGCGGCAAACATGGGGTATGCGGCGCCGTGATCCTGTCCGCGGGCTTCGGAGAGACAGGACCGCACGGTGCTACCCTGCAGCAGGAACTGCTGGAGAGTGCGCGCCGCTACGACATACGCCTGATCGGTCCCAATTGCCTGGGAGTGATGCGTCCCGCTCTGGGCCTCAACGCCACCTTCAGCAACGACGGCGCACGACCGGGCAAACTCGCCTTGGTTTCTCAGTCGGGGGCGCTGTGCACCGCTATCCTCGATTGGGCGCGACCCAACGACGTCGGTTTTTCCAGCGTGGTGTCCCTGGGTGATTCAGCCGATTTGGACTTCGGTGAAATCCTCGATTTCCTCGTGTCCGATCCACAGACCGAAGCGGTCCTGCTCTACATCGAAGGCATCCGTAACGCACGGGGCTTCATGAGCGCTCTGCGTGCCGCGGCGCGCATCAAACCGGTGATCGTGGTCAAGGTCGGCCGCCATGAGGCTGGAAAGAAGGCCGCCGTTTCGCACACCGGCGCCATGGTGGTGGCAGACGACGTCTTCGACGCCACCCTGCGCCGAGCCGGGGCGGTACGCGTCATGAGCGTGGCACAGTTATTCACTGTGGCGCAGGCCCTGTCCGCCGACTTTCACCCGCGCGGCAATCGCCTGGCCATCGTCACCAACGGCGGCGGACCGGGGGTGATGGCGGCCGACCGCGCCGCCGACCTCGGCATCGAACTGGCTACGTTATCGGTGCAAACCCTGCAAACGCTGGATACCCAGCTGCCGGGCACCTGGTCACGGCGCAACCCAGTGGACATCATCGGCGATGCGGATGCGACGCGCTACCGCCAGGCGCTGTCGGCCTGCATGAGCGATCCGGGAGTCGACGGGGTGCTGGTCATCCTTACCCCGCAAGCCATGACCCAGCCCCTGGCGGTGGCCGAAGCCGTAATCGAACTTGCCCACCAATCCAGAAAACCGCTAATCGCCTGCTGGATGGGTGATGCGCAAGTGGCCGAGGCGCGCGCCGCGTTCAGCCGCGCCCGCATCCCTAGTTTCCGCACCCCCGAACCGGCGGTGGAGGTATTTTCTTTCATATCCACCTATGTGCAAAACCAGCAACTGCTGTTGCAAACCCCCGGCCCGCTTGGCCATGACACCAAACCCGATGCGGAAGGCGCGCGCCTCCTGATCGAAAATGCCCTGGCCGGGCGGCGCACCGTCTTGAGCGAGATGGAATCCAAGGCACTGTTGGCGGCCTTCCACATCCCGGTATCCAAAACCGTCGTGGCCCATACACCCAACGAGGCGCTGCTGCTGGCCGAGGAGTTCGGATTTCCGGTAGCGATGAAGGTGAGTTCCTCCGATATCACCCACAAGTCGGACGCCGGCGGCGTGCGGCTCAATCTGGGCAACGCCCAGGCGGTGCGCAGCGCCTATCAGGAAATCATAGCCGAGGTACAACTCAACCGGCCCAATGCACACATCGAAGGCGTGGCGATCGAACCCATGGTCGTCAAGCCCAATGGTCGCGAATTGATGATCGGAGTCACCACCGATGCGGTGTTCGGACCGGTGATCGCCGTGGGCATGGGCGGCGTCACGGTGGAGGTATTGGGCGACCGCGTGGTGGAACTGCCGCCGCTCAACCGTTATCTCGCCGGCAATTTAATCGCCCGCACCCGCGCGTCGAAGATGCTGGGGGCGTTCCGCCACATGCCGCCGGTGGATATGGACGCCTTGCTGAGCGTATTGCTGCGCGTATCGGAAATGGTCTGCGAACTGCCGTGGATCAAGGAAATGGATATCAATCCATTGCTGATAGACGAGCACGGCGCTCTGGCCGTGGATGCACGCATCGTAGTGAATTTTCATATGCCCGGCGCGGACCGCTATGCCCACATGGCAATCCACCCCTACCCGTACTACCTGGAAACCAATTGGCAATTGGCCGATGCCACCGACATCACCATACGCCCCATAAGACCCGAAGATGCCGAACTGGAACAAGACTTCGTGCGCGGCCTCTCCAGCGACAGCAAATACTTTCGCTTCATGGAGACACTGCAGGAGCTCACCCCTGCCATGCTGGTGCGTTTCACTCAGATCGATTACGACCGCGAGATGGCCTTGATGGCGGTCACCAACCAGGCAGGTAAAGAAGTGGAACTGGGTATCGCCCGCTACACCACCAACACGGATGCGGAATCCTGCGAATTCGCCCTGGTAGTCTCCGACCAGTGGCAACACAGGGGGCTGGGCCACAAGCTCATGACCGCCCTGATGGATGTGGCGCGTGCCAAGGGCTTAAAGCGCATGGAAGGTGAAGTGCTCACGACCAATCAGGCCATGCTGCAGTTGGTGACCAGCCTCGCTTTTGCCGTCACCACCCATCCCGACGACCCCACCGTCAAGCGCGTGACCAAACAACTCTAGACTGTAACGGCCCCAGCCACGGTCGCACTCAAGCGGTTTTTTCCATTTCCGGCCGGTAGCTACCGCGCCGCGCCAAACCATTCAGTTCAGCGCGCTTATAAAACGCCTGTTGCGCGTTCAAGACGTTCTGCGCCTTGCCCGCCCAGGCCTGGAGCGGAGACTGCTGCAACGCGCGCCCATAGGAGAAGGACAGTTCCCAGGGTGCGAGCTGCGCGAACAAAGCATTCATGGCGTTAAGGTTGGCGGTCGCCTCCTCCGCACCCTGCCCCCCCGACAAAAAGTTGATGCTGGGCACCGCCGCCGGCACCGTTCTGCGCAGCACCTTGAGAGTGGAAGCGGCCACCACCTCCGGACTCGCCTTGGGGGAATGGTCCTTACCCGGCAGCACCATGCTGGGTTTGAGCACCATATATTCGAGGATGACACCATGTCTATGCAGGGCATGGAATACCGCATGTAACACCGCCTCGCTAACCTCCAGACAGCGTTCCAGGCTGTGATCGCCGTCAATGAGTATCTCCGGCTCGACGATGGGCACGAAGCCTTGCTCCTGGCAAACGGCGGCATAACGCGCCAGCATCTCGGCATTCGCCTCGACAGCCAAAGGGCTTGGATTCTGCGTGCTTATGGGATAAACCTCACGCCACTTGGCAAAGCGCGCGCCCTGGGTCTTATAAACGCGCAGCCGTTCGGCCAAACCGTCCAGGCCCTGGGTGATGAGATCCCCGGGGGCGTGGGCCAGAGGAATCTTGCCCTTATCCACCTTGATACCGGGCACGATGCCCTCGCGCTTCAGAATTTCCGGCAGCGGCGTGCCGTCATCGGCCGTCTGGGCTAGCGTCTCTTCGAACAGGATGACGGCGGTGATGAATTCGCCGATACCGGGGGTGGTGAAAAGCAGGCTGCGGTAGGCGCGGCGGTTTTCAAGGGTGGATTCGACGCCGACCGCCTTAAAGCGCTTGGCGATAGTCGGCTCGCTTTCGTCGGCGGCTAGAATTCCCTTACCCGGCTGCACCATCGCCACGATAGTCTGTTGCAGTTCATCTTCGACATTCATGCTGGCTCCTCCAATCTGATTCACTAGGCTTGCTGTTCGGAATCACCACTCTCCATTGTCACCATCACCAGTGGCTAACACCGGGCCAAGACGCTGCGCATCGAAAGGCACAGCAAACGCTAGCCGTCTTCGCGCAACCAGGCCCAGGCCGCCGCATCCTCGTCGATATTGAAATATCTGACTTCCGCCCGGGTAAAAGGTTTGCAGAATACAGCCATCCATTCTTCCCAGCGTCGCTCACCCACCAATGCGAGTCGGTCGAAACTGGCATAGTGTTTAAGACCAAACTTGAAATCATCCCAGGCGGCGTGCAGATCCCAGCCGTGAAAATCTTCGAAGCGGGCAAACAGGCGTATCTTGCCCTGAGTCGCTAGTGCGGCTTCCAGCGCCGGGACAAAGGTCCGGTAATCTTCGTCATGGAGCTTGCCGCTCAGTATGAAGCCGATAATATTGGGAGAACCGCTCTCGATCTGGGTAATCATCACTTCCTCCTTGGCGCCGGCCTTGGGTATTAATGGGGATCGAGACGCGGCGGCGCCCATAGCCAGGCAAGCACCACCAGTATGCCGAATCCCGTATACAATGCGGTAAATATTTCCGGAGAAATATCATAAAACAGGATCTGCCGCAGCCAATGCGCCACAAACGATTGCATGTAGCCCGCTTCGCCTGCCGCTTCCCGTAGACGACTCTCCCATACCGTGAGCGGGCAGATCCCGCCGAACCAGGACTCGGCCACGACAATGCCGATCGCGGCAAAATGAGCGATCCTGAACCACAAATTCCTGATCCAGTTCCACCGTCTGAATGCCCCGGCCACGATCAGCACAAGACCTCCAATCACGAATGCGATAAACAAGGCATGCATGATCAATACGATTTCCGCCAACAGCCTATAGAACATCGCTTAAGTGCTACTCTGTATCCGCTCCGTCAATCACAGTTTATGCGCCGCGCAATTATCTCCATTCACTCATCCGGCTCTGCGGGCAGCGGTCGGGTTATGATCAAAGAACACGGTTTTGCCGGTAACGAAATACCAGCCCCGGTCCATCGCTACGGTCATGCAAGCTGACCGTACCCCCCAGCCGCACCGCCGCATCGCGCGCAATGGCGAGACCCAAACCACTGCCTTCGCCATGGCTGCCGTCTAAGCGATAGAAAGGATCGAACACGCGCTGGCGCTCGGCGGCGGCAATGCCCGGCCCGGAATCGCGAACCTCGATCACGGCAGCATCACCCTCAGTATAAAGGCTTAAAGTTACCTCGCCACCCCTGGGAGTATAACGCAAGGCATTATCCAGCCCGTTCTTAAGAATCGAACTCAAGGCACGCGGCTCGGCTGTCAGCACGATATCCTCGGCGGCGTCCAAGCCGAGATCGATATCACGCTCCTCGGCCAGGGCCAGGTATTCTGCAATGAGTTCGCGCGCCACTTTCGAGACGTTCACCGATTCCAGTGCAGGAGCGCCGGCCTGGCTTCTGGCCAGGCTCAACAGCTGCTCCGTCAAACGTCGCGCCCGCTCTATACCGGCACGCAGAGGAACAATGCGTTCGCGCATAAGTTCCAGCGTGGCGGCCTTATCGAGGTTCTGTGCTTGCAGCGACAAGGCGGTCAGCGGAGTACGCAATTCGTGGGCGGCATCGGCGACAAAACGCCGCTGTTCCCCCATGAGGCGGGTTACCCGCTCCAACAGCCGGTTGATCGCCCACACGAACGGCGCAATCTCGTCGAGCAAGCCTGCATCGGGCAGGAGTTTGGGGTGTTCCGGCGGCTGCTCATCCAGTTTTTGCGCAAGCAGTCGCAAGGGGGCGAATTCCTTGCGCACGATCCGCGCGATGAGCCACACCAACAGCGGCAATAAAATGGCCAGCGGCACCAGAGTACGCAAAGCGCTGTCCATGGCGGCTTCATCGCGCATATCAGTCGCCTGGGCAACAGCGAGCCGTTTGCCGGGCAGCGCTTCCCGCACGAACACTCGCCAGTTGCCTCCGGGACCCCCCACGGTATGAAATCCGGGCTGCAGGCCTGTCGACAACCATGATGGGCTAGCCATCGCGCCGGCGGACAGGGACACAACCAACACCCGGTCCTCAGGATCGCCCTCGGTGCTGTTCAGCGTGCTGATAACGGCGTCGCGACGTCCAGCTGCGTTCAATTCATCGACATCGCTCACGGTGGCGATTTGCCGCAAGGTGTCGTCCTGAAATTCCTCGGCCTCTTGAATGGCAAACATGAACGAAACCGCGCCCGCCGCCATGCCGACCAGGATAATGGTCAACCCCAAAGTACGGGAGAGTTGGCGTTCGAGAGAGCGGCTCATGAGGCGCGATCCGGCTTACCCATGACCTTGTATAACACCGGCATCACCATCAACACCAGCGGCAATTGCACCGCCAGGCCGGCGATGATGGCCACCGCCAGGGGCTGCTGCATGGCGGATCCCTGGCCGATGGCGAAGGCCAAGGGTAACAAGGTAAGAATCGCGGCAAAGGTGGTCATGGCGATGGGCCGCATACGATTCTTGCCCGCGGCGATCAATGCGTCGTGGAACGGCAGGTCATGGATCAAATCGCGATACTCGGAAAAATAGAAAATAGCAACCTCGGTGACGATGCCGATGATCATGGTCATGCCCATCATCGCGGAAATATTGAGCTCGATATCCGCCAACCATAAACCGATGAACACGGCGGACACTGCCAATAGCGGTATTGCCAGAATCGCCAGGGCCATCCGGAAGCTTTCATACAGAAACAACAGCAGCAGGAAAACCAACCCTACGGCGGCGGCAAATACCGCCATCAGCCCGCGGAAGGCGATCTGCTGTTGCTTGTAGAGACCGCCAAGTTGGTAATACATGCCCGTAGGCAACAGACCCGGCGCGGCCATCTGTTTCTGAATATCGGCGATCACCGCACCCATGGAGCGGCCGCTGATGCGCCCCGTTACCGCCACCATGCGCTTGAGGTTTTCCCGATTGATCTGCGGCTGACCGCCGACCGGCACAATGCGCGCCACCCGCTTTAAGTGAAACTCATGACCGTCGGGCGCACGGATCATCAGGTTCCCGACGTCCGGGACAATGCTGCGCTGCTCGCGCGGCGTCCACACGCGGACGCCGACCAGTTTCGGTCCTTTCTGCATTTGGGTGGTGACCACCCCGGACAGATAGCCGCTGACGATGTGCGTAATACTATCGGGATCCATGCCTTCAAGCGCGGCCTTCACCCTATCCACCCGGATCTCCAAGGCATCGCCCGCGGGGTTAATGCCGTCGCGGGTATCCACCACGCCCGGCACTTTATTGATCTCCGCCACCACTTTTGCTGCCGTGATGCGCAAGTCCTCTGGATTGTCGGAGAACAGCTTGATCTCGATGGGCTGGGGCACCGAGGTCAGATCGCCGATGACGTCTTCCATCAATTGCGCCAGTTCGATATCGAGCCCCGGTACATGCTGCTCGACCTGGCTGCGGATGTCGTCCATGATCGTCTCGATGGGCGGTCGCTTTCCGGCTATCAGCCGTACGAAGAAATCGCCTTCATAGGCCTCGGTGAGACCGCCGCCCAGTTGGGTGCCGGTACGGCGCGAATAGGTATCCACGTAGGGGTTGGCCTTAATGATGGCCTCCACCTGTTGTAACAGGCGATCGGTCTCGATCAATGATGTTCCCGGTTCGGCGCGATAATCCAGGATAAAACCACCCTCGTCCATGGCCGGCATGAAACCCGAACCGATATGTTTGAAGGCGGCATATCCGGCGCCCAGCAAGGGCAATACTAACAAAACGACCAGCAGCGGCCGTGCGAGAATGCGTTGCATCATGGCTTCATAGGCGCGATGCAGCCACTCGGTAATATGTCCGCCTTCCTTTTGATTTGCGTCTTTCTCGTTCAAGAAGTGATCCGCCAACAGCGGTACCGCCGACCAGGTAACCAGAAAGGAAATGATCAGCCCCGCCGCCATGGTCAGCGACAGCGCCTTGAAGAACGCACCGCTCACGCCGGTTAGAAATGCCAGCGGTAAAAATATTATGATAGTGGAAGCGGACGAACCCGCTAAAGGTCGCATAAACTCCATGGCGGCGGTCATGACCCGGCCGTGGTGTTTCTCGGCGGCGCCGCGCAAGCGTCTCACGATATGTTCGATCATGACGATGGCATCGTCGATGATGAGTCCTACCGCCGCCGCCATTCCGCCCAGGGTCATGATGTTGAAACTCATTCCGAGCACATAGAGCAATACTACCGTGGCCGCCAGCACCGTCGGCACCACCACCGCGGCGATCAGGGTGATCTTGATATTACGCAGAAAGGCCAATAACACCAGCACCGCCAGCCCCGTTCCAATTAGAACAGCATCGCGCACGCTACCGGCGGCATTAACCACCAGTTCGCTTTGGTCATACCAGTTGGCAAGCTTGACCTCCGAGGGTAATTGCGCGCGATGAGCGGCGATTTTGGCCGCGACATCACGGGCAATTTGCACGCTGTTGCCGCCGGGCTGCTGATAAATGTTTAACAACACCGCAGGACGCCCGTCGGCATCGACCTTGATCCACTGCGGTACCATGCCGTCACGCACCTGCGCCACATCCTCCAGACGAACGATACCGCTGGCGCCGCTTTTTATAATGGTCTCGCCGATTTGCTGCAGCGTTTTCAGGCGCGTGTCGGCGATCGCCAGATACAGCTTATAATGATCTTCCAGACGTCCCACGGCAGTAACCACATTGGCCGCACTCAATGCCTTCGCCACATCGGACAGGGTCAGTCCGTACGCCTGAAGCCGCGCCGGCTTCACGATGACCTGATATTCCTCCTGGGCGCCGCCCATCACCTCGACCCGCGCCACCCCGGTGACGCTGGACAGCAGCGGTCGCAATTGATAGCGCGCCAAATCGTATAAAGCAGTTTGCGATAGGCTAGCGGACGTCAGGCTGTATGCCAGGATGGGAAACACCGTAGGGTCCATGCGCTTGGTCGACAACTGAGTGCCGGCGGGTAGATTTGGCAGTATCTGGGTGATGGCTTGATTAACCTGGGAGGTCGCCAGGCCCATATCGATGCCCCAATCGAAACTCACCGAGACGTCCGCCGATCCGCGGCTGGTGGTGGAACGCACATTGCGCACGCCCGGCACGCGGCGCACCGCTTCCTCGACCGGCTGGGTCACCGCCAGCATCATTAGATCGGCGGGTCTATCTCCTGCTTCCAGCGACACCACCACCCGGGGGAAATCCACCTTGGGGAACAAGGTCACCGGCAATTTGAACGCCGCCAGCGCACCCGCCAAGGCCAATAATAGCAGCAGGAACAGGATAGAACGACGATGCGACTGCATCCATTGGCTGAAGCTCACGGCGGACTCCCGCGCACCGCCATGCCGTCCTGCAATTCATAGTTGCCCAAACTCACCACGGGATCCCCGGGCGCAAACGCCCCATGCACGGCGACCTTGCCGCCCTGTTCCAGACCGGTTTGCACCTCGACTCGATGGGCCTTACCGTCCCGCACTTGATAAATATAGGCACCGTGTTGATCGCGTAACACCGCCGAACGCGGCACCACCCACTCCGCTTGCGCATGCAGCTCAATCTCGGCACTCACCCGCACCCCGAGCATCAGCCGGTTATCCGGCACATCGACCAGCACATCGACAAACTGGGTTTGAGGGTTGACGACGCCGAATATCTCGGCCACCTTGCCCTTCACCCTCTGGCCGTTATCAAACACCGGAACCACATTCACCGCCATGCCCGGCCGTACGCGAGATGCCTCTTCGGGTTCCACGCCCATGAGCACGCGCTTGGCACCGGCGGGTACCAGTTGCAATACCGGTGCGGCGGCGGCCAGACGATCGCCCCGCACGGCCTGCACAGCCACTACCATACCGCTGAACGGCGCACTTACCCGTTCCAGCGCGCGACCTGCACCGATTTTCTCCTGAGCGTGCATCGCCGCCTCGGCATCAGCCAATGCCTTCTTCGTCGCAGCGAGTTGCGACTGGGTCGCCAGCTGCTGATTCAATAATTGTTGGGTACGTGCAACTTCGCTCTTTGCGAAAGCCACTGCCGATCTTGCCTGCTGATAAGCCAACATAGCATCGCTGGCAGTAGCGAATTTCAATAAGGTCTCGCCCTTTTCCACCATCTGGCCGGCATTTACCGGCAAGGCCACAATCTGTCCGGGACGCGGCAAATCGATGGTTTGAACATGACGAGTATCCGGCGATACCACCCCGTAACCCGAGATGATCTCCGTCATGGTTTGCTGCGTCAGCGCTACTGTCTCGACCTGCACCGTAGGAGCTTGCTCGGCCAATACCGATTGAGCGCTCAAAGATAAACTCAGTATAAGTACTCCCGTACGCATCAGGGGCTACTCCCTTAGTTATTGCTTAGTTGGGTGGGGTCGGGACCTAGCAGGGTTTCCAGGGCGATGCGCTGTTCCAGCAATGCCTCTCGTAGATTAATGGCCTCGGTTTGTTTGTCTAGCAGGGCCGTCCGTAGCCGCACGTAGTCGGGCGCAGCAAGATTCCCAGCTGCATACGCGCTATCCGCACCGTGCAGCGCGCTGTGCAATTCCGTCATACCCTGGCGGGTGCGCTGCAACTGGTCTTGCAGTAAGGGGATATTTTCCAGCGCCACGGTAACCTCACTGTAGGCGCTGTTGAGCCGGTTCTGGTATTCATCGAACAGTTTTTTGCGAGTGGCGTCTTCAATGGCGATATTGCCGCGATTCCCGTTTAAAAGCGGCAGATTCAAGCTCAATGCAAAACCCAGGGTGTACAGCCCACTGGTATCGCGCGCCCGGCTAAGACCTATGTTCAGCGCCGGGAACTGCGCCAGCACCGCCCCGCGAAATTTTTCTTCCTGGAAGTGATAGCCCGCTTGCAATGCCTGTAGATCGGGCCGGCTGATAAGACGCTGTTCCAAATCAGCGCGCAGGCCGGCAGTGCCGGCAATTACCACATGGGACTCACCCACCAATTTCAGCTTCATGTCGGGCGCCAGGCCCAGCACGGCGTTCAGATCGGCGCGATTTTGCAGGCGCTTACGTTGCAGTTCATTGAGACGGCGCTCGATATCCTGGAGAGCAGCCAAATCGGCGGTGGAGACGTCGACAATAACGTTACCCGCCGCCAAGGCCTGCTGACTGCTCCGGTAGCGGTCCGCCAGGAGCCGGCGAGCACTTTGCAGGCGCGTCAGCAGCGCATCTTGCGCAGTCAATCGGGTAAACAGCAAGCGCGCCTGACTCACGACCTGCCACTCCTGCCATAGCAGTTCCAAATTGAGCCGCTGCACATCGGCTGCCGCAGCGTTTTTGCGCGAAGAACGCAACAACAAGGCGCTTATGTCGTAATTGAGATTGAGGTTAAAGGCGTTGGTATTTCCCACTGTGCCGTTGGTGGGATGATCGGCGCTTATACCCAGTTGCGGATCGGGCAACAGGCCGGCGGCGAACGATTGGGCGCGGGCAATACCTACATCATCCCGTGCCTGTTTAAGTTGAGGATTATTCGCCACCGCCAGCATCGCAACCTCGCCCATGTCAAATCCGTCGGAGGGATCAAAGACATGGGTGGAAAGATCACGAAACGGCAAGCGCCCAGCATCGAGCTCGATGGAGGTCGTGGTCTGGAGCGAGTCCACGTGCTTCGGCAGGGGTTTGGGTGAATAGCTGGCGCAGCCGCCCACAGCGAGGAGCACCACGCCCATCAGGGCCACATTTAACCTCATTATTCGCCATCCCCTGCAGCAGATTTGGCCACCATCCAACCCGCACCGCGCACGTTTCTGATGACGTCGGCACCGAGTTTCTTACGCACACCGTGAATGAGGAAATCTACGGCGTTGCTCTCCACTTCCTCGTTCCAGCCATAGATGCGCTCTTCCAATTCTGTACGAGTGAGAATTGTGCCGGCACGCAGCATCAGCGACTGCAAAAGCGCAAACTCCCGTGCGCTTAATGGATACACCGCATCTCCCCGGCGGGCGTCCCGGGTAGCCGGGTCGAGACTGACGATTCCATTGGTCAGCAGCGGTGCAGCCTGTCCGCCCTGACGGCGAACCACCGCCCGTAAGCGGGCAAGCAGTTCGTTGACATCGAATGGCTTGACCAGGTAGTCGTCGGCGCCGAAATCCAGGCCCTGGATACGCTCATCCACACTATCGCGTGCGGTAATGATGATAACGGGCACGTTTTTACCCCGCGCTCGCAGCCCACGCAATACTTCCAGACCACTTTGCCCCGGTAATCCCAGGTCTAACAACACCGCTTGATGCTCATCGCCACCAAGCACCAGGCTGGCGGCGGCACCGTCTTTCACCCAATCCACGGCATAGCCCGCGTCCTTCAAGGCGATGCCGACAGCTTCGCCGATCATATTGTCATCTTCAACCAGGAGAATACGCACGCTGGATGCCTTTTATTCAATGATTATTCGAAAGCTTAACAGCTCTTTCTTGAGTCATCTTGTCACTCATCATCACGAATCAAGGCAAGCCGACGGTGTGGGCACAAATCGGAGCATCATCACCCCTCAGCCGGCTTGCCGCCATCATCGAGTTCCGCTTGATCCGCCCCGACGGCGACGATGACACCGCTCATAGCATCGACCTCCACATCCATGACTCGCTTGCCGCCGCCCTCCTCCACGTCCACGTCCCACTGACCCTTGTGCCGGTCGTACTCCGCGCTTAATGCCTTGCCGCCCATATGCTGCTCGGCGGTGGCAACGGCGGTGGCAAGCCCGACCCGGGTCACGGCAATCGGCACAGCGGCACTTCGCAGGGATTTGGCTTCATATGCGCTGCCCAGCGTGGCGAAGATCATCGCCGCCATGGCCACCAAAACATACTTGGGTTTCATACTGATCGCTCCATGAAATGCTGTAGATGGGTGCGAGTGTCAAGATATCATCCGATAATTAGCAGATGATTAGGAAATTACCTCATAGTCAGATCGAGAGTTGCCTTTCGGCTGCCCACACAAAGCACCAGACATGACATCCTCAGGAATTATCTACATAGACGGTATGTTAGGGTTGCTTAGCGATGTAACACCCGATGTTCGATAAAAAATCAAAAACCCCACATGGGATACATTATGATTCCAACCCCCGAGTCAGTCCGGGTTAGGCCCTTCCTTACTGTTCTCCAGCACCTTGCCGGTCTTTGCGTCCACTCCGACTTCGTGGACTATAGCGCCGTGCCGGATATCGAATGAATAGCGCAGGCCACTGCCGCCTGTCTCGATTTCGAGTTCCTCATCGGTAATTTTGCCCGGGAATGCTTTAAGGGCGACGCTACGGGCAGCCGCAATGTCGACCTTAGCCTCCTTGGCATATTTTTCACCGGTAAAGGCGTGCGCAATTAGTACGGTAGCAGCAAGGCCAATTGCTGCAATTGCCGCCAAGCTTTGTTTGAATTTCATGATTATCACTCCTGGATTTGACACGGATATTCGTGCTGTCGTGAGATTAACAATTTGGAATTAGCGCAGGCTTAGCGAGTCTCGGACAACACATCAATAACAACTTTAAATAATCATCCTGGCCTTTCATAAAGTCAGAATGTTGTCGTTTTTATAAAAGGTATATAAAGACGTCACCTTCCCACGCACCTCCTGACAGGCCTGACCGATAATCTCATGGCCCGCTAAAGCACTGCCGTAGATAGCATACAAATCGAGACTATTATGCCAACTCGGTAATTTGGTGAACGTCACATCATGGCGCGCCCCTGCCACAAAGGAAGGGCGCAAGATAACGTTGCTCATACCCGCGAGCTCACTAGGGCCTGTTAACACTATCCATGCCACGGCGTTGCTGCCCCAAAAGCGGCCAGGCAAGGCGCGAGGAGAGAAGTTTGGTTGATTCCAAATGAACGACGAGCAACGCGGCATGGCCGCTTTTGGAGCGCAACCCGAAGGGACGGGGTCATTTTGCCGCGATACGGCGTTGCCGCTCGCTTATGTACCTCAAGTACACGGCGTTCGCGGCGCCTTGTCTCGCGCCAAAATGACCTCCGTCGCCGCGGTATGGATAGTGTTAACAGGCCCTAGTGTAATGGTCGAGAAATAAGGTGAAAAATAACGATAATATATTCAGCATTATTTGACATCATCATTCGATAAAATCGCGCTCACCGTCACGTCACCGAGAAGATAGCAATCGAAAATTAGCCGCCGATTAGCATTACCGACCACGAAGCTGGGCTGGAGAGCACGGTATCCTTGTCGTCCTCTGCGAAGAGATTCCTATGTCATAGCGGATCCGGGATGGAATGCGCCCCCACAGAACGCGGATTATGGAATTAAATTCCGCCTAAGGACTCTATCAGCCTATCCGCGCACTTTCTCTGCGATCATCCGTCGCCGTGAGCATGTTGGGCCACTGCAACCGCTGCCGGATATCTAGTATGCTCATAGCCATGGCCCTATCTAAAGAGCAAGGGTAATGTAAGCGGGATTTTTTCAGATACCGTTACCCGATTTCAAGGACATTGCGATGGCGAAGAAACCTGTTCCGGCAAGACATCCGCGGATCCCGGCACCTGCACACCCACAACAGCGGCGAGAACCCCTACCCTGGCATCGCCCCAAACCCTCGGCAGAAGATCCGGATGCTCCGCGACGCATCCGGGCCATCATGGACAGCCCCAGCTATCGCCAGGCAGACCAGGATGTCAGCTTCCTCCAGCGTGACGAAACTCGCGGGGTTCGTCTGCAAATCGATTATCAAAAACCGGAGCTCCTGCTAGAAGAACACGGCATCCGTCATACCATCGTCGTCTTCGGCAGCACGCGCATACAAGAACCCGCCGCCACACAATTCAAGGTCGATTCCTTACGAAAACTACTTGCTTCGGATCCGGACAACGAAAAGCTGCAGCGGGAACTGGCAATAGCCGAACGCGTCCTGGCGAAGAGTCGTTATTATGAAGTTGCGCAGGAGTTCGGCAGTCTGGTGGGCAAGGCGGGGCAAGCGACCGGGGACGGCCAACTGGTAATCATGACCGGCGGCGGACCCGGTATCATGGAAGCCGCCAATCGCGGCGCCTATGACGTGCACAGTAAATCCATAGGCTTGAACATCAACCTGCCTCATGAGCAGTACCCAAACCCCTATATCACACCGGAACTATGCTTCCGCTTCCACTACTTCGCCCTGCGCAAACTGCACTTCCTGCTGCGCACCCGGGCGCTGGTGGCGTTTCCCGGCGGTTATGGTACCTTTGACGAGCTGTTCGAAACCCTGACCCTGGTGCAAACGCGCAAGATCAAACCGGTACCCATTGTGCTGGTGGGCGAAGACTATTGGCGGCAAGCCATTAATGTGGACTTTCTGGTCGATGAAGGGGTGATCGACGAAGAGGATCGCGAACTGTTCTGGTTCGCCGAAACCGCACAGGATATCTGGGACGGTATCCTGCGCTGGCACGAAGCCAACGGCGAACCCTTAATTCCAGCGCATAGCTGAATACTCGTCTCAGCGTGGCTGGTTAACACTATCAGAACAACTATACAGGGGGTGGTAATGGAAATTTCATTTCATGGTGCGGACCGTGGCGTCACCGGCTCTTGCCACCTGGTCGAATGCACCGGCCTGCGCATTCTCATTGATTGCGGTATGTATCAAGGCGGACGCGAACTCAACGAAGAAAATAGCGAGCCATTCGGTTTCGACCCCGCCGCTATCGATTATGTGCTGCTCACCCACGCCCACCTGGATCACTGCGGACGCTTGCCGTTGTTGGTAAAGCGCGGCTTTCGCGGCGAGATCATCACCACCGCCGCTTCGCGTGAACTGGCGCGCCTGGTAATGCTGGATTCCGCCCATATTCAAGAGGAAGAAGCGCGCTACCAAGCACGCAAGGCAGCCCGGCATGGAGGCAACCACGAGGCCCCGCCGCCGCTGTACACCATACTTGACGCCATGAACAGCCTCGAATACTTCGGACGTACGGCGGTCTACGGCAAAACACTGGAACTGGCTCCGGGAATTAACGTCACCTTTCACGATGCCGGCCACATCCTCGGCTCCGCCTGCGTTTTTCTCGAGCTGAACGAAGGCGAAAAGCGGCGCACGATCCTGTTCTCCGGCGACCTCGGCAACGCCGGACGGCCGTTGTTGCGCAATCCGGCGACGCCGTCCAAGGCCGATGAAGTGGTCATGGAGACCACCTACGGCAACCGTCTTCACAAACAGATGCAGCCGTCCATCGAAGAAATGTATACGGCGATCACGGACACCTTCCAACGCGGCGGCAATGTGATCATTCCCACCTTCGCCCTGGAACGCGCCCAGGATATTCTCTTTTATCTGCGCGAAGGCATGGAGTCCGGCCGCTTGCCGCGTTCAGTCCAGGTGTTTCTGGATTCACCCATGGCGATATCGGCAACCGAGATCTTCGAGCGCCATCCCGAGTGCTACGAACCGCACATCGCCGAACTGTTTCGCGAGGGCCGCGATCCATTTCAATTGCCGGGCCTGCATTTCACCCGTGAGACCGCCGAGTCCATGGCCCTCAACCGTATCGGTGGCGGTGCGATCATTATGGCGGGTTCGGGCATGTGCACCGGTGGCAGAGTCCGCCATCACCTCAAACATCATCTGTGGCGCAAGGACTCCAGTGTCGTGTTCGTCGGCTTTGCCGCACGGGGTACCCTGGCACGGACCATCATCGACGGCGCGAAACAGGTACGCATATTCGGCGACGAGATCCGGGTCCGCGCCCATATCCACACCATCAACGGCTTCTCCGCCCACGCCGACCAGGCCGAACTCCTGGCCTGGCACCGCCAGATCGGTACCCCGGCCCGCACCTTCCTGGTCCATGGCGACGAAGATGCGATGCAGCATTTCGCAACCTTGTTGAAAGACACCCAGGTAGAAATGCCAAAGCTCGGACAGAGCTTCAAGCTCTAAGCGCAAACATGGATTGTGTACCGGCTGGTGATCATTCCGGATCTCTACGCGAGGAAGGGCACCAGCAACAAGGCGATTAGATTGATGACCTTGATCATGGGATTGATGGCCGGCCCCGCCGTATCTTTGTATGGATCGCCGACCGTATCGCCGGTGATGGCGGCGTGATGAGCCGGTGAACCTTTGCCGCCTTCATGACCGGCCTCGATGTATTTTTTGGCATTGTCCCAGGCCGCGCCGCCGGTACTCATGGACACCGCCATCAGGTAACCGCTGATGATGACCCCCATGAGCAAACCGCCCATGAGTTGCACGGCGCTGCCATGGGGCCCGAACGGCACCCAGATCAGAGCGATGAGCAGTGGCGCCGCCACCGGAATCAGACCCGGTATGAGCATGCCGCGCAAGGATTCGCGAGTGAGGATGCTCACGGTGCGGGCATAATCCGGCAGGCGTGTTCCCGCCATAATCTCGGGATGGGCGTGGAACTGCTCCCTGACCTCCGCCACCACCCGCGCCGCCGCCACGCCCACCGCATCCAGGATGTAGCCGCTGAAAAGATATGGCAACAGGGCGCCGATGAACAATCCGGCCAGGGTATAGGGATCACCGATGGAGAAATCGAACACATGGCCATGAACACCGAAATCAATGGTGTAGGCACCGAATAAGGCCAGTGCCGCCAGCCCGGCCGAGCCGATGGCGAAGGCCTTGGTGACCGCCTTGGTGGTATTGCCTGCCGCGTCCAGCGTGTCGGTGACCTTGCGCACATCTTCCGGCAAGTGCGCCATCTCGGCGATACCGCCGGCGTTATCGGTCACCGGGCCGTAGGCATCTATGGTCACAATCACCGGCGTCAGGGACAGCATGGCGCAGGTTGCGATGGCGATGCCGTATACGCCGGCCAGGCCATATACGACGATGATGCCCGCGGCGACGATCATTACCGGCAGCACCGTGGACTTCATACCAACCGCCAGACCGGTGATTATATTGGTGGCGTGCCCGGAACGGGAGGCACGGGCGATGCTGCGTACCGGCGCGAAGCTGCTGGAGGTGAAGTAGATGGTGGAACCCACCAGCGTCAAGGCGATAACCAGGCCCACCAGCGTGACTGCGAATAATTTATCCGCACTGAAGGCACCCATCCCCACCACCAACCAGTGACTGACGGCATAGAAACCCACGGCGGCAAGCACTGTGCTCACTACCACGCCGCGTAACAAGGCATAGAGGATATGGGAGTCTTTCCCCAGGCGTACCGCCTGCATACCTATCATTCCGGCCACCAGACCCACCGCCCCCAAGGCCAGGGGATAATGCTGCGCGACCATATGCACCGGCAACAACCATTCGGCTACCAGGACGGTGGCGATCAGGGTGACGGCATAACTCTCGAACAGGTCTGCGGCCATGCCGGCGCAATCACCCACATTATCGCCGACGTTATCGGCGATGACCGCCGGGTTGCGCGGATCGTCTTCGGGAATGCCCTGCTCGATCTTCCCCACCAGGTCCGCGCCCACATCGGCGGCCTTGGTAAAGATACCGCCGCCGAGGCGGGCAAAGATACTGACCAGCGATGCGCCGAAACCGAGGCCGGCCATGGGCTGCAGATCGGGCACAGCCGAGGTACTCAAGGCCCATAATAAGATATAGAAGCCGCTGACGCTGGCCAATGCCAGCGCACCCACCAGAAAACCCGTGAACGATCCGGAGCGCACCGCTACCCGCAAGGCGCTGGCCAGTCCATTTTCGGCCGCCGCCGCAGTGCGTACATTGGCGCGCACCGATACCCACATGCCCGCCGCGCCGGCCAGTGCGGAACACAGGCCGCCCACGGCAAAGCCCACGGCGGTCAACACCCCCAAATGGGGGGCGATCGCCAATACGACGATAAATGCGAGACCGACTTTAAATATGGTCGTATATTGGGTACGCAGGAAGGCCTGGGCCGCATCACGAATCGCCCGATAGGGTGGCTGCAAAGCCGGGATCCCTTCATCCTGACTTAGTATCCAGCGGGCGCACCATACCGCGTAGCAGATACCGAGACCCGCCGCCGCAAGACTCAAGCCCACAACAAGATTCATAAGCTCGGATTCCTTATCATTATGCTTACATCGCCTCTGCAGACAGCCGGCAATGCGGGATGCTGAACATTTCAGCGCGTCTGTTTCACCGCATCCAGAATCTTATTCAATACATCGCGCTTAGTCTTTAACTGGCTCCTAAACTCCGAGCTATCGGTATCGGCTATTTCGACGCTCAGATCCGAAAGATAGCTTACCAAGGTCTCCAACAAGATGTTTCGCTCTATAGTATCAAGGTCGATATGAATCATAGCACCTCCTCAACGCTAGTCGGTCTTAACATGCCGCGCCATGGTTATACGCAGGCCCCTCTTCACCGCCAACACTAAAAAAAGAACTCGCGATCCGTCAGATATAATTAATGAGTTGCGCTTCATCTTTGGTCATAATCGATCCTCCTTACTTATTAGTAACAGGCAGAAAGCACTCCTACTCAACCGATGATAAAATGCCGAACAGATGCATGCCGGCACTCGCTATCGTCATCACCATCGAGGTTTACCGGCACATTTACATCTGTTGCCAAATATTAGCGCTTTTAAGGGTAATGAGGGAAAGATTTACCGGATATTGATGGGGGCGAAATACAGTACTTGGCGGCCTCGCCGCAAAAAGCGATTGATCTCCGCCAAGGGCAGCGGCTTGCTGATGGAAAACCCTAGATTAATCGCAATCGAGCCATCTTAAGAAATCGAACTGTTGCTTGGTCTCCACACCTTCGGCCACCACCACCATTTTCAGGCTGTGAGCCATGGCGATAATGGCTGTAACGATCGCAGTATCATCCTGCATACTCTGATCGCTATCGAATATATGCACGCCGCGGGGTAATTTATCGTTTTATTACACCGACTCGCAGAATACTATCCCCGCTATTTAGGCGTCGCTAGAATCCCGATATTCCGGCTCTAAGTACCTTAGTATACTCCTCAGCGGCCACCGGTCGGCTAAAGTAATAACCCTGCCCTTCACTACAATGCTTGCCTTGCAGAAAAGTGAGCTGTTCTCGCGTTTCTACGCCCTCGGTGCAGACTCGTTTATTAAGGCTATTGCCCATGGCGATCACAGCACTCACAATTGTGGCATCGTCAGGATCGGTCGCTATGTCGCGCACGAATGACTGATCTATCTTCAGTGAGTCGATGGGAAAGCGCTTTAAATAACTTAAACTGGAGTAGCCGGTGCCGAAGTCATCGATGGCGATCTGCACTCCCATAGCCTTAAGCGACTGCAGCATAATGGACGTGGATTCACCATCCTGCATGAGCACGCTTTCGGTCAGCTCAATCTCGAGATAACCAGGCGCCAAACGAGTTTCCAACAGAATGTCACGTACGCCTTCGAGGAAACCCTCGCTGCGAAATTCCAATGCCGAGATGTTAATCGCCACCGGGCTGGGAAGTAGACCTGCATCCAGCCAGGTACGGACTTGCCGGCAGGCTTCACGAAGCACCCAGCGGCCGATTGGCACAATGAGGCCGATCTCTTCGGCGATGGACACGAACTCTCCAGGAGAGATGAGTCCACGCGTCGGATGCTGCCAGCGGATGAGCGCCTCGGCGCCGGTAATTTCGCCGGTCTCGAGATTGATTTTGGGTTGATAGTGCAAGACAAACTCTTTCCTGGTCATAGCACGACGCAGGCCGGCCTCGAGGGAATGCCGCTCCACGACCCGGTCGTTTATTTCTTGCTTAAAGAACTGGTAACTGTCGCGCCCGAGTTGCTTTGCGTGATACATCGCGGCGTCGGCATTCTTAATCAGAGATTCCGCATCCCCGCCATCCTCGGGATAGATGCTGATACCGATGCTTACGGTGACGTTGAGTTCGTGTCCCGCGATACTGTGATGGTCTGACAGTACCGAGATGATATTTTCCGCGCGGCGCGCGGCATCTTCTAAGTGCTCGATATCCGTAAGCAGAATTACAAATTCATCTCCACCCTGACGGCTAACGGTATCCGAACTGCGTACGCAAGCCTTCAAACGCTCTGCAACCGACTTCAGCAGTTTGTCTCCCATCAGATGTCCCAGAGAATCATTGATGTTTTTAAATAGGTCAAGATCCAGAATCAGCACCGCCAATTTCTTGCGATGGCGGCGGGCGATGGATATCGCTTGCATCAGCCTGTCATTTAAAAGCACGCGATTGGGCAAATTTGTCAGAACATCATGCTGGGCTAAATGAGACATCTTGAGCATCATCGCTTGCGCCTCGCTGACATCGTGCAAAACCGTCACGGCACCGATCACGCGGCCGCCGCTGTCGTGGATTGGGGCGGCGGAATCCTTTATGGAAATTTCAGATCCGTCTCGGCGGATTAGGATAAAGTGCGTTCCGTTACCCACGGGTTTGTTTCGCTTCACGGCCAATTCGAAGGAACTACGGGTGAATAGCCGCGTAACGCCGTCGACGATTCGGAGTACCTCGGCCAGCGGCCGCCCGACCGCATCCTCCAGTAACCATCCGGTCATACGTTCAGCGACCATATTAAGATAAGTGACATTCCCGGCTAGATCAGCGCTAATTACCGCATCGCCAATGGAGTTCAGCGTTACTTGAGCGCGTTCCTTTTCAATAGACAGCGTCTCTTCCGCCAGTTTACGCGCCATCACGTTACGTAAAGCATGAGACAATGAGTAACCGTCGATGTGTTCTATTAGTAAATAGTCCTGCGCGCCGTGCTGCATGGCTTTCTGCATGATGTTCTCTTGATCGAGATCACTGAGTATCAGGACCGGAACATGACCTGCGACCGAGAGTAGTTTATCCAAGGTCTTGATACCTTGGCTGTCGCACAGGGAGAGGCTAAGTAATACCGCTTTGATGTCTCCCTTATCTAGCCGCTCGAGTCCTAAAGCGAATGTGGCGGCCCATTCGATAACGAATGGGCCGTATCTCACCTCTGCCAGAGCCTCCCGGATCAGCTTAACAGTCACGGGATCTCCTTCAATAACAAGCACCCTTTCACCCATAATATCCTTATTCATAAAAAATCCCTTGTTGTACCATCCAAGTAGACTTCGACAATAAGCCGTCATTATGGGAACACAGGATAAGGTGTAATGAAGATCCGCTCTGTTCGGAATCGCACTTAAGCGGTAGCACTGACTGATTAATGATCCTATAGCGCAAGCTTGAATAGCTTAGCCATAGTTATTAATACTGCTGGATCGTTCTAATGTGCCGCCCATAAGCAGCTTCCTATACTCATCTGCGGCCATAGGACTACTGAAGTAGTAACCTTGCCCTTCCTCACAACGCTCGGCCCGGAGGAAGGCGAGCTGCTCTTTTGTTTCCACGCCCTCGGCCGTCACCCGCTTGTTGAGACTATTGCCCATGGCGATCACTGCACTGACGATGGTCGCATCGTCCGGATCGGTGGCAATATCGCGCACGAACGACTTATCTATCTTTAGAGAGTCGATGGGAAAGCGTTTTAAATAACTTAAACTGGAATAGCCGGTACCAAAGTCATCGATGGCGAGCTGCACCCCCATAGCCTTGAGCGCCTGCAGCAGGATTATTGTAGACTCGCCATCCTGCATGAGCACGCTTTCGGCCAGCTCGATCTCGAGATGACCCGGACCCAGGCGGGATTCCAATAGGATATCTCGTACGTACTCGATAAAGCCCTTGCTGCGGAATTCCACCGCGGAGATGTTAATCGCTACCGAACAAGGCGTAAGCCCCGCATCCAGCCAGGCACGGACTTGGCGGCAGGCCTCGCGGAGTACCCAGCGGCCGATTGGAACGATGAGACCGCTCTCCCCGGCGTTGGACAGAAATTCGCCGGGAGGGAGTAATCCTCGCGTCGGATTCTGCCAACGGATCAGTGCCTCGGCGCCGGCAATCTCACCCGTCTCGAGATTAATTTTAGGTTGATAATGCAAGGCGAATTCCTGCCTTGCCACGGCACGACGCAGCCCGGCCTCAATGAATAATCGCTCGACGACCCGATCGTTTATTTCCTGCTTAAAGAACTGGTAATTGTCGCGCCCGAGTTGCTTTGCGTGATACATCGCGGCGTCGGCATTCTTAATCAGGGATTCCGCATCCCTGCCGTCATCGGGGTAGATGCTGATACCGACACTCATAGTGATATTCAGTTCGTGCCCCGCGACATTGTGATGTTTCGCCAGCATCGATATGATATTTTCCGCGCGGCGTGCGGCATCTCCCGAGTGCTCGATATCCGAAAGCAGATATTACGAATTCATCCCCTCCCTGGCGGCTGACGGTATCCGAACTGCGCACGCAAGCCTTCAAACGCTCTGCAACTGACTTCAGCAATTTGTCTCCCATCAGGTGACCCAGAGAATCATTGATGTTTTTGAACAGGTCCAGATCCAGAAACAGCACTGCCAATTGCTTTTTTCGTCTACGGGCAAGAGAGATGGCTTGTGTCAACCTATCGTTTAATAGTACGCGATTGGGTAAATCGGTGAGAAAGTCATGCTGGGCTAAGTGAGACATTTTGAGCACCATGTCCCGTGCCTCGCTGACATCGTGGAAAACCATCACAGCACCGATAACACGACCGCTGCTATCGTGGATGGGAGCGGCGGAATCCTCTATGGATATTTCGGATCCATCGCGCCTGATTAGGATACAGTGAGCACTGAGTCCGACAGGCATATCTCGCTGCATGGCCAAATCGATGGGACTACGGGCGGATTCGCGTGTAATGCCGTCGACGATTTGGAGCACCTCGGCCAGCGGCCGCCCAACCGCATCTTCCCGCGACCAGCCGGTCATGCGTTCCGCGACCAGATTAAGATAGGTAACATTGCCTGTGATATCGCTGCTGATTACCGCATCGCCAATGGAGTTTAGCGTGACTTGCGCCCGCTCCCTTTCGATGAACAGCGCCTCTTCGGCCAGCTTGCGCGCCATCACGTTACGTAGGGCATGAGATAATGAATAACCGTCGATGTGATTCTTCAGGAAATAATCCTGCGCGCCGTGTTGTATAGATTGCTGCGCGCAATCTTCCTGGGACACATCGCTGAGAATCAGGATCGGGACGTCGCTAGCGGCCGAATACAGTTTTTCGAAGGTATCGATACCTCGACTGTCCGTCAGGGATAAATTGAGTAGGATCGCCTTAACCCCACCCCGGCTGAGCCGCTCGAGTCCGGCTGAGAGTGTTTCAGCCCACTCGATTACGTATGGGCCATATCTTGCTTCTGAGAGTTCCTCTCGAATCATCTTGGCAGTCGTCGGATCACTTTCAATAAGAAGTACTATTTCATCCATATTGTCCATATCCGGAAAACTCCCTGCAATCACATCCAAGCAGACATCTCCAAGCACCTTATAATTATGGATACCCTGTTCAATTCCGTATCGTCATTTCACTAAAGGGACCTAGATCCTACGGGAATTCCGCCATGTGAGTTGAAGCAACTACACACATCATTCCTGATGAATCCGCTGATATGAAATTTCCCAGTGTTCCCTAAATGACCAATCAATCAGAACCTCATCTGCAAAACAAAGTAAGTCACAATAATAAGCCACGCAAAATCACCATGCCGGCATACGAATGCCGAATTAAATAATTATTTAAGGGGCTAATTCACCCATCTATCTGCAATATCCTATTAAAGCGATTAGGGTAAAACGCAAATTCCAACCCATCTGTTCGGTAACGCACATAAACTCGCCATCGCCGACCTTAAAATCCACCCCATTACTTGACAGGAAATAGCATTGTATATGAGTCATCTTACGTTCACCGCAATGGCGCTAGGCCTTCCCTAGAAAAAAAAGGCCCTGCCAGGGGATGCAGGGCCTAAGGGAGGTCATCCATTACCATTAAGATTTCATCCTATGAAAATCCGGTCATAGCATCATCTCGATTAGATCCGGCGGATACCGTCGCCGCCAGCCCACCGTCTTGATGCTTGAGCCAATCAGCTCCCTGTGCGTTGCAGCTTGACTAAACGTCATGCCGCCATCGCCACCAAAATCCCGACCGTTATTCATACTTTTGCGTAGCGCAACCGCCACCCTTAATATCCTTAACGAATCTGAGATTAATCAGGCCTCGCAACATCGGTTAAATCCCCTCTACGACTATTCCCGGTGTTGATTTATACACCTTCCACACAAGACGTTCTGTACGCTAACACACATACGACATCATCATCTCACCTGTACCGGCCATTAAGGCTAAGGCAAAATCAGCACACCTTCTGTCTTGCCGCAAACAGACCGACCCTCCTACTTCGAATCACCATAATGGGATTACAGGGGGCGAGGCCTTGTCGCCTCAGTGATTCAAACATCCATTACCTATACACACATGTCGTTGCATGGAAAATTGTATTAAGCTCAAAAATATATGGGTGGCGGTTTTCTATGCGTAACGCATCAACTATAGATCTTATATCGAGCCATAGAATCATTACGACAACCAAGTTATTTCCTATGGACTGCCCGAAATCGTATGCATCTGTGCGCTATGTTCGATAACGCACGGAATTTACCTGCATCACCCCCTATCCTTTAGCAGGTTCCCCCAATTACGGACCTTACCTAAGCGCTGTTGACCGGGTTGGATGCAACTATATCCTGCAAATCCCATTCGACATCAGCATTAGATTGTTGGTTTTCTCATACCGCCCATTACTTCGGGACCAACACAGTAGGATATTTCATCGTCCATCTATGCGCGCACCTTATACAAATCACCTGATAGCCGCTTTGCCACGCAATGACAAGCAACATTTACTTGCGGAGTGCGAGCCAGTCGATCTTGTTTTCGCTGACATTCTCTGCGAGCCCAACGAGATAATCCGTCATGTCTACTTTCCCACCGACAGTTTTATTTCTATGGTTAACCCGATCGACAGCCACTCCAGACTGGAGGTGTCCTTGGTCGGCAATGAAGGCATGCACGGTATTTCTCTCGTTCTTGGGATAGATGTTTCACCGCTGCATGCTTTGGTACAGGGTGAAGGTCCTGCTTTGCGGATGAAGGCCGAGCCGTTTCGCCGCAGTACTTAGCCAGAGTCCGGCACTGCAAAGTATTCTCAACCACTACATCTATGTGCGATTGAGCCAGCTCGCGCAGATGGCGGCGTGCACCCGCTTTCATGTGGTGGAAGAGCGCCTCGCCCGCTGGCTGCTGATGACTCATGACCGGGCACATTCTGACGAGCTGCATATCACCCAAGAATATCTAGCCTTCATGCTGGGCGTGCGTCGGGTCGGCATTACCAAAGCCGCAGGCGCATTGCAAAAGCGCGATCTGATCAACTATAACCGCGGCCATATCAAAGTTATTGACCGCCGTGGCCTAGAGGCCGCCTCTTGCCGGTGTTATAGGGCCGATAAGGTAAACTACGATCGGATTATGAATGATTGTAGTTTACCGTATGGTCCACGCAATTGAGCTCACCTAATACAGCATTCTCAAGCTATACTTATCTCATACCTTCTCGCCAGCCTCGATTGAAGGCTTGCCGAACACGAATGACCGTGTATAGATAGGTTATATTTGGCTTGCCGCTACAAACATTGCTTGGCCTTCCCTTAGCAGAGAAATTTAGCGGGATGCCAAGCCGGATTTTCTTTACTGGAATGCAAAACGGACAGACACCGACACTGCCAGCTTCACCACTCAGAACAGCTTCAATGTAATAGACATCACGAATTTCGACCTGAAGACGGCCGCCAGTTCGCATTTGCGGATAATCTCACGCACATCTCGAGTGGGAGCGAATCTATGCTGTCGGCGATTAGAACATCATCGACTAATCGGATGAAAATATAAGCTTGTCCGTACTGTTCAGCCCATATATTCAGATGCGATCATCGCCGCACCGGTTTCACGCGCCGTTTCCGCACATATACAAGCATTCCCATAACCATCAGACCCATCGCGATTAAATAGAATGTCCCGGGTTCCGGTACTGACACGGCCGCCGCCACCTGCACACTCTGCGTGTCGGAGATAAGGCTTAGATCACCCGGATGCTTTTGTGAATCGACAGACTGGGTTTGCGGGTTATCCACCACATTACCATTACCTTGCGTAGCTTTTGTACGATCCGTGGCAATGGCTGTCGTGTCGCCGACGTTATTAATGTCCTTTAGAAATTTCAAGTCACTATTGTTGCCAAGGAAACCCGCCTGGCAAATCCCTGCCCACATCATTCCGCACAGACACACGGATATAACCGATTTCTTGAGCATGACATGACTCCCATTATTTTCATCCATCAGATTAATGAAGAGAATATTGACGTATACCATCTCTCTATTTCTATTTCAGATCTAGGAGTGCTACGTCATTATCCGGCTCATTTCCACCTTATTGAAGATGTATCTCATAATCGCAAACATTGGTCTGTACGCTGGAGCACATAAATAGCGCACTTTTTTGCGAAGTCTCCGAAGGTTCCTAGGCAATCTCCGCTGGAATGAAACTGAGATCGGAAAACTTGCTGAGCGGCGCAGCCGACAATCCAGCTAAAGTCATGATAAATAAGGAGGTACGAATGAAATTCGTCGCAGCGTTACCTTAGTAATATTTCTCTGCAACGCTATAGGTAATATTTGCCACTTAATGAAGTAGAGGCCTCAGACCAAGAAGGAAAAATGAGAAGTCGACCTCGATTAGTCTCGCCAATGGGGAGACGACTGACGCCATATGGAAATCACAAGGAATCACCAGGAAAACCCCGGCCACTGGGACGAATCGCGCGTCCTCCAGCCTCGGCCCGTTGACATATATACTAAGTTCCGCCGCTACCTGGGTCTTCCTGCATAAGCCGACGGCGGATCGTCAGCAATTCCTGACGTCGCTTCGTATCCGTTTTGGGATAACGCATTTTAAGCGCTTTGAAAGTATCGAGAAATATTTGTGAAATAATCAGACGGGCATTTTCCTTGTCGTCGGCGGGAACCACGTACCAGGGCGATTTTTTTGTGCTCGTTGCACTCAAACATGCCTCATAGGCTTGCATGTACTCTTTCCAGAATTTCCGCTCTTCAATGTCGGCGAGACTGAACTTCCAGTTTTTTTCCGGCTCGTCAATCCTAGCCAAAAAGCGCTTTCTTTGCTCTTCTTCCGACAGATGAAGGAAGAATTTGATGATTCGTGTACCGTTACGATAGAGATGATTTTCCAAATCAACGATGGAACGATATCGTTCCTTCCAGATGGTTTTCTCCGTACGCAGACCGTCCGGTAACCTCTGACTGCGCAGAATCTCCGGATGCACGCGAACGATCAAAACCTCCTCATAGTAGGAGCGGTTGAAGATACCGATCCGCCCGCGTTCGGGCAGGCACTGGGCAGTTCGCCACAGAAAATCGTGGTCCAGTTCCGTCGCGCTTGGGTGTTTGAAACTGAACACCTGACAACCTTGAGGATTGATCCCGGACATGACGTGCCGAATGGCGCCATCCTTCCCGGCGGCGTCCATCGCTTGAAAAATTAGCAGCACCGCGTAGCGGTTGGACGCATAGTGCAGTTTCTGCAGTGAGCTCAACTCGCTCACCTGAGCTTCGAGAAGCTCTTTATACTGTTCCTTCGAATGATAAACGGGCTTGATGAGCGTCGGCCACTTCTTGAGTTTGACTTTTTCGCCTTGCTGAACCCGGTAATCCTTGGAGTTGATTTTCATCTCTCTCCTTTAAGTTGTCGCTAAGACTGCGCTGCATAGTATAACGAACTGCGATAGCAAGGAGAGCAATGCGAGATGCGATAAGCCCCGGCCAGCCGGAGTACCTGCCGTTATGTCGGAGTCAGCGCGGGCGGAGACAAAATATGAGGCAATCGAACCGTTATACCCGTGGCGAACGCAGGGCCAAGGCGGGCGCCGAAGCCATCAATCGTCGCCTATTTCGCTCCCCGGGGTAACTTGGGCGTCCGATCGGGTTTCGCGAAAGTGGCCTGCCTTCCATCCCTCACCCGCTATGCGCCCATCTGTGCGATCGAGCCTGACCTGCACCATTAATCGGCCGATGAAAATGAACCTTGCCCATATCGGCGGTACCCCCGATCTATGCTCTCTGTCATCGCGCGAGCTTCAAGTCGGCACCGCAATGGCTAGCCGCTAAACAGCACGACTAGGGAATGCAGCAATCCAAACCCACCACTGCTGTGCTTGACTACCGCACCTGGGCGTTATCCAGTGCTCCGGGCGATTGCCTCGTCGTTAGCATAATGCTCGGGCACACAACTGTATGGGGCTGTTCGGTCATCCGGCGCTTGCCACTTGGGGAGTAAACGATCGAATTCATTTTTGACCACCTTATAGCACTCGCAGGCTTCCGCCTCCAGTCCCGACCGATCCAGTATGGAAATGTGTCCCCGATTGTAGTTAATAAACCCGTCGCGTTGTAATTTACTGGCGGCTGCCGTGATGCCCTCACGGCGTACGCCGAGCATACTGGAGATCATCGACTGAGTCATGATCAGTTTGTTCGAAGGCATCCTATCCAGGTTCATCAGCAGCCAGTAGCTCAGTTGCTGTTGTACGCTATGAAAACGATTGCAGACCGCCGTCTGGGACATCTGTGTAATTAGCGCTTGGGTGTAACGCAGTAGCAGATGCATCAGTGGCCCGCCACGATTGAATTCATCCTTGAGCAAATGCGCATCGAGCCGGAAGCCGTGGCCCATGTTCTGCACAATAGCCCGACCCGTTGTGGTTTCACCACCCATGAACTGGGCAACGCCGAGTAAGCCTTCTTTTCCTACCATTGCAGCCTCAGCCGTTGCACCATCTGCCGTGACGTACAGAAGAGACACTATGGAGGTCGTGGGAAAATAGACGTATCGCGACCGGCAACCTTGTTCGTAAAGTACGTCGCCAAACGGCATCTGTACGGATACAAGATGGGGACAGAGGCGCTCGCGCGCGCCATCCGGCAAGGCGGCGAGAAGTCTATTTTGTTCCGGACGTGGGAAAGACATCCAAGAGCTCCAGGTTGTCCAATACGCTCCAAAGTCCTAAAAACTACCTAAGGAATCGCCCGCCAGCCGCGCAGGAAGATCAACCTGTCAGCCCCCTGATTTCCTTAAGATCAAATTAAGTATAGTAGTACCAATTTGATTTACAAGCTTAATCGTAAAGAATGGAAGCTACAGCTTGCAGTGCTTGTGCGAACCGACCATTAGGTGAGAAACCATCGCCCGAGAGCAACATTTACTTTAATATTATCAATAATATACAGCCATCTTCACCACTATCAGCGAGGTGCGAAAAGCCCCGGCTAGCCGGAGGGCCGGGCTTTTGTCGGAGTCTGTGCGATAACGCGGGCGGATACATAAGTATGAGGCATAGCGAAGCGGCGTAGCCGGTGTGGGAGCCATGGTCCGCCGCGTCAGAGGCGGTACCGTTGCGGACGCAAGGCAAAGGCGGGCGCCGAAGGCATCAATCGCGCCACAATCTGCAAGCGACAGGGGGCTTGGAGGCCCCATCGGATTTTGCGAAAAATGGCGGCACTCACATCGCTGTCGCGGATAAGCGGGCTTCTCCCGCACCTGTATTGCTCTTGAAACGCGGGAATATTTTGCCGCCCATGCGAATCATCGCCCTTGCGGGCCATAGCGTCCACATACCGCCTTGAAAGTATTATTTGCTCTCAGCATGCTCGCAACAGTGCTTTTTAGTAACTGGATAGATCGATTAAATTATTATGACTTCGGCAACACCTGCCGCACGGATCGGCTTGGTTTATTTGGGTGACTTATCTTTACGGATATCGCGCTCCGCCTGAAGCCAATCTTCAACTGCATGACCATCGCGGCGATCTCGCCGTTCATAGAGTTCATAGGCACGCTTGCCGATCTGCGTTGTCTCGTCGACTGATGTATTGGCCTCGACGGGTTTCCTACCCAATAGGGGCGCTTCCGTGGGATCGAACACCCGGTACGCAAGCAGTTTCACGCGATCGCTCACCAGGAACCACACCAGCGCATAAGCCCAGACGAACAGAGCCCAGCCCCAGCCGAGCGGAGTCATAAACACCCCATATACCGCGATCAGCGTCGCCGCTAATTGTGTGCCGACCACTGCCAGCAGCAAAATCCAGGCAGGGCGTATGGACCAGAACGGACCGCGCGTGCGCGTCAGGAAAATCGTCAGATGCCCCGCCACGGACAGCATCAGGTACATCAATGTTTGGATGTGTCCACGATCGAGGTGATAGATGCGATCGCCAAGGTAGAACAGCCCAAATGCCGCCACAGGTCCGATGAGGCCCAGCACCGTGGCAACGCCCAGCACCATGCGCATGTTCCAGGCCTCGGGCTTATCCTTGTAATGAACGTTATCATAGGCGATAGACAGGATGGCCCCGTCATTGAGCAAGGCCAGCATCACGATCATCACCGCCGTTAATGGATAAAAGTTGAAGATCAGGATCGCCAGCGTCATGAACAACAGCACGCGCAATGTCTCGGCGATGCGGTAAATCGCGTAGCTGTTCATACGCTGAAAAATTTTCCGGCTCTCCTCTATCGCGTTGATGATCACCGACAGGCCGGGCGTCATCAGCACGATGTCCGCCGCCGCGCGCGCCGCGTCGGTCGCGTCGGAAACGGCGATGCCGCAGTCGGCCTTCTTTAGCGCCGGGGCATCGTTTACCCCGTCGCCCGTCATGCCGACGATGTGGCCGCGCTGCTGCAGGACGTCCACAATGTGAAACTTGTGTTCGGGGAACACCTGGGCGAAGCCGTCCGCTTTCTCAATGGACTCCGCCAACTGCGCCGTTTCGAGATGCTTGGTGCCGCCAAAACCGCTGGCGTCGAGAATATTGGTACCCAAGCCCAATTTCACGGCGGTTTCCCGTGCGATGGCCAGAGCATCACCCGTCACCATCTTGATATTCGCACCCATCTGACGGGCGGTCGCGATGGTCGCCTTGGCCTGTTCTCGCGGCGGATCAAACAGCGGCAATACGCCGAGGAACAGCCACCGACCTTGCTGATCGGCACGCGCCACGCCCAGGGAACGGAAGCCGCGCGTCGCAAATTCGTTGACGGCTTTATCAACGGCGGAAACCACATCATCGGCGTTAGCAGATAATTCCAGGATCACCTGCGGCGCACCCTTGGTCACACTGAACTCTTTGCCGTCCGCGGCCTTGATGATGGCTTCGGTGCGCTTATGCACCGGATCGAACGGTTGGAAATGGACCACCTGATAGCCTTGCAAAGCCTGATCGTTGTTCAGGCCGCCCAGCACGGCCAGGTCGATGGTGTCCTTATTATCCGCGCGCGACGCCAGCGCAGCATTGAGGATGACTTGCTCGGCAGTGGTGCCATCGACACTGAACGGGTCACCCAGCGTCAGTTTGTTCTGGGTCAGAGTGCCGGTCTTGTCCGAGCACAACACGTCCACACCGGCCAGTTCCTCGATGGCCGCCAGCCGGGTCACGATAGCCCCTTTTTTGGCCAGGAGACGGGCACCGACCGCCATAGTCACCGACAGCACCGTGGGCATCGCCACGGGAATCGCGGCCACGGTCAGCACCAGGGCGAACTGCAGAGTGGTAAGGATCGGATCGCCACGGAACAGCGCAACCGTGATAATAACCGCCACCAGGGTTACCGCAAGGATGATCAGGTAATTCCCGATCTTCAACACTGCACGCTGAAAATGGCTAACGGTCTGCGCCCCCTGCACCAGTTGTGCGGTCTTGCCGAAGTACGTGTTTGATCCCGTGGCGTACACCAGCGCATCGATTTCGCCGGTACGGATGATGGAACCGGAAAACACCGCGTCACCGGATTCGTGCGTGACGGGCAAGGACTCGCCCGTCAGCGCGGACTGATCCACTTCTATCGGGTCGCCCTCCAGCAAGCGTGCATCCGCCGGCACGATGTCGCCAAGACGCAAATGAATGACGTCGCCGGGCACCAGTTCACGTGCCGCCGGGTGGGTCCATTTTCCATCGCGTTTCACCTGGGCCTTGATCGCCAGCTTGGCCTTCAGTGCGGCGATGGCGTTGCCCGCCTGGTGCTCTTCCCAGAATCCAACCACGGCATTGGCCAGCAGCAGCACGAGGATGATGCCAAAATCCGGCCAATGTTGGTCGACCGCCGACAGGACCACGGCGGCTTCGATCATCCATGGAATCGGTCCCCAGAAATAGCTGAGGAATTTCAGAAAGGCGCTGGTTTTCTTTTCTTCAAGCTCGTTAGGCCCATATTGGGCCAAACGTTTCTGCGCCTCCGACTGACTCAGGCCGTCCGGCGACGACCCCAATTTTTTCTCCACTTCCGAAATGGACAGGGATTTCAAATCGTCCGGCATATCGGGGTTCTCTCCCGGCTTCGATTCGGAAACCTTGGCTGATTCGGCATTGGGTTCCATAAGGGCTATTCTCCTGTCTTTCCTATGCGGCAGGCAATGAAAGCGTCCAGGTCATTCATCACTGCTTATCGAACGAACTCGAGGTCTTGCCTTCTTTCTTGTCGCTGCGCGTGTGTGGATTATTGTGCTTGCTTGCGCGCTCCGATCAGCGCCTCGAAGCCGGCTATCACGTCGAACAGTTCCTCGTCGATGACGCTCTGGCGCAATCGATAGAATTTCCCGTTGAGGTCCTCCAGTAATTCGTCGATGTTTTTGTCGGCGCGTTGCATCGCCGCCAGGCGGCTCGCATTCTCGCTGGCGAGGGATTCGGCGCACGCTCTGAACAGCGAGACGAAAAGATATTCGCGGATGAGTGCCCGCAAGGTTGAGGTGTCGTCACCCATAAGCTCTGGGAGGTTTCCCGTCGGCCAGGGATGCTCAATCAGCCTGCGGCGCCAGTTATCGTCCAGCGGCAACAGTCGCTGACTGGTCGGGGCATACACGGCCTCGGACGTAGGCCGGTTATAGAAGAGGTAGAATTCATTCACTTCACCTTGACTGAGACGCGTCTCGCTCTCCACTAGAATCTGCCCGACCAGCGTAGTAATGGCCTGAACGGAGTTCGGCACGTTGAACAATCCCATCAGCGGCATGCCGGCGTCCGCCAGGCACCCATGAACACGTTCGCCGACGGCCCAGACCTCGGCCTTGCCCGGCCGACCGGCCAATGCCTTAACCGCGGCATCGGCGACCACATCGTTAAACTGCCCCACTAAGCCCTGGTCGGAGCCGAACACCACCGCCCCGATCGCACCCGCATCCGTTCGTCTTGGCGTTCCGTTCGTCCACGCCGCGGAACCATCGCCGCGGAAACAGACGCTCAAGCCCAGCTCCACGGTGCGATAGTAGTCGCCCAAGGCACGCACCGATTGCTCGTATTGGCCGATACTTGAAGCGGCCAGAGCCTTCATAGTGCGGACGACGGATTGTAGATCTCCGGCGCTGGTGATCTTGCGGCGCAGGCTCGCTGAGGTATCGCTCATGACTGCGCCTTGGGTGCCGGCTTGGGCTGAAAGTGATCCAGCGCTTGGCGGGCGATTTGGATTATCGATTCACGATCCTCATCGCTTAGTGTTTGCGCGGTATCCAAGCGCTCGCGCACCTCCGACGGGATATCAGATACCGCCGCGCGCACAGCCTGCTCGGCATCCGTCATCAGGTCAAGCGCCACATCATCGAAAAGTTCGGCGCTCAACGCCAATAAGATAGCGATCTGTGCGGCCATGGACACCGGGGCGAATTCGGACTGTTTGAGACAGGCGCGGATTCGCCGTCCATGTTCGATGATCTTGCGGGTCTCTTCATCCAGGTGGGCGCCGAACCGGGCAAAGCTCTCGAGTTCCTCGAATTGCGCGTAGGCGAGCTTGAGGTCGCCCGCCACCGCGCGGTAGGCTGCCCGCTGCGCCTTGCCACCGACGCGCGACACGGATTTTCCTACATCGACCGCGGGGAGTACGCCCAATTCGAACAGCGACGGCGAGAGGTAAATCTGCCCGTCCGTAATGGAAATCAGGTTGGTCGGAATATAGGCGGAAATATCCTGCGCTTCAGTTTCTATTATGGGCAAGGCGGTCAGCGAACCGCCCCCCCGACCCGCGCGTAGACGCGTCGCCCGTTCCAGCAGCCGAGAATGAATATAGAAGATGTCGCCGGGAAAGGCTTCGCGACCGGGTGGCCTGCGCAACAGCAGGGACAGCTCGCGATAGGCGCGGGCGTGATGGGTGAGATCGTCGTAAACGATGAGCACATCGCGGCCTTGCTCCATAAAATGCTCCGCGATACTGGTGGCGGCGTATGGGGCGATGTAGGCGAGACCGGGCGGGTCGTTGCCCTCAGTGACCATTACCACGCTGTAATCCATCGCGCCCTTGGCC
The DNA here is from genome assembly GCA_963810615.1 of uncultured Gammaproteobacteria bacterium. Classification (GTDB taxonomy): domain Bacteria; phylum Pseudomonadota; class Gammaproteobacteria; order DRLM01; family DRLM01; genus JARRQJ01. The sequence goes on along the minus strand of CAWEOA010000001.1, from coordinate 298,567 downwards.
TGCAAGATGGCCACGGCCTTCGCCACGGCGGACGCACGCTGACCGATGGCGCAATAGACACACAGGACATCCTTGCCGCGCTGGTTGAGGATGGTGTCGATCGCCATGGCGGTTTTTCCCGTCTGACGGTCACCCAGAATCAGCTCGCGCTGGCCGCGTCCGATGGGAATGAGCGCGTCGACGACCTTGAGGCCTGTCTGCAGCGGCACGGTGACCGGCGCGCGGTCCATGATGGGGGGAGCGGGACGTTCGATGGGCAAGCGCTCGCTGGCTACCACCGGCCCGTTGCCGTCAAGCGGCCGGCCGAGCGGATCCAGAACGCGTCCCAGCAAGCGGTCGCCCACTGCCACGTCCATGACCCGGCCGGTGCGCTCGACTTCATCGCCCGCGTGCAGATGCCAGTAATCACCGAGCAGCACGACGCCGATTTCATCCGCGTCGACGTTGAAAGCAATACCGAACACATCGCCGGGAAATTTCACCAACTCCTCAAAGCCCACACCGGGAAGGCCGGATATCCGGGCGATGCCTGTCGAGACGCTGGTGATCGTGCCGACCTCGTGTGGCGCCAGCTGCGGCGTGAAGTTTTCGCGTCCCCGGCTTAAGCCCGCGTACGCCTGGTCAAAGACAGTATGCAAGGAATCAGGCGGTGCGCTCATTTGCTCTCCTCGCCCGTAGCGGCTTCAGCTCCGGACTTTCCTTCGACCTCGGATTCGGCTTGCGGCTTGGACGGCTCCGCCAACAATTCGCCTATGCTCTTTTCCAATGTCGCGAGATAATCCGCGATGCTCCAAGAGACCTTGCGCCCGCCGGCACTGAGTTCGATGCCGCTGATCACGTTCGGCGCCGTCTCGAAACGGACCTCGATTTCAGCCGGGAAGGTGTCTTTGAGCGCTGTTTGTATCACGGCGCGTTGCTCCGACGGCAGCTCGAAGGCGCTGCGCACGAGCACCGGGTCGGACGATGCTTCAAAGGCCTCGACAAGAACTTCTTTCGCCTCACCGCTCAGCGCTTGCAGGCGAAGCGCGAACACCTCGCTCATGCGCGCTTCCAGACTTACCCCGGCGAGGTCTGTCAGCGTCTTTTGCGCAATGGCAAAGACCTCCTCCCGGGTACGACGACTGATCTCGGCATTCAGACTTAGCTGTTCGCGCTTCAAGGCATCCTGCCGCCGGGCACGCAGGGCATCCGAGTCCCGCTGCGCTTCATCCAAAAGCCGTTGACGTACGGTTTGCGCCGCATCCGTCGCTTGGCTCAAAAGTTCGGCGCGCTGCTGGTCGAGCGCCTCATTCTTGTGGCGGAATTCGTCGCGTTCCTGTTGGGCTTCGGCCTTTTTTGCAGTGGCGTCCTCGAGCGCCAGAGCGATCCGCTGCTCGCGCGCGTCGATGGCGTGGAGGATGGGCGTGTAAAGAAAGCGCTTCAGCAACCACACCAGGATCAGAAAATTGACCACCTGGGCGGCGACGGTGAACCAGTCGATCAGCATAAGTCTACTTTCCGGCGGTTTGGACAATCATGTGGTTCCAGAACGGGTTGGCGAAGATGAGAATCATCGAAACCACGAAACAGTAGATGGCCGTGGACTCGATCATCGCCAGGCCGACGAACAGGGTCCGGGTGATGGTGGCGGAAGCGTCGGGCTGCTGGGCCAGCGAAGTCAGCGCGGTCGCGACCGCCCTTCCCTCGCCCAGCGCCGGCCCCATCGTGCCGAACCCGGTGGTAACGCCGGCGGTGACAATTGATACAGCCGCGATAATTGTCATGCTGTCCATAGTGACTCCTTCAAGTGTTAGCTTTCATTGATTATTCGCCAATTCGGGTTTTAGCCTACTGACACGCGTCGCGGCCGCGATGTAAACCGCGGCCAAGATGGCGAAGATGTATGCCTGCACCATACCGGTGAGCAAGCCCAAAGCCATCATGACGATCGGAAATATAAAGGGTGTGATGCTGAGCAGGATAGCGATGATCATCGCTCCGCTCATCATGTTGCCGAACAGACGAACGGCCAGCGCCAGCGTACGGGACATTTCGCTGATGATATTGAACGGCAACATGAAGAAGGTCGGCTGCGCGTAGGACTTGAGGTAACTGCCCAAGCCGCGCTCCGCTATGCCGAAAAGCGGAACTGCCACAAATACGCACAGTGCCAGCGCCGTCGTGGTGGAGAGCGAGCCCGTCGGCGGCTGGTAACCGGGGATGATAGTGCAGAGGGCGGCCATGGCAAGAAACAGGAAGATTGTGGCCAGGAAGCCTAGATACATTCTTGGGCGACTGAGGCCCACTTCTTCAATTTGTTTCTCGATGGCGATGACGACAATTTCGAGTAGATTCTGCCAGCGGGCGCGTTCCAGTCCGATGGAAATTTTGCGGGTGATGAGCTTCGATCCTACGACCAGAATGAACATCAATGCCCAGGTGAAGACAATGGTGGCGTTGAGTTTTAACAAACCGTATTGCCAGAAGATGACCTCGTCGGGACTAAGGTGCATGACCGGCCTCCTTCACTGGAACGTTGTGGTGTCGGAGCGGCGGACCGACGAGCCGCGTCACAATGAAACGCGCGATGACGAATCCGAGCAGACATGTCAGCAAGCGCTGCCAATGGCCGTCCGAGACGACATAAAACCCGGTAATGACGATAGCTGTCCGCACCAGCAGGCTGCCCAGGAACAAAAGCGCCGGTCGTTTGGACGACACGCCCTTGCGCACCGTCCACCAAAGGCCGCCGAAGAAAATGGCGCCGAGTAACAGACCCGCCACTAAGGTCAGTGCCGACATCAACCATTCACTCATCCATATCCTCCTGTTCGTCCCGCATGGCTTTGTCTTCCCTGGCAACCCAATGCCACGCATTGAAGCAGCCGATCGTGAGTCCGGCCACCAGCAGCGCCAATGTCCAGGAGCGGCCCCCCGGATAACGCTGGTCCAGCCACAACCCGAGCGCCGCGCCGAGCAGTGTCGGAATCGCCACCGACCAGCCGACGATCCCCATAATACCCAGGCCGAACCACACGCCCGGCGCGGCGTTGCGCTGCGCCTTAAGCTTACGCGCCGCCTTCACGCCGACCTCCTGACTGAGCGACGGCTTCGGCTTCGCGGGCTTATTTTGCGATTCATCACTCATTGTGAAACGCCGCCATACGACGGATGAAGTCGCTTTCCATTTTCGCCAGCACCGACCTCACGCTTTGCTCGTGCTCGTCCAGGGTCAGAAACTCCCGCTCCACGGCGTCGCGCAATTGGCCGAGGTCAGTCCCACCCAGCGCCCGGCGCACGGAAACGAGCACGTCCGGGCCGGTCTTGACCAGGACCCCTTCATCCACGGCGACGTAAACCTCGCCCTCCATGTCAGTTTCGTAGATCAGAATGCCCGGGGTAAGCGCCGCCACGCAATCGAGCCGCAGCGGCAAGATCCCGAACGAGCCCGCACGGGTCTCCGCGACGATGCGCGCTACGCCGGTCTTCTCGGCGAAGATTCGAAACGGCAGGAGAACCTTAAGATTCATGCGTGTCGGCTGCGGCATGTTCGCTCCCCGGCTTGGTTTTCGGATCAGGGTTCTCCTTTTTCTTCGCTTCGTCAACCGTCCCGATCATGTAGAGCGCGCTCTCCGGATAGTCCTGGAATTCATCGCTCAGGATACGCTCACAGCCGTCCAACGCGTCTTCGAGGCTGACCAGCTTACCTTGCAGGCCGGTGAATTGCTCGGTGGTGAAAAACGGCTGAGTGAGAAAACGCTCCAGCCGGCGGGCGCGCGCCACCACGTTGCGGTCCTGCGGCGACAACTGTTCCAGACCAAGCATGGCGATGATATCCTTGAGATCCGTATATTGCGCCAGTGTGCGCCGGACTTCCTGGGCCAGGCGATAGTGTCGTGCGCCGACGATGCCCGGCGTGGCCATTTTGGAACTGGACTGTAACGGATCGATGGCCGGATAAAGTCCTTCGCCGGCCCGCTTGCGCGACAGCACAATGGACGCTGAAAGGTGAGAAAAGGTATGCACCGCCGCCGGATCGGTGAAATCGTCCGCCGGCACATACACCGCCTGGATCGAGGTGATGGCGCCGCGATCAGTGTTGGCGATGCGCTCTTCCAACTGTGACAACTCGGTGCCCATGGTGGGCTGATAACCGAGACGCGACGGCATCTGCCCCATCAGGCCGGATACCTCCGATCCGGCCTGGATAAAGCGGAAGATATTATCGATTAGCAGCAACACATCGCGGCGTTCGTCGTCGCGGAAATACTCGGCCATGGTCAGCGCGGCATGGCCGACGCGGAAACGGGCGCCGGGCGGCTCGTTCATCTGACCGAAGATCATCACCATATTCGTCAGCACACCGGCTTGCTTCATTTCGCGGTACAGCTCCTCACCTTCGCGGCAGCGTTCGCCGATTCCGCAAAAAATACTGACGCCCTCCTGGTGGCCGATCATGTTGTGGATCATTTCAGTGAGTAACACCGTCTTGCCCACGCCCGCCCCGCCAAACAGACCCGCCTTGCCGCCGCGCTCCAGCGGCATCAACACATCGATGACTTTTATGCCCGTCTCGAAGATCTCGGATTTGGTGGAACGTCGCGCCAACGCGGGCGGGGCCCGATGCACAGAACGCCATTGCACGTCCGACGGCGGCGCCTGACGGTCGATGGCATTGCCGAAGACATCGAACATACGCGACAGAATCCCTTTGCCCACCGGCGCCAATAATGGACCGCCGCTGTCCTCCACCGTCATGCCGCGGGCCAGGCCCTGGGTGGGGGTCAAGGCAATCCCGCGCACGCGATGCGCATCCAGTTGCGCCAGCACTTCAATGACGATCTGTTTCTCCGTTCCCGCGCGCAGCACTGAGTAGATCGGCGGCAACTGTTCTTCGAATCGTATATCCACGACGCTGCCGCGCACCGAGACGACCGCGCCGCAATTCGCTAAACGAGCTGTGCCTGCTGTTGCTCGGTTTGGTCTCATAACACTATGCCTTCTCTTCCTCATCGTTCAACACAGGCTCAGCTTGGAGTACCTGACGCACCTCCATCAGCCGCCTTGCGAGCCGCTCGCGCTCATGGGCGGATTCGGTGGTGCGACCGGCCAGTTCGGCAATCCACAGCACCTGTTCGTGGAGCGCCCGTCGGCGGCGCGGGCTGTCGGACAGACTGGCGAGCGTCTCGAGGGCGCTGAGCATGCGCGCCATGATGCCGACATTTCCTACGGCGCTACCCCGGATCTGGTCGAAAGCCTCGGCCAGCAGACCTTCAAACGTCGGGGCTATGGTGATTACACTCAGTCGGTCTCCTTCGTAGCGAAGCGATGCCGGGAATTTCCGGGGGGCCAGTCGAGCCAGAATCGCCGTCAGATAATCCACGCACATTACCGCCGTCGAAGTGTCATTGATACCGGGTGAAAGCGCCTTCAGGGCCATATCCACGATCTGTCGGATACCGAAAGCGGGGTCTTGTTCAACCGTGCGATGGCGGCCTATATTGTAAGCATTATTAAGGGCTTTGATCGTCTCTTGATCCGGAGGCTCGTCCAGAGCGAGCGATGCCAAGGCGGTATTTTGCACAACGAACGCGCCGATGCCGCGTTCCATACGCACGACGGTCTTACTGTCCCGCGCCAGGCGTAGCAGCGCATCATTTCCCACACTCTGAATGTATCCGTCCGACTCTGCCGGCACCGCCTGCCATGTCCTCTCGGACTGAGACCGAAGCATCCGGTCCCTGTCCTCCTCATCATCCTCATCGGGTCCGTGTCCCAATTTTTCAGGAAAAAGCCTCTCAATGGATGAGATGGTGTCCTGGGCTATGGAGGCGATGATGCTGGAAGCCTGGATCGACGAGGCGATGTGATGAATAAAGAAAACTAGGATACCGATACCGGCGAGCGCCAGCACAAACGCAAAAAACACCGCCAGGCTCGGCACGAACTCGTCTACGCCACCACCACCGCGAATGGTGCGCAACACGACCAGGCAATAAGCGAATACGCCAGCGAAGATCCCGAGCGTGAGTTGCGTAACGCGGCTGCCCATAAAATTGCGCAGGATGCGCGAGGTATATTGGCTCGAAGCCAATGCCAGCGCCACCAGGGTCATGGAGAACGTGATACCCAGAACGGACATCATCGAACCGGCAAGTGTGGACAACATCTGGCGCGCCCCGTCCGCCCCAACGCCGAACAACCGTGGCCACTGGGACAGCCAGCGATCGCCGCCGATGAAATCTGATTCGATTAACGCCGCTGCGAAGGCGATATTGGCTATAACTATCAGCGAAGGCATGAACCAAAAGCTCGAGCGCAGATTGCTCCAGACTTGTTTGAACTTATGCATGGTCAATCTCCAAATCACGGTTGTGAGATAGCACATGACGGTGTATCCGCAATCAAGCGGTCTGTGCGCGGCCCCTCCAGTGATAAACAATATCACCGAAAAACGCAATCCAGCCCCAAAGAGCTGCGGCCAGGTCACGTCTCGGACGGCACCGCCCGCTTAACCTTTTTCTGGCTACGCTTCGACGTCGATGCGGTCCAAACCCAACTTGCGCACTATGGCTTCTGCAGCGGCTCGGCGCTCATACGCTTGATCCCTTCCATCGCCAATTGCGGATCTCCGGCATATCCTGGCCGTGCTTGTTGATGTATTGCTTGTGCTCGATGAGCTTGTCCTTGAGCTGCTGCTTCAGGTAGATACCTTTGTCGCCGGTCTGCGGTAGACGGTCTATGGCGTCCATCACCAGGTGGAAACGGTCCAGATCGTTCAACACCGTCATATCGAATGGCGTGGTAATGGTGCCCTCTTCCTTGTAGCCGCGGACGTGGATACCGTGGTGGTTGGTGCGGCGATAGGTCAGGCGGTGGATCAACCACGGGTAAGCATGGTAAGCAAAGATCACCGGCTTGTCCTTGGTGAAGAGTTCGTCGAAATCCGTATCATTCAAGCCGTGCGGGTGCTCGCTGGGTGTCTGCAGCTTCATGAGGTCGACGACGTTGACCACACGGATCTTCAGCTCAGGCAGGTGTTCGCGCAAGATGGAAACGGCGGCCAGCGTCTCCAGCGTAGGCACGTCGCCGCAACATGCCATGACCAAATCGGGCGCAACAGCCTGGTCGTTGCTGGCCCACTGCCAGATACCGATGCCCTCGCTGCAATGCTTGACCGCGGCGTCCATCGTCAGCCACTGCGGTGCGGGATGTTTGCCCGCGACCACGACGTTGACATAATGATGGCTGCGCAGGCAGTGATCCATCACCGACAACAGGCAGTTGGCATCCGGCGGAAAGTAAACTCGCACGACTTCGGCCTTCTTGTTCACGACGTGGTCGATGAAACCGGGGTCCTGGTGGGTGAATCCATTGTGATCCTGGCGCCAGACGTGGGAGGTCAGCAGGTAGTTCAGCGAGGCGATCTTGCGTCGCCACGGCAGGTGCGCCGTGACCTTCAGCCACTTGGCGTGCTGGTTGAACATCGAATCGATGATGTGGATAAATGCCTCGTAGCAGTTGAACAGCCCATGCCGTCCGGTGAGCAGGTAGCCCTCCAGCCAGCCCTCGCATTGATGCTCGCTGAGCATCTCCATCACCCGCCCGGCGGGTGCGAGAAACTCGTCATTCTCCACGGTCGCGGCATCCCACTGGCGCCGGGTCACTTCAAAGAGCGCCTCCAGACCATTGGACAGTGTCTCGTCCGGACCAAAGACCCGGAAATTGCGCTGCTCGGCGTTGAACTTCGCCACATCGCGCAGGAATTGCCCGAGCACATGAGTGTCGCCGATGCCGGGCGCCCCCGGCGCGGGCACGTCGGCCGCATATTCACGAAAATCCGGCATCCGCAACTCGCGCAGCAGCATGCCGCCGTTGGCGTGGGGATTCGCCCCCATGCGGCGTTCGCCCTCGGGTGCCAGTTCGGCCAGCTCCGGTTTCAGGCGGCCCTGCGCATCGAAAAGCTCCTCCGGTCGATAGCTTTTGAGCCAGTCTTCCAACAGCTTGAGGTGTTCGGGATGCTTGCCTGGGTGGAGCGGCACCTGATGCGCACGGAAGGTGCCTTCGATCTGCAAACCGTTGACCACCTTCGGTCCCGTCCAGCCCTTGGGTGATTTGAGAACAATCATCGGCCAGCGCGGCCGTGTAGCATCGTTGTTGTTGCGTGCATTGTTTTGGATGTGCCGAATGTCCTCGATGGCCTTTTCCAAGGTACCAGCCATGAGCTGATGCATCGCATCCGGCTCATCACCTTCCACAAAGTACGGCGCCCAGCCGCAGCCACGGATAAATTGCTCCAACTCCTCATGCTCGATGCGGGCAGAGACAGTGGGGTTGCTGATCTTGTAGCCGTTGAGGTGCAGGATCGGCAGTACCGCGCCGTCGGTGATCGGGTTGAGAAACTTGTTGGACTGCCAGGCGGTGGCCAAGGGACCCGTCTCGGCCTCGCCGTCGCCCACAACGCAGGCAACGATCAAATCGGGATTGTCGAATACCGCTCCGAATGAATGGCTGAGCGAATAGCCCAGTTCGCCACCCTCATGGATCGAGCCCGGACACTCCGGCGATGCGTGGCTGGGAATGCCGCCGGGAAACGAGAACTGTTTGAAGAGCTTCTGCAGCCCGGCCTCATCCTGGCTGATATTGGGATAGACCTCGCTGTACGTACCTTCGAGATAGGTGTTGCCCACCACCGCCGGGCCGCCGTGCCCGGGGCCGGAGACGTAGATCATGTTGAGGTCGTATTTTTTGATGACCCGATTCAAATGCATATAGATGAAGTTCTGCCCAGGGGTCGTGCCCCAGTGTCCCAGCAGCATGTGCTTTACGTCCTCGAGGGTCAGCGGCCGCTTCAGCAGCGGATTATCGTACAGATAAATCTGACCGACCGACAAATAGTTGGCGGCACGCCAGTAGGCATCCATCGTGTGGAGCAGTTCCGGGCTCAGTGTCTTTGTCTTCATGGTCAACTCCTTTTGTTTTTAGCGCCAAATTCGTTTCCGCCGGCGCTGAACACTCTTTGGCCTGAACAACGCGCAGGCAGGTGCCGAAGGTGTAATGCATCCGGAAACATAAATCCACGGCAGCAATGCCATGATACTCCCTAATGCCGCAAAGACTGCGTTTATCGTGGCGAAGTTCGGGCAATGCTCCCCCATTTCGCCCATGCCGGCTTGAAGCGCGTCGCCGCCCGTATACGGGCCTGCTGACCCCAGCCCTTGGTGAGAAGTACACCACCGACATCTACAAACACGGCCGTGATCGGGATCATTCTTTTCGTTTACCGGAATTCATGCAAACATTCCGCCTTCAACAAGACATCGGACTCCGGTGTGTCTACTATGTTCCGATTGCCTGCAGCGTACGCATAAACGTGATGACGTCTTCGCGGCTTAGCATCCCGAATACCTGCTGACCGGTCATGACGGGGAGTTGATTGACTCCCTCGCGGCCCATCTGTTCGAGCGCCGACCAAAGTTCAGCATCCGGGCTGATGCGTTTGACTTCTTTGAGCGGCAACATCGCTTGTGCGGCAGTCGTCTCCCCCCACTCGGGCCGGGGTACCTCCTTCACTCGGTGCAGGGTTATCAGGCCGACCGTGTCTTCTCCGCTTATGACGAGAAAGCACCGGCGACCGCTACCGAGGATGTGTCCGTCCACCAACTGTTGCAGCGTCAGATCCGCAGGGACGCTGACGCCGCGGCTGCTCATGGCCTGCCTCACCGTGTGCCCGGCCAGCTGAGCCTGAACCATGACCTGCTGCACCTCGGCGGTCGCGGCGTTGTTGAGAAACCAGCCGATAAAGGCAATCCACAGCCCGCCGCCAAAGTTGCCGCTGAACATTTGCCACACACCGACAAATATGAACAGGTAAGCAAAAAAGCGACCCACATTAGCAGCGATCAGCGTAGCACGGCGCATGTCTTTGGTGACGGCCCATACAACAGCCCGGAACACGCGACCGCCATCCAGCGGGAAACCGGGTATCAGATTGAAGACCACCAGCGAAAAGTTGATGTAGGCCAGGTATTTCGCCAGGCCCCACAATGGCTCGACAGCGGCGAACGCGGGCTGCAGCACCGTAAACAGCACCGCCAATGCAAGACTCACGACGGGACCTGCGATGGCGATGAGAAATTCCGCCATCGCGCTCGGCGGTTTAGTGTCAATCCGGGCCACGCCGCCGAAGATAAACAGCGTGATGCTGCGCACCGGGATCTTGTAGCGCAGGGCTACCACGGAGTGCCCCAGTTCGTGGAGCAGCACGCTCACAAACAGCATGATTGCCGTCACCGCCCCCATGAACCAGTAAAGCGGCGGCGACCAGTTCTTGAACTCGGCGGGATAGTAACTGCTTGCCAGCATCCACGTGAGCAGCGCAAATATCAAAAACCAGGAATAATCCAGTCCTATGGGAATACCCATGATCCTTCCCAACGGAATATTTTGTCGAGTCATGGCCGCCGGGTCACCAGTACGGCGGCAGAGCGCGGACCCAAGTGGTAGGCTTGGGGATTGTCCAAGAGCGGTTCTTCGCCCGCGGCAAACAAATCTCGCGGCACGTCGCAAGCGGTGTCAGCGGCCAAACGCCAGCGAGCCCCGCTGGAGTCCGGGGGCAAAGCGAAATCGACCGCTTCGGTGCCGGCATTGAACATCAGATAAAGTGCGTGCTGCTCTTCTTCATGGATCAGACAGGCGAACTGTTTATCTTTCGGATCGGCCCAGTTGGGCAATCCCCCTTGCGGACCGAACCAATGGATCTCGGCGTCCGTGTAAAATTGCTCCTTACTCAGGATCGGATGGGCGCGGCGCAAGGCGATCAAGCCGCGGGTGAAACGGAGAATTTCACCGTGCTGTTCCAGGCGGCTCCAGTCATACCAACTCGCCTCGTTGTCCTGACAGTAGGCGTTGTTATTGCCGCCCTGGGTGCGGCGCAACTCGTCCCCGCCGAGCAGCATGGGTACGCCGCGCGAGATCAACAGCGTCAGCAGGAAGTTTTTAATCTGGCGTTTCCGCACCGCCTCGATCCCGGCATCCGCGGTCTCGCCCTCAGCGCCGTAGTTGTCGCTGAAGTTGGCGTCGGTCCCGTCATGGTTGTTTTCGCCGTTGGCTTCATTGTGCTTGTGGCGATAGCTCACCAAGTCGTTCAAGGTGAAGCCGTCGTGGCAGGTGACGAAATTGATACTGCCCTCGGGACCTTTGCCTGACGCGGTGTAGATGTCGGCACTGCCGCAGATGCGGCTGGCAAACAAACCGAGCATCCCGTCATCACCGCGCCAGTAACGCCGGACATCGTCCCGATAGCGACCGTTCCACTCCGCCCACCGCCGCTCTGAAAAGTTACCCACCTCGTAGGCGCCGGCGGCATCCCACGCCTCGGCGATGATTTTTACGTCTCTTAAGATCGGGTCTTCGGCAATGCGTCCGAGCAGAGGGGCATTGGCCAACAGTCTGCCGGTGCCGTCCCGACCGAGAACTGACGCCAAGTCAAATCGGAATCCATCCACATGCATCTCCACCACCCAGTAGCGTAATGCGGCCAAGATGTGATCCCGCACCACGGGGTGATTGGCGTTGATGGTGTTACCGGTGCCCGTGTAGTCCTTGTAGTAGCATTTGTCGTCCGCCAGCGTGTAGAAAATCGCGTTATCCATCCCGCGGAAACACAAGGTCGGACCCAACTCGTTCCCTTCCGCCGTGTGATTGAACACCACGTCCAGGATCACTTCGATACCGGCTTGATGGAGCGCCAGGACCATTTCCTTGAACTCCAGCTTTTGCTGACCCATACCTCCCGCACTGCTATAGGAGGCCTTCGGCGCAAAGAAGGCCACTGGATCGTAGCCCCAGTAATTCCTGAGCGGTTTACCCGTTTGCGGATTGATGGCCGACAGCTGGTATTCATTGAACTCGTGTACCGGCATCAATTCCACGGCCGTCACCCCCAGGTCTTTTAGATAGGGGATCTTTTCCATCAGACCGCGGTAGGTACCGGGATATTCCACACCGGCATTGGAATGAATAGTCAAACCACGCACATGCGTTTCATAAATCACTGTCTTTGACCAGGAATGCCGGAGCGGCAGGTCATCGTGCCAGTCGAAGTGCTCATGCGTGAACACGCATTTCGGCATGGCGCCGGCATCATCGACTTTCGAGCAGGCCAAGTCTGGCCCCGGCGCCGACGGTTCATAGCCGCGTGCCGCGCCAAAATCCCAATGGGGCAAAGGCGTGATCGCCGTCGCAAAGGGATCCAGAAGCAGCTTGTTGAAATTAAAACGATGACCTTCCTTGGGTTGGTACGGACCGTCCACCCGGTAAGCATAGAGCTGGCCGGGACGAATTCCTGCAAGCCATACGTGCCACACATCACCCGTGCGATTGCGCACGGGGTCTAAATCAATCACCTTGGCCGGCCTTGCGTCCGCGGCCTGATCGAACAACTCCAGCCGAACGCGGCTGGCGTGACGGCTGAATAAGGCGAAGTTGACGCCACCCTGGGACGCATCGGTCCCCAACGGTAACGGAACGCCGCTCCGAATTTCAGTGCGTTCTGAAACTTCCGCAAGATAATCAGGTAACGGGTGTTCCGGAGTAGTCATACGCGCAGCCTGCACACCAGCTTAGTTACGGGCCGATTGTATGTGGAAACGGAATCCAACATGAGTATTGTCGCCTTCTTTCCGTAAAGATTATCAGGCCGCGGCCTTATGCGAAACGGTTCCGGATCGGACCCTTCTTCAATCGCACGCGTAAACACCATCCTCATCGCGAATGAACTCGTGCGATCGACCATCGATCGGCATGTGGTCTCGTAATTGCTTCGTCCCTGCACCTTTAAAACCGAATTACCGTTGCCACAGAATATGAGCGTCTTCCAGCGGAATCGCAGCAGCATCGTGCTTGGGTATGACTCGCACTGTATAGTCCGATGCCGGTCGGGCTGCAGGTACCTCTGCGCGATAGGTGTAGCCGTTAATTGCACCCACCAGTTGCCGCACGCGCTTCATCTCCACTCGTTCCACTGCGGTATCGTTGTCGCCATTGGCATAAAGCTCGACACGCACGGCCTCCGGAGCGAGCTCGTCGAGATACACTTGCGCTTCAAAGATGTGTCGTGCACCCTCGCTTTCCAGCTTCACCTCGCCGAAGCGTAGCGCGGCCCATTTTTGGTCCAATGCGTGCCGCCAATTGACCAAATCCACGCCGCAGGCCCCTTTGTCGGCCGCTCGCTTACGGTAGGCTGCAGCTGCCGGGAGGTAATGTTGTGCGGTGTATTCGCATACCGCACGGCTGGTGGAAAAGCGCGGCGTCAATCGCGCCATGCTTTCCCGCATCCGCGCCACCCAGGCGTTGGGGATACCCTGCTCGTCGCGCGTGTAGAATTCCGGGATCACCTCTTTCTCAAGCAAATCGTAGAGCGACTCGGCTTCGGCCGCATCCCAAGCGAGGTCGCTATCATGTTCTCGACCATCCCCCAACACCCATCCCACTTCCGGCGTATAGGCTTCCGCCCACCAGCCGTCCAATTCCGACAGATTAATGCCGCCATTGACCAGTACCTTCATGCCGCTGGTGCCACACGCTTCCCATGGCCGGCGCGGCGTGTTGAGCCAGACATCCACGCCTTGCACCAGATGTTCGGTCAGGAGCATGTCGTAATCACTGAGGAAGATTACATGGGGGCGCACCTCGGGCCGCCGGATAAAATGCATCCACTGTTGAATCAGGGCTTGGCCCGCCCGGTCCGCCGGATGGGCCTTGCCGGCCATGATGAGCTGTACCGGGCGTTGCGGATTGGTCAGCAGGCGTAACAGGCGTTCCGGATCGTACAGCAGCAGATTCGGCCTCTTATAGGTAGCGAAGCGGCGGGCGAAACCCAGCGTCAAGGTGTTGGGATCGAACAAATGCTTCGCAGCTTCAATCGCCTCGGGAGACGCGCCTGACACGGCCAGCTGCCTGGATAATCGATTGCGAGCATATTCAATCAGCGCTCTGCCGGCTGCGGTGCGAAATTTCCAGAGTTTAGTGTCGGAGACGCTGCGAATGTCCTGTTCCAGGGTTTCTACCCTTCCCAGCCAACGATCCTTACCGCAGGCTTCCGTCCAAAGCTTATCGGCCGCCACTGAGTCCCAGGTCGGCGTGTGGATGCCGTTAGTCACGTGGCCGACCGGAATTTCGCTTTGCGGCCAGCGCGGAAAGAGCGGCGCAAACAGATGCCGGCTCACCTCACCATGCAAGCGGCTCACGCCATTCACCGCCCCACTGCCGCGAATGGCCAGATAGGCCATATTGAATGGTTCCGACGAATCGTTTGGGTTCTGGCGGCCCAAGGCCAGAAAATCATGGCGACTGATACCGAGTGATTTTTCGGCATAATCACCCAGGTATTGCTCGATGAGAGCGGGAGCGAAGCGATCAAAACCGGCAGCCACCGCCGTGTGGGTGGTGAAGAGGTTGCCTGCCCGGGTGACCGCCAGCGCGACTTCGAAGGGCTGCCCGGTCTCCGCCATGAAACTTCGTGCGCGTTCCAGGACCGCAAAGGCCGCATGCCCTTCGTTCAAGTGGCAGACTTCCGGTTTGATGCCCAGCGCCTCTAGCAAGCGCCATCCGCCCATCCCGAGCAGTATTTCTTGCATGATACGCAACTCCGGCCCGCCACCGTAGAGCTCGCTGGTAATCCCGCGATGCATGGGGTAATTCGCCGCGTCATTGCTGTCCAGCAGATACAGTTGCACGCGACCGACCTGAACTTGCCAGGCGCGCAGCCAGACCGAGTAACCGGGTAACGCAGCCTCCAAGCGCATCCATTCCCCATTTTGTTTGCGCAACGGAACGATCGGCAACTGCCCGGGATCGCTATACGGGAAGAGCGCCTGCTGCGCACCCTCCTTGTCGATCACCTGGCGAAAATAGCCTTGCTGATAGAGCAAACCCACGCCGATCACCGGAACGCCGAGATCGCTGGCGGCCTTGAGTTGATCACCGGCCACGTTACCTAATCCACCCGAATATATGGGCAAGGCCTCGCTCAACATGAATTCCATGCTGAAATAGGCAATACAGCTCAGCGGAGATTGCGGGTAGGTTTGCTGAAACCAGGCGGGCGCCTCGGCCGCTTCCCGCCTGGCCTGCACCAGTACGTCAAGCTTGTCACGAAAAACGGGATCGGCTAAAGCACCCTGGAGTTTCTCCCGCGACACCGACTGTAGGACGACCCATGGGCTATGGGTAAGCTCCCACAGCACAGGATCCAACTCCCGCCATACCTGGTCGGTGGCATGATTCCACGACGAACGCATATCCAGGGCAAGCTCGGCCAGGGAATCAAATCCCTCTACGTCGGCGGGAAAAAAACGCGCCTTCGGGTGGCTGGTTCGTATTTGTTCGCTCATGTCTTCTCCTTCATGGCTTCCCTACGTGCGTTCATTCATTATTGGCTCGGCCCGGACGAACGCCGCTTCGATGACCGGGAAATAGCGGGCACAGAGGCGTCGGACGTCTCGGCATTGCCATCCATGATAAGACCGGGCGCATTAACCGGCTTGGCTGTTCCCCCGGCTTTCCTGAACGAGGACCGATTTTCATCGCTTATCCTCTTCGGTTACCGTAGCCAGCTTATCTCGATCGTTGCTTTCTCCCGATTCGAGATGCAGCGCCCGCGCGTCGATTTCCGCGAGCAACTCATCCTGGACGGTTTGACTGAGAATTCCGCGCTGAAACGCATCGATGACCGCATCCTTTTCCACTGTCTGCAGATGCCGCCGAGCCTGTTGTAATTCCTCGGCGTCCAGTTGCTGTCGCTCAAGATGTAACGCATCCAGCGCGAATTTATCACGTTTAACCCTTTGCTCATATTCACTGCGGAGACTGGCCGGCAATTCTGGATTTGTGAAATGAACGTGCGACATTTTCTCGACCTCTTCCAGCGCGGCATTGGCCGCCAGTAACTTGCCGCGCGTCAACTCATAGGCGGCGCGTTCTTGGTGTCCACGCACGATCCCCAGCCACCGCAGCATTGGAGACATGGTCAATCCATGCACAAGGATTGAAATAATGACGACTCCGAAAGTCATAGATACCAGTACATCCCGATGCGGAAAATCCTTCGGGAGGCTGAGGACCAGCACCATGGACAAGCCACCGCGTAACCCGCCCCAGGTCAAGATCACGCTCCAGGCCCAGGGAATGCGTTCCCGTGTCTTGCGCAACAGCGCAGATGCGCCGAAGACGATCAGCGCCCTCCCCCCGGTGACCACAAGATAGGCGACCAGGATCGCCTGCCAGGAGTCCAGCAACGCATGAAAATGCACTTCGAGACCGATCAGGAGGAACACGATGGAGTTGAGAGCGAAGGCTATATATTGCCAGAACGTCTCCACGGCGATACGCGTCGACGGCGACATGCCGACACGGGCGCCGTAGTTTCCGCACAACATGCCCGCCGTCACGGTTGCGATAACCCCGGAGTAATGAAAGTGCTCCGCCGCCAGGAAGGACGCGTATGCGGCAATCGTCGTCAGAGTGATCTCGATCATCGGGTCATTCACCTGCCTGATGACTCGCGAAACGGCCAGCCCGATTCCCATCCCGATGAGCGCGCCGATACCGACGATTTTGACGAAGTCGAAGGCCAAACCACCGGGTGTCACTACCTCACCGGTCACGAGCGCAAGGCTCAGCGTAAAGAAAACAATTGCGGTGCCGTCATTGAGCAGGCTCTCGCCTTCAAGCAGTACAGACAAACGCTTCGGGACACCCAGGCTCTTGAAGATCGCGACGACGGCAATAGGGTCGGTGGCTGAGATGATGGCACCGAAGACCAAGGCATGTCGCCAGGTGAAACCCTGCACGAAATGCAGGGTGTTGGCGACCTGCGGCAAAATCATGGCCGTCAGCGCGATCGCCGCTATCACACCCGGCAGGGCCAGCGAAGAAATGGCAATGCGGTTTTGCCAGAATTGCTTAAAATCGATATGGTACGCGGCATCGAAGAGCAGTCCCGGCAGAAAGACACCGAACAGCAGCGCCTTGGTCAGGTGGGGCGCTTCGAAGACATTCAGCAACCCCAACACCAGCCCGGTCAAAACCAAAGCCACCGTGTACGGAACGGCCAGGCGCTGCACCGCGATCGCTACGGCCGTGGCCACAACGAACAGCAAAATTAAAATAGTCTCCGCTTCCATTCCGCTACGCTGTCTCCGTCCATTATTAGTGATGACTGGGCCAAGCACATGTCCCGGATCACAGATCCGACGGCTTGCCGTTCTTTGACACCGATCCAGCGCGCCTGCTTCTGCTGCCCCCCCTGCAAAGCGGGTATATATTCTGTACGTGAGAATTACAAGCTCTATCCCAACGGACCCCGGTAATGCCCCGCGAACAGTCTCCGAGGCTGATTCGCGCAGCGATATGTCGATAATATTGACGAGACCGCTCGTACAATAGTCATCAGCATGATCGCCCCGTTTTTATGAAACTCCGGGATGTGAACATCGTGGATTCAACTCGCGCACGCAAAGCGGAAAACTGCACATAGTCAAATAATTATAGACCAACGTCATCACGGCAGCGGCCCGAAGGTCGAATGCCCGGCTATCATAGCGTGCGCAGCGGCATCTGTTGCGTCCCTTCCCCGGCTTACCGGCAAGCGTTTAATTTGCCGACCGCATCAGCGTAGATAGTCGCTTTACTAATAGCGTGATCGGAGATGCTGGAATTGAAGCTGTCCCCTTGCAGAATGCCCACTCATATAGCGACCAAGCGTGCCGCTGATCGGCAGATCGCGCGCAATCTCGTCGAGCCGGAGGCTTTGACCGAGATCGTGCAGCTCTCGTGTGGCTTTCATGATATCGCCACTTGTGCTTAGCCGTCTTCGGGGGTACCAAGCAAGTCGGAAAAATCGACATCGATCAGCTCGCCGATAGATGCAATCGTGATGTCGGCCGGCGGATAGGCGGCAATATTTCCGGGGTCGAGCCCGTAGTGCCCCTGGCGCGCAAAGACGGTTGTCAGGCGATCGCCCCAGACCTTTTTCATCGCCGCCAGAATACGCAGCTTGTCGTCCACCACGACATAGTGATGGGCCGGGTAACGTCGTTCGACATCATCGAGCGTTTGCTCTTTGTGCAGGTAAATCAGCACCCGGCCCTCGACCGCGCCCCATAATCCCGATCGCTGTACCTTGCGCGGCTGAAACACCACGTCGCCGTCCGACAGAATCACCGTCGCTCCGAAACGTCGCAGATGCTCGATCACATCGAGGGCGCCGGGATACAGGCGCTCCGCAAACGGATAGTCCACCAGAAATGACGACATCATCAGCAGGCGCGGATCATTCCCGATACCAAAACGGTAGCGTTGCAAGGCGCCCAGATAATCCGCATAGCCGAGTTCAGCACGTAGTGCTTCGAAAACCGCCCAATAGCGATCCCGGTTTTCGTCGCCGAACGCTTGCGCAAGATGATCGCCCAGGTCGGCTGCGATGCGATCATTATCGAGCAGGGTGTTGTCCACATCCAGCAGGAACACCACCTCGCGCGCCGCTGTCATTTTGCCGACTTCAACGCTATGGGGTTATGCCAGCCGCCATCCGCAGCAATGAGGGTGTCCGCCGCTTTGGGCCCCCAGCCTCCGCACTTGTAGCGATGTACCTGGTGATGCTTTTCGAGAATGGGATCGACCACCGCCCAGGCGGCTTCAACCGCGTCTTCACGGGTAAAGAGCGCGCCGTTACCGGCCATGGCATCGCTCAGGAGCCGTGCGTAGGGTGTTTCCTCTCCCAGTTGTTCTTCCAGCAGGTAGAGCTCACGCTGATCGCCGACGAACTCCTTGCCCGCACGCTTGACGCGCGCGGCTAGGGCAACGGCCGTGTCGGGCGAGAGCCGGAAGCGCAGATAATTGGCCCGACCGTCCAGCGGCGCCGAATCATCGAACAGTCTTTGCGGCGGCGGCTTCAACTCCACCAGGACCTCGGCAGCCGTTGTCGCCAGGCATTTGCCGGAACGCAGATACCACGGCACCCCTTCCCAGCGCCACGAATCGATGAACAGCCGCAGGGCGCAGAACGTTTCGACATCCGAACCCTTCGCCACGCCCGGCTCTTGCCGGTAGCCGGCGTACTGGCCGCGCACCACCTCGTCCGGCTGCAGGGGACGCATGGCCTGGAATACTTTGGCCTTCTCGCTATGGACGGCACCATAGCCTTGATAGGCCGGCGGCTCCATGGCCAGCAACGCGACGATCTGAAACAGGTGGTTCTGAATGACGTCGCGCAGACAGCCGGCACTTTCGTAAAACGCGCCGCGACCCTTCACGCCGAAATCCTCGGACAAGGTGATCTGCACGCTGGCTACGCAGTTGCGGTTCCAGATCGGCTCGAGGAACGAATTGGCGAAACGGAAATAGAGGATATTCATGATCGCCTCCTTGCCGAGGAAGTGATCGATGCGGAAGATCGACTCTTCCGGAAATACCGACAGCGCGGTACGGTTAAGCGCCTGCGCCGACGCCAGGTCGCGCCCGAACGGTTTTTCGACGATAACGCGCGCCTGATCGGCCAGCCCCGCCGCACCGAGTCCCTTGATCACCGTGGCGAACAGCACCGGTGGAATGGCGAGGTAATGCGTCGGGCGCCGGGCATCGCCCAGCGCCTGCTTGAGGGCCTTGAACGTATCCGGATCGTTATAGTCGCCGCCCACATACCGGAGCAGGGAAAGGAGGTGGTCGAGCGCGCGCCGGTCGTCGATCTTGCCGGCTTGCTTGATGCTGTCCGTCGCCTGTTTGCGCAGTCGCGCCAGACTCCACTTCGAGGCGGCGACGCCTAACACCGGCACGCTGAGAACGCCTCGCTTGGCCATGACGTACAGCGCCGGAAAGATCATCTTGTGTGCCAGGTCGCCGGTTACGCCGAAGATCACCAGCGCATCCGCCGGCGACGTGCGGCTCTGGGTATCGCCCATCTCAGCGCTCCTCTTTCTTCTCATCATGCCCGCCAAACTGCTTTCTCATCGCGGACAGAAGCCGGTTGGCATAGTCGGCATCGCCGCGCGACGCAAAGCGTCCGAATAACGCCGCATTGATAACCGGTGTCGGCACGCCCGTTTCGATGGCGGCCAGCGCCGTCCAGCGCCCTTCACCCGAATCCGATACTCGCCCCGAGAACTCGGTAAGTTCGGAATCCTCCACCAGTGCCGCCGCCGTGAGGTCGAGGAGCCAGGACGCCACCACACTGCCGCGCCGCCACACTTCCGCGATCTCGGGCAGATCCAGTTCATACTGATAATCCTCCGGATTGCGCAGCGGCGCGGTCTCGGCATCACTATCGAGCGAACGCTTGCCGGCGTTGGCATTGCGCAGGATATTTAGACCCTCGGCATAGGCCGCCATCAGACCATATTCTATTCCGTTGTGGACCATCTTGACGAAGTGTCCGGCGCCATGCGGACCGCAGTGCAAGTATCCCTGTTCGGCTGTAGCGTCGGGCTTGTGCCTGCCGGGGGTGCGAGGTGCCGTACCCAGGCCGGGGGCAAGTGCGGCGAAAACCGGATCCAGGTGCCGGACGATGTCTTTCTCGCCGCCAATCATCAGGCAATAGCCACGCTCCAAACCAGCGACGCCACCGCTTGTACCTACATCCACATAATGCAACCCTTGCCGGCGCAACTCAGTCGCACGCCGGACATCGTCGCGATAATAAGAGTTGCCGCCATCAATCACAATGTCGCCTTCTTCAAGCAACGGCACCAACCGTGCCAGCACCTCATCCACTACCGCCGCAGGCACCATCATCCAGATCGCGCGCGGCCTGCTTATATGAGCGATAAATTCCTCAAGCGTGACCGTCCCCACGGCGCCTTCATCCTGGAGTGTTTTGACAATTTCGGTATGGCGGTTGTACACCACACATCGTTGCCCCTCCCGCATCAGACGCCGCGCCATATTACTGCCCATACGACCCAACCCGATCATGCCGATCTGCATCTTAAATCTCCTTCTTTAAGGGTGGCGATCGCGACCTCGCCTGCGTGTTTCGCGGGCGTGATAAACGACGGTCATGATATCTTCGCGGCAAACTTACTGCATCGCGCCGCTTCTTGCCACGATGATCATACGAACCTCGTACTGTCCGACTGCCCGATTCAGGAATTGTTCCTGGCGCATATAAAAATGGTCATCGACAGACATCGCAATGCGGAGACTGCTTCATCAGGCAGCGTTTACGACTCGCAGCCGCGCTGGAACCGATGATGCCTCCGAGTGAGAAAACTACGCTAACGAATCCGTCGCGGCAGATGAGCATGCAGTTCGCGCAATTGCGCTTCGAGCTCATGAATACGATCGAGAAGCGTCAGGGCCAAAGCCAGCCCTTGCGTATCGAGCTCAAAGTCGTTGCGCAAGCGACATGCGGTTCTGGCGGTAACCAGGCAGTCGGCGCTGAATATACGCTCCGCCGAATTCGGATCGATCGGCGCAATAACGCCGCACTCCACCAGTTCGCGCAGCTCCGCTTCCGTCAAACCCGATAATTCGGCAAGATCCGTCAGAGACAACTCGTGATGCTGATCCAGCCACAGCATTTCACTCATTTCAATTCTCATTGCTCGTCTCCTGTTCGAAATGTCCGCGCGGATTGAACGCCGAGCTGTCGGCAAGCTGCTTGAAAAGCTCGCGCTCCTGATCACTTATCACACCGGGCACGGCGATCTGCACGATCGCGAAAAGATCGCCTTCCCCGCTGCGCGGCCTGGGCAGTCCGCGTTTAGGAAGACGCAGATGTTGCCCGGCGCGTGTCCCAGGCGGCACCTTGAGCCTGACCGGGCCGCCCAGCGTCGGCACCTCCACGCTGGTGCCGAGCACGGCCTCCCAGGGGGCCAAGGGCAGATCGAGATAGAGGTCGTGACCGCTCACGCGGAATAGCGAATGCGGATGCAACACGATATTGAGGTACAGGTCACCATCGCGCCCACCGTTAAACCCTTTACCACCCTTGCCCGGCACGCGTAACCTTTGTCCGCCCGTGGCACCCTTGGGGATACGCGTCTTAAATACATGTGGCACGCGATGCAAGAAGCCATTTTTATCGTATTCCGGCATGCTCAGATCGAGATCCACTTCAGCGCCGCGATACGCCTCCTCCAGCGAAATATGCACCGAGACTTCGTAGTCTTGTCCGGGCATCTTAATGTCGCTCCCGTCCTGCCGTCCGCGATGCCCGCCGCCTCTGAGGCCCGCAAACAGGTCGGACAGATCGACATCATCAAACGAAAACGGCGCGTCGCTGTATTGCTTCTGCCAGCCCGGAGGGGGCTGGAAGTCCTGTCCGGGCTGATAGCTGCCCAGTTGATCGTAGGCCGCGCGCGCCTTGGGGTCCTTGAGCGTTTTGTAGGCTTCCGCAAGCTCCTTGAATTTTTCTTCGGCGTCTGCTTCCTTGGAGACATCCGGATGATACTTGCGCGCGAGCTTGCGGTAAGCCTTTTTGATCTGTTCGGAGCTGGCGTTTCGCTCAAGCCCTAAGACAGTGTAGTAATCCTTGTATTTCATCTCCGCGTCCTATATGAGTGCTGCCGCGTTAACAGAAGGAATGGTCCGCAAGTAATGGATCACGGACGGCCACCGCGAGTGAATAGGGATCTGGATATCGAAGGTCAAATCGCAGCTCATGCGTAACTATACACACTGATTCGTCTACTACGGGGTATAGGAAGCGTATCCCACCCACTTCGCGGGCATCCGCCCGGCAATTGATGCCCATGTTTTGATAAGTGGGCCGGACATCCTAAACTCCAAGCAATGCCGCAAGTCGGCCGCGTATTGTAGAGCATGACTGAAGTGAATGAACTATTTTACCCCTTTAGCCAACTTACCAAGATGGGCTCGAATTGCAGATTCCTCGCCGCCGGTTTCAGTTGCTATTATCCTGGCTATCTCTCGCGCACTTATCTTCCCTTTTTGCCGCAAATCGGCGGCTCGACGCTCCCAATCCTGTTTGCGGGGTTGACTATTTCGTACTTCTTTTTTTGGCGTGGTTAAAAGCAAATTTCCGGACAGCGCCGCGTGCTCCATTCGGCTGACCAATAATTGCGCCATTGCGCTTTGCAGGCGGAGCGCGGCGAAAGCGGCCCCTTCGGCGTTTTGGTTTACCAGGTGTTCCTCTAAGGATTTCGCCAAAAAGAGCATCTTCCGGGCATACCATTCCGGTTCAAGCTTGTTATCATCAAAATGCCCGAGCAGACTCGGCCAATCAGTTGGCAATCCGAGATCAGTCAGAATGTCGGTCGCGAACTTGCGGTATTCTGCAATCGTCGCTCTGATACGCGGGGTATCAGTTTCGGCATTGATAAGGGCCGACTGAGGATTGGCGGCCGTCATGCCCTTCTCGATTCGCAGCTTCGATTCGGACTCATGGTCAAGTATTCCAATTGGGCGCTTTTTAGTTCTCACTTGAACATCTCCGCATTGGACTATGGGGACAATAATAGCCCTTTTTCCATGAGGTTTACGGTTCATCAGCATCGCTATTATTTCACCGGACCCCAAGGGACTTCAAAGCCGCCTTGGAGAACGCAAAATTGGCGACGATTTATGCCTGTGCGTCCGCACTTTGGCTTGCATGCGGACCGGCCGCAACTGGGACAGCGAATATGCGCGCTACACTCTGATCGAAAAGGAATTTACCCGCCGGCTGGCAAAGGGGCATCCGCCACGGCCAGGCTGAAATTCCCTAGGCAATCACCGATGAGGCGGGGTAAATGCGTATGTAAAACCTTGCTGCCTTGCTATGTTATGATAACGAGGCAGATAATCGGAGACATCATGGACAAACCCACCACTGAATCCAATCAATTTTCGCAGTTACGCATCGCCGCTGAAGCCCGGCTCAAAGCAGGCACCGCTCCGCAGACAAAGGGCTGGCCGACCGGCGTGAGTGCTCTGACCTTGCTCTATAATTTATCAAGCGATCCCACAAGCGCCAGCGATGCGCTCAAGTTGCTGCATGAATTGCAGGTACACCAGGTTGAACTGGATCTGCAGTATGAGCAAATGGAAACCACTCAGCGCGAGCTCGCCGAAGAGCTGGCTCGGTACAAGGGACTCTATGAATTCGTGCCTGCGGGATACTTCCGCGTTGGCCATCAGGGCGAGATCTTCGAAGCGAATCTCATCGGTGCCACTCTATTGGGAGTAGGGCACGACGAATTGTACGGTAATCGTATCGACAGCTTCCTGGCGCCCAACAGCCAGCCGGTATTTCTTGAGATGCTGCAGCGGCTGCGCGATAGCGGCTCCAGGGACGGCTGTGAGGTGCAGACCGGAGGCAACGGGAACGTCTTGCGCCGCTTCCGCGTCGTGGCCGGCGTCACTCCCGGCGACAAATCCTTTCTGATGGTCTTTTGTGAATGCGACCGGTCGCAGACCGACTGATCCGGGCGCCTGTACTCCCCGCAGCAGTTATGCAGGTCCGACCACAATGCGGCGCGGAGAGCGAATCACTGCGGATGCCGTGTGGCGTTGACGCGCAAGGCCGACCCACCGGCGAACGGGGGCGGGCCGCAATCAATCGTATGCCGAGACCGATGATATGCCCGCCATCCCTAGTCGGGGCATAACGCCGTATGGTCTCTTCAATAAGCGCTAACCCAACTCACCAACACTCGCTTGCAACACGCATTGTAGGCATCGGTGCCTCGGCCGGCGGCCTGGAAGCGCTGGAGCAGTTCCTTGGCCAAGTCCCGCCGAAAAGTGGCCTGGCCTATGTCGTCGTGCAGCATCTCGACCCCACGCAAAAAGCCCTGCTACCGGAGCTGCTGCAGCGGAAAACTGCCATGCCTGTGCGTGAGGCAAAAAGTAAAATGCGCATCGAGCCCGACTCCGTGTATGTGATCCCGCCTAATACTGAGCTCAGCGTTATCGACGGCACACTGCACCTGGACACACCTATCGAACCACGCGGCATGCGGCTGCCGATCAATATCCTGTTTTCGTCCCTGGCCAGCGCCCAGGGAGAACGCGCCATCGCTGTGGTGCTTTCCGGCATGGGATCGGACGGCACACTGGGCCTACAGGCCATCAAGGCGGTGGGTGGATTGACGGTGGTGCAACAGCCCGACACGGCACAGTTCGACCCGATGCCCAAAAGCGCCATCGCCGCGGGTTGTGCCGATATCGTAGCGCCGCCTTCCGAGTTGCCGGCCCGCATCCTGACCTACGTCGCCCAGGTATCCGACCCGGCCATCGCGTCGAAGGACGAGGTGAAAACGCAGATAGCGTCACCGCCCCTGCAACGCATCCTTTGGTTTCTGCACGAGCGATCCCGGCACGACTTCTCGCTCTATAAAACCGGCACCCTGCATCGCCGAATCGAGCGGCGCATGGCAATCCACGATATCGCCACGCTGGAGCTTTATGCGGATTTCCTGGAAGACAACTCCCAGGAGATCGATCTGCTGTTCAAGGAATTGCTGATCGGCGTGACCAGCTTCTTTCGCGATGCCGCGGTCTGGGAGTATCTGGCGGACGTCGCGCTGCCGGAACTGCTGACGCGGCGGGTGACTGAGCATAAGCTGCGCGCGTGGGTCGTCGGCTGCTCAACCGGCGAGGAGGCCTATTCACTGGCCATGGTATTTACCGAGGCGGCGCAACGGCTGCCGCGACCCCATGACTTCTGCTTGCAGATCTTCGCCTCGGACCTGAGTCCGGACGCCATCGCCGCAGCCCGCCGCGGCCAGTACCCCACAACTATCGCCGACAGCGTGTCTCCGCAAAGACTGGCACGGTTTTTCAGCGCCCAGGGAACGCACTACCAGATCAATAAGAGCATCCGCGACATGGTGATCTTTGCACAACACGATGTGATACTCGATCCCCCGTTCACCAAGCTCGACTTCATTACCTGCCGCAACCTACTGATATACTTCGACGCTGCACTGCAGCGCAAACTGCTGCCCCTGTTCCACTACAGCCTGCGCCCCGGAGGCGTGCTGCTGCTGGGCAGTTCGGAGACGGTGGGAAAGTCCAATCAGCTATTCACCGCCATCGAACCTAAGCTGCGGCTCTATTTTCGCCAGAACAACGGCTCCATCGGCGGTCCCGACTTCCTGGTGAAGTCGTTTCCACCACTGTCCAGAATAATCAAGGAGACCCCTATGCCGCCTCCCACCATGCCTACCCCATCAACAGACCATCTGCAGAGCGCAGCGGACCGGGTACTGTTGCAGGTATATGCGCCTGCCGCCGTCGTGCTCAACAGCAGCGCCGATATCGTCTATATCAGCGGGCATACCGGAAAATATCTGGAGCCGGCAGCCGGCAAGGCCAACTGGAACTTCCACGCCATGGTGCGTGACGGTCTGCGGGCGCCCATCGCCGACGCCCTGAGACAAGTCGCCGCACGGCGCGAGCCGCTGCAATTGCGCGGCCTGCATGTGGAGGTGCCGGGCGGCACGCAGATTGTCGATGTCACGGTGCAGGCGCTCCACGAACCCGCCGCGCTGGAAGACATGACGATGATTGTGTTCCGCGATATCGCGCCAACTCCGGTCAGCCGCCGACGGCGCAAGGCGCAAACAGAGGTGGAAGCATCTCATGCCGCCGAGCTGCAAAAAATGCTTGATGAAATTCAACTGTTGCGTGAGGAATCGCGCGCGTCGAAAGAAGAATTGCAGTCGTCCAACGAAGAACTGCAGTCCACCAACGAAGAACTGCAGTCCACCAACGAGGAGTTGACGACTTCAAAGGAAGAAATGCAATCGATGAACGAGGAACTGCAAACCATTAATACCG
This sequence comes from uncultured Gammaproteobacteria bacterium, assembly GCA_963810615.1. Taxonomy (GTDB): domain Bacteria; phylum Pseudomonadota; class Gammaproteobacteria; order DRLM01; family DRLM01; genus JARRQJ01. The sequence goes on along the minus strand of CAWEOA010000001.1, from coordinate 271,807 downwards.
AATTGCAGACTAAACTCGACGATCTCGCGCTCGCCCAGAGCGACATGCAGAATCTGCTCAACAGCATCGACATCGCCATTCTGTTCCTGGACCGCAACATGAATGTCCGACGCTATACCGATCGGGCGTCGCGGATCATTAATATCCGGGAAAGCGACATCGGCCGGCCGCTGAGTGACCTGACCAGCAACTTGCAATATCCGATGCTGCATGAAGATGCGCTCGAGACCCTGCGCTCCCTCGCGCTTTGCGAGAAAGAGATCCCTTCCAAAGACGGCCGGTGGTACTCGGTGCGCATCATACCCTACCGCAGGCTGGACGATGTGATCGACGGAGTCGTGTTGACTTTTGTCGACATCACCGCCACGAAGGACTTGGAGTCGGTGCTCCGCGAGGATGCGAAGCGTGAATGACATTGCATACGCGACCGCCACGCCGCGGGACGTGCACCGGGGGCGCGACCGGATATCCGGGCTTGTGGGGCTCATGGATGCAGGCGGTTTCTTGTAAACGTCGCCAAAGCTGCGCCCCCCGCGAGGCCCAAAGCTTGTCTGGCGGCGCCCTCAGGGGAGCACTGTCGCCCCTTTTGATATTGTAACCTTTACCCATCTTACTTGACCGTCTAATCGGCTTTTCCTGGCATTACCCCCGATACCCGCCGGCTCCGCACTGTCGCCGAGCGACGCATCGTCAGCCGAATAGGACTGTACATTACCGTCCAGCCGACGCTTCACCCTGTTGATCGACTGAAGGCAGATTGCAAGCAGCAGCTACTGTATATCCTAATGATATACGTTGATTATTATCGATGTAACAAACCTTGGCGAAATCTTACAAAGAAGGGCTACCCCTGTGATAGTCACCTGCGCGCCCGCATCTTAGCGTAAAGGGCATTATGTTTCTCGCCCAGTGTTATGCACAGGCAAGCCCGACGCCTTAATCATAAAGACTACGGACATAATGCAATTAGTTTATGGCGTACTAGTAATAGAGGCGTCACATGCATATATATTGTCATATCTGTCATGGCAAATTATCGACTCATGGATGATTACCGCTTCGTCAAGGGTTTGTTTATCCACAGAATGACTTTATTCCCGAATGGTGAGAGGCGGTATTGTTATAACGAATACAAGCAACGCCAGGGTAAGGCGATGACTCCACATACGATGAGCATGGCGGAGTGATATTTCTCAATAAATACAGCATGTCATTATGAGAACCCAGCCCAGTCTTTTACGTAAGTGGCATATCGTGCGACCACAGGATCATGAATGACTGACACAACGCAGGCATGCTCGAAAAATAAAATTTAATTTTTTCGAACAGAACCTAATGGCAATGGATGCGATCTAAACTTTGTGAGTAGGCAGCAACAAGACCAAGGAGCTTCCCAACATGAACCTGGAACAATTTCGTGAAACTCTCGAATCGGCCAGCGACAGTGAGCTAATACGTTATATTCACAAGTATGTTTGCTTTTCGCTGGCGGAAGCCAGTAATCCGACTGCTGAATCCCATGAAATGCTAGATCTGGTCTATGCCGAATGCACTCGACGGGGCGTAGAGAATTTGTACGACATTTCTTATGGGCATGTATCCCGGCAACCGCAGATATGCAAACTTTTGATCGCCGCCTAATTGCTGGCGTACCCTCTCGCTAGGTTGATATCGCCGTTCGCGACATTGATCTTGGTCTTGCTCGCTTGACATACCCTTCCAGCATCATTAGATACAATACCAAACATGAGCGTCGGCATTTTCGTGAAACCCGACGGGAGGTCTAAGTCGACTTCGGCAGCGAAAAATGCCGATGCTCATATTCCGGCAATCCCATAGCCTTCGGGCCGTCATGCTAGCCCCCCCCTTTATGGCGCTGTCACAAGTAAAGCCTAGCCCACCAGGACTAATTTGTGGTTTGTGCTGTTCGCTGATCACCTGGATCAAGTGTAAGGCCTGTGGACCCGGAGGGCGCGGATGATACGTGGGGATCCGGCAACACGATCCTGAACCAATGCAAGACTCCACCATTAAGACGAATTAAGTCATAATAGCGGCTATCCATCCACCGGTAATTATTTTTCTTTGCTTATGAGCTCATTGGCTGAACACTTCGGTCTCGACTTTCTGGCCGAACCCTGGTTGCCCCAGGTCTTCACGGTGATTGTGGCCATCGTCGCCATCAACATTGTCCTCTATTACGTGCTTCGACGCATCGAGAGGATCGCCGATACCACCTCCACCGTATGGGACGATGCCTTGATCCGCGCCCTGCGCAAACCCCTCACGTTGATGCTTTGGGTGGTGGGCGTGGCCTTCGCTGCCGAGATCGCCCACAAAAACACCGGCGCCCCCATTTTTGATTTCGTGGTTCCCACCCGCAATGTGGTGGTCATCTTCTCTCTGGCCTGGTTCCTGCTGCGACTCATCCACAATGTGACCCGCAACATGGTGGCTACTCGGGTAGAAACCGGAGAAATCGTGGACCACACCACCGTGGATGCCCTGTCCAAGCTGGGGCGCTTCTCCATCATCATCGTCGCCTCACTGGTGATCCTGCAGACACTGGGCTTCAGCATCACCGGCCTGCTCACCTTCGGCGGTATCGGCGGTATCGCCATAGGTTTCGCCGCCAAGGACATCCTGGCCAACTTCTTCGGCGGCCTGACCATCTATATGGATCGGCCTTTCGTGGTAGGGGAATGGATCCGCTCGCCGGACAAGGATATCGAGGGCACTGTGGAATACATCGGCTGGCGTCACACCCGGGTGCGGGCCTTCAACAAGAATCCGATCTATGTACCGAATGCCTTGTTCACCAATATCGTGGTGGAAAACCCCACCCGCATGACCAATCGCCGCATCAAGGAGACCATCGGTATCCGCTACGACGACTTGGCGCAGATGGAACCCATAGTCGCGGACGTACAGACCATGCTGAAAAGCCACCCGGAGATCGACTCGACCCAAACCCTCATCGTCAACTTCAATACCTTCGGCCCTTCATCCCTGGACATGCTCATCTACACCTTCACCAAGACCAAGAACTGGGTGCGCTATCACGAGGTCAAGCAGGACGTGCTGCTCAAGGTGGCGGACATCATCGCCCGGCACGGCGCCGAGATCGCCTTCCCTACCCAGACTCTGCACATAGCCGCCCAGCCCACCTCCCAACATATATAAAATCCGCGCTCGCTCTTTTCAATCTTCGAGCGTGGCGTGTTAAAGGTATTCCAGGATCATTATATTATGAGTTACTACACGGCATAAGCGCTATCACCGGGGATTCCCGGCTCAATGCTTGATAATCAATTCCAAAATTCTTGCAGGCGCAAACATCAGCTTCTCTTGCCACGGAAAATCAATAGCACGCCGCCGATCACTATAGCCCCGACCCCGGCCCAAACCGGCACATTTACCGCTTGCTTTTCGTTTACCGCCAACTCAAGCGCGCCAAGTTCGGCCCTATGGGTATCTTTAGTATAAGTGAAGCCCCCATAAATCAATCCAAGCACGCCACCCACGATTAACACGATTGCCAATATCCTAGTTGCGCCCATCTCGTCTCCTCCTATTGATAATCCACAAGATTCATATCGCGTTAGAGTAGCCGACAATATGGGATTGAAACTGTCAGAACCACCGACCCCAGAATCATCTGCACTTGCAACGATGCGTAGCTATTTCCAAAGCAACTACAGAATTCGACGGCCTTGAATGAGACGAATCAGGATCACTACGATGGCGATAACCAAAAGAACATGAATGAATCCTCCCAAGGTGTAAGAGGTGACCAATCCCAGCGCCCATAAAATAAGCAAAACAATCGCGATGGTCTCTAGCATTTTTCTATCCCTCTTCGCAATATGTCGACAACAATTCGGGCCATATGCTAAGCCAATGGTTATTCCGACCGGACACACCCGATATTACCGCAATGGAATTTTCCAAGCGCCATGACTCATCGTGTTGATGCCGTCCCAAAAAACGCGGAGCGTACCGGCATCCATACTTTTCTTTGAAACTGATATCGCAGGCTAACCTCAATACTCTGAATGGTCTGTACGGTACCGCACATTAGGATAGTGGCGCGAAGGCCTAGAACATTGCCACTCCCCCATCGGCCCCGGGCGGCATAATGACTGCCATGCCAATTGATCGACACCAAGAAGTGATGGCCGTGTCGATCAGATAACCGCCGTTCAGTTCGTACGATTCAAATCCGAAGGCTTAAAGCGTAAAAGCAATCGGAACGGAGATTTGCGCAGCAAAACGTTCTCAAACATCCTCGGGACGTTGCAGAACCACACGATACGCGTCCATCCCGCGGCTGAGAAAGGCGTAAGCCGAGCCCCAGAGGTAGAGGCGGAAACGACGGTAAAGCGTCTCGCCCCAACGGTTGATAATCTCATCCCGGGCGGCTTCCAGATTCTCGGCCCACGCCTTGCAGGTTAGGTAGTAATTATGGCGATCGTTGTAAACCGCCAACACCTCCAGCTGCGTTTTGGCAACGGCTGTCAGGAATTCGTGCAGGCAGAAGTAGGAATGATCCCCCGGGAATATATAGCGGGAGACGAAGGTGGGTTTGGAATACTTCTCCCGGAAGGCGCTGGCATCGAGATATACACGTCCACCCGGCTTCAACAAGTGCTGAAACTGCCGCAATACGGCGGGATAATCGGGAAGGTGTTCCATCACCCCTAAAATGACGATGGCGTCATAAGGTTGGGGTGAGGTGTACTCTAAAAAATCCCGGTTCTCTACCCGACAGGGAAGTTGTAGCCGATGAATCAAGCCCGTCAAATACTCCTCCGAGTGATGTGAGATCGTTAGTGTGGTGACCTCTATGCCGCGCCGTCCGGCATGCTCGGTGAAGCTGCCCCAACCGCCCCCGACATCCAGGACACGGTCGCCCGGTTTCATCCCGCATGAGTCGATGGCGAAATCCAGTTTGCGGCGCTGAGCCGCCTCCAGCGTTTCATCATCGCGCTCGAATACCGCCTGTGAATAGCTGCGTGTCGGATCCATAAACGTGAGATAGAACTCGTTGTCAAAGTCATAGTGGCTGGCTATCGCCTCCCGGTCGGTACGTACACGGCCGACAAATAACGGTGCTAGCCGTCGCCACAGCATATGCAGAGGATGATGGTCGCTTAACATCCCTCGCAGGCTGACGAAGCCCAACATATCCCCGACTACGTCCAGGCTGCCGGCCATGTATGCCTCACAAATCCTCAGTTCATCCAAGCCGCTAAGGGCAGCCAATCCGTCACGATCCTTGACCAGGACCTTGATGACGGGTTCTCCCTTGCCAAAGTGATAGCTGTGATCTCCCCATAACCGAATCTCAAACGGTGTTTTTATCTGATCGGCTACGCGTTTTTGAATCAGCCTAAATATTCTGTCATAACGTGTTACCGACTCGGATTCAGCAGCTTGTACCATCGTTTGTCGCTCCCATGAAATGATCAAGACCCCACTTTGTCCCTGTGTAAGGTACAACTCAGTATATTATAAGTCGAGCGTGCCCCGCAGCCAGAATGAAGCGAACATATTCAGTAGCGATATTGAATATATAACCGCTTGAGCTATACCGTTCCGAAGGATATATCAGGATCTTATCCGCGCCCTCTATAACTTTTCCAGACCTCGCCGTCACTGACGCCTTCGGTTGCCGGCCGCCGCATGATTACGGATTCGTCGCTCATACGAGTCAATGCCGACCCCACCGCCGAGGCTATTTGCATGTATTCAAACGGGCGCCTATAGTCAATGAACATCAGATCCCGCCGGGGATGGAAGAGGAACGGCAGTAGTCTAACATCATGTAGGAGTACGCCGAATGAAATTGGTTACAACTATTGGCTTAGTGATATTTCTATTCATCGTCTTAGGTTTTGTCCGCTACTTAATGAAGTTGAACCGTCGAGCCAAGAAGGAGCAAAGCGAAGTCGATCCGGACAAACTCCGCAAGTGGGGCGATGACTGATATCTTCCGAACATGATCGTCTCCAACAGCCGGACAATGCCAAGCTACGCAGCGCTATTACTCAAATCCACCTCGATATAGTGCTCCCGTCGGTCATCGACAAGAGGTATCATGGCTTGCGCTTGCCCTGTACCATCCATGCCGACTTCTTGCACCACAACACCGTCTATCGTCACGCAAATCACCTGCTCCGACTCCTCACTGACGCGCCTGACTGTGATGTGGTGGACCGTCTCGCGATAGCGGTAGTGGATTTTGTATGACTGCCAATGGGCCGGGATACAGGGCGCAATGCGCAGATGGTCCACTTCTAGGTGCAGGCCCAATAGTGTTTCCACAGTCAGCCTGTACATCCAGCCCGCCGCTCCGGTGTACCAGGTCCACCCTCCCCGTCCCGTGTGCGGCGCCGCAGCGTAAATATCCGCGCACATGACGTACGGCTCGACCTTGTAGCGCTCGATATCCTCCGGCTGACTGCCGTGATTGACAGGATTGAGCATGGCGAACAATTCCCATGCCCGCTCCCTGTCACCCAGCATGGCAAACGCCATCGTGGTCCAGATCGCGGCATGGGTATATTGGCCGCCGTTCTCGCGAACACCGGGCACGTAGCCCTTGATATAACCGGGCTCCAGATCTGATTTATCGAAAGGAGGATCAAGCAATTGAATTAACCGCGCATCGCGCCGTACCAGGCGTTTGTCCACCGCTGCCATCGCCCGACCGGATCGCCCGGAATCACCGCCGCCGGAAATGACCGCCCAACTCTGGCTGATGGAATCGATTTGGCATTCGTCATTGTCGGTCGAGCCCAAGGGGGTACCGTCATCGAAATAGGCGCGCCTATACCAAGCGCCGTCCCAGGCATTGGCCTCAATATTACCGCGCAACAGAGCAGCCTGCCCGCTGCAAAATTCGGCGAAGGCTTCGTCGTTACGGTCATTCGCAAGACCTGAAAACAGTTGAAGATTTTCGTACAGAAACCACGCCAGCCAAACGCTTTCGCCCTTGCCGTCACGGCCGACGAGATTCATACCATCATTCCAATCGCCGCAGCCTATCAGCGGTAATTGATGTTCCCCGAAGCGTAAACCGTATTTAATTGCACGCACGCAATGTTCATAGAGGCTTGCCGCTTCAGCCGAACGTTGCGGCTGGTCGTAGTAAGCCTCCTCCTGCGGATTCAACTCGCGCCCCTCCAGGAAATGTAGCGGCTCGTCGAGCACGCCGATATCGCCGGTTGCCTGTACATAACGACAAGCGGCATACGGCAGCCACAGATAGTCATCGGAGAAATGGGTGCGCACACCTTGGCCGTGGGGCGGGTGCCACCAGTGTTGCACGTCACCCGGAAGGAACTGACGCTCGGCGCAACGGATCAACTGTTCGCGGGCAAGCCACGGCGTGGCATGGATCAGCGCCATGGTATCCTGCAATTGATCGCGGAAACCGTAGGCACCGCCGGACTGGTAATAACCGCTCCGCCCCCACAGCCGGCACGAGATTGTCTGGTAGACCAGCCAGCCGTTGGCCAACACGTTCAGCGCCGAGTCGGGGGTTTCCACATTCACTGCGCCCAGGGTGTGATTCCAGTATTCCCACACCGCGTCCAATGCCTGGCGGGCGCCGGCCGAGCCGCTGAAGCGCTGGATGAAATGCTGCGCCTCGTCGCTGTTACGGGCCGCGCCGAAGATAAACACGATCTCGCGCTCTTCTCCGTCTGCCAGTTCAATCTGGGTTTGTAGCGCGGCGCATGGATCAAGTCCCGCACCAGTCTTGCCCGACAAACGCGTGCGAAACATCGCCGCCGGGCTGGCCAGCGAGCCGTTGCGGCCTATGAACTCGGTGCGGTTACCGGTCACCGTACGCACGCGCTTGCTGACCTGCGCAAACACCACCCGATTGGCACATTCGCGGCCGTAGGCATTGCGGGCAAACAGCGCCCCGCTGTGCGGATCTGTTTCAGTCACGATGTGCATTTGATTGGCGTGGCGCCACTCACCAAGTACCAGCTCCCAATAGCCGGTCAACGATACGCTGCGCGCGCGTCCTGAATGGTTGTGCAGCTTGACCACCACGAACTTTACCGGCGCATCCATGGCGACATAGGCGAACAATTCCGAGGCGATCCCGATCTCGTCGTGCTCGAACACGCTGTAGCCGAATCCATGGCGGCACACATAGCCGGTCTGTCCCCGATTAGGCGCGGGCAACGGTGTCGGCGACCAGAAAGCGCCGGTTTCCTCATCGCGAAGATAGAGCGCCTCGCCACTACTATCGCTGAGCGGGTCATTGTGCCAGGTGGTCAGGCGGAACTCGTGGGCATTTTCCACCCAGGTATAGGCGCTGCCGCTCTCGCTGATGACGGTGCCGATGTGCGGACTGGCGATGACATTGACCCACGGTGCCGGTGTGCTCTGACCCGGTTCAAGCGTAACGACGTATTCGCGGCCGTCAGGCGTGAACCCCCCGGGGCCATTGCAGAAAATGCGTTCGCGCGGCGCTAGTGTCGGCTCCGACACAACGGCCGGCTCCGCTTGCCTCACAGGCACCAGGCGTTCCGGCATACGCTCGACCGGTAGGCGGCGCTCCATCTGTTCGACCAGGGTCTCGGCGCTATCGGTGAGAACGATTCGGGCGACGGTCTGGAACAGTACCCGGTCTTCCTCCGAAAGCTCCTCGGCGCGACGCACGAACACCCCGCCCGGTTTGTCGATACTGTGCGCCTCGGGTCCGGCGTTGATCAGCCCCATGATCTGATCCTGCAGCACCGCCCGGTAGCCGGAGAAATCCTCGTTGAGGATCACCAGGTCCGCCCTCAGACCCTTCATGCGCCAATAGACATGGGCCTGCAAGGCCTGCTTAACCAAGTCGATACGGTTCAGGTCGCCAATGCGGATCAGCACGATCGGCAGATCACCGGAGATGGCGAAGCGCCACAAGCCCGACTGACCGAGCTGGTTGCGGGCGATAACGCTGGGTAGGGCGCGGCGCAAACCCGTGCCGTAAATGACGGAGCCGGCCAGGCGGCCGTAAACCTGGGCATCGGCTTCGTTGGCGTTGAGGTGGCGCAACACCTCTTGACTTTGGAACCAGGCCATTTCAAAGGCGCGCTCGACGAAGTGTCGGTCACAATATTTCTCAAGCAAGGCCAATGCGGCCTCACGCGTGTCGGCGACACCGGAAATAATCTGCACACTCGCCGATTCGTCGGCGGACAAGGTGAGAGTGCGGCGGATCGCCACGATGGGATCGAGCACCGAACCCTCGGTGTTCGACAAGCGCAACGAACTGTCCGGATCCTCCAGCACCACCGGGTTGGCGGCGGTGCGGCCCCGTCCGATGAATTGGGCGCGGTCGGTCTCGTAAGACGGTTCGTCGGCCACCGCACCCGGCGCAGCCAGCAAGTGAAACATCCACGGCACCCGCTCCCCCGGTGTGCGCGGGCGCCGCGTGCAGAGGATGCCCTGCTGCTCAGGCAGAATTTCGGTTTGCACGAAGAGATTACTGAATGCGCGATGCGACAAGTCGGCATGCAATGGTGCCAGTACCACTTCGGCGTAACTCGTAACTTCGATACGCCGGGTGCGGGGCGACTGATTGGTGAGCGTGACCCGGCGGATTTCGACGTCATCTTCCGGTGAAACGCAGATCTCGGTGTGCGCCTCGATTGCCTGATCGCGACGCCGGTATTCGGCGCGCGCCTGTACGAAAATGGCCTCATAGTGCTCGGGTCGGCGCCGTGTCGGATGATACGTCGTCGACCAATAGCGTCCGCTGTCGTGGTCGCGCAAGTAAATGAAGGTACCCCAGCCATCGGTCGTGGCATCCTCGCGCCAGCGGGTGATGGCCAGATCGCGCCAGCGACTGTAACCGCCGCCGGCATTGTTCGCCATGACGGCGTATCTGCCGTTGGATAACAAATGAACTTCCGGAATCGGTGTGTTCGGGTCGGAGAATACGCGCATGATCGCGCCGGGTTCCGCAACGGCAGGGCGTGCCGCGGCCGTTACTTCGGCGGCGTGCGGGTGCAGGGTTGCGCCCTGCTTCGGCACCCGTTCCTGTAACAATAATTGCGTCGCTCGCACCAACGGGTCGGACATGAAGCGGCGTTGCATCGGCTGATCGAGCATGACGTGCGCAAAAGCCAGCAGACTCATGCCTTGATGATGCGCCATAAAAGACCGCACGACGGCGTGCTGCTTGCCGCGCGGCACACGCGACGGTGTGTAATCAATCGCTTCGTAGAAACCGTAATCACCGAGGAAACCATCGGCGGCCAGGCGCTGCAGGTTGCGGCACGCCTCGCGCGGCAGCACGGTCAACGCCAGCGCAGTGGCATAAGGCGCAATGACCAGGTCATCGCCCAACCCGCGTTTGAAACCCAGCCCGGGCACGCCGAACGCCCGGTATTGATAGGTCTGATGCATATCGGTGGCGTTATAGCAGGACTCGGAAATTCCCCAGGGTACGGCGCGTTGGCGGCCGTATTCGATCTGGCGCGACACCGCGGCCTTGCAGGTCTGCTCCAGCAAGGTGTTGGTGTAACTCGGCATCATCAATTGCGGCATGAGGTACTCGAACATCGAGCCGCTCCACGAAATCAGACTCACGTCGCCGCCATGACTGGTGAGCAACCGGCCGAGTGCGAACCAGTGTTTCTGCGGCACCTGGCCCTGCGCAATGAGCAGGAAACTGGCCAGGCGGGCTTCGGAGGCCAGCAGGTCGTAACAGGACGGGTCACGGCGCCGTTCACCGACATCGTAACCGATGCTCAGCAGGCTGCGCGAAGAATCGTAGAGAAATTCAAAATCCATCGCCGCCAGCTCACCGCAACGCCCCACAAGATCCTCTATAATCTTGATCCGCTGTCCGGCAACGGACGACAGCGCACCCTTGCCGGCAACGTGCATACCGGCCAGTTCCGCCAGTGTCGGGATCGCGCCGAGTTGCTGCGCATCGGGCAGCAACGATCTCAGCTCATCACCCAGCGCCAACAGTTGCCGGTCGAAGGCCTGCACCCAGTAATACAGTTCACCATCGATATCAATATCCGCGGGCAGCCATGCCATCAGTCCCTCGTCACTGCGGCGAATATCATCCAGCAGGCTGATAGCGGCGGCCAGCGTCGAGGGCTGCGCCTTCGACGCTAGATCAGGCTGTAATGTGTCCTGTAGAAAGCGGATCTTCACCTCAAGGTCCGGCACCGTCATTGCAGGCAAGTGTTCGGCAAGCACCTGCAAGGTATCGTGCAAGCCCTGAAATGCGTTGACTGACAACACCGGCCGCTCCTTCAGCTCGAGCAGCCCCGCTTGCAGAGTCAACAGGCTGCCGGCCAGGTTACCGCTGTCCACCGAAGAGACGTATTGCGGATGCAGCGGTTGCAGCGTGCGTGTGTCGTACCAGTTGTAAAAATGGCCGCGGTAGCGTTTCAGCTTTTCCATGGTCGCCAGCGTATTCTCGGTCAGGCGCAGGAATTCTCCCGCGCAGATGTAACCGAAATCATAGGCAGACAGATTCGCCAGTAACGCCATGCCGATGTTGGTGGGCGAAGTACGTGTAGCGAGAGCCGACGCGGGATATTCCTGAAAGTTGTCGGGCACCAGCCAGTTGTCTTCTGCAGTGGCGAAGCGCGTGAAAAAGCGCCAGGTGCGCCGAGCCGAAGTGCGCAGAAACGCGCCTTGCGCCGGGCTCAGGCCCGGCGCCGGCGAGACCAGCGGTAGGCTGATCCACCAGCCGACCACCGGCGAGACCAGCCACAACAGCAACATCGGCACCCAGAAGAACCATTGTACCGCGTGGGTCAGCCAAAGCATCCAAAGCAAAGACAGGGACAATGCCGGCGCAATCCACATCTCGACAAAAAAATCGACCAGCGTACGGCGCGCATTGCGGCGTGCATAAGCGCGCAGTTGCCAGAGCAATAGTCCACGTCGCGTGTACAGCATGCGCACTCGCGATCGCAGGATTGCATCCAGACAAATCAGGGTGTCGTAAGGTAACAGGACCAAACTCAGCAAAGCGAGCGCAATGGGACGACCGCCGTCTTTGCCGGTCAGGATCAGGTGCACCAGCCAGTCGCGTTCTGCGGGCTTGCGGATAAGTTCGACCACGGAGCCAATCAAGGTGGGGAGGAATACTATACCCACGACCAGCAGCGTCCAGGTTCCCGGTGCCAACAGCCATCCTCCTACCAACAAGGCCAGTAGCGACGGCGGTACCAGGCTGCGACGCAGATTGTCGAAAATTTTCCATATCGACAGGACACTGAGCGGGTTCGGTTGCCGCTTGGTCTTCGATCCGTTTGAGCCTGAGGGACCTGGCACATGCGGCAGCAACCAGCCGGCAAGCTGCCAGTCGCCGCGTATCCAGCGGTGGCGGCGACTGGCCTCGATAGCGTAACTGGACGGATGTTCTTCAATGAGATCGACGTCGGTCACCAGTGCCGAACGCGCATAGCCGCTTTCGAGCAAGTCATGACTGAGAATGAGGTTCTCCGGAAAACGCCCGTCGACGGCCTGACGAAAGGCATCCACATCATAGATGCCTTTGCCAATGAAAGAACCCTCGCCGAATATATCCTGGTAGACATCCGAGACTTCACGCGTGTAGGGATCGATGCCCGACTCACCGGCGAAGAGTTTGGTAAAGCGTGACTGGCCGGCACTGGTCAGGCTTATCGAGGCGCGCGGTTGCAGGATCGCATAACCTTCGACAACGCGTTGCCTGGCGGCATCGTATACCGGCCGATTGAGCGGATGAGCGATGTTGCCGATGAGTGTCCTTGCGGCGTCACGCGGCAATTGCGTATCGGTATCCAGGGTAATGACGTATCGGATCGAAGCGAGAATGGAGACATCACCGACAATTTCCGAGAATGCAGCTTGCTCCCCGCCGCGCAGCAAGGCATTAAACTGCTCGATTTTACCCCGCTTGCGCTCATAACCCATCCACACCCGTTCAACTGGATTCCATAGCCGCGGTCGATGAAACAGATAAAAAATGCATGGACGGTCGTCGCGGTAGGTGTCGTTGAGCGTCTGCACTGCAGCACGCGCATGGGCCAGCATGGCATCATCATCGGACAGTGTTTGCTTGGGCGCGTCACGAAAATCCGTCAGCAAGCCAAAAAACAGATTAGGGTCGCGATTACCCAGATAACGAATTTCCAAGGCTTCGAGCAGCGCATCTATTTCCTGAGGCTTGCCCAGCAAGGTGGGAACCACCACCATGGTGCGGTGAATATCGGGAATACCCTGCGAAAAATCCAGGCGAGGCAGCACACGCGGTGGCAATATCAACGTGACCACCAGGTTGACCAGCGGGATGATCAGCGCCGAAATACCTATCAGGCCGGTGATGAAAAAGAAGCCGTAACGCCAGTCATATGGCTCGATCCCGCCGGAGTAGAACAGCGCGGCCCATGTCGCCAGGGCGGTGAGCACCATGATGGGACCAAGGTAAAGCAACAGTCCGAAATGCCGGCTCGCGCGGCCGGCTCGCACCCGCCACGAACAGCAGTACCCGACGGCTTGCTCCAATGTCTCCCGTCCGTGATCGATCAGATAGTATCCGACATGTGCGCTGCGATCTTTGCTTCCCAATCCTTGTGACGCCGCCTGCGCAAGCACAATGGCCTCGCGCGCCACTTCCAACTCAGTGAGAGATTGATGCCTACTGCCTCGGGCAAGGTCCTCGATCGCATGCCGGTAGCGGTCGCGGGTAGCGAAATCCTGACCGGCATACATCCCCATTGGATCTTCACGCAATGTCTGTTCGACGACACTAAGCGACTCGACGTAATTCCGCCAATCCATAGCGCCGATGAAGCGCAGACTACCGATACTATTGGCGATGGAGATCTGGTTAGCCGCAGCCGTGCGGGCGGCCGCTGCTGATAACTGAGCTGCGGTTACCCCCTGCTCGAGTAATTTTTGCTCGACCCATGTTTGAACGAAGGCCATAGCAGGCCCCTGAGCCTGGAGTCTTGCGTAGAATTCCTCGACAAACGGCGCGGTCAGCGGCACATCGGCGTTGGCAAAGTCGGCGAGCAAATGGATAAGCTGTTTCGGCTCCTTCTCGGCGGCCGCGAGCATGCGGTCCGCCCAGGTGATGGCCGCGTCGCGCTCCTCGCGCCAGCGAGCGATATGCACCCCGACACGGCGCAGGTTTTCCAGCAGCGCCAACTGCAGCATGATAGGGAACGCCCACAACTCGCCGAGCTTTAACGGTTCAACAGTCTGGTAAGCGGCGACGAACTGGGTGGTGTTGTCACCATCGACACGGCCGTCCATGTGAGAGATCAACTCTAAGGCCAAGTCATAGATGCGAGGGAATCCGGCGGACAGGCCATCCGCCAATCGCGGCAACTGTCGGCTGTAGCCGCGCGGCAGATGCCGACGCGCCAGACTGATCTGCTGCTCGATCAAATAAAAATTGTCGAGTAACCAAGCCTCTGCTGGCGCGATGCGCTGCCCCGACGTGGCTGCGGAAGTGACGACGTCATACGCCGCCAACAAAACGCGCGCGTTGTCCGTCAACCGTGGCAACAACCTGTCAGGCCCCGGATGCGGATCGATACTATACTGGCTGGCCAACGTTACCGCGTGACGCTTCAGTTGCTCAATGCTAAACAGCTCCGAGCGCAGCACTTCAGTATCGCGGTCGTAACTTAGTGCATTCCGTGCGCGTGCCGAAAATCCTAATTCCTTGATAATGATCCTGTTCTCCTCGCTCGCACTTGAGGCAGTCACCAGCTCTGCGGCGAGCTAATCACCGAAGTTTGTCTAAAACTCATATTACGCACTTTCAGGACGCCTGCCAGCCACCCGTCTATCGTGACCTTCCTGCGCTAGTCTAGCAAGCTAGATCCTCCAGATTTCGATATCACACAACAGACCGTCGATAACAGATGTCCGCACATAGACAACAGCGACTTCGATGGGCAGATCACGGACCCCAGGCTCGCATTTTATTCTTTTCCCCGGCACCGGATCCTTCGCTTGCTAAACGGGTATAAAAAGCGTCGACCTCTTCTCCTTGCTGGATCCGACAATCCTTGGAATGAATTTTATATCAAGCCTTTTGCTTGTAGCTTAGATCTCACTTCGGCGCAGTGCCTGTCACTATGTTGCATAGCGCACAGACTAAATTTACCGGCAGGTATACATTTCATCCTCGGGCTAATATTTTTACCCTGATATATGTCTCTTGCTCTATATTGAAAGGAATCATCATCTTAAGCAACAAAATCACTTAGCCCATTATCCAATCCATTCGTCGGCATGACCGGGATAAAGTCACTCAGGCTGCCGATAATGGCGTTTATCTAGGACTGGACGCCGGCCGAATAACGACCGTTTATACGGCGTGGCGCCAATCGGGTTGGTTCTCCCTGCTCCATTATTTAACCAACGATATCAAAATAGGAGAGTGAATCATGATCGGTATTTTACTGGTAGTCGCTTTGGTTCTGGTAATAGTTATTTTGGCGAAGCGAGTATAGAAATTGCGGACCCCTATTTCTTCAAATCGCGGGTCATGCGAACTCGATAGATAATGAATAAATCCTCGGCATCTCGGTACTCTGCCATCCTGATACCGCCCTATTTTAAGATAGAATTGCAGGCCGTTCCGCGGCGTATGCGCCTAAACTAGGATTCCACTATGCAACTCGAGGTTAACAACCTCACAAAAAGCTATCCCGAAGGGAGAGGTGTCCTCGCGGCGAACTTCCAGGTTAAAAAAGGTGAGTGCATTGCGATCATCGGACACAACGGCGCCGGAAAATCGACCCTGTTGAAAATATTGGCCGGCTGGCTCGTGCCCGACAGCGGTGAGGCGCGTATAGACGGGACCGATATGAAACTCAGATCGACGGTGGTCAGGAAGATCGGTTTTGTCCCTGAGACACCGAATCTTTTCGATTTCTTTTCCGTCGAATACAATCTCAAACTCTTCGCCCGCCTTTTTCGAGTTCCGTCCGCGAGGGTCGAAGAGACTTTGAGTGAGTTCGATCTGCTTCCTTTTAGGCGTAACAGAATAGAGGTCTTGTCCAAGGGGCTGAGGCAACGGGTCAGCATAGGCCGTTCCCTGTTGGCCGATCCTCCGCTGCTGCTTCTGGATGAGCCGTCCTCCGGGCTCGATTTTGAGATGACGAAACAGATTTACGCTCTGCTCAATAAAATCCATTGCTCCGGAAAAACCGTCCTGTTCACCTCTCACCGGCCCGAGGAGATCAAGACATTGGCGACGCGGATCATCGCGCTCCATCATGGCAGCTTGATCTTCGATGGCGCCCCTTCCGTCTATTTTCGATCGAGCATTCATGAGAACCTATACGCATGATCCGAAATGTGGTGACGTTGACGCTGAATGATTTGGCCATCGCATTTAAAAACAAGACTCTCTTACTCATTTTATTTATTCCCCTTTTCGTCTTCTACTCTTTGAAATTGGCCGATCAGGATAATACAGATGTTCAAACGATAAAGATCGGACTCCTTCAAAACGAAGCCTATTCCCCCAGGATGATTAAAAGCATCCAATCCGCCGACCGGTTGTTTACAATATCGTGGCTTTCCAATAGAGAAGAAGCTAAACAGTGGCTTAAAGATAAAATGATCGACGGCGTTTTGGCCCCATCAGGTAGCGAACCTCAGCGCTTGGAGTTGATGGTGCTGACCAAGGCTTCATTTCAAACCTTGACCATCGTCGAGAGAGTGTCAGCCCTGCAAAACGCGCTCGAGCGCAAGGATAAAAGCTGGATCTCGAACATCCTTCCCCTCCAGGCGAATGGGATCCAGCAACAGACGCTGCCGACCTGGATCTTGATGTTGTCATTGCTGATCGGCCTTATTATCCTCCCCACGCAGGTTGCGGAAGAAAAAGAAAAGAAATTGCTGCTGGGGCTTTTGCAGACGCCGATCAACGAGATCGAATGGTTGCTGGCGAAATTGCTTACGGGGGTGATTTTGATCGGCACCGCCGTGGGATTTCTTCACCTATTGGGGAAATACGATTTCGATTCCGTGAATATCGTAAGCTATGTCGCCTTTCTGGTCGTCGGCGGCTTTTGTTTCAGTTCTTTCGGGATTTTTTTGGGATTTCTCTGCCGCACTCAAGCCAGCGCCCGAACGATCGGCGTGCTTATTTACCTGCCCCTCCTACTCCCCGCCGCATTGTCCGATTTTTCCCTTAGGCTTAGTAAGGTGGCGCCGTTACTCCCTTCTTATCATTTCTACGGACCTATTAAATCGATCCTGGTAGAGGGGGGCCACCTCTCTGCCTTTCCTCAGGAATGGATTTTTCTATTCTCCATTGGCCTCGGGATGTCATTTCTATCCTATCTGCTCATGAAAAAACGGTGGCTGATGTAAACAACCGCCACGGCCAAATCTCATCTTCTATTTCTTCCTGCCCGCGGATACCGATGTTGGACATGAAAATTTGACGGACGTGCCGACGCCCTGGATGCTTTAGATTGTCTCGTTGAATTTACTATGATTTGTCCCTTGTGTGCGATGACGTACGGAAGAATCGTGATCATCAGCGTATACATACCAGCATGTCTCGCATCCGACAACGGGTCCCGTCCAAAATCTACTTTTTAGATTCGCAGGCTTACATGCGTATCTCCATTCGTCGGACTTGATCTCGTCGAGGAACGCGGCAACCTGTCTGCCGTTGAAGCTAGACCAACCCTCTGTAGAAAATCGCATCGAGAGGCACGTCGCGTAGATCGGCCTGTTAAGTGGCAGCTGATAATTGGTAAGAGATGTGAGTCGGGACGAGTAGTAGTCTAGGTCGGTTGATCACACCGATAATTTTGTGACTCTAGTATTGGGAGAAGTAAATGAACAGATTCAAAAGGATTACTAATCCGCTCGAATGGCTAATGACATTGCTGCTGGTGACAGTATTGGTCGGATGTAATGGCAATAATGATACACCAACATCTGCTGACTCAACCGTACCATCTGTCAGCACCACCGCCCCAGCGGATACGGTAACCGCCATAGCGCTCAACACTAACGTCATCGCCGCCTTCAGTGAGGCGATGGATCCTTCCACGATCACCACCGCAACTTTTACCTTAATGTTGGGTGCCACACCTGTTCCAGGTGCGGTTACTTACGAAGGTACAACCGCGACCTTCAATCCCACCAATGACCTTGCGGCCAGCACCACCTATACGGCAATGCTTACCACCGGGGTCAAGGATCTGTCCGGTAATGCATTGGCTGCTACTAAAACATGGAGCTTTACCACCGGCACAACAGTGGACAACGCCGCTCCCACAGTGAGTTCCAACAACCCCGCGGATACGGCTACCGGAATCGTGAAAGACACGAACATTACCGCCACCTTCAACGAGGTCATGGATCCTTCCACGATCACCACCGCGACCTTCTCCTTAAAACAAGGAACCACGCCTGTTGCAGGTTCAGTATCGTACTCAGGCACAAACGCGATCTTTAATCCAAGCAGTGATCTAGCCGACAGTACCACCTATACGGCCACGATTACCACGGGCGCCAAGGATCTGGCTGGAAATGCATTGGCAAGCGTTTATGTATGGAGCTTTACAACAGGGACGATAGTTGCTGGCGGGCCTGCCCCGGTCATTCTAGGGACGGCCGCCAATTATGCGATTCTGGCAAAATCAGGTGTCGCAACCGTACCAAGCTCCGTCGTGACTGGGAATGTCGGTTTAAGTCCAGCCGCCAGGGGTAGCCTGACTGGATGGTCAGAAACTGAAGTCACCACTACCTATTCCACATCCGCCCAGGTAGTCGCACCCTTCAAACTGTATGCTGCCGATTATGTGGGAGGGACGACGACACCTGATTTAGGCACGGCCGTGCTCAATATGGAAACCGCATACACCGATGCCGCCGGACGGACAGCGACCTCCGCCGCGACCACCAATGTGGGTTCCGGTACGCTTACCAGTCTAACCCTCACCCCTGGGGTATACGAATGGGGAAGCAACGTCACCATTCCCACGGATCTCACCCTCAATGGGAGCGCAACCGACGTATGGATCTTCAAGGTGGCGGGAACGTTAGGCATGGCTGCCGCCAAGAACGTTATTCTGACCGGTGGAGCATTGCCCAAGAACGTCTTCTGGCAGGTTTCCGGCGCGGTAACCATCGGCGCCAACACGCACTTTGAGGGAATCATCCTGGGCCAGACATCGATCACGTTCGGCAATCTTTCATCTATCAACGGCAGACTGTTGGCGCAGACCGCGGTCAATCTTGATGCAACCACGGTGACACAGCCAGCGCCATAAGGCATGGATATAGTTGTAACTCATTGAATTAATGGCCGTCGCAAGACGGCCTTTTTAAATATTGGCACGATATCCCTCTCTCATCGCAAGGAGACATCGTTAGATATTCTTGCTTTATGTACGCTAGCGAACAGAAAGCCCGGGGGAGATTAATGGATAATTCCTATGCTCGAACCGACCATGTCTGAGATAAAGCCGATCAAGTCGTCAAGACATGCAATGGCGTTCACCATTGACTTTCGATGCAGTAATTCCTTCAGAAAGTATCGAATTTCAACACAGGAATTCCTAAATAGCGAGGCCGCCACCAATGTACGAAAAATATTATGGGATGCGGGCTCAACCCTTCCGCCTTACACCGGATCCTAATTTCTTCTTCACCGGCGCTACGCATAAAAGCGCACTGGCGCATTTGCGCTATGGCCTGCTACAAGAGGAAGGATTCATCGTGGTCTCCGGCGCCGTTGGGACCGGTAAGACCACCCTGGCGCTCACCTTGCTGGGCGAGCTGTCGCGGAGCGATATGGTAATCGGCGAGCTGGTGACAACCCAGTTGCAGCCTGAAGATCTTCTGCGAGCCATTGCCGTGGCGTTTCAGCTCGGCGGGGACGGCACTAAATCCAATCTACTCGCCCGTCTACAGGCATTCTTTACCGCTCACACGCGAGCCGGGAAGCATGTGCTGTTGGTGGTGGATGAGGCCCACAACCTTCCACAGGGTTCATTCGAAGAGCTCCGCATGCTCTCCAATTTCCATCGGGGTCCGCAGGCAATGTTGCAATGCATTCTGTTGGGACAGCCGCCGTTGCGGGACATGCTTACCCGGGCGAACATGGAGCAATTCCAGCAACGCGTCATCGCCGCCCACCACCTAAACCCATTATGCCCTGAAGAGACCCGGGGATACGTCTTGCACCGCCTTTGCCAGGCTGGCTGGTGTGGTGACCCCAGCTTCACCGCCGAAGCGATCCAGTACGTTCATCGTTACACCCAAGGTATCCCCCGCCTTATCAATGCGCTGTGCAATCGCATCATGTTGTACGGTTACCTTGAGGAGAAGCATCAAATAGATGCGTCCGCGACAACCCATGCATACAGCGAATGGGCACAAGAGACCGGTCAAATGGGCTCAGTCGAACCCTTGCTGCAAAGGCAACTGGAAGAGATCAATTTCGCCGGTTTGGAGCGGGAACATGCCGCCGTTGCGCGCACCATCGGCATGGATACCCCCGCCGTTAACACAGCGCCGGCAGCACGCGCAACATCCACCGTGGCGGGCACACCCAATGCACGCATGCCGACCGCCGCGCAATCCACACCCACATATGTGCGGAGTGAGGCGAGCATGCCGCCCCGGCCATCGGCCGCGCCGTCATACATCTCGATAACAACGCCCCGCGATGGACTCCCTTCTCCTGCGCTTGCCAGGCATATTGCACAAATTATTTCCCGGCTAGTCTCCGATATCGCCTCACTATCCAGCCATCTTTCACCTACGCTCTCCCGAGCACGTCCGCTGTTACTGCCACTGACGGCGGGGGCCGTGCTGTTGGTGGCGGATCTCATTTTATTGACAAACCACAACCTCCATGAGCGCACCGCCAAAGAGATCGCTGCAATGCCAGCACCCCCATCACGCGGACAGGCAGCCTTGGCCCCTACCAGGCTGAAAAATGTAGTGCCACATATAGTGACAGCAGCATCACCAGTGGACGACTCACCATCGCTGCCGGCGGCCGCGCCTCCATCGGAAGACCCTGCGTTAGAAATAGGCACTACTCTAGTGGTGGAGAAAGTTGACACCTTGTTGGAGCCAACGCCCCCGGTCATGGAAATCACGCCACCGGCACACGACACTCAAGCGGTGCATGTCTCTCAGGCCGCCGTGGCCAAAACAGGACTTGCCGCGGCACCGCAGTCGAATGTGAAGGCGCGACCTAAGAAACCCGCACCCACTATGACAGCCAAGGTCACGCAACGGAAAATGACAAAACCGCGGCGGACTAGGTTCTCGCATACGCCAACGGCAGCCGTTGTGACCGTGACCACTCATCCGCAAAGCCAGTCAATCGCAGCGACCGGCCACGCCGACCCTGCTTCGACTGAAGGAACAGCGACTCTTCAGGCTATGCCCATTTCCGAGGATGAACTCAGCGCGGTGTTAGACCGCTTCCGCGAGGCCTATGTGACCGGCGATATGAATGAGTTGGTGCAATTATTCGCCCGCGATGCACGCAGTGATGAAGATGGCAACCGCGAGGCCATCGCCCGATCTTATCAGAAATTGTTCAACATAACCGATGAACGCCGCTTGGCGCTCAATGATCTGCGATGGCGGGATGTCGGCGATGCCGTGCAAGGTGAGGGGCATTTCGGCGTAACGGTAAAGGAGAAGGGTCGGGATTGGGAATCGTCATACAGGGGCAATATCAGCCTTCGCATTCAAAAACGCGATGGACAGGTGCTCATCACGAAGTTGGATCACAGTTACGTTCGGTGAGATTGAAGCGTTGATGCATGCGCTGCGGGAAGTGGGGTAATATGATCAGCAGTACTCTCGACAAGAAGACGTGCAATGATTGGTTTGCGATGGATGATGGCGCTGCTCGGACTTTCGCTGAGTGGCCAGGTGTCGGCAGCGGCTATCGGCTTACCGGAGAATACGGCGCGTTTCGGTTACGCCGTGGGAATCTCCCGGCTGACAGTGGACGATCCCGACGGCTCCACCAAGGCTGCGGTGGATGTTCAGCCGCTCACCCTGATCTACACGGATTGGTTGCCCCGCGGCTGGCGTTATTGGGCGGAGGGATACTACTTTCGCACCAGCCTGGATGCCGGCGCCGGCGACATAGGGCAGGATGCGAGCCGCATTGGGGCTCGGTTGGCGGTACAGCACAATGTGCAATGGGGAAAATGGTCGCCTTGGTTGGGCGCGGGTTTGGATTTATCGCGCAACCACTATTCCAAGCGCTATACCGTGGACAGCGACGGCTTTCTATTGAATACCTATACGGATCGTTCCAGTACGGCATTGGGGATCATCGTCCATATCGTCAGCGAGTGGGCTCTGGCACGCGACTGGGACCTGAGTACCAAGCTTGAGCAGGTAATTCCTGTGAACGGAGGCATCACCGAGACCTCCTTGTCCGTGGGCATTTTATATCGCTATCAATGAGCAAGAGCCGCATGACGCGCGTGCCAGGAAATCGCCATGACAACGAGACTGCTGTGCTTGGCCGTAATGGCCTGGATATTGGTGGCCTGCGGTGGGGGTTCGGGGGAATTACCACCCGCCCGTCCCACCAGCACGGTCTCGGGAAACGCGGTGGCCGCGGAGATCCAAAATGCCCAGGTCGCAGTGTACACCCTGGACCGCAACGGCAAGGGTGCGCTGTTGGGCAGCGGCGTCACCGATGCGCAAGGCTTTTACAGCCTTGAAATGCAGGCACCCAGCCAGCCGGTATTGGTAGAGGTAAGCGGCGGCCACTATGCGGAAGAAGCCAACGGCATCGCTGTAAATGTCGACGAGGGCCAGGTGTTGCAGGCGGTGACGCTTTATCAATCCGGGCAGCCCTTGTCTGTGATGGTGACACCCTTGACCCAGCTCGCCGCGGGCCTGGCGGAATACCGGATCGCCCAGGGGACAGACCCGTCTGAAGCGGTGGACACGGCACTCAACGACACGGATCAGCTCTTCGGTGTGGCGGTTGCCAGTGTCCTGCCGCACAACATCACCGATCCCAACGGCGCCACCACACAACTGACCGCACCCTACACTTACGGCTTTCTCCTCGCCGCCCTCTCAAGCTTCGCACAACAGGTGAGTCAGCAAAACGACGCGTCGGAACACACGCCATATACCTCCTTGTACCTCGCACAGGTCATGTACAACGACATTGTCAGCGACGGCATGCTGGACGGTCGCGGCTACAACAAGGCCGCTGATGCCATGATGGACTTGGCCTTGGGCAACGTGGCCTTGAATCAAGATGTATATCGCGTCGCCCTCGCTCAGCATCTGCTCGCCGTCAGTGACAGCCCGCAAAACAAGACCGGGCTTAGCCGCAGCGAGCTGAGCGATCTGGCACACAGGCTCAGCACCAACGCCCTGTTCAGCGCTCAGGCGCAGGCAAATCCCGTCGCCTTCGCACCCGTCATCGTGCCGGTTCTGACGGAGGGCTCGGCATTCTCCGGTGTCTACAACTTCGAAGTGACTATCACCAGCGTACCCGGCGCCGAGAGCGTGCGCTTCTCGGTGGATGGCGTGGCGGTCGGCGACGCCGCCGATCCCGCCCATCCCGCGGTGGCCATCGATACGCGCGCCTACGCCGACGGTACACATACCATCGGCGTGACCACCACGGATTTTCTCGGCCTCAGTAGTCATCGGGAGTTCACCTACCTCTTCGGTAATGTGTTCGTCAACGTGACTTCCGCCGCCGTTACCAATCACACCCCTTTTACCTTGACCGGCAACTACGACGACAACGGCTTCGGATTCAAGTCGCTCACGATTCAGGGCATGGCGGTCACCCCCAATGCGGACAAGACATGGAGTGCGCAGGTAGATCTGACGGTGGGCAGTAACCATATCCCCATCGTGCTCGAAACGGCGCTGGGCGCCAGCAACCACAGTGTGGCGATCGTCGACTACGATGTAGGCCCGCCGGTCATAGACACCAGTGCAGGCCATGGCGATGCGTGCTTTTCGAATGGTGACGGCAGTTGCACTGAAAAAAAGCTGACCGACAACAACACCGCAGAACCCCTTTCAATTGCGACCGATCATACCGATCTGGCCGGCGTGGCGGAGACGCGTGCGGCGCTGAGTGACAATAACATTCCCTTCTTCGCTTTCAGCGCCAGCGATCCTCCCAGCAATGGCGTGAATTCTCCCACGCAACAGCTGAAGGTTCGTATTCAATATGAAAAAAACGGCAACGTGGTCGTGCCGTGGGCCGCGCTAACACCGGTGAACGGTGAGTATTTGGCGCCATTGGCAACGGAGGTACTTAGCAACGCTTGGTTGCGATCATCACCCAGCGATGTCCACGCCCTGCGCGTCGCAGTGGAGGACTTGGCGGGGAATATCACCAATAGCGTCTTCACATTCAAGGTCGAGTTTGTCGTGGCACCGTTTACCATGGGGACGGTCACCGATACCGGAAGTGCGACTTTCGCCGGCGTCAGCTTCGATCAACGCGGCAATTTGTACAACACTACCCTCACGGCCGAGGAATACGCCTTTACCAATACCACCGGCAAGTCTTTTTACATCAGTCCCGGAGACGACAGCATACACTCCGCGGACAATCTAATCGATCAACTAGTGCGTGAAAATTCGGTACGTCTTAAGACCAGCACCGAGTGGCGCGCGGGTTTCGTCGAAAATATCTTGAACGTTTCACAGTGTCCGAGTCTGCCGCAAAACGGTAGCAATGATAAATGGACGCCGGTTACCCAGGTGCTGAACTACCTGGGGGGCGTCGTCTGGAACCCTGTGACGGTAGCCGACCCTAGTTTCGGCGTGATACAGTCAGTGGCGACGGATACACCGGCGGCACCGTCTCCTTCTGCGTGGTCACAGCTGGCGGACTTCGATTCTACTTACGCTGCAGTCAGTGCAATTAATCTCCCACATCACAAGACTTTGAGCTACGAGTACGATTACATCTTAAATACTTCGAATCTGGATCAGCCCGCCGCTGTGCGCAACTGGAAAGTTGTCCATTCCGGCCATACCTCCACCTGCCCCGACGTGAATTATCTACAACAGCGCCAGGTGTACGGCTATCAATCGGAACCCGGTTTTCCGAAAAATACAGCATCTACGCTGCGCGACAGCACGAACTTCCCCACCAGCGGCTTCACGGTGTTCGACGTGACGGCCAATGCGCCGCTCACGGCCGTGAGCGGCTGGTATCTCGTTCCCGCAGCTCACGCGGTGCTTGTGCGTAAACAAGTGACACTGCCCGTATTGACCCTGCACAACGACATCGATGTGGCCGATCCCGCATCCTTCATCAGCTATGTACCGCATCAGTATGACCGCACCCTGACCTGGAGCATAAACCGACTGATGAAGATGGACGTAGCCCCTGACGGAGGTGTCGGAAATCTATTTTCCATGTCTTCGCGCGAGGTCCAGGTAGGCAGTGGCATGGTCAGCTACCAACTGTCGCGATGAAGGAGATGAATGCACACCGTCCCCCTCCCCGGTCCGAGATACACCTAATGGTTTCAATGATCTCCCTTGCGCGCCCGAATTAGCATCACCACGTCTTCATCTTGCTAAAGATAATTCTATCAATTTGCATACAAGAGTGCCGGGCGGATAACTCACGATCAAGGTAGCAACGTCTACTTGTCTGTTTTTTTGCCTTCTACGTCTAGTGGGCGCGATCTTCACTCCTGAAAAGATCTCTACTGTTACTCTTGTAATGACGATTAGATACCCTAATCTTACCTAAAGAACACTATGCAGCGCGTAATTGATACGATGAGATAATAAGTAACTTGGCAGTTAAAGTAAGTAATTGGTAAGCAACTTAGGCGCAACTCATCCGGTCAAAAAGCGCAATGAGTTACAGCTGATGATCAGGGATTATTAGGAATATCAGATCGACAGAGGATAAGGACCTTATCATGGCGAGTCAGAATTTCGAAGTAATTTTAGCCGATGACCAATGGAGTCGCCAAATTCACTATCAGCTTCGTTACCAAGTATATTGTTTGGAGACGGGCTACGAAGATCCCGCGCATTTTCCCGATGGGCAAGAAAAGGATGAGTGGGATGATGACTCCCTCCATTTTATCGTACGAGAGCGGGATAGCGGGCAATGGGTTGCGGCAATGCGGTTCGTGCTGCCTTCAGCACAAATATTACCGATTAAACAACGAGTCGCCATAGAGCCTTCATTATTGCGCGACCGAAGACACTCCGCAGAGGTTTCACGTTTATGCCTGGTCGGGCATTACCGGCGTCGCTTGCAAGACCATATCAAGCCGTGCAGCAATGATTTTCCTGAAAATAATTCGGCAAAGGAAGGTGTTAAATCGGAGGCAATCAAACAACATCGCACCTCGGAGATTCTTAAAGTACTGTTAAAAGCCGCCGTGGCGGTAAGCAGCGAGCGGGGTATAGCTCATTGCTATATGCTGACTACGCGTGCGCTTGCCAGGATTGCTGGCCATGTGTTGCCTTTGGATATGCAATTGGCCGGACCGCCTTGCTCGCATCGCGGTGAACGCTATCCCTACCTAGTGGACGTAGGTCAGGTGATGACCGGGCTGTTGGAAGAATTATCCCATGGGATGCCGGCATACCGGCTCCACAGCGAAATCGCCGTAGCCATGCCTCGTGTGGTAGGGGGAGAGTGAGCTTAAATGGCAGGTAGACTCAATGCGGGAGCAAGCTGCAATGCCATTTACTTCAATCACGGCGGGCTTAATCTGCACCCGGAAGGAATCAATCGGTAGAATTCACCCTTCCGCTAAGGGAACTCCATCGAGGGAAGGTCGAATATAATTATATTGCATAGAAAAATAATGATATGCGGATATGTTTCTATCTTTGTAGATTAGTGGTAGCGAGCGCTGAGGAGTTTTTCATCATGGATGTAGACGAAATCCATTAAACTCTTCATCAGAGGACAGAAATGCGTGCTGTTCAAGGCTTCGATGCCTCTTGGGCACTTACTCAGCCGAGTGCCGCGACATTCGCGGCTGAAACACCGACCGACCGGCGGCTCATCGCTGTAGTCAGCTCGTATCGGTAGCTTCAGGGATTGGCAGGTAGAGTCCGTAGCAATGGTTCGATAATTATACTCAACTCGGCAGATGTGCGGCAGATCTTCTGCGCTGACCCGTTCATTCGGCTTGCTCAACCAATTGCATGCCAGGTGTGGACGAAGCCCTAATAGACCATTGCTAAATCAATCGAGGTGACTTGAGATCCTAGAGCATTTCATAGTCATTGGTGACGCGCTCCGCGGCGATGGGACGGAAGAAATTGTTCGCATATTCAACATGGACTGGATGGTTCTTGTAACTGTCGATAACCCCCGCATTGGCAAAGCGGATCAGCCAGCAAAAGCGGTATGATCCACCATCTGCCACGGCCTTGCCCGCCTCGACATTCATAACTCCGGGGATCGTATTCAATTGCTGCATGCCTTTGCGCAGCATGTCTTCGATGACCAGAGGATCATCGGTCCCGGTGTTATACACGATGACGTGTTCAACGCTCTGCCAAGCGCCGCATTGTATCAATACCTCGGCCGCCCTGCCGGTGCTACGCCACGCCTGCATGCAATATTGCACTTCTTGTATCAGAGCTTCTTTGATATCGGCGAAGGCCTCACGATAAGTTTTGCAGTTGCGCGACACATTGGTCTTGAGCTGACTGATCAATAAATCAGCCATGCCAGTAAAGTAGTTTATCTTCGCCACTCCGTGATCAATCAATTTATGATATTGCTGAGTTGTCAGGCCGGTACCCCCATGTATCACGAACGGAATATCTAGGTTTTCCCTGATGCGCGTCAGGAGACTGGAATCGAGGCGGATTTTATTGGCACGACCATGCACAGTTCCGATGGAAATAGCCAGGAAGTCAATACCGGCGCGCTCCACATAAGCCTTGGCCTCAGGCACCGAGGTACGTGTGGATATGTCCTTTTCCACATCGTCCTCATCGCTGGAAATCCCCGCGACATAACCGAGCCCCCCTTCAACTGGCACTCCGCAACCATGAGCCAATGCAACGGCTTGACGAGTCTTTTCGATATTGGCCGAAAAGTCTTCCTGAGAAGCATCGAACATGACACTGTTGCTGCCCAGCGCTATGGCCCTACGCACGGAGTCCAAGCTGACGCAATGATCCATATGGATAGCCACTGGTATGCTCGCCCGCTTTGCAGCGCACTCCACCGCAGCCATGAGATGATCCACGTCAAACAGATCAAAATGCGCCTCGACGATATTCAATATCACCGGCGAACGAGATTTTTCCGCCGCCTCGATGATCGCGCGTAGAAACTCGAGACTCACGACCTCGAAGGCGCCCACGGCGTAACGATTGTTGTAGGCATGCCGCAGCAAATCTTTCATATTGACCAAGGCCATGACTCATCTCCTGGCTAAGATCGGCCGTACGCAACCACGATAGACGCGCACTAGCCTTTTAATAATGCTGGTAAATACAGATAAATAAAAATCAAGTTTGTCTATGGCTGATATAGATGAGGGGCTATTGAAACCCGCGGCGCTGGAGTTTTAAGCGGGATTTCAATTATGTATTAAGCAATCGCCGCGAACACGTCAATTATCGCCGGCGTATGGCTGTTAGGGATTTTTTGGCGACGAGGACAGATCCGCGTCTATCAAGCCCGGCCATAACTGCTCCAGGCGCTGACGGATGCTTGGTCCGCTGGCAATGGCAAATTCGAGAAACGATCGCGCCACCAGGGACAACTCTTTTCCCTTTGGGTAGACCAGATACCATTGTCGCTGGATCGGAAAGCCTTCGACATCCAATACTGCCACCGGTCCATCACTGCCTTCCAGGGTCAAGGTATGCAGCGACAGCACGGAAAGGCCCAGCCCCCCTACTACCGCATGCTTGATGGCCTCATTACTGCCCAACACCATACGGATCTTCGGTTGCAACCCGGCCTCGGCGAGCTTGCGTAGGGTCGCATCTCGGATACCCGAGCCCGGTTCCCGTAGGATCAGGGGCTCTTCGGCAATCCTGGACAGTGGGATATTTTTTTCGCCGACCAAGGGGTGATTGCGCGGCGCCATCACCAACAGCGGATTGGGGGCAAAGGGAAAGGCTTCCACTCCCAGCTCTGCGCTCGGCGTCTGCCCCATCATATAAATGTCGTCTTCATTGACTAGCATGCGGTCTATCATGCGGTCGCGGTTGGTTACCTTGAGCGAAACTTCGATACCTTTATGCTGTTGGCTGAACTCGCCGAGCAATTCCGGTGCGATATATTTGGCAGTAGTCACGACGCACAAGCGCAATCGACCCCGTTTAATGCCCTTGATCTCGGCTATCTTCATCTCAAGGTTTGCCAAGGTCTCGAAAATACTTCGGCATGCCTCGTACAGCTCCTGCGCCGCCTGGGTGGGCTTAACCCCCCGGCCAGCCTGTTCGAACAAAGGGAGACCCATGGCGTCAGCGAGTTTTTTGACCTGCATGGAGACAGTCGGCTGGCTGAGGAAGAGCTCTTCGGAGGCGCGGGTAAAATTACCGTGCCGAACAATCGCCTCGAACACCTGTAGCTGACGCAGGGTCGCGTGCCGAATCAAATAATCCGGCATGGCTATCGGCTGATTGTTGTCATCATTCGCCATTGCTCTTGCTCTCGAAGCACCGCCCGCGGCATCTAATGGCTAGAGATTATATGCTTTATATAGTTATACCTCCAATCAGAGGCGCCAACGCCCTTTTGGACTGACTACAATAAGAGATTAGCCTACATCATTTACAGACTCGCTGAAGATCCGCAATCATGTTGAAGTCGGAGATTTACGCGCCCCGCACCGTAGTGGAGGCGCCGGGGCCTTGCATGCCCTGATGTAAGGCTAGACGTATGCGCTCCGCCAGGTCCAAGGCCTGCGCCACATCCGGGGCCAGCACATTATAGTGTCCCATCTTGCGTCCCGGACGCGCCGCGTGCTTGCCATACAGATGCAGTTTCGCATTGGGCATGCCTAATACCTTCCCCCAGTCGGGGGTCTGTGCCTGCCAAAGATCACTCAGGAGGTTGACCATCACCGCCGGCGACAGCAGGCGGGTATCCCCCGGCGCTAATCCGCACAGCATACGAACCTGCTGCTCGAACTGTGATGTCAGACAGGCGTCCAGGGTGAAATGACCGCTATTATGCGGGCGCGGTGCAATCTCGTTGATCAGGAGTTCGTTTTGCCGGGTAAGGAAAAACTCTACCGCCAACAGCCCGCAATAATCCAGATGTTCAGCCAGGGTTCGCGCCATGCGGGTGGCGCGAGCAATAATTACGGAGGTCGTCCGCGCCGGCACGATGGAGGTGTCGAGAATCCCGTCGACATGGATGTTTTCTGCCGGTGGGTAAAAGGCAATTTCACCTGTGGGACTACGCGTCAGGAGCAAGGACAACTCCATTTGCAAATCGATGCGCTGTTCCAACACGCAAGGTTTGCCGCCAAACTCGTCAAAGGCCCGATGCGCCTCAGCCGCGCAGGATATGGTGCGTTGACCTTTACCATCGTAACCCAGCGCTGCTAGCTTAAGAATGGCAGGGAGCTTGAGAGACGCCAACGCCGTATCCAAATCCCCTGCATGGTGAATCGGATAATACGGCACAGTCGCAAGATCGCACTCACGCAGCAAAGCCTTCTCGCGAATTCTATCCTGTACTTGGCCCACGGTGTCGGCACCGGGACGCACCAAACACTCCTTTTCCAGACGCCGCAGGGTCTCTACCGGTACATTTTCAAATTCGATGGTCACTGCGGCACATTGCCGGGCCATAGTGTTCAATGCATCCGGATCGGTATACGAACACGACAGATGCTGATCGGCCACTGCGCCCGCGGGACTCATGGGGTCCGGATCCAGCACCATGACCTTATAACCCATGGTCCGAGCGGCCTGGCTGAACATCCGGCCTAATTGACCGCCACCCAACACACCTAGCGTCACTCCGGGCAGAATCATAGCTTTGGCGGCAAATCCATATCCATCACCGCCCGCCGCTGATCGGTGCGAAAGGCCTCAAGTCGTTCCGCCACCCCGTTATCGGAGGCCGCCAGCATCGCCGCCGCAAATAAGGCCGCATTGCCGGCACCAGCCTCGCCGATGGCAAAAGTCGCGACCGGTATACCCTTGGGCATCTGCACGATGGACAACAAAGAATCCATACCTTTGAGGTAGCGGGACGGCACCGGCACGCCCAGAACCGGCAAGGTAGTCTTGGCTGCCAGCATGCCGGGAAGATGGGCGGCGCCGCCTGCCCCCGCGATAATCACGGCCAAGCCGCGTTGCCTGGCAGTCTGCGCATATTCGAACAAGCGGTCCGGCGTACGGTGCGCGGAAACGACCTTGGCCTCGTAGGGAATATTAAGTTGATCCAGCATCTGGGCCGCAGCTTGCATCACCGACCAATCAGACTGACTGCCCATCACCAAACCAACGCAGAGTGGAATCATATTCAGTACCTTATCGTTACATTAATCAACACTCTCGGAATCGCTGTGCGACCCGGCGGGCTTGTCGGCAAATTTGCAACTTCAGATTGAAGGTTATTATGACGGAACGACTCACAGTCTAACCAACATCCTCGGCAGGTATGATTAGCGTTGATCCGGCGGCAACGCCATCTTGCCCAATCGGGCGAGCTCCGCACGGCGCTTTTTCGCCTGTTGGCGCACGACCCCAACCGTGTGCTTCAATTCGGCCGCAGCCTCCAGCGCCTCATCCACGGTCGCTGCCTTGCGCGCCTGCTCCGGTGCTGAAGCGAACTGCGGTTTATGCGGTTCAAGCGTTTCATCAATCATGTCTAGTCCTCATATTTTCTTAGCACTCGACTTGCATGGACTTTAATCACGAAATTTCACCAGGCGCGTTACCTGAATATCTGAAATGAACACTACGCCGGAATGCTCGTTATAAAAGGGTGCAAGCCCTTCCAGTATGGGTTTCACCAGGTCCTCAGGAACTGCGGCGACGATCATGATCAGCACATCGTCTTCATTAAACATAAGGTGGCCTTCATGAAAACCATGGCGCCCTTTACCCGAGAGATTATTAATAATGGTATAACCCTTGACACCTACTCTATCGAGCAAGTCTGCGACAAAACCCTGATGCTCACCCTCAAGGATAATTTCGAGTTTTTTCAATGGGCTGAAATTTAGATTTTTCATAATACGGACGACTCCTCAATATGCGCGGCATGGATCCCGGCTGCGCACGACTGTTTGTGCCAATCACCATCTTCATAGATATAAACGGTTGATGTTTCCGGATCGATAATCATCAAGCGCACCCAGGTGTTGCGCACCAGATATTTGACGGCGAGGACCGCGTCGACGGCGCTGCGTGCGTGCTCGAATGGCGCCTCGATCACCGTGATCAATCTCAGCGGCTGATGATATGGAAAGCCTTGCTCATGGACGGTTTGCGCCGGCAGGCCGGTACGCAGATCGCTGAGATTGCCCGTCATAACACCGAAACGGCAGGCGACGTTGTGGTAGACCTTACTGCCGCTGCCAAAACGTTCATTATCAACGGCTGAGAAATAGTGCTCCATATTGATCCATTGACCGACCACTAAAGGCCCAGTGAGTATGTTTTGCAGTAGTCGACGCTTGGGATCCACCCGATAATCGTACGAATGCAAGAAGGCGCGCCCTTCGAGAGAAAATTGCCGAGTCAGGCTGCGGTTGCCGATGATGAAATAGGCATTGCCGGACAGGCCCCACTCAGGGCGCACCTGCGACCAATCCATGGCATTGCGCTGCATAAACCGCAACGCGGCAGCGGGCTCCTCCTGCCTGGTATCGGACAGCTGTAAACTCGGCAGGCGCTCTTGGGCGCAAAGCCGCGCCGCGGCGGTAAGTCCTTTGCGCAAACGGTCAATATAGACAAGGTGCGAAGGCGGAATGAGGTCGATATCGAACAAGGAAATCTCGTCGGTCGTCGTGTTGTGCAGCGCCGGCACGAAGCAGCTGTCCTCAGGGATATTTATTCCCTTCTCAACCAGGCGCTGACGGACCTCGGACTTATTGGCCATTTGCGCCAGGATGCGCGCGTTGACCAAGCCATAATTTCCACCACAGGCCCCACAATCCAAGGCCGATTCGTAGGGGTTATTCTCCGAACTACTGCCATGGCCTACCAGTAGTATAAAGCGGGAAAAACCGTCGGTCAGGCCGATGGATGTCAACGCTTGCACCACAAAGCGTACCTGCTCATCGAGGGTAAAGCCAATTCTCCCCAGCCGTTCCAATTGCAATTGGGCAAAGGCTGGGTTGATTCGATATCTTTCGCGCAGACGAACAAGGAATTTATCCAATTGCGCCTCGGATACCCCAAGGGCCCTTGCATTACGCAGGTAGCTATGTTCGTGCCCCATGGCGGATTCACGAAAATCGCGAATCAATTCGTCCGTCAGCAGCTCAGTCGATTTATGCAGCTCGTGCTCCACCGCCTTGACAATGACGGCTCGTTGCACCGCACGCACGATAGAATCCGCCTGCTCCCGGGTCAACTTATCCAACAACAGGCGGGTTACAGGCTTTTTCGAATGCAAACGATGCCGCCAGCTGTTGTAGGCCCGCGGTGCGAGGGTCTTGCCGGCCAAGTCGATGCCGAATAATAGTCCGACCGCCTCCACCGTAACAAAAGGCGTGAGCACGGATTCTTTTAAAGCATGCAGCACCTTCTCCAGACTACCGAAGGCGGCATCCTCTTGGGCACCATGCACGGACATTTCGAGCACTAGGTTTTTCGGCGTCAATAGCACAGGACATAGATGGGATTCGCAACCTTTGCCCAATTCCATGAAGCTCACTGGGACTCCGAAAAAGCCTGCGATACCATATGTTTGGTAATCGCCAATCCCTTCCAAATGTCGGCGAATCCGTTCAGAGCGTGTATCGATGCAGAATAAGGCTTGCGCGAAGGGGCGCTTAGCACGCGCTGCTTCCGGCGTCAGACTGATACCTTGTAACAAATGGCTCATGGCCTGGGATTCCATGGCGCGCAGCCAGAATATCCCTTCCTGTCTTTCGAATTCACGCAAGGTTGCAATGAGGCTGGTGAAATCCTCTTGGGACAAGTTCGCTGCATTATCCTGAGCATGCGATCTATCCAACAATTTCCGCAGACACGCACCTTGGCGTTGCGCCTCATCCGCATGTTTTAATCCGACATACTTATAATAGACCTGCTTGATGAGGCCCACACGACTGCGAAGCAGCGCCTTTTCGATTTTATGTGCCATGGACGGCAATACATTGCCACCATACAACTCATGACGCAGGTAGGCCTCAAAGGGACGTTCTTCGAGCTGTGCACGAACATCATCTGCGGTATAAGCCAGCTTTTGACGGCCGTGATCGGCCAACAGAGCGAAGGCAAAGGTAAGGCGCACCGCCATATAGTCGACCAGGTCGCCGGGATAACGGCGCGCCCAATGGTAATTTTTAGCATTGGCCCGCCAACGAATGAACCCTGCCCACCCATGGAGATGGGCAAGCTCGCGGGTGAAATAGCCGACCCAATGGTCCTCGGGCACTCGCAGGGATTTCATCACATAATCGATGACAGCTTCAGGCTTATCTTCCACCGCCAATACCGTAGAGATATTCAACCCGCGCAATGAAAGGCGAATGTTGCGCATGGCCACCTGCCGCCATGCTGGAAAGAAACCTAATTCTCTATTTGGCATACGCCAGACCGATTGGCCTTCGTCGAAAAAGTCAAGACAACTCTTAATAACCAGTTCGTCGAGGCTTGAGCCAATATCGGTCCCATATAAGCTGTCTATCGCCTCGTACACAGGACGTTTATCCAGCAGTTGGTCTTGCAATCGTTGTTTAATCAGTGCGTCGGGCGGCTCGAAGGAAAGACCGGCATTACCCCCCTGCAAAGAATCATGGATGTCGCTGTCGCTCAACAGGCTGGTTGGCAGCATCACCGGCTTATCCAGGTCGGTGAGGAGGGTCATGAGCATTTCATTCATATCCAAGCCGGGTATCGCGTTACGCCCGGCCAGGAATTTATCCACTTCTTGTACTAGGCGCTGCCGGTCCACCCTGCCCTGCTGGAGATAGCGCTGGTATGCCGAGCGAGGCAAATATGCCTGACCGTGAAATAGACCCGCGCCCTTCTCCGCCGCGAGATCGAATGGCATATTCTCCAGACCGTGCAGCGGATTATGGTGGATAAAGGCGCGCATAGGCCAAAAATACGGAACGGGTTCCGCGGCCACATAAATCATGCTACGGATTTTCAAGTGTTGACCGAGCGCCACGCTCATACCATCAACTCCGACCAATACACCCCGCCCACGAGCAAACCGCCGAGAACAATAATGTACATCCACAGAGAGGCATGGCTAAGATCGTGCGCCGTCACACGAACCGGTCCGACGATCAGGCCCTGCAGCAATCTCGCCCCTGCCCAACTCCATAACAGCCAGACGACGCTCACCCCGACAGCCACCAGCGGCGCAGTCGGAACTGCCTTGAGTATCATGTAAAGCATGGCGAAAAACGTCGGAAACAGTGGTGTTGCGAGTATGGCCAGGACCACCAGCACCAGAATGCCGGAAAAGCGCGGTATGGTGCGAGCCAAGCCGCCGTAGAGCCCTAGATACGCCGCGCCGAAGCGGATTTCCAGGCCTTGGCACAGCAAGCTCATCATAATCAGGGGCACACTGACGCCGAGGGCGTACGACTGCAACTGAAGATGGGCGATGTCATTGCCCTGTAATACCCAGAGTAACGCCCACGCGGATGTCGCAACAAAGCTCGTCCACAAGCCAAGCTCGCGCAGGGCCAGTAACCTCAATGCATACAGCAACGAGGTGGCTAGTCCCCAGCCCATAACCCATGCTGGCACGCTCAGATCGTAGGCGAAGACTACCATCAGGCCGATCTGCGGCCAGAGCAAAAGTATTAAGCTCCGTATCACCGGATTGCGCAGCCGGGTATACAGCATATTCAGCACCATGCTGAATGGAAATAGCGGCAAACACAGGCCGGCGAGGATATAGTGAATCGATGTCATTTCACGCCCACCTTAACCATACATTGAGCGATTCCGCGGTACGTATCAGCATGCGGGTTGCCCAGGCGTAGATATCCGCCAAATAGAATTCGCGGGAAACCAGCGTGTAAAAGCTGAGCCAGATGCGCCCCGGCAGTTTGCTGGCGCGCCTGCCGTTTTGTTCCGAATAGTATGTGATCAACCATCCCAGGACGATCACGATGGCTGTAAGCCCAATCAGGGTGTCGAACCATACAACATTGAAATCGGAGGCCTTATGTATCAATTCGCGGAATTGCGGGTCCGGATACAAAAACAACTCGAAGACGTGGCTTATCAGCGTATAGCCGATCACAATCACCGTAAACGACGATAGCACCAACGTAAAGAGTCGGGAGGCCCGCTCGGTACGCGTGCGGTATGTGGCGAATATTAATTGCGCGCCTGTTATCCAGCCGAAGAACAAGAGGATCACCGCCCCCTGCTTCTGGAAGAAATCCTGAGACACAACCCAATGGGTAAGGAACAGCACCACGGCGGGAACCGCCAGTGTTATGAACGCCATCATCAGCCAGGGCGGCCGCTGACGTGCAGGACGTCGCTCGACCACGAAGGTATACAGATCATCCTTGGGTATTCCATCATCGTGGCGCGCCTCACCGATCACGCCGCCCGAACTCAAGAACAACGTGCCTTTGAATAAGCCATGGGCGATCAAATGGAAGATGGCCAAGGAAAATGCGCCGACTCCGCACTCCATCACCATGAATCCCATTTGCCCCATAGTCGAGTAACCCAGGGCTTTCTTAATGTCATTCTGGGCCAGCATGAGCACAGAGCCAATCACGGCCGTTATCAAACCAACAATAAACAACCCGTGTAAAACATCGCCGGCATGAACGAATACCGGGGCGAATCTATTAATTAAAAAACCTCCGGCATTGACGATACCGGCATGCATCAAGGCCGATACCGGGGTTGGCCCGTCCATGGTATAGGGCAGCCAGTTATGCAATAGGATTTGCGCAGAGCGGGCGAACGCTGCCAAGGCAAGAAAAACCGCCGCTGCCTCCGCGGCCGACATGCCGAAAAAGCTGGTCGCCTGCTGACTTTCCTGGATTCTTGTAAAGATATCTGTCAACGACCACGTGCCGTAGGCATAGAACAATATGGCCGCAGCAGCCACCAGGGCCAGATCTCCAACACGATAGGTAAAGAATGTCCAGAAGGCATAGCGGAAGGTACTCTGACGACTGGTGTCATGGCCCAGTAAAAAATACAGCAACACCCCGATGACATGCCAAGTCACCACCAGAGTCAATAGATCGCCGGCCGCCACCATAAGCAGCAAGGCTGCTGTCATGAGATCCAGCAAAACAAAGAACCGGGCGTAACCCGCCTCTTCCGCCATATAACGAATGGAATAGATATGAACAATTAGGCTGATGCCGGAAATCAGCACACCCATGACGGCACTCAATGGGTCACAGAGCAGTATCCCCCAACTATGAACGAAACCGATGTGTGTGGATGTCTGGCCGGCGATTACCAGGCCAACCATCACGATAGTCATTACGAATGCGGTGGCGGTAGTCATAACGCTCAGCCTTGCGGCTTGTTGCTTGACCTGGCCTGAAAATAGCAATATCAGGAGGGCAGATAGTATGGGGAGTGCCGGCACAATCACGATTAACTGTTTCATTAGCATGCCTTCTATCTCGTCGTAAATTCCAAGCCAGGAGCACGTCAAACTCGCCCCGGCAAGTCCTTATTAGCCCATACAACCATTACCCGTCGGCAAAACCTCAGTTCGATTCATCGCGAACCAGCGCACGGCTATCCTGAATAGCTTGCATATATCCATCGAGTCTACACACCCAAAAATTCAGGACAAATCGAAACTACAAATGGGAGCAATAGGCGATAGCCTATGCTAGACGCGACTCGTGACCACCCATGTACGGCGCTTCATTCCGCCTAGGCCCTCCGTTTCACACCTACAGGCATACTGGCCGTGACACCCTTCTTTCACCCGTGCATTCCAAGCCAGCACACTTGGCCGCCACGGCTGAGTCTTCACCCGATCTGAGAGTACCTATACCAAACTCCGAGCTTGTGTACCTTCCGAAACTATCCTGAAACAGCATATTGTCCAGTCTCGATCAGCCCCGGCCAGACTTTCTCCAAGCGCTGGCGAATCTTCTGTTCGCTGGAAATCGCGTATTCGAGAAACGCCCTGGCCACCAAGGACAATTCCTTGCCTTTCTGATGGACCATGAACCACTGGCGATGAATCGGGAAGCCTTCGACATCCAGGACAGCAACCGGGCCGTCCCTGCCTTCCAGGGTCAGGGTATGCAATGAAAGTATCGACAAGCCTAATCCACCGACGATTGCATGCTTAATGGCTTCATTGCTACCCAACTCCATGGACACGCGCGGCCGTAGACCCGCCTCAGAGAAAAGACGCAAAGTAGCATCGCGTATACCCGAGCCCGGCTCGCGTAAAATCAGGGGTTCCTGGGCGATAGTGGAAAGGGGTATGCGTCTCTTACCGATCAAGGGATGATTGCGTGGCGCCATAATGACCAAAGGGTTTGGTGCGAAAGCGTAGGTATCGACATGCAGTTCGTCTGTCGGCGCCTGCCCCATGATATATAGGTCATCTTCATTGGACTGAATACGGTCGAGGACCCGATCACGATTGGTAACCTTCAGCGATACTTCAATGCCTTGATGCATCTGACTGAACTCGCCGAGCAGTTCCGGCGCGATGTATTTCGCGGTGGACACGACGCACAGACGCAAGCGGCCGCGCTTTATTCCCTTGATGTCTGCGACCTTCATCTCCAGATTCGCCAGGGTCTCGAATATATCCCGGCACGCCTTATACAGTTCCTGCGCGACCTCGGTAGGCTTAACGTTACGGCCCGCCTGCTCGAACAAAGGAAGACCTATGGCGTCTGCGAGCTTTTTGACCTGCATGGATACGGTCGGCTGGGTAAGGAAGAGCTCTTCGGCTGCGCGCGTGAAATGCCCGTGGCGGACGATGGCTTCGAAAACCTGCAGTTGGCGCAGCGTGGCATGCCTAATCAGATAATCAGGCATTGCAATCGGCGGATTATAATCAGTGTCTGAAGTCGGCACGTTGGTTATCCTCGGCAATTCAGCTTTATGATCAATCTGCCGCCTATGCTACCTTTGATTACCGATAA
The DNA here is from genome assembly GCA_963810615.1 of uncultured Gammaproteobacteria bacterium. Taxonomy (GTDB): domain Bacteria; phylum Pseudomonadota; class Gammaproteobacteria; order DRLM01; family DRLM01; genus JARRQJ01. The sequence continues at coordinate 232,541 of CAWEOA010000001.1, read as the reverse complement.
AATTTAATAGATATTAAAATTGATACCGATAGAGTATTCACTATCAATTCAGTTCAGTCCGGCCAAACCCGCCGCCTACTTTGATAACCGTCAGCACCGTACAGTTTGGCTTTGGTGGGTACGACTCTCTCTGCATTAGTTGCAGGAACCGGCTTAGCCTTAGCAGGCGGCTTAAGATCTTCGGTAACTGATTCAGTATTGGCGTTGTCTGATCCGATTTCTGCAACGGCCTTGGTTTTACGCATCGACCCCACAAGCTTCTGCCGCGCCTTGTCCTTGCTGCTCATTGCTTGATTACCTCCTGAATTAATTGATCCAACTCGGCGACAGCCGCCGCGCCACGCTTGCCCATGGCATACACGCTACGCCCCTCCAGTGCACTGGTTCGATAAACGGCACGGCGGCGTATCGATGTCTCAGCAACCGCGACATTGATTTCCCCCAATGCATCGCGCATGAGCTGTGACAGTGTGGTACGGGGCTCCAATTGATTAATAACCAGCAGCGCCCTCAGGCTGCGGTTTCTCGACCTGGCCTCGGAGATCGCCTGCTCGATATGGATAGATGCCCAAAGGTCCAATGGAGACGGTTGTACGGGAATCAGCGCCAAATCGCACACTTTCAAAATGGCCAGTGTTTGCGGCGCGTGCACAGAGGGCGGACAGTCTACGACGATGTAATCGTACTGCGTTTCAAGTTCTTCGACTCGCTCCGATAACTTATCAGTCGCGGAGACCACGGCCGGCACCATTGCATCATCGGAAATCAAGCGCCATTGAGCCGACGAACCTTGAGGATCGGTATCAAGAATGACAACCCGGCCAACACGTGCCATACCGACGGCCAGATTTACCGTAAGCGTGGTCTTGCCTGCGCCGCCTTTGTTTCCCACCAGGGCGATGACAGGCATTTAGATTCCTTTAAGCTCGCTCTTGACTGACGAGCAAGGCATCTAACTGCTCCGCCAGACGCCGATGTTGGTCACTAAGTATATTCGTGCCTTCATCGCAATGGATCGTCACATTCACGTAATTGCGACCGAAGCCCATATCCGGGAATAAATTTTCTCGCTCGGAAATCGCTGCGGCTCGATCAAGAAAGTCACGCAGAGTTGGATAATCCGGGAACTCATAGCGACGTTCCAGACGTATCGGCCGAACGCGTTCTTGCCATTGATCATTCATGTCAGTACTCCTTCATTTAGGTGACATGTGCGATGCCTGAGTCAACGCCGGCCTGTTCGATATCCTTAAGCCATTGCACCAGTGACTGCGCATGAGACCGTTCTTCATCGAGCAGCGCTTCGAAGAACAAGCGATTGTCATGATCGCCTGTCCGCGCACAATGCTGGGTGGCCCGGCCATACAGATTTATCAAATCATTTTCGAAGGCGTGGTCGTGCGTCAACAACTCTTGCAAGCTCCGCCCGAACTGCACCGGACGCAGCTGCGAAGCGCCTGGCGATACGCCCAGCGCCAGCATCCGTCCGATAATCCTGTCGGCATGACCCAATTCCTCTGCAGCTTCAGTGCGTAAACGTTCGGAAGCCTCGGCCAGCCCCCAGGCTCCGAGGAGACGGGCCTGGGTGCTGTATAGCTGGACCGCAGAGAGTTCTAGACTCAAGGCCCTGCCGAGGTAACCTAAGACACGCGAATCAGCATGAGTTTGGATCATGACGACGAATTACTCGCTCGATGTGCAACAACCAGTCAGTTAGCTGCGCGACGGACGATCGCCGCCCGATTCGCCGAGCACCGGCTCAACTTCACGGTGCGGACGGGCAATGATGTGCGCCGCAACCAGGCCATCGCCGACGCGCTCGCAGGCATCCGCCCCCGCGCGCACGGCGGCATTCACTGCACCGGTCTCGCCACGAACCAAGACGGTGACATAACCGCCGCCCACAAACTCACGGCCGATCAGGCGTACTTCCGCCGCCTTGGTCATGGCATCCGCCGCTTCAATGGCGGGTACCAGTCCCCGTGTCTCGATCATGCCCAGTGCAATGCCATAACTTTCAGTGGCCATGGTGTTTTTCTCCTGTTAAGTAAATTGATCTATTAACTTGCCTTAAGCCGCGGCCGCTTTCGCAGACAGTCCGCCGGTCGGCAGGACCGGTTCGACTTCGCGGTGCGGACGGGCAATGATGTGTGCGGCTACCAAACCGTCGCCAACACGTTCACAGGCATCAGCCCCGGCGCGAACGGCGGCGTTGACCGCACCCGTTTCGCCGCGAACCAATACCGTGACGTAACCGCCGCCGACGAATTCGCGGCCGATCAGGCGTACTTCCGCCGCCTTGGTCATGGCATCCGCCGCCTCGATCGCCGGGACCAGGCCCCGAGTCTCGATCATCCCCAATGCTATACCGTAATTTTCACTTGCCATTGCGTATCTCCTTCTGACTTGGTTGTACAACGAAAAAATTCATCACATATTATGTTTGGGCGTACCGGCCGAATCGCCACCTGCTTCACATTTATCAATTATGCCGCCGATAGTGAGATCGGTAAGGACACTGAAATCGCCGACGGCATAGCGCGCGGCCGAACCGTTGACGGTGAACACCCAATTGCCTGTCCTCGCCCCCACCGGATCGACGGCGACCTGGCGCTTGCCGTTTACGTCTTTCAGTACGCGCAGGCTGATGTGTTGCAGCCCTTTGACCCTGCGCGTGCATACCAGCGGCGCCTCCACCTGCAATATTTCCATCACCCGGCCTCCGCTTCAGGGGGCCAACGATCGATGATCCCGACTATGGTCAGATCACTGGGATATTCCTTGCTGCCTGCTGCCTCACGGGCGGCGGAACTGCCGACGCAAATGACCCAATCACCCGGAATACAGCCGACCGCGTCCACGGCAACCTGCGTGGTGCTGCCATCACGCACCACCTGAAGATGACGATGCTCCAGACCCGGAATACGGTTGGTTGCGACCAGGGGTCGTTCGACCTGGCAGATCTTCATCAATGCGCCTCCGTTGTACTTGACCCGTGTGCCGATGAACTCAACACTTCAATTTGTCCATTGGCGTGGCAATCACGCACCGCCAACAAGGTGTGTAACAGACCTCTCTCGACCAGATCGCCATAGCGAGCACGCAGCGCGGTATCGATTCGATGGCAATGTGTAATCGCACGTTCGCGCGATCCGGGCACCGGGCCGTGATAGTCAAAGCGCACCACAACAGGCACGGGAAGTCCGTGGACCACATTCAGGTGCGTAAAAATTTTGATACCCACGTCCAGATCCGCGGTCGCCTCTTCCACCGTGTGCAGATAGGCAAAATACGTCAGATTACGCAGCTGTACTTCCTCGAAACCGATGCCGGCGCCAATGAATCGTTCGGCATGCCCGATATCCTCATAGTGTTCACCGTGGAAATCACGCACATACTCGATCTGTGAAAAATTGTTACGCAGAAGCTGCACGATCAATTGCGTCATTCCTGGACTGAGTTGGTCCCGTGCTTCCTTGACTCGTTGCACGATTCTGGTTTCCGCCTGCTGCACGGATAAGCCCTGCGTTTCCTGGTACAGTTCACGGTTGTCGACATAATCGCCGAGGTTGATTGCGCCATTGGCATTCGGCAAGTGGATACGGACGGCATCGGTATCGGTATCCAGCCCGATCAACAGTAAGTCGATAGAAGCACCGCAACAGAAGCTGCCCTGAACTGCCTGCTGGAATGCAAGCAGCCGATCCAACCCGGCCTGGGCGGCACGTTCGGTCATGGAACCATGCGCCGCGCACCCTTCATGGTTCGGATCCACCGAACTGAAGTGGTACACCACTGCCTTTAGATAATGCGTCGATGCATCGGCGCTGTTAGGCCGGCCTTCGCGATAACGCAACATCTCCGTTTCCGTCCATTTGTCGAGGCTGTCCTCGATATCGAACATGGCCCCGGCATAGGATTTACGCCTGACCGCACGATGGGGCAGGCGCAACACATAACGAATCACGTGAGCCAGGCGACCGTCGGCACAGGGTGATATATCCAGCGTATGGAATCCGCACCCCAACAAAAATTCCTGGAAATCCCCTTCCGGGACACCCAAGGGATCAGCGCTGAAAAATTCGTCGCAAAATCCACGGTAAGTCTCGAACACGGCGCAGGCGAACAGGCGCCGCATGTCCAACTGATCAACCCAGGCATCGGCCAGGAGCTGTGCCGGCAATTCAAATCCCAACTGTTCGCGAGCGATTACTTGGGCACGTTCCTCGAAATCCGTCTCGTGCTGCAAGGCGGATATATGCTTCAACGTCGGCACGATGTCGTCAAATGCCGCCTTTACGCGCTGCTCATAATTCGCCAGTCGCGAATTCTCCCGACTGTTCACCATGGAATGCGCGCCGGCACGCTGTAACGACGCGGCCGCGACTCTCGGCCTTGCCGTTTGTGTACGCGGTAGCGGTGCCGGAGATTGCGGCCAGCGCAGCGTACGTAAATTTTGACGACGAGTGTTTATCATGATTGCCGTTCGCCTTGTCAGCCGCGCGCCCCGCCGGAGTAAGTAATCAGGGCGCCTTTTTCTGTATTACCGCTGCCGCCCGTGACTTTACTGGTGGGCACCGCCAGCTCTTCATTGCGCTTGATGACCTGCGGCTGCATGGCCATGGCGGCCGTCGCGCCGCGCCGCGTCGGGTTGCGGCGCCTGGCCGATGTGCCTTCGGTGCCGGTGACGACGTCGCCGCGACCCCAGTCATCTCCGGTGACGCGGAGACCAGCATCCATGCCCTCCCCCGTTACACGCGACTTGACACGCCCGCCGATCAATTCGCTTGTTTCCGGCAGCGTCGGCGCCGCATTACCATTGCCGCGACCGAAACGCGCCTCTTCGGTACCGGTGACCTTACCCGTGGCCTTCCCGAACGAACCGGTAATATGACCTTGTTCGTACTGCGTACCGGTTACGCCTGCGTGCACTTCGTTGGTTTGTGCCGCATGATTGGGCGACTCGACACTGAACTTGCCCCACGGCGTACCGCCTATGGGCTGTGGATAATCCGGACTACCGGGTTCCGCCGGGCTCGCCGGGCATACCTGGGTATACTGATCGGCCCCGACATACGGTGTGCCGGTCAGGGGTTCACAGGCACCTTTGGCCGCTCCCGTCAGCTTGCCGCCGATACCGGGTTGCTGGCCCGTCATAACCGCGCCCGGGGTAGCGCGCTGGCGACGTACCCGCGCTGCAGCCAATCCGGCATCATCGCTTTTACAGTAGGATTGATATTGTTCGGCGCCGGCGTAGGGCGTGCCCGTCACGACCTTGCAGGTACCGGGCTCATCCCCCGTCACCCGCTCGCCACGACCGGTCATGGTGCCAGTCACTTCTTTTCCTTTGAGAGTTTGCGACTGGCCAACCTTGCGATCAGCGGGCTTCGGGGCCGTTTTGCAAAAGCCGCTGTATTGTTCCTGGCCGATATACTCGTCACCGGTGACGTTGCGGCAACTGCCCGGCTCGTCACCGGTCACGCGTTCACTGCGCCCGACCATGGTGCCGGTGACGGCGCCACCGCGCAGGGTGGCGCTGTTGCCGACCTTCTCGGGCGCCTTACCATTGCCGCGCTGCATGTATTGAGTACCGGTCAACTCGCGTTGCGCACCGCTCTCGTCGCCGGAGACCTTGGACGAACGTCCGACGTTGTTGCCGGTCACGGCCTTGCCCTTGCGGGTTTCGCTATCGGTAAACTTCGCCGGCGACTTTTCCGCCTTGGTGCCACAAAAGATTTCCGATTGCATTGCGCCGACATATTCGTTGCCTGTCACGCGCTTGCACGTCCCCGGCTCGTCGCCCGTAACCTTCGCGCTGCGTCCTATTTCGGTACCGCTGACGCGGTTTCCCCGCGAGGTCGGACTGACGCCGACCTTGCGCGGTTGCTTGCCCGCATCGGTTTGGCAAAACTTGTGGAAAATGTCGGCGCCCATGTATTCCGTACCGGTGACCGGCCGGCAGGTGCTGGGTTCGTCGCCGGTAACGCTTTCACTGCGCCCGACCATGGTGCCGGTGACGGTTTGGCCGTGACTGGTTTCACTGGCACCGACCTTCCAGGGAGCATCCTGCGCCGCCGTGTTCTTGGTTTGCTTATTGGGTCGCGAACGGCCACAGGGCTCGCTCTTCTTTTCTCCAGCCTTGCCGTTGCGGCTACGCTGTTCGCGCAGGGCCTGCGCCAGTTCGCGGCTGGATACATTGGGATTGGCAGCACGGGCGCTGGCCGCCGTACTCATGCCTTTACCGTTCAAACCTGCCTTGCCGCGGGTGGACATGGCCTGGCGCCGCGCCACCGACGCTGCGCGCGCCGTGCTGCCGGCCAGTTTTAACTTGGGCGCCGGCCGCAGCGTTGCACCGTTGCCACCCGCCTTCGCTACGAGTGACTGTTCGCGTTTATCGCGATCGCCTTTGCAGCCGCAGCTGCAATCCCGTTTGGGTTGTTGGGTATCGATCTTCACGGATGCTTGCGGAGCACTGGTAACGACGCGGGTACGATCCTGGCTGGCGATCCCGGCTTTGCCGCCGGTCGACATCGCTTGGCGCCTGGCCCGGGACGCGGCGCGCGCGCCACCTTGATTGGCTGACGTCACAGGCGCCACTGTCTTGCCGGGCTGCTTGCTGACAGTGCTCGCCGCCCTGCTGCTGATAGTGGCGGTCTTGCCGGTTTGCGACTGCGCACGACGACGCGCCACCGCGACCATACGCGCGTCTCCACTGTGAGTGTTTGCCATCTGTGCCATATAACGTAACCCCGTTGAGCGATACTTGTGTTCTTGAATTGAGGTGTATTGCCCGATCCGTTTCGGGCAACACGCCCTCCCACCACGCCTTAGCGGCCCTCGAATACCACGAATGCCGTGCCCTGGCTTTGGGTGTAATTGTCGTAACCGATCAGGCGAACATGATGATCCGGATAGGCGCGATGACAGGCCTCAAGCTCTTCCACCACACGGGACAATTTCTGCTCACCGAAGAAAGGCAGCTTCCACATGGTCCAGTAGTAACTCATCGCCTGGCTCGGATGCTCATGCTCGATAGCCGGCGACCAACCCTGCGCAATAACGTAATTGATCTGTTCGTAGATCTCGTCCTGGGTCAACTTGGGCAAAAAGCCGAAAGTTTCCAGGGTAGGACTGGTCTGGTAATCGCCCATTTCGTTCATGTTAGATGCCATAGTTAATTCCTCATCTGATTCGCTTATAGAAATTCAGCCCGTTACCGACCGTGGTTTAACCCACGTCGAGCTTATCCACGGTCTCGAACTCGAATTTGATTTCCTTCCAGGTCTCCATCGCTATGGCCAGTTCCGGGCTGGTTCGGGCGGCCTCGGTAAGGATGTCGCGTGCCTCTTTCTCAATCTCGCGACCCTGGTTACGTGCCTTGACACAGGCTTCCAGCGCGACACGGTTGGCCGCGGCGCCCGCCGCGTTACCCCATGGGTGCCCCTGTGTACCACCACCGAACTGCAGCACGGAGTCATCGCCGAAGATGGCTACCAGCGCCGGCATGTGCCAAACGTGGATACCGCCTGAGGCAACCGCGAATACGCCAGGCATGGAGCCCCAATCCTGGTCGAAGAACACACCGCGTGAACGGTCTTCCGGGACGAAGGATTCGCGTAACTGGTCGACGAAGCCCAGCGTGGAGGCGCGGTCGCCCTCGAGTTTGCCCACCACGGTACCGGCGTGCAGATGGTCGCCGCCGGACAGACGCAGACACTTGGCCAGAACGCGGAAGTGAATACCATGCTTGGGATGGCGGTCGATTACCGCATGCATGGCACGGTGAATATGCAACAGCATACTGTTTTTGCGGCACCAGTTAGCCAGGCTGGTGTTGGCAGTAAATCCACCGGTCAGAAAGTCATGCATAATGATTGGCATGCCCAGCTCTTTGGCGAATTCTGCGCGCTCGAACATGTCTTCCACGGTTCCAGAAGTCACGTTGAGATAGTGACCCTTGCGCTCGCCGGTTTCCTGCTGGGCCTTCAAGATGGCTTCGGCAACGAACTCGAAACGATCGCGCCAGCGCATAAACGGTTGGGAGTTGACGTTCTCGTCATCCTTGGTCAGGTCCAAACCCCCGCGCAGACATTCATATACGGCGCGGCCATAGTTCTTGGCTGACAGGCCCAGCTTAGGTTTGATCGTGGCGCCCAACAAAGGACGGCCGTACTTATTCAAGCGGTCGCGCTCGACTTGGATACCGGCGGGAGGACCGCCACAGGTCTTAACGTAGGCAATGGGAAAGCGGATGTCTTCCAGGCGCAGGTGCTTAAGCGCCTTAAAGCCGAACACGTTACCAACCAATGACGTCAGCACGTTAACGACCGACCCTTCTTCGAAGAGATCAATCGGATAAGCGACGAATGCATAGAAGGATTCCGAATCCCCCGGCACGTCCTCAATACGGTAAGCACGGCCCTTGTAAAATTCCAGGTCAGTTAACAGTTCAGACCACACGGTACTCCAGGTTCCGGTGGAAGATTCGGCGGCCACGGCGGCGGCCACTTCCTCGCGCGGCACACCCGGCTGACCAGTACACTTAAAGCAGGCCAGCAGATCTGTATCGAGCGGAACATAGTCCGGGGTCCAGTATTTTTCGCGGTATTCTTTCACTCCCGCCTGATAAGTATTAGCTGCCATATCTTCTCCTCATGTTTACTGAATGAAAAAATTCGCTGAGCGTCGTGCGCGTGGAAAGAAGACTACATCGAAACCGGAAACTCAAACCAATCGAATTTATTTTGGAGACTCATTTATAAAACTCTATAACTCGCCCGACTGGCTCCAGCTTGAAGCTATTAATCGACACTCGAGAGAGATAACACGCACAATCAAGAAATGGGTTCGAGACAAGGAAGCGGCTGCCTGAATCTTCCATTAATGACAACTCGTCGTAATAAGAACAGAGGCATGCTATAGACTGTCGTCTATGCCAAGCCAAGAGTTTTTAAATTATCGGAAACAAGCACCTCACGGTAGAATCTGCTCATGAAAAAATACCGCTAAACGCTTGATTAGCAATTACGAGAAATGCGCACGCCCATAATCAAACTCCGCACCTACGTGTACATCGACTCGCTCCAGCCGCAGTTGGCCGAATACATGGCTACCGTATCCCAGGGATTTTTGCCGATTCCGGGGGATGCCTGCTTGTGGGTGGAGGTCTCGCCGGGCATGGCCGTGCATCGCCTGACAGATTCGGCTCTCAAGGCCACCCGTGTTCATTTATCTCAACAGGTGATCGAACGTGAATTCGGTTCTATGGTCATTCATCACCGCGACCAGAGCGACGTACGTGAAGCCGGGAGAGTGATTTTGTCAAAACTCGGCACAAATATCGAAGAACGGCAGCGTTGCAAAATCGCATGGCAGGAAATCATCCGCGGCATGACCCCGGATCACACGGTGCTTATCAACCGACAAAACCGCCGCGGCTCCATGATCTTGCCCGATCAAAGCATGTTTATTCTGGAAACCGAACCTGCCGGTTATATCGTCTACGCGGCGAATCAGGCGGAAAAGGCTGCGAATATCACGCTTATCGACGTGCGCGCAGTGGGCGCCTTCGGCCGCCTGACCTTATCCGGCCGCGAGGCGGATGTCGACGAGGCCGCTGCCGCCGCCATCGCCGCCGTACAACGACCATCGGGTACGTGATAGCGATGCATCGCCGAGAATTACTTAACCTGCTGAAACACTATCGCAGCCGCTTTATGGATGAAGTGGCCTATGTCAAAAGCGCCTTACAATATATAGAAGATCATGAAAACATCTTCGATCGGCAATTACTCCCCGCACACGTTACCGGATCAGTTTGGGTCGTCAGTCCGGACAGACAAAAGGTGCTGCTGCTGCACCATCGCAAACATGGACAATGGTTCCAGCCCGGCGGTCACGCCGATGGTGATAGTGATATCGTCCGGGTGGCCCTGCGTGAATGCGCGGAGGAAACCGGCTTACCTCTGCATGATATCCATTTGGTCGACTCCGAGATTTTCGACGTGGACATTCACACCATTCCCCGCATGGGGAATGTCTCCCAGCATGAGCATATCGATATCAGGTTCGTGGTGGAGATAGATGATAGACTCACGATCCCGGGCAACAGCGAGTCAAACGCAATCACCTGGCTGCCACTGCATCATGTGCTGAGTTACAACCACAATCGCTCGACCTTTCGAATGGTGGAGAAAACCCGCCGCATGCGCAATCATCACAATCGATTCTACTTAATGAACGATTGAAGAAAATGCCTCCACAGATCATTGGACTATCGGCCTCCTGTAGGGTCCGAATTAGCAATCAGGCGGCGATCGGTATCTGCAACAACCCACGACAATGCTGCCGCCGACGGTGATGAGCAAGTGATGCTGGAGCAGGTGACGATATGCCAGAGTTTATTGCTGGGCAGGTAACTACTCTTACCGAGATTGCGACACGGCATCGCGTGGACAAAGGGTATGTCACCCGTATGGTGAGTCTGGCGTTTCTTGCGCCCGACATCGTTGAAGACTTTGTCTCTGGCCAGTAGCCGGCCGAATTGACCACTCAAAAACTGCTGAGGCAGACCCATTTGCCACTGGATTGGGCGCAACAAAAGCGTCTTTTGCGGTATCGGTAAGCCGAATGAGTTGTTAGCGTGCATCGCGCCGGGAGAGAATAGCCCGAACCTCGCTAAATTCCGGGCCTGTCGGGATGTCTCCGGTCAACTCGTCCCGCCGAGCCCGCCAACGGTGCGGCTTGGGGCGTGCAGCGGGCTAGATCTCCCAGAAGGTCAATATAATGGTGGGCCGTGTAGGATTCGAACCTACGACCAATTGGTTAAAAGCCAACTGCTCTACCGACTGAGCTAACGGCCCCGCGGAAAGGGCGGCATTTTAACCGCTTTTCGCATTCCTCTTCAATGTCTTATTGATGAGAATCGCTATTATTGAGGATCAACCCCTTCACACTTGCCCGACTCAGGGCCGATCCGTGACGTAAGGCGTGGGATCAGCCGCTGCCGCTGCGATAAAGCCCTGCCGACGCAAACGGCACGAATCGCAACGACCGCAGGCACGCCCCAGCTCATCGGCCTGATAACAGGACACAGTGACGGCGTAGTCCACCCCCAGGCGCAGCCCCTCGCGGATGATCTCGGCCTTGCTCAGCTGGATAAGCGGGGTGTGGATATGAAACGGCCGTCCCTCCACTCCCGCTTTGGTGGCGAGATTGGCGGTTTTTTCAAAGGCGGCGATGAATTCGGGGCGGCAATCGGGATATCCCGAATAATCCACTGCATTGACGCCGATGAAGATGTCCTGCGCCGCCAACACCTCCGCCCAGCCCAGGGCCAAGGCCAGGAACACGGTATTGCGCGCCGGTACGTAGGTCACCGGGATACCCTCTCCGGCCTGCTCGGGCACGGCGATGGCAGCGTCAGTCAGCGCGGAACCGCCTATGCCCCGCAGGTCCAGCCTGATAGTCTTGTGCTCCACCGCCCCCAGGGCCGCCGCCACCCGCGCCGCAGCCTGTAACTCGGCGCGATGACGTTGGCCGTAATCGAAACTCAAGGCATAACAGGCATACGTCTGTGCGCGGGCCATGGCGAGGATGGTGGCCGAATCCAGGCCGCCGGAGACCAGCACTACCGCTTTTTTCAAATCCTTATCGAAGTTCACATCTATCACTCCCCCTCACCCTTACCCTCTCCCTGAGGGAGAGGGTATTTTGAGAGACATCCGTGCAAGCAGATATGCTTCGTTCTTGCCATTCCTTGCTCGAATCTTGATGCGGTTCGTTACCGCCCCGCCTCGTCGCCCCACAGATATTTGTGCAGCTGAATCTGGAAACGCACCGGGAGACGATCGGCCACGATCCAATCCGCCAGTTCGCGGGCCGGCAGTTGTTGCGCGCTGGGAGAAAATAAAACCTCGCAGCGTTCGATGAGCCGTTGCTCCGCGGTCACTTGCTTGGACCATTCGTAATCGGCGCGATCGCAAATCACGAACTTCACTTGATCGTGGGCACCGAGATGTTCGACATTGGCAAAGCGATTCTTGGCAACTTCACCGGAACCGGGAGTCTTGAAATCCATCACCTTGCTGACGCGGTGATCGACCTCATCCACAGCGATGGCGCCACTGGTCTCCAGTGAGACTTCATAACCGGCGTCGCATAATTGCGTCAGCAGGGCAAAACAGGCCTTTTGCGCCAACGGTTCCCCTCCGGTGACGGTTACATTGCGAACACCGTACTCTGCCACCCGCTTCATGATTTCGGCGAGACTCAGTGACTGCCCGCCGTGGAAGGCATAGACGGTATCGCAATACTGGCAACGCAACGGACAACCGGTAAGGCGCACGAACACCGTGGGCATGCCAACCGTGCGGCTCTCGCCTTGCAAGGATAGAAAGATTTCGGTGATACGCAGGTTCATAGGGAATGCCGTCAGCGATCAGTTTCCAGCGCTAAGCTTAGGGCTGAAAGCTGACCGCCGATAGCTTACAGTTCAATGCCCTTCCGCCTTCATCTTCTGCAAACGCCTGTCGGCCAACTGCGCGGCAGTGCTTTGCGGATAGCGTCCCTTGAGTTGTTCCAGGGTATCCCGCGCCTTGGACCAGTCGGCGAGTTCGTAGTAGCTGAAACCCAGCTTCAACATGGCATCGGGCACCTTAGGGCTTTGCGGATAATTATTGATCACCTTGCCGAATTCAGTCGCCGCTTCCCGGAAACGCCGCGCCGCAAAGTGCGCCTCGCCTATCCAATATTGGGCATTGTCCTCCAGCTTGCCGCCCGGATAGGTGCTGAGCATATCGTGAAATGCGGCGATGGCGTCATCGTAATGACCATCCTTGAGCAGATTGAAGGCCTTCTGATAGGCGGCCTGCTCCTGATCCGGATTGGCCGCCGGCGTTGTCGGCATAGCTGTCGCCGGTGCCGGCACGGCGGTCGGCGCCGCGGTGGAGCCCATGGCTGGCATGGGCGCGCCGGCCCCTGGCGCGGGCGTAACACCCGGTACCGGTAGCGCCGCCTGCGGCGACTGGGAAGTCGCCGGGGCGGCCTTGGCATTTGCCGTCGCGGTCTCCAACTGCTGCAGGCGCCTATCGATATCCAGGTACAAGTCGCGCTGACGCTGCTTGATGCCGTTGATATCGTTGCCCTGCACTTCCAGGTCGCCGCGCAGCTTCTGCACGTCCTCCTGCAGACGCTGAATGCGCGTCATCAGGTCCGCCAGCGCCTGGCCGTCCAACACCCGTTCCAGCTTGGTAACGCGTGCCTCCAGGGAAGACCCGGCGGCTTGTCCCGTTACCGTGACCACCGGCGCCCCCTGCGTATCCGCCACTGCGGCGGGCGCCGTCAGCGCCGAGATGCTCGCCGCCAGCACGCCACACTGCACGACGCGCATCATTACGGTCCGCCGTAAACGATTTCAACACGGCGGTTCAAATGCCATGCGGATTCATCATGACCCAGGGCCGCGGGGCGCTCTTCACCGTAACTCACGGTGCTGATCTGATCCGCGGAGACCCCCATCAACTTCATCATATCCGCCACCGCCTTGGCGCGGCGCTCACCCAGCCCGATGTTGTATTCACGGGAACCGCGCTCGTCGGTATGCCCTTCCAGGGTCACCTTGACCGTGGGGTGCTGTGCGAGGTAATCGGCGTGGGCCTGAATGATGGCTCTATCCTCGTCATGGACGGTGCTGCTGTCGAAATCGAAATAGACCACCTTCTTGGATAACAGCCCTTCGGTGTCGCTAGGCGACCCGTTCGCTTCCATGCCGGTGGCGGCATCGCCGCCGGGCAAGGGTGTCGCTTCCGCCCCGCCGCCCGATTCCACTCCGGTGGTGGTGGCGGATTCCGGCGTCTGAGCTGCGCCGCCCTGTTCGGTGGCGCCCTCTTGTTTCTTCACGCCGCCGGTTGTACCGCATGCTCCCAGCATCAATACGGGAATGATGATTAATCCGACCTTTATCCACTTGTTCATGTTGCGCTCCTGTCCTCGATTGATCTTAGGTTTATTGTCGTAAGGGTGCCCACGCCGGTTCCCGTGCATCACCCTCTCTGGCTGAAAGTCGTTGTTTCACCCGGCCATCTACGGATACTTCTGCTAACACTCCACGGTTTTTTTCTTCGGCGGCATATATGATTATCCTACCATTCGGCGCGAAGCTCGGCGACTCGTCAAGCGGACCGTCGGTTAATACCTGCATCGCGCCGTTCTGCAGATTCAACACGGCGATCTGAAAGCGGTTGCCGGTCCCATGCACCATTCCGATGCTCTTGCCATCAGCGGAGTACGATGCCCGTGCATTATAGTTGCCTTCGAAGGTCAGACGCTCGGCATGCCCACCCCTGGACGACATGCGATATATCTGCGGCGACCCGCCCCGATCCGAGGTAAATATAATAGAACGACCATCGGGCGACCATGACGGTTCGGTGTCAATACCGAGGCTGTCGGTCAAACGCCGCAACCGTCTGGTCTCCATATTCATTACATAGATCTCAGGATTGCCGTCCTTGGAGAGTACTAATGCCATTTGCGTGCCATCCGGCGACCAGGCCGGCGCACCGTTGATCCCGGGGAAACTCGCGATCAAATCCCGCTTACCGGTACGCAGGTCCTGCTCGAATATTTTCGGCCGCCTGTTCTCGAACGATACATAGGCCAGATGCGTGCCATCCGGCGACCAGGCCGGCGACATCAAGGGCTGAGTGGATTGCACCACCGACTGGGGATTGAAACCATCGGAATCCGCCACCTCCAGGGAATAGTGCCGCTTGCCGTCGCCGCCGGCGGTCACGGTGATATAAGCGATACGGGTGGCGAAGGCGCCGGGCTCGCCGGTGAGTGTTTCATAAATCATGTCGGCTATCTGATGCGCGGTGCGGCGCAGGCTCTTGGCATCGCTGCGGATGCTGTACCCGGCCAACTGTACACCGCGAAACACATCGAATAATTGGAACTGCGCCACATATCCCGCCCCGAACGGGGTAACCTTGCCGATTACCAGGTTATCCGCCTTGAGCAGACGCCAATCCCGGAAATTTACCTGTGAGGCCTCATAGGGGCGGGCGATCAAATCATTTCTCGCCACCGGCGCAAAGCGGCCGCTGCGCTTCAAGTCCGCACTGATGACATCCGCCACATCCACCGGCAGATTCGCCCCGACGGGACCGAAGGGCACCACCGCGATGGGCGTAGCCCCGACTACGCCTTGGGTAATCTCGATGGTCAGGTCGGCATGCGCGTTACCTACCAGTAATAACCAGCCTAAAAGCGGCGCGCAAAATCGCTGAAATATACTCAAAATTCAGCCCTCAGGATTAAATATAAAATCAAACTCTCGCAGAGACGGATCCGGCGGTGTCGGCAAAGGCGACGACTTCAACACTGCCGTCTCCGCTGAATGGTCAAAAGCGGCATCACCGCTACTCTTCGTCACGTGCGCATCCACCACAGTGCCGCCGGGAATCATTCGCACATGCACCGTACAAATCAAGCCGGCGCGAGCGCTAGGTGGACGTATCCAATTGCGATTTACTATGTTCTGCAACTGTAGCGCGTACTGATTCATCTTGGCGGCCAATTCTCGTCGCTGCTGCTCCGCCCTGGCCTGCGCTACACGATCCGCTTCCTCCTGCGCCATCTGTTGCTTCATCATTTCCAGATTCTCGCGCTGACGCCGCGCCTCGTCGGCCTTGCGCTGTTCTTCCGCCTTGCGTTTGGCTTCCGCCGCCTGACGTTTGGCCTCTGCCTCTGCCGCGGCCTTGCGCTTGGCCTCCTGTTCCGCCCGGCGCTTCTGCTCGGCGATGCGCTGGCGTTCTTTGGCCTCTTTAACCGCCTTGATCTTGGCTTGGCGCTGTTGCTCCGCTATCTGCTGTTTCTTCTTCTCCGCCGCCTGCTGCGCCTCGCGCTGCCGCTGCTCAGCGGCGCGCTGTTTTTGCACTTCCGCCCGATGCTGCTGTTCCGCCGCGCGGCGCTTGGCCTCCTCGGCGTCGCGTTTGCGCTGTTCTTCCTGAGCCTTGCGCTGCTTCTCCTCCTGGAGCTTGGACTCGTCGATCACCACCGCCTTGACGATATCGCCGCTGCCCTGCAAGGGCGCCGGCTTGGTGTTCCACTTGAGGCTCATCACCAAAATCAACAACAAGACCACATGGATCGATACCGCATACACCAGCGCGCGAGGATTTTTCAAAAATTCTTTAAACATGTCACCTCGATCGCCGCGGGCGACCCATCACTCTGTTCAATAGACCCTCTCTCGTCGTCGCGCCTAACGCCGCCGGGACGATTTTTCCGGCGGCTGGGTCGACAGACCCACGCTGGGCGCACCCGCCTGCTGCAACAAGGTCATGGCGTAAACCACCTTGCCGTAGGCCGCGTCCTTATCGCCGCGCACCAGCACCGGCACATCCGGCTGTTGCTTCAGGACCAAGCTTGCGCGGCGCACCAGATCCTCATCGGTCACCGGTTTTTTCTCATCCTCGCCCAGGTTGAGATAGAGATTGCCCGCTTTATCCACGCTCACCACCAACGGCTCCTTGGCCTCTTGATCGATGGGATTGGCTGAGGCTTGGGGCAGATCGACTTTCACACCCTGGGTGAGCAGCGGCGCGGTGATCATGAAGATCACCAACAGCACCAACATCACGTCGATGTAGGGCACGACATTGATATCGCCCATCAATCCTTTTCCGACACGACGCAAGGCCATGGCGATTCCCCTTAACTATGAGGCTGCCTCTGCAGCACCGATGAGAACTCTTCCATAAAATTATCGTAGCGATTCACCAGCCGATCGGTCTCCGTGGAATAACGGTTATAACCGATCACCGCGGGTATGGCGGCGAACAGACCCATGGCGGTAGCTATCAGCGCCTCTGAAATCCCCGGCGCCACCATGGCCAAAGTGGCTTGATTGACGTTACCCAGGGCATGAAAGGAGTTCATGATGCCCCACACCGTACCGAACAGACCGACATAAGGACTGGTGGAGCCCACCGTGGCGAGGAAGGGCAGATGGTGTTCCAGCGCCTCGGTTTCGCGGTTCAGCGCCACGCGCATGGCGCGCTGCACGCCTTCGCGGATGTCGCGCGTTTCCAGCCCCGGCTGCTGGCGCAGGCGCACGAACTCCTTGAAGCCGGCGTGAAAGATGCCTTCCATACCGCGCATGCGGTCGCTGCGTGCCGAGAGTTCCTTATAGAACTGGGCAAGGTCGCCGCCCGACCAGAAACGCGTCTCGAACTGTTTCGCCGCCGTCCGCGCCACGATCATGATCTGCCGCTTGCGGAAGATCACGAACCAGGACATCACCGACAGCCCCAACAGCAACAGCATGACCAGCTGCACCAGCACGCTGGCGTGCAACACCAAATTGATGATCGACAAATCAGCCGACACGGGAAATCTCCGCTAATAGATGGGAAGGAATGGAACGGGGACGCATGGTGACTGCGTCGAGACAGGCAATCCTCACTTGCCCGGAACACAACAATTTACTTTTATCTCCTGTTAAGGCCGCGAAATCTTCGGCGTCCATATCCTGCGGCGCCTTGCTGCGTTCATCGTTGCCGGGACGCATTACCCGTTGGCTGAAGCTCAAACTGGCTCGCCCCCGCTCCGCAATCTCCGCCGTCACCCACAACACATCGTTAAATCGCGCCGACTGTAAGTAATCCACCTGCACCGCACGCACTGCGAATATGATCCTTTCCCGCGTTAACAATTCGTCCTGCTCGACACCCAGGCTGCGCAGCCATTCACTGCGGGCACGCTCCATAAACTTGAGATAATTGGCGTAGTAAACCACACCACCGCTATCCGTATCCTCATAATAGACGCGTACCGGCCACACGAACATCGCCACATTCCATCGCTAACTGAGTCTTCTCGAATGGCTACACGTTTCCAAAACCAACGTCGTGCGCGCATCATGGCGCCATATTCTAGCGTATTTTCGCCAGCGGCGCTTTCCGCATGCGATCACGAGATTTTTCCTTGGGTAGCCGTGGAAAGAAGGCAAGGAATGCAGCGCTGAAATCCGCCGCGTCGCCGCTGTGACACGGCAGCGACGATTGTCGCAACACGACGACAATCACCTGGTAACCGTCATCATAAAATAGCAGGACTGAAGCTCAGCCGTCCTCGAATAGATCGGCCAGCGACTCGCGCTCCACCGCTGGCGGCGGCGCCAGGCCGAAATGGGCATAGGCATGGCGGGTCGCCACCCGCCCGCGGGAGGTGCGCAACAGAAAGCCCTGCTGAATCAGATAGGGCTCCAGGACATCCTCGATAGTCCCTCGCTCCTCGCCGATGGCCGAACTGAGGTTGTCTATCCCCACAGGGCCGCCGTCGAACTTCTCGATGATTGTGAGCAGCAGCTTGCGATCCATCATATCGAAACCCTGGTGATCCACATCCAGCAGGTCCAGGGCCCGATCCGCCACGTTGCCGCTGATACGGCCGTCGGCCTTCACCTCGGCGTAATCCCGTACCCGGCGCAACAGGCGGTTGGCGATGCGCGGCGTGCCTCGCGAACGGCGCGCGATCTCGGTGGCGCCGTCACGGTCCAGAGCCAGGCCGAGGATGGCGGCGGCGCGCTGCACGATGGTGATCAAATCGTCGACGCTATAAAACTCCAGGCGCTGCACGATACCGAAGCGGTCGCGCAAGGGCGAGGTCAGCAGCCCGGCGCGGGTGGTCGCCCCCACCAGGGTGAAGGGGGGCAGGTCCAGTTTGATGGAACGGGCCGCCGGTCCTTCGCCGATCATGATATCGAGCTGATAATCCTCCATGGCGGGATAGAGGATCTCCTCGATCACCGGGTTGAGGCGGTGGATCTCGTCGACGAACAATACATCGCGCGGCTCGAGATTGGTGAGGATCGCCGCCAGATCGCCGGCCCGCTCCAGCACCGGCCCCGCGGTATGACGCAGGTTGGCACCCAATTCATTGGCGATGATATGGGCCAGGGTGGTCTTGCCCAGGCCCGGCGGACCGAAGATCAGGGTGTGATCCAATGCCTCGCCGCGGTGCTTGGCTGCCTGGATGAATATCTCCATCTGTTCGCGCACCGCCGGCTGCCCCACGTAATCCGCCAGGGATTTGGGGCGGATGGCGCGGTCGATGACCTCGTCTTCGGGCCTGTCCAGGGCGGAGGTAATACGGTCGTCATGAATCATGGTGAGATGATGCCCTGAGTGAATAGGACTAGCAAATTCTGTCTAAACAGGCTGACGCAATACTCTCTCCCCCGGGGATTTATGCCCTTTAGGGTTGAGGCTCGGGGTGAGGGCATCAAATTAATATCAATAATGAAGTAAGACATTACTTTACAGCCTCATCCTAAGGCCGTTTCCGATCCGAGAAGGAACATTTCGATAAGTCGCTAAGCCTTTAATCCTGCCTGCAAAGCGCGGCGGATGATCTCTTCACAGGCCAGCCCCTCGCTATTGACCCGCAACACCATGCGGCTGGCATCGGCGGGCTTGTAACCCAGGGCCACCATGGCGCTGATGGCATCGTTCACCGCGTTGGATTCCACGGGAGGCGCGCCCAACCCGGCCTCCAAGGGCGCTGCCGCGCCGCCGGTTTTGGCGTCCAAGCGGTCACGCATTTCCACCACCAGGCGCTCCGCGGTCTTCTTGCCTACGCCCGGCAGCCTGACCAGGCGCGCCACATCGTTATCCCGCACGCAGCGAATGAAGTCGTCCGGGGCGATGCCCGACAGGATGGTGGCGGCCATCTTCGCCCCCACGCCGTTGACCTTGATCAGATTGCGAAACATGGCGCGCTCCGACTCGGTCGCAAAGCCGTAGAGCATGTGGGCGTCTTCACGCACGATGAGGTGGGTATGCAGCATCACCTCCTGCCCTACCGTCGGCAGCTTGAAAAAGGTTGTGAAGGGTACCTCCACTTCGTAGCCCACCCCCTGCACCTCCATCAACACATGGGGCGCCGACTTCCATAACAGGATACCGCGCAAACGTCCGATCATCGCCAGCGCCCCCCGCGCATGCCTTGGACGGCGGCCGGCAAGCGGCTCAGGGTATGGCGGGTATGGCTGTGACACAGGGCACAGGCCAAGGCATCGGCAGCATCTACCTGTGGATTTTCAACCAATTGGAGCAAAGTCTTCACCATATGCTTTACCTGCTCCTTGGCGGCGGCGCCGCGTCCAACCAGGGCCTGCTTGATTTGTGTCGGCGAATATTCGGCCACGGGCAAGGAGCGGCTCACCACCGCGCAGATCGCCGCCCCCCGCGCCTGCCCCAGCTTGAGGGCCGAATCCACGTTGCGCTGCACGAACACCTTTTCGATGGCGATCTCGGTCGGCCCGTATCTTTCCACCACCTCGCCTATTCCCTCGAAAATGGTGCGCAGGCGTTCCGGAAAATTCTTGTCATCGATGCGCACGCAGCCGCTGGCGATATACACCGTGCGACGTTCCTGCACCTCGATCACCCCGTAACCGGTCAGACGCGATCCGGGGTCGATGCCCAGTATGCGGGTCATAGACGCCGGGGTTCGCGATTGGAGTTGGGGATCATGAGACACATGTCAATGGAATACTCCGGCGCTTAAACGCCACAACGAAATCTCTAAAGCTCCGCCAACACCTCTTCGGAGATGTCCGCGTTGGAATACACGTTCTGAACGTCGTCCAGGTCCTCCAGCATCTCCAGCAGCTTGAGCATCTTCGCCGCATCCTCGGCCTGCAGCGCCACATCGATGGCGGCGCGCATGGTGACCTCGGCGTTTTCGGGTTCCAGGCCGGCCGCGCTCATGACATCCTTCACCGCACCGAAATTATCGGGTGTGGTCAGCACGTCGACGGAACCGTCCTCATGGCTCACCACGTCATCGGCGCCGGCCTCCAGGGCCACCTCCATGATCCTATCCTCGTCGCTGCCCTGGGGATAACTGAGTATCCCGGACTTGGTAAACAGGTATGCCACCGAACCGTCGGTACCCAGGTTGCCGCCGCACTTGGTAAAGGCATGTCGCACCTCACCCACCGTGCGATTGCGGTTGTCGGTCATGCAATCCACCATCACCGCCACTCCGCCGGGGGCGTAGCCTTCGTAGCGTATCTCTTCGTAATTCTGCCCCTCCAGATCACCGGAACCGCGCTTGATGGCGCGCTCAATAGTGTCCTTGGTCATGTTCGCCGTCAGCGCCTTATCGATGGCGGCGCGCAGGCGCGGATTGGAGGCAGCGTCTCCACCGCCCATACGGGCGGCCACGGTAATTTCACGAATCAACTTGGTAAAGAGCTTCCCGCGCTTGGCGTCTTGCGCACCCTTGCGGTGTTGGATATTAGCCCACTTACTGTGTCCTGCCATGGGTTCCTCTACTAGTTCATAAAGCCCCGTAGTGTACCATTGCACCCCGACCCTTAGGGAAACGCCGCCGGCCTTCTCTATATATAAGAGATAAAGGCCGAAATGAGGATGAATTATTTACCCCTCACCCTAGCCTCTACACTGAAGGGCCTAAACCCCTTAGGGAGGGAGTGTCACGCCTGATGTTGAAAGCTTCCGGTGTTGAGAAAATGTACAACCTGGCGCGCCACCGCGGCGGAAAACACCAGACCGCTATGGGTGACCGGCAGGGTGATAGTGTCGGCCTGCGCCTCTACCACGGTTTCAGCCACCGCCACCATGCCATCGTTGGGCTTGGCCAGGCCCGGCGTTATCCAACCCGCGCCTATGGGCAGGGTGCCGGCGATGATCCCCAACTCCCTGGTTCCCGTCCAGCGCGGACCGTCCCCCAACAAGGCCCTGTCCAGGCTCAGTCCGCACAACCAGCGTCCCCAGGCGTGGCGACTGAGGCGCCTTGCCCCGTAGCTACCCCGGTAGGGCGTCCCCAATAATATTACCCGTCCGGGACGCTGCCCGGGGTGATCCTGAAACAACTGCATCAGGAGCAGACCGCCGAGACTATGAGCTACGAAATGCACCCGGGGCGCATCGATACCCTGCACGAACGCGGCGAGTGCCACGGCGTTTTCACTAAGGGTGGTATGGCGGGAGGAATAGGAAAAGTTGAATGTCGCCCAACCGGCGCGGCGCAGCCGTCGCGCCAACACCGCCATGACCATGGCAGGCATCCACAAACCGTGGATCAATACCACCGCCTCGGCGGACTTGATCGCGGAACGCCGCGCCTGATTATGTTTATCTGCCAAGGGTCCGTTACCTCTCACAGGCGCATGGTAATTTATAAGCGAACAATGTATCACCAAGAAACCGAATCGGCATCGGCTTGTCGAATCCAACCGGCACTGTCGCGTCCCGCGCAGCGGCGCGTACTGTATAAGCGAATATCCGCATGCGAACAATGAGCCCTTCAACGATCTATTACACTACTCGACTTAAGGTGAAGATTTGAGCGCGGCGCCCGACACCCAATGCCCCAAATGCGCATACGTTCGCGAGCCAACAGACCAGGCACCGGCATGGCAGTGCCCACACTGCGGCATAGCCTATGACAAGTTCATAGCAGAGCCCACGACAAACATTACCGTCGAGCGGAAGGCCGCCCTGCCGGCCAAGGCCAAAACCGGCGGCAGCCGCTTCAAGACCATCAGGATTACGGTGTTGATGATCATATTGGTCGTAGTGGCCACGGACACCTGGCTCACCAAGCTGCGCGCCACCAGTTGGGATCATCCCCTGCGGGTGGTGGTCTACCCCATCAACGGCGACGGCAGCGCAGCCGCGGCGCAGTACATCGCCGCACTCAAAGTAGAGCAGTTTGACGACATAGAGCGCACGATGAAAGAACAGGCCGTTCATTACGGCATCACCCTGAGCGATCCCATGGATATCGTACTCGCCAAGCCGTTGAATATCGTCCCGCCGCTGGCGCCGCGCGACGGCAACATGCTCAATATCATGTGGTGGAGCCTGAAACTGCGGCTGTGGGCGGCGAAAATGGATCACTACGATGGTCCTACGCCGGAGGTGCGCGCCTTCACTATATACTACGATCCCGAAACCCACCCCATCTTGGAACATTCCACCGGCTTGGAAAAAGGCATGATCGGTGTGATCAAACTGTTCGCCTCGAACAAGATGGCGGGGGAAAACAATGTCGTGATGCTGCACGAACTGCTGCACACCCTGGGCGCAACGGACAAATACGATCTGCGCACCGATCAACCCATCTACCCCCAAGGCTACGCCGAACCCGAACTGCAACCGCGACTGCCGCAACATCTGGCGGAAATCATGGCGGGCAGGATTCCCCTCACCCCGACCCATGCCGAAATACCCGATGGTCTCGCCGAGGTGGTCATCGGCCCCGAGACCGCGCGCGAGATCGGCTGGATCAAATAGCACCCGCTACTGGCGAACAAATCCCGATGAATGCCACCCGGCCATAGTGTTTTATCCCCAGGGAATTTTATGCCCTACAAGTGGAAATATCTGCGCTCCAATCGCCCGGGGAAACTACTATAATCAGGGAAGGTTTGATTAATTCGTCATTCCGAGCGCAGCAGAGATCCGAAATCCAACGCCTTGGATCTAGTGAGATAGCGGATTTCTCCCGGCAAATTCCCTAAAGGGCATAGACAACCTAAAAGGCACAAGAGTCGGGGCCGCGCCGGAATACATGTATGAGGAAAACTTGAGATGATCACCATCCGCACACTCATGACGAAGACTTTCATCCCGATGCTGGCGCTCGCCTTGCTGCTGCCGCTCGGCAACTTCGCCACCGCCGGCGACATCACACAGCGCGAGTTAATGCAGCAACTCGATAGGAACGAACCGCCCGTGATTATCGACGTGAGGAGAGCGGACGAGTTCGCCGCCGGCCACGTGCCCGGCGCCAGAAACATTCCTCACAACGAAATCGCCGCGCGCCTGCATGAACTTGGTAACAAGCAACATGAAGAAGTGGTGGTCTACTGCGAAGGTGGACGCCGCGCCGCCATCGCCCAGCGCATCCTTGAACAAGCCGGTTTCACCAAGGTGCGGCATTTGGAGGGCGATATGAAATCCTGGCGCAAACGCCATCTACCGCAAGAGGAATGAAGCCGACGGCGCGAACCTGAGCAGCGACATCGCGCCACTCGTCACAGCAAGACCCGCAGTTTTCGCCCGCCGCTGACGGCGAACCCTTCCCTCTCATAAAACGCCAGCGTCCTATCGAACTGCGGCAACGGCGGCGTCGTTACCTCGATACGCACCCATCCCCGTTCCACACCATAGGCCTTCGCCCCCTCCACCAGCCTACGGCCGATACCCAGCGATCGGAATTCCGGCCGAACATACAGCTCCGGGATGGTGCCGTAGATACCCTCCGCATACAGAGCATAACTTTCATACAAAGCGACGAAGCCAGCGACGGCGCCGATACCGTCGTGCGCCTTGAGTACAAAATACCTGCCCTGCTCGATAAAACCTTTCAGCCTGGCCGTAGTTTCCTCAAGACTGAAATTGAAGGCGTGGCTGCCGGTAGCGCTCATGATCTCATCGAGCAACTCGCCCACCATCACAGCCAATGCATGAGAATCCTCTATGGCGGCTTTATCGATATAAAAATTATTCTTCATTTTTCACGGGATAACGGCTACGTATGATCGGCGCACTCAGCATTCATTTCACCCCTACCGCCAACAAGTATTCATGCGGTATCACCAGGCCGTGATCGGTTTGGAAATCGTGGGCGAAACGCGCGATTTCGTCACGAATGGTGCCGCGTTCCGCCGCCGGCAGGGCATCGAATTGTTGCTTGAGGATATCGGAGGCCTCCATGGCGGCCCAGTATTCTTCGAAAGAGGCATACTGATAATCGAAGCGGCGCCGCGTAATCCAAAATTCGGTGAAGCCGGCGCTGATCACTAGCTCATCAAGGATGCCGGGATGCCCCAGGGATGTCACCTTGGCCATGGGCGGCTGATGCTCTTCCGGGACGCGGTCCTTGAACACCTGCATGGCCCAGTTCATCGTGGTCATGGTCTCCGGCGTGCCCCATACCGCCAGGGCGAACCGCCCACCGTGCTTGAGCACGCGATGCATCTCGCGGCAGCCCTGCAGCGGGTCCTGAAACAGCATCACCCCGAAGCGGCACAGGACCTTGTCGAACTCACTGTCCCCGTAAGCAAGCCGTTCGGCGGGCATGGCGGTAAAACTGATATTGGACAGGCGCTCCACCGCCACCTTCTTTTGCGCGACCCGCACCATGCCGTCGGCGGCATCGATACCGGTGATCTGCACATGGGGCTGGCGACGGGCCAGGGTCAGGGCGGGTTCGCCGGTGCCGGAGGCGAGATCCAGGACTTTATCGCCGGGGCGGGCATCCAAGGCCTCCAGCAAGGCCTCACCCACCGGTGCGATCTGCGGCAAGAAGATGTCGAACTTCTCCGCGATCTTGTCCCAATCCGGCTGATTGTTCTTGGCACCCATGCGATTCTCCGTATGGACTTGGTAATACTTCAAAAGACGGCGATCATGGTTTCTAGCGTGGAGCACATATCAATCCAGGTATTCGGCGCCCGGACTGACAGGGCTCATCACCCACCAATTTCCTGATGACCCCCACCTCGGGCGCCGCCAAGGCGGCACCCGCCCTGAGGATAACGCTCCGGTCTTTCATACGCAGCAAAAATTGCCCGGATACGAGCGATGCGTCGAAAAATTTTACACTTTCGTAATCGGCACCTTCCGAAAGAACATAACTATCTGTTTTAATTATCACAAAAATAATGGCATGGTCTATGCCTAACATACTATTAAGAGTTAACGCGGCCAGTGTTTAGGCTCAGTTATTGAAGTTGAAGATTGAGGCAATAGGAAGGACATTAAAATGAAAACCAGCAGTAAGTTACTTCAGAGTGTGTTGATCTCCGGTGGTTTGATGGCCGCCTTATTGGCGCCTGCTGCCCAGGCTACCGTCGTTAATATCCCCCAGAGCGCTTTGACTCCCTCAACGACGTACTACACCGACTCCCTCTCGGATACCAGTATCGGGAGCATCGTGGTTATGACCGGTGGCGGCAGTTCCCCCGGTATCGGCGATCCTACCGGCCGAAACGACGACGGTTTTAGCGGCCCGATCAACCTGGGATTCACCCTAAGCTTCTTCGGCACTGACTATACCCAGTTCTATATCAACAACAACGGCAACGTCAGTTTCGGTAACGGTATCTCCGACTATACGCCGACCGGGCCGCAGGGCGCTGCTCAACCGATCATCTCGCCGTTCTTCGGCGACGTCGATACGCGCGGGGCGTTGAGTGGCGTAGCGCATGTACGCACCGACATCGCCGACGAAATCATCGTCACCTGGGATCAGGTGGGTTACTTCGGTTCGCATGACGATTTGCTCAACAGCTTCCAGCTTGTTCTGCGCGGCCCCGGCTACACGATCCCGGTGGGCGAAGGCGCCATCGGTTTCTTTTACAAGAACATGCAATGGGAGACGGGTGACGCCAGCGGCGGCAGCGGCGGATTCGGTGGCACACCCGCCGCTGTCGGCTTCGGCGACGGCAGCTCAAACGGCGAAGTTCTCGCAGGTTCAATCCAGCCTGGTATAGCGGGCGTCGTGAATAACACCCACATCTGGTTCGATCCTAATCTGACCCCCATCCCCAACCCCAACCCCAACACGGTGCCCGAGCCGGCATCGATTCTTTTGGTTGCGGCGGGATTGTTGGGGTTTGGTGTGAGGAGAACCCGCCAAGCGGCGCGTTAACCTTCCAATCAGTCATTAATCATCAAAGCGATCCCGGTTGATAATTCAACCGGGATTTTTTTGTGCCGATGCGGACAATTCACTTGGTGCGAGCGTTTAGCCATTCCCCTCCTATAGCCAGACCATCCCAGAGTTGAAATACCGCTAACAATCTCCGTGTCTCGCGACGGCTGTTCCGCCAGCCGGGACCGACTCGGCGACGGGCCGGCCAATTGCGCACATCCACCATCGGCTCCATATCGCCTGACCGCAGGTCACGCTTGTGTTTACAGCCTCATCTTGGCACGCACTCTTGCGCCTGCGTGTCGGAGCATTTACTTACTGACGTTTATTTTGACGGCTCCCGGCAAACCTTCCCCACCATTTTCGCAGGGAAGAGTCATTTGCCAATATCTCCCCGCTGCGCAACATGATAGGACGAATGCTCACATCGACTCCTCCGACGAGGCATCGGGATCGCTCTGGATGGCGCGGCTGCGCAGTTGGCGCAACACCACCATGGAGCGTTTCTGCAAGGGATAGGTACTGTGAGAGGAATAGAAATGGCCGTCTGTACCACGGCCGTCCGGGTGGCTGGTGTCCACGATGACTTCCCAGCGCGCATAGGACGGTTCCGCCGGTAAGATAAAAGGGATATCTTCGTGATGGGAGTTGAGCAGCAGTATGAAATTATCATCGCGAATGGGACGGCCGCGTTCGTCATGTTCGTCGATGGCGTCACCCGCAAGGAACAGGCCCAGGCAGCGGGCGAAAAACGATTGTTGCCATTCTTCCTGGGTCATCTCCAGCCCGGCCGGGGTAAGCCAGGTGAGGTCCTTGACACCCGCGCCGGCGATCTCGCGTCCCTGAAAGAAACCGCGGCGGCGAAAGATCGGATGCTGTTTGCGCAGGCGGATGAGGTGGCGCACGAAGCGAAACAGATCCTTGTCTTCTCGACCGACCTGCCAGTTCAGCCAGGTAAGTTCATTGTCCTGGCAATAGGCGTTGTTGTTGCCGTGCTGGCTGTGACCCATCTCATCGCCGGCGAGCAGCATGGGCACGCCTTGGGATAACAGCAAGGTCGTGAGGAGATTGTACTTCTGGCGGATGCGCAACGCATTGATGTGCTGGTTGCGGGTCGGACCTTCCTCGCCGCAGTTCCAACTGCGGTTGTGGTTTTCACCGTCGCGGTTGGCTTCGCCGTTGGCCTCGTTGTGCTTCTGGTTGTAACTTACCATGTCCTGCATGGTAAAACCGTCGTGACAGGTGATGAAGTTGATACTGGCGTAGGGGCGCCTGCCGCCGTGTTCATACAAATCGCTGGAACCGGTGAGACGATAGGCCATGTCGCCGATCAGACCGCCGTCCCCCTTCCAATAGGAGCGCATGGTATCGCGGTATTTGCCGTTCCATTCGGTCCAGCCCACCGGGAAGTTACCCACCTGATAGCCGCCCTCCCCCAGATCCCAGGGTTCGGCGATGAGTTTCACCTGGGACAACACCGGGTCCTGGTGAATGATATCGAAGAAGGCGCCGAGGCGATCCACCGCGTGGAGTTCCCGCGCCAGGGCCGAGGCGAGATCGAAGCGGAAACCGTCGACGTGCATCTCCAGCACCCAGTAACGCAGACTGTCCATGATCAGCTGCAGTACGCGGGGATGGCGCATGTTGAGGGTATTGCCGCAGCCAGTGTAATCGGTGTAATAACGCTGATTTTCGGCGCTGAGGCGATAATAGGCGGCGTTGTCGATACCGCGGAAACACATGGTGGGGCCGAGGTGGTTGCCCTCGGCGGTGTGATTATAGACCACGTCGAGAATGACCTCGATGCCTTCCGAATGCAGGCGCTTAACCATGGATTTGAATTCCTTGGTGGTGTCGCTGGCCGCATAGCGCATGTCGGGGGCGAAGAAGCCGATGGAGTTGTAGCCCCAGTAGTTGCGCAACCCCTTTTCCAACAGGAAACGATCATCAACGAAGGCGTGGGTCGGCATCAATTCCACCGCGGTCACGCCGAGGCGCTTGAGGTGTTCGATGGCGGGCGCCGAGGCCAGTCCCGCGTAGGTACCCTGCAAAGGCGTCGGGATATCGGGGTGGCGATTGGTGAAACCCTTGACGTGCAGCTCGTAGATTACCGTGTCGTGCCACGGCGTGCGTAGCGGTTTATCGTCGCCCCAGGTGAATTCCGGATCGAGCACCTTGCACTTGAGCATCCCGGCGGCGCTATCGCGGCGGTCCGGGATCAAATCCCGGTCGGGATGATCGAGTCGATAGCCGAACAAGGCGTCGCTCCAGCGCATCGGCCCCACCAGGTGTTTGGCATACGGGTCGATCACCAGTTTCTTGGGATTGAAGCGATGTCCGTTAAGCGGATCATAGGGGCCGTAGACGCGATAGCCGTACAGGGTGCCCGGCCGCGCCTCGGGAAGATAACAATGCCAGATCTGATCGGTCTGCCAGCGGACGTCGATGGTCTCGATGACGCGCCGGCCCCTGCCGTCGAAGAGGCACAACTCGACCTTGTCGGCGTGCTCGGAAAACAGGGCGAAGTTGACGCCCTCCCCGTCCCAGGTCGCGCCTAGGGGATAAGGCTGCCCCGGCCACACCGCCATCTTCCAGGTCTTCATTGAGGGATGTAATCCATTCTGTTACTAAAAATGCCTAACAGGCTTTCGCATGTGCCGGTGTCGCCACGCCGCTGGTGTGGTTATCGAATTATATGTCAGTTTGTTTAGATCTCTCGCGCTTCTTATGATAACAACGCAAAGATGGTACCAATCTATGCACTCCGCCGGCATAAATAGACAGTGACCTCTTCACGATCGTGGTAAAGCTGTTTACAGGCCACATCGTAAACAATGCCCGCCTCCTGCAGCCGCTCATCGATGTGCGCCAGACAGCGTCGCACTTCCAGAAAACGCTTTTTCATCGGCAATTTCAGATTAAAGATGGTGTGTGTACACCAACCCCGGACTAGCCACTGCGCCGCCAGTTCGGCGATGCGGATCGGCTGTTCGACAATGTCGCACACCATCCAGTCGACCGGCTTGGACGGCTGGTAACGAAAACCGTCGGCACGCACGTGCTCCACCACCCCGGACTCGAGCAATTCGGGCGCGAGGGCACCGTTATCGACCGCGGTGACCCGTAGGTGGCGGCGCACCAACTGCCAGGTCCAACCGCCGGGCGCGGCGCCCAGATCCACGGCGCTCATCCCCGGTTGCAGCAGGCGCTCACGCTCTTCCGCCGTCAAAAAATGCAGCAGGGCTTCTTCCAATTTCAAGGTGGAACGGCTGGGCGCGCCGCGGGGAAACCTGAGGCGCGGGATACCCATGGACCACGGCGCGCTGTTGCCAGGGACAGCGTAACCCGCATAGGCCGCCGTGCCGCTCAGGAAACAGACGTGGAGGCGCACTGTCTCTTGCCCGGACTGCGGTTGCCAACGACCGGTCTTGCGCAGCGCCTCCTCTAAGGGCCGTTCAATGGCACGGCACAAAGCGGACAGCTCCTTGCCCGGGTTGGTGTCCGGCGTCTCCAGAAATATTTCACTCACCGGCGCCGGCAATGCCTGCAAGCTTGCAATCAGCGGTGTTACGCGATCCGTCAACGGCAAGTCCTTATATTCGGCTACAAGCACGAACCATTGACGGGTAAAGATTAATTCTGGAAACGGTAATTCGATATGTAAACGCGGCGCCAACGCCGGATCATGCGGCTGAAAGATGACAAAGGCCGACCCGGGTTTGGCCTTGCAATAGCCGGCGACGCTGCGCGTAGCCGCGAGTTCCTGAATCTCGGCGGCGCACTCGCCCTCGAAACCGGGACGGCAGTGTAGAAACAGACTGGACATTTTTAACTCTGATGAGCTTCTCTAGTTAGACATAACCACAAGCTAGAGAGATTACTATTGATATATATGCCAAGCGATTGACTTAATGGGGAAGTATTGTGACACAATATCGCAGCGCGCGTGGAACATCCCATCCGGATTTGCAAATTTTGCGTTATGATGGAGACATGCCATCGCAGCATTTTCACCCCGCGGTCGCCGCCTGGTTCGCCCGGCAATTCGGTCCCGCCACCGAAGTCCAGCGCCAGGCGTGGCCGGCGATACGCCGTCACGCCCATACCCTGATCGCCGCCCCTACGGGTTCGGGTAAGACCCTGGCGGCCTTTCTCGCCGCCATCGATGAGCTGATCCGCGAGGGACTCAGCTCTCCGCTGCCCGACGAGACCCGGGTGCTATATGTCTCTCCGCTCAAGGCCTTATCCAACGATATTCATAAGAACCTCGAACTGCCCCTGGCAGGTATTCGTGATGAACTGCTGATGCAGCAGCTACCCGATGTGGCGATCCGCGCCCAGGTACGCAGCGGCGATACACCCCAGGCCGAGCGCGAGCGCATGCGCCGCCAGCCGCCGCATATCCTGGTCACCACCCCCGAGTCTCTATATATATTGCTCAGCTCCGATTCCGGGCGGCGCATGCTGGCCACGGTGCGCAGCGTGATCGTTGACGAGATCCATGCCCTGGCGGGTAACAAGCGCGGCGCCCATTTGAGCTTGTCCCTGGAACGGCTCGCCGCCTTATGCCGGGAATACCGGGGACATGCACCTATCCGCATCGGCCTGTCGGCGACCCAGAAACCCATAGAGGATATGGCGCACTTCCTTACCGGTGCACCTACTAGTACGTTCCCTCTCCTCGGGGGAGAGGGACTGGGTGAGGGTGTTTCTAAAGACAATTCATTACTCGCCCTCACCCCTACCCCTCTCCCTGGAGGGAGAGGGGACAAAATCAGTCCTCGTTCTAATAATGGCAATTGCACCATCATCGACACCGGCCATGTGCGCAACCGCGATATCGCCATCGAGATCCCCGGTTCGCCGCTGGAGGCGGTGATGGCCAACGAGGTCTGGACCGAGATCTACGACCGCCTCGAACAGTTGATCAATGACCATCGCACCACGCTGATCTTCGTCAATACCCGCCGCCTGGCGGAACGGGCGGCGCGCTTTCTCGCCGAGCGCATCGGCGAAGCATTCGTCACCGCCCACCACGGCAGCCTGTCCCGCGAACACCGCCTCGATGCGGAGCAACGCCTCAAGGCCGGGAAGTTGCGCGCCCTGGTGGCCACCGCCTCCCTGGAATTGGGCATCGATATCGGCGATGTGGATCTGGTGTGTCAATTGGGTTCGCCGCGCGCCATCGCCGCCTTTCTGCAACGGGTGGGACGCGCCGGCCATGCCGTCGCCGCCACGCCCAAGGGACGGCTGTTCCCCTTGTCGCAAGATGACTTGGTGGAATGCGCCGCCCTGCTCGACGCAGTACGCCGCGAAGAACTGGACCGCATCCCCATTCCGCAGCAACCGATGGACGTGCTGGCGCAGCAGATCGTCGCCGAAGTGGCCAGCCACGAATGGCAGGAACAGGCGCTGTATGAAACCCTGCGCTGCGCCTGGCCGTATCGCGATCTGTCTCGCGACGAATTCACCGCGGTAGTACGCATGCTCGCCGACGGTTTTGCCACCCACCGCGGCCGGCGCGGCGCCTATCTGCATCGCGATGCGGTCAACGGCATGCTGCGCGGCCGGCGCGGCGCGCGCCTGGTGGCGGTCACCAATGGCGGCGCCATCCCCGATCAATTCGATTACGACGTGATCCTGCAGCCGGAAAGTTTTTTCATCGGCAGTCTCAACGAAGACTTCGCCTTCGAAAGCATGCCCGGCGACATCTTTCAACTAGGCAACACCTCCTATCGCATCCTCAAGATCGAGCAAGGCAAGGTGTATGTGGAGGACGCCCGCGGCCAGCCGCCCAACCTCCCCTTCTGGCTGGGTGAGGCGCCGGGCCGCACGGATGAATTATCCCGCGCGGTATCGCGTTTGCGAGAAAGCATTTCGGAAAAACTGCACGACGGCATGGCCGCGAGCTGCGCCTGGTTGCGCGACGACTTGCAGCTGCCGCCGGCCGCCGCGCAACAATTGACCGAGTATCTCGCCGCGGCGCAGGCAGCTCTGGGCGTGATGCCGACCCAGCACACCGTGGTGCTGGAACGTTTCTTCGACGAGACCGGCGACATGCATCTGGTGATTCACGCCCCCTTCGGTGCGCGCATCAACCGCGCCTGGGGACTGGCCTTGCGCAAACGCTTTTGCCGCAAGTTCAACTTCGAACTGCAGGCGGCGGCGCTGGAAGACAGCATCGTGTTGTCTCTGGGTCCCACCCACAGCTTCCCGCTGGCGGAAGTGGCCGACTACTTGAAGACGGCGACGGTGCGCGCGGTGTTGATCCAGGCGGTACTCGCCGCACCGCTGTTCGAGACCCGCTGGCGCTGGAATGCCAATATCGCCCTGGCGGTGCTGCGTAACCGCAACGGCAAGCGCATCCCGGCACAATGGCAACGTTCGGCGGCCCAGGATCTGATGGCGGTGGTCTTTCCCGATCAACTTGCCTGCCTGGAAAACATCGCCGGCGACCGCGAGGTTCCGGATCACCCTCTGGTCAAGCAGACCCTCCATGATTGTCTCTACGAGGCCATGGACATCGAAGGCCTGGAACAACTGCTGCGGAATCTGGAACAAGGCACAGTGAAAATCGTCGCCCGCGATCTCGCCGCGCCGTCGCCGCTGGCCCAGGCCATACTCACCGCCAAACCCTACGCCTTCCTCGACGACGCCCCCGCCGAGGAGCGCCGCACCCTGGCCGTGCAGCAACGCCGCTTTCTCGCCCCGCAGGACGCTGCTGAGCTGGGACGTCTGGATGCCATCGCCATCGCCCAGGTGCGCGCCGAGGCCTGGCCCGAGGCGCGCACCCCTGATGAACTGCATGACGCCCTCAACGTGTTGGGCTTTCTCACCGCACAGGAAGGTGAACGCGAGGCCACCGTGCCGGAGTGGCCGCATCTCATGCAATCCCTGATGCTGCAGGGCCGCGCCGCGCTCCTGACCACGACGCAGGGCAACACATTATGGTTAGCCGCCGAACGGCTTGCGGAACTCATGGCGCTGTTCCCCGCGGCAAAACTCAAACCGCAGCTGCCGCCCCTGGCCGAATCCGGCAGCTGGAACGCGGAAGACGCGCTGCGCGAGATCCTCCGCAGCCGTCTGGAAGGACTGGGTCCTGTCACCGCTGCGCAACTCGCGGCGCCCTTAGGCGTGGATATAGCGCAAATCAATACCGCACTCGCCGCCTTGGAACAGGAAGGTTATGTACTGCAGGGCCGCTTTACCGCTGCCGCACAGGACACCGAATGGTGCGAGCGCGGCCTGCTGGCGCGCATTCACCGTTACACGGTGCAACAACTGCGCCGCGAGATCGAGGCAGTGAGTCCCGCCGACTTCATGCGTTTCCTTCTGCGCTGGCAACACCTGGGCGAGGCGCGCGGTGAAGGACCGGAGGCCTTGGCCGGGGTGCTGCTGCAACTGGAAGGCTACCCCCTGCCCGCCGCCGCCTGGGAAAAAGACATCCTGCCGGCGCGGGTGGAGATGTATCTGTCGCATATGCTGGATGATTTGTGCACTGCGGGCCGCTACACCTGGCTGCGTCTCAATCCGCCCAATAACCGCTCCCCCTCTGGATTTGTAAAGGATAAGCCCGACGGCGAGAGCCGTAAGGCGGCACCGGTGCGCATGACTCCCATCGCCATACTGCCGCGCCGGCACTCCATGTATTGGCGCACGAATAACGAATCCGCTAATACCGAAACGCTCAAAGTGCTGTCGGCGACAGCATGCAAGATCTCCGGCCTGCTGCAACAACATGGCGCCTCCTTCTTCTTCGATCTGGTACAGGACAGCGGTCTGTTACGTACTCAAGTGGAACAGGCCTTGGGCGAACTGGCAGCCTGGGGTCTGATCACCGCCGACAGTTTTGCGGGACTGCGCGCCTTGATCGCTCCGGCGCAACGCCTCGCCGGCTACGGCCGCCATTCCCGCCGCCGCAAAGGCGCGGTAAGTCTGGACGAGGCGGGCCGCTGGGAATTGCTGCGCCGTTCGCCTCTACCTCCGGAGCAGAAGAACGCGCGCGCGGAGCATATCGCCAAGGTCCTGCTGCGCCGCTACGGCGTGGTGTTCAGAAAATTATTGGAGCGGGAAAGCAATCTGCCGCCGTGGCGGGAACTCTTATATATATACCGCCGCCTGGAGGCGCGCGGCGACGTGCGCGGCGGCCGCTTCGTACAGGGTTTCAGCGGCGAACAGTTCGCCCTCCCCGAAGCGGTTGGCAGCTTACGCGACACCCGCAGGCGGCCGGCGCACGATGACTATATCGTCCTCTCCGCCGCCGACCCCCTGAACCTGGCAGGCATCCTCACCCCCGGGATGCGCATCCCCGCCCTCGCCGGCAATCGCATCCTATTCCGTGACGGCGTTCCGGTGGCGGCGCTCATCGCCGGCGAACTCGAGGCCCTGCAAGCACTGAGCGACGAAGAACGCCGGCAGATGCGCGAACGCCTGCTGGGTAAAATCCCCGCCGCATTGCCGACGACGAAGTTGGCGCTGTGATGTAAAGCGATTAGCATTATCGATACCCCGGGACCAATAAGAATCAGCGTCAGGAAGTAAGCAGGCTTTCTGCATATACTTGGTGATGGCCGACCATCGGCAGATCGGTATTACGAGCTAAGCCACCGACGCAGAATCGCTACTGGAAATCAAAACCTCACATCATAAAGGAAGGATTCAGATGGACCCCAACGATCTACTCCAAAAAGCGCAGGACCTATTCACCACCTTCGGCTTAAAGATTATCGCGGCCATCGCCATTCTTGTCATTGGCAGATGGATTGCCAAGGCTTTAACCGGCCTGATGCACCGGGCGATGGACAAAGCCAAACTGGACACGATGCTGGCAAGATTTATCGGTAATGTCGCCTATGTGGCCTTGATGACCTTCGTGGCGCTCGCCGCCATCAACCAACTCGGGGTGCAGACTACTTCATTCATAGCCGTAATCGGCGCGGCCGGTCTGGCTATCGGCCTGGCGCTGCAAGGCTCATTGGCGAACCTAGCCGCCGGCGTACTGATCATTATTTTTAGACCGTACAAGGTAGGTGATTATATCGAAGGCGGCGGCGTCGCCGGCACGGTGGAAGAAGTGCAGATCTTCACCACGATTCTGAAGACACCCGATAATAAAACGATCATCCTTCCGAATGCCCAGGTAATGGGCGGCACCATCACCAATTACTCGGCCAGGACCGAACGCCGCATCGATCTGGTAGTAGGGGTCGGCTACGATGCCGATTTGGACAAGACCCGCCAGGCATTGACGGATATCCTCGGCGAGGATCAACGAATTCTCAAGGAACCGGCACCGCTGATAGGGGTCGTCGAACTGGCCGATAGCAGCGTCAACTTCGTCGTGCGCCCCTGGGTCAACACCGCGGATTACTGGGCGGTGTTCTTCGATCTCAACGAACGCATAAAGAAGCGCTTTGACGCGGAGAAAATCACCATTCCGTTCCCGCAGCGCGACGTGCACATTTACGAGCACAAAGATTCATAAAAAGGATTATGGGCGACTTGGCTGCCGCGACAACAGCCACGCGATTGCCGCAAACAACATGGACAACAACAAACCGGCCACCAACACCGCCCAGGCCGTCCACATCGGGTGATTCGACCAGAACCGCGGCGCCGGCGTAAACATCAATGCCCATGATTTCCCCAAACTGTCCAAGGAGGTCCGTAACTCAAGGCCGTCGGCGGAACCGGTAAGATTACGTAAAAATGAACTGATCTGGAAATTGTTGCGCGACAGTGACGAGTGAAAATAATTTCGCTGCAGCTTATCCGGATCCTGCCCATACACCACGCTGATATCCAGACCGAGCACCGCGCTTTCCCTTAGCGCCTCCTCGATCAGGTCGCCAATACGGAACAATTGCAGCACATAGCCTTTTAAACTCGTGCGCCGTCCTGCCACAGTATCCAGATTTGCACCCTGGTAATAGACGGCATGCACCAACAACACCCCATTACCCACACCATCCGCCGTTTTTAAATTCAATTGTAGCGGAGCGGATACCGTCATATGCCCTGTGTCACAAGCCGTTTCCAATAAATCGTGATAGTTGGGATCGGCTATTAAATCAGTTCCCACTAAGTTCTCATTTTGATTCATGGGTTGGACGTAAAGGATGGGAGCATATTCCGCCGACGCTGGTGCGGACATGTCCGTATCACCGCCGTTGATGTCATGGATACGAAAATCCATTAATCCGTCCTGCGCGGCCTGGCGCATTAAGACCGGGTGATCGGCGGCGGTGACGCGCGGCGCCCACATCAACGCCTGAATATCAGCGTGGCTTGCCAATACGTCTGTAGCGAATTGATCAAACTGCCTGCGATCGACATATTGTGACACGGCATATAAACCAACGAGCGCCTCGGAAGCATCCAAATGGCGGGTCAATTCATTGCCTATAGCCGCGGCATGGCTGGCTGAAAGCATTTCAAAGTCGATATGCACGACAGCCTTTTCCCAAGTCTTCACTGAGAAGAAGGCGACGATGGATAATAATACCCCTATAGCCAGGATCACCCAGGGCAGATACGGACGCAAGCACAAAGGTCGGGCACTCTCCATATGGCGATTCTTATTCCGTTCCCCGACGGTCATATTAGACTTCCTCTTCAGAAGGGTGGCGATTAATACGACGTGAGCATTTGCTTCGAAGATGCTCGGCAAAATTCCAAAATCAGCGCGAGTCAATACTGAGATTTTTTTGCGCCGCAATTATGACAACAAGTTTCACGAATATATCTCCTGAATTATCACTGTTTCAGATCTGCGTAATACTGTGCTGTTTTAATATGCCTATATTCGGCTGGAGGATTAAGTATGCAGTTCGCATTATGACGCAAACAGGCCTTGGCAACTCTTATCGCTTCTTCACCCCCTGCAGGATAACAATATGCGCTCCATTTCATCCCGGATAGCTGTCTCTGATGGACGACACGCATTCCCTATAGACATTCGGAGCAACCAAGGTCTGCGCATATATTCACTGCACCGTTCCCGACCGAGCACTCGACGGCGCAATGCCCTCCCTCACTGGTATTTGTGGCATCGCGGCATTAGTATATGCCCACGTTCTTACAAGTTTGGTAAAGGTTTAGCGTTTCGATATGATATTTTCAAGCATAGACTTATCCGGTCGCCCTGCTCCGCATCCTTTGATCGAAGTTCACCAGGATGTTTGACGAGCGCAACACAACGGTGTGCTTGCTCTCCAGCCTGAGACACGGTGCCCGTTCCGACACTCCATATCCGCATTGGCTGTTGGACCACTGCCTGCCCGATGCGGTGGTGGATGCCATCACCAGCCTGCCCATCACGCCGCCGCACATCGATGATACTCAAGGCAGACGTGAGACCCACAACGACAGCCGCATCCATTTCGGAGCGCAGTATCGCAACCGTTACGCCGTGATGGATATCCTCGCGCGGGTCTTCCAGTCGCGGCAAGCACTGGATGCCCTGCAAGCCACCACCGGCGCACACCTGAGCGGCACCTCGCTGCGCATCGAGTACTGCCAGGACAGCGACGGTTTCTGGTTGGAACCGCATACCGATATCGGTGTCAAGAAATTTACCATGCTGATCTATCTCAATCGCGAACCGCAAGGCAGCGACTGGGGAACCGATATCTATTCCGATCATGACACCCATGTGGGCCGCGCCCCGGCGGGCGTTAATAGAGGATTGATCTTCGTGCCCAGCGATAAGACCTGGCATGGCTTCGAGAAACGGCCCATGAACGGCATACGCAAATCCCTCATCATCAATTACGTCGGACCGGAATGGCGCAACCGGCATGAGTTGTGCTTCCCCGAGGACCCCATACCCTAGCCGCACTACCGATGGCTGGTGCATCGCCGCGCTTAGGTCTAGCATAAGGGCATAGTGCGGACCACAGATACGAGCCATCACGTCCATGCCGGAACAGCCCGAAAAAACCACGCCGCCGCAAACTCCGATGACTTGGCTACCCTTTGCCTTGATCGGTGTCCTGATGCTGTTCGCCTATCTGGCCTTTCAACCGGGAGGCTTCTGGGGCGAATCCGTCTATCAAATGCCCTACAGCGCCTTCAAGGCGGAAATCGCCGCCAATAATGTCAAGGAAGTGGTGCTGCGCGGTCACGAGGTGGACGGCAGTTTAAATAAACGGACGCCATCGGAACCCAGTAATATCCAAGACACACGCTTCCACACCCGGGTTCCCGGCTTTGGCGACGACGGCCTACTCCCCGCCCTGGAACAACATGGCGTAAAGGTTACCGTAGCCGACACCTCGGGCGGCGGCTGGAGCGCACTACTGATTGGGATATTGCCCTGGCTGCTCATGATTCTTCTGTTTTACTGGCTGCTGCAGCGCGCGGCGCGCGGCGTCGGCGACCGATTCGGCGGACCCGGCGAATTGAAGAAATTCCTGGAATCGCCTACCAAACAGGCCGTAGTCCCCAAAGTAAGTTTCAATGACGTCGCCGGTCAAGACAATGCCAAACAGGAGGTCGCCGAACTGGTGGCCTTCCTCAAGCAACCGGAAACCTTTCGCCAGCTCGGCGCCGAGGTACCCCGCGGCGTATTGCTCATGGGACCGCCGGGGACGGGCAAGACCCTGCTGGCCCGCGCCCTTGCCGGGGAAGCGGGCGTACCGTTTTTCTCCATCTCCGGCTCGGAGTTCATCGAGGTCTTCGTGGGAGTGGGCGCATCTCGGGTGCGCAATCTGTTCGCCGCCGCCAAGAAAAATGCGCCGAGCATTATCTTTGTCGACGAGTTGGACAGCGTGGGCCGTACCCGCGGCACCGGTTTGGGCGGCGGTCATGACGAGCGCGAGCAGACCCTCAATCAGATCCTGGCGGAGATGGACGGCTTCGAAGGCCATGAGGCGGTCATCGTGTTAGCGGCTACCAATCGTCCCGATGTGCTCGATCCCGCCTTGCTGCGGCCGGGGCGCTTCGACCGTCACGTCACCCTCGACTTGCCCGACCGCAAGGACAGGCTCGCCCTGCTCCGCATCCACAGTCGCAACGTCCCCTTGGCCGTCGATGTCGATTTGGACAAGCTGGCCTCCGGCACACCGGGCTTCTCCGGAGCGGATGTCAAAAATCTCATCAACGAAGCGGCCATGTTGGCGGCACGGGAAAAGGCCACGCAAGTCGCCATGCGTTACTTCGACGAGGCGCGCGATAAATTGTTGCTGGGCAGCGTGCGCACCCTGGCTATCCAGCCCGAAGAACGTCACCGCCTTGCCGTGCATGAATCCGGGCACACCCTTACCGCCTATTTTCTCCCGCAAAGCGACCCTCTCTATAAGGTGAGCATCATCCCGCGCGGCCGCGCCTTGGGCGGCACACAACAATTACCCGACAAAGAGCGCCACACTTATCCCGAAGAATATTTGAAGGACCGGCTGGTGGTGATGCTGGGCGGCCGCGCTGCGGAAAAGACCTTGCTGGACAGCGTGAGTTCCGGCGCCGACGACGATATCCGCCAGGCCACCTCGCTGGCACGGGCCATGGTCAGCCGCTGGGGCATGTCCGAGGACATCGGCCCGATGGATATGCGTGAGAGCGAAGAACATCCCTTTCTCGGCCGGGAGATAGCTCAACCGCGCCATTTCAGCGAACACTCCGCGGAGATCGCGGACCGCGCGATACAGGCCTTACTGCAGGAAGCGGAGCAACGGGCCGCCAACCTGATTCGTCAGCACCGTACAAAATTGGAACGGCTGATCACCATGCTCGAAGAAAAAGAGACCCTGCAGCGCGAGGATATCGAGATGTGCCTTGCCGGCACGGAGACGGCATCACCGCTCGGCGTCGCGCACGGCAAATAGGCATGTGATATAGACCACACGTACTGAATCAAGATGTCAGTCAATTCAAAGAATGTCGCGCCATGCCCCGCGAATTAATGCCCTTTCATCTCGCCGTCCCCGTCCATGACCTCGAGACCTGCCGCCGCTTTTATAGAGATATTATGGGATTTGCAGAAGGACGTTCATCCGCGACGTGGGTGGATTTCAATTTCTACGGCCACCAATTTGTAATCCATCAGCAACCCGGCATGAACAATGCTCACCGTCAACAAGCACGGAACGGCGTCGACGGTCACGAGGTGCCGCTTCCCCACTACGGGGTGGTACTGGAGTGGACTGACTGGGAAACGCTCGCCGCAAACCTTACTCGGCAAGGTATAGAATTTATCATAGAACCTCACATCCGCTTCCAGGGCATGGTCGGCGAACAGGCGACGATGTTCTTTCTCGACCCTGCCGGAAATGTCCTGGAATTTAAGACCTTCAAAGATTCAGGGCAGCTGTTCGCAAAGTAAGCTCGGGCATGATCGTCTCTTCAATCCCTTGGTAATTCCGCATACCCGGCCTAGCGCCACGGGCACAACTGAATGAAGCGGTTCATGTATACAGCAGCCGCGATTCCGCAGGAAAAATAAGGTAACCGCCATCTGCACGCGCAAGCAAAGCCGGACTGGCCAGCATCGTGAGTTACTGGCATGATAATATGCATGCGTCTTATATTCTTCATATCCGCCACATTACTTCTGGCCACGGCATTCGCCGACAGCTATACCTCGCCTTCGGGATATCTCGAAGTCATAGGCTATAAGCTCCAGCTCACCCATCACGATGGAAAAATCGATATCTCGGTGTCGGGCAGCGCTATGGCTTTGGCGGATTGCGACGGCGCCATCATGCTGTTCGATGTCCTGGACCGCAACGATAATCGAGTCGGCACCTACAAGATTATCCACGGCGAGTTCTTTCGACACGATGGCTGGGCATTGGGATCCGGCACGTTCACGCCGCTGAATGGCGATACCCAACAGGCGGCTGCGGCCGCAGACCATATCACCGTCCACCAGATCGAATGCACTAGAAGTAACTGAGACGTTAACAGGCATCCTCGCTCGAAGGATGCTTCCGGTTCCTCGTACTTTTTCGATTCCTCCAGCGTCTTCTCTGACTGCGTGGACGCAACAACGGATTAATAAACCGGCCCTGCGCGCAAGTGCAACTCGCATTATCATATGCACGAAACACTCATGGCCAATAATATTGCGGGTGTCTTCCTAAAAAAAATACAATGACCCTCAATCCGCCTCGCCTTGGGCTGGAGCGGCAAAGGCTCGCAGTCCTTCGAGATAACACGCACCTTTCTCTGCCTGTTCGGCAAGGCGGCGCATGTCACTGCACAGATCGAGTTGCGCCACAATGCGCCGTACGGGAATCTCACCTGCAGTACCGCTGCGAAGCAGGCGCAATTTGAGTCGCTGATATTCGTCTTCGAGTTCGACCAGCTGTGTGGAAATAGCCGGCACCGAAAACTGCTCACTCTGGACATCCGCATCATCGAGGAGCTTGACCACACTACCCTTGAAGTGGGTGATAATGGCGGCCACCTCGCTAAGCGCGATCGTTTCGATCGTGCTTTGGGCCGTTGCGATGCGCCGTGCCAATTCCACCATCTCGGTGTAATAACGCGATACACGCAGCGCGTTAGGCAGTACTTCATCAAGTTCGGCGGGCAAACTGCTGCGCTGCATCAGCGCACTGAATTCTCCGACAGACTCAACCAGGCGATACAATATTCTACTGTCGGCCGCCAGGCGCGGACTCACAGCTACCTCGGAGCTCATCGCCCCCTTTGCGATGCGCAAAGCGATATCGCCCATGCGCCCCAATTCCTTGACCAGGGCGTGCATCGCCAGCAACGGCGTGGTAACGACATTACTATCCAGATAGCGCGGCTGTGCTTCGTCCTCCTCCCGACTGTGAAAGCGTCGCTCGAGAAAATCCACCAGACTGGGGGTAATGGGCCACATCAAGGCTACACCCAGGACATTAAAGGCGGTATGAAACAATGCCAGATCAATGGCCGGCGTTCCACCCGAACCAAACACGCTTTCGAAGCCTTTCATCAGCCCGATCAGCAGCGGCAGCAGTATGAATGCAGCCAGAGCTGTAATCACATTGAACGCCACATGTGCGGCGGCCCCGCGCCTCGCATTGGGCGTAGCGCCGAGCGCGGCGAGTATTGCCGTGGAAGTGGTACCGATATTGGTGCCGATAACCATTGCAGCGGCAGCCGTCACCGGCAGCGCACCTCCGCCGGCGGCGGTCAGTATGATCGCCATGGCGGCGCTGGAGGATTGCATCAATACCGTGATCAATACACCGGCAACGAAGGCCAGCGCCATACCGGCCAGGCCGTCGCCCAATACGGCGTCCAGCGGCACACTCTCACCCAGACCGGAGAACCCCTTACTCAGAAAATCGATGCCGACGAAGAACAGTCCGAAACCGGCCAGCGCCATACCGCCGGCCGCGCGGCGTGTTCCGCCACCGCTGATGCGCAGCAACATGCCGGCACCGATGAGTGGCAGAGCGAATATCTTGATATCGACCTGCAAGCCGATGAATGCCACGAGCCATCCAGTTATGGTCGTACCGATATTGCTGCCGTAAATCACACGCACCGCCTGGCGCAAACTGATCAAACCGGCGTTAACGAAACCGATCGCGGCTACCGTCACAG
Source organism: uncultured Gammaproteobacteria bacterium (assembly GCA_963810615.1). Classification (GTDB taxonomy): domain Bacteria; phylum Pseudomonadota; class Gammaproteobacteria; order DRLM01; family DRLM01; genus JARRQJ01. The sequence goes on along the minus strand of CAWEOA010000001.1, from coordinate 189,296 downwards.
CGCTGGAGGACTGCACTAAGGAAGTGATGAATACGCCGGACAATAGGCCGCGCAAGGGCGTACCGGTCCAGCGCGAGAGTATGGTGGGCAAGGCACGGCCACCGGCAAGGTTGAGCCCATCGGAGAGCAACCACATTCCCATGAGGAATAGACCCATGCCTCCCAGCAGGTTGTCTACCAGCGCCATGTTCATCGTCATCTCTCGTTATATCGAAGCCTCGTGTTCACTATGCCAGCATATCACGACGAGTGAAATCCACTCCCGGCTGGCGAACTAATCCAAAAATCAAGATCTTCGATCGTAAATTTGGCACCAGGCCTGAAATTAGGCAGGAAGGTAATCTGCGGCCTTTGTTTCCGAAGAAATTTCCTTACATGTTTGCCGACGAACAAAGTATCGAATTCCAACAAGCAGCAATCCGCTCTGACAGCGGCATCAAAACCGGTGCGATCGATTTTTAGGGCAAGTGCACACGAATAACCAGACCGAGGTCATATTCCCCAGCGCCTAAACGAATCACTACGTAACGATAGAGATGCTTGCTTTCGATTAAATAAGCGCCTCCATTAAAATGGAGTCACTCGAGTGGGGCTTACAAGGTCAAACGATCACGCTTGAGAAAACGGGACCCGGGCGACAAACCATTATAATCCCGGGATAATGCTTGAAATTTATATATTAAGCAGACCTCTGCTCTCCAGAATTTTTCCATCTAAGCTTAGCATACCCTTGTTATCCAGTCCTTCCTTTACCTTCCCTGTACTGCTCTTCATTCTGAAGAAGATATTCGCAGAAACACTGATGCGTAGACTGTCATCGCCTTGCACCTCCGTGAGGTTGGGTTGAACCTCATGCATAAGCCAAGACGGGAACATAATGCATCTACCCGGAATCGGTTCATAATACACTTCATCGAACATTTCCTTGGGCCGTTTCTGGGTAGCCGAATAGGGCGGTATCAATACAGACGTTTGTGCCCGTGGATCGCTGATGCGAAACTTGCCGCAGCCGGGTGGGGCCTGCAAATAATAGGCAAGACTCAGAATGGTATTTGGATGGTTATGGCTTTTATTATAAGCACCATACGGTGACACGTTGGCCCACATATTGACGATGATCGGCTCCGCATCTTTATCGAAGCCCATGGACTTGGCGACTTCCATCGCCTGATAAAGAAATCGTTGCCCCATCGGGATAAATTCCTGACGGGTATGCATATCCACCGTGCTATGCCAACCCTTAGCATTGGAGCGCACTATGCCGGTTTGATCTTCATTTCTCCATTTTAGGATTTCCGCAATCCAGCCTTTATTCAGTTCTTTGTAGTTCTTTACATCCATCAAGCTGACGATGGTGGGAAACCAATGTTCCTGAAAAACCACGCCTCGACATTCTTCCGGAATGAGTTCTGCAAGATCGGCATATCTCTCTTCGGCACTCGCTCTTTGGATTTTGTTTAACGGATTATCCGAAGGGTTAGACATGAATCCTCCTACTCTAAGTACTGCATACTACTGTGTATATCGGATCCCTAATTGCCGGTTTCTCATAAAACGCGGCCTCTACAGATGACTGTTCGCCGTATCCTTGGCTGCTCTCTAAGCGCACCGATTCGCACAGCTTTCATTGGCCCGATTGACCACCTGTTTCGTTTGTTTGCTACCCGGCACGCCAGCGTAAGCGGCGGAAAATAACTGCAGCCGAGCATATAAATTATATATTTTTCCTTATGTTATGAAATGCACGCACTTCCCGGCCATGCACATAACAGCTACTAGCTCTTACATTGAATAACATTCATCCTGAACGACACATGAATGACCCGTGTCTGCTCCAATCACGGGATTATGGCGCTGGGTTTGCGGGCAGAAAACGCGATTGGGCACAAACAAGTTGACGGCCTGGTTTTAGCACCTTTACCACTTGGCAATTCGGAGGGGCTGTAATCCGTGCTAGTTACTCAAAAGAGGCCTATTCTTATATAATGCTGCGAACATTTGATCGAGGCATGCCTCGTATTCACGATCGATGCAAAGCCCCAAACTACCACCTTAGTTTTACGTACAGCTGACATAGAAATCCACGTCATCTCGTGGACGGCATAATCGTCGGCCCCCTAAATTCCATCGTATGAAAATGCACCCACTACCAAGGAGACCGATATGGCACTAACTACACGTCATCGCCCCACGACAAAATGGCTTGCCGCGGCAAGCGCGATCGGCTGCGTTATATTATTAATGCACTCTGCAGCCCAAGCAGCAGACATGCCGACGCAGTTGCAGTCAGCCGCAAAACAAGGTAAAGACATATTCATGCATCCTTCCTTTGGCGGCAACGGCAAGGCCTGCAACAGCTGTCATCATGACGGCGGCATGGGACCCGGCGCGCTACCCGACGGCACACCTCTTCCCAGCCTCAACAACGCCGCCGCTATATTCCCGCGTCTTAACAGAAAAGGAAAGCTGGTGACGATACAGGATCAGATACATAACTGTGTCGCCGGCGCCATCGAAGGTACCCCACCCGCCTACGACAGCGACAAGATGCGGTTATTGGTGGTCTATCTCACCTCGCTGTCGCAAGGCAAAGCTATCGATATGGGCGGCAAGCCTCGATAACGATTCTACGCATATATGCCCCTATACAACCGCTATCCGCTGTTATGCTTAGAACCCACTCAACAGCGGACAATGAAAGTCGTGCCGTAAGGAGGAAAACAGGAGAAGAAGAAATTATCCATCTCTATGGATATCCAGTCACGACTTTCATGGCGTGAAGATCTCTTCATGTCGAAGCGGTGCGGTATGGATAGGCTGGATCAAAATTCCCGCTGTGCTCGACATGATAAGAATCTATTTTCCATCAAACAGGCTCTAAAAAGTATATACCAAAGTAACCGCGGTCTCCGTATCCAGTTCAGTAGCATCGGCGGGAACTGGGGAAGAATATTTTGCGGTGAACGATAATTTGGATGCCAAGTTACCCACGACCTGGGTCTGCAACGCGGTAACGGATTTGCTCACCGTCGTTTTTTCGCCGATATCGGAGGACAGGTCTTGACTGAATGTCGAGGTGGCGCTGATCTTCCAACCCAATCTGCCCGCTAAATGAATCAAACCCTCATTCTGACTCTCTCCGGTGCTGCCGATTTTGCTTTGCCTATCGCCAAGACCAACTTCCAGATCCAGGCTCAAGGTATCACGATTGATGATATTGCGGCCGTAGCCGAGGGTTTCCGTGGCGCGATAGTCGTAACCGCTAAATCGGTCGTTTTCGTAGGTTAGGAGACCGAAGGCGTAACTCTTAGCGGTCAACTTATAATCACTCTTGCCGGAAACATAATAACGTTCGGCGGTTTTATTGCCGCGTTCTGAGCTGTTCAAGGAATCGATTTTGAGGGTATGTCGCCATCGGTCACGCTCGTTGACGACCTGCGCCTTGGCGGTGATGTTCCGAGTCTTGGTGTTACCATTGGTGGTAATCACACCGAGTTCCGCTTGCGCTTTCCAGGTACTTTCGGGATTGGCTAGTACTCCTTGGATCGGCAGAAAGGTTCCGGCCAAGACCAGCATTGAGATCGTTTTTTTCATTGTATTTTCCTTTTTTTCATAGCGTTCCCGAGATCGCGTTGAGAGCAATGCGGAATCTCGCTTTCTTCCAAGCGTAGGATTTTAACATGCTTATCGGAGACTGACCGACAGCATAGCTTCATTTATCCCACAAAAAAGATAACGTCAACCACTAAACGGTATTTTCCTATATTTGAATTTTACCTTTAAATTCGGGCCAGAATTCACGTCTACGGCGCGCAGCGATTACGAAGCGTGCATCCTCACGGAATCTTAAAGCACGTCCCGTTTCATGCCTTTGCAGAATGTGCCGGCCATAAGAAATCCTCTGCAACCTAAGCAAAGCGCCTGCAATATGAACCGTGGCGGAGAAACGCTTAAGCGGAACGATATATATACCCACAGCGCACCAACCATTTTTCCAGCTCAACGGCGATAAAGATAATGCCGGACATAGCAAAACAAAAGGCCAGTTCCCCTGCCGAGAGCGCCTGGGTCTTGAAGATTACTTGTAACGGCGGCAAATAGATCACGGCCAGTTGCAGCATTACTGTCAGCAGCACGGCGCCCAGCAATGATTTGTTGGAAAAAACACCAATGGTGAACAGCGACTCCGTCTCGCTACGGATTACCATGGAGTGCACCAGTTGCGCCACGGTTAAGGTGGTGAACGTCATGGTCTGCCAATGGGCAAGCCCGTGATTGATGGCCCATGCCTGGGTAAAGATGGACACGCCGCCGATTAGCAAACCGATCCACAGCATATGTTGCCACATGCCGTGGGCGAAAACGCTCTCTTGCGGCGGACGCGGCGGGCGATGCATGATATTTTTTTCCCCCGCCTCCATGGAGAGCGCCAAGCCCGGCAGACCGTCGGTGACCAGATTGATCCATAGAATATGGATCGGCAGCAGCGGGATCGGCATGCCTAGAAACGGCGCCAGGAACAAGGTCCAGATCTCGCCCGAATTGCTGGTCATGGTATATTTGATGAACTTGCGGATGTTGTCGTAGATGCGCCGACCTTCCCTCACTGCGGCGACAATGGTGGCGAAATTATCGTCCAATAACACCAGGTGCGACGCCTCGCGGGCGACGTCGGTACCGATACGCCCCATGGCCACGCCGATGTCGGCGCGTTTCAATGCCGGCGCATCATTGACACCGTCGCCGGTCATGGCGACGAAATGGCCACGCTGTTGCAAGGCGGTGACGATACGGATCTTCTGTGCGGGATCGACGCGCGCGTAGACTTTCAGGTCTTCGACTTGTCCGGCCAGCTGCTCATCGCTCATACCGGCCAGGTCGGCGCCGGTCACGACGACGTCATTCGCACCACAGATACCGAGACGCACGGCAATGGCGTGCGCCGTAGCGGGATGATCCCCGGTGATCATTACCGGGATGATACCCGCCTGTCGGCACAAGGCCACCGCCTCCGCCGCTTCGGCACGCGGCGGATCGATCAAGGCCAATAAGCCGAGCAGAGTAAGATTCCGTTCCAGTTCTTCACCGCTATCATCGGGCCGATCCTGCCACCGACGATAGGCCATGGCCAAGACTCGATAACCCTGTCCGGCCAAAGTCATGGCCTGCTGTTGCCATTCATGCTTATCCAAGGGAGTGATACCCGACTCGCTCAGCACGTCGTCGCATAATGGGATGACACGCTCCGGCGCTCCTTTGATATAGGCCACCACCCCATCATCGCTATTGTGCAAGGTCGTCATGCGCATGCGCTTGGAGTCAAAAGGCACTTCGTCGATTCGCGGCCTTTCCAATTCCAGGGTTTCTTTGCTGAATCCCGCCTCATGCGCGGCCTGGTACAGCGCCACTTCCGTAGGATCTCCCACCGGCACACCCTTGGCATCCAAGACAACTTCGTTGTTGAGCGCCAGACCGATGCCCAGTTGCCTCCACAGTTCACCCTGGGTCGACAAAGCCGGCTGCAAGGTACCGGCAGCGAATACCGCCTCCAGACGCATGCTGTTTTCGGTGAGCGTGCCGGTCTTATCGGAACAGATATAGGTCACCGAACCCAGGGTTTCCACTGCCGGGAGGCGCCGGATCAGGGCGTGGTGTTGCACCATCTTGCGTGCGCCAAATGCTAGGCTGACAGTGACTACCGCCGGCAAGGCTTCAGGAATGGCGGCAACGGCCAGACTCACCGCGGTTAAAAACATCAATAATACGGGCTCGCCGCGGAGCAGGCCGGCGGCGAAGATAATCGCACACACTGCCAGCACCGCGAGGGCCAGGCGTCGACCAAAGCGGGCAAGACGCTTTTGCAGAGGGGTGCGGCTGTCACCGGCCGCCTCGAGCAAGGTGGCGATCTTACCCAACTCGGTGAGCATACCAGTGGCCGTCACCACGCCCATACCGCGCCCCTGAGTCACTACTGTTCCTTTGTAAAGCATATTGGAGCGTTCACCGAGCGACGATTGCGCCGCCGCAACGGCGCCCGCGTCTTTCTCCACCGACACCGACTCGCCGGTCAGAGATGCCTCGTTAACCAGCAGCTGAATCATCTCCAACGCCCGCAGATCCGCCGGGACGATATTGCCTACCTCCAGCAAGACTATGTCGCCGGGGATCAATTCATTGCTCGCCAGGGTTAGGATGCGGCCGTTTCGGCGCACCTTGGCCGTGGGTGCAGACAGTTGCCGCAAGGCATTTATGGCCTGTTCGGCACGGTAATCCTGGATAAAACCGATCAGCCCGTTGAGCAGCACGATGACGACGATGGCAATACTGTCGGCGAGTTCCCCAACCATACCGGCAATCACTGCCGCAACGATCAGCACCACAATCATGAAATCGGTGAATTGGGAGAGCAGTAGGCGCCACAAGCTGCGTCGATGCTGTTCTTGGATGGTGTTATCACCATATACCGTGCGACGCTGCTCAACAACGGCATCAGTCAACCCCTTATCCGGATCGACCTCCAAGACTGCGCATACTTCGGCCGCGCCCAGAATATGCCAAGCGACGACTTTAGTTTCCAGCTCCATGAGCGCTCCTAATCCATCCGTCAACAGGGTAAGCCGCGATCAATCACGGCTTACTGCGCTACGCGTGAACGCTCCAGCGCTCGGTAAGCTCAGGCAAGTGTTTGCTGTTCAGCAGGATCACCACTTCATCGTCGATCTTAAGGGTGGTGTTTTCATCGACCAACAGGAAATGACCGTCACGATATAAGCATATGACCCGGCTTTGCTCGGGAAGCTTTAAATCCTGTACCGGACCTTCTTCCTCCGCATGCACTACAAAGGAAAATACCCGCGCCTCCTCCTTGATCATGGCAGACAACTCCAACGGGTCCTGCCCCTTCACCATATCGGAGAGATAGCGACCAATGGTGCGTGCCGGAATGATGGTGTCCTTCAAGCCCAGTTCGATACAAATATGTTCAAAATCGGCGCTTTCGATCTTGGTGACGACACGCGCAAAACCCAGTGAACGCCCCACCAGGCTGGTAATGATATTGGCCTGATCGTTACCGGTGAGGCAAAATAGAAAATCTGTCTGCTTTGGATTTGTTTCCTCCAAAATGGCCGGCGTACTGCCGTCGCCATGGACAAAGCCGCAATCCAGTTGAGTGGTCAATTCTTCGATACGCTGCTTGTCGCGCTCGACGATGATCACCTCGTGCCCCTGTTTGACCAGCATGGAGGCGGTCATGACCGCCAAAGATCCTGCGCCGACGAATACAATTCTCATGTCGATCCCGCCCGTTTGCCGAACCAAGTACCAGGATACAACACAATCAACAAGGCCACGATCTCCAAGCGCCCGGCGAGCATGTCGACGCATAATACGGCTTTAAGCGCGGACGGCAACTCCATATTGGTGATTCCAGTAGATAAACCCACCGTGGCGGTGGCGGAGACCACTTCGAACAAGGCGTTCAGGGGATCGTATCCGGCCACGACGAACGGCAGCCACGACAGGAGTATTACTACGCCGAACAAGGCGATCAACACCAAGGCCCGCAATAGATCATCGTCCTCCAAAGTCCGTCCGCCCAATTGCACCTGCACTACGGCATGGCTGGGCACCGCGATGCGCTGAATCGTCAATTGGAACAATCTGAGCAAGAGCAACAGGCGCAAGATCTTGATCCCCCCGGCCGTCGATCCCAGGCAGCCGCCGATGGCCATGGAGATGATCATTACCACCTTGGAAGCGGCATCCAGGCTGGCGACGGATAAACTGGCGAACCCGGTCGTGGTCTGGGCGGATAAGGTAAGGAATACTGCATGCCTCAGGGTTTCCCAACTTGCGCCCCGAGATTGCATCATGGACCAGGCTAGGGCAACGCCGATCACCACCACCACCGCCAGCAAAGCGCGCAACTCCACATCGCTCAGGCCCTGTCGCCACCCCTGGTGGTAGGCGCGATAATATATGGGTAGAGACACGGCGCCAAACAGTCCCAAGACCATCACCAAAAAGCGCGCCGGCCATTGTGCAAAACCCGCCACGCTATTATCGAAAGAAGAAAAGCCGCCGGTGGATACCGCCGCCAACACATGGGTGACAGCAGCAAATCCGTCCCCCGACAACCACCACAGCGATAGTATGCCGACCACTGTCAGCAGCGTATAAACCACCAACACTCGCCGCGCATGGATGGGAGTGGCGACCGCCAGGGATTCACCGCTCAATTCCGGGTCGAGCAAACGGCGGGTCGCCGCCTCATGGCCCGTCAATAGCGCCACCGACAGGACGACGATGCCCAGACCGCCATACCACTGCATCCAGGCGCGGCTGAACAAGAAGGTGTGAGGCATATCCGTCACCGTAGGCAGGGTGGACAAGCCAGTGGTGGTCACACCCGACACCGCCTCGAATAAAGCATCCATGTAGGGAATACCCAACGCGGTGAAGGGATAGGCCAAAATAAAAGGAGAAATGATGAAGGCTAGACCGGTAATAACAAGCGCTTCGTTACTTTGAATCTTATCGGGAGCGCGCAAACGCGACGCCGGCACGCCTACGGCAAGTAATCCTGCGATGATCACCGCATAGCGAACACTCAGGAAATAGTCGGCGAAATACAGCGAGACCAGCAACTGCACTGCGACCAAGGCGCTCATTACCACCACCAGCTGTCCCAGGTACTTGGCAAGCACCGGCAAACGAACGGCGTAACTCAGCAACTTGATTTGTTCCATCCCGTAGATCCTTCAGGGAGATCGTGACCGTAGTCCCATAGTATTATTTATCACCGCGAAGGCGCAAAGGGCTTTATGATTAATTTCCTTTTCTCTGCGTCTTTGCAGTGAATCTCTTATTGTTATCTGCATATCATATCGGGGCACGGCATGCCGCCGGATAATAACGCATTCATTCAAGCCACGGCGGCATCTCCTTGGTCAGGGACTGCTTCTCGGCAACGGTCCCTCCGGTCAGCGCAAACCCCAGCAGTCTTCCCTGCGCATCGCGATGGACGGCGCGCGCGCCCTGCTCCGTAACCCTTATTTCCCATCGCCCCTCGCTTTCGGGCGGCGGCGGCGCTACCACCACCGCATGGGCGGGCGTCTTCACCACCACTGGCATGGCGGGATAGTTCACCGCGGTGCGCGTGCCCGATAAGGTTTTGGCCAGTGCGCGCGCCGCCTGCATGATGGGCATGACAAACGGCAACACCAGACCCTCCACTTCGGCGCAATCGCCCAGGGCAAACACACTCGGCGCACTGGCTTCGAGATAGCGGTCCACGACGATACCGCGCCGGGTCGCGATGCCCGCCTTGTGCGCCAAATCCAGATTGGGGCGCAAACCCACGGCCGAGAGCACTGCATCCGCCACCATCGTTGAACCATCGGACAGCTCTAAGAGCAAGTCATCATCGTGACGATCCACGCCTTGCACACTGACCCCCAGCCGCCAGTTCACTCCGGCCGCGGCCAGGGCCTCCCGCAGGACCCGCCCCGCTTCCGGAGGCAGCAGGCGATCCAGCGGCTCGGCGGCCGGCCCGATGACCGTCACTGCCTTGCCGGCCAGTAGCAGATCGTTGGCGAACTCGCAACCGATCAAGCCGGGGCCGATGATCGCGACATGCCGCGCAAACTCGATGCACTCGCGAAAACGGGCATAATCCGCCAGATTATTTACCGAACATATCGCCGCCGCGGCATCACCTGTCAGCGGTGGATCAATCGGCTGCGCGCCCACTGCCAATACCAGCTTATCGTAGTGCACGGTCTCGCCGCGGGCGGTCACGGTGCGCGCCGCAACACCGATGGCCGTCACCTCCGTGTGCGGCCAAACAGTGGCATGCAACTGGACCGCCATCTGTTCGGCACTGGCGGTCGCCAGGGTCTGCGGCGTCTTACCTTTGGCCAGTGCATTAGACAGCATCGGCTTGGAATAAAAGGCACCGTCGTCGCGGGTAATAATGTGTAAAGACACATCAGGTGCGAGTTTGCGCAATTCCTTGGCCAGGGTATATCCGCCCAGGCCGCTACCCACAATCACGATAGGCGGCATCTCTTCTCCTCATTTTTGACAGTGCGCCCGCAACAGCGTTGACAGCCGTTACGCCATCATTATCATTTCAAAATCCGCCTTGGCAACGCCGCAATCCGGACATTCCCAATCGACGGGAATGTCCTCCCAGCGCGTCCCCGGCGCAATGCCGTCCTCCGGGAGCCCACTACTCTCATCATAAATGAATCCACACACCACACATTGCCATTTTTTCATTTCGACACTCCTAATCCGATTAACATGATAAATATCGCCCGCTCACGACCGGGCTAGCTGCAAGGCCTCCTGATAGCGCTGCGTGTGACGCTCCTCCACCTTGGTCAAGGCGGCGAAACGCTTGGCGGCCTTGCTCAACATTGCCTGGAAGCTGTCGGCATGCTCACGCGACTCGGCGATCTGTTCGTCGAACTCGCGCGCCGCCGTCTGATTTCCTTCCTGCTCGGCGAGATGGCGGAACTGAGGATACATCTCCGTATACTCGTAGGTTTCACCGGCAATCGCCAAGTCCAGGCACTTCACCGGATCGAGCGCTTCTCGGGGATAAAGCAGATCCATGTGACCGAAGGCATGCTGCACTTCCTGGGCGGCGGTGTCCTCGAAGATTCGGGCGCTGTCCTCGTCACCTTGGCTACGGCACACCCTGGCGAAATACAGATATTTGATATGGGCCATGGACTCGCCAGCGAAGGCGGCCTCGATATTCTTGACGGTAACCGAGCTGTCTGCTGTCTTACTCATCATGTTGTCTCCTCATTGGTGAAATTAATGAGCCGCGTCTGGCGGGCATGGAGACATCATAGGGGCGGGTTGTCGATGTAGCTAATTGATTATTTAATAGTACTTAATAGTCTAAACCTATAATAAGGTTGGGTCATCTCCCGACGAACTCCACGCAGCTCAGCTTGCAGGCGCGTATCGCCTTGGCCAGCGCGGCAACGGCCCGCGGTCGGTAAAAACCCTTGCGCCAGACCAAGGCCACGCGCCGCTTGGGAACCGGTGGCTTGAAGCGTTTCAGCACCAACAAGCGCTGGGCGTATCTATCGGCGCCGGCGGCGGTACACGGCAACACCGTCACACCCAGGCCAGAGGCCACCATATGCCGAATCGTCTCCAGGGACCCGCCTTCCATGGCCCTAGCCAGCGGATCATCGCTGGCCACGTAGCGTTGGCAGTCAGGGCAGACGCTCAATACCTGTTCGCGAAAGCAATGCCCGGCACCCAGCATCAGCACCGGTTCTTCGGCAAGCTCCTTGACGGCGATGGCGCTACGCTCCCGCCACGAATGCCCGGCCGGCAAGACCACCATAAACGGCTCGTCATAGAGCGCACGCACCTCGAGACCCGGTTCGGCAAAGGGCAGGGAGATGATGATTACATCCAGCTCTCCCTGCAGCAGCCGTTCCTGCAGGCGCGCCGTATAGTTTTCCTCGATCACCAGCGGCATCTTGGGCGCCTGTTTGTGCAGGGACGGAATCAGCTGCGGCAACAGATAGGGCGCCACCGTATAGATCGCCCCGAGGCGTAATGGCCCGTCAAGCGGGTCCTGATCATGCCGGGCGATGCGCTTTACGCCCTCCACTTCTTCCATGACCCGTTTCGCCTGGGCAACGATACGCTCACCCAGAGGCGTGATGCGCACGTCGGTTTTGCCGCGCTCGAACAAGGCCGTGCCCAGTTCATCTTCGAGTTTTTTTACCGCCACGCTCAGGGTCGGCTGACTGACGAAGCATGCCGCGGCGGCCCGTCCGAAATGCCGTTCCCGGGCTAGCGCAACGATATAGCGAAGTTCGGTGAGTGTCATAGCCGTATCCTATAAAGTTCCGCCTGGGAACATAAAACCCTGATAGCCGCCGCCGTTATTGCACGACGATTCGACATAAGATACGCTGAATGAGTCCAACCACCGCTATCCGTTGCCCCCCCCAACCCAGGTAAGCGCCATGACATCCCATCGCACCTTACCCAGCTGTCTAATCGCCTTATTGACCCTGATGGGCTGCGCGAGCAGCCATGCGGATGCGCCGCAGGTGGGCCAGCCCGCGCCGCCGTTTGCCTTGAAGGACCAAAGCGGCACACTTCATCGACTCGCCGATTACGCCGGCAAATGGCTAGTCGTGTATTTCTATCCGAAAGACGATACACCGGGATGCACCAAAGAGGCCTGCCACTTCCGTGACGACATCACCCAACTCCATGCCCTGGGCGTGCAGGTAGTGGGCATCAGCCTGGACAGCACCGAGAGCCACGAGCACTTCTCGAAAAAATTCAGCCTGCCGTTTCCCCTGCTGGCGGATGACGGCGGCACCATCGCTAAGCGTTATGACGCTTATTGGTCCTTGTTCTTCATCCACGTGGCGCGCCGCCACACCTTCATCATCGATCCGGCGGGCCGCATCGCCAAGATCTACCGCAAGGTCGATCCCGACACCCATAGCGCAGAGGTCATCGCCGACATCAAGACATTGCAGCAGCAGTACGGATCATGATCCATCGCAACTAAGCCACGCGCATCCACTTAACAATTCTTTACAAGCGCACGCGCACCCGGCTAGCATCAAGCCTTTTGTGTCGACACCTTCATGCGATCCACGACGACACACGGCGTCCCCTGCAAAACTTGTTGACAATAATTGCAGACTGCAAACAGTTGCGTACCTGTTTTTTATCGCTCGCTCCATTTGAGGTTAATGAATTCAAGCCATTAAGTAATTGGCGCGTAATTTGCCAATGTAGCCCGGGATAGATTCTCACCCTGCAGTCGAATGGGCGCATGGCAATGCAGAAAGCCCAAGCACAGCGCGACAGTGACGATGATGGAATTAAGCGTTAATTAAGGATGTTCTGCATAAAATGGCGACGCGAATAAGCTCTAGGTTGCACGGTGGATCCCTGTCACATGCATATTGCCTGAACAGCGACCGCATTCGATCGACCGATAGCGGGACGGCATCTCCGACATCTTTCACCTACCCCTCTCGCAATAATTGGAACGAATGATGAACTCGCGAATATTTACACAGTTTGTATCGCTGCTGTTGTTGGGCTGGTCTCTCAGCCATACCGCCATGGCGGCGGAAACGGCCCCTAACTTTTCGTTACCCACCCAGGCCGGCACCCTTGCCCTTGCCGACCTCAAGGGCAAGGTGGTGTACCTGGATTTCTGGGCATCGTGGTGCCCGCCATGCCGCAAGTCCTTTCCCTGGATGAACGAAATGGAACGGCGCTACAGTCGTCAGGGTTTCGCCGTGATCGCGGTGAATTTGGACAAGGATCATGAACTCGCCGCCAAGTTTTTGAACGAAGTCCCGGCCGAATTCACCGTGGCCTTCGACCCGCAGGGAACGGTGGCGGAAAACTATCATGTGCCGGGCATGCCGTCTTCTTTTATCATCGATCGCAACGGCAAAATCCAGGCGATACATATCGGTTTCCGCGAAGAAGATTCCGCGGACCTGGAAGCCTCCCTGCGCAGCGCCTTGAGTCACTAAGCCCATGCGCGTCCTAGCCATAGTCATCACCTGCTCGACGCTGTTCATCAGCGGCTGCGCCGACGTCAAACCCTGGGACCGGGATCTGCTGGCGCAAAAGAAAATGCAGCTGGTACCCGCACCCGTGGATAACGCCCTCGACGAACACGTGTATTTTAGCAAGGAGGCGGCCAGCGGCGGCCAAGGCGTCGGCGGCGGAGGTTGCGGATGCAATTAGAAGGGCCATCGTGCGTACGCGCGGCCTTGGCGGCGGCAAGTTGCGGATTGCTGGGATTAGCTTCGCCGACGGCTATAGCGGGCACCGCCGGTGACGCCACGCAGGTGGATACCGCGCTGCTCTATTACGCCGAACATGACGGGCGAGTCAAAGTCAACGAGGCAACGGCCCGCCTGGAACAGCCGCTGGGAGACGGCGAGACCGTTACCGTCACCCCCACTGTGGACGTTATCACCGGGGCCTCTCCCACCGGGGCGACCATGAGCGACAAACCGCAGACCTTCACCACCACGGACACCACACCCGCCAACACCCTGCCTCTCAAGAGCTTCTCCGACCGCCGTTACGCCATCACGGTGGAGTGGGAACAACCCCTCGACCGCCTCACCCGATCGGTGCTGGGGGCCAGCGCCTCCACGGAAAAGGATTACAACTCCCTGGGTGCCAGCGCTACGCTGATGCGGGATTTCAACAATAAGCTCACCACCCTCAGCGCCGGCATTTCCGGTAGCCTAGACAGCGTCGAACCGGCCGGAGGGATCGTTCCGCAGGGCTTGACGCCTTTGTCCAGCGCCTATGCCGTGGCAAGCGCCGCTCCGGCCGGGTCATCCGACTACGAATTCGAGACTTCATCCCGGCCGCATATCGAAGACGCGCTCACCACACCCGCCGCAGCCTCCACGGCCCTGGTGCATGCCATTACCACAGCATCCGGCGCGGTAATCAGTACCGGCAGCGGCGGAACCAGCACTTCAATCGTCAACGGCAGCATTGCCCGCCAGACCAAGAAAAAAGATAGTGTCGACGGGATGATCGGTGTAACCCAGGTGGTCAACCGCCGCACCCTGATGCAGCTCAATTACAGTCTGGGCGTGAGCAGCGGCTATCTGACCGATCCCTACAAGATCATCAGTATGATAAACGGCACCAGCGGCGAAACTATGGATTACCGCACCGAGCTGCGACCCAATTCACGCTTGCGCCAATCCGTATATTGGAAAGCGGTCTATCATCTAAATGAAGACGTCATCCACTTTTCCTATCGCTATTTTTGGGATGACTGGGGTATTCGCTCCAATACCGTGGACCTGCATTATCATTTTGTCCTGGGCGACGATTTTTATGTAGAGCCGCAGTTCCGCTACTATACCCAGAGTGCCGCTGACTTCTATCACCACAGCCTCGTGGACGGCACAACCCTGCCCCGTTACGCCAGCGCGGACTACCGCCTGGCGGAGATGCGGTCCACCAGCTATGGCTTGAAATTGGCCATGGCGATCGGCAAAGATAGCGAGGTGAGCGCGCGCGTCACTTACATGAAGCAGACCGGCAATAGCCATCCTGCCGATGCTATAGGCGTGCAACGCACCCTGGACCTTTATCCCGGCCTGGACGCGGTCATCGCGCAATTGGGATATATCTTTACCTTCTAGGGTCTATTAACAGACTCAGCTCAGGGAGGAATCATCCATGGAGTGTGATTGGGTGGAATCCGCCGGCCATTGGCGCGGCTCCTTTTCCTGTATGGCCAGCCCATGTGAGATTCTCATCGACAGCGATGACCCCGATCTCGCCCAATCGCTAGCTGGCTTGGTCAGCGCGGAGGCGCTGCGCATCGAGCAAAAATACAGCCGCTACCGCGAAGACAGCGAAACCTCCAGAATCAATCGCAGCACCGGCCAAACCGTCCGCGTCGACACCGAGACGGCGCGACTGCTGGACTACGCCGATCAGTGTTATCGATTGAGCGGGGGGAAATTCGATATCACATCCGGCATACTCCGCAAGGCATGGCGCTTCGACGGCTCGGATCGCATCCCGTCCCCATCCGCCGTCGCCACCCTGCTGGAACATATCGGCTGGTCCAAGATCTCCTGGCAGAACCCCTTCCTCACCCTGCCCCCGGGCATGGAACTGGACTTCGGCGGCGTCGGCAAAGAATACGCCGTGGATCGCTGTGCCCTGCTATGCCGCCAGGCCACTTCCGTCAGCACCCTGATCAACTTCGGCGGCGATATGTACATCAGCGGTCCACGCCGCGGCGATGGCGAGTGGATTGTCGGGATCAACGACCCCTATGGCGGTGAAAATAAGCAGGCCGGCATTCTGCGTTTGCACCACGGCGGTGTCGCCACCAGCGGCGACGCCCGCCGTTTTCTCTTCAAGGACGGGGTCCGCTATAGCCATATTCTCGACCCTCAAAGCGGCTGGCCGGTGCCCGACGGCCCCCGTGCGGTCACCGTCGCGGCTCAGACCTGTATCGAGGCCGGAATGCTGGCGACCTTCGCAATGTTGCACGGCGCCCAAGCCGAAGATTTCCTAAAGGAACAGCACGTAGTCCATAGATGCATCTGGTGATGCGACCAGCTTTTAACCCGATAGCTTCTGAATCGCACTTCAGTTCAGATTGAACTCGGGCAGACATTTAATGAGTGCATCGAGACAGACATCGTTCAGAGACTGACCGTGAAGCTTTTCCATTACCTGCAGCGCCTGCTCAACCGCAGCGGAACGGTACATAGCCTTCACTACACCGAAATCACAGGCACTTAAGGGAACCGTTCGTGCATAGAATTATCCTACTCTGAGCGCAACGGGCCCGGCGGGAGGGAGAAACCACTCCTCTCCCGCACACGGCCAAAGATACCCTACTTCAATTAACTATTAGTAAGCGGCTGCGGCATTGAACGCCGAGCCAGAGACCACAAGGACAGAATCACCACCACCAAACCTACGAGCATAATATTGTCTGCGGCCACAGTTTGATGGCTGAAGCCCAGCAGCCAGGGAGAGGCAAGCAACCAGACACCCAATACCACCTTGGTCCATTCCTCCCAGACCTGTGGCGTCGCAATCGCCATCATTGATAAGGTCCCGATAAAGATCCCCACGATATTTGCATCGCTGGAGGCGTGTGAACCCAACTTGAATTGTAAAATAAAGGGAGATAACCACAACCACAAACCCGCCAGCATACATATCACATTCTTCCAGATAACTTTCATATGCCTGTCTCCTTTATCTCTTGCACAATAAAGCGCGCATGCTACAACCAATTCCGACAGGCTCCACACAACCGCTGCAGAGTCTCGGTGCGAATTAGACCCCTCGAGTAAGACTCGGTTCAGAATTCAGATGGGTGATTGTTCGACAACGGCCGCTTGGAGGCGATAAGCAAAGGTTTATCCACACTTTCCCGTCATGATGCATGAACGCTTCTATACAGCAAGCGTCCACAACGCCCCATGAACTGGAAGATTAATACCATATTGATTGTCATGTTTAACATGATTCAAGACTTCCCTACACTACGTTCTGCCAACCAACTTCACCTTTGTGCAGATATATTGGGACAGTTTGAAGCCGGACTCTGCTCAAGATACCCAGAAAGCCGGAACGCCCGTATACCCATACGCAACAAGGCATGAGCCGACCTAGAGCGTTCGACCTGCCAAGCGTCGAATTAATTTTATGAGCCATGCGTTTCGTTAAACCGAACAGTTCGGTTCAGGATACGGGAGGATTCCTATCCACCTCTTAGGGACGACGTGCTCCCTCGCAAAATCCGCTCGGTCGTCAAACCAGGATAATTGATTTCCACGAGGGTTCTAATCCCCGTGCGGCAGACCAATCAAAGTAAGTGAATCATCGAGGGTATGGCGGAGAGGGTGGGATTCGAACCCACGTGGGGCGGTAAAGCCCCCAACCGATTTCGAGTCGGTGCCGGTATGGCCACTTCGGTACCTCTCCCGGAAGGGGCAATAGAATAAGCGTTGTCTGCCCCAACAACAAGCCACTGGGCAAAATAAAGTAACACAGGGACATTTATAGGTAATATTCGTGCCGCTCACCATGGAGTTTACACACCCCGGCACCCGTCCATGATGGCTGAGCCTAGGACTGGTACCCTTACCCATATCGCGGAGACGGAAGCCATTTGGCGCGAGACCAGATGCCGTGTACTAGCGGCACATATGAGAGCGACAAGCCCATATCGCACTGAAATGTCGACGTCCCCGCAACGCCCAAACGGCCATATCGCAGTATGCATGGCATCCGTGGGGCCTATTCAGGCTTTGGTAATTAATTCCCGGGCTACAATCTATAGAATAATAAGGTGAAATAGCTTAAGGCATCCCACAGTGCATAATAATGATACTGCACAATGGTTATATAAAATTGCTTCAAACGGCAATGCGGTTGCGCAGGAATTCCTTGCTCATGCCTACCAAGAGGGGTGGTTAGGGTTGATAAAGGATAAAGAACGAGCCAGATATTGGTATCAACAGGCGGCTAAAAGAAACTCTGCATCGACAAACTAACGATACCAGGCGCCAGATCTGAAAGACCCTATTACGGCCGTACATAACCCCTGCAAGCGCCTGAACACTCTGCCACTAAGCGTCACCGGCGCCCACTCCCGCGCTTAACGAACCGATTGAAATGCCCGCTATCTGAACCGTCACCTGTAAGTGATCGGATATCCGGCGAGCACTCCAACGCATCGCCCTAAATCCAATCCGATACATGGTGAAGTCCTTTCATTGGGGCAGAAATTCCCTTTTCAGCTCATTGACAAGTCCCGCCGCCCTGCCATCCACTTTGGCCTGCAACTGCCTGGCCGCCTGCTCGGACGGTAATCTCACCCCGTGCAAAGCCGCAATCTCTCTAACTTCTCCCGGACTCAGTTGCAGTTCTTCACAACCGAGGGTGGCGACCGTGCGCTGAGTGCGCAGACGGGGGACATTCGCTTGGCAATCACTGTTGCGGATCAATACGATCCGCCCCCCCGGAGGAAGTGCTACACACGCTTCTGCTATCACATCGTGCAACGCGGCATCTGCGGGAAGTTCATGATATTGATCCAACACAATCATGAAGGGAGGTTCAAGACATTGATAAAGCTTCTGAAAGTACTCCTTTGCCACCGAAGCCACCTTAAAGACTCGTTCGGGGGAAACTCGAGGCAAGGCGGCCTTGTTATAGGGATTGCTTCTGAGCGCGGCAATTCCAAGATAATAAAAGAATGTAGACAGGTCCTGGTCATTGCGATCCACTTGAAACCACAGACACGGGATATTACGAGTTTCTATATAACTCGACATCAGGGTAGTTTTACCGGAGCCAGGCAAGCCGTTAACCATGATTAATGGCGTTGCACTTAACTCGTCCAGCAAATTGAACAAATCAGTGCGTGGGTAAGTAAGTTGTAGACGGGGTCGCGTGACCTTGGTGAGTATCACTTTCTTCCCTCTCATACCTATCCCCTTATTTACACGAGGATTAGTCTTGCCGGAAACCAATACGGGGTCGATGATATTGCGCCACCACATACTCATGATATTTCCTCCATTGAGCTATCATGTGGATACAATGCAAAGTGCATGCCGCGTCACCGCCGATGATCATTGAAACCAAATCCTTCTCTCTTGGATAATTGACCCCCAGATTTAGCATGTAGTGTTTTCCATACATATCACAAAATGGGTCACAAAAAAGTCACACCGATTCCCGATATAACATCACGCTATGCCGCTTACGTGCAAATGACATCACTCACTTAATGTCAAAACTGTGAAATTGAATGCCGGATAAAAGCCGCGCAGCAAGGTCATTATAAATTTTAACTCGCAGACTCAAGGAGTAAAGATAAAGTTGTGAACACAGTGAATAGAGCGCTCATGAATTCATGGTGATTCGACTTGGCAAATAGGCTATCAACACGACCTGTAATATATTTTGAATAGATTAATTGCTATCGCCGTTGAGCGAGGACTGCAAGTCCAGTAGCAGCTCCGCCGCCCAATTACCAACCATGCGCCGTAATCGCTTGGCAGCTTCGTCGGTCGGTAGGGCTCGCGCGTTCAGGACTGCATCATTTTCAAACTTATTGGGATCGAGGCGCAGCTCCTGCCAGCCAACTGTGATTACCGAACAATTGGTCCGTAACCACACCAACGTCGGAGGATTTTCATTGCTGCTGATCATGATCATACGACCATTTGCCGGAAGCACATCGCAAGCGTCCCGTAATACCCCCAGCAACGGCCCATCTACCCGCAATTCTTGGCAATTGTTAAAAACCACAAAGAACGGCGATTCCAGAAATTGATATAAGTCGCGAAAATAACTTTTCACATGCATCGATACACCCACGGTGCATTCCGGTGAAGCCAGCGGCACCTCGTCTTTCTTTCGCGGCTGGACAGCGGCTGCCGCCATGCTCATAAAAGCGAAGAAATTGACAAGGTTCTCGTCATTCCGGTCTAGTTGATACCACAGGCAAGGCACATTTCTAGTCTCGACGTAACTACTGACCAGCGCCGTTTTCCCCGCCCCGATCAAACCACTGACTATGATCAACCGCGCCGGATTCAATACATCCAGCAAACCAAGCAGATCACTGCGCCGATGAGCCCGTGCAAAGCGCGGGCGCATGATCTTTGCCGTTAACGCTTCATTCATAGCCATATTTGGCGTATTGCTTATACACATCTCGCCTAGATATAAAAAATTAGCGCCTCGCAAGGCCACCACATTTTCAGCGCCGGAATGCCATCCAAGTACCTGGTCTGAAATTGAAGGGCGCAACCTTTTTGCTCACCATCCGAACAGTTGCCCTCACCCCTCGCCCGCAATTATTCGCATCGCCGCGAGACTATTAAAATAATGCAGCCTCATTCCCACCTCTATACCACATGGAAAGTCACAAATAGATCACACGATTCGGCCAAAAAGCCAATTGGAAAAGGTACGTAACGATGCGGGGCAGGATCGCTTGAATGAGGCCGGGAACTCCAGGACGAAATTAATTTTAATCTGAATTACCGCGGAAGATTTTATTCACATCGGCAGGAATGACCCCAAAATCACGAGTGAGAATCTCACGACACTGAGAATAAGCATCAAGCGTCTCGGCTCTCTGGCCCATAACTGTATAGCTGGTCAGGAGACTGCGATAAAAATCATCCGCGCATGGATCAAATGCCGCGCTCAATTCGACTGATCGAGCAACTTGACCCTCATCGGCATGCTCCACGGACAGGGTTCGGCCATAGTGCAATATGAAACGGAAAAACACCGACTGTAGACGCTGCCGCAACCGCTCCACCCAAATCCCATCCTCATCATTCATGAACGGCCCCCGATAAAGGGCAATGATTTTATCCACAAGCGTTCGCAGCTCCATCTGATCGGCACTAGTCATTTGCAGTTGATCAAGCTGCTCTTCAAGGACCCAGACATCCACCCAACAACGCAGTTTATTCAGGCTCAATCGCCCGTTTTTAACGGCGACCGTGTCGTCGCCGAGCAATTTTCGCAGGCGCGACAAGGTGGTGGTAAATGCGGAATGGGCCGCATCTCCCTCGGCATCTGGCCACAGTAACTCACTTATTTTTTCTTCTTTCACTTCCTGACCACCTAAGGCCACCAAGATTTTGAGCAGCTTAAGCGGCTTGTACTGGGCTTTGCCCTCCAAAGAATGGGACTGACCGTTAATAACCAACCTGAAAGACCCCAAGGTATAAATTCTGATGGGCCATGGCCAGTCCTCCATGTACGGATCGTCGGGGAGTAGCTTGCGAATGGAAATCAAGCGCTGCGTATATTCGACTTCGATACCGGCTCTCAGCGCCTCGGAACAAAGTCGCGTCATCACCTCTTTCGGGAACCAGCAATAGATACTGCCAAAGTAGTTTTCATTGCTCCCGATAGCGAAGGCCTCCCGAAGGCGCTCGAGGCCATTCGGACTATTACTCTGCCGGAAATATGAATAGGCCTCAACTAATAACACTTGATGACGGATGCGCGGACTATGGGCAAAGCCCAGTTTACGGGGCATGGCCAGGTAACCTAGGGCCTCGTCATATTTTTTGCTTTGGATGCGCTCAAGCGCGATGAGGCAACTGACATCAATTTCTGTGAGCGTGGCACCCACGCTGGAAATAACCTGCAATGAAGCCTGGCCCTGGTTGTGTGCCGTGGAATAATCGCCTCTCGATAAGGCATACCAACATCTGGCCAAACAGAGCCAGGCTACATCGGCGGGTTGGGATGTATTCATCACTGTCGACATACGCTCCAGTAGCTGTTGCGAGCCGCGCATATCTCCCCGATATATATTCACGAGTATTAAATAGAATTTCGCAAGCAGCCCCATGAATGGCAGATTATTTTCCTTTATCAGCGCCGGCAGTGGACGAACCAATTCATAAGCCAGCTCATCCTCGCCGCTCAGGAGGTTTGGCAGCACGTTAAAACATCTCCACATCATCTGTGTGACGGGCGTGACCTGCGGTGAAGACAGCGCAGGCGTGATGCGCATACTGATGCGCTCGCAGGCGCTGAGATCGCCAAGCGCGTGGGAGTAATAATTGACGAGATGCGCCCCAATCATCACCTTCTGATTCATTTCCAAATCTTCATCGAGCAATATCATGAGCCGCTCAGCGTAAATCGGCAGCTGTGGTTCCTGGGGACGAATGTACATCAACACCGAAAACAGGCTAGATATGATGCGGGCCTCAATCTGCGCGGAAGGAAATTTCAAATGCATCGCAAGGGAATTTTGCAGCACTTCGATCCAGCGGGTGGTGGACAGCAGGCTTTCTCTTACGAAAAATATGATATCGATGATGGCGGATGCTGCGCACAATTGCCCTAAAACATCCCCATCATCCGCAAAACTCGCATAGGCCTGCTCCAGCGTCGCTCGCGCCTCGAATGGATTGACGCACTGCTGGCTGATACCTCGCCAATATAACAACCAGGGTGTCGCCATCAGTATTTCTTCGGGCAGGCATTGTAGCCAACCCGCGACGATTTGCGCCCGGGCTTGAGCAAGCAGTTGCGGCGCCTGTACCAGGATCAATCTTCCGGCCTCCGCCCATGCCTGGGACTGAAGATAAAGTGCAATGGCCTCCTCTTCGCGACCGTGTTTTTCGAGCGAGTTTCCCACCCTGCGCGTCAGTTCGAGATATTGTTCTCGGGTGTAGGTCTCAACGGCCCTTGCCATCAGAAATTCACGGAACAAGGCGTGATATTGATAGGTAACTTCGGACAAATCCCGCCGGCTGGTGAAAAATTGCTGCCGATGGAGGGTAGCGAGTATCTTGCCGGCATCGTTATTCCCGCTCACCGCAACCGCCATACTCGGCGTAATATGCGTCAATAGCGAAGTTTGCAACAGGAAATCACGGGTAGCATCCGGCAGCTCATCGAAAAACTCACTGGCGAAAAAATCAAATATCCGCTCCAGGGACTCTAGCCCTACACTTTGCTCTTCCGTACGCTTTTTCCCAATCTGCTTCAACATCAGGGTCAATGCCGCGACCCAGCCTTCCGAACGCTTATGCAGCGTGCGTATGATTTTTGTGTCCAGGCTTCTGTCATTCCCTCTGACTATCGCTTCGGTTTCATCGTAGCTGAAGCACAAATCCTCCCAGGCAATGATCTCCAGTTCACCGGTCACTTGCAAGCGCGCCAATACAGGCGGCGGAGAGCTACGGCCGATAACAATGATATTGCTGCCCTCCGGCAGCTCGCCGATGGCATTGCGCAGCACCTCATTTATCACGTCGGCACTCAAGAGATCCTGGTAATTATCCAGCACCACGACACTTTTGCGCGGTAACAAGGCAAACAGTTGACGAAAATAGCGGCGCGCAAAACCCGGAATGTCGTGGAGGTACTCGGAAGTCAGCAGCGGTAGAAACACTTCTTGACCCGGCCGGCTCTGCTTGGCCGCCAAGCCAAGATAGTAGAAAAAGGTAGCGGGATCGGCATCGTCCTTATCCATCTGATACCACAGATAGGGGAGCTGCCGTTCCGCGATATAGGTGGCGGTCAGCGTGGTCTTGCCGGCACCGCCCGGGGATACTATCCACACCGCACTGCTTGTGCGCGCCTCATCCAGTATGTTATGCAGGCGCGGCCGCACAATACCTTTTGCCGAGCGGGGCATACTGAGTTTGGCAAGCGAAATAGTGCCCGCTCCCAGCCCGGCGGAAAGCCTCTTCTCGTCGTTTTGATCACGCATAACTGACCCTCATGGGCCGGAGCGTCATATCTGACACCAGCCCCCTCCCCCCGCCAAATACCCCACTGGGTTTGGCCAATTTTTATTCTTAAGTACCTATTATTAGTTATTAGATTCTAGTGATATCCGCATAAAGTCAACCGGACATTCACGCAGATGTAAGATTTGGAAATATTAGACCGACCGAGTGGTCGGCACGCTCCCAACAGAAATGAAAAAACTCTTTGAATAATATTTGTTTTATGCGATTAGCGACGCCGCTCTTTAAAAAACTCGGTCAACACCCTCCCGCACTCCGCCGCCAATATCCCGCCCTCCACCACGACCCGATGATTCACGAATGGCGCAGAAAAAATGTCCACCGCACCTCCGGCCGCGCCGGCCTTGGGGTCGCCGGCGCCGTAAACCACCCGCGTTATCCGGGCATGGATAATCGCACCCGCGCACATAACACAGGGTTCCAGGGTGACATAAAGGGTGGTATCGAGGAGACGATAGTTGCCCACGGCGGCGGCAGCGGCGCGTAATGCCTGCATCTCGGCATGGGCACTTGGATCATGGGCGGCGATGGGCCGGTTCCAACCCTCGCCCACTACTTCGCCGTCTTTGACCAGTACCGCACCCACAGGCACCTCGCCTTCCTCCCGCGCGTGTTCGGCGAGCCGCAGGGCGTGGTGCATCCATTTTATGTCGGTATCGAGTGGCAAGTTGCTGGCGGCACGTTTCGCGGCATGCCCGGGTTGTTAATTACAACTGGTCATTGCAGCGGTTGAGTGTGTTATTCCCATTCTATGGTGGCCGGCGGTTTACCTGAAATATCGTAAACCACCCGCGAGATACCCGGCACCTCGTTGATGATGCGGTTGGACACGGTACCCAGTAATTCATAGGGCAGCGGCGCCCAATGGGCGGTCATGAAATCTATGGTCTGGACCGCGCGCAACGACACCACATAGTCATAGCGGCGGCCGTCACCCATCACCCCCACCGAACGTACCGGCAGAAACACCGTAAAGGCCTGGCTGACCTTGTCATACCAATCTTGTTCGCGTAATTCCTCGATAAAGATCGCATCGGCGCGGCGCAGCAACTCGGCGTACTCCTTCTTTATCTCGCCGAGGATGCGCACCCCCAGACCGGGACCGGGGAAGGGATGGCGATATACCATGTCGTGAGGCAGGCCCAGCTCTACGCCGATCTTGCGCACCTCGTCCTTGAACAGCTCCCGCAGCGGTTCGATCAATTTCATGCGCATGGCCGCCGGCAAACCACCGACGTTGTGATGGGTCTTGATGACGTGGGCCTTGCCGGTCTTGGCGCCGGCGGACTCGATCACATCGGGATAGATGGTGCCTTGCGCCAACCATTGCGCATTGCTGAGCTTGGCGGCCTGCTCTTCGAATACCTCGACGAACATATTGCCGATGATCCTGCGTTTGTGTTCGGGGTCGGCGATGCCGTGCAACGCCTTGAGGAAGCGCTCCTCGGCATCGACGCGAATCACGCGGATGCCCATGTGTTTGGCGAAGGTGGCCATCACCTGATCGCCTTCGTCGAGGCGCAGCAAACCGTTGTCGACGAATACGCAGGTAAGCTGATCACCGATGGCGCGATGCAGCAGGGCCGCCACCACCGAAGAATCCACGCCGCCGGACAAGCCCAGCAATACTTCGTCCTTTCCCACCTGGGAACGAATCTGCGCGATGCTGTCGTCGATGATATTGCTGGATGTCCAGTCTGCGGCGCACCCGCAGATATCGTGGACGAATCGATTGAGAATGCGGCTACCCTGGTGGGTATGGGTCACTTCGGGGTGGAATTGCACACCGTAAAAACCGCGTTCCTCGTCGGCCATGCCCGCCAGGGGCGCGCTGTCGCTGCTGGCGATCAGCTTGAATCCCTGGGGTAATTGCTCTACGCGATCTCCGTGGCTCATCCACACATCCAGCAAACCATAGCCTTCGGCCGTGGTGTGATCCTCGATGTCGCGCAATAAGCGCGAATGGCCGCGGGCGCGCACCTGGGCATAACCGAATTCGCGGCGTGTCGAGGTCTCCACCGTCCCGCCCAATTGCACCGCCATGGTCTGCATCCCGTAGCAGATACCCAAGACCGGCACGCCCAATTCGAACACCAGTTGCTGCGCGCGCGGGGTCTCGGTCAATGTCACGGACTCCGGCCCCCCCGACAGGATAACGCCCTGGGGATTGAAGGCGCGAATCGCCGCTGCATCCATGTCATAGGGATGCAATTCGCAATACACGCCGGCTTCGCGCACCCGGCGCGCGATCAGCTGGGTGTATTGGGAACCGAAGTCGAGGATGAGAATACGGTGTTGATGAATATCGGTCATAGTTGGCTTTCAGCGATCAGCTTTCAGCTTTTGTGCGGCAAAAGCTTGTATCTTTGCTCACAGCTGAAGGCTGATCGCTTTATTAATCTATTCTGTAATTCGGCGCTTCGCGGGTAATGGCGACATCGTGGACATGGCTTTCGCGCATGCCCGCGCTGGTGACCCGCACGAACATCGGTTTGGTGCGCATCTCGTCGATGCTGGAGCAGCCTGTGTAACCCATGCTGGCGCGCAAGCCGCCCATCAGTTGATGGGCGATGGCCACCATGCTGCCTTTATAAGGGACCCGTCCCTCCACGCCTTCGGGGACCAGCTTCTCCACCTCGGATTCCAGCTCCTGAAAATAGCGATCGCTGGAGCCACGCTGCATGGCACCCAGGGAACCCATGCCGCGATAAGATTTGTAGGAACGGCCCTGATAGAGTTCCACCTCGCCCGGTGATTCCTCGGTTCCGGCAAACATGCTGCCCACCATCACCGAGTTGGCCCCCGCGACGATGGCCTTGGCCAGGTCGCCGGAATAGCGAACACCGCCGTCGGCGATCACCGGCACCCCGAGTTTCTCCAGGGCTTGGGCGGTATTGGCAACGGCGGTGATCTGCGGCACACCCACGCCGCTGACAATGCGCGTAGTACAAATGGAACCGGGTCCGATACCCACCTTCACGGCGTCCGCACCCATCTCCACCAGGGCCAAGGCACCGGCGGCCGTCGCCACGTTGCCGCCGATCACCTGCACATCGGGAAAATGCTGCTTGATCCACTTCACCCGATTGAGCACGCCCTGTGAATGTCCGTGGGCGGTATCCACCACGATCACGTCCACTTCGGCCGCGACCAGGGCGGCCACGCGTTCATCGGTACCCTCGCCGGTACCCACCGCCGCCCCGACCCGCAGGCGCTCGTAACTGTCCTTGCAGGCATTGGGTTTATCTTGCGCCTTCTGAATATCCTTGACGGTGATCAGGCCGCTCAATTGGAACCTGTCGTTCACCACCAGCACCTTTTCAATGCGGTATTGATGCAGCAGACGCATCACCTCCTCGCGGCTGGCGCCTTCCTTGACCGTGATCAGGCGTTCCTTGGGGGTCATGACGCTAGAGACGGCATTATCGAAACGGGTCTCGAAACGCAGATCGCGATTGGTGACGATGCCCACCAATTCATTGTCCTTGTCCACCACTGGCACACCGGAGATATCGTGGGCGCGGGTAATAGCCAGGACATCGCTGATCGTGACATTGGGCTGCACGGTAATCGGTTCTTTGATCACCCCCGCTTCGTATTTCTTAACCTTGCGCACCTCATCGGCCTGTTGCTCGGCGGTCATATTCTTATGCACGATGCCGATCCCGCCCTCCTGGGCCAGGGCAATGGCCAGACGTCCCTCGGTCACGGTATCCATGGCCGCGGACACCAGGGGAATGTTGAGGGTGATCTCTCGGGTCAGGCGGGTCTTGAGTCCCACGTCCCGCGGCATTACCGCGGAGTGGGCGGGCACCAAGAGCACATCATCAAAGGTGAGGGCTTCCTCGATTACGCGCAGCATAAGTGATACCCCATCAATAGATAAATTAACCGGGCATTATAGGGCCAAGCGCCGGGAAGGTAAACCGCAGCCACTTAAACATTCCCAATTAAATGCGTGTATAGGCTAAGATATTACTATGGAATCACGGTCTAGCCCCGGCCCTGCCGCAGGAACCGGCCCGCAACGCGACGTTTACACCATTTCACGCCTCAATCGTGAGGTGCGCGCCCTGTTGGACCACCATTTCTCCCTGGTATGGGTTGAGGGCGAGCTTTCCAACTTGTCCCGCCCGGGGTCCGGGCATCTCTATTTTTCCCTCAAGGACCGGGATGCCCAGATACGCTGCGCCATGTTCAAGATGCGCAACCAACTGTTGTCCTTCGCCCCCCGCGACGGTGTGCAGGTATTGGTCAGGGCGCGGATCAGCCTCTACGAGCCGCGCGGTGACTTCCAGCTGGTGGTGGAACACATGGAAGAGGCCGGCGACGGACTGCTGCGCCGCGCCTTCGAGGAACTGAAAAAACGCCTCAGCAGCGAAGGCCTGTTCGATCCCGCCCACAAACAAGCCCTGCCGCGTCTGCCGCGCTGCATCGGCGTGGTCACCTCGCCCACCGGGGCGGCGATCCGCGATATCCTGAGCGTGCTCCGCCGTCGTTTTCCCGCCATCCCGGTGCTGATCTATCCGGTACCAGTACAGGGCACCGCGGCCGCGCCGGAGATCGCCCGCATGATCCGTCTCGCCGGCGAACGCCGGGGCTGTGATGTCATCATCGTGGCGCGGGGCGGCGGCTCCCTGGAAGATCTGTGGGCCTTCAACGAAGAAATCGTGGCGCGCGCCATTTACGCCTGCCCGATTCCGATCGTCAGCGGCGTAGGCCATGAAATCGATGTCACCATCGCCGACTTCGCCGCCGACCAGCGCGCCGCCACCCCTTCCGCGGCCGCGGAGCTGGTCAGCCCCAACGGCGAAGAGTGGCTGCAAACTTTTATTAGCCTGGAAAATCGCCTGCTTACCCAGATAAAACGCCAACACCAAAACAAGGCCCAGTCCTTACTCTGGCTGAGCAAGCGCCTGACGCAGCAACACCCGGGGCGGCGCCTGAGTGATCAGGGCCAACGCCTGGACGAACTGGAACAACGCTTTCAACTGGCGTGGCGCCGGCATCTGCGCCACGCCGCGGCGCACTTGAACGCCGTCACCGCCCAACTGCTGCGTCACGACCCCAGCCGCCGTCTGCAACAACTGCAATCACAACGGGAACAGCTGGGCCATCGTCTGCTCCAAGTAATGAGAACGACCTTGCAAACTCACCGTCAACGGCTGGCCGGTCTCGGTCGAGCCCTGGATGCGGTGAGCCCGCTGGCAACCCTGAACCGCGGTTATGCCATCGTCAAACGGCTGCCTGACGGCACTATAGTGCGCACGGCGGAGGCCGTTAACATTGGTGACCGCATCGAAACCCGCGTCGCGCAAGGCCGTTTGATCTCCACTGTCAACGAAAAGCACGAGACATGAAATATCTATTTGCCCTGTTGCTGACTTTTTTCTACGGCCTATCCTACGCCGCCGTCCTGCCGCAGGCGGAACCGGTTCCCGGCGGGATCGCCGTCGTGCCGCTGAGCGGCGGCGGCCAGCACGCCCCCAGCGTCTATTTCAACGGCCAGCGCATCATGGTGCTCAAGGATGACGGACAGTGGCTGGCGATCGTCGGCATCCCCCTGAACAGCACCCCGGGTACCGCCACGCTCCAGATCCGAACCGATGCCGCACACCACACCAGCCGGACTTTCACCATTCAGGATAAAGCGTACACGACGCAAAGAATCACCATCAAAGACAAGCGCAAGGTGGATCCAAACACCCAGGACCTCAAACGTATTCACCGTGAACACCGGGTCATGCAGGCCGTGTTTACGGCATGGCATGCGCAAGACACTGTGCCCTTACGCTTCGACTTGCCGGCGCAAGGTCCGATCAGCAGCCCCTTCGGTCTGCGCCGCATCTTCAATGGTGAAGCGCGCAATCCCCACAGCGGCCTGGATATCGCCGCCCACGCCGGGGCGCCTATCCACACCCCGGCGGCGGGACGGGTGGCCGCCGTCGGTAATTATTTCTTCGACGGCAATACCGTACTCATCGACCACGGCCAAGGACTGGTCACCATGTACTGCCACATGCAAAAGATCATGGTAAAGAAGGGACAACAGCTGGCGCGCGGCGAAGTGATCGGCCTGGTGGGCCAAACCGGCCGCGCCACCGGGCCCCACGTGCATTGGGGAGTCAGCCTCAATAACGCCCGCGTCGATCCCGGTTTGTTCTTGGCGCCGAATACCTTGGCCAAGCTGGAAGGAAAATAAATTAAAAGCTGCAGAATGCTGCTGAAAACCTAATTATCAACCGCGCGATCTTAATAAAGTTAGGAATGCCGGTCCAGACGCGGCGTCACTGTTCAACGGCTGACCATAGTCGGAACATAAAAGAGAGTTTAAGCGGAAACCCGGCACGGACTTGAAGGCCGCGACTCGAGGCCTGCGTTGGGTGGACACGCAGATACCTCTCCTCGCGACCTGTGCAACAACCATCCCGCTAGGCAATAATCATCATCAGCAGCAAACAGGCAGGCACTCAGGAGGCTTGGGGATCCATTGCTGCGCTACCTCCACCCTTCATCGTTCGTGGATTTTATATTTTCTTTCTTCCCGCCTATCCATCACCAACACGGGAAGCCCCACATTTTTTTCCGTGAGCAGAAACGCTATTACAATCCTTGCATCACGGCATTCAGGATCAGCAACATGAAACAAACCGGGAAAAGCACAAATACTATGACTGGATTCATTTATTAACTCCCCTATAACTTACACTAGCCAATATTGAATTGACCGTCGACTTCAACCGTTGCTATAGCGTTGCCTGCCGACGGTACGTCGCGGCTATTATGGCAGGATAGGATGACTCGGGAAAGCTTAACTATATAAATTTCCTCACTAATTTCCATGCCCAAAGTAGGGGAATAGTTTGGATTAGGCGGCGCACGCGGGCACCGCTCTCCAGACCGGCGGAAATCTAGTGGTCACCAAGTGATTTTCTATCGCATCATTATTATTGATCCATGGCGCTGGCTACGGATACTGCCCAATCGATCATTCAAACTCAATCCGCCTCCCGTTCCAGATTGCAGCAATGTGAAGCCGCCTCCTCCGCTGCCGTGCCGCGCAGGATCTCACCGGTCACCGGGTTGGGACGGAAGGTGGTACAACCCTTCAAGCCCTTGTCGAAAGCGAGCTGGTAGAGGTCACGGAACGCGGCAAAATCATAATCGGCCGGCACATTGATGGTCTTGGAGATGGCCTGATCCACATAGGGCTGGATCGCGGCCTGCATTTCGAGGTGTACGCCGGGTGCAAGGTGATGGGCATCGCTGAATGCCGGCGGCAATGCCGTCGCAGCACCGCCCTGATCACGCCATAAGGCCACGGCGTAATCGACCACCCGATACTCGGAATAGGAGCCGTCGAGTTCCAGTACCCGCCGAGTGAATTCGCTGTCGAACACCGGCTCCAAACCGCTGGAGACATTATTGGCCAGCAGGCTGATGGTGCCCGTCGGCGCGATGGCGGTGAGATGACTGTTGCGGATGCCGTAACGGGCGATGCCATCGCGGATGTCTGCGGGCAGGCTGCGCGCGAACAAACCGTCCAAGTATGGATCTTTATCGAAGAATGGAAACGGCCCCTTTTCCTCGGCGATGGCAATGGAGGCGCGATAGGCGCTCTGACAGAGAGTACGCATCACCGTTCGCGCCAATTCCATTGAGTCATCGCCGTCGTAAGCCATACCCAACATCATCAGCGCATCCGCCAGACCGGTAAAACCCAGGCCGATGCGCCGCGAGCCGCGCGCCTGTTCAGCCTGCGCCGGCAAGGGATACTGGGAGAGATCGATGACGTTATCCAGAAACCGCACCGCGGCGCCGGCGGTCTCGCCGAGACCTTTCTCATCCAGATAGGCCCGGCTACTGAAAGGCTCGCGCACAAACTGGGTAAGATTAATGGAGCCGAGGTTGCACGCGCCGTAAGGGGGCAGCGGTACCTCACCGCAGGGGTTGGTGGCGCCGATGGTCTCGCGATAATAAAGATTGTTTAATTGATTGATGCGATCGATGAACAACACGCCGGGCTCGGCGTAGTCATAGGTGGCGCGCATAATCTTTTCCCACAAGATTCGCGCCCGCACGCGGCGATGCACCTCGCACGCGACCACGCCGCTGCGTCCCGGCCACGCGCGCAACACCGTTTCACCGCGCACCTCGTGTCCATCCACAGGAAACACCAAGGACCAATCAGCGTTTTCGCGAACCGCCGCCATGAAGGCGTCAGTGACCAGGACGGATATATTGAAATGCCGCAGCTGGGTCCGGTCCTGTTTGACGGCGATGAATTCTTCAATATCGGGGTGATCGCAACGCAGCGTCCCCATCATGGCGCCGCGGCGCGCACCGGTAGAGAGGATGGTGGCGCACATACTGTCCCAGATGCGCATGAAGGACACCGGACCCGATGCCACCGAGCCGACGCTATAGGCGCGCGTACCGCGCGGACGCAACGTGGAAAAGTCATAACCGACGCCGCCGCCCTGCTGCATGGTGAGCGCACCTTCCTTGAGGGCCTCGAAGATGCCGTCCATGGAATCGCCGATGACGCCCATGACAAAACAGTTGAATAAGGTGACCTTGTGCGCGGTGCCGGCCCCCGCCTGAATGCGACCGCCCGGCAGGAATTTGAATCCCTCCAAGGCATTGAAAAACCGTGTCTGCCAGTCTTGTCTTTCCCGACCTTCAACCGCCGCCACGGCACGGGCAATGCGTCGCCACGTATCGGTAACGACCGCGTCGCGCACCACGTCGCCCTCGCGGTGGCGGTATTTGACGTCCCAAATGTGGCGGGCGATGGGCGCCGTGAAGTAGGAATCATTCATGGTGCTGAGGATAGCACCAAACCAAAAACCAGATAACGCCGTCAAGGCGCAAAGAAAGGCAAAGGAATTCTACTGAAACAATTTCACGTCCTTAATGCTCTTACGGTGAACGCCGCTTTGACTTATTTCTTTACATGCCGTCGCAGGCGCTGGCGCTTAGCCACCTGACGCTTGGTCAGCACATTCTTTTTCCCGGCGTAGGGATTGGCGCCGGTCTTGAACTCGATACGGACCGGTGTGCCTTCAAGATGCAGGGTGTCGCGAAAAGTATTGATGAGATAGCGTTGATAGGTGGCCGGCAGCGCAGCGGTCTGACTGCCGTGAACGATGATGAGTGGGGGATTGCTGCCGCCTTGATGAGCGTAACGCAACTTGATCCGCCGCCCCCGGGTAAGCGGCGGCGGATAATGGATCACCGCTTGATTCAAGATACGGGTGAGTTCAGGAGTAGGCAACTTGCGCATGGCGGCGGCATAGGCCTTGCGCACCTCATCGAAAAGATTACCGACGCCGGTGCCGTGCAAGGCGGATACGTAATGGAGGGCCGCGAAACTCAGGAACGGTAACCGGCGATCGATTTCCGTCTTTATCCGTTGCCGTTGCTCCTGGGACAGGCCATCCCATTTATTGACAGTAACCACCAAGGCACGGCCGCGCTCCACCACCATGCCGGCCAGCGTCAGATCCTGGGCGTTCACACCTTCCCGCGCGTCCAAGACCATGATCACCACATGGGCGGCATCGATGGCCTGTAATGTTTTCACCACGCTGAATTTTTCGACGAGGTCTTCCACCCGCGCGCGCCGGCGTACGCCGGCGGTATCGATCAATACATAACGCTGTCCGTCACGCTCATAGGGAATATAGACGCTGTCACGGGTAGTGCCGGCCTGGTCATAGACCAATACCCGTTCCTCACCGAGCATGCGATTGATCAAGGTCGACTTGCCGACGTTGGGTTTTCCCACCACGGCAACGCGTATCCCATCCCGCAGTTCCTCATCGCCTGCATCCGCCGCGGGCAATTCCGCGAGCACCGCCTCCATCAATTGCGGCACGCCGTGACCGTGCGCGGCGGAAACAGCATAGGGTTGTCCCAAGGCCAAAGCCTGAAAGTCCGCCGCGACGAGATGGGGATCGGCGCCTTCACTCTTGTTGACCACTACAAAAATTCGTTTATTCATCTGGCGGAGCATGGCGGCGATTTGTTCATCGCCGGCGGTCAAACCGCCCCGTCCATCCACTAAAAACAGCACGACATCCGCCTCGACAATGGCCTGCCGGGCCTGACCGGCGATATGCTCGGCCATGTCCTCGTGCGCGCCGCTCAAACCGCCGGTGTCCACCACCATGTAGGGACGATCGCCGATCTTGCCGTCACCGTAGATGCGATCGCGGGTCAGACCCGGGAGATCCGCCACCAGGGCGGCACGGGAATGGGTAAGGCGGTTGAATAACGTGGACTTGCCGACATTGGGTCGGCCGACCAGGGTGATAACAGGCTTCATGGCCTTTAGATCTCATTCAATACTTATCAGCGAAAGCGCCCTCATCCGCTCGGTGAGATCGATCCTCAAGGAGCACGGGAGCATATTATCATTCCGTCCCCGTACAATTGTCCGGGGCGGCTGAGATTCTAGTTTTAATGGTGGCGCACAAGGCCTGCGCCCTTGCGCATCATTGCATGCGCAAGGCCACCACCGCGCCATCGCGACCCAGCACGTAAAGCAATTTCCCGGCAGGAAACGGCGCCTCGACAACGCCGACGTCATCCACGTGGTAACGCCCCACCAGGCGGCCGTCGTCCCGCGCCAACCAGTGCAGATAACCCTGGAAATCGGCCACCACCAGGTAATCGCCGAACAGCACCGGCGCCGATACGGAACGATTGCGCAACTTCTGCTGCTTCCACAACGCGGCGCCGCTGCTGCGATCGAAGGCCCAGACATCGCCCTTGTCATCGCTGACATAGAGGGCGTGTTCATCAGCGGCCATATTGCGATACGAGGACATATCCCGCGCCCACAGCTCTCGACCGCTGCTGCGTTCCAGGGCCACGACCCTGCCTTGGTAGGCGACCGCATACACGGTATCACCCACCACCAGCGGATCGGCATCCACATCCACCATACGCTCCAGCTCAGAACGGCCTTGCGGCATGGCAACGGCTACTTCCCACAACAGGCTGCCGTCTTTCAAATTCAGGTCCACCAGCTTGCCGTTCGCCAGACCGGCGAAGACTTCATCGCCCGCGATTACCGCACTGCCGGTACCGTGCAGACTGAGGGTAGGTACCGAGCGTTCGAACATCCACAACTGCTTACCGTCCTGCACATTCAAACCGAACAATTTGCCATCTCCGGATCGGATAACCGCCACGCCGTCCGCCACCGCCGGCGGCGCCAACACCTCGCTGGAGACCGACGACCGCCACAGCACATGACCGTCCTTGAGCGCATACGCAACCACTTGACCGCGACGCGTCCCCACCAACAGCGATTCACCCGCCACACCGATGCCGCCGGTAATGGTCAGTCCGGTGCGCAATTCCCAACGCAGGCTGCCGCTGTGAGCATCATAGGCACGCAACCAATTCAGACCATCCACCACCACCAGCATACCGTCGGCCATGACCGGTCGTACCCGCCCCTCCGGAGCGTCCTTCCATGCGCCCATGCCATGCGACCACGACGCCTTGGCCGTCACGTCCTTGCTGTATACCGGAAGCGGCGCCGGACGTTCGCTTTGAGGGACGCTGCTGCATGCCGCCATCAGGAGGACGACCAACCCCAAGCAGGCAATGCGCATCAAGGCGTGCCTTTTCCGCCGACTTCAGCGAGCTTCATCTCGATACGGCTGCGGTCGCCCCCTTTGGGGACGGCAGCGGCCGCCGCGCTGTACGCCGCCCGCGCCTCGTCGCGACTACCCTTAGCCAGTAGGATATCTCCCTTCAACTCTTGGGTCGGTAAGGCAAAGGCCTTCACATCCACCGCATCCACGGCCTGCAAGGCCCCGGCCTTATCTCCCTTGGCCAATAGGACCCGGGCGAGTCGCAATCTCGCCACATCCTTGAGCGGTGCCGACGAAGTGTGATCCACCACCCATTGCAAATAGTAACGCGCGCCTTCCAGATCGGCTTTATCCACCTTGAGCTTGGCGAGTTCCAGCGCGGTCAGCGCGGCATAATTGGATTTTGCGAAGACCTCCAACACGGTGCCGCCTCGCTTCAAGGCCGCGTCGGTATCGCCCTTGTTGATCTCCTGCAGGACCTCTCCATACTGTTCAGAGGCGATTTCGGCCTGCTTGTCCTGATTGGCAAACCACCACCTGCCGCCGACTACCAGCGCCACGCCGAGTACGACGCCCACGATGATGGACTTGCCATTGGCCTTCCACCATTTCTTGATGGCCTCAACCTGTTCTTTCTCCGATTCGTAACCTTCCACAACCTGTCCTTTTCTGTAATTAATGCTGCAATATGAGTCGGGCGATCGCGGCGCCGCCCTGCCCTGTAATCACCCGCAAAAAATCCTGCCAGTCCCAGTCGCGCTGCGCCGCCTCCTGCCGCAGGGGTTTGACCGCCACGCGGCCGGTGCGCACCTCTTCCTCGCCCAGTATCAAGGCAAAGACCGCGCCGCTCTTATCCGCGCGTTTCAGTTGCGCCTTGAATCCGCCGCCGCCGCAGTTAACCACCAGGCGCGCCGCCGGACACGCCGTACGCAACTGTTCCGCCCAGGCTATACCCTGGCGCTGCGCCTCGTCGCCCACCACTGCGAGGTAGAAATCAGGCGCCGCGAAAACCGGCGCCGCGCCCCCCTCTTCCAGCAAGGCCACCAAGCGCTCCACGCCCATGGCGAAACCCGCCGCTACGGTAGGCCGCCCGCCCAATTGTTCCACCAATCCGTCGTAGCGCCCGCCCGCGCAGACCGTGCCCTGCGCGCCGAGACGATCGGTGATCCATTCGAACACCGTCTTGGTGTAATAATCCAAGCCTCTCACCAGGCGCGGATTGACGTTATAGGCCACGCCGGCGTCATCCAGCAACTGTTGCAGCTTAGCAAAGTGGTCTTCGGATTCGGCATCGAGCATCTCCAGCAAGCGCGGCGCCCCGGCGATGATAGCCTGCATGGCCGGATTCTTACTGTCGAGAATGCGCAGCGGATTGCTGTGCAGACGCCGCCGGCTGTCCTCATCCAATTCGGACTGAAAACCGCTGAGATAGTCGACCAGGCGCTGACGATAGTCCGCCCGTGCCTGCGGCGAGCCCAGGGAATTGATCTCCAGACGCACGTCCGCTATCCCCAAACGCCGCCACAAGCGCTGGCTCATCAGGATCAACTCCGCGTCGATGTCCGGACCTGCCATGCCGAAGGTCTCGGCACCGAACTGATGAAATTGCCGGTAGCGTCCCCGTTGCGGCCGTTCATGGCGGAACATCGCACCGGCATACCAAAACCGGCGGGTTTGATTGTGCAGCAAGCCGTTTTCGATCCCGGCGCGCACGCAACCGGCGGTGCCCTCGGGACGCAGGCTCAAACTGTCGCCGTTGCGGTCCTCGAAGGTGTACATCTCCTTCTCGACGATATCCGTCACCTCGCCGATGGTGCGTTTGAACAGTTCGGTGCTCTCCAACAAGGGCATGCGGATCTCTTCATAGCCGTAGCCTTCCAGGACCTCGCGGGTTACCTGTTCCAGATAGGCGAAATACCGGCATTGCTCCGGAAGGATGTCGTGCATGCCGCGAACGGCTTGAAGAGTAGTACGCATTTATCGAGTTCGGCCGAGAAAATAAACGCCATATTGTACTGAGTAACGATGCGAAATAGCAGCGTCATATCCGCCGCGCGGCGAAGCGCCCCGCCCCGCCCGATTATTCCATCAATTTCTGCTGGTACCCTTGTCACCCACCCGGAAGCGCGCCATATCCTGACGCGTGTAACTGGAATGATCCACCCGCTTGCCGTTGTATTCGACGATCACGCCCGGCGCATAGCCCAACAGCACCTCGAACGGCGGCACACCGTCCAGGGTCTGCTCGTCGCCCGGCACCATCAAATCGTAAAACAAGCGCTTGCCGGTCCCGTCCTTGACCTCCACCCAGGACGGCTTCTCCGCCTTGAGGGAGAGATGCGCTTGAGGCAGGTCCTGGGGTGGGGATGGGGGTGCTTGCTTCGTATCCGGCATGGGCGCCGCCGACTGCGGGGCAGGCGGATTAACCGTTCCTTGGGGCAGGCTGGGTAAGGATAAGCTTTGCTTCGTAGCGGTGCCGTCCGAGTGTTGTACCGCGCTGCCGCCGTTTCCCGGAACGCCTTCCACGGACATTTCCGGCATAAACGGCGATTCCATGATCGGCATCAATAACTTCGTCACCTCGGAGCGCCACACGAACCCCACGATACCCATCACCGCTATTATCATCAGATACATCACCCAACGGGGTACCGGGGCATTGCCGTTGGGTTCCGGCTGATTGGCGAGACGAGCGACCCGCTCCAAAGAAGGCACCGCTGCCGTCCCCAGATTCTGATAGGCCTCGATGAAGGTTTCCGGCGGCAACCCCAACAAGCGAGCATAGGTCCGCAGATGCCCAGTCACGAAAATAGGCGCCGCGAATTTACTGTAGTCGTCCTCTTCCAAGGCACGCACCAGGGAGGTATCGATACGCAGTTGTTTGGCCACCGCCTCCTGTGTGAAATTGCGCGCTTCGCGCGCCTCACGCAAAGCGGGGCCCGGCCCCACTTTGGGTTCGGGTTCGACGGGGATGTGATCGTTGACAGCCTCTTCTGTCATGGCGCCTTTTGTCCTTCCAATAAAAGGGTTTCCTCAGCCGTGGGAAATCTTTTTTTAAGTTGTTTGGCATAACTCGCGGCGGCGGCCTGATCACCTAGCTGGCGTTCCACCCTGACCCCCAGCCATAAGATCTGCGGATTAGGTGTCGCGACATCCATGTAGCGCTGTACGAAGGCCCGGGCATGCAGATATTTCCGCTCCTGGAAGTTGATGTCGGCCAATTCATACAGGGCATCGGGCATGCGTGGATTCAAGCGCAGAGCGCTGCGGAAATATTCTTCGGCCTTGGCCATATCCGGGATTTGTCGCGCGCATAAACCCGCATTGTCGTAAGCCACCTCGGGTGTCTTGTAAAAGGGCTGTTTGACGGCGGCGAGGAACTTCTTCAGCGCCTCGTCCAAACGGTGCTGGCCGCACAAGAATACGCCGTAATTATTAAGCAGCATGGGATCCGACGGGGCCACGGATAAGGCCTTGCGGTAGTGTTCCTCGGCTTCGCGATTTTTTCCCAGCTTCCTATAGAGCTCGGCGATGTAATGATTGGCGTTGGCCGAATCCGGATTGATTTTCAACGCGTGTTGCAGTTTTTTCAGGGCCTCCTCATTATTGCCCTGCTCCATGTAGGCGAGACCGAGTTCGGCATTGAGGTCGGCGGCGGTCTTAGGGTTACTCTGCAATGCGCCGGTCTCGGTGGTGCTGCAGCCCATCGCCGCCGCCATTACCGCCAGGATCAAGGTCCACTGCAACCATCTCATCGCGCTATCCGATCCTCGCTCACCGCGAAGCGCTGAGAACGGCGCGTCCGATCCTTCACCCTGCCCACCAATTGACCGCAGGCGGCATCGATATCGTCACCGCGGGTCTTGCGGGTGACCGTCACCAGTCCGGCGTGCGTCACGATATGGCGGAATTCAGCGATCGCCGCCGGCGACGAGCAGCTATATGAGGTATTGGGAAACGGATTGAAAGGGATCAAATTCACCTTGGCGGGAACACCGTCCAATACCGTCACCAATTCCCGGGCATGGGCGGGACTGTCATTGACGCCGTCCAGCATCACATATTCGAAGGTCACTTTACGATGCGGCGCGCCTGCCACATAGCGCTTGCATGCCGCCATCAACTCGGCGATGGGATATTTTTTATTCAAGGGGACGAGCTCGTTGCGCAATGCGTCATTAGGCGCATGCAGGGATACCGCCAGGCTGACATGACACACCTCGCGCAGGCGGTCGATCATGGGCACCATGCCCGCGGTGCTCAAGGTCACTCGCCGCTTCGACAGTCCGTAGGCGAAATCATCGGTCATGATGTTCATCGCCTGCACCACGTTGTCGAAATTCAACAGCGGCTCGCCCATCCCCATCAACACCACGTTGGAGATGCGTCGTTCACCCTTGGGGGTATCGCCCAAGGCCCGGTAGGCCACGAGCAACTGGCCGATGATCTCGGCCGCGGTGAGATTGCGGTTGAACCCTTGTTGCGCCGTCGAACAAAAACTGCAGTTCAGCGAACAACCCACTTGCGACGAGACGCACAGGGTGCCGCGATCGGTCTCGGGAATAAATACCGTTTCGATACAATTGCCGCTGTCCAATCTAAGCAGCCATTTGCGCGTACCGTCACGGGAACCCTGTTCCATGACCAGCTCCGGCAAACGGATCTCCGCCGTTTCCTGCAGGCGGGCGCGCAGCGCCATACTCAGATTGCTCATGGCCGCGAAGTCATCGACACCGCGTTGATGTATCCATTGCAACACCTGTGTAGCGCGAAAGGCCTTCTCCCCCGCAGCGGTGAAGAAGGCCTCCATTGCCTGCCGATCGAAATTCAGCAGATTGATCTTGTCGACGCTAAGACTCAAAAGCCGTCACCGTGTCCGCACGCAAATTTCGTTGGGCTCGAAGAAAAAGGCGATCTCTTGCTTGGCGGTATCCGCCGCATCGGAGCCGTGCACCGCATTCTCCTCGACGCTGGCGGCGAAATCGGCGCGGATGGTCCCGGGCGCCGCATTGGCGGGATTGGTCGCGCCCATGACATCGCGGTGATGCAGCACGGCGTTTTCGCCTTCCAGGACCTGCACCATCACCGGCCCCGAGATCATGAAGCTCACCAGATCATTGTAGAACGGCCGCTCTTTATGCACGGCATAGAAGGCCTCGGCCTGTTCGCGGCTGAGGTGCAGCATCTTGGCCGCGATAATCTTCAATCCGGCTTGCTCGAAACGACGATAGATTTCTCCGATAACGTTCTTGGCAACGGCATCGGGTTTGATAATAGACAAGGTATGCTCAACGGCCATTTAAATACTCCACACCATAAATGAATAAAAAGACGGATTCCGCACTGCGGATTTCAGGCAAAAAAGGTCAGGTAGTTTAACGTCTTACTGCAGGTTCCGCAATGCGAATCAACGCCGGCGCGGCCGCCGGCAACGCCTATACGCTGAAGCTCTCGCCGCAGCCGCAGCTGTCTTTGACGTTGGGATTGTTGAACTTGAAAAACGAATTGAGTCCCTCCCGGACATAATCCAGCTCCATGCCCTCCAGGTAAGACAGACTGTCCGCCGCCACGATCACCTTGACCCCGCCCTGTTCATAGACGACATCATCGGGATTGACGGTTTCCGCGAAATCCAGCACATAGGCAAAACCGGAACAGCCGGATTTCTTGACCCCCACCCGCAGACCCTCTCCCGAGCCGCGCCGGGCAAGAAAGCCCCTGACATACTCGACGGCCGACGGTGTAAGTGCAACTCCCATAATAATTTACCTCAAACTCTTGCAATCGTTACTCAATAAGACCGCGGCAATTATAACCGGTTCCGGCGCCAACCCTCACGCCCAACCGGTTAACGACATGCCGCGAAACTGTTTAAGCATGCCGCTCAAGGCGACCACTAAGGCATCCGCCTCCGCGAGGGTGTTATCCCGGCCGAAGCTGACCCGGATGGCGCTGCGCCCGGTATCCCCCACCAGGCCCAAGGCCACCAATACATGACTGGGGGCGGCGTTGCCCGCCGAACAGGCCGAGCCGCTGGAGATCGCGATACCGGCCTGATCCAAATGCATCAACAGGGTCTCCCCTTCGATCCCCGGCACCAATATCATCACGGTATTGCTCAACCGCTCGGCCTGCTCCGCGACGACAACAACTTCGGGCAAATCATCTCGTACACGACGCTCGAAATGGCGGCGCAATTCCAGGCTGTGCGCGGCGCGCCCCGCAACTTCCGCGTGCGCCAGCTCGGCGGCCATACCGAAGCCCACTATACCGGCCACGTTCTCCGTGCCGGCTCGCAAACCCCGCTCGTGCTCACCACCGTGGAGCAAGGGTTGTAGTTCGACGCCGCGCTCAACGACCAGGGCACCGACGCCTTTGGGACCGTAGATCTTGTGCGCCGACAAACTCATAAGCTGGACACCGCTGGCGGGAAAATCCAGGGGAAGCTTCCCTGCGGCCTGCACCGCATCGGTATGCATCATCACCCCGGCACGCCGGGCCGCTTCGCTGAGCACTGCAATATCCTGAATGACGCCGATTTCATTATTGGCGCTCATCACCGAAATCAGGCGCGTCTCAGGGGTCACGGCCGCCAGCAAGGCCGCCGCCGCTACCCGCCCCAGCTCATCCACGGCAATGACGTCCAGTCCCCAGCCCTGCTCAGCCAAGGCACGGGCGGGCTGCAAGACCGAGGCATGTTCTATGGCGCTCACCGCCACACGCTGCCCGGGGAAACACTGCATCACACCTTTCAGGGCAAGATTATTGGCCTCGGTACCGCCGCTGGTAAAAATCACTTGTGAGGGATGGGCCTCGACCAGGAACGCCACCTGCTCCCGCGCCTGATCGACGGCGGTACGTACCATGCGGCCCGGGCTATGGATGCTGGAGGGATTGGCATAGTGATCGCGCAGATAAGGCGCCATCGCCGCCCATACCCTTGGGTCCAGCGGCGTAGTGGCGTTGTGATCGAGATAGATGTTCATACCCCAGGAACAGGCTTCCCCACCTGCTCCAAACGTCATCAAGACATGCCGACGGGATGCACTCTCACCACCGATTCCTGGCGGGCGGATATCTCCTTCACCGAGTTGCGTTCCACCAACTCACCGAGGCTGATACCGCTGAGGAAATCTGAAATCTGCTTACTGAGATCACACCATAAATCGTGGGTCAGACAAGCATGACCCTCCTGGCAGTTACCTTCTCCGCCGCAACGGGTTGCATCGATCTTTTCATCGATGGCTTTTAAGACTTCCACGACGGTGATGTCGTCCGGGATCCTGTTTAAACGGTAACCACCGCCCGGTCCTCGGGCACTCTTGACTAGGCCCTGGCGACGCAGGCGCGCAAAGAGCTGTTCCAAATAGGATAGAGATATACCTTGGCGTTGCGAGATATCCGCCAACGGCACCGGACTCTCCGTGGCATGAATGGCCAAATCAAGCATTGCGGTAACTGCATAACGCCCTTTGGTAGTGAGTCTCATTGTTCACCCTTCCTATTGCCGTATATGATGTACGGTTTATTGTACTTGCCTTAGTTTAGGCGTCAACTACTGTTTTATTCTCCCCCGGAGGACTTTGCTTGCTGCGCATCAACAATATCCGACGACCCATTGAATTCGTTGGATTTTAGTTCAGGCAAGGGCATATCCTTGATCTCGATATCCGCCTTTTTCAGGGCATCGCACAACATCTCCAGCTTGCTGTCCATGGCATGAATATGGTCCAGCATGCGGTCTATGGCATTGGCTACCGGGTCGGGCATATCCTGGGACGCACCATAGGCATCGAAGCCGATCTTCTTGGCAAAGGCCCGGCGCCGTTCATCGTGTTCATCCGGGACCGCCGCCTGCTTCACCACCCGTCCGGGAATACCCACCACGGTGGCGCCCGGCGGGACATCCTTTACCACCACGGCGTTGGAACCGATGCGCGCACCAGCGCCTATCGTGATGGGACCGAGCACCTTGGCCCCCGCGCCCACGACCACGTCGTCGCCCAGGCTGGGATGGCGTTTGCCCTTTTTCCAGGTGGTCCCGCCCAGGGTCACGCCGTGATAGAGCGTGCAATCGTCGCCGATCTCCGCGGTCTCCCCCACCACCACCCCCATGCCGTGATCGATAAAGAAACGCCGCCCGATCTTGGCCGCAGGATGAATCTCGATGCCCGTCAGCCAGCGTGCCAAGGTGGATAACCAGCGCGCCAACCATTTGAGCCGCGCATTCCACAGTGCATGACTCATGCGGTAAAAGATGACGGCGTGCACCCCCGGGTAGGTAGTCACCACCTCGAAAAAGGTGCGGGCCGCCGGATCACGGTCGAAAACACTGCCTATGTCTTCACGTAGACGTTGAAACATATTCAATTTCTATTCAATGGAGAAATGAGCTTACTATACTAACGTCTTGTCATCGCCGTGGCATCTCCTTACAAGCCTGGCGACCGAGCATGATGCTTATGACTCAGACTGTCCGGTCTTTCCCGCCATCCCGCGCCGCTCCACCGCCGTTAAAATTCCCCTCAGGATATTCACCTCATTGCAGTCCAGCTCTACCCGATTGAACAAACGCCGCAGACGCCGCATTAAATGCTTGGGGTTATCGGGGTTGAGAAACTCCAGGTCCAGCAGCACCTGCTCAAGGTGCTGGTAAAAGCGTTCCCGCTCCTCCGCCGACGCCAGCGGTTCATTGTGCGCGGCCGTCGGCGCCGCTTGCTGCGCTGCCACGCGCAGCTCATAGCTCAGGACTTGCGCCGCCGCCGCCACATTGAGCGAAGCGAATTCCGGATCGGTGGGGATGCTCACCAGATAATTGCAGCGATCGAGCTCGAGATTGCTGAGGCCGGCGTGTTCGCGGCCGAAGACCACGGCCACCTCGCCCGCGGCACTGGCCTGCACCGCCCGGGCCGCCGCCTGGCGCGGGTCGAGTTGCGGCCAAGGGATGCTGCGGCTGCGGGCGCTGGCGCCGAATACCAAACCGCAACCCTCCAGGGCCTGGTCCAGGGACTCGCAGACCTGCGCCGCCGCCAGCACATCATCGGCCCCGGCGGCCCGCGCCGAGGCCTCATGACTGGGATAACGCTGGGGTTTCACCAGCGACAGGCGCGTCAAGCCCATGTTCTTCATGGCGCGCG
Organism: uncultured Gammaproteobacteria bacterium; assembly: GCA_963810615.1. GTDB lineage: Bacteria > Pseudomonadota > Gammaproteobacteria > DRLM01 > DRLM01 > JARRQJ01. The sequence goes on along the minus strand of CAWEOA010000001.1, from coordinate 144,695 downwards.
CCGTCGCTCCGATATTTCCAGGATGGGTGGTTTCCACCAGCACGATGCGGATGTTTTTCAGCATTGAGTTTTCTGGCCCCGTATGGATTACCCTAATTACCTGCCTACACGGCGGCGAGTTTGCTATCCTAAGCGCTTTTGCTCATCCCTCAAGTTTCATCGAGGGCGGTAAAGACATTCCGGACTGCGAACATCCATGCATGCATTATTGAACATAGCCGTTTCCGCCGCGCGTAAGGCCGGCAGTTTTATCAACCGCGCCATCGAGCGGGTTGACACCTTACAGGTAGACAGTAAAGGCTACAACGATTTCGTCACCGAGGTGGACCGCCGCGCCGAGCAGGAAATCATCCAGGTCATCCATAAGGCCTATCCTCACCACGCCATCCTGGCGGAAGAAAGCGGCGGGCAAGGCAGCAATGAATCCGTATGGATCATCGACCCCTTGGACGGCACCACCAATTTTCTGCACGGCTTCCCGCAATTCGCCGTATCCATCGCCCTGCAGCACAACGGGCGCATGGAAGTGGCCGTGGTCTATGACCCACAGCGGGATGAGCTTTTCACCGCCATCCACGGCTCCGGCGCGCAAATGAACGGCCGGCGCCTGCGGGTCAGCAAGGCCAAGGGGGTGGATGGCGCCCTCATCGGCACCGGTTTTCCCTTCAAGGATCAAACCCACCTTGATGCCTATCTCGGCATGTTCAAGGCCTTGGTGCCGCGCGCCGCCGGCATCCGCCGCGCCGGATCCGCCGCACTGGACCTGGCCTATGTGGCCGCCGGCCGCCTGGATGGCTTTTGGGAGATAGGACTCAAACCTTGGGACATGGCCGCCGGCATCCTCCTCATCCAAGAGGCGGGCGGCATTATCGGCGACTTCCGCGGCGGCCCGAGCTTCTTCACCAGCGGCAATGTGGTGACGGGCAATGCGCGGGTCTTTGAAGGATTGGTCACCGTCATTCAGCCCCACCTCACCCCGGCGCTACAAGCCCCAGCCGCTACCGACAACACCAACACCTCAGCGGGAGCCTCCCGGCGCCGACTCACCACCCGCCGCCCGACACCCAAGGAAACGCAGTGAAGCACAGCGGCCTGCCCCTCGTCGTTGAACCGGACGAGCTGCAGGCCGCTCTCGGTGACGAGCAGATCCTGGTAGTCGATCTTTCGAAAGCGCAGTTCTACCATCAAGCCCATATCCCCGGCGCGGCGCATATAGACTACGCGCGGGTCATCGCCGCCAGGCCACCGGTGATGGGATTGCTACCCGAAGCGACCCAACTCAGCGCATTATTCTCTTCCCTGGGCCTCACCGAGACCAGCCATGTGGCGGCCTACGACAACGAGGGCGGCGGCAGGGCCTCGCGCTTTTTATGGACCCTGGAGGTGGCGGGTCATCATCGCTATTCACTGCTCAATGGCGGCTTCAATGCCTGGCGCAACGAAAATCATCCTACCGAGATCCAGCCCACCGCCACGGTCGCCCAGCCCTATACGGCTCACTTAAATAACAAGGAAGCGATCGCCGACAAACAGTACATCCTTGCCCACCTCGGAGAAGCGGACACCTGCTTGGTGGACTGCCGCAGCCCGGCGGAGTATGCAGGACAGGACCTACGCGCACGGCGCGGCGGCCATATTCCCGGCGCGGTAAACATCGAATGGAGTCGCGCCCTCGACCCGCAGCACCATATGCGGCTCAAGCCCAAAGAGGAATTGGCGACGCTCTACCGACAAGCGGGTATCACCGCCGACAAACCGGTCGTTGTCTATTGTCAGACCCATCACCGTTCCGCCCTGAGCTACATCGTATTGAAGCGCCTGGGTTACCACGTCCGAGGCTATCCCGGCTCATGGTCGGAATGGGGTAATGATCCCGACACCCCGATTGAACGCTAAGTCGCTTACGCCGGCTGGAGGCGCGCGGCGACTCACCCAGGCATCTGGAGACCATGCGCCTGTTCCGGCGGCCGCACAACGAAGAACGGAGATTCTCTGTCCTGGACGTCAAGCAGGTTTTAACTTTTTTGTAGCGGAGGCCTCGTGCGCCTAAAAATCTAAGACGTGTGGCGAGCACCGGGCCGATTAGAGATAATGCCCAGCAAAGAATTTAAGCGTGGCACGCCAATACTCGATGCGGCACCCACATAAACAGACCATCCAGAAAATCGATCCTGACAATATGAACGACATTTGCGGCAACGTAGAAAAACACACTCCCATGATGCAGCAATTTCTACGCATCAAGGCCCAACACCCCGATCTGCTGCTCTTTTATCGCATGGGCGATTTCTATGAGCTGTTCTACGATGATGCTCGCCGCGCCGCCGCCTTGCTGGACATCACCCTCACCGCCCGCGGCCAATCTGCCGGCGAACCCATCCCCATGGCCGGCGTGCCCTATCACGCTGCGGACGGCTATCTAGCCAAATTGGTCCGGGCCGGAGAATCGGTGGCCATCTGCGAACAGATCGGCGACCCGGCGAAGAGCAAAGGCCCGGTGGAACGGCAAGTGGTGCGCGTCGTCACGCCCGGCACCCTCACTGAAGAGGCCTTACTCGACGAACGCCGCGACAATCTCCTCGCCGCGCTCCACCATACCGACAAAAAATACGGTCTGGCCTGGCTGGATCTCAGCAGCGGCCGTTTCACCGTGATGGAATTGGACGAGCGCGCCGCAGTGCGCGACGAACTGGCACGGCTGCGACCCGCCGAGCTGCTGGTGAGTGAGGCCTTAAGCGATGCACCGCTGCTGGCCGAACGCGACGGCGTGCGCCGCCAGCCGCCCTGGTATTTCGAGACCGACAGCGCGACGCGTTTACTCATCAGCCAGCTGGGTACCCGTGATTTGAGCGGCTTTGGCTGCGAGGGGCTGAGTGCCGCCATCGGCGCCGCCGGTTGTCTCCTGCAATATGCGCGTGATACGCAACGGGCAGCCCTGCCCCATATCCGCGCCCTGCACGTGGAACGGCGCGACGAGGCGGTGCTCCTGGATGCCGCCACGCGCCGCAATCTGGAACTGGAGATCACCTTGAGCGGCGGCACGGAAAACACCCTGCTGTCCTGTATCGATCGAACCGCCACGCCCATGGGCAGCCGCCTGCTCAGCCGCTGGCTGAATCGCCCGCTGCGCGATCAGGAGACATTGCGCCGGCGTTATCACTGCGTGGCGGCGCTGATGGAGAATCACGCCCATGAATTGCTGCACCCCCTGTTGCGCCGCATCGGTGACATGGAACGCATTCTGGCGCGGGTGGCGTTGAAATCCGCGCGTCCCCGTGACCTGACCCGGCTCCTGGATGCCCTGGCCACCCTCCCCGAGCTGCAGCTATTTTTAAGCGCCGTGGAGTCGCCGCGCCTGGCCGAACTGCGCGGCACTATTGCCGAATTTCCCGAGATTCACGGCCTGCTCCGGCGTGCCCTCAGCGACAATCCGCCGATGATCATCCGCGACGGCGGCGTCATCGCTCCAGGTTACGATGCCGAACTGGACGAACTGCGCGATCTCAGCGAGAACGCCGGACAATTTCTGGTGGACCTGGAGGCGCGGGAACGGGACCGCACCGGACTCGCCAACCTCAAGGTCAACTACAACCGCGTCCATGGTTTTTATATCGAACTCAGCCGCAGCCAGGCGGAAAAGGCCCCGGACGATTATATCCGCCGCCAGACGCTGAAAGGCGCGGAGCGTTTCATCACCCCGGAACTCAAGAGCTATGAGGACAAGGTTCTCAGCGCCCGCGAACGCGCCCTGGCCCGGGAAAAGGGTCTATATGATGAACTGCTGGAGAAATTGTTGCCGGATCTGCCGCACCTGCAGGCCAGCGCCGCCGCCCTGGCCGAACTGGATATAGTGAACAACCTCGCCGAGCGGGCCGTCACCTTGAATCTCTGCCAGCCCGCATTGCAGGACCGCCGCGGCATGCACATTACTGCGGGCCGTCACCCGGTGGTGGAACAGACCCTGGAATCACCCTTCGTCCCCAACGACCTTGAACTGCACGACGCACGGCGCATGCTGATCATCACCGGCCCCAACATGGGCGGCAAATCCACCTTCATGCGCCAGACCGCCCTCATCGCCCTGCTGGCCCACATCGGCAGCTTCGTTCCGGCGCAACGCGCCGTCATCGGCCCCATCGACCGCATCTTCACCCGCATCGGCGCCTCCGACGACCTGGCCGCCGGGCGCTCCACCTTCATGGTGGAAATGACCGAGACCGCCAACATCCTGCACAACGCCACGCCCTACAGCCTGGTGATCATGGACGAGATCGGCCGCGGCACCAGTACCTTCGACGGCCTCTCCCTGGCCTGGGCCTGCGCCGAACACCTGGTGCGCGAGATACGGGCCTTCACCTTGTTCGCCACCCATTATTTCGAACTCACCGTCCTGGCCGAATCCCTGGAAGGCGTCGCCAATGTCCACCTCGACGCCGTGGAACACGGCGACAGCATCGTATTTCTCCACGCGGTAAAGGAAGGCCCGGCCAACCAAAGTTACGGCTTGCAAGTAGCGGCCCTGGCCGGCGTACCGCGCGCGGTGATCGAGCAGGCAAAGCAGCGCTTGTCCCTCCTGGAACGGGAAGCCGGACAACAGACGCCGGCGCCACCGTTGCAGCAAATGAACCTGTTTTCGGCTACACACCAGCACCCGGCACTCACTGCGCTGGCGGATGTTGCCATCGACGACATGACGCCGCGCCTAGCTTTGGAAACCTTATACCGACTCAAAGAGTTGGCAGACGGAAACCCCAGCCGGTGATATAAAAAACCGTTCAAAGTCTCGCAACCCAGGCAAAGAGCGATTAACATAAGGGACTTTAAAGCACCTGGTATTCATCCAGCACGATACAGGTTAGGAATTATAAATAGCCCGCGTTAGACATAGACTTGTCGGGCAGAGGAATTCATAAAAACATAGGCGGAGAAGCTCATGACCTTTGTGGTTGGCGACAATTGCATCAAGTGTAAATATACGGATTGTGTAGAGGTGTGCCCGGTGGATTGTTTCCACGAGGGTCCCAATTTCCTGGTGATCGACCCCGACGAGTGCATCGACTGCACCCTGTGCGAGCCGGAGTGTCCGGCCGAGGCGATTTTTGCCGAAGACGACGTACCCGACGATCAACAGGAATACATCACCCTCAATGCCGAACTCGCCAAAGAATGGCCGGTCATCACCGAGATGAAGGATGCGCCTGCCGATGCCGACGAGTGGAACGGCAAAAAGGGCAAAATCGATTACCTTGAACGCTGAGGACCCGCATCAAGTAGCCATCCCATCATCGTCCCGGATCCTGGTACCTTATCACCAGGATCCCTTAGTTCTACTCGCCAAACTCGTCCTTAAGCGCTACCGGCACAAGTTGCCGGACTTGACCGAGTGCGTGGTATTACTGCCGCAGTCACTCGATGCACCGCGGCTGCGGCATCACCTGCTCGATGAGGCCGTGACGCTCGGCTATCAGGCCCTGCTGGGGCCGTCCATCCTGAGCCTGCACCAGTTTTTAAACCAGGTCGTGCCTCTTGCAACCGCCCCGCTGTCGCCCCAGGCCCAAGAGTTGATCCTGATCGAAACCCTGAATCAGCATCGGCGCTTGTTCAGCGACAGCGATCCGTGGTTGCTAGCCGCCAATCTCCTGGATCTGTTTGGGCAGCTCACCCTGTATCGCGTCACGCTACCAACAGAACTCGATGCCTTTATCGAGCGGCTGAGCAACGCCTATCAACTGGGGGCACGCAGCCCCGCAGCCTTGAGCATGGAAGCGAATCTGGTTCACACCCTGTGGCACGCCTGGCATCGCCAATTACATGAGGAAGGCAGCCTCGACCCGCAAGCCGCCTATATCGCCCAGTTGGATAACAGTCTCGACAGACTAGCCCCGAACCTGCATATCTTCCTGGCCGGTCAGACCGCGCCATCACCCTCCGAACAGCGCTGGATGGATGTATTGACCGACCGTGGCCAGCTCACCGTGATCATGGATGGCCCTACCCGCGACGATATCCCGGCCGATCCGTATACGCGTTACCTCGACCAGGTCTTCGCCACCATGCAGAGCGATGCTGCTTATGCCCCTTTCAAAGAACGGGCCCAACAGTTCGCGGCGCACTGTTCGACCAGTCCGGCCGGAGAACGATTATTCGTCTATGCGGCTCCGTCCGCGGAGGCCGAGGCACGCGGTGTAGACGTCCAAGTCAGACGCTGGCTTTTACAAGGCAAACGGCGTATCGCCATCGTCAGCGACGACCGCCGCCTGGCGCGCCGTGTCCGTGCCCTGCTGGAACGGGCCGACATCAATCTGAACGATGCCGCCGGTTGGGCCTTGTCCACCACGGCGGCGGCGGCGGCCTTGGAACGCTGGCTGGAGTGTGTGGAGGAAGATTTCTTTTATCAGCCCCTCACCGACCTGCTCAAGTCACCGTTCATCTTTCCACACCATGATCACAATGAATTGTTGCAAGCGGTCTACCGCTTCGAGCAGGACCTGGTATTACACGAAAACATCCCGCGCAACCTGCAACGCTATCGCACCCATCTCGCCTACCGTCACTCGCGCTGGCCGCAGGCGCTGGGCGAGCGCCTACGAAGCCTGCTGGATGATATCGAGAGCGCGGCGAAACCACTGTTGTCCCTGCTGCTCAGCAAACGCGCGCAATCACCTCAGCGCTGGCTGGATGCCCTGGAGGAGAGCCTGCAAGGTCTCGGACTGGTGGAAAGCTTCAAGCAGGATGCAGCGGGCGCGCGCATTCTGCAGGAACTCCAGGCGATGCGTCAGGCCCTTACCGGCCGTCATTTAAAAATGGCATGGCGTGAATTCCGCACCTGGCTGGGGCGCACCTTGGAACGCTACAATTTCCAACCGCCCGCCAGCGCCTCGACAATTCAACTCCTGAGCCTGGAACAAAGCACTCTGACTCACTACGATGCTGTCATCATCGCCGGCGCCACGGCGCAGCACTTGCCCGGTTCCGGGCAGGCCTCACCTTTTTTTAATGAAGCCGTGCGGCGGGAGCTGGGGCTTCCCGGATTTCTGCAGCACAGGACCATGCGCTTCCACTATTTCCGCCGGCTGCTGCAAGCGGCACCGCAAGTGTTCATCACCACCCGGCGAGAGGAAAACAACGAAGCTGTTCTTCCCAGCCCCTGGCTGGAGGCCTTGCAGGCTTTCCACCGCTTTTCCTACGGCATACCTTTAAACGACGATGGCTTAGGCGTCCTGGTTGATCATCCGCAGTCACAGGTAATCCGCAGTGATAGTCTCGAACTCCCCCTGCCCAAGGCCATGCCGAGACCGGCGGTAACAGCGAATTTGGTGCCGGACAAACTCTCCGCCAATGCCTATCAACAATTGATCAATTGTCCCTATCAGTTTTTTGCCGCGCGTTGCCTGCAACTGACCGCGCCGGAAGAAGTGCGGGAGGCCCTGGAAAAATCCGACTATGGACAGCGCATCCATCTGGCCCTGCATGCCTTCCACAACGACGTACAAGGCTATCCCGGCCCATTTCAACAGGCTGTCACCATAGCCAATCGCGAGGCCGCGATTGCTTGTCTGCATAACATTTCCCAGGCGGTTTTTGCCAAGGACATGGAAGACAATTTTATGCATCGTGGCTGGCTGCAGCGCTGGCGACAAATCATCCCGCAATACATCGATTGGCAGATCGGCCGCGCCGAGAGCTGGCAGGTGATAGCCACGGAAACGGCCTGTGAAAAAACCTACCGTGGATTGATGATAAAAGGGCGCATCGACCGCATCGATGGCAGCAGCGACGGCGCGGGTATCGTGGACTACAAGACGGGAACAACCCCGCAGCAAGATGCGGTCATTAACGGCGAGGAAGTACAGCTGCCTTTCTATGCCCTGCTGGCGGATGATGCCGTCCATCAAGTTGAATATCTCAGTCTGGACGCCAACCGCTTCGGCAGCCGCACTGTCTTGCAGGGAGATGAACTGCACGCCATCGTCGAACAAAACGGCGAGCGACTGCATACCTTAATGACCGAAATGGCCATGGGGGCGGCATTACCCGCTTGGGGTGACGAACTCACCTGTCGCTATTGCGCCATGGCGGGTATCTGCCGTCGTTCCGCCTGGACGGATGCGGCACCCGCCGCACCCGTGGAATAAATCTGAACTACGGCTGGTATTAGGTGGTCATAAAGCTCGAGACCGCCGCCCTTCCCTGCTGAGGTGCGAAATCTTCGACTGCACTGCACCGACACCAGGCGTGACTGACACCAAAACACTCATGAATCTCCCCCTCACCTCACTGAAGGGATCGAACGCGCTCAACGATATTCGTAATTACAATACCCAGGTCATTCTGTAGCTGCACGACTCAACCAGCGGGGACAAGCTCAATATGAACGACGTCCACACAGCACAAACCACGAATGAGGCACCCGGAGAGCCTGGCATTTCCCCTTCATGGTGCAGCAGCGCCAAGGATGTAGTCGGTTGCGCCCTCGAATCATCACGACTTTGGTTCACCCTGGGGCACGGCATCGTCAATGAAGTATATTACCCGCGCATCGATATTCCCCAGCTTCGCGACTTAGGATTCATAGTGGCTGACGGCAAGGGATTTTGGGTCGAGGTGAAGCGTCTGAACGATTATGAATTATCATTGACCGGCCCCGGCATTCCCGCCGTCAAGGTCGTACACAGCCATGCGCGCTTTATATTGACACTGCGCATCACCCCCGACCCGCAACGCGATGTACTTCTCATTGAGACCATCCTGGATGGTGATACGGAATTACACCCGTACGTATTGCTGGCGCCTCACTTAGGCGGTACCGGTCACGACAACCACGCCTGGGCGGATCACCATCGCGGTCGCCGTATTCTTTGGGCGGAACAAGGACCGTTCGCGCTGGCCCTGGCGGCAAGTGACAGCCGCCAACAGGATGGCTTCAGTCGAACCAGCGCCGGCTATGTCGGCGTCAGCGATGGCTGGCGCGATTTCACCCACAACGGCGCCATGCAGTGGCAATATGGTCATGCCGGTCCGGGTAACGTCGCACTGATGGGGCGCCTGCCGCGGCGCTCCGTACTGGCTCTCGGTTTCGGCAGCAGCAAGGAATCGGCCGCCACACTGGCACTTTCCGCGCTGCCGCGGCGCTTTGATGAACCGTGGCATCGCCAAATCGCTGCATGGGAGGCCTGGCATGGACAGTGCCAGTATCAATTGGCTACCGCTGCTGATTTGCCGGAAGCATTACGCGAACAATTATTGGTCTCGGCCATGGTATTGCGCGTCCATCAGGACCAGACCTATCCGGGCGCCATGGTCGCCAGCTTAAGCATTCCATGGGGCAATATTCGCGACGAACGTGGCGGCTATCACTTAGTATGGCCGCGGGACCTGGTGGAATGCGCCGGCGCCTTGCTGGCACTCGGCGCCGACGATAAGGCCCGCGAAATCCTGCGCTATCTCATCGCCACTCAAAACGAAGACGGCCATTGGTGTCAAAACCAGTGGCTGGGCGGTAAGAGCTTTTGGGAAGGGATTCAACTCGACGAGGCGGCCTTTCCGATATTACTGGCGGGCGCCTTGATCGAGCACGAGGCCCTCGATGACATCAATGTCGTGGACATGGTGCGACGCGCCTTGTCATTCATTGCGCACAACGGCCCCGCCAGCGATCAAGACCGCTGGGAAGAAAATGCCGGCGTCAACACCTACACATTAACCATATGCATCGCCGCCTTGGTGACCGGCTCGCAGTTCCTACCCGACGACGAACGCGACGCCGCATTGGCTATTGCGGATTTTTGGAACAGTCGCATCGAGGATTGGACCGCGGTATATGGAACAGCTCTGGCGCATCGATACGACATCAAAGGCTACTACGTACGCGGCGAGCCGCGACGCGCGTTAATCGACGAAGAGGCCATGCACCAAACCTTACCCATCAAGAATCGTTTACAAGATCCGGAACTGAAAGCCGAGGAACAAATCGGAACCGATTTTTTACAATTAGTCCGCTTCGGACTGCGTCAAGCCGATGACCCGCTGATAAAGTCGAGCATTAAAGTCGCCGATGCGCTTTTACGGGTCGATACTCCCAACGGTCCCGCCTGGCATCGCTATAACGGTGACGGTTATGGCGAACATGAAGACGGCTCGCCCTTCGACGGCAGCGGCATAGGCCGGGCATGGCCCCTGCTGACCGGTGAGCGCGGCCATTACGAACTCGCCGCAGGCAATTCGCCCTTACCTTATCTGCAAGCAATGGCCGATATGAGCGGCCCGAGCGGCATGATCTCGGAACAGATATGGGATGGAGAACCTCTGGCAAAATGCGGTCTCTTTCCCGGCCGGCCCACGGGCTCGGCAATGCCCCTGGCCTGGGCTCATGCCGAATTCATTAAACTGGCCCATTCCTGGGCGATAAATCGTCCCTTTGATCGGCCCGGCCCGGTATGGGACCGCTACCACGGCCAACGCTCCGCACCCGGGTTCACCGTTTGGACGGTCAACGCTCAGCTGTCTACGCTTGCGGCGGACTCGGTGCTTCATCTCTACCTGCCGCAACCGGCCACAGTACGCTGGCGGACCCTGGAAATGAATAACCCTCGGCAAGCAACGACTATGGCCACCGGCCTCGGATTCCATATGATCGAGCTTGACACCCGTCACCTACGACCGAATCAATCCCTAAATTTCACTATTCAATACGAACAGGAATCCCAATCTGAGCATACGATCAAGATCATTGCAGCAAGAGGCAAGTAACCCCCAATCGATCGATGGCATGAACCTAGGCTAGGTGCGATGATTGAGGCAGTAATTGGAGATTAGCAGGAGTGCGCTTGGATGATATCGTCAAAGGGAACAAACATTCTGAGCGGTTAAGCGTTGTCGGCGTTATCTGAATCTCCAAAAAGTATCCCGGAGGTTTCAATAAACTGCTGACCGGCATCACCGATAATTTGGGTCTCATCGAAATTGGCCGCAACTAAGCCGGTTACCCGCCACAAAGCGCTATCTATTTCTAAAGGAGTAGCCTGCCGTGGTCGCGATTCAAACAGCGCACCGAGCGCGGAGCGATCGGCCAATATATCGGCGATCTTCACGATAGCGGCCTGTTGCTTGGAACACACCGCATCAAAGGGAGTATGGTGGCAGCTGATGGCCTCCACCAAGGTATCGGGAAGTTGCCATAATGTTGCCAGCAAGCCGCCCAGATCGGCATGGTTGAAACCGAATTCCTGCCGCTGTGCATAGGCGAGCACATTCTCATCCCCTTCGGCCATCAACATCAAATCCCGGCTCTTCTCCGGAGCCCTGGCAAACAGCACCAGTTCACCGATATCGTGCAGCAATCCGGCGACAAACAGCCGTTCCGGATGCAATATGCCGCAGCGCTTGGCCAAATAGCGGGCTATGATCCCGCAAAACAGGCTATGGCGCCAAAAGGTATCCATATTTATCAATTGCGCCGGAATCTTGGAAAAGGCACGAACGGCGGAAACCGAGATCGCCAGGCTGTACAACTCACGGGTACCGACAATGGCGATGGCGCGCGACAAGGTATCGATCCGCCCTGAATAATTGTAAAAGGAGCTGTTAACCAGCTTAAGCAGCCTCGCGGTGAGATTGGGGTCACTGCCGATCACTTCGCCGATTTCGTGCGCCGTCGATTTAGGCGAGTCCACCAAATCCAGAAGCCTGATACAAACCTCCGGCGGCGACACCAGTCCAGTAATATCCTTGACCCAGTGGTAGGCCACATCAGAAGAACTGTCTTCAACGCGTATTGATTGTGCGGTTTGCATCGTCCCGTTTACCCGAAATCTCTACTTTTGTGATCTGATTCACGTTATGTCGGCATCTGTATCATTTCTTGAAGTCCAACACATATCACCATGTTTTTCCCTTTGTATCTGAGTACTCAATCACAGATTGGAGACGGATTTTCTTGCAATATTTCCCTCACGATTATTAGCGGCACCCGGCAGGGGAAAGGTTAATTCTATGGCCGACAAAATCTCAGGAAACATCGTGCAGATACAGGACTATGCTGGCTTAACCAAGAAGTCAGGATCGTCTACTTCATCCCGATTGCTGCAGGACTGCAGAAACACGGTGCTGGAACGAACGGCCGAGGCCTTGGCCCGAGCCATGGATAACGTCGACGACAGCTTATTCGCCTTGGCGGACAAAGCCAGTAATAATACCCTGCAAAGCCACTATTTCGATGCCATGCGCGAGATCCGCCTGAAGCGCAAGGAGATTGAAGCGTCTTTCAGAGAGCACTTCAAGGAAAAATCCGACGAAATCATAGAAAATAAGTTCTCGCTCCAGACGCAAAGCAATACCCCCTCCATGGCCGACATCGGCCTGAGCCTGGTCGAAGATGATGATCTGGAAGAATCGCTTGCCATCACCACACTGGCCGACAAGATCAGCACGCTTTGCCACAACGAGATCTACGGACTGGATAAGCGGGTCGGACTGCTGCTCGGCAAAAAGGATCTTGAAACCGAGGCGAATCCCATCGGCCCGAAGTCCATCTGCATCGCCTGTAAGATGGCCTGCGGGAAGATTGATTCGGGCGTCGATATTAAACTGATAGTGCTCAAATTGATTGATCGCTATCTCTGCGAAACCATTCAACAGGTTTATCACGACATCAACAACCACATGGCAATGAGCGGCATTCTGCCCAAGATCCCCACCCAGATCGGCCGGGACAATCCTGCACAAGGGGTCTTTATAAACGGCGTGGCGGCCGGCCAGAGTGGCAACGGCGGCGAAACCGATTTTCTTTCGGCTTTTTCCCAGATATTTAGCACCAACAACCTCCCCTCTAGCGGAGGAGTGTATTCCGGACCTTCCTTCCAGGGAATGCCCAACATGGCAACATATAGTCCGACGCAAGGAATGCCGGGGGAATTCAATCCCGGCATGCAAGGCGTGCCGGGGATGATGCCGGGTTCGACTCAAGGCATGCCGAATACTTTGCAGAGTCTAACATTTATGCAAAAGGGGCAATGGGATGCCCTAGGCATGGATACCTCGGCTATCGACACCTCCGCCTTGGCACAGGGAACGGCCAATGTATTATGGAGTATCAAGAACAGCCCCCTCCCCAAGGAAGACGAAAAAGGCGACGCAATGATCATTGAAATCGTCGCACTGCTGTTCGATTATATTTTTGAGAACCCAAAAGTACCCGACAAGGCTAAAGCCTTGATCGGTCGGCTGCAAATTCCGGTTCTCAAGGCGGCGATGCTGGACAACACGTTTTTCTCCATGAGAAATCATCCGGCGCGGCGTCTGCTGAATACCCTGGCGCAGTCTACCATCGGGCTCTTAAACGCGGATGACGAGCAAGGCTCCCTGTATAAAGGCGTCTCGGACTGTGTGCAAAAGATACTGGATGAATTCGATACTGATATCGGCGTCTTCGAGACCGCAATCTCCGAATTGGAATCCCACCTCGCGAATCATCAATCCCATTTCGATGAGAATATCGAGGAAACCAAGAAATTAATCCAAGGTCGAGAACGCCTTCTGATCGCGGAATCTTTATCAAGCGAAGAGATCGAGCGCAGACTGGAAGGCAAACCCTTCCCACAGTTCATCAGAAGCTTCGCCATGGAATGCTGGAAGAATCTGCTAATCGTCACCTATATGAAAGAGGGTCAGGAAAGCGAATCCTGGAGAAGCAAATTGGAGATGCTAGACCTCCTTATATGGAGCACCCTGCCCAAACCCACATTGAAGGATAGAAAAAAATTGGTGGATATGCTGCCGACCTTGCTTCCCGGGATGGAGGAAGGCATGCGTTTGATGTCGATGGATACGGTCGAGCAGGATAGATTCATGGAAAAATTGAGCAGCTGCCATGCCAGACTAGTGAATTCCGAAGCGCAGCCTATGGATGCAGTCGACAAGGAGCCAGAAACCACCATGAACAATAATGCTAATACTCATGTAGATCCACCGATATTAAAGGAGACCACCGCTCCAGCAGCCGAACAAAGACCCCACCAGGTCGGCTCGATAGTCGTCGAAGAAATCAGGGTGCTCGGCCAGGATCTGCCTCCCAGCTTGAACGATGATAGTCAGAATCAAACCGAGCGATTGGATATCAATCTGAATCTGTTCGGTGGGGACATTGTGGACGACTACGATCTGCCTGCCGCCGCCAGTGCCACGGAGAGTAATCCAGAACCCGACATTGTCGAGGATGAATGCTCTGAGCTAGTAAGAAATTTGGTCCCGGGCATCTGGTTTGAATTCCATCAGGAAGACGGTACCAAATCCATGGAGACCCTGGCCTGGATCAGCTCGGTATTGGGCAGCTATCTGTTCACCAACCATGAAGGCCTGAAAACCCGGGAAGTATCAACTCAGGAACTGGAAGAAAGCCTACGTACAGGCCGCGCCATTCTGGCCGATGATTTGAGCTTCCTGGTGGATTCATCCTTCAACAACCTGCTCGATGACATGCAAAAGAAAGTCGCCAGCTGAATTAATCGGATCATTGCCGGCGATAATTGGCCGCATATCAGGAATGCTGCTTCGGCAAGGCTTCGACTCGGTAGATGGCCGCAAGGTGATGCTCATCCCCTGCAGAGATTGATACTGTATTGTCTGCGGCGTTGGCGCTCTCGACGCATACCATATTCAGATAACCTTGCTCACCAAGGTCTCCCATCTTGGCGGCCTTTTCATGCCAAGGGTTCCACACCACGGTCGATCGGCTGCCCCGCTTTTGGATGCGAATGCGACGATTGAGACCGGGATCATCAATCAGACAATCGCTGATTGTGTTGAGATACACGCGATCCAGTTCGCCGCTAAATGTGACCGGGCCTTGCTGACGCTTGTTCTTGCCGCAGTCAACCTTATCGACAAATTCGCAATCTTCAAGGCCCCGGATAGCGATTTCACGCACATTCCCGACTTCAAAATATGTATGCAGGGCTTCGCCTATGGTAATCGGCGTCACACCGGTATTGCGCGTGATAAGTTCGATCTCCAATGCGGCGGCCAAGCTGATCCGCAAAGTTACCTCGCTTGAGAACGGCCAATAGCGACGAGTAGTAGCATTATGCTCCAGGCTCAGCACCAGGCGCGTGCCGCCGTCGCCATATTTTTCTGCGGCAATCACTTGCCAGGGCACAGTCCGAGCAAAACCGTGGGCGGGAAAACTTGCCTCCCCAGAATGAGGCCCAAACCAGGGCCAACACACCGGAACACCCCCACGAATCGACTTGCCAGGAGCGAATTTTGCATCCTTTGACAGCCATATGACAGGCTGTTCACCTCGTGGAATCCAGCTGAGCAAGTGACCGCCTTGCAATGCGACCACCGCGCTGCCGTGGGTGCTGCTCAACTCCACAAGCGGCAGACCGCCGGGGCCGGCCTTGAAGATTACTTTTCCGGCGACTGCGTACTCTTGGTTCAATACAGCTATGTCAACCATAGGTTTATTCACTTTCTAGTGTTCAGGTGATATCAGATCGAGTCGACGCTTGATCTCTTCGATTTCGTCACGCAAGGCCTGTAAATCCTTCTGCATAAGCCCAAGCCGGTCATGACCGCTAAGTGAGGCCGGCCCTGACCCATCCGAGCCTTCCAGCGGAGGCGAAAACTCAACATCACCGCAGAAAAGATGTGCGTATCGTGATTCACGCTTTCCCAGTTCACGGGGTAATCTCACGACAAACGGCCCATCTTCACGCTCCATCAGGCGTTCAAGGACGGCTTCGGTCTCCTGCACATCACTAAACTTGCATAAGCGTTCGCTGCGAATCCGCAATTCACCCGGCGTCTGCGCCCCGCGCAACAGCAGCACACAAATAATCCCCAATTCTTGCGCAGAGAATGTCAAATCACCGAAATCGGTATTGCAAAACCGATGTTGATATTTGACTACCCGGCTTCCGAAGCCGGTTTTCTCGCTGACCAACCGCTTCTTAATCAACCCGTCCACGGTTTCTTGCACCATCCCTTCATCCAGATCCATGACCGGATCTCTACTGCTCTTTTGATTGCAGGCATTGGTGAGCGCATTGAGCGAGAGCGGATATTGCTCCGGCGTAGTATGCTCTTTTTCGATCAAGCTGCCGATGACACGGACCTCATAAGCGTCAAGCTGAATATTCAAACTTTATCCTTCCGTTCATAGTTTACGAACCAAGCTCCAAGCTTCCAGACCATCGGCACGGCATCGCAATTTTATACAATCCACCCTTTCGTTATGAGTCACTCGCTTATCTTGGCCCTAAGGGTCTTGATTCGTCCCCGTTTAGCCTTCTCGTCCAGTCGCTGTCTTCGGGAAGACTGCGGCGGCTTGGTAGGCTTTCGTTTTTTTGGCATCACGGCCACTCTTTTGATGAGCGCTTGAAGCCTGAGCAAGGCCTGCTCCCGATTTTTTTCCAGACTACGGTATTGTTGCGCCTTTATTACCACGATCCCCTCGGCGGTGATGCGCTTGTCATGCAGCGCGGACAAGCGCTCCTTATAGGCCGGGGGCAGAGATGAAGACTTGATATCGAAGCGCAAATGAACCGCGGACGATACCTTATTGACATTCTGCCCTCCCGCGCCCTGCGCGCGCACCGCAGCGATATGGATCTCACTATCCGGGATCGAAATCTGCCTGGAGATCTTCAGCATTAGCGTCGGCAAGAAGCTTGATTGTAATGAGTGCTATGCATGCTGTTTTGCATAGTGCGCTAAAACTGCCTTAGTTTTTTTCCGCCCGACATCTATCATCTCCCGGGCGCGGTGAAACTCATAGAAATTACAGACATTTCTTGGAATTTCTATGATGATATCCGGCGAGTAAGTAATGAGCTGTGTTTCCGCCAGCGTGTTTTCCATGATATTCATGGATTTGATAATCACATCCAATACGCCCAATGCACCTTCCGGCTGCCTATCAAAACGCAGCTTAAGCTCATCGATAAATTGGGCGATGCGTATCTGATAACTGTTGCGCTGCTGATTATTATCTTTTGACGCCGGAGGCTTGATCTCAACCGCTTTCTCCGGCTTGCCGCTCAGATTGACCGCGATGGTCAGATCCGTTTCATCCTCGAGGGTCGGCGCGATGGGGATAGGATTGATTAAGCCGCCGTCCAGGAAGTGTTTACCGCAATAATGGTGGGGAGTAAACACCGTGGGGATGGAGATCGAGGCTCGAATCGCGTCGAACAATGAACCATGATTAAACCACACCTCTTTTTCATCCTCGACTTCGGTTGCCACAGCGGTGAATCGAATCGGCAAGTCTTCGATGTTGGCATCGCCTATCAAAGACTTCAACACGGAAATGATACGATCACCCTTAATCAGGCCGCTACGGGCAAAGGTCAGATCCAGTAAACGAATAACGTCGCGACGTTCCAGGCCCGTCACCCACCGGGTATAGACATCGAGTTGACCCATGGCGTAAATGCCTCCGATCAAAGCACCCATCGACGAACCGGAAATGGCCTTGATCTCAAAGCCGTTGCGTACAAGTTCATCAATGATTCCGATATGGGCCATGCCGCGCGCTCCGCCGCTGCCCAGAACCAAGGAGACTGTTTTATTTCCTGACATGCTGATGACTATACCGCTTCAAGGAGTAAACCGCAGCTTGCGCACAATTATGCGGTAGTCGTATCCGCCAGGACAACGCCAATCGTATTCCTGCCGCGTATCCGTATTCCATATGGGAATAGCGGTGCTTAATGACCTTGCTCGCGCCTTAAACGAAACAGGCCATTGACTCCGCTATCGCTGGTGAAATACAAGGCGCCGTCCGGCCCGATGGCCACACCCACCGGCCGCGCCCACCGTTTGCCGTCCGTCAGCTGAAAACCGCTGATCAGGTCATCGACGCGTTGCGCCCGCTCGCCTTTGAAGCGCACCGCGACAATCTTCGGCGGTCGCCGAGTGGCTCCGTCCCCAAAAAATCCTCCGCTGGGCCGCGTCGCCCAGGAGCCGTGCAAGGCCACGACGGCGTCCCCTTCCAATGCTTTGCTCAAAGCTCCTGCCGGGACAAAAGTCACTCCCATCGGCGCATTGCGGGCGGGAAAGGTCGCCACCGGTACCGTCACCTCCCGCAGGGGGCGCGGCGGCGCGCTCTTTACGCATTTATCCCGTTGCAGGCGATGGCCGTCATATTGAAACCACGGCATGCCGTGAAACGAGCCGGCATCGATACGGCTGAAATATTCCGGCGGCAGATCAAACCCCCAGTGATCCGGCCCGTTATTGCTGGCGTAGAGCACACCGCTATGCGGCTGCCAGGCGAAGCCCACGGGATTGCGCAGCCCTGTTGCATAGGGGCGCCACGTGGCCTTACCGCCGTCTTCATCCAATACCATGATCCCGCCGCGCCGATCGTCCGGCGGATAACTGGCATCGAGATATTGGTCGCTGCAATTGTGGCTGATACCCAGGCTTAAATACACCCGCCCGTCCGGCCCCACCGCCACCGTACGACTGTTATGGCCGTTGCCGCCGGGCAGCGCGGCCAACAATGTCACAGCGGTGGGATCCAGGCCTTGTTGCCCCGGCCGATAGGGGGCACGATATAAACCGTCGGTCCGCGCGATGAATATCTCGTTGTTACGAAATGCCACGCTGTGGGGATAGTCGTCCAGCGTTACCAATACCGTGGGTGATGTATAGGGAGGTGGCAGGCGATAGATCCGGCCGGACTTCGAGCCGATGAACAGATCGCCATTGGCGGAAAACGTCAATAAACGCGGACCATCCAGCGCCGCTGTCAATGACTCCAATTCAAATCCGTCGGGCACCCGCACGCTGCGACGCTCGCCATCAAGGACCAGGACTTGCTCATGGTAAGTCAGCGGCTGAGTAGCCGCCTGCGCCACCACCGTTACGCAGCACACTACAGTTGCCAGTCCTAGCTTGGCCATCCCGGATATCAGCGATGCTTTCATATCTATCTCCCCACATTTGGAGACATCCCCCTGACTCGTCCTCGATTCACACCCGCTCCCCAGCAATCACCACGCTGCGCCGCTACTGCGATCAACCGGGGCGGTCGTCGATACGGGCCTGAATAAGCATTGGTGCGTACACCAGCAAAAATAACACGAAACCCGTGATCCATAAGGCACCGGCGGCGCCGATCACCGCCTTCGTGTAACGCAGGGTCAACAACGGTCCTGCGACGCGCACGGCCGCGGCAATGTTCACCAGGATGAAGGCCAGGGTCACCAGCGGCGGGGCGCGCAACGGACGTCCGCTGTGACCCAGTGTCACCCGCGCCATCATGCCGAGAGTCATCACCCCGATGCCGCCCACCATCAGGGCATGAAAGGCGATCATGGTCGAAATAAATCCGCTATAAGCGACCGCAAGCAGCGTGAAGCCCACGACCAGCCAGGCATAACCCGCCAACAATATCCACAACAAGGGTTGCGTCAGGGCGGGCCGCACCACCCAGCCGCTCAAACGCCACGCATGCACCAGCGCTGCCGCCAGTGCACATATCACCACTATCTGGGCCGAGGGCGAAAACAAGTCGGCCAAGGCCAGGATAATCACCGTCATGATGCACATATATCCTATTAGCGGTCGCGGCTGTATCTTCACCTTGGGCAGTGCGCTTTCAATGAAAAACGGAATTACCCGGCCGGCAATCGCCGTAATCAGCAATACCAGAGTATAGATTGCCAGCACTACACCGAGACGTGCGCTATCCATCGCATAACCCAGCCACTCCATGTGGACCAAGGCATTGGCCACCATCAATACCAGCAGCAGCACGGGGATGAACAAATTTCTTTTTTGGCCAGCACGCAGCAGGGGAATTGCCAATATCAGCGCCAGTATCGGCAAAAAGGCCAGGTCGACCGCGGCCACCAACCAGGGAGGAACACCCAGAAACAAGGGCAGGATTCGTCCCGCCAGCCACAATGAACTCAAGGCGGCCAGCGGTATTCCCCGCAGGGGAGCGCTTTCCGTCCAATTACGCACCGCAGTCAGCAGAAAGCCCGCAATCACCGCCACCACATAACCAAACAGCATCTCGTGCGCATGCCAACCACTTGATCCGTAATAGGTCAGCAGTGGATCACGTTTGGTATAGCCCAGCAGCCAAATCGCCATCAGCACCACGGCGGCAATCCCCGCCAACAGAAAAAAAGGTCGAAACCCCAAGCGGAACAAGGCCGGACCGGACGGCTTTGAGGCACGTACTGGTTGTGATAACGAAGGTTCTATGATCGTCTCCTTTCTAATGGGCACATTCTTTTGCTCAGGACGCAATCTGTTTGTAAAAAGCGGTCACGAACAAGGTAATCAACAGCGTCCCGAACAGATTCAGCCACAACCCCGCCCGCACCATTTGCGGTATGGTGACCTGGCGACTGCAGAACACAATGGCGTTGGGCGGCGTGCCGATCAGTGTCGCCACCCCGCCGATGGAGGCTGCATAGGCGATGCCCAACATCAACGCCGTGCCGAAATTGGAACGACCGGCCTCGTCAGAGTCCGCTATTGCTCCATCGCCACCGCTCAGTTGATGCAGCAAGGCGACGCCGATGGTGACCATCATCATGGCCGCCGCCGTATTGCTGATCCACCACGACAGGAAGCCGGTCGCCAGCATGAAACCCAACACGATGCGCTTGGGCGAGACCCCGACCAGGCTGACCGTGTGCAAGGCGATACGCTTATGCAGCTGCCATTTCTCGATGGCCGCCGCAATGAGAAAGCCGCCCATGAACAAATAGATCAGATGATTGGCATAGGATTCGGTCACCTTGGCGGTGGGCATCACGCCCAGCAGCGGAAACAGGGCGATGGGCAGCAAGGCCGTGGCCGCCATGGGTATCGCCTCCATGATCCACCACACCGCCATCAACACCGTCACCGCCGCCACCTTCATAGCCAAGGGCGGCATGCCGGCGGGAACCGGGAACAGCAACAACAAGCAAAACAGTAACGGCCCTAACAACAGACCCTGCTGCCGGCGTCCGCTTAAACTATATCCACCACCCTCGCTCATGCAGCACCGCTCCCCGCTGGTTACCCCGCTTGTTTTTGCCAAAACAGTAAGCGGTTATTGGCCGGCATGGCAAAATCCCCCCGCAACACCATGCCCGCCTGCTGCGCCAGGCGATCCACATCCTCAAAGCCGCGAATACCGCTGAGGGGATCACGCGCCTTCAGCCAGCCGTCAAAGCGCTCATTACTTTCGCAGGTATAGGCCTGCTCATAGTTGAAGGGTCCATACAGCAGAAACACGCCCTGCTCGGGCAATAATCTACCGATGCCGGCAAACAGGGCCTCTACTTCGTGCCAATGCATGATGTGCGCGGTATTGGCCGAGAAAACCGCATCCACGACCACCTCTGGCCAGGCGGCTTGGCCGACATCCAATAGCAACGGCGTCCGCACATTTGCGAGGGCGGCCTCGGCGAGCCACAGCTCAATGCCGGCGTGATGTTCTTCGCGATCGCTGGGATACCACAGCAAATGCGGCATGCCCTCGGCGAAAAACACCGCATGCTGTCCCGTACCGCTGCCGACCTCCAGCACCGTCCGGCAGCCGCTCAATATGGGCCGAATCACCGACAATATCGGCTCGCGGTTGCGTTCGCAGGCCTCTGAATAGGGTTTGGTCAAATCGGATCCTTTGCGCTTTTGCGGATGACAGCGCCACACAAGCGGGGCGTTCTATACCTTAGCCATTGCCCTGGCGATTCAAAGACAGGATGAAATCCACCAATTCCTCCACATCCCCCTTGACGACACGCTTTCCCAAGGGAGGCATGCCATCATCCCCCCGCCAGGTAATCCACTTACCTTTGCTGCCGTTCATCACGCTATTGATCAACAGCGCCCGCGTCTCGGCGCGAGGTGCCTCCTTATAACGCTCGGCAACGGCCATCCATGACGGTCCGATCGATGTGGAGGTGACGGTATGGCATTCAATACAGCCGTTCAATTGCGCCAGCTTGAACAGGTGCGCATCCTCCCCGGCGCTTAAAGTATTGGGATTTGACACTTGCTTACCGCAGCCGGGCATGAATACACCCGCGGCGAGCAATACCATGCCGATCATAAGTCTAGAGTTCATGGCTTAATATCTGCCGTTTCCAAAGAAATGTTCTATCAATACCGGCGTGGCTCCGGATCGAATCACGATTATTCCCAACGCTCGTCTGCCGCCCCCTGCCACCAGGGCGTTATACGATCTTGCGTCTTTCCCACATCCCCATGATACCTAAGTTGCAATACCCCAGCGCAGCGTACACCTTGGCCCCCGATGGACTCGCCTGAAGCGAGGTGGTGACCATGCCGAGTCTTTGCGCCTCGCCCAGTACCGCCGCCAACAGCCGTGTCGCGATGCCATGACCACGCGCCTCGGGCAGAGTGGCGACCCCCGAAATCCCGCAATCACCATTCGCACCGAAGTGAGCGAGTACTGAGCCCACGGGAATGCCGTTGAGAGAGGCGATGTAGGCACGCCAGCGCGTCTCGGCCCAATGGTCCAGTACCGCCTCAAAGGCGGGCGGCGGAAAACCATAGGCGCTGTCGTTGATGCGGCCCACCAGGCCCATATCCCGGGTTTCTATCCAGTCGAGACCGCCTGTCTCCGGGAGCGTAAGCTCCGTGATCTCTGCGGCCATGGCCACCGGCTGGGAATCCAATAGATGGCCGCGTTTGCTCAAGGCCTCCGCGGCGTCGGTATCCCCAGGATCACTCCACACAGTCCATGCCCGCACACCGGCATCCTCATAGGTCCGGGCAATGGCGGGGTAATGGGCCAACAAGGCCTCCACTCGCTCGTACACCACCCAATTGAACATGGAACGATCCGGTGCGACGGCCACCAGCGAGGCTATTACCCCCGGCCACGCCACCATCCGCCCACTGCTCGAGCAGGCGGCGAACAAACGCGCCTCTTGACCAAGCAACTCACGTACGCGGCTATATAAATTACTGTCCTCCATAAACTCAGCCCCAGCCGTGCAAGTGACTTATCGGATGAAAAATATACCGGATCCCTGCCGCCGCGGCGAGCGGGTACGCACCACGATAGTACGCCCCCGCAACAGATCCACATTTTCAGTGCGCAATTTGCGAGGGCCGGTCTGAACCGACAAGACCATATTTGATTGATGCTTAAGATATTTTCAAGCTCCAAGCCGCAAAAACCTCTCATGGCATCGGCCTTGCAATCGAATCCATGTCAGCGACATGCGGAGGGCATGACCATGTACCAGCAGATCGTGATCGTAGATGACTCCAGTGAACGTACCACCCTACTTGCCCAGGCGCTGCGTGACAGCGGCTACGGCGTCATGACCTTGCAAGTCCACACTAATGCGGAACTGCATGAAGGCCTCAGCAGGATAAAGCCTGACTTCCTGGTGATCGGCGACGAAGTCGTCATCGATCTCAAAGCGGATGACAGCGCGCATATGCTGCAGGAAATCGGCATCGCCTGTTAAGCGGATCTCAGTCAACAGGCCGCGCCCGCTCAAAGGGTGCGGCCGGAGGTTCGTGCGACTCAAGCGCCATGAAGAGTGTGGCCGGTGCAGTGCAAGACAAAGCGCGGTACGGACCCACTACAAATCATCTTTAATTAAATCTACTTAAGACGAACGCATCAACATAGTGCGGACACGACTGCGCTGCGCGCGCCTTGCACCGGCATGGAACATGCGACGCGACTGGCCATGCCCCGCCGGCACCTTAAATAATTATTTAACGCAGCGCACTCTTAAACATCAAAGGCTTTCCCACTCGCCGCGACGGCCAAGTCGAAGCTTGGCACGGAGGCTGCTTTAAACTCCACATATATCGCAACGGCGGGTGATGACACCATGAGCATCGATTGGACACGTTACGACGCCAAGGGTTTTTATGACGAGATGATAGCCTCGCCCGGACGACCACGCGCCCTGGCACAGGACATGGTCAAACATCTGCAGGCACTCAGCAGCGAGGAGATCCGCGCCCGTCAACAGGCGGCCGAAGCCGCCATCGTCAAGATGGGCATCACCTTCACGGTCTACAGTGAAGCCGGCAATATCGATCGCGCCTGGCCCTTCGACATCATTCCGCGCATCATCGCCGCCAAGGAGTGGGCGAGCACCGCGGCGGGCTTGCGCCAGCGCGTACAGGCCCTCAACTTATTCATCGGCGATCTTTACGGCGAACAACGCATCGTTCGCGACGGCGTATTCCCCGCCGAGTTATTGGCCAATTCGAAAAATTTCCGCCACGAGTGCATCGGCATCCGGCCGCGACACGGCGTGTGGGCGCATATCTGCGGCAGCGACCTGGTGCGCGACGACCAAGGCAGCTTTTATGTTCTGGAGGATAATCTGCGCGTCCCCTCCGGCGTGTCGTATATGCTGGAAAATCGCGTCCTCACCAAGCAGGTGTTCGGCGAATTATTCGAGGATCACAGCATCCAACCGTTGGCGGATTATCCCAATCACCTGTTCGACATGCTGGCCTCCATCGCGCCCAGCCTCGATATGTTTCCCGAGATCGTGGTCATGACCCCGGGCATCTATAACTCGGCCTATTTCGAACATTCCTTCCTGGCGCAACAGATGGGCGTGGAACTGGTGGAAGGCTCGGACCTGGTGGTGGGCGACGACGATTGCGTGTATATGAGCACCATCGATGGCCTGCAGCGCGTGGATGTCATCTATCGCCGCATCGACGATCTGTTTCTCGACCCTGAGGTCTTTAACGAGGATTCGACCCTGGGGGTGCCGGGGCTGATGCGCGCCTGGCGCAAGGGCAATGTGGGACTGGCCAACGCGCCGGGGGCGGGGGTGGCGGACGACAAGGCGGTCTACGCCTTCGTGCCCAAGATCATCAAATATTATCTGGACGAAGATCCCATCATCCCCAATGTGCCCACTTATGTCTGTCTCGACAAAGCCGAGCGCGATTATGTACTCAATAACCTGGACAAACTGGTGGTCAAGCCCGCCAACGAATCCGGCGGCTACGGTATGCTCATCGGCCCCACCGCCGGTAAGCGCGAACTGGAGGAGTTCGCGCGGCGCATCAAGGCCGACCCGCGCAACTATATCGCGCAACCCATGCTCAAGCTCTCCACCGTACCGACCATGTGCGGCGACTGCATCGAGCCGCGCCACGTCGACCTGCGGCCCTTCGTTCTCCAAGGAGAACGGATGTACGTAACACCCGGCGGACTCACCCGCGTGGCGTTGCGCAAGGGTTCGACGGTAGTGAATTCCTCCCAGGGCGGCGGCAGCAAAGATACCTGGATCGTCAACACGGAGGCGGCGTAATGCTGTCGAGGGTGGCGGAACGCATCTATTGGATCGCACGCTACATCGAACGCGCCGAGAACAGCGCGCGCCTGGTCAACGCCTACACTCATCAGATGCTCGACCTGCCCAGCGGCGTAGAACCCGGCTGGCGACAACTAGTGGAGATCGTCGGCGACACATCGGCATTTGACGAACACTACCGGAACTACGACGAACACAACACGGTGAGCTTCCTAGTGGCAGACGATTTCAGCCCCAGCTCCATCCTCACTTCGGTATCCAGGGCGCGGGAGAATATGCGTACCACCCGCGAGCTGCTGCCCACCGAGGCCTGGCACCACTGTAACCAACTTTATTTACAGGTTCGCAATCATGCCCATGAAGGCATCCCCCGCCGCGGCCGCCACGCCTTCCTCGAGGACGTCATCTTTCGCTGCCAGCAATTGACCGGTCTGCTGGCCGGTACCATGAGTCACGATACGGCCTATGACCTGATGCGCTTGGGTCGCAATCTCGAGCGTGCCGACATGACCACGCGCATCATAGACAGCGCCATCTCCATCCTCATGCCCCGGCAACACGACCCCGGCCAATATGACAACCTGCTGTGGGTCAACGTGCTCAAATCCTCCAGCGGCGACCAGATGTACCGGCAACATGTGCGCAGCCGCGTCGAAGGCGCGGCGGTGGTCAAATTTCTCCTCCATGATCGCTATTTCCCCCGTTCCGTCGCCCGCGCGGTCGCGGAGGCGGAATTCAGCATCCACCACCTGCCGCGCAACGAGGCACCCCTGCTCCGCATCCTGGAAGTACGCGAGCGCGTACTCATGGCGGCCGTGGACGACATGAGCCTGGAAGATATGCACGCTTTTATCGATAAACTACAACTCGCCTTCAATCTCGTGCACAATGAGATCTTCCGCACGTGGTTTCAGATACACCACCCGGCGCCCCGTACCCGGACAGCGGGGATGGCGCATGCGTAAGCGTTCCGATTAGCACGAGGATTACCGGTATGGCTATCAGGGTCGCGCTCAATCACGTCACCTCCTACCGTTACGATCGAGCGGTGCGGCTGTCACCCCACGTCGTCCGCCTGCGACCCGCCGTCCACACCCGCACGCCCATCGAGGCCTATTCGCTGCGCATCCGCCCGGAAAACCATTTCATCAATTGGCAACAAGACCCTTTCGGCAATTACCTGGCGCGGGTGGTGTTTCCCGAACCCAGCGACGAGCTGTATCTGGAAGTGGACATAGTGGCCAATATGACGGTCATCAATCCCTTCGACTTCTTCATCGAAGAATACGCGGAACACTATCCATTTACCTACGAACCGCAGCTGCGCAAGGAGCTGGGACCTTACTTCGAAATCGTCGACGACGGCCCGCGGCTGCGCGACTGGTTGGCGGACGTCAACAGCAGCCAGTGCAAGACCATCGATTTTCTCGTGGAGTTGAATCAGTCCCTGCAACAGCATGTCGCCTATGACATCCGCCTCGAACCCGGCGTCCAGAACTGCGAACAGACCCTGGAACGGGCCATCGGCTCCTGCCGTGACAGCGCTTGGTTGTTGGTGCAGATACTACGCCACCTCGGCCTCGCGGCGCGCTTCGTTTCCGGTTATCTGGTACAGCTCACCGCCGACGTCAAAAGCCTGGACGGCCCGTCCGGGCCGGAGGCGGACTTCACCGATCTGCACGCCTGGGCCGAGGTCTATATCCCCGGCGCGGGCTGGGTCGGCCTCGACGCCACCTCGGGACTGTTCGCCGGCGAAGGCCACATCCCCCTGGCCTGCACCCCCGATCCGGTGAGCGCCGCACCCTTGACCGGTGAGACCGAGGAGTGCCGGGTGGAGTTTTATCACCGCAACACGGTGCAACGCATCCATGAAGACCCACGCGTCACCAAGCCCTACAGCGACGACCAGTGGACCGCCATCCTCGCCCTGGGCCGAAAGGTCGACGCGGATCTCATCGCCCGGGACGTGCGCCTGACCATGGGCGGCGAACCGACCTTCGTCTCCATCGACGATACCGAAGCGCCGGAATGGAATATCGCCGCCCTCGGGACTCACAAGCGCCGCCTGGCGGGAGAATTGCTGCAGCGCCTGGCACAGCGTTTCGCCTCCGGCGCCGTGCTGCATTGCGGCCAAGGCAAATGGTATCCGGGCGAACCGCTGCCGCGCTGGGCCCTGGGCTGCTTCTGGCGCAAGGACGGGGTGGCGGTATGGCGCGATCCGGCACTGTTATCCGTGACCGGCGCCGATCACCACCACGGTATCGAGGAGGCGCGGCATTTCGCCCAGCAGCTCAGCCGACACCTCGCCATCGACGCGAAACATGTACTCCCCGGCTACGAAGACAGCCTGTATCAACTGTGGCGGGAGAGCGGCGTGCCCATCAACCTCGACCCGCTCAAGACCGATCTCAGCGACCCACTGGAACGCCGTTCCCTGGCAGCGGCGCTGTCCCGCGGACTCGATGTCCCGGTGGGCTATGTCCTGCCCTTGAGCTGGAATTATAAAACCCAGGCCTGGCAAAGCGCGGCGTGGACCTTCCGCCGCGAACACCTGTTCCTGCTGCCGGGTGACTCGCCCATGGGCCTGCGCCTGCCCCTGGATTCCCTGCAGTGGGCGGCGGAAGAGGAGCATGAACTCACCGAAGAACGCAGTCTGTTCGAACCGCTGCCGCCCCTGGGGGACTACTACGGCGAGGTGGCGCGGCGCTATAGCGAGTTGCAACCGGAGCTGAAGCTTCATGACGAGGTTCACCCCCAGGACGCGGCGGATATTGAGAGTAAAACCGCGACACCGCCGGCGCGCACCGCCTTATGCATCGAACCCCGCAACGGCGCACTGCACCTGTTTCTTCCGCCCTTGGAAGATCTCGAACATTATCTCGACCTGCTGGCCAGCATCGAGGCCACGGCACAGGAACTGGACATTCCTCTAGTATTGGAAGGCTACGACCCGCCGCGTGACTGGCGCTTGCAACGCCTGCTGGTGACGCCCGATCCCGGCGTAATCGAGGTCAATATCCATCCCGCCCATTCCTGGGAGGAACTGGTGGCAAACACCACGGCGCTGTATGAAGAGGCCCACCTCACCCGCCTCGGCACCGAGAAATTCATGCTCGACGGCCGCCACAGCGGTACCGGCGGCGGCAATCACGTCACCATCGGCGCAGCCAAACCCGCGGACAGTCCGGTACTGCGGCGACCCGATCTGTTGCGCAGCCTGGTGACCTATTGGCAGCATCATCCGGGACTGTCCTACCTGTTCTCCGGCATGTTCATCGGCCCCACCAGCCAGGCTCCGCGGGTCGACGAGGGTCGCGACGAACTGCTGTACGAATTGGAGATCGCCTTTCAACAGATGCCCCAGGGCGAGGTACCGCAACCGTGGCTGGTGGACCGCTTGCTGCGCAATTTACTGGTGGATATCACCGGCAACACCCATCGCGCCGAATTCTGCATCGATAAGCTGTATTCACCCGACAGCGCCCAGGGGCGTTTGGGCCTGGTGGAGTTTCGCGCCTTCGAGATGCCGCCCCACAGCCGCATGAGCCTCGTCCAGATGCTGCTGCTGCGCGCCCTGATTGCGCGCTTCTGGCACACGCCCTATGCCAAACCGCTGGTACGCTGGGGCACGGAGCTGCATGACCGTTTCATGCTGCCCCATTACGTATGGGCCGACCTGCGCGAAGTGATACAGGAACTGAATGAGTTCGGCTATCCCATGCAGCTGGAATGGTTCGCGCCCTTCCTGGAATTCCGCTTCCCCCACTACGGTACGGTGACGATACAGGACATCCAGATGGAGTTGAATATGGCGCTGGAACCCTGGCATGTGCTGGGAGAGGAAGTCACCCATGTCGGCACGGCGCGCTTCGTCGATTCCTCGGTGGAGCGAGTCCAGGTAAAACTGCGCGGCCTCACCCCGGGGCGCTATGTCGTGGTATGCAACGGCCGGCGCGTACCCTTGCACAACACCGGCACCCGCGGCGAATACGTGGCGGGCGTGCGCTACCGCGCCTGGCAGCCGCCGTCGGCGCTGCACCCCAATATCGGCGTCCACGCACCGCTGGTGTTCGACATCATCGATGCCTGGAACGGCCGGGCCATCGGCGGCTGTACCTACCATGTCAGCCATCCCGGGGGGCGCAACTACGATGTCTTCCCGGTCAATGCCTATGAGGCCGAAGCACGGCGCATCAGCCGCTTCTGGGCCTACGATCACACCCCCGGGGTACTGTCACCGCCGCCCGATTTCAGCCACTTGGGACGTTTCTATGCCGAAGGCCATGTGCCCGGCCCCATGATCCCCCCGGCGGAAGAACCCACCCCCGAGTATCCCTACACCCTCGATCTGCGTCGTGCCCCGCCGCGGGGGTCGCCCTCGTCCCCCTAGACGCGTTATGCTGATTTCTTGTTTATAGACGCTAAATAGACCATGGCGACGCCACTTCAAGAGGCCCTGATCACCCGCTACCGGCCGCACGCCGTGGGCTACGACGAGATGTGTACTCCGGACGGCGAGGTACGCAGCCACTGGCAGTACCTGACGCGCGCCCTGACCGCACTGGGGCCGGGCGCCCTGGAGCAGCGTCGCAGCGAGGCGCGGCGCCTGCTGCGCGATAACGGGGTAACGTACAACGTCTACAATGACCCGGAAGGCGGCCAGCGCCCCTGGGCCCTGGACCCTATCCCGCTGCTGATCTCCAGCGAAGAATGGCGGCATATCGAATCGGGACTCACCCAGCGTGCCGAGGTCCTCAATCTACTGCTGCGCGATATCTACGGCCCACGCGAACTGATGCGCCGCGGCCTGCTGCCGCCGGAACTGCTGTACGGCCACCCCGGCTTCCTGCGGCCCTGTCATCCATTACAGACCTCCAAAACCCACGCACTGCTCCTCTATGCCGCCGACCTGGCCCGCGGTCCCGACGGCCGGATGTGGGTCCTCAGCGATCGCAGCCAGGCACCGTCGGGCATGGGTTATGCCCTGGAAAATCGCACGGTGATGTCGCGCATCCTCCCCAGCCTGTACCGCGATTCCCACGTACACCGCCTGGCTTTGTTCTTCCAGAACCTACGTGCCAGCCTCGCCGCCCACGCCCCCCGCGGCGGCGACGAGGCCCGCGTGGTCATCCTCACACCCGGCCCGCTCAACGAGACCTATTTCGAGCATGCCTATCTCGCCAACTACCTGGGTTACAGCTTGACGCGTGGTGACGATCTCACGGTACGCGACGGGCGGGTGTGGTTGCGTTCACTGAAGCGTCTGGAACCCGTGGACGTCATCCTGCGTCGTGTCGATGATGATTTCTGCGACCCGCTGGAACTGTTGCCCGATTCGCGCCTGGGTATCCCGGGCCTGGTGGAGGCGACGCGGCGCGGCACCGTCACCATCGCCAATCCCCTGGGCGTCAGCGTGCTGGAAAATCCCGCGTTGCACGCCTTCCTGCCGAGGATCACGCAGCATTTTCTCGGCCAAGCCCTGGAACTGCCGACGGTAGCAACCTGGTGGTGCGGTCAGAAACGCGAGCGCCGTCACGTCATCGCCAACATCGATCGCATGGTGATACGCATGACCCATCGCCGCTCGGGTGCGCGCCCCATCTACGGCTCGCTGCTCAGTCGCGAACAGCAACGTGAATTGACGCGGCGCATCCGCGCCGAACCCCACCTTTACGTGGGGCAGGAACAGGTGAGCTTCTCCAGCGTACCGACCCTGGTGGATGGCCGGGTAGCGGCACACCACGCCGTATTACGTTCCTTTCTGGTGGCCAGGGACGACGGCTATGTGGTCATGCCCGGCGGTTTGACCCGGGTCGCCTCGTCGGGAGACAGCTTCATCGTCTCCAACCAGGCCGGCGGCATCGCCAAAGATACCTGGGTAATCGCCTCGGAACCGGAAAAACAGGCCAGCTTGCTGCATACCACCAGCGTCGATATCACCCCGTCGGCGGCGCGCCTGTCCCTGCCGCCGGGCACCGCGGACAATCTGTTCTGGTTCGCGCGTTACGCTGAACGCGCCGAGCACGGCATCCGCCTGATGCGCACCGTGCTTGCCTCTTATTACAATTCCTCGGAATACGAAGAACCAATTAATCAAGAAATATTGGCGGCCTTGCTCCAGGCACTTACCCATGTCACTTCCACCTATCCCGGTTTCGTCGGCCCGCACGCGACGTCGACGCCGGACGACCCGATGGCCGAACTCGTCTCGCTGATCGCCGACCCGCAGCGCCACGGCAGCATCGTCTACAATCTTAACGCCATGCTGCAAGCCGCCAACGGTATGCGCAATCTGCTCTCCGGCGATACCCTGCGTCTGATCAACGTCGTCCAGGATCAACTGGGCAATCTCGAGGACATCACTCCACGGCAGATAGTGGAGATTCAAGAACCGCTCAATAATCTGATCACCTCATTGGCGGCCCTATCGGGAATGGTCATGGAAAGCATGCTGCGCGGCGAGCCATGGTTATTCCTGGACATCGGCAGACGCCTCGAACGCGGCCTGTTATCGGTGGCGCTGCTGCGCGGCACTCTGATCAGCGTACACCCATCCCCGGTGGAGACCGCCGTGCTGACGGCGGTATTACGCAGTTGCGAAAGCCTTATGGCCTACCGCCGCGCTTACAATACCTCACCGGAAATCGTTCCCGCCTTGGCGCTGCTGTTATTGAACGAGACCAATCCACGCGCCCTGGCATTTCAACTCGTCAGCCTGGAAAAGCACCTGGCGGCACTGCCGCGTGACGGCAACGCCTTGCAGCTGAGTGAAGAGGCGCGCAGCGTGCTGGAAGCCGCCACCGCGGTCCGCCTCAGCGACCTCGCCAAGTTGGCGACCGCCGGTCCCGGCGGCAAGCTGCGCGGCGGCCTGGATCAATTCCTGGTGCGCGTGGAACATCTGTTGCGCAATGCATCGGACGCCTTGGGCCGCGATTACTTTGCCGATGCCCGCGGCCCGCAGCAACTGATCGGAACGGAAGCATCACAATGAAATACCGTATCACCCATGAAACTATTTATCGCTACGAACAGGCGGTAACCGTCTGCCATAACGAGGCGCATCTCATACCTCGTAACAGCTCTCAACAGCGTTGCCTGAGCTACCGACTCGATATCGATCCCGCTCCGGGTGTACGCAGCGAACGTGAAGATTTTTTCGGCAATCGTGTCGTCTACTATGCTATCAACGTACCTCACGATCGCCTGAGAGTTACCGCCACCAGCGAAGTGTTGCTGGACCCTCCCGGCGCGCAACTGCCGCTGGGTGCCGGCGTACCCTGGCAAGAAGCGGTGCGCCGCCTGCACGGAGAACTTAGCGCCGACAACCTGGATGCCCGCCAATACTTGTTGGACTCACCCATGGCCAGCATCACGGCCGAAATCAAGCGTTATGCGGCACCGGCCTTCCGCGAACAACGCCCGGTAGCCGACGTGGTGCTTGAACTCATGTCGCGCATCCACCGCGACTTCACCTACGACCCCGATTTCACCACCATCGCCACTCCGCTTTCGGAGGTTGTAAAGCATCGCCGCGGCGTCTGCCAGGACTTCGCCCATCTGGCCATCGCCTGCCTGCGCAGCCATGGGCTGCCGGCACGCTACGTCTCCGGCTACATCGAGACCCTGGCGCCGCCGGGACAGGAAAAGCTGCGGGGCGCCGACGCCTCCCATGCCTGGTTCGCGGTCTACGATCCCAACGTCGGCTGGCTGGACTATGACCCCACCAACAACCAGATCCCCATCGACCGCCATATCACCACGGCCTGGGGCCGCGACTATGCGGACATCACCCCGCTCAAGGGGGTGATCTACGGCGGCGGCAGCCATCATCGCGCCGAAGTCGCCGTGGATGTGGCGGTCTTGACCTAGAGCGCCTAGTCAGGGATGGATTCAGCCGCGCCCCGCTGGACCACGGCATCGCAAAAAGCACAATGAGGATTGATACTTAACCAATCCCAACACCCTTTTAAGCGATTAATTCAATTGTTTTTTCAATTCGGTTAGACTAGATCGCTTTCGCCATGAGAAAACTCATGGCCTATGGGTAGGGTGCCAAATACTGATATGTCACAGAAACATCCCATCATCGCCGTGACCGGCTCCGCCGGCGCCGGAACCACCTTGGTGCAACATTCCTTCGCCGATATCTTCCGCCGCCTCGGTATCAACGCCGCCAATGTGCATGGTGATGCCTTTTTTCGTTACAACCGGAGCGACATGGCCGAGGCCATCGACGCCTCGGTTACCGCCGGCAAACCCATCAGCCATTTCGGACCGGAGGCCAACCTGTTCTCGGAATTAGAATCCCTGTTTCGCGACTACTCCGCGACGGGCGCGGGCACGACCAGACACTACGCGACGGACGAGGCCGCTGCCGCGCTGCACAACATACCCATCGGTGAGTTCACCGCCTGGGCGCCGCTGCCGGCCGACACCGATCTGCTTTTTTATGAGGGACTACACGGCGGTGTCGCCGCCTCCACCTGGACACGCCGCCGCGCCAGCCCTGCCCATCGTGACCTGCAGCTCCCCGACCGACGTCAGGGCAACACCGGCGTGGATGTGTCTCAATACGTGGATCTGCTCATCGGCGTGGTGCCAGCGATCAACCTGGAGTGGATCCAGAAGATCCATCGCGACTGTATCCTAGGGGCATCCGAACGGGAAGAAGCCGCGTCGGCGATATTGCGGCGTCTGAACGATTATATCCATTTCATCGTGCCGCAATTCTCCATCACCGACATCAATTTCCAGCGCGTACCCATGGTCGACACCTCGAATCCCTTTGACATCGATCACATACCAACCGCCGATGAAAGCCTGGTAGTCATCCACTTCCGCGATCCCAAGCGCCATGATTTCCCCATGCTCATGGATGAGATCCCCGGCGCGTTCATGTCACGGTCCAACACCCTGGTGGTGCCCGGCGGCGCCATGGTCCACGCCCTGGAAGTCATCTGCACGCCGATCATCAGGTCCTTGGTCAAAACAGTTTAGTAAAGTATGCGGCCGCAAGCGACGCGGCACTGGGCGAGCGATGAAATACGGATGCCGGACCGCAAGTCGCGGCGGGATATACGCCGCTACTCGTTATGCAGGACGAAGGCCTTCTCAACCGTGAAATTTCCCACGCCGCGGTAAGTGGTCATGATCCATTGCCGTTCCTGTAAATACTCGGTCATTTCCTGATTCATGTGCGGATTGCCGCACAGCATGATCCGATCGTGCTCGGGATCCGCTGCGGGGAGATGCAGATTGGCAAACAGTTCGCCGGAGCGGAACAAGTCCGCACCGCGCTGCGGGGTTGAAAACGGTTCGCGGGTCACCGTGGGGACATAGTACAGACGATCGCCGCTGAGGGCCGCAATCTCCTTCTGGTAGGCGAGTTCGGGAACGGTACGCACAGTATGGACAAGGACGACCTGTTGGTATGCCTTATAGACTTCGGGATCGCGGATCAGGCTCATGAACGGCGCCAGGCCGGTACCGGTCGCCAGCAGATAGAGATTACGGCCCGGCTGCAGGTAACGCAGTGTTAAGGAACCGGTGGCCTTGCTGTTGATCCACACGCCGTCGCCCTCACGGATCTGCGCCAGGCGGCTGGTTAGCGGACCGTCGGGCACGTGGATGCTGAGAAATTCCAGGTGATCGGCGTCATTGGTCGACACGATCGAATAGGCGCGCGCAATCAGCTTACCCTCCGGGCGCAGACCCAGGGTCACGAATTCGCCATTTTCGAAGTTGAAATCCTGCGCGCGGGTGGTGGTAAAACTGAAGGTCTTATCCGACCATTGACGAACCGAGGTCACGCGTTGTTCCGTATACGGCACCGTTATCTTACCTCCGTCTATAAATAACTATCTTAAATATGACTCGCCGACCCGCAAACAGTTCGACGAGTTACCGGTTAATCACCATTATGCTATTCGGACCTGCCAAGATAGTCTTGCTTGCCGATCTCTACGCCGTTGTGGCGCAGGATGCCATAGGCCGTGGTGATGTGAAAATAAATGGTCGGCAGCACATAATTGAGCAGATACGGCAGGCCCACAAAGGTCCTGCTGCCGTTACGGAACTTCAGGACCACCGTCCGTTCCTCCGAGCCATCGAGTTGTTCGGGCTTGAAGGTGCCAAGATAATCGGTGGTCTTGCGAATGCGGTCTATCAGTTCGGAAAAACCGGTTTCGTTATCCTCGTACTTGGGCGGCTCCAGGCCCGCCAGCCGCGCCACGCTGCCCTTGGCATTGTCCGTCGCGATCTGCACCTGCCGCGCCAAGGGGTACATGTCCGGATAGAGGCGACTGTTGATCAGGACCGCCGGATCGATCTTCTTCACTTCGGCATGTGCCGCCGCCTTTTCCATAATGGCGGATAAATTATTCAGCATCAGGATAAACGTCGGCACCGAGGCCTGGTACATGGAAATCTTCATAGCGCAACACTCCTGAAAGGTTCTTGGAAAATGTCACTGGGAACTGGAGGCATCGCGAACACATATCAGCGCCGCCATGCAATCGATGGATCGGCGCTGAGCATATCATGGACGCCGTGCGACGGCGCAGGGAGAAAGTATTATTAATAATTATATGGTTATAAATTTGTCGCCGGAACCTGGCGACAAGCGGCCTTGCTCACAGGTGCTCAATGCGCATGACCACCCTCGCCGTGCACATGGCCATGGGCGAGTTCCTCGTCGCTGGCATTGCGCACTTCCACCACCTCGACTTCAAACTGCAGGGTCCTGCCCGCCATGGGATGATTGGTGTCCACGTCGAGGGTCTTGAGTCCGACCTTGATCACCGTCACCTCTCGCGGACCCTGCTCGGTGTTGAGCTGTACCACCATACCGGGCCTATAGCTCACCTTCTTATGGCCGGGATTCACCACGTGCTTGACCGAAATGCGTTGCACCGCATCGGTACCGCGCGGCCCATAGGCCTTTTCCGGAGGCAGGGTAACCGTAAACTTGTCCCCAGCCTGTTTCCCGGCCAATGCCTCTTCCAGTCCGGCCAACATCCCGCCATGACCATGCAAATAGACTATCGGCTGATCGTCGTGAGAATCTTCAACGACTTCCTGGCCCGGCTCGCTTAAGCGATAGTGAAACGATACGACCTTATCCGCAGCAATCAACATCCCTCTCCCCCTCATTAAACAACTAGACGCACACGCCGACTTATCGGTGATTTTCAAAACCTATGAAATGAACCTCTTCGCTGCTGACAACCCCCTGCTCAGCGCATGGACAGCACCCTATACGTCGATGCGGCAACCATGCCGAACACCACGTGAGCCACCAGGGTTATCCAATCCCGGGCCTCGTCGAACCAGGGAAAGATCATGGTGAAACCGTACATGTTGACACCGAACAGTATGAAGCCGAACTCGATACCCACGAATATGGATACGGCCAAGTCGCGACGAACAATGAACGCGGCCAGGATCATGGTATAGATCACCGAAAGTGAAAAATGGATCATAGTCGCCACGATCATCGCCGGCCAGTCAAAGGCGACTTGCATCGGCAAAATTTCAGGGCCCAGGATAATCGCCGCAGCCAGACGCGCATCTCGAAACATAATGCCCGACAAGGAATCCGAGAAGGCCCACCACAGGATAATCTGCGCCATGGTGGCGATGATCCCGGCGGCAATACCCGCATACAGTGCTGCAGTCCAATTAATAGGTATTCGTTTTAACAAGCGTCAATCTCAATCAATCTGAACCAGACCACCCAGAGCATTTAATAAACGCACACCGACTGCTGCGCCTTAGCGCATCACGTGGTCGCGGTTCCATTTGAAAAATTAAGGATGCGCCACAGGCGCGATGACATTCTTCCACAATCGCTTAGTAAATATCAGCCATTCATAACACACCACGCTAATGCCGTCTCGGCGGGGAAGCTTACCCACCCTGTCTTACTCGATAAACGCGCCCACCTTATGCCAAGCCGCCACGGGAGTCCGCCCCTAGGGTAAACCGTCTCGCACGCCCTATCGCCCGGGCACCCCCCGACCAGCGCCCCAAGCTTACCTCGCCCGGCCGCGGCTGAAACCATTGCCGACCAGTGGAAAATACAGCGAGCACCACGGAGAGCAGTTCCTGAAATAACCATTACCGTGACATAACGGAATTCTGCCATATTGCAATTATTATTGCCTGAAGAAACCGTCAGGAAAGCCGAGATTGCGCTTAACTGCATGTAACTCGGGCAGTTCGTCCGACCCTCTTCCCGGCGACATTCAAACCCCCGAGTGGAGATGCGCTTCCCCGGACCAGTTACGACCGCCAGCGGTATCATATACCAGCACCAAGCGTAATAAGGCGCAACGCCTCCACACCCACGTAAACCATCCCCGACCCTGACCTTCGATCCCGGGATCTTCAAGACAACGGCGTGGGGCATGCCCCCCAGTCACGGCTCGCCATGATTACAACCGGGATATTTACTTTGAGAAATCGAAAAATCAGAACCAGCGCACGAAGCCTATGCCCATACCGTCGTCGGGACTGCCATCCGACAGCCCGATTAAGGCATGGGCGATGACCACATAATCCATGGACAACATATGGAAGAAACCCACATCGAATTCCAGCGGAGCCGTACCGCCCGGCAGGGCGGAGGTTTGTCCCTGCAGTGAGGCAAACACGTTGGTGCGCGTAAAGCTGCGATTGGCCCCCACGCCGTAGGAGACCACATTGTCGTAGCTGACACCGCTGGGTGCACCCACCTGGGTATAACCCGCCAATGCCGTAAACGCATAAACCCCGCGTTTACGAGTGGCTGCCAGAGAGACACCGATATCCGTCGCCCCCGTACCCAGGCCTGTGTTTTCATCACCGGTTGCGAGCTTTATGGTCAAGGCGCCGTTGAGGGAAGTTTCGGCATCATTGCCCCGCCATAAGCGCTTCCCGCCGCGAAGCACGGCATCGCCGAGGCCCGACTCCGAGGAAGACAGACCGTCGCCGCTGACGCGCAGATGATGGAATGGAATGGAAACCGACAGATCATAGCCGCTACTCACATATCCGAATTCCGGAGTAAGCGAATACAGCTCGTTGTCAACCGTGGTACCGAAATCGCCTTCTCTAAAACCGGCCGTGAGCGCCGCATAAACATTGCCGGTCTCGTCAGCGGCCACTGCCGCCGCCGGGGCCACCTCCGCCGTGATAACAAAGAAACAAGTTATGACGGCCCAAGCGATGCTCCGGCGGCGCATATTATCCCGAATGCCAGGCGGCATTTATAAGCCCACCCTTAGTTATCGGTATGCTGCATATCCTTGATCATGTCACGAATACGATCCATATCCTTATCCATGTCACGGGTACGATCACGATCCATGGTACCGCTCGCCACGTCTTGGGATAGATTCCGCAAATGCTCCGAGAGCCGCAGCATGATTTTCGACATTTCACGCTGTCTATTCTGATCCATGGTATGCAGCTGTTCCATGGTCCGGGTGGTGTCACGCAACATTTCCTGCATACGCGTCATCATCTGCGTCATATCACGCATCATGTCCTGGCTCATGGTTTGCTGACGCATCATTTCACCGCTCTGCGTCATCCCTCCCATGCTTTTGCCATCGCCCATACCCTTAGAGGAATCGGCAAAGGCCACTCCATGGAAGCACAACACCGCTGCTGCAAAAGATAGAAGTAATTTATTCATTTCAGACCTCCTGTCTGATTGGGAATGTACAAAAAAATAACGTATGAAAGCGCGGTTTATCGGGGTCTCGGCTCTGTCACCACTCGAATATCACACCAAGAAGCTGAAATAAAACTTAACGGCGCGATGCCTCTGGCTTGATAGGCACCGGAGCCATTCTCACCCGTCCCCGCCAAGAACACAACAGACGGATCGGTGACATCGCCTAAATCTACAAAACAGATCAAGAAAGCCTGTCATCACCGCATTCATCCAAGACCTTTGCAGCAAATAGGATCACGACTCAGGCCAAGAAGTTATGGCACAACTTATTGTTCTTGCTGTGATTGCGGCGGCATGGATTGTTCTTCCTTATCCAACATCTCTTGCATCTTTTTGTCTTTCTTTTCCGCAGAGCTTTTAACGTCGCCTTTCAGCATGCCTTTCTTCTTCATACCACCCTGCATGGGTTCATCCATCTTCAGCGGTAGCTTGACTTCCTTCGGAGTCTGCACAGCGGCATCCCGCTCTTGGGACATGACATCGCCTGCCGCCGCATAGGCCATGAGGCCGGAACAAATCGCGAACGCACAAATCCGTATTCCCGTTAACATCGGCATGCCTACTATCCCCATTCCTCAGAGGCCCGCAAACCAATTATAACCCTTGTCTTCCCAGTATCCGCCCGGATACATATTCGTCACGTAGATGGCCATGATGTGCTTGGGATTTTTGAAACCCAGCTTGGTCGGGATGCGTAATTTCATAGGAAAGCCATACGACCTCGGCAGGGTACGGTCAGCGAAGCGCAGGGTCAGCTGGGTCTGAGGATGCAGCGCCGATGCCATATCAATGCTGGTGTAATAATCATCCGCACATTTGAAGCCTACATATTTCGCGTTCATGTCGGCGCCGATCCGTTCGAGGAAGGTGCGGAACGGCACGCCGCTCCATTTACCAATGGCGCTCCAACCCTCCACGCAGACGTGGCGCGTGATCTGCGTGGCCTGCGGCAAGGCGTTCAGTTCCGCCAATGACCACGGCCGGCGATCGCGGATCAAGCCGCTGAGTTCTAGGCGATAGCGGCCGCCGTCAACGATCGGCGCCTCGTCCTCCCTATAATAGGCATTGAAGGGAAAGGGATGGGTGATGGCGCTTTCCGCATAGGTTGGAGCGAGCCGCTTCGGATCGAACAAGGCCATCTGCACGCGATCATTCCAACGCGACATGTCCCACAGCACCTTATGCACCGTCTCCTCATCGGTGATATTACAGCCGGAGAGCAAACTGAGAGCACCGACACCGAGGGCGCCCTTCAATAGAAGACGGCGCTCGAGAAACTGGATCTCCCGCCCGGAACATTCAAGAAGCTTGGCTTCGATGCCGGATCCGTGTTTCATGCAAGCTCCTAGCGGGGTTTGCGGGCGTGCCCGGTCCACATGGGGAGAAAGGTGCGCGGCACCAAGATCACCATCGCCACATGAATCACCGCGAACAATACAATCGCCGCCATGCACACGAAATGCACCAGCCGCGCACCCGGATAATCACCCATTAGAGCGCCCAGCGCCTGAAACTGCGTCGGCTTCCACATGACAATACCCGACAGCACCACGAACATGACCAGCACGATGACCCCCAGGTAGGCCGTCCGCTGCGCGGGGTTGTATTCACCGACATCATGGGACAAACGGCCGTGCACTGCATCGGCGAATGCCCGCAACAAAGAGGACGGTGAGATCGGCAGAAAGCTGCGCCGGTAATGTCCGGAGAAAACGCCGTACCCCACATAGATCAAACCGTTGATGACCAGCAGCCACATGGCGGCAAAATGCCATTGCAGCGCGCCGGCCAACCAACCTCCCAGCGTGATGTCCGAGGGAAATCTGAAATTGAACAACGGCGAAGCATCGTAGATGCGCCACCCACTGGCCACCATCATGAAAATCGCGACGACATTGATCCAGTGAGTAATCCTTACCGGCAATGGATGCACTTTTACCACCGTGCTGGATGATGAACTCTCAGAGATACCATGCGCCATCTCGCACTCCTTGCTAGGGCATACCATCGGTATTCGCCCAGCATTATCCCTTATGCGACAACTGTCAAGCCAGCTTCGTCTTTACTGTTACACCGATGCCGGGCGGCATGTGAAAAGCAAGACACCTTCATTTTGCCACTCCTTCCAACCCTTCCCCCCCGAGAAGGGTTGGGGAGCGTGCCTACATCTCACATAACGGCACGATCAACGCACCGCCATCCCTTGAGCGAACAAGGACAAACCGGCATTGACGTTACCCAGCGCCGTCAAACTGCCATCCGCCTCGACCTTGTACATATCCACGCCGCCGTTGGCAGGATCTATCGCATAGGCGAAACGGCCGCCCTCACTCATATCGATATCCAGAGGGGCATCACCGGCGGCAGCGGCGCCATTCAACAGAGTCACCTGCCCCGTCCTGGCGTCGACATGGAAGGACGACAAGGAGTTGGTACCGGGATTGGTGGTGATGATATCTCCGCGTTGATTGACTACGACCCAGCAGGTCGCAATTTGGCCGTTGGCCACCGACGCGCTAATAGTTTGCAGACTGCCATCATGGGCAATATCGTAAGACGATACTGCATTTGCGCCGGCCTCCACCACCAGCAGATGCCCCCTGCGATCAAAATCGACCCCAAAGGGGACGGCGCCTGATGACGGTGTGATCACAGGAGCAGAAGACGGCAGACCATGGTGACGCACGCGGTACACCAGCAGCCGATTATTGGCCTTGTCGGTGACAATCAGTTTTTTACCCTGAGGATCGAACGCCACCTGACCGTAGGAACCATCTCCCAACAGGCGCGTGGAATTCGGCATGGCATGCAAATGACCTCGCCCATCCAACTTGAAAC
This sequence comes from uncultured Gammaproteobacteria bacterium, assembly GCA_963810615.1. Classification (GTDB taxonomy): domain Bacteria; phylum Pseudomonadota; class Gammaproteobacteria; order DRLM01; family DRLM01; genus JARRQJ01. Next base: position 102,848 of record CAWEOA010000001.1, on the reverse strand, counting down.
CGGTGATATTGGCCGGAGCGCCATTGTTCAATACATACACCACATCACCGGAGACCGCGAGACTCACAGGAAACGAGCCGCCGGAACCGATGCGGTCCCGCAGTTTGATGCCGTTTCTTACGACACGAAACACAGAAACATCGTTGCTGCCGGCATTCACCGCCAGCAGCAATTCGCCGTCATGATGTCTTCCTCCATGGCGCCGCCAGCCATGATGATCTTTATCACTATCAACCAGCAGCAAAGAACCCTGCGAACCCAGCGGATCTATTCCTCCGCCAGAGCCCTTACCGCCGCTGGAAATCGTATCAAGCTTGGTGAGCAAGCCGTTATCGTCTCGACTGAACACCACAATCTGATTGTCATCTGCGGCGTTAGTCATGGTATAAGCGGCTCCCTCCGCATAGGCCCGCGTCCCGAGCGCAGTCAATAGCAGCGCGGCCAGCGTTGCGCCCTGTATAAATAATCCCTTGCTATTCATATTCTCTTCTCCTCTTGATTATCGATGGTGGAATTGAATTATTCCGGATAAGGCGAATATTTCGCCGGCACGTCGTGCCCTTAGGTTACGATGACCAGCTCACCGCAACCTCTTTTGGAAACGGCAACAGAATCACAAAAAGTGTGAACGGGGACATCACGAAAAGATCACATTTCTATAACAGATGAAGGATTGACTAGATGGCAACAAACCTATTGTTTTCCTAACTAAACTCGGGATTGATAAAGCGCTTATAAATTAATTGTTAGCGCGTTAACGACTGCGCGATAGACTATTTACCCAGCTCGGAAAGAATTCCAGCCCAACACCTGACGATCCAAATTTTTCGCCATACGACGTGCTAGTTGCATCCACCAACACGCCAAGATCACTGGCAGAATCCATGCTGCTTCCGTCATACCTCAATACCAGCCAGCCAGCGGCCGGCGATTGCTGACCAAATTCTTACCGGGCTCGATTACATCACTTAACAACAATCGTAACCATTGCTTGAATCTGATCGCTCAGCGAATAAGCCCAATACTCCTGGACTACGTCGCCTCTCCTGCACCGCACAAAGGCAATACTATTCCCCTCGCTCGTCGCCTCTCCCCATAAAATTCAGCAGTTAGCATCTGGATAGAAGATTGTATTAAATGTTAAAATCGACCTTTTTCCCGCCTCCGTATTCAAGTCAGGTATTGCCCATGCAGGAGAAGGACACGGAACAGCAGCTTTCCCTCAAACGGCAAGGGTTGGCCATGATGCAGAGCAATCGTTTCGCGGAAGCACAGGCCTTGTTCCAAGGAATCTGTGACGCCGATGCGGAGGATGCAGATGCCTGGCACATCCTGAGCAGCATCCATGGCATGCTGGGCAATCTGGATGCAGCTGGTAATTGCTGTCGCCGCGTCATTTCCTTACGACCCGACCATGGTCAGGCCCACCTCAACTTGGGGAATGTTCTCTATCTTCAGGGAGATCTGGATAAGGCGGTAAAAGAATATCAACATGCATTGCGCATCAATCCCAATGATGCCGCCGCGCACAATAATCTCGGCAATATCCTCAATACTCTCGGTCGTATAGACGAGGCTGCAGTCAATTTCCGTGAATCTGTACGACTGAACCCCAATAACGCCGAAACGCACAGTAATCTAGGCAATATCTTCCTCTATTATAAAGGGCAGCTGAACGACGCCTTAGCGTGCTATCGGGAAGCATTACGGCTTAACCCCAATCTGGTTCAGGCGCATATTAATCTGGGTAACGTTTATACACTTCAAGGCAAACTCGATGAGGCTCTTGTCAGCTACCAGGAGGCCTTGCGCCATGATCCGCACAACGCCCTGGCACATAGTAATCTGTTATTCCTGATGAGCTATCGCTCGGATAGCGACCCGGCGAAACTGTTTGCCGAGCATGAACGATGGGGCAAGATTCACGGCCGGGATCCGTCGAGTATCGCTTCTCATAACAATGTTCCCGACGAAGGTAAACGCCTGCGCATCGGCTATGTCTCAGCCGATTTCCGCAACCACCCCGTCGGCATATTTATCGAGCAAGTCCTCGCGCACCATGACAAATCCCGCTTTGAGATATTCTGCTACAGCAATCACGGCATAAATGACGATCTGACGACGCGTCTGCGCGGCTACGCCGATCACTGGCGTGACGTACTGGCCCAACCCGACGAAGCCCTGGCCCGGCAAATTCGCCGCGATGGCATAGACATCCTGGTGGACCTCGCCGGGCACACTGCGGGAAATCGTCTCTTGACCTTCGCCTTGAAACCCGCGCCCATCCAGGTGACCTGGATGAGCTACATCGCCACTACCGGCCTCAAGGCCATCGATTACATTTTAGGCAATCGCTATATCATCCCCCCGCAGGACGAACGTTATTATGTCGAGAAAGTGATACGGTTGCCGCACAGCTTTCTATGTTTCTCACCACCCAGGGTATCCATAGAGGTATCTCCGCTACCCGCTCAATCCAGCGGATGGGTTACCTTCGGCTGTTTCAATAATACGGCGAAGCTGACCCCGGCAGTGATCGCCACCTGGTCGAAGTTGCTACTCGCCCTGCCCCGCTCGCGTTTATTTCTCAAATCCGGTGGTTTCAATGATGAAGATATAAGGACACATTTTCAAAAGCTCTTTGCCAAACACGGCGTGCGGCATGAACAGCTCGCGTTTGCCGGACGTTCACCGCGCCATGAATACCTCGCCTCGTATCATCAGGTGGATATAGGCTTGGATCCCTATCCTTACAATGGCGGCACAACCACCGTCGAAGCTCTGTGGATGGGAGTGCCGGTAGTGACGCTACGCGGTGACCGCTTTGTCGGCCGCATGGGGGAAAGCATCATGATGAACCTCGGCTTGGAAGAATGTGTAACCGACAGCGAAGAGGCTTATATAAACAAGGCGATCTCCCTGGCTTCCGATCTGCCGCGACTCGCCGCATTGCGCAGCGGCTTGCGCGATCAGCTGCTGAATTCCCCTTTGTGCGACAGCATAGGCTTTACCCGTGATCTAGAAACCGCCTATCGGCACATGTGGGAAAACTGGTGTCGAGTTCATGCACAATCAGTGTAAACAAGACGTAATACCTTTCCGTGGAAATGTGCGATGATGAATCATGAGTACTGAGCAATTACAGGCCATGAAACAACAAGCCCTGAGCCTGTTACGTGACAATCGCCTGACAGATGCGCAAGCCCTACTTTCCCAAGTCTGCGCGAAAAATAGCAACGACGTGGATGCCTGGCACCTTCTCAGCAGCATCTACGGCATGCAAGGCAACTTGGATGAGGCCGGCCATTGCTGCCGCCGTGTGATCGCCTTGCGCCCCGAACATAGCGAGGCCCATGTCAATCTGGGCAATGTACTCTTCTGTCAGGGCAAGCTCGACGAAGCCGTGGCTCATTATCAAACGGCGGTCCGTATCGACCCCAACAATGCCGGAGCACTCTGCAGTCTAGGCAACGCCCTGTCTTCCATGAGCAAGCATGATGAGGCCTCGGCAAATTACCAGGCTGCGTTACGCCTCAACCCCAATTTTGTCGAAGCCCACTATAATCTGGGAAATTCGCAGATCGCGCTACAAAAATATGACGATGCCGTGATCAGTTTCCAACATGCCATTCGCATCAATCCTAATTACGCCGCGGCCCACAATAACCTGGGTAATGCACATAAGGAACGCGGCGATATCGCCGCCGCCATAGAGAATTACCGCACCGCCGTCCGCTTACAACCCGATTTCGCCCGTGCCTATAATAATCTGGCCATCGTACTCAAGGAGCAGGGAATGCTTCAGGAGGCTTGCGAGGCCGCACAACAGGCGCTGCGTGTCAGCCCGGATTTCGCTGATGCCTATATAAGCCTCGGCAATATCAGTATCGCTCAAGGTCAACCAAACCGTGCGATCGAACACTTCCAACGCCTGCTGAATATCCAGCCAAATCACCCTGAAGCGCATACCTGTTTGTTCACCATGATGCATTATCGTCCCGAGTATTCCGCCGAACAGCTGTTTACGGTTGCGCGGGAATGGGGCACACGCTATACCCCGTCGACACCCTCATTTCCCGCGCACGGCAACCTTCCCGATCCGCAGCGGTGTTTGCGCGTGGGCTATGTGTCGGGAGATTTTTATCAACACCCGGTCGGTTATTTCATCGAATCGGTACTCGCCCATCATGACGGCGCACAGTTTGAGATATTCTGTTATTACAACCATGATAAATGCGACGAATTGACAACGAGTTTACAAGGAACGGCGCACCACTGGCGAAATATCACCGGCCAAAGCGACGAGGCCGTGATTCAGCGGATACGCGATGACGGCATTGATCTATTGGTCGATTTATCCGGCCATACCGACAGAAATCGTTTGCTGGTATTTGCCCGCAAACCCGCCCCTGTTCAGGCAACCTGGCTCGGCTACTTCGATACCACCGGCTTGAGCACCATCGACTACATCATCGGCGACCGCTTTCTGATTCCTCCCCAAGAGGAACCCCATTATGTCGAACGGGTACTGCGCCTGCCTAAGGCATACCTATGCTATTCACCTCCCGTAGACATGATAGATCCCGGCCCCTTACCGGCTCTGGCAACGAATCAAATCACCTTCGGCTGCTTCAATAATACCGCCAAGCTGACGGAGGAGATAATCGCCTGTTGGTCGAAGCTATTGCATGCGCTTCCCCAAGCGCATCTCTATTTAAAGTACAAGCCTCTGGGCAATGACGGTGTACGACGCCACTATCAAGCGCTATTCGCGGAGCAGGGTATCGATATCAAGCGCATACGCCTGGCCGGCGCATCGCCGCGACGGGAATATCTGGCTGCCTACCGAGATGTAGATATCAGCCTGGACCCCTACCCATTCAACGGCTGCACAACTACCATGGAATCTCTGTGGATGGGGGTTCCGGTAATAAACCTGCGCGGGGATCGCTATGTCAGCCATATGGGTGAAACCATCTTAAAACACCTCGGCTTGGAAGAGTTCGTGACCGATAGCGAAGAAGAGTACATCGCCAAGGCGATCGCGCTGGCCTCCGAACTTCCCGCCTTGGCGGAAATACGCCAGCGCTTGCGTGGCAATTTGCTTAATTCGTGTTTATGCGACGGCCCTGGTTTCACGCGATCACTGGAGGCCGTATACCGCGAAATATGGGTAAAATGGTGCCATGAACAAAACAATACATTCGAAATAAAATCATAACAAACATAAACAATTCAACGCTTCTCGCATCCTATTCATGAAAACACGCACCTCGATGGCAACAATCGATGCCATCGGCATCACTTGTTTTCCATAAAGCAAGGCGAAGGAAGGGCGTTTTGCCGAGACTGCGGGAACGGCACGAGGCGATAGTGACGAACCTGCTACTTTTGCAGCAATGCAAAACCAAGAAGCCGGGTATTGCCTGATTGATAAATAGACAATATCTTTCCATCCATACCTATGAGGGCCGAGGCATAGGGTGTAGTAGCACTGCCCGAGCTGTATAATGTCAACACATCCGTACTAAGATTGCTGGGTCCAGCGCCACTCGTACTCCCACCGGGAACAGCGGTGGAAACCACTTGATAAGAGTAAGTGTTCGTCGTAGATGTTACCTCCCCCTCCGAATTATTGGTTTGTACCATAGTTGCGCTTCCGGCACCATCGAAGCTAATGGTTCCCGCCATGGAAAAATACTTATTCCGTTGTCCCGAAGATTTAAAATCATCGCCGATACCGGCAACATAATAGGTGCCTTTAATGTCCTGGGTTTTAAACGTACCAGCCGGCTGCTGACGCATTCCCACACCGATCCCACCAGTTGTTTGGCAATCATTTGCATCAACATTCGTAATGTCACTTATGAATATAAATGACTGGCTATCGCTCGACACCGCCCCTGCAATCTCATAACCTGGATTTTCGAAGAAACCGCCGGCATGCACAGCGGTTGGAGAAGTTGCCCTCGAGCCACTGCGGAACGACAGGCTCGAACGTGGCGTCAAGGCATGCGGCGTCTGATACTCGCCCATTGGGTCATACGTTAATGCAGTTGATGTCTTGGTAAGGTAGGCTAAAAACTGCGCCGGTTCCGAAGACAGATATCCGACATCGAACAAATTTTCGAAAAGATCTGATTTTGGCGTATCCAGAAATCTAGAGATGCTCTGAAAGTAATTGGAGTAGCTCGCATAGGAATAATTTACAGGACTTCCAGTATAGGTCCCGTCCTCACTCATATAGGGAACGGAAGCCCCGCTGGACTTAACGCCATATATGACATACATTTCATCGCCATTATAGGAAACGCCCGCAAAATCTTCGCCATTAGCCAAAAAGCTGCCGTTGAATACTCCTCGATCATCCTGAGTAAACGCGTAAAAGCTGTTATCGGCCGCAACGCCAAAGAACCCATCCTTGGTATTAAGGTCTGGCTGGCCGCAACCCGGCTCCATAACCTGGCGATTAAACTGCTTTACCCCGGCATCGCGGTGCATAGTAAAACTGGGCCAGATTGGGGACTGCGTGTTAAAGCTAGCGACGCCACGCTCCGCATGGATAACCGGTATTGCACTACCAAATCCATTGATGCCTTTATTAAAATCTATCCCATACGTAACGATATTGTAGTCCCCATTCAAAGCGGAATTGATCGTCGCACTTTCATTGCTGACAGCGGGAATGATTTGGGGAAACCGCGCCATATTCGCTTGACCGCCATTTTGCGCTATCCACAGTTCTCCGCCATCGAGCTGCACATCGTTCGGCTGTTTGAGCCCGGTAGCAGCTCCGGATATGCTGCGTTTAACCGCCAAATCAGGCACGGCGCTCGTGTTGGGATCAGCAATAGCCGTTTGGATGACGCCCGAATCGGCCAGATCAAAAACGGAGATGGAGTCGTTCCCCTTATTCGCCACGATTAGCTCGGGGTTGGCGCTGCTACTATCGACCACGATACCGCAAGGTTCGGCAAGCCCGGTAGAACTACCGATGGTCAGCAAAGGCGGAATATTCAAGTGTGGACTTGTCAAAACACCCCCGGTATTCGGGTCGGTAATTTGCCTGCTGCCATCAAGATCCCCAAGGTCATACACGGTAATCGTATTGTTATTGCTGTTGGTGACAAACACCTCTTGATGTTGCTTGTCTATGGCAATACCACAGGGATGATTTAAGCCTGTCAACGCCCCTTCCAGGGTACGCAGTGGAAAAGTATCGCCATTACCCACCCTGGTGTAAGACGTAATAGTGTCATTACCGTTATTGGCCACCATGATCTCGTCCTTTGTAGGATCCCCGTTCCCAAACGGATCCACATTGAGGGCCAAGCCGGTCGGCTTGCTCAAGCCGGTAAACATACCCCAAATCGTGCGGAGAGGCGTCACATTGTCACTGTCGTTCCACGCATAGGTCACAATACTGTCGTTATCGCGATTGAGCACAATATATTGGTCGCCGCTGTGATCGGGCTGTTGGGTGGTGGAATCAAGTCCGAGATACAAGGCCGCGGCGGCGGGGTAATTGAGCCTTGTTCCCGACCCTTCAATAGCGCGAACGGGTTTGACATCATTCACGCCGTCTCGCCCATATATTGTGAGACTGCTGCCCAGGCCGTTGGTTACGGCAACTTGATTCCGATAGGCATCCACGGCAAGCCCGGACACACCGAATAATTGAGTCAGGCCACCAACAATACCGCGTAGCGGTGCTACATCACCACTATCCGTAGAGTTAAAAACACTCAGATGACTGCACCCAATCGTATGCTCTGTGTCCATTACCAGGCTGATCTTGGTAGTTTCATCCTGCATTACCTGAATAGGCGCCGGCAAGATGAACGGGTGATCGGCATCACCGGCATAACCCGACAAGGGTAGAGTGTTCCGATAATGCTGCGGCGTATTCCCTCCCAAGTCCGCGGTCTTGAAATAGAGGGCCATAGCACCAGTGCCCAGCGTCCCTGATGCCGAACCGCTGGCGGCGCCATCACACGGAGATGGGTTGGAGTAAGTCCATGAAATGGTATTCCAGGCTACATTGCTAACTGTTATTCTTAGGGCCTTGTAGGTACCGGTGGCCAAGCCGCTTATAGCACCGATATCGGGACTGCCCTGTGCATCCACCGTTATACCTGTGTTCGTTACCAGTGCTTCATAACTACTACCGTCTGCTGATACCGCCGCCTCGTCCACATCAATAGTGAGGCTGTCAGGCGTTGCCTTTCCCGCTATCAGGTTCGTGGTAACCGGTTTTGTTCGAGCTGTAAGCGAAACGCTCCCCGTTGGCACTGTAACAGGGACCTGCGAGGTACTGGTGCCGCCGCCTCCACTCGAACACCCGACCAATAAAACCATGGTCAACGCCGGAAATAACCCAAACAACCTGCGTCGCAGAACCCACCGTCCCAACAAGGCCGGCACACCGCCATCCGCCGGACGCAAAAAAACGCCACAATAATCATTATGATGAGGAGCATTCGACTTGATCTTGGGTTTTCTCATACGGTCAAAATTTAAGTTCATTCCCGGGAATAATATGCACGCCCTGAAACCCGCTCCTGCTTGAGCCGACCTGAGGCCATTAATAGTCTAATCCTCGCGCCTGATAATATGGCGAACAACGCCGACAGACGTCAGCCTAATGTAAGGCTATACCGCGCCGCTCGTAATAGTGATGGTCGTTGAAGCCGGCAGGGTCGCTGGAGGTAAGGGGTTTTCACCACAGCCATACATAACGGCCGACAGCAGCGCCACGCCCCCCATGAGGATTATCCATCGAAGCAATCTTTTTCGCATAAATACCCCGGAGTTCATGGTTAATCGACTACGTCCCAAGAATAGGCATATCTGTTTTCATAGGCGTCCAAAGCACTAAAGGTAATATTGGTCACATCCCTCAAGAAAATATCGCAACCGGTGTCTTTTACATCAGGAATACTTCGAATGCTCGGACTCAAGGAACCTGAACTGAAGGCCAAAACCGGATTAACGCGTTTCTTGTAGCACGAATTGATTTCGCTAAAGGGTTTGGAATATGTGACCTGGAAAGACTGGCTGGCAATTAACGGCACTCGGCCTAACGGTTGACCGGAATCATTCACATAGGTCCAATTGATATCAAGGATCGCTCCGGTCGGGCTCAAAGTCACCTGCGGCAGCACTAATGGCAGCTCTGATTTGGCAAGCGGCGCAATATTCGGCACGAACGCTTTATTTTGAACCTTACTAACCACCGTAGCCGCTATATGAAACAGTACCGGCTGCGGAGGATAAGGTGAAATGATCAACGCTTGCGATAAGCAATTGGTGGTGAGTTCGTCCGTTGTAAAAGGAGTGAACACTTGACAACTGATCATCAGGTTGGATGCGGCGCTTCCATCAGCCAACTGAAATTGCATCTTACTGGGCGGGATGAGATAGGCGGAGTTGACGTCACCCTTGCTGTGCATGCTGGGGTCATAGACCTTAAATACATAGGCGTAACCCTGCGCCAAGGGAACAGGCAGATGCTCCTGCGTGCTCGGATCAACATTAGTCAAAGGTTCGTTGGTGATCGGATCATTCACGTACGGCTGACCGGTACTGGGGTCGGTGGGGACAAGAGGCTGTCCCGTGCTGCCGAGAATCTGTCCTTTATAAATGTAGCTCACTAATAGCTGTTGCTGAACTTTGGGATTGATAAACACGGGATGATGTAGCAGATAAGGCTTGGCATCGTCTCTATTGAATAGGGTAACGGCATTGCTGCCGATGTTTGCCACCGCAACCGTATCATTATTAGTATCCAGCGACACGCCTACCGGCTGAACCAGCTGCGTGTTAGCCCCCATTATCCGCCGTTTTGGATAAACATTTTGATCCCCGCTAAGGTTTGGATCGAGTGAATAAAAATTGATGCTGTTGAATCCGGAGCTGGAAACTGCAACCTCCTTGTTCGTCGCATCCACATAGAGGCCGCAGGCATTACTTATTGCGGTCTTGTCTCCCTTGATGGTTAGCAGCGGAGATACATCGCCTGTGCTTGAATCGGCGGATAGGGTATAAAAAGTAATACTGCTGTTACCGTTATTGAGCACCGCAATTCCCAGGCCGGCGTCAATTGTATTTAGCACAATATCGCCGACATAAATCCCGCAAGGGGTATTAAGGCCGGTAGTAGGACCCTTAATAATACCCTGCGGCGGCACGTTCAAATTAACCGGATCCCCTGCTTGAGGGCGGGGATAGATAGTGATGCTGTCGTCGGGACCGTTCGTGACGTATATTTTATCGTTGTATTCATATACTCCGCCCGGGCCGTTTATCCCGGTAGCGGCGCCGCTGATAACATGGGTCGGCGCCAAATCCACCACGGCCGGATCCCAATTTTTGAGATCATAGATACTGATGCTGTCGTTACCGAAGTTAGCGACCTCCAGTTCCTTGTTTGAATAATCCCCATTGTGATAAATGAAAATACCGCCGGGCGTGTCGAGTCCGGTATTTGAACCTTGGATCTTACCTTGCGGGGTGACATTACCCGAGTCGCTTCGATTAAAAACGACGATACTGTTTGCCAAGCTATCATTATTGCTGACGTATATCTTGTTGCTAGCAGGCTCGGGATCGACAGCTATGCCAAAGGGCGATGCCATACCTGTGTCCGCTCCTTTGATTACTGGATTGGGAGGCGTATCGGATACGCAACCTACCGAATTCGAAGCGGGGAAAATCAGTTTAAGGGTGACGGGGTCCGAGCCGACATGAAAAGGATCTATTTCGCCAGTAGCCCCCGCTTGCAAACCGGTTACCGGGTGCCGAACCTGTAACTGCTCTATCAATTGATTGCTCACCGGGTCAGCGTCCGGTAAAGAAATCGCCTCATCCGTCGCATCCGAGCCGGTGCACGGATTGACACCCGAATATGTTCCCGTGCCATTCAAGACAAACCGAATTCCATTGTGCGTCACCGGCGTCACGCCACCGCTACCGAAAATATTGGTGGGCAAGCCGGTGTTCTTAACGACATCAAGTGAGGCGGGCGTGTTGAATACCGTATAGCGAAAAGCCCCGTTGATATCCTCCTCCACGGTAACTTCGTTGAGCGTGATCACCAGACTTGTTGGCGTTATAATTCCAGGCGGGATTGCGGCTGTGAGCGCCAACCTGAAAATTGAACCGTGATTGGTAAGCAGTAACGCTAGAATCAAAGCACCCGCGATTCCCGGCCATTTTATGTGCTTCATAAATTTCATGCGCGCCCACTCACCTCGTTCATGCTTAAGGATGTCTTAAGCATGGCCGCCTGTTCCGACAATTGGCCTTCGTATTCAAGGCTCGAATATCGCCATGCCAACCAACAACACTATTTGATTCAATCCTTTGAAGTTCGACTATTATTGGACAAGGATACGCGCAGAAAAATCCATTACCTAACAGCATGGCGTACCCCCTTAGTAACTCCAGGGTAATCTAAGCGAGATAGTTGTACCTCCGGCATCATTAGTCAGACCTGTGGTTAACGACAAGTCAACGGAGGTCTTCGAACTTACCCGGTAAATACCGCCCATGCGGAAAGTAATAGCGTTCGTCGCACTATTGGGCGATACCCTGCCATTCACCTTCGAAGAAAGCTGACTGGCTTCAGCCAACGACCAATTAAGTGACAGCTGATAGTTTAGCGACAACGAAACGCCGGCGGACACATTGAAACTTGGACCCGGCTCATAGCTATCGATAATAACCGCAGATGCACCAGATGGCGCATAAGGAATCTTGTGCCGCGAGAAGTTATAAGCATAACCTAAGGAACCATAGACTACCGCGGGCGCCGAAGTCTTACTCGCGCTCAATGTTCCCCGCAGCATATAGAAACCCGTTCCGGCGGGCACGTGAGCGGCCGGATCCGGCGTTTCGAAAGCATCCCGGCCGTTTCTGAACTTAAGATCCAAACCACCGGAGAGGCTCGGCAGACTCAAGCTTTCTCGGGTAAGCTGATAGAACATGCCTACGGTAACATCTCCCAAACTGCTCGATTTGCTTGTCCCCTCGTTGTTTGCCGACGCCGCCTTTCTGCCATTGATACCCGTAGCCGTTGAAATATTGGCCATTGAATATTGCCATGGCACATTCAAGGAAACCTGCAGTTTATTGGTCAGCTTATAACTCGCCCCAAGCACGGAAGTGAAAATATCACGACGTACGTTTTGTATATCGACATTACCCACAACGACGATGGGTAAAATTCCGAAACCCTCAATATATAATTGATTGGTCTGCAAATGAGTGTAGTTCTCAGTGAATGAAATTTGAAACTTACCTGCGATCAATCCACCCTTCTCGACCACCTCGGAAGCAGTTTCCTGGGCCTTACTTTTTTCCTCTTCCTCCTTGGAGGCCTTTAACGCATCTGAAGCCGCCGAAGATGCACTATCCTCTTTCGGCGCAGACTCTGATGAGCCGGACTTATCGGGGGCAGGTGTACTAGGAGCTGGAGTTGACGCCGCACTGGACGTGGACTGCTGGGAATCACCCTGAGCGCTCTTCTGAGCATCGGCACCAGCCGCCGCGCCCGAGGTCTCAGTGCTGCTGCTATCTCCAGCCTCTTGAGACATAGCAACCGCCGGCAATAGAAGGAGGTAACCCAGAAATATAAACTTGATATACTTTATCATTCTACAACCAGTAGCGGAGCATTCGACACTAATCCAAAGCTATTATATTCTGTAAGTTAATCAAAAAACTACAACTTTAGAGCCAGTTTCCATCACTCCGTTCGATGGGGAATTTGGGTAGGCGCCTTACTTATGAGGGCAACCCAAGAATTTATCCTTGCCACACACAAAAATGGGATACGGTAACTTATACCGTATCCACTACGGCTTCTTCCTCAGGACAGCGACCCTAGCCCATCACATGCAATTCTATATACCCTACCATTCCGTCGATATTTTAGGGAAACTAGGCGGGTCAGTGCGCAGGAAGGCATCGATATCAAGATCCGGATTAAATTTCTCATGCTCCGACGGAATGAGAGGTGGGACAAAATTCTTGTCTTGATCAGGCCTTCTATGCACCACCAGGGCGATATTCGTAAACCCATACCAGTCCTTCTTAAAATCTTCGATTGGTTGCGTCAGATTCCCGAAAGAGGGATCGGCAAGGTAGACGTAATGCTTATCGGCCCCTCTAAATGCAACAAAATGCTTATAGCCACCGGGAATAATGGGGACGATGGCCGGCTCTCCCAGGGCAACCAAATCATCGAACTCCAACTTGAACGCCGATGTCGTAAACCCTTTGCTCTCCGCAAACCTTTTCAGGTCCAACAGGGTAAAACCTCGACGTTGAATAATCCTCTCGAGCGTACCCTTCTTTTTAGCAATATCTAGGAGCCCCTGGATGACGTCGATTTCTTTGATAGGGTATTCCAGATAATAGTTAAAGATACTTGTCATGCTCGCCGCGCCACAGCTGTAATCGCGCTCCTGCAACTGAACGTGCGCATGCCGCCGATCCATCAAGCTGTCAACCTCTCGGCTAACATAGATGGGCATCTCGGGGGATCCAACATTGATCTCTACACTCGCGGCGTGACCGCTAACCGGAATGTGCCAGAGGCAAAACAACAATAATGTGACGGGAGCAACTTTACCCCATCCCATTATCGAATTCAGCATCATGGAACAACAGGCACAGGGGAACTAGACCCGCCCAATACGCCGTAGTTGGTATTTGTCGTATAGATCGTGTCGCTTGAGGAATTGGTAATACTGAGAACGTTGACACCGACGTTGATGACCGAACCGGCACCGATCACGTTCACCAGGGAACTGAGGTTACCTTGCGCATTGTCACTTAATGAAACAGTACCGGGAGTACCCGTCACCGTCGAACCGGTGGTCGTGGTAGGCAAGGGTGCGGTTATCGGAGATGAGGTGTTTAATAATACGGTCGGCACTTGATCAGTTGCGTTGAAGACTTCCAAAGAGAGGTCGACCCTGAAATACAAACCGCTTGCCCGTACGTTATCAAGCGCTTGATCAAGTAAGGAAAAATTTTCCGACGCATTTGCCGGAGCCGTAAATAACAAGATCGCGGCTGCCGCGATGAACCCCGTCATCTCGCTTATAAATCCCGAAGAACTGCGAATCCCGGTGGCTGCCATATCCATTAATAGCCCCCGATGAAGCCGGTTGAATTGGCTGAATTAGATAGATTGATAGTTGAATTGGGTGCAGGAGTGACATTACTCACGATATTCGCGCTCGCCGAGACCGGCGACACGGTGGAACTGATATTAATATTGGAAACTAGATTCTGTTGTACATACCCATTCTGAATCAACGCCCCCTTATTGGTTGAGGCGTCATTGCTATGATCATCGGTCCATATATAGGTCCCCAAACAAATGGAGTTGGACGATGAGGTCAGCGTACAGTTGTTGCTGACATCGCCGGTTACGCTGTAAGTGCTCGTCCCAGCCGCATCCACTTGGTCTAAGGCAGCATCAAGCCGGCTACCTCCGGCGGCGTGTGCATAACCCACCGCAAGAACGATAGATAATATCCCGGAGGCAATGTACGAAAATAGCCGCAAGCCCATAATCCTGGTCATAATTGTCGCTCCACCCGTTTAGAGGCCCATACCGCCATATTCCAATATCGCGGCACTAATAACAACCCTTATCGACACTTATCAGCTATTTGTAAGAGGGCGATCAACACTTTAATGCCACTAGAGCTGCGATGCAACAAGGAACCTCGCAGACCGCCCCCTCCATCGACAATCGTAGCATTCATTCTAAGATCAAAATGAATGATTCTGCTTATCTCCCACAAACAAAAGGGGAGGGGTATATACATACCCCACCCCTCCCTTAAGTCACGGTTTACGGAGATGAACTCCGCGGACCGCATTTTTCACTAGCACTATTACAATGCTTTATAGTTATTTCAACCAAACAACAATATACAAGGACTATGCCAGTATATTAGAAACCACCGATGTACATGGTCGCCCATGATTCCATCGCTTGGTCGTTGCCGATGTCGGCGTTGTTGGTGGTGATTGACTGAGATACCGCACCCCAAGCCAGGGTATTGCCGACCGCAGTGCCGTTCTGCTGAACAGCGGAGGCATCACCTGATTGCAAGTTGCCGCCCTTGTTGGTGCTGGCGTCGGCGCTGTGATCGTCATCCCATTGGTAGTAGCCAACCTGGATGTTGCCATTCAGGGTGCTGCCGGTAACGCTGGCGCTATTCAAGCCACCAACGGTTGCAGTGTTGGCCTTACCTGAAACAGCGTCCAGGGCTTCGTCGGTCAGAGCAGTGGTGCCGGCAAACGCGGGCAGAGCCAGTGACATGGTCAGGGCAGCAGCTGATGCTAAAGTAAGCATGTTCGTCTTCATAGATAATATCTCCTACGTATAGTTTGTTATGTGCTTAGAAACCACCGCCGGCGAACACGCCGTAGGACATGTTGGTCTGGTCGTTACCGACGCCAACGCCACCGGTACCTTCGGTGTTGGTCAGCACGTTCTGACCGGCTGAACCCCAGATCAGGGCGTTAGCTTGGCCAGCAATGTTCTGCTGAACTTGCGAAGCGGAACCGGACTGATCGTTCGCACCCTTGTTGGTGCTGGCATCAGCGGTGTGCAAGTCCGTCCATTGGTACCAGTCGAACTGGATGTTCGCGCTGGCGTCGCTGGCCAATGACACGGTAGCAGTGGAATCGCTGCTGAAGGTGTAGTCGTTGGCTTTACCGGAAACTTCGTCGATCGCTTTGTCGCTCAAGGAAACCTTGGCGGCAAACACGGGAGCTGACAGCAGGGTCGCTGCAGCCATACCAGCCACAACTAAGGCAATGGGCTTCATCTTCATAATTTAATTCCTCCAGTAAATTTGGATAAAACACGTTATTTATATTTGTGATGCAGCTCATCCACTATCCACAGCCGACCATGAACTGATTCACGAAGATTAGTTTTACGCTTATTCCAAGGCTTGCGCAACGCACGAAAGGCGCCCGTAAGCTTTGGTTAAAAAAGTTATGTAAACATTAGCCAATACTTTAAAAAATAAGATTCCACTCGGTAATTCATAAAATAAAATAACACCAAAAATAAAAATCAATACTTTGATTTTTATGATAATTTTAAATTCCGCCACCTAAAGATCGACCTATTCACATACGGTATTCTAAGCTAATCGCAGAGAAAGAAATTACAGAACAGCCCGCACCCGCACCTAAAGTATGATCGGTATGCGGGATATCTCCGCGCCTTATCAATTCTCGAAGAAACGCTTCCAGGGCGGGGAAGAATACTCTCGATTTTGAAACTCTCGCGCCAACAGCAATACCGGCTTTTCATTCCCTCTTTTCCGATCAGGAACCCGCCGACAGAGTCTGGAATCCCCCTTTATGCGGATATTTCGAGTTACAAACGTCAGAATTAGCACACAAGCCACAGCACAGCTGCTGGACGATCCGGGAGGGGGGGAGATCTGATGACGCTGAACACTGAGGGGATATTCCGGCTGCCATTCGCTGGCTGAACACGCGTTCAGCTTACACTACCAACCGCGCGGATTTATCCCATCTTCAGCGAACGTAGCGATAATGATCAATCGTGGAATTTGTTATATCGCCCCCAAACAAAAGGGGAGGGGTATATACATACCCCTCCCCTCCCTTAAGTCACGGTTTACGGAGATGAACTCCGCGGACCGCATTTTTCACTAGCACTATTACAATGCTTTATAGTTATTTCAACCAAACAACAATATACAAGGACTATGCCAGTATATTAGAAACCACCGATGTACATGGTCGCCCATGATTCCATCGCTTGGTCGTTGCCGATGTCGGCGTTGTTGGTGGTGATTGACTGAGATACCGCACCCCAAGCCAGGGTATTGCCGACCGCAGTGCCGTTCTGCTGAACAGCGGAGGCATCACCTGATTGCAAGTTGCCGCCCTTGTTGGTGCTGGCGTCGGCGCTGTGATCGTCATCCCATTGGTAGTAGCCAACCTGGATGTTGCCATTCAGGGTGCTGCCGGTGACGCTGGCGCTATTCAAGCCACCAACGGTTGCAGTGTTGGCCTTACCTGAAACAGCGTCCAGGGCTTCGTCGGTCAGAGCAGTGGTGCCGGCAAACGCGGGCAGAGCCAGTGACATGGTCAGGGCAGCAGCTGATGCTAAAGTAAGCATGTTCGTCTTCATAGATAATATCTCCTACGTATAGTTTGTTATGTGCTTAGAAACCACCGCCGGCGAACACGCCGTAGGACATGTTGGTCTGGTCGTTACCGACGCCAACGCCACCGGTACCTTCGGTGTTGGTCAGCACGTTCTGACCGGCCGAACCCCAGATCAGGGCATTGGCTTGGCCAGCAATGTTCTGCTGAACTACAGAGGCTGAACCGGACTGATCGTTCGCACCCTTGTTGGTGCTGGCATCAGCGGTGTGCAAGTCCGTCCATTGGTACCAGTCGAACTGGATGTTCGCGCTGGCGTCGCTGGCCAATGACACGGTAGCAGTGGAATCGCTGCTGAAGGTGTAGTCGTTGGCTTTACCGGAAACTTCGTCGATCGCTTTGTCGCTCAAGGAAACCTTGGCGGCAAACACGGGAGCTGACAGCAGGGTCGCTGCAGCCATACCAGCCACAACTAAGGCAATGGGCTTCATCTTCATAATTTTTTCCTCCAGTAAATTTGGATAAAACGCGTGTTTGTATAAATGCGTTATATTTCTCGTGAGCTAATCATCTCGACAATTTGTGCCGCATATGAACTTGCCCACACATATGTTTGTACGCCTCCCCAGGAACATTCGCAACGCATGAAAGGTAACTGTAAGTTTTATGTAAATTCAATGTAGAAAGGCGATTCCCAGGCAAAACTCCAGGGATAATCCGGCAAGCTAAGCACCGCAAATCAATCATGCGAAAATTCTATAACTTATTAATTAAAATGAAAATAAAAAGAACGACTCACTTCAGATATCAAAAAAACCAACATCAACCGCAACAAACGCCCAATCCGCTCCTTGATTACACTTTTTTATTTTCCATATGGATTTGAACAAAATTGCATTGCCGCTACTCAAATATCCCGTAAAAAACCGCCGCATATTAGTATTATGATATGACGGTTACCATAAAACATAGAATTGATCCTGGGCAGTTGAAGGAATAAAAGGAACCATCTAAATGCCATCCCCCCTCTATTCTTGGGTATTCCTGCGGATCTCTCGGCCAACCCTCCCCCATCCACCGTTGCGAAAGGCCGTGAAAACCTCTCTACACCACGGGTATATCCATTTCTTGACTGGAATGGCCTTTTTTCTCTGCGGATTGATCAGTCTCCCCAGTTCAGCCGCCGAGCAAATTACGGTCCCCACCCAAGCCCTGGCCTTCGAGCCCAACCAGGGTCAGGCTGGCGGTAATAATGTAGAGTTTCTCGCCCGGGGCAAGGGTTATCTGCTCTATCTCCGCCCCACGGAGGCCGTCCTGGCCTTGAAAAGCCCGTCTTCCGCCGCCGGCAACCCCAAGCCCTTACGCATGCGCCTGCTCGGTGCTGCCGCTCATGCCAAAACAGTAGGCCAGACCCCCCTCCCCGGCCGCCACAATTACTACGTCGGCAATGATCCCGCCCGCTGGCACACCAATATCCCGACCTATGCCAAGGTCGCCGCCACCGGAGTCTACCCCGGCATCGATATGGTCTATTACGGCAAAGAGGGCCTGCTCGAATACGACTTCAATGTCGCCGCGGGAGGCGACCCGCGGGACATCCGGCTGGGCTTCGACGGCGCCGACAAGCTGCAGGTGAACCCGAAAGGTGAACTACTTATCAGCGCCGGCAAGGCGCAATTGATCCAACATGCGCCCTATGCCTATCAGGACATCGCGGGCAAGCGGGTTCCCGTATCGGCCCGCTATACGCTGCACAAGCACATCGTCAGCCTCGCCCTGGGCGACTATGATCACCGCCATCCCCTGATCATCGATCCCGCCCTGTCCTATTCCAGCTATCTGGGCGGTTCAGTAACGACGATAAGGCACAGGCCGTCGCCGTGGATGGGGACGGCAATATCTATGTCACCGGTTCGACGCTTGTCAACGGACTTTCCAGGGGCAACAGAACAGCATACTCACTTAGCACCAGCGGTAAATACTGATGCCTTCGTCACCAAGATCAGCAAGACGGGAACCGTCATCTTTTCCACCTATTTGGGTTCCGACGGCGTTAGTGAGCCGCTCGGTGGTGAGAAAGGGTAACAGCATCGCCGTTGCGAACATCAACGGCCAGGAATTGATCTATGTGACAGGGGGAACCGCATACACGGGGGGAAGCCGCTTTCCGACTCTGCATGGCTTATATACCAAGCTGCCCCACTCACCAACTCCGATGTGTTTGTCACTATCTTCAACGCCAACAATGGGCAGATGAACTATTCCACTTGCGTGGGTGGCGGCTTGGTTGAGGAAGGCCTGGGCATCGCCGTCGACAGCACGGGCAACGCCTATGTGGCGGGATACACAACTTCAATCTCCAGCGGGCCCTTCCCGACCACCCCCGACGCCTTGCAGAAAACAACTAATCATGCCTGCCAGGTTTGTATTCCGGCTTCTTCTTCAAGCTGGATCCCAGCCGAACCGGTACAGCTCAGTTGGTGTACTCCACCTATCTGGGTTGCACACTCAGCGGCGCTGCCTGTCGGCGTTGGCACCACCTATGCCACTGCCGTGGCCGTGGACAGCAGCAATATCGCTTATGTGGCGGGCTGGACCGCCGCCAGTGCCGACAAATTTGCCGGCACAGGTTTCCCCACCGCCAACGCCATCCAAGCATCGTTAAACGGATCACAGGACGCCTATTTCTACAAGCTCGATCCCAGCCGTCACCGGGTCAAGCGGCCTGCTCTACGCCAGTTACTTCGGCGGCAGCGACACCAATACAAACACCGGCAATTTTGTCGACAAGGCCACCGGCATCGCCGTCGATACTGGCGGCAATATCTATATCACCGGTGCAACTACCTCCAGCGACTTCCCAATCCTGAACGCGATCCAATCCGCTTACGGCGGAGGTGGAAGCACCCTGGGCGATGCCTTTGTCGCCAAGTTCAGCCCCGTGGCAACCGACAAATATGACCTGGCCTATTCCACCTACCTGGGCGGCAGCGGCGAGGACGGCGCCACGGCCATCGCCGTGGACAGCACCACCGGCCGCGCCTATGTCACCGGCAGTACCACCTCCACTGATTTCCCCACCCAGTCCGCGACCAACTTGCAGGCCGCGTTTAATAAGAACTTCAACGCCAGCGCCAAGGATGCCTTTGTCACCAGCATCGAACCCTCAGGCACCACCCTCCATTACTCCACCTATCTGGGTGGCGAACTGGATGATCAAGGCCAAGGCATCGCCGTCGCCACCACCGACAAGGCCTATGTGGTCGGCTACACCCCCTCATTTACCTTCCCGGTAACGTCCGACGCGGCCCAGCTAGTGAATAATAGTAATCAACAAAGCGGCGGACTGGGCTTTGACGCCTTCGTCACCCGCATCGCCCCCGTCGCCAATTTGAGCGTTACTATCGCCGCTCACCCTAGCAATGACCTCCAAAGCAACACGGCGCCGGCGTTAGGTGATTCACTCACTTACTCCATCATTGTGGCCAATCTGGGGCCGGACCCGGCGACAGGGATTGGACTCACTGTCGATTTATCGACACCGGATACATTGTATCTGCCCACGTATGATTCAAACAGCTGTCAATATGATGGCCATAAGTTGTTTACCTGCTCCTTGAGCGATTTATCCATTGGCGCCAGTCAAACGATTTCGATCTCCGGCACGCTAACCACCGCCAGTCAGCTCACGGCAACCGCTACCGTGACGAGCAATGAGATCGATACCCTTTCCGCCAGCTATACATTGAGCGCTAGTCAAACCCTGCCCCCGCCCTCCACCACCGTGACGGGAGGAACCACCCCGACCCCCGCCTCAAGCACGGGCGGCGGAGGTGGCGGCGCGCTCGGCGTACCGATGCTGCTGCTCCTGGCCCTAGCCGGCCTTGCCAGGGGTTCACGCTTCCGGTCGCTGCGCAGTCAGCCGTCCTATGCACGGCTGTGACTCTTTGATTCCCGATATAAGCTTCAGACCTTAGCAACAACGCAGACCACGGATGGACTGCGGGTCCTTGCTCATTAACATAGGGAATCACGCGTAGGCGGAATTCTCCGGGAATTCCACCTAGCCACGCTGACGCGAATACCGAACCGCTATTGGCCAAGCGGCCGATTACCGTGGTCTCTGCCTAAGGCATTCATTGTGACCGGTCGGGGAGATGCGGCGGCCACATGAATGGTTCACCGATCAAGCCCAAACTGTGTGAACCGCGAAGCTTGCCGCTTACGCTTATACCCACACCGATTGCCGGCATTAACGCCAACCCTCTGCTCCGACACGGGAGAGTCACAACCGGCGATGATATGGCGTGGTGCTATTGATCCCGGACAGCGAGCACCATAAAGAAACGCGCGTCCAGCTATGCCCCTATTGGAGCTTGTTGCTGTAACCGAGAATGGAAATTACGCGCAGTGCCGGCTGAGGGCCTAACGGGTTTTGGCAGGTCATCGATCGTAGCGTCGAAGTTGAGCGTCCACGCCTCCCCGCCCCAGGGACTTTCACCAGCAAGGCGGGAAAGACCAGGCTCACTCAAATCGGTAATGCGGACATTCCTGACGGGCATAGACACGCCGCTGCGCGACCCGCTACCTGCGGTGGCAACGGCAACCCGCACTTTCTATTCTGCTAGCTAGAATGGACCGCGACGTCGGCGCGCTCCGCCAAACATTCCCGCGGCCAAGCTCATGATCAGCAGCTCAATGATGCCCAGCTCACCGCCACCACCACCACTGGCGCCTACCACCACCGCCACGGGTGTCGCCGTAGCCGGCGCCGGAGCCGTATTGGCCTGGATGCTATACAACGCCGGTGTCAGATTGCTGTTGGTCGAACTCAGGTTCACTTTGTATTGCACATAGCGGTTTGTCCCCAGGGCAGAGATATCACCACCCGCAGAGATTCCCGTATACCATGCGCCACCCAAAGTCCAGGAGCCATCTGGTGTAGGAGTATTCCCGGCTCTAACGTCAACACTAAGCGATGTACCGGACGGCACCAAAGTCACATAGGACAAGGTAGTAAATCCGCCGTGAGTACCCGCGTCGATCACCTTGGAGGTATACACACCGTCCTGCGGAGAACCGGTGTTCGCATAATACGGACCGGTATTGCGCACACCGTGCGACACCCCGTTTATATCTCCAAGCAGCAGGTCAACGCGCCCGTCTGCGTCAAAATCGCCGAACCCCGCCGACGCGAAGGTGCCTGCAATGATAGGCACATCCCAGGCGCTGTTCGCGGTCCAAGCCGGCACGGTAAGGCTCCCGGTATTCTGAATAGCGGTAACCGCACCGCTAGAAATACTAATCATCAAATCCTTCTTACCATCACCATTGATATCCACCAATCGCGGCAGAGCCTGTGAGATGCTGGCGCCCGCCACGTAATTCCATGCGGCCGTGTATGTCCACACCGGAGCAGCCGTCGTACCCGTATTCATGTATGCGAACACGTTCGCTCCCGAGGATTGCCCGACCATCAAGTCGAGTTTACCGTCACCATTCAGGTCGGCCAGTGTCACCCCATTGAACTTGTTGGTTAAAGTTGGCGTGGCCGCAGTGGGGACATCCCAGGCCGCATTGCGGGTCCATACCGGAGCCGTGTTAGTCCCCGTATTTTGATATGCGCAAATACCGGAGCGGAAACCCACCAGCATGATATCGGCGATACCGTCACCATTCATATCGCCGATGGCCGGCCGGGCGTTGGTTACGTCGGAGGCAGCCCCGCTCTGGCCACTACAGGCTCCCGGAGTCGGCGGAGCGACATTCCAACTTGGCATAGCCGTCCAAGCCGGGCTTGTCGCCGACCCCGTATTCTTATACCCATAGGTGGTGCCATTCGAGTTACCCACCATCAAATCCAGCAAACCGTCACCATTGAGATCGAAAGGCGTGGGTGTTACTCGGGTTCCGACATCAGGGGTATCCCAAGCACTCTGGGCAGCCCAAACGATAGAGGATTGTGCAAGCGTCACATGACCGGAATTTCCGCTTCCGGCAACGGCCACGTTGGTACCGGGTAGCCCAGCCACAAAATTCTTGTCCGTCGTGAGTAAGGTACTATTGCTCGAACCACCGAGCGCGGCGGTATTATTGCTTTCATTCGATTCAGTCACAGCACCCTGATCATCCGCAATCACCCCGAGGTAATAAGTACCCGCCGGGACTGTGGCCGAAGGAACGGTAACACTGGTGGTGGCGCTATCGGAGGCCAAGCCGGCGAGACTGGCAATTGAGCGCGAGCCTATCAATATATCCCCCGTGTCGATGTTCGCATCGGTGGAAAGATAGATACCCAGTCGGAAAGCTCCGGCCGAAGGCGATGCCAGATTACTCACCGTCGTTGTGACATTGAACGGTACATCGCGGGTGATGCTGGCGGGGCCGCTCAAAGAGGTTACCGCCAGGTCAGGCTGGTTCGCGGTGATCGCGATGGTACTCGCCGCCGCCTTGCTGTTATTGGATTCATCTTGCTCTATCACGGTCCCGTTGATATCCGCGATGGCCACTAGGTAGTACGTACCTTCAGTTACCGAAGTCGGGATGGTAACCGTATTGGACGCCGGGCTTGAGGCCCCCGGTACGAGGTTCATCACATGGCGAGTCGCCAGCAGGGTCAAATTATTGAGGTCGGGCAAGCCGCTGATGGAGGGAGAGAGATACAATCCGACATCAAAGGCCCCAGTCTCATTATATTTTTTGGCTGCCAGATCGCTGATGTTCAACACCGTGTTATTAATCGTAATGGAACTACCGACAACGCCGCTTGCCGGGCCGTCCAGCACCGTGACGTCCAGATCGGCACGGGCCTTTATGTAACGCACCGTCGCTATTCCACTTAAGCCGGCCAAGCCGAAGCTCTTACCGGTTACGTAGGGCACGGTGTCGCCCTGGGTATCGACTCCCAAGGCCAGAGCGACCGGGGTATCCACGAGTGTACTACCGTCGTAGGTAATCGCGGACGTCGGAGTTCCTGCCGCATCATATTTTACCGTTACGAAATCGGTGTTGCCCGTACTCCTGGTCAAGGCGCCCAACACAAAAGTATTCCCTGCTGAATCCAGCGCGATATCGACACCCCAATCATCGAATCCGGCATTACCGTAGGTATGCGCCCAAGATAAGGAGCCATCGCTAAGGTACTTGACGGTTACGATGTCATGGTCGAAGACCCGACCGGTCTTACCGGTGATATAAACGCTACCACTGCTATCGATCACCAAAGCACTCGGCAATGTTGCACTGGCGCTGCCGCTATAAGTATTGGCCCACTGCCGAGTGCCGCTACTGTCGTATTTCAAGGTTATCATGACCGGCAATCCGCCGGCATAGGTTATTCCCGTTATGTAGCTGTTACCCACGCTATCCACGGCAAACGCAACGGCACGATCGTTCCAGCCGGAATCATAGCGGCTCTCCCAAAGCATATTGCCGGCGCTGTCGTACTTGATCGTCAGGATGTCATCGGAGGCGCCGGTGCTGGTCCCGGTCACATAGACATTACCGACCACGTCCAGCTTAATGCTGGCGGCCTTGTCCACTTCATTCGTAGAGGCACCACCATCATAGGTCATTTCCCACACCTGGCCGCCGGTGTTCGGGTCCAACTTGATGGTGGCGTAATCGCAGGCGCTCGCGGTACCGCAGGTACTGCCAGTGACATATACGCCACTCGCATTCACGGCCAAACTGGTTGGCACATCGTCCTGACCGGCATGGTCATAAGGCACTTCCCACAATGACGTACCGGAAGGATTGTACTTGATCACCACATAATCATTGTTGGTACCGTTATAGCTGCGCCCGATAACGTAGACATTCCCAGCCGGGCCAATCGCGACCGCCACCGCCTGGTCCCCGCTTCCTCCGTTGTAGGTCCGTGTCCAGACCGGAGTAGCGCTCGTTGTGTCATCATACTTAATGGTAACGATATCGTAGTTGAGGCCGTTGTATGCACTCCCCACCACGTAGGAGTTGCCTGCGCTGTCCACCGCGATATCCGCGGGCTCCGCCATATTGTCCGTACCCGACGCCAGGTAATTCTTGTCCCACAATTTCGCCAAGTCATTGCGCGGCAGGGTCGAGTCCGCGGTCGTTACCACGTCACTGACTTTGATATTATCCACTTCGCCGAAGGACATCTGAGCCGTTGATGTATCCACGACCATAAAGGCGACGGTGATGTACGCGCTGGTAGGCACGACATACTGCCCCCCCACACTCAGCGTCTGCCACGCGCACCACTGCCCCGCGGCTACGCCGTAGCAGGCATCGGTGGTTGAAGCGGGGTCGCCGGACAGAATCGCCTGACCGGCCAGCACATCCGATCTCAGGGGAATACCGGTGGCAGCATCCGTGGTACCGGAAGGGTTGGTCACCAAGCCGTCATAGATGACTATGCCGTATTTCATCTTAGTCGTACTGGTGATCTTCAGCCGCACATCGGCCTGAATGGTTTGGATGGGTGTCCCGGGTTCCACGGGATAGGATTTCACCAGCCACAGTACACCCCGTGGCGTATTATCGGGAGCGGTGTTAAGCAGGGCCGAAGCCAGAGGAGTGGACGGCGCAGCCGAAGGGCCGTTAGCGGTAGTATCCAGCGCAACGACGTTTTGATTGCCCAGCGACCCGCTGAGGCCGGGCCCCAGGATCGGATTCACCGTATCTTCCGCATAGGCCGTCCAACCATTGCCACAGTCGCGGGTATAGGAAGTATTCGTCCCGCTGGGATCCTGCACCCAGACGCCCGGGCAGGTAAAGCCATCAAAGGTTTCCGTAACGGTTGAAGTCGCGGCACCGGCATAGCCGGGGATGAGCAGAGCTGCGACGAAGGCAATAGCGGGCACGACCGACCATACACCGGCCTTATGCACAGTCTCGTCTTTCTTCGCTGTTGTTCTCACTATCTCGCTCATTCTGTTTACACTCTTCGATTTTTGACTTAAGTTGCCAAATCGCCCCCTCGGCGTCACCCTTTAACTCAGTTTGCGCAAATCAGGTTCCCCACCCAGCAACAAGCCTTGCGAATCATGGTTTGTTGTAACAACTACCCCCGACAGGATTGCCCAGAGCGTCGTTGCCGTTATAAATACCGACAGTCTCACGGGACACGTTGCCGCTCGAGGTGCTGGGAGAGCTACAAGAAATCGCGTTATCCGCATAATTAAAGGCACTCGACCAGTTATAGGTAAGAGGATCGAATCCCTGGTTATCGACATAGGTATATGTACCTTGGCCAAACGTAGAACCGGCAGTATCCCAACCCACTGTTGGATTATTCCAGCCCGTGCCCGGCGTGTAAGTAAAGCGCCCTGCGGTCACGTCAGGGATCTGAGCAAGCGCCATTTCAAAATCGGCGGCCCCGGAGGTCGGCAGCCCCGGATCATTGATGATTAAATTATTCACCACCGGTGCCGGTGTACTGCTGTCGCTATAGCTGAGCGCTCGCTCATCCGCCACGAACACCGACGACATGCCGCCGTCCTCTATGGTTTGTGAGATGCGCGGTTTTTTATCGAGGAAGGGCTTGTACACCTCCATGGACATACCACCGGCCGCATCGGTCATGACCATGCGGAACACCGTAAAGTTCGGATTCATGGAGCCGGTGCCCGACACTTGGTAATTAGTCAGCCCGAGCTGATTATTAACCGCCAACGGGTTGCTCATGTTCAGGGAGTTCTCCAGGAAGGTGAGATCCGTTGCCGTTGTCGTACCGATGACGGAACGCTCGTTACCGCCGCCGTCCGGAGAAAACGCGCCACCCGAATTCGGTATGTTGTTGAGGCTATCCACCCCCGCGGCGCGCGTGTATGACTCTATAGCAAAGCCTGTGGCGGGATCGCCGACAATCGTGTGGAAATACTTGACGCCGCCTATGGTGACGACAGTGAGCCCCATCGGAGTGGGATCGGTATTACCGATATGGCTGGTACAATTACCGTAAGTACAATAACCGGTGTTTTGGCCGGACCAAGTGGATGCGTCAGGCTGAAAATTCGTAGTGAACCCCGCCGCAGAGACGGCGCTGCCGTATAGGCCCAGCAAACCTGCGGCAACGGGAATCAACAACTTCCACGATTGAAGACGGTACGCCGCACGAATTAACTGAGTTGTACTGGACATCCTCACTCCCTGAAATCAATCCTATCTCATGAGGTGCTTCGGCACTATCCACGTCGCCTTGCATTATTTTTGTTCATTCTTCATTGAAAATAGCACCGATGAAGCTAGGGCGTCAATTGAACGATAAGGCTAATTGACCGCAGACAAGCCATTGTAAGACTGATATAAGATAGCCTGCCGTAGCGTCACCTCACGCCGCTGGTCGCCCATCACTATGCCTCTCGTCCCCCCCTCAAAACCCACGCCCGGAAAATGGACCCATCCGCGCGCAAGCAAACTCTACAGACCCCGCTTGAAAGCCCTTATCCCTCCGACATCCCCTAATGGGTATACCACCCACCACCCAAATCCCTGAAATTAGTTTACGACAAAGTATGGGATTCCTGCGCTGTCGAATACCCGCCTTCGACTCCCATTAAACCAGGAAATACTCATATATATCGGCGAGACCCAGCATGGCATCGTAGCAACCCCGAGGCTAGTCCACTCCACGAACGTTTTATTGGGGCCGGATAAGAAGAACCCCCCACGGGTTTCCCGTGGGGGGTTCAGAGATAAACACAAAATAAACCGTTAAATCATGACATTAGAACAAAACTAAACAGCCTGGGGATTAAAAACCACCCAAATACATGATCCACCATGACGTCAACTTCTGGTCATTACCGACATCAGCATTATTGGTAGTAATTGACTGAGATGCGCCACCCCATGCCATCTGGTTGGCGGCAACGGTAGCGTTCTGTTGAACCATGGAGTTATCACCCGACTGGAGATTCCCACCTTTATTGGAACTCGCATCAGCGCTGTGATCGTCATCCCACTGGTAATAACCAACCTGGACGTTACCGGACGTGCTAAGGAAACCGCTTACGGTCGATGTATTGACGCCACCGACGCTTACAGCGTTGGACTTACCGGAAACGGAATCAAGCTGAGCATCGGAAAGCTCTAACGTACCTGCGAAAGCCGGAAGCACCGCGGCTATTGCTACAACACTTGCAACTGCGATGGTAATTTTTGTTTTCGTCTTCATAGTTATTCCTTACAAAATACTCTGGTATAACTTGTTACCAATCACCACACGACGTCACTGCTCTCTCTCCGGCCTCCAAGCCCTTTGTGGCATCCCACTCACCTTAACCCGTCTATCATCGACAACAAGTTTAGATGAACTTATTTATATCCTAGATCTGCCTCATTTACAACTGTGTTTTGCTTACTATCAACGGCCTAAACTATAGCTTAAGTTTCAATTCATTAGGCTTGAATAAGCTTACCAAACCAGAGCCGCTTGGCATACCTTCCGCCTTCCATTTCATATTCCGGTAAGAAAGCCGCCAAAAGCACAAGCCATCTTCAGTAAAAAACCCTGGGCCTCGAGAAGAATGACCAAAATCCATCCCATCCATCCCCAATTAAACCATAATATTATTAGCTAGTTACTTTAATAAAAGTGCAGCCGATTGATCAGCAGGCCATCCAGCGCGTACTCCGACTCTCGCACGTCAATGGCACAGCACGGCGCTCCAACCCCAGACCCTTACCCTTGGCTGCCCCTTTGATCCGTCAAACATATATTGGCGCCGCATCAAACAGCGGGCGACTCCCAGCATTCAATATCTTTCAATACTGATCGATACACTATATTGAGTAAGATGCCTGCAGCCCCGACAGAGGGGGAGATGCAAGGCCGCCGCCCATCCATTACCGCGATCGACTGAGCCATGAAGAGTACTACCGCACCAGAATATGACCTTCTCAGCCACCGTATGAGAGAAGGATTCCGCCTTTCCAAGAATAAGCGGTTTAGAGAAGCTATACCCGTATTGAAAAACGCGCTCGAACTTTCGCCGTCCAATAACAAGATCCTAAGCGGACTGGCCCATGCGGCGCGCAAAATCGGCAAGCTTGATGACGCCATTGGCTATTACCAGTCCCTGTTGAAGTATTCACAGCGGGATTACCGGGCGTACTGCGGTATCGGCGATTGTCTTAAGGGTAAAAAGCAATGGCGAAGCGCCATATCTCATTATCTGAAAGCCCTCGAGATTAATCCGAATGATGAATATTCACTTGCCGGACTAGGCGACGCCTATCGAGGCAATAAACAAATAGAGGAAGCCATCGCCGCCTGGAAGAAACTCATCACCTTGAATCCGAACAACACCTATGTCCTGACCAGGCTGGGGGACCGCTGCCGCGCCAACAAAGATTGGGATGCAGCCATAGAATATTATCAAAAAGTCCTGTCTATTAACGACAAGGATATATTCGCCCTGACAGGTATCGGAGACTGTTATAGAGGAAAAGAACGCGGCAGCGAGGCCATCGAAGTATGGAAAAAGATAATCTCCATTACCCCTGCCAATAAATACATACTTGGCCGCCTGGGCGATGTGTTCCGCAAGGAAAAAAATTGGCAAGATGCGATTTTTTATTATGAAAAAGTGTTAAAAATCGACCCCAACGATCTATATGCCCTGACAGGTTTATACTGCATCTACTCCCTGGGACTCTTAGACAGCGCAAAGGCCGCGGTGATAGAAACCCACATCACGAAAATCGATCCCTCAAAAAAAATCCTACTTATGAAACTTGGGGATGCCTACAAACATGAGCAGCGATTTGCCGAGGCCGGAGAATGTTATCGCGCTCTCATTGCTATCGACCCCGCCAACGAATCCGCCCAGACGAAACTACGAGAAATAGATCCTAACTTACCAAGGCAATAGGATTCAGACGGCCTCTGCTCGGTAGATTTCCTTCTTATAACAAAAATACGCGCCAGCTATTCGCACCATCCCGCCATTCTCACCGACTAAAGATATAGTCATATGCTGACTGTAGTGCATTAGTCGTCGCTTTAAAAATTAACCTGGGCGCTAAAAGAAGTAATGTTAGCGTATGAGCTTCCGGTGGATAACCCGCCACCAATATCGCTGATATGCGACCACTCGCCACGCACGCTTAAGCTGCGACTGACATCGATACGCAATCCGACGCCGTACATCGGACTGATACCGGAATCGGTCTCTGTCAAGAGGCGAGTTTTGTTGAGCGTAGTTGAACTGAATGTCGTTGAACGTTCCAGTTTAGCATCCCAATGAAAAGCACCCGCTTTACCAAAAAGGAAAATATAATCGGCCACGGGATAGCTACCCACTGCGGTAAGACCATATCCTTGAAGCTTTAATCTATCAATATCAGAAATTGACAAGGAGACCTGTGTACCCAGGCCGGCGATGTGCGTCAGATTCGGGTCTACTAGGCCTCTGTTGCTGCCGCTCCTCGCATACTCCCCTAGCGGCTGGTAAAGCGCCTCCACCGAAAAATAACGGTTCAATTGATATCCACCATACATCGACCAGCTTGTGCCGGTTGCCGCATTATCTTGACTGGCAGTGAAAAAAATCGGTTTGCCAGTAAAAATATAACTATACGGCAGCGTTTCAAACGTCATAGCATCGATATTAACCGATGCCCGGGCCAAGCCCACCCCGAAATAAGCCCCGCTTGTTCGGGCATAGAGGACCGGTGAGTAACTCATCACGAGCCCAACAATTAACAGTAATCTACCTTTTTTCATCCTGCGCTTATCCTCACGGCATTCTTGTGGCTTAAGTGGTCCTTTATCACTTCAATATGGGATATATCTCATACAGCAGTGCGCAAGTTTAACAGGGATATTCGAGTCCAAGGAGAGTTTTAGAGTTGTTGCCGGCCGCTATTCCAGCACACAGCAAGTTAATGCCCATCTTAAATCACCCGTTAAATCTGTTATGAGTTCCGCATTTTGATCAATATCGAGGAAACGTAATCCCCTGGTAAGATCATAAATCTCTTGAATTATAAGCCAATTATCATAATGGATTATGAAAGCCTACCGCCATGGCAGTGATGATCGTTCCCTGAGGCCAAATAGTCTGATATACGTATCAATAGACTTATAAGGCAAATTAGATACGGACGCGAGTCCGGAGCTCATTAAGACGTTTCATCAGTAAGCTCTGTAAGCGCCAACTTGCAGAGGTTGGGTGACGGTTATGGGCGTGAAATAATTGTCGCATTCTGAGTGATAACGCTTCTAGGGGATGTAAAAAGCTTACATTCCACGGCATAACGCCGACGCTAGTGGGGATTAGGAACATGGGACATACATCAAAAAATAATGATAGTCGCTGGGTAATCTCGATTACTTTACTTTTCCTCAGCCTGACTTTGCTGGGCTGCGGTGGCGGCGGGGGATCCGCAAACAATACCGCAAGCTCAAGTGCAGCGATTGCCTCTATCGTCTCAGGTTGCTACTCAGAAGATCACTGGAATAATCAGGGAGATGCTCCACCTCAAAACAGCAATTGCAGCGCAACCGCCTACACCGTCAGCGCCACTGCAGGTACTCATGGAGGAATCACCCCAAACAACGCGGTAGTACTTCAGGGCGGCAGTGTCAGCCTCAACGTCACACCGGATGCGGGCTATGCAATAGAGTCGGTAAGCGGCTGTGGTGGTTCGCTTTCTGGCAACATTTATACCACTGGTGCCATCACTGCCGCTTGCACGGTAACGGCCAGTTTTATTAGCAATAACAGTAATGCCAGCGGCAATAATGCCAACGGCTGTACCCCGCCGACGACGACCGGCACTCCATGGGTGCACCCCTGCGAGATCTCGGTGGCGAAAGCCTACAACACTGTATTTTTGACCGATGCCGGCGGCGGCGTGCCTTATGATGAAGCTTCCCAGGAAGGCCTGGCGGCCTTAATCGCGGACCATAGCTCATCGGAGCAGCAAACCAATTGGACCGCGTGGCATTCCGCCTCCGACATTCAAGACGCCCTCACTGATGTCACCAACGTGAGCGTCTTATTCGCGGAGACCTCTAACCAACATACGTTCGGCATTAAAGTGGGAACCACCTTGATCCCCATTTATACAACCGGCACATGGACGCCCCCGTCACGCGGCTGGATTAATGATCCTATGGGCACGCCCACCATCGACCCGGTAACCGGGCAATTGGTCAGTGACTGGTCAACCGGCGTGGTGAATATCCCCGAAGTTCTCACACAGAATGGCTTGGACCCGAATTCGACTTTCACTTTCTATGTGACCAATTCCGCCGGAAACCCCATTGATATGGACATCAGTAACACCCATCGCATTGAAGGCAACGGGACCTACAATAGTGGCTTTTTACTTGCCTATGAAGATGGCAGTGATATGGACTTCAACGACCTTACCGTTTATGTAAATGGACCTAGCAGTGCTCCGGGCGGCTGCATGGGATACAAACCTACGATTTTGGGGACACCAAAGGCCGACCTGCAAATCACGGGAACCCTGGGTAATGACGTCATCATGACCTTCGGCGGCAGTGATATCATCTATGCTTATCTGGGGGATGACATTATATGCAGCGGCGATGGCAACGATATAGTCTTTGCCGGCAGCGGAAATGACATCATATTCGATGACGTCGGCAGAGACCTGCTGCTTGCCGAGGGCGGTAATGACATCGTCTATGGCGGCAAAGACAGAGATGTCATATACGGCGGAGCTGGCAATGACACCATCTATGGCGGTGGAGGCGGCGACGTAGTATATGGGGATTCCGGTAACGATCTGATTTATTCCGGTGGGGGAAATGATGTCGTGCTCGGTTCGGGCGGAAATGACGAAATTCACGGCGGCGACGGCAACGACAAGATCTTCGGCGGTAGCGGCAATGATGCCCTGTACGGAGACGGCGGAGATGATCGGATCTATGGAGGCTTCGGCACCAATACGGTAGATGGCGGCACCGGCATCAATTACTGTGCTCCGCCCCTGCCTAGCGACGCTTCCAGTTTTGTAAATTGCCAATAAATGCCCGGTCGAAAACACGGTGCAAAGGAAATAGTTTGCTTGGCGGTATCCGTTGTCGACAAGATTGATTCGATATCAGGCACGTGAGGGTGGTCACGATACGTTGTGACCACCCTTAGGATTCGAGAGGCAGAGATGAGCCCCGATGAGTTGCGGACTGCCTGAAAAATAATGGCGGAGCCTGATATACCCAGGGCTTCCCAATCAGCCTCAACCGAGCTTCAGATCCGTGATCAAAGTCATCGGCCACATGGCTTCCTACAGCAGGATCTATACATACCCGTCGCAAGCATGTTATCGCATGCAATGATGATTACCGGCTGAATATTTGATTAAAACCACGCTGCGGGATTACAGGCAGGTAGGCTGTTGCCGTGGAACCTTGCTTCTTGATTATGATTACTACACTGACACCATAAACATGCGCTCCAGCGCAAGGTGTGCGTCTGTCGCGATATTTTCCGGCACGCGAATACGATTTACCACCTTACCCTCCAGCAAATTTTCCAGCGTCCACAGCAAATGCTGCGGGTCAACACGAAACATCGTCGAGCACATGCAAATCGTCGACGACATAAAATGCACATGCTTGCCTTCATGCTTGCATTGCTCATTCAGGCGGTTCACGAGATTGAGTTCGGTACCCACCAGCCAGCGAGTGCCGGGCGCAGACTCGGCAACCGTCTTGATGATGAATTCCGTAGAACCCACATAATCCGACTTCTGGCAGACCTCGAAAGAACATTCAGGGTGGGAAATGACCTTACCCTTCGGAAATTTTTCGCGAAAGGCATCGACATGTGCAGGGCGGAACATCTGGTGCACCGAACAGAAGCCCTTCCATAAGATTATCTTCGCGCGGCGAATCTGCTCCGGCGTCAATCCACCCATGGGCTGCATGAAGTCCCAGGTCACCATTTCCTCCAGGGGAATTCCCATGCGATAGCCGGTATTGCGCCCCAAGTGCTGGTCGGGGAAGAACAGCACCTTGGCACGCTGCTGCAGGGACCAATCCAACACCTGCCGCGCGTTGCTGGAGGTGCAGACGATACCGCCGTGACGGCCGCAAAAGGCCTTTAAGTCGGCGGCGGAATTGATATAGGTAACGGGGGTGATGGCCTGGTCGGCGTCGCCCAAGACCTCCTGCAGCTCACG
This sequence comes from uncultured Gammaproteobacteria bacterium, assembly GCA_963810615.1. Taxonomy (GTDB): domain Bacteria; phylum Pseudomonadota; class Gammaproteobacteria; order DRLM01; family DRLM01; genus JARRQJ01. The sequence goes on along the minus strand of CAWEOA010000001.1, from coordinate 68,519 downwards.
CCATGCCCTTTCCACCTTGCCGAGGTTGGCCATATCGGCCATGGAACAGCCGGCGGCGAGATCGGGGAGAATAGCCGTTTGTTCCGGGCGCGACAGGATATCCGCCACCTCGGCCATAAAGTGCACCCCACAAAATACGATATATTCCGCCTGCGATTGCGCCGCCAGGCGCGACAGCTTGAGGGAATCACCGGAAAAGTGGGCGTGACGGAACACCTCTTCGCGCTGATAATGATGGCCCAGGATGACCAAACGCTCACCGAGCTGCTGTTTGGCAGCGATGATTCGCGCATCGAGTTCCACATCATCGAGACTTGAAAAGTCTTGTAATGCTAGTGCGTTCGCTGCCATGGCCTAACATCTGTCCTCATGAGTAAGAATCATGCCCTCTAACTTAACCAGCTTCCGCCTGTTTACGCAATCGGATCCCCAGTTCCCGCAAGTGTAGATCCGCCACCGGCGAAGGGGCGGAGGTCAGCAGGCAGGTGGCCGATTGGGTCTTGGGGAAGGCCATGACGTCGCGAATCGACGATGCCCCGCTCATCAGCATCACCAGGCGATCCAGGCCGAAGGCAAGGCCGCCATGGGGAGGGCAACCGAACGACAGCGCCTCCAGCAAGAAACCGAACTTCTCTTTCGCCTCGTCCTCCTCTATCCCCAACAGACGGAACACCGCTTGCTGCATCTCGGGACTATGAATACGGATGGAACCGCCGCCGAGCTCAGTGCCGTTCAGCACCATGTCGTAGGCGCGCGAGATGCAGTTACCCGGATCCTCCGCCATATCCTCCGGAGAGTTCACCTGCGGCGCAGTGAAGGGATGATGCAAGGCCACCCAGCGGTTTTCCTTGGCATCCCACTCGAACATGGGGAAGTCGACTACCCATACCGGACGCCAGCCCCGCTCCACCAGGCCGCGGTCATGGCCGAGCTTGATCCGCAACGCCCCTATGGCCTCGTTCACGACCTTGGCCTTATCGGCGCCGAAGAAAATCAAATCGCCGTTTTCGGCGCCGGTACGTTGCAAGATGGCGGCAATCACATCATCGGGCAGAAACTTTACGATCGGCGATTGCAAGCCATCGCGTCCGGCCTGCACATCGTTCACCTTGATATAGGCCAAGCCTTTTGCGCCGTAGCGCGCGACATACGCGGTGTACTCGTCGATTTCCTTGCGCGTCAGCTCACCGCCGGCGGGAAGGCGCAATGCCACGACCCTGCCATGAGGATCCAAGGCGGGGGCGGAAAATACCTTGAAATCCACACCGGTCATCACGTCCTTCAACTCCACCAATTCCAGCGGAATACGCAAATCGGGACGGTCGACACCAAAGCGATGCATGGACTCGGCATGGGTCATGCGCGGGAAGGGTGAATGCAGCGGCACCTCCAACACCTGCGCGAACAATTCGCGGATCATGTCCTCCATCAAGGTCATGATCTGCTCTTCATTGATGAAGGACATTTCGACATCAACCTGGGTGAACTCAGGCTGGCGATCGGCGCGCAGGTCTTCGTCGCGGAAACAGCGCACGATCTGATAGTACCGATCCATGCCGGACATCATCAGAATCTGCTTGAACAGCTGCGGCGACTGCGGCAAGGCGAAAAACTCGCCGGGATGGGTGCGGCTCGGCACCAGATAGTCCCGGGCGCCTTCGGGGGTGGATTTGGTGAGTATGGGGGTTTCAATATCCAGAAAGCCGCGCTCATCGAGAAAACGGCGCAACACCCGCGTAACCTGGGCGCGCATGATCATGCGCCGCTGCATCTGAGGCCGGCGCAGATCCAGATAGCGATAGCGCAAGCGCACCTCTTCCCCGAGCTCCGCCTCGTCCTCCACCTGGAAAGGCAGGGCCTCGGAGCGATTGAGTATTTCCAATTGCCCGCAATCAATCTCCACCTGACCGCTGGGCAGGTTGGGATTTTCCGTCCCGCCGGGACGCGGCCGAACACGGCCCTTGACCCGCAGCACGAACTCACTGCGCACCCGTTCCGCGATGGCGAAGTTATCGGGAGAGTCGGGATCGAATACGACCTGCACCACGCCTTCACGATCGCGCAAATCGACAAAGATCACCCCGCCATGGTCGCGGCGGCGATGCACCCAGCCGCAGACCTCGACGTCTTGATCCACCAATGATTCATTCACATGGCCGCAGTAGTGGCTACGCATTGTTTGATTTCCCGAATTTAAGGCTTAATTTGCCACTGAAAAGGGCGTCAATATTACTTTTTAGGTGACATTTCCGCAACGTCGGCGGCGGACTGCGGAGTCTCCTTATGCCATTTCGGCACCACCACCCCCATGGAGATGATCATTTTCAGCCCCTCGTCCACACTCATCTCCAGTTCCACCGTATCGCGGCGCGGCACCATCAGGAAAAACCCCGAGGTGGGGTTGGGCGTCGTGGGAACATAGACATTGATCACCTCTTCGCCGGTCTTGGCCTGGGCCTCCCCTATCTCGGTCCCGGTCTGAAAGGCAATGGTCCAGAGTCCCTTGCGCGGATACTCGATGAGCAGGACCTTACGAAAGGATTGCCCCCCGGTGCTCAACAGCGTTTCGGAGAGCTGCTTGACGCTGGAATAAATGGAACGAACCAGCGGGATGCGATTCAGGATCGCTTCCCAGGCAGCCAGCAGCTGCTGGCCGAAAAAATGCGCCATCACCACGCCGGTGGACAACACCACCAGCACCGAAAGCACTACCCCCAGCCCCGGTATATGAATCCCCAGGAGCTGATCGGGACGATAGGCCTCCGGCAAGACCACCAGGGTCTGATCCATGAGATCCACCAGCAGCTTCACCACCAGCAGGGTCACGCCGATGGGCAACCACACCAGCAGGCCGGTAATCAAATAACGACGCAGACGTGTCATGAAAAATATACCTCAGTCAATGGTACAGGCGGGACATTCCGTCACTGCTTCCTAGCTCATTTTTTGCCAGGCCTCCAAACGGTGGCCGCAGGCGGAACATATATATTCATAGATCGGCATCTTAAATACCCGGCAATTCAGATTGAATTAAGCGCTTATTGAGAAAAAACCCGTCCACATCCGCAGCATGGCTATTTGTCCTATGCTTGACTAGAATCCTGAGGTTTCCATCATAGCCGTATATCCAGGTTTGACATACCAAGATATTTAAATTTTTTCTTGCCAAATCAGCACATATCCTCTAGTGTTTTCCCCCAGACACTTAGTCCGCGCGCCGGAAAGAGTGGCTTAAAACTAAAGGCACTGCCATTACATTGTTAAGGAGGAGAATCCGTGAATTCGAATAAAAACGCCACCCAGGATGATGGGATGATCGTTCTTGCAGCCTTCGTCATCGTCGCACTGATCTATTTGTTTCTAGGCCACTGATCCGGCATCTTTCTAGGCTAATCTAACAATAACACTCATTCCCGTAATTGCCGGACTGCGGCGTTACACAGGAAAAACTAAGCTAAAGGGAAGGCAAGCATACGCTGACCTTCCCTTTTTTGTTTGTCCTCAATCTTCAGCCGGTCATCGGCTCACGATTCTTACGCCCGCGTGGGCCATCCGCCCAATTGAGCCCCAGCTCACGTCTCAACCGCTTTAGCGGTTTCCGTGCCGCCGCCGGTTTTGTCCTTATCCTTGGGCTTACTCTCCGCCGTCGTTTCTGACTTGGGCGCATCCCCTGACTTTTTCTTACCGCTGTCCTTGAAGTCCGTGGCGTACCAACCGCTGCCTTTGAGGCGAAAACCCGCTGCGGAAACCAGTTTCTGCAGACTGGGGCGGCCGCACTCGGGGCAATCGGACAAAGGTTCTTCGCTGATCTTTTGCAAGACTTCCAGGCGATGGCCGCAGGCCTCGCACTGATATTCGTAAATCGGCATGCTCTACCCCTTTTTATATCCTCTCGAGATTATGCTTGAAAACCATACCAAGTAGCTCTTTAATATGGGCTTACGCCGTCGGAATCAAGTGGACAGCAGCATACGCCATTCCCATTAAATGTTCGAAGACCGTGTACACTGGGCGGATCAACGACCCTGTTAGCAATAAGGCATTATGAGCCCCCCCTCGACCAGCCCCGACACCTCCGGTAAGCGCCGCGACTGGAAGGTCATCCGCACCTTGCTCCCCTATTTGTGGGAATACCGTTCACGGGCACTCCTGGCGCTGGGCTGCCTGATCCTGGCCAAGGTAGCCAATGTCTCCATCCCCTTGGCGCTCAAAGGGATAGTCGACAGCCTGGACAACACTCACAACCCGGTTTTGGTCTTACCTATCGCCTTTCTGCTCGCCTACGGGGCCATGCGTATGGCCAGTTCCCTGTTCAGCGAACTGCGCGATGCCATCTTCGCCAAGGTGACTCAACGTGCCATCCGCCGTGTCGCCTTACAGGTGTTCCGCCATCTACACGCGCTGGCGCTCAAATTTCATCTTGAACGCCAGACCGGCGGAGTCTCCCGCGACATCGAACGCGGCAGTCGCGGGATCAGCTTTCTCCTGACCTTCATGCTGTTCAACATCATTCCCACCCTGGTGGAGATCGGCCTGGTGGCCACTATTCTCCTGGTGAAATACCAGGCCGCCTTCGCCGTCATCACCTTCGGTACGGTCGCGGTGTACATCGCCTTCACCCTGATCGTCACCGAGTGGCGCATGAAATACCGCCGCACCATGAATGAAATGGATTCCAAGGCCAACACCCGCGCCATCGACAGCCTGCTCAATTACGAGACCGTAAAATATTTCGGTAACGAGGATTTCGAGGCCCGGCGCTACGATGAAAATCTGGCGGCATGGGAAACGGCGGCGGTAAAGAGCCAGACATCGCTATCGTTTCTCAACTTCGGACAAGGCGCCATTGTCGCCGTCGGCATTACCTGGCTGTTGTTCCTCGCCGCCGGCGGTGTGGTGGATAAAAGCCTCACCATGGGCGACCTGGTATTGATCAACGCCTATCTGCTGCAGCTGTTCATTCCCATGAATTTCCTGGGCTTCGTCTACCGCGAGATCAAACATTCCCTGGCCGACATGGAAAAGATGTTCAAGCTGCTGGAAGAAAATCCTGCGATTCGCGACCAGCCCGAATCGCAGGTGCTGGCGGTGGGTGACGGCGCCGTGCGTTTCGAGCAGGTCAATTTCGGCTACACCCCGCAGCGGCAAATCCTGTTCGATACCGATTTCGAAGTGCCCGCAGGACATAAGGTCGCCGTGGTCGGCACCAGCGGCGGCGGCAAATCCACCCTGGTAAGACTATTGTTCCGCTTTTACGACGTGGACAGCGGCCGCATCCTCATCAACGGCCAGGACATTCGCGACGTCACCCAACAGAGTCTGCGCGCCGCCATCGGCATCGTGCCGCAAGACACCGTACTGTTCAACGACACCATCTTCTATAACATCGCCTATGCCAAACCGGAGTCGACCCGCGACGAAGTGATCCGCGCCGCGCAAATGGCCCATATTCACGACTTCATCATCTCCCTCCCCGAGGGCTACGACACCATGGTGGGAGAACGAGGCCTGAAACTCTCCGGCGGTGAAAAACAGCGCATGGCCATCGCGCGCGTGATCCTGAAAAAACCGCGCATCCTGATCTTTGACGAGGCCACTTCGGCCCTGGACTCCAATTCCGAGCGGGCCATCCTCCGCGAACTGCGCGCCATCGCCGCCGATCACACCACCTTGGTCATTGCCCATCGCCTCTCCACTATCATCGACGCCGACCAGATCCTGGTACTGGAAAAGGGCAGGATCGTCGAGCGCGGCACCCATCAGAACTTACTCGCGCAAGACGGTGTCTATGCGCATTTATGGACCTTACAACAGGAACAACGCCGCAAGGAAAGCGCCACTGCCCCCGAGTCGCTGGCCATACCCGATGCGACGCTGTAACAATCGCATCGGAAAACGGTTTTATCTCAATCTATGCTAACGTAATGCATCATGGACACATCCCCTGTCAGTCCGCCTGCTGAACCCTTAACCCTGCGCCGGGTGGCGATCGATACCTACCGGGAAAACGTCGCCTACCTGCATCGCGACTGCGCCGTGTACCGCGCCGAGGGCTTTCAGGCCTTGTCCAAGGTGGAGATCCGCGGCAACAGCACCCGTATCTTCGCCGTTCTCAATGTGGTGGACGACACCGCCATCGTCACCGAAAATCAATTGGGACTGTCAGAACAGGCCTTTGATCAACTGGGCCATCCCGAAGGCAATCCCATCCAGATCGCCCACGCCGAACCGCCCCGCTCCATGGACGCGGTGAGGCGCAAAATTGTCGGCGAGCGCCTCACCCTGGAAGACTTCCAGGGCATCGCCTTCGAGATCACAGACAACCGCTATTCGAAGATGGAGATAGCCGCCTTCCTGGTGGCGGCGGGACAGGCCGGACTGGACCGTGACGAAGTGCTGTACCTGACCCGGGCCATGCTGGAATCCGGTGAACGCCTGGATTGGCAGGAAGAGTTGGTGGCGGACAAACACTGCATCGGCGGCATCCCCGGCAATCGCACATCCATGTTGGTAGTGCCCATCATCGCCGCCCACGGCATGTTGATCCCCAAGACCTCCAGCCGCGCCATCACCTCGCCGGCGGGTACCGCCGACACCATGGAAGTGCTGACCAAGGTCAACCTGTCCCCGGACACCCTGCGCGATATCGTCCGTCATCAGCGCGGCTGCCTGGCCTGGGGCGGGACCGCCCGGCTGGCGCCGGTGGACGATGTCCTGATCTCGGTGGAACGACCCCTGGGTATCGACGCCCCCGGCCAACTGGTGGCATCCATCCTCTCCAAGAAGCTGGCAGCCGGCTCCACCCACCTGCTCATCGACATCCCGGTGGGCGCCACCGCCAAGGTCCGCCACATGCGCGATGCCCTGCAGCTGCGCAAATTATTCGAATTCGTCGGCGACCGTCTGGGACTCCATCTAGAAGTGGTCATCACCGACGGGCGCCAGCCGGTGGGACGCGGCATCGGGCCGATACTGGAGGCGCGCGACGTAATGCAAGTGCTGGAGAACCACCCGGACGCACCCCCGGACCTGCGCCAAAAGGCCCTGCGCCTCGCCGGCCGGGTGCTGGAATTCGATCCCGATGTGCGCGGCGGCAGGGGTTATGCCATTGCCCGCGACATCCTGGACTCCGGCCGGGCTCTGGCCAAGATGAACTCTATCATCGACGCCCAGGGACGCAGAGACGGCGTGGACTTCAAGCCGGGCCCCATCAGCTTCGACGTGACTGCCGATAGTAGCGGCGTAGTCACCGCCATCGATAATTTCCTGTTGGCGAAGATCGCGCGCATCGCCGGAGCGCCGCTGGACAAGGCTGCCGGTGTGGATTTGCTGAAAAAGCTCGGCGATCCGGTGCAAAAGGGTGAGACGCTCTACCGCGTGCACGCCGAATTTCAAAGCGACTTCAAATTTGCCCGCGCCCTCCATGAGGAGCGCGGCAGCGGTTACCGCATCGGCGAACCGGATCAAGTCCCCAAGCTCTATGTCGAGTTTTGAATGATATGACACCGCCCCTTATGCCCAATACCCTGCTGCTCGGTTTCCCCGAATACGCCGCACCCGCCCAGCGTCTGGCCAAGAGCTTGAACTGCCCCTATGAACAGGTGGAAATCCACCGTTTTCCGGACGGTGAAAGCAAGGTGCGCCTGCCCGCGACCCTGGCCAGTCATGTGATTGTATGCCGCAGCCTCGACCATCCCAATGACAAACTCATCGAATTGCTGTTGACGGCGGAAACGGCCCGCGCCGCCGGCGCGCAACAGTTGACCTTGGTCGCACCTTACCTGTGTTACATGCGCCAGGATATGGCCTTTCATGATGGCGAAGCCGTCAGCCAGCGCATCATCGGACGCTGGCTGGCAAGCCTGTTCGAGAACGTCATCACTGTCGATCCGCATCTGCATCGCATCAGCCGCTTGAGCGAGGTGCTGCCGGCCCAGCGCAGCATCAGCCTCAGCGCCGGCCCGCTATTGGCGGCGTTTCTACACCAACGCAATGGCAAGGCCTTGCTGGTCGGTCCCGACAGCGAATCGCGGCAATGGGTGGAGCAAATCGCCGATCGTGCCGGGATGGAATATCTGGTCGCGGAAAAAGAGCGCTTTTCCGACAAAGATGTGCGCATCAGAGTGCCGACGCACAACTTACGCGGCCGCACCGTAGTCATCGTAGACGACGTGGCCAGCACCGCCCGTACGCTGGCCGTCACCGCCCAACAGCTGCGCGGCGCGGGGGCAACGGAAATCCACTGCTGTATCACCCATGCGATCTTCGCCGATGACGCAGAGGCGGTACTGCGCAACGCCGGCATCAGTCACATCTGGAGTACCGACAGTATCCTGCATTCCTCCAACACCATCGAGCTCTGCGGTATCCTCGCCGCCGCCGTGAAGGGCTAGGGGCGCGTGCCTTTCAATCCGTTGCAATTGCTCGGCCTGGTTTTGATCGTGGGGCTGCTGCTGGCCTTCGTCCAAGTCGGCATACTCACAGTCGCATTCGAAAAACTCGGGCTGTCCAGCCACTCGGCCTTTATACTGTTGTTCGCCTCGCTGTTCGGCAGCGCCATCAACCTACCTGTCATTAAGGTCAAGGCCGAACGACCCAGCCTGGAAAGCATCCCTGAACAATTACGCGAACTGATGACCCAGGCTCTGCGCAAGTTCCGGGGACAGACCATTATCGCCGTCAACGCCGGCGGCTGCCTCATACCTCTGATGTTTTCCTATTACTTGATCCATTTCAATCAACTTGATGGCTTTAAAATCGTGGCCGCCACCTTTATCGTCGCCGCCATCAGCCGCTGGGCCAGCCGTCCCATACCGGGGGTGGGGATAGGCATGCCCGTGTTCATCGCCCCCATCGCCGCCGCCATTACCGCCATGGCGATAGATCCCGAGCATAGCGCTCCCCTCGCTTACATCTGCGGGACGCTGGGGGTATTGATAGGCGCTGATCTGTTGCGCCTCAAAGATGTGCGCAAAATGGGTGTGCCGGTCGCCTCCATCGGCGGCGCGGGCACCTTCGATGGGATATTCATTACCGGCATCGTCGCCGTATTGCTCGCCTGACGCCTATTGATGTCGTTTGCGGGGCTTTAGTGTCTTTTTATCCCGTGCCGCTATACACAATGCCGTTGGGTGTAAAATGAAGGCACGGCATTATCACAACACATGCGCTACATCTACACCGGCTGGAGATGACGTGGATAACCATAAATACACCTTGAATGAACTGAACAAAAACATTCCCGTTTCGCAGAAACTGGCGTTCATTCACCAACTGATAAAGGAACATGCGCCGCAAATCGACCGCATTTCGGTAACGGTCTACGACCCGAAAACCGATTTATTGAAAACCTTCATCCACAGCAGCGGCAACGCCGACCCCCTTTCCAATTACCAGGCCCGTCTCAGCGACGTCGCATCCCTGCAGGAGATCGTGCGCTTGGGCGATCCGCGCATCGTCAACGATCTTGAGGCTTTTTACCGTTCCTCCAGCGAACACGGTAGCAAGCTGAACGCCGAAGGCTATGGCTCCAGCTACACCCTGCCCATGTATCTCAATAATATGTTTTTCGGCTTTGTGTTTTTCAATTCCTATGCAAAAGACGGCTTCCCGTCCAGCCTATTGCCCACCTTGGATGTGTACGGCCATCTGATTTCGCTCACCGTGATCAATGAACTCAGCATCATTCACACCATGCTCGCCGCAGTGAGAACCGCGCGCGACATGACCTCGCTGCGCGACGTGGAAACCGGCGCCCATCTCGACCGCATGGCCCATTATGCACGCTTCATCGCCAAGACCCTGGCACCCAAATACGGGTTCAGCGACGAATATATCGAACACCTGTTCCTGTTCGCACCGCTGCACGACATCGGCAAGATCGGCGTCCCGGATCGCATCCTGCATAAACAAGGACCGCTCGATAAAGAAGAACTCGATATCATGCGCCAGCATTCCCGTACCGGGCGCGACATCATCGATGCCATGCTCGCCGAATTCGGTCTCAATTCCCTGCCCTACGTGGACGTACTACGCAACATCACCGAATTTCATCATGAGAAAATGGACGCCAGCGGTTATCCCCTGGGCCTGGAAGGTAAAGATATTCCCATCGAGGCACGCATCATCGCGGTCGCCGACATGTTCGACGCCCTGACCAGCCGCCGTCCGTATAAACATGCCTGGAGCAATGCAGAGGCCTTCGGCTTATTGCGCACCCTGGCGGGCACCAAATTGGACGCGGACTGTATCCGGGCCTTGACCGAACACAGCGCCGAGGTGGGAAAGATCCAGGCACAATTTCACAGCGACGAACTGCTTCCCCGCGCATCCACTAATGACGAGAGTTCGGATTTCTGAGTTTCCCAGGCACCGCAAATTTTCAGCATTCTACACAACACGTACAATTACACTCCGGTCCCCCACTGTTTTCCGAGTAAACGATTATGACCGGCAAATCCATCCTCATCACCGGCTGTTCCAGCGGCATCGGCCTATGTGTGGCGCAAGGTTTACAGCGACGCGGATACCGCGTGTTCGCCACTGCACGCCAGCCACAAGATGTCTCGCGGCTTCAACAGATGGGACTGGAGAGTCTGCAACTGAATCTCGCCGATTCCGATTCCATTCACCATGCGGTGGACGAGATACTGCTGCGCAGCGGCGGCCGCCTCGACGCCCTGTTCAACAACGGCGCCTATGGCCAGGCCGGTGCGGTGGAAGACTTGAGCCGCGAGGTGTTACGCGCCCAGTTCGAGACCAATCTGTTCGGGACCGTGGAACTGACCAACCGCATTATCCCGGTGATGCGCAAGCAAGCTTGCGGGCGCATCATCTTGAACAGTTCGGTGCTGGGCTTGGTGGCTTTGCCCTATCGCGGTGCATATAGCGCCAGCAAGTTCGCTCTGGAAGGATTGGCAGACACCTTACGCCTGGAATTGGTAGGCAGCGGCATCAGCATATCCTTGATCGAACCCGGCCCGATCAAGAGCCGCTTCCGCGCCAACTCTCTGGAGGTGTTCAAACGCACCATAGACATAGACCGCAGCGCCCACCGCCGCCACTATGAAGGCGTGTTGCGGCGCCTGGAAAAACCCGGCCCGGCGGCGCCTTTTACCCTCCCGCCCGAGGCGGTGCTGCACCGCGTCATTCATGCCCTGGAAAACCGACGTCCCAGGCGCCGCTATTACGTGACCGTCCCTACCTACCTGTTCGCCGCCTTGCGTCGTGTGCTACCCTACGCGGCCCTTGACCGGATGCTCGCGCGCGTCTCACGTGAGGAGAATCGTTGACAAGCTCACGATGCGCGGCGATCATCGTATGATTATTTTTATAATGTATTTCCTGAATTTCCACGAGATGGCGTAATGGCGACCCAGCAAACCATACTGAACAGTTACCACACCCAACAGACTCTGAACATCGACGGCCGGGACTACACCTATCATTCCTTACCGGCACTGGCCGCGGCCGGCTTCACCGCTATCCGGCAACTGCCCTTCTCCATCCGCATCCTGCTGGAAAATCTGCTGCGCTACGAAGACGGCATTGCGGTAAATAAAGAGGATATCGCCGCCGTCGCCAACTGGGACGCCAAGGCCGTTCCCGATAAAGAAATCTTTTTCATGCCGGCGCGGGTCCTGTTGCAGGACTTCACCGGCGTACCGGCAGTAGCCGATCTCGCCGCCATGCGCGCCGCCCTCAAACAGCTGGGCGGCGATCCTAAGCGCATCAATCCCTACACCCCGGCGGAACTGGTCATCGATCATTCCGTGCAAGTGGATCAATACGGCAGCGCGGCGGCGTTCAAAGCCAACGTGCAAAAGGAATTCGAGCGCAACCGCGAACGCTACGAGTTTCTGCGCTGGGGTCAAAACGCGCTCAATAATTTCCGCGTGGTCCCGCCGGGCAGCGGCATCGTCCACCAGATCAACCTGGAGTATCTGGCCCGCGTCGCCATGACCACCGAGCACGACAGTACCACCTGGGTCTACCCGGATACGGTGATCGGCACCGATTCTCACACCACCATGATCAACGGCCTGGGCGTACTGGGCTGGGGCGTGGGCGGCATCGAGGCCGAGGCGGCATTGCTGGGCCAGCCCAGTTCCATGCTGGTGCCGCAGGTTGTCGGTTTCAAACTCACGGGAAAACCCGGGGCGGGCATCACCGCCACCGATATCGTCCTCACCATCACCCAGCAACTGCGCAAACACGGGGTGGTGGGGAAATTCGTGGAGTTTTTCGGCCCCGGACTTGCGGAACTGGCCCTGGCCGACCGCGCCACCATCGCCAATATGGCCCCGGAATACGGCGCCACCTGCGGCATCTTCCCGGTAGACGCCAAGACCAGCGACTACCTGCGCCTCACCGGTCGCGGCCAAATGGTGGAGTTGGTGGAGGGCTATTATAAGGCCCAGGGGCTGTGGCACGACGATACCCAAGAGGATGCGGTGTATTCCGAAATGCTGGAATTCGATCTGGGCAGCGTGGAGGCCAGCCTGGCCGGTCCTTCGCGACCGCAAGACCGCGTCACGCTATCCGAGGTACGCGGCTCGTTCCGCCAGGCACTGGTAAAACACTATCACGAAGAAGCGGCGCTGCTGGACAAGGAAGCGGTCACGGTGTGGCTGGAAGAAGGCGGGCAACCCATGTTGGTGGCGCCGGAATACGCGGACAACCATGGCGACAACGGCATGGACTTGTTCGCCAAATGCATGCCGGTGCGCCAAGCCAACGGCCTGTCCTATAACCTCTGCCACGGTTCGGTGGTAATCGCCGCCATCACCAGCTGTACCAACACCTCCAATCCCGCGGTGATGATCGCCGCCGGGCTGGTGGCGCGTAATGCGGTACGCCGCGGCCTGCACGTCAAGCCATGGGTCAAGACCAGCTTGGCTCCCGGCTCCAAGGTGGTCACCGAGTATATGAAGGAAGCGGGACTTATGTCCTATATGGAAGCCCTGGGTTTCCACCTGGTCGGTTACGGCTGCACCACCTGCATCGGCAACAGCGGCCCCTTGCCGGAGCATATCACCGAGGCCATTCAAGGCGGGGACTTGGCCGCCGCAGCGGTACTGTCGGGCAACCGCAATTTCGAAGGCCGGGTCAACGCGCTGGTGCGCGCCAATTACCTGGCCTCGCCGCCGCTGGTAGTGGCCTACGCCTTGGCGGGCAATCTCAATCTGGATCTCACCCGCGACCCCCTGGGGACCGATCCCAACGGCGAATACGTTTATCTGAAGGACATCTGGCCGGGCAATGATGAGATCCAGGAACTCATTCACAGCCACGTCACCTCGGCGCAATTCCAGCGCAGCTATACCAACGTCTTCGCCGGCGACGAGGAGTGGCGTCACATGCCTGCCCCCAGCGGCGAACTGTACCGCTGGCGCGCCGATTCGACGTATATCAAGGAACCGCCGTTCTTCACCGACATGGCCTTGACCCCGGAGCCGCTCACCGACATCCACCAGGCACGGGTGCTGGCGATGTTTGGTGACTCTGTCACCACCGATCACATCTCGCCGGCCGGCAGCATCGGCACCAACAGTCCCGCCGGACGCTATTTGATCGAGCATGGCGTGGAGAAGAACGACTTCAATTCCTACGGTGCCCGCCGCGGCAATCATGAAGTGATGATGCGCGGGACCTTCGCCAACATCCGCATTCGCAACAAGATGGTGCCCGGCGTTGAGGGCGGCTATACCCGCCACCTGCCCGACGGCGAGCAATTGAGCATCTATGACGCGGCCATGCAATATCAGCAAGACCATGTGCCTCTGATCGTCATCGCCGGCAAGGAATACGGCACCGGTTCCTCGCGCGACTGGGCGGCCAAAGGTCCGCGCCTGCTGGGTATCCGGGCGGTGATCGCCGAGAGCTTCGAGCGCATCCATCGATCCAATCTGGTGGGCATGGGCATTCTGCCCGTGCAATTCCTGCCGGGAGAAAATGCGGACACACTGGGGTTGAACGGTGAAGAGATCTTTGAGATCGACGGTCTCGCCACGCTCACGCCCGGCCAGCAATTGCAGGTCAAAGCCGCTACGCCAGCCGGTGAAACCAAGACCTTCACCGTGCAATCGCGTGTCGATACCGCCAATGAAGTCGAATATCTACGGCACGGCGGCATACTGCCCTATGTGTTGAGACAGGCCCTGGCCAAGTGATGGTGCGTGGCGTACTGACCACCCTGCTACTAGGGTGGATGGCGAATGCGCACGCCATCGTCAACATAGAATCGCTGCATACCGGCGAACCGCAACCGGGCTACTCCGGGACGGTGAATGTCTCGGTGGCCGGTCAATCGGGCAATACCGATAAACTCAGCGTCAATGCCGGAGCACGGCTGCAATGGCACGGCGGCGCCGTCACCAACTTTGCCATACTCCGCTACAACTACGGCCAAACATCGGGCGTGGAAGACACCAATAAATTATTCTCCCATGCCCGCCATATCCACCAGATCTCCGACAAGACCGCCTATGAAGGTTTCGTTCAAGCGGAGCGCAATACATTCAATCGGCTTTCCTTCCGCGGCCTGGTCGGCGGCGGGCTGCGTCTCAAACTGGCCGAGATACCCGATAAAAAATCGCTGCATCTCGGGGTGGGCGGTTTCTTTTCACGGGAAACCCTGGAAAAACGCGCCGGCACCACCGACGCCGGCAGCAAGAATACCTGGCGGGTCAATACCTACCTCAACTACGTACAGCAGCTCAATGGTAGCGTGCGTGTGCTCAGCACCACCTATTACCAGCCTGCCATCGACGATTTCAGCGACTATCGCCTGCTGGAGGATGCCACCCTCAGCGTAAAAATGACCGACAGCCTGTCCCTCAACGTGTCCTTGGACCTGGCTCACGACAGCAAACCGCCGCAGAGCGTAAAAAAAACCGATACTACCTACGGCACCGGCATCGAATATCGTTTTTAGGCCTCAGGCCGGCAGCCGACAATAGCCACTCGCATATGCAGCAGTCCGCTTTACCCCTAACGAAATTCGAGGATTAGGCACTGAATAAGCGACTGCGTTAATCTACGTTCAATTTCCTACGATTACGAGGGGCTATTTCCGAAGCCACGAGACGGTTAGAATAGCCCCCCTGATTTGACCGTGCCAGCATCATGACCAGCCCCGCCTCCACAATCGCCCGCAACATCTTTTCCTACCGCAAGTATTGGGCGCGACGTTTCGGCACCGCGCCGTTCCTGCCCATGTCCCGCGAGGAGATGGACACCCTGGGCTGGGACAGCTGCGACATCATCATCGTCAGCGGCGATGCCTATGTGGACCACCCCAGCTTCGGTATGGCGGTAATCGGCCGCATGTTGGAGGCGCAAGGCTTTCGCGTCGGCATCATCGCCCAACCGGACTGGACCACTGCGGCCGACTTCATGAAGCTGGGACGCCCCAATCTGTTCTTCGGCGTCACCGGCGGCAACATGGATTCCATGGTGAACCGCTATACCGCCGACCGAAAGATCCGTTCCAACGACGCCTACACCCCCGCTGGCGCTGGCGGCAAACGCCCCGACCGGGCGGTGACGGTTTACGCACAGCGGGCCAGGGAGGCCTACAAGGACATCCCGATCATCATCGGCGGTATCGAGGCCAGTCTGCGGCGCATCGCCCATTTCGATTACTGGTCGGATACCGTCCGCCGCTCCGTGCTGCTGGACGCCAAGGCGGATCTGCTGGTCTACGGCAATGGCGAACGCCAAATCGTCGAGATCGCCCATCGCCTGGCGGGCGGTGAAGCGATCGCGGCGCTCACCGATATCCGCGGCACGGCCTTCGTGCAACGCGCTCTGCCCGAGGGATGGGCGGAAATAGACTCGACGCATATCGACGAACCGGGACGGATAGAGACCCATCCCGATCCTTACGCCATAAGCCCACAAAAGTCCTGCGGAAATGAGCCTGCCGCGGCGGACGGCGCGAAGGTCATCCGCCTGCAGCGCCGCGTACCGCAGCATGATCGCGCCCATACCGTGATCCGTCTGCCGGCTTATGATGCGGTAAAAATCGATGCCGTGCTTTACGCCCACGCCTCGCGGGTAATGCACCTGGAGACCAATCCCGGTAATGCCCGGGCGCTGGTGCAAGGCCACGGAGACCGCGACGTGTGGATCAACCCACCGCCCATCCCGCTCACCACGGCGGAGCTGGACGGAGTGTTCGACTTGCCTTATGCGCGACTACCGCACCCGGCCTATGGATCGGCCAATATTCCCGCCTATGAGATGATCCGTTTTTCGGTGAACATCATGCGCGGCTGTTTCGGCGGCTGTACCTTCTGCTCCATCACCGAGCACGAGGGGCGCATCATCCAAAGCCGTTCCGAAGATTCGGTTATCCGCGAGATCGAAACCATCCGCGACAGCGTGCCGGGTTTTACCGGCGTGATCTCCGACGTGGGCGGCCCCACCGCCAATATGTACCGCCTGGCGTGCAAGAGCACGGAAATAGAAGCGGCGTGCCGGCGCCTGTCCTGCGTCTATCCCGACATCTGCTCCAATCTCAACACCGACCACACACCCTTGATCAAACTCTATCGGCGCGCCCGCGCCCTGCCCGGCGTCAAAAAGATTCTGGTGGCCTCGGGTCTGCGTTATGACCTGGCGATCCGTTCCAAGGAATACGTCAAGGAACTGGTCACCCATCACGTCGGCGGTTATCTCAAGATCGCGCCGGAGCACACCGAGTCCGGGCCGCTGAGCAAGATGATGAAACCGGGTATGAGCGCCTATGACCGCTTCAAACAATTGTTCGAACAATATTCGAAGCAGGCCGGCAAGGAACAATACCTCATCCCCTATTTCATCGCCGCCCATCCCGGCACCACCGATGAAGATATGCTGAATCTCGCCCTGTGGCTGAAGCGCAACGGCTTTCGCGCCGACCAGGTACAGACCTTTTTACCGTCGCCCATGGCCGTCGCCACCGCCATGTACCACTCCGGAAAAAATCCCCTGCGCAAGGTCACCCACAGCAGTGAAGCGGTGAGCATCCCCAAGGGTCTCAAGGTCCGCCGGCTGCACAAGGCCTTTCTCCGTTATCACGATCCCAAAAACTGGCCGCTGCTGCGCGACGCATTGAAACGCATGGGCCGCGCCGATCTCATCGGCAACGCCAAACACCAACTCGTCCCCATGCGGCAACCGCGGGGAGACGATATGGATGCGACGAAAAACCGCCGGGTAAAACCTCAGCCGGCCAAGGCGCGCCGTTTTATGACCCAACATACGGGTCTGCCGCGAGTCACCAAACGGGCGCGAGGCTTCAAATAGTCTCAACCTAACGCGTCCCAGGACGTGGCGGCGCGCAATAAACAAACTGGATCGCAAAAATTAAGCGGCAGAAGGCCGGGGTATTGAAAGGCCTCATGCCGCCTAGAGCACTGAGCAGGGCATCACGGCGTTGAGCGTTGCATCGCCTCTTTAGTGAAGGTGAGATCGCCGTCCACCACGTCCAGCTTGATCACATCGCCGGGAATAAAGCGGCCGGCAAGGATATCTTGTGCCAGCTGATTCTCCACCATTTGCTGAATGGCGCGTTTCAAAGGCCGTGCGCCGTACACCGGATCGAATCCGGCTTCGCCCAACAAATCCTTGGCGGCATCGCTGAGCACGATATCCATATCACGTTCATGCAGGCGCTTACGCAGATAGCTGATCTGAATGTCGGTGATGGCGCGAATGTTTTCCCGGCCAAGGGGATGAAACACCACGACCTCGTCAATGCGGTTGACGAATTCGGGACGAAAATGTTTGGTCACGATCTCCATTACCGCTGCCTTCATCTCCTTGTAGTTTTCCTCGCCGGACAATTCCTGAATCAACTGTGATCCCAGATTGGAGGTCATGACGATCACCGTGTTGCGGAAATCCACGGTGCGACCCTGACCGTCCGTCAGCCGGCCGTCGTCCAGGACCTGCAGCAAGACGTTGAAGACCTCCGGATGGGCCTTCTCCACTTCATCGAGCAGGATCACTGAATAGGGCTTGCGACGCACCGCCTCGGTGAGATAACCGCCCTCTTCGTAGCCGACATAACCCGGCGGGGCGCCTATCAGTCGCGCCACCGAATGCTTCTCCATGAATTCGGACATATCGATGCGCACCATGGCCTCTTCGGTATCGAACAGGAAGAACGCCAAGGCCTTGGTCAACTCGGTCTTGCCCACGCCGGTGGGACCGAGAAATAAAAAAGAACCGCTGGGTCGGTTGGGGTCGGATAGGCCGGAGCGGGCACGACGAATAGCATCGGCCACGGCACGCACCGCCTCGCCCTGCCCCACTACCCGTTTCTGCAAGGCCTCCTCCATGTGCAGCAGTTTTTCGCGCTCGCCTTCCAGCATCTTGGAAACCGGGATACCGGTCCATTTGGAGACCACCTCGGCGATCTCCTCTTCGGTGACGCTGTTGCGCAGCAGGGTCATTTCCCGGTCCTCGGCCTGGAGGGCCTGGGCCAGTTTCTTCTCCAGTTCGGGAAGCTTGCCGTACTGCAACTCCGACATGCGCGTCAGGTCACCGGCACGGCGCGCCGTTTCCAGTTCAAGGCGGGTGCGGTCCAGGTCTTCCTTGAAGTGCTGCGCCCCTTGCAGCAAGGCCTTCTCCGCCTTCCACACCTCCTCCAAGTCGGAATATTCGCGCTCCAGTTTGGCAATCTCGCCCTGCAAGATCTCCAGGCGCTTTTTCGAAGCCTCGTCATTTTCCTTCTTCAGGGCCTCGCGCTCGATCTTCAACTGGATCAGGCGGCGGTCGAGACGATCCATGGACTCGGGTTTGGAGTCGATCTCGATACGGATGCGACTCGCCGCCTCATCCACCAAATCGATGGCCTTGTCAGGCAGATTGCGGTCGGTGATATAGCGGTGCGACAGGGTGGCCGCGGCGACGATGGCGGGATCGGTAATCTCCACACCATGATGGACCTCGTACTTGTCCTTCAAGCCGCGCAGGATAGCGATGGTGTCCTCTACGCTGGGCTCGTTCACCAGCACCTTTTGGAAACGCCGTTCCAGCGCGGCATCCTTTTCGATATATTGCCGATACTCGTCCAGGGTCGTGGCGCCCACGCAATGCAGTTCGCCGCGCGCCAGTGCCGGCTTCAGCATATTACCCGCATCCATGGCACCTTCCGCCTTGCCGGCACCCACCATGGTGTGCAATTCGTCGATGAACAACACGATCTGGCCTTCCTGCTTCTTGAGGTCAGTGAGCACGGCCTTGAGGCGCTCTTCAAACTCACCGCGGAATTTGGCCCCGGCAATGAGGGCCCCCATATCCAGGGCGAGGATACGTTTGCCGCGTAAACCCTCCGGTACCTCACCGTTGACGATGCGCAGGGCCAGGCCCTCGACGATGGCGGTCTTACCCACGCCGGGTTCGCCGATCAACACCGGATTATTCTTGGTGCGGCGCTGGAGCACCTGAATGGTGCGGCGGATCTCCTCGTCGCGGCCGATCACCGGGTCCAATTTGCCCTGCTCGGCCCGTTCGGTGAGATCAATCGTATATTTATCGAGGGCTTGGCGCTGCTCTTCGGCATTGGGGTTATCCACTTTCTGCCCGCCACGCATCTTGTCGATGGCCTGCTCAATAGAGCCTTTGGCGGCACCGGCCTTGCGCAGCAACTCCCCCAGCGTCCCCCGATCCTCCAGGGCCGCCAAGACAAACAGTTCGCTGGAGATGTATTGATCCTTGCGGGTCTGGGCCAGTTTATCGGTGATATTTAGCAAGCGGGACAAGTCGTTTGAAACATGCACCTCGCCCGCAGCCCCCTCCACTCGCGGCAGACGCTCCACCGCCTCGCCGAGCTGGGAGCGCAGCTGATTAACATTGACGTCAGATTGACTTAATAAATGCCGGACCGTGCCGTTATCCTGGTCTAACAAGGCGCTCATTAAATGAATAGGTTCAATGAATTGGTGGTCACGCCCTATTGCCAGACTCTGGGCATCGGCTAAGGCTGTTTGAAATTTACTAGTGAGCTTATCCATGCGCATGCCGGACCCCTTTTTAAAAGTGACTAATGACCCAATATCCCTCTATAAGATGGGGCATACCACGGCCGCTTTCAAGTTTAAGGATTGCAATCAACAAGCTATCTTTAGGATATTTTTTAAGCTATTTTTAATCTCGACTATATAGTGTAATGAACACCTATAGTCTCGCCGTCACGGATCCAGGCGACACGGCGAAGACAGGAAGGAACTGAAAATGCGCGTATTACTCGTGGAAGACGACACACTGCTGGGCGACGGCATTCATGCCGGACTGATACAGCACGGCGCAGCCGTAGACTGGGTCAAGAGCGGCAAGGCGGCGGAACTGGCCCTGGAAGCCAATCGCTATGACGCCATGATTCTCGACTTAAATATCCCCCAGGGCGACGGCTTGATGGTACTGCAAAATCTGCGTACCAGCGGCAGTACCCTCCCGGTACTGATACTTACCGCCCGCGATACCATCGCCGACCGGGTCAAAGGCCTGGATAGCGGTGCCGACGACTACATGACCAAACCCTTCGACCTTGCCGAGTTGGACGCCAGACTGCGCGCCCTGATCAGGCGGTCCAAGGGCCGCGCCGCCCCTGAATTACGCCACGGCGATCTGGTGATCAATCCCGCCTCACTGACCGTGACCCGCAACAACGAGATCATACCGCTGTCACGCCGCGAATTCGCCTTATTGCACATCCTGCTGGAAAACATGAACAAGGTGCTTTCCCGGGAACGCCTGGAAGAAAGCCTCTACGCGTGGAAGGACGAAGTGGAAAGCAATGCGGTGGAAGTACATATCCATCGCCTCAGAAAAAAATTGGGCACCGATTTGATTCGCACCATTCGCGGAGTGGGATACATTATCGATAAGGCTCCATGACTATATCGTTACGACGCCGCTTACTCATCGTCTTATTATGCGCGGTAAGTGGAGCATGGGTGTTTTTGGCAACCGCCAACTACATTGACAGCCGACACGAAATTGGGGAACTACTGGATGCCGAGCTGGTTCAGTCGGCAATGGTGCTGCTGGCCTTGAGCGACCATGAATTGATGGAGCAGCGCTTGACCGGGCCCAGCACCATATCCATCAACGACAATGTCATCACCGCCGGTGATGGCCTCACCCATAAATACGAAAAGAAGCTGGCCTTTCAGGTATGGCTGGGCGACGCGACCCTGGCCATCCGCTCCTCCAGCGCCCCCAGCATCCACCTCTCCAGTGTCACCAGCGGATTTTCCGACCAGATCATCGCCAACCAGGCCTGGCGCATCTACTCGGTTCAACATAAGAAGGTCCCGATCTTAGTGCAAGTGGGAGAACGCTACGATGTGCGCGGCGACCTCACCGAGCAGATCGTGCGGCGCATGTTGTCGCCTATGATCACCACCCTGCCGATTCTGGCCTTGATGATCTGGTACGGGGTCGGCTTCGCCATGAAACCGCTCAACCGCCTGGCCAAGGAAGTCGCCACCCGCGCCGCCGATTATCTCAGCCCCGTCGATCACCACCATGTGCCGGTTGAAGCCCAATCCCTGGTCCATTCCCTCAACGCCTTGCTGGCACGCCTGCAAAAGGCTTTTGACAGCGAGCGGCGTTTTACCGCAGACGCCGCTCATGAATTACGCACCCCGCTGGCCGCCATCAAGGCCCAGGCACAAGTTGCACAGCGCACGAATGTTCAGCAAGACCAACAGCGCGCCTTACAACAGGTCATCAACGCCGTCGACAACGCGACCCGCGTCGCCCAGCAATTGCTGACCCTGGCGCGTCTCGATCCCGCCGTGCCGTTGACCGGCCTGAAAAAAGTGGATTTGACGCACCTGGCAAGCACGGTGATAGCAGAACTCGTCCCGCTGGCCTTGAAAAAACACATCGACATCAGCCTGGCCGAACCCAGTCGCGGCATGGTGCACGGCACCAGCGATGCCCTGACCATCCTCCTCACTAATCTGGTGGACAACGCCATTAACTACACCCCGGAAAACGGTTCGATCGTGGTGGGCGTCACCACCCATGAAGAGCACGTCATCCTGCGCGTCGCCGACAGCGGTCCCGGCATTCCCGCCGATGAGCGGGACAAAGTCCTGGAGCGCTTCTACCGCGGTCGGGATGTCACGCAGCCGGGCAGCGGGCTGGGGCTTTCCATTACCCAACGCATTGCCGAATTGCACCAAGCCCGCATTGTCATGGGAGAATCTTCACTGGGGGGCTTACTGGTGGAGGTGATCTTTCCCGCACCGACAGCGATTCAAGAGTCGTAATCCCGGTTACATAGCCGGCCTGTAGCCATTAGATCATTCGGCATTCACCTGCCGCCGCAAAGATTTCGGTTTATCGTTTCAGCTCGGAATTCGCCTCCTCACGCGGAGTGTGCTTTACTGAAGAGGCGGCCAAACCACCCATTCAGCAAACTGCCATGAACGAGCGAATCCATACCGCATACAACCACGTCACCCCGTTCATCACCAAGGACGGGTCGGTCATACGCGAGCTGATGCATCCCGCCGTGCAGGGTAACCACCAGCAAAGCCTGGCGGAGGCCCTGGTACCCGCCGGGAGCACCACCCTGCTGCACCGGCACCATCTCAGCGAGGAGATCTACCACTTCACCGCCGGCATAGGCTATATGCGCATGGGTGATGATGAGTTCAGGGTGACGGCCGGGGATACGGTCTGCATCCCGCCCGGCATGCCCCACGCCCTGATCAACCGCGGAGACGATGAACTGCGCCTGTTGTGCTGCTCGTCTCCGCCCTACTCCGACGAGGACACCGAGCTGCTGAGCTGAAGGAATCCTGACGTAAAGGCCCGGCCCCCCTTCCCGCGACCTAAGCGCCGCCTCGAAACGAAGATGCATTCAATTCAGCAAGATAGCTCGAGCCTGCAAGCCGGATTTGCACGTAATCGCAGCATTACCGAATCATCAAGAAAGCTACAATTTTCAATAACTCATGTGTTAATATCCCTGAAAGATCTTTATGCCCGGAGAGGCATAGACTTAGTCGGGGAGAATCGCAGGAACCTATCAGCCGTGAATTCTCTCTAATTGGTTAAACATCTCTTTCTTCGTCAAAAATCGGCGTGAAAGACCCTGTGCAATCCGGTAGTCTGGTGGTCGCGCATCTACGAACACGCTGTCTTATGATCAAGAGCCCTGGAAATAGTAGCCTGCCTATGAAAAACGATTCCCATGCCTATCACATGCTTCAGGGAATCACAGGGAAACTGTTTCTACTCATTACCCAGCTGACCTTGTGCTTAGGCATTGTGTCAGTCGGTCAGGCCGCCACGACAACATTCAACGTCAACAGCTTCAGCGATATCGCTCTTGGGGCCTCAGCCCCTTGTGATGGCGCTGGAACCTGTACCTTACGCGCAGCTGTTCAGAAGGCCAATGCCACCAGCAACAGTACGGATGCGCTAGGGGTCGTTCAGCCCCACATCATTAACCTTCCCGCCGGGACCTATACCCTGAGCACGACTGGGATCAACGAGGATCAGGCCGCCACAGGCGATCTGGATATTTCCGGAACCGTCAACATCGTCGGCGGCAATCTCAATGATCCCAGCCAGACCATCATCGACGGCAATGCCAGCGACCGCGTCCTGCAGATCAAGAGTGGCGCTACAGTCTCCCTCTCCAACCTCACCGTCCAAAACGGCTATGTAGACGCTGACATCAATGACAATGTGGCTATTGGCGGTGGCGGCGGCGGTGGTGGCGGCATCTACACTAACGGGAAGTTGCGGATCGAAAACTGTGTTATCCAAAACAATAAAGTCGTCAGCGTTAACGCCCCAGGCGCCGGTGGCGGAGGCTTACAGACAACGGGAGTGTCCGGAACAGGCCCTAACCCCGTTCAAACCAACATCATCCACTCCACCATAAGCAACAACTCTGCTCCACTCGGCGGCGGCATACGCAATTTTTTCGGATTCACGAAAATAGACTACACCGATGTGTACAACAATACGGCTGACGCCTACTCCGGCGGCGGCGTACAGAATGCCAACGGCAACATGACGATTACACGATCGACCATCCGCTACAACACCTCCCAACAAACCGGTGGCGGCCTGGATAATTTGGACGCACTGTCCATCTCCGAATCTTCGATCTATCTCAATCAGGTCAACGGCATCATGACGGGAGGCACCATCACGCAAGGCGGCGCGGGTGGCGGAATCTACAATGGCAGCGTCGGATCCATCCTTATGGTCAACACAACGATCAGTCAAAACCAAGCCGCGCTGTCCGGCGGCGGTATCTACAACCACCGGGCTATCATCGTCGTCAATTCCACGATCTTTGGCAATAGTGTGGCCAACGGTGGCTCCGGCACGGAAGTCTTTGCCTGCGGTTCCGGTACATCCCAGAATCCAAGTTCGTGTAATACCGACATCACGGACGGCAATGGAAACTTCCTTATCAAAACCGATTTCATCAATAGCATCGTCGGCAATAGCATAACCACAGACAATTGCAACGGTGATACGGCGGACTTGATAAATTCCAATGGCCACAATATAGAAACCGCCGCCAATACTTGCGGCTTCACCCAGAGCGGCGATCAGAATAACGTTCCGCCTGCTACCCTGTTCTCCGATGTCTTGGGTTATTACGGCGGCGACCTGGGTTCCTTGTTTACGCTCCCGATCTTGAGCAGCAGCCTGGCTTACAACTCAGGCGACAACACTAACGACAACTGTCCGGCCACCGACGGCCGGTATTTTTCGCGCAGCGACGGTCAATGCGATATCGGGGCATTTGAATTTGGCGCCACCCCCAGCGCGGCGAACGTGTTGGACCTGGCTCTGGATATCACCGATAAAGTCGCCGCCCCGCTCAATGGTGCCGTGCAGGTCACCGTCACCTTTTCCGTCGTAAACAAAGGACCGCTCCAGGCCACCAATGTCGTCCTCACCGGCAGCATCCCCTTTCAGTCCGGCTTGAATCTCACCAGCCTGGGGAGCGAGTCGAACACCGGCAACTGCACGCAAAGCACCACCGGATTCACCTGCACCATTCCCAGCATCAATGCCTATGATTCCGCCAATTTCTTCGTCGCGCTCATCGCCACCAAGGCATTGAATTTCCAAATAGGCGGGGAAGCGAAATCCGATCAAGTGGACAATTACCGTCCGGACAATCTCAAATCCGTAACCATTGAAATTCCCACCGTCGCCGGCAGCAGCGTATCGGGCAATAACTTCGCCGGCGCCTCGGGCGGCGGGGCGACAGATTGGCTGTCGCTGCTAGTACTGTTCCCCGCAGCCGCCCGCCGGCTGCAGCGCCGAAAAAGATCGGGCTAATCACCCGTCCACTGCCCGGACCGCTGTATTTAATAGACAATCCCTGGCAGACTTCACGCTGAAGATTTTTCGCAGCACCACCCGTAAAACGCCCCATGGAGACAGCCTTGAAATCCATTCCGCTGCCACCAGCGAGTGATATCCACGACGATGTCACGCGCGCCCTGGCCGAAGACCTGGGCAGCGGCGACATCACCGCTCTCCTCATTCCGCCGTCCCTGCCAGGGCAGGCGACGGTAATCAGTCGAGAGCAGTCGGTGATGTGCGGCATGGCGTGGTTCGATGCCGTGTTCCATGCCATCGACCCGCAAGTACGCATCGCGTGGCGTGTGCAAGATGGCGATGCCGTCGCCCCGGGCACGATGCTATGCGCACTCGATGGCCCGGCGCGCGCCCTGCTCAGCGGCGAACGCACCGCCCTCAACTTCCTGCAAACCCTGTCGGGGACGGCGAGCCGGGCGCAGCGCTACGTTGCGGCGGTGGCGGGCACCGGGGTCAAGATCCTGGATACCCGCAAGACCCTGCCCGGTCTGCGTCGGGCCCAGAAATATGCGGTACGCTGCGGCGGCGGTCATAACCACCGCATGGGTCTTTACGACGCCGTCCTCATCAAGGAAAACCATATCCTCGCCGCCGGCTCCATCGCTCAGGCCGTAGCGGTAGCGCGCCGTGTCGCCGCCGGGAAATCCGTCGAGGTCGAGGTGGAAAACCTAGAAGAACTGCAGCAGGCCCTTGCCGCAGCGGCCGACAGCGTCCTACTCGACAATTTTACACCGGAGCAACTGGCGGAGGCCGTCGCCATCAACCGCGGCCGCGCCAGGCTAGAAGCCTCAGGCGGGATCACCCTGGACAACATCCGACGCATCGCCGAAACCGGCGTCGATTTCATCTCGGTAGGCAGCATCACCAAGGATCTGAACGCCGTGGACCTGTCCATGCGTTTCAGGGCGTAAAGAAGCTATCAGCAGTCAGCTATTAGCCATCAGCTTTAAACCTTTAAGCTGACCGCTGACAGCTAAGACTATACGCCGCCACCCACGCAGGCTAGAATTTCACGCTCCTTATATTTCAACCGAGATCATTCATGCGCACCTCACAGCTATTGCTTTCCACCGTCAAAGAGACCCCTGCCGATGCCGAGGTCATCAGCCATCAGTTGATGCTGCGCGCCGGGATGATCCGCAAACTCGCCTCCGGCCTCTACAGCTGGCTGCCGCTGGGACTGCGCGCTTTGCGCAAGGTGGAAAGCATCGTGCGCGATGAAATGAACACCGCCGGAGCGCAGGAGGTGTTGATGCCGGCGGTGCAACCCGCGGAGCTGTGGCAGGAATCGGGGCGCTGGGAACAATACGGTCCGGAACTGCTGCGCCTGCGTGACCGCCATGATCGGGAATTCTGCTTCGGTCCCACTCACGAAGAGGTCATTACCGATCTGATCCGCCGCGAGATCCGTTCCTATAAGCAACTGCCCGCCAATTTCTACCAGATCCAGACCAAGTTCCGTGACGAGATTCGGCCGCGCTTCGGCGTGATGCGCGCCCGCGAATTCCTGATGAAGGACGCCTATTCCTTCCACATCGACCAGGCGTCATTGCAAGCGACCTATGAGGTGATGTACCAGACCTATACCCGCATCTTCACCCGTCTCGGCCTGCAATTCCGCGCGGTACGCGCCGATACCGGCAGCATCGGCGGCACCGGCTCCCATGAATTCCATGTCCTGGCCGCCTCGGGGGAAGACGCCATCGCCTTTTCCACCGCCAGTGATTACGCCGCCAATGTTGAATTGGCCGAGGCGCTGGCGCCCGCGGCTCCGCGTCCCGCGCCGACGCAAACCCTCACCACGGTCGACACCCCCGGCGCACACAGCATCGCCGAGATCAGCAACTTCTTGAACATCCCCGCCGAACGCTGCCTCAAGACCCTGCTGGTACAGGGCACGGACGGCATCGTCGCACTGGTACTGCGCGGCGACCACGAACTCAACGCCATCAAGGTAGAGAAACTCCCCGAAGTGGCGGCACCGCTGACCTTTGCCACCCCCGAACAAATCAGACAAACCGCTGGCTGCGATGCCGGCTCCCTGGGTCCGTTGGGATTGAAGATCCCGGTGATCGCCGACCGCAGCGCCATCCAAGTAGCCGACTTCGTATGCGGCGCCAATCAGGATGGCAAGCATCTTACCGGCGTCAATTGGAAACGGGACCTGCCCGAACCCCGAGTCGCCGATCTGCGCAATGTGGTCGAAGGCGATCCCAGCCCGGACGGCAAGGGCAGCCTGGCCATCAAGCGCGGCATCGAGGTCGGGCATATCTTCCAGCTGGGCACGAAATACAGCCAGGCCATGAGCGCCACCTGCCTGGACGAAAGCGGTCAGGCGGTGACTATGACCATGGGTTGTTACGGCATCGGTGTATCGCGGGTGGTCGCCGCCGCCATCGAACAAAACTACGACGACAACGGCATCATCTGGCCCGACGCCATCGCGCCCTTTCAAGTTGTGTTGATCCCCATGAACATGCACAAGTCGCAACGCCTGCAAGCGGCAGCAGAAGCTCTCTATCAAGGGCTCAAAGATGCGGGCATCGATGTGTTGTTCGACGACCGCAAGGAACGCGCCGGCGTAATGTTCGCCGACATGGATCTCATCGGCATTCCCCATCGCCTGGTGCTGGGCGAACGCGGTCTGGACAAAGGTGAGGTCGAGTACAAGCAACGGCGCGCAACGGAGATCCAGCAAATCGCCATCGATGAGGTGGTGGGTTTTCTTCAGGCTCAATTGAGCGCGGGCTAAAGACCGGCTTCATCCATCAGTCGTAAGCAACGCGGATGACGTTCGTCTCCGCGTTACGGTGGTTTCACTACTGTAGCAGATTTTGCTGCTGTTCCAGGATATGCTGCCGCTGAAAGTACTCATCCTGCTGTTGACGGATGGTGTTGAGCTGATCCTGCATATTCTGCATCACTTCCTGTTGTTGCTTCAACATGGCGTCCAATCGGGACATCATCTCGGTCAAATGTTTTTTTTCATCCGCCGTCGGCGTGTGATTGAGATTTTTGATAATGTCCATGGTCTCTCTCAGCATACTCATCAGCTCTGTCGTCACGCTCTGATATTGCATCCCCACCGCTTTTTCTTCCGCGGCCCATAGGGGCACCGACAAACCCCAGCACACCGCAAATATCAGGCTCAGCAACACCCGCCGTATCTTCATCGCCCTGACCTCCTGCGCTCATCAAGCAGCGAACTCCAACAAGAAAAGTTCATGCCCCATCCATCTATCCATTTGGACCGCCGCGGCCAAGCATAATTCGGCGTTTAGCCGATCGTAAATCCGCCGGGCAACTCCATCTCCACCGCGGTACAGCTCACCGCCGTCACCCTGGCGCCGGACGGGCCTTCCCACAACCACTCGCACAGGCTCGCCACCGCCTCAGCCGCGCCGCATGCCAGAACCTCGACGCTGCCGTCAGGTAAATTCCGTGCATAGCCCGTCACCCCCAGCTCCTCCGCCCGCCGCTGGGTAGCGCCACGAAAATACACACCTTGCACACGGCCGCTCACCCAACATCGCCTACACACCACCATCGCTTGCTCTCCGCTGTGTCACCCACTTACCCATCCAAATAATAAGCGGGTGATCATAATCCCATCATCCGCCCGCGCTACGCCTATCAACGGCGCCCTGCATTTGGCACAATATTACGATTCATCCGCGGCAGCGGACACCTAATCTCGAAATCTCCCTATGATTGACAAATTAAGCATCATTGCAGAGGCCGCACCATGACAACCCACACCCGCAACGAACGAGACAGCCTCGGCGACTATCCGGTTCCCGCCGATGCCTGGTACGGCATTCAGACCGCACGCGCCGTCGCCAATTTCCCTATCAGCGGCCGCCGTCCCGACCGGGATTTCGTCATGGCCCATGTGCGGATCAAACGCGCGGCGGCCGTCGCCAATCACCGGGCGGGCGCCTTGGATGAAGCACTATGCAAGGCCATCGCCGCCGCCTGTGATCGTATTCTCGCCGGAGAATATCTGGATCAATTCGTGGTGGACCGTTTTCAGGCCGGCGCCGGCACCAGTCACAACATGAACAGCAACGAGGTCATCGCCAATCTCGCCAATGCCGCCCTGGGCGGCGAACGCGGCGTCTATAAACTGGTGAATCCCAATGATCACGTCAATATGGGCCAAAGCACCAACGACACCATCCCCACCGCCATCCGCCTCGCGGCGCTCGCCAAGCTGCCGCGCCTGATCGCTGCGGTGTCGGGCATGGCCGACGAATACGCCCGCATCGGTAATCAGGAAGAAAACACCGTCAAGAGCGCCCGCACCCACTTACAGGATGCGGTCCCCACCACCCTGGGCCGCGAATTCAACGCCTATGCCTGGACCCTGCGACGCGGCGCACAGCGCCTGCAGGCCGTTCGCGACCCGCTGTGCGAGATCGGCCTGGGCGGCAGCGCCGCCGGCACCGGCCTCAATACCGCGCCCGATTATCCGCGCCTGGCGGCAGAGGAGCTGGCACGGCTCAGCGGCGAAGCCATCCGTCCCGCCGCCGATCTCGCGGCGCAGATGCAATCCATGGCCGACATCCAGCAGCTATCGTCGACGATCCGCGACCTCGCCCTGGAACTCACCCGTATCAGTAACGATATGCGCCTGCTGGCCTCGGGACCGCGCACCGGTATCGGCGAAATCCAGTTGCCGCCGGTACAACCCGGCTCCAGCATCATGCCCGGCAAGGTCAATCCGGTCATGTTCGAAATGCTCAATCAGGTGTGTTACCAGGTAATGGGACAGGACGCGGCCATCGCCGCCATGAGCCAGGCGGGACAATTGGAGTTGAACGTCATGATGCCGGCCCTGGGCTCGGCCTTGTTCGACGCCATGGATTGGCTGAGCAATGCGGTCACCGCCGCCACCGAGCGCAATCTCAAAGGGCTCACGGTGGATCGCGAACGCTGCAAGGCCTTCCTCCACGCCAGCGTCGGACTGGCCACCCTGCTCAACACTCGCATCGGTTACGCGGCGGCGGCGGAGATCGCCAAGGAATCAGAGAAAAGCCAACGGCCGGTGCGCGATATCGTGGCGGAGCGCGGCCTGATGAGCGGCGATGAATTCGATGCCCTGGTGTTGCAGGCGGCGCGCGACGGCGTGATTTAATTTCCCCGCACCGCCGCGGCGTTAAGCGCCCTACGCGGCGCGGAAAACATCCGTGATCCGCGCCTCAACACAACGCCGTTACTGGGTATTTTTCAGAAACTGTCTATCTGAGTCTTGCACGTCGGTCGGCGCCCCCTCGCGGCGGATCGCGTGCTGCACCGCCTGATCCACCAAACTCTGTTTGGGATCAAGCTCGATGGTGAGTTGTTGGCCGGGACTGATCACATCCGCATCGCGAATTTTATCCTGATTGCTGCGCAGAATGAGCGGCCACCACATGCCATTGCCGTATACCGACGGCTTAGCCGCGATGCTCCACAGATTGTCTCCCTTGGCCACTTGATACTGCAGGGTACGGGGCGCGGGCGGTGGTTCGGGCGGGAGTGCGCGTACCTCCGCCACGATAAAATCGGCCAGATTATAGGACTTTTGCCCCTCTCCCTGCTGATAGGCCTCCTCGGCGCGACGCAAGGCCTCCTGCTGCAAACCGCTCATGCGCGCCGTCGCCTGGTGCGCCTCTTCCAAGAGCGGCTTGGCCTTATCCAACCACGCCTGGTTTTCCTGCACGGCGCGTTGCTGCTCCTCGTTAAAATGGCGCACATCGTCACGCGCCAGTTGCATCGCCAGTTGAGCATCCTGCACCGCTTGTACTTCATTCCCCGCCGTCGCCGCGGTTTCGGCCTGCGCCAGCCGATCACGAGTGGATTCGGATAAGGCGCCCAGCTTGTCCGCCTCCGCGATGGCATCCTTGGCCTCGCTGATGGCCAGCGCCATGTTGCGCGCCTTTATAGCCCCCTGCTTGGCGGATAAGGCATCATTGCGGGCGATCTTATAATTACGACCGCGCAGCTCGTGCTCGGCCTGGGAGAGTTCATGTTCGGCACTTTCCATGGCGACCGGGGTATGGAGCTTCGCGCCGGCATCACGCGCGGCCTGCACCGCCTGGCGGGCATCACTCATCTCTTGAGTCGGCGCCGTGGCGCAGCCGGCCATGACAGCCAGCACCAAAACGAAAGCCGCGCACCTAAGCAAGGTATACTTCGCCATCAGCATGTACCCCGGAGACACCCTTCAGCTCTAAACACACAAAAACTCGCTGTACTCTAAGAAAAATTTAATCTTGAACAAGCTAGCAAGCAGGCTATAAGCTGTCAAGAAAACAACCGGCAGCATACCATCCCCAAGCAACATAAAGGTTCTCATGGCAGATATCCTGATTCTCTACTACAGCCGCCACGGCAGTGTCGCCGCCATGGCGCAAATGATCGCCCGCGGCGTTGAACAAGTTCCCGGTATGCAGGCGCGCATCCGTACGGTGCCCGCGGTATCCACGGTATGCGAGGCGGTGGAGGACAGCATCCCCGTTGCGGGACCACCTTATGCCACCCTGGACGACTTACGCGAATGCGCCGGCATGGCCATGGGCAGCCCGACCCGCTTCGGCAATATGGCCGCCCCCCTCAAGTACTTCCTCGACGGCACCGGCAGTCTATGGCTATCCGGGGTCTTGGCGGGCAAACCCGCCGCGGTGTTCACCTCCACCTCGACACTGCACGGCGGCCAGGAAAGCACGCTGATCTCCATGATGCTACCCTTGCTTCATCACGGCATGCTGATCACCGGGCTGCCCTTCAGCGAGACAGACTTGCTCACCACCACCAGCGGCGGCACGCCTTATGGTGCCAGCCATTGGGCCGGCAACGACAGTAAGTTGCCCTTGAGCGAGGAAGAAAAACGTCTGTGCCTGTCCCTGGGTAAGCGCCTGGCGGAAACCGCCGGCGCCCTCAGCCTGGGACGTGCCGCGCGCTGAAACCGCCGATTGGCCTGACGGCGTCGGGACATCAGCTGTACTGCAAGACCTCTTTGACGAAGGGAACGGTCAACTTACGCTGTGCGGCCAGAGAGGCCTGATCCAAGGTCTCCAGCAACTCGAACAGCGCCGTCATGTCACGGGAACAGCGCCGTAACAGATATCCCGCCACCTCCTCCGGCATCTCCAAACCCCGCTGCCGGGCCTGCAGACGCAGGGCCTCGGCCTTATCCTGATCAGTGAGCGCGCGCAACTGCAGCACCAGACCCGCCGCCAGACGGGTGCGCAGGTCCGGCAGCACGATCCCGATCGCGGCGGGACTTTGGGCACCCGCCATGATCAGCCGCCCGCCTTGCTCGCCGATGCGGTTGTAGAGATGAAACAAGCCCCTCTCCCAGTCCGCCTGCCCGGCAACGGCATCGATATCGTCCACGATCACCAACGGCAGTTGCTCGACGCCGTCCAGGACTTCCACGGACAATGCCGCCATCTCGCGCAGTGGGAAATACGCCAGGGGATGTCGCCGGGCACTGACCAGATGACACACCGCCTGCAGCAAGTGGGTCTTGCCGCTGCCGTGCCCGCCCCACAAATAAATGAACTCACGCTCGGTGGTGACGCTGGCCTGCAACAAATTCACGGCTTGCTGATTGACGCCCGGATAATAATTGGCAAAGGTCGCCGCTTCCCGCAAGCGCACGCCCAGCGGCAGTTGGGTGTAGCGCGTCACGGCGTCGCCTTTCGCAGCGGCCACCTCAGGAATCCTGCCCGGAATACAGTTCGCTGCTCATATAACGCTCATGGGCGTAACGCAGCAAGACGCCGATCACCGCCGCCGTCGGCAAGGCCAGCAATACGCCGACGAAACCGAACAATTGTCCGCCCACCATGATGGCGAAGATCACGCCCAAGGGGTGCAGTCCGATGCGGTCGCCCAATAAAAACGGTGTAAACACAAAACTCTCCAGCACCTGACCGACACCAAAGACCAGAACCACCTGCAACACGTGCAGCGCATCATGAAACTGCACCAAGGCCGCGATACCCGCCGCCGCCACGCCGAGAATAAAGCCCAGATAAGGGACAAAACTCACCATGCCGGCGAACAGACCGATCAAAAGCGCCAGCTCTATCCCCACCCACCACAGACCCAGGGAATACACCACCGCCAGCGCCAGCATCACCGACAACTGGCCGCGCAGGAAATGACCCAGTACCAGGTCGCAATCCTTGGCGAGG
This sequence comes from uncultured Gammaproteobacteria bacterium, assembly GCA_963810615.1. GTDB lineage: Bacteria > Pseudomonadota > Gammaproteobacteria > DRLM01 > DRLM01 > JARRQJ01. The sequence goes on along the minus strand of CAWEOA010000001.1, from coordinate 34,965 downwards.
CGCGTCACTACCGGTGCGATACGGCGCGGCAGCAACTCGCCGATGCGCTGCAAGGATGTATCCCAATCGCGCAGCAAATAAAAGGTCACCAGGGGAATTAATACCAGATTGGCCAGCCAGCCCAGCATGGCCAGCCAGGAGCGGGTGACCGCCGCCACGATCTGCGCGCCGACACCGCCCAGCTGCTGCCAGTGGCCGAGCAAGGTCTGCTTGATACTGCCGATGTCCAGACTCTGCTCGGCCATGCCCAAGCGCGTCTGTATCCAGGGCAAGGCGTGGCCTTGAAACCAATCCACGTAGTCCGGCAACTTGGCGGCGAAGACCAGAAGCTGATGTTGCAATAAGGGCAGCAACACCGCTACCGCCACGACCACCACCAATAACATGACACTGAAGACGATCACCACCGCCGCCGTGCGCGACAGGCGCCGCGCCTCCAGCCAGTCCGCCAAGGGATCACCGAGATAGGCCAGGCCCGCGCCCACCAGAAACGGCGTCAGCACCGGCGCCAACAAATAGAGCAATACCGCCGTCGCGACCAGCCCGACCAGCAATAGTCCTTTTTGGGTATCAGTCATGCGTACCCGTTCCCTCATTCATGCCCACGGTGAGAACGCGCCCGATAGGCCTGCAAACCCCAGGTCCACACATAATCCACACCGCTCCACACCGTAGTCACCAATACCGCGTAGACCAATGAATCAACGATCCAAGCCGGCAGGGAAAACAACCCGAGCGAAACCACCACCACGACCACCAGCACGATCTGCGCGGTGGTATTGACCTTACTGGCCATGGTCGGCGCCACCTCATATTGGCTCACCCGCTTATGATAGATCCACGCCCCGCTGACCACGATGACATCGCGGCCGATGACCGCAGCCACCAGCCACACCGGCAGCCAGCCCAACCAGCCCATCACGACGAGATTGGTCACCAACAGGATCTTGTCCGCCAAGGGATCCAGGATGGACCCCAACCGGCTGCGCCACTCAAAACGCTTGGCCAAATAACCGTCGAGGGCATCGGACAAACCGGCGACCAGGAAGATCAGCAAGGCCGCCTTGTACCACCCCTGGAGCAATAATATGGCGCTGGGGATGGCCAGGCTCATCCGCAGCATGCTGAGGGCATTAGGGATATCCCTAGCTCTCACGGCGCTATCCGGTAGCGGTATTCCTCGGCAGCCGGGGAACCATCCCCCTGATCACCCTCCGCCGTAGAGGTCATGGATGCGCCATCAGCGGTTTGCGGCGCCACCGCCACCAGGGTCTTACCCAGCGCCAAGGTTTGAATCAGTCCATGGGGCTGGCCGCGCACCTTGATACGAAAACTCACCTTGGGCCCCTCTATCCGCGCGACCTGCACATCGGCGACCGGATCCAGCGATTGCAGGTAATTCATCACCCGCGCATAGTCCGCCAGAGAGGCCACGTTTTCTATACTCATCAATACGCTATTGGCGACGCCTGGAGTCAAATCTAATGCGTAGCGCTTGGCGAATTGTTCGGTAGCCCCGGCGATCCCGGCCGCAATGACGTCATCCTGCGAACCCTGTGCCGAGTCCCAGCTGCTCATCGAGCCGCGGTGATACAAGGTCCAGTGGCTCTGCCACTGATCCGCCGCTACTTGATACACCCGGCCCACCAGGATGGCATCGGGCTGATAGCGTTCCGAAGCCTTGGCAATCACATCGGAGAAATCACCCCATACGTCGGCCACCGCCAAAGCGCCTTGATCCTGCAAATCCAGCAACGGCACGTTGAGGGGCAGTCCCCGCCGACGAGCTTGAGTGGTAACCGCGGCCTGTACGTCGGGGCGATTATCACCGCCGACCAGATAGCGGTCTCCGCCGTCGCCGATGGCCAACCACAGCAAAGTGGAGGGTCGGTTGATCCCCCACACCGAAACGCCGGCATCGTATAAACGTTGATTGATGGTCTGCCTGTCAAAACTTTCCCACAACAACTGCGTGGGTGCCGCCGCCTCATCCGCAGGCGGCGGGGGCGTGGTCCCGGCCGCAGGCGGCGGCGCGGCGCGGTATTGGTAGCGTTGTACCCATTGTTCCGCCTGGCTGAGCAGCGGTTCGAGTTGCGGTAGATGGGCGACGTCCGCATTGCCGCTGACCTTGACCAACACCTCTTCCAGGGCGGTACGACTGGCGGCCACCCGCTCCGCCGTGCTCTGCCCGCTTACCGGCACTTCCGCTTCATACAGTCCCGGCACTTCCACGGCCCCTACGGCGCCACTCGCCGCCAGGACCGTTGCCAGGCATGCCCACACCGCGAAAAACCTCGTCATACAAACCACCTTAAAACTCATTAACCCCTCCAGGGACTTAGCGAAGAATAATACACGTTTATAGAAAGGAAAGTGATGCAAGCGAGGACAATCTCTACGCTTATCGTTACAATACGCAGACTTAACTAGAAAGCGGTTTCAAACACTCATCATGACTAACAGCGACCAGTCCCCCTCTTCCGGGTTGAGTTATCGCGACTCCGGCGTCGACATCGATGCCGGCGAACGTTTGGTAGACCGTATCAAACCTATCGCGGCGCGCACGCGGCGCGCCGGATTATTGGGAGGCATCGGCGGCTTCGGCGCCTTATTCGAGATCCCGATGGATCGTTACCGCCAACCGATACTGGTGTCGGGCACCGACGGCGTCGGCACCAAGTTGAAACTGGCCATGCAACTGGGTAAACACGACACCATCGGTATCGACCTGGTGGCCATGTGCGCCAACGACATCATCGTGGCGGGCGCGGAACCTTTGTTCTTTCTCGACTACTACGCCACCGGCAAGCTCGATGTCGAGGTGGCGGCGGCGGTAGTGAGCGGCATCGGCCGCGGTTGCGAACTGGCGGGTGCCGCCCTGGTGGGCGGCGAGACCGCCGAGATGCCCGGCATGTACCACGGCGAGGATTACGACCTGGCCGGCTTCTGCGTCGGCGTGGTGGAAAAAGAACGCATCATCGACGGCAGCCGCGTGCAGGACGGGGACGTGCTGCTGGGCTTGGCCTCTTCGGGTCCTCACTCCAACGGCTATTCCCTGATCCGCAAGGTCATCGAGGTCACCAAGGCGGATCTTGGGCGTGATTTCCATGGCCGCAGCCTGGGCGACACCCTGCTGGAACCGACCCGCATCTACGTAAAATCCCTGCTGGCCTTGATCGCCGAACTGCCGGTGTCGGCCCTGGCCCACATCACCGGCGGCGGTATCGTGGAAAATCTGCCGCGGGTACTGCCCGACACCGCCAAGGCGATCATTCACATCAACGCCTGGACGCGTCCGCCGGTGTTCGACTGGCTGCAAGACAGCGGCGCTATCGCCGCCGCCGAAATGTACCGCACCTTCAACTGCGGCATCGGCATGATCGTGTGCGTGCGACCCGAACACGCCGATAAGGCCATGCAAATATTACGGCAGCATGGTGAGACCGTATGGCGCATCGGTGAAGTCGCGGCGCGCGGCGGCACGGAAGACCCCGTTTTACTCAGTGATTCATGACGGATGTCCACGACGCCGCACCGTTGCCGATCGTAGTGCTCATCTCCGGCAACGGCAGCAATCTGCAAGCCATCATCGATACCATACACCGCGGGGAATTACCCGCGACCATCCGTGCCGTGATCAGCAACCGCCCGCAGGCCCTGGGACTGGAACGGGCGCGACGCGCCGACATTCCCACGGTGGTGATCGATCACAGCCGCTTTGCCGACCGCGACAGTTTCGATGCTGCGCTGCAAACGGCCATCGACGCCTATCAGCCGGCACTGGTGGTGCTGGCGGGATTCATGCGCATCCTCAGCCCGGCTTTCGTCAGCCATTATCATGGCAGGATGCTTAACGTCCATCCCTCGCTGCTGCCCGCCTTCCGCGGACTGGATACCCACCGCCGCGCCCTGGCGGCCGGCGTCACCGAACACGGCCTCAGCATTCACTTCGTCACCGCCGAGCTGGACGGCGGACCGGTGATCATCCAGAACAAGATCCCGATTTTGGCCGGTGACGATGCGGATACGCTCGCCGCCCGCGTGCAGGACGCGGAACACCGCCTCTATCCGCGCGTGCTCCGCTGGTTCGCGGAAGGCCGCCTGCAGCTCCACGATCATCAGATCCTATTTGACGGCAGTCCGCTCGCCGCACCGCTCTCCGGGGAGGCGGCGTGATACGGAACGAAATGACAGACAAATCTCTTAGCCGCCGACTGGTCTGGGCGGCGCTGGCGGCAATCTTGAGCTGGGCGAGCGCGCAGGGCGCGGAGGAAAATCCATTGCCCATGTTCAATGCCCAATACATCCTCAAGCGCAACGGTATCACCCTGGGCGTCTCGACGCGCTCTCTCACCACCGCCAAGGACGGTACATATATTTACGCTTCGACCACTCAGGCCACCGGCTTCATCGCCTGGTTCGTCAAGGACCGTATCGACGAATACAGCAAGTGGTCCTTCGACGGTACGCACATCCGTCCGCTGGAATACGTCTACAACCGCCACGGCGGCAACAAGACCCGCAACGTCAACCTCACATTCGACTGGCAACGCCACATCGTCACCAACAACATCGACGGCGACCCCTGGCGCATGGAGATTCCGCCCGACGCCCAGGACAAGCTGGTCTATCAACTGGCCATCATGTACGACCTGCTGAAAGGCAAAAAGGATTTGGAATACAAGATCGCCGACGGCGGCAAATTGAAGGATTACAAATTCGAGATCGAGGGCGAGGAAACGCTCAACACGGCCATGGGCAAGGTGAAAACCGTGCGCATCCAACGGATCGGCGATAAGCGCGACACCACGGTATGGTGCGCACCGCAATTCTCCTATCTCCCTGTGCGGCTGGAACAACAGGATACCGACGGCAGTAATCTGGTGATGCAGATCACCTCATTGCAGGGAATGAATCAGAACTAAGGCAACCCGTCACGCCGCTGTGCTCATGCGATGGCACAAAATGGAAATGTTATTTCCTTACCCCTGAACGTTACTCACCGGTATCACTTCCCACCACGAACCATGCGCACATAAGCACTGCCGGTCTTCGCCACGCCGCTGACCCGCCCGTCACTGAAATCCACAGACCATGCCTGCTGCGCATTAGCGGCATTCGGTGATGAGGACCAATAAGACGTGGCAACCGTACTGGGAAAGAGCGCGGCGTTGATTGCCGGACTACTGCACTGGTGCTCCACCAGGGACGCCAGCTCATTGCGATTCGGCAACCGCCAACCGCTTTTCTGCAGATTATCGGCGCCGTTAACCCCGTTATTGACATCTTGCGCACGCTTCAGCGCCTCCTTCCAGGTATAGGGAGTGGCAACGCCTACGCAGACTTCATTGACCGCATCCCAGGCCTGCCCCCCCTCGGAACACCTCTTCCACATCAGGCCCGTGCTGGTATCGAGCAGGGCGCCCGTATTTATGGATAAGCGCGCGCAACTATGCGTGCCTCCCACGGCGATCGATCCGGCCTTGGTGATTCCGCTCACGAACACGGGAACGGAAGAATTGTCGGTCCTGCCATTCCCCAGCTGACCGTCGGCGTTGAATCCCCAGCATTCAATCTTGCCATCGGAGATGCTATCGGACAGCCTTGCGCAACTATAGTCACCGCTGGCCGCAATCTCCACGGCATCGGTGATTCCGCTCACCATAACCGGGGTAGAAGAATTTGTCGTCAAGCTATTGCCCAATTGCCCATAGTTGTTTTGTCCCCAACATTTCACCGTTTTGTCGCTGAGCAGCGCGCAACTGTGCGCGTTCCCCACCGCTATCGCGGTCGCAGTGGCTATCCCGCGGACATAGACGGGTATATGAGATTCGTTCTTCGTGTCATCGCCCAACTGGCCGCTGCTGTTCAATCCCCAGCACTCTACCCTGCCGTCCTCCAGCCGCGCGCAGCTGTGGGAACCTCCCGCCGCAACTGCCGTGGCGGTGCTTATGCTACCGATCCCGGCCTGAACGGGTGCCCAGGCGGCAATGATGCTGTTATTCCCCAATTGACCATTGTCGTTCCGCCCCCAGCACCACACACTTTTATCAGCCAGCACTGCGCAGCTGTGGTAGTCTCCCGCCGCAACCGCAACGGCGGTCGTGATGCCGTAAACCGTAACAGGAGGCAAGGAAGCATCATAAACATTGGTGCCATCGCCCAGCTGACCGTCGCTGTTCAGGCCCCAACACTGCACAGTTCCATTGGCGAGTCGAGCGCAACTGTGTTCGCGTCCCACGGCCAGCGACGCAACATTAGCAGTGAGTCCGTTTACGGTAATCGGCGTGAAGGAATCGGTGGTCGTGCCATCGCCCAATTCTCCATAGGCGTTCCATCCCCAACATTGGACCGTCCCGTCAACCAGCAGCGCGCAACTGTGACCCTGCCCCGCACCAAGGGTCATAGCGTTACTTATCCCGCTCACGGTGACGGGCGTGGTGGAATCGACCGCCGAGCCATTGCCCAACTGGCCATTGGCATTGGAACCCCAGCATTGCGCCTTACCGGCGCCCGGGTCAACATAGCGGCCGTTCGGCGCCGTTGGCGTGATATTGGCATTGCAGCTCTGCGCCGCCATGGCCGGCGCCGCGCTCAGGCTCAGCAAAAACACCCACAGAATGGCGAAACGTATATCAGACATTAACGATGTCTCCTTCGTCTTTTATCCGCCGGCAACTAAACCCGGTGACGGCAAACACTCATGGTCCGCCGCGCACCAGGCGCACATGATTACTATCCAGCTTCAACCGATTACCGATGATAGCGCCATTACTGAAATTGACGCCCCACGCATAGTAGCTGTAGCTGGCATACGTCGACGCGGTCCAATAGATCCCGTTCATGGTATTCGGAAACCAGAAGGTATCGATGGTCGGGCCCGAGGATACGCTGCTGTCGATCAAACTCGATAACTCCTCCACCGTCGGTAGGCGCCAATCGTAATAACTGCATAAACCGTCGGAATTTACCGCCGCAACCAACTTTTCGGTGTCACATGCCGTCAAGGTATTCTTATCACATACCCCCCCGTCCGGAGTGCCGGGGTCACCGCCATTTGTCGTACTGTTAGTGTCATACCAGCTATAGGTCCCGTTCTGATCGTGAAGGGCCTGATCGGCAGTCTTCACTTCCCACATCAGTTGGGTCGTTTGATCCAGCACGCAGGACCATTTAGTTCCTGCGGCTTCGGTACCGTTGTCAATTCCGTTAATATCCTTACTCCATGCGGCATTCTGAGTAGTCAAGGAACCACCATCGCTTCCAATCTTTTCGAAAGAGAAGCCAGCGTGGCCATCACTGTTGTCATATGCCGTGACGTCGCGACCGAACAAGGCATCCTGGCCGGCGGGGACGGGATCTCCGTCGCTGTCGATTCCATCGGCAGTAGGTGTGGCGCCGACGACTGCACAGTCGAGATCGTTATTGCTAGTCCCCACGACAGAGTAATCGCCACAGAGAGTAATCCCAGTATCATTGAGCGCGCCGCCATCATCATTGTAGATGGTCCCGGTCGCGAAATCGTCCCCACTAAAACTCAGTAACTTAGGGGTTGTAGAACTCGTCAACAACAATGGGTTGGAAAGCGTCAAGGTCAAGCTTTCGTTCCCTTCCGGGACGATGTCACCCACAACCGGCACATTTATGATGCTGCTGTTGGTGCCGGCATAAATCGTCAATGTCCCATTGGCGGCGGTGTAATCGTTATCGGCTAGCGTAGCCGTGCCGTCGGAAGTGGCATAGTCGACGGTGACATTCTGCCGCGCCAGCAAAGAGAGCTTCACGGTGAATTCCAAGGTATTACCCGTCCCGGTCCCGGTATCGCCTTCGACAACGCTGGCACTCTTCACCGAGATGGTAGGGACGTTATCCTCGCAGCTCAGCGCGACATTATCCACCTTCGCCCCCTTGAGGACGCCGGTGGCATGGGTGAGCGTGCAAGTCTGGACACTCGGCTGTCTAAAGATGGAAATAGCGTAATTGTTCCCATCCGTGACTTCCTTGCCGAAGGCGAAGGGCCCACTCGCATCGATAGTCAAGGTATCATAGGGCTTCTTCGGCACATCGTTGTGCAATATCACTTGACCGGCGAGACCGGTAACCGTACCGCCGACGGTGTATTTGTTGGTGGTGCAAGTGACCACTGCGGTGATATTTCTGCCATTGACGATGCCGGTGCCGTTGGTCATGGTGCAGGTTTGACTCGGATCGGTGGGCTGCTGAATTATTGTGATGTCGTATGGCTCGCCACTCACCAGCTGGGTTCTGAACCTGAAGGTCTGATTCTTGCCGATAAACAGATCGTCATCTGTGTTGCCGTTAAGAATCAAATGTAAGCCGCTGCCGAAAACCTTATCGGCGGCTACAGTGATGGTATATGCGGGAGGAGCCGCGGCAGGAGCGTCGGCACCGTGATTCTTGCTGCATCCGCTGGATAGGGCAAGCACCGCCAGGACCGCAATTATTACCGTCGCCTTCAACTCACGCATCGCCATTATGTCCTGCTGAGCACCTTAACTATCTGCATATCGAACCCTGCCATTAACCCGCTACTTAGCCGCGACGGCGGCTCGGCCTGTGTCGCAGGCGTAGACATCCTGGAAATTCCTATATGAACCCGTAGCTTAAACACTAGAGAATCAGACAGATCACAAGTGCTATCGTTCAGACTATACCCCCGCCCCCGCCACTAACAAAGGTAAGGAAATTTTCAGTTAAGAAATCTCGGCCCAGTCAGTGATTGTCGACAGCCGGGAAACCAAAACCGGTCATTCATTGTAACATAATGTTAATTATCAAGTTTTAGGCAGGGTGACGCCTCGCTGCCCCTGATATTTGCCGCCGCGATCGCCGTAGGATGTCTCGCACACCTCATCGGACTCCAGGAAGATCACCTGGGCGACGCCCTCATTGGCGTAGATCTTGGCGGGCAGTGGCGTGGTGTTGGAAAACTCCAGGGTGACGTGGCCTTCCCACTCCGGCTCCAAGGGCGTGACATTGACGATGATGCCACAGCGCGCGTAAGTGGATTTGCCCAGGCAGATGGTGAGCACGCTGCGCGGGATGCGGAAGTATTCCACGGTACGCGCCAGGGCGAAGGAATTGGGCGGGATGATGCACACGTCGGATTTGATGTCGACGAAGCTGTTGGCGTCGAAATTCTTGGGATCGACGATGGCCGAATTGATGTTGGTGAAGATCTTGAATTCGTCGGCGCAGCGGATATCGTAGCCGTAACTCGACGTGCCGAAAGAGATCACCTTCTCCCCCTTGTTTTCCCTCACCTGCCGCGGCTCGAACGGCTCTATCATGCCGCACTCCCCCGCCATGCGCCGTATCCATTTGTCCGACTTGATGCTCATAACCGCCTTTCTATATAAATAGCCGACCGCTGACGGCTCAGGTATTTTGAATCACGATGTTGGGGAATTTATGGGTAAAGTCCCGGGCCCGCAAGGCCAGGGCCGCGGCCACCCGCCGGGCGATGTCGCGATAGATCTTGGCCACGGCGCCGTCCGGGTCCGCTACCACGCTGGGCCGCCCGCCGTCGGCATCCTCGCGGATCTGGATGTCCAGGGGCAGGGCCCCCAGGAAGGCTACGTCGTACTGCTTGGCCATGCTCTCGCCGCCGCCGGAACCGAAGATATGCTCGGCATGGCCGCATTGACTGCAGATGTGGATGCTCATGTTTTCCACGATCCCCAGTACCGGCACCTCCACCTTCTCGAACATCTTGAGGCCCTTGCGCGCATCCAGCAGAGCGATGTCCTGGGGCGTGGTGACGATCACCGCACCGCTCACCGGAATCTTCTGCGCCAGGGTCAACTGAATATCGCCGGTGCCCGGCGGCAAATCCACCACCAGATAATCGATGTCGTGCCAGTTGGTTTCACCCAGCAACTGTTGCAGGGCCTGGGTCACCATGGGGCCGCGCCAGATCATGGGGGCCTCTTCATCGATCAGATAACCCACGGACATGGATTGCAGACCGTGAGCCATGACCGGCTCCATAGATTTGCCGTCCCGGCTCTCCGGGCGCTGTTGCGCACCCAGCATGCGCGGCTGACTGGGACCGTAGATATCCGCATCCAGGATGCCGACCTTGGCCCCCTCCGCCGCCAGGGCCAGGGCCAGATTCACCGCGGTAGTGGACTTACCGACGCCGCCCTTGCCCGAGGCCACGGCGATGACGTTTTTCACCTGCTTGAGCGGGGTCACCCCCTTTTGCACCGAGTGGGTGGTGATCTCCCACGACACATTGACCGTCGCCGCACTCACACCGTCAACGGCCTGCACCCGCTCGCGCAGTTCGGCGGCCACCTGATCGGCAAAGCCCTTGGCCGGATAACCCAGCACCACATCCACCGTCACCTCGCCGCCGGCCACGGCGATATTCTTCACCGCCTTGGCCGCCACCAGATCCTGCTTCATGTAGGGATCGATAAAACCTTTGAGCGCAACCTCAATCTGCAACTGCGATAACTCAGCCATAATGCCTTCCGCCTGCTCTACGCGGGGATCTCCCCCGCTGAAAAAGGAGGGTATTTTACACGATTATCTGCCGCTCACGCCCCGCCCGGACGGTCGGAGCACCATTCCACGCAAAAAAACCTCGAACTCGACCCTCAACGTATTATAATCCCAGCCCCTCAATGTCTTACACTTGCTAAAAGCGGTTGTAACCCCAAATGAAACAGACTCGAAAAATCCTCGTCACCAGCGCCCTGCCCTACGCCAACGGCCCCATCCACCTCGGCCACATGGTGGAATACATCCAGACCGACATCTGGGTGCGTTTCCAGAAGATGCAGGGCCACGAGTGCTATTACGTGTGCGCGGATGACACCCACGGCACGCCTATCATGCTGCGCGCCGAGAAGGAGGGCATCAGCCCGGAACAGTTGATCGCACGCATCAGCGGTGAGCACCAGCGCGACTTCGCCGGTTTTCACATCGACTTCGACAATTACTACTCGACCCATTCCGCCGAGACCCGCCAGTACGCCGAGGATATCTACACCAAGCTCAAACTGGCGGGACTCATAGAGGCGCGCACCATCGAGCAGTTCTACGATCCGGTAAAGGAGATGTTCCTGCCGGACCGCTTCATCAAGGGCGAGTGCCCCAAGTGCCACGCCAAGGACCAGTACGGCGATTCCTGCGAGGTGTGCGGCACCACTTATGCGCCCACCGATCTGATCAATCCCTATTCCGCCGTCTCCGGCGCGGCACCGGTGCGCAGGCAATCGGAGCATTACTTTTTCAAGCTGGGCGCCCAGTCCGAATTTCTGAAAGACTGGACCCGCTCCGGCCGCTTGCAGCCCGAGGCCGCCAACAAGATGGGCGAATGGTTCGAGTCCGGGCTCAGCGACTGGGACATCTCCCGCGACGCGCCCTATTTCGGCTTCGAGATCCCCGGGGCACCCGGCAAGTATTTTTACGTGTGGCTGGATGCGCCGATCGGCTACATGGGCAGCTTCAAGAATCTGTGCGACAAAAAGGGCATGGACTTCGATGCCTTCTGGAAAAAGGATTCCGAGACAGAACTGCATCACTTCATCGGCAAGGACATCCTCTACTTCCACGCCCTGTTCTGGCCGGCCATGCTGGACGCCGCCGGCTACCGCACCCCGACCAAAATCTCCGCCCACGGCTTTCTCACCGTGGACGGCCAGAAGATGTCCAAGTCGCGCGGCACCTTCATCACCGCCGAGAGTTATTTGCAACAGGGTCTGAATCCGGAATGGCTGCGCTATTACTTCGCCGCCAAGCTCAACGGCACCATGGAGGACATCGATCTCAGCTTCGACGATTTCGTGGCACGCGTGAATAGTGATCTCATTGGAAAGTATATAAATATCGCCAGCAGGGCTGCCGGGTTTATCACTAAACATTTCGATGGTCGTTTAGCGCCTATAGACCTCAATGACACAACATCTTTTTATTCTACGGGGATCGCTATAGGATCAGAAAATGAAATAAAGGCATTCTATGATCAACGCGACTACAGCAAAGTAGTACGCGAAGTAATGCGCATCGCCGACGTAATAAATCAGCGCTGGGACAAGGCTAAGCCTTGGGAATTAGCAAAAGATGTTTCTACGGAAGAAAATCGACAGACGCTTCATGCTGTTTGTTCAGATTGTATTGATGCATTCCGAATCATCACTTATTACTTAGCACCTATAATTCCGAATACAGCCGAGCATGCTGCAAAATTATTTGGAATGACGACACCGCTAGTTTGGAACGACGTCACCAAACCGCTCACTGACATCAAACCTTATCAACACCTCATGACCCGCATCGACCCCAAACAGATCGAGGCCCTGGTCGCCGCCAACCGCGAGAGCCTGGCGCCCACGCCGGCCCCGTCGCGGCAGCGTCACGGCGAGCATCAAGTCCACACGGAGAAGAAAATGGAAATCGCCCCCACCATCACCATCGACGACTTCACCAAGATCGATATGCGCATCGCCCGCATCGTCCAGGCCGAACATGTAGAAGGCGCGGACAAATTGCTGAAGCTCACCCTCGATCTCGGTGAAGACCAGCCGCGCACCGTGTTCGCCGGCATCAAATCGGCCTACGACCCCGAGCAATTGCAGGACCGGCTCACGGTGGTGGTAGCCAATCTGGCGCCGCGCAAAATGAAGTTCGGCCTGTCGGAGGGCATGGTGCTGGCCGCCGGCCCCGGCGGCAAAGAGATCTGGCTGCTCAGCCCCGACAGCGGCGCGCAAGCGGGCATGAAGGTGAAATGACCACCATATCGAAAGCCTCTTCTGTAGCTCTGAGTGATTCGTCATTCCGGATGCAGCGTAGCGGAGATCCGGAATCCAGTGCCTTTAATTCAGAGAGTTACTGAATTCCGGCGTACACCGGAATGACATCAAAGGATTTATTTACCATTACTAAATAACAACGCCGTCTTACCTTATAAGAAACCGATATTCGCATACGGGACACCGGACGCTTTATCATAGCGCCACCTAAAATTAGTTAACGACAACATCATGGTAGCGGGCGAAGGGGTTACAATAGCGCGTTGCCAATGCAGGGCTTGCCGCTTACGGCGGGCCGTTTCGCATGCTTGAATTCCTCATGAGCGAGAGAGCACCCCATGACTGAGTATGCCTTATTGCTGGTCAGCACCGTCCTGGTGAACAACTTCGTGCTGGTGAAGTTTCTCGGGCTGTGCCCCTTCATGGGCGTATCGCGCAAACTGGAGACCGCCACCGGCATGGCGCTGGCCACCACCTTCGTGCTGACCCTGTCCTCGGTCTCCAGTTACCTCGCCAACCAGTACCTGCTGGCGCCCCTGCACCTGGAATACCTGCGCACCATCACCTTCATCCTGGTGATCGCGGTGGTGGTGCAGTTCACCGAGATGGTGATCCGCAAGTCCAGCCCGCTGCTCTATCAGGTGCTGGGCATCTACCTGCCGCTGATCACCACCAACTGCGCGGTACTGGGCGTGGCCCTGCTCAATGTCCAGGAGCAGCACAGCTTCCTGCAATCGGCGATTTACGGCTTCGGCGCCGCCATCGGTTTCTCCCTGGTGCTGATCCTGTTCGCCGCCATGCGCGAGCGCATCGCCGCCGCCGACGTCCCGGTGCCGTTCCGCGGTCCGGCCATCGGCCTGATCACCGCCGGGCTGATGTCCATGGCCTTCATGGGCTTCTCCGGCCTGGTGAAGGGATAGGCGCATGCTCGAGGCGATTATCGCACTGGCGGTGTTGGCGCTTGTCTTCGGACTGGTGCTGGGCTTCGCCGCGATCCGCTTCAAGGTGGAGGGCGATCCGCTGGTGGACAAAATCGACGCAGTCCTGCCTCAGACCCAGTGCGGCCAGTGCAGCTTTCCCGGTTGCCGTCCCTATGCCGAGGCCATCGCCAAGGGCGAGGCGGACATCAATCAATGCCCGCCCGGCGGCGAAGCGGGCATCCGTGCCCTGGCTGAGTTGCTGGGCGTGGAACCCAAGCCGCTCAGCGCCGAGCACGGCGAGGAAAAATCCGCGCCCACCGTGGCCATCATCGACGAAGCCACCTGTATCGGCTGCACTCTGTGCATCCAGGCCTGCCCGGTGGATGCCATCCTCGGCGCGGCCAAGCAGATGCATACCGTCATCGCCCAGGAATGCACCGGCTGCGAGCTGTGCGTGGCCCCCTGTCCGGTGGATTGCATCACCATGGTCGAGGTCAAGCAGGGCATCGCCTCCTGGAAATGGCCGTCCCCTGCCGAACAGCTCGACGCCGCACCGCAAACCGACAAGCTGAGACAACAGGCGTGAGCGCGCCGCTGTGGACATTCAACGGCGGCGTGCACCCGCCGCAGCATAAAACCGAATCCAACCAGCAGGCGACACGGCCCGCACGCCTGCCGAAACGTCTGATCCTGCCTCTGCACCAGCATATCGGCGAGGCGGCGAAACCGGCGGTGCAGATCGGCGAGCAGGTTTTGAAGGGCCAGGTGATCGCCCATGCCGAGGGCTATGTGAGCGCCGCCCTGCATGCCCCGACCTCGGGCACGGTCAGCGACATCGGCGATTATCCCGTCCCCCATCCCTCCGGACTCAGCGCGCCGTGCATCGTCATCGACAGCGACGGCGAGGACCGCTGGGTGGAACGCTCGGCCAAACAGGACTACACGCAAATCGATCCCAGCCATCTGCGCAACATGATCCGCGAGGCGGGCATCGTCGGCCTGGGCGGCGCGGGCTTCCCCTCCTTCATCAAGCTGAATCCGGGCACCGACAAGCGCATCGACACCCTGATTCTCAACGGCGTGGAATGCGAACCCTATATCACCTGTGACGACAGACTTATGCGCGAACGGCCGCGGGAGATCATCGCCGGCCTGCACATCATGCGCCATGCCCTGCATGCCCGCGAATGCATCATTGCCATCGAAGACAATAAGCCGGAGGCGTATGAAAGCATGCGCGCGGCCATGGCCGACGAGACGGGTATCCGTGTCGCCCTGCTGCCCACCGTCTATCCGCAGGGCAGCGAGAAACAGCTCATCAAGGTGGTGACCGGCAAGGAAGTGCCCAGCAACGGCCTGCCCCTCCACATCGGCATCGTCATGCACAACGTCGGCACCGCCTATGCGGTGTACCGCGCCATCGAACACGGCGAACCGCTGATCTCCCGCTATATCACCATCACCGGCGACGGTGTCAAACAACCGCGTAATCTGGAAGTGTTGTTCGGCACCTCGGTACTGGACCTGCTGGAAGAGTGCGACGTGGATCTGGGTGACACCGATAGAGTGATCATCGGCGGGCCGATGATGGGCTTCGCCCTGCACACCGTCAACGCGCCGGTGGTGAAGACCGTCAATTGCGTCCTGGCCACCACCGCGACGACCATCCCCAAGCCACAGCCGGCCATGCCCTGCATACGCTGCGGCGCCTGCATGGACGCCTGCCCGGTCAATCTGTTGCCGCAACAACTGTATTGGTATGCCCACGCCAAGGACTTCCACCGCATCCAGGAATACAATCTGTTCGACTGCATCGAGTGCGGCTGTTGTTCCTATGTATGCCCCAGCCACATTCCGCTGGTGCAATACTATCGCTTCGCCAAGGCGGAGATCTGGGCCCAGGAACGGGAAAAGGACAAGGCCGAACTGGCACGCAAGCGCCACGACTTCCGCCAGCAGCGCCTGGATCGGGAAAAGGCCGAACGCGCTTCACGACTGCACAAAAAGAAGAGCGAACTGCAACAACCCGCCGAACCCGCAGCGGACAAAGTCGACGCGGAAAAATCGGAGAAGAAGGCCGCCATCCTCGCCGCCCTGGAACGGGCGCGCGTCAAGCGCGAGAGTGGGAGCGGCGGCGAAACCGAAGGCGACTAATAATTAAGCACCGCAAATACCCAAGGATCGCATGCGCTATTTAACAAGGAAAGAATTAATTTGTCCGTCATCCCGGCGAACGCCGGGGTCCAGGAAATATAAAGTTTCGAAGACACTGGATTCCGGCTGTCGCCGGAATGACGGAATGAGTTAACCGGTATTTTGAAAAATAACCAAGACTTCTAAGATACTTCTATGCCGCTACAGACACCCAGTTCACCCCACGGCCACGCGCCCATCACCGTCACGCACATCATGGTGCGGGTGGCGCTGGCCCTGGTGCCGGGTATCGCGGCCTGCGCCTGGTTCTTCGGACCGGGGGTGATCATCAACATCGTCTTCGCCGTCGGCGTCGCACTGGCCGGCGAGGCGCTGATGCTCAAGCTGCGCGACCGGCCACTCGCGCCGTTCCTCAGCGACGGCAGCGCAGTGATCACCGCCATGCTGCTCGCCGTGGCCTTGCCGCCTCTGTCGCCATGGTGGTTGACCCTGCTGGGCGTATTGTTCGCCATCGTCGTCGGCAAACAACTATTCGGAGGACTGGGCTACAACCCCTTCAATCCGGCCATGCTCGGCTATGTGATGCTCCTGATCTCCTTTCCGCGCGAGATGACCTCGTGGCTGCCGCCACTCAGTCTCAATGAACATCCCTTGGGCTGGCTGGAAACCCTGCGGGTGATCTTCGGCGGCGGATTGCCCGCCGGCCTGAACTTCGACGCGGTGAGCATGGCCACGCCGCTGGATACCATGAAGACGCAATTGAAGTTGCACCACGGCGTCGGACAGATCCTCGCCGGCGGCTCGGTATTTGGCAGCCTGGGCGGCAAGGGTTGGGAAGCGGTCAATATCGCCTTTCTCGCCGGCGGCGCGTGGATGCTCTACAAGCGCATCATCAGCTGGCACATCCCCGCCGCCATGCTCGGCGCGCTGGCAGTGATGGCCTTGATCTTTTACGGCATGAATCCCGCGCTGCATACCTCACCGCTGTTCCACCTGTTCGGCGGCGCCACCATGCTCGGCGCCTTCTTCATCGCCACCGATCCGGTCACCGCCGCCACCACGCCGCGGGGACGTTTGTATTACGGCGCGGGCATCGGCGTGTTGACTTACATCATCCGCACCTGGGGCGGTTATCCAGATGGGGTGGCCTTCGCCGTCCTGCTGATGAATATCGCCGCGCCCACCATCGACTACTACACCCAACCACGGGTGTTCGGTCACGGCAAGGACCGCTGACGATGCTGGTCAAACACATGTTCAAGACCGGGGTGCTGCTGGGCCTGTTCGCCATCGTCGGCACCGCCTTGATCGCCTTCACCTTCGACAATACCGCGGAGCGCATCGCCGCCGAGGAACGGGAATTCCTGCTGCGCAGCATCCAGGCCCTGATCCCGGCATCGGCTTACGACAACGATCTGTACAGCGACACCGTCTCGGTGGTGTCGCCGGCACTGCTAGGCAGCCGCGACCCCATTCCGGTATATCGCGCGCGCAAGAACGGAAAACCGGTGGCACTGGTCATGGAGCCGGTGGCCCCCGACGGCTACAGCGGTGCCATCAAGCTGCTGGTGGCCGTCGCCTATGACGGTACGGTCCTAGGCGTGCGGGTCTTGTCTAGCCAGGAAACCCCGGGGCTGGGGGATAACATCGAGATTGAAAAATCCAACTGGATTACCAGCTTCAACGGCCATTCCCTGTCCAATCTCGACGCCAAGGAATGGCATGTCAAAAAAGACGGCGGGATGTTCGATCAATTCACCGGCGCCACCATCACCCCACGGGCGGTGGTCAAGGCCGTGCATAACAGCTTAAAATACTTTTCGGAACACCGCGACGCGCTGTTCGCGCCGACCGCGACCAAGACCAAGACAGAGGCGCCTCCCCATGACTGACAACGAATACGGCACCATCATCCGCAACGGCCTATGGCACAACAACCCGGCCCTGGTGCAGATCCTCGGCCTGTGTCCGTTGCTGGCGGTCAGTTCCACCGTGATCAACGCCCTGGGGCTGGGCATCGCCACCACCCTGACCCTGGTGCTTACCAACCTCACCGTGTCCCTGATCCGCAATCAGGTAACGTCCGAGATCCGCATACCGGTGTTCGTCATGCTCATCGCCGCCATCGTCACCGCCATCGAACTGGCGATGAACGCCTATTTCCATGAACTGTATCTGATCCTGGGGATCTTCATCCCGCTCATCGTCACCAACTGCAACATCCTGGCGCGGGCCGAGGCCTTCGCCTCCAAAAACGCGCCGCTGCCCTCGACGCTGGACGGCCTGTTCATGGGTGTCGGTTTCACCGCGGTGCTGGTCGCCCTGGGCGCCATGCGCGAGCTGCTGGGCAAGGGCACCCTGTTCTCCCAGGCGCAATTGATGTTCGGCGACGGTGCCAAGTGGATGACCCTCACCGTCTTCCATGACTATCCCGGTTTCCTGCTGGCCATCCTGCCGCCCGGCGCCTTCATCGGCCTGGGTCTGCTCATCGCCTTGAAAAACGTCATCGACGCCAGGCGCAAGGCACTGCCCGCCCCGACCTCGGCCCGCTACGCCGCCCATACCCACGCCTAGCGCAGCGTATTAATTCGGGATGGACGCCAGAAAACGCCGCCGCATCTTCGAGCGCCTGCAGGCCGCCAACCCCAAGCCCACCACCGAGCTGCATTACCGCAGCCCCTTCGAATTGCTGGTGGCGGTGATCCTGTCCGCGCAGGCCACCGACAAGGGCGTTAACAAAGCCACGGAAAAACTGTTCAAGGTCGCCAACACCCCGCAGGCCATCTTGAAGCTGGGCGAGCAGGGCCTGAAGAATTACATCAAGACCATCGGCCTGTTCAACGGCAAGGCGAAAAACATCATGGCCACCTGCCGGCTGCTGGTGGATACCCATAAAGGAAAAGTGCCCGACACTCGCGAGGCCCTGGAGGCCTTGCCGGGAGTAGGCCGCAAGACCGCCAACGTCATTCTCAATACCGCCTTCGGCCAAGCTACCATCGCGGTGGACACCCACATCTTCCGCGTCGCCAATCGCATCGGCCTCGCCGCCGCCAAGACCCCACTGGCGGTGGAAAAGCAATTATTGGTGAACGTGCCGAAAAAATATAGGCATGACGCCCACCACTGGCTGATCCTGCACGGCCGCTACGTGTGCACGGCACGCAAGCCCCGCTGTCCCGACTGCATCATCCGCGATCTCTGCGAATATGCGGATAAGCGCGCTGGTAAATAAAAATAGAAAGCGCTCACCGCAAAGACGCAAAGGGCGCTAAAAAGCCTGATTATGTAAAAATCCTTTGCGCTCTTTGCGTCTTTGCGGTGAGAATCTGCCCCTAAGACCTTAAAGAAAGTTTCTCAAACCATGATGTACGGCAACGACCCCGCTCACTACCGGCGTTTTTTCTGCGAGGTGTGGCGCAAGCATCGCGAAGGCGCGGCGCTACAAGCCTTGGAAGAGATGGTGGCACACATTATCGTCGAACATCCCGAGTATCATGCCCTGCTCGAAGACCCCACCACACTGGAACAAGACTACGCACCCGAATCCGGCCGCACCAACCCCTTCCTACACATGGGGCTGCATATCGCCATTCAGGAACAGCTGGCCGCAGATCGCCCCGTCGGGATCCGCGGGATATACCAGGGACTCATGCAGCGTCACACCGATCCCCACGAGGTCGAACATCGCATGGCGGAATGTCTGGCGGAAGGCATCTGGGAGGCGCAACGCAACAATAGTTCTCCTGATGAAAACGCCTATCTGGAGCGCCTGCACAGGCTGTAACAATATGAAAAATACAGGCTCTCACCGCAAAGATGCAAAGGGCGCTAAGGTTATTTAATAAAGCCTTTCTCAGCGCACTTTGCATCTTTGCGGCGAATAATTATATTAATCACCACCTATTCCAGGCGTCGTCATTATTGGTAATGACCGAGATTGCCGTTACCATAATGACCATCCCCCATATCATGGTGAACAAAATATGAGTGACCAATTTCTTGTGATCTCCGCCCAGGGCAAAGACCGCCCCGGTATCGTCAACACCCTGTCCAAAGCGGCCGTTGACAGCGGTTGCAATATCACCAACAGCCGCATGGCGGTACTGGGCGGCGAGTTTGCATTGATCCTGTTGATCAACGGCAGCGAAGCGGCCGTCGCCGCCATGCAACAACGCTTGCCGGCGCTGGAGGAAGAGCTGCAGCTCAGCATCACCGCCAAAGCCACGACGCAGCGCGTCACCGCACAACGCTGGATACCGTATCGGGTCGAGGTGGTCGCCATGGACCACCCCGGCATCGTGCACCCCATCACCGAGTTCTTCTCCAAGCAGAAGATCAACATCGAGGAACTGGAAACGGAAACCTACGCCGCGCCGCACACCGGGGCGACCATGTTCTCACTGCTGATGACCGTGGCAGTGCCGACCTCGGTGTCCATCGGTCAATTGCGGGAAACCTTCATCGACTTCTGCGACGAACTCAATCTCGACGCCAGCTTCGAAACGGCGCGGGATTGAATCTCCCTCTACCAACTTATTGCTAAAGTCGACCTGGACCTTCCTTCTCCCTCAGGGAGAAGGCCAGGATGAGGGGATACATAAAACTCGATTAATCATTACCCCCGCACCCCAACCCTCTACCCTAGAAGGAAGAGGGAGTGTTAGCCCAGCGGCGGCTAATAGATAGACTAGGCCAGCACAAGACGCAGCTGCAACTCCCGAACCAGCGCCTCGCGATCAACAGGATGTTCTACGCCGGTTCGGCGCGGCGCTGCCCATACCGCATCAGGAAAATGCGCGTCATCGCTGAAACGGGGAATGACGTGCCAATGCAGGTGGGGCACTTGATTGCCCAGGGAAGCCAGGTTGATCTTGGCGGGCATGAGCACCTGCCGCAGCGCCGCTTCCACCGCCCATACCACCGTCATCAACTGCGCGCGCTGCTCCGCGGCAAGATCCGTCATCTCGCGCACATGCTCGTGCCAAATCACCCGGCAGAATCCGGGATAACCCGCTTGGGGGGTCATGAGCACACGACAGTCCGCGCCCTGCCACAGCACGATCTCGGCATCGCGGCAGCAAAGAGAACAATGCTTATCAACCATGCAAGCGCCCTCGAAAAGACCCGTGGTTCACATCCACACCAGCTTATAGGGAAAAACGATGGTCTTCATGCCATTGCCGCAATTGAATTGAAACTCCATTTCCCAATCGCCACCCATACTGAACTCGGAACCGTCCGCGCGGTAAAAGCCCTTACCGAGCTCATTCATGACATGTCCGGAGTGATCGGTGCTCATCTGATGGTCAGGCATATATTGGCGGAAACTGACCCGGCACCTTTCAAGGCCCTCGTCATCTTTACTGATATGCACAGTCACCGCCGCAGCTCTCCCCACCTCTAACTTCGGCGGGTCGGTATTCACGGTAAGGAAGTAATCACCGATCTGGCGGGTCTGGTTATCATTGTCGGTGGCACAAGCGGCGAGTGTCAGCAGCGCCGCCACCATCGCCCCTGCCCTGCTTGCCGCACGCAGTCCGCCCATACCGAACCCCTTTGTGCTGTTTAGCGCCCCTCGATCAACTCTAGCTTATAACCGTCGGGGTCTTCCACAAATGCAATGACGGTGGTGCCGTGCTTCATGGGACCCGGTTCACGGACCACCTTGCCGCCACGCCGCTTTATTTCCACACACGTCTTATTGATCGCTTCGACACCGATGGCGATATGACCGAAGGCGTTGCCCAATTCATATTGATTCACGTCCCAGTTGTAGGTGAGTTCAATCACCGCTTCGTCGGACTCGTCGCCATAGCCGACGAAGGCCAGGGTGAACTTACCGTCGGGATAATCCTGCCGCCGCAACAAGCTCATACCCAGGACTTCGGTATAAAACCGCAGGGACCGTTCCAGATCTCCGACTCGAATCATGGTGTGTAATATGCGCATCTTCTTCCTCCTTTAAAAGCTTGTGAGTGTGGAGAATACAGAGGACGCGAAGCTAAATTTAGGATAAGCGACTCTCATAATTATGGATAAAATCTCCATCGCCGCACCCATAGAAGTGCCAACACTTAGAAAGGCCGGCATTATCCCTCTCTCCCGCCGGGATTTACGCCCTTTAGGGTAGAGAGTGGGGGTGGAGATAACATGAATACCATACCCCTCACCCTGTCCCTCTCCCTAAGGGAGGGGGAACCTACAAATCAGGCATCGCCTGATTCGCTTTTCTCCGCACACCCTGCAGTTAAGCTGCTTTTACTTTCTCCCCTTCGTCGCCGCAATACGCATGCGCAGCGCGTTGAGCTTGATAAATCCCGCGGCGTCCGCCTGATTATAGGCGCCGGCGTCTTCTTCAAAGGTGGCGATGTTGGCATCGAACAGGCTGTCATCGGACTTGCGTCCCACCACGTTGACATTGCCCTTATACAGCTTGACGCGCACCACGCCGTTCACGCTCGCCTGCGAGGCGTCGATCATGGCCTGCATCATCTTGCGCTCCGGGCTCCACCAGTAACCGTTATAGATCAGGCTGGCGTAGCGCGGCATCATGTCATCTTTGAGATGCGCGACCTCACGATCCAGGGTCAGGGATTCGATGGCGCGATGGGCTTTCAACATGATGGTGCCGCCCGGCGTTTCATAACATCCGCGCGATTTCATGCCCACGTAGCGGTTCTCCACGATATCGGCGCGGCCGATGCCGTGCTTGCCGCCCAGTTTGTTCAAGTGGGCGAGTACCGCCGCCGGGCTCATGGCCTCGCCGTTGACGGCCACGATGTCTCCCTGCGCATAACTCAGCTCAAGGTATTCGGCCTGGTCGGGGGCGTTCTCCGGAGACACCGACCAACGCCACATATCCTCCTCGGCCTCCGCCCACGGGTCCTCAAGGATGCCACCTTCATAGGAGATGTGCAGCAGATTGGCATCCATGGAATAGGGCGAGCGCTGGCCCTTTTTCTTTTCGATGGGAATGCCGTGTTTTTCGGCATAGGCCAACAGCTTCTCCCGCGACGACAGGTCCCACTCGCGCCACGGCGCGATGACGTGCACATCGGGCCTCAGGGCGTAATAGCCCAGTTCGAAGCGCACCTGGTCGTTGCCCTTACCGGTGGCGCCGTGGGACACGGCATCCGCACCCACCTCGTTGGCGATCTCGATCTGGCGCTTGGAGATCAGGGGCCGGGCGATGGAGGTGCCGAGCAGATACTCCCCTTCATACAGGGTATTGGCGCGGAACATGGGAAACACAAAGTCCCGCACGAACTCCTCGCGCAGGTCATCAATATAGATCTCCTTGACGCCCATCTGGCGGGCCTTGGCACGAGCCGGCTCCACCTCCTCGCCCTGGCCGATATCGGCGGTGAAGGTCACCACCTCGCAGCCGTAGTTCTCCTGCAGCCACTTCAATATCACCGAGGTATCCAGACCACCCGAATAGGCCAACACCACCTTTTTCACCGACGTTTGCGACATACGAAATTCCCGTGAGACTGACCAGAAAGAGAGGCATTATAGCCGAAAGGCGGCCGCCACGCCTTGGGCTTCCCAGGCCCTTCATGGGACAATAGCGCCGTCACCTACAACAAGAGGTCCATCATGGCTCAGCGTACCGTCAGCAAACGCATCGCCGCGCTGCCCGTCTCAGAAGGCGCCGGCGTCCTAGTCCACCGTACCATCGGCATGCCCGCCCTACGCCACCTCGACCCCTTTCTGATGCTGGACCACTTCAGCAACAACGACCCCAAGGACTACATCGCCGGCTTTCCCGACCATCCCCACCGCGGTTTCAACACTTTTACTTATATGCTGGACGGCCATATGCTGCACCAGGACAGCATGGGCAATCGCGGCGACCTGCGCGCCGGCGGCGCTCAATGGATGAAGGCCGCCAGCGGCATCATTCACTCCGAGATGCCGCAACAAAGCGACGGCCTGATGCGCGGCTTTCAGCTGTGGATCAACCTGCCCGCCGCCGAGAAGATGAGCGATCCGGCCTATCAGGAATTTCAGCCGGAAGCCTTTCCCATCGCCCCCATCGCCGGAGGAAAAATTAAAGTGATCATGGGGGATTATGACGGTCGCCAAGGCCCGATCAGCGACCCGCATACCGGCGTTCAATACCTGGATGTCAGTCTCGAACCCGGCCAAGAATTTCATCATGACATTGCTGGCGACCTGAGTGCCTTTCTCTATGTTTTCGAAGGCGCAGCCGAAGTCGCCGGCACGGCTCTGGATACGCACAACCTCGCCGTACTCGGCACCGGCGACAGCCTGGAGCTGCGCGCCGAGGGCCAGGGCGCGCGCTTCATCCTGGTTACGGGCCGTCCCTTGCACGAAGCCATCGTCCAATACGGCCCCTTCGTCATGAACAGCCGCGAAGAAATCGAACAGGCCCTGGCGGATTATCGCGACGGCAAGCTGGTCTCTAAGAAGGCCAGGTTCGTTGATGCGTAAGGGGCCACTTTCATCATTCATTATTAAACTCACCTGACGATCAGGCATCAGGCGATTGATCCCGTGATCATTGTGTGGATAAATTAAAACTATAGCCGCGGCCGCTTCAGTACATCTCCGACCCGATGCGATCGGCTCTACACTGGCAGGTACAGATCTTCGCCATATATAATCTTGCGACTACATTTCACCAAAAAATGGTAGCATCCAAAAAAAGTCAAAAAAGCGGAGGGCTTTCACGATGAGCACGACACCGGACTTCAACCAACTGCGATCCTCAAGCCTGGGGGCGGAACTCTATGAAGAGGAGGCCAAGGTATTGGCCGGCATCATGGGAGTCCGTCACCTGAAGGACGGCGAGACCCTGATCACCGAAGGCGGCAAGGAAACCACCCTATTCATCCTCGCCGACGGCGATCTCGCCGTGATCAGCAATAACGACGGCAAGGAAACCGTGGAGTACACCATGACCAAGGGTGAATGCGCCGGGACCCGCGCCTTTGTCGACCGCACGCCGCGCAAGGCCACTTTGCGCGCCGTCGGCAACGCCACTATCTATACCCTCACGCCCGATGCCTTCGAGTCTTTACTGGATAGCCACCCACGCATCGTCTATAAAGTCATGCGCGCCTTGTTCCGCGTCACCCACAGCAATTTGATGCGCATGAATCAGGAGAGCCGCGAGCTGGCCAACTACATCACCAAGACCCACGGCAGATATTGAAACCTGCATCCCGCTCCGCGGCACTGAAAACCCTGCCCGAACCGGATCGCGCCGCGCGGCAGCCGCGATCTTCGGCGGCGGCGCATTGATCCCATGACACTGCTCATGGCCCTGATTTATTTTCTGGCGGGGATCATCTGCATCCAGCGCTCGGCGCAGCTACTGACGTGGCTGGGCAATGCCATGCAACGGACGACAAAGACCGAGCCCCCGGCATGGCTCAAAGGACGCGCCGTCCTGTACATCGTGCGGCTCATCGGATTCCTGGCATTGCTCAATGCCGTAACGCTGTTCTATACGACGTTTTATCGGCAATAGCATCGCGCCGTTCATCAACTTCCGCCCAAGCTGGAAATAGCGATCATCGCCATGCCGCTCCAGTCGATGGGACGCGGAGAACCGCAGTCGCGGGTTCAAGCATTCCCCATCCACGCCGACATTTAATCTATCGTATACATTGCGGCAAACTAACAGCTTTCAGAGCGCTTGGATCGATTGGGGCCAAGCCTCCCGCCAAGGACAGCGCTCGAGGGAAAGATAAAATCATCATGCCGGCTGCGGCAACTATCGCAGCCGCATGCCCTTCAGGAGAAAGGCACCAATGGAATTGATCAAGACCATTCGATATCTCACAGCCGCAGCCGGTACGGCCTTGGGTTTAGGCTTGCGCACGGCGCCCTTGATGCTTGCCGCCGTACTGACGGTCGCTGGCGCTTATCCTGAAACAGCCATGGCCAGTTCGCGCCCGTCGGTTACGCCGGAAAATATGGATGGCGTCGACGGCGATTTCACGCTGCATTCCGCCGACGGTCCGGTGGCGCTTCATGATTTTCGCGGCGATGTGGTTCTGCTGTATTTCGGCTATACCCACTGCCCGGATG
Organism: uncultured Gammaproteobacteria bacterium; assembly: GCA_963810615.1. Lineage (GTDB taxonomy): Bacteria > Pseudomonadota > Gammaproteobacteria > DRLM01 > DRLM01 > JARRQJ01. Next base: position 9,047 of record CAWEOA010000001.1, on the reverse strand, counting down.
CCTGCCCCACCACCTTGACCCATTGGCGAGCGGCCTTCAAGTCCTTGTCCGCGCACCGTCTAGCACAGGTACGGGGCATCTTTGTCAGCATCGACCCGGACCGTGATTCGCCCACCTTACTCAAGGAATATGTAAACCACTTCCACCCCAACATCGTCGGCGTTACCGGCACGCAAAGCGAGTTGCACAAGGTGACCGAGGAATATCGGGCGAGTTATGGCTATGAAAAAGTCAAAGGCGGCTCCGCTGACGAATACACCGTCAACCATAGCGGCTCGGTGTATGTCATCGATCCCACCGGCAAGGTGCGCGACATGCTGACCTTCCAAAGCAGTTCGGATGAAATCGTCACCAGCATTCGCGCCGCATTGCGGGTAGGTTATTAAGAAGGAATTGATTTACTGCACCGGCCTACGGGAGTTTAATCGGCGACTTTCACAGTGCTGAACCAGTGATGTTTCCCATCTCCTCAAGCTTGTCCACGGCCGGGGCATATCCCTGGTCGGCCGCCCTGCGATACCATTGCAAAGCGACAGCCTCATCTTTAGCTACGCCGTAGCCGTTTTCATACAGGGTACCGATATCGAACTGCGCCATGGCATAACCCTGATCCGCGGCCTTGCGATACCAGCTGATCGCCTTGCCGTAATCCTGCGGCACTCCCTGCCCGCTTTCGTACATATAGCCTAGAGTCACCTGCGCTTTGACATGTCCCTGCACGGCGGCCTGATGATACCACTGCGCCGCGCGCTTATAATCACGCAGAACTCTGCGCCCGGTCTCATACATCCCGCCTAGATAAAATTGGGCCTGAGCGGAGCCGAGATCGGCCGCCTTGCGATACCATTGCAGGGACCCGACGAAGCCCGGCTGCGTCTTGACGCCTTTCCCGCACATCAGGGTAATTGTCAACTGCGCCTCGGGTTCGTTCGGATCCGCGGAATAGACCAGCTCATTTATGGTGGCATCCACGCTGTCATTTTGCGTCGGGGTGGCGGTTTGCGCCGCATGCGCGACCGCACTCAGCAGAACCAGGGCGGACAAGAGGAAAAATGCCGAAGACTTGCTCATGTCGGCGAGCACCCGCGACGCCGAACTAAAAACCGGCGTATACGTATCAATGGACCACCATCCGAAAACATTTTTTGCATACTGAACAACATGAGAACGTCTCTGACAATTATCGCAATCACCTCATAGATATCGGTCCGTCATGCCGTTGCATTAATCTTTGCGGCACTCCGGGCGGAAAGGCAAACTCCATTTCCTTATGACACCCAGCTGACCCGCAATCATGAATCCCGGGCACCGGCCGCCAGCACCTCTCTCACCGCCCGGTGCGCCAACACGGCGGAAGGATCCCGCTGCAGGGCAAGATAATACTTGCTTGCGAAATCCGTACCGTCCTCCGCAGGGACGATCAGGCTTCGCGCTTCGCTCAGTATCAAGCGGGCTTGCTCCTCGGCCACCTCCTCTTCGCCATCGAACAATTCATCGATGCGTACCACGATCTCGGAGACGGTGTGCAACCAGGCGAACTGCTGGTGCTCTATAAGCAGTTTCAACAATTCGCCGGCCGACACCCGACCGTGCACTTGTTCATAGGCGATACGCTCAATCTCCAACAGCACCTTATGCAGGTGTAGCAAGGCCGTGCGCAAATCGACCAGAGAACGATGTGTGGATTCCTGCATAGTGCCGCCCAATCTACAAGGAGTGTACCCGGCTTGAGTATACCCTCATTAAACGCCGGGGCGGATGCCCGTTTCAGCCAGCCCCCTGCTGCCCGCCAACACTGAGCGGGCCGCTGCCGTATACCACGACGAAGAGTAAACCGCCCATCATCGAGATATTCTTCATGAAATGGATCATCTGATTTTGAGCCTGGTCGGGAGGCACCGCCCAGAAATTGTGAAACAACAATGCCGCCATCCCGGTAAATACCAGCAACGCCGCGGCGGCCCAGCGCGCCTTCCATCCCGCGACCAATAGTATCCCGCAGCCCAGCTCGACGATGATCGCCGCTATCGCCGCCAATTGCGGCACCGGCAAGCCTTTGCTGGCAATGTAACCCACCGTCCCCTCGAAACCGGTCAGCTTGCCGATACCGGCGAATATGAAAATAAAGGCTATCAAAATGCGGCCGGCCAACGGGCCGTAACGATGTAGTGTGTTTTCCATAGCCATCTCCTAAATGTTGTAAATGATTGCGGACACTCATGCCTTGGCGGCGATACGCCCCATACGGCCGCTCTGGTAATCGGCGATCGCCTGGCTGATTTCCTCGCCGGTGTTCATGACGAACGGGCCGTGGCCGACCACCGGTTCCGCGATGACTTGACCGTTCAAGATCAGCACGGTGGCATCTTCCAAGGCCTCTACGGCAAACATGTCGCCGGCGCGTTCCAGGACCGCGAGCTGCGCTTCGCCTACACGTTCTCCACCGGCCAACGCGATCTCGCCGCGCAGCACGAACAAGCCAGTGGTGTAATCGGCGGGAACCTTGAATTCGACGCGCTTTCCCGCCTGCAAACGCACATCCCAGATATTCATGGGCGTGAAGGTCCGTGCCGGTCCGGCATGCCCCATATACTCACCCGCGATCACGCGCAGCGCGCCGCCACCGGCGGCAAGTTCGACCCGGGGGATCTGTACACTGGTAAGGGCTTGATAGCCGGGCGGCGCCAGCTTGTCCCTGGCGGGCAGGTTCACCCACAATTGAATCACTTCGAACAAACCGCCGTTCTTCGCAAATTCCGGGCCGTGATACTCTTCATGCACGATGCCCCCGGCGGCGGTCATCCATTGCACGTCGCCCGCAGCGATGATGCCGCCGCCCCCGGAGGAATCGCGGTGTTCGACTTCACCGGAATAGACGATGGTGACCGTCTCGAAGCCGCGGTGCGGATGTTCACCCACGCCGCGCCGCTGTTGAGTGGGCGGGAATTCCACCGGCCCGGCATAATCCAGGAGCAGAAACGGTGACAGTTCAGCGCTCCTGTCGTTGTAGCTGAATATGCTGCGCACCGGAAAACCATCACCCACCCAATGACCCTGGTCCTGGCTTTGTATAAAGGACAATTTCTTCATGGCGTGATCTCCTTGATAGAACGCATTACCGAACATCATGCCGCTGCCTTTAACAAACAGCGTATCTGCTTGTGCGCGGCGGCGATCGCCTGTTCGCGTTTTTCAGGCATATTGACCCCTTCGGCGCGTATGACGCTGACATCGGTGATACCCGCGAAACCCAGCGCCGTCTTCAAATAGCTCTCCTGATGATCCATGACCCGCGCTGGCGACCCTTCTCCATAAATACCGCCGCGCGACGAAACGATTACCGCCTTCTTGCCTCCGGCCAAACCCACCGGTCCGCTCTCGGTGTACTGGAAAGTCCGGCCTCTCACCAGCACCCTGTCCAGCCACGCCTTCAGTTGCGAGGGAATCGAGAAGTTATACATCGGCGCCCCCAGCACGATCACATCCGCCGCCAGGAATTCTTCCAGCAAGGTTTCACCGAAAGCGGTTTCATCGCGCTGCAGCGGACTGTGCTGTTGCGGATCTATAAAACCCGCGCCCAGGATTTCGGCGGACAAATGGCTGGGGGGCTCCACGGCGAGGTCGCGATAGGTGATTTCCAGGTCCGGGTCGCTCTGCCGCCAATGGTCAACTATGGCCTGGGTCAATTGGCGCGATACGGAATTGTCACTTAGTATGCTGGAATCGATATGCAGTAATTTCATGGCTTTCTCCTTATCTGTTGACTTCTCGTCGGGGGAGGTTCGCAGCTGGCGTCTCGCCCCTTTACAAGATCTTCAGTGGAGATTAATGTTATATGTGCAACTAATTAATGATTAGACCCCATTAACGGGAATCACTTTCATGCCTGACGCAATAATAGAACAGCCCTCCAAACGCATCAGCGGACCCGCCATGCAGGATCTCAATGACCTGTACCTGTTTGTCTTAGTAGTGGATAAGGGCAGCTTTACCGCAGCCAGCCGCGCCGCCGGCCTGACCACCTCGCGCATCAGCCGCCGGGTCGCCGATCTCGAGGAACGGCTGGGGGTGCGCCTGCTGCATCGCACTACACGCAAACTGGCACTGACGGCCATCGGCGAGATGTATTACCAGCACTGTCAGGCCATGGTCAGCGAGGCGGAGGCCGCCGCAGAAGTGGTGGAGCAAATCCAGGCGAGTCCGCGCGGGCGGGTCCGCGTCACCTGTCCGGCCTTGACGGCGCAGTCGGTATTGGGAGCTATCATCACCGACTTCATGCAGCGTTACCCGGAGGTACGGATCTCGTTGTCGGCAACCGACCGCATCGTCGACCTCATCGATGAAGGTGTCGATGTGGCGATACGTTTTCGCGCCATGCCCCTGGAAGATTCCAATCTGGTTGCCCGCGCCTTGGGAGAAAGCCGCAGCCACCTGGTGGCCAGTCCCGCATTTCTCGACCAGCACACTCGCCCGACCCGTCCCGCCGAACTCTCGCAACTGCCCAGCGTAGGTAAGAGCCGCCACGATACGGCCTATAGCTGGCATTTAAGCCACGCGGACGGCCAAATCGCCGTCATTCCCTACCAGCCGCTGCTCGACTCCGACGACTGGCTGGTAATAAAGCATGCCGTCTTGACGGGACTGGGTATTGCGAGCATTCCTGAGGAACTGTGCCCCGAACTTGCATCAGGCGGACTGGAGATTGTGCTCCCCGACTGGAGTCTGCCGAGTACCAATCTGCATATCGTCTATACCTCGCGGCGGGGACTGATCCCGGCGGTGCGTTCATTTATCGATTTTGTGGCGGAGCGTTTGGAGAGAGTTTGCAAGGCTGGTACTCAGGACACATAAATTTACAGACAAAAAATCGATGGACTCCGGTCTTTATGATGTTTGCTCATTGACGCGAGGCTTTTCGACAGTGGCGGCAATCGCCTTAAGAACGTCCCGCCAGGTCAAGATACCCGCTACGCTGCCATCCTGATTCAACACCGGCAAACAGGATACTTTATGATCGATAAAGGATCTTATCGCCTCGAGAACGCTGCTATCCACGTTTACGCTGATCGGTTTCCGGGTCATGATTTGATGCACCCGTTTCCGCAAAGTGGCGGCATCCCTGGGCCGTTCCGATTGCGTGCTTGCATAGGGACTCACCGCCTTGAGCAGGTCGCGATCGGAGATGATGCCCGCCAAACGCTCATTTTCCAGCACCAAAATGTGGTGAAATCGTACGTGCTCGAAAATTTCGCGAACTTCCTTGAGCGTAACGTCCATATCAACGCTCAGCACATGCGGGGACATTATTTTTTCAACGGTAACCATCGATGATGACCTCGGATTATTTCCGATCTTCTCCGCCTGCTCCGGATCTATCAGCAACTGCCTGATTCTTCCTCTGGTTCTCGGCCAGACTGTCATATCTGTCCTTCAATTCCAGCAAATAAGCGGCTATCTTTTTCGCCTCCGACCTGGGCATGCTTGCGAACACCGGCATTTTCCTGTCCCGTCCCGTATCGCTGATGATGTAATCCTCTATGCCCTGCAGGTTCTTGCTGGTAAGAATATTGGCGGGCGTCCTGTCAACCAATTTACCGGTGCCGTCCTCACCGTGGCACTCGGCGCAATGGTGCTTATACAATTCCTCTCCAGTCTTCAAATTGGGGTGATCATGATTGTCACGGTCCGGCGTACAAGCAAGCAACACGGCTACAAGCATTACCAATGCCACTGGGCATCGCAACAGAATCGGAGTTAAATGCGTTCTTGCCATCCCTGGTCTTTAGAAATGCACTTAGGCTGAGCAATATACCGGGGAAGAAATCATGGCCCGCTATCAGGCGAACACATTCACAAGCTTACCCTGAGCCTGAGTCGGAGGCATCGCCGACGCGCTGGCACTTGTATAGGTATCGGCAGGGGCGGTTGCGGGCAACGCGGCCGGATCATTGGCCGCCGTTCCACCGGATTCAATCTGCTTGATGCGTTGCTGATCTACACTAATCCGGGTCGAGAGTTCCTGGATGTGCGCCTTCCCCTCCAGGGTCTTGGAGGACGAGCAATTGACGCAATCCGACAATTGTTTTTGGTATCGGACGACCTCCGCGCGCAAAGCGGCACGGGAAGATTGGCCACCACTGACCCCGGATAGTGAGCTTGATCCAATTGCAATCGACATTCGAACCTCAGCGGAAAAATCACTCCTACGCGGATAATAGCGGTCGAACCGGCGGAATATTCAAGGCCAGTTCCTGCAGCCGTTCGCCCCCGAAGCCCCGTATCACTTAAGGCTGAACCCCAGCAGCGGCTAAATCCCCATAATAGCAATGACTTATACAAGAGGCCCTACTCCGTCCCAAACAGCCCGGCTCGCCGCTGCCGCCATAGACTAAGTTCTCAACTCATAAGAAGAATACTTATCATAACGATGAAAAATCGACCCCATAATCTTGCAAGTGGTGTGACGGATAATTAGAGTAAATCCCTCACCGCCGCTTCTTAGTAATTATAATAACGGACAGAATCACACCTACCAGGCAAGCATCATGACTGAAACGAAACGCAGCAATAAGGCCAAACGCGCTGAACTTGATCCGGTAAAGGATGAATGGGGCGCCAAGCCCGATGACAATTTCGGTTATGCCTCGGAAGAGGAGCGGCGGGCAACCCGCGGACTCGAGGACTGGGAAATGCTCGACCAGATGTCCGACTCACAACCGGGCGTTTTTGCCTGGTTCCATACCGTGGCCGGCTCGGTCGTGGCCGGAGTAATCGTGTTTGCCATAGTCGCCTATGCCATTTATTACTTCACCTATCACTATGGGTCGTGGTTGTTGAAATAATAGTTATATTTTCAGTAAGTTATAATTGGATAGGTCGTAAATCTGAAGAGGTATTACGACTTTCGGTACGACTGGTATTCACAGAGGTATTACGATAAGGTCCTTGTCTTCTTCCAAGCATATTCTCGCTCAATTGGCCTAAGTCGATCGATTTTAGTGAAGAAGACATTTCAATTCCAAATGAAGCCAAGTTAAGTCTTGGCGCATTAGAAATTCTCTTTGACATCGTTGGCAAGCTCTATGTACATCAGTTATTTTGAACGGCACAAACCCCGTATTGAGTCTAGTTTCGGAGCGAATCCGTATACTTGGCCATCCGTGTGGAATTTTGGGCGCGTCATTCGAAATGCTATTGCTCACGGTGGTACAGTCAAATTCGACAATCCAAAAGCAGCGCCTGTATCCTGGCAGGATTTAAGTTACAACCCGTCGAATAACGGCAGGCAAATCATGAATACTGATATTTGGCCTGGTGATCTCATATATTTGATGATGAATATGGATTTGCATGTTTAACACGCCAACCTAGACGATTAGCTTTCGACGCTAGACTATGAAACACCGGCAGAACGATTTGGACAATGTGTTGCGTCGATCAGTTGAGGTCGCAGGCCAAAGCCGCCGTAGATAGTCGCACATCCAAAGCGGACCCTTGGATATGTGCGCTAGCGTACTGAATGCCAGTGCCAAGTGTGAAAGTATGCAAATGATGCTCCGACGCTTGCCACAGTGTCACATATGAGTCCTAAGGATCAATGATGAAAAACTATTGTTAGTCGTAGCTTTCATGCTGACTGGTTTTAGCGGTTGTTATATTGGGCCTTACGGAACCCGTGGTGATGGCTATCGGATAGACCGAGATTATGGTGAACAAGGTGGCCAACAACACGATCGTGATCGCGGAGGAGAGCGTGATGATAGTGATAGACATCATTGAGTAGTGAATAGTGGACTGTCCCGCTTTTCGTAGAATCGCCTGATCATTGAATGGTCGCTTCAGCGAAGCCTGAAGACGGCTTTGGGCAGGGGCTTTCCTGTCACGAACGGCAACTACCGGCACATAGTTGTGAGTATGAGCCAGTAGCCGTCGATGCCTGCATGAAGCTGTTCTCTGAACAAGGATTCACGTTCAGCAGCCAATCATCGTAAATGCGATTAAAGAATTGATAGGGAGCAAATATGGCACTCGGCGAAGTCACCCGCGACGAAATGCAAGGCATCATCGCGCAACTGAAAGAGTCCATCTACAACCACCAGCAATGGCATGGGTCATTGATCCGCTCACTCGTGTGCAAGCTTCCGGGCGACAAGCACGACATGAGCGGTGTAGCCCACACGGAATGCCGCCTCGGGCAATGGTATTACAGCAAGGCACCTGAAAAGCTGCGCAGTCATCCCGGCTTCATCGCCTTGGGTGAAGAACATCAGCGCTTGCATCACCAGGCGAAGTTGTTGCTGGTCAAGGCGGATGCCGGCGCCCCTATTGCTCCGCTCGATTACGACAACTTTGCCAACGTACTAGAGCGGCTACGGCTTGAAATATCTGCTCTGGAACGGGAGTTGGAGGACTCGTTGATCAACCGGGACGTGCTGACCGGTGCCATTAACCGTTTCGGTATTTTGCCAACCTTGCGTGAGCAGCAAGAGCTGGTAAAGCGCCACATCCTGAATTGCTGCGTTGTCATGATGGACCTGGACAACTTTAAGGCTATTAATGATCTTCACGGGCACGCGGCTGGCGATCTGGTGTTGGCTGCAGCGGTCCGCTACCTGATCAAGCATCTCCGCCCTTACGACAAGATATTCCGCTATGGCGGGGAAGAGTTCCTGCTGTGTATGCCTTATACCGAAATGACAGCTGGCGCTGCCCGGGTAACGCAACTCAATGAAGGTCTTGCCGCATTGAATATAGAAATCGGCGAAAAAGAGCCCATCCACATCCAGGCATCTTTCGGTCTGTCTCTCCTCGACCCGGGTATTCCGGTCGAAAAGTCCATTGACTTCGCCGACAAGGCTCTATATGCCGCCAAGTCTGCTGGGCGAAATTGCGTACGGATATGGGATCCGGCGATGTGAGGCGTTCAACTAACGCATTCGAATGCATTCAGAGCGTCTGCTTCCGCAATTTGAAATGTCTCTTTAGGGTCGGTGGCGGAAGTTTGAGCCTCCCATGAGCCGCCGCACCCGATGACCAATACCGGACAC